>CAVUZY010000001.1:0-213783 GCA_963746075.1 uncultured Chloroflexia bacterium
CCGGGCATGCGGATGTCGAAGGAGGAGGTCAAGCAGGAGCCCAAGCAGCACGGGCTCCCCGCCGAGGTCGGGCGCGATGCGCCGCCGCCAGATGGAGGACGCGCGCAGCGCGCATGATGGACGACGTCCCGACCGCCGACGTCGTCGTCACCAACCCGACCCACTTCGCCGTCGCGCTCAAGTACGACGGCGAGAGCCGCGCGCCCGAGGTCGTCGCCAAGGGCCAGGACCTGATCGCCCTGCGGATCCGCAAGCTCGCCGAGGAGCACGGCGTGCCGGTCGTCGAGGACAAGCCGCTGGCGCGCTCGCTGTACGCGTCGCGTCGAGGTCGGCCAGCAGATCCCGGAGGACTTCTTCCAGGCCGTCGCCGCAGATGCTCGCCTACGTCTACCGCGTCGCCGGCGGCCGGACGCGATCGCTAGGGACCGCATGAGCGCGGCACTCGATGCAGAAGCTGATGCAAGCACACCGACCTGCTCGCCGCGGTCGCGGTCGTGCTGGTCGTCGTGATGCTGATCATCCCGCTGCCGCCGGTGCTGCTCGACCTCTTCATCACGCTGAACATCGCCGGCGGCGCTCGCGATCGTGGTCGCGACGCTGTACATGCACGCACGCGCTCGACTTCGCCGCCTTCCCGTCGCTGCTGCTGCTGACGACGCTGTTCCGGCTGGCGATCAACGTCTCGCGTCACGCGCCTGATCCTGCTCGCACGGCGACGCCGGCTAGCGTCGTCGCAGGCGTTCGGCGACTTCGTCGTCGGCGGCAACGTCGTCGTCGGCCTCGTCGATCTTCCTGATCCTGATCGTGATCCAGTTCGTCGTGATCACCAACGGCGCCGGGCGCGTCGCCGAGGTCGCCGCGCGCTTCACCCTCGACGCGATGCCGGGCAAGCAGATGGCGATCGACGCCGACCTCAACGCCGGCCAGATCACCGACGAGCGAGGCGCGCGACGCGCCGCGACGAGATCGCCCGCGAGGCCGACTTCTACGGCGCGATGGACGGCGCCTCGAAGTTCGTCAAGGGCGACGCGATCGCCGGCATCCTGATCATCGCTGATCAACCTGATCGGCGGCATCGTCATCGGCGTGATGCAGCAGCGACCTGCCGTTCGGCGAGGCGATCCAGCACTTCTCGCTGCTGACCGTCGGCGACGGCCTCGCGGCGCAGATCCCGGCGCTGCTGATCTCGATCGCGACCGGCATCATCGTCACGCGCTCGGCGCTCCGACGACGACCTCGGCAACGACATCGCGAGGCAGATCTTCGCCCAGCAGCAAGCGCGCCGATGGTCGCCGGCGGCGTGATCTGCGCCTTCGCGCTGGTGCCGGGCCTGCCGAAGATCCCGTTCCTCCTGATCGGCGGCGCTCTTCGTCGCGCTCGGCTACGCGATGAGCGACGGCCTGCCGACAGCGCCGAGGCCGCCGCGCGCCGCCGGCGCGCGCGGCCGACGCGGCACGGGCCCGGCGCGTGCCGCCGCCGCCGCGCGACCCGGCGATCGAGCGCGCTCGCGCGTCGACCCGCTCGAGCTGGCGATCGGCTTCGGCCTCGTGCCGCTGGTCGACAGCGGGCCGGCGGCGTCGCTGCTCGCGCGCGTCGGCGTCGATCCGCCGCCAGATCGCGGCCGAGCTCGGCATGGTGATCCCGCCGGTGCGCATCCACGACGAGGTCGGCCTCGACTCGCACGAGTACGTGCTGCAAGGTGCGCGGCGCGGAGGTCGCGCGCGGCCGCTCATGCCCGGCCACCAGCTCGCGATGGACCCGGGCGACGCGGTCGGCCCGCTGCCGCGGCGTCCCGACGACCGAGCCCGCGTTCGGCCTGCCCGCGACCTGGATCGCCGACGCCGCGCGCGCCGAGGCCGAGGCGCTCGGCTACACCGTCGTCGACCGCGAGTCGGTCATCGTCACCCACCTCACCGAGACGATCCGCGCGCCACGCCGCCGAGCTGCTCACCCGCCAGGAGACGCGCAGCTGCTCGACCGGCTCAAGGAGACGAACGCGGCGGTCGTCGAGGAGGTCGTGCCCGACGTGCTCTCGCTCGGCGAGATCCAGCGCGTGCTGCAGGCGCTGCTGCGCGAGGGCGTGTCGATCCGCGACCTCGGCGCGATCGTCGAGGCGATCGGCGACAAGGCGCGCCTCACCCGCGACCCGGCGCTGCTCGCCGAGTACGCGCGCCAGGCGCTCGGCCGCACGATCACCGCGCCGCACCTCGACGCCGAGCGCACGCTGCGGGCGATCGCGCTCGATCCGGCGATCGAGCAGGAGGTCGGCGAGTCGATCGCCCAGACGCCCGACGGCGAGTACCTGGCGATGGAGCCCGTCGCGCGCCCAGGCGCTGGTGCGGCGCTCGACGACGCAGCTCGAGCGCGGCGCTCGCCCGCGGCGGCCGGCCGGTGCTGCTCTGCTCGGCCCGCGTCCGCCGCCACCTGCGGCGGCTCTGCGAGCAGGCGCTGCCGCAGCTGGCCGTCTGCTCCTACAACGAGATCGTGCCCGGCATCCGCGTCGAGACCATGGGAGTTGTCGAGGCATGAGTCGACGTGCGACCGACGACCCGACGCGACGGAGCCGACGACGCAAGACCTATCCGCGGCAGCGTCGCTCGAGGAGCTGCTGCCGCAGATCCGCGAGGAGCTCGGTCCCGACGCGATCATCATGCGCCAGCGCGAGGGCCTGATGGGCGGCATCGGCGGCTTCTTCCAGAAGCAGTTCGTCGAGGTCGAGGCGAAACCCGGCGGCCCGCGGATCGACGTCTACGACGAGCCGCCGGTCGGCGCGAGGAGGGCTTCGCGGCGCTGCTCGCGGCCGCCGCCGACCTTCGCACCGCCCATCGGAAGCTCGAGCGCCGCGTAGTTGATGAGCGCGTCGTTGACGCACACGGCACCCGTCTCCAGCCGTCGGGCCACCGCCTCTCCGCGCTTGAGGTCCTTGGAGAAGACCGACGCGCCGAGGCCGTACGGCGAGTCGTTGGCGAGGCGGACCGCCTCGTCCTCGTCTCGCACCTTCATGATCGGCAGCGTCGGGCCGAACGTCTCCTCGCGCATGCACTCCATGTCGTGGTTGACGTCGGCGAGCACGGTCGGCTCGTAGAAGTGGCCGGGACCCGAGCCCCGGTGGCCGCCGGTCACGACGCGGGCGCCCTTCGCGACCGCGTCCTTGACGTGGGCCTCCACGATGTCGACCTGCGGCGGGAACGTCATCGCGCCGATCTCGACCGAGCCGGGACCCGCCGGCACGCCCTGGCGCAGCGCGCGCACCTTCTCCGCGACCTTGTCGACGAACTGCGTCGTAGACCGCCTCCTCGACGTACGCGCGCTCGATGGAGATGCAGGTCTGGCCCGAGTTCTGCATCGAGTAGTACGCCGCGATGTTGGCGGCGCGCTCGAGGTCCGCGTCGGAGAGGACGATCAGCGGATCCTTGCCGCCGAGCTCCAGCGAGACCGGCGTGAGGGTCTGCGACGCGCGCGCCATGACTTCTGCCCGTCGCCGTCGAGCCGGTGAACATGATCATGTCGACGTGGTCCACGAGCACCGCGCCCGTCTGGCCCCGGCCGGTCGCGACCTGGAAGACGTGCTCCGGGAGTCCGCAGTCGCGCAACGCGTCGGCGAGCAGGAGCGACGTGAGCGGCGTGATCTCGGAGGGCTTGAGGATCACGCTGTTGCCCGCTGCGAGGGCTGGGATGCAGTCGCCGAAGGAGTTCGTGAGCGGGTAGTTCCACGGCCCGATGACGCCGACCAGCCCGAGCGGCCGGTAGCGGAGGATGAGCTTCTTGCCCTTGACGAAGACGGAGCTCGACTTGATGGGCTCGTCGGCGAGGTAGTGGGCGGCGTTCTTGGCCCAGAACCCGAACGCGTTGGCGCCGTACGAGATCTCCGCGAACTGAGCGTCCTCGTAGGACTTCCCCGTCTCGGACACGATCGTGTCGATCGTGCGGTCCGCGTTGTCGAGCAGCCACTTCTGGGCGCGGAGGAGGATCTTGGCGCGCCCCTCGAAGCCGCCGCCTCCCAGGCGGGCTGGGCGGCGCGACCCTGCGCCGCGAGACGCTCCACGTCCGCCGCCGTCATGTCGGGCACGGTGGCGACGATCTCGCCCGTGGCCGGGTTCTCGACGGGGATCCCCCCGTCGACGGCGGCGCCGTTCCCGGCGACCTCGACCTGCTCCTGCACGCTCGCCATCTGTAGCCCTCCTGCGCGAAGTTGTGCGCCGAAGGCTACTCCAGCCGCTCCACTCCGACTCGCCGCGGCTACTCCCCGAGCTCGACCGACTCGATGCGGATGTCCTGGCGCGGCCGATCGCCGCCGTCGGTGTCCGTCCCCTCGATCTTGTCCACGACGTCCATGCCGTCGGTCACCTGGCCGAAGACGGTGTGCTTCCCGTCCAGCCACGGCGCCGCGTCCGTCGTGACGATGAAGAACTGCGAGCCGTTGGTGTTCGGCCCGGCGTTCGCCATCGCGAGCGCCCCGCGAACGATCTTGTGCTGGTTGAACTCGTCCTCGAACGTGTAGCCGGGACCCCCGCGGCCGGTGCCCTCTGGGCAGCCGCCCTGGATCATGAAGTCCTTGATGACGCGGTGGAAGACCACCCCGTCGTAGAAGCCGTCGCCCGCGAGCTTGCGGAAGTTCTCGACCGTCTTGGGCGCGTCGTCGTCGAAGAGCTCGACGCCGATCGCACCTTCACTTGTGTTCATCGTGGCTGTAGACATGCCGGCCACGGTACCCGAGCGGCGCCGGCGACTATCCCCGGGCCGCCTCAATACGCAGGGCGTGGCCGCGGACCTCGACGCCCTGCAACTCCGCCACCACGCGCTCGGCCTCGGCCTCGGGCACCGCCAGGAACGCGAAGCGCTGCAGGACCTTGACGTCGCGGATCTGCTCGCCGTGGAGGCCTGTCGCGCGCGTCACCGCCTTCACGAGGTCGGCGACCTCGATGCCCGCTGCCTTGCCCGCTGAGGCGATCAGCTTCACATACGGCTGGTCGTCGTCCGTCTCGGGAGACACCTTCGGCTTCGAGTGGCGGCGCGGGCGCTCCTGCACTGGCGCGGGCGGCGTGATCGCCTTCGCGCGCCAGGGCCCGATCATGGTCCCGATGTGACGCTCGATCGCCTCGAGCTCGCGGCGCTGGCGCGGCTCGACGAACGTGATTGCGCGGCCCGAGCGGCCCACGCGGCCCGTGCGCCCGATGCGGTGGACGTACACGTCCGGGGACACGGGCACGTCGTAGTTGATGATGTGGGTGACCGTCGAGATGTCGAGCCCACGTGCGGCAACATCGGTCGCGACGAGGATCGGCACCCGGTTGCCCTTGAACGCGAGCATCACCCCGTCGCGCGAGCCCTGCGACATGTCGCCGTGCAGCGCGCGGACGTTCATCCCCTTGTCGCGCAGCGTCCGGTAGAGCTGGTCGCAGCGGATCTTGGTCCGCACGAAGACGATGACCTGGCGCGGCTTCTCGGCGCGCAGGACCTCCGCGAGCTTGCCAGCCTTGTCGGCCGGCTTCACCTCGAGCTCGAACTGCTCGACGGTGTCTACGGTCATCGTCTGCGCCTCGACCGCGACCGTGACCGGGTCGTAGAGGTAGCGGTCGGCGAGCTTGCGGATCGGTGGGGGCATCGTGGCCGAGAAGAGCGCGGTCTGGCGGCTGTTCGGGGTGTTCCGCAGGATCGACTCGACGTCCTCGAGGAACCCGAGGTCGAGCATCTCGTCCGCCTCGTCGAGGACCACGAAGCGGGCCTCGTGGAGCACCAGCGAATGGCGGGAGATGAGGTCGAGCACGCGGCCGGGGGTGCCCACGACGATGTGCCCGCCGGCTCGCAGCTGCGCCTGTTGAGAGCGGATCGGCGCGCCGCCGAAGACGGCGACCACGTCGATGCCGGTGCCGTCGGCGTATGCACGAATGGCCTGGGTGACCTGGATGCAGAGCTCCCGCGTCGGCGTCAGGACGAGCGCCTGCACCTCGGGAAGCTCGGGGTCGACGCTCTCGATGGCGGGGAGCCCGAACGCCGCGGTCTTGCCGCTGCCCGTCTGCGCCTGCCCGATGACGTCGCGCCCCTCGAGGAGATGCGGGATCCCCTGCACCTGGATCGGGCTCGGCGCGTCGTAACCGACCGACCGAAGCGCGGCGAGGCTCGACTCCGACAGACCGAGGTCGGCGAACGTGGTCTTCTGCTCCGTGACGGACATGCGGACTGGAATCTAGTGACCCGGCGCGCGCTGCCCCTTCGGCGTGGCTGGCTAGAGTGCCCGGCTCGCCATGCCCGTCACAGTCGTCGGATCCATCGCCTTCGATGCCGTCAAGACCCCGTTCGGGGAGCGCGAGCGCATGCTCGGCGGCGCGGCCGTGCACTTCTCGCTGGCCGCGTCGTTCTTCGACGAGGTCCGCGTCGTCGGGCCCGTGGGCGACGACTTCGGCGAGGCGGAGCTCGAGGTCCTGCGCGCCCGCGGCGTGGTGACGGACGACATCGAGCACGTCAAGGGCGGCAAGACCTTCTTCTGGGCGGGCGAGTACGGGTGGGACCTCAACACCCGCGAAACCCTGGACACGCAGCTCAACGTGTTCGAGCACTTCGAGCCCAAGCTCTCCGAGGCGTCGCAGGCGGCGGACGTCCTCTTCCTGGCGAACATCCAGCCGGATCTTCAGCGCCAGGTACGCGAGCAGTGCTCACAGGCCCGGTTCGTGGCGCTGGACTCGATGAACCTGTGGATCGACATCGCCCGCGACTCCCTAGTGGAGGTCATCAAGACCGTGGACTGCGTGGTCCTCAACGACGCCGAGCTGCGCCAGCTCACCGAGAAGCCGAGCCTGCTGGGCGCGGCGCGCGAGGTGATGAGCTGGGGCCCGTCGTCCGTGGTCGCCAAGCAGGGCGAGTACGGGGCGGCGCTGTTCACCCAGGAGGGCTTCTTCGCCCTGCCCGCCTTTCCCCTCGAGGAGGTGCTCGACCCCACTGGCGCCGGCGACTCGTTCGCGGGCGGGCTGGTCGGGTACGTCGCGGCACACCGCGACGAGCCGGTCGGCCACGACCTGCTCGCGCGGGCGATGGCCTACGGCACGGCCCTCGCGTCGTTCAACGTCGAGCAGTTCGGCACCGAGCGCGTGCAGACCCTCACGGCTGACGAGATCCGCGAGCGCGTGAAGCTGCTCGCGGGGATGACCCGGTTCGAGGACCGCCCGGTCGACCTCCGCTAGCCGTCCGCCTCCGCGCGGGTTGCGGATGGAGAGCTCACGTAACGGGGAGTACGATGCGCGACGGGATGGGGTGGACGTTCGTCTATCTGATGGTGTTCCTCAAGCTGCCGATCCTGGCGCTGCTCTTCATCGTGTGGTGGGCAGCCCGGCAGACGACCGAGCCTGCCGCGTCTTCGGACGACGGCGGGGGCGGCGTCCGTAGGCGTCCACACCCGCGGCGGCCGCTGAAGCCCCATCCGCGGAGGGGCCCGCACACGGCGCTCGCGCCGGCCGCGCCGCCGCGCATCCGGACCGTCGTGGCCCGTGCGCGAGAGACGCATCGGTAGCGCCTGCATCAGCGTCCAAACCCGCCGTAGGCCGGGATGAAGGACTGGCTTACGAGAAACGTGGCGGTCGGGGAAGCCACCCGCACGAAGCGGACACAGCAGTGCGGGACGGGATCCAGGCCGAAAATGCCCCGGCCCATCTTGAATCTGCCCTCCGTCTTCTGCCTCGCCAGCTTGCGTGGGAGCCGAAACACAGGCTCATGTGGGGTGAACGTCACATCGTGCTTCGTCCCGCAGTTCCGGCCATAGAGAAGCGCAGGCTTGGAGGCGATGACGGGTTGAACCCCAAGCTGGCCACGAGTTCCTGGTACTGCGTGGCGAGCTCTGCCCGTACGGTCGTGAGTTCGCAACGGCCCCAGATGTCGACATAGCCGTCGGTGTCCATCAGGCCCGCGAGGAGAGCGCGGCGCTGAGGGATGCTGGCGTGTAGGTAGACGTCGGGAATGTGCTTGTGCCCTGCCAACCCCAGCTGCCGGAGCAGCGTGCACAGAGATCCGTTCCCTGTGTAGCGGCCTGTCACGGGATCGCGCGTACTACCTCGCCCCCCGAGCCAATATCGAATCGGCCCGCTCGACGTCGAACCGATATCCCTGCTCGCTCGATCTCAGCGAGGATGGCTCCGTCTGCGCAAGTGATCTCGGGCTTAGTCGCGGTCCCGTCACGAGCCACGCGCCGAGCACGTAGGGATCCAGTGGAAGCTGCTTGGCCCGATGCGCTACTGGAAGCGCCTGAGCGACGTGGTGGTTGTATTCGTGCGGGCATATCTGACCCGCAGGGTCCGCTCGATCTCAGCCGTCGATACGACTCGCGGCGCGCGATTGGGAATCGGTCTCGCTTTGTCCGGACGAACCAGGGATGACACAGCGAGCACAGCGATCGCCGTGTGGTCCGAGAATCGGACGGCGCGGCATTCCTCCTCGACCGAGATCGCCGAGATCGCCTCCACCCGTGTCGCGCGGCCCGTCTGATCGAACACCTTGGCCCCGACTTCGAGCTCGCCGATCGTCGTCCAACCCGTTGGAGTTGGAACAGCGGTATCGACCGCGAGGCCTTCGCGATGTCCAAGCGCCGATCGCATGACTCGATCCTGCTCCGGCGCGGGACGGATTCGGACGCCACACCCCGAGGAGGTGTGGAGGTTTGGTGCAAACTGTCGGGAGTTTCGCGCGGAGCCGCCGCATGTCTAACACCGATCACGCGATCTCCTACAAGCTGCTCGAGCGGGGCGCTCCCGTCTTCACATCCGATGACGTCGCAGTCGGGACGGTGCGGGACGTCCTCGATACCCGCGTGAACACATCTTTGATGGCCTAATCATCGAGACGAAGGACGGGCCGCGAATACGTCGATGCCCCGGAGGTGGGCCGGATCACCAAAACGCGCGTGACGCTGGCGATCGATGCCGGCGCGGCGGCGCACTTGCCTGAAAAGGACCATGCGGGTGGACCCACGTTCAGGGCAAACGCGCGAGCAGGGCGGCTGGCACGTGTGTTCGGAAGTGGCTGGCGACGGGAATAGCCAGCACGCTGCAGGAACCGACCGGCCAAAAGAAGTTCCCGCTCTGTCCGGACAGAGCCTGACCCTAGGTCGATGTCAACCCCGGTTCAGGCGAGCAGTCCATTCGTACACTGCCGTCCATGCTCCCGCCAGTCCAGGAGGCCCAGGGTCCCGCCCCGAACATGACTCCGGCCGGCACCGAGATCCTCGGCGTCCTTCCTGCCCAGGGACTTCGCGAGGCCGTGGACGCAGGATGGGTGTCCTCGCCGATCTACGCGATCCCACCGGGGAGCATCCAACCGGCGAGCATCGACCTACGGCTCGGCCGCAAGGCGCTGTCCCTCAGGTGCAGCTTTCTTCCCGCGCCGCAGTCCAGCGTGATGGAACGGGTTGAAGAACTTGCCCTCGAAGAGATCGACATCCTGGACGGTGCGACGCTGGAACGTGACCGGCCCTATCTCATTCCTCGTCGAGGAGCTCGACCTTCCGCCGTATGTGCGCGCGAAGGCAAACCCGAAGAGCTCGACCGGAAGACTGGACGTCTTACGCGCGTCATCACCGGACCGCGACAACCGTTTCGACGAAATCCTTTGGCTACAGCGGCGAGCTGCATCTCGAGGTCGTACCGCGTTCGTTTGCGATCAAGGTCGAAGGGCTCCTGAGCCTCAACCAGCTACGCCTCTCTGCGGGCCAGGCGGCGGTGAGTGACGCCAATCTCCGGAATCTTCACGACAAGACTCCGCTTCTATATGCCGGTTCGCAGGCCGTTCCAGCCGCGGATCTGGAGATCTCGGACGGGCTGTTCCTCGGTGTGGACCTCAGTGGGCCTCCGGACCGGATCGTCGGGTACCGAGCAAAGAAGAACAGCCACCGCCTGGACATGACCAAGCTGCGGCACTACGACTGGCGGGATTACTGGGAGCCTGTCTATCCCGAGCCCGGCGGGAGAATCGTGCTCGACCCCGAGGTCTTCTATCTCCTCATCTCCGCTGAGGGCGTATGCGTGCCCCCCGGATACGCGGCCGAGATGATGGCCTACGACCCCACGGCGGGCGAGCTCAGGACGCATTACGCCGGGTTCTTCGATCCGGGATTCGGCTATAGCGCGACGTCGCAACGATTCGGATCACGTGCGGCGCTCGAGGTACGCGCCCGCGACGTGCCGTTCATGGTTGAGCACCGCCAGCCCATCTGCAAGCTCGCGTTCGAGCACCTCATTGAGCCACCGGATCGCCTGTACGGCGAGGACGTCGGGTCCAACTACCAAGGCCAAGAGACGATGCTCAGCAAGCACTTCGTTCAGCCGACGGTGCCGGCGCCACTGGCGACCGTGGGCTAACTGCCTAGAACAACCCGGCCTTGCGGCGGGCCTTGGCCGTCGCCTTGGCCAGGTACGCGCGGTTCGCACGGAGGATGATCCGGCGGCCGCTCGCCCGCTCGAAGACGGCCACGCGACCCGTCTTCACCTGCGTCAGCGTTCCGTCACAGCGGTCCACGGTCAGCCACTTCGTCCCGCGCACCGTCGCCGCGCTGAACCGGCCGCGCGTGCGGAAGCGGCCCTTGCCCGAGCCCCACAGCTTCGCCAGCTTCTTCGACCGGGCGGCATGCGCCCGCCGGGCGGAGACCGCGCCGCAGCTCAGCCGGTAGGAGAGCCCGACGAGCTTCAGCTCCGTGACGGGCGCCTTCGCCCGCCGCTGGAGGACCGTAAACGTCCCGTTGTAGAAGTCCGCGGTCTGCGCCTTGCCCTTCAGGTCGGCGGCGCTGGTCAGGGCGATCCGGCCCTCTTCGGTGTCGACGGTCGACCCGATCGGGATCGTCGACGCTCCCTTCAGCGGGACGAACCCCCGCTGCGCGCCCTTCTGAACCTGTGCGATGTGGGCGGCCTGGATGGCGCCCGTGAACGGAGTCTGCCGCTTGCCGGCGGGGTAGCGGATGAAGACCTTGCCGCTGACGACGCGGGCGACCACTGTTTGACCGGCGATCGGCGTCAGGTCCCCGTCGGAGTCGTCGCACAGGTCGCCGATGCGGTCGGCGTCGACATCCACCTGGGACGGGTTCGCGAGCTCGGGACAGTTGTCCGACACGTTGCTCACCCCGTCGCCGTCGCGATCCAGCGTGGTGACGCCACCGCCCCCGCCGCCACCGTTCCCCCCACCGTCGGGCGGCGGCCCACCGCCATCCGGGCCCGGTGCCCAGTCGGGAGACACGTCGCTTCCCGCGGCCGCCGTCAGGCGCGTCAGGCCGGGCGCGCCGAAGACGTTGATCCGGTAGATCTCCTGGTTGCCGTCCTGGTCGGAGACGAACGCGACCTGGCTGCCGTCGGGGCTCCACGACGGTTGTCCCTGGTTCGTCGAGCCCGAGGCCAGCACCGTCTCCCCGCCTCCGGTCGCGTTCATCGTCAGGACATCCGTTTGCTGCGTGAACGGGACGGTGCTCTGGAAGACGACCCTCGACCCGTCCGGCGACCAATCGGGATGGCGCTCCGTCCTGCCGCCGACATTCGTCGAGGAGCACGGGCACCGAGCCGCCGGCGCCCATGGCCCAGATGTCGAAGTTGCCGTCGATGCGGTCGCTCGCGAAGGCGATTTTCGCGCCGTCCGGAGACCACGACGGATCGAGGTCGTTGGCCGTGTTGTTGGTGAGGTTCGTCTGGGCGCCGCCATCGGCGCTCATGCGGTAGATCTCCGACTGCACGAAGTTGAGGCTGACGCTCTTCACGAACGCCAGCTCCCCACCGTTCGGCGACCACGTCGGATCCGAGTTCTCGCCGGTGTTGGAGGTCAGCGGTGTCTGGCCGCTGCCGTCCGCGCTCATCACGTAGATCTCATATGTGCCGCTGCGGGCGGACGAGAACGCGATCCGGGTTCCGTCAGGTGACCACGCCGGCGTGATGTCGTCCGACGTGTTCTTGGTGAGCTGGACGACGTCGGTGCCGTCCGGGTTCATCGAGTAGATCTCGTTGTCTCCGTCGCGGTTGCTGACGAACGCGATGCGGCCGTTCGTCGCGGCGGACGCCGGGGACGCGAGGCCGAGCGCGAAGGTCGCAGCAGCGGCGGCGAGCAGCAACCGGGTCGGGGGTCTAGCGACGAAGGTCATGGGGTGCCAGGCAGCTTACGCACGGGTGCGCGCTTGCGAGCGCCTACTTCCTCGCGCGCCCGTGCCCGGTGTACCCCATAATCGGGTAGGAACGCCCCAGCGGTCCCAGCCGAGGAGAGCCATGAGCACGAAAACCCACGAGGACAACGGGTCGGGCGACGGTCGCGTCGCCCAGGCTGGCGACACCCTCACGGTCACCGACAACCGGACCGGCGAGACGTACGAGCTGCCCATCGAGGACGGGACCGATCCGCGCGATGGAGTTCCGGCAGATCAAGGTCGACGACGACGACTTCGGCCTGATGACCTACGACCCGGCGTTCATGAACACCGCGTCGTGCCGGCAGCGCGATCACCTTCATCGACGGCGACAAGGGCATCCTCGAGTACCGCGGCTATCCCATCGAGCAGCTCGCGGAGCAGTCCACCTACCTCGAGGTCGCCTACCTGCTCGTGAACGGCGAGCTCCCGACGAAGGCCCAGCTGGACGAGTGGACGCACGAGATCACGATCCACACCTTCGTCCACGAGAACGTCAAGAACGTTCATGCAGGGCTTCCGCCACGACGCGCACCCGATGGGGATGCTGCTCGGCTCGGTCGGCGCGCTCTCGACCTTCTACCCCGACGCCAACGAGATCGACGACGGGGCGAACCGCTACATCCAGACGATCCGGCTCATCGCGAAGATGCCGACGCTGGCGGCCTTCGCCTTCCGCCACCGCGCGGGCAGCCGTACGTCTATCCCGACAACGACCTCCCGTACCCCGGCAACTTCCTCGGGATGCTCTACAAGATGACCGAGCTCAAGTACGAGCCGGACCCGCGGCTCGAGCGCGCGCTCGACATCCTCTTCATCCTCCACGCCGACCACGAGCAGAACTGCTCGCACCAGCGCGGTGCGCAGCGTCGGCTCGTCGCAGGTGGATCCCTACTCGGCGGTCGCCGGCGGGGTCGCCGCGCTGTACGGCCCGCTCCACGGCGGCGCCAACGAGGCGGTGCTGCGGATGCTCGGACGGATCGAGACCAAGGACGAACATCCCCGACTTCATCAAGGGCGTGAAGGACGGGCGACGAGCGCCTGATGGGCTTCGGCCACCGGGTCTACAAGAACTACGACCCGCGGGCGAAGATCATCAAGCAGGCCGCCGAGGACGTGTTCGAGGTCACCGGCACCAACCCGCTCCTCGACATCGCGGTCGAGCTCGAGAAGATCGCGCTCGAGGACGACTACTTCATCTCGCGCAAGCTCTACCCGAACGTCGACTTCTACTCGGGGCTCATCTACGAGGCGCTCGGGCTGCCGGTCGAGATGTTCCCGGTGCATGTTCGCCATCCCGCGCACGAGCGGCTGGATCGCCCAGTGGCTGGAGATGGTGCATCGACCACGAGCAGAAGATCGCCCGCCCGCGCCAGATCTACACGGGCGACCGCGAGCGCGACTACGTGCCGATGGACAAGCGCTGAGCGCTACGCCTCCAGCGTCGCGTCCACGCTGATCTCGACGTTGCCCTTCAGCGCGCCCGAGATCGGGCAGCCCTGGCCGGCGGCCGCCGCGGCCTCTTCGAACTTCGCCTGGTCGATGCCCGGAACCCGGCCGGTCACCACGATGTGCGAGGACTGCACACCGACGCCAGGCTCGAACGCCACCGTCGCCGTCGCCTCCAGCCGGTCGGGCGGGTTTCCCGCCTCGGCAAGCTCGTGTGACAGCCCCATGCAGTAGCAGGACGCGTGGGCCGCTGCGAGGAGCTCCTCGGGGCTGGTCTTGCCCGCCGACCGGGCCGTCCGCGACGCCCACGTCACGTCCACCGGGCCGAACGCGCCGCTCTCAGGGGTCGCCTGACCCGCGCCGTGCGCAAGGTCCCCTTCCCACACCGTCGTCGCTGCGCTCTGAGCCGCCATCGAAAGCCTCCTGGGGTCGCCTGGGACGAGGTATATCGGCTGGCCGCGCCGTGTGACGGTCGACACAGTCTGGAGGCCTTCGAGGCGTACCGTGAACTCCATGGACTTCACGCTCACGGACGGCACGCGGGTCCACATCAGGGCCATCCAGCCCGGTGACAGCGAGCGGCTCGCAGAGGCATACGACCGGCTCTCGCCGGAGACGGTCCACAAGCGCTTTCTGGCCGCAAAGCCCCGCCTGAGCGCTGCCGAGCTGCGCTACCTGACCCAGGTGGACGGGTCGACGCACGTCGCGCTCGTCGCCGTTCTCGCGGACGAGCCCGAGCTCATCGCCGGCGTCGGTCGGTTCATCCGGTCCAAGGACGAGCCGGACACCGCGGAGGTCGCCGTGACGGTTGGCGACTGCTACCAGGACAAGGGCCTGGGCCGCCGCCTCGGGCTGGAGCTGGCGGACGCGGCGCGCCGGCGTGGGATCCGGCGCTTCGCGGCGACGATGCTGGCATCGAACGAGGCCGCCCACCGCCTGTTCGCGCGTGTCTCGGAGCGGCTCGAAACCAGCCACAACGGCTCGGTCGACGAGCTGACCGCCGAGATCGCGGCGTAGCATCGCGGCGCCATGGGGCGCTGGAAGCTGACGTTCCGTCACGGCTCGCGCGTCGAGCGCGAGCGGCTGGAGTCGCTCGACGACGCGCTCGCGGCACTCCGCAGTCGCATCGACGACGTCGCCTCGGAGCCCCCGCGCAAGGCGGTGCAGGTTCTTCAGCCGGCGGTTCGAGCCGGTGGCGCAGGTGACGGCAAGGGGTGAGCTGGCCGGCCCGCGCGGAGCGCGGGCGGGGATCGACCTGCGTGGTGACGGTTCGATCGAGGCGTTCGTGGGGCGCTGGCGGCGCGACGTGCTGTCGCCGGGATCCGGCGAGACGCCCTACGACGCGCTGCGACGCGCGCTCGAGAGCTAGTCAGACCGGTTCCAGCGCGCGGTGTGGCGGTGCCGGAAGCTCGACGCCGATGGCGTCGCCCGGCTGCACGTCGCCACTCGCGAGGACTACGGCCATGACGCCGGCCTTGCGGACGAGGTTGCCCTCGTCGTCGCGATCGAGGACGGCGGCCATCAGTCCCTCGGCGACGCCCTCGAGCTGCACGCACGGGTTGCGCAACCCGGTGATCTCCACGACGGCCTCCGCTCCGAGGGCCAGCCGGGCGCCCGCCGGGAGCGCAAGCAGGTCGATCCCGCGCGTCGTCACGTTCTCCCCCATCGCCCCCGGAGACACGTCGAAGCCATGCTGCCGCAGCTCGTCGTGGAGCTCCTCGTGGATGAGGTGCACCTGCCGCAGGTTCGGCTGGGCCGGGTCGCGTGCGACCCGCGAACGGTGCTTGACCGTGCGCCCGAGGTGCGCGTCGCCCTCCACGCCAAGGCCGGCGAGCAGGCGTACGTGGTCCTGGCTGGCCTTGCTGACGTTGTGGTCCGGTCTCCGCGCCACCGAGACGACCACACCGCCGTCGCGAGCAACCGCCTGCATCTAGAGGACCAGCGTCGCGCCGTGGCGGCGTAACCAGGCCGAGTGGGCGCGGGAGTCGGGACAACGCGACTCGAGCAGCTTCCAGAAGCGCGGCGAGTGGTCGTGCACGTCGAGGTGGCACACCTCGTGCCAGACCACGTAGTCGACGATCTCCTCCGGCGCGAGCAGCAGCCGCCAGTTGAAGCTCATCCGCCCGTCGGCCGAGCAGCTCGCCCATCGGGTGCGCTGGTTGCGGATGGTCAGCCCGGAGTGCGACCGCCCCGCGACCGCGGTCGCCTGGTCCAAACGACGGCCGATCTCGTCGCGCGCGATACGGCGATACCACCGCTCGAGCGCGGGCCGGTGGTCGCCCGCCGGCACGAGCAGCGTGTCGCCACGGCGGTGGACGCGGGTGCGGCCCTCCTGGTGAAGCAGCTCCAGCGTCCGCCCCAGGAACGGGACCGACGCGCCGCGCGCGGCGAGGGTCTCGCGGACGGCCGCTGCCTCGCGCAGGCGCCGCTCGATCCAGGGCCGCAGCTCCGCCACCGCAGCAGCCGCCTCGCGCTCGGCGGCGCGCTTGGGCAGGACGACCTCGACGCCCGTCCCGGCGTCCACGGTCACCAGGACCCGCCTCGCCCGCGAGGAGCGGCGCACCGAGTAGGCGAGATCGCTCATGCCTCGAGATTACGGCCGCGTCCGGCGCGGCTGCCTCCGGCCGCGATAATCGCCCCGTGCGCCAGGTCTCTCGCGTTCCTCTGCCGCCAGAGGTGCGCGTCCCGTACGAGGTCTACGTCAACGGCGTGCGCCAAGAGCTGGGGCGCGACTACGAGGTCCACGAGGGTGCCCTCGTCTTCGGGCGCGAGCTGGTGAAGGAGGGGCGCGTGAGCATGTGGCGCTGGCTCGTCGGCGCATTCGGGGTGGGCACCTATCGCCGCAACGACTCCGTGGACGTCCGCTACGAGGTGGACGGGCGCCCGGCGGTTGCCGAGGGCCTCGAGATAGAGCCCGCGTCCGGCGCCCCGAGCTGAATCGTCGTGGCAAGCCGCGACGACCTCGACTTCACCTACTCGCTGACGGACCGGATCTTCCGGCTGAGCCTCGGCGAGCTCGCCGACTTCAGCGGCGCGAAATACGACGGCGACTTCTCGCTGACCCTGCAGGAGGCACAGCGGCGCAAGCACGAGTACGTGGCGGAGCAGATCGGGATCGGGCCGGGGCGCCGCCTGCTCGACGCGGGATGCGGCTGGGGCGCGTTGCTGAGCTTTGCCCGCCGCGCCGGGGCCGACGGGGTGGGCGTCACGCTGTCCTCCGCCCAGGCCGCAGCCTGCCACCGGCACGACCTGGACGTCCACCTGTTCGACGCGCGCCGGCTCGAGCCGGACAGCTTCGGGACGTTCGACGCCGTGGCGAGCCTCGGGGCGTTCGAGCACTTCTGCTCGCCCGAGGAGCACGCGGCAGGTCGTCAGGACGATGTGTACGACGACCTCTTCGCGCGTCTCGCGAGCCTGCTGCCCCGCGGTGGCCGCCTGTACCTGCAGACGATGGTGTTCGGGCGCAGCATGGTCTCGCTGGACGACGTGAGCCTGGACGCGCCCCGCGATTCCGATGGCTGGTACGTGGCGCTGATGCAGGCCCAGTTCCCCGGCTCGTTCCTCCCGTACGGGAAGGAGCAGGTCGTGCGGGGGGCGGAGCCCCATTTCGCGCTGGTGTCGGCGCAGAGCGGGCGACTCGACTACATCGAGACCATCCGTCAGTGGCGGGCGCGGTTCGCCGCGCCGAGCCTGCGCAAGACGCTGTTGAAGCTCCAGCTCGTCCCGCGCTGGCTGACCAGCGCCGACTTCCGGACGGCGTTCACCTCGGGCGTGAGCGCGAACACGGTCTGCTTCGAGCGTGAGCTGCTCGACCACTACCGCCTGGTCTTCGAGAAGCGGGGCTAGAGCTAGGCAGAGGCCGGAGCCTGCGGCTCGAGCGCGGCGACCTTCGCCGGCGAGCGGCCGCTCGTGCCCTCGGGCCACTCCCAGGGGCGCATCAGCTTCAGCGCGGAGAGGATCGCGCGGGTCGCCGGCGAGCGATTCAGCGTGTAGAAGTGGACGCCGGGCGCGCCGCCGGCCAGCAGGTCGGCACACTGCAACGTCGCGTAGGCGACCCCGATCTCGGCGACGGCCCCCGCGTCGTCGGCGCGCGCCTCGAGCTGCTCCAGCAGGTTGGCCGGGATCGACGCGCGGATGGTCTGCGTGAAGCGCTTGATCTGGTCGAGGTTCGTGATGGGGATGATCCCGGGGATGATCGGCAGGTCGATGCCTGCCGCGCGCGCCTGGTCGACCCAGTTGAAGTAGAGGGCGTTGTCGAAGAAGAGCTGGGTGATGAGGAAGCGTGCGCCCGCGTCGACCTTCTCCTTCAGGAAACGCAGGTCGGACTCGAGGCTCTCCGCCTCCGGGTGGACCTCCGGGAAGCAGGCGGCGCCGACGGTGAAGCCGTAGTGCTCGGAGATCAGGGAGGCGAGCTCGGTCGAGTAGCGCAGCCCGCCCGGCGTCGGCTTCCATTCGGTCTCCCCGCGGGGCGGGTCGCCGCGCAGCGCGAGCACGTTCTCGATGCCCGCCTCCTCGATCTGGTCGAGAATCTCCCGCAGGCGATCGGACGTCGCGCCGACGCAGCTGAGGTGCGCCATCGCCTCGATCCCGAGCTCCTGCTTGATCCAGCCGGTCAGCTCCACGGTGCGGTCGCGCGTCGAGCCGCCCGCGCCGTACGTCACGGAGACGAAATCCGGCTGCAGCGACGAGAGCGTCCGCAGCGTCGTGCGCAGGGTCTGCTCGCCCTCCTCGGTCTTCGGCGGGAAGAACTCGAAGGAGAAGACCGGCTCGTCCTTGGTGGCGATGATCTCGTCGATCCGCATGATCGAAAAGGGTAGCTACGGCGTCGTCCAGCGCTCCGGCGTGCCGTCGTCTCCAGGAATTCGCCGCGCGCGGCCGGTCGCCTCCAGGTGGGTGAGGTAGCAGAGGATCTCGGACAGCCACCACGTGGCCGTCATCGGCGTGAGGCCCTCGCCGTGCACGCGGGGGACGACGTCAAACGCGGTGATCGGCTCCTCGGCGATCGCGGCGAGCGTCGCCGTCACACGCTCGCCGACGAGGGCCCGATTCGCGTCGATGTGAGCGCGCACGTCGGTGAACGTCCGGCCGTGCCCCGGCAGGCAGAGGCGCGCATCGAGAGCGTCGACCCGGTCCAACGACTCCAGGAACTCGCCTGCGGGGTCCGGGGTCCAGCCGTAGTCGTAGTAGAGGGAGACGCGGCCCAGCAGGTGGTCGCCCGAGATGAGCAGCCTGCCCTCGGGCTGGAAGAGGCAGACGTGGGAGGGGGCGTGCCCCGGCGTCTCGTGGACCGCCCAGGTCCCCAGGTCGGTGTCGATGGTCGTCCCCGGCACGAGAGGGCGATCCGGCTCCACGATCTCCTCGATCCCGTATCCCTGGCCCCTGCGCGACTCCGCGTAGCGCTGGAGTGGCTCCTCGGGGACGCCGCTCTGGCGCGCGACCTCGATGCGCCGGTCGAGCGCGGCGTCCGGATCCTGTGCCGACCCGGTCGTGTGCCGGTGATTCGGGTGCATCCACAGCTCGCAACCGGAGCGGGCGATGATCGAAGCGGCCTGGCCGTAGTGGTCGGAATGCGCGTGCGTGCATACGAGCAGGCGCACGCTCTCGAGGCGCAGGCGGCACTGGTCGAGCGCACGCTCCAGGTGCGCCAGCGACCCCGGCTCGTGCATGCCGGTGTCGACGAGCACGATGCCGTCGCCCGCCGCGAGGGCGAACGCGTTGCAGTGCGGCACGCCCGGCCACGGAAGCGGCAGGCGCAGCCGCCACACCCCCGGCAGCACGCGCTCACCGCGCCCGAGCTCGCGCTGGCGCATCGGCGACGTCACCGCGCGAGCATAAGGACCCTAGACTCTGCGCCAGTGGCCGAAACCGAGACCAAGCCGCGCAAGCGGGCGTCGAAGACCGAGACGGCGAGGATCGCTCGCGAGTACTTCGAGGACCTCGGCTCGGGCAACCCCGATGCGCCGCTGAAGCACTACGCGCCGGACGGCCGCGGCGAGGTCTACGGCGTGACCGGACCGATGTCCCGTGAGGAGATCGCCGCGTACTTCCGCGCGCTCTGGGAGGCGTTCCCCGACTTCAGGATCGAGATCACCGACATCGTCGCCGACGGCGACCGCGCCGCCCTCCACTGGTCGGCCACGGGCACGTTCGCCGGCCCGGGCTCCTTCCAGGGGCTGGCCCCCAACGGGGCGCGCATCGGCATCAGCGGCGTCGACCTCATTGCGGTCAAGGACGGCCACGTCCATCGCATCCTGGCCTACACCGATAACGCGACAGTCGCGCGCCAGCTGGGCACCTTGCCTCCTCAGGACTCGGCCACGGAGCAGCGGCTGATCTCCCTGGCCAACGCGCGCACGCGCATGGGCCGCATGATCGCGGGCGAGCCCGAGGAGATCGCCGAGGACGTCTGGATCCTCCGCGGCGGCTTCCCGACGAAGACCATGAACGTCTATTTCGTCCGCGAGGGCGACGGCGTGCTCGTCTTCGACGCCGGCATCCGCGCCATGACCGGTGCGATCGCGGCCGCCGGCGTGCGGCTCGGTGGGATCACGCGCGTCCTCCTCGGGCATGCGCACGTCGACCACCGCGGGGCCGCGCCGGGGCTCGGAGTCCCGGTCCTCTGCCATACCGCCGACAAGGACGACGCCGAGGGAGACGCCGGCGTCCACTACGCGGACACCTCCAAGCTGCGCTCTCCTTTCGCCCGGTTCCTGTTGCCGCGGATGCTGCGCTGGTGGGACGGCGGCCCTGTGAAGGTCTCGGAGACGGTGTCGGAGGGTGACGAGATCGCCGGGTTCAGGGTGGTCCACCTCCCCGGCCACGCGCCGGGCCTGATCGGGCTCTGGCGTGAGTCGGACCGCCTGGCGCTCGTGACGGACTGCTTCTACACGCTGGACCCGGAGACGGGGCGCAAAGGCCATCCGCGCGTCCCGCACGCGGCGTTCAACCACAACACCGACCAGGCGCGCGCGAGCATCCGCAAGCTGGCGGCCCTCGAGCCCGCTGCCGCCTGGCCCGGCCACGCCGACCCGCTCACCGGCGACGTGCGCTCGCAGCTCGAGCACGCGGCCGACACGACCTAGAGCCCGCCACCGCGCGTGCAGGCGAGCGGGCGCACGCCCGCTAACGTCAATCCATGCGCCGGACGAAGATCGTCGCGACGATCGGGCCCGCCTCCAGCGACCTGGAGACGATGGTCGCGATGATCGAGGCCGGCATGGACGTCGCCCGGCTCAACTACTCGCACGGGACCCCGGATGAGCACGCGGCGACCACGCAACGGCTGCGCGACGCCGCCGGGCGCGCCGGGCGCCCGATCGCGATCCTGCAGGACCTGCCCGGCCCGAAGCTCCGCATCGGGCCGCTGGTCGGCGACATCGTCGAGCTCAAGCCCGGCGACCGTGTGACCTTCGACTGCGACGGCGATGCCCCTCCGGGGACCGAGGAACGCATGTCGATCTCGTGGGCCGGGCTGGCCGAGGCCGTCTCGCCCGGGGAGATCCTGTACCTCGCCGACGGGTCCGTGCGCCTGCGAGTCGCGGTCACGCGCCCCGGGGACGGCGAGATAGAGGCCGACGTGGAAGTCGGCGGCGTCGTCGCCTCCCGTCAGGGGGTGAACATCCCAGGTCCGGTCGACATGCTTCCCAGCCTGCCGGAGGAGGACCTCGACCTGCTGCGCCACGGCGAGAGCATCGGGGTGGACCTGGTCGCCCTCTCGTTCGTGCGGAGCCCGGACGACGTGACGTCGGTGCGCAAGCACACCCGCATGCCCCTCATCGCGAAGATCGAGAAGCCACAGGCCGTCGAGCGCGCCGATGAGATCCTGCGAGCCGCCGACTGCGTGATGATCGCCCGCGGCGACCTCGGCATCGAGATGCCCATCGAGGAGGTGCCGATCGTCCAGAAGCGGCTCCTCGCACTCGCCGGCGAGCTCGCGCGGCCGGCCATCACCGCCACGCAGATGCTGGACTCGATGGTGACCTCGACGCGGCCCACCCGTGCAGAGGTGGCGGATGTCGCCAACGCGATCCTCGACGGCACCGATGCCGTGATGCTGTCCCAGGAGACCGCGATCGGCCAGCATCCGGTGGGGGTCATCGAAATGATGGCGGCGATCGCGGTAAAGGCCGAGGAGGTTGCGCCGTACGAGCGATGGAACGAACAGCGGGTGCGCCGCGGCCGGCGGGACCCGGCCTACACGGTCGCGCACAACGCCTGCGTCGCCGCGCGGGAGCTGGACCTCGACGCGCTCGTCATCCCGACGCTCTCCGGCCGGTCCGCGCGCCTGGTCTCGGCGCACCGTCCGACCGTGCCCATCTACGCGCTGTCGCCGGGCAAGGAGACGGTGCGCCGCTGCGGGCTGATGTGGGGCGTCCAAGCGGCCTCGATGCGCCGCCACGAGGTGACGGAGGAGCTGATCGCGGACGCCGCGGCCCGCGTCGTGGAGCTGGGCTGGTGCAAGCGGGGCCAGCGCGTCGGAATCACCGCCGGACTGCCGAGCGGGCGCCCCGGCACCACGAGCCTCTTCCAGGTACAGCAGCTTTAACCCGGAAGGGCCGCTCGGGGGAAGCGGCCCTTCCTGTAACGCCGGTGTCTGCCTGACCGGCGGGGACGTCGTGGGTGCGTGTAGCTGGTTAGCGCTTCACCTTCTCGCAGTTCTTGAGCTTGTCCTTGCGATCGGCGGTGACCGTGTCGGTGCCGGCGTTGCAATCGACGGTGTCGCGCTTGCCGTCCTTCACGTTGATCGTGTCGTTGCCGAAGCCGGCGCGGACCTGGTCGCTGCCCGAGCCGCCGACGAGAAGGTCGTCGCCGCGGTCGCCGGTGAGGATGTCGTCCCCGGCCTCGCCGAACAGCTGGTCGTCGCCGACCCGGCCGATCAGCTCGTCGGCACCGGATGCGCCGCGCAGGACGTCGTCCCCGCCCCCGCCGTCGATCTGGTCGCTGCCGCCACCGCCGAGGCAGGTGTCGTTGCCCGCCGTCCCGACGAGGCGCTCCGCGGCAGTGGTCCCGGGGATCTGGCAGTTGCGAGTGGGCGTGCCGGTCTCGCGGCTGAGAATGACCTGCTCGCACCCGGACGTGCGGCCGGCGTCGGCCTTGGTGTTCACGAAGACGGTGTCGGTGCCGTCGCCGCAGTCGACCGTGTCCCGGCCGGAGCCGCCGGTGATCGTGTCGTTTCCGGAGCCGCCGAAGACGCGGTCGTTGCCCCGACTGGCCTCGATGACGTCGTCGCCGGCGTCGCCGTGGAGCGTGTCGTCTCCGAAGCGCGCCTCGGAGATCTTGTCGTTGCCGTCGCCGCCGTGGACGGTGTCGTCGCCGTCACCGCCGTCGATGAAGTCGTTGCCGCCGGCCCCGTCGATCTGATCGTTGCCGGTCCCGCCCAGGAGGTGGTCGTCGCCACCCTTGCCGAGCAGGCGATCGTTCCCGCCCGCGCCGCTCAGCCGGTCGCCGGTTGACGTGCCCACGATCCTGTCGCGACCGCTGTCACCGTTCTTGGTCTTCGCCGTTGCCGCGGAGATGCACACCACGGTGGCAAGCATCATCGTCGCGACCGCGAGAAGGATTCGCGTCCGTGCGGGTCTGGTCATCGGCTCCGCTCCTCGTGCCTCGTTTTGCCCTTCAACACTTTGGATTGCCGAGCGGCTCGGCGCCTAAACCGCGAATCGCGCCGCTAGCGCTCGAAGTTGGCACCGCGCCGCGCCAGCACGATCCCCCCGACGGCCATCGCCACGAGCAGCCCGATCGCCACCAGCGCCTCCGGCGACCGGAGGTTCCCGAGGTTCCCACCGAGCGCCGTGTACGCGAACGCGCGCGGCGAGGTCCCGATCGCCGTGGCGGCGGCGAATGACGACAGCCGGATGCGCGTGAGCCCGGCGACGTAGTTGACCACCGTGTACGGCAGGCCCGGGGCGATTCGCGCATAGAGGACCGCGAGGAAGCCGTTGCGCTCGAGCCACTCCCGCAGCCCCGGCAGCCGGTTGCCCACCATGGATTCGACGCTTTGGCGCGCGATGCGGCGCGAGATCGTGAAGGCGAGCACGCCGCCGAGCACGGCCGACGCGATCGACACGGGCGTGCCCAGCGCGGTCCCGAACAGCGCCCCGCTGGCGCCCGCCAGCAGCGGGCCAGGGAAGAGCGCGCAAGCGAGCAGCGCCGCCACGACGATGAAGGCGAACGGCCCCGCGACCCCGAGTGAGTCGACCATGTCGCGAACGCCGTCCGCCGACAGGCCGGTGATCGCCGCGACCGCCGCGAAAGTGCCACCGACCACGACCGCCAGCGCGACCACCGGCAGCAGCTGGCGGCGCCGCGCGCGGTCCTCCGGAGGATCGGCCACCGCTCAGGCGGCGGCGCGCGAGTAGAAGTCCGCTTCCTGGCGACCCAGCTCGGTCTCCGCCTCGTCGCCGAAGATCCACTCCCGCGCGATGCGGTGCCAGTTCGCCCGGGAGCGCAGCTGGCTCAGCACGGCGAGCGTGAGCATCTCCAGCCGCCGGCCGAAGAGGTGGTCCGGAGGCAGCGTCTCGTGGCGCATCTGGCTGAAGTAGCGCGACCGCGGGTCGGACATGTCGATGATCACCTGCGTCGCTATCTCGGGCTCGAGCTGGATCTCCTCGTCCGTCGTGTACCACCACGTGATGTCGCGGAACTGGGCGAGGATGCCTTCGGCGTCGTAGCGCTCCGGGTCCGAGATGAAGCCGGAGGCGTGCAGCACCTCGATGAGACGGTCTCCGTCGCCGCTGATCCCCAGGCGCTGGAGCTCGAGCTCCAGCTCGGCGACGCCCGGCGCGATGCGCTTGAAGAGGCCGAAGTCCAGGAACGCGACGCGCCCGTCCTCCATGAGCAGGTAGTTGCCGGGGTGGGGATCGCCGGAGAACTGGTGGTGGCGGTACATGCACCCGAAGAAGAAGCGGAAGATCACCTCGCCCAGCCGGTCGCGGGTCTCCTGCGGATGGCCCTTGAGCTCCTCGTAGCCGGTCCCCTCGACGAACTCGGTCACGAGCACGCGCTCGCGCGAGAGGCTCGTGACGACGTCGGGGACGAAGATGAACGGGTGGCCCCGAAAGATGCGCGCGAGCGTGCGCTGGTTCTGGGCCTCGAGCTCGTAGTCCAGCTCCTCGCCGATGCGCTCCGAGATCTCCTCGGCCAGGCCGCGTGCGTCGAGGCCGGGAGCGACGCGCTTCATCAGCCGCAGGATCATCCCGAGGTTCTGCATGTCGGCTCGGACGGCCGCCGCAACGCCGGGGTACTGGACCTTCACGGCGACGTCGCGCCCATCAGGGAGCTGCGCGCGGTAGACCTGGCCGATCGATGCGGCCGCGATCGGCTCGGTGTCGAAGCTCGCGAAGACCTCGTCGAGGGGCTCGTCGTACTCCTCTTCGATGACCTTGCACATGTCCTCGAAGGCAACAGTTGGAGCGGCCGCCCTCAGCTCACCTAGCTTGCGCTGGAACTCGTCGCGGTATTCGGGCGGGACGAGTCCCACGTCGAGGAAGGACATGACCTGCCCGAGCTTCATCGCGGCGCCCTTCATGTGGCCGAGGGCGCTGACGATCTGCTCGGCTGTCTCTACCTGTCGCTTGGCGAGCGCGGCGGACGCCTTGTCGTCCGAGCGCGCGAGGTTGGCCGCCCGCGTGCCCATCTGCTTCGCGGCCTGGCCGGCGGCGAGACGGCCGACCGTCGCCGAGCGCCGGACACGGGAGGTCGGGATCGGGTCGCGGCGGGCCACCCCGCCATGGTAGGTGGCCGCAGTCGCGGCGCCCGCGCGGCTGCTGTCGATGTGGCTAGGCAGGCCCGATCTGCGAGCCCGGCACGATGTCGTCCTTGCCGTCCGGCCAGCGCACCCAGGCCTTCTTGCCACCGTCGTAGTCGTCGCCCAAGAGTACGAGCGTCGCGGGCTCCCCCATCGCCGTGCAGGGCTCGCTGCCCTCCGCGTCCAGGCCGCGCCAGACGCGCACGAACGCGTTCTCGTCGAGCTCGCGTGCGACCGTCGTCGCGTCGGTGTGGCCGGGGAGGATCTCCGTGTTGGGCGGCAGCGTCAGCAAGGTCTCCATGATCGAGCTCTTCAGGTCCTCGTACGTCGTGTGGCCAGGCGCCCTGACGCCGCCGACGGAGCCACGGAAGAGCGTGTCGCCCGTGAAGACGCGCCCGTCGACGAGCAGCGACAGCATCCCCGCCGTGTGGCCGGGGGTGTGGAGCGCCTCGACGTCGATACCGGCGACGCTGAGCTTCCCCGGCTCCATCGTCCCGGTGGCGGTGTCGACCAGGTCGCGCTCGACCGGATGGATGAGCACCTCGAGCCCGGGCCAGCGCTCCGTCAGCGCCGGGACCTCGGAGACGTGGTCGAAGTGGTGGTGCGTGAGGAGGACGTGGGTCGGGTTGAGGCTCAGCCGCTCGGCCGCCTCGAGGAGCGGCTCGACAGGACCTCCGGCGTCGACGAAGAACGCATCGCCGCCCTCCTCCTTGGCCACGAGGTAGGTGTTCGAGAGGAAGTGCGGGTGGAGGGAGCGCTCGATGATCACGGGGCTCGATCGTATTAGGCTCCGGCTTCATGGAGCTCATCCACACCTGCTACCGCATCGGCGAGATCGACCGGTCCGTCGCCTTCTACGAGGCGCTCGGCTTCGAGGAGATCGGCCGGCTGCCGATCCGCGACGAGGCGATCAACGTCTTCATGGGCCTACCGGGGGATGGTGCACGCCTCGAGCTGACCTACAACCACGGCGTCGACTCCTACGAGCTCGGCACGGGCTACAACCACATCGCGGTGACCGTCGAGGACATGGACGGCACGCTCACGCGGCTCGCCGAGAAGGGCATCGAGCCGGAGAAGCCGCCGTACAGCGTTCGCGACGGTGGCTCGCGCCTGTGCTTCGTGCGCGACCCCGACGGCTACCGGATCGAGCTCATCGAGCGCGACCCGGCGAACGACTAACGCTCAGGCCGGCTTCGTCTCGGCGATCGCCGCGAGAGCCTGCTCCTTGCTCGTATAGGAGTGGAGCTCCGCGCACTTGCCGTCGCGCACCGTGAAGACCTGGAAGAAGACCTGCTCCACCTCAATGCCGGTCGAGGCAGCCGTCCCTTTGAATCTCGCGGTCGCGAGAACCCGTTCGTCACCGAGCGCCTCCACCTCGAGCACCTCAGCGCTGAAGTCGTCCAGAACTCCCGGGATCTCGTCGAAGATCACATAGGCCACCTCGTCGGGCCCGCGATAGACCTCCTGCTTCAGGAGCGTGGCCAGTGCGGGATGCCATTCGATGTCGGGCGTCGCATTCGCGTACAGCCACGCGCGATCCCTCCGCATGAACGCTTCGTAGCCGTCGCGGACGAGTTCGAGGTTGTCCACGACTAGGCGGTCGGCTCGTCCTCGCGGGGCCCGATCGGCACGATCAGAGGCTGCTCCATCGGCCGGGACTCCACGACCTCCTGCTGGAGCTCGTCCTCGATCCCGAACGCCGACCCGTCGCAGTCGATGCGAAAGCGCCGCGGCGCGACGCGGTCGTCGGAGAGCACCGGCACGCCCCACAACTCGTCCCAGCCGAAGAGCTCGAAGTTGCCCGGGTTGAGCAGGATCGCCTTGGCCGGCATGGGGCAGGTGGCGTTGTGCTGGTCGAGCCCTGAGCGAATGGCTTCGAGCATCTGCGCTTCAAGCGAGGCCACGCCAGGAAAGGTAGCCACTGCCCCATGCGCGGGATACTGCGGCTCATGGACGAGCGCGACCTCAAGGTGCTGCGCGACGGAATCCGGATGTTCTCGGAAGGAGACATCGCGGGCCTCGGGAGCATCTGGGCAGAGGACTCCCGCATCATCTCGCCCGAGGGATGGCCGGAGGCTGGCCCGCGCGAGGGGCGAGATGAGGTCATCGCCCAGTTCGCCCGCCTGCGGGAGGACTGGAGTCGCCACGAGATGACCATCGTCGGCGAGCGCGTCATCGGCGACTGGGCCGTCGTGGACCTGCACTGGCAGGCCGAGGGCGCAGCCAGCGGCGCTGCCTTCGATGTGATGGTGGTGGGCGCCTACAGGTTCAAGTCAGGTCAGATCGCGGAGGGACGCTTCTATTGGTCCCTCGACGAGGCGCTGGCCGACATCGGCTCCGACGGTTAGGCCGGCGGCGGGATCCCCGCCTCCGCCGCGACGATCGCCGCGAGAGCCGCGATCGTTGGGCACTCGATCCCGTGGCAAGCGGCAGCACGCAGCACCGCCCCCGCGATTGCGTCGAGCTCGGGCTCGCGACCGGCCGCGACGTCCCGATGCATTGAACTGTCCAGCCCCGCATGGTCTTCGTCGAGCTTCGCGAGGCTCGCGGCCGGATCGATCTCGACGCCTTCCGCGCGGGCCACTGCGGCCGCCTCGCGCAGGGACGCCTCGAGGGCGGCGCGGTGCGCGGGGGTGCCACGAACGTCGCCAAGCGGCTCGTCGAACGCTGTCGTCGTCACCGCCAGCGAGCACAGCCTTACGAGCTTGCGCCACATCACGCGTGCCTCGGAGTCGAGCACCTCGGCCGCGATGCCGGCGGCGCGCAGCCGCTCGGCGAAGGCGTCCATGGCCCCGCGCGGCGCGGAATCCGCGCTCGCCATCGAGATCTCCGCCCCCCACGGACTCGCGTGGACGACGCGTCCCGGCGCGGGAGCGTGCGATTCCACGCGGATCGAGCCGGCCACGACGCTCGTGCCGTAGCGCTTGCGCAGCAGCGCAACGTGGTCGAGCCCGTTGAGGAGCGGGACGACGAGCGCCGGATCGCAGTCAATCCGCTCGAGCGCCTGCTCCAAGCCCGTGGCCTTGGTCGCTACGACGAGGACGTCCACGTCACGGTCCAGGTGCGTCTGGACACCGGGGCGCACGTGGAAGTCCCCGAGCACCACACTCCGCACGGTTAGCCCGTCGCGCTCGATCACCGCGGCCGTGGACTCCCGGGCGACGATCGTCACGTCTTCACCCGCGCGCGCGAGGGCGCCGGCCACCAGTCCGCCGACGCCGCCGGGGCCGAGAACGGCTATCGACGTCACCGCAGCGGGTCGACCAGCACGCCAGGGTTCAGGATCCCGCTCGGGTCGACGGCGGCCTTCGCGCCGCGGAGCGCCGCCGCGAACGGCTCCGGGCGCTGGCGGTCGTACCAGGGCCGGTGGTCCCGGCCGACGGCGTGGTGGTGGGTGATGGTGCCGCCCGCGGCGATGACCGCATCGGATGCGGCGGCCTTGATCGCGCCCCACTGCTCCACCTCTTCCCCCCGGCGCGCGGGAGCGAGGACCGTGTAGTACGGCGCCGGCCCGTCGGGATAGACGTGGGTGAAGCGGCACGACACGCGACCCTCTGCGCCGCACGCGTCACGCACCGCCTCCTGCGCCGCGGCCTTGACCTGCTCGTGGAACGCGGGGAAGCGCTCCCAGGTGATAGCCGTCTCGAACGTGTCGGAGAGGATCCCCATCGCGACGAACGCGTCGCGGAGATAGGGAGCGCGCAGGAACGCGGTGCGCCAGGAGCCGACCGAGCCGCCGTCCTTCTCCGCCCGCTCCTCCCACGACCCGCCGTGCTCCCGGCAGATGTCCAGCGCACGCTCCATGCCTGCGTCCACCGGATGGTCCGGGGACTCGAAGCCCAGCACCAGGAGGTCGGCGGTGCCGTCGCCGGCGGCCGTCGTCCGCGCCTCGAGCGCGTCGATGAGCCGGCAGTTGGCGGGGTGCAGGTCAGCCTGCGAGAGCGCGCGCACGCACTCGGCCGCGGCCGTGAAGTCGGGGAAGCTCACTCCCGCCGACCGGCGGTGCGCCGGGCGGGGCTGCACACGGACCCACGCCTCGGTGATGACGCCGAGCGTGCCCTCCGAACCGATCAGCATCCGGTCGGGGCTGACGCCGGCGCCCGACCCCGGGAGTCGCCGTGACTCCCATGCGCCGGCCGGGGTGATCGCACGCACGGACTCGACCATGTCGTCGATGTGCGTCTTCAGCGTGGCGAAGTGGCCGCCCGCGCGCGTCGCGATCCATCCGCCGAGCGTCGACAGCTCGAAGGACTGGGGGTAGTGGCGCAGGGTGAAGCCCTCCGCCCCGAGCTGCTCTTCGAGGCCGGGGCCGGTCGCGCCGGCGGCGATCCGCGCGGAGCGCGAGACGTCGTCCACCTCGAGAACGCGGTCCAGCGCGCGCAGGTCCAGAGAGATCGTGCCGGCGTAGCCGTCGCCCACCGCTGGCTCTACGCCACCGACCACGCTCGTGCCACCGCCGTACGGGATGACCGCGGCGTTCTCCGCCGCAGCCCACTCCAGCACCCGCTCGACCCCGGCCTCGTCGCGCGGCCGCGCGACTACGTCGGGCGGGTGGTCGAACCGGCCGCGGAACGCGCGAACGACGTCCGAGTAGGACTTTCCCCACGCGTGGCTCGCGCGCGCGTGCGCGTCCGTCGCGCAGATGTCCTCCAGGTCGGCCGGCGGCGCGACGCGGGACTCCCGAAGCTCGACCTCCTCGAGCGGGACGAACGCCTCGACGTCGGTCGAGCCGAAGCCCAGGTGCTGGACGATGCCTGGCGCCATCGCGGCGAGCCCGTCGTGCGAGGGCTGCTCGTCCTCGAAACCCCACCCCCAGTGCTTGCGCCGCCGCTCGCCCACAACCGCGAGTCTATGCGCGAGGTGGCGGACTAGCCTTCAGCCGGGATGAGCTTCGAACCGGAGATCCTCGCGCGCGGGCCGTGGCAGGCCGGCGACGTCGAGGCGCGCTGGAGCGAGGAGCACTTCGACCCGCCAAACGATGCGGTCGCCGCAGCGGACGAGGCGATCGCGGCGCTGCGCGACCGCGGGTCTCCCAGCCACGATGGGGTGAGCGCGCGACTCACAAACGTGCACGCCACCGAGGACCGGCTCCTCGTCGAGCTGCAGCCCACCCGCTGGGCGCTGCGGCTCATCCCCGGCGACGCACAGGACAGCGTTGCCGCGATCTGCGTAACGCGCGCAGCGGACGGTCGCTGGCTGGCAGGCCGGCGGGCGGCTTGGCTATCGACTCTGCCCGGCAGCTGGACGCTCGGCGCCGGCGGGGCGGTCGATATGGGCGAGAACCCTGCCGACACGCTCGGCCGCGAGCTGGTGGAGGAGTGGTCGGTGGAAGCCGAGACATTGACGGTCGAGGCGATCACCCGCCTGCCGCACAAGCTGATCCTCTTCTTCGGCATGGCCTGGCTCCCCGACGGCGCCGAGGTCGTCCCGGACGACGAGCACGACGCGCACGCGTGGTGGCCGGCCGACGTCGAGAAGTGGCCGGCCGAGGCGTCGGAGCCGCTGCGTCGCGTGGGGCGCCTGCTCGGGAGTGGGTCGGCGTAGGACGCCTGCTGACGTTCGAGCGCCTCAAGCGCGCGTCGTTCCTGCACTCGGCCGTCTATCTCGGACTTCTCGTGGTGTGGCTGGTCCCCGGTTTGGAGACGGCGACCACGGTGTTCGGATTCGCGCACGGCATCGGCTGGATCGTCATGTCCCTGGTGGCGATCGTCGCGGTGCGGCTGCGGGTGATCTCGCTGCGCCTGGGTGTGGCGATCGCCGTCATCGGCGGGATCGGCCCGTTCGTCGGCAGCTACGAGTTCGTGCGCGAGGAGCGGCGGCGAGCCGCCCAGCGCTAGGAACCGACGAAGACCGGCTTGCCGACCGACGGCACCAGCCCGCCCGAGCCCTGCTTGTTCACGAACACGGTGTACGGGCCGGGCGGCGCGACGTTGCCGTTCGGTGGCGCCTTCACGAACGCGGTGTTCCCGTTCGTCGACACGACCGGAAGCTCGACCGAGCGCTGATTGGCGTCGACGAGGTGCGTGGTGGACGCGTTGTGCATCAGGACGACCGACTTGATGTCGCTCGCCGGGATGTCGGTGGCGATCGCGATCGTGTCGCCGTAGTCCCACGTCGACGCCACGGACTCGATAACCGGGCGCGGCCCGCGGAAGAGATAGGGCGGGCTGAAGATCTCGAACGACGGGTCGCGCTTGTTCGGTGCGAACGGCCCGGGCAGGTCGACATGCCTCGTGTACAGGAACGGGATCGGCGCGTGGCCACCGATGAGGACGCGACCGTCCGGAAGCAGCGCGGCGGTGTTGTGGTAGGTCCGCGGCTGGTGGGCGGCCGCGAGGGGGCGCCAGGTCTCCGTCTGGGGGTTGAAGAGCTCGGCCTGACGCTCCGGGATCTCCAGGCCGGGTGAGACGACCTCATCCCGGTCGGCACCCGAGAAGGCGACGATTTCGCCCGTCGGCAGGAGCACGCCAGAGGAATACCAACGGCTTCGCCCGAGAGGGCCCGTCTTGCGGGTGGTGACCTTCTCGGCGCCTCCGGTCGTGTCGACGGTGTTGATGTTCGACGCGCGTGTGGCGAAGTAGCTGCCGGGAGTGGGCATGAGGACGCCGCCCGCGCTGAGGAAGGAGGCCTTGGTGTAGCGCCCGAGCGGATCCGGCTCGAGCGGCAGCATGATCGAGAAGGTGGAACCGCGGAAGCCGGGGGCGCCGGTCCCGATGCCGGGGATCCCGAGCTGCTTCCACGCCTTCGTCGCCGGGTTGTAGCTGGCCGCGTAGTTCCAGGTGGCCTCGTCGTACGAGTATCCGAATGGGCTGAAGACCTGGCCGCCGGGGTTGTAGAAGACGTTGCCGTTGGGCAGCAGGTGCAGCCGCGGGAACAGGGGAAGCGAGCGCCGCGCGGAGCGCCCGTTGTCCGTCCAGCGGCCGGTTGCCGGGTCGAACGTCTCGGTCTGGCGCACGTTGCTGCCCGATTCGGTGGGCGGTCGGTCGGGGTAGATCGGCTTCGCAAGCTTGCGCACCCCGCTGGCGACCATGACCTTGCCGTCGCCCAGCTGGACCAGCGTCGGATACCAGCGGCCCGTGTGCATGTCGCCGACCTGACTCCAGTTATCCGTGGCCGGGTTGAAGATGCGCGTGTTGGCGAGACCCTCGAACTCGACGATCCCGTAGTCGAAGCCGTCCAGCCCCGGGTCGTTGTAGTAGCCGCTGCCGCCGCTGGTCAGGATCCTCCCGTCCGCCAGGAACAGCTGGCCCGAGCAGAAGAGCGCGCCGTCGTTGTAGGTCTCATGCGTGGAGAGCGCGTCGATCAGAGGGTGGGTGTCCATCCCGTTCGGGTTTGCGCCCCCGTCCTCCGGATTGGGCGTCGCCCACTGCGGACCGTTGGGCGTCAACGTGAGAAGGCGGCTCTGGTCGTTTGCCGACACGACGCCGTACTCGGTGACGATGGAGAACTTGACGCTGTCCGTGCCCTCGAGGTTGTTCCAGTAGAGGATCCGGCCGGAAGGAAGGACGTTCACTGCGCTGCCGGCCGGCTTGCAGTGCTTGCGTCCGTCCGAGCCGGTGATGCAGACGGCGGACGTCGTGTGGCCGTCGATCTGCGGCTCGGTGAAGGGGTTGGAGAACAGGCCGCTCACCGCCGGGTTCCCCGACACCGGGACGGGATCGCGCATGAGAAATGCGGACGAGAGGTTGGCCGCCTCGGAACCGGATATGGCGGGCCCGTGCGAGAGCGCCGGTGCCGGCATGGCGGCCAACACCGTGAGAAGCGCCCCGACCCCGATGGCCCGGCGTCCCCCTGACATGGCCGCCAGGGTACTCCTCGGCGAGCGGCGACGCGACTGCCCGGGACCCCACGCCGCGACACCCGTTGCAGCCTCATCCGCGCGCAAATGCGCACGGTAGAGTGACTTCTCCATGGCAGTGAGGACCACCATTCGGGTCGAGTTGCCCCAGATGGGCGAATCGGTGACCGAGGGGACCGTCCTCGAGTGGCATAAGCAGGAGGGCGACGCGGTCGTCGCCGACGAGACTCTCGTCGAGGTCTCGACCGACAAGGTCGACGCCGAGGTCCCCTCCCCAGCCAGCGGGACCCTGGTCTAAGATCCATCGTCGCCGAAGGCGACACGGTCGCCGTCGGGCGGACTGCTCGCCGAGATCGCCCCGGACGGCGGCGGTCCCGCCGGCAACGGCGCCGCTGAGGCGCCCGCGCACCGGCACCGGCACCGGCAGCCGGGGAGCCCGCCGCCGAGCTCGACGAGCCGGCGTCGGACGAGGCCAAGGAGCCTGCGGCAACGACCGCCGCACCCGAGCCCGCGATGGGCGCAGAGATCGAGATCGTGATGCCCGCGATGGGCGAGTCGGTCACCGAGGGCACGATCCTCGAGTGGCACAAGCAGCCCGGGGACACCGTCGAGGGTGACGAGGTCATCGTCGAAATCTCGACCGACAAGGTGGACATCGAGGTCCCCGCGCCCGCGTCGGGCACCATTACCGAGCTCCTCGTCGACGTCGGCGACACGGTCGCGGTCGGCCAGCCGCTCGCGCGCATGCTCGCCGGCGAAAGCGCCGCGCCGCGCCCGGACGCGCCCCCGTCGGACGGCGGCACCGCACAGGCGAAGCCGGCGCCCGCGCCGCCCGCCGGCGACGGCAACGGCGCGGCCGGCCGCGCCTCTCCGGTCGCGCGTCGCGCCGCTGACATCCACGGCGTCGACCTCGAGCAGGTCGTCGGCTCCGGCCCCGCGGGGCGCGTGACGAAGTCGGACGTCCTGGCGGCCGCGGGCAACGGCGACGCCGCGGCAAGGCGCCGCCCGCCCAGAAGGCACCCGCCGCCCAGGAAGCACCGGCAGGCGCCCAGCTGATGAAGGGCAGCGCAGCGGTCCTCGCCCGCTACATGGACGAGAGCCGCTCGATCCCGACCGCCACCAGCTTCAGAACACTCCCGTCACGACGCTCGACGCCCGCCGGCGCGAGCTCAAGGCGGCGGGCAGGCGCGTCTCCTTCACCCACCTGATCGCGCTACGCAATCGCCCGCGCGGCGACCGACAGATGCCCGTGATGGGCCACCACTTCGCCGAGATCGACGGGCAAGCCGCACCGCGTCGACGACGGGGCGGTGAACCTCGGCCTGGCCGTGGACGTCGAGCGCAAGGACGGCGGGCGGACGCTGATGGTCCCGGTCATCAGGGACGCCGGACGCCTGTCTTTCGACGCGTTCCTGGCCGCGTACGACGCCCTGGTCGAGAAGGCGCGCACGAACAGCCTCACCGCTGACGACCTGACCGGCGGCAACATCACCCTCACCAATCCGGGCGGCATCGGCACCGTCGCATCGGTGCCGCGGCTGATGACCGGGCAGGGGACGATCGTCGCGACCGGCGCGATCGGCTACCCGCCGGGCCTCGGACGCGCGGGTGCCGCGATCGGCGCCGAGAAGGTCATGACCATGACCTCGACGTACGACCACCGGATCATCCAGGGCGCGGAGTCGGGTCGCTTCCTCGCGCGCGATCGAGGAGCTCCTGCAGGGCGAGGACGGCTTCTACGAGCGACGTCTTCCGCGACCTCGACGTGCCGATCGCCGACGCTGCCCGCAGCCGCCGGAGCCCGCCGCGGCCCGCGCCGCCGCGCCCGCGCCGGACGCCGCGCCGGGCCAAGCCCGACGAGGAGCTGCTCCAGGCCGTCCAGGCGGCGACCTCGCTGCTGCAAGGCGCACCGGACCCACGGCCACCTCGCCGCGCGGCTCGACCCGCTGGGCCGCGAGCCGGAGGGCGATCCGGCGCTGGACCCCGTGCCGCTCGGGCTCACGCCGGAGCTGATGGCGCGGATCCCGGCCAAGATCCTGCGCGTGTACGTGCCCGGCGCGACGCTCGCCGAGGCGCTCCCGCACCTGCGCGAGACCTACTGCGGCACGATCGCCTACGAGATCGAGCACATCGCCATCCACCGCCAGCGGCTCTGGCTGCGCGAGGCGATCGAGTCGGGCGCGTTCCGCGAGCCGCTGACCAACGACGAGCGCAAGGCGCTGCTCCGGCGCCTGATCGAGGTCGACGCGTTCGAGCGCTTCCTGCACAAGGCGTACCTCGGCCAGAAGCAGTTCTCGATCGAGGGCCTGGACATGACCGTGCCGATGCATCGACGAGCTGATCCAGCTGTCGGCCGACGCACGGCGCGCGCGAGGTCGTGATCGGCATGGCCCACCGCGGCCGGCTGAACGTGCTCGCGCACAACCTGGGCCGCCGCGTACGAGTCGATCTTCGCCGAGTTCGAGGGAGCCTCCGACGCTCGAGGCGATCACGACGATGCCCGCAGGGCGGCACCGGCGACGTCAAGTACCACCACGGCGCCGAGGGCACCTACCAGCTCGCCGACAGGCGAGTCGGTCCTCGTCAACCTGGAGTCCAACCCGAGCCACCTCGAGTACGTCGCTCCCGGTCGTCGGCGGCGCCACCCGCGCGGCGCAGACGACGCGCCAGGGCCCGCATGCCCACCAGGACACGAACGCCGCGATCCCGATCATCATCCACGGCGACGCCGCCTTCCCGGGCCAGGGCGTCGTCGCCGAGACGCTCAACCTGCAGGCGCTCGACGGCTACACGGTCGGCGGCACGCGTCCACATGATCACGAACAACCAGGTCGGCTTCACCACCGACCCCGACGATGCGCCGCTCGACGCGGTGGGCTCGGACCTGGCCAAGGGCTTCGACGTCCCGATCATCCACGTCAACGCCGACGACGTCGGCGGCCTGCATCAGCGCCGTCCGGCTGGCGTTCGCCTTCCGCCAGGAGTTCGGCCACGACGTGCTGATCGACCTGATCGGCTACCGCCGCTTCGGCCACAACGAGGCCGACGAGCCGGCCTACACGCAGCCCGAGATGTACCCGCGCGATCAAGCACAAGCACGCGTCGGTGCGCGAGCTGTTGCGCCGAGCAGCTCGTCGAGGAGGGCGTGATCGCCACCGAGGACGAGTCGACCGAGATGACCGACGGAGGTCTGGGACGAGCTGCACGACGCGCCACGACGCGCTGAAGGCGCAGATCGCCGAGGCCGCCGAGTCGAGCGACGGCGAGCACGCGACCGGCGAGTACCAGCTCGACCGCACGCCGTCGCCCGGAGGTCAAGACCGCGGTCTCCGCCGATCGCCTGCAGGTCCTCAACGAGGAGCTGCTGCGCGTGCCCGAGGGCTTCACCGATCCACCCCAAGCTGTCAAGCAGCTCGAGCGGCGGCGCGAGGCGGTCGACGCCGCGGACGGCGGGATCGATCTGGGCCCATGCGCGAGGCGCTCGCGTTCGCCTCGCTGCTGACCGAGGGGATCCCGATCCGGCTCACCGGCCAGGACACCGAGCGCGGCACGTTCAGCCAGCGCCACATGGTGCTGCACGATCCGAAGACCGGCCAGGCGCGTTCGCGCCGATCCAGCACCTGCCGGGCGCGCTGGCGCCGATCGAGCTGCACAACAGCCCGCTGTCGGAGATCGGCTGCCTCGGCTTCGAGTACGGCTACTCGCACGGAGGCGCCCGAGACGCTCGTGCTGTGGGAGGCGCAGTTCGGCGACTTCGTCAACGGCGCCCAGGTGATCATCGACCAGTTCATCGTCTCCGGGCCTGGCCAAGTGGGGCCAGACCGTCGCGGCTCACGCTGCTGCTGCCGCACGGCTACGAGGGCTCGGGCCCCGAGCACTCCTCGGCCCGGCTCGAGCGCTTCCTGCAGCTTGCGGCCGAGGGCAACATCCGCGTCGCCAACCCGACGACGCCGGCGCAGTACTTCCACCTGCTGCGCCGCCAGGCGCGCGATCGCCAAGCAGCGCCCGCTCGTCGTGATGACGCCGAAGAGCCTGCTGCGGCTGCCGCAGGCCGCCAGCCGGCCTCGAGGAGCTGGCCGAGGGCCGCTTCCACCCGGTGCTCGGCGACCCGACCGCCGACGCGCCGAGCAGGTCACCGGCTCGTCGCTGTGCACGCGGCAAGATCTACTACGACCTGTCGGCACCGCCGAACGCGCGGGCAACGACCGGACGTCGCGATCGGCCGGGTCGAGCTGCTCTATCCGTTCCCGCAGGCGCGAGCTCCTCGAGCTGATCGAGGCGCTACCCGAATCTCGAGGAGGTCGTGTGGGTCCAGGAGGAGCCGCGCAACATGGGCGCCCGCGCCCACATGTCGCCGCGGCTGATGCAGATCCTGCCCGAGCACCTGCAGTTCGGCTACATCGGCCGCCCCGAGCGCGCCGCCTCCGGCGAGGGCTACCCGATCGCCCACGTCGCCGAGCAGGACCGCGTCGTCAAGACGGCGCTGAACGTGGACCAGCCGATCTCGCAGTTCCCCCGGAAAACGCCGGGCGAGCGGTAACTCCCCTCCGTGGGCGCGGCGCAGACGCCTTGCTCGCTGAGCCGCTAGGTCAGGATGATGATGAGGATGATGATGAGGATCAGCGTCCCGATACCGATGTACATGCGGTCTCCTTTCCTTCAGGGGGCAGGCGACAGATTTCCCCGATTGCGGCGATCCGAAGCGCGAGTAGACGGAACTACGAGCCCAGCCGCTTCCGCAGCTCGCCCACACCCGGGGCGATCTCCTCGCTGAGGCGAGGCATCAGCTGAGCCCAGCCGGGGTTGGCGGCCATCGCTCGACGGACCCGTTCGATGGCCTGGTCGCTCGCCCCGCCGTGGATCGCCGCGACGCCGGCGAAGAACAGGAGCTCGTCGTTGTCGGGAGCCAGCTCGAGCGCGGCCGCGTAGCGCTCGGCGGCCTCCTCGTGACGGCCCTCGCCGACGAGCTCGTCCCCCTCTGACGCCAGCTCGTACGCGCGGGCGACACCGAGCACGCGCCGCAGCTCGGCGAGCGGGTCGGGGTGATCCTCGACCCGGAGGTCGAAGCGCTTGCGCCACGGCTCTCCCTCCGCACCGACCACCACCAAGGCGGCCGACTGGCGACCGCGCACGTCCCCGCCCTCCGCCTCGGCCGCATCGAGCGCCGCGGCCATGCGCTCCGCAAGGTCGCCGCTCGCGGCGCGGAACGCGGCGGCCATCGCCGGCCACACGGTCTCCGACGCCATCATGTTCGCCTGGCACGAGAACTCCTCGCCCACCTCGTGGCCGGCGAAGGGGATGCACCCGGCACCCGTGCGCACCGCGACCTCGCCCTTACCGTCCACGACGGCCACCTGGCGGAACCTCGCTTGCTCGTCCGCGGCCAGGAGCTCGGTGAGTGCCGCTTCGGCGCCCTGCCCTGCCGACAGGCGCTCGAGGGCCCGCGGACCGTGGGCAATCTCCGCAATGGACTGGGTGGCGACGGCCCCGACACCGGGCTGGGCCCACGAGACGACCGAGCCGACGGAGAACCAATGTGATTGGACAGCCACGCCGAGCTCGCCCGTCTCCGGGTCGCGAGCAACGATCGAGTAGGTGCCCTGCCGCACGCCCATCGGCTTATTCTCGCGCGCTATGCGAATCGACGGCGCGGGGGCGGAGCGGGTGCTGGCGCGCGTGCGTGAGATCCCCGAGGGCTTCGTCCGCACGTACGGCGACCTCGCGCCCGGCGCGCCGCGCTTCGCCGGGGCGGTCCTGTTCGCCTCGGGCGCCGACGTGCCGTGGCACCGCGTCGTTCGCGCCGACGGGTCGCTGGCGAAGGGCGACCGCCAGCGCGCGCTGCTCGAGGCCGAGGGTGTCCCCTTCCGGGGCCGGCGCGTGGACGTCGCCCGCGCGAGGATGCCCGTCTGACATGTGGGTCCAGCGCGAGATACGCCTGCCGCCGGTGCCGCGCGGCTTCCATCTCGTCCACCGCGAGATCGTCGGCGCGTTGCCGGAGATCGGCGACGTCGGCGTGGGTCTCCTCCACCTGCTGATCCGCCACACGTCCGCGTCGCTCGCGCTACAGGAGAACGCCGACCCGAGCGTGCGGCGAGACTTCGAGTCGTGGTTCAACCAGGCGGTGCCCGAGGACGCGCCCTACTGGACGCACACGCTGGAGGGCTCCGACGACATGCCGGCGCACATCAAGGCGTCGCTGCTCGGGCCGACGCTGACGCTGCCGATCTCCTCGGGGCGACTGGCCCTCGGAACGTGGCAGGGCATCTACCTGTGCGAGCACCGCGACGCAGGCGGCTCGCGGTCGCTGGTCGCCACGTTGTGGGGCGAGACATGAGAGCGTTGGCGTCGTGATCCGCGTCCACGCGCTCGACACCGGACGCGTCAAGCTCCACCCACGCCAGACCCATCCGCCGTCGCGCGACTCTCTCCGCCTCGTCGCGACTCTGCTCGACCGCCGGTGGACCGACTGGCTGGCGATCTGGACCTTTGCGATCGAGCACCCCGAGGGCACGGTGGTTGTGGACGCGGGACAGGACCCCGACTACCGAACACCGGCCTGGGACCTCTACGGCAGGACGGCTGTCGAGTTCGAGGTCGGCGAGGCGGACCGCCTGGAAACCCGGCTGCGCGAGGTGGGCGTCGACCCGACATCGGTGCGCAACCACGTCTTCACCCACCTGCACGTCGACCACGTGGGCGCGGGGTGTCTGCCCGGAGCGACGGCCGTCGTCCACGAGGAGGAGTGGCGCGCCGCATCTCGGCCCGGCGCACGCCTGCGCGGCTACATCCGCGCCGGCATCGACGACCCTCAGACCGTCTCGGGCGACCATGACCTCTATGGCGACGGCACCATCCGCCTGCTCGCAACGCCGGGGCACACGGCCGGCCACCAGTCGGTCCTGGTCACCCCGACGGAGGGCCCACCAATTCTCGTGACGGGCGACGCCGTCTACAGCGAGGCCGCGCTGCTGGAGCGTCGCAACGACGGCGTGGGCGTGAACCCGAAGCAGGCGCGCGCCAGCATCGACCGCCTGCGGGATCTCTGCCGCGAGACTCCCATGGTCGCTGCCCCCACGCACGACGTGGGCACGCCCGCCCGCATCGCGGGCGGGCAGACGACAGCCGTCTAGGTCGTCGCGGGCAGGCCGGCGGCCTCGAGGGCCTGCTCGCGCGTCGCGTATTCGCGCCCGCTCAGGATCAGCCCGTCGCGAACGGTGTAGACCACGCCGAACACCAGCTCGGTCGGCACTCCACTCCCCCTCGCGACTCCGCTCGCCCGCTGTACCGCGATCACCGTCTCATCGCCGGCGTCCATCACGTCGAGCGACTCGACGCGGAGATCGTCGAACGTCTCGTCCCAGTCCGCGACATAGGCGCGCACGGCATCGCGGCCCTCCATGACGCCCACGTCGTCCGGCGCACCCTCGATCGCACGCCACGTGATTTCCGGGTGCCAGTGACGTGACAGTGCATCCATCCCGGCGTGGTTCCACCCCTCCCACGAGGCGCGCACGACCTCGACGTTCTCGGCGCTCACTTCCCCTTCCAGACGGGCGGCCGCTTCTCAGCGAAGGCGATCGCGCCCTCGCGCGCGTCCTCGGACATCATCACCGGACCGGCGATCTCGCCCTGGCGGGTCCAGAACTCCTGCTCGGACCAGTCGGAGACCTCGCGCAGGATCCGCTTCGACGCTCGCACCGCGAGCGGCCCGTTGGCTGCGATCGTCGCACCAAGCTCGAGCGCGGCGTCCAGCGCGCCGCCCGGGTCGGTGACGCGGTTGACGACCCCCAGTTCCGCAAGGCGCTCGGCGCTCACGGGCTCACCGGTGAGCGCCAGCTCCATGGCGAGGTTGAAAGGCATGACGCGAGGCAGCCGCATCAGCGCCCCGCCCGCTGCGACGAGGCTGCGCTTCACCTCGGGGATGCCGAGCTTTGCGTCGCGCGACGCGACGATCAGGTCGCAGGCCAGCGCGACCTCGAACCCGCCGGCGACGGCGAAGCCCTCTACGGCCGCGATGATGGGCTTCTCGGGCGGGCGCTGGACGATCCCAGCGAAGCCGCGATCCTCGAAGTAGGGCCGCTCGCCGGCGATGAACGCCTTGAGGTCCATGCCGGAGCTGAACCCCTTGCCCGCGCCGGTGAGGATCGCGATCTGCAGGTCGTCGCTCGAGTCAAGCTCGTCGAGGGCATGCCCGACCCCCTCCGCGACGGCACCGTTGATCGCGTTGCGCGCGTCGGGGCGGTTCAGCGTGATGAGGAGAACGCCGTCGCGGCGCTCGGTGAGAACTGCGGATTTGTCAGACATGGCCGGAGCCTATGCGGTGCGGAGTGAAATCGGCCCGTGGCGCGGAGTTGTTGCGTTGGGCACAACTCGCGACGAGGTCGCGGATCGCATTCAGGAAGCGGTAAGCGCCTACGTCGAGGAGATGGCAGCGATCGGCGAGCGCCTCCCCGCGCCTGGATCGTCGACCGGCACTGTCCAAGCCGCCTGAGCGGCGGCTTCAAGCAGCGAATAGCGTCAGATCGGGTTCGCGGTCACCGCGCAGGACGCCAAGGTCCACCGTAACGCACTCGATGCCGCGCGACTGTGCGAGCGCCCTCGCCTGCGGCTTGATTGCCTGGGCCGCCAAGACCCCGCGGCATTCCGCCATCGCCGGGTCTTCACGGACGCGCTCGAGGTAGCGCGTCAGCTGCTCGACCGCCTCGATCCCGGCGATCCTCTTGATCTCGACGGCGACCCAGCCGTCGTCCTCGTCGCGGCACATAAGGTCGACGGGCCCGATGTCGGTCGGCCATTCGCGGCGGGCAAGCCGAAGCCCCTCCCCGCACCACTCGGGTGCCTCGGCGAGGAGCTCCTGGAGATGCCTTTCCACGCCGTCCTTCTCCAGCGCGGCCGCCTCGCCCATGTCGTGCAGGGTGTCGGAGACGACCTCGGCGATGGTGATCTCCAGCTGGTCCTCGCCGCCCCGCTTGCGCACGACGATGCGCCCAGGCTGCTCCTCGATGACGGTGGGGGGCGTCATCCAGTTCTGCGGTTTGTAGCCGCCGGTGTCGGCGTGGACCATGAACGACCCGTCGTCCTTGACCATCAGCAACCGCAGCGCCTCGGGGAGGCGGGCGGTCAGGCGACCGGAGTAGAGGACCTCGCAGCGGGCGACGATGAGGCGCACGGAGGCGAGCCTACGACGACGACACGACGGCTAGATAATCCCCGTCGTGGAGCAAGTCGTTGTCACACGCGTGGAGTCGGTTGGGCCCCTGCGAAGATCGCGCGACCTCCAGGAGCGGCTCATGGTGCGCTTCCCGGCCGTATTCCGACGCCTGGCCGCGCTCATGTTCCGGCTCAGTCCTGACTCGCGACTGAGGCGGGCTCTCCTGCGCCGGGCTTTTCTCTCCGGTTGGGCCTCCTTCGACCGCCAGGATTTCGAGGTCAACGTTCTCTATTTTTCAGCCGACGCCGAGTTCGAGTTCCCCTCCGGCATGCAGACCCTTGGCCTGGGCGACTCGTACCGCGGCCACGAGGGCAGGATCGAGGCACTCAACAAGATCTTCGAGGTCTTTGGGTCGGAGCTCGAGCCTGCCTACATGCTCGACCTCGGTGACCGCGTCCTTACGCTTGGGTTCCTGCATGCCGACGCTCGCGCAAGCGGAGTAAGGCTCGACCAGGAGCTCGGGCAGTTGGCGACCGTGCGGAACGGGCTCGTGGCGCGCGACCAGACCTTCTTTTCATGGGACGAAGGACTGCGCGCCGCCGGACTCGACCCGGCCGCCATCGCCCTGCACCGGCACGCAGCGCCACGTCAGACAGTCACACGAGAACCCGGCCGCTAGGCCGACAGGCCGATCGACGTGAGTGCCTCTTCGCGCGTCTCGAACCAGGCGACGCGAACCACCTTGCCCTCGCGGATCGTCCAGACACCCGAGTTGTCGAAGGTGACCTCGAGTCCACTCTGCCGGCCACGTGCGCGATTCTTCACCACGGAGATCACGTACTCGCCCGCATCGATCAGCTCCAGCACCTCGTCCTCGAGGTCGTCCCACGCGGTGTACCACTCCCGAAACCAGGCTCGCAGCTCGTCGTGCCCACGGTAGATGCCCCCGCCATAAAGGCGGGCGGGCGCGGTGCCGGAGTCGTCCCACTCGATGTCGTCGGCGTAGAGTTCGAGAACCCCCTCGGTGTCGCGCCGAGCCACGGCTTCGTAGACGCGGCGAACCACGTCCATGCTCTCCTCAGACATGGCCCGCCGAGTATCCCGCAGCGCCACCCGCCCGCGTGACCCACCTAGAGCGTGTCGAGCGGGACGCCGACGATCTTCAGCCGCCGCGTCAGGCCGTTCAGCGCGAACGAGCGGATCTCGTCGCCCGACGCACCCAGCGCCTCCCAGTCCGTCCCGTCGCGGTCGGGCGGGGCCAGCGCGCTCGCCACCGCCGGCAACAGCTCGCGCAGCTTCTCGCGCACACGGTCACCCATCGCCGCGTCACGCGCGACCGACTCGCGCAGGAACCACACGCCCCACCCGATGTGACGCTGCTCGTCGTGGTGGATGTGCGTGTAGCCCTCGACGAAGCCCGGCAGGACGCCGTTGTTAGTCATGTAGCGGGTGATGAACTCGAAGGCGGTCAGGCCGAGCGTGCTCTCGATGATCAGGTGGTACGTCGTCACGAAGTCGACCTTCGCGCCGGCGTCACGCGGGTTCGCCGCCAGCCGGTCGTGCGCCGTCACGAGCGCCTCGTCGAAGATCACGCGGAACGAGTCACCCAGCTCCTTGCGGGAGCGAGCCACGTGGTCCGCGATGACGGCGGGCTCGGCGATCACGTCGTCCTGCACGCGCGCGTAGAACTGCATGTGCCGTGCCTCATCCACCTGCTGCGTGGCGAGGAAGCTCGCCTCCTCCTCGCTGTCGGCCGCCATCACGAGCGCCGCGAACTTCGTCGTGATTCGCTCCTCACCGACCATGAGCGACGCGAGCGCCCAATAGACGAGGCCCTTGTCCTCCGCCGAGAGCCCGTTGCCCCACTGCGCCTTGTCCTGCTCGAGGTCGATCGACCACGGGTTCCACTGCTCGTGCTCCCAGTGGCGGTATAGCGTCTCGGGGTCGTTGAGGTGGATCTCGGCCATCGCGGACGCTAGAGCGGCTTGCGTGCGCGGATGATCGCCGACCCGGCGTGCTCGTGCACGCGGTGCGTGTGGCGGATCTCGACGTCCTCGAAGCCGGCGGCCTCGAGCGCACCGCGGAACTCGGTTTCGGTGAGCGCGCCGGCGATGCACCCGGTCCACGCGGCCATGTCGGCCTTGGTCGCCTCGTCCATCTCGTCGTCGGCGAGGACGTCGGAGACGGCGAACCGGCCGCCCGGGCGCAGGACGCGCGCCGCCTCGCCGATCACCTTGGCCTTGTCGGCGGCGAGGTTGATCACGCAGTTGGAGATGACGACGTCGACGGTGGCGTCCGGCAGCGGCATGTCCTCGATGTAGCCCTTGACGAAGTCCGCGTTCTCGACGCCCGCCTCCGCGGCGTTCGCGCGGGCGAGCTCGAGCATCTCGTCGGTCATGTCGAGGCCGATGGCCTTGCCGGACGGGCCGACGCGACGCGCGGAGATGAGCACGTCGGCGCCCGCGCCCGACCCGAGGTCGAGGACGGTCTCGCCCTCGTGCAGGTCGGCGACGGCGGTGGGGACGCCGCAGCCGAGCGAGGCGTCGACGGCTGCTGTCGGCACCTCCTCACGGCTGGCCTCGTCGTACAGCGACGCGCCGAAGACGCCGGTCTCGTCGGCCGGGCTGCACGAGACGCCGGAGCCGCCGCAGCAGCCATCGGCCTGGTTGTCCGCAACGGCGCGCGCGGCCGCGGCGTAGCGCTCGCGAACGGTCTCTCGGATGTCTGTGTCGGTGATCAGCTCAGCCATGTGGACAGCTCCTTCAGGGCGTCGGGGAGTACGTAGTAATAGGCCCACAGCCCGCGCCGCTCGGAGTCGACGATGCCCGCCTCGCGCAGCACCTTCAGGTGGTGCGAGACGGTGGGCTGGGACAGGTCGAACAGCGGCACGAGCTCGCAGACGCACACCTTGCCGGCGTGCTTGCGCAGTACGTCGACGAGCTGGAGGCGGATCGGATCGGACAACGCCTTGGCGATGACGGAAATCCGCTCGGCCTGAACGCGCTCGACTTCGGGATAGACGACGGGCTCGCAACAGACCTCACCGGCGGGGCGCTTCTGCTTGGGAGCGAGCTCCAGATCGACCGGCATCTATCTATTCATATCGATTGAATAGACATCTGTCAATCTTTTATGCTGGCCCTGTGGCGCACGTGCTTTTCGTCTGCCTCCACAACGCCGGGCGCTCGCAGATGAGCCAGGCGCTGTTCGAGCGCGCAGCCGGCGACCGCCACGAGGCGGCCTCGGCGGGAACGACGCCGGCCGAGCGCGTCCACCCCGAGGTGGCCGAGGTGATGCGCGAGCTGGACATCGACCTGGCCAACCGCCGGCCTCGCCTACTCAGTCAGGACCTCGCGGAATGGGCGGACGTGGTGGTGACGATGGGCTGCGGCGACGCCTGTCCTGTCGTCCCCGGCACCCGGTATATCGACTGGGACCTCGAGGACCCGAAGGGCCGGCCGGTCGACGAGGTGCGCGCGACTCGCGACGAGATCGAGCGGCGCGTCCGCCACCTCGTGGCTGAACTCGACGCCTAGGAGGCCGGCGGCGCGGCCAGATTGGGTCGGCCCGATAACAGCCCCCGGTCCTCACCTGGGGCGAGTGGTTTCGCTCAAGCCCGCGCTACTCCGGCGCGACCGCGCGCGGGCCGCCGTCGCCCGCGGTCCGAAGCGCCCGGTCCGGTGCACGCCGTCCCAGTGCGAGGCGTGGATCCGGCTCCTCTGTCCCGTTCAGCCAACTCTCGACGTGCTCCGCGAGCGCGGGGCCGTGCTTGAAGCCGTGGCCGGAGCCGCCGCCCAGCAGCCAGACGCGGCCGTCGTGCTCGGGGTGGGGCGCGACGATGAAGTGCGTGTCGGGCGTCAGCTCGTACTGGCACGTCCAGTGACGAATCAGCGGCGCGTCGGCGAGCGCGGGGAAGCGACGGGCGAGATAACCGCGTGCCGTGTCCAGATGCTCGGGCAGCAGCACCCGCTCGTCGCGGTCGGGGTCGAACGGCGGGCCCTCGCGGTCGGGGGCGGCCTTGAAGCCGTGCCCGTCGAGGTTTCCGTGGCCGTAGGCCGCGCCGTCGTAGTCCACCCATCCCGGGACGTGCGGCGCCGACCAGCCGTCCGGCGTCTCGAAGTAGAGGACGTCCTGCTGCGTCACCCGTAGCGAGACGACGTCCGGGAAGAGCTTGCCCAGCCACGCGCCGCACGCCCACACGACACGGTCGCCCTCCAGCCGCTCGCCGTTGTCGAGCACCACGGCCGCGCCTTCCGGTCGAGCGCGCGCTCGCACGAGGTCGGCGCCGTTGCCGCGGGCGCGTCGCGCGAGCGCCTCGGTCGCCTGCCGCGCACGCAGGACACCAGCCTCCGGCTCGAACAGCACCCACTTCAGGTCGTCCCCGGCAAGGCTCGGATAGAGGCCGGCGGCATCCTCGACGCTGAGGCGGAGCGCCGGTATGTCCTGCGCGAGCATCGTCGCCTCGCTGTCCGCCTCCCACCCCGCGTCCGCATGTGCGAACCACGCGACGCCGGACTCCACGAACACCTCCACGCCCAGCTCCGCCTCGAGCTCGCGCCACAGCTCCCGGGCTCTCCGCGCCGAGCGCGTGTACCAGTGGTCGTTGCCGTGGGAGTAGCGCAGCAGCCGCGACTCGTCCCCGGACGAGGAGCGCTCGTGGCCCGGCACGTCCATGTCCACGAGGACGACCTCCCACCCGGATTGCGCGAGGCGATCCGTGACGGACGACCCGAACACCCCGGCTCCGACGACGATGGCCCGTGGCATCAGCGCCTCTGACTCTACGATGGGGCCATGAGCACAGCCACCGCCACCCGCACCGTCTCCTCGATCATCGCCGGCCGTCCCGCCACGGACGCGCCGGGCGGCGAGCTCCAGTCCACCAACCCCGCGCAGCTCTCGGACGTCGTCGCGACGGTCAAGCTCGGGAACGCCGACACCGTGGTGGACGCCGCGCGCGCCGCCCGCGCCGCGCAGGAGGGATGGGCCACCACGCCCGCACCCATCCGCGGGCGCGCGATCCAGCAGATCGGCCGGCTCGTCGAGGAGAACAAGGAGTCGCTGGCACGGCTCGTCACGCGCGAGATCGGCAAGCCCTACCCCGAGTCGCTGGGCGAGGTCCAGGAGATCGTGGACACGTGCAACTTCTTCCTGGGCGAGGGCCGTCGCCTGTACGGCCAGACGGTGCCGAGCGAGATGCCGTCGAAGCAGCTCTTCACGTTCCGCCAGCCGGTGGGCGTGGCGACGATCATCACGGCGGGGAACTTCCCGGTGGCCGTCCCCGCCTGGTACCTGGTCCCGGCGCTGTTGTGCGGCAACACGGTCGTGTGGAAGCCCGCCGAGTACGCACCCGCGCTCGGCGATGCGCTGACCCAGCTGTTCCTGCACGGCGGCCTGCCGGAGGGCGTGCTCAACCTCGTCCTCGCCGAGGGCGCGCCCACGTTCGAGGGCCTCGACCGCGCGCTCGCCGAGGGGCTCGTCGACAAGGTGGGCTTCACCGGGTCTTCGGACGTCGGCCGGCGGATCGGCGAGCTATGCGGCCGCCACCTGCAGTCGCCGTGCCTCGAGCTCGGCGGCAAGAACCCGATGGTCGTCATGGACGACGCGGACATCGACCTCGCCGTCGAGGGCGCGCTCTTCGGCGGCTTCGGAACGGCGGGCCAGCGCTGCACGTCGCTGGGGACGCTGATCGTCCACGAGTCGGTCCACGACGAGCTCCTCGCACGACTGGTGTCCGCCGTCGAGGGGGCGCCCATCGGCGACCCGATGCAGGACGTCCTCTACGGCCCGATGATCCACGAGCGCTTCCTCGAGCGATTCGAGGGATGGCTGGGCCTCATCGAGGGCCACCACTCCGTCCATGGGTCGACCGGCACGGGGCGCATCACCGCCGAGAACCCGCGCGAGGGCTTCGTCGGCGACCCCGACGCGGGCCTCTTCTGCCACCCGACGATGGTGAGCGGCGTGCGCATCGACGACGACCTGGCCAACACCGAGACGTTCGGGCCGCTGATCGGGGTCGCGAAGTTTTCCGATTTCTCGGAAGCCATGGCGCTCGCCAACGCCCACGGCTACGGATTGTCCTCGGCGATCTACACCTCTAACGCGACGAACGCCTTCCGCTTCCGCGAGCGGATCAGCGCCGGGATGGTGAGCGTCAACAACTCGACGTCCGGCGCGGAGGCGCATCTCCCATTCGGCGGCAACGGCCGCTCGGGCAACGGCGCGCGGCAGTCGGGCATCTGGGTGCTGGACCAGTTCACGCGCTGGCAGTCGATGAACTGGGACTACGCGGGCAAGCTCCAGAAGGCGCAGATGGAGACGGCCGACGTAGAGGCCGACCTGTCTTTCCGCCTGCCCGACTGACGGCTCTCGTTTGCTTTCGCAACCATCGCGCGGCGATGATCGCGTCATGACAACTCGTTCACTGGCCGTTATCACCTGCCTTGCGGCGCTCGTCTGCGCAGCGCCCGCAGCCGCCAAGCCGTTCGTCACGGCCCACCGCGGCGGCCCGTTCGTCAACGGCGCTCCGCTATACGCCGAGAACACGCTGCCGGCATTTGCCGCCTCGGCCGCGCAGGGCTTCGTGCTCGAGTTCGACATCAAGCTGACCAAGGACGACGTGCCGGTCGTGATCCACGACGACACGCTCGACCGCACCACCACCTGCAGCGGCTTCGTGAAGAACCTGACCGCCGCGCAGATCGCGGCGTCCTGCCGCGTCGACTGGCTGGGCCGCCCGGGTGAGGGCCCGTCGGCGTTCATCGCCAACCCGGCCAACCGGCCGATCGTGCCGACGCTCGCGCAGGTCATGGCACTCGCCAAGTCGGCGGGCGCGACGGTCAGCCCGGAGATCAAGAACATCCCGCCGACGTCAGCGGGCGGCGTCCAGTCGAACGACTTCGACCCGACCTGGCACTACGCGCGCGTTGCCGCGCTCGGCCTCGCTCGATCGGGCTTCCCGCAGTCGCGGATGATCATCCAGAGCTTCTGGCCGCTCAACTTCGGGATCGTCCGTCAGATCCTCCCGGGTGCTGCACTCTCGCTGCTGACGCAGGCAAACCTCAACCCGGGCGCGACGGCCTACGCGCTCGCCTTCCGCTACCAGTGGGTGTCGCCGGAGTTCGGCACCGGCCTCCCGCCGGGGTTCGCGACAGTCGCGCACACGCTTGGAAAGAAGGTCGTCCCATGGACGATCAACACGCCGGCCCTGATCCAGAAGGCCGCCGCGCAGGGCGCCGACGCGGTCATCACGGACGACCCGTACATGGCGCGCACCGCGCTGGGCGGCTAGCGCGTAGCCCGGTAGTCACCCCCGGCGATACCAGCGCGGCGAGGTCGTCGGAGGGGGCTCGAGCGCCGCACGAGCGACCAGCACGCTGGGCTCGTCCGAGGCGACGTGGTCCGCCAGGGCCGCCGAGAAGTCGCCGGTCAGGCCGTCGACAGCCTGCGCCCGGATGCCGAACGACTGCGCAAGCGCGACGTAGTCGGGCGTGAGCAGGTCGACGCCATACGTCTCGTGCCCCGCGAGCTGCTGGTCGAAGCGCAGCATCCCGTAGCCGCCGTCGTCGACGATCACCGCGGTCATCGCCAGCTTCTCCTGGGCGACGGTGGCGAGCTCGCCGCACGCGAACAGGAACCCGCCATCGCCGGAGACGGAGACGACCGGTCCCGCGCCGGCGAGCGCGGCCCCGAGGAGGCGGGGAAGCCGAACCCGAGCGTGCCCCAGCCCATCGGATAGGCGAGCCTGCGCGGCGCAGGCACAAGATGGAACCCCGCGAGCCAGTAGCCCGGGATGCACATGTCCGCGAAGACGACGGCGTCGTCGGGCACTGCCGACCCGAACGCCTCGAGGAAGGCCGATTTCGTCGGGATGCTCGGCGGAGAGCCGCGCGCGGACGTCCTGGCGAAGCGAGGCCAAGCGGGGCGCGAGATCCTTCTGGCCACCGATCGCCGGTAACGACTCGACCAGCGCGTGGCGACCTCGCGTGCGTCGCCGACGAGCGAACACATCCGGCTCGTAGTTCTTCGCCGCGTCGACCGGATCGATGTTGATCGCGACGAGCGCGGGCGGCTTGGGCAACGCCCAGTTCTGGGTCATCATCCCGTCGAGGTCCGAGCCGATGGCGACGACGACGTCGGCGTCATCCCACAGCGCACCGACCTCGGCACGTGCGGCGGGAGCCCGCACCGCGCACGGATGGTCGCCCATCAGCCCGCGAGCTGAGTACGTCGTGATGACGGGCGCACCGATTCGCGACGCAAGCTCGCCGACAGCAGAACCGGCGCCGGCCTGAGCGCGCCCCGCCGCCGACCCAGACGAGCGGGACACTTCGCGATCACCGAGGAGTTCCCCGATCTGGGTGAGGTCGACTTCGTCCGCCTCCGCGGTCCAGCCGAAGCCCTCTGCGGGGCTCGTGCTCCTCGGTGAGGAAGATCCGTTGGTATCTCGACGTAGACGGGACGTCGGGGTGCGCCCATCGCAACCGCAATGGCGCCGTGAATCGTTTGCTCGGATGCCGTCGGCAACCCGACTCGCAACGCTCCTTCATGACCGGCGCAAACATCGCAGCCTGATCGGCACATTCGTGCAGGCTCGCGCGGACCACACCGGAACGACGAAGCCGCGTCGGCACATCCGTCGCGATCACCAGCACCGGCGAGCGCGAAGCCCACGCCTCCCCGCACGCCCCCAAGGTGTTCGCCGCGCCGGGCCCGGTCGTGACAAGGGCAACCCCGACTCGCCCCGACGCCCGCGCGTACCCGTCCGCCGCGTACACCGCCGTCTGCTCGTGGCGCACGCCCACGAGCCTGATCGACGACGAGCGCAGCGCCTCCCACGCCGGCAGGTTGTGCACGCCGGGCAGGCCGAAGACGACCTCCACGCCGGACTGCTCGAGACCGCGGACCAGCAGGTCCGCGCCGGTCGCGCTCACGCCGCCGGCAGGTACCGCTTCTGGATGCCGCTCGCCCGCTCGAGCAGCTCCGAGATCTCGGGATCGTCGCCGAGCGCCAAGGCGCGGCGGCACGCCGCGATGCAGTCCGAGATGCGGTCGGAGCGCGCCAGCGCGTGGGCGTACCGCGACCACGCCTCTGCCGACTCGGGGTCGAGGTTGGTCGCTTCTTCGCACGCGGAGACCTCGCCGCCGAAGTCGCCCGCGAGGTGCCGCGCCAGTGCAAGGTCGAGCAGGCCCTCGACGCTGGGCTTCAGCCGGCGCGCCGCCTCCAAGGCGGCGCGCGCGGCGACGCCGTCCATCATGCGCAGCCGGAGCCGGCCGACGCGTTCCCACGCCTCCGCGTCCTGCGGACCGCGGGCGGCGGCGCGCTCGGCGGCCTCCGCTGCGAGCTCGACCGCTCCCATGTCCTCGTAGATCCGGGAGGCGAACCGGTGCGGCGCCGGGCGGTCGCCCTCGACGCGCGCCCAGTCGCGGACGGAGCGCCCCGCGGCGGGCAGGTTGCCGGCCTGCCAGAAGGCGAGCGTCATCAGCCGCAGGACGGCCGGGTTGCGCGGCTCGGCGTCGCGCGCGTAGACCAGGCGCTGCGCCGGCAAGAGCGTAGTTGCCCTCCGCCATCGCGTGCTGCCGCGGCGGTCATGTAGCGCTGGACGCGGTCGGCCGCAGGCGTCCGGCTTCGAGAAGTCGACGAACTGGAGCGTGCCGGCCGGGATCGGTCCGCACCCCGACCGGAGAAGCTGACACGCGCGCCCATTGCTGGACGTCGTCGCCGCTCGCCCGTGAAGTAGATCCCGGTGACGTTGCCGACGCCCCACTCGGGATAGGCAGGCAGCGCGCGTAGCGGTGGACGACGGAGTGGTCGGGGACGCGCGGCTGCCGAACGGGTCGTTGCACGGCGCGGTGCCGTCTCGGCGGCACGCTGCGCGCTGCTCCGCCTCGTAGGCCCGGCGCCCGGCCTCGGCGCGCGCGGCGCGGGCGGCGGCGGCGCTGACCTTGACCGCGTTGCGCGAGACGCGGCCGCCGCGGGAGCCCTCGGCCAGGACTCGAGCTGGTCGGCGGCCTCGTTGATCGCCTTGAGGTGGCGCTCGTGCTCGAACTGCTTGCCCGGGCGGGGCGATGTCCGGGTGCCAACTCTTGGCCATGCCGGCGGCGCGCGAGCTGGACCTCGCGCTTGTCGAACGGCGGCTCGAGCTCGAGGAGCATCACCGCCTGTTCGATGTCGAGGATTGTAGGCATGACTGGTGAGCGTAGCGCGCGTGACGGCTCTGCTTCTAGGTGCGGCCGGAGAACGTCTCACTGCTGCGCAATGTAGCCGAATGGCGACCGGACACCTCGAGACGCGAGCTCGGCACAACGCCGCCGCGGTACACGTGCGGCGGAATGCCGGCCAGACATTCACGGCGCCTGCGGGGCCGCCGCGGGCCCGATATCGCCGGAGAGTTGGGTAAGCCGCTGAACCGACGCTGGCGGTGCTCGCCGACCATGTTCGCCGTGCCCGGCGCCGATGACACTTCGGCAACGAGACTCGACGTGAAGGCCGAAGCTCCGGCGGGCCGTCCGTGGCCGGGCGCGCACTGCGAAGCGCAAGCGGCTCCAGCGAGCGTCACTGATCGCAGCCACGAGGAGCCCGGGGCTGGATCTGCGCCGGAGACCGGCGGCATTTCGCGCACGCTGGAGCGAGCTCTCGGGCCGGACTACTCCATGGCGCGACGAGACTGCAGCCGGGCCGCGCACACCGACTCGGCCGGACGCGACGTTCTCGTCCTGCGAGCGAGGACGCCGCTACCTGGGCGCTACAAGATCCGTTCGGCCGGGGCGCGCGCCCGGATCCGCGCGCCGAGAACGGCGACAGACCGCCTGATATCGCCTGGACCGCGGCAGCGCGGCCGCTGCACGCCGAGACGCGAGAACTTCGTGTCGGTCCCGGTCGCGGAGGTCGCCGGAGGGGCCGCCGGCCTCGGGCTGAGCCGGCCCAGCCGCTTCCCTATCCTCCGTCGCCGCCCATGGCCACCTCCCACCAGTACGTCTTCACCATGCACAAGCCTGTCCCGGGTCCACCCGCCGGACAAGGAGGTCCTCAAGGACATCTCGCTCGCGTTCCTGCCCGGGGCGAAGATCGGCGTGCTCGGCCTCAACGGCGCCGGGCAAGTCGACGCTGCTGCGGATCATGGCCGGCATCGACACCGAGTTCCGCGGCGACGCAGAGCTCGCGCCCGGCGCGACGGTCGGGCTGCTCGAGCAGGAGCCGCAGCTCGACGAGTCCAAGGACGTGCGCGGCAACGTCGAGGAGGGGGTCGCGGCGACCAGGGCACTGCTCGACCGCTTCAACGAGCTGTCGGCGAACTACTCCGACGAGACCGCGGACGAGTTCGCGCGCCTGCAGGAGCAGATCGACGCCGCCGACGCCTGGAACCTCGACACCCGGCTCGAGCACGCGATGGACGCGCTGCGCTGCCCGCCCGGCGACGCCGACGTGTCCAAGCTCTCCGGCGGCGAGCGCCGGCGCGTCGCGCTGTGCCGGCTGCTGCTCGCGCGCAGCCCGACCTGCTGCTGCTCGACGAGCCGACCAACCACCTCGACGCCGAGTCGGTCGCCTGGCTGGAGCGCCACCTCGCCGAGTACACCGGCACCGTCGTCGCCGTCACCCACGATCGCTACTTCCTCGACAACGTCGCCGGCTGGATCCTCGAGCTCGACCGCGGCCGCGGCATCCCGTTCCAGGGCAACTACTCCGTCGCTGGCTCGAGCAGAAGCAGGCGCGCCTCGCGCAGGAGGAGCGGCGAGAAGTCGCGCGCCAGCGCACGATCGCCAGCCGAGCTCGAGTGGGTCCGCATGAATGCCTCGGCGCGCGCTGCAGCAAGCCCAAGGCGCGCCTCAACGCGCTACGAGGCGCTGCTCGCCGAGGAGCGCAACGTCAAGCTCGACCAGGTCCAGATCCACATCCCGGCCGGGCCCGCGGCTCGGCGACGTGGTGGTCGAGGCCGACGGCGCTGCGCAAGGGCTACGGCGACCGGCTGCTGATCGACGACCTGTCGTTCACGCTGCCGCCGGCCGGCATCGTCGGCGTGATCGGCCCGAACGGCGCCGGCAAGACGACGCTGCTGCCGGATGATCACCGGCGAGGAGGAGCCCGACGCCGGCGCGCTGCGAGCTCGGCGAGACGGTCGAGCTGGCCTACGTCGACCAGTCGCGCGACGCGCTGGACGCCGGAGAAGAGCGTCTGGGAGGAGATCTCCGGCGGCGACGACCAGATCTGACGGTCGGCGAGCGCGAGATGAACTCGCGCGCCTACGTCGGCGCTTCAACTTCAAGGGCTCCGACCAGCAGAAGAAGGTCGGCAAGCTCTCGGGCGGCGAGCGCAACCGCGTGCACCTGGCCAAGCTGCTGCGCCGCGGCGGCAACCTGCTGCTGCTCGACGAGCCGACCAACGACCTCGACGTCGACACGCTGCGCGCGCTCGAGGAGGCGCTGCTCTCGTTCGCCGGCTGCGCGGTGGTCGATCTCCCACGATCGCTGGTTCCTCGACCGCATCGCGACGCACGTGCTCGCCTTCGAGGGCGACTCGCAGGTCGCGCTGGTTCGAGGGCAACTTCGAGGCCTACGAGGCGCGCCGCCGCGAGCAGCCTCGGCGAAGACGCCGACCGCCCGCACCGCATCACGTACAAGAAGCTCGTGCGGGGCTAAGGCGAGCGCTCCGCCCGGGAAGCGCCACCCAGTTCGCCGTTACGCTAGGCGCGTGCGAACCCGCTTGGCCGCGATCGCGACCGCCACCGTGGCGTTCGCCGCGCTGCCTGCACCCGCCGGGGCGGCGACTCCCGCGAGCGGTGTGCTGTCGGACCCCGCGGCCCAGGTGACCTGGCAGGGTGCCCCGTTCGCAAACGTCGTGACGCCGCTGCCCGCCGCCTGCGGGCTGTCTGCCTGTGACGAGTTCTCGTTGAAGATCGCCTTGCCGGCGGGCACCTGGGATCAGCCCGGGGGCGTTCAGATCGGCGTCCGGTGGCTCGACATCGAGGAGGGTCAGGACATTGACCTCTATGTCTACGACGAGAGTGGCGCCGAGGCCGCGCACTCCAACGGGGTCTTCGCCTCGAACGGTGAGTCGGTCCTGCTGACCAAGCCGGCGAACGGGACGTACCGGGTACTCGCCGTCCCCCGCTACACGACGGCGCAGGGACTCCAGTACGAGGGCCTCGCAGAGGTCGAGCGGCCCGCCGCGAGTACGCCTGTCAGGCAGATGCTGCCCAACCTCTCCGCGCTCCCCCCGCACAACTTCCGCTTCGCCATCGGCGCGTACCTGACCAACCCGGAGCTGCCCACCAACGAGCTGTCGAGCTGCTACCCGGAGGAGATGCTCCAGCAGGACGCGCGGCGGTGCATGCGCTTCGACCAAGGCGTGTCCAACCTCGGCGACGGGCCCTTTGAGCTGCGCTTTCGCATGGAGGGGATCGCGACCGACCGCGAGTTGCGCCAGCGCATCTTCCGTAGCGACGCCTCGTTCGCGGACCGCAAGGCGGACAGGTACGAGTTCCACGCGGCGCACGGCCACTTCCACTACCGCAACTTCGCGCAGTCGCGCCTCTGGGCGTCGAACGCGGCAGGCGAGCGGCTCGGCGACAAGCCGGTTCGTGTCTCGCGCAAGAACGGCTTCTGCATGATCGACGTGATCCCTATCTGGTGGGGGCTCAAGGGCGACGCAGCGAGGACGTACTACTTCCCCCGCTGCAACGCGCCGACCGAGAACGAGGCGAGCGGGACGTACATGACCAACGGCATCTCGGTCGGGTGGGCCGACATCTACAACTGGTATCTCGCTGACCAGTTCATAGAGGTGACCGGTGTCGCGGACGGTTACTACATTGTCGAGACCGAGGCGGATGCGGCCAACACCATCGTCGAGACCGACGACCGGGACAACATCGGCCTGTCGCTGATCAAGCTCACGGGGGACAAGGTGGAGCTCATCCACCCCGTTACGCGCGAGGAGGCCGGCGTGCCGGCGCCCGCGGGGGCGCGAATGCGCGTGTCTGTCCGCCCGGCCAGGGTGCGCGCGGGCCACAGGGTGCGGTTCCGGTTCACTGCTCGGGTCGGCCTGAAGGGCAAGGGACGCCCGGTCTCCGGTGCCGCGATCCGGTTCGCCGGCAAGCGCGTGCGCACCGACGCCAACGGCCAGACAGCGCTGACGAAGACATTCCGGCGGCCAGGCATCTACCGCATTCGCGCGACGAAGCGGGGGCTGGTCTCCGCGAGCGCGCGCGTGCGGGTCGTCCGCGGCTAGCGGTTCGTCTCAGATCCATCGGCTCCGGGCGGGCCACTGGCGACGGAGTAGGCTCGGCGTGCGATGTCCGCCGAGAACGTCGCGGTCGTCCGCGAGAACATCGAAGCCGTCAGCGCATCCGGGTTCGACCCCGAGATCGCCGAGCTGCGCCTTCACCCGGACCTGCGCATCCATTCGCCCGATCAGTGGCTCGGCTCGGAGACCTACGAAGGCGGGGCGGGCCTCGGAGCGGTGCTCGCGGAGTGGCGAGCCAACTTCGACGACCTGCACATCGACCTCGGACACCTGATCGACGACGACGACCGCGTGATCGCGCTGTTCGAGGTGCACGGGACCAGCAAGTCGAGCGCCGTGGACGTGGAATGGCGCCTCGGCTACATCGCGAACCACTTCGACGGCGGTCTGCCGCGCGACCTCACATGGTTCATGAGTTGGGAAACGGCGCTGGCGGCAGCGGGGCTCGACCCGCCCGCGGCGTAGCTAGGCGAGCTCGACCTCGAGCAGGTCGCCCAGCTCGCGGGCGTCGCCGGCAACCGAGTCGGCGTCCGTCAGCTCCTCGACCGAGAACGGGCCCGTCGCCACGGCGATGCACCGCACATCGTCTGCGTGCGCGCACGCGATGTCGCGCGGCGTGTCGCCGATGACCAGCGTCCGATCACGCGGGTAGGGCGTGCCGTTCTTTCCGGCGCGTCTCCGAGCGATCGCCGGCAGCGCCGCGCGATCCTCATCGTCCGACCCGAAGCCGCCCTGCCCCGCCGGGAAGTAACGCCCGATCCCCGCGCGCGCCAAACTTCCAGCCGCGCGATCGGCTCGAGGTTGCCGGTGACCAGCGAGAGCAGGACGTCGTCGCGGGGCCGCCAGCGACTCGACGAGCGCCGCGATGCCCGGCGCCCACCCGGCGCGGACAGGTCGGGCTCGCAGAGCCGGGCGTACTCGTCCGCCGCAGCGTCGCGGAAGTCGTTAAGGCGGTCGTCGATGCGATCCGCGGACACGTCGTTCGTCAGCAGGATCGCGCGCGCGATCTCCAGGTCCGTGCGGCCTGCCGCGGAGATCTGCGCCGACCGCAGCGGCGTCAGTCCGTACACCGACGACAGGGCCGCATCTCAGCGCCTTGCGATGCGCGTCGAACGCCCGCAGCAGGAGCGTGCCGTCGATGTCGAACAGGAGGAGCACCGGCGTCAGCGCTCGAAGGACATGCCGGGCTTCAGGCGTTGCGCGAAGGCGGCGACGAGGCGAGCGACCGCCTCCACGTCGTCGAGCTGCACGGTCTCGACGGGCGAGTGCATGTAGCGCAGCGGCACCTCGATCAGCGCGGTCGGCACGCCGGCGCGGCTCAGGGCGACGGCGTCCGCATCGGTGCCGCTGCGCCGGCCGATCGCGCGCACCGTGCACGGGATGTCCTCGGCCGCGGCGGCATCGCGCAACAGCTCGAACAGCCGCGGGTGGAGCATCGACCCGCGCTGGAGAACCGGCCCCGAGCCGAGCGGGTGCGTGCCGGTCTCCTTCTCCTCGGCGCCCGGTACGTCGGACGCGTGGGTCACGTCGATGACGATCGCGAGGTCCGGCCGCAGGCCGTGTGTCGATGTCAGCGACCCCGCGAACGTCGTCTCCTCCTGTGCGGCGGCAACGGCGACGACGTCTCCCGGCGCGCCGCCCGCCTCGGCCGCGAGCCGCGCCGCCTCGAGCGCGACGTACGCGCCAACGCGGTTGTCGAGGGCGCGCGACACGACTCGGCGGTGAGGCAGCTCGACCGGCTCGGCGGCGACCACCGCGACGTCTCCGATGGAGACGAGCCCGCGTGCCTCGTCGCCGTCCGCGGCGCCGATGTCGATGTGCAGGTCGCGCAGCTCGGGCACCTTCTCGCGCTCCTCCTTGCGCAGCAGGTGGATCGCCTTGCGCCCGATGACGCCGGGCACCCGGCCGCCTGCCGTCAGGATCTCGACGCGCTGGCCGACGAGGATGAGCGGCTCCCAGCCGCCGACCTCGGTGAACCACAGGTACCCCTGGTCGTCGATGTAGCGGACGATCAGACCGATCTCGTCGATATGGCCGACGACCGCGAGCGTCGGCCCGCCGCCGGTCCCGGCGACCCGCGCGGTGCAGGTGCCGACGGTGTCGACGCTCACGTCCGGCGTGAACGACAGCGCCGCCTCGCGCCACGCCGCCACCGCCTCGGTCTCGTACCCGGACGGACCGGGAGCGGTCAGCAGGCTTCGAAACACGTCCGGGATCGACATCGGTCGCAGGCTACCCGGCCCGCGTCCGAGCCCGCGCTACGGTTGAGGCGGTGACGCCTCACGCCCATTCGCACCACGTCGAGGCCGACGAAGATGCCCGGCGCTTGTCGATCGCCCTGGCGATCATCGTCGGCTTCATGGCCGCCGAAGTGGTGGCCGGCCTCCTCGCCTCCTCGCTCGCGCTGCTCTCCGACGCGGCGCACATGCTCGGAGACGCGATCGCGCTGGCACTCGCGCTGGTCGCGCTCCGACTGGCGGCCCGGCCGCCGAGCGGCGCGATGACGTTCGGGCTCAAGCGGGTCGAGCCGCTCAGCGCCCTGATCAACGGCGTCACGCTCGGCGTCCTCGGCGTCGTCTTCGCGATCGGCGGGGTCATGCGGCTCGTCTCACCGTCGGATGTCGACGGCGCCGTCGTGCTCGTCACCGCGTGCGTCGGCATCCCCGTGAACCTCGTCGCCGCGCGGGTCCTGGCGAGCGCAAGCCGGCGCAGCGTCAACGTCGAGGGAGCGTTCGCCCACGTCGTCACCGACCTCTACGCCTTCGCCCTCACCGCCATCGCGGGCGCGGTCGTGCTGATCACGGGATTCGACCGGGCGGATGCGCTGGCCGCGCTGGCCATCGCCGCGCTGATGCTGTGGGCGGCGGCCGGCCTGCTGCGCTCGTCGGGGCGCATCTTCATGGAGGCTGCGCCGCGTGGGGTCAACCCGGCTGAGGTGGGGCGGGCACTGGCCGCCGAGCCCGGAGTCGCCGAGGTGCACGACCTGCACGTGTGGGAGCTGACGTCGGGCTTCCCGTCGCTGTCGGCACACGTCGTCGTCGCGACCGACGCGGACTGCCATGCCGTGCGTTTGCGGCTCGAGGAGGAGCTGGTGCGCCGATTCGCCATCAGCCACTCCACCCTGCAGGTCGAGCACGAGCCACGACGGCTGCTGTCGATCGAGTAGGGCTATTTGCTCGAGGATTCGATGAGCGCCAGGAAGTCGGCGGGCGAGTGGATCGGCGAACTCTCCGCGCGGAGCGAGAGGAGATGCTGGTCGCCCGATACGAGCGGCGCCCGCTGGGCCGCGGCCAGGCCGAGCAGGTAGTCGTCCCCCGGGTCAGGCGAGCGGATGGGCGGCTCGTGGGAGGGATCGTCAACGACCATTGCGGATCGCCGGAGCCAGTCGAGCAGCTCCTGGGCCTCGGCCCCCGCGATTCGCTTGCGCAGCTTCGGATAGCTCAACGCCCGCTCGAGCTCGGCCAGGAGCATGGGCGAGACGACGAGATCGAATGCGCCGTCGATCCAGCCCTGGAGAACTCGGGCCGGCGCGCCGCGAGGAGACAGCACCGCAGAGATCAGAACATTCGGATCGAGGACCGCACGCACCGCCTCAGGCGCGAGCACGAGTGCGGTGCTGTGCCTCGACAGCCAAAGCGGTGGCCTCGTCCTCTGACAGCTCGTTGCGCGACCACACGCCCTCGAGGAGGTCGAGCCCCAGCTCGCGGCGCACTGCAGCCTCGATCACGGCGCTGTCGCCTTGGCCCGTGCGGGCCGCACGGATCTTGACGAGGCGCAGGACATCCCCGTCGATCGTCAAGGTCGTACGCACCTTTGCCACAAACGCATCATAGCATCATGATGCGGGCCTTTCGACTTGCCCTCCGGTCACCCGGAGGGACATAGCGGGGGCCCGCTTCGTCTCTCGCGGTGACGCACGGATCCGGACTCGAATCACGGTCTAAGCGCACCAAGCGGCCGCGCAAAAGTCGAGCGCGCGGAAGCCATCCATTTCGCAATGGGCTTTTTGGTCCGCGGGCGGAGCCAGATCGACCATCAGGCTGCGTGAGGCGCGGGTGGTGACCTCGGTCTGGCCGTCTCCGTCGCCAACGACTTCCTTCATGCCGGGTTCCAGTGGCTGTGCAAGTGCACAGCAACGCAGCACGACCGCAGGCGAGCCCCAACGTGCCAGACCGTCGCGCGAGTTGTGCTTACCGACTAGGCTCGTGCGATGCGCAAGGGGCGGCGCTCACTATTGCTGTGCCTGGTTGCCGCGCTTGTCGCTGTGGCCTTCGCGACGGCGCCGGGGTTGACGCATGCGGCGACGGTCACGTCGACGTTCGACGCGAGCGCTGAGGGTTGGTCGGTTTCGGGGGATAGGCGCACGCAGACGCACGTCGCCACCGGCGGCAACCCCGGCGGGTTCGTCCGGGCCGTCTGACGCCGGGCGACAGCCTCAGGCGGCGACCAGATCTCGATGTGGTGGGAAGCCCCCGCGAGGTTCGAGAACCTGAAGGGTCTCTACGGCGGCGAGCTTCAGTTCGACTTGCGTCAGTCGTCGGTCTCCGGCCAGTACGACGAGCCGCTCGGCGATGTGCTGATCGTCGGCGGCCCGGGGGTCAACCACATTCAGGTCTGGACGCGGCCGCCGCCGATCCCCGCCGACCTCATGCGGCGCGTGTTCGCCGACTACGAGCGAGCCAAGACGCGGGCGGGTCGGATCGACTTCGACGACCTGCTGGCCGAGACGATCGCCCTCCTCGAGACCGACGAGGAGGCAGCTGACATCGTCCGCTCGCGCAAGCGGTGGTTCAGCGTCGACGAGTACCAGGACACCAACCCCCACCAGGAGCGGCTGCTCGAGCTGTGGGCCGGCCCAAGTCGCGACATCTGCGTCGTCGGCGACGAGGACCAGACGATCTACACGTTCACCGGCGCCACGTCGTCGTATCTCACGGGCTTCGCCACGCGTCACGCCGGGGCCCGGGTCATCGCCCTGACCGAGAACTACCGCTCGACGCCCCAGATCCTCGGCTTTGCGAACCGGCTCCTGGCCGCCGACGGGCGCTCGAAGGCGCTGACGGCGACCCGTCCCGAGGGCCCGCAGCCGATCGTCCAGGGCTACTCCGACGGCGGGGCCGAGCTGGCGGCCCTCGCCCGGACGATCCGCGGCCTGCTGGCCGACGGGGGCGAGGAGCGGATCGACCCCGCCGAGGTCGCGATCCTGGTCCGGATGAACGCCCAGCTGGCCCCGATCGAGGAGGCGCTGACGCGAGCAGGCATCGCGTACCAGGTCCGCGGGGTGCGGTTCTACGACCGGCCCGAGATCAAGGCCGCGATCGCGCTGATCCGGGATCTCGAGACCGACTCCGCCGGCCGGGCGCTGGCGACCGCGATCCGAGCGGCGTTCCGGACCGAGCTCGGCCACGAGCCCGCGGAGCCCGCGGCGGCGACGGCCGATGGCCCACGCGGCGACGAAGCTCGCGAGCGAGCGGCCGCGCTCGAGACCATCCTGGCGATCGTCGACGAGGTGATCCGGGCCGACCCGGCCACCGATCGGGCGCAGGTCCGGGCGGAGCTGGAGCGGCGCGCCGCCCACGAGCGCGACGGAGCGGCCGACGGCGTGAACCTCCTCACGTATCACCGGGCAAAGGGCCTCGAGTGGGACGCCGTCTTCCTGCCGATGCTCGAGGACGGGACACTGCCGATCCGTCAGGCATTCGACGACGAGGCGGCGATCGCCGAGGAGCGGCGGCTGCTGTATGTCGGGATCACCCGGGCCCGCCGCCGGCTCCACCTGTCGTGGGCCGATCGACGGGAGACCCGCGGTCGCGAGGCGAGCCGGAAGCGGAGTCGATTCCTCGCCGGGCTGGCGCCGAGCGCGCCACGGTCCGCGGCGGGCGGTCGCGGCCTGCTTCCGGGACCCACCACGGTCCGACGGCGACCGACGTCCGGTGAGGACCCGCTGTTCGATGCCCTCCGTGCCTGGCGGACGGACCGTGCCCGGGAGGAGCAGATGCCGGCCTACGTCGTGGCGTCCGACGAGACCCTCGCCTCGATCGCGGCCGCCCGACCGTCGAGCCTGACCGCCCTCGAGCGGGTGAAGGGGATCGGGCCGTCCAAGCTCGACCGATACGGCGCCGACCTCCTCGCGATCATCGCCGCGGCCGCCCCCGCCGTCGAGCCACCCGCGGAGGATGCCGCAGAGCCTGGCTGACGCCGGAGACGCGGTCCGGACACGAAGACGCCGGCGCCGCTTTCGCGACGCCGGCGCACGATCCCGGACCGATCAGCCGGGGGTGTCCTGACCCTCCTGGATGATCCCCACGACGCTCGAAGCGTCGACGTCGTGGTCGAAGGTGAGGATCAGCTGGCGATCCATGCCGACCGCGTCGGTGACGCCGGTCGGGGGCGGCTGGATGAGCAGGAGCTGAAGGTTGCCGTCGGTCTCGTCGACGAAGAGCGTCAGCTCGTTGTCGATCGGGAAGTCGACCCATGTCAGCTCGAGCGTCCGGCCGTCCAGGTTCCGGATGGCGAGTCCGTCGGCCGACGGGTTGTCGCCGGGCTTGCCGCTGATGGCCTTGACGATCGAGCCGGTCCGATCCTTGATCTCGACCGTCACGATGGATCGGTCGAAGGTATCGAGGACGACCGTGGTCGGCTTGGCACCGGGGACCTCCGTCGGATCGACGACGGGCGGCTTCGCGCTGACGACGGGCGTCGGAACGGGCGTCGGATCCTGAGCGGCGGGCGGGGCCGCGCTCGAGATCGGGGCCGGCGGGATCGAAGCGGGCGCGTCCGCGGCCCGGCCCGGACCGGCTGCGAAAGCGACTACGGCGACCGCCGCGATGGCGACACCGGCAAGAGACAGGGTGGCGGGGCGGAGGGCCCCTGCGGGATCGTGGAAGCGGGACATGAGAACGTCCGTGACCTTTCGTTGGATGACGGTTGGGCTGGCGAGGGCCGGCATCTGCCGGACTCACCACGTACGAGGCGTCGGACGCGCGACTTCTTCATCGATTCCGGGCCGGTCGGGCGGGTTGTGTACGTTCGTCCATCCCGGCTAGGTCATTCGTCGCGCCAATTCGGCGTTCGCTGCAATACCGTTGCGCTGCCTGCGTCGGGCATCGCATCCGTCTCTCAAGGTCCGCAGACGGCGTCGCAAGCGAACCGCTGGCGGCGATCCGGGCGTACGGTGGAGGGGACCCCCATGACCCGGCGGCGCCCTCGTCCCGAGCTCGCTCCGCGTCCCCATGCGCGCCGCCCGCAGAGGAGGATCAACATGCCTCGCACCCCCTGGCCCGCGGCTCGCCGCGCGGCCGCCTCGCTCGTCGGACTCGGGCTCGCCCTGGTCGTCGCGACGAGCGCCCTGGCCGCCGCTCCGTTCCCGCGCCGCATCGACCTGCCGACCGGCTGGCAGCCCGAGGGCATCACGAGCCACGGGACGACCGCCTGGACCGGGTCGCTCGCCACTGGCGCGATCCGCGAGACCAACCTGCGCACCGGCCGGAGCCACACGCTCGTCGCCGGCGTCGCCGGTCACGTCGCGGTCGGCATCGACTACGAGCGGGCCCACGATCGACTGTGGGTGGCCGGCGGCCCGACCGGATTCGTCCGCGTCTACGACGCCGGTGACGGCGCGCTGCTCGGCGAATGGCACGTCAGCGCGGGCTTCCTCAACGACGTGATCGTCACGAAGGACGCCGCCTACGTCACCGATTCGGGGATGGCCCAGCTGATCGTGATCCCGCTCGGCCGGCGCGGGTCGCTGCCAGGCCCGACCGGCGCCTTCTCGCTTCCCCTGAGCGGTGACATCGTCGTCGACCCCGCCGCCCTCAACGCGAACGGCATCGCCGCCGCTCGCGGCTGGCTCCTGATCGTCCAGTCGAACACGGGCCTTCTCTTCCGGGTGAACCCGGCGACGGGCGTGACTCGCGTCCTCACCGGCGACTACGACGCCACGATGGGCGACGGGCTCGAGGTTCGCGGGTCGACCGCATGGGTCATCCGGAACCGGATCGAGACGATTGCCGTGCTCCGCCTGAACAGCCGCCTGACGCGGGCGAACGAGGTCGGCACGATCACGATGCCCGATCCGCCGGATGCGCTCGAGGTCCCGACGACGGCGACGATCGCCGCCGGGTCCCTGTGGGCGGTCAATGCCCGGTTCGGGATCGCGAATCCCGCCACGCAGAGCTACTGGATCACGCGGCTGCCCCTCAAGCCGAACGCCTGACGGTCGGTCAGCCCCGCGATCCGGAGGGCCACGACGGCGAGCAACGCTCGGCCGTCGTGGCCTCTTCCTTGCCTGTTTGCCGTGGCGCGACGGAGCGGTGTTCGGGTGCACCGCCGTTCGTCGGCGCGCCGCCGGCGACGAGTCACGGAAACTTGACCCGGGTGCTCCGACTGCGGTTTGCTAGCGGCCAACCCCAGGTCGCAACGCAACGGGAGTGGAGATGCGGATCCAGCGTTCAGCCGCGGTCGCGGCAACCCTCGTTCTCGCCGCCCTGCCCATCCTCGCCAGTGGCGTCGCTGCCGCCGGCGGCAACGCGATGGCGGCCCGCGATCGCGCCGAGCACACCCGGATCGTGAATTTCTGGACGCCGGCCCGTGTTCGGGCGGCGATCCCGCGCGACTTGGCCTTCGATCCCGTGCGTGGCAGCGACGTCGCCCCGAAGGCCAAGCCCACGAAGCCGCCCGGCGGCGGTGGCGGCGGCAACACGACCGGCGCGTCGTGGCCGAACGGGACCGGCAAGGTCTACAAGGCAACCGGCAAGGTGCTGTTCACGATGGGCGGCTCCCAGTACGTCTGCAGCGGCACCGCCCTCAGCAACAGCCGCGGCGGCACCGACGGCGTGGTGATCACGGCCGGCCACTGCGCCTACGACGAGACCGCCCGCGCCTTCGCCACCAACTGGCTCTTCGTCCCGCAGTTCGACAGCAACCCGACGTTCACCTGTGCCAGCACCGCGTTCGGCTGCTGGACCGCCAAGGCGCTCGTCGTTCACAACGGCTACGCCTCGGCCGGCGGCTTCAACAACCAGGCGGTCCGCTACGACTGGGCGCTGGCGGTCGTCGGCGGCGGTGGCAAGACGAGCGGGGCGAACGTCGACCTCGACACGGCCGTCGGCAACTTCGGCTACCAGGCCAGCGAGATGAGCCTGAACACGGTTGCGTCGGCCTTCGGCTACCCGGCCGCCGGCAAGTACAGGGGCAACGATCTGACGTACTGCCAGGGCCCGACCACCCGCGACACCAACCCCGGTACGAACAACTACAAGCTGGCCTGCGCCATGACCGGCGGCTCGTCGGGCGGCCCCTGGTTCAGCGGGTTCGACGCGTCCGGCAACGCCGGCACGATCCGCTCGCTCAACTCGTACGGCTACGGGAACCAGGCGTTCATGTACGGACCGATCTTCAACACCACCACCACGTCCACGGTCAACGCGGCCAACAGCGCGAACTCGAACACCATCGTCAACTGAGCGCCGCCGGCCGACGCCGGCGACCGATCGACCCACGGGCGGACCGTCAGACGGTCCGCCCGTCGTCGTTCCGTGACGAAGTCGCCTCGGATCGGGCAGGCTGGTCCCCGTGATACGCGAGCCCGGTCCGTCGGCATCGCCAGCACCGGGCGCGATCCTTCGCCCGGCGATCGTCTACGCGATCCTGTTCGGCGCCCAGGGCGCGTACCTGCCGTACATCGCGGTGTACCTGGCATCGACCAGGCTCGACCTCGGGACGGTCGGCGCCCTGATCGCCCTGTTCGCGGCCGTCAGCCTGGTGGCGGCCCCTGCCTGGGGCGCGCTCGCCGATTCGCTCGGGGACATCCGCGGTCCGACGCTCGTGGCCGGGATCCTGTCGGGTGCCGCGGTCGTCCTGTTGGCCGTGTCGGTCGGGCCGCTCGCCCTGGCCATCGGGATCGCCCTGCTCGCGGCGGCGTGGGCGGGCGTCATCCCGATGATCGACAGCCGGGCGGTAAGGATGGTCGGCCACCGCGACCGCTTCGGCCAGGCGCGCGCGCCGGGCTCCGGAGCGTTCGTCGTCGCGGCGTTCGCGACCGGGGCGGTGATCGCCAGCCAGGGGCCCGGCGGCATGTTCGCCGTGTATGGGCCGCTCGTGGTCCTGACCGGGATCAGCGCGTGGGCCCTCCTCCGGGTCCCCGCGCCGGCCTCGACGCCGGAGACGAGTCAGGCACCACGACCCCGATCGCTGGCGTCGGGGGTCGCCCAGCGTGCCGCGGGGGCGCTCTCGCCCGGAACGATCCTCGGGGTGCTTCGAACGCCGCGGCTCGGACTGTTCTTCCTGGCGTCGGTTGTCGTCTGGACGTCCACGGCCGCGCTGCTCGGCTTCATCTCGCTGCGCGTGCTGGAGCTCGGCGGCGATGGGGCAGCCGTGGCGGCGACGTGGTCGCTCGGGGCGGTGATCGAGGTCCCGCTGATGTACGCCTTCCCGGCCCTCGCCCGTCGTTTCGGCGCCGAGCGGCTGATCGTGCTCGGCGCGTTCTCGTTCGCCATCCGGGCGTCGATCAGCGCGATCGTCGACGTTCCGGCGGCGATCGTCCTCGCCTCGCTGTTCGGCGGGATCGGCTTCTCGTTCTTCTACGTCGGGACCGTGACGTGGGTGGCCGGCAGCGTCGGCCGCCGGGTCCAGGCGACCGCCCAGGGCATCTTCAGCGGCACGGCCCAGGCGATGGGCGCGATCGGTGGCTCGATCATCGGCGGGGCGATCGGGGCCGCCTACGGGCTGCCGGTGCTCTTCGGCGTGGCCGCGGCGGGGTTCGTGGCCGGCGGGCTGCTGTCGTGGCTGGCGATCGGCCGCGGGCCGGGCGTCGGTTCGGACTGACGCGCAGCCGCGACCCGGGTCGTCTGGCCCGGCTGGAGCAGGCGGACGTCGAGCTCCGGCGCCAGACGGGCCGACCATTCGGCGAACCGGCTCGCGGGCTGGGTCAGGCGATCGCCGAAGAAGCGCTCGAGGCCCGGCGGGTAGAGCGTCCCCCAGTGGATCGGGACGGCGACGCGGGCACCGAGATCGCGGGCCACCGCGGCCGCCGCCTTCGGCGTCAGGTGGCCGGGGCCGACATGCGGCCCCCAGCTGCCGACCGGCAGCAGGGCGATGTCGACCCGAGCCGCGAACGTGCGCATCGCGCGGTACGGGGCCGTGTCGCCGGCGAAGTAGATCCCGGCGCCGTCCGGGCCCTCGATCAGGTAGCCGACCGTCGCGGCGCGCGATTCGAACGGCCAGCGCCAGTGACGGGCCGGGACCGCGGTGATCGTCCAGCCCGGGGCGGTCGCGATCGGCTCGCCGACCCCGACCTCGTGCGCCTCCAGCCCGAGCCGGCGGACCGCCCGGCCCATGCCGCGCGGGACGACGATCAGCGGCTTCCCGGCGAGGGCCCGGAGCGAGCGCCGGTCGAAGTGGTCGGGATGGGCGTGCGAGACGAGGACCACGTCGATCGACCCGAGCATGCCGGCATCGGGGGACGGTCCATGGCGGCGGAGCGGACCGAGCCGGTCGCGCAGGAACGGGTCGGTCAGGATCCGGAGACCGGGCAGCTCGAGCAGGACCGTGGCGTGGCCGAGGTAGCCGATGCCGATCGAGCCCGTGGCGGGGTCGTCTCCCTGCGCCGGCGACTCCCCCCTGGTGCCGTTCACCGCGCTGCGGCGACGGCCCGTTCGGCCAGCGAGCCGTGGCCGCCCACGATCGCGATCGGCTCGCCCGCGGAGCGCCAGCCGGCGACGGCATGGCGCCAGCCGCGCCGCCGCTCCTCCTTGGCACGCGGCATCCGGAGCCAGGTCACGAGCCCGCCGACGATCGCTCCGAGCATCGACTCCGCCAGGTCTGCCATCGTGTCCTCGTACGTCAGGTTCATGCCGTCGGCCCCGGCCTTCTCCGCCAGCCACTCGGCCACCTCCCAGGCCGTCTCGCCGGCGATCGCCGCGCCGGTCCCGGCCATCGCCGCCTGCCACGGCTCGTCGGTCTGCGTCGCGAACAGCGAGCCGGCGACACCGCTGACGATCGCCGCGTTCAGGAAGTGGACGACGTCGTCGAGGTGCGCCTCCTCGTACAGCCCGAGGGCGTTGCCGCCGGCATCGATCAGGAGCGGCACGCTGACGGCGAGGTCCAGCCCGCGCGGATAGCGGCCGCGGTCCGGCAGGAGGCGCCAGATGACGGGCACGATGAAGAGACCGGCGGTGTAGCCGATCGCCCGCGTCCGGATCGCCTTGCCGCGCAGTCGCGGCGAATCGGCGTTGAGGAAGCCGTCGATCGCGCAGGCGATCGTCGCCACCTTGGTCGCGACGATGGCGACCTCGAGCCCGCGGTCGAACCACGATGGCGGGCGGAACGCGAGACGCGCACCCGGCGCGTCGGGCCCATCCGGCGGAGGCGGCTCCACGGATGGGGTGGCGCTCGGGTCGCGCTCGGCGCTGGGGGTCTCGGTGGTCACGAGCGAGGTTGTACCCGATCGAACGTCAGCGCGATGGCAGCGCCGGGCCATTCGGCATTGCAAACGAACGCCCAGCCCCGAATGGCGGCACGAGCCGCGGCCCGGGAGATTGCATGTACCTGACAATCCACAGGCACGGTGGACAACTCCGCTCGGCTGGTTGGGCTCACCCGAACAGGTCGAACTCGCGGGGCATGATCGCGTCGCCGATCGAGCCTTCGCCGAGGAGCGGTCGAGCCCCGCGAACGACCGCGACCGGCCGCCCGGCGGACTTGCCCAGGGCCAGCTCGGCGGCCGACGCGATCTCGTCGGCCGAGGCGCGGATCGTCGACTTCATCACCCGGCCATCGGCATCGGGCGTGCCGCGGAGGTCCTCGATCGGGAGGAGCCCGGAGACGCCGATCGCGACGTCGGTGATGCCCCAGCGCCACGGTCGTCCGAACGAGTCCGAGACGATCACCGGGACATCGACGCCGAACCGTGCCCGGACCGCGGTCCGGATGGCGTCCGCCGACGCGTCCGGGTCGTGGGGGAGGAGCGTCACGATGTGGCCACTGGCGGGCCCGACGTTCGAGGCGTCGACGCCGCCATTGGCGCAGATGAAGCCGTGCTCGGTCTCGGTGATGATCACGCCGCGCTCCATCCGCACGACCCGCGTTGCCTCGCGAAGCACGACCTCGACCTGGCGCGGATCGCGATCCCAGCGCTCGGCGAAGGCGACCGCCTCCGGGCGCGGCTCGATCGCCTCGAGATCCACGACCGCGCCCTCGGCCTTCGAGACGACCTTCTGGGTGACGACGAGGACGTCGTCCGAGCGCAGCGGCAGGACCCCGGCCGTCGCCTCGATCGCGTCGCCGATCAGTCCCGCGAGATCGTCACCAGCCGCGACCTCGGGGATTCCCACGAGAGCGATCGCCTCGACCCGGCCGTCGTCAGCCGAGGGACCATCGGCAGCTTCTGGCTGCGATGCCTCCGCGCCGGGTGGGCGGGCCGGCGCTCCGGCGGGGATGTCAGCCGACATCCACCGGCTCCGCCGGCGCGCTGGAGCGCAGGCTCGCATCGGCCAGGAGCAGGTCGTCGGGCGTGTCGAGATCGAGCGACAGCGGTCCGCTGAGCTCCACCAGGTGGGCGTCGACGGCGGCTGCCGCGGCGCGGTGGGCGAAGGCGCTGTCGCCGCCGAAGCACAGGTCGATCGCATCGGGCGGTGCGATCAGGAGGGCGTTCGTGCCCCGGCCGTGGCGGTCCGGCACCAGGGCGACCATCGGTCGGTCGGCCGCCCGGAGCGTCGCCGCGACGGCATCGATCGCGGCGGCCGTCACCTCCGGCAGGTCGATCGGCAGGATCAGGATCGCGTCGGCGCCGGCGGCCAGCGCCTCCCCCCGCGCGGCGGTCAGCCCGTGGTTGAGGCCGCGGTCGCGCTGCAGGATCGGGCGCGCGCCGAGCTCGGCCGCCATCGCGCGGATCGTGTCGTCGGGCGTGATGACGAAGACGTCATCGACGAGATCCGCCGCGACGGCAGCCGCGATCGTCGTCCGTGCCAGGCGCAGCGTGAGGTCGAGCCGCTCCTCGGCGTCGAGGACCGCGCCGAGACGCGACTTCGCGCCATCGAGCGAGCCGACGGGAATGATCGCGATGAGTCGCGGCCGTTCGGCTCGGTCGCCGGCCTTCTGGTCGGGGGCGACGCTGGGCATGGGCGAGATCGTAGGCGAGATCAGGCGAACCCGAGAGCGGCCAGGATCGCGACGCTGCCGAACACGAGCAGCACCGCGCCGGAGATCCTGTTGATCCACACGAGCACGCCGGCCGTGATCCGCTCGCGCAGCAGGCCGACGACCGCGGTCAGGACGACCCACCACAGGCTCGAGCCCAGGAACACGCCGAGCGTCAGCACCGCGGCGTCGAGCCCGCCACCGCCGGCCAGCCCGAGCCCGGCGAAGATCCCGCCGAACGACAGGATCGTCATCGGGTTGGTCATCGTCAGGCCGTAGATCGACAGGAAGGCCGCCGTCAGGCCGGGCCGGTCGTCCGGGTCGGCCGCGATCGTGGCGGGTCGCGCCCGGATCGTCCGGATCGCGAGCCAGATCAGGAACGCCCCGCCGACGAGGGCGAGCGCCGTCCGGGCGCCGACGAGGATCGCCGTGATGGCCGTCAGGCCGAAGGCCGCGATCGCACCGTACGAGGCGTCGGCCGCGGCCACGCCGAGACCGGACACGAGCCCGTACACCCGGCCGTGGGCGAGCGTCCGGCGCATCGTGAGGAGGCTGATCGGGCCGACCGCCGCCGCGACGGTGAACCCGACGACGAGACCGCGGGCAAGGAATGTGGGATCCATGGTGCTGCTCCGTGGCTGGTGCCAACGGCCGGCATGGGGCTCCGTGACAGCGAAACGCCCCCGGCACGGCCGAGGGCGGTGGTGATCGATGGCACCCGATCGGGCGCGTCGTCAGGCCAGGCCGACCCTCGTCGAGGGCTGCTGCTGGCTCCGGGCGGCGCGGACGGCGATGACGGGACGATGCATCGCGCGCATCGTGCGCGACGGGCGATACGCTGTCAACGCACGCTTCAGGAGCCAGCCGATGCACGAGCCATCCAGCATCCCGGCGGAGCACGCCGCCGCGCGAGCGCCCCAGGCCCCACCGCCCGCGCACGGCGGGACGGGTCTCGACGATCCGCGCGCGCTGCAGATCCTCTCGACCGAGCACTGGAGCCTGCTTGCGACCCGGTCCCTGAGCTGGGGCGAGTCGTTCAGTCGGGCCGGGCTCTTCCTGTCCGTGGTGTCGGCCACGGCCGTCGCCCTGGCGCTCGTCGGGCAGGCCACCGACTTCGGGGATCGATTCGTCGCGTTCGCATTGGTGATGCTGCCGATCGACCTGTTCGTCGGCCTGGCGACGTTCACCAGGCTCGACGAGGTGAACGCGGAGGACACGGTGTGGGTGAACGGGATGAACCGGATCCGGCACGCGTACCTCGAGATCAACCCGAGCCTCGCCCCGTACTTCATCACCGGCTCGACCGATGATGTCGCCGGCCTCCAGCGCACGATCGGCATGCATCGACCCGGGAGCCCGGTGGCGCATTGGATCGTGACGATGCCCGGGATGATCGCGGTGATCAACGGCGTGCTTGCGGGGCTGATCGTCGGCCTGGCGATCAACACGGTCGTCCGGATGGCGATGGAGGGGGCGATCGTCGCCGGGGTCGTCGCCGGGGTCGCGGTCTCGGTGATCCTCGCGGTTCGCTCGCGCAGCTCCTATGCCTGGCTCCTCGGCGCGCAGCGGCCGAACTTCCCGTCCGACCCGGAGGCGCCCGGCCAGGCGCGCTAGTCGACGGCCGCCAGGACCTCGCGGGCGAGCCGGGCGCGTGAGGCGTCGCCGGTCATGATCGTGTCGGTCACGATCGGGCGGATGCCGAGGGCCTCGACCGCGGCCGCGTGGGCCGCGTCGACGGTGTCCAGAACGAACGTGTCGATGAGCCCGGCGTAGCCGCGCACCACGCCGAGCGCGCTCGACTCGTGGCCGAGTGAGGCGAGCATCCGGTCGGCCGGTCCTTTCAGTGCCTTGCCGCCGATGATCCCGCTGACCCCGACGATCCGCGCCCCGCGTGCCCGGGCGGCCGCGAGGAGGTCGCGCATGCCGGGCAGCGCGAGGATCGGCCCGACCGACACGATCGGGTTCGAGGGGGCGATGACGACGACCTCGGCGGCCTCGACCGCGGCGATCACCTCCGGGGTTGGACGGGCAGCGTCGATGCCGGCGAAGCGGACCTCGCGGACCTCGGGCGCCTGGCGGAGCCGGACGAAGTAGTCCTGGAAGTCGAGCCAGCCGTCGTCGGTCCGGACCTGGGTCCGGACGGGCTCGTCGGACATGGGCAGGATCGTGGCCGCGAGCTCGAGCGATCGCTGGAGGCCGGCCAGCACATCGGTCAGGCGCTCGCCGCGACGAAGGCGGTCGGTTCGGACGATATGGGTGGCGAGGTCCAGGTCGCCGAGGCGGAACCAGCTCTCCTCGCCATACCGCTCCAGCGCGCCCATCGTCGTCCAGCTGTCGCCGGCCAGCCCCCAGCCGAGCTCCGGGTTCTCGATGCCGGCCAGGGTGTACAGGACGGTGTCGTGATCCGGGCAGACGAGCAGGCCGTGCCGCTCGGTGTCGTCGGCGGTGTTGACGACGACCGTCAGGCGGTCGCCGACGACGGCCTGGAGCCCCTCGGCGAGCTTCGCCCCACCGACGCCGCCGGCGAGCTCGACGACACGCGGCCGACCGGCGCCGGAGCCGTCCGCGGCCGAGCCGTCCGCGGCCGAGCCGTCAGCGGCCGAGCCGTCAGCCACCGAGGAGAGCCTGGACCTCGGACATCCGATCGATCGTCTCGCGGTCGTACGGCGCCGGCAGGCGGACGATCACGGTCGAGAAGCCGAGATCTCGGTACGGGGCGAGGGCCGCGGCGACGTCGTCCGGCGGGCCGGCCAGGTGCGGCTCCGGGCCCATGTTCGCGATGCCGTTCACGGCGAACCGCTCGTCGGCGGCGGCCCGGGCGGCTTCGACGGTGTCGCGCAGGACGATCGGGAAGCTGATCGTCAGCTCGATGTCGGAGCGGTCGCGCCCCACGGCGGCGCAATGCTCGTCGAGCGTCGCGAGCTTCGCTGCGACCTCGTCGAGCTCCCCCAAGGTGTTCCAGGCATCGGCCCGCTCAGCCACGGTCCGGAGCGTCTTCTTCGGGCCGGAGCCACCGATGAGGATCGGCAGATGGGCCTGGACGGGACGGGGCTCGCACAGGGCGTCACGGAACGTGTAGAAGCGGCCGTCGTGCGAGAACCGCTCGCCGTCGAGGAGCCGGCGGAGGAGCATGACCAATTCGTCGAGCCGGTCGAGCCGCTCGCCGAATCCGCTGCCCCAGGTGTCGTCGAAGCCGAATGCGTCGTGCTCCCGCTCGAACCACGCCCCGCCGATGCCGAGGACGGCCCGGCCGCCGCTGACGTGGTCGAGCGTCGTCGCCAGCTTGGCGGTCAGGCCCGGGTTGCGGAACGTGTTGGCGCCGACCATCAGCCCGAGGCGGACCTTCGTCGTGATCGGACCGAGCGCCGCCAGCGTCGTCCAGCCCTCGAGGATCGGCTGCTCCCACGGTCCGAAGATCGCAAGCAGGTGATCCCACGTCCACACGGAATCCCAGCCCGCTTGCTCGGCGGCGATGGCGGCGTCGCGGAAGTCGGGCCACGAGGTGTGCTGAGACCAGAGCTGGGCCCCGAACCGCATCGTCATGCACCCATCATCCGGCATCGCGTCCCGTTGAACCGGAACCTCCGGACGCGTGACGCGGCTGCCACTCGTGGAGGCGATACGTCCGCAGGGTCCGGAAGCCGATCCGCTCGTAGACGCCGCGCCCGATCGCCGACGCCTGGAGGGTCGCGATCCGGAATCCGTGATCGCGAGCGACGTGGAGCACGTGCCGGGTGATCGCGTCGCCGTAGCCTCGACGGCGGGCGTCCTCGGCCGTGATGACCGTGTAGATGCCGGCCACGCCCGCCGCGGCATGGAGCCGGGTCGTCGTCACCGGGCGACCATCGACCGTTCCGAGCCAGCGCGTCGGCAGCCCGATCGGCTCCAGGAAGCCGGTTTCGACCGCGGTTCGCGTCGTGGCTGCGGCAACGGCCGCGCTGATCGCGCCGCCCGCGCCGTCGTCGGGCAGGCCCTGGACGAGGACGGCGTGAAACGAATCCAGCGCGGCCACGTCGAGGACGGGCACCACGGTGAGCTCCGGCGGGGGCGGAGCATCGGCCGGGGCGGCGAGGTCGGCGAGGTCCATGGCCATGCCCGGCAAATCGGTCAGAAAGCCCACGCCGCGGCGGTTGAGCCGGTCGCTCAGGTCCGGGGGCTGGTCGTCCTCACCGACCCACCACAGGAACGGCCGCCCCTCGTAGAACGCGATCGTGTCGTCGATCCGCCGATCCGCCGCCGCGCCCGGCCCGAATCGCGTCTCGATCACCGCATTCACGTCCGCCGCCGGGATGTCGCAGCGGACCGCGGTGATGTCTGTGCGCAGGACGCGCTCGCCGGCGATCGTCCGGCGGCGGGTCGCCGAGCGGACGAGGTCGTCGTGGATCGCCGCCCGGAGGCCCTCGAGCGAGGTGTCGGTGCGCGGTTGCGCGGCGACGGCCGGCTCGATCCCGGACGCGAGGTTCGGATCGGCGGCCACCCTGTCGCCGGCTCAGGCGGTGAGCTTCGGCAGGACCTCGCGACCGAAGGTCTCGATCCACTCGGTCTGGTTGCGTCCGACGTTGTGGAGGTAGATCTGGTCGAAGCCGAGGTCGAGGAATCGCTGGATCTGGGCGCGGTGCTGGTCGGGATCCGAGGAGATGAGCATCCGGCCCTCGAAGTCCTCGGGCCGGACGAGCTTGGCCATCTGCTCGAAGTCGAGCGGGCTCCGGATGTCCTGCTTGGGGAACTTCATCCCGCCGTTCGGCCATTCGAGGATCGCGTTGGCCATCGCCTCCTCGTCGGTCGGTGCCCACGACAGGTGGAGCTGGAGGATGTAGCGGAAGTCGTCGGGGTCCTTGCCCGCGTCGCGGCAGCCCTCTTCGCACTTCGCTCGGATCATCTCGAGCTTCGACTCGGGCGCCCCGACCGTGATCAGCCCATCGGCGTACTGGCCGGTCTTCTTGGCCGTGACCGGTCCGGCGGTCGCGATATAGATCGGCGGCGCGACCTCCGGCATCGTCCAGAGCCGGGTCGACTCGAGCTTGAAGAATTTGCCCTCGTGCTTGACGTCCTTGTCGGGACTGCCGAAGAGCTTCTTGATGATCTCGATCGCCTCGAACATCCGGGCGATCCGCTCGGGTGTCTCGGGCCAATAGCCAGCGACGATGTGCTCGTTCAGCGCCTCGCCGCTGCCCAGGCCAAGCCAGTGCCGGCCCGGATACATCGCGGCCAGCGTGGCCGACGCCTGGGCGATGATCGCCGGGTGCATCCGGAACGACGGACACGCGACGCCGGGCCCGACGTCACCGGTCGTGCGCTCGCCGATCGCGGTCATGACGTTCCAGACGAACGCGGCCTCGCCCTGCTGGGGCACCCACGGCTGGAAGTGGTCCGCGGCCATGACGCCGGTGAAGCCGTGCTGCTCGGCGTCGGCGGAGTAGCCGACGACCTCCTGCGGCCCGAACTGCTCGAGCATGGCCGCGTAGCCGATCTTGGGGGTCGCCATGGGTCGGTCAGTCCTCCAGGTGGTCGTAGATGCCATCGACGGCGATCCGGAACGTGATCCGCGGTTGACTCCGAAATGCGGCGACGCTGCTCGCCGTCGGCTCCGCGCGATAGCGGTGGGCAAGGGCGACGATGTCGTCGCGGGCGCGCTCGAGGTCGTCGTCGATCTCGTCGACCCGGCCGGTCAGACCGAGCCAGCGCTCCCCTTCGTCGGTGTCCGTGATCGCCAGGGACGCCCGGCCGTCGCGCCGGAGATTGGCCGGCCAGCGCCGGCCAGCGCGGCTGTTCACGAGGATCCGGCCGTCCGGTTCCAGGCGGTACCAGATCACGGCCTGGCGTGGGGACCCGTCCGGGTCGATGGTCGCGAGCGCAGCGAACAGGGGTCGCTCGAGGTAGGCGCGCTGGCGGTCGTCGAGCGTGGCGGCGGGACGCGCCGCGATGGTGGGGGAGGGGTGGGCAGGCTCCATCGCTCGATGGTACGCGAGGCGACGGAAGGCAGCCGGATGCTGCCCCAGCGAGCCGCGTCAGCCCCGCACCTGGCCCGCCACGCGGGCCGGTCGAAGCGCGACGAGCGCGAGCACCCCGCAGGTGATGTACAGGAGGGCCTGGACGTCGAGGATCGCGACCACCCCGAAGCGGTCGGCGAGGGCGCCGGCGGCGAGCACGCCGACCGCGGCAAGGGCGCCCGCCGCGGTCTCGAACGCCGCGAACACCCGCCCGAGGTGGGTCGGCGGCGCCAGGGACTGGACGCTCGTCATCAGCCCGGTCGACGTCGCCACGCCGGGGATTCCGGCAGCGACGAAGAGGACGAGATAGAACCCGATCGCCGTCGTCAGAGCCGGCAGGTTCCAGGTCGTCAAGGCGAGCAGCCCGAAGGCGACGAACCCCCAGCCGATCAGGCCGCGGGCGGTGGTCCGGCGAGCGATTGCGCCGACGAGGATGCCGCCCGCGATGCCGCCGATCGCCTGGACGCCGCGGATCAGGCCGACGTCGCCTGGCGTGCCGTGCAGGCGATCCAGGACGAACACGACGAACAGGACGACGAAGATGCCCTGCGACAGCTGGCTGAGGGCCCCGATGAACAGAACGGCGCGGAGGCGGTGATCGCGACGGATCGTGCGCAGCCCGTCGAGCCACGCGGACCAGGCGCGACGGGTTGCGCCGGGTGGGGGAGCTAGGGCCGCTTCAGGGTCGCTCGTCGGAGCCGGAGAGCCGCCGGGCTCGGGCTGCGAACTGGTCGGCGGCTTGATGCCGGCGATCAACACCGACGACGCGACGTACGTGATCGCGTCGAGGATGACGACGCCGGGCAGCCCGACGACCTGGAGGGCGAGCCCGCCGAGCGGCGACCCGACGAGGCGGGCGATGTTGTCGGCGACCGCGCTCAGGGAGTTGGCCGCCGGGAGCTCGTCGCGCTCGACGAGGGATGGCACGAGCGCCGACTTGGCCGGCGAGCACAGGCGAACGAAGCACGACTGGACGGCGGCGACGAGATACACGATCCAGAGCCGGTCCTCGGTCACCGCGAGCAGCGGCAACAGGCACGCAGCCTGGGCAAACCCGCTGACGATCAGGATCCGGCGGCGGTCGAGGCGATCGACGACGACCCCGGCCAGCTGGCCCGCGATCAGGCCCGGAACGAGTTCGACGACGAACACGGTCGAGGTGATCAGGGCCGACCCGGTCAGCTGGAACACGAAGACCGGCAGCGCGATCAGCAGGGTCCAGTCGCCGAAGTCGTTGACCAGGCCGCCGGCCCAGAGCAACGCGAAGTTGCGCCGGCGGAGCGGGGTGCGGCCCGGCGTCGCGGCAGTCATCCGCTCGTCTCGGGATCGGGGGCCGCCGGCGCCCCGCGCACGCCCGGCCGCACGAACGCCTGGAGCAGGAGATGGACTGGTCGAGCGCCGGCGGGAACGAAGCTGCGGGTCAACCCGATCCACGGCCGAACGATGGCGTCGATGGCGTCGGTGATCGTGGCCAGCTCCGACGCGGTGACGAGGAGGCCGTAGGTCGACATCGTCTCGGCGGCGCGCCACTCGGCGGGCTGGCCGTCGTGGGCGTCGGTCGCTCCGTGGGCGAGCTCGGCATTGTGCTCGATGCCGGCATGGAGGAGCTGGCGGCTCAAGGCGGCCTCGACCGGCGTCGCCGCCTCGTCGTCGGATCGCCCGTAGCGCAACCCCGTCGCGGACGGCTGCCAGGGTCGATCCCGGCCGTCGGCGCCCGCGACCGCCGGCGATCGCTCGACGAGGCCGAACCGGGCGAGCTCGCGGAGGTGATAGCTGCAGTTCGACGGGCTCGCTCCGACCGCCTCGGCGCACTCGCTCGCGGTCTGTGCGCCCAGCGCCATCAGGTGGCCGAGCAGCCGGTAGCGGATCGGGTTGGCGAGGGCCCGCAGGGCGCGAACGTCCGTGACCTGTCGCCGGATCTCACTCGCCATCGTTGGTCTCCTGGCGCGTTGGCCCATCCCCAATCATGAAGGATTTCCTTCATGATTGGGCAACCGACGCGACCTGTCAAACCGTCCGCGGAGAGGGGGCGCGTTCGCAGGCGCCGTCCGATGCTTGCGCGGCGGAGCCGGAACGGAGATCCCGGGTCAGGCGGGCCGGTTCGCCCCGCTGGCCCGGGCCCGCGGGCGCACCTCGCGGACGCGCCGGCCGATGGCCTCGCGAGCGGCGTCGAGGCGCAGCGTCTCCATCGCCCGCGGCAGGGTCGGGACGGCGGCCGGCTTGCCGATCAGATAGCCCTGCCCGAGATCGACGCCGAGCGCCGTCAGCATCGCGAGGTCCGCTCGTCGCTCGATCCCCTCGGCGAGGAGCCGGGCGCCGATCCGGGCGCCGAACGAGACGAATGCCTCCACCAGGGCCTGCTTCGCATCGTCGCGGGCGATCCCGTAGGCGATCTCGCGGTCGATCTTGATGACCGACGGGCGAAGCGCCGCGATCAGGCTGAAGCTGGCGTATCCGGCACCGGCGTCGTCGACCGCGAACCCGAAGCCGAGCTTCCGCAACGCCTTGACCTGCTTCACGAGCAGGACGACATCGGACACCGCCTGCTGCTCCGTGCACTCCAGGGTGATCTGACGCGGGTCCAGGCCGGCCTCCCGCACCATCCACGCAAAGTCCCCGGCCTCGAACTGACCGTCGAGCAGGCTGGCCGGCGTGAGGTTGATCGCGAGGTGGATCGTCGGCAGATCCGTCGCCTGGCGGGCCACGTGGAGCCGGGCGACCTTGTCGAGGATGGCCCGGACGATGAAGCCGTCGAGCTCGATCGTCCGGCCCGTGTCGACCGCCGCCTGGACGACCGTCCCGATCGACGTCTGGAGGCCCGGCATCTGGGGGCGGAACAGGCACTCGTACTCGACGAGGCGGCCCGTGGCCAGCTCCACGATCGGCTGGTAGGCGAGGCCGTGGACGTTCTTGAGGGTGAAGAAGTAGTCGAGCATCTTCGACTGCATCATCTGGCCCGACTGGGCCATCCCGATCCGCTCGGCCAGCCCGGACTGCTGGACGGCGGCCGACAGGGCCATGAGGTGGCGCTCGCCCTCGGGCAGCCCGCGGTCGAGTGTGACGAGGCCGTAGGCAGGGGCGTGGACCGCGGACGCGATCTCGGCCGCTCGCGTGTCGGTCAGCTGATCAGCCGGTCCGATGACCACGATCCCAGCATCGAGCTCGTACGAGCGACAGTCGGGCACGTATGCGAATACTCGATGGGCGAAGCGGATGTCGCGCGACCAAAGCAGCCGCTCGTCACCAACGTCCTCGCGCTTCGTGAGGTTGAGAAATCGCACCGCGAACCCCATGCGTCCGTGCTGGGCGCGCCGTCCATCGCCCGTCCAGTGCCCGCATCGTACGCGTGCGCGCACCGCTTTCGGTCCCGCTGACAGTCCGGGTGGTTGACGGGACGGAAGTACCGGTGCTCCGCGTCCGGGGCTCCCCGACAGCGGCCGGTGGGCGGCCCGAGGCCCGCCGTTGCGGGTGGTCGCGGCCGGCGCGGTCAGGCGAGACGCTCGCCGGCCCGGATGGGAACGTCCAGGCGGTTCGACGGCGGAGCGAGCGGGCAGGCCCACTTGGCGTCGAAGGCGCACGATGGCTGGAACGCGAAGTTGAAGTCGAAGGTCAGGGTGCCGGCGTCGCGGTCGCCGCCGAGATCGGCGCTCTTCGCCGCGTCGAGGAGGTAGCGCCCGGCGCCGTACGTCTCGGATCCATTGGTCGCGTCGCGGAACGGGAGGAACAGGCCGCCGGCGTAGCCCTCCATCCAGTAGATCTCGAGGCGGCGTGGCCCGCCGGCCAGCGGGATCGTGACGGCTCCGAACCGGCGGAACGCCATCGCCCCGCCGGCGCTGACGGGGAGATCGATCGCCAGGCTCGTCGCCCCCGATCCGAAGTCGATGGCGGTCCGGCCCAGCGAGGGCGTGCTCGCCGCGACCGACTCGGCCGACTCGACCGGCTCGACTGCCAGCTCGAACCGCAGCGATGGGTCATGGTCGAAGTGCCGGGCGCGGAAGTCCGTCCGGCGCTCGACCGGCACGGGCGACTGCGGATGCTCGCGGAAGAGGGTCTCGCGGACCGACCGCCAGTGGTCGAGGGCCGCCACGGGATCGCTCGCGGCCATGTTCCGGACCTCGGCGTAGAGCGTCCCGATCCGCCGCCGCCAATCGGCGAGGCTCAGCGTCGCCGCGAGGTGATCGGGGGCGTCGTCGGTCATCGCGCGTGCGGCGATCGACTCGTCAACGCCGGCGTCACGCCTTGCGCTGGAACGAGCGAACCAGGATCAGCCCGCCGATCACGATCAGGATGACCGGCCACACGCTGCTCCACTGGATCCGGGGCAGGTCAACGCCCAGCGTCCGATCGAGGAAGAACCACACCCCGAGCCCGATCAGGGCGAGTCCCGCGACCACCGCCGCCAGGCTCGGACGACGATCACGATCGCGGTCGCGCGGTGGCATCCAGGCAGGCTCTCGCCAGCCGCTGTCGGCCGGGCGGTTGGGGTCGGCGCTGAGCGGCGGGTCGGCGCTGAGCGGCGGGTCGGCGCTGAGCGGCCGACTCGCCGCGGGAGGCAGACCCGCCGCGGTTCGGGCGACCGGAGGCACCTGGCCGGCGCCACCGGAGGCCGGGGCGGCGGCCGGCCGCGGCGGCGAGGTAGGGTCGGCGATGGGGTGCAGATCGGTGTCGTCGTTCGGGTCGGACATCGGAAGGGGTCCTCTGGCGGCCGGCCCATCGTAGCGGGGCCGGATCGCACTCGTGCCCGGCCGGCGGCTCCGCGCCGATCAGGCGTGCGACAATCCGGAACGCCGAACGCGCGCTCACCGCCGCTCGGCCACACCCCGCCCGCCCGCGCTGATCGGCGCGCCCGGACGGCCAGCCCGGGACGAGGAGGCGAGACCACGGTGGTTGCGGACACGGCGGAGATCGGCGTCTTCGGGGGCTCGGGCTTCTACTCCCTGCTGGACGACGTCCGTGAGATCAAGGTCGATACGCCGTATGGCCCGCCGTCCGATTCGTTCTTCCTGGCTACCGTCGGCGGCCGCAAGGTCGCGTTCCTGCCGCGCCACGGCCGACGCCACACGATCCCGCCGCACCGGATCAATTACCGGGCCAACGTCTGGGCGATGCGCTCGCTCGGCGTCAAGGCGGTCATCTCGCCATGCGCGGCGGGCTCGCTCCAGCATCACGTCAAGCCCGGCGACTTCGTCCTGTGCGACCAGTTCGTCGACCGGACGTCCGGCCGCGAGTGCACCTTCTTCGACGGCCCGATCGTGACCCATTTCAGCTCCGCCGACATCTACGACCCGGTCCTCCGCCAGATCGCCGCCGACGTGATCCGCGAGCACGACATCTCGTTCCACGAGCGGGGCACGATCGTGATCATCAACGGCCCGCGGTTCTCGACGAAGTCTGAATCGAAATGGTTCAGCGACGCCGGCTGGGAGGTGATCTCGATGACCCAATACCCGGAGGCGTATCTCTGCCGCGAGCTCGGGATGGCCGTCGTCAACATCGCCCTGATCACCGACTACGACGCTGGTGTCCTGGAGGGAACGGAGGCCGTCGACGCCCGATCGGTGCTCGAGGTCTTCTCGCAGAACGCCGAGCGGATCCAGCAGGTCGTCCTCGACATGATCGGGCGGTTCCCGGCCGACCTCGAGGCGCTCGGGGCCCGGGCCGCCCTGGAGCACACGCGTGGCGACGGCCACGCGACCTCGCCCGAGGACATCCGCCTGTTCGAGACCGGGCTCTAGGTGGCCGAGCGACTCCCGATCGGGGTCACGCTCCGTTCGATCCGGGCCGAGCCCGTCTGGTGGCTCGAGAGCGCGCGCCGTCTCGACGAGGCCGGCTACGCGGGCGTCTGGTCATGGGACCACTTCATGGGCCGCGGCGACGTCACCGTTCCGGTGGTCGAGGGCTGGACGATCCTGGCCATGGCCGCTGCGGCGACCCGCCAGGTGACCGTCGGGACGTTCGTCGCCAACGTGATGAACCGCCATCCCGCGGTGCTTGCCCGGATGGCGTCGACCCTCCAGATCGCGAGCGCCGGCCGGCTCATCCTCGGCATCGGGATCGGCGGCCATCCGAAGGAGCACGCGGCGTACGGGATCGAGTTTCCCGAGGCGAAGGAGCGCGTCGCGCGGCTCGAGGAGGCGATCGCCGTGCTCCGCGCCCTGTGGACCGGCGGTCCCGTGACGCGTCCCTCGCCGTACTACCCGCTCGAGAACGCCGTCGCGTTCCCGATCCCGACGCCGCCTCCGCCGATCATCATCGGCGGCGAGACCGCGGCCGGGGCTCGACTGGCCGGCCGGATCGGCGACGGCTGGTCGGCGTTCGACGACAACTTCGAGCAGAACCTGCCCCTCTACCTCGAGGCGCTCGACGGGAGCGGCCGGCAGCGCGCCGATCAGCGGGTCCTGGTCGGCTTCCAGGGCGACTGGCTGGGGGATGCGGATCTCGCCGAATCGGAGTGGGTCCGCGAGCCGCGCGCCGCGTGGGAGCGCTGGCAGGCGGCCGGCGCCGATGGCGCGATCGTCCTCGCCCGCACGACCGCCGACGTGGATGCCCTCGTGGACGCCATCGACCGCTGGTAGCGCCGAGCGACTGCCCCCGACCGCCGCCGGGCTCGATCCGTGGCACCATCGAACCGATGACCGCTCCCGCGACCACGCCCGCCAGCCCCGTTCAGACCCATCCCTGCGCCCGCTGCGGTGAGCCCGTCGGCCTCGACGCCGGACTGTGCGAGCGCTGCAACCCGCTCGGCCTGAAGGACAGCGCGAGCTCGCAGGTCCATGGCACCGTGTTCCTCGGGGTCGGTCTGGCGATCGTGGGTCTGGCCATCGTCGCCCATCTCGCGGTTGCGGGGATCGGGCCGTTCAACGCCCAGGTCACCGCCATGCGTCCCGGATCGACGGCCGGCTCGCTCATCGCCACGATCGAGCTCCGCAACGACGGCCAGACCACCGGCAGCGCGACCTGCCGGCTGACCGACCCGGCCGACCCCGGCCTGATCCGCTCGACGGTCGTCTACAGCCCGCGCGTCGCCGGCGGAGGGACGGTCACGTTCGAACAGGAGGTCGACTACGGCAGCGTCGACCGGCCGCTCAACGTCAGCTGCTCCGGACCGTGACGTCCGCCTCGACGCCCGTGACGGCACCGACCTCGCCGCCGGCGTCGGTCTGGGCTGCCGAGCTGGCATTCGCGGTCAAGACCGCCGCGGCGGCCGGCGCGGTCCTCATGGACCGCTACGAGCGCCTCGAGCAGATCGACTACAAGAGCGCCCGCGATGTCGTGACCGAGGCGGACCACCAGTCCGAGGCGCTGGTGATCGATGCGATCCGGGCGCGCTTCCCGGACGATGCGATCCTCGCCGAGGAATCGGGCGCTCACGCGGCTCGGGAGGCGCGGCCCGCGAACGGCCGGATCTGGGTGATCGATCCGCTCGACGGCACCGTGAACTACGCCAACGGCCTGCCGGTGTTCTGCGTCTCGATCGGGCTCGTCGCCGACGGCCGGCCGGTCGCCGGGGCCGTCCTCGATCCCACCCGGGGCGAGACGTTCGCCGCGGTGGCGGACGGTCCCGCGACGCTGAACGGCCGGCCGATCCACGTCTCGACCAAGGAGAAGCTGTCGGACGCCGTTCTGTCGCTGTCCCTGTCCGGGCGGTCCGTTTCGAGCCGTGCCCGGGCGATCCGGCGCGAGGTTCGGGTGACGCGCTCGATGGGCTCGGCGGCGCTTGCCCTCGGCTACGTGGCCAACGGCCGGTTCGATGCGTTCCTCCAGGAGACGAGCCTGTCGCTCTGGGACATCGCCGCCGCGGGGCTGATCGCCGAGCGGGCGGGGGCGACGGTCACGGCGTTCGGTGGCGGCGCCTGGTACGACCCGTCGAAGGCGTCGCGCGTGATCGGCCTGATCGCGGGCCCGCCGCCGTTCCACGCCCGCCTCATGAGCCTCGCCAACCAGCGCTGACCGGCGCGGCGACACGCGTCGTCGGCCGCGTCTCGCGGGAGCCCGCTAGCCTTCGAGCCAGCGATGTGGCCGCGATCGGAGCCGGTCCAGGCCCCACCGATCGCAGAACGCCTCCCAGACGGCGCGCGGCGTCCCCCGCCACTCAAGCTCGGCCGCGGTCCGCTGGGGCAGGGGAGCGTCGAGCCGGAGCCGGGCCAGCGTCCGGTAGAGCATCGCGTCGTCATGCTGCTCGACCAGGACCGCGGCGAGCCGGACGGCCCCGCTGACCCCCTTGACGTCCCACTCGCTAGCCCTCGCCGGGACGGCGTCGATCGAGCCGTACCGGCGCAGGACGGCGGCTGCGGACTTCGCGCCCCAGCCGGGCAGGCCGGGGAAGCCGTCCGATGTGTCGCCGACGAGGGCCAGCCAATCCGGGATCGAGGCCGGCTCGACGCCCCACTTCTCGAGCACGCCGGCACGGTCGTAGGTGATCCCGCGCCGACGGTCGCGCAGGACGATCCGGTCGTCGACGACCAGCTGGGCCATGTCCTTGTCAGGGGTGCAGATGAGGATCCGCTCGACGGCCGGGTCGGCCCCGAACCGGACGGCGGCGGCCCCGATCGCATCGTCCGCCTCGAACTCGACCATCGGCCAGCTCACGATCCCGAGCGCCTCGATCGCGGCCTCGGCGATCGGGAACTGGTTCAGGAGCACGGGATCCATCCCGGCCGACGACTTGTAGCCCGGGAACAGGTCGTTGCGGAACGACTCGATCACCCGGTCGGTCGCCGCGCCGACGTGGGTGGCGCGTTCCTCGCGGAGCAGGTACAGCAGCTGGTCGCACAGGCCGGACACGCCGGACAGGATGACCCCGTTCGTCCCGCGGACATCCGGCCGCGGCGCGTAGTGCGCGCGGAACAGCTCGTAGGTCGCGTCGACGAGGTGGATCTGCACGTTGTCGCCGGCCGGCTCAGCGCATCCGGGTCGACCAGGAGTGAACGCCCGCCGCGCTCATCTCCGCGATCGCCTGTTGCTCGTCGCCGGGGTTCAGCTCGACCGGTCGCATCGCGTCGAGCAGGACGGCCGTCTCGAACCCGAGCCGGACGGCGTCCAGCGCGGTTGCTTTGACGCAGTAGTCGGTGGCGAGGCCGCAGGCGACGACGCGCTCGATCGCCGCGTCGCGGAGCAAGCCCTCGAGCACGGTCGGCGTCGTCTCGCCAGTCGTCGGGTTGCGCATCGTGAAGCCCGAATAGCCGTCCTCGCCGTTGGCGCCCTTGCGGACCCGCGGCGCCGCGGCGGCCGCCTCGGGGTCGACGTCAGGATGGAGCTCCGCGCCCCACGTGTCGGCGACGCAGTGGACCGGCCACGTGCCGCCATCCTTCGCGAAGTGCGGGGTCGACTCGGGATGCCAGTCCTGGGTGAAGACGATCGTCGCCTCGGCCGACCGGGCCATCGCGATCTCGGCGTTGATGATCGGGACGAGGTTGGCGCCGCCGTGGACCGCCAGGCCACCCAGCGGGTCGGCGAAGTCGTTCTGGAGGTCGACGATCAGGAGCGCGGTCCGGGCGTCGTAGCGCTGCATGCTCCTACGCTAGCAAAGACCGCCGTTCGCCCGACCGCCGCCGCGACCGCTCGCCTGGCGGACGACCCGACGACGGCGCCCGGGCGGGCGCCGTCGTCAGAGGAGGAGCAGCGGGTCCCAGGTCGCCGGGCGGACCCCGACGACCCGGTTCGATCGGTCAGACGCGCGAGGGCTCGCGTCGGAAGACGCCGACCGCGGCGAGGATCAGGGCCTCGAGCACGGTCCAGCCGACGAGGGCGAGAACCGCGGCGAGGTCGAGGACCGACCCGCCGGACTTGAGGTTGTCGACGTTCAGCATGCCGTTGAACGGAGCGACGAAGACCTGGCTCGTGTTGAGGATGAACGAGACGAGGTCGTTGCCTTCCCGGGCGTCGAGCAGGAGCAGGACGATCCGGACGATGATGAAGACCTGGACGATCCCGAACAGCAGGATCACGATCCGGCTGATCGTCTCCCCACCGCTGGGCGTCCGGGTCACCTTGCGCTCGACGACGGACGATCCGCCGGTGGTCGCTGGGCTGACGACCGCGGGGTCGTCCTCGCGCACGACGCGCTCTTCGTAAGTCATGGCAATGGTCCCTTCCATCCGATGCCGCCGAAGCGGCGGGAGTCGAGGGTCGTCCAGGGGCCTTTGCGCCTCGACCGGCGCACCCTGCAACGACGTTGCAACGAGGTGACGGTTGTTCGGCGGCGCGGCCTCGCGCCGGCACGCAGAACGGCGCCCGTCTCGCGACGGACGCCGTTGGATCGGGTGGTGCGGCCGTCGGGCCGCGAGCGTCGATCAGCCGACTGGCGCGATCTCCTTGTCGTTGCTCTCGACCGCGTCGTCGCCGAGCTCGGCCGCCTCGTCGGGGGCGTCCTCGGGGCCGCCGCCGGCCGTTCCTTCGACGTCGAGCAGGTAGCCGATGCCCTGGAACGTCCGGATCCTGCCCGGCTCGCCCGGCTTCGCGCCGAGCTTGCGACGGACGCGACTGATCCAGACCCGCAGATACTGAAGGTCGTCGCGGTATTCCGGACCCCAGACCTTGGTCAGCAGCTCGGTGTGGAGGACGACCTTGCCGGGATGGGTGGCCAGGTGCTGGAGCAGGAGCCACTCGGTCCGCGACAGCTGGACGAGCTCGCCGCTGCGGCGAACCATGCGCCGCTCCAGGTCGATCTCGACGTCGTCGAAGGCGACGACGCCGGCGCCCGGCTCGACGCCGGTCGATCGCCGGATGACGGCCCGGACGCGGGCCGCCAGCTCGTCCGGGTGGAACGGTTTCGCGATGTAGTCGTCGGCGCCGAGATCGAGGCCCTTGGCCTTGTCGGCCGTGGCGCCCTTCGCGGTCAGCAGGATGACCGGGACCGGTCGCTGCTCGCGGAGCTGGCGCATGACCTCGATGCCGTCGAGGTCGGGCATGACGATGTCGAGGAGCACGATGTCGGGGCGGATCTCCTCCGCCTTGGCGAGGGCGTCCTCGCCGCCGGTCGCGGTCACGACCCGGAAGCCTTCCTCGCTCAGGGCGATCGAGACGAGCTTGGTGATCCTGGGCTCGTCATCGGCGACGAGGACGAGCGGTTGGGTTCCCACGCAACACCTCTCTTGGCGATGATGGCCTGATGGTGACGGTTCGAAGAACGCCACGACAGGCGGTCGAGTCGTAGGGGGACTGTGCGGTCGGCGCCGTACCGCCGGGTCGCGTTCGACATTGCAGAAGCGTTGCACGGACATATCAACTGGGGCCGCTCTGCGCACGGCGGCGGCGGGTCGCACCCTCGCCGGAGTTCGATCGGCTACGCTGGCGATGATGAGCTTTGCCACGCAGGACCTCGAGCGGCTCGCCGCCGCGAAGGAGGTCGACATCGAGACCCAGGCCCAGGGCGGGCCGATCCACCGGGCAACGGTCTGGGTCGTCGTCGACAGCAACGAGGTGTTCGTCCGAACCTACCCCGGGCCGACCGCCCGGTGGTACCAGGAGGCCGTCGCGAACCCGGCCGTGGCGCTCCACGTCGACGGCCGCCGGCTGACCGCGACGGCGATCCCCGCCACCGATCCGGACTCGATCGAGCGGGTGTCGGCCGGCTTCCGCGCCAAGTACAAGGCCAGCCAGTCCACGACCGCCATGGCCACCCAGTACCTCGACACGACCCTCCGTCTCGAGCCCACGTGAGCTCCGGTCCCACGTGAGCCCGGAGCGGGCCGCACGCACCCACCCCGCGAGGCAGCGATGACCTTCGACGAGTTCAAGCACCAGCTTCCCGACATCGACGAGGCCGAGACCCAGGAATGGCTCGACTCGTTCGACCAGCTCGTGGCCCAGGAAGGGGAGAGCCGCGCCCGGTTCCTGGTCTACAAGCTGCTCAAGCGGGCCCGCCAGCTGCATGTCGGCCTGCCGCCGCTGACCCAGACCCGCTACATCAACACGATCAGCCCCGAGCAGGAGCCGTTCTTCCCGGGTGACGAGCAGATCGAGCACCGGATCCGCCGGATCGTGCGCTGGAACGCCGTTGCGATGGTCCTCCGGGCCAACACGAACTTCAACGGGATCGGTGGCCACCTCGCGACCTACGCCTCGGCCGCCAGCCTGTACGAGGTCGGCTTCAACCACTTCTTCAAGGGCAAGGACGGCGACGCCGCCGGGGACCAGATCTTCTACCAGGGCCATGCCGCGCCCGGGATGTACGCCCGGGCCTTCCTCGAGGGCCGCCTGACCGAGGACCAGCTCGACCACTTCCGGCGCGAGACCGTGCCGGGCCAGGGCCTGTCGTCCTATCCGCACCCGCGCCTGATGCCCGACTTCTGGGAGTTCCCGACGGTCTCGATGGGGCTCGGGCCGATCAGCGCCATCTACCAGGCCCGCTACAACCGCTATCTCCAGAACCGGGGCCTGCTCGACACGAGCGGGTCGCGCGTCTGGGCGTTCATCGGCGACGGCGAAACCGACGAGCCGGAGTCGCTCGGGGCGCTTCACGTCGCTGCCCGCGAAGGCCTCGATAATTTGACGTTCGTCGTCAACTGCAACCTCCAGCGCCTCGACGGCCCGGTCCGCGGCAATGGCAAGATCATCCAGGAGCTCGAGGCCGTCTTCCGCGGCTCGGGCTGGAACGTGATCAAGGTCATCTGGGCCCGCGAATGGGACGACCTCCTGGCGCGCGACGTCGACGGCGTCCTCGTCGAGAAGATGAACAACACCGTCGACGGCGAGTTCCAGAAGTTCTCGGTGGCCGGCGGGGCGTACATCCGGGAGCACTTCTTCGGGCCGGATCCGCGGCTGCGCAAGCTCGTCGAGCACCTGTCCGACGACGATCTGGCGAAGCTCCGCCGGGGCGGCCACGATTACCGCAAGGTCTTCGCCGCCTACAAGGCGGCGACCGAATCGACCGGCGCGCCGACGGTGATCCTCGCCCACACGGTCAAAGGCTGGACGCTTGGCGCGAGCGTCGAGGCTCGCAACATCACCCACCAGGCGAAGAAGCTGTCCGAGGCCGAGCTTCGCGATGTTCCGCGATCGCCTCGAGCTGCCGATCCCCGACACCAAGCTCAAGGAAGCGCCGTACTACCACCCCGGGCCCGATTCCGAGGAGGTCCAGTACCTCCGCGAGCGACGCAAGGCCCTCGGCGGGGCGCTCCCGAAGCGCGTCGTCCGGTCGCAGCCGCTGCCGAAGCCCGCGGCCGCGATCGACGCCGAGTTCGCGAATGGCTCGGACACCGCGGTCTCGACCACGATGGTCTTCACCCGGCTGCTCCGGAACCTGATCCGCGACAAGGAGCTCGGTGCGCGGATCGTGCCGATCATCCCGGACGAGGCGCGGACGTTCGGCATGGACCCGCTCTTCAAGGAGGTCGGGATCTACGCCCAGCTGGGCCAGCGCTACTCGCCGGTCGACTCGGACCTGGTCCTGTCGTACCGCGAGGCCAAGGACGGCCAGGTGCTCGAGGAAGGCATCACCGAGGCCGGCTCGATGGCGTCGCTTCAGGCGGCCGCCACGTCGTACGCGAGCCACGGCTACCCGGTGATCCCGTTCTACATCTTCTATTCGATGTTCGGGTTCCAGCGGACCGGCGACCAGATCTGGGCGCTGGCCGATGCCCGCGGACGGGGCTTCATGATGGGCGCCACCGCCGGCCGGACGACCCTCACCGGCGAGGGCCTCCAGCACGACGACGGCCACTCCCACATCCTCGCCCAGACGGTCCCCAACGTCCGCGCCTACGACCCGGCGTTCGCCTACGAGCTGGCCGCGATCGTCCGCGACGGCATCGAGCGGATGTACCACCGCGGCGAGGACGTCTTCTACTACATCAGCCTGTACAACGAGAACTACGCCCAGCCGAAGAAGGCCGCCGGCATCGACGACGGCATCGTCCGCGGGCTCTACCGGTTCGCGGAGGCGCCCGACCTCGGCCCGAAGGCGCACCGCGCCCGGCTGGTCGGCTCGGGCTCCATCCTCCAGCAAGTGATCGCGGCCCGCGACCTCCTCGCCGAGAGCTCCGGGATCGCGGCCGAGATCTACTCGGCGCCGTCGTTCCCGCTCCTCCGCCGAGACGCCCTCGAGGCGGAGCGCTGGAACCGGCTCCATCCCGAGGAGCCGGCCCGCGTCCCGTACGTGTCGACGGTCCTCGGCCCGGACGGCGGTCCGATCGTCGCCGCGACCGACTGGATGAAGGCCCTGCCCGACATGGTCGCGCGCTGGCTGCCGTCGTACTACGTCTCGCTCGGGACGGACGGATTCGGCCGGAGCGACACGCGCGAGGCGCTCCGGACGCTGTTCGAGATCGACCCGCCCCACATCGCGGCGGCGGCCCTCGCCGAGCTCGGCCGGTGCGGCGCGATGCCCCCGGCCAAGGTGGCCAAGGCGATCGCGCAGCTCGACGTCGATCCGGAGAAGCTCGACCCGGCCGCCCTCTAGCCGCCCTCTAGGCGCGCGACCCGCGGGTCAGTCCCCGGACCCGCGGGTCAGTCCCGAACCGGCCGGCAGGCGTGTCGCCGCTCGGCGGGCCTCGCGCCGACGGGTGGTGCGCCCACGCGCCAGCCCCGGACCTCGTCACGCCGCTGATATGCGGGCATGGCGCGGCGATGCGCGGTCGCTGCGGATCGCTCCCTACCGTCTGAGGGGTTCATCGTCGACCGTCGATCCTCGCCGGTCGCCGCTCAGCCGCCCAACTCAGGGAGCACCACATGACCCACGACGTGAACGACCACACCCGCCCGTACGATTCGGGCGACGGCACCGCCCCGGAGAACGAGGAGCACGGCAACGAGGCCATGGGCGCCGGAGCCGGCGCGCTCGCCGGTGCGGGCGCCGGCATGGTCGTCGGTGGCCCCCCGGGAGCGGTCGTCGGTGGCGCGATCGGCGCCGTCGGCGGCGCCCTTGCGGGCGAGGCGACCGAAGGTGACGACGAGGCCGGCGCGGGCGCCGGTGGCCTGGCCGGCGGGCTCGCCGGTGCGGCCGTCGGTGGCGCGGTTGCCGGACCTCCCGGCGCGGTCGTCGGTGGCGCGATCGGCGCGGCCGGCGGAGCCGGTGCCGGTGACCAGGCCGAAGAGGAAGCCGAGGAGACCGATCCGGCCATGCCGGCCGAGTCGCCCCGGGTCTAACCCCGTAACAGCCGGCCGCGGTCTCGTCGAAGGCGACGGAGCCGCGGCCGTTTCCATTTGCGAGGGACGCAGTGAACCGACCGCTCCGGATCGCCCAGGCCGTTCCGCCGATCGAGCGAGTCCCGCCCGACGGGTACGGCGGCACCGAGCGGGTCGTGTTCGAGCTCGTCAGCGAGCTCGTCCGGCGTGGCCACGACGTGACCACGTTCGCGTCGGGTGACTCCGAGGTGCCCGGACGCCTCATCCCGACCTTCCCGCAGGCGCTCCGTCCGGCCGGTCATGGCGGCGACGTCAGCGGCTACCTGATCGCGACGATGATCGAGGTGCTCGACCGCGAGCGCGAGTTCGACCTCGTCCACAGCCATCTCGAGTGGTACTCGCTGCCGCTCCGGCGCGCGATGAGCCGTCCGTTCGTCGCGACGTTCCACGGCCGGCTCGACCTGCCCTGGTCGCGGGCCGCCCTCGCGGACCGACCGGCCGGCATGGTCGCCATCAGCGAATCGCAGTCATCGGCCCATCCCGACGTCCCGTGGACGATCGTCCACAACGGCCTGACGCTCGACGGCGCGCCGTTCGAGCGGCGCCGAACGGACGATCTGGTCTTCGTCGGCCGGGTCACGCCGGAGAAGGGCATCGTCGAGGCGATCGAGATCGCGCGGGCCGCCGATCGGCCGCTCAAGATCGCGGCCAAGGTCGGCCCGACGCCGAAGGAGCAGGACTTCAACGACCACGTCTTCCAGCCGGCGCTCAAGGCCGCCGGGAGCTCGGTCGAGTTCCTGGGCGAGCTGTCCGGCGACGATCGCGACCGGCTCTTCTCCCAAAGCCACGCCGTCCTGATGCCGGGCTCGTGGCCGGAGCCGTTCGGGCTGGTGGCGATCGAGGCCCTGGCCTGCGGCACGCCCGTGATCGCGCGGCGCGTCGGCGGTCTCGACGAGATCATCCGCGAAGGCGTCGACGGGTTCTTCGGCGATGACGTCACCGAGCTGGCGTTCCTCCTGGCCCGGGTCGGCGAGCTCGATCGGACCGCCATCCGAGCGTCGGTGATCGACCGCTTCTCGGCAAGGCGGATGGCCGACGGGTACGAGGCGCTGTATGCGCGGATGGTCGGGCTCGATGTGGCCGCGGGGAGCGGCCGCGACGGCGCTACGGGCGCCATCGACAACGTCGTCGAGATCGCCCGAGCCGAGGCGACACCCGCCTGAGCGGCGCCGCGACGGGACGGCGCCGCCCGCCTGAGTTGGCCGAATTGCCATCGGGGGACTGCACGGGCTGATCCGCAGCCCTGATTCGATCACCGGCGGACGCGACCACGCCCGCGGCCAGGTCGAGTGGCCCGAATCCGGTCGCGATTCTTCACCTGACAGTCCTCGGGCGACCGTTTGGCCATGAAGGAGCGCGCGAGCGGCGCGACACACCGGACCCGGGCCACCACCCGCGGGATCAGGCCTTGGCCACCACCCGCCGGAGCAGCAGCCACGCGCCGCCGATGTACAGCACGGACAGACCGGCCAGCAGCCAGAGCTGCCACAGCACGACGGTCCCGCCCCGGAACATGAAGTCCCCGAACAGGCGGATCCCGTTCGCGACCGGCAGCAGGTAGATCAACGACCGGACCGGCTCGCTGAACTCGCTGATCGCCAGGACGAAGCCCGAAAAGAACACGGACGCGAGCAGCACGAGCAGCGACAACTGGACCGTCTGCGGCTCGGAGTCCGAGATCGCGGCGATGATCAGCCCGAGCCCGAGCGACGACGAGATCAGCAGCCCGGCGACCAGGGCGATCCAGCCCGGCTGGGCCAGGATCGGGACGTGGAAGCCGAGGACGAGCAGGGCCATCGTGGCGAACGCGACCGCCCCGGCGAACAGGCCGTACGCGACGAGCTTGCCGGTGACCAGCTCCGCGGTCGTGATCGGCGAGATTCGGAACAGCTCGAACAGGCCGCTGTTCCGCTCCCGGACGACCGACAGGGCGATCAGCGTGACCGCGAGGTGCTGGAGGATCAGGGCCAGGACCGCCGGTGCGAAATACTGGACGATCGTCGGCACCGATTGGGCGACGTTCTCGACCGTGGCCACCGTCGGTGCCGCGACGACGTCGGATGCGATCTCGGCGGCCTCCTCGGCGCCCCGGTTGATGGCGTACGACTTGCCCTCGCCCACGGCCCGCTCGATGATCTGGCGATTCACGGCCGCCTCGAGCCCGCGCGCCAGGAAGATCGCGTAGCTGCCCTGGACGGGATCCGTGACATTGACGCGGACGTGGATCGTCGAGCGCTTGCCGGTTTCGAAGTTGGCCTGGACGTCGCTCGGCGCGACGACGACGACATCGACGAGCTGGTTGCGCAGCCGGTCCATCGCGGGCGCCTCGTCCGCGGTGACCTCGACGATCCGGAGTCCCTCGCCGGCGACGTCCTGGTACGTCTTCGCGTCGCTGGGCAGGCCGAGCTCGGCGGGCAGGACGACGATCGTGTCGAGCGGGCGGCGGAAGCCGCTGTAGCCGGCGCCGAACAGGGCCATGATCAGGAACGGCCCGAGGACCAGGCTGATCAGCGCGCCGGGCCGGCGGAGGATCGAGACGAGCTCCTTGCCGACGATGGCGAGAATCCGGGTCAGGGTCTTGAACGCGCTCATGCCGCGACCTCCGCGGACTCGTCAGCGCGTTCCTGCTTGTTCCGCGCGACAAGGATCGCGAAGATCTCGTCGAAGGACAGGCGTTGCTCGCGGGCGGACTCGACGCCCCCGCCGGCGCTCTTGATCTGCTCGACCACCACCGGCAGCGAGCTGCCGGCATCGTCGACCACGACCCGCATGTGGCGGGGACCGTCCTGGCGGACCTCGACGACGCCGGGCGTCCCGAGGAGGTCGTTGCCGTCGAACATCGCGGTCGTCTCGATGTCGAGCAGGTCGCCGTTCGTGGCCAGCCGCCGGAGCTCGTTGGGCGGCGCAAGGGCGATGATCCGGCCGCCGACGATCATCGCAACCGTGTCGCACTCGTCGGCTTCGCTGACGTGCTGGGTCGTGACGAGGAGCGTCCGCCCGGCATCGCGGAGGGCATGAAGCTCGGCCCAGATCGACCCGCGCAGGAGCGGATCGATGCCGGCCGTCGGCTCGTCGAGGACGATCAGCTCGGGCTCGTGGACCAGGGCGCAGGCAAGCTCGAGCCGGCGCTGCATCCCGCCCGACAACTGACCCGCCTGGCGGCCGCGGGCGTCCCACAGGTCGACGACCTTCAGGACCTCGCTGACCCGCCGGCGGCGCTTGCGCCAGAGCATCCCGAACAGGCTGGCAACGAAGTCGATGTTCTCGCCGGCCGTCAGGTCCTCGTACAGGGCGAACGACTGCGGCATGTAGCCGATCCGCTCGCGCTCGCGCCGACGGAACTGATTCGGGCTCCGGCCGAGCACTGTGACCTCGCCGTCGGTGGGCTTGATCGCGCCGGTCAGCATCCGGATCGTCGTGGTCTTGCCGGCCCCCGACGGGCCGATGATGCCGAGGATCGTCCCGCGCGGGACGCTGAGATCGATCCCGCTCAGGACCTCGCGGTCATCGAAGCGATGGGAGACACCATGCATGGCGACGACGAGGTCGCCGTCGGCAACACGCCGGGTCGGGCGGGCCGACGCCTGCGTCGGGTCGGGAGGGAGCTGCGCGGCGGGCTGCGGCGGGCCGTCGGCCGCGGGTTCGGTGGCGGGCTGGGTGGCCGGCTCCGGGGAGACGACGGCCGGGGGCTCGGATTCGGGTTGGGCGGCGGGTTCGCTCGGGGGCTCGATCGGACGAGGATCGGAAGCCATGCGTCCTCCTGGGGGTCTGGTGGGCGATGGCCCGCGGTGGGCAGCCGGAGTCTGCCGAGGATCCCATCCCGGCGATGTGCGTGGACCCGGTCGGCGCGCTACGAATGCATGACGACCGCGCGACCGTGACCGACCCGCGGCCCGCGCCGATCGCTGCAATGTCGCTGGCATCGCCGTTGAACGGCCGACGGCGTCCACGAGAGGCTCGATCGACGACGCTCCCGCACGATGCGCGCGCAACCCCACCCATGACCGACGACCGGACCAGCCTCGGCGGCCTCCGCTACTGCAGCGACGATCGCCCCGGCATCTCCCGGCGGCGCGCCGGCCGCGGCGTCTCGTATCGCACTGCGGACGGGCGACCGATCCGCGACGAGGAGACGATCGCCCGGATCAAGGCGATCGTGATCCCGCCGGCCTGGACGGACGTCTGGATCTGTCCGTGGCCGAACGGTCACCTCCAGGCGACCGGGCGGGACGCCCGTGGCCGCAAGCAGTACCGCTATCACCCGCGCTATCGGGCGCGCCGCCAAGGGGCGAAGTTCGAGCGTCTGATCGCCTTCGCCAAGGCGCTGCCGGCGATCCGCGATCAGGTCGAGCGCGACCTGGCTCGGCCCGGCCTGCCGCGCGAGAAGGTCGTCGCCGCCGTGGTGCGGCTCCTGGAGCTGACCCTGATCCGTGTCGGCAACGACGAGTACGCCCGCCTCAACCGCTCGTTCGGGCTCACGACGCTGCGCGATCGCCACGCCGCGGTCGACGGCGCCGCCATCACGTTCCGATTCCGGGGCAAGTCCGGCCAGCAGCACGAGGTCGGGCTGCGCGACCGGCGTCTGGCGGGCGTGGTCCGGCGCTGTCGCGACCTCCCGGGCCAGGAGCTGTTCCAGTACGTCGACGCCGCCGGCGAGCCGCAGGACGTCGCGTCAGACGACGTCAACACCTACCTCGCCGCGATCGCGCCGGACACCACCGCCAAGGACTTCCGGACCTGGGCCGGGACCGTGCTCGCCTATCGTGCGCTGCGCGCGATCGGCCGAGGCCGGAGCGAGCGCGAGAAGCAGCTCAACATCACGGCCGCGATCCAGGCCACGGCCGACGGCCTCGGCAACACGCCGGCTGTCGCCCGATCGGCCTACGTCCACCCGGCGGTCGTCGACGCCTACCTCGACGGCCGCATCCGGGCGGCCCTGGTCGAGGCCGCCGAGGACACCGACGAGCCGCCCGGCACCACCGATCCCGACGAGGAGCGGGCGGTCATCGCGCTCCTTCGGGCCCGGCTGCGCGAGGACGCGGCCCGGTCCGGCGGCGGGCCCACGCGCGCCGAGCCGGCCGGCGACGGATCCACTGCCACACGATCGCGCGCCGGCCGATCGCGCACGGCCCGATCGGCGGCCGGCCGCCGCGCCACGAAGGCGAGCGAACGACGATGACGTTCCTGGCCGGGATCTTCGGCGTCATCGGCCGGTTCGCCGGCAAGCTCCTGACCACGACCCTCGGCTGGGCCTCGAGCCTGCTTTTCGGGCGGGTGCCGCAGAGCCGTCAGATCGTGCTCGCCCTGATCACGTTCGGATCGGTCGTGTGGGCAGCACTCGTCGTCGGCGTCCTGCTGCCGGACGTCGGCGCCTTCCTGATCGCGGTCGTTCCCGCTCCGGAGGCGATCGATCGCGGCTGGATCCGGCTGGCGATGCTGATCGGGGCACTGATCGTGCCGGCCGTCGTCGGCGTCGCGACCCTGTTCGTCCTCGAGCCGACGAGCAGGCCGCGCGGTCGTGCGCTGGCGGCCCAGGTGGCCCGCGGCTATCTGCTCTGTCCCGCCCTGGCGATCACGTTGATCATCCTGGCCGGCGTCGGGGTCGCCCGGTTCATCCACCATCGCGGCATCGGCTGGGTCGACGCCCACGTCCCGATCGTCGTCCATCCGGGCGGCTACGACCGGGTCGTCGCCGACCTCGAGCGCGCGCTCGACGACGCCGGCCTGGCGGTCGATCGGAAGCCCGCGCCGCTGCCGCTGGCGATCCCCGGCCGGATGCTCGGGCGGATCGCCGGCCCGAGCATCCGCGCCCTGGTTCCGGATCGACCCGTCGAGCTCGTCGGGCGTGACCTCGAGATCGGGCTGTATCCGTCGGACATCGCCATCGGCGGCAAGCGCGCGGTCGTCGCCCGGGCGCGCGCGGCGATCGCGACTCGCCTGACGTCGACGGCGGCGTCGATGACGACCTCGGCCGAGGCGCAGGAGGTCGAGGAGATGCTCGAGGGCCTGACGAAGGGCCGCGTGGCCGGCACCGAGCCGGGTGCCGACAGGACGGTCGATCCGGCCGCCGCCAGCTCGACCCTCGCCACCATCGACGAACGACTCGCGAACCTCGACGTCCCGCACGAAGAGTGGGAGATCCTGTACCGGCAACGGCTCCAGGTCGAGCGCGACCTGCTGGCCGGCCGGGCTCCCGGCAGCGTTCTGACCAGCGAAGCGTCGACGCCCCTCGGGATCGGGATCGATGCCGCCCGGGAACGCATGGATGGCGACCGGCGCGGACCAGGTTGGTCGAATCTCGTCGCGGCGGGCGGGCTCGTCCTGATCGCGACCGACGTTGTGCTGGCCGTCGTCGAGCGCGTTCGTCAGACGTCGCGTCGCGGCCGTCGCTGAGGCGAACGACCGTCGCCTGGCTCGGGGCCAGGCACGGGACCTACGCGCGTCTGTCGATCCGGAGGGCGAACCCCATCTCCAGCCCTTGGCCGTCGGTCCGGTTGCGGGCCCACACCCGGCCGCCCATCGCCTCGACGAGGTGGCGGCACACGAACGGTCCCACCCCGGATGCGGCCAGCCGGCCGATCGCGGCCGCATCCGGCAACTCGAACGCCCGATCGAGCTCATCGCTCGCGAGGGACGGGCCGCGGTCGAGCACCGCGACGGTGACCTCGCCCGCGGCCGCGTCGGAGCGGACGTCGACGGTGAGCTGCCGCTCCGGCTCGGGACCGGCGTACCGGATGGCGGCCAGGAGCAGGTCGCGAAACGCCTGTTCGACGTACGTGGCGTCGCCGTGGACGGGCGGCACGTCGAGGTCGCCGCGCCGTTCGATCGGGGCATCCGTGAGCCGGTCGCCAATCATCCGGATCGTCGCATCGACCGAGCGCTGGACGAGGACGGGCTCGTCGTGTGGATCGAGCACCGAGCGCTCGAGTCGGGCGAGGACCAGGAGGTCCTCGACGAGGTCGTAAAGCCGGGCGGCCTCGGCGCTGATGTCGCGAGCCAGGGTCTGGGTCGCCGGTGCCGACAGCGTCGGATGCCGGGCGAGGACCGAGGATCCGGCGTAGATCGTGGTGATCGGTGTGCGCAGCTCGTGCGACAGGACCGCCAGGAACGCCTCTCGCAGGGGCCGCAGGTCGCGGCTGTCCGTCACGTCGCGCAGGACGTAGACCGTCGGTCCGGCCGGCTCGTCCGGCTGGATGGCGTGGGGATCGAAGACGACGGCAGCTTCGTCGGTCCGGACCGGATCGAGATCGACCGTCCGCATCGCGAACCAGCGGTTCGGCTGGTCGCGGGGTCGGACCGTGACCGGGCGCTGCGAGTCGCCGGCTGGTCCCTCGGTTGGGCGTCGGCGTCGTTGGTCGAGTGCGATCTCCTCGAACCGGGAGAGCAGGTCGGCCCGATCGTGGATGGGCTGGCTGGCGAACATGCGATCGGCCGCAGGGTTCGTCAGCCGAAGCTCGCCGTCGGGCTCCGTCACAAACACCGCTTCAGGCAGGGCGTCGATCACGGCCCGGACGCGACCGAGATCGGCGCCGACCGGCCAGGGGATGGCCGCGTCGGCGAGCTCGTCGGCTGGTCCGACTCGCTGAAGGCGGACCGGTTCGGCAAGAGGCGCCGGCGCGGCGGCCGAAGCGGTCGCCGGCGCGATCGGGTGTTCCTGGTCCTCGGACGGTCGATTGAGCATGTCGCCTCAAGAGTCGCCCCACGGGTCTGACGGGGAGGTGCAGCGGTGCTGGCCTCGCCTTGCGGGTCCATCGCAGGTCGATTGGACCTGCGGGACCGATTTGGAGGCAGGACGCGGCCATTCCGGGGCAGGCGTCACCCGCTCGGGAACGACGATCGCCCCGCCGGCGTGGCCGACGGGGCGATCGTGTCGTTGGGCGGAGTGGACTCAGCCGGGGCGGTTGTCCGCGTCATCGGTGTGACGGCGAACCTCGTCCCCGGCGTTGCCGACCGCGTCGCGCATGTCGTCGCCGGCGTTGGCGACCTTGTCGGAGAGGCTCTCCTCACCGTCGGCCTTGCGCCAGGTCTCCTTGGCCTCGTTGGTGACGTCTCGACCAGCTTCCTTGACGTCGGCTTTGGCGTCTTCGTAACCCATTGCGGGAACCTCCGGTTGTGGGAGCCGGTGGTCCGGCCCGTTGCGTCGAACCTACTGGCGCGGACATTGCGCCAGCCTCGGCGCCCGTCGGGCCAGATGACAGCACGCTTGCAGTGAGCGGCTGTCACGCGCCTGCAACCGGGTACGTCCGTGCACGGTGCTGCCTGCGGCACGAGCCCGCCTACCGTCGGTGCCAGCCAACCACGCCCACCTTGGAGGTATCCGCCCAATGGCAACGACCCAGTCGCCATCGACCACCAGCTCCGCCGCGGCCGACGAGACGAACGATCTCGCCGCCACGGCCAAGGGAATCGCGAGCGACGTCGCCGATCGCGCAGTCGCTGCAGCCCAGCGGCTGCCCGAAGCAGCGAACGTCACCGGCGCCCAGATCGAGCGCGCGAACCAGAAGATCCAGGGCGAGTCCGACGAGGTCCTCGCCGTCGGCACATCGCTGTCCCTCGGGCTGGCGATGGGCCTGCTCCTGGGCGGCGCAAACCGGATCCTCGTGATCCTCGCGCTGATCCCCGCGACGGCGATGGGCTTCACGCTCTTCGACCGCCATGGCGGAACCCGGAGCGTCCGCCCCCGTTGACGATGGCGGGGCCACGGCCACTCGGGCCGACCCCACGGTGAATCAGGAAGCCGGTCGGTTCTGCCGACCGGCTTCTTGCTGTCCCGGCGGACTTGGTAGCGTCAGGTCCGAGACGTGCGGAACGCCCGGAGGAGGGGGCTCCGGGCGTCCGCGGGATCGGGGGTGAAGACGCCCCGTCACAAGCGCCTCCACGGGAGTGTTCTCATCTGGAGCCCGACGGTCGCCCGTCGAGCGTGATCACCATGCTAGGTGGAGAGGCCGAGCGAGAGTCTCTCGGAGACCGTTCGGGGCCTTGCATCCGCATTGCGAGCGCGGCCTGGGCTGCCGATCGCGGCCGCCGGTCGCGGCGCGCAAGCACAATGGCCGACGTGGTGCGGGGAGAAGGCGGGCTCCCGGACCCCCAGTGGTCGAGAGCCCGCAGGCCCAGTGTCACGGTCGGCCGCTGTCGCCTGTCTCACACCGCCCCCGGCAGAGATTGCAGCCGTCTCTTGTGCGCGTTGCAATGGCCGTGGGTTGTGCCGGCGTTTGCCAGGTGACGGCTCGTGCAGCCCGTCAGCGCATCGCGTCCGCGGCCAGGATCTCCAGCACGGCGTCGCGCAGATCGCGGGCCGTCGTGTCGCAGCGGGTCGGCGACCGGGCGCCCCGGCGCGGTCCAACGAGCATCGTCCGCAGCCCCGGTCGACGGTCGCCGCAGCTGGCAGGGTCGGCGGTCACGAACCACGATCCGCGCGGCGGATCGCCGGGGACGCGGTCGACGCGATCGGCCCACGCGCCGACGCCGACCGACGCGTGATGCGGCGCCACCAGGATCAGCCGGTGGCCGGCGTCGGCCAGATGACGAAGACGATCGATCGCGCCCGATTCGAGGGCGAGGGAGGCATCGACGAAGATCGTGACCATGTCAGAACGATGCCGGCGGCCAGATGGACCGCCGGCACGTCGCTCGGATGCTCAGGAGGCCGTCTGCTCGGCCTTCCCGCGCCAGGCTCCGGTCGCGCTCCCGCGCGCCTCGATGAACGTCTTGAACCGCTCCAGGTCGCCCTTGACCTGGCCCTTGACGAGCCCAAGAGCGTCGCCGATGGTCTCGATCGGGCCGTCCGGATCGACGTCGAGCTGGAGGCTGACCCGAGTCTCCCCTTCAGCCAGCCGGTGAAACGTCACCACGCCGGCGTTGTGGGCGCCGTCGGTCGCCGTCCAGGCGATCCGCTGGTCCGGTTCCTGCTCGGTGATCCGGGCCGTCCAACGCTTCTCCTGGCCGGCGACCGTGGCGACCCACTCGAGCGTCGTGTCGTCCACCTGACGGACCGACTTCACGCCATCCATGAACTCGGGGAATGACTCGAACTGGGTCCACTGGTCGTACGCGGTCCGGACGGGCACGTGGACGTCGATGGTCTCGATGATCTGCGACATGCGATGACTCCTGCTGGAAGGATGGGCTGGGAATCAGAACGCCCACCGGGTGGGTGGGCGTTCTGATTGGGCTTGGGCGGAGCGCCGCTCCGCGTCAGGCGCTGGTCAGATCGCGCCGCGACCGGTTCGGCTGCGACCGGTGACCGCGTTCACGACGACGACGGCGATGACGGCACCGATCGTCGCGACGACGATCGAGCTGATGTCGAAGGCGCCGTTGATCGCGTCCGTCTTGAAGAGGACGCTGGCGAGGAAGCCGCCGACGAGGGCGCCGACGATCCCGAGGACGATGTGGCCAATGACGCCGAGGCCTTCGTCACCCTTGACGAGGAAGCCCGCGAGGTAGCCGGCAATCGCGCCGAGGATCAGCCAAGAGATGATGTTCATGATCGCGTGGACCTCCGTCCCATTCCGTTGATTGCGTCCCGCGAAACGCGGGATCGACACGGATCATCACGTCCAAACCCCGCAGGATCGACTACGTCCAACGCGTTCCACCTTGCATCCGCCTGACAGCCGCGAGCCAGGCCCGGTGTTCGACGCCATCGCGGCCACTCGGCGGTCGCCCGGCAGACACGCGATCCTCCTCGCCCACGCCGTCGCGTCCTTCTGATTCCTCGGTCGGGCTTCGTCGCCCCGGACAGACAGATGCGGCGCTGTCGACGTCGTCGTCTCGCCCAGCGCCGCATCGCCTGACGGCCGTCCGGGAACGCAGCCCGATCCGGCCAAGGTCCCCGATCGCCGCGTCCTGGAAGATGTCCTCCCCGCCGACGCCGGAGCCGGATCGGAGCATCGACCCGGCGGCGTTGCATCCGGCTTGCGACCGCGCGTTGCGGTCGTTGCATGCGCATTGCACGCGTGGCCGGCCGGGCGCAGCACGAGCGAGCCCCATGCCGGACAAAAAAGAACGCCCCGGATCCGAAGGTCCGGGGCGTTCGGCGAGAACGAGGTCAGCTGGCGCTGGGCTCGACCGACGGGGCCGCATCCGAGGCGGCCGGTGTCGAAGCGGCCGGCACCGACGGGGCGACGGTCGTCGGGGTGGTGGTAGCGGCCGGCGTGTTGCACGCCAGGACGGCGCCGCCGAGCGAGGCAGCCAAGGCGAGGGCGAGCGCGATTCGCTTGATCATTTTGTTGGAATTCCTCCGATGTTGACGTCGAGCGAGGGTGACGTCTCGTGTCCACTTGGGGCGGCCACGCCGCAAGGGACCATAGCCAGCGACGCCGAACGTGGGCCCGACGCACGGCGCCCGAAGAATTGCAGGGACCTGTCATCCTGCCCGAGGCGGCGCCGACGCCACCGCTTGTCACGACGACCCGCCGCGAGTGCAATGGGCGTGAAACGAGCCGGCCGCGGCGACCGCCGCATCTGCATCCGGGTTCGCTCGATGCTGCGCTCGCACCGACGGCGAGCTGGGGTCCGACCCGTCGAGGCGATCCATCCGTTGCACGTATGACCGGGCGAGGCCCGAGAACCTGGAGTCACGATCGATGTTCCGGCGGATCGCACTGCCGACCTCGGAGTCGGATGTCGAGGAGCACTCGATGCGCGTCGTCGAGTACGCGCTGGCCTTCGTCGCGGTGGTGGCCGCCGGGGTCCTGGCCTTCCTTCGTTGACAATCCGGGCTGTCCTGTATGACGCCCGGGGGGACGACCGCAAGGTCACCCTCGACGGCGCTCGCAAGCTCCGGATCGGCAAGGACCAGCTCCTTTGGGTCGACCTCGACGATCGCGATGTGGCCGATCTGGCCGCCACCGCATCCGCCGTCGGGATCGAGCCCGAGGGCTTGCGCCGGTTGTCGCGAGAAGACCGCCGGGCGCGGATCCTGCGCCTTCCGGAACGGGTCGTCCTGACCATCGGCACGGTCGACGCGGAGGACGCCGAGGCCCGCCGCCGCGAGCTCGACATCGTGATCGGCAAGAACCATGTCGTGACCGTCCACAAAGGCGAGCTGGCCGCCGTCGATGCGTTCCGTGACGAGATCGACCACGAGGATCAGCTCGGGAGGCTCGACGCCGCGGCCTTCACCGCCGGGCTGATCGACGCGGTCTTCACCGCCTACTTCCGCCAGATCGAGACGATCGAACGTGAGATCGACGCCCTCGACGAGCTGGCGGTCCGCGCCCGCGGCGACGACGGCTTCCTGACAACGGTCCTCACGCTGCGTCGCCGGATCGCCCGCCTGAGACGGGCCCTCGCCCCGAATCGGGAAGCCCTGCTGCCCCTGGAGCGCCCCGACTTCGAGCTCCGGTCGGATCTCGGGCCGGTGTGGCCGGGGATCATCGAGCGCCTGGAGCGGGCGATCGATGGCCTCGAGAACGCCCGCGAGCTGCTCGTCGGCTCGTTCGATCTCTATCTGGGCCGGGCGTCGCAGCGAACGAACGACGTGATGAAGGTCCTGACGCTCGTATCGGCCATCGCGTTGCCCGGGATCATCCTCGCCGGGGTCATGGGGATGAACTTCAAGCTGCCGTTCTTCGACGAGCCGGGCAACTTCTTCGTCGTGATCTCCGCCATGGTGATCTTCGCCGCCGCGATCGTGGGCGTCGCCCGCTGGCGTCACTGGATCTGACCCGACGACGTCGCGCGACGGGCGTCAGCTCGGGCGGGGAAGGACCGGGTCGGGCGTCGCCGCCCGCGCGCCACCGACCGGCCCCGTGCCGGCGTCCGGCGCATCGGCCGCGTTGGACTCGTCCTCGGTCGAGTCGTTCGATGACGGGTCCTGGGCGACCGGCGTCTCGCGTGCCTGGAGTCCCTCGATCAGGACCTCGCCGACGGCCGCGATCGGGACCGCCAGCAGCGCGCCGATGAAGCCACCCGCAGCGGCGCCGATCAGGACGCTGAGGATCACGAGGAATGGCGAGATCCCGATCGTGTTGCGCATGACGATCGGCACCAGAACGTTGCCTTCGATCAGCTGCAGGACGAGGTACACCCCGGCCACCGCGAGAGCCAGCTCGGGCGACACGGTCGCCGCCACGAGCACGGCCGGGATCGCCCCGAGGAGCGGTCCGACGATCGGGATCGCCTCGGCGAGCGCCGCGATCAGGCCGAGGAGCAGCGCCGCCGGGACGCCGAGCAGGGTGTAGGCGACGGCCGTCCCGATCCCGATCGCGCCCATCAGGATCAGCTGCCCGCGGACCCACATCCCGAGTCGCGTCTCCGCGGCGTTCCACACGTCGCGGGCGCGCCTCCGACGAACCTCCGGCACGAAGGCGAGGACGTAGCGCTGGAGCCGGGCGTGCTCGGTCAGCCAGAAGTAGACGACGGTCAGGAGGGTCAGGATCGAGGTGATCGTCTCGGCCACGGTCAGCCCGATCTGAACGACCTGACCGGGAGCGGGGGAGGCGGTCGCCGGCGGCTGGAGCGTGCGCGACGCGGCGTCGATCAGGGCGGTCAGGCTCCGCGACAGGCCACTCGGCTTGATGGTCTCGGCCCAGTCCCGGGCCCGCTCGAAGAATGGCGGCAGCGAGGCGATCGTGCGTTCGAGCTGGGTGATCGCCGCCGGGAGGACGACGAAGGCCATCCCGATCACGGAGGCGAGGAAGAGGCCGTAGACGAGGAGGATCGTCGGCCCCCGCCCGATCGGCACATGGCCGCGGATCCACGCGATCACCGGCTGGAGCCCGGACGCCAGGATCACCGCAATCAGCATCAGGACGAGCACGTTGATCGCGGCGATCCCGACCAGAACGAGGGCCGCCACCAGGCCGACGCCGATCGCGAGGCCGGCGCCGCGGACGACCGACCGGCCGAAGCCGTCGTCGATGGTCACGGGGCGGGCGGCGGGGGCGGCGTGGGCTTGGGCGGCTTTCCACCTCCGCCACCTCCGCCGCCACCACCGCCCCCGCCGTTGCCGGGGCCGCCGTCCTTCGGCGGCTTGTCGGGCTTCTCCGGCTCGGGCTTCGGCCGCGGCGCGCAGGTCCCGAACAGTGGCCCGCCCCAGCCGCTCCGCTGCCAGAAGTAGGCCGTCCGTGAGTCGTGCGGGCCCATCACGCCCAGGCCGCGGCGGGCGCGGGCCAGCCAGTTCGCGACGTCGTCGTCCCAGGCCCGCGGCCCGAGCTCGGCCTTGAGCGGATCGACTCGCCAGCCGCCGCATGCCCGGGTGTAGAGGAGGCCCGGCTGGTCGACCTGGCGCGTGCCGCCCGGCTGGGTGCCAGTGATGAACCACTCGCGAACGGTGTCGCGGGTCCAGGGTCCGGGCTTGCCGCCAGTCCATGCGTCGACCGTTGCCTCGACGACGCCCTTCGGCGGCTGGAAGGCGGCGATCGGCTGCTTGCGGGTGAGGTCGCGGACGAAGGCCCGCCAGAGCGGCGCGGCCGCGGTGAGCGACGTCGCGGGCTTGCGCGACTTCGGGTTCGAGTGGTCGCTGTTGCCCATCCAGATGCCGACCGCGATGCCGGGCGACTTGGGGTTCTTCGGCGGCGCCAGGTAGCCGTACGTCGCGAGGTCGCGGGCGTCGTTCGCGGTGCCGGTCTTGACGGCGACCGGGCGGTGCTGGCCGCTCGGTCCGTTGCGGATCTCGAGCACCGCCGACCAGATCGGGTTCTGCGCCGGGTCGGTGTTGCCCTGGAGGATGTCACTGACGAGGAACGCGGCCTGGCGGCTCACCGCCTGGACGCCCTTCGGCTTCGGTGCCCGGTAGACGATCTTGCCGGTCGGATCGCGGACCTCGAGGATCATTCGGGTCGGCATGCGCAGCCCGCCGTTGGCCAGCGCGCCGTAGGCCGAGGTCAGGTCGAGCGGCGTCAGCTCGACCGTCCCGATCGCGCCCGCCAGCCCGGCCTGCATGAACGCCTTCTTGCCGCCCGCGAAGCGGATCCCGAACTTGGCCGAACGGTCCGCGACCGCGGCGTTGCCGACCCGCTGGAGAGAGCGGATGGCGGGCACGTTCAGGGAGTACTGGAGGGCCTTGCGCACGAGGACCGGGCCGCGGTCGAGCTGGTCGGCATCGCGCGGGGCCCAGCCCTTGCCGAACTCCGTCGTGATGTCGAGGAGGAGGCTGCCCGGTGTCAGCTTGCGGGCGTCGAATGCGCTGGCATAGACGATCGGCTTGAACGCCGAGCCGGGCTGGCGGACCCCGTCGCCGGCGGCGTCGTACTTCGGCTCGAACTTGCGGCTCGCCTGCTTGTCCCGGTAGTAGCCGGCGCTTCCGGCGTAGGCCAGGACGTCGCCGGTCCGGTAGTCGACCGCGACGAGCGACCCGTTGTGGAGGTCCTTGCCACGGAGGGCGTTGATCCACTGCCGGTCGCTCGCGCCGATCTTGAGGTTGCGCAGCAGCGCCGCCGACGAGCTCGCCTTCAGGTTCGGGGCGATCGCCGCCGCGGCCAGCCACTTCTCGGCGAGCTGCTCGGCCCGCCAGTCGAGGGTCGTGATCACCGTGTAGCCGCCGGTCTCGATCTGCACGTCGGGGCCGAGGATCTGCTGGAGCTGGCGGCGGACCTGCCACGTGAAGTGGGGCGCCCTGAAGGAGAGCGGGATGTCGCCTCGGAGCACGACCGGCTCGGCGAGGGCCTCTTCGAGCTCCTCCGGCGTCAGGCGGGTCCAGCGCGAGCTCGAGAGGTTCTGGAGGATGTAATCGCGGCGCGCCACCGGCGGCGCGGTCGGCGGAACGACGAGCTTGCCGTCCTTGCTCTTCCTGGCGTAGAGGTAGGGGTCGAAGTTGGACGGCGACTTCGGCAGGCCGGCGAGCAGCGCGGCCTGGGCGAACGTGAGCTGCGAGAGGTCGGCCACCCCGAAGTAGATCCGGGCCGCGGCGGCGATGCCATACGCATCGTGGCCGTAGAAGATCTCGTTGAGGTAGGCGGTGACGATCCGCTCCTTGCCCTCCTCGCCGGGATAGGCGGCCGTCAGGCGCGAGGATTGGATGAGCTCCTTGGCCTTCCGCAGGTAGCGATCGGCCCCGGGGGCGACGACGTCCTCCGGCAGGAGCCGCGCCCGGACGAGCTGCTGGGTGATCGTCGATGCGCCGCGGTCGCTCGTGCCGGCGGCGTTGTCGGCCGCGGCCCCGATGATCGCAGCGGGATCGAACCCACTGTTCTGCCAGAACGTCCGGTCCTCGGCCGTCGTCGTGGCGTCCAGGACGAGGTGCGGCACCTCGTCGTAGGCCACGACCCTCCGCTGCTCGCGCTGGAACCGGCCCAGCTGGATCTTGCCCGTCCGGTCATAGACGACCGTCGGCTGCGAGAAGGTCAGGGCACCGAGGTTGGTCGGGTCGGGCAGGCCATCGGACAGGATCGTGACCGCGGCAACGGTGCCGACCACGGCCGCTCCGACGAGGAGGAGCGAGCCCGTCAGGAAGGTGACGAGGATGAGGGCGAGGATGCGCGGGAGACGGCTGCGGCCCGGGCGCGTCCGACGCGGGCCGGTGCGACCGGACGCAGCCCGCCGCGCGGCGAGGCTGTACTGGCGGGCCAGCACGCGACGGGCAGCGATCGACCGCCCCGCCCGCACGCCGGGCAGGGTCGATCGGTCGGGGAGTCGATCGTCCACGAGGACAGGATCGGGCCGCGGGCGTGACGCCCTCTCGGGGCCACGACGGGCCGGTCCTTGCAGAACCATATCGGCGCCGCGTCGCGGTGCTCCGGCGCACCGTGGCCACGCGACGCCACGGGCCGGATCAGGTCGCCCTGCGTTGGCCATGCAAGGGCACTTGACTGGCTTCGCCGGCCAGCGCTACAGTCCCGCCAACCACCCGTCGGTTGCCGTTTCTGCCCCGACAGCCCCTCTCAGTCCGGAGCGCTAGCCCATGGATCTCGGGTCGTATACCAGTGGACTCCTGACCGGTCTTCGTGAGGGCGTCGAAGCCGCCCTGATCGTGAGCATCGTCCTCGCCTACCTCGCCCGGACCAACCGCGGCGACCAGGCCGGTCGTGTCTGGCTCGGGGCGGGTGCGGCGGCGGCGATCAGCGTGGTCGTCGGGATCGTGCTGTTCAACACGGTCGGCGCGTTCGAGGAGCCGTACGAGCAGATCTTCGAGGGCACGATGATGCTCGTCGCGGCGGGCGTCGTGACGTGGATGCTCTTCTGGATGCGCCGGCAGGCGAGCTCGGTCAAGAACGACCTCCAGGCGGCCGTCGACCGGGCGGTCGCGGCCGGCGCCACGTGGGGCCTGGCCCTGCTCGCGTTCACTGCCGTGATCCGGGAAGGGCTCGAGACCTCGCTTTTCCTCGTCGGCCAAGCGAGCTCGGATCGGGCCGAGGCGATCTGGATTGTGCTCGGAGCGCTGACCGGGCTCGCCATCGCCGTCCTGATCGGCTTCGGGTTCTACCGCGGCAGCCGCCGGCTCAACCTCGCCACGTTCTTCCGCTGGACGGGCATCGCCCTCGTCTTCATCGCGGCCGGCCTGCTGAGCCACGCGATCCACGAGTTCATCGAGATCGGTGCCCTCGGCAGCGGGTTCTGGACCGCGACCGCCTATGACATCAGCGGCGTCTTCTCGCACGACGAGGGAATCGGCGCGTTCCTGCGAGCGATCCTGGGCTACTCCGCCAACCCCGAGGTGCTTACGATCGTCGCCCACGTCGCCTACCTCGTCATCGTCCTGGCCGCGTACCTCCGGCCGGTTCGACGCCCCGTGCCGCCGGCCCAGACGGCGTCGGATCAACGCGACGCCCGGGCGGTCAGCCGATGACCGTCGGCGCCACGTCGCCGGCATCGGCCGATCGCACGATCACCGTTCCCGGCCGGGGCAGCGTCCGGGTCGAGCCCGACGTCGCCGATCTCCGGCTGGGCGTCGTCTCGATCCGACCGACCGCGGCGGCCGCCCGGTCGGCCGCGGCCGAGACGATGCAGGCGATCCTCGCCGCGCTGCTTGCGGCCGGTATCGATCGGCGTGATCTCCGGACTGCCCTGGTCGGCCTCGACGCCGTCCGGGACTACTCGTCGCCCACGCCGACCGTCACCGGCTACCAGATGACGAACACGGTCGAGGCCACGGTCCGCGCGATCGAGACCGTCGGCGGGGCGATCGACGCCGCGCTCGCGGCCGGCGCGACGAGCATGGACGGCCTGTCGTTCCGCGTCTCCGACCCGACGGCCGCGCTTGGCGACGCGCGCCGGCTCGCGGTCGCCGACGCGCGCGCCCGGGCGACGACGCTGGCCGAGGAGGCCGGCGTCAAGCTCGGCGAGCGTCGTCGCGATCGTCGAAGGGGGCGTGATCCCGCCCGGTCCGCCGCACCCGACGGCGGAGTTCGCGATGAAGGCATCGGCCGATGCCTCGACGCCGGTCGAGGCCGGCACGAGCGAGCTGACGATCTCGGTGACGGCGACCTTCGCGATCGCCTGATCCCGCGATCGACCGGTCAGCGCGCGGCCGTGGTCACCCGGAGGAGCGTTCCGCCCGTCAGATCCGTGAGGTACAGCTCGCCCAGCTCGTCCTCGCCGAAGGCGCTCAGGCTGCCGTCGCTCTTCCCGACCTCGACCGGGGATTGATACTCGTCGCCGGCCGCGTCGATCGCGAACACGCGCCCGCTGCAGTAGTCGGCGAAGACATAGCCGCCGGCGAGGGCCAGCTGGTCGGTGCCGCGGTAGACGACGCCACCGATGACGGTGCACCCGAGGTCGTGGCCGTAGTCGCTCACGGGCAGGGTCAGCGCCGGGTCCTCGCACCCCTGCTCCGGCTCGAAGCAGTGCGTGCCTTCCATCCGGTTCCAGCCGAAGTTCGTGCCGCCCGGCGCTCCCACCCGCTGGACGTCGATCTCCTCCCAGGCGCCCTGGCCGACATCGCCGATCCACAGATCGCCGGTCGCGCGATCGATGCTCATCCGCCACGGATTGCGCAGACCGGTCAGCCAGATCTCCGGCCGGCCGCCGGTGCCGTCCGCGAACGGATTGTCGGCCGGGATGCCGTAGAGCCGACCGGCCGCCTGGTCCGCGCCCTGGTCGACGTCGATCCGGAGGATCTTGCCGAGGAGGGTCGTGGCCTTCTGGCCGTTGCCTTGCGGATCGCCGCCGCTGCCGCCGTCGCCCATCGCGACGAGCAGGAATCCCTTGGTGTCGAACGCGACGGCGCCGCCGTTGTGGTTCGCGAAGGGCTGGTCGATGCGGAGCAGGTTGACCTCGGATGCGCTGTCGAGCAGGTCGGGGTTGGCCGGATCGAGGGTGAACGACGACACCCGGGTGTCGCCGTCGCGATCGGTGTAGTCAACGAAGACGCGCGGATCCTCAGGGAACGTGGGATGGAACGCGATCCCGAGCAGGCCGCGCTCGCCGCCCGAGCTGATCCGATCGACGATATCGAGGAAGGGGGTCGGCTCGAGGGCGCCGTTGCGCACGATCCGGATCCGTCCTTCCTGCTCGGCGACGAAAATCCGGCCACTGCCGTCGCCGGCGTTCGCGATCGCAAGCGGCGACGAGAGCCCGTCGACGACGACCTCGAGCTTGACGGCGACGGACAGGGGGTCGAAGGCATCGCCCGAGCCGGGACTGGCCGGAACAGCGGAGTCTCCCGGCGTGGCCGTTCCGCCGCTCCCGCCCGGGCCGCCCGATCCTGGCGCGGTCGCCGACGGCCGCCCGGTCGGACCACCGACGCCGACGCCCCGATGATCCTTCGGGCGGGTCGCGACCACGACGACGAGCGCGATCAGGGCGAGGACGACGAGGACGCCTAGCAGCGCGCGCGCCGAGCGAAGGCGTTGCGAGGACGGACCGGAGCCGGGGGTCGAGCGCATCGATCCATCCTACGGTCGGCGGCGGTTTGTGGTTCCCGACGCTGCTACATTCGGCTCATGGAAGCCTTCGAGCTGGCCGACCTGATCGAGCGCCGCACCGCCAGCGGCGAGCCGTATCTCGAGTTCCTGAGCGTGACCGATCTGAGCGTCGGACTGTACGTCCTGGCGGCCGGCCAGCCGGATCTCCAGCGGCCGCACACGGAGGACGAGGTGTACTACGTGATCTCGGGTCGCGGCCGCGTCACGGTCGGCGACGAGGTGCGCGACGTTCAGACCGGCTCGATCATCTTCGTCGGGACGGCCGTCCCGCACCGGTTCCACGACATCACCGAAGACCTCACCCTGCTCGTGGCGTTCGGTCCGGCCGAGGGTTCGCGGGCCTCCGGCTAGAGACCCGGCTCGGGCGCCGCTGCCCAGCCGCGCGGAACCCTACAGCGCCGCCCCGAACCCCGCCTTCTCTCCGAGCTCGGCCAGCTCGAGCGCGAGCTCGGCGCCCCGGCCCACCTCGTCGTGGCGGAAATACACGAAGGCATCGAGCCCGTCGGCAAGGAATGGCTCGAGCCGCCCGACCCAGCGTTCGAGCTCGTCGCGCGGATAGTCGGAGCGTCGCAGGCGGAGATAGAGGAAGGGGCCCGTCCGGCGGATCGTCGGCGGATCCGACTCGGTGTCCAGGTCGGTCGTGACGAGCGCCGCCCCGACCGCGCGGATCGCCGCGAACACCTCGTCGACATGCCAGCTCGGGTCCTGGAACTCCATCGCCAGCGGCAGGTCGGCCGGCCACGCGCCGAGCAGCCCCGCCAGCCGCTCGTCGTCGCGGGCGACGTTCTCAGGCACCCGGAAGAGGATCGTCCCGAGCCGATCGTCGAACCGCCGGAGCGGCGTCGTGAGCCACTCGACGCTCGCGGCGGGGTCGACCTGGAGCGACCGGAACGACGAGCTGCGCTGCGCCTTCACCGAGAACCGGAAGTCGGACGGCGTCGCGGCCAGCCAGCCGTCGACCGCGGCCGGACTCGGCTGGCGGTAGAACGTGTTGTTCAGCTCGACGGTCGCCAGGCGCGCTCCGTAGTGGCGAAGCAGGTCGCCGCCGCGCGTCCCGGGCGGGTAGAAGCGCGGCGCCCACGCGGGGTACGCGAATCCGCTCGTGCCTGACCGGAGCCGGCCGGCCACGGACGTCAGGCCTCGGCGGGCGGGCAACCCTCGTGGGTCGAGCGACTGCCGGGCCCGAGCGGATCCGCGACCTGGCTGAGACTCGTCTCGAGTGCGCTCAGCGCTGCTGGGTCGAGCCGGTCGAGGAAGTAGCGGCGGACGCCGTCGAGATGGGTCGTGGCGGCGGACCGGAGCCGCTCGAGCCCGACCGCCGTGAGGACGGCTTCCTGGCCGCGGGCGTCGGTCGTGCAGGCCGCGCGTTCCACGGATCCGGCGGCCTCGAGCCGGTCGACGAGCCGGGTGATCCCGCTCCGAGACAAAATCACGCGCTCCGCGAGCACGTTCATCCGGACGCGGCGGCTCGGTGCGTGTGCGATCTGGAGCAGGGCGTCGTACTCCGCGAGCGACAGGCCATGGGCGGCCTGGAGCTCCTCGTCGAGCCGGCGGGTGATCCGGGCGTGCGACGTCAGGAAGCTCCGCCACGCTCCGATGCCCGGCTCGTCGGCGACCACGGACGCGGACGCCGGCGCGGCAGTCGGAGCCTCGGACGCGGCCTGATCGGCGACCTCGCGGGCCTGGCGGTTGGTCGAGAGGGCAGGTGTCGGCATGCTCCGGGCATCGTACCTCGTTCGAACGTTTGTTGACAAGTCAACGATCTCCACATATCGTTGCGGTGTCAACTAACCGACCCAGCGACCACGCCCGGCGGGCACGACACAGACGACTCCCGGAGGAGATCAACCCACGATGAGCGCGACCACCTGGAAGCTCGACCCGGCCCACACCGACATCACCTTCTCGGCCAAGCACATGATGATCACCACCGTCCGCGGCACCTTCGCCGACGTCGACGGCACGCTGCTCATCGATGAAGAGGATCCGACCAACGCCAGCGGCGAGATCCGGGTCCGGGCGGCCAGCCTGTCGACCGGCTTCGGGGCCCGCGATACCCACCTGCGATCGAACGACTTCTTCGACGTCGCGACGTACCCGGAGATCGTCGTCCGCTTCGACGGCGTCGAGCTTGCGAAGGGCGACGACTACCGCGTGACCGCCGACCTGACGATCCGCGACATCACCCGGCCGGTCACGTTCGACGTCGCCTACATCGGCAGCACGACCAACTTCCAGGGCACCCGACACGCGGCGTTCACGGCCAAGGCCAAGCTGAACCGCGAGGACTGGGGGCTGAACTGGAACCTGGCCCTCGAAACCGGTGGCTGGCTCGTCGGCAAGGAGATCAAGCTCCTCGTCGAGGTCGTCGTCGACGAGGTCATCGCCGACGCCGAGCCCGAGCGCGCCCGCTCCGCGGCCTGAGGCGCGGCGGCCGCTCAAGCCGCAACCCAGTACGATCACGGCGGACTCGCCTGGGGTCCGCCGTTTCGATTCTTGCCGTACGACCGTTCTCCCGATCCCTGAGGGCCGATCCATGACCAGTTTCGATGTCGAGGCGTTGCGGCGCCAGTTCCCGGCCCTCGCCATCGAGGACGGCGGACGTCCCGTTGCGCTGTTCGACGGGCCCGGCGGCACGCAGGTCCCCGAGTCGGTGATCGCGGCGATCGGCGACTACTACCGCACGTCGAACGCCAACCACGATGGGCCGTTCCTCACGAGCCGGCGGAGCGACGAATCGGCCCACGAGGCGCATCAGGCGATGGCCGACATGCTCGGGGCGGCCTCGGCCGACGAGATCAAGTTCGGCGCCAACATGACGTCGCTCACATTCCACATCAGCCGCTCGATCGGGGCGGCGATGGCCGCCGGCGACGAGATCGTGGTCACGATCCTCGATCACGAGGGCAACGTCGGACCGTGGAAGGCGGTCGCCGCCGATCGCGGGCTCGTCGTCCGGACCGTCGACATTCGGGAGTCCGACGTGACGCTCGACCTGGCGACCCTCGACGCGGTCCTCGGCCCGCGGACGAAGCTCGTCGCCGTCGGCTACGCGTCGAATGCCGTGGGAACCATCAACCCGGTCGCCGAGATCGTCCGCCGAGCCCACGCCGTCGGCGCCTGGACGTACGTCGACGCCGTCCACGCCGCACCGCATCTCCCGATCGACGTCCGGGCGCTCGACACGGACTTCCTGGCCTGCTCGACGTACAAGTTCTTCGGGCCGCACGCGGGCGTGCTCTACGGCAAGGCCTCCGTGCTCGACGCGCTGCCGCCGTACAAGCTGGTGCCGGCAACCGATCGGTTCGAGACGGGGACGGGCAACTTCGAGGGGCTGGCCGGGGTGACCGCGGCCGTCGAGTATCTGGCCGACATCGGCGTGGCGTACGGCGGATCGCGGGCGGACCGCTCGCGACGCGAGCGGGTGATCGGCGGCATGAGCGCGATCCGGAACTACGAGCTGGGGTTGTACCGCCGGCTGGCCGATGGCCTCGACACCATCCCGGGCCTGACGCTGTACGGGATCACCGACCGGGCCCGTTTCGACGAGCGGACGCCGACCGCCGCGATCCGGCTGGCGGGGATCGCCCCGCGCGACGTTGCGACGGCCCTTGGCGACGAGGGGATCGCCGTGTGGGACGGCGACTTCTATGCGACCGGTCTGATCGATCGGCTCGGGCTGGCGGATTCGGGCGGCGTCGTCCGGATCGGGCTGACCCACTACAACACGGCGGGCGAGGTCGACCGGCTGCTCGAGGCGCTCCAGCGGCTCGCTCCTGGAGCGTCAACGGGGTCCGAGGCCGCCGTCGCCGCCCGCTGATCCGTCGATCGAGCGGAGGGGCCATGGCGGCCGTCGACGTCGCGGTCATCGGCGGCGGGATCGTCGGCACCTCCATCGCGGCGTTCCTGGCCGAGGGCGGGCTCCGCGTCCGGCTGTACGAGCGATCGGGGATCGCCGCCGGCGCCTCGGGCCGCAACTCGGGGATCGTCCAGCACCCGTTCGACCACGTCCTGGTCAACCTGTACCGGCGCACGCTGGTCGAGTACCGCGGGCTCGCAGACGAGCTGTCGAGCACGTTCGCCCTACCCGCGGAGCCGGCCGGGCTGCTCCTCGTCGGTCACGACGTCGCCGCGGCGCGCCGGGCGGCCGAGGCTTGGCAGCACGCCTGGCCGGAGACGATGCCCGAGGTCCTCGCCGGCGACGAGCTGCGCCGCCTCGAGGGCGCCCTGGCCCCCGACCTCGTCCTCTGCCGCCTCGACATCGGGTTGCCGGTCGCGCCGGCCGCCGCGACGGAGGCGTTTGCCGCCCTCGCCACTCGGCGCGGGGTGGAGGTCGTCCTCGGCAGCGAGGTCCGCCCGGTCGTGGTCGGCGGGCGAGTGGCCGGCGTCGCGCTCGAAGGCGGCGGCAGTGTCGAGCCGGCGGGGGCGGTCGTCGTCGCCGCCGGCCCGTGGACGGCGGAGATCGTCGACCCGGACGGTGACTGGCGACCCATCCGGCCGTTGTGGGGCGTCGTCGCGAGCATCGCCCTCGATGGAGCGCCGCGCCACGCGCTCGAGGCGATGGACATCGCCGTCGAGCCGCCGGAAGGTGTCACGCCGACCCGCGCCCACGCCGACGACTCGGTCGACTTCAGCCTCGTGCCCGCCGCAGGCTCGAGCGCCCTCGGCTCGACCTTCCTGCGCGAGGAGCCGGACCCGTCCGACTGGCTCGACATCCTCCGGACCAACGGCAGCCGCTACGTGCCGGGGATCGCCACGGCGCCGCTCATCGGGCTTCGCACGTGCGCCCGGCCGCTCAGCCGCGACGCGCGACCGCTCGTCGGCCCGGTTCCGTGGCTGGACGGCCTGTGGGTCGTGGCCGGTCACGGCATGTGGGGCATCTCGACGGGCCCCGGGTCGGCCCGCCTGGTCGCCGACGCGATTCTTGGCGCCGGCAAGGTGAGTGCCGTCCCGACGGAGCTGTCGGTGGACCGTTTCGGAACACCGGATTCGCCCGGCGCTCCGGGTGGCCGACTAGCGTCGCCAGGACGCTGAGTCGAACAGGAAGAACGTAAGCTGCGACCAGCGCTCGCGGAATGCGGCCCAGTGCTCGATCAGGCCCGGGCCGTGGTCGGTCGCGTCGAACGCCTCGACGATCGGGACTTCCGCCGGTGCGGCTGCCACTGGCATCCATGTCGCCGAGTCCGAGGCCGGGCCGGCGCGGGCGAGCCGTGGCGTCGCGCGGACGATCCGGGCAGAGGCGACGTAGCCGCTCATCGCCGCAGCCTAGCGCGCGCGACGGCGATCGGGAAGGGGAGCCGCCGTCGTATCCTCCGCCGGTGATGACGACCGCGCGTCGCTACGGCGCCCGCAGCTCGACCGCCGACCTCCGCGAGGTCCTCGTCCAGCGCCCGGGACCGGCGTTCGGCCGGGCGTTCGACGATCCCGCCCACGGCTTCCTGCGACCGGTCGATCTCGATCGCGCCCGGCGCGAGCACGACGGGCTCGTCGCGGCCCTCGACGGGCTCGGGGTGCAGGTCCATCAGCTCGACGCGGACCCGGCGACGGATCCGGACCTCGTGTACGTCTTCGATCCGCTGCTCGTCACCGATGCCGGCGCCATCCCCCTCCGTCCCGGCAAGCCGAACCGGGCCGATGAGCCCGCGATCATGGAGCGCTGGCTGAACGCGCACGACATCCCGACCGCCGGCCGGATCGAGGCGCCCGGGACCGTCGAGGCCGGCGACACGGTCTGGCTGCGTGACGACCTCTTCGTCATCGGCCGGACGCTCCGCACGAACGACGCCGGGGCGCGCCAGCTCGGAGCGATCGTCGGCGGCGACGTCCGGATCGTCGACGTCCCGTACTGGCAGGGGCCGGCGGAGCTCGTCCACCTGATGTCCGTGATCTCGCCCGTCAGCGACGAGCTGGCCGTGGTGTTCCTGCCGCTCCTCCCGGCCGGGCTCTACGGATGGCTGCACGAGCTCGGGATCCGGCTCGTCGAGGTGCCGGAGGAGGAGTACGCGACGCTCGGCTGCAATGTCCTGGCGGTCCGTCCGGGCGTCGTCATCGTGGCCGACGGCAATCCCGTGACGCGGCGCGGGCTCGAGGCGGCCGGCGTGCGAGGTGCACGCGGTCGCCCTCGGCGAGGTCGGCGAGAATGGCTCGGGCGGGGTGACGTGCCTGACCCGGCCGATCCTGCGCGGATGAGCGGCCCCGCGACGGCGCTCGAGGCGGCCGCCGCTGCGGCCGTCGATCCGGCGGCCCTCCGCGCCGAGCTCCAGGCGATCGTCCGGATCCCGAGCATCACCGGTCACGAGGAGGCCGTCGCCGCGGACCTCGCCGAGCGGCTCGGCGCCGCCGGGATGGCCGTCGAGACGACGTTCCCCGATCCGGCGGTGATCCGCGCCGATCCCGCCTGGCCCGGTGAGGAGACCGAGCGGGAGGTGCTGCCCGTCATCATCGGCCGCCTGGGCCGGCCGGGCGGCCGGCGGGTCGTGCTGTCGGGTCACATCGACGTCGTCCCGCCCGGCGATCCGGCGACCTGGACGGCCGACCCGTGGGGCGGCGAGGTCCGCGACGGCAGCCTGTACGGCCGCGGCGCCTGCGACATGAAGGGCGGCGTGGCCGCGATCCTGGCGGCCGTGCGAGCCCTGGTCGCCAGCGGTGTGGCCACGCAGTTGGGCGGCGAGCTGATCGTCGCTCTTGTTCCCGGCGAGGAGGACGGCGGACAGGGGACGCTGGCCGCGATCCGGGCCGGCGCGACCGGCGATCTCGCGATCATCACCGAACCCTCGAACCTCGACATCGTCGTCGCCCACGCCGGCGCGATCACGTTCCGGCTGACCGTGCCCGGCCGCGCCGCTCATGCAAGCCAGCGCCGCGAGGGGGTGTCGGCCCTCGACAACCTGTATCGTCGTCCTGCGCGCCCTCGACGCCGACGAGACCGAGCGGAACGCCGCCGAGACTGATCCGCTGATGACGGTCCTGGGCCTGCCGTACCCGACGATCGTCGGGATCGTGGCCGGGGGTGAGTGGGCGTCGACCGTGCTCGATCGGATCGTCGTCGACGGCCGCTACGGCGTCCGGCTCGGTCAAGCCCCGGCCGACGCCGCGAACGACCTGCGGCGGGCGATCGACGACGCCAACGAGTCCGATCCCTTCCTGCGCGACCATCCCGGCGACCGTCGAGATCGTCGGCGGCCAGTTCGGGTCGGGGCGGGTGCCGTCCGACCATCCGCTGCCCGTCGGCCTCGCCGACGTCGCCGAGCCGATCGCCGGGCGCCGTCCGGCGCTGCTCGGCGAGCCGTACGGCGCCGACATGCGGCTGTTCATCAACGAGGGCAACACGCCGTGCGTCATGTACGGCCCCGGCGACGTCAAGGTCGCACACAGCGCCGACGAGCACGTCCCGCTTGCCGAGGTCGACGAGTGCGCCCGCGTCCTCGCCGCGTGGGTCGTTCGGGAGCTGGGCGCCGAGTAGCCGGGCTCAGGCGGCCGTCGGCCCCTCGACGGCGCTGCGCCGCGCGATGACGAGCAGCGTGGGCACGATGACCATGGCCGCGCCCGAGCAGCCCGAGCGTCGCGAAGCTGGCGGCGGCCACGACGACGCCCGAGCCGAGGCTGGCCGCGGCCGCGGAGCTCCAGATCAGGCCGTCGGTCAGGCCCTGGACGCGGGTCCGCTCAGCCAGCGACAGGCCGTGGGTCAGGAGCGCCGATCCCGCGACATAGCCGAGGTTCCAGCCGTATCCGAGCAGGAACAGGGCGACGAACAGGACCACCCCGCCAGTCGGGCGGCGCGACGGCGGCCATCACGGCCGCGAGCGGCGCTGACCCCCATGCCGGCGAGGATGACGGGGATCGTCCCGAGGCGATCCGTGAGCCGGCCGGTCAGCGGCGACAGGCCGAACATCCCGAGCGTATGCCCGCTGATCACGATCCCGACGGCGCCGAGGTCGTGGCCATGGGCCGTCATGTGGAGCGGGGTCATCGTCATGACCAGGGTCATGACGACCTGGACGGTCACGAGTGCCACGATCGCGACCGGGACGTTCGGACGACGGAGGACGGCCGCCAGCGACGCCGCGGTCGAGCGATCGCCGCCCGGATGGTCGTGGCGCGAGCTGACGTCGGCGAGGGCGTACGGGTCTGGCCGGAGGGAGAGCAGGGTGAGAAGCGCGGCGGCCCCGACGAACAGGACCGGCACGAGGTACGCGCCGGACAGCTCCGGGAGGCCGAGCCCGGTCGCCAGGGCGCCGGCCGGCGCAACGAGGTTCGGGCCGATCACGGCCCCGGCGGTCGCGCCCCACACGACGATCCCGATCGCCGACGCGCGGCGATCCGACGCGAAGAGGTCGGCCGCGACGTAGCGCGACAGCTGGTTCGAGGCGTTCCCGAACCCGATCAGGACGGTCCCGATGAGCAGCAGCGGCAGGGAGCTGGCGATGACGGCGACGGTCGCGACGAAGGCGCCCGCGACACCGACCGCGTATCCGGCGGCGAGCCCCTTCCTCCGGCCGGCGCGGACCATCACCTGCGACAGGGCGACGGCGCCGACGGCAGCGCCGAGGACCGTGGCCGCTCCGGGAACCCCGGTCCAGGCCGTGCTCCCCGCGATGTGCTGGGCCGCGATCGACGACACGGTCGACGCCGCGATGTGCCCCGTGCTGCCGAGAGCCACGCCGGCGACGAGCGACCAGTGCGTCCGCCGTCGGAGGTAGGCGAGAACGGACGCGGGGAGGTCGAGGGCTGGGACGGTCACCGGCGGATGATAGCCATGCGGAAGGGCACTCAGGTCAGCCCCAGCGTCAGCACCTCGATGGCGGCTTCCGGAATGGGCGGGGACGTCCTGGGCTCGTCGCCGCGCTCCCGCCGCGCGAGCTCCGCGAACCGGCAGAACGCATTCGCGAGCCGCATCTGCTCCGGCGTCCGGGCACGGACGCGGAGGAGGTCCGGTGACGCGACCACGACCGTGACGCAACGGGCACGCGACGTCGCCACGTTCAACCGGTTTCGGCTGTAGAGGAAGTCCATCCCGCGCGGTGCGAGCTCGGGTGACGAGGTCGTCATCGAGTAGAGGCTGATCGGCGCCTCCTGGCCCTGGAACTTGTCCACCGTCCCGACGCGCGCCTCTCTCGGGAGGAGCCGCTGGATGGCGCCGACCTGGGCATTGAACGGCGCGACGATGAGGACGTCATTCCAGGTCAGGCGGGTCGCGATGCCCTCGGCATTCGTCCACGAGCCGTCGCGTACGAGCCGCCACGCCAGGTCGGCGCTCGCGGCCGCCTCCACCGGCGATTCGTTGTCCGCCCCGACGGTCGGAACGGCGAGCATCCGCGGCCCGACGCCGTCCACGAGCTCGATCGGGACGTGCAGCCGCTGGCGCGCAAGGTGCGCCTCGGGTTCGAGGCGGCCGTCGTAGAAGACCTCCGAGGTGAAGCTGCACAGCGCCGGGTGGAGGCGCCACGTCCGCTCCAGGAACAAGCCGCGGTCGGGCGCGATGGTCGCCGCGCCATCGAGGACGTGGGCGAGCGCCGACCGATCCGCCCCCGGCGGATGGCTCCCCTGCATCGGCTGGTCGAGCTGTTGGGGATCGCCGAGCAGCACGATGCTCCGGGTCGCGGTCGAGGTCGCGACGACGTTTGCGAGCGAGATCTGGCCCGCTTCGTCCACGAACAGGACGTCGACCGCGCCGAGCATCTTCTCCGACGCCCACAGCCAGGTCGTCCCCGCAGCCAGGTTGGCCTGGCCGTTGTCGAGCGCGTCGCGGACGACGTTCGACTTCGTGGTGTGGACGACGCGATCGTCGTCGAGGACCTGGCCCGGCTCGCCCTTCTGGATCGGCCGGACGGCGACGTCCTCCTTGTCCGGCGCCGCGGCCACCAGGACGGCCCGAAGCAGGTTGCCGATCACCTTGTGGCTGGTGCCCGTGATCCCGACCTTGCGGCCGTGGCGGATCAGCTCGCAGATCATCCGCGCGCCGGTGTAGGTCTTGCCCGAGCCGGGCGGTCCCTGGATCGGCAGCACGGTGTCGTCGAGCTCGAGCGCGAGACGCCGCGCTGCCGCGAGGTCCGTCTCGTCCGGTCGCCGCAGCGGCGCTCCCGCCGGCTGGCCGGCCTGCGGCGGCCGCCCGAGGAGCAGATCCCGGGCGGCGCGATGCGGACCCGCGCCGGTGATCTCGTGATCGGCCACCCACTCGCCGATCTCGTACAGTCGCGCCTGCTGGTCGCGGGTCCGGAACCACGGCATCGGGACGACCGCCAGCGGATGCGGCTCGGCGACGACGCGCTTCAGATCGATCGTCAGCTCGGCAGGATCCACGGCCACGATCTCGCCGACGTCCCAGCTGAACGGCGATGCATCGGGCGCCTCCTGCTTGCGGCGCGGCTCGTAGACCGTGTTGCCGACGTCCTGCTCCTGGTCCGGGAACGCGTAGCGCCAGACCTGCTTGCCGCGCGTCTCCTCGCCGACGGGGCCAAGGGGCACCAGCAGCCCGATCGGAGCATCCTCCTCGACGAGCTGCTCGGGCGACAGGTCCATCAGGCGATGGAACTCCCACCACATCGACTTGTCCTCGCGGCGATGCCAGCCGAGAAGCTGCGCGAGCAGCCAGCGGGCATGGTCCGCGGGGTCGCGATCGGCCCGATCGATCGTGCCGATTGCGGGGTCGGCGAGCCGCAGCGCGAGGGCCTCGGTCCGGGCCTGGGCCTCGGTGACGTCGGCGGGGAGCCCAGTCTCACGGGGCGTCGGTCGCGGGACGGCGAGGCCGGTCCGATCCGCGAGCTCCACGCGGAGGGTCTCGAGCCAGTCGCGGAGGCGGAGCGTGCTCACGACGTCGTCCCGGTTGTAGCGCTCGATCTGGACGAGGTGGTCGGCCGCCGGGCGCTCGCCCTCGCCGAGCTCCAGCCACTGCTCGAACGCGACGATGCTCGAGCCGGCGTCGCGCAGGTCGATCTCGCGCTCGAATCCATAGAACGGCTCCATCTTCTTGATCGAGTAGCTCTCGACCGATGCCCGGAGCGACTGCCGGACCGCGCGCAGGAGATCCACGAGCACGCCCTTGCGGAGGAACGTGTCGACCTCCTCCTCGCGCGTCGCGTAGCGGCCCATCAGCCGCTTGAGCGCGGTCGGCTCGTACGCGGCGTAGTGATAGACGTGGAGGTCGGGCGTCGCTTGGAGCCGCTCGACGATGAAGTCGATCACCTGCTCGAACGCCCGCTTCTCGCCGGCTGCGGAGAACTCGCCGTGCTCGTCGCGCGACCAGAACGCATGGAACGTGCCGTCGGTCTCGAGGATGCCGAAGAGGTAGTCGAGCCCGTCATCGAGGGCGTAGGGATCGCCCTCGAGGTCGAGGAAGAGGTCGCCCGGCGAGGGCTCCGGGAGCGTCGCCAGCCCGCGTTCCGGATCGACCGGCTGACCCGGCTCGGGCAGGAGCAGCTCGTGGCGGAGGTCGCGGTTGCGGCGGCCCTCGAGCTGGATCCGTGCCTGCTCCCGGACACGCAGCAGGGCACCTTCGCCCGTGCCCTCGAGGCGCGGCGTCATCGGCAGCGGCAGGTCACCGAGCGCCTCGAGCGTGGCGACGCCGCGCTCGGCGAGGGCCTGGCGCTGGCGGCTGCTGATCCCGGCCACGAAGCTCAGGTGATCGTCGGAGCGGCGGCGCGCGACGCATTCCGCGGCCCAGCGGCAGACGTCGCAGTGGTCGACCGGCTCCGGATACGTCCCGGACGGCGGGAACGCGGCGGGCCGCTCGTCTGCCATCGTCGCGAGGAAGCGATCTCGGGCGCTCCGGTAGTACGCCATGTAGTCGTCGACCCGCAGCCGTTCGACGGCGCGGGCGCTGCCGCCGAGCGCGACGTGCATCCACTCCGGACGCACCTCCTGGATCCGCTCGAGCTGGTCGATGTATGAGCAGATCTGGAGCACCGCGCTTGCCTTGACGTGGCGCGCGAGCTTCGTGTCCGCGACCTCGTAGTGCCACGGGCCCCAACGCGAGGGTCGATCGGGGTCGTCGACGCGGAGGAGAAAGTCGGCGTGGCCGCGCCACGTCCCGTCGAAGAACGTCGCCTGGTAGACCACATCGGCGCCCGAGGCCATCGAATCGATCGTCGCCCGGGCGGCCTCTCGGAGCTGCTCGCCACGGTCCTCGATCGACCCATCGAGCTCGATCTTCGCGACGGTCCGCCCGGCTCCTTCGAGATCGGCCAGGTAACGGGCCTCGTGCTGGAAGCCGCGCTTGCGGATGACGTCGAGCTCAGGGTCGTCGCGCATCGGCCGCGTCACGAGTCCCGCGAGCGCGGCGCGCTCGAGCTGCGTCAGGTGCTCGCAGGCCAGATAGGCGACCAGATCGGTGGCGGCGTAGACGGGCCGACCGTCGATCGTCTGCACGAGGAAACCTTAGCCCTCCCTCGTGCCACCTTGCCTGTCACGAGCCGTGGCCAACAATCAGGCCGGTCGCAGCCCCCGCCACGTATCGAGCGCCCACTTCCAATCCTGCGGATCGTCGATCTCGATCCGGATCGCCGCACCGCGGCCACGGACGGCGCTGAACCCTTCGACGGTGGCGACCTCCACGCCCGAGCTCGGATCGGACGCGAGCTTCGCCCGGCCGCGAACGACGCCGTCGTCGTGCTCGATCGCATCCCGCCCGAGGTGGCTGGACACCTGCTGGAGGAAGCGGTCGGCCGACATCGGGTGGCCGCCCTCGGCGGTCTCGGTGCCGGCCAGCGTGACGCTCCGGCCGGCTTCGCCACCCGACCATTCCTCGACCGTCCGAGCGTCGCTGAACGAGCCCGGGACGTCGAGTGCCCAGCCCTCGTGCGTGATCGTGACCGGGTTGCGGCGGTAGCCGACTCGAGGCGCGCTGTCGGCGCTCGTCCCGTCCGCGAGCGGCCCGGCACTCCGATCGAGAAGCGCCCGGGTGGCTGGATCCGGCTCGCCCCGCAGCTCGAACAGCTCGCGCCACGCCTGCCACGGCCAGGGCAGGGCCGGCTCGAGCGGATAGGCCCGCCGGAGCATGCCGAGGAGATCGTCGACGACCCTGGTCTCGTCGGGACCGCTCGGCGTGCGCCAGCGGACCTCGAGCCACAGGAGGCTGAGCGCGCGACCCATCAGGTAGCGAGCATCCATCGCGTCCGCGACCCATGGCCAGACGTCCGCGGCGACCCGCGGATCGGCGAGCGCTCGCTCGAGCCAGGTATCGTCGCGCGGCCCGAGTACCGTCGCGACCGCGCCGTCGAACGTGAAGCGAACGCCGGGCGGGGTCGCCAGATGAAGGCCCGTGGCGCCCTGGCGCCGGGCGTCGCGCACGGCGGTGAGTGCCGTGCGGAGCCAGCCGAGGTGTCCGCGCTCGGCATCGTGGCGGTCGCCGGAGCCGAAGGCGCCGGTCGGGTCGATCGAGGCGGGCTCGGCGCCCTCCGCGGGAGCTGCGGACGCCACGCGGCCGGAGGCACCCGGCGCCGGCGTCGCGAGCTTGGCCCAGGTGATGCCATGCTCGTCGCCGAGTCGGTCGAGCAGGGTTGCGACGTACGTGTGGTAGCCAGGCCCGACCGGCACGGTCATCGCCGTGATCACGACCTGGCCCTGATCCGTCGCCTCGATCAGGATCGGTCGCGCTGCCGGATGGAGGGTGATCTCGATCGACCCGTCGGCCCGGCGCGCTCCCGGGACGTGGCGGACGAGCGCATCGCCGGTCGCTTCCGGCAGCCACCCGTCGATGTCGCCGAGGAGCGTCGCCGCATTCGGCACGCGGCGCGTGGCGCCGCGCCGGCCGGCCTGGCCGACGGCCCGGATCGTGATGGACAACGGGTGTTCGCTCCTGCGCGTGCCCCGGCGGCTGCCCGACCATAGCCGCTCCCGGTCGCTGCTGGAAGACCTGGACGGGTGGCCGATGGTCCCATCCGCCGTCGCCAGCCGGGCTCTGCTACCTTGCGCCCTCGACAGCCTCGCGCAGGCGCACGAGGAACGACCGATCAGTTGACGAGCGCGGCGACCGCCTCGTCGAAGACCTCGGTGTGGCGGTCGACGTCCGCCCCGGTCGTCGCCGGACTCATCAGCGCCATGTTGTGGAACGGCGTCATCAGCACACCGCGGTTCATCACGGCAAGGTGCAGGTAGCGGCTCAGCAGAGGATCGTCGCTGGCGACCTTCTCGGCTCCGTCACGCGGGCGGTTCGCGGAGAAGTGGTACTCCGCCCGGGCTCCCAGTCGCGTCACGTGCCAGGGCACACCGCGTGCTCGGATGACCCCGTTGACACCGGCCTCCCAGCGCTCGGCGAGCGGGATCATCCGCTCGAAGGCCTCGGCCGTGAGGACCTCGCCCAGGGTCGCCCGGATCGCGGCGAGGGACAGCGCGTAGCCCGCGAGCGTGCCGCCGATGCCGCCGATGTCGGCCCGCGGCGGAAGGGCCTCGCGGACTCGCTCGGCGATCGACTCGGTCATGCCGTAGGTCCCGGCGGGAATCCCGCCGCCGATCGTCTTGCCGATCACGAGCATGTCGGGCTCGAGCCCGTCGCGCGCCGTCATCCCGCCGGGCCCGGCGCAGATCGTGTGGGTCTCGTCGATGATCAGGACGGTGCCGGCCCGGCGCGTCAGGTGGCGGAGCGCATCGTGATAGCCGGGCTCGGGCAGGACGATCCCGACGTTGGTCAGGGCGGGCTCCACGAGCACGGCGGCCACGTCACCCTCGGCGAGCGCGCGCTCGAGCGCAGCGACGTCGTTGAACGGCACGACCCGGGTGGTCTGGGCGGGATCGACGGGCGGCCCGATGTTCAGGTCGGTGGCGATCACCTGGCCGCCGTTGTCGAGGGTCGCGAGGGTCTCGTCGACCGAGCCGTGGTAGCACTCGTCGTGGACGAGGATCTTCGGCCGGCCGGTGATCGCTCGGGCGAGTCGGATCGAAAAGCGGTTGGCGTCGGTCGCGGTCATCGTGAACTGCCAGAGCGGCAATCCGAAGCGCCGGCTGAGCTCCTCGCCCGCGGCAATCGCGTCCTCGGTCGGGAGCATGTGGGTGATGCCGCGCCGCATCTGGCGCTCGACGGCCGCGATCGTCGGCTCCGGGCCGTGGCCGGCCATGGCGCCGGTGTCGCCGAGGCAGAAGTCGACGTAGGCGTGGCCGTCGACGCAGCGGAAGCGCGCGCCCGAGGCGGACTCGACGAAGAGCGGAAAGGGCGACGCCCACTCGCTCATCCAGTTCATCGGGACACCGTCGAGGAGCGACGACTTGGCCCGCTCGTGGAGCATGCCGGACCGCGGGTGGGCCCGGGCGAAGCGATCGAGCTCGGCAGCGACGAGCCGCTCGAGGCGGTCGCGATCGACGATCGTGGTCGCTGGGGTGGGCATCGTCATCGCCGACGAGGATGCGTCAGCCGCGTGAAGCGAGCCGGGCGAATCCCGTCGTGCGCGACGCTCACGCGATCAGCGGCGGGAAGCCGCGATCGCGATCAGTGGCTGTGACTGCGTTCGCGACAGCTATCGAATGTGCCGCGTAAACCCGCAGACGGGGCAGGTCGCGACGCTCGTATCGGCGTCGACGACGAGGAAGCTGGTGCAGCCGTTCGTGCTGCAGTAGGGACGGGTGGCGGTCGAGGATCGGCGGCGCATGCGGCGCATCGCCACGGAGCGACCGGCCACCGAGGCGGTGGTGGTGCGAGTCATCATGATTCGGTTACGTGGTTCCTTCTGGCTCGCACGATCCACGGGCGCTCTCTGCGCTCGACGCGGCACGGCGGGCCGGTAACGTTCCGCTCATCGGACGGCTCGGTTGTCTGGAGCCGGAGCGGGGTGACGAAATTCCTACCCGGGGCGTCAACGGGGGAGCGTGTTGGGCTCGACCGGACGGACGCCACGACGGGTGACAGCGAGAATATTGCCAGAAATCCCCAATTCGGTCAAACCATCCGATCGGGGCAGGACCACCGAGGGGCCCCGGGGCGGCGTCCCTGGCGGAACCGCGACCCGCCGCCGGCCGTAGCGATGGACGTCGGGTCTACGATTCGATTGACCCGCGGATCCGCGAACGGAGGTGTCCCGATGAGCACGATTCTCATCGTCGCCAACCAGACCCTGCCGAGCGAGGCCCTCGCCAGCGAAGTCCGACGCCGCATCGCTGGCGGCGCGCGGGAGTTCCACGTCGTGGTCCCGGCGACGCCGCCGCCGGGCGGCGGCTTCACCTGGGACGAGGAACAGGCTCGCAAGGCGGCTGATGAGCGCCTCGCCGCGTTCATCGCCGGGCTCGTCGCCCAGGGCGCCGAGGCTGCCGGCGAGATCGGCGACCGCGATCCGGTCGCGGCGGTCCGGGACGCCGCCCGGGGGCGGGAGGTCGCCGCGATCATCCTCTCGACGCTGCCGACAGGCGCCTCACGCTGGCTCCGCCAGGACGTGCCGAGCCGCTTGCGCGGGGCGATGACCGTTCCCATCGAGGTGGTCGTGGAGCACGAGCCCAGCGCCGCCGGTCGCTGACGGGAGGCCTGCCCCCGCAAGCTGTCAGAAAACCTCAACGTCAACGGTCGCCCACGCCGTATCGGCGCGAGCCGGCCGCGACCACGATCGAGCCATGGACCACCCGATGCCGCGCCACGCGACGATCGTCGCCGTGACGACCGAAGACGACACCCACGACGCCGTTCGCAAGCGCGCGGCGAGCCTCGCGCGCCACGCCGGATCCACGCTCATCCTGTGGGCTGCCGACGCTTCGCTGAGCGCGCTCGAGTCGCCGCTGCCGACGGGCTGGTCAGGCGACGGCGAGGAGGCGCAGTTCGGCGATCGGCTCGGCCCGAACGATCTCGAGGTGGCCGGCCACGAGCTCCTCGCGCGCCAGGTCGGCGAGCTCCGCGCCGATGGTATCGACGCCTGGGCCTGGCTGCCGGAGACGGCCGACGCCGACCACCTCGCCAGCTACGCCGTCGACCAGGGGGCGACGCTCGTCCTCGTCTCGACCGACGACGGCGACCTGATCGCGGACCTGCGCGACGCCGAGGAGCGCGAGCGGGCCCATGGCGCCACGACGGACCGGATGCTGGTCGAGGCGGTCCCCGCCTGATCCGGCCCGCCGTCGAGGCGGCCGCGGGCGCAACGGTTGAGAAACATCAACCGACGTCGAATCGAACCGAAGTTGCGTCGGAGTGATTCAGTTGGCAGACTCCGTCGGTTCGATGCATTCCGACTGACGGAGGAGTCCCTTGCCGACGTCCCTGATCGCGCGCGCTCGGCGCACCGCGATCGCTCTTGCTGCTGCAGCCGTCCTCGTTGTCGGGCTCGTGCCCACCGTTGCGGCCGCCGACATCCTCGCGGTGACGACACCGTACCCGTCGATCGCCGTCGCCCCCGGCTCCAAGGCGAGCTTCGACCTGTCGATCACGGCGCCCGTCGCCGGGAACGTCGACCTGTCCGTCGCGGGCGCGCCGACCGGCTGGAAGGCCACCCTTCACGGCGGCGGCTTCGTCGTGACCGGCGTCACGGCCGCGCCGGGCAAGGCCGGAACGGCCCGCCTCGACGTGGACATCCCGGCCGACACGACGGCGACGAGTGCGACCCTGACCGTCAACGCGAAGCAGGGTTCCGACACGGCCCGGCTCACGATCACGGTCGGCGTCGATGCGACCGTTGCCGGCGATATCACCCTCACAACGAGCTCGCCGACCCTCACCGGCTCGAGCGACTCCCCGTTCACCTTCGACCTGACGCTGACCAACGGCTCCGCCGAGGACCAGACGGTCTCGGCCACCGCCACCGGGCCGCAGGGCTGGGTCGTCCAGACCAAGCTCGCTCAGGCGAACGCGGCGAGCACGGTCGTGAAGGCCGGCAGCACGACCACGATCACCGTGACGGCAACGCCGCCCGATGGGGCTCCCGCGGGCCACACCGAGCTCGCGGTCTCCGTGACCGCCGGCACCAAGACCATCCCCGGCACGCTCGGCATCGAGATCACGGGCACGTATGCCCTGACGCTCGGCACGCCCAATGACCTCGTCTCGGCCCACGGTCCGGCCGGTGGCGGCACGACCCAGCCGGTCGTCGTGAAGAACACCGGCACCGGGCCCCTGACGAACGTCAAGCTGACCGCCAGCACGCCCTCGAACTGGAAGGTCACGTTCGATACGCCCGACGGGACCATCCCGGCGATCCCGGTCGACCAGGAGGTCACCGTCACCGCGACGATCACCCCGAGCGGTGAAGCGGTCACAGGCGACTACAAGGTCACGATCAGCGCGGCATCCGAGGCTGCCGCCGGCGCGACCGCGGCGACCGGCGACCTGGCGATGACGTTCACCGTCGAGACCTCGCCGCTCTGGCTGCTGGCCGGCGTCGCCCTGATCCTGGCCATCCTCGCCGGCCTGTTCTACGTCTTCCGGACCTACGGGCGTCGATGACGGCCCCGTCGACCCGGCCGACCCGCAAGAACGTCGGCCGGCCGCGTGCCGCCGATCCCGCCGCCACCACCCGCCGGGCGCGTCCCGAGGGTGACGATCGGCCGCGCGCTCCGATCCGGACGCGCGGCCTGACCAAGGCCTACGGCGAGCTGATCGCCGTCGACCACCTCGACCTCGAGGTCCAGGCCGGCGAGATCTTCGGCCTGCTCGGCCAGAACGGGGCCGGCAAGACGACCACGATCCTGATGCTGCTCGGCCTGACCGAGCCGACCGAGGGCCAGGCTCGCGTCGTCGGGCTCGATCCGGCGCGCCGCCCGCTCGAGGTCAAGCGGCGCGTCGGCTACCTGCCCGATGCCGTCGGGTTCTACGCCGACATGACGGGTCGCGACAACCTCCGCTACACCGCCCGCCTGAACCGGATCCCGGCCGCCGAGGCCGAGCCGGCGATCGACGAGGCGCTCGAGCAGGTCGGGCTGTCCCACCGGGCCGACGACAAGACCGAGCAGTACTCGCGGGGCATGCTCCAGAGGCTCGGCATCGCCGACGCGCTGATCAAGGATCCCGACGTCCTCATCCTCGACGAGCCGACCACGGCGATCGACCCGCTGGGCGTCACCGAGATCCTCGACCTGCTGCGCAACCTCGTGGAGGAGCGCCAGATGGCGATCCTGCTGTCGAGCCACCTCCTGAACCAGGTCCAGTCGGTCTGCGACCGGATCGGGATCTTCGCCGCGGGCCGGCTCATCGGGCAGGGCTCGATGGGCGACCTGGCCCACCGATTCGGGGACGACACCGCCCATGTCGAGGCCGAGTTCCAGACCGACGACGACGCAGCAGAGGCGCGCGTGCGCGAGGTCCTGAGCGCGATCCCGGGCGCGGCGAACGTCACCGCCCCGCGACGCGGCCACCCGGCCTGGTCGATCAGCGTCAAGCCCGCCTCCGAGCAGACCCGGGTCCGGCGGGCCGTGATCGCCGCCGCCGCGTCGACCGGGCTGGATCTCACCTCGATCCGCTCGCTGGAGCCGTCGCTCGAGGACATCTATCGGCGAGCCGTCGAGCGCGCCGCCCACGGTCATGCGAGGGACGTCCGATGACCGCCGACAACCCGTCCCTGCCGATCGATCCGACCCCGGCGCCGGAGGCTACGGCGGCCCGCCGCCGGCGGGACACCGGGGAGACGCCGTCGCGACGCGAGCGCTCCGTGCCGCACGCCGGCTGGATGGTCGTCGCCGGCAAGGAGTTCGCCGATCATCTCTGGTCGGCGCGGTTCATCGTCCTGCTCGTCGTCCTGGGCGTGGCGGCCCTCATCCCGATGTACTTCACGGCCGACGCGATCCGGGATGCGGCGTCGCAGATCACGGACAAGTCGTCCCTGTTCCTGTCGATGTTCTCGTTCGCCCCGGATGTCGCCGACACCGGTGTCCGGATCCCGGCCACGGCCGACTTCGTGACGATCGTCGGGCCACTGCTGGGGATCGCGTTCGCGTTCGATGCGGTCAACGGCGAGCGCGCCCGCGGCACCCTGCCCCGGCTCCTTTCCCAGCCGATCCACCGCGACGACGTGATCAACGGCAAGTTCGCCGCCGGTCTTGCCGTGATCGGCCTCGTGCTGACCTTCATCGTGGCCCTGATCGCGGTCTTCGGGATCATCCGGCTCGGGATCGCCCCGAGCGCCGAGGAGATCCTGCGGCTGGCGGTCTGGCTGATCTTCACCTACGTCTACATCGCGATCTGGCTGGCGTTCGGGCTCCTCCTGTCCGTGCTCGTCCGGAGCGCGGCGACCTCGGCGTTGATCGCGTTCGGCGTCTGGCTGATGGTCACGATCTTCGGCAGCCTGATCACCCAGGTCATCGGCGGGTTCATCGCCCCGCGCGTCGGGACGCTCGACCAGCAGGCGGCCGCCGTCAGCCTCCAGCAGACGATCACCCGGCTCCTGCCCGACACACTCTATCGCGAGGCGACCCTGGCGCTCCTCAACCCCCAGGTTGCAGCCGTCTCGAACCCGACCACGATCGGCGGCTTCGACCAGGCCGCCTCGCGCATCTCGTCGCTCCAGTCGTTCGGCCAGAGCCTCCAGCTCGTGTGGCCGCACATGGTCACGATGCTGGCGATCGCGGTCCTGTTCTTCGCGATCGCCTACGTCCGCTTCATGCGTCAGGAAGTTCGCGCCTAGCGTGACGTCGAGCCGGCCGGACGGCGACGGCGACGACGGACCCGATCGTCCGTCGTCGGTCTGCGGTCCCGGCTGCGCCTGTGCCGTCGGCAACGAGTTCGGCGAGCGGGCTGCTCGCCACGATCGCGACGCGTATCGCCGCAAGGGACCGGAGCGGACGACCGCGTGGCTCATCGAGGGGCTGGCGGCGGGCGGCGCCGGCGGGCAGACCGTCCTCGACATCGGGGCCGGTGTCGGAGCGGTCCATCTCGCCCTCCTCGAGGCCGGAGCGACGTCCGCCGTCGACGTCGACGGCTCGCCGGCGTACATCGCGGTTGCGACCGAGGAGGGCCGGCGCGCCGGGGTCGGTGACTCCGTTCGATATCAGACCGGCGACTTCGTCGAGCTCGCTCCGGCGATCGAACCGGCCGACCTCGTGGCACTCGACCGGGTGCTCTGCTGCTATCCCGACATGGACGCCCTGGTCCGGCTGGCGATCGCTCACGCGCGACGGCGATTTGGCGTCGTGTATCCGCGAGACTCGGCGTGGATCCGGGCGATGGGCGCGACCGCCAACGCGTTCGCGCGGCTCTTCCGACAGCGCTTCCGGATCTGGATTCATCCCACCGCCAGCGTCGACGCGATCGTCCGCGCGGCGGGGTTCGTGCCGCGTCTCGAACGGCGGACGCTGTTCTGGCAGGTCGTCGTCTACGAACGAACCTGACCTCGACGAGTCAGCGCCGGAATGCCGACCTCAGCCGGCGATCAGGCGGCGCCTCGCTGGCGCCGTCGAGTCGCAGCCGCGGACGCGAAGCGGGGCAGGACATCCCGCCCGTACGCCTCGAGGAAGCCCTCCTGATCGGGACCGACCTGGTGGACGTAGACATGGTCATAGCCTGCGTCCACGTACTGCTCGATGGCCGCGACGTGGCGGTCGATGTCCGGGCCGCACACGATTCGCTCGGCGATCATGTCCTCGGTCACGATCTCGGCCAGCTGCTCGAAATGGGCCGGGTTCGGCAGCTCCTGGCCGGATTCGCCGGGGATCGCCGCGGTCGGCCACATCCGGTGGGCCGTCCTCCGGGCGGCCTTCTCGTCGCGCCCCCAGCAGACGGTCAGCTGGCCGTAGTGCGGCCGCTTCGCGCGGCGCGCGCCATCGAACGCCGAGAGCAGCTCCTTCTCCGGGCCGGTGCCGATGAAGCCGTCGCCGATCTCGCCCGCCAGCCTGGCCGCCTTGGGGCCCGATGCGGCGACGTGAATCGGCACGGGCTGCTTCGGCAGCGTGTAGATCCGGGCGTTCTCGACCGTGTAGAACTCGCCCTCGAAGCTCGTGACCTCGCCCTTCCAGAGCTGCCGGATGACGTCGACCGCCTCGCGCAGCATCCGGGCGCGGACGTCCCAGTCGGGCCAGCGATCGCCGAGGATGTGCTCGTTGAGGTTCTCGCCGGTGCCGACGCCGAGGAAGAAGCGGCCTTCCATCATCGCCCCGGCTGTCGCGGCCGCATGGGCGATGATCGCCGGGTGGGTCCGGATCATCGGGCACGTGACGCCGGTGCCGAGCTCGAGCGTCGAGGTCGCTTCGGCGATCCCGCCGATCACGCTCCAGACGAATGGGCTCTGGCCCTGGGCGTCGACCCACGGATGGAAGTGGTCGCTGATGAGGGCGAACTCGAAGCCGGATTCCTCCGCGAGGCGGGCGTGACGGACCAGGTCGGATGGGCGGTGCTCCTCCGACGAGAGCGCGTAACCGAGACGGACCATCGATGCCTCCGGGGGGTCGAGGCCATCGTCGCCCGGAACGGACGGCCGGGATGTCAGCGACCGCCGCATCGCCCTTGCGGTGGCGTGTCAGCGCGGTCGCGGGCCGGAGGTCAGAACGGCGGCCATGGGATCGCCGGCCAGTCGGGGCGGGGGAGCGGGAATCGCCGCGTCTCGAGCAGCGCGTCGACCCGCCGTCGGGTGGCCGCGATCTCGCCCCGCGACAGCAGCCCCGCGAGATCCCGGGCGAGGTCGCCGCGGAGCGCGTCGGCCAGCTGTGCGAGGCCGTCCAGCTCTTCGACGCGGAACGGCCGTCCGCGCCAGCCCCACAGGACGGTCCGAAGCTTCGGGACCGTCGAGAACGTCACGCCGTGGTCGACCCCGAAGATGTGGCCATCGCGCGTCGGCAACAGGTGGCCGCCCTTCCGATCGGTGTTGTTGACGGCCGCGTCGAAGACCGCGATCCGGCGTAGCCGCGGATCGTCCTCGACGACCATCGCCACGACGTCGACCGTCGGATCGACGTCGATCCAGACCTGGAGCGAGCCGTCGCCGAACGGCCCGTCACGGCGGATGGTCGGCGGGACGATCCCCCAGCCCATGGCCTCGCTCACGAGGAACGCCGCCACCTCGCGGTGGGAGAGGGTCTCGTCGGGGAAGTCGTCGAGCGGACGCTCGCCGGCCGTCGGCTTGTAGACGGCCTCGATCACGACGGGCTCCTCGGGCGGCGGACAGGCGCGCCGGACGCGGCACAGCATCGCGTGGTTGCTCGAGCCCATGATCCGCCCGACGATCTCGATGTCGCCCTCGCCGAGGACGGCCAGGATGGCGGCGGTGTCGATCATCGGGTCATCGGCGGCGGGCCGTCCGGTCAGTTGACGTAGTGGCCGTTGCGACGCGGGCAGATGTGGCCCTGCGGGTCGAGCGGCTGGCCGCACAGCGGGCAGGGCAGGCGACCGGCAGCGACGACCTCGAGTGCGCGATTCACGAACGACCGGGCGACCTCGACCGTCATCCGGACCCGGAGCGTGTCGGGGCCCTCGTCCTCGTCGTCGATCCCCTCGAAGGCCGCCAGCAGCTCGCCCGCGGGCGAGCCGGCGATGCCCTCGACCGTCGACAGGTCGATGACCTCCTCTTCCTCCTCCGCCTCATCGCCGGCTTCGTCTTCCTCGTCATCGTCGTCATCGACCTCGGCGCGCGCCTCGACCAGGATCTGCTCGGCATCGCCGTCCCAGCCGAGCGTCAGGGTCGTGGCCCGGAACGACTCGTTGATCGGTTCATCGAGGGGCCCGGAATCGGCCATCACGGCGCTGGTGGGCTGGACGATGCCGCGCGCCTCGAGCTCGTCGAGCAGGACGCCGAGCCGCTCGGCGAGCACCGCCACCTGGACCTTCTCGAGGACGACGGACACGACCTGGCCTGCCCGTCGAGCCTGGAGGAAGAACGTCCGGCTACCGGGCAGGCCGACGGTACCGGCCACGAAGCGATCGGGTGGGTCGAACTGGAAGAGGCGGCGAGGCATCACCGGACTGTACCGTCTGGGCCGACTTGGCACCGTCGACGGTGCCCGAGCCGGGACCTACCCGACGTTCACCCGGATCGTGTGATGGCCACGCGCTCCGTCCGGAGCCGGTGGCGTCTGGTCGGTCGTCTGGACGACGCCGTCGCCGTCGGTCGCCCGGACCTCGATGGCGTGCTGACCCGCCCCGGCCGCCGCCGCGTCCCAGGCGACCAGCCATTGGACCCACGTCGCGTCCGAGATCGGGGTCGAGAGCTGGGCATCCTGCCAGACCCCGTCGATCGCCACCTCGACCTTCGCGATCCCGCGGTCGGGGGCCCAGGCGACGCCCGCGATCGGGACGCGGCCGGCGACCACCAACTGGCCGTTGCGCGGCGTGTCGATCCGCGACTGGGTCAGGATCGGGCCGTCCTTCGCCCAGCCGAGCGGGATCCAGTAGCCGTTGAACGCCTCGAGCGTCGTCAGCTCGAGCTCGGTCAGCCACTTCGTCGCCGACACGTAGCCGTACAGGCCGGGCACGATCAGGCGGGCCGGGAAGCCGTGGATCCGAGGCAGCAGCTCGTCGTTCATCTTCAGCGCGATCATCGGCTCGCGCGACTCGTCCATGATCCATGCGGTGGGCATGCCGGCGGTCCAGCCGTCGACCGACCGCCCGACGAGCTGGGTCGCGCCGGCCTGGACGCCGGCCATGGCCAGGACGTCGCGGAGGCGGACCCCGGTCCACTTGGCGTTGCCGACCAGCCCGCCACCGACCTCGTTGCTGACGCACGAGATCGTCACGTACTGCTCGATGATCGGCAGCTCCGCGAGGTCGGCGAAGCTCAGGGACACCTCGTCGTCGACCATCCCGTGGATGCGCAACCGCCAGCTCGTGACGTCGACCGAGGGCGTGACCAGCGCCGTGTCGATCCGGTAGAAGTCGTCGTTCGGGACGACGAGCGGGGTGAGGCCATCCTGTTGGAGCTCCGCGCCGGCGGGCAGCGTGGCGACCTCGACGGGGCGCGGGATGGTCGGCGCGCCTGCGCCGCCGGTCGCGGCCGCGGGCCCCTCGAGCAGACGGCGACCGATCAGCCCGGCCGCCGTCGACGCGACGGCAATCGCGCCGGCCCGGATGAGGAATCCCCGGCGCGACCAGTCCGGCATGACGCTCGCGGCGGGCGCCCCGACCTCGGTCCGCCCCGCGCCGGCGGTGTTGAGGAGGAACGACATGACCTGGACGCCGGCGATCCCGGCCACGAGGGCGACGATCATCGACGTCGTCGGGCTGGCGGCCGGCATCCGGAGCGTGGCCAGGAAGCCGGCGATGGCGAAGGCGGCGAACCCGCCGACGCCCAGGATGTAGGACCGGCGGACCGCGACGATCCCGAGGATGCCTCCGACGATCGCGGCGACGATGACGATCAGACCCTCGAGGGCGAGCTTGTCGTTCGTGCCGAACAGGCTGACGACGAAGTCCTTGGCGCCGGGCGGCTGGTTGTCGATGACGAAGCCGCCGATCGCGGCAAGGAGCGACGGCGCTCCGAGGAACCCGGCGACGAGCTCGGACAGGCCGATGCCCGCGAGCGCCCCGAACGCGCCGGCGATCGCCGGCCGGAGGCGGGCGATCGGGTCGGCGGCGCCGGCGCCCTCGGGACGGGCCGTCGGGCGCGGGCGGGTGAGGGCCGTATCGCTCATGTCAGTGATTGTTCGCTCAACGGATGACGTTCGGATGTCGCGATCATCGCTCAGCTGCCCGCGGCGTCGATCAGGGCATCCCAGCCGGCCGCTTCCCGGAGCGCGGCGGCACCCGTCGCGAGGGCCTCGCCTCGTGCCTGGAGTGCCGCGAGCGCGGTCTGCGGATCCGTCGCGACGAGCCGGACCGGCGTGCCCGGCCGAAGCTGGCCGAGGATGGGCCGATCGGCCGAGATGACGACGCCGGCCACGCGATAGCCGCCGGTCACCTGGTGGTCGGCCCCGAGGACGATCGGGCGGCCGTCCGGCGGGACCTGGATCGCGCCCCAGGGAACGCCCGCAGTGATCGATTCGCCGCCGACGTCGGCCGGCAGCGGGTCGCCGTCGAGGCGGATTCCGACCCGATCCGCGGCCGACCCGACCCGCCAGTCCCTCGTGACGAGGGCGTCGAGACCCGGATCCGGCCCGGGCAGGACGCGGAGGACCGCGGACGGGTCTCGGCCCGGTTCGCCGGGGTTGGCGCCGGCCACGCGGTTGCCGTCGGTGTCGGCGTCGGCGGTCGGCCAGGCCAGCTCGGGCGGGAGGCGGCCGGCTCGCGGCGACCCGGCAGCGATCACGTCGCCCGCCCGGAGCGCCCGGCCGTCGAGGCCACCGAACCCTCCGGCAAGGCACGTCGAACGGGACCCGAGCACGACCGGCACCTCGACGCCGCCGGAAACGGCGAGATAGCCGCGACTTCCGGCCGACGCGCCGCCGGGAGCGTCGCCGGGCATCTCGAGGACGTCGCCGGCCGCCAGGCGATGGCTGCAGCCCGGTGCCAGCCGGCGACCGGCCCGGATCCGCGCGCCGAGATCCGCCCCGGCCAGCGCGATCGTGAGCGCCGACCGGGCGACGAGGGTCGGGCCGACGAGCGTCATCTCCAGTGCCGCAAGCCCGGTCTCGTTGCCGACGAGCAGGTTGGCCACTGCCAGGCTCCACGGGTCGGCCGCGCCCGACTCGGGGACGCCGAGATGCGTCCAATCGGGTCGGCCTTCGTCCTGGATCGTGGTGAGCAGCCCGCCATCGAGGACATCGAGGAGATGGAGAGGATCAAGCGGCGGCGGGCCTGCCCTCGATCCGGTCATCGGTCGCGGATCGGGACGAACCGAACCGACGCGCCGGGCCGGAACAGGGCCGGCTCCGGCTTGGCCGGGTCGAACAGGATGGTGTCGGTCCGTCCGATCAGCTGCCAGCCGCCGGGCATCGCGAGCGGGTAGACGGCCGTCTGGCGACCGGCGATCCCGACGCTGCCCGCCGGCACGCGCTCGCGCGGGCTCGCCCGGCGCGGTGTCGCGAGCTGCTCCGGCAGCCCGCCGAGATATCCGAACCCCGGCGCGAAACCGAGGAACAGGACGCGGTAGCGGGCTGCCGCGTGGAGATCGACGACGTCCTGCGGGCGCATGCCGAGGAGCGCGGCCACCTCGTCGAGATCGGGTCCGTCCACGCCGCCGTAGCGGACGGGGATCTCGATGTCGATCCCATCGTCCGGCGAGGTGCCTGCGCCGTCCGGGTCGTCGGCGTCCGCGTCGCCGGCGCCGTCCGCCGCCGCGATCGCGGAGCGGACGACCTCGATCACGTCCGCGGGCTCGAGACGCGAGCGGGTCGAACGGAACGAGGACCGAGGCGTGGGCCGGTACCGGCCGCCCGATGGCCGGCGCTGTGTCGCGCCGGGCTCCGATGGCGGCCGAGATCGCCTGCGCTCGAGCGGCGAGGGCCGGATCGACGATCGATCCGAGGGAGACGAGGATGGCCGCGTCGCCGAACGGCTCGATCGTCGGCGGGACGCGGTCAGCCATCGCCGCGTGGCGCAGCGATCCGGATCCCGGCCTCGGCGAGCCCCGCAACGACCGCCTCCGCGATCCCGACCGCGTCGGGGCTGTCGCCGTGGATGCAGATCGTGTCGGCTCGGACGGTCAGCCGCGATCCGTTGCCGGCGAGGACGGTGTTGTCACGGACGATCGCGACGGCCTGGGCGGCCGCGTCCGCGGGGGCGAGGATGGCTCCCGCGCGGAGCCGCGAGCGGAGCGACCCATCCGCCTCGTAGCACCGATCGGCGAACGCTTCTTCGGCCACGGCCAGTCCGGCGCCGCGTCCTGCGGCGATCGACGCCGACCCGGCCAGCCCGACGAGCACCAATCCCGCATCGAGGTCGCGGATCGCCTCGGCGATCGTCGTCGCGATCGCGGGATCACGGGCCGCCCGGTTGTACAGCGCGCCGTGGGGCTTGACGTGGCGGACCACTGCTCCGGCAACCCGGGCGGCGGCCAGCACCGCGCCGACCTGCACGATCAGCGAGGCGCGCAGGTCCGCCGTGGTCATCTCCAGATCGCGGCGTCCGAACCCGGCGAGGTCCGGATAGCCGGGGTGGGCGCCGATCGAGACGCCGTGGGCCAGCGCGAGCTCGACCGTGCGCAGGATCGTCGCCGGATCACCGGCATGCGCGCCACAGGCGATGTTGACGCTGCTGACGAGCGGGATCAGGGCGACGTCGGCGCCCATCGGCCACGGCCCGAAGGACTCGCCGACGTCGGCGTTCAGGTCGATCCGGTCGATGCTCACGGCAAGAGCTCCACGCCGAGGATGCTACCGCTCCCACGCGGCGGCGCGACCGCGGCGATGGGCCGCCACGGCGCCGGCTGTGCGCCTTCGGGACGCGGCGGCGTTACGGAGCGGCGCTGCCGCCCCCGACCTCGGCGGCCGACGGCTCAGGGGTCGGCGTCGGGGTCGGGGTCGGCTCCGGCGTCGGCGTCGGTGTCGGCTCCGGCGTCGGTGTCGGCTCCGGCGGTGGCGTGATCTCGATGGACGGCTCGACGCTCGGCTCGACGCTCGGCGGCGCCGACGGCGTTGGGGTCGCGCAGGGCTCGAAGACGATGTTGGCCGAGGGATCCGCCGACGGAACCGCGAACGACGGCACGACGCCGCTCGGATCCGGTGTCGGGACGGGATAGCAGGTCACCTGCGGGCTTGGCAGGGTGCACCCGCGGCCCTCGACGAGCGCGCCCCACGACCGCCCGTAGGGCCGGAACGCGTTGTTGTAGAAGTACGCGGTCGGGTCCTTGTTGACCCCGCCCGACACGCCGGGGCCGCGCTTGGCCCGGTTGATCCAGTCGAGGTCGGCCGACATCCAGTTCGCGAACCGGTTCTCATAGACGCTGGGCATCTCCAGGACGGCCTGGCCGCAGGCGCCGACCGGAAGCGTGTCCTGGGGCGCGGTACCGGGGAGATACCACTCCTCGACCGTCTTGTCGCCGGAGCGCGGCTTCAGGCCGGTGAACACGTCGATCGTCGCCTTCTCGAGCCCCTCGGGTTGCTTGAAGTCGTTGACCGTCCAGGTCCTGGTCGCCTCCTGGAGGAAGCCCTGCCAGACGTAGGTCGTTACGTCGATCGAGAACACCGGGTTGCCGGGGGTCGAGACGACGGTGTTGTCGCTGTTGCCGTTCCAGGCGCCCACTGCGAGGGCGTACTCGCCCTTCGCCCGCCCGGCGTCGGTCGGCGGCGCGATGTAGCCGTAGGCGTTGAGGTCCTTGGCGTCGTTGTTCGTTCCGGTCTTGAGCGTCGCGGGGCGCCGCTCGCGCCCGGGGCCGGTCAGCGAGAACTTGCCCCAGAACGGGTTGACGCTGGGGTTGGTGTTGCCCTTGAGCATGTCCGTGACGATCCACGCTGCTGCCGGGTTGGCGAGAACCTGCTCCGGCTCAGGCTTGGCGGGCAGCTGTTCCTCGCCGGCCTGGTTCTTGACGCTCAGGAGCGTGGTGTGTCCGACGCGGATGCCGCCGTTCGCAAGCGTGGCGTAGGCCGTCACCATGTCGACCGGGCGGACCTCCTGGACGCCGAGCGCGATCGCCAGGCCGGCCTGCGTCGTCTCGCTCTGGAACACCATCCCGAAGTCCTTCGCCCGCGAGAAGATGTGCTCGGGGCTGTTGACCTGGGCGGCCTTGACCGACGGGATGTTCAGCGAGAACTGGAGCGCGCCACGGACCCGGACGGGGCCGCGTTCGGTGTTGTCGGCGTCGCCCGGGGTGTAGTTGCCGCCGAAGTCCGTGGAGGTGTCCATGAACATCGAGCCGGCGGTGATCTTCTTGTCGTCGATGCCGATCAGGTAGTTGAACGGCTTGAACGCCGAGCCGGGCTGGCGGAAGCCCTGGCCGACGACGTCGTATTGCGCCTGGAACTGCTTGGTGCTGTTCTGGGAGTAGTAGTTGGCGCTGCCGACATAGGCGATCAGCTCGCCGGTCGTGTAGTCGATCGCGACGAGGGCGCCGTTGTTGATGTCCTTCCCGCGCAGGTTCTTCACCCACTGCGGCACCGTGCCCGGCAACCTCAGGGACTTCCACTTTCCGTCGATGGTCTGGTCGCCGAACCTGGGCACGACCGCCGCTGCCTGGACCCACTTCTCCGCGATCGCCTGGATCTTGGTGTCGAGGGTCGTCGTGATCGTGAGGCCACCCGCGGCGAGCGCGTCGCACGTGGGCTCTCCATCGCAAAGCTTGGCGGCGAGCTCGTCCTGGACGGCCCACACGAAGTGCGGCGCGATCCAGCGCGGCGTCGTCGGCTTGACGACCAGCACCGGCTCACCCTTCGCCGCGATCATGTCGTCCGCCGTGAACGCGTCCTTGGAAAGCACCAGTCGGCCGCTGGCCATCAAGTCCAGGATCTGGTTGCGACGCTGGACGATGGTTGCGTCCGGCGGGACCTCGAGCGTCTTGCTGAGGCACACCTCTTCGTTCTCCGGGTCGGGTTCCGGGCATTCGGCGTTGCGAACGAGGTCGTAATTGGACGGCGACTTCACCAGCCCAGCCAGGATCGCCGCCTCGGCCGGCGTCGTCTCGGCCAGCGGGTGCCCGAAGTAGGTTTCGGCAGCCGCCTTCACGCCGTACGTCAGGTTGCCGTAGTAGTTCTGGTTGAGGTAGGCGGCGATGATCTGCTGCTTGCCCTCGAGCCCCGGATACGCCTGGGTCAGGCGGATCGACTGGATGATCTCCTTGATCTTCCGCTCGAGCTGGCGCTTCTGATCCTGGACCAGCTCCGGATCGAGGAGCCGCTGGCGGACGAGCTGCTGGGTGATCGTCGAGGCGCCACGGCTGTTGCCGCGGAGGCTGTCGATGCCGGCCGAGATGATCGCCAGCGGGTCGAAGCCGGCATTCTCCCAGAACGTCTTGTCCTCGATCGCGACCTGGGCGTCGACGACGATGGGCGGGATGTCCTTGAACGCGACGACCTCGCGCCTCTCGCCGCCGAACCGGGCGAGCTCCACCCCGTTGCGATCCGTGATCACGGACTGTTCGCTGAACGAGAGGTCCTTCAGGAGGTCGGTGGGTGGGGTCAGGCCCTCGGTGTAGCGCGAGAACGCTGCGACGACGCCCACGGTCCCGAGCACGGCCAGGATCGCGAACAGGCCCCAGATCGTGAGGGCGATCCAGCCGGCGGCTGACGGGGAGGTCCGGGGCGGCAGCTCGCGACTCGAGGCGCGCTCCGGGCGGGGGGCGTCGTACACGTAGGACTCCGGAAGGAAGGGGATCGTCCGGCGAAGCATGCCATCGCCGAGCGGAAGCGGCGCAGGGGCGCCGGTCCGAACGGTGCTACGACGGCGTGACAACCACCGGTGTGGCGTTCCACGCGTCGAGCGCGGCGCGGACGCGGGCGTCCGCGGCGGCGTCGGCCGTGCCGCCGGCGAGCCGATCCAGGCCGATCAGGGCCGCCCCGACCACGGGTGGCGCGCCCAGCCGGCGGATCCGGGCTGCGGGAACGGCCGCGCTGATCGTTGCCGCGAGCCGATCGTGGAACGCCGCGTCCTCGGTCCGGAACACGCTCCCGGCAAGGACGACCTCGGGATCCAGCCGGACCAGGTGGGCCCGCCGGGCGAGGGCGATCGCCATCGTCGCCAGCTCGTCGGCGAGACGGTCCACGATCGAGCGGGCGACCGCGTCCCCGGCGGCCGCCGTGGCGAAGACCGTCGGGGCCAGCTCGCCGACCCGGGCCTGGTCCAGCTTGCCCGAGTAGTAGGCATAGGTGACGGCCTCGGGGCGGGCAAGGCCGACGGCGCGCGGGATCGTCTGCTCCAGGGCCGTTCGTGGCCCGCGCCCGTCGCGAGCACGGACTGCGGCACCGAGCCCGGTCAGCCCGACCGAGCTGGCGCCGCCCCAGTCGCCGGCGATGTCGCCGACGCCGGCGTACCGGACCCGCGCTCCATCCCGGCCGACCGCCGCGGCGTTGATCCCCTGGCCGCAGATCAGGGCGATGCCCCACGGCCGCGTCGCGCCGGCCCGGAGCGCCGCGAACGTATCGTTGAGGATCAAGGTTTCGCCGGCCGGCGCAACCGCGGCGAAGGCGCGTTCCAGCGCCCGGATGTCGCTCGGGTAGTCGGCGCCGGCGAGGCAATGGACGGCGACGGCCGGCGGCGACGCGCTCCCACCGACGGCCTCGACGAGCTGTCCCAGCCGCCGCGCCCCTTCGCCGAGGGAGGTGGCCTGGTGCGAAATCGTCGGGCCTCGGACGGCACCCAGCAGCGTCCCGTCGGCGTCGACGAGCGCGACGTCCGCCTTCGAGTTGCCACCGTCGACGGCGAGGATCGTCGCCGCCGTCACGACCGGAACCGCTCCAGCTCGTCGATCCGGACGAACGTCGCACCGTGCGCGCGCAGGCCGTCGATGATCGCCGGCAGGCCATCGAGCGTGCCCGGCGGCCAGGCGTGGAACAGCACGACGGCGCCGTCGCCGACCGCCGGGGTCTCACGAAGCGCGTCCGCGGCCAGGACGGTACCCGTCCGTGCCGGCTCCCAGTCCTCGAGGATCACGTCGGCTCCGATATCTCGGTAGCCGAGGCGGGCCAGGGCCGCGAGGATGCGCGGATCGTCGGAGCCGGCGGAGAACGGGCAGCGGAACCAAGGCCGGGGGTCGACCCCGGTCACGTCGCGGATCGCCCGCTCCGCGTCGGCGACGTCGGTCGCGACGCCGTCGTCGGTCAGCAGCGGCAGGCGGGCGTGGTAGAAGGTGTGGTTGCCGACGAGGTGACCGTCCTCGGCGACCCGTCGGGCAAGCGGCGGGTCGGACTCGACCCACCGCCCCTGGAGGAACCAGGTCGAGCGGACGCCCCGCTCGGCGAGGACGTCGAGGATGCCCGCCGTGACCCCCGGCCGATGGGGGCGATCGGGATGCTCCGCGTCGAACGTCAGCGCGACCCGGAAAGGCGTGCCCGCGTCCGCCGCCGATTGGCCATCCGTCGGCGAAGCGCCCTGCTCCGCCGTCACGCTACTTCTCGACCCCGGTGATCACGACGCCCCGGGTGAAGACCTTCTGGAACACGAGGAACAGGATGACCGGAATGACGAGCGTCATCAGGGTCCCGGCCTGGATGAGCGCCGGGTTCCGGTAGTGGACGCCGTTGAAGCGGTTCAGCCCGACCGCCAGCGGCTGGAGCTCCTCGGCGTTGGAGAGGTAGATCAGCGGCCCGAAGAAGTCGTTCCACGAATAGACGAGATGGAAGATCGCGACCGCGCCGATCACCGGCCAGGCCTGCGGGATGATCACCGAGATCAGGGTCCGGAACGGGCCGGCGCCGTCGATCGCGGCGGCCTCGTCCATCTCGCGCGGGATCGTCAGGAGGTATTGGCGGAGCAGGAAGACGTCGTAGGCGTTGGCGAAGAACGTCGGCACGAGCAGCGGCAGCCACGTCCCGACCCAGCCGAGCTTCGAGAACAGCGTGTAGGTCGGGATGACCGTGACCGCCGCCGGCAGGAAGATCGTCGCGATCAGCAGGGTGAAGAGGAGGCCGCGGCCGGGGAACCGGAACCGGGCGAAGCCGTAGGCCACGAGCGTGCACGACAGGATCGTCCCGATCGTCCCGATCAGGGCGATCATCACGGTGTTGAACAGCAGCCGCGGGTAGTTGATCAGGTCCCAGACGTCGCCGAAGTTCGACCAGGTCGGCGATAGCGTCCAGACATGGGGCAATGTCCGCCACGAGCCCTGCCAGGTGATCAGGGGCGCGTCCGGGCCCGCGGCCGGGTCGGCGAACTTGCTCTCGGCCCGGCCCTTCGTGACCAGCGCCAACTGGCGGCTGGTGCCGTCGGGCAGGGGGACCGTGTAGACGTCGTACGGCCGGTTCTTGTATGTGAACGTGACCGGGTCGGCCGGCCAGACCGGCGAGTCGACCTGCGAGATCTGCTCCGGCGTCTTGAGCGCCACGGAGACCGATCGGATGAGGGGCGACAGGAACGCGGCGAGGAACACGATCGCGACGAACGTGAACAGGAACGATCGCCCGGCGGCGGCCGGCCGGAACCGACGCCGGCGGCGTGGGGCGGGCGCGTCGTCGGCGAAGGCCGGAGCGAGGACCTCGTCCATCACCGTTCGCCCGCGTAGAACACGAACCGGCGCGACAGCCGGAACAGGACCAGCGTGATCAGGAGCGTGATCCCGAACAGCAGCCAGGCGAGCGTCGCCCCGTACGACATGTTCTGGAACGCGAAGAAGCTCTTGTAGAGATAGAGGTTGAAGAACAGCGTCTGAGCCGGCCGGGTCGCCGGTTCCGTTCTTGATCACGAGCGGCACGAGGAAGTACTGGAGGACCTCGACGACGCCCAGGATCAGCGTGTAGAAGATGACCGGCGACATCAACGGGATCGTCACGTTGCGGAGCTGGGCCAGGCTGCCCGGCGCCGTCGATCCGGGCCGCGTCGTAGAGCTCGCTCGGGATCCCGCGCAGGCCCGCGAGATTGACGATCACGCCGCCGCCGATGCCCCAGATCCCCATGATCACGAGGGCCGGGTGGATCCAGCCGGGATCCTCGAGCCAGGCCGGCGGCTCCTGGATCCCGATCAGCTTCAGGAACTGGTTGAGCCAGCCGGCGTCGGAGTTGAGCATCCCGCTGCCAGATCAGGACGCCGGCCACGAACGGCACGACGTAGGGCAGGAAGAACAGGACACGGAACAATGGGGCGCCGCGCAGGCTCGGGCTGTTGAGGACGAGCGCCACCGCGAGCGGCGTGACGATCGTGACCGGCAGCCAGAAGAGCGCGAACTTGACGGTCACCGCCAGCGACGCCCAGGTCTGGCGGTCGCCGAGCATGTCGCCGTAGTTCTTCAGGCCGACGAACTGGAGCGGCTCGGCCTGGTTCAGGTTGATGTTCGTGAACGTGAAGCCGAGGGCGGCGATCATCGGCACGAACGTGAAGATGAAGAAGCCGACGATCCACGGCGCCAGGAAGACGAAGCCCCAGCGCGCCTCGTGGCGCGCGAGTGGCGCGAGCGGTCGAGCGGCGCGGCCGGCGGATCGCGGTCATCGAGCTCGCTCGAGCGATGTGCGGACGGGCGAGGAGCCCTCGTCCGGGCCGGGGGATCCCGGACGAGGGCCGTGGGACGATCAGGCCGAGCCTACTTGTCCCAGATCGCCTGGAGCTCGGCTCTGGAGATCGGCGATCTCCGAGTCCATGTCGAGGCCGGCGGTCGACGTCCACTTCGTCAGGAACTTCCCGAGCGAGATCGAGCGACTCGTTGTACTTCGGCATCGGAGCCTCGAAGTTCGGCTTGTCGGCGTACTCGATGCCGTCCTTGGCGACCTGCCAGTCGACGACGGCCGGGAAGCCCTCGGACTTGCCGAGCGTGTCGAAGAACGCGTCCTGCTCGGCCTCGCGGGCGGGCATGCCGCCGTAGGTCGGAGCAGCTCCGTCGAGCCCTCGCCGAGGAGGTAGGTGAGGACCGCGAACGCGGCGTCCGGGTTCTTGGTGGACTTCATGATCCGGAACGTGTCGGCGTTGAACGCCGCGGTCGTCGTGTCCCGTTGGACGGGATGGCCGCGAGGTCCCAGTCGTCGCCGGCGTCGGCGACGCCGTAGGTCGACCACAGGAAGTTCTCGGCCATCGCGACCTTGCCCGAGAAGAAGCTGTAGCCGCCGCCGTTGAACTCGTTGCTCTGGAAGACCGGGCCGGTCATGATGATGTGGTCGGTCCAGGTCGCCGTCGTAGAAGTACTTCCAGCCGCGTCGCCCAGGCATCGGGGACCTTGACGGTCTTGCCGTCGCCGCTGTCGAGCGAGCCGGGGCCGAAGTAGGCACCGAGCCCACGAAGGTCGTCGCGCTGCGGCTCGAAGCCGTACTGGACGATCGTCTTCGGGTCGAAGCCGGCCTCGGTCGCGTCCTTGCCGTTCCGGTCGACGGTCAGCTTGAGCGCGACCTGGCGGACCGTGTCGTAGTTCCAGTCGACCTCGGATGCCGTCGGGCATCACGTACTTGTCGCCGTACTTGTGCGGCGGCTCGTTGAGGCCGGCCTCCTCGAACAGGCCCTTCTTGTAGAACAGGGCCGACGGATAGACCGCGAACGGGATGCCGACCTGGCCCTCGTCGCCGAGCTTGTAGATGTCGACGATGTTGGCCGGGAACTGGCTCAGTGTCGTACTGGTACTTGGTGATCAGTCGGTCGAGGTCGAGCCACTGGCCCTGGAAGGCGTTCGCGCCGCCGATGCCGAGCGGGCCGACGATGTCCGGGCCGTTGCCCGACGGCGATCTGGGTGGCCAGCGTGTCGCGCGCGGCGTCGTACGGGATGGCCTCGAACTTGACGGTGATGTTCGGGAACTTCGTCGTGACGTCCGCCGCGACCTTCTTCTCGATCGCGACCTGCTCCGGCGCATCGCCGCCGCCGAGGCAGCAGTACCACTTGATCTCGACCGGATCGGTCGGGAACGGTCGCCGCGGCGGTGCTCGGCGCGGGGGCGCCGGACGCGCCGCCGGTCGACGGCGGCGGGCCGCCGTTGCTGGCGGCGGGGGTCGTCGGGCTGGACGTCGTGCCGCCGCAGGCGCTCACCACGAGGGCGAACGCGACGATCAGGACGCCGGGACGGAACGGACGCGCGGGCATGGGCTCCTCCTCCTTGCTCTGTGGCCGGTCAGCCGGTCGGTGTGGTGGTTGGTGTTCGTTGGGACGCGGGCGCAGGAGACGCGGGGGCCGTGTCGCCTTGGGATGCCACGCGCCGGGTGCGGGCCGTGGACACGGGGTCGTCGCCCGGGTCGTGCGTGGCATCGGGATCGGTCTGCCACGAGGCCCGGACCACGACCCGCTCGACGTAGTAGCGCGTCCGGTCGCCCCGGACGTAGCTCCGGGCGAACTCGACGGGCGACCCGTCCGCATCCGAACGCCGTGCCCTCGATCAGGAGGGCGGGGGTGCGCGGCTTCTGACCGAGGAGGCGGGCCTCGCGGGCGCGGAGCAGCACCGGCTCGAGCGCCTCCCGAGCTCGGACGATCTGGGTCCCGTACCGGGCGGTCAGGATCTCGTAGAGCGAGCCGTGCTCGAGATCGGTCGCGAGCAGGCCCGGAAAGCGCTCGGCCGGGAGGTGGACCTGCTCGAGCAGGAGCGGCTCGCCGCCGGCGACCCGCAGCCGCTCGAGATAGAGCGTCGGCGAGCCAGGCTCGATCCCGAGCGCGTCCGCGATCACCTCGCCGGCCGACTCGGGCCGGGCGCCGATCAGGCGGGTCTCGGGGTCGAGGCCGCGGTCCTGCATCTCCTCGGTGAAGCTCAAGGTGCCGGCGAAGTCGCGCTCGATCCGGGGCGGGAGGACGGTCGTGCCGCGGCCACGGGTCCGCTGGATCCGGCCCTCGCGGGTGAGCTCGCTGAGCGCGCGCCGGACGGTGATCAGGCTGCAGCCGTAGCGTTCGGCGAGCTGGCGTTCCGGCGGGAGGAGGTCGCCGGGACGCCATTCGCCGTCGTCGAGCGCCGCGCGCAGGTCCAGGTAGACCTGATGATGCAGCGGGACGGGACCGAGCTCGAGTCGGAAACGGGCCATCGAGTTGGGAGACCTCGTGGGACGATCCTGGGACGGGCTTCGCGGTTGAGCCGTCGAGCTGCTTGCGCGACGGCGTAATGCTGATAACGTTATAAGCAATCTGTCAAGCCTCCGCAATGACGGCCGGCTGACGCGCAGATCGAGCGAGGAGCGATGGGCCTCAAGCTGGCGGTCATCGGCGGTGGCAGCACCTACACACCCGAGCTCGTCGATGGCTTTGCTCGTCGCGCCGACCGGGTCGCCATCGACGAGATCGCCCTGCTCGACATCGACCCCGAGCGGCTCGCGATCGTCGGCGGGCTGGCCGAGCGGATGCTGGCCCGCCAGGGCTGGGGCGGACGGGTCGTCCAGACGACGGACCGCGACGCCGCGATCGACGGCGCCGACTTCGTGCTGATCCAGCTTCGCGTCGGCGGCCAGGGAGCCCGGTTCGGAGACGAGACGCTGCCCGCCCGGTTCGGGCTGATCGGCCAGGAGACCGTCGGCGTGGGTGGGTTCGCGAAAGCGCTGCGGACGGTGCCGGTCGTGCTCGAGCTCGCCGAGGCGGTCGCGCGGCGGTCGGCGCCGGATGCCTGGATCGTCGACTTCACCAACCCCGTCGGGATCGTCACCCAGGCCCTGGCCGACGCCGGCCATCGCAGCATCGGCCTGTGCAACGTCGCGATCGGCTTCCAGCGCCGGTTCGCCGCCCGGTTCGGTGTCGAGCCGGAGCGGGTGGAGCTCGAGCAGGTGGGCCTCAACCACCTGACCTGGATTCGGGCGGTGCGGGTCGACGGCGTCGATCGCCTCGACGAGCTGCTGGCCGAGGGCGTCGAGGCGCTGGCCGACGACGTCCACATCACGCCCGAGCGGCTCGTGAGCGAGCGGGCGATTCCGTCGTACTACCTGCGCTACTACGATGACGAGGCGGGCGTCGTAGCCGAAGCCCGGACCCGGACGACGCGAGCGGAGGAGGTCATGACGATCGAGCGCGACCTGCTCGAGCTGTATCGCGACCCGACGCTGGACAGGAAGCCGGAGCTCCTGGAGCACCGCGGCGGCGCGTTCTACAGCGAGGCGGCCGCCCAACTGATCGCGTCGCTCACGGACGGTCGCGGCGACGTCCAGGTCGTCGACGTCCGCAACGACGGGACCCTGCCCGGGCTGGCCGATCTCGGACATCGTCGAGGTGCCCGCCCGGATCGATCGCGACGGCGCGCATCCCATCCCGCAGGCACCGCTGTCGCCGTCCCAGTTCGAGCTGGTGAGCCGGGTCAAGGCCTACGAACGGCTCACGATCCGGGCCGCCGTGAGCGGCGACACGACGCTGGCCCGGGCGGCGCTCGCTGCCAATCCGCTGGCCGGCGATCCGGAGGGCGCAGACGAGCTACTCGAAGCGGTCTTCGAAGCCAACGCCCGCTGGCTGCCGCGGTTCTTCCCGGGTGGCAGCCGATGAGCGATGTTGGGGCGTCGCCACGCGGCGCCACGGCGATGCGCCGCGAGATCGAGGAGATCCCGGCGGTGGTCGGGCGGCTCCTCGCCGAGAGCGGCTCGGAGATCGCGCAAGCCGCGGCCTCGATTCGGGCCGCCGACCCTGCGTGGGTCAGCCTCGTCGCCCGCGGCACCTCCGACCATGCCGCGATCCACCTTCGCTACCTGATCGAGACGGAGCTCGGCGTCCCGGCCGGCATGGCCGCTCCGTCGACGGTCACGATCTACGGCGCCCAGCTCCGCTGGACGGGCGGCCTCGTCATCGCGGTCTCCCAGTCGGGCCGCTCGCCGGACATCGTGGCCGTGCTCGATGCGGCGCGAGCCGGCGGCGCGGTCACGGTCGCGATCGTCAACGACGCAGCCTCACCCCTGGCCGCCGCCGCCGACCACGTGATCGATTGCCGGGCAGGGGAGGAGCGCTCGGTCGCGGCGACCAAGTCGTACGTCGCCCAGGTTGCCGCCGGCGCGACGCTGGTCGCCGCGCTCGCGCCGTCGTCCGCGTTGCGCGACGCGCTGCCGCAGATGCCGGCGGTGCTCCGCGAATGCCTCGTGGCCTCGGAGGCGGCCATCGACGACCGGTCCGCCATTGTCGCCGAGTTCGCCGCGTCGGAGCGATCGATCGTCATCGGCCGCGGCTTCGAGTACCCGACGGCCCTCGAGACGGCGCTGAAGCTCAAGGAGACGAGCCGGCTCTTCGCCGAGGGCTACTCGTCGGCCGACTTCAGCCACGGGCCGGTGGTGCTGACCGGACCCGAGGTGCCGATCCTGGCGATCCGCCCCGACGGTCGGATGGGCCCGCTCGTCGACGAGGGAATCGCGGCCGCTCTCGCGACCGGCAGCGTGCCATGGGTCATTGGCGGTCCCGGCGCGGCGGACATGCTGCCCCGGGGCATGGACCCGCGCCGGGTCATCGCCCTGCCGCTGCCTGACGCTCTGCCCGAAGGCCTGACCTCCCTGGCCACGATCCTGCCCGGCCAGCTCCTGGCCGAGTCCGTGTCGCGCCGCCGCGGCTACGATCCGGATGCTCCGCCGGGACTGCGCAAGGTGACCCTGACCCGCTGACGAGCCAAGCCTTGCAGACCCCGCCGGCGCGGCACACGGAGGTGGTCCGATCATGGCCCCGATGACGGAGGACGGCAGCTCGGAGGGCTCCGGGCGCTCGTTCGACCGACAGGTCGCGGTCGTGGCCGGTGGGATCCTGCTCGTCCTGGCGCTGCTCGCCTGGCTGCCCGACTTCGCGCCACCCGCCACGCACGGCCTCGTCTCGGACCGTGCCCATGCCCGGATCGTGTCGATCGTCCCGGCCAGCGACGAGATCCCGCCCGTTGCGCAGGTCGAGTTCGTCGACGGACCCCTGGCGGGGGAGGCCGTCGACGGCATCGACCGGCAAAGGACCCACCCCTGGCGGACGACGGCGACCAAGCTCGTCCCGGGATTGATCATTCATATTGAGACTCAGTCTTGACTGGACGCCCTGTCATCGGGCATGATCGCGCCGTGAGCGCCCCCAACCCAATCGTTCAGGCGATCGATGCCGCCGGTTACCGTCTGACCGAGCCGCGTCGCTCGCTGGCGGATCTTGTCCTCGACCTCGATGGCCACTTCACCGCTTCCGACCTCGCCGACGCGGCTCGCCGCCGCGGGCTGCGGATCGGCCGGGCTACGCTCTTCCGCGGCCTGGAGCTGATGCTCGAGCTCGGCGCCGTTGAGCGGCTCGATCTGCCCAACGGCGAGCATGCGTACGTCGCGTGTGCTCCGGCCCACCACCATCACGTGGTCTGCTCGCGTTGCGGCCGGACGGCCGAGGTCGATGACGAAGGGTTGTCCGAAGCGGTCCGCCGGATCGAGCTCCAGACCGGCTTCCGAATCGACACCCACCGGCTCGAGATGTTCGGGCTCTGCTCCCACTGTCAACGACGACCCACCGACCCAACCTGACAGGGAGATGCCATGCTTCGCCTTCACCTCGTACTCCCATCGATGAGACTCAATCTCATGATGTCGGCTGGCCGTGCCGTCATCATCGCGGTGGCGGTGGCACTGGCCGTCGCCTGCGGCGCAGGCGGCAGCCCTGGACCATCGGGCGGTCCGGCGTCGGGCTCGGGGGTGGCCGGTTCCGGCAGCACAGCGCCCGACCCGGACGCCCTGCGGGTCGTGACCACCACCACGGTCTTCGCGGACATCGTCCGATCGGTCGGTGGAACCCGGGCCGACGTCCAGTCGATCATCCCGCCCGGCGTCGGGCCAGAGGACTACGAGCCCAAGCCGGACGACGCGAAGAAGCTCGCCGATGCCCAGCTGACGGTCTCGGGCGGGGTCGGGCTCGATGACTTCCTGAACCGGCTGCTCGCGTCGGGTGGCGACGAATCGACGCCGACGTTGGTCCTGGGTGAAGGGATCCCGGCGATCGACGTCGACGGCGAGCCGAACCCGCACTTCTGGCTCGACCCGACGATCGTCAAGACCGGTTATGTGCCGAAGATCGTGGCGGCCCTGGCGTCGGCCGCCCCGGCCGATCGGGCCACGTTCGAGGCCAACGCCGCGGCGTACGCGACGACCCTCGACGCGCTCGACGCGGATCTCCTCGCCCAAGCCGGCACGGTCCCGCCCGCCAACCGCAAGCTGGTCACGTTCCACGACGCGTTCCCATACTTCGCGCGCCACTTCGGATTCGAGCTCGTCGGCGTCGTGGTCGCCAACGTCGGCCAGGAGCCGAACGCGGCGGAGCTGGCCGACCTGGTCGACAAGGTCAAGGCGGCCGGCGTGGAGGCCGTCTTCTCGGAGGCGCAGTTCAACCCGAAGCTGGCCCAGACCCTGGCCGACGAAGCGGGGATCACGACGGTGGTCACGACGCTCTACAACGACGCCCTCGGGCCCGCTCCGGCGGACACGTATCCGGGCATGATGCGCTGGAACATGGATCAGATCGTCGAAGCCCTGCGTTGACATCCCTGCCGGCCGCGACTCGGACGACATCCGACGTTTCCGGGCGTCGGGCAGTCGTCGCGCCCGGCGAGCCGACGATCGTCCTCGACGGCGTGACCGCCGGCTACGGCCGGCGGGTCGCCCTGGCCGACGTCGACCTACCGTCCGGGCCGGCTCGCTGCTGGCGGTCATCGGGCCGAACGGAGCCGGCAAGAGCACGCTCCTGAAGCTGATCGCCGGGCTGCTCAAGCCCGACACCGGCACGGTCACCGTCCTCGGCGCCGCACCCGGCGTCGAGGCTCGCTCGGTGGCCTACGTGCCCCAGGCCGAGGCCGTCGACTGGGACTTCCCGGTGACCGTCGGCGAGGTGGCGATGATGGGCCGTTACGCCAGGCTCGGGTTCGGGCGGCGACCGGGAAGGATCGATCGCGAGCGGGTCGAGGCAGCCCTCGAGACGGTCGGGATGCACGGCCATGCCGACCGGCAGATCGGTGCGTTGTCGGGCGGCCAACGGCGCCGCGTCTTCCTCGCCCGTGCGATCGCCGCCGAGCCGGAGGTCTACCTCCTCGACGAGCCGGTCACCGGGGTCGACGCCACGACCCAGGAAGAGCTGATGGACGTCCTGGAGGCGGAGGCGCGGGCCGGCAAGACCGTCGTCGCCTCGACCCACGACCTGATCTGCGCCGCCCAACGGTTCCACCAGGCGGCGTTCGTCAACGGCCGGATCGTGGCGACGGGTCCGGCCGAGATGGTGCTCGACCGGCAGCTCCTGTCCGACACGTACGGCGGCCACGTCCTGGTCCTGCCCGGCGACGATGGCGGACGGCTCGTCCTCGACGATGCCCACCATCACGATCAGGCGCCCGGTGGTGAGCCGCACTACCACGAAGGCAGCCAATGATGGATCCGATCGGCTTCCTCGCGGATCCCCTGAGCTACGGCTTCATGCAGCGCGGCCTCGCTGCGGCGATCCTCGTCGGGATCGTCTGCGCGGTGATGGGGACGTTCGTCGTCCTGAAGGGCCTGGCGTTCATCGGTGACGCGGTCAGTCATGCCGCGTTCCCCGGGTTGGTGATCGCATTCATGCTCGGGTTGCCGCTCTACCTGGGTGGGGCGGTGGCCTCGGTCGGAACCGCGCTCGCGATCGGGTTCGTATCGCGTCGTGGCCGCCTCCGCTTCGACACGACGGTCGGCGTCCTGTTCGCCGGCACGTTCGCCCTCGGCATCCTGCTGTTCTCGACGATCAAGAACTACGTCGCCGACCTGCTCGGCTACCTGCTCGGGAACGTCCTCGGGATCGGGATCGGCGACCTGGTCCAGGTGGCGGTCCTCGGCGCGGTCGTGCTCGCGATCGTGATCCTGATCCGGAAAGAGCTGCTCTACGCGACGTTCGACCCGCTCGGCGCGGCGGCGTCCGGGCTACCGGTGGCAAGGCTCGAGTACCTGCTGCTGGCCCTGCTGGGAGTGACGATCGTCGTGAGCATCCAGGCCGTCGGGATCGTGATGGTCGTCGCGATGCTCGTCACGCCTGCCGCGACCGCTCAGCTCCTCGTCGTCCGCTTCGAGCGGCTGATGCTGCTGGCCGCCGGGTTCGCGACTGCAGCCGCAATCAGTGGCCTGTATCTCAGCTTCTACCTGAACCTGGCGTCGGGCGCGTCGATCGTCCTGATCGAGACGCTGTTCTTCCTGGTCGCGCTGTTGCTTGGACCGCGGAGCGGGCTGTTCGCCGGCCGGCTGGCGCGCCGCCGGGACGACGCCGTCGAAATGGCCTGATTCGCCGGCGCTACTGCTGGTAGCGCTCGACGACCTCGGCGGGTCGCGGCTCGGCGTCCTTCGGATCGAGTCCTGCCGCCCGCCGCGCGGCGCGCTGGTGCAGCAGGTCGTAGGCCCGATCAAGCTCGACCTTGATGTCCTCGAGTCGCTGGTGTTCCTCGGCGGTCAGCCCGTGGCCGTCGCCCGCGTGCTGCCAGAGGTGCTCCTCCTCGTCGGAAAGGGCGTTGATCCGTCCGAAGACGTCGTCGTCGGGCATGGGGGCTCCTCGCAGTTCGGCCGTCCCGGAATCGTACGCGCGGCCGGCGATCATCGCCGCGGAACGCAGCGGAGAGCCCGCCCCGGTCACCGGGACGGGCTCTCCGGCTGAGCGGCGACTACTTGTCGAGGATCTTGTCGGCCTTGCGGTCGATCTTCGCCTTCTCGCTCTCGGTCAGGTTGCCCTTCTTCTCCTGCTGAGAAGCGCGCGCCTTGGCGTTGCGGGCGTGCGACGTGTCGGGCATCGGGTATTTGTGTTCCTCGGGCAGGCCAAAGGTCGAATCCTTGAGGCTGTCCCGCTTCTTCTCGGTCAGGGTGGCCATGCTGATCCTCCAGTGCGTGACCTCAGGTCTAGCGCGGTGGGGATCAGCCGGGCGATCCGCGTCCCGTCGAACGACGTTGCATCCGCGTTGAGAGTGGCCAAACGCTCGCCTGGGCCGCGACCGCGGGTCGGCCGCTGCGGCTGACGTCAGCCGGCGGTGCGTGGGCTCGGCGACCGGCCCTTCGACCCGCGCGTCGTTCGCGCCGGACGATCCGTCGCCGCCGAGGCCGTGGCTTCGGCGGGATGATGAGCCGTCGTCGCCGCGGCCGCGGCGACCGCATTGGCTGCGGCGGCGAGGGCAGCGGCCGCAACCTCGTTCGCCCGGCGCTGAGCCGAGATCGCGGCAAGGATCTCGTCGAGCTGCTGCCGCTCCTGGGCCGCCTCCGGAGGCTCGTCCCCGAACCCATCCGCCGGCTCGTCGGCCGGGGCGGATGCTGCGGGCGCATCCAGGGTCGTCCGATGGACCCAGCCGGTCCGACCGGTCGGCGTCAGGACCTCGGACCACACCGCCCGGCGGCCGACGACCTCGACCTCGTCGCCCGCTCGGAGCTCGCCGATCGGGATTCCGGTGACCTCGTCGGGGTGGTCGAGCAGGGGCACGAGGTCATACCGAACGACCGATCGCTCGACATCCCCCGATGGCGGTGCGGCGAACGTGAGCTTTCGTGGAACGCGCTGGGGGACGCGATCGCTCTGCGCCCGGGCGTCCCGGAGCGACTGACGTCGCCAGCGCGGGACGCCGGCCTCGGCGGGCAGGATCTGGGGGACGAACCCCGTCAGGACGGGATCGACGACAGGCTCCCCGGAGGCGGCCGGCGACGCGACCGGCGTCGGGCGCGACCACGCGGCTGGAGCGGCAACGTCCGGTCCGTCCTGGCGGTCCCCGAGCGCGCGTCCGCCGGCCTCGGCGCCGATGAGGCTCGGATCGGGCTCGCGCGGCCGTCGGCGTCTCCCGGCGAGCACGAGGCTGCCCGAGCCGAGCACCACGGCGGCCGCCATCATCATGAGCATCGGTGCGATCCCGCCGCTCGGATCGCCGGGCAGCGGGCCGCCGGTCGCGTCCGGATCGCCGGGTCCGCCGGCTCCGCCCGGGACGATCACGCCCGGAACGAACGCCGCATCCGAGCTCGACGCTGATGCGGCCGCCGGCTCGGTCGATCCAGCCGGCGCCGGTGTCGCTGCCGGCGTCTTGCCGGGCTTGGGCGTCGGCTTGGCCGTGGGCTTGACAACCGGTTTCGGGGTTGGTCTGGGTGTCGGGCGCGGAGTCGGACGCGGGGTCGGCCGCGGCGTGGGCTTGGGCGTTGGCTTCGGCGTCGGCTTGGGAGTCGGCTTCGGGGTCGGAGTCGGGGTCGGAGCGACGACGGTGACCGGCCGCGGATTCGGGAAGTTGAGCGTGCGCCACGTCGTTCCGTGACCGCCGACGAACCGGTACTGGTAGGAGCCGGCCGGCAGCTTCGTGGCGTAAGTGAACGTCTTGCCCTCGGCGAGGTCCGCGTTCGACACCGTCGGGCAGCTCGGTGCCATCTCGAACGTGCCGACCCCATCGATCGTCACCGTCACGGAGCACGGCTTCCGGAAGAGGTCGTCCTGGTAGACGACCGAGAACGTGAAGGTCGTCGAGGTCGTTCCGCTTCCGGGCGAGACCGTCCCTTCGCAGATCCGGGTGTGCTGGGTCCCGCTGCACACCGCGGCCTGGACGACGGGCGGGTCGAAGCCGCCGAGCCCGGCGAGGACCAGGGCAACGGCGATCAGGGCCCGGAACAGCATGTCCTTCACTGTTGAGCCGACGGTGCCGCGCAGCACGAGGAATGTCGCTGACCCATCGGTCATGCCCGAGGGACGCCAAATGGCCGGATCGGTGGCGGGTGCGCCGCTAGAATCGGCGCCATGCTCACGGTCGGATCGATCGTCCTCCGGGTCGATGACCTGGCGCGCCAGCGCGCGTTCTGGATGGCGGCCCTCGACTACCTCCCGCGCGAGGAGACGAGCGACGACTTCGCCCTCCTCCGGCCGCGCGATGGCGTCGGACCGAACCTGTCGCTCGACCAGGTGCCCTCGGCCGTCCAGATCCCGCCGCGGATCCACCTCGACCTGTACGCCCAGGACCAGGCCGCCGAGGTCGCCCGACTCATCGACCTCGGCGCGACCGAGGTCCACTGGGACAAGCGTCCGGCCGACGCCGACTACATCATCCTGGCTGACCCCGAGGGCAACCGGTTCTGCGTGATCGACGCGAGCTGACGGCGCCGCCGCAACGGTCACCCACGCCGGGAGCGCTGGTACCCTGACGCCGATGTCGACGCCCATCCTCGCCGACGCCTTTGCCCATCACGTCTGGGCATCGATCCGCGTGCTGGATGCCTGTGCGGCGCTCGACGATGCGCAGCTGGCGTCCGCCGTGCCCGGCACGTACGGCTCGATCATCGACACCCTCCGCCACCTCGTCGACGGCGACGTGTTCTACCTGAACGTCCTCAGGGGCGGCGAGCCGGAGCCGTTCGACAAGGACGCCAGCGACATCTCGACGCTGCGTGCCGTCATGCAGGCGCACGACGCGGTCTGGCAGCGCCGGATCGCCGGCGATCTCGATCCCGCGATCGACGTCGTGGAATACGAGGACGGCGGCTACGAGACGCATGCGCCGCTCGGGATCCGACTCGCCCAGGCCCTCTATCACGGCACCGATCACCGCAGCCAGGTCTGCACGGCGCTGACGGCTCTCGGCATCGAGCCGCCGTTGATCGAGGTCTGGGAGCTGGCCCGCGAAGACCGCCGGATGTCCACCATCGAGTCGGCTGGGACGCCCAACGCGGGCTCCTGAGCGGCGCATCTCCGACGATGCAGCGCCGCTCGGGCGCCGGCTCGAGTCCACCGGCTAGGCTGGCGACGTGGACCTAACGTCGTCAGTCGTGGCGAGCGCGTCAGTCGTCGCGCTCTTGCTCGTCGTCGGCTGGACGGCGATGCGCGCGCCGATGGAGGATCAGCGTCACGTGTGGCGCGTGCTTCTCGGAGCCGCGGCCCTGGTGGTCGCCGTCGGCGTCATCGCCTTCGTCTGGACGTTGACCAGGCCCTAGGCGCACCGGATCCTTGGCATGCGCGGCCGCTCCGAACCGGTCGATATCGCCTCCGCGAGAGTAGAATCGCCGACGTGATCAAGGCACCCGTCGGTTGGTGTGGCGTTCTCACGGCCCTCGAGCATCAGCTCACGGACCACCGGGTCCACGATGCCGCCGATCCAGCTCACTCGGGATGTCCGGGTGGCGCCACGGGCTGCGAAGCAAGCCTGCGTGACACGCAGGTGCGCTATCGCGCGGCGCTTGCGAAGTGCACCGGAGCCGAGCGCCGTGCTGCGGCCCATGCCGCCCGGTCGGGGTTCTTCGACTGAGGCTCACGCCCGAGACCCATCGGCCGGTCGTTCAGCCGTGCCCGCCGTCAGTCGACGTACTGGAGCGGCGTCACCGCGACATCCGGGAAGGTCACGCCGGTCGCGTGGTTCGGGCAGTAGCCGTTGACGTTCTTGGCGAGGTACTGCTGGTGGTAGTCCTCGGCGTAGTAGAACGGGCCGGCGGGGGCGATCTCGGTCGTGATCGTGCCGTAGTTCGCGGCGGTCAGGCGCTCCTGGTAGGCGTCGCGTGACGCCTCGGCAGCCTGCTGCTGCTCCGCGTCGGTCGTATAGATGACCGAGCGATACTGGCTCCCCTGGTCGTTGCCCTGGCGCATGCCCTGGGTCGGGTCGTGCTGCTCCCAGAAGACCTTCAGGAGCTGCTCGTACGACACCTTGACGGGGTCGTAGGCGACGAGGACGACCTCGGCATGGCCGGTCTGGCCGGAGCAGACCTCGCGATAGTCGGCGTTGGGCGTGTGGCCGCCGGCATAGCCGACCGCGGTGCTCACCACGCCGGGCGTCTCCCAGAAGTCCTTCTCGGCGCCCCAGAAGCAGCCGAGGCCGAAGATCGCGGTCCGCGTCCCATCGCCCCATGGGCCCCTGAGCGATGCGCCGTTGACGAAGTGCCGGTCGGTCAGTGGCAGTGGGTCGCTGCGGCCGGGCAGGGCGGTGTCGGGGGAGGGCATGGACGGAGAGCGGAACAGGAACTGCATGCCGAAATCCTACTCGAGCACGGTCCCGGATCGATGACGAGCGGGTGACGCGTCAGTCGGAACCGATGTCGTCCTCGATCGGGACGACGGGCAGCCGGAAGCCGACCTCCGTGCCGCCGCCATCCCGCGGCAGCATCCACGTCTCGCCGCCCATGGCCTGGACGAGCTGGCGGCACACGAATAGCCCGATGCCCGCACCGGACGCCGCCCGGCTCGCCTCCTTCGTCCGGTAGAACAGCTCGAAGGCCTGCGCGGCACCGTCGCGATCGACCCCGATCCCGCGATCGAGCACCCGGACGACCACGTCCTCCGCCTCGGCCGACACGACGATCTCGATGCCCGCCGGCGGCTCGCTGTACTTTGCCGCATTCGTGAGCAGGTTGCGCACCACCTGCTCGATGTAGGTCGTCTCGGCGTCGATCAGCGGCAGCCCGGCCGGCGCGCTGACGAGGAACTCGCGACCAGGGTGGCGCTGGGCCTCGGTGTCGACGATGTGCGTGACCAGGCGGCTCAGGTTGATCGGCTCGGTCTCGACCTGGACCCGTCCGCTCTCGGCCCGGGACAGGACGAGGAGATCCTCCACGAGCCGGTACAGCCGGTCGGACTCTGCCTCGATGTCGGCGATCGCCTCGTTTCGGGAAACGGGGTCGAGCGCGTCGCCGCGCTGGCGAAGGACACGGGCGAGACCGTAGATCGTCGTGATCGGCGTCCGGAGCTCGTGGCTGATGACCCCGACGAACGCCTCGCGCAGCGCCGCCGATCGCTGCTCGTCCGCGTGGTGCGCTGCGAGCTCGACATGGCCGCCGAGGACGGCCACGACGCCCACGAGCAGCTCCCGGTCGGCCTCGGTGAAGGCGTCGATCTCCGTCGAATCGATCTCGAGCAGCCCGATCCCGACGCCGTGGCGGGCGATCGGCACCGCCAGCCACGAGCGCACGGCGGTCCCGGCAACGGGCCCGACGACCCGGTCGCCGGACCGGAACAGGTCGCCGGTCAGGTACGGCTCGAGCTGTTCGACGACGCCCCAGCTTCGGCTCGGACCGCGCCTGAGTCGCTGGCCGAGCGCTTCGTCCGCGAACAGCCCGATCGCGGCGCGCACGACGAGGTCGTCGCCGTCCACCAGCGCGATCGATCCGCCGGTCAGGCGGACGACGACGCGCAGCCGGTCGAGGGCCTCGTGGAGGATCTGGTCCAGGTCGAGCTCACCGGACGCCGCGGCGGCGATTTCGATGATCAGACGGGTCGATGCTTCCAGCCGCCCAGCCGGATCGACCAGCTCGACAGTCCGTTCGGCGGCGTCCACGACGACATCGTACCCTCGCGGCCGGCTCGACCTTGGTCACGGCGTCGGCTCGCCAGGGACCAGACGGATGCGGCCCTAACGTACGGTGCTTCCCTCGAGCCGTGGTTCCCTTTAGGCTATTGATCCGGACAGACCCGCAGCCGATCGTCGGCGTGTCCGCACCGACACGTCGCAGGAGCCGTCACCGACCGTGCCTTCGCCCATGTCCGCCGCCCCAAGGCGCCCTGCCCGCCACGCGGTCGTGCTCGGCCTTGCCTTGCTGATCCTCCTCGCGGTTGCCCCGGCAGCGGCCGCTCGCCAGGCGGTCCCGACGGCGGATCCGGCTGGAAGCGCGCGATCGAGCGTTCCGGCGGCGACGCTCGCGGGCACCCTCGAAGGCATCGACATCAGCCACTGGCAGGGCACGATCAACTGGACCCTCGTCGCCGGCGCCGGCAAGAAGTTCGCGATCATGAAGGCGACCGAGAGCACCACGTACACCGATCCGACCTATGCCACGAACCACGCCCAGGCCAGGGCGGCCGGCCTGTGGACCGGCGCCTACCACTTCGCCCGGCCGAGCGCCAACGCCAACGACGCGCTGAACGAGGCGAATCACTTCGCGTCCGTGATGAACCTCGGGGTGGGTGACCTGATCCCGGCGCTCGATCTCGAGGACAGCGGCGGCCTCAGCGTGGCCGCTCTCCAGTCATGGGTCCGGACGTTCCTCGACCGGGTCACCGCCACGGCCGGGGTCCGGCCGATGATCTACACGAGCCCGGCATTCTGGAAGAAGTACATGGGCAACAGCCGGTTCCTGGCCGACCTCGGCTACAAGACCCTGTGGGTGGCCCACTGGGGCGTCTCCAGCCCCGAGGTCCCGGCGTCGAACTGGGGCGGCCGCGGCTGGACGTTCTGGCAGTACACCAGCGACGGCAGCGTGCCGGGCATCTCCGGCCGGGTGGACCTGGATCGGTTCAACGGAACGGATCTGGCGACTCAGGCGTACTCGAGCTTCAAGCTCAGCGCCACGATCCCGACGACGTCCGTCAAGCAGGGCCGGAGCGCGTCCGCCAACATCTCGATCGCCCGGACCAACTTCACGTCCGAGATCGCGCTCGACGTGAGCGGCCTGCCGGCCGGCACGACCGCCTCCTTCGACGCCAACCCGACGAGCCACACCTCGTCCGCGCTCACGGTCACGACGCCGGCCGACCCAGCCGCGACCCCGGTCGGGACGTACCCCTTGACGATCACCGGCGTGTCGGCCGGCCTGACGAAGACGACCAAGGTCAACCTCGTGGTCACCGATGGCATCGCTCCGACGCTGACCGCGCCGAGCACCCGGCTCTGGTCGGGCCGAACCCTCGGCACCACGACGGTCCCCGTCCGGATCGGCTGGTCCGCCACGGATCCGAGCGGCGTGAGCTCGACGGGGCTCCAGCGGAGCGCCAACGGCGGCTCGTGGACGACCTCGTCGCTGCCGAGCTCCGCCGCCATGGCGGCCGACAGCTCGATCCCGATCGGCGGAACCGGCTCGCACCGGGCGCGCGCGGGCGACGCAAAGGCGAACGTGAGCGAGTGGCTGGCCGCATCCCCGGTCCGGGCGAGCGTCTACCAGCAGTCGTCGACGGCGGTCACCTGGACCGGGACCTGGCACACGACCGGCTGGTCGGGTGCATCCGGCGGCAGCGTCCGCTATGCGACGTCGAAGTACGCGTCGGCCACGTTCGCGTTCACCGGCTCGAGCGTGGCGTGGGTCGCCGCCAAGGGCTCGACCCGCGGCTCCGCCTGGGTCTATGTCGACGGCGCGTTCGCCGGGTCGGTGAGCCTGAAGTCGACCGCGGGCCAGTCACGGGCGATGGTCTTCGCCCGCAATTGGACGACGGTCGGGCCCCACACCCTGAAGATCGTCGTCGCCGCGACTGCCGGACACCCGAGGATCGACGTCGACGCCTTCGTCCGACTGGCCTCCGGCTGACGCCAGCGTCGACTGCGTTCGTCGCGTATGCGTGCGTCAGCGCAAGGCGCAACGTTGGCGATGGCGTGGGCAGGCGCGACGGCCTCTAGCGGGGGCGGCCTTCGCGGAGGGCCGCGACGGACTTCTCGATCCGCCGCTGGCGCGTCTCGTCGCTCTTGGCACCCGCGATGAGGGCCGTGTGATAGCCCTTGTTGCTCGGTGACAGGGCATCGAACGTCCGGCGCGCCGCCGGGTCGACCGCGAGGGCCGCGGCGAAGCCCTCGGGCAGCTCGACCTCGCGCGGAGCGCTGTCGAGGGTGAGCTCGACGTCGTGCGTCTCGCCGCCGTTGACGCCCGCTCGGGCCCGGTTCTCGGCGCTGACGCCGACCAGATAACGGCCGCCCATCGGAGCGACGGTGCTCCGGTACGTGTAGCCGTTGATCGTGACGTTGACCGGCGGCCGCTTTCCCTTGCCAAGGGCCAGGACCGTCTCTTCGGGGACCGCGAACCCGACCGCGGTCTTGCCGTTCTGTTCGAGCAGCACGCGGATCTTCATCGACCGATTCTCCTCCTCGCGGTCGGGCGGCGTCGCGCCCGGCGTCGCGCGTCGATCACGCGCCGGACTCGGGCAGCCAGACGTTGTCGTGGCGAAGGTAGAAGTCGGCGACCTCCTCATCGCTCGGTCGACCGGTCCGGCCCCATTCGGCGAGCCCCTCGAAATAGCCCTCCCGCGGCGCCCCGGGGGCGAAGTGGAGGAGCATCGACGCGGGCTCGCCTGACTCATTGCGGAATCCGTGGATGCCGCCGATCGGGACGTGGACGAAGTCACCGGGCATGCACTCGCGCCAGGCCGTGCCGTCGTAGATCCGGATCCGCCCCGTCAGGACGTAGAACGATTCCGTGATCGTCCGGTGGAAGTGGGGACCGGGTCCGCTCGGCTCCGGCCCCATCACCCAGCGATAGAGGCCGTAGGTGCCGCCGGTCGAGGCGCCCGTGGCGAGGTAATGGGCCGTGTTGCCGGACGGATACGACAGCTCCGGCGGGTGATCGGCCGAGCGCCAGGTGGCGCTCGCCTGACCGTCGGCGCCGTGGTAGGTCGGCTCGGGGTACTGCAGATCGGGGTGGCTCATGGCGTCCTCCCGGTTGCTAGCTTGCTGATCGTCGACCCGGATCGTCAGGCTTCCGGCGCCAGCGTGCTCGGCGAGCGGGAGCCGCTGCGGCTGTCGTCATCCGCCTCGGACGGCGAGCCCAATTCGTCGTTGTCTCCCGAGCGGACGTCGCGCAGGGCGACGATCGCGAGGGTCGCGACCCCGACGGCGACGACCAGGCTGATCGCCGCCACGACCTGCATCCCGTGGACGAACGCGCCCTGTGCCGCGTCGAGGAGCGTCGCGGCGAGGCTGTCGGGCAGACCTGCCGCCACGCCGGTCGCGCCGCCGAGGGTGTCACGGGCCGCCGCGACCGCTTCAGGCGGGATCGTCGCCGGGATGGCGCTGGCCACCTCGCCGCGGTAGATCGCAACGCCGATGCTGCCGAGGACGGAGATCCCGAGCGCCCCACCCAGCTCCGATGCCGTCTCCGAGATGCCGGACGCCGCACCGGCTCGCTCCGGCGGAGCGGATCCGACGATCAGCTCGGTGGTCAGCCCGAAGACGGGACCGAAGCCGAGCGAGATGACGACCGATGACAGGACGATGATCGCGAGGCCGTCCGGGCCTCCGACGCGGGTCAGGATCCCCAGCCCGGCGGCCGCGAGGGCCAGCCCGGAGCCGATGATCCACGCCGGCCGGACACGATGGACGATCCGCGGCGCAATGTTCGATCCGACGACGAACCCGATCGCAGACGGCACCGACCACAAACCCGCGACGAGCGGTGACAGCCCGAGCACGAGCTGGAGGTACTGCGCCACGAAGAGGAAATAGCCGATGGCCATGAAGATCGCCAGGAAGTTGACCGCGAGGGCCGCGCTGAACCGTGGGATCCGGAAGAGGCGGACGTCGATCATCGGGTCGGCGAGGGACAGTTGACGGCGGACCCAGGTCACGCCGGCGACGAGGCCGATCACGATCGAGCCGACCGGCAACGGGCCGACGCCGTCCTGGGCGATCTGCTTGAGGCCGAAGATCAGGGCGAGGACCGCCACGAGCGAGAGGGCCGCGCTGGGGACGTCGAGCCGGCCCGCGTCGGGCGCCTTGTACTCCGGGAGGACGATCGGGCCGAGGACGAGGAGGAGGGCCATGACCGGCAGGGCGAGCAGGAACACCGAGCCCCACCAGAACTGCTCGAGCAGGACGCCGCCGAGGACGGGCCCGATCGCGCTGCCGGCCGAGAAGGCCGAGATCCAGACCCCGATGGCGATCGACCGCTGCTTCGGGTCCTCGAACATCGCGAAGATGAGCGACAGGGTTGACGGGGCGAGGGTCGCCCCGGCGATGCCGAGCAGCGCCCGGCTCACGATCAGCATCTCCGCGCTGGTCGACACGGCCGCGAGCACCGAGAGGGCGCCGAACGCCGCCGCTCCGATCAGGAGCAGCTTCCGCCGCCCGATCCGATCGCCGAGGGTGCCCATCGTGACGAGAAAGCCCGCGACCATGAACCCGTAGATGTCGATGATCCAGAGCAGCTGGGCGCTGCTCGGGTGGAGGTCCTCGCTGATCGCCGGAACGGCCAGGTGGAGGACGGTCAGGTCCATCACGTAGAGCAGGCAGGCAAGGGCGAGGACAGCGAGGCCGATCCACTCGCGTGTGCCGGCCTTGGGGGCCGGAGTGGAAGTCTGGGCGGTCATCGAGGGTCCTCCGAGGGTGAGTTCGCCCATTCAGACCGCGACACGCCGGGAAACTCATCGTTCGTTGCCCGGGCGAGCTCCCGTCCGATGACTTTCGACCTTCGCCGTCGTCTCCATGTCGGACGCCGCGGTCCGGATGCGACGCCATGACCGGATGAGGTGCTGCAACAGTGGGCGAGCGAGCTGCGCCACAGCCGCCACGCCGAGGTCGATCGAGCCCGCGTGTCGGCGCGGTTCGGTTGGCCGGACCGGTCGTGCGCGACGACGTCCCGCACGTCGCCGAGGTCGCCTCGGAGGCGCTCGCGGACTGCCCGCCGGGGATCGTCGACTGCGATGTCGGCGCGACCGACCCACCCACGTTGCCGACGATCGACGTCCTCGCCCGGCTCGCCCTGGCGGCCCGCCGGACTCGGCGCGAGGTGCGCCTCGAGCACGCCTCGCCGGCGATCCTCGAGCTGCTCCGGCTGTGCGGGCTGACCGACGTGCTCAGGCCCGCGGAGGCGCCAGGCGACGCCGACCGGTCAGGCGGAGAGGTGGTCCGGTAGCCCGAAGAGCGGGAAGAACCGCTCGGTGTCGAGGAAGAACGTGATCCCCGCGATGTGGGTGCCGTCCGGCTCGAGCTCGAGGACCTGGAGCGACCACGGCGCCCAGCCGCCGGCCGGGTCGGGCTTGTACTGGGCGAAGCCCGGCGAGCCGTTGGCGGTGATCGGCAGGAGTCGCGATCCGCGACATGCATGACCCGGGCCGATGCACCAGTCGACGATGTCCTTGTGCGTCTGGAGCCACAGCTCGAAGGGTGGCATCGACCAGCGCGCGTCCTCGTTCAGGAGGCTCGTGAGCGCGTCCATGTCGTACTGCTCGAACGCCGCGACGTATCGCCCGAGGAGGGCCTGGTGCTCGTCATCGAGGATGGCCGGTGTCGGGTCGGCCTCGACGAGGTCCTTCTGGGCGAGGGTCGCTCGCGCTCGCTGAAGAGCGCTGTTGACCGAAGCGACCGTCGTGTCGAGCAGCTCGGCGACCTCCTCCGCCTTCCAGCGGAGGACCTCGCGCAGGATCAGCACGGCGCGCTGCTTCGGGGGAAGGTGCTGGAGAGCCGCCACGAACGCCAGCCGGATCGACTCGCGCGCGACCGCGACATCGGCCGGGTCGCCGCCGCCGGCGACGGTCCGCTCGTCCGGGACGGGCTCGACCCACGCCGTCTCGGGGAGCGGCGTGCCAAGGGCCGAATCGGCCGTCACAGCCGGGTTGATGTCGATCGGTCGCGCCCGGCGCTGGCTTGCGCCCTTCATGTCGAAGCAGACGTTGGTCGCGATCTTGTACAGCCACGACCGAAGGGCCGCCCGGCCCTCGAACTTGTCATATGACCGCCAGGCCCGGATGAACGTCTCCTGGACGGCATCCTCGGCCTCGAACGCCGACCCGAGAATCCGGTAGCAGTAGCCGGTCAGCTCGACCCGATACGCCTCGAGGTGGGCATCGAGGTCGGCCGCGGCGGGGAGATCGCGGGCGACGGGAGGAACGACGGGATCGACGATCGCTTCGGTCATTGCGGCATCCTAACGATGTCTGCCGATCCCGGCCGGTAGCACGCCGCTTGGAGATGCGCGACTCCCCGCCGATGAGTTGTTCGGCCGATCTCGGTCAAACTGACGAGAACCGCATCCCGCGCCGGCCCAGACCGGCGCATCCTCGAGGAGGTGCCCGATGCAGCACGCACCGACGGCCGACCGATTTCCATCCCCGACCTGCGGAAGGAGCTCGCTGGGTCCGTCATCGGACCTGACGACGCGGGCTACGACGACGCGCGGACGACGCTGATGGTGTCGGACCTTCACCCGGCTGTGATCATCAAGGCCGCGAACGTCGAGGACGTGAAACGCGCGGTCAATCTCGCTCGGCGAGAGCGGCCTGGAGATCGCCGTCCGCAGCGGCGGCCACAGTGCCGCCGCCCATGGGTCGACGGAGGGCGGCATCCTGCTCGATCTCGGCGGCCTCGACGCGATCGAGGTCGATGTCGACGGCAAGACCGTCTGGGCCGAGAGCGGCGCGACCGCCGGCGCGGTGACGACGGCGGTCGGTGAGCACGGGCTCGTGATCGGGTTCGGTGACACGGCCTCCGTCGGGATCGGCGGGCTCACGACCGGCGGCGGGATCGGCTTCCTGGTCCGCAAGTTCGGCCTGACGATCGACAACCTGCTCGCGGCCGACGTCGTGACCGCCGACGGCGCGCTCGTCCGGGCCGATGCCGCCACGAACCCCGACCTGTTCTGGGCCATTCGCGGTGGCGGCGGCAACTTCGGCGTGGTGACGCGTTTCCAGTACCGGCTTCGGGAGCTGCCGCAGATCGTCGGCGGGCTGCTGTTCCTGCCGGCGACCGCGGAGACCGTTGCCGGGTTCATCAAGGCTGCCGAGGAGGCGCCCGACGAGCTGTCCACGATCCTCAACGTGATGACGGCTCCGCCGATGCCCTTCATTCCGGCGGACCTTCACGGCCAGCTCGTGATCATGGGCATGCTCACGTACGCGGGTGACGTCGAGGCGGGCCAGCGTGCCATCGCCCCGTTCCGCGCGCTGGCGACCCCGTTGGCCGACATGGTCCAGCCCATGCCGTACTCCGGGATGTATCCGCCGGAGGAGCCTGGTGCCGAGGAGTATCACCCCATCGCGACGTCGCGGGTCCAGTTCCTCGACACGGTCGATCTCGATGTCGCGCGGACCATCGTCGAGCGGCTCGAGGAGCATCGAACGACCCCGGGCGTCCAGATGGTCGCGGCACAGCTCCGCGTCCTTGGCGGCGCCGCGAGCAGGGTGCCCGTCGATGCCACGGCCTTCGCCCACCGCGCCAGCAAGATCCTGGCCATCGTCGCCGCGATCGTCGGCAGCCCGGACGAGCTGCCGGCCCACGAGACGTGGGTCAAGCGGCTGACCTCCGACCTGGCCCAGGGCGACACCGGCGCGTACGTGAACTTCCTCGGTGACGAGGGAGCGGAGCGGGTCCACGCCGCGTATCCCGGCGCAACCTGGGATCGCCTCGTGGCGATCAAGGACCGCTACGACCCGACGAACCTGTTCCATCGGAATCAGAACGTCGTGCCATCCAGCGACAACGTGTCCTGACGACGCTTCGAACCGCCCCGACGTCCCGGCTCGGTGGCCGGGGCGGCGGGGCGTATCTCGACGCCGGTGGCGAGCGGAAGACCGCGATGAACCTCGTCAGCCCTTGATCGCCCCGCCGATCCCGCCGCCGCTCAGGAACATCCGCTGGAAGAGCAGGAAGAGCGCGATCGGGATCAGGGTCGTGATCGCCAGCGCGGCCAGGAAGATGTTGAACTCGGTCGACGGCTGGAGGGTCGGGAGGCGGACGGACAGCGGCTGGATGTCGGGGTTGCGCAGGACAAGCAACGGCCAGAGATAGTCCTTCCACGTCGCGATTACGGCGAACACGGACACGACGCCGATGATCGGCCGCGACATCGGCAGGACGACCGACCAGAACAGCCGGAACGGGCCCGCGCCGTCGACCCGGGCCGCTTCGAAGATCTCGCGCGGCAGGTTGTCGAAGAACCGCTTCATCAGGACGACATTCAAGGCGCTGGCCCCGGCCGGCAGCCAGACGGCCCAGTACGAGTCGATCAGTCGGATGTGGACGATCGGCACGTCGACGACCGTCAGGTAGAGCGGGACGAGCAGCACGATCGACGGCACGAACAGGGTGGCAACGACGAGCCCGGTCAGCAGCCGGGTGAAGCGCGGCCGCAGGACCGAGAGGACATAGCCGGCGGTCGCGGCAACGACGATCTGGACCAACCACGAACCGGCGGCGATCCAGACCGTGTTCAGGAAGTAGCGGTCGATGTGGGTCCGCGTCCAGGCCGTCGCGAAGTACCCGAAGTCAAAGCCGTGCGGCCAGAGGGCCATCGGCGTCCGGAGCGTGTCCTGGGTCGGCGTGATCGCCGACTTGGCGAGCCACAGCAGCGGGCCCAGGCCGACGATCAGGAGGAAGACGAGGGTCGTGCCCTGGACGATCCGGAGGGCCCAGCGGGTGCGCGTCCGGCGCCAGTCCGCGGCCGACACGAGCCCGCGCTCGCCTGTCACGGCGGCGGCGCGGCGCGGCGCGCGCGCCGCTCGGCTGACCCGGCCCGTCACGAGCTCGTGCTCCAGCGCCGCGTCAGCCAGAAGTAGCCGGCCGTGAACACGGCGAGGAACGCCGCGAGCATGACGCTCAGGGCGGCCGCCATCCCGTAGTCGCCGCCGAGGCTGTTCTGGAAGGCGTAGCGGTAGATGAGCAGGAGGACGGTCGTCGTCGAGTTGGCCGGCCCGCCGCCCGTGAACAGGAATGGCTCGGTGAAGAGCTGGGCGGTCGCGATCAGCTGGAGGATGAGGGTGATGAACAGGACGCCGCGCAGGTGGGGCAACGTCACGTGCCGGATCTTGCGCCAGATGGAGGCGCCGTCGACCTCGGCCGCGTCGTACAGGTCGCCCGGCACGCTCAGCAGGGCCGCGAGATAGATGATCACCGCGCCACCGGCGCCCGCCCACGTGGCCTCGATGACGATCGACGGCATCGCGCTCGCGGCGTTCTGGAGCCACGGCAGCGGCCCGAGCCCGACCCAGCCGAGGATCGTGTTGAAGACGCCCTGCGGTCGGGCGTCGAAGAAGAACCGCCAGAGGAGGACCGAGACGACGGGCGGGACAACGACCGGCAGGTAGGCCAGGACGCTGAACAGCCCCTTGCCAGCGGCGGACCTCGCTCATGATCACGGCCAGCACGAGCGGGATCGGGAAGCCGATGATCAGGGCCAGGAACGTGAACCAGAGCGTGTTCCCGATCGCCTTGGCGAACAGGGGATCGGCGATGACCCGGGCGAAGTTGTCGAGGCCGACCCAGCTCGGGGTCCCGACGAGGTTCGTCTCCTGGACGCTCATGACGATCGCGCGAAGGATCGGGAACCACGAGAAGAGCCCGAAGATCCCGAGCATCGGGAGGAGGAACACGAACGTGCTCAGGCCGTCGCGGCTGAGCCGGAGTCGCGACAGGGCGGGCTTCCGCGCGACCTTCGCGAGGGGGACCGCGTCATTCCGGGAGGTCATGCGAGCCAGCTGGCTTCCTCCGCTCGGCGGGGCCTGTGACGGGGGCGATCTCGTCGCGAATGAGATGAACGGGGCCCGGAGGAGCCAGGCCCCGTTCGGCGGATCCGAAGGCTAGCGGCTTGTCGAGGATCGTCTGGACCTGGGTGTTCGCCGCCTCGAGGAGAGCGTCGATGTCCGCATTCTGGTCGGTCAGGACCGCCTGGACGACGGGGTCGAGGGCGGCGTAGAGGTCCTGGGTGTTCTTGGTCGGCTCGTTGACGAGCGGCTGGTTGAAGATGCCGTTCGTGAACGAGGTCATCTGCTCGGTCGGGACGTTGATGTAGTCCTTGATCCAGGTCTGGGACTCGTCGTACGTCGCCTTGTCGAAGATGGGCAGGGCGGGCACGCCGACCGGCTGCTTGTTGGCGGCCAGCGCCTTGGCGTCCGCGACGGCGCCTTCCTGCGTGTTGAGCTTGTTCATGTAGTAGAAGTCGATCCAGTTGACGGCCGCGTCGCGCTCGTCCTCGTCGGTCGCGACGTTGACCGCGGCGAGCGTACCGCCACCGAGCACACCGGCGTTCGGATCGGATGCCAGCGGGATCGTCGTGACGCCGTAGTCGGCGGGGTTGAGGTTGTTGTTCTGGACCATCGTCGTGTACAGATCGGACCCGCCGAGGAACATCCCCATCTGGCCCGACGAGTAGCCCTGGTTGATCGTGCCCCAGCTGTAGTCGAACGTGGCGCCCATGGAGTTGTCGGTCCAGCGGAGCTCCTTGAGATAGTTGAGGGCCGCCTTGGTCGCTGGATTGGTCAGGGTCGCGGTGACCTTGCCGTCGTCTGCGACCGTCTCCATCCGCCCGCCGAGGGCGTAGGTCAGGGTCGTGAGCTGCCAACCGCCGGTGTTCTGGGTGGCCATCTGGGCGAAGCCGGCGACGCCGGTCTTCTCGGCGATGGACTTGGCGGCCGCCCGGATCTCATCCCATGTCGTCGGCGGCTTGTTCGGGTCGAGGCCGGCCTGGGTGAAGAGCGTCCGGTTGTACGTCAGCGACATGCCGTACGCCTGGGTCGGAACCGCGTAGATCGTGCCTTTGTCGTCCTGGCCGTTGACGAGGACGTTCGGATTGAACTTGGCGGCGTAGGGAAGCGCCTTCACGCGGGCGTCGATGTTGACGAGCTGGCCTTGCTGGATGAGGCCCTTGCCGTCAGTGAAGGGGATCGTGTAGACGTCGGGCAGGGTCCCGGCCGCGAGCTGCGCGGTGAAGGTCGGGGCGGTCCAGTTGTACTCCTCACCCTCGACGTTGATCCAGGGATACTTCGCTTCGAACTGGCCGACCTGGAGGTTGAACGCGTCGAACGCCTCCTGCGTGCTGCCGGGTCGCAGGCTCGCGACGCTGATCGTGACCGGCTTGTGGGCGCTGGCGCTCGCGCCGGCGGCGGCCGACGGGGCTGCGCTGGCCGCCGGCGTCGCGCTGCTGGGTGAAGGTGACGCCGACGGGCTGCACGCCGCCAGCACCCCGACGATCGCGACGACCGACGCGATGAGCGTCGATCGAGTTGTCCGGGACTTCATCCGTGGTGCTCCTCTCCTGACGTGACCCACGATGGGCGATCGCTCGATTGCTTGCAGATCAGACAGACGGCGCGGGCTCCCTCGCCGGGCTGTCCTTGAGGCTCCTCATGACTTGGCAGACGGCACCCTCCTCGCGGGGTCGCCGCCAAGGGGCGGCGTCGTCCGGAGCCAGGCCGAGGCATCGGACGGCAGCCGGCCATCGGACACGTCGCCGCTGGCGAGGAGGACGGACTCGTGCGGGGGCAGGGCGACCGGTCGATCGGACAGGTTCGTCACGTGGACGAAACGGACGCCGCGGGCGAAGGCCAGGACGCCCGGTGTCGCGGGCAGCCACGCCAGCGTCCCGTCGCCGAGACCCGGCTCCGCTCGTCGAAGGCGAAGCGCCGCCCGGTACAGCTCGAGCATCGAGCCGGGATCGCCGGCCTGAGCCTCGACGGTCAGCGTCGCCCAATCGGTCGGCTGGCTGAGCCAGGGCCGGCCGGCGGCGTCCGCCGGGCTGAACCCGAACGGCGGCGCGTCGCCGGACCAGGGGAGCGGCACGCGGCACCCGTCGCGACCTGGGTCGATGCCACCCGACCGGGCGTGCATCGGGTCGCGGATCTCGGACAACGGGACGGCCACCTCGTCGAGGCCGAGCTCGTCGCCCTGGTAGATGTACAGGGATCCCGGCAGCGCCGCCGCCAGCAAGGCCGCCGCGCGGGCGCGCCGGATGCCGGCTGCGGCGTCGAGCGGGATGCCGAAGCGCTTCTGGGTAAATGCGAACGACGAGTCCTCGCGGCCGTAGCGCGTCACGGGCCGCGTGACGTCGTGGTTCGAGAGGACCCACGTCGGCGGCGCGCCGACCGCAGCGTGGACGGCCAGCGTCTCGTCGATGGAGGCGGCCAGGCTCGTTGCGTCCCACGGCCGGCTCATGAAGTCGAAGTTGAACGCGGTGTGGAGCTCGTCCGGGCGGAGATAGAGGGCGAACCGCTGCGGATCGGGCAGCCAGACCTCCCCGACGAGGACCCGCTCGTCGGGGTAGCCGTCGGCGATCGCCCGCCACGAACGGTAGATGTCGTGGATCTCGTCGCGATCCGTGTTGGGGTGCGCGCCGGGGCCGGCGTCGGCCGTGATCTCAGGCAGGGCCGGATCCTTCACGAGGAGCGCCGCCGAGTCGATCCGGACTCCGCCCGCGCCGCGATCGAACCAGAATCGGAGGATGTCCTGGTGCTCCGCGAGGACATCGGGATGTCCCCAGTTGAGATCGGGCTGCTCGGGCGAGAAGAGGTGGAGATACCAGTCGCCGGGCGTTCCGTCCGGGTTGGTGGTACGCGTCCACGACACCCCGCCGAAGTTCGAGGTCCAGGCGGTCGGCGGGGATGCGCCGTCGGGACCGAGGCCGGGCCGGAACCAGAACCGGTCGCGCTCCGCCGAGCCGGGCTCCGCGGCGAGGGCGGCCCGGAACCAGGGGTGGCGGTCCGAGACGTGGTTCGGGACGATGTCGACGATCGTCCGGATGCCGAGTGCTCGTGCCTCGGCAATGAACGCCTCGGCCTCGGCGAGGGTGCCGAACGCGGGATCGATCGCCCGATAGTCGGCGACGTCGTAGCCGCCGTCGGCCAGCGGCGACACGTACCACGGTGTGAACCAGACGGCGTCAACGCCGAGGGCCTTGAGGTACGCCAGCCGCGAGCGAGCCCCGGCCAGGTCGCCGGTGCCATCGCCGTCGCCGTCGGCGAAGCTCCGCAGGTAGATCTCGTAGATGACCGCGTCCCGCCACCAGGGCTGTGTCGAGGTCGGGCCGGCGCGGGAGTCGGCTTCCGGGTCAGGCCGGGGTCGGCGCCGACGACGGGCGGGGAGTGCCGAGGAGTGCCGGATTCGTCACTGGCTTCGTCCCGATCTCGCAACGGTGGAGGACGTCGGGGCGAATGTACGGTATTCAACGGAAGAATGCAAGAAGTTGACAATTTGGCGTCAGAGCCACACGAGACGACCCGGTGGCCCTTGGTCAGTCGCCCGGGGCAGCTCCCGTCGAGCCACGGACCACGAGCTCGGGCTCGAACAAGAACTCGTCATGACCGACCACGCCGCCCGCCATCTGGGCGAGCAGGAGCTCGACGACCATCCGGCCCATCGCCTCGATCGGCTGGCGGACCGTCGTCAGGGGCGGATCGGTTGCGTTCATCAGCGCCGAGTCGTCGAAGCCGACGACGGACACGTCGCCGGGCACCGACCGACCCGATCGGCGTACGGCCCGGATCGCACCGAGGGCCATCGGGTCGCTGGCGCAGATGATCCCGCTGACGCCGCGCTTGAGGAGGCGCGCCGCCGCCGACTGGGCCGCCTCAAGGGAATAGAGCGAGTGGACGACGTCCTCGTCGGCGATCGTCGTTCCGGCGTCCTTGGCGACGGCTCGGGCGGCGGTCAGCTTGCGCTGGGACGGCACGTGGTCCGCCGGGCCGAGGAGCAGTCCGATCCGGCGATGCCCAAGCGAGCGGAGGTGCGTCATCGCCTGCAACACCGCGACCCGATCGTCGCAGGACACGCGCGGGAACGGCATCCCGTCGACGGCCGCATTCACGAGGACCGTCGGCAGCCGGCGCTCCTCGAGCAGGGCGTAGTGCTCGTGCGGTGCGTCGGCCTGGGCGTAGAGCCCGCCGGCGAAGACGACGCCCGAGACGCGATGGGAGAGCAGGAGCTCGATGTAGTCGGCCTCGGTGACGCCTCCCGCGGTTTGCGTGCACAGGACCGGCGTGAATCCCTGCTGGGCGAGGGAGTTGCTGACGACTTCGGCGAACAGCGGAAAGATCGGGTTCTGGAGCTCTGGCAGAACGAGGCCCACGAGCCGGGCGCGGTTCCCGCGGAGCTTCGTCGGTCGCTCGTAGCCGAGCACATCGAGCGCTGTCAGGACCGCTTGGCGCGTCGCCTCCGAGACACCAGGCTTCTCGTTGAGCACCCGGCTGACGGTGGCCTCGCTGACCCCGACCTTCTTCGCCACCTCTGCAAGTCGCCTAGTCATGCTCACATCTTACGTCGAATCACGCAAGCGTTTGCAAGAATCCTCGTGGCGCGGTGTTTCCGTCTGGACGGGCCGACCTGATTGACCACCGGGCGAACGCGCCCCGACGACGTGCTGCTCGCCAGCCCTCTCGGAATGGTGACGATCCACTGCGAGGGGCCGTTCGGGGACGGGCCGTCGGTCGGCCGGCTCAGGCTCGTGGACCGCGACGTGACGCCCGGCGTGGAGCGGCCGGGAGCTGACGATGTCGTGAAACAGGGCGGCGAGGGTGGCGCCGGCGAAGATGCCTCTGGCCAGGAGGCGACCGGCGATGGCGGCGCGTCTCTGGAACGGCGCGACGATCGTGATCGACAGCGTGGACGGCGGCCGGGGCCGTGACGGTTCCCCGGAGTGACGACAGCGATGCCCTCCGGCAGGCCTCCCGTAGACTCCCGCGGTGACCTCGCCCGACCGCGCCACCGCCGCGCGAGCCCGCCTCGCCTCGATCGATTGGCCGCCGGTCGCCCTCGCTCTGGCGGCCCTGATCCTGCTTGTCTGGCTCGGCCGCGACATGACCTTCTACCACGACGAGTGGGCGCTGATCCTCAAGCGCGACCTGTCGGTCGACGGAATCCTGGCGCCCCACAACGAGCACCTCAGCGCGACGCTCGTCGTCCTCTACCGGGTCCTCCTCGGGACCGTCGGGATGGGCTCGTACTGGCCGTACCTGGGGGTCACGTTCGCGCTTCACCTGGTCGTCGCCGGCCTCGTCTACGCGATTGTCCGCGGCCTGACCCCGGATCGATCACCCGCCTGGGCGCTCGGGGCGATGGCCGTGATGCTCGTCCTCGGCTCCGGTGGCGACGACATCCTGTGGGCGTTCCAGTCGGCCACGATCGGCGCAGTCGCGGCCGGGATCGGCGCCATCGTCGTGGCACCGCGCCGGCCCGGGTTGGCGGCCGGGCTGCTCGCGGTCTCGCTTGCCACGTCCGGGGCGAGTCTCGCGTTCCTCGTCGGAACGGGCGTCCGGCTGCTCATCGATCGGCCGCGCGCGTTGCCCTGGCTGGCGATCCCGACGGGCCTCTATCTCGCGTGGTTCGTGGTGTTCGGCGCTTCAGGCGTCAACGCGCTCCGGTCGCCCAGCCTTGACGGCGTTCCCCAGTACGTCGCGACCGGCCTCGCCGCGGCGGCCGGGGGTGCGCTCGGCACGACCGTGCTGGCATTCGGTGCTGTCGCGTGCGTGGTCCTGTTCGCCGGCCTGTTCCGGACGCGGCCCACCCCGTCGGTCGTCCTCGCCGTGCTCGCGGCCGGCATCGCCTTCTACGTGATCGCCGGGACGGTCCGGGCGGAGCTCGGGCCCGAGCAGGCGGCTGCGCCGCGTTACCTGTACATCGTCGCGCCCGCGTTCATCGTTGCCGGGACATCCCTCCTGAGCCGCGTGCGACAGCCGATCGGTGCCGTCGTCGGCGTCGTCGTGCTCACGGTCGCCCTGATCGGAAACGTCGCCTTGTTGTTCGAGACCCACGACCGCCTCGCCTCGAAGATCGAATGCGAGCGGCCGATGACGCCGCTCGCCCGGGGCAGCGCCGGCAACCCGTGCTGACGATTCCGAATGTGCCCGCTGACGTCGCGCCGCTCCGGCGCAGGGTGCAAACCATCGACATCGACATCGACAAGGGGCCGCCGGTATCATGGCGGCGTCCCTGATGCTGGCGAACGACGCGGCTATCCCCCCAGCCGCGCCGGGGAAACCGGTCAGGGATTTGAACTCCCCGGATCCAAGCGCGGATCGAGCGTCCCGACTCCCGCCGGCTGCGGGATCGCCCAGGACGTGCTCTTCAGACGCCTTTGAGCTTGCGCCAGCCGCCGGCCCGGTTGTTGGCGACGATCTGGCGGAGGATCGCGAGCAGCGGCCGCTCCTTGATCGCCTCACCCTCGCGGTACGAGATCATCCGCCCGGTCTTGTTCTCGTGACCGGCCGTGATGATGCCCTCCGGATCCGGCACGATCGCACCGTCGTACAGGAACACGTTGACGTGGTTCTGGGCCGCGAGGAACGCACAAATGTTGCCGTCGAGGACGAAGTATGGCTGGACCGTTCGCTTGATTGTCTCCTGGACGTCCGGGTCGGCGTCGTGAACGATGTCGCGGACCTGGCGAAGCGTCTCCTGCTGCCAGGCCGGAAGAGCATCGATGTAGGCGTCGACGCGGGAGTCCTTGACATAGGCCATGCGACGTCACCTCCTGGCCGACAGTCTGCCGCGCGCTCGGCCAGGCGTCGTTCGCAATCGACGGGATGCTCCGTATGACCTTCGATCTCTACGTCTGGAAGAGCCCGCGCGACCTCGATGCCGACCAGGCCGCGGCGCTGCTCGGGCCCTGGGAGGCGTCCGGCGGTGCGGCCGAGGACGGTCCCTTCGAATCGACCACCGACATCGGGTGGTTCCATCGGGAGCTCCTGAGCGACGACCCCGGTCTCGAGGTCCTCTCGGACGCGATCCCGAGCGGAAGCAAGACGCCGGTCTGGCTGTCGACGTCCGATGAGCCGCCCGCGAGGGTTGTGGCCATCCGCCTGCCGCCGGGCACGCCGCGCGACACGCTCGACTCGATCTACGGCCTTGCGGCGAAGTACGACCTCGTCGTGTTCGACCCACGTGCTCGCCGCCTCCATCTCCCGCTCCAGGAGATGGCCGAGTACGCCAGCGCGACGTTCTGGCCGGCCGGGGCGATCCAGGCTGCCGTCGCGGGCGGGATCGGCGGCGTGATCGCCGTCGGCGCGTGGGTCCTCGCCATCCCGGTGCTGAGCGGCGTGCTCGCGGTGATCGGCGGGTTCATGTTCGTGATGGCGGTCTACACGTTCATCCACGAGGGCCGCAAGCGCCTCTGACGTCGTCCGGATCCCCGCGTCTCGGGTCGACGCCGGCCGGTCATCCCCTCCGGCTGGTCGGCAGCAGCCCGCGCTCGAACGCCGTCGCGACGGCAGCGGCCCGGTCGTTGACGTTCAGCTTCGCGTAGATGTGGAGGAGGTGCGTCTTGACGGTCGCCTCGGAGATGAACAGCTCGGAGGCGGCACCGCGGTTCGTCTGACCCTGGGCGATCAGCGACAGCACCTCGAGCTCGCGCTCGCTCAGCGAATCCGGTGCAGGGTCCCGGAGCTGGCTCATCAGTCGTGTCGCGACCGAGGACGCGAGCACGGATTCGCCGCGGGACGCCGCGCGCACGGCTCGGAACAGGTCCTCGCGCGGCGAGTCCTTGAGCAGGTAGCCGGTCGCGCCGGCTTCGATGGCCGGAACAACGTCGCTGTCGGAATCGTAGGTCGTCAGGACGAGCACCCGCGACGCGATCTTGCGTTCCGCCAGCACGCGGATCGCCGCCGCGCCATTGACCCCGGGCATCCGCAGGTCCATCAGGATCACGTCCGGGTTCAGGCGAGCGGCGAGCTCGATGGCCTCACCACCGTCGGCTGCCTCGCCGACCACGTCGAACTCGGGATCACCCGAGAACATCCCGCGCAGCCCGTCACGCACGACGGGGTGGTCGTCGACGATGAGGAGCCGGATCGACGTCACGAACGGGCGACCAATCCCGGGGCCACGATCGCCGGCACGCGAGCGGACACCGCGGTGCCCGCGCCCGGCTCGGACTCGATCGCCAGGGTTCCGGCCACGCGATTGACGCGCTGCCGCATCGCGGTGAGCCCGAACCCACTTCCGGGACGATCGGATTCGGTCGGGACGGTGAAGCCCACGCCGTCGTCGCGCACGTCGAGGGTCACCACATCGCCCATGTAGGACAGCGTCAGCCACGCCCGAGACGCGCCGGCATGCTTGGCGACGTTGGCGAGCGCCTCCTGGGCAGTGCGGAGCAGCGCCACCTCGACCTCCGCGTGCAGCGGCTGGACGTCGCCCGTCGTCACGACCTCGACCGGGACCCCGTTGAGGGCCGACCACTGGCGGGCGACCTCCGCGAGCGCCTCCGGCAGCCGATCCGTCTCGAGGTCGTTGAGGACGCGAGCCTTCGACCGACCGGCGCGCCTCGGACAGGCTCTCCCGGGCGAGGCTCGCCGCGTTGCGGACGTGACGCTGCCAGTCCTCGGGCCGGTCGCGGGCCTGCTCCGCAGCCTCGAGCTGGGTGATGATCCCGGTCAGTCCCTGGGCGATCGTGTCGTGGATCTCGCCGGCCATGCGCTGCCGCTCGTCGAGGATGCCGGCCTCGCGAGCCTGGGTCAGGAGCTGGGCGTGGAGTCCGGCGTTCTCCTCGAGCGCCGTCTCGAGCCGGCTCACCGCCAATCGCCGCTGCTCGCTCTGCTCGGCCAGCCGCTCGCCGAGGAGCCCGCCACCGCCGATCGCGAGCGTCTGGACGACGATGATCGCCACGTAGATCGTCCACCATTCCGGGTTCGTCGGGAAGCCGCCGATGACGCGTGTTGACCAGGACCGACGTCGCGAAGACGCCGGCGAGGAGGAGGGGCCATGGTCGCAGGACCATGGCGTGGAAGAACCCGGTGATCAGGAAGATGAAGAAGAGGTACTCGCGGATCGACAGGAGCGACGCAAGTGCCAGCAGGCCGACGAAGTACCCGACCATCCGGATCGGGTGCGCCTTCCGCGGGCGGGGTGCCCGGGTGTAGCCCAGGAACACCCATCCCGCGGCGATCGCGGTCAGCCCGGCCGTCACGAGCCGCTCGCCGGCCGTGTCGTTCGACCAGGCGAGGACCAGGACCGACGACACGGCCAGCGTGACGTACGGGCACCAGTCGGTCAGCCGGTCGCTCCATCGCTCGTAGAGCGACGGAGCGGGAGGCGGCGCCGGCGGCGCGGCCGATCCGCTCATTCCCAGCGGAACCGTCTCGCTGCCGCCGCGCCGGCAACGACCGTGATCAGGGCCATGACCCCGAGCTGAGCGAGCTGCGGCGTCGTCCCGGACCAGGCGTCGAGCAACGACTGGACGCCTGGCGGCGTGTAGTCGCCGATCCGAATGAGGAACTCGGGCAGCAGCATGCGCGGCAGGTATACCCCACCGAGGAACATCACCAGCGCGAACAGGGGAATGAACAGCGCGGTCGCCGTGCCCGTCGTCGGCGCGACCGCGGCGACGAGCAGACCCAGGGCGAACAGGGCGGACATGCCGAGCACGAACGCGGCGGCGAACCCGACGAGGTCCTGCGGGAACGGGATCCGGAGCACGAGATTGCCGACCACGATCAGGACGACGACGCTGATGATCGCCACGCCCATGTTGACCACGAGTTGAGCCGTCAGCAGCTTCCACGGGCTCGTGGGCGTCGTGGACAGCCGGCGCAGCACGCCCTTCTCGCGGTACTTCACGAGCCGGGCCGGCAGGGTGTTGACGCCCAGGATCGCGAGAGTCATGACGACCATCGACGGCGCGAAGATGTCGATCCAACGCCGCCCGCCGAGGGCCGGGTCCGGATCGCCGCCGAACAGGAGGCCGACGACGACGAGGACGAACGTCGGCAGCAGGATGGTGAGGAGCCAGACGCCTGGCTCCCGGAAGAACAGCTTGGCCTCGACGGCCATGATCTTTCTCAGCACCGTGGTCTCCACGTGAAACGTTAGCTTGCGAGCTTTCGGCCGGTCAGGGCGACGAAGGCGTCGTCGAGATCGGCCTGGTCGATGCGCAGCTCGTTGGCCACGATCTGCTGGCGGGCCAGGACGGTCATCACCGCCTGGACGAGGTTGCCGGTGCCCGCGACGACGACGGTCGAGCCCTCGCGGGTGACGCGTCCGGACGCCGGGAAGCCCGGTCAGGAGGCCGTCCTCGATCGGGGCGGACGGGCGGAAGCGGAGCCGCTGCTCGGCATCGACGCGTGACACGATCCCGGCCGGCGTGTCGATGGCCACGACCCGGCCCCGGTCGATGAGGGCGATCCGGTCGGCCAGCCGCTCGGCCTCCTCCATGAAGTGGGTGACGAGGACGACGGTCACGCCGCCGGCGCGGACGTCCTCGATGAGCTGCCAGGTGTCGCGTCGGGCCTGCGGATCGAGGCCCGTCGTCAGCTCGTCGAGGATGGCGATCCTCGGATTGCCGACGAGCGCCAGCGCGATCGAGAGCCGTTGCTTCTGGCCGCCGGACAGCTTGCCGAATGCCGTGTTGCGCTTGTCGGCGAGCCCGAGGTCGACGATGAGCCGCTCCCAGTCGCGTGGCGCGGGATAGAGGGACGCGTAGAGATCCAGCGCCTCCCAGACGCGGAGGTGATCGGCCAGCTCGCTTTCCTGGAGCTGGACACCGACGACGTGCCGGAGCTCGTCGCGATCATGCCGCGGGTCGAACCCCAGCACCGCTGATCGTGCCCGAGTCCGGCGTTCGCAGGCCGCTGATCGATTCGACGGTGGTGGTCTTGCCGGCGCCGTTCGGGCCGAGGATGGCGAAGATCTCGCCCTCCTCGACGGACAGTGAGACGCCGTCGACCGCCGTGTGGTCGCCGTAGCGCTTGACGAGGTCGGTGACTTCGATGACGTTCATGACCCGAGTGTCGGTCGGACGCACCGGCGCCGGCATCGCCCGGCCGGGTGGAACCCGCGGCAGCCCGGTTGACCCGCGCATCAACCGATCAGTTGGTTTCGGGCGGCGGTCGGATCAGAACGCGACCGACGCGGCGCCCTTCAGGGCCAGTCGCTGGCGCGCCTCATCGGGCGTGGCGATCTCGATGGACAGGTTCTCCAGGATCGTCCGGACCTGTGTCACCTGCGACGCGTTGCTCGGCGCGAGCATGCCCCTGCGGAGGTAGAGCGAGTCCTCCAGGCCGACGCGCACGTTGCCGCCCAGGATGGCCGCCATCGTCACGAACCTCATCTGGTGGCGCCCGGCCGCGAGCACGGACCACTCGTAGTCGGACCCGAACAGGCGGTCGGCGGTCGCACGCATGTGGAGCAGGTTGGCGTGCTCCGCGCCGATGCCGCCCAGGATCCCGAAGATGCTCTGCACGAACAGGGGAGGCTTGACGAGTCCGCGATCCAGGAAGTGGGCCAGGTTGTAGAGGTGGCCCGCGTCGTAGCACTCGAACTCGAATCGCGTCCCGCACTCCTCCCCGAGGCGGCGGAGGACCTGCTCGATGTCGGCGAAGGTGTTCCGGAAGATGAAGTCGCGGCTGGCCTCGAGGTATTCGGGCTCCCACGCGTACTGCCAGTCCTTGTAGCGCGACGCGATGGGGTAGAGCCCGAAGTTCATCGAGCCCATGTTCAGCGACGCGAGCTCCGGCTTCGTGACCAACGCCGCGGCCAGCCGCTCGTCCAGGGTCATGCCGTGCCCGCCGCCGGTCGTGATGTTGATGATCGCGTTCGTCCGCTCCCTGATGATCGGCAGGAACTCCATGAACACGTCGGGATCGGGAGTCGGGCGGCCGTCGCGAGGATCCCGGGCGTGGAGGTGGAGCACCGCGGCACCCGCCTGCGCGGCCGCGACGGATTCGTCGGCGATCTGGAGGGGCGTGATCGGCAGGTGAGGGGACATCGTCGGCGTGTGGATCGACCCGGTCACGGCGCACGAGATGATCACCTTGCGATCCTTCGTCATCTGGCTCCTCCTGACGCGCGCGCCGGCGACCCCGGGGAAGAGTGTGAAGCATCGAGGACGTCCGAAGACGGCCGCGTGACGGAGGCCCGCTACCGTCGCCGGCGAGCGTGGCGCGCGTGCGTCCAAGATCGTCGCGGAACATCGAGGATCTACCCCGGTGTGGCGAACTGTGCCAGGAGGTGAACGATGTCCAGCCTCGCGTCCAGGAGGCGATCGGGGGTCGTCGTCGCGATGGTTGCAATGCTGCTGTTCAGCATGCCCGCTGCGGCTTCGGCAGCGTCGTTCAGCGTCAGCAGCTCGATCCGCTATGGCGCTTGCACGAGCAACGTCGCCTGGAGGGGCGACGTCCCGTACGACAACGCCTGGGACACGCAGTACTACCAGTCCTACGGGACCGTGAAGTTCTGCTTCACCGTCCTCCGGCTGTCCGATTCGGACTCAACCGGCGACTACTACGCGGTCAGCGAGCTGACGACGTGGACGACGACCCAGGGCAGCTACGCGTATCCGTCCGACAACTACGGCAAGGTCCGGGTCACCAGCACGATCGCGGCGATCAACAACTACCGCTTTGCGGCGCCCGACCACAACATCCAGCTGGACACGAGCTGCTCGGCGACCACCTCGATCTCCGTGAGCGCCGGCTGGATCAGCATCGGCCTCGCCGAGAAGTTCTGCTCCGGCGGCCGGCTCAACCTCGAGGTGGAGTCGAACACGGCAGCCCAGTGGGGGTCGCCCGACGTGACGCGGACGCGGCAGTGGGACACCGCCTATGTCATCAAGGTCCCGAACGGTTCGAAGCCCAAGCTGACCGGCGTGATCACCATCCCGTACTACTACATGTACCGCGACAGCACGACGCTCTACTGGAAGTACATCAAGCAGTGGAATACCCGATCGTTCAGCTACCAGGTTCCATGACGTGAGTCGGCCGGGCGGTGCCCCTGCGGCGCCGCCCCGTCGGCACCGGCATTGCCGGATTTCAGAGCGGCCTCCGGGTTGGGTCCGGAGGCCGTTCTGACGTGATCGTGCGGGTGCGGGGTGCCCGGACCCGCCGCCAACGACCCCGTTCAGGCACCCCGACGGGTGAACATCACGTGCGTCACGCCGCTGGGCGCCGAGGTGGCCTCGATCTCGTAGTCCTGCTCGAGGCCCTCAAGCCCGTCCCAGAGGCGTTCGCCCCGGCCGAGCAGGATCGGGACGACCGCAATGTGCATGTGATCGATGAGCCGCGCCGCGAGGAACTCGCGGATCACGGTGGGACCCCCGCCGATCCGGACGTCCTGGCCGCCCGCCGCCTCGCGCGCCGTCGCGAGCGCCGCGGCCGGCGGGGCGTCGATGAAGTGGAAGGTCGTGCCGCCGTCCATCTCCATCGGGGGGCGTGGGTGATGGGTGAGGATGAACGTCGGCGTGTGGAACGGCGGATTGGCGCCCCACCAGCCCCGCCACTCCGGGTCCTCGTGCCAACCGGGCGGACCGAACTTTCCGGCACCCATGATCTCGGCGCCGACCCCCGGAGCGTGCAGCCGCAGGAAGGCGTCTTCGAGGCCGCTGCTGCCGCCGGGCTCGCCGACCATCTGGCGCCACCACCGGGTGACGAACATCCACTCATGCAGGCGGTCGCCGGCATGACCGAATGGAGCGTCGCGGGTCAGCCCTTCGCCAGTGCCGAAGCCGTCGAGCGAAATGGAGAAGAACTGGACGCGGGCAAGGGACATGGCTCGTGCTCCTTCGCGGGAAGTCGGCTCTCCGGGCCGTCAGGGTTGCCGGGTTCGGTTGTCGCCCAACCATCGGACCTACGCTTGGCCGCGTGGTGGAGCGTGCGACGGGGCAGCCTCGCGACTTGGAGCCTTGGCGGTTCCGGAGCGGTGACGGGCCGGACGCGCGAAATCGAGAGCTGTTCGCAGTGGCTGCTCCAGTTTTTCACAGGTCCGGGTTCCGTGGAGCGACGATGAAGGCTCTCGCACACGCCGGCGGGTTCTGCCCGGCCAGCCTGTACCACGACCTCGGCTCGAAGGAATCTACTCAATCGTGGATGCTCGACCAGGACTGCATGGTGGGCGGGCGTCGCCAGGCCATGGACGACGTGAAGCGAGGAGTCTCGCGCGGACATCGGGCGCCCGGGGAAGCGTCGAAGCGCACAAGAACTCCTCGCGTCGGTCATGGTACAGTGAGCGAGTCGGTGATGTTCTGATAGATTTGGATAGATTTCGTGAGTCGCTCAACGCCCCGCGACCCCGATTGGATGGGCCTCTCCGAGGCTAGCAGCCTGCTCGGCGTCTCGCCCGCCACCCTCCGCCGCTGGAGCGATGCAGGCCGCCTGCGGGTGTTCACGACGCCCGGCGGTCACCGGCGGTTCTCCCGCGCAGCACTGGAACGTCTGCTGCCGGCGGATCGAACACGCCGACCGACGATCGGCGGAGCGGGGCTCACGCCCAGCCGGATCGCACGGACCTACCGTCGAGCCAGCCGGGATGCGGCTCCGGAACTGCCCTGGGTCCTGAAGCTCAGCGAGGACCAACGTCTCCTCTTTCGCGAGCGAGGCCAGGTCCTCGCGGCGAGCCTCCTCCAGTACCTCGACGCCACTCAGTCGGACACTGCCGCCCATCACCTCAAGGAGGCGTCGGGCACTGCCGCCGAGTACGGCCGGGTCGCCGCCCAGATGCGCCTGTCGCTGAGTCAGACCGTCGAAGGCTTCCTCCGATTCCGGGCGCCCTTCCATCACGAGCTGGCGGTCGCGGCCCGCCGACGAGGGTTCGACGCCGCCGAGACTACCGACCTGCTCGAAACCGCGGAACGAGCCATGGACCGATTGCTGGTCGCCACGATGAAAGGCCACAAGCTCGAGTCCGAACCGCGTTCTCGCCGGCTGCCGGCCGCGACGGCGGCCGACCGGGGAGGGGCGACGTGAACCCGGTCTCGCCGGGCACGATCGTCGCGCTCGTTGCCCACGCCCGCCAGGTGCCCGCCGTCGAGCGCCAGCGGTTCGCGACACGACTTCGCGAAGAGCGGGGTCATCGCGCGCTGCTGCTCGAGACCTGCCACCGCGTCGAGGGCTACGTCAACGGTCACGACGACGCCGAGTGGCGACCGCTCGAGCGCTTGCTTCCGACCGGCGGCGAGGCGCTGATCGGCGAGCCGGCCGTTCGCCACGCCATCACGGTCGCGGTCGGACGCGATTCGGTTGTGATCGGAGAGGATCAGGTCCTCCATCAGCTGCGCCAGTCCGTCGATCAGGCTCGGGCGGCCGGAGTGCTTGACGCGCGGCTCGAGCGGCTCTTCGCGCTCGCGCTTCAGGCAGGTCGTCGCGCCCGATCGTGGCGTCAGGGTCCGCAGCGCTCGCTGGCGGACCTGGCACTGTCAGCCATCGAGCGGCGGGCCGGCTCAATTCGAAGCCGCGAGATCCTTGTCGTTGGCGCCGGCAAGATGGGTCGCCTCGCCGTCCGTGCAGCGACGGCGGCGGGCGCGTCGGTCACGATCGGGAACCGCTCGGGTATGAGGGCTGGATTGCTCGCCACTGAGAGCGGAGCCCGGATCGTGGAGTTCGATCCCGGCCCGCCGGCAGCGAAGTTCGCGGGCATGATCGTGGCGCTCGGCGGCCCGTGGCCGCTCGGCGCGGACACGATCGCCGCGCTGGGCGCGAGTACCACCGTCGTCGTCGATCTGTCGGTGCCGGCGGCCGTCCCCCAGGCTGTCGCGGATGCGCTCGGCCCGCGCTTTGTGTCGGCGGACGCGTTGGCGCTCGGCGGTTTCGATGTTGGGGCAGCCCACGATCCCTCGCACCGCCGCGTTGACGCCCTTGTCGAGCGAACGACAGCCGAGTACCTGGGATGGCTGCGAGGGAGCACCGGGCGCGCGACGGCCGAGGCGCTCGTGCAGCAGGCGGATCGCGAACGCGTGGCCGAGCTTGCGGTGCTGTGGCGGCGCCTTCCTGACCTGGAACCTGAGACACGCCTGGCCATCGAGGCGATGACCGAGCACCTGGCGACGCGGCTTCTCCGAGAGCCGCTTGAGCGACTCGGCCGAGACTCCGACGGTCGTGACGAGCGCGCCGTCCGTGACATGTTCGCGCTATGACCAGCCAGGCGATCTGGATCGGCTCCCGGGGCAGCGCCCTGGCCCTGGCGCAGGCCAACCTCGTCGCCGACGCGCTTGCCCGAGACGGCCGGCGAAGTCGAATCGTCATTGTCGAGACCGAGGGCGATCGCCGCGCGCCCGACACGGCGTGGGGCGAGGGCGCCTTCGTGGCCTCGATCGAGCGGGCCCTGCTGAGCGGCCGTGTCGATGTCGCCGTTCACAGTGCGAAGGACATTCCGACCGAAGAGGATCCGCGGCTTCGGCTCGGCGCCTTTCTGCCGCGCGCCGATCCGCGCGACGCCCTCGTCGTGCGGACCGACGCCACGGAGCGACGACTGGACGACCTGCCCCCAGGCACGATGGTCGGCACCGACAGTCCGCGGCGCACGGGCTTTCTGCTGGCGCGGCGACCAGACCTCGTGGTCCACCCGCTCCACGGCAACGTCGACACTCGCCTTCATCGGCTTGATAGCGGGGAGACCGACGCCCTCGTGCTCGCCTGCGCTGGGCTGGATCGCATGGGTCTTGCAGATCGGATCGCCGAGCGACTGGAGCCGGACATCGTCCCGCCGGCGCCGGGCCAAGGTGCCATCGCACTTCAGATCCGGCGTGACGACGCGCGGATGCTGGCGATCTGTGCCGCGATCGACGACCACCGGACCCGCGTGGCGGTCGAAGCCGAACGGACATTCCTCAGCGCGTCGGGCGGCGGCTGTCGTGCCCCGATTGGTGCTCTCGCGACGATCGCTGACGGTCAGCTCGATCTGCTTGGCGGCTATGCCAGCACGGATGGCTCGGACACCTCACTCGCCCGTCGTCGCGGTCCGCTGTCGGCCGGTGCGGACCTCGCCCGGGAGCTTGCGAATGGCCTCGACGCCCGTGCCCGCGTCCGAGCGTCGGCCGGCCACGTCGATCCAGGCGATCCGCAGCCGGATGCTCGCCGGGTGCTCGTGACGCGGGCAACGGAGCAAGCCGACGATCTCGTGCTGGCGCTTCGCGACGTTGGCCTCGAGCCCGTATTGGTCCCCACTATCGCGATCGAGTTCGAGCCAGCTCGCGGACTTCTGGATTCTGCCGCAGGCCTGCTCCACACCTACACCTGGGTCGTCATCACCAGCACGAACGGCGCGCGGGCGATCATCAAGGCCGCCGAGCGCGTCCTGACCGAGCTCGGGTCTCCGTCCTGGGCGGCCATCGGCAGCGCGACACGAGACGTGCTGGAGCACGAGGGCATCGAGGTCCGGTTCCAGCCGAGCCGGAGCCGTTCCATCGCGATGGCGGCCGAACTGCCCGTCCGGCCCGGCGAGCGCGTCCTCGTCATCCGCGGCGATCTGGCCGACGAGGATCTGGCCGTCGCGCTGCGGGCCCGACGCGCCGAGGTCGACGACGTCGTCGCATACCGGACGCGCGAGGCTCCCGAGGCTTCGCGTCCGCTCTTTCGCCTCGCCATGACGGAAGGAGACCCGGCAGCCGTGGTGTTCACGAGTGGCTCGACGGTCCGAGGCCTGGTCGCCCTGGGGCGAGACGAATCGATCGATGTGATCTCGATCCCGTCCGTCTGCATCGGTCCCGAGACGGCCGACAGGGCCCGCGCGGCAGGGTTCCAGGTCCTTGCGACCTCCGACGCGCCGGACGCATCCGAACTGGCTGCGACGACCGCCCACGCCCTGGCCCTCCAGCCACAGGAGATCTCATGACGCTCGATCTCGAAGCTCCGCCTTCGCCCGCGCCGACCGGCTCGGCCGCTGCGCTGCTCGTTCGACCCCGTCGGCTGCGGCGCACGCCCGCCTTGCGTGCCCTGGTCCGCGAGACGCGGCTTCATCCCTCGATGCTCGTCGCGCCCCTGTTCGTGCAACCGGGCGTCGGGCGCCGCGATCCCATCGGTTCGATGCCTGGCCAGTCGCGGCTGTCGTCGGATCTCGTCGCCGAAGAGGCCGCTCGTCTGGCGGACCTCGGCGTCGGTGGCGTCATCCTGTTCGGCCTGCCCGAATCGAAAAGCCCGCTCGGTTCCGAGGCATCGGCCGACGACGGCATCGTGCAGGACGCGTTCCGCCGGATCCGGGCACTGGACCTACCGCTCGTCACGATCGCCGACACCTGCCTCTGCGAGTACACCGACCACGGTCACTGCGGCCCGCTCGCTGTCGATGGGTCGGTCGACAACGACGCCGCTCTCGTCCGGCTCGCCGAGACGGCCGTCACCCAGGCGCGCGCCGGCGCCGACATCGTGGCGCCGAGCGCCATGATCGACGGCCAGGTCGGGGCGATCCGTACCACGCTCGATCAGGCAGGCTTTGAGCAGACCCCGATCATGGCCTACGCCTCGAAGCACGCGTCGGCCTTCTACGGTCCCTTCCGGGAGGCGGCCGACAGCGCCCCCGCGTTCGGCGACCGGCGCGGCTATCAGATGGATCCGGCCAACGGCCGTGAGGCGCTGCGGGAGATGGACCTCGACGTTGCCGAGGGCGCCGACATCCTGCTTGTCAAGCCGGCGATGCCCGGGCTGGACCTCATTGCCGCGGCGCGAGGTCGATTCGATGTCCCGATCGCCGCCTACCAGGTCTCCGGAGAGTTCGCGATGATCGCCGCCGCCTCCGAGCGCGGCTGGCTGGACGGAAGGCGGGCCATGACCGAGGCGGCAACCGCGATCGTCCGGGCCGGCGCCGGGATCGTCATCACCTACGCCGCCGCGGACCTTGCGACCTGGCTGCGCGAGGAGACCGGACGATGAGCGGCGACGAGCAGGTGTACATCCAGGCGGTGGCGCTGGGGCTCGATCCGGCCTGGCGGCGACGATCCGACGAGGAGCGCCACGACGATGGCTGTCGCTTCGGCGAGGCCGCCACGCCCGCGGATCTCGATGGCGTTCGGACCATCACCTACTCGTCGATCGGCCTCGAGCCTGGTGTCGACCTGCTGTTCTGGCGCATGGCGCCATCGGTCGATGTGCTCGAGACGGCAGCCGCAGGCCTGCTGCGCGCGGGGCTTGGACGGTGGCTGACCGTCCGCCACTCGTTCATCGGGCGGATCGGCCCGTCGCAGTACGTCCGGAAGGCGACCGACCAGGAGCAGTCGCTCTTCGCCGGCGAGCGCGCTCGCTACCTCGTCGTCTACCCCTTCACGAAGAGCACCGACTGGTACCTCCTCTCGAAGGAGACGCGCCAGGGGGTGATGAACGAACACATGCGCGTCGGCCATGAGTACCCGATGGTTCGCCAGGCGCTGGCCTATTCCTTCGGGCTCGATTCGCAAGAGTTCGTCGTCGCCTACGAGACCGATGATCTCGTCGCCTTCGGCGACCTCGTCCGAGCACTGCGCTCGACCGAGAGCCGGCGCTCCACGGTCAGCGACACGCCGATCCTCCTCGGGATTCACCGGCCGATGGACGAGATCCTCGGCCTCCTGGGTGCGCCATGACCGGGCAGGCCGCGACGCGCACCCGGAGCGCCGCGCTCGTCGAGCGCGCCGAGGGTCTCTTTCCGGGCGGGGTGAACAGCCCCGTCCGCGCCTTCAGATCGGTCGGCCGGCCGCCGCTCGTCCTCAAGCGCGGCGAGGGTCCGAACGTTTGGGACGCGGACGGGCGACGGTACGTCGACTACATCGGGGCCTGGGGCCCGGCGATCCTGGGTCACGCACATCCCGCGGTCGTCGAGGCGGTGGTGACCGCGGCTAGCAACGGCTTCGCGCTCGGCGCCACGAACCCGCTCGAGATCGAGCTGGGCGAGGCGATCCGGCGTGCGATGCCGTCGATGGAGCGCCTCCGCTTCACGTCCTCCGGCACGGAGGCAGTCATGAGCGCGTTACGCGTCGCACGTGCGGCCACGGGTCGGGATCTCGTCGTCAAGTTCGCCGGCGCGTACCACGGCCACTCGGACGGCCTGCTGGTCGAGGCCGGCTCCGGTCTGGCGACCCAGGCGATCGCGGGCAGCGCGGGCGTCCCCGACGCGGTCGCTGGGACCGCGATCGTATTGGCCTTCAACGACCCCGGTGCGGTTACCGACGCCTTCGCCGCCCATCCGGGCCAGATCGCGGCGGTCATCGTCGAGCCGGTCGTCGCCAACGTCGGCGTCATCCCCCCGATTCCCGATTATCTCGAGCACCTTCGCGACCTCACCCACGCGAACGGCGCCCTGCTCGTCTTCGATGAGGTCGTCACCGGGTTTCGGCTCGGGCTGGGCGGCGCGCAGGCCAGGTTCGGTGTCACGCCCGATCTGACGACGCTTGGCAAGATCATCGGCGGCGGAATGCCGATTGGGGCGTACGGCGGCCGCGCCGATCTCATGGACCTCGTCGCACCGGCGGGTCCCGTCTACCAGGCGGGCACCCTGTCCGGCCACCCCCTCTCGATGGCCGCCGGGATCGCAACGCTCGCCGAGCTCGCCGAGCTCGCCGAGCTCGGCGGCAGTCGATACGCGGTCCTGGACGTCAGGGCGGCGGAGCTCGAGGCCGGTCTCGCGGAGGCTGCGACCAGCGCGGGCCGCGAGATCTCGATCGCCCGCGTGGGGTCGCTCCTGACGGTCTTCTTCCGGCCGACGGCGCCGCGCGACTCGGTGGAGGCGCTCGCCTCCAACCGCGCGGCGTATGCCGGATTCTTCGGCGCGATGCTCGACCAGGGCATCCTGCCGCCGCCCTCGCAATTCGAGGCGTGGTTCGTGTCGATGGCGCACGGGCCGGCCAACATCGAGGCGACGATCGACGCCGCCCGTCTGGCGTTCGCGGCATGAATGATCAATTCCTGCGGGCGTGCCGCCGCGAACCCGTAGACGCGACGCCGGTCTGGTTCATGCGCCAGGCGGGCCGGTCCTTCGCCGCGTACCGAGAGCTCCGTGAGCGGTACGGCATCCTCGAGCTCGCCAAGACGCCGGAGCTGTGCGCGGAGGTCACGCTCATGCCCGTCAACGAACTGGGCGTAGACGCGGCTGTCCTCTTCGCCGACATCATGCTGCCGCTCGAGCCGATGGGCGTGGCCCTCCGGATCGAGCCCGAGGTCGGTCCCATCATCGAACGGCCGATCCGCTCGGCCGCCGACGTCGCCGCGCTCCGCCCGTTCGATCCGGCCGAGGTGTCCTTCACGCTCGACTCCATCCGCCTTGTCCGGGGCGAGCTCGAGGGCAAGGCCGGGGTGATCGGCTTCTCGGGCGCGCCGTTCACCCTCGCCTGCTATCTCATCGAGGGCCGTCCGTCGCGCGACTTCGCGACCGCCAAGGCGTTCATGTACCGCGAGCCAGCGGCCTGGCATGAGCTGATGACGCGGCTGTCGTCCATGGTCGCGGTCTACCTTCGCGCCCAGGTGGACGCGGGCGCCGACGTCGTCCAGCTGTTCGACAGCTGGATCGGTGGGCTCGGGCCCGACGACTACGCGGAGTACGTCCAGCCCCACGTGAAGCGGATCTTCGACGCCCTCCAGGGCGTGCCGACCATCCATTTCGGGACTGGAACGGCCGCGCTGCTGGAGCTGATGGCCGAGGCCGGCGGCGACGTCATCGGCGTCGACCATCGGGTCTCCCTGGCCGATGCCTGGCGGCGCGTCGGCGACGACCGGGGCATCCAGGGCAACCTTGATTCCGCGCGGGTGGTGGCTGGATGGGAGGCAACGGAAGCGGGCGCTCGAATGGTCCTCGCCGAAGCTGACGGTCGAGCCGGCCACGTATTCAATCTGGGTCACGGGGTCTTGCCGCCGACCGACACGGACGTCCTGCGCCGCCTCGTCGACTTCGTCCACGAGCAGACGGCCGCCACCATGACCGGCGTGGAGGTGGTCGCGTGACCGGCGCCGGTCGCCCGGGGGTGCTCCTCATGACCTACGGCTCGCCCAATTCGCTCGAGCGCGAGGACATCCGAGCCTACCTGGCGCGCGTCCGTGGCGGCCGCGAGCCGGACCCTGACCTCGTCGACGAGTTCACTCGCCGCTACCACGTCATCGGTGGCTCGCAGCTGATCCCGATCACCCGGGCGCAGGCCGCCGGGCTCTGCGAATCGCTCGGATGGCCCGTTGAGGTCGGGATGCGGTTCTCGGAGCCGTCCATCCTCGTTGGGCTGAATGCGCTGACCGACGCCGGTGTCACGGACGTCGTCGCGATCATCCTCTCGCCCCAATATTCGCCGCTCCTGATGAGCGGTTACGCCCGGGCGATCGACGAGGCTCGAGCGGCGCTAGCCGATGCGGCACCTGAGGTGACCGTCGCCGGGGCCTGGCACGGCGAGCCGGCGTTCGTCCGCGCGCTGGCGGATCGGGTCACCGCCGCGCTCGGCGGTCTGTCGGTTGGGGAACGCGAGGCGACCAGCGTCCTGATGACCGCCCACAGCCTCCCGAGGCGCGTCGCCGACCAAGAGCCGGACTACCTTGACCAGCTGCGCACAACCGCCATGGCGGTGGCCGCGATAGCCGGGCTGACGGACCGGCAGTGGACATTCTGCTGGCAGAGCGCCGGCCACGAGCCGGGCGAGTGGATGAAGCCAGACTTCGCCGATCTCATGCCCGAGATCGCGGCGTTGGGCGGACGTTCGGTCCTCGTCGCGCCGGTCCAGTTCCTGGCCGATCACCTCGAGATCCTCTACGACGTCGACATCGGCGCGCGGGAGCAGGCCGAGCGTCAAGGCCTTTCGTTCCATCGGATCGAGTCGCTCAATGCCGACCGAGGTTTGATCGATGCGCTGGCCGTCGTCGCCCGACGGACTATCGAGACGACCGAGCCACTCGCGCTGGCTCGAGAGCGCTCCTGATTCGAGGTTAGGCGCTCATCGACGAGAGGTCACGCAGGATCGGCGGCGACATCGGAGAGCCTGCCGAAGGGAGTCAGGTGCCCAAACCATGTCCGTCGCCTCCTGCGACGAACCGCGGACGGCGTTCAAGCACGAAATGCAGGCCCCTCGTCGCTGCCGACCACAACATCTTGTGATACGGCGAGGAGCTGGCTGGCGAGGAAGGATTCGAACCTTCGATCTCCTGATCCAGAGTCAGGCGCCTTACCGCTTGGCCACTCGCCAGTGGAGCCGGTCGGCATGATACCCGACCGCCGTGCGATCGGCCGTCAGTCAGCGGCCTCGGCCGGCTCCTCCGGCAGCCAGCCGAGCTCGATCGCCCGGCCCATGTCCCACGGGTCGTGCTTGGGGTCCGAGGTGAGCAGCTTGTAGCTCCAGTAGGTCCACGCGATGGCCGGCTCCCAGGCGCGGAGCTGGGCCTCGGCGATCCTCCGGAAGTACGAGCGCCGCTCGTCGCCGGTCAGCACGCTCGCCTCCTTGGCCGCCGTGTCCAGACACCATTCGCCGATCATCACCGGGACGTCCTTCGCGGCCTCACGAATGGCCGGGGCGAACCGGTCGGCAACGTGCGCGAGATACCGGTCGAGCTCGTGGTCGCCCTGCGTCCAGGTGAGCTCCATCAGGTAGAGATGGGTGTCGAGGACGACGTTCTCGAAATCCGGAGCGGTGAAGAAGCCCTTCCACTCCTTGAGCCGGAACCCGTCGTGGAAGACCACGGTCGCGGCGGGGGCGGCGGCCCGGATCCGCCGATAGGCATCGCGATAGAACCGCTTCAGGAACTCGGTCGGGACCGGCTCCGATCCGGCGGCCTCCTCCGGATCCACGGCCGGGTAACGCGTCGGGATGTCGACCGCGTCCCAGAGCTCCTGCGAGATCGGCTCGTTGAGGACCTGGACGCCCCACAGGCTCGAGTGGTCGCGATAGCGAGCCGCCAGCCGCTCGAGGACCGTGAGCGCGAACTCGACGTTCTCCGGCTTCCGGTGGAACGTGCACACGCCGCAGATCCCGCCGTTGTCGAACCCGTTCTGGCTGCCCGGCACCGTATGGAGGTCGATGAGGACCTTCTGGCCGTGCCGTTCCGCCCAGGCGAAGGCCTGGTCGAGGTACTCGATGCAGCCGATGTACGGCGGGACGTCGCCGAAGATGAAGTACGGCACGGGGATCCGGATGAGCTCGACCCCGTTCGCGGCGAGGTAGACGAAATCCCGCTCGTGGACCCAGGTGTCGCGGTGGACCTTGAACCGCTCGCGCGCCGCCGTCTCGCTCAGGTCGCGCCACAGGTGGACCTCGTCCTCGGCCGCCGTCCCATCGAACAGTCCGGGGCTCATCCACTTCTCGAGCACGAGCCAGTTGCCGAGGTTCACGCCCTTCAACATCGGTGGCCGGCTCCTCGCTCGGACGGGGTGGGGCGCCATCGTACGTGGCCGCACGCGCAGGCGGACGAACGCCGCGCGTCGATCGCGATGCAAGCGGCTTGCGAGGGCGAGCTGGTCGCGCGGCGCGGGCCTGCAGGGCGACACGATCCAGCATCGGTCGGTGAGATCCGAGCACCCGGCGTCAACCCTCAGCCAGACAGCCGAGACCGTGACGGCCCCGTGGGCCGCGCTCGTCGGGGCAGGTGCCGGCGCGGCCGCGACGCTGGTCATGAGCATGGTGATGCTGCCTGCGCGCTGGCTCGGCCTCCTCGGCACGCAACCGCCGCGCCGGGTCACGGATCGCCTGCTCGACGCAGCGGGCAAGGGTGCGACGACTCCGGAGCCGGCTCGGCGGGTGGGCACCGCGATCGTCCACCTCGGCACGGGTGCGATTGGCGGCGCCCTGTTCGGCCTGGCGCGTGTCCTGACCGCGCGCAAGGTCCCGGCCGCCGTCATCGGTCCCGCCTACGGGGCGGGGGTGTGGAGTGCCGCGTACGTCGTCGCGGCGCCCGCCGTCGAGCTGTTCCCGCCGCCCTGGGAGGACCGGCCCGCCCGGCCACAGGTCATGTTCGTCGCACATCTCGTCTTCGGGTTCGTGACAGCCGTGCTGTTCGATCGCGTTGTCGGGACCGGGCAGGACACAGACAAGCGCCGGCGCTGATCCGCTGGCTCGTCCGGCCCGACCCGCGGCACGTCGTGACACAAGCGTGACAAGACCGGGGCGGTCGCTCTGGTACGCTCCGAGCACGTGAGCACCTCGCCTGAGGGCGACGCGGCCGTCACGCCGCGCCGGGGGTCCCGTCACCTCCATGCCTTCCTCGACTCGATCTTCCCCGGCCTGGGTCACCTGGCCGCCGGCCGCCGCCGCCGCGCGGCGCTGTTCGGCGTCCCGACGCTCGTCACGCTGATCGTGCTCGGCGGCGGGCTCCTCCTGATCCCGACCACCCGGCTCTTGGGGCTTGCCCTCGACCCCGCAACCGTGGCCGTGCTGTTCGGGCTCCAGGCGCTCCTGCTCGTCTGGCGTGCGGCGGCGATCGGATCGAGCCTGTTCGACGGCCGATTCCCGCGGATCGGGCGACGCGACGCGCTGCCGATCGCCGTTCTGGCGGTCGTCCTCATCGTTCCGCAGGGCTTCGCGGCGATCGCGACCGAGGCTGCCCGCGAGGCGGCCGACGCGATCATCCCGATCGAGCCTGACACGACCGGCGCCTGGGACCCGTCCGCGTCCGGCTCGGCGGTGCCCGATCCCGAGGTCACGCTGCCGTCCGATGCGCCGGGTTCACCGAGCATCGCCCCGTCGGCCTCCCCGTCGCCGGTCGTTCCCCGCCAGAACGTGCTCCTCGTCGGCGTCGACGCCGGCGCAGGACGGAACACGTACCTGACCGACACGATGATCGTCGTCTCGCTCGATCCGGTCGGCCAGACCGTGTCGATGATCTCGATCCCGCGCGACATGGTCGACGTGCCGTTGCCGGACGGTCGCAAGTTCAGCGGCAAGGTCAACGGCCTGGTGTCCTTCGCGCGCCATCACCAGGGAACGTTTCCGGGCTCGAACGGCAAGGGCTTCGACGTGCTCATGGGCGCGCTCGGCACGCTGCTCAAGGTTCGGATCGACCACTACGCCGTGGTCAACCTCGGTGGGTTCGTGAACGTCGTCGACACGCTCGGCGGGATCGACGTCAACGTCCCGGATGGATTCTGCGATCCGACCTACGACGAGTACGGGTTCACCCACGGGTTCGGAATCCTGGCCGGGCGGCACCATTTGAACGGCCAGCAGGCGCTGGCCTATGCGCGGATCCGCAAGGCCGCCGGCGAGAGCGACTTCACGCGGGCCGCGCGGCAGCAGGAGATCCTGTCCGGCATTCGGGATCGCCTGAAGACCGGCGGCTTCCTGAACGACCCGATCGGGTTCCTCAACGCGCTTGGCGATGCGGCATCGACGAACATCCCGCGCAAGCTCGTGCCCGACCTCGCCGAGATGGGCACGAAGATCGGCCGGAGCAAGACCTATCGGGCCGTGATCACCCACCCGCTCGTCCGGCCCGGATCCGACGCGCGGGGCTCGATCCAGATCCCCGACGTCGGCGCGATCCGGAAGCTCGCCACTGCGCTGTTCACCGAACCCGGGACGGTGCCCGCGACCCGATACCAGGTTCCAGCGGCGACCGGCAAGACCAGCGGCTCGGGCGTGAGCAACTGCGGGCCGCGAGCCACGCCGCGGCCGACCGCCACGCCGAAGCCGACTCCCAAGCCGACCCCGAAGCCATCAACGGCGGCCAGCCCGACCCCGACGCCCGAGCCGGAGCCCTCGGCCGAGGCGAGCGGCGACGCTCCCTGACCGTCGCCCCTCGCCCTCCCCGCACGCGATCCGCAACCGGGCCGGCATGCCCGTCGCGCCGCGCTAGCATCCGGCCATGAGCCAGATCCCCGCGACCTTCCGCGCGTACGTCGCGGAGCGTGCCGGCGACGGCGTCGAGCGCGGCGTCCGGTCGTTCGCCGCCGGGGACCTGCCGCCCGGCGACATCGAGGTCCGCGTCGCTTGGTCGAGCGTCAACTACAAGGATGCGCTCGCCACGATCGCTGACGGCAAGGTCGCCCGGATCAGCCCGCTCATCCCGGGCATCGACCTGGCAGGCGAGATCGTCGGGTCGGACGATCCGGAGCTGCCTGTCGGCACGTCGATCCTGGCCCACGGCTATGACCTCGGCGTCGCGCGCCACGGCGGCTACGGCGAGTACACCCGCCTGCCGGCCGAGTACGTCGTGCCGTTGCCGGCGGGCCTCGACGGGCGAACGGCGATGGCCGTCGGCACGGCTGGCTTCACGGCGGCGATGTCCGTTGCGGCACTCGAGCGGCACGGCCTGCGGGCCGGTGACGGGCCGGTCCTCGTGACCGGAGCGAGCGGCGGCGTCGGCAGCGTCGCGCTGGCGATCCTCGCGGGTCGCGGCCATGAGGTCTGGGCGGCCACCGGCAAGCCCGACGAGGAGGAGCGCCTCCGTGGGCTCGGGGCCGCCGGGCTCGTGCCCCGTGACGAGGTCACCGCCGAGAGCACACGCCCGCTCGAGTCGGCACGCTGGGCGGCCGCGGTCGACACGGTCGGCGCCGCGACGCTGCCCTACGTCCTCCGGACCCTCCGTCTCGGTGCGGCGGTGGCGTCGTCCGGGAATGCCGGCGGCGCGAAGCTCGACACGACCGTCCTGCCGTTCATCCTGCGCGGGGTGGCCCTGCTCGGGATGGACTCCGCGAACATGCCGATCGCGGCGCGGCGCGAGCTGTGGAGCCGGATCGCCTCGGACCTCCGCCCGAACGGGCTGGACGACGACACCGGCGTGACCGAGGTCGCGTTGGCCGACGTGGAACCGGCGCTCGACGCGATCCGGGCCGGACAGGCGCGCGGCCGCTGGGTGGTCCGCGTCGGCGGGTAGCTCGCCGGGAGACTTGGCCCGCGGGGCCGGCCCGCGTTCGCCAGCCGATCGCGGCGCGACCGCGTCAGTCCAGCTCGCCGCGCAGCTGCTTCAGGGCACGCTCGAGGGGCTCGCGGGCGGTGTCGGCGGGGTAGGGCGTCCGCAGCACCGCGGCGTCCAGGTCGAGCGCGCCCTGGTGGACGAGACCGGCAAGCTCGGCGACGGCCCGGAACTCGGTCATCTCGCGGACAGCGAGGGCCTTGTCGCCGACGGATCCGTGACCCGGCACGACCGCGCCGGTCACGAGCTCGACGAGCGCCTCGACGGTCGCCGGCCACTCCATCGGGTAGCCGTCGCCGAAGTACGGCGTCGCATCGTTCTCGAGGAGATCGCCGGCGAGCAGAACGTCGGCGTCCGGGATCACCACGACCACGTCGTTGTCGGTGTGGCCGCGGCCCAGGTAGCGCAGCTCGACGAGCCTGCCGCCCGCGTCGAACGGCACCGTTGTGGCCGTGTCAAAGAGCTGATCGGGTGGATCGAGGACGACCTCCGCAAGCTCGGCGGCGCACTCGGGCATCGCGGCGGCCGTGGCCGCGCGCTGGCGCTCGCCGGTGGCACTGACCATGGTCGCCGCCCGGGTATGGCCCCAGATCGGGGCCGGGCGGAAGCGCGAGTTCCCGAACGCGTGGTCCGAGTGACCGTGGGTGTTGACGACCGCGCGCACCGGAAGCGGCGTCAGCTCCTTCAGGTCGGCGAGGATCTCGTCGGCCTGGCGGTGGGTCAGGCGGGTGTCGACGATGAGAAAGCCGTCATCGCCGCGGATCGCCGTGATGTTCTGGTCGTAGAAGGTGTAGCGCCGGACGTAGACGCCGGCACCGACCTCGGTCCAGTTCGACATGGTCCGCAGCGTAGCGGGCGGCGGGCCTACGATGGGCGCGATGACGACAACGACGGATTCGGGCGCGATGGGCGACGGGTCGGCGGCGCCTCCGGCCGGAGCCCAGGAGCCCTCGACGACCGAGCGGGCCGCGGCGCGTGACGGGACCGAGCTCCTCGTCCGCCGCTGGGCGCCGGCCGGCGGCGCCTGGGCGTCGGTGCTCCTCGTCCATGGCATCGCCGAGCACTCGGGGCGCTATGAGCAGGTCGGGCGGCAGCTCGCCGATGCCGGCCTGGCCGTCGAGTCGTACGACCAGCGCGGCTTCGGTGGGTCGGCCGGCCGGCGAGCCTATGTCGATCGCTGGAGCCAGACTCACGACGACCTCGAGGATCGGCTGGCCGCTGTCCGTGGCTCGGCCGATGGCCGGCCTGCCGCGATCTTCGGCCACTCGCTCGGCGGCCTGATCGCCCTCGGCTATGCCGTTGCCGACCCGCGTCGTCCGGTGCCCGACGCGCTGGTCCTGAGCGCGCCCGCCCTGGAGTCGAACGTCCCGGGCTGGAAGCGGGCGATGGCCCGGGTCCTGAGCTCGGTCGCCCCGACCGGCGAGCTGAACAACGCTTTCGACGGCCAGCTCCTGTCGCGCGACCCGTCCGTCGGGGACAGGTACCTCGCCGATCCCCTCAACCAGCACGCCACGACCTTCCGGTTCGGAGCGGAGGCTCTCGCGGAGCAAACCCGGGTCCGCGCCGCGCCGCACCGGCTGTCGATCCCGACCCTCGTCTACCACGGCGAAGCGGACCGCCTCGTCCCGACAATTGCCAGCCAGCCTCTGGCCTCGCTCCCGGGCGTCACGCGACGGACGTACCCCGACCTCCGCCACGAGAGTCACAACGAGCCGGAGGGTCCGGCGGTCATCGCCGACGTGATCGCCTGGCTGCGAACGACGCTGGAGTCGCGCGTCGGGGCCTGACGCGTGTCGGTGCTAGACTCGGGGCAATTGAATACCGCCTCCGGGGAGCGCGAATGCGCTGAGAGTGTGGCAAGGCCACAGACCCGCCGAACCTGATCTGGTTCATCCCAGCGAAGGAAGCAGGCCCATGAGACTCGATGCTGCCGTCCCGGAACCCCGGGGCGGCTTCTTTCGTTTCGTGTCACTCGAGGTCCTGTCTCCGTGAAGCTCCGTCGCCTCCTGCTCACCGCCGTGCTCGTCGTCGCGGGCTGCGGTCCATCCGGCCAGTCCGGATCGCCCTCGGTCGCTGCCCCGTCCGCCGGGCCGACGGGGTCGCCCGCCCCCGCCAGCGCAACACCGGCCAGCCCGAGCGCTCGACCGGCAGTGGCCACCGTCCGGCTCGCCCTCGACTGGACCCCGAACACGAATCACACGGGGTTCTTCGTCGCCCGGGCCAATGGCTGGTACGACCAGGCGGCGATCGATCTCCGGATCCTGCCGTACGCCACGGCCACGCCGGAGACGCTCATGGCCGCCCACCAGGCCGAGTGCGGGATCAGCTTCCAGGACTCGATGACGTTCGCGGTCGCGGCCGGAGCGGACATCGTCAGCGTCGCGGCGATCCTCCAGAAGACCGCGTCCGCGATCGGCGTCCTCGCCGACGGCCCGATTCAGCGCCCGAGAGACCTCGACGGCAAGACGTACGCCGGCTTCGGCTACCCGAACGAGGACCCGACCCTGAAGTTCGTGATCAAGGCGGACGGCGGCACGGGCATGTACAAGAACGCGACGCTCGACGCGGCCGCCTACGAGGCCCTCTACAACAAGCAGGCCGACTTCACGATCCCGTTCACCGCCTGGGAGGGCGTCGAGGCGGACCTGCGCGGGATCGAGCTCCGCTACTTCCAGTTCGCCGACTATGGCTTCCCCGAGTACTACCAGGTCGTCCTCGCCTGCGACCGGCAGTGGCTCGAGAGGGACCCGGATGCCGCGAGGCGCTTCGTCGCCGCGACGGTTCAGGGCTTCCAGTTCGCGGCCGACAATGCCGACGAGGCCGCCGCCCTGCTCGTATCCGAGAACCCGGGCGTGTTCGACGCGAACAAGGAGCTCCCCCAGGCCAGCCAGCGGTTCCTCGACGAGGGCGGCTACCTCGTGGACGCCGGCGGCGCGTTCGGGACGCAGACGCTGGAGCGCTGGACCGCGTACTCGGCATTCCTGTTCGACCAGGGCCTGCTCGTCGATTCGGCCGGCAAGCCACTGCCGACGGCGCTCGACTACGGCCGCCTGTTCACGAACGACTTCCTGCCGTGACCGACCGGGGCCGGCCCGTCGGCCCGCCGGGCTCGGCCGGCTCGGCTGGAGCCGTGTCGCCCGCGGGTGACGCGGTTCGCCGGTTCGGGCCGCCCGTCGCGCTCGTTGCCGTCCTGCTCAGTGTCTGGGAGGCATATGCCCGCTCGTCCGACGTGAGCCCGTTCGTCCTCCCCGCCCCGACCCAGGTCCTCGGCGCGCTCTGGGACTTCCGCGGCGAGGCGGTTCGCCACGCCGTGCCCACGATCATCGAGACGATCGTCGGGTTCAGCCTGTCGATCGTGGGCGCGACGGCCGTCGCGATCGCCCTGGACCGCGTCGCCTGGGCACGCCGGGCGGTCGAGCCGCTGCTCGTCGGCTCGCAGACGGTCCCGATCGTCGCGATCGCGCCCCTGATCGTGGTCTGGTTCGGGTTCGGGCTGCTGCCGAAGGTCCTCGTGGTCGTGCTGGTCACGTTCTTCCCGATCACGATCGCCCTGCTCGACGGGTTCGCCTCGACATCCGCCGAGGCGGCCGAGCTGATGCGATCGTTCGGCGCGTCGGCGGGTCAGACGTTCCGCAAGATCCGCTGGCCGTCGGGACTGCCCGCGTTCTTCACCGGCCTCCGGATCTCGGCCACGTACGGGGTCGTGGCCGCGGTCATCGGGGAGTACGTCGGGGCGACCGATGGGCTCGGGATCTGGATGCAGCTCAGCCAGCGCTCGTTCCGGACGGATCTGGTCTTCGCCGCGATCCTGCTGACGGCGCTGCTGAGCATCGGGCTGTACGGAATGGTCGTCGTCGCCGAGCGCCTGACGATCCCGTGGTGGCGGGCCTCACGGGCGGCCGGCAGGGCCGGAGGGCGTCCGGTCGAGGCCTGACCCGTCGCGTGGGACGCGCAACCCGGAACTGCGCCGCGGATCGGCCGCGGAGGCACAATGGCCCGACCAGTCCTCGGCTCATCCTCCCGGGTTTCGGCCCGCCGACGTCAGCGACAGGAGTCCAGCCATGACCGACACGCTCCCGGCCGTGAAGGCGTATCAGCAGTTCATCGGTGGCGCGTGGGTCGACGCGGCGTCCGGCGAGACGCTGGACGTCATCAACCCGGCCAACGACCAGGTGATCGCGAAGGTCCCGAAGAGCGCGGCCGAGGACGTCGATCGGGCGGTCGATGCCGCCGACGCCGCATTCGCGACCTGGCGGCAGACGACGCCCCAGGATCGGTCGCTCATGCTCCTCAAGATCGCGGATCTCCTCGACTCGCGAGCCGACGAGCTCGGCCGGCTGGAGAGCGCCAACGCCGGCAAGCCGGTCGGCGCCGCCATCGACGAGATGGCCGTCTGCTCCGACCTCTTCCGGTTCTTCGCCGGCGCGGCGCGGGTGATGGACGGCCTGGCAGCCAACGAGTTCGTTGCCGGGCACACCTCGATCATCCGGCGCGATCCGATCGGCGTGATCGCGTCGATCGCCCCGTGGAACTACCCCCTGTACATGGCCAGCTGGAAGCTCGGGCCGGCCCTTGCCACGGGCAACACGGTCGTCCTGAAGCCATCAGCGCGCACGCCGCTGACGTCGCTCGCGTTCGCGGAGATCCTTGCCGAGGTCCTGCCGGCCGGGGTGGTCAACGTCCTGTCCGGAGCGGGTGGCGACATCGGCGATGCCCTCGTCGGCCACCCCAAGGTCCGGATGGTGTCGATCACCGGCGACACCGTCACCGGCAAGCGGGTCGCGAAGATCGCCGCGGACAGCGTGAAGCGGCTCCACCTCGAGCTCGGTGGCAAGGCCCCGGTCATCGTGTTCGATGACGCCGACCTCGATCTCGCCGCCGAGACGCTGAAGGCGGCCGGCTACTGGAACAGCGGCCAGGACTGCACCGCCGCGACCCGGGTCATCGCCGGCCCGAAGGTCTACGACGCGTTCGTCGACAAGCTGTCCGAGCAGGTTCGCTCGATCAAGTGGGGCGACCCGGCCGGGGCCGACGATCTCGACATGGGCTCGCTCATCGCGACCGCCCACGTCGACAAGGTCGCCGGCATGGTCGATCGCGCCCGCGGATCCGCCGAGGTCGTCGTCGGTGGCGTCCGCCCGGATCGTCCGGGCTCGTACTACGAGCCGACGGTCATCGCCGGCGCGGACCAGAAGTCGGAGATCATCCAGGACGAGATCTTCGGTCCCGTCGTCACGGTCCAGCGGTTCAGCGACGAGGACACGGCCATCCAGTGGGCGAACGACACGCCGTTCGGACTGGCTTCGTCGATCTTCACGAGCGACATCGGCAAGGCGATGCGCGTTGCCAAGGCGCTCGACTTCGGCCACGTCTGGATCAACGAGCACTTCACGCTCGCGTCGGAGACGCCGCACGGGGGCGTGAAGCAGTCCGGCTACGGCAAGGACGGCTCGAAGTACGCGCTCGAGGACTTCACGTTCGTCAAGCACGTGATGATCAACACCGGGAGCTGACGGGGCGTGACCGGGGGTCGTCAGCCCACGCGCGCTGCGACGGCCTCCCGGATCGCGCCCAAGGACCGGATCGTCTCGATGTCCCACGGCGAGCGGAAGATCAGGATCGGGTGGCGGACCCCGACCCGGGCGTATTCCGCGAGCGCCGACGCCACATCCTCGACGGGGCCGCCGACGACGAGCCGGCCCTCGCCCGCGCGCGGATGGTGCGCCGCGACGTAGCCGGCCCAGACTCGTTCTGCCTCGGCGGGCGTCCGCCGGACGACGACGTTCAAGTTCACCGTCCGCTCGATCTCGTCGGGATCACGGCCCACCTCGGCGCAGCGCTCGCGAAGGATGGCGTCGGATGCGGCCAGGTTGGCCGGCGAGCCGTAGGCGTTCCACAGATCGGCCTGACGGGCGACGATGCGCAGCGTCTTCTGGGGGCCGGATCCGCCGATCAGGATCGGCAGGTGAGCCTGGATCGGTTGCGGCGCGACCAGCGCCTCGCGAACGGTGTAGAACCGGCCGGCGTGGCTGAACCGCTCACCGTCGAGCAGGCGCCGCACGATCTCGACCGACTCGCCCAGGCGGTCGAGCCGCTCGCCGAACCCGCTCCCGAAGTCGATCCCGAATGCCCGATGCTCCTCCTCGAACCAGCCGCCACCGATGCCGAGGATCGCCCGCCCGCCGCTGATCTGGTCGAGGGTCGTCGCCAGCTTCGCGGTGAGACCCGGGTTGCGGAACGTGTTTGCCGCCACGAGCAGCCCGAGCCGGGCACGGGTCGTGACCGCAGCCACGGCCGCCAGCGTGGTCCAGCCCTCGAGCTTGGCGTCGTCGGACGAGGCTTCATCCGACAGGAGGTGGTCGTCGATCCAGAGATCGTCCGCACCCGCCGCCTCGGCCGTCTCGACCGCCTCGCGGAGCGACGGCCAGTCCGATCGCTGGACCCAAAAGGCCGCACCGATCCGGATGGGGTGGGGGAGGGGCATCGGGGCGATGGTACGCTCGCGCGGATGACGCGAGCGGGATCGGCAGCAGGAGATTCGCCACCCGGTCCGGCGCTCCCGATCGAAGCGCGCGCCGCCGTCCTGGCGTGGTTCGACGACCGTGGCCGCGCGCTCGCATTCCGCACGACTCGCGACCCGTACGCCGTCCTCGTGTCCGAGGTGATGGCCCAGCAGACCCAGATCTCGCGCGTCGTCGAGGCGTGGGGCCGCTTCCTCGCCCGCTTCCCGACCGTGGCGGCCCTCGCGACCGCCAGCCCCGCCGACGTCCTGCGCGCGTGGCAGGGCATGGGCTACGACCGGCGGGCGCTCAACCTGCGACGCGCGGCGCAGGCGATCGTCGCGGACCACGGCGGCCAGGTTCCGTCCGACCTCGGCGCGCTGCAGCGACTGCCGGGGATCGGACCCTACACGGCGCGCGCGGTCGCGGCGATCGCGTTCGGCGCGCCGGTCGGTGCGGTCGACACGAACGTCCGCCGGGTGCTCGGCCGGGCCCTTGGCGGTGAGGCCGCCGCCACGGCGCAACCGCCCTGGACCCAGCAGGTGGCGGACGCCTCGGTCGATCCGGATCGTCCGGGTGACTGGACGCATGCGGTGATGGACATCGGGGCGACCGTTTGCAGGCCCCGCATCCCCGATTGTGCCGCGTGCCCGCTGCGGACATGGTGCCGCTTCGCCGCCGAGCGTCGCGGCCGATCGACGCGAACTCGCCCGACCGTTCCGGCCCGAGCCGTTCGCGCGGGCACGCGCGCGATTCCGTTCCACGCGACCACGCGCTGGCTCCGCGGTCGGATCGTCGACCGCCTGCGCGCGGCACCCGGCTCCCAGTGGTCGACGCTCGAGACGGCGATTGGCGACCACGACGCGCCCGCGGTTCGCATGGCGATCGCCGCCCTGGCCAGGGATGGCGTGGTCGAGCTCGATCCGATCGATCCGGCCCGGGTCCGGCTCGCGACCCGCTAGCCGGCTCAGGTCCCGTCGCGGCCGACGCGTTCCGGTCGCTCGGCGGGCGCACTCGGGCCGGCCGACTCGAGGGCGGCCCGCAACCGGTTGGCCAGGTCGGCCGGGGTGAACGGCTTCTGGATGAAGCCACTGATGCCGGCTCCGACCTCGGGCGCCAGCTCCTCCTCGTGATAGCCGCTCATCAACACGACCGGCAGGTCCGCCCGGATCTGGCGCAGCCGGGCAAAGACCTCAGGCCCGCTGAGCTCCGGCATCGTCATATCCAGGAGCACCGCGTCGACAGCATCCGGGGCGTTGATGATCCGCTCGAGCGCCTGCGGACCGCCTTCGGCGACGTGGACGGTCAGCCCGAAGGACTCCAGGAGGCGCTTTGCAACGCTCCGGACCATCGGGTCGTCATCGACGACGAGGACCGTGCCTGAGCCCCGCCACGGCTCACCGCTGGCCGCGCTCGCCGGCTGTGGCGAGGTCGCGCTGAGCGGCAGGACCACCCGGAAGGTCGAGCCGCGCCCGACCTCGCTGTAGACCCGAAGCGCGCCGTTGTGGCTCCGCACGATGCCGAGAACGGCCGCCAGGCCAAGCCCGCGACCGGTGAACTTCGTCGTGAAGAAGGGGTCGAAGATGCGGGCCTGCGTCGCCTGGTCCATTCCCATCCCGGTGTCGGATACCTCGAGCGCGGCGAATTGGCCGGGCTGGAGTCCGGCCTCGGGGTGGACATCGGCGAGGTACTCGGCGGTCGCCTCGAGCTGGCTCACCCGGATCGTCACCGTCCCGGAGCGGGTGCCGATCGCGTCGGCGGCGTTGATCACGAGATTCATCACGACCTGCCGGAGCTGGGCGGCGTCGGCGTCGACGACGACCGGATCGTCGGGCAGGTGGAGCTTCAGGATCACGCTCTTGCCGATCGACACCTGGAGGAGCGCGAGCAGCTCCCGGACGAGCTCCGACAACTCGACCGGTTCGATCAGGAACCGGCTTCGACCCGAGTACGCGAGCATCTGGCGGGCCAGCTCGCCGGCCCGCCGGCTGGCGATCTCGACGTCGACGATGCTTGCCCGGGCCGGCGATCCCTCGGGCAGGTCGAGGAGCGCGAGCCCGGCGTTGCCCATGATCGCAACCAGAAGGTTGTTGAAGTCGTGGGCGATGCCGCCGGCCAGCACGCCGAGGCTTTCGAGCTTCTGGACCTCGAGGACCTTGGCCTCGATCGCCTTGCGGGCCTCCTCCGCGGCGGCGCGCTCCTTCATCTCGCGGGTGAGCTGGGCGTTCGTCGCCCTGAGCTCCTCGGCCTGCCGCTCGAGCTCCAGCCGGGCCATCTCGGCTTCGTTGTGATGGCGGAGCTCGCCGGCGAGCGCGTCGCGCACCGTGACCGCGAACCGGTCGAGGACGATGCCGATGAGGACGACCGACAGGATCAGCCCGGACGTCGAGCCGGCGGGGGCCTCCGAGTGGCCGGGCAGGAACGGCGCGAGGACGATCGCGCCAAGGGACACGCCGGTGACGACCAAGAGACCGGGTCGCCGAAGAACGAGAGCGGCGATCGTCATCGGGACCGCGATCGCGGCTCCTGTGCCGGGCGTCGTCGGCCCGACGGCCACGATCCCGGTGACGACGATGAACTCGAACACCGCGACCGTGGCGGTCGCCGCGATGGTGAAGTGTCCGGAGCGGAGCAGGACGCACGGGATGATGAACAGCGGCTCGATCAGCACGAAGGCGAGCAGGGTCTGCGGCACCGTCGCGCTGCCCTGGGTCACGATCTGCCCGGCCGCGAGGCCCGCGACGGCCACCATCAGGATGCCGAGGATCAGCTGGAGCATGTGCGCCTGTCGGCGCTCGACCTCGTCACGGCCGTGGACGGCCGAGAGCCAGTGGCGAATTCCCTCCAGTACGCGCACGTCCCCCAGTGTGGTTTGCCGCGTCAAGTGGCGCCATGATCCTGTTCGTTGCTCGGGCCGTTGCGCCGCGCCCGCGCCGCGATCCGCGCCATGATCCGCGCCGCGCCCGCCATGATCCGCGCCGCGCCCGCCCCCCACTCGCGCCGCGATCCCGGCGGTCGCAGGCCGGCCAGCCCTCGCGCGCCCGACTGTCTCGGGCTACGCTTCGGCGGTCATGACTCCCCCGGCCCCGTCCTCGCGCGCGTCCGCGGGCTCCTCCATCGTGCCCCTGCCGGCCGACGACCCGGAGGTCATGACCCTCGACCTTCGCGAGCTGCGCCGGCACTGGGCCGACACGGCGGCACGGGCCCCGATGACCGCCGCGGCGATGACCGGCGCGGACCGCAAGGCGCAGGCGCTCGGGATCCCCGGCGGCCAGCTGATGGAGCATGCGGGCGTCGCGGTTGCCGCGGCCGCACGGGCCCTCGCCATCGACACGGAGCGCTGGGGCCGCGGCCCGATCGTCATCCTCGCCGGACCCGGCAACAACGGCGGCGACGGCCTCGTCGCGGCGCGTCACCTGGCCGCGGCCGGCACGAAAGTCGTGATCGCCCTCGTCGCCACGGCGGCCCGGCCGACGACCCCCGATGCCGCCCGCAACTGGGATCGGGTCGTCCGCGACGCTCGGATCACGATCGTCCACGTCCCGGTCGCCCGCGACGTTGCGATGCTCGGGAACGGGATCGAGAAGGCGGCGATCGTCGTCGACGCCCTGCTCGGGACCGGTGTCCGGGGTCCGCTCCGCGAGCCGATCCGGTCGGCCGTCGAGCTGATCAACCGGGCTCGCGGTGAGATGGTCCCGATCCTCGCAGTCGACACGCCGACCGCGGTCGACCTGACGAGTGGCGACCCGTCGGACCCGACGGTTCGGGCGGACCTGACGATCACGTTCCATCGGCCGAAGACGGGCCTTGCGACGCGCAGCGGCAGGGCCCTTGCCGGGCGCGTCCTCGTCGCCCCGATCGGCATTCCCCAGGCGGCGGATCGTGGTTGAGCGCAGCGACGGCCAGGGCGAGACGCCGGACTCCGTCGAACGACCCGCCCAGGGTCGCGCGACGGGCGTGCGCGAGGCGCTCCTCGTCGGCGAGCTCGTCGTCGTCATCGTCCTGCTCGCCGGGGTCGCGACCTACCTGCTGCCCGCCGATGCCCGCGACCTGATCCTGCGGACGCCCGTCCTGATCCTGGTCCTGCTCGGCGGCACGGCCGCCGTCCTCTGGCGGATCAGCCGGCCGGGACGCATCGACCGATGACGGCCGAGCCGCTCGAGGCTCGTCGTCGCGACCTGGCCGCCCTGGTCGACCGGCCGCTCGACGTGCTCGTCGTCGGCGGCGGGATTGTCGGGTCGGGTGCCGCGCTGGACGCGGCGACCCGCGGACTGCGGGTCGGGCTGATCGAGCGGGATGACATCGCGGTCGGGACCTCGTCGCGGTCGTCGCGACTGATCCATGGCGGCCTCCGCTACCTCGAGCAGTACCGCTTCGGCCTCGTCCGCGAGGCCCTGACCGAGCGCTCCCGGATTCTTCACTTGGCGCCGCATCTCGTGACGATCGAGCCGCTCCTGTTCCCGCTGTTCGGTCTGCCGGTCGTGACCCGCGCCTTCTACCAGGCGGGCATGACGCTCTACGACATCCTCGGCGCGCGCAAGGACGGCGGCTGGCATCGCCACCTGTCGGTCGGCGAGGTGCTCGAGCATGTGCCGGCGATGCGTCGCGAGCGGCTGCGCGGTGGGCTGATGTTCCACGACGGGGTGGAGGACGACGCTCGCTACACGCTCGCGGTGGCTCGTTCCGCGCGCGAGGACGGCGCCACGGTCGTGACCCGGGCGAGCGCCGAGTCGCTCATCGAGGACGGCGGGCGGGTCGTCGGGGCACGGATCTGCGACCGGATGACGGGCGAGGAGCTCGAGGTCCGGGCACGGACGGTGGTCGACGCGACCGGTGTCTGGGGGGCCGATCCGGCATCGCCGCTGTCGGGTGGCTCGACCCGCCTCCTGCCGAGCCGGGGCGCCCACCTGATCGTGCCGCGATCGCGGATCCCGAGCGACGTGGGCCTGACGATCCGCGTGCCGGGCAAGGTCGTGTTCCTCGTCCCCTGGCCGCACTACTGGCTGATCGGCACGACCGACGCGCCGTACTCCGGCCCGATCGACCGCCCGACGGCCGGGCCCGACGAGGTCGACGAGCTGATGGAGGCGGTCAACCACGTCCTCGACGTCGATCTGAGGCGGGCCGACGTCGTCGGAACATACGCCGGCCTGCGGCCGCTGATCGCGCCGTCGGACGGCTCGACGATCACGGCCTCTCGGGAGCATCGGGTCGTCGTCGAGGCCAACGCGCTCGTCCGGGTCAGCGGCGGCAAGTACACGACCTATCGGCTGATGGCCGAGCAGACGATCGATGCCGCGATCGGCGTCCTCGGCGGCGGCGCTGCGGTCCGGCCCACCGGGACCGTGACGCGCCGCCTGGTCGGCGCCGCCGACCGGCAGGACCTGGACCGCCTCGGCGCCGCCCTGGCCGGGTCCGAGGGGCTCGACCCGGCCGTGACGGCGCGGCTGGTGGGTCGACACGGCACCCAGGCGACCGACGTGCTCGCACTCGGCCGCGGAGCTCGGGCTGCTCGGGCTCCTCGTCGACGGCGAGGACCATCTCGAGGTCGAGGTTGCCTGGGCCGCCCGCCACGAGCTGGCCCTGTCGGTGGACGACGTGCTCGCCCGCCGGATGCGCCTCGCCCACGAGCTGCCGGACCGCGGAGCCGCCGTCGCACCGCGGGTGGCGGCCATCCTCGGCGCGGAGCTGGCCTGGGATACGGAGCGTCAGGCTCGCGAGGTCGACGTCTTCCTGGAGGGCGCCCGGCGCGAGTTCGCCGTCCCGTGAGCCCTCGATCGGGAGGCCACGACCGGCTGATCCTCGCCTTCGACGCCGGCACCACAAGCGCCCGCACGATCGCCGTCGATCACGCCGGACGAGTGGTTGCGGTCGCCCAGCGCGAGTTCGGGCAGCGCTACCCGGGCCCCGGCGACGTCCGCCATGACCCGGAGGCGATCTGGGATGCCCAGATCGCGACGGCCCGCGAGGTGATCGCCGCGATCGGGGGCGCCGAGCGCGTCTTGGCCCTCGGGATCACGAACCAGCGCGAGACGGCAGTCGTCTGGGATCGCGTGACCGGCCGACCCGTGGCCGACGCGATCGTCTGGCAGAGCCGGGTCACCGCGCCGTTCTGCGAGACGCTCCGTGCGGCCGGTCACGAGGATCTCGTCCGGGCCCGAACCGGGCTCCCGATCGACGCGTATTTCAGCGGCCCGAAGATCCGCCAGATCCTGATCGAAGATCCGAGTCTCCGACCGCGCGCCGAGCGGGGCGAGCTCGCCGCAGGAACCGTCGAGTCGTTCCTGATCTGGCGCCTGACCGGCGGACGGGCCCATGTCACGGACGTCTCGAACGCCTCGCGGACACTCCTCCTCGACATTCATCGCGGGTCCTGGGACGACGATCTGGCGGAGCTGATGGATGTGCCGCGGGCCGTCCTTCCCGAGGTCCGGAGCTGCGCCGAGGTCTACGCCGAAACGGACCCGTCGATTTTCGGTCGGCCGATCCCGATCGCGGCAGCTGCCGGCGACCAGCAGGCCGCCACCTTCGGCCAGGCGTGCTTCGCGCCGGGCGAGGCCAAGGTCACGCTCGGCACCGGGGCGTTCCTTCTCGCCAACACCGGCGAGACGCCGATCGCCTCGAGCCATGGCCTGCTGACGACGATCGCCTGGCGACTCGGACCCGACGCGCCGCTCGTCTACGCCCTGGAAGGCTCGGTGTTCGTCACCGGCGCGGCCGTCCAGTGGCTCCGCGACGGGCTCGGCCTGTTCCGCGAGTCGGCGGACGTCGAGCGGCTCGCCGCCGGCGTCGCCGACAGCGGCGGCGTCGTCGTCGTGCCGGCCTTCGTCGGCCTCGGGGCGCCGTATTGGGATCCGGACGCCCGCGGCGCGATCTTCGGCCTGACCCGAGGCAGCGGGACCGCCCAGATCGCCCGAGCCACGCTCGACGCGATCGCCTTCCAGGTGCGCGACGTCGTCGAAGCGATGGACGCCGATCTCGGGTCGCCGCTGTCCGGGCTGCGGGTCGACGGCGGCGGCGCGGGCGACCTCGTGTGCGGTCTCGTGGCCGACCAACTGGGCCGGTCGATCGAGCGACCGACGGTCCGCGAGACGACCGCGTTCGGGGCCGCGGCACTGGCCGGGTTGGCGGTCGGGTTCTGGGAGAGCCCGGCCGCGATCGCGGCCATCCGCCAGGTCGAGCGACGCTTCGAGCCATCGGTCGATGACGCAGGCCGAGCCGCGAGCCGCCGCGCCTGGACCCGAGCGGTCGAGCGAACGCGCGGCTGGGCGGCCGCAGACTGACCGGGCGAGGGGCTCTCGGGGATGGCTCGATTGGCGGAATCCGCCTCGATCGACGAAAATACCCCTGTACAAGTCCGTCGATAGTCGTCTAGACTCCCGCGCGGTAAGGCCGTGGCAGCGCTCACGGCAAGTTCATACGTAGTACGACGACGACTCGGACTCCTCTCACGGCTGACGCGAGAACCCGGAGGGATCGCACGGCTACCGAGAGGAGTTTTGGAATCTTCCGCGGGCTGGTCGACACCCTCGATGACGTTGGCGCGGTCACCCTCTGAATGGTCCTCATCGAGCATCGTCATCTCGTCGAAGGGATCGTCGCCGGCCAGTACCCGATCGAGCTGTTCCCGGTTGTAGGTCTGGGTCCAGTGCCCGACCAGCACCGTCGCCACCGAGTTGCCGGCGAAGTTGGTCAGCGCACGCGCCTCGGACATGAAGCGGTCGATACCGACGATGAGACCCACGCCGTCGACCAGTTCCGGGCGGTGCGAGGCGAGTCCACCTGCGAGCGCGGCCAGTCCGGCGCCGGTCACCCCAGCCGCACCCTTCGAGGCGATGATCATGAAACAGGAGCAGCGAGATCTGCTCGCCGATGGTCAGTGGGGTACCCATGGCGTCGGCGATGAAGATCGACGCCATCGTGAGGTAGATCGCGGTGCCGTCGAGGTTGAACGAGTAGCCCGTGGGAATCACCACACCGACCGTGGTCTGGTCCACGCCGGCGTGCTCCATCTTGGCGATCACCCGGGGCAGCGCCGACTCCGAGGACGACGTCGAGAGGATCAGGAGGAACTCGCGGGCGAGGTACCTGAACAGGCTCAGGATGTTCACGCCGGTGGCAATCTTCAGGATCCCGCCGAGAATGATGAACACGAAGATGAAGCAGGTGATGTAGAAGGCGATCATGATCACCGCCAGGCTCTTCAGCGCGTCGACGCCGGTCTCACCCACCACTGCGGCGATCGCACCAAAGGCACCGATCGGGGCAGCCCACATGACCATCGCCAGCACCCTGAAGACCAGACGCTGCAGGTGTCCGATGCTCCTCGGAGGATCGGTTCACCCTGTCGACCCATGGCCTGGAGGGCGGAGCCGACCAGCAATGCGACCAGCAGCGTCTGGAGCACCTCGCCGGAGGTGAGGATGAAAAAAACAGCGAGTCCGGCACGATGTGGATGATGAAGTCCGTCGTCGAACCCGCCCCAGCCGCCTGCTCCTTGCCCACACCGGCGACCTCGTCGTTGAGCTCGAGGCCCTCGCCCGGGTCGATGATGTTGCCGACGACGAGGCCGATGGCGAGCGCGACCGTGGACATGGTTATGAAGTAGCCGAGCGCCAGGCCGCCCACCTTGCCGACGCTGGCGGCGTTGCGCACCGAGCCGACGCCGAGCACGAGTGTGCAGAAGATGACCGGCT
>CAVUZY010000002.1:0-388191 GCA_963746075.1 uncultured Chloroflexia bacterium
GGCGGGCTCCTGAGCGACGGGTGGTCGTCGCCATACATCACTCAGGTCGCACTGGAAGTCCACACCATGAGAACATCGTCGCCGCGTTCGCGGAGCCGACCCAACTCTTAGAATCCACACGATGATTAGGTTGCGCCATAATCCAGCTCTCCCGCGCCTGACGAGCCGAGGGGGGCACGAGAGGCCGCCCATTCGAATCCAGGCACTCTCAGGACGTCGGGCGCGTTCGTCGCCAGCTGCCCACGGTGGAATTCGGCGACGGTTCGGATGCCGAGGTGCCCGAGTCGCTCTTGTCAGGTGACATTCCCGCACACTGACTGACTTCGAGGACTTGTACCCTCGGCGAATGTCGCGCAGCGCCAAGTCGAACATGCCCTCGGATCTCGACTTTGTCCTTGCCGCGCTCGACGATGACGACTTCGCCGCGGCAGTTCGACATCTTCACGGCGTTGCCGACCCGGAGTCGGTCCTGACGCAGCTGGCGAAGTCGCGACGGGCTGGCCCGCGCGGCACGTAACTCCGCTGGCGACCGAACTGTTGCCGCGCGACCGCGCCATCCCTCTCGTACGCAGGATGCTCGACGATTTCGACGACAGCAACCGGATCGACGCCGTCGCGGCATACGCGGCGTTGGATCCTGACGGGATGCCCCGACTCCTGGGCAAACTGCGAAAACGGCTCCGATCCATGAGCGATAGTGAGGTCCTCTCAACCGCTTGGACGCTCGCGACGACAGGCGACGCCGAGTCCGCTGCCGAGATCGCTGCGGTTCGAGACGTCGAGGATCCGAGCCTGTGGCTGACGAAGGCCCTCGATGTGGTCTGGACATACATGTCGGCGCCGGATCGCGTGATCAGCCGTATCCACGAGCACGACCACGATTCGATGCTGTGGCTCACCTACGCAGCGGCCCTGATCGGCACCGAGGACGCCAAGTCCGCCCTCCGGGCTTGCTCGGCGGGTGCGCCGGACGACCGTTGCCGCATGCTGTGTCAGAACAATCTCGAGGACGCTTCGTAGCGCGGTGGACGCCCGGGTTCGCCCCAGCTCGGGCGACATTCCCGGACCCTGTGGGACGTTAGCGTCCCGAGTTCCGACCGACGTGAGCACGTTCGTGCATACCATGCGGGTGTGTGGAAGTCAGAGCGCAGTGACCGCCTAGGTGAGTGATTGGTGGCCGCTCGCCCGCAGACGCCTCATCGGCATCGTTGTCGTGCTGATCACTGGACTCGGCGTGATGGCCGCACCCTTTGTGATGCATGTGGGTGGCGTCGGCGGCGGCGTAACGGCCCTCGTGGGTTTTGCGGCCGTGCTGGGCTCCTACCTGGTTCTTTGGAGGGACGCGGTGCTCAGGGTCGAAACCCGCCTGGCTTCTACGACTCTGTCCCGGTCCACCCAGGAGTGGGTCGTCGTCGCCGCCTACGCGGTCATCTCGCTGGCCACCCTTGCACTTCTTCTAGGGATTGTCGCGATCGGCGGCGGGGGCTGACTCCGTGGATCGGAGACCTTCGTCACCTGGCGACCCCGGGTCGCCGCGCTTCGGGTGACATTCCCGCACGCTGTGCGCTAACAACATGATGTAATCCGCGCCATGGACAAGGGCCAGGAGCGCGAAGCGCGAACCGAGTCGCTCGGTTCGTTCGGGCCTCACGCGGGCGGAGACTTTGGCGAATGGGCGTTCTTTGCGTCGCTGGTTCGCGACGATCCAGAGCAAGCCTGGGCACGCCTTTTGAAGGTCGTGTCCCTGACTGACGACGAGGGCCTGCTGTGGATCGCCGATGTCCTCGAAGACTTCGTCATCGAGCATCCTGCAGCATTCGTGCCGAAGATCGAAACGGAACTCCGATCCAATAGGCGATTGCGAGAGGCCTTTGTTCGTTTCGTCCCGACGAGTCCCGACGAGGACGTGAACGACCGCCTCTTGTCCTTGCGAGAATCCATTGAACGCGAGTTCGCTGACTAGGCCTGCCGGGTGACATTCCCGGACACTGAGTGACAGAGGCGAGACGTACTCTTGCTCCGGCCGGCACCACCGCCCTCCATGGAGTTCAAGACGTGCGGATTCTCAGAGCCACGCGCCGGGCCGCGGTTATCGCCCTGACCCGGAAGGACCTAGAGACACTTCTCGACCTTCTCGTGGAGGGCCAGGCCGAGTGGGAAGACGGTGTGCAGCAGGGCTGGGCCGATGAGACTGACAGCCCGTATCGGGTCGATGGGACTGGCGAGCGCCTGAGCCGTCGGCTTGCGAATGCCCTGTCAGTCGTCGATGGTCGCGCTCGTAGAGCCTCGAACTGACTGCCGAGTGACATTCCGCACTCTGGCGGACCGAAGCGTTCTGGCGTGATGCGGCTCAGAACAGGTCCGGTGAGGAGCGCAGGGACTCTGCCCAGAACCCAATAGTCGATGCAATGGTGGATCGGCCGAGGGGCACAGTGGGTGGCAACGCCATGGCCGGTTGCCGCTCCGCAGCGAGCCGGTATAGGTCGCCGGCGAAGTCCGCTCTGCCGTGGAGGGCCGCCCTCGCCGCGATCCAAGGGCCGCCCGGGTAGTTGTCGGGGGTGAACTCCAGCGTTACCGAGCCCCACGGACCTCGATAGGTGATGTAGTCGCCTTTCTGGTGGAAGACGACTACATCGAGCCGCCCGCCCCGCTCCTCCAAGAATTTGAACTCGACGAGGACGAGATCGGCCCAGTAGCCGTGATCACCCGCTAGGTAGGTCCGCTCGAAGGGCTCCTTGACCAGAGCATCAAGGCGTGCGCTCACCATGTCGGGACGGTAGCACCTCGCGGTGGCGTCACTCGCGTAGCGACCTCAGGTGACATTCACACACGCTGACGGACGCGAACGGGTCCAAGTGAGGTTGGCGAACTGCGACCGACCGCACGGTGCCATCCCACGAGCGTTCCGCACGGATCAATCGGCTCACGGCGTGCGTTACGCTCCCGAATCCACGGTCGCGGAATCGCGCCCGACGCTGGACGGGGGAAACGATGGGCTTCCTGCGACGACTCCTGGGCGGAGGCCGCGTTCCCGCCGACGTGGGGATGGTCGCCGCCTGGCGGCTCGCCCCGGAGCGTCAGGACGCCGTGCTCCAAGTGGTCGGCGAGCAGAGCTACCAGCCCGACCTCAGATCGCTCGGCGGCCGTCTGACGCCGAGCGGGCCGACCAATACAGAGTTCGTCGCTGCGCTCATTGCCGAGCCCGACAACAAGCACGACAAGAACGCAGTCTCTGTGCGGATCGCTGGCCGTGTCGTGGGCTATCTGGCACGCGAGGATGCGATCCGGTATGCCCCAATTCTGGCGTGGGCCGCCGGTCGCGGCCGCGTCCTGGCGGCAGACGCGCGATTGACGGGGGGATGGACAAGGGGAACACCGATCGCGGATCGATTGGAGTCGTCCTACACGTCGGATCGCCCGGCGAAACGCTGCTCGAACTGCTGGAGGGGGCACCTCCCGTACGCGGGGATCATGCGTGGCCCGGGCTCATGATCGCGTTCACGGGTGACAGCCGGTTCGCACTTCAGGGCGTGCCTATCGATCGCGAGTGCGCCACGATCCTGGCCCGTCGGGCGGGTCTCCACGTTCATCGCGGATCACGAAGAAGGTCCAACTGCTCGTCGACTGCGACCCCAACCGCGAGTCGGGAAACGAGCTGAAGGCGATCGAATACAGCATTCCGGTCGTCGACGAGGCGGCGTTCTGGGAAGCCCTCGGCGTGCCCGTAGAGCCGACCGTTACCTGGGGCCAGCGTCCCTCGTGGCAGTCGCGGAAGTGACCCGGAACGCGCGTCCTTCCCACGATCTGGTGATAGTGGTGAAGGCTGAAGCGTCGGCCGTCCATTCGGCAAAGGTGATGAAAACTCCGCCGATGTCCCGATCGCCCTACCAGTCCAGGTCCAAGGCGCCACGACTGAATTCGCTAAGTGTCCACGTCGCCGTGATGCCGGCCTCAGATGTTTCCGAGGCAATCCTCGCCAAGATGCGCGTTCCGATCGTTGGATCAAACCAGAGCGCATCGGTGGCCCGCGGCGCAAGCAATGTCGTTGTTGGGCGAAGCTGCAAGCGATCGAATCAGCTGTTGCCCCTCTGCTCCATCACGAATTCGCTTGAAGTAGGCGTGGTTCTGTCGGAGCAAGGAATTTCGACGAGGCAAGTTCTGCGAGTCCGCCACCTCCTAATGGTGTCGGCATACTGTCGTAGGTCGCCGTCTTCGTTCATGAGATCTTGGCCCGGGCAAGCTGCGAGAGTTGACCGAGAGCCTGACGCGACATGGACCACCGCCCCGCGATGCAGATCTTCAGTGAAGTCCGGGCATCGCTGATTTCAATGCGGGCGCAGCTCTGGACAGCGCACCTCTCAGTCGGTGCGACGTCCAACCTCGGGCGGCAACAGAACCACGGCTGGAGCCGAAGGTGGGACCCCCAAAAATCGGGGATCCTCCCGTCGCGCCAGGTACTCCTCTCGGACCGCCCATCCTGCGTGTAGCTCATCGTCGCCCCGAGATGGCGCAAGGGCGTGGCGAACGAGAATGCCCCGGGCGTGGCGCGTGCTCGTAGCGGGCGCCGACTCAGGCGCGGCTTCTAGGTACGCGCCTCCGAACCATTCGAGCCAAGGATTGCCGGGCGGGATGCCGATCCATCGAGATCCGGAAGGCAGAGGGCTCTGATCACTCGAGAAGGCGTTCATTGAGAGTATCCCCCGGCTGAATCGCCACCCTGAAAGCAGGTAGGCGCAACCGTAGAAACTGCCGAGCTCGGATCCGACGCGAGCGAACGCGGTTGCGGTTTCGTCGGATTCCCGCGTCGCGTAATCGGCATCGAGATAGCAGGCGAGCGTGGCCGAGCGGAATCCAGGCTCCACATCGGTTCGACGGTCAGGAAATCCTACGCTAACCCGGAAGATTGGCGGACGGCCCGTCCACTGTGTGAAGTAACCCAATTCAAGTCGATCACGCCATTCGGCGGCGAACTTATCCGGACCATCGGTCTCCATGGTCGACGGCGGAGGATCACCCAGCCCGAATCGAACGGGTCGCGCGCTCGGAAAACTGCTTGTAAGCGCCGCCACAATTCGGCTTGGGCTCGAATTGACGACCGATGGCGGCAACCACCACGTCATCTCGACAACAGAAACGTCGGTCACGGGAAAACCTGTACGAAAAAGCCCGAGCTTACGTCGAGTTGAGGCTACATCGCGAGAGGGTAAATCCCTAGCGAGGGATCGCCAGAGATCCCGCGCGAACGGCGAACGACGGCGAGATATCAGGCGTCGAGGACTGGCGCATTTAGATGCCGGGCAACGAAGCGCTCCACTAGATTGCTCTCGTAGCCGTCCCAGCCAGCGTGCTCAGAAGCGCGATGGGCCATGACGTTGATGTTGGCAAGCGTTGAAGCCAAGTCCGCGTCAGACGCGGATAAGACCGGAGTTGACCCCGAGCCTCGTGGTAATTCTCAGGCACCTGCTCACTTTCGCGCCGCGGAAGACGCTCGCTCAGGCCAGCCACTCGTACTCCGACATCGGCGTGAAGTCCATGTTTGTGAGACGAGCGGTCGTCAAGGCCTTCCGGACTCGATCGGTAACGAAGATGAAGCCATTCCCGTCTTCAGACATGAAGATGTCGCTCCCATCCCACGTCTCAGGCGTAAAGTACATTCCCACGGGGCGCAATACCGTTCGGCCCGCCGGGTTCACCCTCAGCTCTTGGCGTGCCAGTTCCTTTTGAATCCGGCCACAGCGACCGGTCACAGCCAAACCTACATACCCTTCGACCGAGCCGCGGATACCGTTCGGATCTATTTCGACGGGATAGGTGGACCAACCGCTAAATCCGCCGTCCTTCAGGACTCCCTGAGCCGACGGCGACAACAAGCGGAATTCGGTACTTGAGCCACGAATTAGGTCCATTGCCCGAGAACCAACTTCACGGCGCATACGGATCGGGTGTGGCGGCTGTGCCGTGCCGTCCAGGTAGGTCCCGGCATCCTCTCGAGAGACAAGACTGACGGTCACTGCACCGCGGGCGTAGCTTTCTCGCCAAAGGAAGTATTGGTTGGTCCCACCGGCTTCAGAATCCAACGGTCTGCCCAAATTCACTCATTACGAAGCGGCCGTACTGCAGGATTTCGTCGGTAAAGGCACTGCTCGGGAGGCGGCCGCGATTCCTGTCCCGAAGTCAGCCCAGTATCGATTGTAGGCGGCGGCATTTCGGAGATGATCAGTGGCCTTCCACCAAGACATGATCCGGGGATCATTGATGTTGTCTATACCAGCAGCACTGAAGTCGTCCGCGAACTTCTTTGGAAAGATGTGATGCGCGTGCGACCCGGTTCCGGCCTCTCCCGTGTACTTGATGAGGTTCCGTCGGTAGCTACTTGAAGTTCCTTTTGTGCCCAGCGCGCCAAGCGGAAGGTCGTCGGCGTTGTTTAGGTTGCCGTCCAGGGCGTCGATGACTTCGTCGCCGTGGGGCCCTAGTCGCTTGGCGCCCTTGACGATGTCACCGAATGGAAGGATTTCAATAGCAGCGATCACCACGCCGGGTAGGTCGAGGTTGACCGCACTTACGACCACGCTTGCTAAGTCGCAAGGTGTGCCGACGACCGGTGCAAAGCCGCACTCGTCGAGAACCTCCTGGAGCGTGGTAGGCGGAGGGCAGTTGGCGAGTAGGCACTCGGTCCGAGCATGCTCCCATCCGAGGTCGTAGGGGGTCTTAAGGGATCGAATATCAGCCAGTTCAGCGCCGTACCGAACAGTCCATGAGAGCGAGTCCTCAGGTGGCTTGATCGGATTCGTTGTGGTCCTGCTCGGCGGCGCAGTGCTACTGGACGCCTGGCAGTTCGGCGCGCACGAATGCGAACCGCTCGCTGTGTTTGTTGCGGCCGGGTTCGTGTTCATGGCCGCGCCATTAGGGTTGCTGGAGTTGGAAGGGTCGCCGCAGAAGTCCGCGAACGGGCTGCAAAGCTGGCCCTGACCGATCGTCACATGGCCTGTCGGATCGATCAGCGTTGTCGGATTGGCTGACGCGTACAGGTACCGGTTCATGCTGATCGGGTTCTGAGCGGTGCCGCCATACGAGTCGAGACTTGTGAACGTCCCGAGCGCCGGGGCATACATCCGGGCGTTTCCGTCAAGGAGCGGCGTGCCGGAGCCTGGCGGACTCACGTCGTAGCGGCCCTGGTAGGTGAAGGCGGTCGGCAGGACCGACGGTGAGCCACCGGCCTGCCAGTCGTCGACGATCTCGCCCCACGCGTCATATCGGGTCGCTTGGGCGAGGGTGCTGGCATTCGATGCCAGCTGGCCCGCGACGTTGCCGTGGAGATCAGGCAGGAACCAGGTCTGGGTCCCGCCGGTGAGCGCCTTTAGCCCGTAGCGGGTGCCAGCCGGGTCCGTGAGAGTGTCAACTGAGCCGGAAACGTCGTTGGCGACACGGGCGATCACCTCGCTCGTGCCGACGTAGCTATAGGTGTCGGTCGAACCTGCGAGGATCCGCGTCCGGATTCGATCAAGCCCGTCGTACGTAAACGTCACGTCATTGGCGGTCCCGGTGGCGTTGATCGAGGTCAGGCGCTCGGCCGCGTCATAGGCGTAGTTCACGACTGACGTGATCGACTCGGCGTTGGCAGTCACGTTGCCGAACGCGTCGTAGGTGAACGAGTTCGAGCCGCCGCCACCGTTTCGACTGACGCTGATCAGCTGGTCGGTTCGATCGTAGGTGGAGGTGTCGGTGTTGGTCGTGCCGGTGCCGGTGACTGCGGTCTTGCGGTTTCCATCGAGGTCGTACGTCCAGGACCGAGGATCCGTGAGTCCGCTTGCGCTGGTGACGCGGTTCAGGACGTCATAGCCAAAGGACTGGACGCCAGACCCGGCGTCATCGCCAGTCCCGAGGGTTCGCTTCTCGGTCACGACGTTGCCGTCACGATCGTAGGTCTGCTCGAGCTTCAATGTGCCGTTTCCGAACAGGATTGGTCGCTTGGCGAGGTCATAGTCGAAGGTGAAAGGCGTGCCGGTGCCGAAGCTACGGCCCGCGATCAAGCCGTCGAGTCGCCAGGTCTGGCTCGGCTGGTTGGTCGAGAAGCTGTCCGGCAGATTGACGCCGTCAGGCGCCCCGACCAGTCGTACGCAAAGGTCGACATACCGACAGCGCCGCCGTCGCCATCGGTCCGCGTGTCGATTGTGTCGTCCTCGTTGTAGCTGACGCTTGCGATGTCGCCGGACCGTGTGATGGACTCCATCCGACCCAGGCCGTCGTAGTCGTAAGTCAGCGTGTCGTCCGACGTCGTGCCGCCCGCAACATCGACCGCGACCGAGTTGGTCGTCCCATCGTCATTGAAGCCGGTGGTCGTCGTGACTGCGGTCGTGCCGTTGTTCTTGACCGTCGAGAACTTGGCGCGGCCAAGCTTGTCCGCCGTCGTCATCTCGGTGGTGTGGCTATTCGTGGTCGACGAGCACCAAGCGCCGGCGGGCACGACGCAGGCCTTCGTCAGCCTTCCACCGGGTTCGAACGACGACACCATCGAGTTGAGGTCGTTCGCTGTCGTGTTGTCGGGCGGAACCGTCCGAGTCGATCGGCCGAGCGCGTCGAACCAGTAGTGCCATGCCTGAGCGTTGCTGATGCTGGTCGGATCACAGCCGCCGGCGAACACCTGGTTGGCCGCTTGCATGTTCTCTCCGACGGAGTGATGGATGTCCGGCGCGACGCCGGACGAGCGTCGGCGAACCCAGGAGCTGACGACATGCCAGCCAAGGCCGTGACCACGCGTCGCTGCATCGGTTCGACCCGCATCGGGATCGAGCCGCACGACGCGCCGAGCGTCGAATTCCCCAAGCAGCCGAGCCAGAAGGACGGGCTCGGACGGATGTGCAAGCCGCACTGGAACCAGTACACCGCGGGTCTGGCCCGGGACGCTAAGGCCCGCAGGGCCGCCGAACCTTCCCAGGCGGCGTCGGAGGCGCCCGGAGGGGATCTGCTGCCCGGGACGCCGGCGGGGGAACCAGTCGAGGCCGCCACCGAAGCCGACTGACGGACGCACTGCGCGAGACCCGGCCCTCGGATTCGCTCCCGAGGGTCGTTCTCGTCGTGCGACTGCAACCAACATCATCCCGACCGCGCGCCCGCTCGAGCGGCCTCAACCCACTCATCCCGACCCTCGATCGGGATGGTCGTAGGTTGTTATCGCGCGTCCCAACACCTGTCGGGCGCGCCAATGCCCAAGGTTTCCGTGGCCGCCCTCGGGTGGACATGGGCGCGACCACGACCTCCTGCCGCAGCGCGAACGCCAGACCGTGCGCGTACGCCTGCAGGCCCTTCAGCGTACGACCGATCCGCTCCGTCCATGCCCCAAGCCCGCCCAGTCGCGAAGAGCCGGAGTTCCTCGGCCAGGCAATCAGCAATCGGAGTCGGCGGGCAGTTTCCCGTAGCTGTTCCGGTATTCCTTGCCGGGCTTGGGGTGCGTGAACTTGATCGCCGACCAGGTATCGTCAATTCGCAGCGCTGTGCTCTCGACGAGACCGTGGTCGTAGCCGATGCGGATGACCTCGGGCAGCGTCAGGTCGGTGCCCATCGCCCGGCCCTTCGGCCACGACACCCAGAGCATGCCGCCCGACTGCAGGTGCGGCTTCAACTTCGGGAACCGGCGCTCCAGTTCGGCCTGCTTCGTGACGAACAGGTGGATGTAGCCAAAGGTTCCGCGCCGGGCCTTCAAGAGGTCGAGGTCCGGGAGCTGCATCGCGTCGACGGCCTCATCTGGCGCGCCGACGAGCAGGCTCCTCGTCCCTGCCTTGACGCCCATCTTGTCGGCGACGGACCGGGTCATGTCAGCCGAACAGGAGCTGCTGGCCGTAGCCGGATGCACCCTCGAGCTCGAGCATCCGACGCTTCGTCGCGAGACCACCCGGTGCCGAAAGCCCGGTGAGTGCGCCGTTCGCCGCGACGACCCGGTGACACGGGACGATGATCGGGAACGGGTTGCTGGCCAGGGCGGAACCGACATCCCGCGCGCCATCGGGCCGGCCGATCGATCGGGCCACCTCGCCGTAGCTCCGGGTCGCGCCGGCCGGGATCTCGCGGGTCGCCGCGTAGACGGCCAGGCGGAAGACGTCGATGTCGCGCGGATCGAGCGGGATGTCGCGGAGGCACGGCGACCTCTACTACTGGATCAGCAATGGCCTGCCTGGCGGCATGCCCGCCTTCTCGAACCTGTCCGAGATCGACCGCTGGAATCTCGTGAACTACCTGCGCTCGATCGACGGACGCACCCCGGCCGCCGCGCCGTCCCCATCTGGCCTCCTACTCCCGCTCCTGCTGCCCGTCGGCTGGACCCTCCTGGGCGCCGGCCTTGGGCTCTCCCGGTGGCGGCGGCGAAGCCCGAGGCCAGCTGCCTCCGCTGGGCAATGACACCAGTCGCACTCACCGACCCGCGGTCCTAGCATCAGCTGAGCTCCAGACACGGAACGACGAGCCACCCCTCGGCTTGTCCGCGGTAGATCGGCTGCTCGGTTCGTAAGGCCGAAGCGCGCGCCGATCGGCGAGGTGACGCAACGCACGGGAGCTGGTCGCTCAGGCGGCGGCTGTACTTCTCCGCCCCGGCGGCCTCCGAGATCAGCTCGTCCCAATCGTGCGGGTCCGACGACAGGATCCGCCGGTCGCACATGACGAGCGCGCAGCATCGGGGCGTGGGTACGCTAGTGACGATCCCATCGTCTCAGCAGACCGCAAACGCAGGGGTCCAACATGATCGTATTGACCGGCAGTCATGTCTGATGACGGCATCGGGCGTCTGGATCCGATTAGCGGTCGATCCCAGGACGTCAGCGTCACGCTGACGGGCTTGTCCTTCCGTCAAACGAGCCGTGGGCGAAGGTACGCGTACCCCGACTTCGGGTCTGACTTCATCGACGCGCTACACAAGGCGTTGGTGGGCCCGCGACGGCGAGGTCTCTTCCGCGCAACGCCTGTCTGCGCGTGGTGTGAAGCATCCCTCGATGGTGTGGCCCGTCAACGGGTCAAGGTAGCGACGGACGTGGCTCTGGCGAAGATCCCGCCCATCCACCTCGACATCGAGATGCCTGGCCTCACGTGCTCGCGTTGCGGTCGCCCGATGGTCATGATCGACGATCGCGACGTCGCCTCCGACCTCAGCGATGCCCTGATCGCCGCATTCAACTCCGCAGGCATCGCCCCTGGCTGAACATCTTCCGGTATGGCCAGAACTCGTCGTCTGTCGATCCGATGCAAGGTCTCGGTGTGGAAACGCTGAGGTTCAAGAGTGGGCCCGAGCACGAATGCTCCAACCTCCATCACTTGCAGGCATCGATGCTTTCATTCATGCGCTCGGTCGGCTTGACGTCCGACATGTTCTTCGTCGCCTCGCTGGGCTCAATTCTCGCGTCGCTCGCGCTCTGGTTCATGCCTCGCCGAGGAGACGACTCGGACAAGGGCAGGCCGGAGCGCCTCGCGATCTTCGTGGGTCTCTGGCCGCCGACATTGTTCCTTATGGGCCATGCGCTCCGAGACGAGGAAGCACGTGAGCCATGAGCACGGTGAGGGCATCGAGCGCCGCGCATAGGTCCCGAAGCCCTGGCTTCCTGTCGTGACCATCCACACTGCGTCCTCCGCCAGCCAGCGCGACGTCACGCCGGCCTCCGGAGCACCGCCACCCATATTCGCGCAGCTGGCGCAGACGTCAGGCCGATGAGTCAACGCGAGATGCGGCTCCCGAGGCGCGCTGCGGCCCGCATGAGCACCCGGCGGTGAACATCCAGCCATCGCCGCCGCAGGCTACGAGAACGGACCCGCGCCGCAAACCTGCTCCCGGGCTGAGCGCCTCGTCCGGACCGTCGGACGAGGCCCTGATCGCCGGGCTGGCCGCGGGCCGCCTTGAGGACTTGGACGCCCTGTACGAGCGCTACGGGTCCACGGCGTACGGCTTGGCGCGCCGCATCACAGCAGATGATGGCCTGGCCGCTGATGCGCTCGAGGCGGCATTCCTCGGGATCTGGCGCGGCGCGGCTAGCCCCGCACCGGACCGCCGGACGGCCCGAGCGTGGCTGCTCACGATGGTCCACGATCACGCGATCGAGGCAGTTCGGCGGCGCCGGGCCGCGGGCGACCCCGCGGACAAGGGCGTGCGGGCGCTGGAACAGCGCTCGAGCCTCGAGACCTGGGACGAGGTCCGGGCGCAAGCCGGCGGAGCGACGGCGGTTGCCGCGCTCGCGCACCTGCCGGTCGACCAGCGACGATCGCTGGAGATGGCCTACTTCGACGGCCTGTCGGAGTCCGAGATCGCCACCCGTACGGGGGTGACCGTGCGCACCGTGCGGAGCCGGCTCCGACTGGCCCTCATGGGGCTGCGCGGCGAGCTGGGGAGGCGCTGCACGACTACGGCCAGTCGCTGACGCCGACGAAGTACCTTTCGGTCGGTGGCGCGTCCGGCGCGCCGTGGCGAGTGGTCACGCCAACCGCCGAGCCGCGGCCAGCCACTCATCGCGACTCTCGATCGGCACGTCCTAGCGTGCTAACTCGCGCCCAACACCTGTCGGGCGCGCCGGTTCAACCTCTTCGGGCAGCGCCCGTGGGCGGCGTCGGGCCTCGGTCGTCCTGCCGCGCAGGGACGCCTGACGTATAGAACTCTTCGGGCTTCCGCCAGAAGCGTTCGTGCACCCAGACCGTGTCGTTCTGGGTGACGTGCTGCTCCTTGTAGGTCTCGAGGAACCCGAGCTTCCGCAGCCGGTCGGCGACTTCCGGGTACAGCTTCTGACCCTTGAAGACCTCGACGACCTCGCACTCGAGCTGGAGCACCGCGACTCGTTCGGAGAGCGTGTGGGCGGCGCCGTCGATGACTTCGAGACTGAAGCCTTCGACGTCGATCTTCAGCAGATCGATCATCGAGACGTACGGCAGCTGCTCCATCACGTGATCGAGCGTGTCGATGTCGACTTCGACCTGCCGGAAGGCTTCATCGCCTTTCACGAGCACGCGTTCCCCAAGCGTGGACACGCCGTCGTTGCGCGAGCCAACGGGCGCGATGTTGAATGTGCCGCGGCCCGCCCGATCGGACAGCGCACAGCGAAACAGGTTGAACGCGGGAAAGCGTCGCGAGATCTCGGCGGCAAGTTCGGGATGGGGCTCGAACACGAACACATGCTCGGGGCGCACGTCGTAGTACTCGCGCAAGAGCTCGGCATCCTGTCCGTGATTGGCGCCGATCTCGAAGATCACCTCGATCGCTCGCGGCTTGCAGTGCTTGGTGCCGATCTCGAGCATTCGGATCAGCTTCTGATCGCGAAGGACCTCCTGCCTGGTGCGAAGGCGCGCGTTGATCGCCCGCGCCAATGGCCTGGGAACCTTCGACAGCACGGAAGCCCTCACGGGGTCAGTGTGGACCCTTCCGCAGGGTCAGCACAGGCTGGAGCTGCCGTGCTTGAGCCGGTTGCTTGGGTTTCCGAGCGCCCCAGTCCGGGCCTAGCGGCGATGCGGGCCGCCGGCCGGGGCCTCCCGCGAACACGAGCTGTGCCGTCGTTGAGACTCCACCTTCGAGCGCGCGTTCGCCAGGTGGTGCTTGACGGTCGAAGGTGACAGGCCCAGGCGATGGGCGGCAGCCTTCTCGGAGCCAGCCTCAAGAACGGCTACGACCACCCGGACCTCGCGGTCGGTGGCGCGCACGCCTTCGACGAAGGACTTCATGATCAATTTCGCCGTCGACGACCCGGACGGCATCCTGGCGAGCTGCGCGAAGCACGGCGTCGAGGCGAACGTTCTGCCCGACGAGCCCAACGGCCGGTTTACCGACATCGTCGACCCGGAGGGGACGAAGATCGAGCTGTGGCAGCCCAAACCGATGTCGGACTGACCGGGCCCGCCGGTCCCTAGGCGCCGGTCAGACCCGCCTGCCCCACCCGGATCGGCGCGTCAGCGCAGGTGCACGCGTTGACGTCCGCCTGGTCGGGTCGGGTGTGCAGCCACATCGCCACCACCATCGGGATGAACACGATCAGGTTGTAGAGCAGGTGGAGCTCCGGACGTGGGATGAATTGCTGGAGGATGCTCGTCGGGACCGGAGAGCCGAACAGGTTCTGGCCGACGATCGCCTGGAGCTGGAGCAACGAGTGTTCGACCAGGTGCCAGCCCTGGATGACCAGGGATGTCGTCCACCATCCTCTGGCCGCACCGCGGAACCCGGGTCGGAGCAGGATCAGGCCGGCAAGCATCACGAGGGCGTAGGTGAAGTGCATCACCTCGGACGTGACCAGCGAGGGAAACACGTAGCCAAGTGCGCCCAGCGCCTGGGGGCGCGGCATCCCGAGGATCCAGATCTGGGCGGCCTGGAACAGGTGCTCCGTCCAATGGAGGATCACGATCGCGAGGTAGATCCATAGGGCTCGCTCATGCCATGGCCCGTTGAGCTTCGCGATGAAGCTCTGCCTGGATGCCGTCGTCCTCCGACTCAACCCCGGTCTCCTCTCGTCAGCGGTTGCACGCTCAACCCGGTCTGAGCGCCGGCCGGCGCCATGCTCGGGCGGTCCTGCCTGCCATCCACCATGCCGTTCCGGCCGTCAGGACGATCGAGGCGTAGATCAGCTCCTCCATCGGAAGCATCGACGTCGGCGCCGGCGGGACGACGACCGGGTCGAGAGCCCACGCCTCGGCGCCGTCCGAGACGGTCACGGTCACCACGTCCCCCTCGGCGACGCCCTCGGTCGATTCCCAGCCGGTGGACGTTGTCGTCGAGGCCCGGACCCCCATCGGCTGCGCATTCACCGTCACGCTGACAGCGGCCGCCGTGGGGACCGACGCGCCGTCGACCAGCACGATCAGGTGCGGCGTCATCGCCGTGCCCGCATCGGGGTAGACCTGCCAGAGCGAGATGATGTACGGCCCCGCCGCCAGCTCTCGGGCCAGCGGCCGGGCGTCGTGGTCACCGTGGGCCCAGGCAGGTGCGACCAGCGCAAGCGTCCAGATGGCCGCAGCGAACCCCGCGACCATGTGTCTCCGTTTCATCAGATGCGAAGGTAGTTGGGCCCTCGCCCGATGACAACCCGATCGGTTCGTCTTGTCTCGTTCAAGATGGTGTCTGCTAGCGGAACCTGCCATGGTCGAGACCGTGCCCGACCCGATCATCCGCGTCGATCGGCTCGTCAAGACGTTCCGGACGCCCAGGCGTCATCCGGGACGTCTTGGTTCCCTGCGCACCCTGTTCACGCGCGAGTACCTCGAGACCGCGGCTGTCGACGGCGTCAGCTTCGAGATCGAAGCCGGGGAGTTGATCGGGTACATCGGCCCCAACGGGGCGGGCAAGTCCACGACGATCAAGATGCTTACCGGGATCCTGGTCCCGACGTCCGGGGATCTCGAGGTCGACGGACTCGTCCCGTGGAGTCAGCGCGAAACGAACGCCCTGAACATCGGGGTCGTCTTCGGCCAGCGCAGCCAGCTGTGGTGGGACCTCCCGCTGATCGAATCCTTCGAGCTCGTCGGGCGGATGTACCGCATCCCGCCCGACCGATACCGACGCAACCTCGCTCGATTTCGCGAGATCCTGGGGCTGGACGACTTCATCGGGACCCCGGTTCGCCAGCTCAGCCTGGGCCAGCGGATGCGCGGTGATCTGACAGCCGCCCTGCTCCATGACCCACGGATCGTGTACCTCGACGAGCCGACCGTCGGACTCGATGTCATCGCCAAGGACGCAATCCGGACGTTCGTCGCCGAGATCAATCGGGAGCGTGGGACGACCGTGATCCTCACGACCCACGACCTCGCCGACGTCGAGCGCCTGTGCCGCCGGATCATCCTCATCGACGATGGACGGGTGCTCTTCGACGGCACCGTCGAGCAGCTGACGGCGGCCTATGCGCCCTACCGCGTCCTGGTTGTTCACCTGGCGGCCGAGGCGGCCGAGGCCGCAGATCCGGCCTTGGAACTCGAGGGCGTCGAGCTGACGCGGCGCGAACCCGGAGCCCTGTGGTTGCGGTTCGACCCGGCGATCATCGCTGCGCCGGCCCTGATCGGCGAGGTCGTCCGGCGCTTCGACGTCCGTGACGTGTCCATCGTCGAGCCCGAGCTGGAGTCTGTCGTCCGGGAGCTGTACGCCCGTCGGCCGGCTCGGTCATGACCGCGCTCGGCGCAAGCCTCCCCGCGTACCGCAAGCTCGCGAGCCTTCGGCTGCAGACCACCTTCGCCTACCGCGGCGAGGTGATCGGCGGGCTGTTCGTCGTGCTGCTGCGGATCCTGCTGCTGAGCGCGGTCTGGACCGCGGCCTACGCCGGGCGGACGACGGTCGATGGCGTCGCCCTGCCCGACCTGATCACCTTCGTGACGCTCGGGAACCTCCAGCTGGTGTTCATGCGGCCGATGCTCGTCTGGTACGTGCAGGACCAGATCCATGAGGGTCAGATCGGACTGGATCTCGCCAGGCCGGTGCCGTTTCTCGGTCAGCTCTTCGCGCAGCAGGTGGGCGCCACGGTCGGGCTGTTGCCGTTCGTCGTCCTCAGCCTTCCGCTGGCCTTCTTCGTGGGCAACCTGGCGCCGCCGGCGTCGCCGGTCGCGGCCGTCGCCTATCTCGCGAGCCTGCTCCTGGCCTACCTGATCGCGACGTTGATCGGACTGCTGATGGGCCTGGTCGCCTTCTGGACCGTCCAGTCCCTCGGGATCGGCGTGATCTACGAGTTCGCCACCCAGTTCTTCGGCGGAGCGCTGGTCCCGCTGTTCTTCTTCCCGCCGCTGCTCAGAACCGTCGCCGAGCTGCTTCCGTTCCAGACCCAGGTGTTCATTCCGATCTCGATCTACCTGGGGGCCACCGCGGAACCCCCAGCCATCGCGCGGGCGCTCGGTCTGCAGGTGTTCTGGGTTGGCGCCCTGGCGGTCCTCGCCTGGTTCGTGTGGCAGCACGCGAAGCGGGTCGTCACGATCTACCGAGGCTGAGGTGACCCGACTTGGGATCGCCGTTGCCCTATGGACCGCCGGCCTGCGCGGTGCGCTCCAGTACCGGACGGACACGTTCATCGTGATCGTCATGGCGCTGGCCTTCCAGGCCACGGGCTTCGCCTTCGCGTGGGTGGTGCTGTCGAGGTTCGAATCGTTGGCCGGCTGGACCCTCGGCCAGGTGGCGTTCCTGTACGGCCTGCGGCTGATCGTGCACGCGGTCGCGGGCGTGCTGACCGGCCCCATCTTCGGCCTCCAGACCCAGGTCCGATCCGGGGAGTTCGATCGCTACTTGACCCGACCGCTGTCGCCACTTCTGCAGTTCATGACCCAGGGCGCCCAGATCAGCATCCTCGGAGATCTCCTCGGCGGGCTGGCCATCTTCGTGGCCGCGAACCAGCTCGTCGGCCTCGCCTGGACGCCGCTCGCGATCACCTACCTCGGGCTCGCCATCGCGGGCGGGGCGCTGGCGGAGTCGGCGGTCCGGATCCTGATCGGCGCGATGTCGTTCCGGTTCCTGGCATCCCAATCGCTGCTGTACCTGGCTGACAGCGTCTTCAGCACTTACGCCAACTATCCCTTGGCCATCTTCGGCGGGGTGCTGCGCGTGCTGTTCACGGTCGTCGTGCCGCTGGCGTTCGTGGCGTACGTGCCGGCGACCGTCCTGCTCGATCGAACTGCGGAGCTGCAGGTCAGTCAGCTGCTCGCCTACGCCGCACCGGTCGTTGGCGTCGTCTGGATCGTGGCGGCGACCCGTGTCTTCAGCCGCGAGTTGCGGCACTACCAGAGCGCCGGTCACTGACCCTCCAGTCCGCGCGTCAGCCGCGAGGTCGAGATCGCCCGAGGCCGTCGAGGACGATGTCGAGGCCCTTCTCGAACTCGTTCGCGTAGTCGTAGCCGGGCTTCATCGCGTAGTCGGTGATGAACGCAAGCAGGTTCGGGTACTCACCGGCAGGGAACGGTTCGAGCATCTCCTGGGCGACGTCGGCGATGTCCGACGTGTCGTCGAACGGAAGATTCATCTTCGTGAGCGCGTAGCCGTAGATGTAGCTGTCGAGGACCGAGTAGGCGGTCGCGACGCGCTCCATGTCGAACCCGGCGGATCGAAGGCTGCCGATGACGGCGTCGTGGTGGCGCAGGGTTGCCGGCCCCGGGTTGACCCGCGACTCCATCAGGCCGATCGACCAGCGGTGGCGCGACAGCGCGCGGTAGAACGAGATCGCGCGATCGCGCATCGCCGTTCGCCAGTCCGGGCCGTTCGCCGGCAGGTCGATCTCGGTGAAGACGATGTCGATCATCCCGTCGATCAGGTCGTCCTTGTTCGCCACGTGGCGGTAGAGCGCCATCGGCGCGACCCCGAGCTCGTCGGCGAGCTTGCGCATCGTCAGGGCCTCGAGACCGCCCGCGTCGGCATGCACGATCGCGGCTGCCAGGACGCGCTCGCGGCTCAGACGGGTGCGCACGTCCGGGTTGGGGAGGGTGCGGATGGCCATGGCGGCGGCTCCTGGAGGTGGCGCTTTTCCCGATTTCACATTCGGGGTTGACAGTGTACATCGTACGCATTAGCGTACGCCGTACACCCGCAGCGTACACCGTACGCAGCAAGGTGCCAAGAGCAAGAACCGAGGCCAATTCCCATGCAGGCAATCGTCCAGGACAGCTACGGCTCCCACGAAGCGCTCCGGCTCGACGACGTCGCCAAGCCCGAGATCGCCGCCGACGAGGTCCTCGTCCGCGTCCACGCCGCCTCGATCCACGTCGGGGACTGGATCCTGATGACCGGCTCGCCGTTCGTCATGCGCTTCGCGACCGGGCTCCGCAAGCCGAAGAACCGGGTCCCGGGCACGGATGTCGCCGGAACCGTCGAGCAGGTCGGCAGCGCGGTCACGCGCCTTCGACCGGGCGACGAGGTCTTCGGGTGGGGCAGCGGCGCGTTCGCCGAGTACATCCATGGACCGGAGAGCCAGTTCATCAAGAAGCCGGCCAGCCTCACCTTCGAGCAGGCGTCCGCGGTCGGGGTGTCGGCGACGACCGCGCTGCAGCTGCTCCGCGACGACGGCAAGGTCCAGCCCGGCCAGAGGGTCCTCATCAACGGCGCATCGGGCGGCGTCGGCTCGTTCGCGGTCCAGATCGCCAAGGCCCTCGGGGCCGAGGTCACGGGCGTGACCAGCACGAGGAACGTGGAGCATGGTCCGCTCGATCGGCGCCGATCACGTCATCGACTACACCCGCGAGGACTTCACCGACGGCGGCCAGCACTACGACTTGATCCTCGACAACGTCGGCAACCACTCGATGGCCCGCACCCGACGAGCCCTGACCCCGACCGGCAGGCTGATCTCCAACGGCGGCGGCCACGAAGACGGCAAGCTCGGCCGCACCATCCGGGCCATGTTCGCCTCGATGGTCGTGCGCCAGCAGGCCGCCCCGTCGGTCAAATCGACGAACCACGACGACCTGGTCGCCCTGAAGGGCCTCATCGAGGACGGGCAGGTCATGCCGGTCATCGACCGGACCTACCGGCTGACGGAGACCCCCGCTGCGATCGCGCATGTCGCCGGTGGCCACGCGAGGGGCACGGTGGTCCTCACCATCTGACCCCGCCAACCGGCCCGACCAGACCTTCCATCCGCCCACCCTCACGACCGAAAGGAACGCATCATGTCCAAGGCAACCGTCACCAGACTCTTCATCGGCAGCCTCATCGCCTTCGCAGCAGGCGCCGTCCTCGCCATCGCCGGCATGTGGCTGGCAATCGCAAACAACGTGTTCGTCATGGCCGGGTCCGACATCGTCGGCATCCAGGGCGGGACGATCGCATGGACGACCCTCGGGCTCGGAGCCATCGGTGGCGTGGCCATCGTCGGTGCGCCTGATCTCCGGCCTGGTCGCGTGGATCGGCGCGCTCCTCAATACCTGGCAGCTCGAGAGCCGGACCTGGTTCGCCGTCCTGCTGCTCACCGGGATCTTCAACTTCGGGTTCCTCGCGATGGTCGCCTACCTCGTCGCGGGGCCGGACGGCTCCTCGGCGACGGCGCCGCAGCGGTCGCTCGCAACCAGCGCCGCACGATGACCGGGGCGATGGCCGGCAAGACCGTCCTGATCACCGGTGGCACCGGCGGGATCGGCCGAGCCGCGGCCATCGGGCTGGCGTCGATGGGCGCTCGGGTCGGCATCACCGGCCGCGACCGCGCCCGGGCGGAGGCGGCTTCGGTCGCGATCGCCTGCCGAACCCCGACGTGATCGCCGTCCGGGTCGCGAACGAGGCGGAGAAGGACCCCTGCTCTCGCTCGACGACGCGGTCTTCTTCAGCGAGCCGCACGACGACGGCTACCCGGCGGTCCTCGTCCGCCTGCCGGCGATCGACGCCGAGCTGCTCCGCGAGGTCCTCACGGCGGCGTGGCGCGGCCAGGCTCCGAAGGCCCTGATTCGGGAGCACTCCTGACGCGTCGCCAGGCACGCTCGCCCTCGACGAAGACCTCGGTCGGCTCGAGGCCGGCTCGCCGCGCGACGGCGGCCGAGGCGTGGTGGTCCGGGTGGACGTGGGCGACGATCGTGCGAACGCCGCCGTCGTCGAGCCAGGCCACGAGCCCGCGCGCCGCCTCCGACGCGTAGCCCCGACCCTGCCACGCCGTCCCGACGACCCACGCGATCTCGGCGGATGGCGCGGTCTCGGGGCCCGCCGCGCCCGCCCTGTCGGGGCGGGTGCCCGCACCGGCGGCGACACCGTCCGGTTCGACGATCGTCGCCTGGACGAACCCGATCGCGGCCCCCGTCGTCCGGTCGCGGATGATCCAGTTGTGCCACGTCTCGCGCACATCTGCTGAGGCGCCGGCGACCTGGGCGCGGTAGCGCTCGACGAGCTCGCCACGGGTCGGTGGCGCGCCGCCGATGAACGTGTACAGGTCCGGGTCGGCGAGCACCCCGACCATGGCGTCGGCGTCGGCCACGCGCAACGGGATGAGGTCCAGGCGGTCGGTCCGGATCGGGGCGGGCGGAAGGGTCGTCACGGCCGGCAAGGCTACCGGACGTGGAACGCCGGCGGCCCGCCCGGGCCGCCGGCGTCCTGACGCCGACCGAGATCGGCGGCAGCTAGCGGTGGAAGTTGAACTTGCCGGTCACCGTGGCCCAGGCATCGACGATTCCGTGGCCGTAGAAGCCGTTGAACTCGAGGCTGCCCTCGCACAGGGCGTTGAACTCGGCCGGGCGTCCGACGATCGTGTAATCGAAGAGCGCCGGCACGGGGCAGGCATGCTCGGCGGCGCCGTCGACCAGGACGACCTCGGTCTTCCGCGGGTCGAGCCGGAGCTCGCCCTTGTGGCGCGGGTCCTTGATCCCGAACCGGCTGACGGCGAGGGCCGCGACGCCGGTGACATGAGGCGACGCCATCGACGTCCCCTGGAGATAGGCGTAGTAGCCGCAGGTGCCGCCGTCGCAATCCTTCATGACCCCGGCGGCCGCGCCCGCCGGCGTGATGTTGCCCGCCGCGTCGACCCGGCCCTGGGCCTGGAGGACGTGGAGCGGATAGGTCGAGAGGATCTGGTTGCCGTTCGTTCGGTGAGTCGGCGTGCCGAAGGCGTCCCGGAAGTAGCCGCCGGGTGCGGACAGCGAGATCTGCTCGAGGCCGTAGTTCGAGTAGTCGGCCTTCGCGGCCGTCGGACCGAGGGCCGAGACGCCGATGACATGGGGTCCTTCGACCGGCAGATCGACGCAGGTCGCGTTGTCGATGGTGCGCAGATAGGCCGTGCCGGGCGGGTAGTCCGGGCTGCTCGCGTCGGGCCGCGGGTGCCCCAGGTCCTCGTGGTTGTTGCCGAGCGAGCCGACGAGGGTCACGTCCTTCGCGTGGGCGTAGTCGAGGGCCCGGTTCATCGCCTCGATGACCGTCCGCTGCTCGAGCTGGGCGGTCGGCGAATCGGCTGGATCGTTGGTGCAGTTGTAGAGCCACGGATCGACGTAGAACGACATATTGATCACGTCGACGCCGATGTCGGCGCCGTAGGTCAGCGCGTTCGTGACCGGGGCAAGGAACACGAAGCCGCTGTCCTGGCCGCCGCGGATGTTGACGAGCCGGACGCCCGGCGCCACGCCGGACACCCCGAGGCCATTGGCGGCCGCCGCGACGGTCCCCGCGACGTGGGTGCCGTGGCCGCTGTCATCCTCGGTCGCCGGATCGACGCAGGACGGGTCTTCGCACGCGCCGTCGATCGCCGGGATGTCGGTCGTGAAGTTGCGCGACAGGGAGGTCTCGAGCTGACCAGCGAGATCGGGATGGGACGCATCGATCCCGGAGTCGAGGATGCCGACGAGGACCCGGCTGTCGCCCGCGTTCACGGTTCGCGCCTGGTCGGACTTGACCATGGCCAGGCCCCACAGGAGCGGGTCGAGCGGGTCCATGCCGGCCGTCGAGCCGCCATGGCGCGGTCCGCCGGCAGCGCCGGCGTGGACGGCCTCGACCTCGGGATCTGCGGCCTTGACGGGCTGCGCGTCCGGGATCCGGCCGATCGCCCGCTGGCTCGTCGCGCCGAACACTGCGTCCGATGCCGACACGGTGCCGACGAAGGCGTCGGACGAGGCGGTGACCGTGAAGGTCCCGATCGCGTCGTTGCGACTGGTGATCGTCCCGCCGGCCGCGGTGATTGCGCGAGCGACGTCGGCGCCGGCGGCTCCGCGCTCGGCGACGACGACGTACTCGGCGTCGTCACCCCCGAGGACGGCGGCTGGGGTTCCGAATGGGAGCGTCGCTCCCAGGATCAAGGCCGCGATGGCGGCCTTGATGCGTCGGACATGGGCGCGTTCGCCTGTTCTTGCCACGTCGGCTCCTCCTCCGCTCTCCCGAAGCTTGGGGCTCCCATGTTCGCCCGTGATCGGCCGGATTCCCGTTACAACCGTCTATCGGTTTGCCGCCCTGGGTTCGCCACGAGCTAACCGGACGCGGAGGCGCCCCGCCAGCGTCGATGCGCTGCGGGGCGCCGAGGTGGTTCGGTGCGCGGGCCCGTGTGCCCTCGTCAGCCCGTCGCGCGCTCCCGATGCTCGACCCAGTCCCCGCTGCCGATGGCCTCGCCAACCTCGTGGCGCGGACCGTTGTAGACGTACGTCCAGGCCGTGGCCACCGGCCCATCGACCACCGGCACCGAGCGACGGACGTACTGCGAGGCGGCTTCGTCGGTCGGGTCGTATGCCTCGAGCCCGTCGATCGTGGCCAGGGCCGCCGCGTCCGGGAGCCGGTACAGCTCGACCACGATCCGATCGGGGCCGTCCAGGTCGAGGGCCGGGTAGGCGTAGGCGCGGAGGCCGGAGCGCGGCATCTCGTGAAGCCGGCCCAGAACGGCGCCGACGCCGAGGTACGTCGCGTCGGCGAGGAACACCTCGTTCTGCTCGCCGCGGCGGAGCGTGCCGTAGACGGCGAGGTCGATCGGCGGCTCGTTCACCGCGGCAGTCTCCCACGCCGCGGCGGGCCCGGCGCCGCCGTCCCGCCCACTGCCATGACCTCGGCCAGCCGCCGGATCGCCGCGTCGATCGCACCCGCCACGATCCCGCCGTAGCCGAAGATCAGCCCCGCCGGGCCGGGTGCGATCCGGCGGGCCGTCATCCCACCGAGCGCCGATCCCCGACCGCCCGGCGGCCGCCACGATCGCGCCGTCGTCCGAACCGGGCGGCAGCCAGGCCAGGAGGTGCAGGCCGGCCGATGCGCCGACCGGCTCGAGGTCGGGCAGATGCCGGCCGAGCGCCTCGAGCAGGGCGTCACGGCGTCCCCGGTAGATCGGCCGCATGCGTCGGAGGTGACGGTCGAGCTCGCCCCGGGCGAGGACGTCGGCGAAGGCAAGCTGGTCGAGCGCCGCCGATCCCATGTCGCTGGCCTGCTTCGCCGCGACGATCGCCTCGACGAGCGCCGGCGGCGCCACGAGCCAGCCCAGCCGCAGTCCCGGCGCCAGGATCTTGCTCGCCGACCCGGCGTAGACGACCCGGTCCGGGGCGAGACCCTGGATCGCCCCGATCGGCTCGCGGTCGTAGCGGAACTCGGCGTCATAGTCGTCCTCGATGATCGTTCCGCCGCGTCGGATCGGCCCACGCGACGAGCGCGGCCCGACGGTCCGGCGGAAGGACGGCGCCGGTCGGGTACTGGTGGGCGGCGGTGACCACGACGGCATCGGCGCGGCTGGCGGCCAGGGCCTCGACGACGCAGACCCGCGCCGTCCACCGGGATGCCGATCCAGTCCAGGCCGGCATCGCGGATCGCAGCCCGGTACTCCGGATCCGAGGGGTCCTCGACCGCTACGACCCGGGCTCCACGCTCGCGGAGTGCCCGGACCGTCAGGTTCAGGCCCTGCGCGAAGCCCGTGCAGACGATGACGTCCGCCGGATCGGCGGCCGTGCCACGGACGCGGTTGAGGTAGGTCGCGAGGGCCGTGTCGAGCTCCGGTACGCCGCGGCCGGCAAGATAGTTGAGCCGGTCGCTCGGCGCGGCGGCCAGCGCCCGGCGGAGCGACCGCAGCCAGACGGCAGCGGGGAAACGCGGTGACGTCGGGGCGGCCGGGCCGGAAGTCGTGGCGGAAGGTCGGCGGCGGCGGCCGAGCGCCCGCGGCGGAGCCGCGCCCGCGGCGGATCGCGCGACCCGGGTTGCGCCGCCGGGACGGCTGGCGAGGTATCCCTCGGCGACAAGCTGTTCGTAGGCCTCGACGACGGTCCCGCGCGAGACCCCGAGCTGGCTCGCCAGGGCACGGGTCGAGGGGAGCGGGCTGGCCGGCGCCAGGCGGCCGTCGCGGACCGCTCCGCGGAGGCCGCGCTCGAGCTGGCGATGGAGTGGCTCGGAGGCGGCGCGATCGAGCTCGACGTGGAGCTCGAGAACGGAACTGGTCCTCGTTCTCGACATCAGACCGGACCTTATCAGGAGACCGGTCCGGTCGCATGATCGTTCCATCAATCCCGACTGCCGAGGTCACGCCCGATGGATGTCCTGTTCGCCACTCCCCTGCTTCTCTTCCTGGTCCTCGTGCTCGTCGGCCTGTCGGCGACGCTCGGTGTGGACAGCCGAGACGGGTTCGCCGACGATCGGTTTCCGCAGGCGTACCGCTGACCCGCCACGGACCGACGACGATCGAAGGAGCGCTGATGACGACCTGGGCCGACTTCGCCACCGCCGCGCCTGAGATGGCGGCGTCCGGCCGGGCGCTGCTCGAGCGAACCGGTGCCGGCGAGGGACTCCTCGCCACCGTCCGCGACGATGTGCCGCCGCGGATCCACACGGTGAAGGTCGGGTTCGTCGACGAGCGGCTGCTCACCTTCGTCATCGTCGGTTCGGCCAAGGCGCGCGACCTCGACGAGGACGGGCGATATGCGCTCCACGCCCACCTCGACCCGGACGTCCCGAACGAGTTTCTCGTCCGCGGTCGGGCGACGGCAGTCCCGGACGGGCCGTTGCGCGCGGCGGCGATCGCCGCCTGGCCGTTCGAAGTCGATGACGGCTACGCCCTGTTCGACCTGTCGATCGATCACGCCCTCCTGGGCCAACGGGCCAGCGCAGACGACTGGCCCCCGGCCTACTCGTCATGGCGGCCCGGCGCGACCGCCGACTGATTCGGGCGCTCCCGGGCAAGCCAGTCGTCGAACGACTCCCAAGCGGCCCGGTCCGCGACCCCGTCGACGGTCGCCTCCCAGCGGGCGACCCAGGCCGCGGCCCGGGCCGGCAGCTCCCCGGCGCCGATCAGCCGGGCGACGGCGGCCGCCCGGCGGGCGGCCTCGATCCGATCCGGGTCTGGGCGGCGGGTCATGAGCCGACGATCGGCGATCGCCGTGACAGGTCGTCTGTCTCGACCGCCGGGAGAGCTTCGCTCAGACGACTCGGACGCCGCCCTGCCAGACCTGCTCGACCCGGTCGCCGAGGTCCGAGAAGTCGTACGGATCTCCAGCGACGACCACCAGGTCGGCCAGCTTGCCCTCCGCGATCGTGCCGAGGTCGTCGTCGACGCCCATGAGCTCCGCGGCGGAGCGGGTCGTCGCCTCGAGGACCGCCGCCGGAGCCATGCCACCGTCGGCCATGAGCTGGAGCTCGCGCAGGTTGCGGCCATGGGGCGTGACGCCGCTGTCGGTGCCCATCGCGATCCGGACGCCGGCAGCGACGGCCTTCCGGAAGGCCGCCCGATGGATGTCGATGACCATCCGGGCCTTGTCCACGACGGCCGGTGGGAGGCTGATCCCGGATTCGACCGCGTCCAGGACGCCCTGCGGCGCGACGAGCGTCGGAACGAACCACGTGCCGCGCCGGAGCATCAGCTCGATCGCCTCGTCGTCGAGATAGATGCCGTGGTCGATCGAGCGGATCCCGGCGCGGACGGCGTTCTTGATTCCATCGGCGCCCTGGGCGTGGGCCATGACGAACATCCCGGCCGCGGTCGCCTCCTCGACGAGAGCGTCGAGCTCGGCCGGCCGGAAGTGGGCGTGACGCGGGTCGTCGCGCGCCGGACAGGACGCCGCCCGACGTCGCGACCTTGATCACGTCCGCTCCGTCGCGGTGGAGCTCACGGACCTTGCGCCGGACCTCGTCGACGCCGTCGACGATCCCCGATGGCCGGCCTGGGTGGACGCCCATGAACGGCACCTCGGCACCGGACGGATACCAGTCGTCGCCGTGCCCGCCCGTCTGGCTCAGCATCGCGATCGAGATCTGGAGGCGGGGCCCGGCGATCGTCCCGTCCGCGACGGCTTCCTTGATCCCGAGGTCGGCTCCGCCGGCGTCACGCGCCGAGGTGATCCCGATCGCGAGCGTCTTCTGGAGATTCTTCGCGGCCTCGTAGAACTGACGCGAGAACGGCTGCTGGACGTGGCCCCACAGGTCGACGTTCGAGATGCAGACGTGGGTGTGGCAGTCGAAGAGTCCGGGCAGGATCGTCCGCTCCCGGACGTCGACCTCGGCGTCGCCGTCGAGGCCCGTCCCGAGCCCGACGATCCGGCCATTCTCGATCGCCACGTCGGCGTGGTCGGGAGGACTGCCGGTCCCATCGAACACGCGGCCGCCGGTCAGCACCGTTCGGGTCATGAAGCCTCCTCCGTGTTTGCGGGGTCGTCGAGAGCGGCCGCTGCCGGGCCGCTGGCCACGCGCGCCCGGTAGCGATCCGCGCCGCCGTCGGCGCCGGCCAGGCGGTAGCTCCAGCCGGTGCCGTCGTGCTCCCGCCAGGCCGCGCCGTCGAGCTCCGCCCCCGCGTCGGCGGCGAGGGCGAACTCCATCCGGTAGCGCCGCGGCAGGTCGGTCGTCGCGGCCCGTGCATCCGCCGGCTCGGCCGACGCCAGGATCGCCTCCTCGAGCCAGTCGAGATAGATCGCGTTGTTGGCATGATCCATCGGGTCGAGCTCGTGCGGCCGGACGGCGAACCGGCGATGGATCGCGTCGGGCGGTGTCGGCGGCAACGGGATCCGGCCGACCGGACCCATGTCGTCAGTCCCGCCGAACACCTCGGGGAAGATCGACGGGATGCGCGTCAGCGCGCCACGCGCATCGATCAGCACCCAGTCCGTGTGGACCCAGCCGGCCGACGAGCCATCGGCCAGCAGGAACTCGCCGCGGCGCCGGGCGAAGACGCGCCGGATGCCGATGATCGCCGTCCGGGCGGTGAGAGTCGAGCCCATCTCGGGCGCCTGGTGGATCACCAGCTCGGCGGCCCGGACGAGCCAGGTGAGCCCGCGCTCGGCGTACCACGCCCGGCCGAAGCCGAGATCGGCCGAGTGCTGCCAGGCGAGGTCCTGGGCGTAGCGCATGAAGCCGGACGTCCGGAGCCGGCCGTCCGGGCCCGCCTCGTCGAACCGGACGCGGTACGACGTCTGCCAGGCCGAGCGGCCGTCGTCGAGGATGCCGGTCGCGTCGCTGGCCTTCACGGCGTGGTCAGCCGATCGAGGCTCTCGAGGCTGATCAGCCGGGTCGCATCGTGCGGTGCCGTCTCGCGATCGAGCCGGACGCGGCACGATCGCTCGGCGTCGAAGACGACGATCGTGGCCGTGAGGGCCTCCTCCTCGTCGGCGGCATGGGTCCGCGCGTCGTCGAGCTGGTGCAGGACGTCGGCGTTGATCCCCCGCGCGCCCCACTTGCAGTCGATCGCCTCGGCGGCGCCGGGGGTCTCGACGGTGACGTCGTAGGGGTGGATCTCGGCCCGGATCCCATCGAACAGGATCCGCCGCTCGCGGCGGACGGCGGCCCCGGCGACGAGTCCCGGCCGGCGGCGGACGAGAGCCTCGGTGAGCTGCTCGACGATCGCGCCGCGGAACTGGGAGCGGACCTGCTCCCCGCGCTCGGCGACCTCGAGCGATGCGGCGAGGATCGCTTCGCTCCGAGCGCGCTCGGGACCTTCGGCGGGGGCGGCCGGCCCGAACAGGCTCGGGAACAGCGCGAGCCAGGACTCCGGCGTCGTCGACATCCCGTTCATCACCGCCCGGGCGAGGATTCGCTGATCGTGGGTCGCCTCCGCGAGCAGACCCGCGGCCCGGGTCACGAGCGGGTCGGCCTGGATCCCCGCGTAGACGACGGCCCGGGCGTCCGGCGCTGCGTCCTGGAACCTCACGGTCGCTCGCCGACCGCGATCAGCAGGACCTGCGGAAACGTCGACAGCCAGTCGATGGCCCGGTGGGGATCGTCGAGCGCGGCGACCTCGGCGATCAGGACCGGGACGGCGGCGGCGGTGCCGTCCGCCGCCGGCTCGTGCCCGCGCGCATGCACAACCTCGTCGAGCCGTTCGCTCCAGGCCGTGGACAGGTCGTTGACGTACGACCACTCGTCCTCGACGTCCTCCGCGAGCGCGGTCAGGGCGTCGTAGGCAGGCCGAGCCGCGGCGATCGCGTCGCCGATCGTGTCGATCGAATCCACGCCGCAAGACTAGCGCGGGGCCGGCCCGCGAGTCCCGGGTCAGCGGGCGGGCGCCGACCTCCGCCGGAGCGTCCAGCCGCGCGGTCGCTCGTTGACGACGAGACCGCGCTGGGCCTGGACGAGGAGCCGGCTCAGGTGCCGGCGAGCCGCCTCGTTCCAGGCGTCGGAGTAGGCCCGGGTCGCCGACACGCGAATCCGGCCCGCCTCGCGGCGGGCGCCAAGGTGCTCGAGCTCGGCCACGCGATCGAGAATCGCCCGATAGATCTCGGGAAGATCCTCGGCGAGCGTGACTTCAATCTCTTCGGGACCCAGGGTGTCGGGGGACGATCGGGACTCCATCACGGTGAACGATGGGCCAAGGACCATCTGGGAAGTACGGGAAACACGTCCTGACGGATGACGCCGAAAGTCCCGATCTACCCCTTTTCGGTTCCCGCTGGCACCACGAGGTCTCAAAGCCCGCTGTCGGCGGCGTCCGGCGTCCGGCGTCGGTCGCACGATGTCCGGATCAGTCGCCGGGGTGGGCCCCGGACCGGATCGCGAACCGGTCGAACCGGCCGGTCGCCGGCATCCGGACGACGTCGACCGCGTCGACAACGGCGCCGATCGGGCCCGCCCGCAGCGCCGTCTCGAGCGTTTCGAGGGTCGCCGTCGACCCTTCGGCGACGCACCGGACGCTGCCGTCCGGGGTATTGGCGACCCAGCCGACGAGTCCGAGCTCCATCGCCCGCCGGACGACGAAGTAGCGGAACCCGACGCCCTGGACGCGGCCCCGGATCGTCGCTTCGAGGCGGGTCGCGACATCCGCGTCGCCACCCCGCCCCGCGGGCTGGCCGGTCACCGCTCGGCCACCGTCGGCCAGTTGAGCAGGAGCGTATCGAGGACGAGCTCGGGTCGGACGTTCGCCTCGAGCAGCTCGCCGGCCGCGTCGAGCCGGCGGAGGAACCCGCCGAGGGCCGCGCCACCCGACGGTGCCTCACGACCAGCGGCGGTTCGCACAGGTTCGGCTGCCGTTCGCAGGTCGTCGAGCAACGCCGGATCGCGGACCTGGCGCTCTTCGCCGAGCACCACGACGAGGAGATCCCGCGTCAGCTCGCGCCACAGTCCGATCACGATCCCGGCCGCCCGGCGCCGCTCGGCGGCTGGAACCGCCGTGCGAGCCGCACCCGGGTCGGCGTCGCTGTCGTCGGCGCTCGCGTCGGGGTCCGTTGCGCCATCGGCCGACGCGGCCGGCGCGCGCCGCCGCCGCCGTCGACGCCCCGGTGATCGCAGCGGCGTCGGCCGAGGCACCCGAGACGGCGCCCGTTCCTCGTCCACCGCGGCCGCGCTTGGCCGGCCCCGCCGCGCTCTCGAGCAGGTCCGTGCCCCAGCTCTGGGCGGCGGCCCGGTCCACCGCCCGGGCGAGCTCGGTTGCCCGGGCCGTGAGGTCGCGGGCGGCGGCGAGACGCGGCGCCGGAGTGGTGCGCAACAGGTCGAGCAGGGTCCGGGCGATCTCATCCCGGGCGGCGACGGCCTCAGGAGCGCGGGCGAGGGTCCGCGCCATGCCGGGCCGGCCGCCGGCGATCCGGGCGAGTCGCGCGGCGAGGGGCGGCTCGGCAACGCCACCGTCGGCGAGAATCGCCTCGATGTCGCGTATCGCGACCGGCCCGAGCCGGATCCGGGCCGCCCGGGACCGGACGGTCGGCAGGAGACGATCCTCGTCGTCGGCGCACAGGACGATCGTGACCCCGGCCGGCGGCTCCTCGAGCGTCTTGAGGAGGGCCGTCTGGGCGTCGTCGGTCAGGCGGTCGGCACGCTCGACGATCGCGACCCGGGCACCACCCTCGACGGGCAGCAGGACCAGGTCGGACGACAGCCGACGGACGGTGCCGTCCTCGGGCCGGTCGCGCGACCCGATCCGGATCTGGTCGCCGGGCCCGGCCGGCGCGAGACGGTGGACGTCCGGATGCCGGCCGCGCTCGACGAGACGGCAACCGCGACAGGCGCGGCACGGCCGGGCGGCCGGATCCGGGTCATCGCACAGCAGCCCCGCCGCCAGGTCGAGGGCGAGCGTCGTCTTGCCGATACCGGCCGGCCCGCTGATCAGGATCGCGTGCGGCACGCTGCCGGCGATCATCGCCCGGACCATCGTCACGGCCCGGTCGTGGCCGCGCGTGCGCATCGAGCCCGCGGCTTGCGCCACCGGCTCGGCGGGCACGATCGGCTCCGGGGCGGACACGCGGGTCACAACGTCGACGATCCCGGCCGTCGGGCCGAGGACGCCTCGGTCAGGCCGGGTCGGCCTTCTTGCGAGTCGCCCGACGCTTGGGTGCGGCGTCCGTCGATGCAGCATCGCCGTCGGCGTCCGTCGCCGTGGCCTCGCTCGCGGCGGCCGTCGCCGTGGCCTCGCTCGCGGCGGCCGGATCGGCCTTCTTGCGGGTCGCCGCGCGGCGCTTCGGGGCAGCCGCGGCGGCAACCTCGCCCTCTCCGGCCGAGGTCGGATCCGCGACCGACGCGGTCGTCGTTTCGGGGTCGTCCGCCTTCTTGCGCGTCGTCCGACGCTTCGGCGCCGCGGCAGCGTCGCCGGACGCCCCGGCAGCCGCGCCCGTCACGTCGGGTGCCGCCGTCGCGGCGTCGCCGGCCTTGCGGCGGGCCGGCGCTCGACGCTTCGGCGCCGTCGTCTCGATCGGCTCGAGCGCCTCGACCGTCATCGTCTCGATCTCACCGGCCGCGTCGGCCGCTTCGATGCGCGATGCAGCCGGGGCCCGCTCCGGGCGGCGTGCCTTCGGCGACTGGGCCAGCTGGGCGCGCAGCTGCTCCTCGAGCTCCGGCGGGACGTCGCTCCACGGGTCGCCGCTCGAGCGCGGCGCCGGCCGCTCCGGGCGTTCGCCCTGCGGCCGCGAGTAGCTGGCGTCCTGCCGGGCGTAGGCGCCGCCCGGCTGGCCGGCGGGCCGGCCACCCTGACCGGAACGTCCGCTGACGTCCGGATAGCGGTTGATGCCGCCGCCGCCGCCGCGGCCGTAGCGCTCGCGGTCGATGGCGGCGTTGTAGGCGCTGCGCCCACCACGTGGCCCGCCACGGCCCTGGCCGCCGCGAGAGCCGGGACCGCCCTGGGCCTGGCCCTGGCGACCGCGTCGCTGCTCGGCGATCAGGTACTCCGGAATCTCGGGCTCGTCGAAGTCCTCGTCGTCGCTGACGGGTCCGAGCGAGGCCGGAGCCGACGTCGGTGTGCCGATCTGGGAGTCCCAGACCGACCCGAACGGGGTCGTCCGCGGCCCGCGCGGAGCGGGCGCGATGTCCTCTTCCTCGCCGGCATCCTCGTCGTCGACGAAGGCGGCTGGCTCGGCGGGGCCCGGAGCGTCGCCGGCGGGCAGGGCCTCGCCGTCGCGACCGCGACCGCGTCCACGGCCCCGTCCGCCACGCCGGCGCCGGCGGCGCCGGCCGGCCTCACCTTCGCCATCGCTCTCCGCGTCGCCGTCCGCGCCGGTCGGACCCTCGTCGGTGCCACCGGGCATCGACTCCGGGTCGATGTCGAACGGGGTCAGCTCCGCAGCGTCGATGTCCGCGCCCGGCGTTGCCGCCGCTGCTGCGGCCGCTGCGGCTGCCGCGGGGGAGACACGCGACAGCTTCTCGCCGGGGAGGACCGTCATCGCGCCGTTGCCCGCCGGGGCGGCGGCAGCGATCGGCTCGGCGGGCGCGGCCGTCCGCGATCCGCTCGTCCGGCCACCGGTCCGGCCGCGGGCAGCGACCGGCTCGGCCTCGCCCGGCCGGCCCCGTCCGCGACCCCGACCACCGCGGCCGCGCTGCCCGGTGCCCTCGGTCTGCTTGTCGGGGACCTCGGTCATCGACAGGTCCTCCTGGTCACCGGCGACCCGCCGGCCCGAGCGCGACGAGGTCTTGTCGACGCGGGCGAGCTGGGTGATGTCGGTGAACAGGTCGGCGACCTCGATCAGGTCGCTCGAGGTGTTGCCGCGGAAGCTGATGACCTCGACCCGGACGCCCATCTCCTGGACCGCGCGGATCGCCGGGGCGAAGTCGCCGTCGCCGGAGATCACGATCGCGATGTCGAGGTTGCGGGCGGTCTTCATCAGGTCGACCACGAGCTCGATGTCGAGGTTCGCCTTGACCTTGCCGTCGCCGTACTTGCGGATGTCCTTGCTGACCACCTTGTAGTGGTTGCGGGCCAGGAAGGCATGGAAGTTCCGCTGATTCTCGTTGTCGGGGTCGAGCCCCGTATAGGCGTATGCGCGGACGAAATCGCGCCCGGCGGTCGCCGCCTGGAGCAGCGTGACGTAGTCGATGTCCGTGCCGGCCGCCTTGGCCGCATAAAAGATGTTCGCAACGTCCACGAAGACGGCGACGTTCTTGCCCACCTTGACTCCTCAGATTGGTGTTCGAGGACCGTCGGCGCGAGATGCGCTGCCTGACGGTCCCGGGTCAGTTCCTGCTGCGCACCCCGGCGGCCCCGACCGTGGCCACCCGGCACTCAGCACGCGGACCGGATTCGACGAACCCGTGGCGTTCCAGGCGGGTCCGCTCCGCCGGGTCGTCCGAGAGGGCCGCCTCGACGACGCTGCAGCCCTTGTTGCGCGCCGACCGGAGGAGCTCCTCCAGCAACGCATCGGTCACGCGGTCCGCGTCATGGTCGGGATCGACCACGATCAGGTCCACGGCACCGACGAAGCCACCGGCCCGGACGGATGGACGGAGGGCGAGAACCGCGCCTCCGACGACCTCGCGCCGGGCCTCGGCGATGAAGATGCTGGCCTGCGGGAGATAGACCAGCTGTCGGAGCAGGTCTCCCGAATCCATCGATCCCGCAGCCCCGGGCGACCGAACCGAGCCGCCGCTGAGCGCGACGATTCGTTCGATGTCCGTGATGCGAGCCGGTCGGATCAGGTATTCCACGCTGGCGCAGGCACCTCGTGCGGTCGGCGGGAGCAACGGGATTCGCGTCCATCGCCGAGTCGGGAGCCGACCGGGGCCACTGTCGCCGACGGGACCACGCGGGAGGGCGAGCCAGAAGGCTCGACAAGCACACGCCCGGGTCGCGCCGACCGATTGTTGCATTCGGTCCGCCGATGTCTATGATACGGCATCGCTTCGGCGGCAACCTGCGCGCCGTCCGAGCCAGCGCTCTGCGTCGTCGTCCGTCACGTACCGCCGCTCGCTCCCGACGTCAACCGATCCACCGCGATCGACCGACGCCGGGTGCGGAGCATCGGACGCCGGACGACTGGCAGGCGCGGCCGGATCGCCACGGAGGAGGCGCCGACCGAGGTCGACCGGGGCCACCCGGTTGACGGCGAACGAGGAGGAAAGAGTTCATGAGATTCGGAAAACTTGGCGCGCTCGTCGGCGCATCGCTGCTGGTCATCACGGCCTGCACGTCGACTCCAGCCGCGTCGACCCCCGCCAGCAGCGGCGGGACGGGCCTGACGCCGACGGTGCCGAAGCCGGCCGGCGACTCGTCCAAGGGCAAGGTCACGATCGCCATCGAGCTTCCCCAGCAGGGCAGTGAGAAGGCAGCGTCGGACCCGATCATCAACGGCATCAAGCTTGCCGTGAAGCTGGCCGGCGGGACGGCCGGCGGCTATGCCATCGAGATCCCCCAGTCGGCGATCTACGACGACGCGCTCAACGGCGCGCACGATCCGCAGACCGGGGCCAACAACATGGGCAAGATCGCTGCCGACAAGAACGTCGTCGCGGTCATCGGCCCGCTCAACTCGAGCGTCGCCAAGGCCCAGATCCCGATCTCGAACGAGGGCGGCGTGCTGCAGTGCTCGCCGGCCAACACGAACCCGGACCTCACCAAGGGCGATCCGGCGAAGCAGCTCCGCAAGAAGCCGAACAACTACATCCGCGTCGTCACGACCGATGATGTCCAGGGTCCGGCCGCTGCGCAGTACATCATCGACGTCCTGAAGAAGAAGTCGGTCTACATCATCGATGACACCGAGACCTTCGGGAAGGGCGTCGCGGATGCGTTCGAGGCCGAGTTCAAGAAGCGCGGTGGCACCGTCGTCAAGCACGACGCGGCCCCCAAGACGACCACCGACTACGTCTCGATCATGACCGCCGCCAAGGCGCTCAATCCCGAGTCGATCTACTTCGGCGGCGTGACCGCCACCGGCGGCGCCCGGATCCTCCTCGCCGCTGCCCAGGCCGGACTCGGCGACATCCCGTACGTCGGCCCGGACGGCATCAACGACGGATCCGGTGAGACCAAGGACTCGTTCCTGAACCTCGCCTCGACCGCCGCCAAGAACTCGTATGCGACGCTCGCCGGCATCGGCGACTTCCCGGGCCGCGCCCAGTTCGAAGTCGACTACAAGGCCGAGTACAAGGCCAGCCCGACCGGCTACGCCGGGACCGGCTTCGCCTGCGCCCAGGTCGTCATCGACGCCCTGACCCGCGCCGGCGCCGGCACCAACGCCGACATGACGGCCCTCCGCGAGTCGGTCCGGGTTGCCGGAACGGCCACGGATGTGACGTACAAGACGATCATCGGCGACATCACCTTCACCGCCGAAGGCGACACCAGCCAGCGCATCGTCTCGATCTACTCGGTCGACGGCGCCGGTGGCAACGGCAAGGGCGACTGGAAGTTCCAGACCCAGGTCGACTACAAGTAGTAGCGACCGAGGGGAGGCCGGGGATCAGCGTGATCCCCGGCCTTCCTTCACCGGCCTCCGATTGATCCGCCTGTCTCGTTGACTCGAGGGACCACCGCGTGACCGCGCACGGCAGTCCGGCTCATCAGCCACGCCGCTTCGGGCGAGCCACCCGCTATACCGTCGTCGCCGTGGTCGCCATCGCGCTGTACGCGATCGTGCTCTGGCGCGTGCTCGTCCTCGGCGCCGCGCTCAGCCCGCCGGAAGGGACCGCGACGGTCGGCCTCGGCGACGCCATCATCCAGGCGCTGACCCGCTTCGACGAGGTCACCAATCGCTTCCTGCAGCAAGCGATCCAGCAGACGGTCAACGCGCTCTCGATCGGCGCGATCTATGCCCTGATCGCCCTCGGCTACACGATGGTCTACGGGATCATCGAGCTGATCAACTTCGCCCACGGCGACATCTTCATGATCGGCGCGTTTGCGTCCATCGTCTTCCTCGGCGGGATCATGGGCCAGAGCGGCCAGGTCGAGAACGTCCTGTTCCTGGCACTCCTCCTGATCGGTGCCCTGGCGTTCACGATGCCGATCGTCGGCTTGCTCAATGTCGGCATCGAGCGGCTCGTCTACCGGCCGCTCCGGAACGCACCCCGCCTCGCCCCCCTGATCACGGCGATCGGCGTGTCGTTCATCCTCCAGAACCTTGCCCTGGTCGTCGCCGGCAGTGGTGACCGCGCCTCGCCCCAGGTCTTCCCGCTGAGCTGGCAGCTGAACATCGCGGGCGCGTCGATCTCGGTCCTGTCGATCTTCATCTTCAGCCTGTCGCTGAGCCTGATGCTCGCGCTCCAGGCGTTCGTGACCCGGACGCGGCTCGGACGGGCAATGCGCGCCACCGCCCAGGATCGCGAGGCTGCGGCCCTCATGGGCGTGGACATGAACCAGACGATCGCGCTGACGTTCCTGCTCGGCGGCATCCTCGCCGCGGCGGCCGGCGTGGTCTGGGGCCTGCGCTTCGGCTACGTCCGTCAGGACCTCGGGCTCAATGCCGGCCTGAAGGCGTTCACCTCGGCCGTCCTCGGCGGGATCGGCAACATCACCGGCGCCGTCCTCGGCGGGTTCTTCATCGGCTTCGTCGAGAACTTCGCCTCGTCGGTTGGCCAGTCGCGCTGGTCCCAGTTCCTCGTCTTCATGGTCCTGACCCTGGTCCTGATCTTCAAGCCATCGGGCCTGTTCGGCCAGGCCAGCGGAGACCGCGCATGACCGCCGTCGCTCGACCCGCCGCCTCTCCCCCGCAGCGCTCCGGCCGGGCGCGCCTGCGCGACTGGACCGACGCCCACCGCTCGACCACGATCATCATCGCGATGGCCGTGATCACGGTCCTGATGTACGTCCTGCCCCAGTTCCCGCCGTTCTCGGCCATCCAGCAGCCGGGCACCTGGTACGACTCGTTCGCCAATGCCGGCGTCTTCGTCCTGCTGGCGATGGGCCTCAACGTCGTCATCGGGATGGCCGGCCTGCTCGACCTGGGCTACGCCGCGTTCTTCGCGATCGGCGCGTACACCTACGCCTACAGCAACTCGCCGTTCACCCAGCTCGACCTGCCGTTCTTCCCGATGCTCGTCGTCGGCGCGTTCATCGCTGCCGTGTTCGGCATCCTGCTGGGCGCCCCGACCCTCCGGCTGCGCGGCGACTACCTCGCGATCATGACCCTCGGGTTCGGCGAGATCGTCCCGATCGTGTTCCTGAACCTCGAGCCGTACACTCTCGGCACGAACGGGATCGGCGCGATCTACCGGCCGGAGCATCTGCCGTTCCTGGGACCGTTCGGAGCCATCACGCCGTTCAACTACTTCGTCGTGATGATCGGAATCGTCACGATCGCGATGATTCTGCTGTATCGCCTCCAGGATTCGCGGGTCGGCCGCGCCTGGAACGCGATTCGCGAGGACGAGCTGGCCGCGGCCGCGAACGGGATCAACACCGTCACGACGAAGCTTCTGGCCTTCGCGCTCGGCGCGACGACAGCCGGTCTGGCCGGCGCGTTCAACGCCTCGAAGCTGACGATCGTGTCGCCCGACCAGTTCTCGTTCACGGTGTCGTTCACGGTCCTGGCGATGGTCATCCTCGGCGGCATGGGCAACATCTGGGGCGTCGCAATCGGCGCGTTCGTCGTCTACATGATCCAGGTCGTCGTGCTGAAAAACATCAACACCGTGATCGAGACGCTCGGGATCCCGGCCTTCGACCTGCCGCTGATCGGCCGGATCGACCTCGCGAACGTGAAGTTCGTCGAGTACCAGTTCCTGCTCTACGGCATCGCCCTGGTCCTGATGATGCTGCTGCGCCCGGAGGGCCTGTTCCCGAGCCAGCGTCGCGCCCAGGAGCTCCACATCGCCGAGGAGCTCGACGAAGGCTTCGATGAGACGACCGACGTGCCGGTGATCCCGCCCGACGCGGCCCTGGCCGGCGCGCCCGCCCCCGAGCCCGATCCGAGCTCGTCCGAGCAGTCCGGAGACCGGTCGTGACCGACATCCTCCACGCCGCCAAGGTCACGAAACGGTTCGGCGGCTTGATCGCGGTCAACAACGTCGAGTTCTCGATCCCGGAGCGATCGATCGTCAGCCTGATCGGCCCGAACGGGGCCGGCAAGACGACCTTCTTCAACATCATCGCCGGGATCTACGACCCGACCGCGGGCCGGATCGAGTTCGGCGGGACGCCGATGATCGCCCGGCCGCGCCGCGCCTGGCTCGAGCCCGTGCTGTGGGTCCTGCCGCCCATCCTGCTCGCCGTCGTGCTCTCCCTGATCGGATCGAACAACACCGCGGTCAACGTCGATCGGCATCGCGGCGATGGTCGCGACGCTCGTCCTCGTCCTGCTCGTCGGTGTGTCGCGGCCGCCGGCCTACAACCGTCTCCTCGGCCGGCTCGGGATCTTCAAGAGTGCGCGACCGAACGACATGGTCGTCGCCGGGCTGGGGCGGACGTTCCAGAACATCCGCCTGTTCGCGAACATGACCGCTCTCGAGAACGTCCTGGTCGGGATGCACTGCCGGCTCAGGACGTCGTGGGTCGACGCCCTGTTCTCGACCCCGCGCGATCGGAGCGAGGAGCAGTCATCGCGCGTTCGCGCCCAGGAGCTGTTGGCTCTCGTCGGCCTCAAGGGCCGCGACGAAGCTCGTCGCCAAGAACCTGCCGTACGGCGACCAGCGCCGGCTCGAGATCGCCCGCGCCCTGGGCTCCAGCCCGACGCTGCTCCTGCTCGACGAGCCGACCGCCGGGATGAACCCGCGCGAGACGATCCAGCTGACCAACCTGATCAGCAAGCTCCGCGCGCGAGCTGGGCCTGACGATCCTTCTGATCGAGCACGACATGCGGGTCGTGATGGGGATCAGCGACCGGGTCACCGTCCTCGACCACGGCGAGAAGATCGCCGAGGGCACGCCGGACGAGGTCCGCCGCGACCCGAAGGTGATCGAGGCCTACCTGGGGGCTCCGCCGGTATGACCGCCCAGCCGGCCATCACCCCCGCGCCGACGTCCACGACGATGCTCGAGCTCGAGGACGTCAACACCTACTACGGCAACATCCATGCCCTGCGCGGGATCTCGCTGACCGTCGAGCAGGGCGAGATCGTGACCCTGATCGGGGCCAACGGCGCCGGCAAGACGACGACCCTCAAGACGATCAGCGGCCTCCTCCATCCGCGGACCGGTCGGGTGCTGTTCGAGGGCCAGGACATCTCGCGGACGGCCGCCCATGCCCTCGTCCGGGCCGGGATCGGGCAGTCGCCCGAAGGCCGCCGGATCTTCTCCCGGATGACCGTCAACGAGAACCTCCTGATGGGGGCGTTCACCCGCAACCTGGCCGAGACCGGGCCGGACATCGAGCGCGTCTTCACCCTGTTCCCGCGGCTCCGCGAGCGGATCGACCAGCTCGGCGGGACGCTGTCCGGCGGCGAGCAGCAGATGCTCGCGATCGGCCGGGCGATGATGTCGCGGCCGCGGCTGCTCCTCCTCGACGAGCCGTCGCTGGGCCTCGCCCCGATCCTCGTCCAGCAGGTGTTCCAGACGATCAAGGAGATCAACGAGCAGGGCACGACGATCCTGCTCGTCGAGCAGAACGCGCTCCAGGCGCTGTCGATCGCCCATCGCGGCTACGTCCTCCAGACCGGCGACGTCGTCCTGACCGGGCCGGCCAGCGAGCTGATCACGAACGAGATGGTCCGCAAGGCGTATCTCGGCGAGGAGTAGTCGCCGGGCAAGACCTGCTCGGGCGACCGAGCCAGACCGGCGAGCCCGTTCCCGGCTCCCCGGTCTGGACGCGACGAGCGCGAATTGGCCATCCTCCTCGGATCGCCCCGGAGGAGCCGTGACCGACCCTGTCGGTTCCGAATGTCCGCCCCGCCGCAACGGCGCGGCCGGCCGCGAACTCGAGCGCCCCTCCCCGCGCCGCTCCCCGCGCCTCGTCCGCGCGGCGGTCCGCGAGGGCGAGCGCCCGGCGCTCCACGACCACCTCGTCCGTGGGACGCCGACGGTCCGGATCGCGCGCCGCGATCGCTGGCCAGTCGCCTGGGCCGGGCTGATCGCGGCTGTTCCTCGTCGGCGCCCTACTCAAGCCGTGGGACGGGACCGTCGCTCGCTGCGTCATCGTCCGAGCCGGCGGCGCCAGCAACATCCGCGGCTGGGCCGTCCGCCGGGCCCGAACGTGCTCGCCGACCTCCGCGCCCATTGCCAGGACCCGCTCGGCTGGCGGGTGTATAGCCGCGAGCTCGGGATCGGCCGGCGAGGTCCGGACGTGGAGCAGCGTGGAACCGGTGAAGCGCGCGACCGGACCAGCCGATCCGGCGATCCCGGTCGTCCTGCTCGGTCCGGTCGTGGACGCCCTCGGGTACTGCAGTCCCTGGACCGGGTCGGAGCGGCCGCCCGCCGACGCGCGCCCCAGCGCCTGGCGTCGCGATGCCGCGGGCGGTGGCGCTGGCCTGACCGCCATCCGGCTCCGGACGATCGCGCCCGACGATCCCTCCATCCTCGGGGCCCTGTTCGGCCCTCTCGCCGGCCAGGGACCCGGTGCGAGCCTCGCCCCGGGCCCCGGTGCGTCAGATCCGCGCTCCGCGGCCGGTTCGGACGCAGCCCCGGCTCCGACTCGCTGGCCCGCGGGTCGGTACGTCTTCGCGCTCCGGGCGGCCGGCTGGGAGCGGTGGTGGGCGGTCCAGGTGGCCCGACCGGACCGCGAAGCGCCCATGGACGCGGAGCCGGGCCCGGGCCCGGACGGCACGCCGGCGAGCGACGCCGCGGCGAGCCCAGCAATCGGATCCACGGGCCCCTAGCATGGGCCCATGGACCTCGGGCTGACCGGACTCCGGGCTCTCGTCGGCGGCGGATCGAGCGGCCTCGGCGCCGCGATCGCGACCGTCATCGCGGCCGAGGGTGGCGCCGTGGGTCTGGCCGCGCGGCCGAGCGACTCGTCTCGAGGAGCACGCCCGTCGGATCGGCGGCGGAGGCGATCGCGGCCGACCTCTCGAGCCCGGACGGACCGGCGATGGCCGTGGCCGCCGCCGTCGAGCGTCTCGGCGGTCTCGATCTCCTGGTCGTCAACTCCGGCGGGCCGCCCGGCGGCGACTTCGCCACGCTCGACGAGGCGGCGTGGACCACGGCGATCGACGGCGTGCTGCTCGCCGCGCTGCGCCTCATCCGGGCGGGCGTGCCCCATCTCCACGCGTCGGCGGCGCCGGCGATCCTGATCGTCCTGTCGAGCTCGGTCCGCGAGCCGATCCCGGGCCTGACCACGTCGAACGTGCTCCGACCGGGCCTCGCCGGCCTGATCAAGTCGCTGACCGCGGAGATCGCCCCGATCCGGATCAACGGGATCGCCCCGGGCCGCGTCGCCACGCCCCGGATCGCGCATCTCGACGGGCTGCGATCGGCCTCGACGGGCCAGTCGGTCGAAGAGATCGAGCAGGAGCAGATCGCCCGGATCCCGCTCGGACGCTACGGCGACCCGGCCGAGGTCGGTCGTCTCGGAGCATTCCTGCTCTCGCCGGCGGCGAGCTACGTCAGCGGCGCGATCGTGCCGGTCGACGGCGGGATGGTCCGCGCCCTGCCGTAGCAGGACCGGTCGGCGCGGCGCCACGGCTCGCTGCCCGGCGCCACGGCGCCCGGACGCTCAGTGGCGCCGCTCCCGGGCGATGTCGTAGACGGCCCGGCTGAGCAGGATCATCCCGAGAACGCCGAGCCACAACCCGTAGGCCCGCTGAGGCAGGATCGCGTCGACGCTGGTCAGTCCGAGGTCAACGACCCGCACCGCGATCCCGAGCCAGCCGACCACCGCGAGGATGAGGAAGCTCAGCGAGCGATCGAGACCGACCGGGACATCGCCCGCGGCATACGGCAGCGCCAGCAGGGCGATGATCGCGAGGGCGACGAAGAAGACGATCACGCCGCTGCCGTCGAAGGCGTTGCCCGACCGCGGCGGCAGGCCGAGGTCGCTCGACGTCTGCCACCAGGGCAGAAAGCAGGCGGCCAGGATGACGATCGAGGCGAGGCCGGCCAGGCGACGCCCGGCTCCGAGCGGTCGGCGATGCATCGTCAGTCGGGGCTCGTGTAGACCTCGGGGCGAAGGACGCCCACGAAGCGGAGGTTGCGGTAGTACTCGCCGTAGTCGAGGCCGTAGCCGACGACGAACTGGTCCGGGATCGTGAAGCCGACGTAGTCGACCGGGATGTCGACCAGGCGCCGGGCGGGCTTGTCGAGCAGGGTGCAGATCCGGAGCGACTTCGGGTTCTTGCCGCGCAGGTAGCGAATCAGGTAGTTGAGCGTCAGACCGGTGTCGATGATGTCCTCGACGATCAGGACGTCCTCGCCCTCGATCGTGGCCGACAGGTCCTTCAGGATCCGGACGAGGCCGGACGACTCGGTCGACGTGCCGCCGTACGACGAGACCTCCATCAGGTCGATCCGGACGGGTGACGGGATCGCCCGCATCAGGTCGGCCATGAACGGCAGCGAGCCCTTCAGCACCGAGACGAGGGTCAGCCGTCGATCGCCGTAGTCGGCCCCGATCCGCGCCCCGAGCTCGGTGACCTTGGCGGCGATCTCCTCTTCGCTGACGAGGACCTCGCCGATGTCGGCGACGAGATCGATCGTGGCAGCGGTCATGCAGGTCCTCCAGGCTGGGTGGTCGACGGATCGGGCGCGGGCGAGCCGCTCGGACCGGCGTGGTCGGCGGGGTCGGCGGCCGGGGCGGCGCCGTCAGGATCGGGCCCGGCTGCCCGGGCGGATGTGGTCGCGAGGCCGGGCTCGACCTCCTCGAAGCCGGGGATCGGGTCGAGCAGGTCCATCGCGGCCAGGTCCCGCTCCTGGACAACCTGGCCGTCCGGAACGACCTGGCCCGACGTGCCGCTCAGGGCGTCGGCCAGGGCGAACCGCCCGAACTTGAGCATCAGGGCCCGGAAGTCGCGGGCGTAGAACAGCTTCACCCGGATGTCCGGGTACAGCTCCCGGATCCGGCGGAGCTTGCGGTTCTTCTTGCGGACGAGCTTCTGGCGGAGCGTCGTCATCTCGAGATAGAGGTCGAGGTCGGGCAGCCAGAAATCCGGCGAGAAGCTCTCCACGACGGTTCCGTCGAGGTTCCACAAGATCGGGAAGGTGTGCGGCTCGTACTCCCAGCGGATCCGGTAGAAGTCGAGGATCCGGGCCATCTCGGCCTCGCTGGCGTGGGCGAACGGTGGCAGCGGCCGATCCGGCGGCGCGACGGCGTCGAGGGACAGCGGTCCAGGGCGGGTGGCCTGCGCGGCCGCCGATCCGGGGCCGCCCGGCGGCGTCCACGTCGGACCCGCACCGGGCCGCATCGCCGCCGATCGACGACGGCCGCGACGTCCGGAGTTGGATCCGGTCGTCGGACTGGCGGTCACCGGCCGGAACCTGCGGCAGGCGGCTCGAATCCGCCGACGAGGGCCGACAGGCCGCCCCGGGCCAGGAGATCGTGGACAAGGTCGAGATCGGCCGAGCCGATCGGTTGCGCCTCGCGGAACCGCTCCTCGTCGCCGGGCCCGAACTCGCCGTAGGCGATCCCCGGACCGACCGCCACGGCCTCGTCCGGATCGTCGTCGGACGCGATCACGATCCCGAGCGACTCGCTCAGGCACGCGGCGCAATGGATCTCGACGAAGGCGATGTCGTCGCGCCGGGCGAGGACGCGGATCCGGTCGGTCGGGACGAACCGGCCGCAGGCGGCACAGTCGACGCCGTCGGCGAGCGAGTCGAGGTCGTCGCGCGGATCCATCGGCGGCAAGTCTAGCCGGTCGGCGCCCGAACCGCGCTCATCGCGGCGGGCCGGACGCGATACCCCCGTCTTGCCCACGGATACCCCCTGGGGGTATCATCGCGGAACCTCGTCACCGATCGGAGTCAGCCCCGTGCCCACCAGCACGACCCGTCGAACGCCCGCTCCCAAGCCCGCCAACTTCCGCCACAGCTATTCGAAGGACAAGGCCGGCCTGATCCGCCGCCTGTCGCGGATGGAGGGTCAGGTCCGCGGCATCGCTCGGATGATCGAGCGGGAGGAGTACTGCGTCGACATCCTGCAGCAGACGTCCGCGCTCCGCGCGGCGGTCGATGCGCTGTCGATCCTCGTCCTCGAGGACCACGTCCAGGGCTGCGTCCGGACCGCCGCCGAGCACGGCGAGGCCGACGCCTACGTCGACGAGGTGATCGACGTCGTCCGGCGGACCCTCGGACGGCCGGTTCGGAGCGCCAGCCGCTCGGCCTGACGCATCCAACCCGGTACTTCCGGGCCACTTGGGAGCGGCGGCCGGGGGATAGCCCGGGCGCAGGCCGGACGAGGACGATGAGCGGGCCGGACCACGACTGGAACCGGCTCGCCCACGCGACCACTCGTCATGACCAGGGGCCGATGATCGACCACCGCCCGGACCGGCTGCCCGCCCGCCCGCCGACCGTCTCCGCACCACCCGCGTTCACGGAGCGCCGGGTCGCCCATCGCCGTGCCGAGGACAAGGTCGCTCACCAGGAGCGGGTCCTCCTCGCTCGGGCCCTCGATGTGCTCGCCTCCGACTCCACTCCCGAGCAGCGCTTGGCCGGCCTGCTCCGTCTCCTGGCCAGGACCGTCGGCGCGCGGCGCGCGGCGGTCGTCGCGGACGGGATCGAGCGGCGCGCGGCCGTCGCCGTCGACCCCGCCGAGGACCCGGCCATGGCCGAGGCGCTCGCCGCGTGGCTCGACGTCCACGCTCCGCGCAGCCGCGCCCGCCGCGCGGCGTCCGGTCGAGCGCCGATCTCGTTCATCATCGCGGCCGTCTCGTCCGACGACGACGGCCCGGCCGACGAGCGTCCCGAACGTCCTCTCGACCCGGCCGAGCGGCCGCTCGAGACGGATGTCGTGCGTCCCCAGGCGATCGCGCCGCGCCGCGCCGCGAACGCGGACGACGCCGCCGAGCCGCACTACGCCGTCCTGCCCATCCCGAGCGCCGGCGACGTCGCGCTCGGCTTCGAGTTCGATCGCCCGGTCGACGCCTCTCGTCTCGCCGACCGCCTCCCGCCGACCCTCGCCCGCCACGCGGCCGTCGCCCTGTCGCTCGTCACGAGCCAGCTCGCGACCGAACGGGAGCTGGCGGCGCTGCGCGCCCGCGACACCGAGCAGACGACCTTCATCTCGACCGTCGCGCACGAGCTGCGAACCCCGCTGACGGGCCTGCGCGGCTATCTCGAGCTGATCCTCGCCGGCGAGGTCGCGGATCCGGCCGTCGAACGGGACTTCATGGAGCGGAGCCGCTCGATCGTCGGCTCGATGGGCGAGCTCGTCGGCGACCTGCTCGAGCTGTCGCGGCTCGAGTCCGGGACGCTCGGGCTCGAGATCGGGCCGTTCTCGCTGGCCGAGGCCGGCGGCCAGGTCGCGTCCCAGCTGCTGCCGATCGCGATCGAGCGCGGCATCCACCTCTCGACCGCGATGCCGCCGCGTCTCCGGGTTGCGTGCGGCGACCGCCGGCGGGTCGAGCAGATTCTCACGAACCTTGCGGCGAACGCCCTGAAGTTCACGCCGTCGGGCGGGACCGTCGAGCTCGAGGCCACCTTCGACGGGCCGATCGCGGTGGTGATCGTCCGGGATAATGGGGCCGGCATCCCGGTCGAGGACCGGGGCCGGATCTTCGAGCGGTTCCACCGGATGGCCAGCCATGAGCGGATCACCGGCACCGGGCTGGGACTGCCGATCGCGCGCGACCTGGCGCGCCGGATGGCCGGCGACCTCGAGGTCGCATCCGTGCCCGGCGCCGGATCGGCGTTCGTGCTCGTCCTGCCCGGTCCGGCGGAGGTCGAGCCCGCGGTCCTCGCCGCCGCGCTGGAACGAGCGCTCGGCTCGGAGGCCGACGGCCTCGAGGATCGGCTGATGCGCCGGGCATTCGTCGCCGGTCGGTCGCCGGCCACGGACGGCGCCGACGCCCGGTTCGCCGATCGCCCGGTCAGGCGGCCCGGCACCGCTCGCCTGCGGGCCCTGCCCGCGATCCCGGCCGAGACGCCGACGCCCGCCTGATCGGGCTCGATCCGGGCTCCTGGCATCCCTGGCCGGCTCAGGTTTTCCACAGTCTCGGCCGGATCTCGCGAGTTCGTGGATAACCCGGTTGACGTGGTCCGCCGACCCCCCTAGTGTCCGGCATCCGCACCGAACCCACCTTGGGTAACGAGGCCCGCGAGGGGCCCGGGGAAACCCGGCCGCGAACCGGACGAGCCACGGAAGACCGAGGACCCAGGGCGGTGTGACGAACGACCACGCCGGGAGCGGAGCCCGGACGGCCCGCACAGGCACGACCGACAGGAGGGGTGCCTGGACCGTTCGCGGGACCCGCTCCCGACGCGCGTCGATTCCTGCCCACCCCTGCCGACGGCATACCGGGACGCCCTGGACGAGGCGCTCGTCGGGCTCGGGATCGCGCTTCCAGCGGAGACCCAAGAGGCAATCGACGGACATGTCCGCCTCCTCCTCGCCTGGAACGCGGCGATCAACCTCAGCGCGATCCGCGACCCGGCCGCCATCGCGATCCGCCACGTCGTCGACAGCCTGACCGCGCTGGCGACCCTGCGCTCGCGCGGCATCGACCGCTTCGTCGATCTCGGCAGCGGCGCCGGCTTTCCCGGGCTGACGCTCGCCGCCGCGCTGCCGGCCGACCGGGCGCTGGTCCTCGATTCCGTGGCGAAGAAGGTTCGCTTCCTCGCGACGGTCGTCGCCGCGACCGGGCTCGATCGACGGGTCGCTGCCGTCGCGGATCGCGCCGAGAGTCGCGCCGCCGACCCGCTCGATCGCGGGCGATGGCCGGCGCGTGACGGCGCGTGCCGTGGCGACCCTGGCGGAGCTCGTCGAGCTGGCCTTCCCGCTGCTCCGGCCCGGCGGGATCCTCGTCGCGTGGAAGCGCGGCGACGTGGACGACGCGGCCGGGCTCGGCGGCGAGATCGCCGCCGCGCGACGCGCCCTGGCGGCGATCGACCCGGCCGGCAGCATCGCGCTCGAGCCGGCCGTCACCGCCGGCGGCCGGGCGATCCTGGCCGATCTCGCCGACCACTGCCTCGTGATCGTCGAACGCGGGGCCGGGACGATCGATCCAACCTGGCCGCGCGACCCGGCGGCTCGTCGCCGAGCGCGGTGGTGAGCGGCAGTCGTCCGCCTCCCGCCCTCGATCGAGCCTCCGGTGCGACGCCGACCCGGTAGGCTGGGGCGGTGCGCGTCGCGGTCCTGTCGGACATCCATGCCAACGTGGTCGCCCTCGACGCGGTCCTCTCCGCGGTCGGGTCGGTCGATGCCGTCTGGCAGCTCGGCGATGTCGTCGGCTACGGCCCGGAACCCGATGCAGTCGTCGAGCGGCTCCAGGCGATCGGCGCGGTCGGCGTGGCGGGCAACCACGATCTTGCGGCGCTCGGCGGCCGCGAGATCGACTGGTTCAACCCGGACGCCAAGGCAGCGATGGAGTGGACCCGGGCGACGGATCGGCGATCCGGCCCGGGCCTGGCTCGCGGGCCTGCCGACGATCCGCCGCGAGGAGGACATGACGCTGGTCCACGGCAGCCCGCGCGATCCGGTCTGGGAGTACATCACCTCCATCCCCGTCGCGCGGGCGAACCTTGCCGACCTCGAGACGCCGATCGGGCTCCACGGCCATACCCACGTGCCCGATGGCCTGGGCGGACCGCGACGGCCGGGTCGAGGCGATCGCGCCGGGTCCCGGCTCGACGTTCCAGCTCGACGGGCGATCCGTGCTCCTGAACCCGGGCAGCGTCGGCCAGCCCCGTGACGGCGATCCGACCGCCTGCTGGCTGGAGATCGACACCGACGCCGCCGAGGCGACCTGGCGGCGGGTCGCCTACGACGTCGAGTCGGTCCGGACCGCGATGCTCGACGCGGGCCTGCCGGGCCGTCTCGCCGAACGCCTCCGAGCCGGCCTGTGACCCGATGATCGGCGGCCGCCGTCCGCTCCAGGGCCGCAAGCCCGGCGATCGCCGCGTCCGCGTCGAGCGGCCCCACTCGGCCCTCTTCCGGTGGACCGGCCCCGGCCAGCTCACGGCCAAGGAAGCAGCGTCGGCGCCGACCACCCGGACCGGCAAGCTCTACGCCAAGGCGAAGGCCATCCTGCTCGGCCGGCCGCTGGCGAGCGAGGACGAGCTCGGCGAGCGCCTGTCGAAGAAGAAGGCGCTCGCGATCTTCAGCTCGGACGCCATCAGCTCGTCGGCCTACGCCACCGAGGAGATCCTTCGCGTCCTGATCCTCGGCGGGATGGCCGCCCTGGCGTGGGGACTGTGGGTGAGCGTCGGAATCGCCGTGCTGCTGATCGCGGTGGCCATCAGCTACCGCCAGATCTGCCTCGCCTATCCGACCGGCGGCGGCAGCTACTCGGTGTCCAAGCGGAACTTCGGGCGGAACATGTCGCTTGTCGCGGCGTCGGCGCTGATGATCGACTACGTGATGACGGTCGCGGTGTCGACCGCGTCGGCGATCGAGCAGGTCACTTCGGCGGTCCCGGGCCTGTACGACGAGCGGGTGGTCCTCGGGGTCCTCGCGATCACGCTGATCACGATCGGAAACCTCCGCGGGCTGCGCGAGGCCGGCAATCTGTTCGCGATTCCGACCTACCTGTTCCTCGGCTCGGCCCTGTTCATGATCGCGGTCGGCACGTTCCGGATCGTCGTCCTCAACGACCACGGCCAGTACGCCGAGGACCTCGCCCAGCAGGTCGGGGGAAGCTTCCAGGACCTGACGCTGATCCTCCTGCTGCGTGCGTTCGCGGCCGGGGCCGTGGCCCTCACGGGGACCGAGGCGATCGCGACCGGCGTCCCGGCGTTCCAGCCGCCGGAGGCCAAGAACGCCGCGACGACGCTCGCCTGGATGGCCGGCCTGCTGGGCGTCCTGTTCATCGGCCTGACGTTCCTCGCGGTCAACTTCGGGATCACCCACATCGACGAGCCCGCCAAGCAGACCGTCATCAGCCAGATCGCGGGCCGGATCTATGGCGCCGGCTCGATCCCGTTCTTCCTGTTCCAGGGGTTCACGGCCCTGCTGCTGGTGCTGGCGGCGAACACAAGCTTCAACGCGTTCCCGCGGCTGCTCGCGATCCTCGCCGTCGACGGCTTCATGCCCCGCCAGTTCTCGTTCCGCGGCGACCGCCTGGCGTTCAGCTACGGGATCATCGTCCTGGCCGCGGTCGCCGCCTCGCTCATCGTGCTGTTCCAGGGCGAGACCCACCTCCTCATCCCGCTGTATGCGGTGGGCGTCTTCATCGACTTCACGATCAGCCAGTCGGGGATGATCCGGCATTGGCGGCGGGAGCGGCCACCGGGCTGGCGGCGACGCCTGGCGATCAATGCGTTCGGCGCGACGCTGACCGCCATCGTCGCCGTCGTCGTCACGGTCGCCAAGGCGCCCCAGTCGTTCATCGTGCTCGCCCTGATCCCGCTCCTGGTCGGGATCATGTGGTTCATCAACCGCCAGTACTCGGCCCAGGAGCTGGAGCTCGCGGTCCGCGACGACTTCATCGTCCCGCCGGCCCATCGCGAGCAGCGCGTCGTCATTCCGGTCAACGGGATCAACCGGGCGGTCGTCCAGGCGATCGTCTTCGGGCGGACCCTGGCGAGTGACGTCCGGGCCGTGTTCATCACCGAGGATCCGGAGGTCGGCGAGGAGCTCCGCGCCAAGTGGGAGCGCCAGGTGCCGGGCGTCCCGCTCGTGATCGTCGAGTCGCCGTACCGCGCCCTCGTCGGCCCGCTGACCGCCTATCTCGACGTCCTCGACCTGGCCTGGCCGCCGGAGAAGGAAGCCCCGATCACGATCGTCGTCCTGCCCGAGTTCGTCGCCCGCCACTGGTGGGACCGTCTGCTGTATAACCAGTCGGCCAAGCGCCTGAAATCGGCGCTCGTCGGGCGCGAGCATACGGTCATCGCGGACGTTCCCTATCGCCGCGGCCACTGACCGAGCCGCCCGCCAGGAGATCGGAGTCCGATGATCGGAGGCCGCCGGCCGTTGCAGGGCCGGAAACCCGCGGATCGGCGCGTGCGCGTCGAGCGGCCGCACGCTCCGTACTTCCGCTACACCGGCCCCGGCCAGATGGTCGCGAAGGCGGCCGCCCACACCCCCAAGACCGCCCTCGGCCGGGCGTGGGCGCGGTTCCGCGGCATCGCGATCGGGCGGCCGCTGGCGAGCGAGGAGGAGGCCGGCGAGCGGCTGTCCAAGAAGAAGGCGCTCGCGATCTTCAGCTCGGACGCGATCAGCTCGTCCGCCTACGCGACCGAGGAGATCCTGCGGGTGCTCGTCCTGGCCGGCGCCGGCGCCGCGCTCGCGTTTTCGCTCGAGGTGGCGATCGCGATCTCGATCCTGCTCGCGGTCGTGGCCCTGTCCTATCGCCAGGTCTGCCGCGCCTACCCGTCGGGCGGCGGCGCCTATTCCGTGTCGAAGGAGAACCTGGGCGCGTTGGCCAGCCTCGTCGCGGCGGCGGCGCTCCTGATCGACTACGTGATGACCGTGGCGGTGTCGACTGCGTCGGCCGTCGCCCAGGCCTACTCCGTGGTGCCCGGCCTCTACGAGATCCGGATCGAGGTCGCCGTCGTCGCGATCGCCCTGATCACGGCCGCCAACCTGCGCGGCCTGCGTGAGTCCGGCAACATCTTCGCGATCCCGACCTATCTCTTCCTCGGGCTGGCCCTGACGATGATCGGCATCGGGGTGGTGAACGTGATCACTGGCCAGGCGTATGACATCCAGCAGGTCGACGCCGTCCAGACCGGGACCGAGAGCCTCGGGATCTTCCTCCTGCTCAAGGCGTTCGCCGGCGGTTCGGTGGCGCTGACCGGGACCGAGGCGATCGCCAACGGCGTGCCCGCCTTCCAGCCACCGGAATCGAAGAACGCGGGCAACACGATGCTGGCGATGGCGATCCTGCTGGCCGTCCTCTTCATCGGGATCACGTTCATCTCCGACGCCTACGGCATCCTCCCGACCGAGGAAGGCGGACGGACCGTCGTCGCCCTCGTGTCGAGCACCATCTTCGGCGACGGCACGGCGTTCTACTACCTGTTCCAGGCCTGTACGGCGCTCATCCTGTTCCTCGCCGCGAACACGTCGTTCAATGCGTTCCCGCGGCTGGCCGCCCTGCTCGCCATCGACGGCTACCTGCCCCGCCAGTTCGCATTCCGCGGCGACCGCCTCGCGTTCTCGTACGGGATCGTCATCCTGGCCGCGGTCGCGGCGGGCCTGCTGGTCTTCTTCGGCGGCGACACCCACGCCCTGATCCCGCTCTACTCGGTCGGCGTGTTCGTCTGCTTCACCCTGTCGCAGATCGGGATGGTCCGGCACTGGCAACGCCATCGCGAGCCGGGCTGGTGGTTCCGGGCATCGATCAACGGGATCGGCGCGGTCCTGACCGCCGTCGTCCTGGCGGTCGTCACGACGGTCAAGTTCGCCGACGGCGCGTACCTCGTCGTGATCCTGATCCCACTGATCGTGGCGACGATGCTGTTCATCCACCGCCAGTACGACGCCTCGCGCCGGGAGCTCCAGGTCCGCACCGACGTCGTCTTCGAGTCGCCCCATCGCGAGGAGCGGGCGGTCGTCCCCATCCCCGGCATCAACCGGGCGGTCGTCCAGGCCGTGAACGTCGCCCGCTCGGTCGCCGGCGACGTGCGCGCCGTCTTCATCACCGAGACTCCCGAGGACGGCGCCACCCTGCGCGAACGCTGGGAGCGCCAGTTCCCGGGCGTCCCGCTGGTCGTCGTCGAGTCGCCCTACCGCGCCCTGACCGGACCGCTCGAGGCCTATCTCGACGTCCTCGACTCCGCCTGGCCGCCCGACAAGCCGGCGCCGGTCACGTTCGTCGTGCTGCCCGAGTACGTCGCCCGGCGCTGGTGGGAGCGGATCCTCTACAACCAGTCGGTGAAGCGGCTGCGGAGCGCCTTGCTCGGCCGGCCGCACACGGTCGTGGTCAACGTCCCGTACCGGCGCGAGGATCCGACGCTGTTCGAGAAGGCGTCGGCGGCGGGCGACGGGCGTGGCGGCGGTGGGTCCGGGCCGGGCGGCGGTGGGTCCGGGCCGGGCGAGCCCGCGACGTCCGCCGCGGTCGGGTCCGCGGCGGTCGAGCCGGAGCCGGTCGAGCCGGCACCGTGACGTCCGCGCACCGCGATCCCATCCTTGCGGACGACGCCGGACCGCGGCGGTGGTAGAGTCGCCGCCGTGCCGACCGAGCCCGCTGCCGCTCCCACGTTCCGCCGTGCCGTCGTGGCGCTCTCGGGCCACCCGAACGGCCAGCGCCTGATCCGGCTCGTCGCCGAGGTCGCCAAGGCCCACCAGGCGGAGATCATCGGGGTCCACGTCGTGGAGATCGACTGGTCGATGCCGCTCGACATGGATGTGGCCGGCCGCTCCGACGAGATCCAGCAGGTGCTCGACGTCGCCGAGGGCGCCGCCGAGGGCGTCGGGGTCAAGCTCGAGGCGGTCCTGCTCCAGGCCCGCGACGTCGGGGCTGCCCTCGTCGACGAGGCCGTCGAGCGCGAGGCCGACCTGCTGGTTGTGGGCCTCGCCTATCGGACCAAGTTCGGCGGCGACTTCGCCATGGGACGCACGATCCCGTACGTCCTCAAGAACGCGCCCTGCGCAGTCTGGGTCGTGCGCGAGCCGATCCCGGAGGAGACATCGTGAAGACCGTCATCGTCGGCTGCGGCCGCGTCGGGTCCGTGCTGGCCGACGCGTTCGATCGGGCCGGCCACACCGTGATCATCCTCGACCTGAAGCCGAGCGCCTTCGATCGCCTCCCCGGCGCGTTCCGCGGCGCGGCGATCCGCGGCGACGGGACCGACGAGGACACTCTCCGGCGGGCCGGTGCCGATGGCGCCGATGTGTTCATGGCCATGACCGAGGGCGACAATCGCAACGTGATGTCGGCCCAGCTCGCTACGGAGGCGTTCGGTGCGCGGCAGGTCATCGCCAAGATCAACGACCCGCTCCGGGCGAGCGCGTACGCCGAGCTCGGCATCGCGACGCTGTGCCGGACGAACCTGATGGCGACCGCGGTCACCGACTTCCTCGGGCTCGACCTGGCCTTCGGGCCGGGCCTCTCGCCCGCTACCGGCCAGCATCCCGGCGGCGACCATCACGGCTCCAGCGACGAGGCCGGATCGGAGCCCGGAGCCGGCGCCGGCGGCTCGTCGGCCGTCAGCCAACCATCGAACCCGGGGGCGGCAGCCGCCCCGCTCGATCCGAACCCGGCGCCGGTTGCGCCCGTCATCGCCCGGGAGGGCTGATCCGTGTTCGTTCTCGTCGTCGGTGGCGGCAAGGTGGGCTATTACCTGACCAAGGAGCTGATCGGCAGCGGCCACGAGGTCGTGCTGATGGAGAAGGAAAAGGATCGGGCGAACCAGATCGCCGACGAGATCGGGTCGGTCGTGATCGCCCACGACGGCTGCGAAGGCAAGTACCTCGCCGAGGCCGGCGCGAACCGGGCCGACATCGTCGCCGCCGTCACCGGTGACGACGAGGACAACCTCGTGATCTGCCAGATGGCGAAGCACCATTTCGACGTCCCGCGCACGATCGCCCGGGTCAACAACCCGAAGAACGAGTCGCTGTTCAAACACCTCGGGGTCGATGAGTTGATCAGCCCGACCCGGATGATCCTGGGCTCGATCGAGCAGGACATCCCGGTCCACGAGCTGCTCCATCTGGCGGCCCTCGGCGAGGGTGAGCTCGAGCTCATCGAGGCCCATCTCCAGGTCGGCTCGCCGGCCATCGGCAAGGCTCCACGCGACCTGAACATGCCGGAGGGCTGCTCGCTCTTCGCGGTCATTCGCGATGGGGTCGCGACGCCGCTCCGGCCGGATACGGTGCTGGCCGAAGGCGACAAGGTGATCGCGATCGGCAAGGGCGAGTGCGGCCCGAAGCTCCATGAGCAGCTGATCGGCGATCTCGAGGGCGCGGCCGCCGTCTGACGGAGCGGCTGCTCGGCGCCTGGGCCGCTCGCCTGCTCGGCCGTCTGACGGAGCGGCCTGCTCGGCGCCATGGCCGCCGGCCTGCTCGGCCCTGGGCCGCTCGCCCGCTCGATATTGACGCCATCGGTATTCCCCGGCGTAGGAGCTCGCGAAGGCGTCGATCGCACTCCCCGTGACACCGAAGACACGCTCATCCGAGCGTGAGTCGGGGCGTTCTCGAACCGTTGGACACGCGGCAACGCCGCGTCTAGCGATGGGATCGATATCGGCGGCCACTGGCATGCCGCTCGGGGCGATCGGACCCCGCCCGGTACCATCCGGCCCGTGGATCACACCGCCGGGCCGATCCTCGAGATCGGCCTCCTCCTGCTCGGCGCCGTGGTCGTCGGCTGGGTCGCTCGCCGGGCGGGATTGCCGGCGGTCATCGGCTATCTCGCGCTCGGCATGGTCGTGTCGCCGTTCACGCCGGGCGTCGTGGCCGACCGCGAGCAGCTCCAGCTCCTGGCCGATCTCGGTGTCGTCCTGCTCCTCTTCGAGGTCGGGATCGAGGTCGACGTCCTCCGGATCCGATCAGAGCAGCGCGGCCTCATCGCGGCGGCCCCGATCCAGGCGATCGTCACGACCGTCATCGCCGGAGGGGTGCTGCTCGTGGCAGGTCTGGAGCCCGTGCCGGCGGCGTTGATCGGCCTGTCGATCTCCCTGTCGTCGTCGGTCGTGATCGTCAACATCACGAAGAGCCGGCGGCGGACGACGGACCGCCCGACCGAGCAGGCCCTGCTCGGCTGGAGCGCGCTCCAGGACAGTACCGGGGTGGCGATCGCGGCCGTGCTCCTCGCCCTGCTCGGATCCGGCGCGCGGCCGCTCGGCGAGGCGGCGATCGGGCTCGTCGCGTTCCTGGCCCTGACGCTGGCGGTTGCGCGCCTGCTGCCGGTCGTCCTGCGCGCCCTGCGCACCGAGCACGACCTCTTCCTGATGGTGTCGGTCGCGAGCGGGCTGGCGCTGGCCGGCGTGGGCTCCGCGGTGTTCGGGGTCCCGCTGGCCCTCGCCGCGTTCGTCGGCGGGCTGGCCGTCAGCGAGAGCCCCGAGGCGGCCGAGGCGCGCCGCCGGCTCCTCCCCTTCCGCGACCTCTTCGCCGTCCTGTTCTTCGTCGCGATCGGGACCCTGATCCAGCCCGACGCCCTGTTCCGCGGGATCGGCTGGCTCGCGCTGTTCCTCGTCCTGATCGTCGTCGCCAAGGTGGCCGTGGTCTACGGCCTCGCCCGCGCCGCGCGCCTGCCGGCCCGGCCGCTCCAGCTGGCCATCGGCCTCGGCCAGATCGGCGAGTTCTCGTTCGTCCTCGGCTCGGCGGCGGTTGCGGCCGATGCGATCACGAACGAGGCCTACGTGGCGCTCGTGGCCGCCGTCGCGTTGAGCATCGCCGTCAGCACGGTCGTCGTCCGCCTGGTCGGGGAGCGCCAACCGGGGCCGCGAAGCGCCACCGCCTGAGGGCCGAGAACCGACGCCGCTTGGTGATCTCGGGATCAACAATTCGCAACCTTCTTGACAACGTCATTGTCAAGGTTCTAGCCTCCTCCATGTTCCCCCGGAACTGGCCGGTCGGGACGCCATCGCACCATTTGCAAGGAGGTACACGAGATGACGATCGTGCGCCGTCCCTCGCCGTTCGGCGAGCTCATGTCGCTCCGTTCGGCGATGGACCGATTGTTTGAGGACAGCTTCGTCCGGCGCCCGCTTGGGCCGCTGTTCGAGGCCGCTGGCGCGTCCCTGCCACTCGACGTGACGAGAACCGCTGATGCACTCGTCGTCGAGGCTGCGCTACCCGGCATCAAGCCCGAGGACGTCGAGATCACGGTCGAGGATGGCACCCTGTCCATTCACGGCGAGTATCGCGAGGAGGGCCGGTCGGACCAGGCCGAGTCCCTCGTGGCGGAGATCCGGCGTGGCTCGGTCAGCCGCTCGATTGCCCTGCCGACGGGCCTCGAGCCGGACAAGGCGAGTGCCACCTTCGAGCACGGCGTCCTGACGCTGCGCATCCCGAAGGCCGAATCGGTCAAGCCCCGCCAGATCCGGATCAGCCCGACCGTCGACGGGACGTCTGCCCGGGCGGACGAGGTCACGTCGGGCTCGAACGGTTCCACGCCCGAGCCGGTCGCCAGCGGCGCGAAGGGCTAAGCCACATGTCCCAGGGCCGGGTCGAGAAGGACTCCCGCCGACCGGTGTACGTGATCAGCGTGGCCGCCACGCTGGTCGAGGCACATCCCCGGACGCTCCGGATCTACGAGGACGAGGGTCTCATCTGCCCGGCCCGAACCCCCAGCAACATCCGCCTCTACAGCGACGAGGACATCCGTCGCATCACCTGGATCCGCCACCTGACCCGCGAGCGCGGCGTCAACCTTGCCGGGATCCGGCTCCTGTTCGAGCTGGAAGAGCGGCTGGGAACCCGGATCCTCGAAGCGCTCTACGCCGAGGGCACGCGCCGGCGGGCCGCCGAGCGGACAGCCCAGGACGCACCAGCCGATCCCGAACGCCCCGCCACCACACCGGACGATCGGGCATGACGAACGACCCCAACCCCTACTTCACGAGCGGCCCGGCAGGGCCGATGATCTCGACACGATCCACAGGAGATTCTTGATGGCCAAGCGCCCGACCCTAGACCGGGACGATCAGCCGACCACCGTCACCATCACGACGCCCGACGGCCCGCGTGAGCTGCCCCTCGTCGCCCTCCGCGAGACCGTCATCTTTCCCGAGATGATCGTTCCCCTCCAGGTCGGTCGCGAGAAGAGCGTCAACGCGCTGAACGCGGCGGTCGCCGAGGGTGGCCCGATCGCCCTCGTCACCCAGCGCCAGCCCGAGCAGGAGGACATCGAGTCCCCCGCCGAGCTCTACACCGTGGGCACCCTGGCGAAGATCGCCCAGGTGGTCCAGCTCCAGGACGGCACCGTCCGGGCGATCGTCCAGGGTCAGACCCGGCTGAAGCTGATCGGCTTCGTCTCGAGCGAGCCCTATCTCCGGGCGACCATCGAGGAGCTCCACGACGACAGTGGCGCCAGCCTCGAGGTCCAGGCCCTGATGCGGACCGTCCAGGCCCAGATCGAGCAGTACGTCGCCAACGGCGCGCCGGTGCCGCCCGAGGCCGCCGTCGCCGCCCGCAACATCACCGAGCCCGGGCTCCTCGCCGACATGGTCGCGTACAGCCCCGACATGACCACGGAGCAGCGCCAGGAGCTGCTCGAGACGGTCGACGTGACCGAGCGCCTCAAGCTCGTCAGCAACTTCCTCGCCCGCCAGATCGAGATCCTCGAGCTGAAGGGTCGGATCCAGTCCGAGGTCAAGTCCGAGATGGACAAGACCCAGCGCGAGTACATCCTCCGCGAGCAGCTCAAGGCGATCCAGCGCGAGCTCGGCGAGGACGACCCGCAGCAGGCCGAGATCAACGAGCTCCGCGAGAAGGTCGAGTCGGCCGGCATGCCGGACGAGATCAAGACCCGCGCGATCAAGGAGATCGACCGGATGAGCCGGATCCCGTCCGCCTCGCCGGAGGTCGGTGTCATCCGGACCTACGTCGACTGGCTGGTCGGGCTGCCGTGGAACGTCGCGACCGACGATCAGCTCGACATCAAGCAGGCGGCCCAGATCCTCAACGAGGACCACTACGGCCTCGAGAAGATCAAGGAACGGATCCTCGAGTACCTCGCGGTCCGCACCCTGGCCGACCAGATCCGCAGCCCCATCCTCGCCTTCGTCGGCCCGCCCGGCGTCGGCAAGACGTCGCTCGGCAAGAGCATCGCCCGGGCGATGGGTCGCAAGTTCGTCCGGATGAGCCTCGGCGGCATCCACGACGAGGCCGAGATCCGGGGCCACCGCCGGACCTACATCGGCGCGCTGCCCGGCCGGATCATCCAGAACATCAAGACGGCAGGGTCCAACAACCCGGTCTTCATGCTCGACGAGGTCGACAAGATCGGGATGGACTTCCGGGGCGACCCCTCGTCCGCCCTGCTCGAGGTCCTCGATCCGGAGCAGAACAACACCTTCCAGGACAACTACCTCGAGGTGCCCTTCGACCTCTCGAAGGTGCTCTTCGTCGCGACCGCCAACCTCCTCGACCCGATCCCGGCCGCCCTCCGCGACCGGATGGAGATCGTCCAGCTGCCCGGCTACACCGAGCAGGAGAAGATCGAGATCGGCAAGCGCTTCCTCATCCCCAAGCAGATGAAGAACCACGGGCTCGATGCGAAGCGGATCGACATCCCCGACGACACGATGGTCGAGCTCGTGCGGTCATACACCCACGAGGCCGGCGTCCGGAGTCTCGAGCGCGAGATCGCGAACGTGATGCGCAAGGTCGCCCGGGGCGTGGTCGAAGGTCGGAAGCGCAAGACCGTCATCGATCGCAAGAAGCTCGCCGAGTACCTCGGCCCGCCGCGCTACGAATACGGTGAGCTGGAGGCCGAGGACCAGACGGGCTCCGCGATGGGTCTCGTCGTGACCGAGGTCGGCGGCGACGTCGTCGCCATCGAAGTCACCAAGATGGAAGGCAAGGAGGACTTCATCCTCACCGGCCAGCTCGGTGACGTGATGCGCGAGTCCGCCCGGGCCGGCCTGTCGTGGACGCGAGCCCATGCCAGTGAGCTCGGCATCTCGCGCGAGACGTTCGAGAAGAACACCCTCCACATCCACGTTCCGGCGGGCGGCACCCCGAAGGACGGCCCGTCGGCCGGGATCACGATGGCCCTCGCCATCGTCAGCGCCCTGACCGGAATCCCCGTCCGCAAGGACGTCGCCATGACCGGCGAGATCACCCTCCGCGGTCGGGTCCTCCCGATCGGCGGGCTGAAGAGCAAGATCCTGGCCGCACATCTGGCCGGGGCGAAGATGGTGATCCTGCCGCGCAAGAACGAGAAGGACCTCCGGGACATCCCCGACGAGATCCGCAAGTCGATGAAGCTGGTCCTCGTGGACTCGATGGACCAGGTCCTCGAGACGGCGCTCCGGCGCAAGCCGAAGGCGCTCGTCGTCGAGGAGCCCGCCAAGGTCGTCAAGCCCGGCGACGCGCCGAGCGACACCCCGGAGCGGGAGGATCACGTCCGTCGGACGACCTTCCCGCCCACCGACCAGCCGCCGGTCGCCGTCGACCGCCACCGGTAAGGACAGTGCGACGAGGCCGGTGAGCGACTCACCGGCCTTTCGCGTATTCGGGCCGAGCCGCCCGCTCGCCCGCAGGTTGCTGGAACAGCCACGATGGAATACCAGGACTACTACCAGACGCTCGGGGTCCCGCGGACGGCGAGCCAGGCCGACATCAAGAAGGCCTTCCGCAAGCTCGCCCGCGAGAACCACCCGGACAAGAAGCCCGGCGACCAGGCCGCCGAGGCCCGCTTCAAGGCGGTCAACGAGGCCAACGCGGTCCTCGCCGATCCCGACAAGCGCAAGAAGTACGACCGCCTCGGCAAGGACTGGGAGGCGTACTCCCGCGCGGGCGTCGATCCCGACGCGGCCGGCAGCCCGTTCGGCGCCGGCAGCCCGTTCGGGTTCAGCACATCCGGTGGCGCCGGCGGCCAGAACGTGCGCTACGAGTTCCGGACGGCCGGCGGGGGCAGCGACTTCTCGGACTTCTTCCGGACGTTCTTCGGTGCCGATGCCGGTCCCGCGCCGGGCGGCACCGGAACGGGCACCCGGCGTCGGGGCGCGGAGGCGGGTCCCTCGTTCGAGGACATCCTCGCCGAGATGGGCCTGAACAACGCCGCCGGCTCCGCGAGCGGTCGTCCGGCGGGCTCGGCCGGCCGCACCTCGGCCGCGGGCCGGGTCACCGCCGAGGCCGTTGCCGAGATCGGCCTCGAGGAAGCCTTTCACGGCACGACCCGCCGGATCGAGCTGGACGGCCGTCGGCTCGACGTCACGATCCCGCGCGGCGCCGACACCGGCACGAAGATCAAGCTGTCCGGCCAGGGCCCGCGGGGCGGCGACATCGTCGTCACGACTCGCATCCGGCCGCACCCGGTGTTCACCCGCAAGGGCGCCGACCTCGAGCGCGAATTGCCGCTCACCCTGGCCGAGGCCCTCCTCGGCGGCGAGGTGCCGGTGACCACGCTCAAGGGCAAGGTCCTCCTCCGAATCCCGCTGAGCACGCAGAACGGCCATCGCTTCCGTTTGACGGGTCAGGGCATGCCACGGCTCCAGGGCGAGGGCAACGGCGATCTCTACGCCCGCGCTCGTGTCGTCCTGCCGGCCAAGCTCGACGAAGAGGCGGGCAAGGCCGCCCGCGACTTCCTCGACAAGGTCGATCAGCCCGACCCTCGCAACCCGACCACCTGACACGAACCAGCGCAGCCGATCTGCCCGATCGGCCGGACCCGGAGACCTCAGAGATGCAACTCGATCGCTACACCGAGAAGGCCCAGGAAGCCATCGCCGCCGCACACTCCGCCGCACAGCGGATGGAATCGCCCATCCTCGACGCCGAGCACCTCCTGTTCGCTCTCGTCGAGCCCGATGACGGCGTGCCTGCCGAGACCCTGCGCCGGCTCGGCGTGGACCTGCCCGCTTTCCGCGACGAGCTGGCCGGCATCCTCGCCAAGCGGGCCCGGATCCGGGGCGGCGCGCTCTCGCTCGATTCGCGCGCGAAGCGTGTCCTCGAGCTCGGCGAGGAGGAGGCCCGCCGGCTCGGCGACGAGTACGTCTCGACCGAGCACCTGCTGCTCGGGGTCCTCGAGGTCGGCGGCGAGGGCCGCGACCTGCTCGAACGCCACGGGGCGACCCGGGAAGCCGTGCTCGAGGCCCTGAAGAGCGTTCGCGGCGGCCAGCGCGTCACCTCGCCGAATCCGGAAGGGACCTACGCGGCCCTCGAGAAGTACGGCCGCGACCTCACGGCCGAGGCTCGGGCGGGCAAGCTCGATCCGGTCATCGGCCGCGACGACGAGGTCCGCCGGGTCATCCAGGTCCTGAGCCGCCGGACGAAGAACAACCCGGTCCTGATCGGCGAGCCGGGCGTCGGCAAGACCGCGATCGTCGAGGGCCTCGCCCAGCGGATCGTCCGCGGCGACGTCCCCGAGGGCCTCAAGGACAAGCGGGTCATCACCCTCGACCTCGGCGCCCTGATCGCCGGCGCGAAGTTCCGTGGCGAGTTCGAGGAGCGCCTGAAGGCCGTCCTCAAGGAGATCAAGGACGCCGAGGGCCAGGTCATCCTGTTCATCGACGAGCTCCACACGGTCGTCGGTGCCGGCGCGGCCGAGGGCGCGATGGACGCCTCGAACATGATCAAGCCGATGCTCGCCCGGGGCGAGCTCCACACGATCGGGGCGACGACGCTCGACGAGTACCGCAAGCACATCGAGAAGGACGCCGCGCTCGAGCGCCGCTTCCAGCCGGTCGTCGTCGACGAGCCGACGGTCGAGGAGACGATCTCGATCCTGCGCGGCCTGCGCGAGCGCTACGAGGTCCACCACGGCGTTCGGATCACCGACTCCGCGCTGGTCGCCGCGGCGACGCTCAGCCAGCGCTACATCACCGGCCGGTTCCTGCCCGACAAGGCGATCGACCTCGTCGACGAGGCCGCGTCGCGGCTGCGGATGGAGATCGACTCGATGCCGGTCGAGCTCGACGAGGCGGAGCGGCGCCGGATCCAGCTCGAGATCGAGCGCGAGGCCCTCCGCAAGGAGAAGGACGACGCGTCGAAGGCGCGACTCGCGGCGCTCGAGAAGGAGCTCGCGGACCTCGAGGAGCAGACCGGCGCCCTGAAGCAGCGCTGGGAAGCCGAGAAGACGGCGATCGCGGCGATCCGGGTGTCGAAGACCGAGCTCGAGCAGCTCCAGGTGAGGATCGAGCAGGCCCAGCGCGAGACCGACTACGAGACGGCCGCCAAGCTCCAGTACGAGACCCTGCCCGCGCTCCAGAAGCAGCTCACCGAGCAGACGGAGGCGCTCGCCCGGCTCCAGGGTCCCGGCTCGCTCCTGCGCGAGGAGGTCAGCGCCGACAACATCGCCGAGATCGTCGCGGCCTGGACCGGGATCCCCGTGACCCGGCTCATGGAGGGCGAGCTCGAGAAGCTCATCCAGATGGAGGACCGCCTCCACCAGCGGGTGGTCGGCCAGGACGAGGCGATCGAGGCCGTGTCGGACGCCGTCCGGCGGGCCCGGTCCGGGCTGGGCGACCCGCGCCGGCCGATCGGTTCGTTCCTCTTCCTGGGCCCGACGGGGGTCGGCAAGACCGAGCTCGCCCGAGCCCTCGCCGCGTTCCTGTTCGACGACGACCAGGCGATGACCCGGATCGACATGAGCGAGTACATGGAGAAGTTCTCCGTCTCGCGGCTGATCGGCGCGCCACCGGGCTACGTCGGGTACGAGGAGGGCGGTCAGCTGACCGAGGCGGTCCGCCGCCGGCCATACCAGGTGATCCTGCTCGACGAGATCGAGAAGGCTCACCCGGACGTGTTCAACATCCTCCTCCAGGTCCTCGACGACGGCCGACTGACCGATGGCCAGGGCCGGACCGTCGACTTCAAGAACACGGTCATCATCATGACCAGCAACGTCGGCAGCCAGCTCATCACGGCCGCAGCCGGCCACGATCGCGACGCCGCGGCCTACGAGGTCATGAAGCGCCAGGTGACCGAGGCGCTGCGGGCCCAGTTCCGGCCGGAGTTCCTGAACCGGGTCGATGAGATCATCGTCTTCCACGCGTTGTCCGACGCCGATCTCGAGCAGATCGTCGACCTGCTCCTGGAAGGTCTCGAGCTGCGCATCGCCCAGCAGGACCTGACGATCGAGCTGACCCACGCCGCTCGCCAGGTCATCGTCCGCGAAGGCACCGACCCGGCCTACGGCGCCCGGCCGTTGAAGCGGACGATCCAGCGTCTCGTCGAGAACCCGCTCGCGCGGGCGCTTCTCAAGGGCGAGTTCTCCCCGGGCGACACGATCAAGATCGACGCCGACCCGGTGAACGGAACCCTGGTCTTCTCGACGGATCGCTCGACGGTCGTCGCCGAGGCCGGCCAGCGCCGGGACGCCCGATCGCGGGGCGGCGAAGGCGGCGCGGATCAGGCGGTCGGAGCCGGGGCGCGAAGCCGGGCGAAGTCCGTCCTCGACCTGCCCGAGGTCGACGAGAGCAAGCGCGATCGCGACGGCGGCGAGCTCGTCAACTGATGCGGAAGCAGGACATGAGAATGCGAACGTTGCGAGTGGCGGCGCTTTCCGCAGGGATCGTATTGGCCGCGCTGGCGGCACTGTTGCTGCTGACCGGCTTTCGAGACGACGGCAACTTCGGAAGAATTGGCTGGGGCGCCCTGCCATCCGCCACACCGAGCAGATAGCTCGTACGGGCAGGGTCGGATGAGGCTCGACGAGACCGTCGTGCGGCTGGCCGTGCTGCCGGACCCGCTGCCACCGGGGCGGGCCGATCTTCAGCCGGTCTTCACCGACGACCGGCTCCGGCCGCGGCTCGATCCGACGACCACCGCGCGGGCGGCGGCCGTCCTTGTCCTCATCCACCCCGGCCCCGACGGCGACGCCCGGATCGTCCTGACCGAGCGCCTGACCTACGACGGCCACCACAGCGGCGAGGTCAGCTTTCCCGGTGGCAAGGCCGAGGCCGGGGACGCCGACCCCGCGGCGACCGCACTGCGCGAAGCGGACGAGGAGATCGGGCTCGATGCCGTCGCGGCCGGCGTCCGCGTCGTCGGCCGGCTCGACGAGGTGTTCATCCCGGTCAGCGACTTCCGGATCACGCCGATCGTGGCCGTCGCGTCCAACCCGCTCGTCCTGTCGCCCCACCCCGGCGAGGTCGCCCGGATCCTGACCCCTCCGGTCGACGCGTTCCTGCCCGACGCCGAGGTCGAGATGGTCGAGCGGATGATCCGCGATTGGCCGATTCGCTACGGCGGGTTCCGGATCGAGGGCCTCCACGTGTGGGGCGCGACGGCCCGGATCCTCGGCCAGCTCGGGGCGATCCTCGGCGCCGAGCCCGACCGGTCGGACTCCGGCGTCGCAGCGGCGGTCAGCGAGCCTGCCACCCGCGCCGTCAAGCACGGCGACCCACCCGATTGAGGAACCTTCACCGACCGGCCGGCTGATTCTTCACGCCCAGTCGCGGCTCGGCCTGTCATGGTGGCGACGGCTCGATCGGTGCACTGAGTGGCGCCGAACCGGGACCTGCGGGGCCGCCGGCCCCGCCTCGTGAGGAGTGGGTGAATGCCTTTGCCCAGGGCTATCCGGCTCCCGAGGAGGATGCCTTCGCGATCGACGACCTCGGCCGCCTGCGCGGCTGAGCCTCGTCCAACGGTCCGCCAATCCGGCGGGCCGGCGACTCCGAATCTACCCGCGTCGGCCGGTGTCCGAGGAGGAGCGGCACCGGCCGACGCATGTCCGCGACGCGGCGTGACGCGGCTCGGAGCGGGAGAACCCGCAATGGCCGTCCGGGAGGCCCTGGCTGTGACGCGCGGCCTGGCCGCCGCAGGCTCGGTCCATGGACAGTCGCCGCACCGCCGAGGACCGCCATCGTCCCGCCGGACGACCGCCACGCCGTCGTCGGTCGATGATCCTGCCGCTCCTGCTCGTCGGCGCAGCGGTCGCCGTCGCGACGGCCGCGATCCCGAGCGGGCTCGCCGCCCAGGTCGTGCGGTCGGTCACGGGGACGCCAGCGGTGGCGCTCGACGGACCGCTGCCGGACTGCCAGGCGAGTGACGTCCCGGCAATCCACCGTGAACCGGCCGATTGGCGGCGGACGCTGCTCGACCCGCTGTTCCGACTGGAGCCGGATCAGCGGCCGGCCGACTTGGTCCCGGTCGGCGAGGCCGGAATCGCCGGCGACGGATCCGTCCGGCTGCTGGTCATCGACGACCTGCGGGCGATGACCCGCGCCGCCCGGGCGGACGGCGTCCGCCTTCGGGTGCGGTCCGCGTTCCGCAGCTTCGACGACCAGGTCCGGACGTTCGACAGCCTCGAGCGCGCGTACGGCTCCGCGTGGACCGCGCTGTCGGCGGCCCGGCCGGGCCACTCCGAGCACCAGCTCGGGACGGCGCTCGACCTCGATGGAGGCGACGCCTGGCTGGCTGCCAACGCCTGGCGGCATGGCTTCGTGATCAGCTACCCACCGGATCGCAGCCCCGGCTTCACCTGCTACAAGCCGGAGCCCTGGCACGTCCGGTACGTCGGTCGGGAGCGGGCACGGGCCGTGAATTCGTCCGGGTTGAGCCTTCGCGAGTGGTTGTGGATCCACGGTGAGGACGGCCCGTGAGGCGTCCGGTCAGTGTGGCTCTCCGGCCTCCGGGTCGGGTGGCGGCGGGTGATCCGGGCCCGTCAGGTGTCCGTCGCCGCGGCTGACGACGCGCGGTCCCGGCCCGATCTCGGCCACGGCGCGACCCTCGAGGATGCCGCGGAACATCGCGTCGTCCGGGCCGGCCAGCTCGACGATGAAGGCGCGCATCGGCCCATGGTCGGCCCATGCGCCGTGGGGGACATCCGGCGGCCACAGGATCGCCTCGCCTGCCGCAACCCGGAGCGGCTCGCCGTCGACCACGACCCAGCCGCCGCCCTCGATGACGATGAACCAGGTCGTGTTGGGGTTGGTGTGGGGCTCGATCCTGGCGTTGCGTGCGAACGCGAGCTCGCTGATCACGCCGCGGGCGTCGCTGTGGATCACCTGGCCGCTGACCCCGGTCGTGCCCGGAGGCCCGTCCGGCCGGCGGTGGCCGACGCCGAAGCGGCGGACCTCGATCGGCATCGTCGGTCAGCCTCGCACGCTCGGGACCGCGGCTCGCCGGCTAGCGCCGGCGGCGGCTGCGATTCGACCGACTGCGCTGGGCGTTGGGCCGGCTGCCGCCCGCCCGCACGGCCTTGGGCCGGATCGTCGCCTCGGGATGGGCGAACTTCGAGCGCGTGAAGTAGCGCTGCTTGGCGAGCTTCTGCTCGTAGATCTCGAACACCGGCGGGAACCGCACGAAGCGGACCCAGAGCAGCGTGGCGAGGCCGGAGATGAGGATCACGAGCAGCACGATGATGTAGAACCGGAAGACCGCGGCAACGAGGATGAGCCCGAACAGGCTGATCCCGGTCCACAGCAGCCACTCGTACATGTCGAGGTACGGGGCGTGGCGGTGGAGGGCCCGGGTGCGGACGTTGTAGAGGATCACGAGGCCAGCGAGCAGGGCGAGCGTCGCGACCCAGGTGATCGTGTAGGTGTCCGGGAACAGGTGCGCGTTGAACGGCTTGAACAAGTACTCCCAGGGAAGCAGCCGCACGTTCAACCTCATTCGTCGGGGGGCGGCCAACCCGGCTCGGCGAGCCCGGTCGGGCGCGGCGATTCGGTCGCCGCTGACGACGGAGTATGCCACGGCCCGCGCTATACTCGGCTGCGAGTCGAGGGGATGCGCCGTGCGGTGGCGAGGGCCCCGCTTCGGATGAGGAGTTGCCCGGGTGCGAGCCCTGCTGTCGGTCGCCAACCGCGACGGGATCGTCTCTCTGGCGCGGGAGCTCCTGGCCGCTGAGGTCGAAGTCTTCGCAACGGACGGCACCCGCGATCACCTGGCGGCCGACGGCGTCGAGGTCCGCCCCGTCTCCGAGCTGACCGGCCTGCCGACACTCATCGGTGGCCAGGTCAAGACCTTCCATCCGGCGATCTATGCGGGCATCCTCGCCCGCCGCGACATCCCGGCCCAGATGGACGAGCTCATCGAGCAGGGCATCGGCGCGATCGATCTCGTCGTCGTCAACGTCAGCCCGTTCGCGCCGGCGGTCGGCGCCCAGCTGGTCCCGATCGACGAGGCGATCGAGATGATCGACGTCGGCGGCGCGGCGCTCCTCGGGGCCGCGGCCCGGAACGGGGCAGGCGTGGCCGCCGTCGGGAGCCCGGAGCACTACCCCAAGGTCGTCAGCGAGCTCAAGAAGCACCACACGATCAGCGCCGAGCTGCGCGCGACCCTTGCCGCGGACGCGTTCGGGGCGGTGGCTGCCTACTACGCCGAGATCGCCGCCTACCTGAACCAGATCTCGAACAACACGTTCCCCAAGCGCCTCGCCGTGGTCCTCGAGAAGGTCGACGATCTGCGCTACGGCGAGAACCCCCACCAGCGGGCCGCGTTCTACCGCGAGACGACCCATCGGAGCGGGACGCTCGCCGATGCGACCCAGATCCGTGGCGAGCGGCCGTCGTTCAACAACTATCTCGATCTCGACACCGCCTACCGGATCGCGCGCGACTTCACCGCCCCGACGGTCGCGATCGTCAAGCACACCGACCCGGTCGGGATCGCGTCCGGCGACGAGCTCGTCGAGGCCTACCGCCACGCCCTCGAGACCGACGCCGTCGCGGCGTTCGGCGGGATCGTCGGGGTCAATCGCGAGATGGATGGGGCGACGGCCCGCGAGATCGCCGCGAACTCGTACGAGGCGGTGGTCGCCCCGGCCTACAGCCAGGCGGCCCTCGGCATCCTCAAGGCCAAGGCCGGGCTCGAGATCCTCGCCGTCCCGCCGGACCCGACCGAGGGGATGCGCGACTACGGCATCGCCAGCCTCGACTTCAAGCGAGTCGCCGGCGGGCTCCTGGTCGAGACCCTCGACGAGGTCGGGCTGGATCGCGGGCGGCTCCAGGTCGTGACGAAGCGCCGCCCGACGCTCGACGAGCTCAACGACCTGCTGTTCGCGTGGCGCTCGGTCTGCCACGTCCGCTCGAACGCCATTGTCCTCGCCCGGAACGGGGCGACGATCGGGATCGGGGCGGCGCAGGCGAGCCGCCAGACGTCGGTCGAGATCGCGCTGCGCAAGGCCGGCGATCGCACGAAGACCGCCGTCATGGCCAGCGACGCCTACTTCCCCTTCCCCGACGGGATCCAGATCGCCGCCACCGCCGGCGTGACCGCGATCATCCAGCCGGGCGGCTCGATCCGCGACGAGATGGCGATCGAGGTCGCCGACCGGCACCACCTCGCGATGGTCTTCACCGGCCGGCGTCACTTCAGGCATTAGTCGCCGGCCCACCCCGCAACCCTCGCCGACTGTCCCGGAGGTTCGATGGAACAGCTGCTTGCCCTCGAAATGGTCCGCGTCACGGAGGCGGCCGCGCTCGCCTCGGCCCGGTTCATGGGCCGCGGTGAGAAGGACGAGGCCGACCGGGCCGCCGTCGAGGCCATGCGCTCGACGATGGACGAGATCGAGTTCGCCGGCACGATCGTCATCGGCGAGGGGGAGCGCGACGAGGCGCCGATGCTCTGGATCGGCGAGCCCGTCGGGCGCCGGACGCCGGCCGGCGAGGAGAACAACCCCGAGATCGACATCGCCGTCGATCCGCTCGAGGGCACCAACCTCGTCGCCCACGGCCAGCCCGGCGCGATCACTGTCCTCGCCGCGTCCGAGAAGGGCGGCCTGATCCACGCCCCGGACACGTACCTCGAGAAGCTGTGCGTGGGACCGGGCGCCGCCGGCAAGGTCGACATCCGCGAGAGCCCGACCGAGAACCTCCGCCGGATCGCCACGGCCCTCGGCCGGTCGGTCAGCGACATCACCGTCGTCATCCTCGAGCGCCCCCGTCACGAGGCGCTGATCGCCGAGGTGCGGGCCGCCGGCGCGCGGATCCAGCTGATCGGCGACGGCGACCTGTCCGCCGCGATCTCGACCGCGGTCTCGGGCACCGGCGTCCACGCGGTCATGGGCATCGGCGGCGCCCCCGAGGGCGTGATCACCGCCGCCGCGCTGCGCTGCCTCGGCGGCGAGATCCAGGCCCGGTTCCGCTACCGCAGCGACGAGGAGCGGGCCCGCGGCGCCGCGATGGGCCATGGCGACGAGGACCGCGTCTACCACACCGAGGACCTCGCACCGGGCGAGAATCTCGTGTTCTCGGCCACCGGCGTCACGGCCGGCGACCTGCTCGAGGGCGTGCGCTTCTTCGGCGGCGGCGCACGGACCCACTCCCTCGTCATGGGCTACCAGACCAAGCAGGTCCGCTTCGTCGACACGGTCCACATGTTCGACCGGAGCCGGCCGCCGTCGGTCCGCCTCTAGGGATCCGGCGTTCGTCGTGACGGAGTCGCCGCCGATCGCGCTCCGACCCCTGGTGCAGGACGACCTCGCCCTCCAGCTCCGCCTGCTCGGCGACCCCGCGATGACCGAGCACATCGGCGGACCCGAGATCGCCGCGGCGATCGAACGCCGGCACGAGCGCTACCTTGCCATGACCGATCCGGCGGAAGGGGCCATGTTCGCGATCGTCCTGGTCCCGTCGGGCACGGCCGTCGGATCGGTTGGCTACTGGCCACGGGACGAGGGCGCCGGCCAGGTCTGGGAGACGGGCTGGTTCGTCCTGCCGGAGTTCCAGGGAAAAGGGATCGCCACCGCCGCGACGCTCCTTGCGGTCCAAGCGGCCTGGGAAGCCGTCCGGCGCCCGGTCCACGCCTATCCGAACGTCGACAACGCGGCGTCCAACGCCATCGCCCGGAAGGTCGGGTTCCGGCTGCTCGGGTCACAGAGGTTCGAGTATCCGAAGGATCACTGGATGACCTGCAACGACTGGGTCATCGAGCCGCCTGGCTGAGGCCGTCCGGGATGCGCCGCGAGCCGACGCCGCAGACGATCAGCCGCCCCTGACGACAGCGGCGAGGTGATCGATCATCGCCGGGTCAGCCTCGACGGGGCGCAGAATCAGCTCGTCGCAACCGAGCTCCGCGACCCGCCGGATCGTCGCGTCGACGGCCTCGGGCGTGGTCGGGAGCGTCGCCAGGCGGCGCGCCGCGAGCGCGGGATCGTAGCCGTAGTAGGCATCGATGTACGCCCTCGCCGCGCCCTCGGCGTTCGGCCCGAGGGCGTAGTAGCTGGACCCGACGAAGCGCGGAGAACCCGGCCGGCCCGCGTCCGACCAGGCGGCCCGGATCGTCCGCCACAGCGCCGCGATCGCCACCGGATCGCCGCCACCCGGAGCCATGAATCCGTCGCCGTAGGCCGCGATCCTCGCTGCGATGGCGTCGACATAGCCGCCGATCAGGACCTCGGGGCCGCCGTCGCGGGCCGGTGCGACGCCGATCGGACCGGTCCGGTCGTCGAGGGCCTCGCCCCGCCACAGGCGGCGAAGCGTCGCCAGCTGGGCGGTCGCGCGGGCGCCGCGCCCGGCGAACGGGACGCCCGTCGCATCGTAGTCGTCGGCGCGGGCGCCGACGCCCAGCCCGAGGACCAGGCGGCCACCCGAGATGGCGTCGATCGTGGCGGCCTGCCGAGCCAGCAACGACGTCTCGCGGGCAGGCCCGACGACCAGGCTCGCCATCAGACGGATGCGGGTCGTGACGCCGGCGCAGGCCGCCAGCATGGCCAGCGCCTCGTGAGCCGGAGCGACGACGCGGTCGCCGGCCGCCAGGCTGGAGAACGGCCCCGCATCGGCCGCCCGGGCCCAGTCGAGGACGTGATCGGGCGCGCCGGGACGGGGACGCGTCGGGAGGCCGATCGCGATGTCCAGGATGGTCCCTCCTTCGGTGGCTTCGACCGTGCCTGTGGTCACTCGGGATCGGCGTCGAGGTCCTGTTCGGTCACCGGCTCGTCGGCGACCCGCGGCCGCCGGCGGCGACTGGTCCGATCGAGTCGCTCGACGTCGCGCCGCCGGAGCAGGTAGCCGGCTGTCGAGCGGACGGCCGGCAGCCGCCCGCTCCGGATCGCCCGGCGCAGCCACCCGGGATCGCGCCGAACGAGCCGCGCCGCCTCGGACACGCTCAGCGGGTCGCCTGCCTGGTAGAAGTCGCTGTGGTGCCCGAGGTCACTGTGGTAGAGCTGGCCGCGATCGACGACGTAGCTGGCCGGTCCTGACGACCCGATCTCGCCGAACCGACCCCGGGCGCGCCGCGCGTCGTACGCCCGCCTGCGAGCCGGGCGGCCGAGCGTCTCATAGGCCCGAGCGACCGCCTTGAACTGGCGCTCCGCGTCGGGCTCGCTGCCGCCGCCGTCGGGATGGAGCGCGCGGGCCAGTTTTCGGAAGGCGCCCTTGATCTCGACGTCCGTTGCCGTCCGCGGGACGCCGAGGGTGGCGTAGTGATCGGTCCGGGCCGTCGCGGTCCCTCCGCTGTTCAGGCTGGTCCTCGAGATGATGCGTCGGACGCGACCGTCACGCGCGACGTGTCGCCGATCGACCGGTTGATGTGACCACCGAGCGGCGTGAACGGCTCGCGATCCTGGTTGCAGAGGTCCATCGCGATCCGGGCGTAGACCAGCGCCGCATCGGTCAGGTCCTTGACCTTGAACGACTTCTTCGCCGCGTGCGCCCGTGACCTCGGGGCGTAGCTGATCGCCGGGATCCCCAGCTCGTTGAACGCGTTCGTGTCGCGCCACATGCTCGTGACCGGCTCACCCACGATCTCCGGCGGCGTGTCGAACGTCAGATCGTGGTTGCGCCGAACGGTGTCGATCAGGCGCTCCGCCCCGACCGCTTCGAACCCCGGCCGATACAGGAACAGCTCGACCGTGCCCTCGACGCCGACGGATCGGAGCAGGCTGCGAAGCTCGTCGCGGAGGTCGAGCGGATTGGCTCCAGGCAGGATCCGGGTGTCGACGAAGAACTGGGCGACCTGGGGCGCGCTCGTGAGGTTGTACGGATACCCGGACCGGATGGCGTTGATGCTTGCCTTGGGGACGATCGTGCCGGTCGGGCCGCGGTAGGTGTGCCGCTGCTGGTAGGCATACGCCCACTCCTCGAAGGCGGCCACCACGGCGGCCGCCCGGACGATGGCGTTCGGGGCGTCGGCGAGACCCGTCGGGCGCGGCAGATACGGCGTGTAGTAGCGCGGGGTGTCGGTCACGACCGTGACCTTGAAATGGGCCTTGCCCGGCTCGACGCCCACGATCCCGAAGCCCGTCCCCTCGGCCACGAGGGCGAAGTCGGCGACGGCCCCGTGCGTCACCATGAATCGGGCGCCGAGATCCTTGCTCAGGTAGCCCGGGCCCTGCCACTCATCGATCGGCTCGCGCGAGATCTCACCCGCCACCGCGCTCACGATCAGGTCGCCCTTGAGCGGGTAGCCCGAGGCCCGGATCGCCTTGGCCGCGACGAGGAAGGCTGCCATCGGTCCCTTGTCGTTCACCACGCCGTCGCCGTAGATCTCGTCGCCGTCGATCCACGCGGAGTGATAGAGCGGGTCGTTCGGGTCCCGCGCGGACAGGATCGCGTCGGGCCGGAGGGTGGTGTCCAGGTGGGCGTTGTAGATCAGGCTGTAGCCGCCACCGCTGCCATCGATCCAGGCGGCGACGTTGAACCGGTCCTCGGTCAGCGCGAACCGGCGCGGAGCGAATCCATTCGACTCAAGCCAGTCGTGGACGAAGGCGCCGGCCGGCCCTTCGCTGCCCGTCGGGCTGTCGATGTTGCCGAGGGCCAGGGCGAGCTCGACGACCTCGTCGGGGTCGATCGTCTGCAGGACATCGTCGGGGGTCATGGGCGGGCCTCCATGGCAGCGGGTCGCCAGCGGGCGACTGGGCGGGCGTCGAGACGGGCGAGTCGCGGCATCAGGCGGCGAAGGGTTCGACGCGGTCGATGTGGGCAGGGACCCCGATCCGGGCGGCGATCGAGGCGACGAAGAGGATCCCGGCGGCCGTGAAGATGGCGGCCTCGACGCCGACCGTGTCCATGACGACCGCCAGCAGGACCGGGCCGATCAGCGCCCCGAGGTCCGATGAGAAGCGATAGCCGGACATCGCCCACGTTCGCTGCGACGGCGGCACGATCTCCGACAGCAGGGCGGTCTGCGAGCTCGAGAAGAAGTCGCCGCACCCGATCAGGGCGGCGATCGCGAGGAACGTCCAGAAATCGCCCGTCAGCAGGAAGGCGAGGTCGCCGATCGCGACCGCCGCCAGGCCGACGGAGATCACGCGCCGCCGTCCGATCCGATCGCCGAGCATCCCGCCCGGGGCCATGACGATGAACCCGGTGATGGCCATCGCTGCGATCGCGGTCGCAATCGAGAACCCGCCGAGGCCGAGGACGGACGCGGCGTAGAGCGGCAGGATCGTGTTCCGCACGCCATGGCGATGGATCATGTTGGCGACGACGCCGCCGTTCGTGACGGCCAGCGCCAGCGCCTTGCGGTTGCCGTGGAGGACGCGAGGATCGGGGATGTCGGACGGCGACGAGCGCTTCCGCGTCAGATCGGTCCGGACCAGTACCGGAACGAGGATGATCGCCGCGACGACCGCCAAGATCGCCGTGACCGCGAACGTCGCCCGCCAGCCGAGGAAGACCCCGAGCGCTCCCCCGAGCAGCGGATAGAAGGCGATGCCGACGTTGTTCGCCATCGGGTAGAGGCTCATGACCTTGCCGCGGTCGGCCGAGCTCGCCGACGCCGTCAGGGCGGCCAGGATGACCGTCGCCAGGATCGCCACGCCGACGCCGCTGCCGATCCGGGCGGCGATGAGGACCTCGACGGTCGGTGCCCCGAGGCCGATGAGCGACGCCCCGACGAGCAGCACGATCGCCGCGATCGTGAGGTGACGCGGATCGGCGTGGCTGGCCAGGAACCCGGCCGGCAGGTCGACCGCGAGCCGGGCCAGCCCGAAGGATCCGACGATGATCCCGGCGGTCGTGATGCTGACCTGGAAGTCGTCGCGGATCGCCGGCAGGAGCGGGGTCATGATGTTCGTGGCCGAGACCGCGCAGAACATCGCCAACCCGAGCAGCACCGCGTCGCGCGGCAGCCAGCGGCCGCGGCGGCGGACCGGGATGACGACCGGCGGACCGCTCATCAGGCGATCGCGTCGCGGGACGGGACGGGCTCGCCGGGCGCGGCAGCGGCCGCGCTCGACGGAACGCCCACCTGGGCGATCAGCGCCCCAGCCGCCACGATCCCGGCCGAGACCACGATCGCGAGGCGGGCATCGACGGCGTCCATGAGTCCGGCCAGCAGGAGCGGACCGACGAGCGCGCCGATGTCGACGAAGAAGCGATAGCCGGCGAGGACCTGGGCCCGCTGTCGGGGCTCCACGAGCTCGGCCAGGAGGGCCGTCTGGGAGCTGGCGAAGAAGTCGCCGGAGCCGACGATCGCCGCCGCGAGCACGAAGGTCCAGTAGCCCTGGGCGCCGAGGAAGCACAGGTCGCCGACCGCAAGGACGAGCAGGCCGGCCACGACGATCCGGCGCCGGCCGACCCGATCGCCGAGGCGGGCACCGGGGGTGACCACCAGGATCCCGACGATCGCCATGACCGCGATCCCGGTCGCGATCTCCAGCGGGCCGAGGAACAGCACGGAGGCGGCGAAGAGCGGCAGGAGCGTGTTCCGGAAGCCGTGGCGGTTGATCATGTTGCAGACCACGCCGGCGTACACGGACCCGATCGCGATCGCCCGGCGGCGGGGCGTCAGCTGGAACTCGAGCGCCTGGGTCCGGCCGCTGACCGCGTCGCGCTTCTGCCCGCCCTCGATCCGGGCCAGGAGCGGCATCAGGATGGCCCCGGCCGCGAGCGCGCCGATCGCCGCAACCACGAACGTGGCACGCCACGACAGCAGGGAGCCGATGGCCCCGCCGAGCAGCGGGTAGAACGCGATGCCGGTGTTGTTCGCGAGCTGGAACACGCTCATCACCTGGCCCCGGTTCGACGGGCCAGCTGTCCAGCTCAGGGCGGTCAGGGCGACCGTCGTGATCAGGCCGCTGCCGAGGCCGGCGGTGACCCGGGCCACGATCAGCCACTCGACGCCGGGCGCGAAGGCGCCGGCAAGCGAGCCGCCGGCGAGGAGGACGACGCCGATGGCCGCGAGGCGACGCTCGCCGATTCGGTCGAGGATGTACCCGGACGGCAGGTCCGTCAGCAGCCGAGCGAAGCCATAGGTCGAGACGATCAGGCCGGCCGTCGCGATGCTCACCCCGAGATCGGATCGCACATTCGGGAGGAGCGGCGTGAGGATGTTGGTCGCGGCGATCGCGAAGAAGAGAGCGACGCCGAGCAGGCGGGCGTCGGTCGGGATCCCGCCGAACGGAGAGAGTCTCGCCAGGCCGCGCCGAGGCAGCGACGGGCGCACGGGCTCAGCCGGCGTTGCTGCCGGTACCGCCCGGCGTGTGGGGGGCGTCCGGCCCCGGTTCGCGACCCACGGCCGAGCGTGCCATCTCGGCGGAGCGGGTCATCTCCGCGCCGACGTCCGCGATCGTCAGCCGCTCCGGAGCCAGGGCCAGGTCGCGTCGGGCCCACGTCGCCCCGACGACCAGCTTCCGGATCTGGCGCGCGTCCAGTCCGGCCGCCACGCACGCCGCCGCCACGTCGTCGAGGGCGCCGCCGGTTGCGGGCGCCGCCCCGAGCTCTGCCAGCGTGTCGCCGAGGATCGCGGCGACCGCCTCGCGGCTCGGCAGGCCGATCTCCTCGATCAGGTCGGCGCGCGACAGGAAGGCCGGATCCACCCCGGCCCGGAAGTTGGTGGTGGCGACGAACACGACGTTCGGCCAGTCGGTCGCCACGCGATCGAGGCCCGCCAGCACGGCGTCGGTGGAGCGATGGACGTCGACCGGGTTCGTCTCGAGCGACGCCCCGGCGCGATTGACCGCCAGCGACTCGACCTCGTCGATCAGGACGACGATCGGGTAGCCGCGCCGAGCGAGGTCCGGGATCGTCCGCTCGAAGAGGCGGGCGACGCTGCGCTGGCTCTCGCCGAGCAGCTGGCTCGGGAAGGCGTGGGGATTGATGTCCACGAACAGGAGCGGCCCGTCGCCGAGCACCCGCGCCGCCTGGTCCGCGAGGCCGCCGGCGAGCGTCGTCTTGCCGGTGCCGGGCGGTCCGGCGAGGACGATGAGGCCGTGGATCGCCAGGCCGACCGCCGTTCCCGGCCGGCGCTGCCGGAGGTTGAACAGCAGGGCATTGAGGAGGCGGTCCTTGACCCCGTCTTTGACGAAGATCCGGTCCCAGCGATCGCACCAGTCGTCGTCCGGCAGCTCGCGGATGCGAACGATGCCCTCGATGCCGGGCGGGATGACGAGGTCCGGCACGTCAGGCGTCCGGCCGACCGTCGAGGTGATCGGGCCAGACGACGCTCGACAGGTCGGGCGCGTCGAGCGTCGGGAGCTCCTCGAAGAGGTTCAGCGGGTCGAGCAGGATCCGCATCATGTCGTACAGGGCGTCGAAGTTGTGGACCCGGACCAGGCGGGCCGTATGCTCCAGGTCGTCGTTGAAGTGCTGGTGCATCTGCCAGTGGTCGATGACGATCAGGTCGCCGGCCTCCCACGGGTGGCTTTCGCCGTCGACCTCGCTGTGGCCGCGGCCCGAGATGACGTACAGCCACGCCTCGCCGCCGTGGCGATGGCGCGACTGGTAGAGGCCGGGCGCGAGCTCATGCATGACCGCGCTGAGCCCGGCCGTGTGGTAGCCGATCGACTTGTCGACCATGAACAGGCTGCGGGCGCCGCGCTTCGTGACGAGGCCGCGGACGTCGTCGAAGCGAGTGATCAGACGGGCCGCCTCGACGCCCTCGGACTGGCGGGCCAGACGCTGGGTCCGTCGGGCGTACGGGTCGTCGCCGGCGAGGGGCGCGATCTGGCGGGGGCGGGGCGGGAGCTCCCCGACCGGCGTGTCGCCGCCGTCCTCGAGGAGCGCGACACCGAACTGCTCGAGCATCGGCTGGACGCTCCACGTATGGAAGACCGCGGGCTTGTCGCCGTCGTTGCCGTGGCGGTGCCAGGCCCAGCTCGGCAGGTGGACGGTGTCCCACGGCCGCCAGTCGACCCGCTGGCCGTCGATCTCCGTCCAGCCCGATCCCGACTCGATGAACTGGATCGCGTCCCACGAGTGACGATGGATCGTCGTGGTCGTGCCGGGCGCGACCTCGTGGACCGTGGCATCGAGGTTCTTGGTCGGTCGGTCTCCGTCCCAGCCGGCGTAGACGCCCCGTCGCATCCGGCGGCTGGGGACGTCGACCATCTTCACGTCGGACCGCTTGATGACCGTCTTGTGGTAGCCGCGCCACTCTTCCAGGAGCGACTCGCGCCGCTTCTTCTGGATCTCGTAGTGCGTGACCTGGGTCGACGTGGTGGTCTTCATGGCTACCTCAGCATCGGCGGCGCGGCGCCGGACGAGCGGGCGGAGCGGGAGCGGGCGGCTGTGGCGGCATTGTATCCAAACACGCCGGTTTTGTATTCACGATTCGGGGATCCCGACGAACGTCCCCGACGGTGGAGCGGCCGCCGTCAGCGGTCGAGCCGGAAGAGCTCCTGGGCGTTGCCGCCGAGGATCCGCTTCTTGGCGGTCTCGGTCAGGAATGGGAGGTCCCAGATGGTGCTCGGCAGGTTGAAGTCCCAATGCGGATAGTCCGACGAGAACAGGAGCTGCGTCTCGGCGTTGATCATCTGCATCGTCAGCTCGAGGGCGCGGTAGTCGTTGTTCTCGATCGGCTGACTCGTGTAGAACATCTCGCGCATGTACTCGCTCGGCAACCGCTTGAGGAGCGGGGCCTCCGACGAGCGCATCAGGTACTCGTTGTCGAGCCGCTGCATCAGGAACGGGATCCAGGCGAGGCCGCTCTCGATCCACAGGAGCTTCAGCTTCGGAAACCGCTCCGGGATCCCGTTGATGACCATGTTCGTGATGTGAACCATGTTGTAGAAGATGAACCCGAGGGCGTGGATCGAGAGGAACTTGTTCATCCCCTCGAACATCCGCTCCTGCTGGTGGTAGATCGCGTGGAACGAGAGCGGCAGGTCCCGTTCCTCGATCATCCGGTAGAGGCGCATGTACTCGTTGGAGTGGACCGGCCGGTAGCGGGCCGAGGTCACCATGAACCCCACGACCCCCGGCTTGTCGCCGAAGTGCTCGACGAACTTCTCGGCCGCGGCGGGCTCGTTCATCGGCAGATAGAGCATGGTCTTGATGTGCGGTGAGTGCGGCAGGATCTCCTCGACCAGCCAGCGCGAGTAGGCCCACGCCATCTGCGTCTCGATCTGCACGTCGGGGTGCATCCCGAGCGCCAGGAGTGCCGTCGGGAACACGATCTGGTAGTCGATCCCGATCGCCCGCATCGCCTTCTGCGAGAACTCGATCTCCGCCAGCGCTCCCTCGTTGGCGAACTGCTCCATCGCCTCGTTGCGGTAGCGGATGAGCCGCCCGGACAGGCTCTGGTGCTGGGGTCCGCGGAAGCCCGGGTACATCAGGCCGCCCTTCTCGCCCTGGAGCACCTCGTTGCGGAACACGTCGTCGTCGATGTACTTGACGATCTCGCGGAAGTGGGTCATCTCGTTGAGGTGATGGGCGTCGGCGTCGACGATGAGGATCTTGTCGAACCCACGCTCCTCGGCCTGGCGGGTCGCGTTCGTCAGGTGGATCTTCGTGTCGTAGCCGGCTCGCTCGCCGGTGTTGAACAGGCGCGGCTCGACCGGATCGCGGAGGGTCGTCATCAGATGTTGCTCCAGCCGGCCCACAACGCCAGCTCGAACAGCTCCAGATTGACGACCTCGGTCATGCCGACGCAGGTGACGGCGACCTCGGTTGCGGTCACGTCGTTCTGCGCCGGAAAGGCGGCGAGCCTGGCGCCGGCATCGCGCTTGGCGGCGTACAGTCGAACGGCCGCCCGAAGCAGCTGCTGGACGGCCTCGTCGGAGACGGTGTCGATCGCGCCGTCGGCGGCCTCGTCGGCCAGCGTGGCGATCTGGCGTGCGGCGTCGTCGAGGGACGACGCGGCGGCGAACTCAGGCGACGACATAGACGTCCTCCCCACGCTGCACGGCTTCGAAGCGGCGCAGCTTGATGCGACGGTTGGCGGCGCACTCGCCGGTCGCGATGTCGTATTCCCAGCCGTGCCACGGGCACACGATGTGGATCTCGTCGGTCGAGAAGCGCTCGCGGATGAGCTCCTGGTTCGGCCCGAGGACGGCTTCGACCTTGCCGATCAGGAGGCCCTCGCCGACCGGGCCACCCATGTGGCGGCAGACGTTCTCGAACGCGAAGAACCGGCCGTCCCGCTCGAACACGAAGACCTCGCTGGGCCCGACCCGGACCATGACGCGGCGGCCGTCGGTGAAGTCGTCGACGCGGCCGGCGCGGATCTCAGTCGTCATGGTCAGGCGTCACGTTCATCCTCCGGGACGTGGACAAGGAGCCTCGATCACGTGGCGCGGATTGTACACGAGTGGCCGTCTGTTGTGGACAATCCAATCCTTCTCGTGGTCCAATGGCGATGAGATCCGACGCCGTTGACGCCCGCTCGCCGGGGCGTCTCGACCGGTCGCCGGCCCATGTCGAGGTTCGCATGAATCGATGGTTCGGCTCCGACCTGCTCGTCGACCGGCTGGCCGGCCTCGGCGTCCGGTACCTCGCCCTGAATCCGGGCGCCTCGATCCGCGGCCTCCATGACTCCCTGGTCAATCCGCCGGGCCGGGCGCCGGAGTTGCTCCTCACGCTCCACGAGGAGATCGCCGTCGCGATGGCCCATGGGTTCTCGAAGGCCGGCGGTGGGACGATGGCCGTCGGCGTCCACGACACGGTCGGTCTGCTCCACGCGAGCATGGCGATCTTCAACGCCTGGGCGGATCGCTCGCCGATCTTCACGATCGTGGGCACGGGTCCGCTGGACGCCGCCCGGCGACGGCCGTGGATCGACTGGATCCACACCGTCAACGACCAGGGCGCGCTCATTCGCGACTTCACCGTCTGGAACGACCAGCCGACGAGCCCGGACGCCCTGCTCGCCAGCACGGATCGCGCCTGGTCCGAGATCCACCGAGCCCCGGTGGGGCCGGGCCTGATCGGCCTGGACGTCGACGTCCAGGAGGCCGAGGTCGACGCCGCCGACTACGCCGAGCGACTGGCGCTCGGTCCGGCCGTTGCCAGCCGCCTGGCGCCCGATCCGGACATGGTCCGCGCGATCGCCGACGGGCTGCGCGCGGCAACGGCTCCCCTGTTCGTCACCGACCGGCCGATCGGCAGCGCCGCGTCGGCCCATCTCGTGGAGCTGGCCCGGCGCTGCGGCGGCGGCCTGCACGAGGTCGGCGGCGGCATCTCGTTCCCGGTCGGCGCGCCGAACGACGTCACCGAGGGCGTCGATCACGCGATGGCTGCGGCCGACTACCTGGTCCTCGTCGAGGCGCGCGATCCGACGTGGGCGCTCGGCCCGGTGGATCTCCACACCCGGCAGAGCCTGACCAAGTGGCGGGGCACGCCGGCGGCCAGCATCGGGCTGGCCGGAGCGGTCGACAAGTCGTGGATGGTCGCGGAGTCGCCCGGTCCCGACCGCCTCGAGCTCACCGCCGAGCCGGAGCTCGCGCTCGATGCCCTGCTCGACGCCTGGGGCTCCGAGGTTCGTCCGCTGGCCCCGGCATTCGCGGCCGCAGCGGCCATGCCCGGGCCGTCGCTGCCGGACGCGCCGAGCGACGCCCGCGGGATCCATCGCGGCCACCTCGGCCGGGCGATCGCGGCCGCGCTCGATGGCGTGGACTGGACGGTCTCCAACGGCGTCATCGGGAACTGGGCCCGAAGGACGCTCCGCTTCCAGGAGCCGGATCAGTTCCTCGGCCGATCGCTGGCCGGCGGCCTTGGCTACGGGCCGGGCGCGTCCCTCGGGGCCGGGCTCGCCTATCGCGGCAGCGGGCGGGTCGTCGTCGACCTCCAGGGCGATGGCGACTTCCTGTACTCCCCGCAGTCGCTCTGGACGGCGGCCCACCACCAGATCCCGCTCCTGTTCGTGATCGACTCCAACCGGAGCTACTTCCAGGACGAGCGACACCAGCGGGCCATCGCGGTCAACCGCGGCCGGTCGCCCGAGCGGGTCGGCGTCGGGATCGCGATCGACGAGCCGGCGGTCGACCACGCGAAGCTGGCGCAGTCGTTCGGGATCAGCGCGATCGGCCCGATCGACGACTACGCCGACCTGGAGCGAGCGCTGGTCCGGGCCGTCGCCCAGGTGCGCGCCGGGGAACCGGTCGTGCTCGACGTGCGGACCTCGCCGAACTGACGCCCGGGCCCGCCGGCCCGTCGCGCCACGCGGCGCGAAGCCCGGCCGCCGGTGCCGAAGCCGGCGCCCTCAAGCGAAGCCGGCCCCGTCAGCGAAGCCGAACGTTGATCGCCTTGATCCGGGTCATCGACAGGACCTCGTCGAGGCCGTGCTCGAGACCGACCCCGGAGTCGCCCCAGCCACCGAACGGGACAGCCGGGAAACGTGTCTCGACGTCGTTGATCCAGACGTAGCCGGTGTCGATCGCGTTGGCCATCCGGAAGGCGCGGTCGATGTCCTGGGTCCAGACCGCGGCCGTGAGACCGAACGGCCCGTCGTTGGCCATCGCGGTCGCCTCCTCCTCCGTGTCGAACGTCAACGCGGCGAGCACTGGTCCGAAGACCTCGACATCGGCCAGCTCGGTGCCCCGTCCGACGCCGTCGACGACGGTCGGCTCGAGGAACGCCCCGGGTGCGAGCTCGCCCGTGTCGATCGCGTGGCCGCCGGTCAGCACGCGGGCGCCGCTCGCCGCCGCTCGATCGACCATCTCGACCACGCGTGACCGGGCGGTCTTGGTGATCATCGCGCCCATCTCGGTCGCCGGATCCGACGGCATCCCGATCCGAATCTTCCGGGTTCGCTCGACGACCCGCTCGAGGACGGGCTCCGCGATCGACTCGTGGATGATCAGCCGGCTCGTCGCGCCGCAGCTCTGGCCCTGAACCCGGGCGTAGTTCATGCCGCGCACGATCGCGCTGGCCGTCTCGTCGAGGTCGACGTCGGGGAAGACGACGATCGGGTTCTTGCCGCCGAGCTCGAAGGTCATCGACTTCACGCGGCCGCTCGCGGCGGCTGCGGCCTGGATCCGGAGGGCCGTCGGAGTGCTGCCGGTGAACGTGATCCGGAGGATCGAGGGATGGGCAGCGATCGCCGCGCCGGTCGCCGGTCCGCCGACGACGACGTTGATCACGCCGTCCGGCACGATCCCGGCCGTGAGCTCCGCGATCAGGAGCGGGCTGAGTGGAGCCAGCTCCGACGGCTTGATGATCACGCAGTTCCCGGCAACGAGCGCCGTCGCGATCCGGGCGGCCGCGAACATCGCGGGATGATTGAAGGTGACGAGGCGAGCGACCACGCCCCATGGCTCGCGCGCCGTGTAGTGAAGGCCCGGCAGGGGGAACGTCTCGCCCTTCGTCTCGAACGCCAGCCCGGCTGCCTCGTGCATCTGGTGGACACCCTTGGCGATGTCGGCCCGCATCGCCACCAGCGGGTTGCCGGTGTCGAGGGCGTCGAGCCGGGCGATCTCGTCGGCGTGCTCCGCCAGCCGGTCGGCCAGCGCTTCGATGACCGCCGCGCGCTCCCGGACCGGGGTCCGGCGCCACGCCGGGAACGCGGCCTCGGCGGCCTTGACCGCACGATCCACGCCCGCCTCGCCGGCGTCGGCGATGTGGCCGATGACCTCCCACGTGGCGGGATCGCGGACCTCGATGGCATCGCCGCCGGCGTCCTCGAAGCGACCGTTCACGAAGGACGTGTGGGTCCGGACCTCGGAGGCGAAGCGGGGGCGTTCGGCAATCGTCATCGATCGTCTCCAGGTACTGGCGGGCGGCGCGCCCGGATGGAAAGTGTATCCAATCCGGCCACGAATGGACACAGGATCAACCCGGCAGGAGCACCCCGGCCAGGAGCCACAGGTTCAGTCCGATGACGACGGTGGCCACGACGCAGGCCAGTGCCGTCACCCCGCGGCCGTTCGCGAACGAGCCCATCACCGACCGCGACGACGTCGCGTGAACGAGTGGCAGGATCGCGAATGGGATCCCGAACGACAGCACCACCTGCGACAGGACCAGCACGAAGGTCGGCTCGACGCCGACGACGAGGACGACGATCGCCGGGGCCATCGTGACCAGGCGCCGGACGGTGAGCGGGATCCGACGATCGATGAAGCCCTGCATGATCACCTGCCCGGCGAGCGTCCCGACGCTCGAGCTCGACAGCCCGGATGCCAGCAGGGCCAGGGCGAAGGCAACGGCCGGCACGGCGCCGAGTGTCAGGGCGATCGCCGCATGGGCCTGGTCGAGCGTCTCGACCGGTGCCGGCTGCGTCCCGTGCAGGGCCGCCGCCGCGAAGACGAGCATCGCGAGGTTGGCTGCTCCGGCCACCAGCATGGCGAGGACGACGTCGAGGCCCATGTACCGCAGGAGCGTCCGACGGCCGGGTGCATCCGCCGGCCGGACGCGATCGGTGACCAGTGCCGAGTGGAGATACACGACGTGGGGCATCACCGTCGCGCCGACGATCCCGACGACGAGCAGCAGCCCATCGTCCGGGACGGTCGGCCGAAGGCCGAACAGCACGCCGCCGGCGTCGACCTGGACGCTCAGGAGCAGAACGACGAACGCGGCGACGATGATCGCCATGAAGCCGGCCACCAGGACCTCGAAGGCGCGATACCCGCGTTGCTGGACCGAGAGCATCACGATGGCGGTGATCGCGGTCACGATCGCGGCGACGACCGCGGACCAGCCGAACAGGAGTCGCAGGGCGATCGCCGCCCCGAGGAACTCGGCCAGGTCGGTGGCGATCGCGACCAGCTCGGCCTGGGCCCAGAGGAACCACCGGACCGGGCCGGGATAGCGGTCTCGGCAGACCTCCGGCAGGCTCCGGCCGGTGATCAGCCCGAGCTTGCTCGACAGGTACTGGACGAGCACCGCCATGAGGTTGGCCGCGACGATGACCCAGACGAGGGCGTAGCCGAACCGCGCTCCGGCCGAGAAGTTGGTGGCGAAGTTGCCCGGATCGACGTACGCGATCGCCGCGATGAAGCCGGGGCCCAGCAGCCGGAGCGGGCCGCGGTACCGGCCGCGTGCGAGAACCGCCTCGAGCGTGTCGGCGGCGGCCCGCGGCGGTGCAACGGTCGTCATCGCCGGTCTCCTGCCTCTCGCCTCAGGACACCCGGAGCATACCTGCGGCGCATGTCCCGGCGCGGAGCCGACCACGCCGGGAATCGCGAAGATCGCGGGGGGAGGAGGTCCCCCGCGATCCCGCGCTTGGGCCGATCAGGTTCCGACGGCCGCTGGTTCGCTGACCCGCGGCAGCACGTCGTGGGCGAGGGTTTCGATCTGCTGGATCCAGTCCGGGAACCGCATCCGGAAGTCGAAGATCAGCAGGTCGCAGCCGATCTCCTGGTAGCGCTGGATCCCGCGGACGATGTCGTCGGGCGAGCCGGCCAGGATCGAGCCGTCGAGCTCCTCGATCGAGGAGAACTCGCCGCTCTCGGGCTTGAGCCAGAACTTCTGGGCGTTCGCGTTCTTGATCAGGCCCGGCACGTTCATCCGGCCGGTCGCGGCCTCGAACGAGGTGTCGATGCTCGTGACGGGCACCGCGCCGGTCATGATCATCGGCTTGCCCTGCTCGGCGGTCATCTCGCGGATCTTCGCGACCCGCGCTTCGTACGTCGGGAACGTGATGCGACCGGGCAGCCAGCCCTCGCAGAAGTCGACCGCGAGGCGGGCCGACGCCGGTGTCGCACCGCCCCACCAGACGGGCACCGGGTGGACCGGCTGAGGCTTGAGGTCGACGTCGTCGAAGTCGTACTGGTCGCTGTGCCATTCGACGGTCTCGCCGGACCACAGCCGGCGGGCGATGAGGGTCTGCTCCTTCATCAGCTCCGGTCGCTTCAGGTCGCCCTGGCCGATCACGTCGAACTCGTGCTGGAAGTTGCCGGCGCCGATCCCGAGGTCGAACCGTCGTCGCGTCAGCCACGACATCGAGGCAACGCTGTAGGCCATGTTGATCGGGTGCCGGAACGGGATGATCGTCGCGGCGCCGAGGCCGATCTTCTCCGTGACGCCGGCCAGGTACGTCAGGGTCACGAACGGCTCGATGAACGTCCGATCCGTGCCCTCCATGCCGTGCGGGTGGAACACGAGGTGGTCGCGAACCCAGAGGGAGTCGAAGCCCAGTCGATCGGCGGCACGAGCGCCCGCGATGAGCAGGTCCTGGTCCGCCTCCTCCCCGAAGTGGGGCACCAGGAGACCGAAACGGGTGGCCATCAGGACGCGCTCCTTCGTGATGCGGTGGTGGCGAGTGGCGGGACGGCCGAGGGCGACCGACCGGGTCGCGCCTGGCGACCCCAGCCGCGTTCGCCGACGACCGCCCCGTCGGCGTAGACGGCGCGGCCTCGGACCAGGGTGGTCTCGACGACTCCGTGGACCCGCCGGCCGGCATACGGTGTGTGACCGATCTTGCTGAGCACGATGTCGTCACGGATCTCGAACTCGGTCTCGAGGTCGACGATGGCGATGTCCGCGTCGCAACCGACCTCGAGCCGGCCCTTCGACGCCAGACCGAACCGATCGGCCGGAGCCGTCGCGACGAGATCGACGACGCGCTCGAGCGAGATCCGGCCGGCCCGCGCGGCATCGAGGAACAGCGGCACGTAGAACTGGGTCGACGGGGTGCCCGTGTGCGCCTTCCAGCCGTCGGTCCAGCCCGGCTCCTTCTCCTCGCGGAGATGCGGTGCGTGGTCGGTCGAGATGAGGTCGATCGTCCCGTCGGCAAGGGCTTCCCAGAGGGGTTCGGTGTTCTTCTCCGGGACGTAATACGACAGCGCGTAGGAGCCGAGCCGCTCGATGGTCGCCCAGTCGTTGCCGAGGAACAGGGCCCACGGGTTGAGCTCGGCCGAGACGTCCTGGCCGGCGTCCTTGGCGCGCCGCAGCTGGGTCACGACACCGGTGGTCTGGGTGTGCAGGAGGTGGAGCGCCGTCCCGGTCGCCTGCTGGATCCGGAGGAGGAGGGCGGCGGCCGTGTCCCAGATGATCCCGTCATGGGCGGCATAGGCCTTGGCGTAGGCCAGGGCGTCGCGCTCGCCACGCGCCCAGAAGCCCTCCTCGATGTGGGTCATCAGGGCCTGGTCGTGGGGATGGACCATGAGCGGCAGGCCGGTCTCGGCGACCGTCTCGAAGATGGCCATCAGCTCGCCGTGGTCGTGGACGCCGATGCCCGGCATGTGCGGGTAGTCCCGCCCGGTGTCGACGACCATGAACACCTTGAACGCGGCGATCCCGCGGGTCGCGAGACCGGCGATCTCGGATCGGACCGTGCCCGCGGCATTGATGTTCCAGTCGACGAGGGCCTTCTCCTCGTACAGGGCGATCATCGCGTCGAGCCGGTCGAGGGTGTTCGGCGGTGGATCGACGTTCGGCATGGCGAACGACGTCGTCACGCCGCCGGCGGCGCACGCCGACGTCGCCGAGACGATGTCCTCCTTGGCGGTGAACCCGGGCTCGCGATGATGCGAGTGGACGTCGATCGCGCCGGGCAGGACGTGCTTGCCGGCCGCGTCGATCGTCGTCGACGCCTCGAGCGGTGTCCCCGGCGCGACGATGGCCGCGATCCGTTCGTCGCTGATCGCGAGGTCCGCCTCCGTCCGGCCCGTCGCCGTGACCAGCGTCCCGCCGCGGATGACCGTGTCGTAGGTCGCCATCAGGCGGCTCCGCTTGCGACGGGCTCGGCGGCCGGCCGGGTCAGGTGGAGGATCTCCGCGTCTGCCGCCTGTTCGTGGACGTGGACCTCGCCGCTCGTGACGTGGCGGATGAACCACTCGACGATCAGCGGGTTGACGACGTCGCGGTACTGGGCGTAGGCGGCGTAATGGGTGGTTCCGGTCTGGACTACGAGGCGCTTCGGCCCGCCCGCCCGCTCGTACAGGGCGTAGGCGTGATCCTCCGGCGTCGTCGCGTCGCCTTCGACGCAGACGATCATCACCGCCCGCGGCGCGATCCGGGCGACGAGGTCGATCGGACGGTAGGCGAAGATCGCCTCGGCGCTTGCCAGCTCGACCTGGGACGGCACCCGGTCGTCGACATCGCTCTTGATCGTCGTCGTCTTGCGTTCGGGGGTCGGGACCATGATCCCGTCCCGGGGCGCGACGAGCTCACCCTGGCCGGTCGTGACCCGGCGCTGGCGATCCTGGCGGATCCGCTCGAGGAACTCGAGCCATTCGTGCTCGCGGCGCATCCGGTGGAGCCAGTCCCGGCCATCCGAGATCGGAACCTGGCTGACCGCCGCCTTGACCCGGTCGTCGAGGCCGGCGACGGCGATGGCGTTGCCGCCGCCCGTCCCGCCCGAGCCGAACACGCCGATCCGGTCCGGGTCGATCTCGGGCCGCGTCTGGAGATAGGTGATCGCGTTCCGCCAGTCGGCGACCTGGTCCATCGGGTCGAGGTAGGTGGCGTCACCCTCCGAGTCCCCGAATCCGCGGTAGTCGAAGACGAGAACGGCGAACCCGGCTGCGAGGAGCGCCTCGTGATACGGGGCGTAGAGCTTCGCGTCGCGGAGGCCGAGCCAGCCCGGGCCCTGGACGATCCCGGGCGCCGGGTCCGCGGCGGAGGCTGCGTCGGGGAGCAGCAGGGTGGCGGCGATCGCAGATCCCTGGCTGTGGAACCGAACGTCCTCCGACCTGGTCATCCTGCCTCCCGAGTCCGCATCGTCGTCGCGCCCGACTGGGCCGGCCGCGCCATGGCTGGCGCGACTAATGTATACAAAGTGGTGTGGATTGTCCACGATCCGGCGGCTCCGCGCGCCCGCCTCGCGGCGATCGAGGAGAGGCCGATGCGGCCTGCCGGCGGGACGTGCCCGGCGGATCGACACCGGGCTCGATCGGGTGCGTTCCGCCCCCCAGCCCGGCGGCCGTCGGCCGGCCGAGCACGGGGACGAGAGGTGTCTCGCGGAGCCCAGCCGGCGGGGGAACCGGCGGGGCTCCGCGAGCGCGGTGGCTGTCGCTACTTCGGCAGCTCGGTGTTCCCGATCTGGGCGTAGAAGCCCATGTCGGCCAGCTTCTGGAGGAAGCTCTTGTCGTAGGTCTTGGTGATGTCCACGTTGGCCATCTGGGGGTTGACTGCGGAGAGGACCTTCTGCGGATTCGTGAACGCCTCGTCCGACCAGAACATGCTGCGGTTGGCGACCTCGAGGTAGTCCTTGATGACGGACTTCGCGTTCTCGGGGTCCTGCTGCGAGTACTCGGCGAACTTGGCGGCCGCATCGGCCTCGTTGAGGAACATGTAGTTCTGGGCGGCGAGGACGGATGCCACCGCGCCGAGAACGGTGTTCGGGTTGGCCGTGATGAACTCGGTGGTCGCGCCGAGGCCGCTCCGGCCCCACTGCTTCCCGCTCGACTTGTTGTCGGTGACGACGTTCAGGCCGGCGGCGGTGACCGCGTTCTTCTGGGCGAGGTCGATCGGGGCGCAGGCGACGGACCCAGCCTTGACGGCGGCGAGGCGCGCATCCTGGTTGCCGACCTGGGTCAGCGTGACGTCCTTCTCGGTCAGGCCGATGCCCTCGAGGAGGAGGATCGTCGAGCCGTGGGCCGTGCTGCCGAACGAGCTGATCGCGATCTGCTTGCCCTTGACGTCGGCGGCGGTCTTGATCTCCGGTCCGCAGGTGAGGCCGTCGGTCAGCGTCACGCCGTTGATCGACAGGATCTTGATCGGGTCTTCGGTCGCGGCCGAGTTGATCGCCCCGGAGACTCCGAGGACGCCGAAGTCGAGACCGCCGGCGACGATCGCCTGGACGACCTTCGCGTCGCCCTGGAGGCTGGACACCTCGACGCTGTCGAAGCCGCCGATCGACTTGTAGTAGCCGAGCTGCTCGGCCAGGTACTGTGCGAACTGGCTCGACTCGCCGCCGGTGCTGAGGCCGATCTTCAGCGACTTCTTCTCCGGCGTCGGCAGGGCGATCGGGCCCGAGGCGACGGGGCCGCCCGACGCACCCGCGCCGGTCGATGCCGCCGTCGTCGGCGCCGCCGTCCCGGCGGGCGTCGAACACGCTGCGATCACCAATGCGACCGCGGCCATGAGGACCGGAAGCCGGCCTCGCCACCGCGCAGATACGCTACTCTCCATCGCCTTCTCCATGCGCCAGCGCCTCCTCCATCGCCGCCGGGTCGGGCGGCACGATCTGATGGCGTGACCGGCCCCTGAACGCGACCGGCGGCCTCGCCGGAATGTAACCGAAGGCATTGACATTGTCTACAATCTTCACGGAGACTTGATCCAATCTCGGCCGTCGGCCCACGATTTGCGTCGGGCCGTGTCCATCCCGTCAGGCCCCCGAGTCGGCGAGCGTTGATGACGACTGCAAATCCCGCCATGCGCCCGGTTCGCAACCCCCGCGATCGCCGCCCGCGCACGCCCATCCAGCGCTTCGTCCGGCGGAACGAAACGCTCGTCTACGGGCTGCTCGGGATCGGGATCTTCGTCGGCGGCTGGGAGTTCGGCAGCCGGCTCGGGATCATCGATCAGTTCTTCTTCAGCAAGCCCACCGACATCTTCCTGGCGGGGACCCGGGAGGTCCAGGTCCCCCGGTTCTGGAACGACGTCCGGGTCAGCTTGTTCGAGCTGGTCAGCGGCTACGTCCTGGCCGTCGCGCTTGCCATCCCGCTCGGACTGACGTTCGGCTGGTACAAGCGCCTGTCGTACATGGCCGACCCGTGGCTGAACCTCTTCAACGCCCTGCCCCGCGTCGCCTTGATCCCGCTCCTCGTCCTGTGGCTCGGGCTCGGCGTGGAGTCGAAGATCGCGGTCGTCTTTCTCGGGGCGTTCTTCTCGGTGATCATCCCGACGGTCCAGGGTGTCCGGACGGTCGACCGGCGGCTGCTCGACGTCGCTCACAGCTTCGGCGCCTCGCAGGTCAGGATCTTCACCTCGGTCGTCGGACCGGCCACGATCCCGTTCATCGTGACGGGCCTCCGCCTGGCGATCGGGCGAGGCCTGATCGGGGTGATCGTCGGCGAGCTCTACTCCCAGACGAACGGCCTCGGGGTGATGATCGTCCGGGCCAACGAGAACATCCAGCCGGACCGCATGTTCTTTGCCGTCGGAATCTTCACCACCGCCGGGATCCTGGCCGTCGTGGGTCTCGGCCGCTTCGAACGGCGCTTCGACCGCTGGCGCCCCAAGATCGAGGAGCATTGATGTCCGACCCGAACGTCGCCCTGCGGGCGACCGGTATCCGCATGGAGTACCGCGACCCGACGACCCGCGAGCGCCTCACGGCGATCGAGCGGATGGACGTCGAGATCCCCGAGGGCCAGTTCGTGGCCATCGTCGGACCGAGTGGCTGCGGCAAGTCGACCTTTCTGAAGATCGTCAACGGCCTCCTGCCCGCCACCGAGGGCGACATCGAGATCCACGGGTCGGGCAAGGGCAAGGAGCACGCGACCGTGTTCCAGGATTCGTCGCTGTTCCCGTGGTACAGCGTCATCGGCAACGTCGCCTACGGGCTCATCTGCCAGGGTGTTCCGAAGAAGGAGGCCCACGCCCGCGCGATGCCCCTGATCCGGCTCGTCGGGCTCGAGGGCTTCGAGAGCAAATACCCGTACCAGCTGTCCGGCGGGATGCAGCAGCGAGCCAACCTCGCTCGGGCATTGACCGTCGATCCCGAGATCCTGCTGATGGACGAGCCGTTCGCGGCCCTCGACGCCCAGACCCGCGAGCTGATGCAGGTCGAGCTGACCCGGATCTGGTCGCAGGCCCGCAAGACCGTCGTGTTCATCACCCACCAGATCGACGAGGCCATCTTCCTGTCCGATCGGGTCCTCGTGATGAGCGCCCGGCCGGGGACGATCCTGGCCGACATCACGATCGATCTTCCCCGCCCGCGAGATCTCGAGATCAAGCGGACGCCCGAGTTCGTTGCCTACGAGGACCAGATCTGGCGGCTGATCGCGAAGCAGCTGACCGTGCCGACCACGGGGGTCGCCTGATCGATGAGCGCTCAGACGGGCCAGCTGACGCGCGAGGAGCCGTCGACCCGACGGGGTCATCCCGGCACGCCTCGCCGGTCGCCGGCGCGGTTCATGAGCGAGCCGTTCATCTTCGGCCTGATCGGGTTCGTCGCGGTCCTCGTCTTCTGGGAGATCGCGGTCAACCTGCGGCTGGTCAAGTCGTCGCTCATGAGCTCGCCGTCCCGGATCTTCGAGGCCGGCGTCGCCGACATCGGATCGGGCGTCCTCCTGCCGCACATCGGGACGAGCCTGCTCGAGTGGGTGGTCGGCTTCGCCGTCGCCATCGCCGTCGCGATCCCGTTCGGCCTGCTGCTCGGCTCGTTCCGGCGGCTCGGGCTCGTGTTCGACCCGATCCTGTCGGGCATGTACGCAACGCCGACCGTGGCCCTCGTGCCGTTGATCATCCTGGTCTTCGGGATCGGGATCAACGCGAAGTTCGTGGTCGTGTTCCTGGAGGCCTTCGTGACCCTCGCGGTCAGCTCGATGACCGGTATCAAATCCGCCGACCGGCGCCACCTCGAGACCGCGCAGAGCTTCGGCGCGTCCAAGTGGCTGACGTTCCGGTCCGTCAACCTGCCCAGCAGCGTGCCGTTCATCGTGACGGGTGTCCGGATCGGCGCCGGCCGTGCCCTGGTCGGCGTGCTTGTGGCCGAATTCATCGCGGCCAACGTCGGGATCGGCTTCTACATCAGCCTGAACGGCAACCTGCTGAACGCGTCGCGAGTCATGCTCGGCGTGCTGATGATCGGCGGGTTCGGGGTCCTCGTGGGGGTCGTGATCGGCCGCCTCCAGCGCCACTTCGACCGCTGGCGGCCCGCCATCCGCTGATCGCCGTCCGGCGAGGGACACGTCCCGGAGAACGTGCGGACGCTCGGCGTCGCGCGGGTTCAGGAACGCGGGTTGCGTCTCAGGAGCGCTGGTCGGCTCAGGAGCGCGGGTAGCGGCGCTCCGCGGCGCGCTCGCGCGCCTCGCTCTCGCGGAGGTGCCGCCGGATCAGCATCGCGACGCGCCGGTAGTGCCCCGACAGCTGCGCCACGGCACGCTCGGCGTCGCCGGTCCGGACCGCCTCGAAGAATTGCTCGTGGATCGACGGGGAATGCTGGATCGTCGGCCAGCGAAGCGCTCGGGCGACCTCCTGACGGAGCCGGATGATCAGCCCGACGAGGCGCGGCCGGCCGGTTACGGAGTAGAGCCGGGTATAGAACGCCTCGCGGGCGGCCAGCCCGTCGTCGGGCGTCGCGGCGTTGCGGACCCGGTCGAACAGGCTCTCGAGCTCGTCGAGGTCCTCGTCGGTCAGGAGTGGCAGGGCGAGGCGGACGGCATGCGACTCGAGGAGGACCCGGAGGTCGTACACCTCTTCGACCTCGTCAGCGTCGAGCCGGGTGACGGTGAAGCCGCGGTGCGGCTCGGAGCGGACGAGGCCCTCATACTCCAGCGCCCGGAGCGCCTCGCGGACGGGGATCCGGCTCGTGCTGAAGATGTCGGCGAGCTCTTCCTGCCGGAGCCGCGCACCGGGCGCGAACACACCCGCCAGGACGGCGTCGCGGAGGGAGCTCAGGACGATCTCCTGGGCCGTGACGTTGTTCTCGCGAGCAGCGTCGATGATGGCCCGGATCGGACCGGCCTCCGGAAGGGCGTCGCTGCGACCCGTTCCGGCGCGCCCTCGCGACGCCCCGCCGCGCTGCCCTGCCGTCAGTGCCATCGAACCGATCCCTCCTGTGCTGTCCGCGCGCACCGCTGGCGCAGTTGGAACCGCCAGCCGGCCAGCCGGACGAACGAGCCCCAGCGATCCGGAGCGGCGGCTCCGTCCCTCATGGCGCGATGCCTGCGACGTCGTGGACGAACTGCCCGCCCATCATGGTCGCCAGAACGGCCGGCGTCGAGCCGTCGTCGATGGTATCGGCAAACGGATCCGGCGCGACGACGATCATGTCCGCCCGCGACCCCGCGCAGAGGTTCCCGAGCGCCGCGTCCCCGGCCGTCCAGGCAGGGAGCGTCGTCCAGCCGCGCCAGGCGAGGTCGATCGGCACGCCCTGGTCGGCCCCGATCGTCACGCCGCCGGCGTCGCGGGTGACGGCCGCCCGAATCGCCGCGATCGGCGCCTGGGGACCGCTCGGCACATCCGAGTTGTGGATCGTCGGGACTCCGAGGCGGGCCGCCGTCGCGAGCGGCAGAAAGCGGTCCATCCGCTCCGCTCCGAACGCGGCTTCCCAATCGCGCCGGTAGGCCGTGAGGAGGGCCGGCTGGACGGACCACACCACGTCGAGGTCGCGCATCCGTCGGAGTCGTGGCTCGTCCATGTCGACATGGCCGTGCTCGAGCCGCCACGGCCCACCGGCCGCGGGCCCGGACGCGGCGAACGCGTCAAGGGCGGCGTCGACGGCACGTGGGCCGACGGCATGAACCGCGACGCCCAGCCCCCGCCCGTTGGCGGCGGCGGTCAGCGACGCGAGCTCGGCCGGCTCGATCCGGAGGAGGCCGATGTTGTCCGGCTCGCCGGGATAGGGCTCGACGACGGCGGCATTCCGGAACAGGCACCAGCCGTCGACGCTGATCTTGACCCCGAGGACGCGGAGGTCGTCGCCGCCAAAGCCGCGCCGGATCCCGAGCAGGGCGAGATGCTCGAGCCGGATCGGCGTCTCGTGGACCCGATACCACAGCCGGACCCGGACGCCGAGCTCGCCGGCGGCGTGGAGCGAGGCGAGGTCGTCCGCCTCCTCAGGGAGCCGGATCATCTCGTGGATCGTCGTGATCCCGAGGGCGTGGAGGTCGCCGAAGGCCGCGCGCACGGCCGCCAGTCGCTCGTGCCGCTCGGGGCTCGGCACGACCGTCGCTGGGTCCGAGGCGTCGAGCCGCAGCTTCGCTCGCTCGTGGAGGACGCCGGTCGGGACGCCGTCCTCGTCGCGCTCGATCCGGCCGCCGGGTGGATCCGCCGTGGCCGCGTCGATCCCGGCGGCGGCGAGGGCTGCCGAGCTCGCCGCGATCACGTGCTTTCCGATGCCGCGCAGGACGACGGGGCGGCCGCCGCCTGCAGTGTCGAGCTCGGCGCGGTTCGGGAGCCGGCCCTCGGCGAGCGCGGCGATGGTCAGCGAGTCGCCCTGCACCCAGGCGTCGGCCGACAGGCTCCGGGCGCGGGCTGCCACGTGGCCCAGGAGGTCGCCGACGCTGGCGGGCCCGAGCGCGGCGAAGTCGATCGACAGGCGCCGCACGAGGGCGGCCCGGTGGAAGTGGGTGTGGCTGTCGATGAAGCCCGGCAGAAGCGTGCGCCCGGCGAGGTCGATCACGCGGGTCGCCGGGGAGGCGAGATCGAGAATCGCGGCGTCACCGCCGATCGCCAGGACCCGCCCGTCGGCGACGGCCAACGCCGACGCGTCGGGCTGGCGAGCCACCGTCGCGTGGACCCGACCGTTGTGCAGGATGAGCTCGGCTCGCCGGCCCGGAGAGCGCTCGATCACGGGCTAGAATGTAGCCAATTGCGCATGAATTGTCGAGCATTTTCAATCTCTTGGAGACAACTCCGGGCTGGCGGCCGCCCGCCGGCGCTGGCGCTGGCTGCGGCGGCCCGGTGATCGCGCGCCGCGCAACGGCGGACCGGCCGCGTCCGGGCCAGCCGCGTGAGGACCAGCCGCGGGCGGGATCGCGAGCGGGCCGGTGACCGGTTCCGGCCGGCTGGGCCCATTCCGCCACACGCCGTTCACCGTGTACTGGCTGGGTGGCTTTCTCTCGAACATCGGAACGTGGCTGCAGACGGTCGCGGCCTCGGTCTACGTCTACCAGCTGACCGGGTCGACGATCGCCGTCGGCGTCCTGAACTTCGCCTCGTTCCTCCCGATCTTCCTGTTCTCGATCGTGGGTGGCGTCCTCGGCGACCGGTTCGACCGCCGCCTGCTCGTGATCACCACCCATGCCATCTCGGGCGGCCTGGCCACGGTCCTGGCCGTGATCGCGTTCGCGGGCCAGCCGTCGGAGCTGGCCGTCATCGTCATCGCGTTCCTGCTGAACACCTCGTACGCGGTCGCCAAGCCGGCGCTCGTGTCGGTCCTCCCGGCGACGGTCCCGAAGGACGAGCTGACCGACGCCGTCGGCGTCAACACCCTCCAGTTCGTCATCGCCCAGATGATCGGACCCGTCGTTGCGGCGGTGATGATCGCGACCGCGGGTATCGCCTGGGCGTTCGCGCTCAATGCGATCAGCTACGTTGCCCCGATCGCGGCGATGGCATACCTCCGGCGGCTCGGCGTTGCGGGCGGCGCCGCGCGGCCGCCACGGGAACCCGGCGTCGGCTCGCTGAGCCGGGAATCCCCGCCTCCACGGGCGGGAATCGGGGCGGTTGCCTACCTGCGAGGCCACCCGTGGGTCGCGGCCCTGCTGCTCGGCGTCGTCGCGTGCAGCGCCCCGCTCGAGATCGTGAGAACGTTGTCGCCCGCGATCGCCGAGGCCCTCGGCGAGCCGGAGAGCGCGGCCGGATTCCTGATCGCGGCCCAGAGCGTCGGATCGGCGATCGCCCTGCTGGCCTTCGTGCCCCTCCGCCGGTCCGGCCGGTCGCGCGACCTGGCCCAGGTCGGGCTCCTCATCCAGGCGGCCGGCCTCGTCCTCACGATGGTCGCGGGCGACCTCCTCGTGGCGGCGATCGCCGGCGGCCTGCTCGGCTTCGGCTTCTCACTCTGCTTCCCGGTCCTGACCAGCAGCATCCAGGCCGAGGTCCCCGACGCGGTGCGCGGGCGGATCATGGCGGTCCACCAGATGTCGCACCTGGGCAACCGGCCGTTCGCCGCGCTCGCCGCAGGGGCGACCGCAGCCGTCGTCGGCGCGCAACCCGCCGTCTTGATCGGAGTCGTGCTCGTGCCCATCGGGCTTGCCGCCGGGACGCGGGCCTGGCGGTCCCTGGCCATCGACCACCAGACGGCGGCAGGGGACGTCTCCGACGAGCCATGATTGTCTCCATCAGGGGCCGTTGTGTGTACAATCCGATGCGACCCAGACGACGCCCGCGGGAGGCCAGCCGATGACCATCGAAGTGACCGTCGATCCCGACCTGTGCATCGGCTCGGGCGACTGCGTCCGGATCCTCGGCGCCGCATTCCGGATCGACGAAGCGCGTGGCGTCTCCGAGCCCCTGCCGGGGGCCGGTGACCAGGACCCGGCGCTGCTCGAGAGGGCAGCGTTCACGTGCCCGACGCAGTCGATCCGACTGGTCGCCGCGGACGGCACCGTCATCCACGAATCGAACTGAGCGGCCGGCCGGGCGCGGGAGGACCACGACGATGAGCGACCTGCTCCTGACGGACTTCAGCGCGGTCGTGACCTTCGACCGGTACGACGAGATCCGCGAGGCCCTCTTCAACACCGACCTGTCGCGGAGCTTCGACAAGCGCTCGTACCACGACGGCAACATCCGCGACGGCGTGGTCAGCATCAGCCACGGCGCCGTTCACCGCGCCCGACGCCGCGTCGAGAACACCCAGTTCCGGCCCGACGTCCTGCGCCTCTACGAGCACGACCTGTTCCCGAAGGTGATGGACGACCTGCTCGAGGTCCTGGTCACCGACGAGGCGGACCTGTACGCCGTCGGCGAGCTGCTCAGCGTGGTCCTCGCCAGCCGCCGGGCCGGCCTCGAGTTCGAGCCGAACGACCTCGAACAGCTGCGCCGCCTCGTCCACGCCGTCGATGTCTTCTCGCAGGGCTCGGCGATCCTGGACGCGAAGGATCCGGACGCCGTCCGCGACCTCGTCCGGGCAACCTACGTCGAGTTCGAGCGGGACTTCCTGCGTCCGGCGTGGGAACACCGGCTGGCGCTGATCCAGCGCGTCCGGAACGGGGACCTCGGCGAGGACGCGCTGCCCCACGACATCCTGACGGTCCTCCTCCTCCATCGATCCGATCCCGGCCTCGAGCTCATCGACGACGGCCGCGTCGTGCGCGAGGTGGCCACGTATCTCCAGGGCGGGACCCACACCAGCGGCCAGACCGTCGTCAACGCGGTCGACCTGATCTTCGCGACCGACCATGGCGCGGCCATCGTCGAGCGGATGGCGGCCGATCTCGGATTCGCCCAGCGCGTCGTCCACGAGACGCTCCGGCTCCGCCCGACCACACCGAAGATCAAGCGCCGCGCGGAAGCCGACACGACGGTCGCCGGGCGACCGATCCCGAAGGACGCCCAGGTCGTCCTCGACGCCGCCACGGCCAACCAGGACCCCATCTATTTCGGCGCGGATCCGGACACGTTCGACCCCGATCGGACGATCGCCGAGGGCGTCCCGCGCTGGGGTCTGTCGTTCGGGGCGGGGGCCCACCAGTGCCCGGGCCGCTCGGTCGCCGGCGGGTTCCCGATGCCCGGCTCGTTCGAGGTCGACGACGAGCACGTCTTCGGCCTCGTCGCGCTCATGCTCCAGGCGTTCGCCCGGCGCGGCATCGCCCCGGACCCGGATCAGGCGCCGGAGCGCGACACGCGAACCGAGCGATTCACCCGCTGGCGCCGTTACCCGGTCCGCTTCACCGCCGCGCGAGCGACGCCGCTCGGCTGACCGGCGCGGTCAGTGCCCCGCGGTCCAGTCGAGGATTTGCCGCACGGCGGCCTCGGGCGTCTGCCAGAAAAACCCGTGGGTGACGCCGGGCAGGACGACGAGGGTGCTGCCGGGAATGTGCTCGGCGAGGTAGGCCGACTGATCGCGATGGACCCCGGTCCCGGCGACATGCGTGTCCCGGTCGCCGACGAGGACCAGCGTCGGGAGCGTGATCTCCGCCAGTCGGTCGGCGGTCTGGTGCTCCTGGCGGGCGACGACGTGGCGGAGGTACTCCTCGAGGCTGGGGCGGTGGTCCCAGAACGCCCGGACGAGCCGGTCAACGATCGCCGGCGAGGCGTCCACGAACTCGGGCGTGAAGAACGTCCGGGCGATGTGGTCGGCCATGTAGCCCTCGTATCCGCGCTCGACGAGGTCGAGCGCGGTGTGGACCGGAACGCCGCGGGTGACGGGCCGGTCGTCGCGGAACTGCCCCGGGCCGGTGGCCGCGAGGATGAGCGATCGGACGCGATCGGGCCGGTCGAGGGCCATCCACTGGGCGACCCGACCGCCCATGGAGTGGCCGACGACGTGGGCGGCAGGCAGGCCGAGCGCATCGAGCAGCCCGACCGCGTCGGCGGCGAATCCACGGGTGCTGTAGCGCTCCTGGCCGGGCGGCGTCGCTCCGGTCCCGCGATGATCGAACGTGACGACCGTGTGCCTCGCCGCCAGCGGCTCGACGACGTCAGGGCCCCAGGTCGCGCCGGGATAGCCGGTCCCGGCGACCAGCACGATCGGGTCGCCGCTGCCCCGAACCTCGTGGGCCATCGGATGGCTGCCGACCTCGATCGTCCGGCTCATGCGCTCGCCCGCGAGACGCCGTGCGACCGTCGCTCGGCCGGCGTCAGCGGGACGCCGGAGTTCAGCCTGAGGAACAGCTCGTCGATGTCGGCCTCCGTGGCGCGCTGAACGAGGACGACCGAAAGAAACGTCCCGAGGAACGCCGACCGCCAGGCCGGATCGAGGTCCATCCAGCGCATCCCAGGCCGGGGTTGCGCGGCACCGGCGGTCTCGGGATCGGGATCGGCCTCGAGGACGAAGTCCGGGGCGAGCCCGAATCGCCCCGCGACGAAGTCCCAGATCGCGTGGAGCCGCTGCTTGCCGTCGACGACGGCGTAGACCTTGATCGGCTCGACCCCGCGGAGATCGTGGAAGTACAGCTTCGGGACGTCGTAGCCGTTCACGAGCGAGTCGACGAACCGCTGCCGGTGGCCCAGCGTCCAGCGGTCGGCGGGCCGCTGGTACGGCGGGGCGTCGTCGATCGCGCTCCGCCAGGCGAGCGCCTTGGCGACCGTGAAGCGGTGAGCGGGGACGCAGCGCACGTCAGGAGCGGCCGACGGGGCCGATCGAGAGCGCCGGCGCGGCGCTGGTCATCCCTCGGCGGGCAGGACGGCCGACGATTCGCGGTGCTCGACCTTGAAGTAGCCCGGCCAGAGCTGCTCGTAGAAGTAGCGGATGCCGTATTCGATCCGGAGCGTCCGCGTCCGTCCGTCCGACGGGTTGAAGTGCTCGTGGCGGGTCATCTTCGGCGGGATCTGGACCGCGTCGCCGGCCTCCCAGTCGTAGTGCTCGCCGTCGATCTCCGAGAAGCCGACGCCCTCGAGCACGAACAGGACCGCCTCGGTGTGGCTGTGGCAGTGGCTCGAGGTGTGGGGCACCTCCTCGAAGATCTGGGTCATCGCGACACTGACCGCGGTGAACCCGTTGCGGACCTCGCTGGCGCTCTCGCCGCCGCCCATCAGGTTGTAGATCGCGCCGTGGCGATGACCGCCGGTGCTCTTGATGATCCGCTCCGGCATCCCGGACGCGCCGGCCGCGACGGCGGGCCGATCCGTCGCGGCGGCGGACTGATCCGCCGCCGCATCGTTGTGGCCGTGGCCGCCCTGGCGCCGTCGCTCGTGAGCCGCCTGCCTGCTGCGATGGCCCTCGCCCTCGTTCGGGGCGTCCTCGAGATGGAGGGTGATCCGCCGGCCCAGCGCGTCGAGCGGGCCGTCCTCGGCTGGCAGCGCGGCCACCTGTGCCGCGTCGTTCGGGCCCTTCTCCTCCAACTGTTCGAGCCGGCCGAGCCGGACGAACAGGTCGAGGTCCATCGTATGCGCCGAGAGATACGAGAGCTCACCGCCACCGAGGTTCCAGACCTGGTGATCCTCGAAATACGGGACGTGGATCGTCGTTCCCGTGCGGACGTCGTAGCGCCGGCCACCGACGAGGATGCAGCCTTCGCCGGCGAGGACGTGGATCGCCTCCTCGCCATGGCGATGGCGGCCGGTGTGCTCGCCGGCCGGGACGACGACCCGGCACAGGCTCGTCCCGTTCGTCGGGAAGCCAACCTGCTCGCCGATGAGCATCGCGATCCGGTGCTCGTTCGGCGTCTCGATCCAGGTCAGCTCGCGGCCGCGGGCGACGATCGGCGAACGCCCCACCTCGACCGCGTTGCGCTCGCCGGCGGCCAGCCAGTCGGCATAGAAGTCAGCCCGCTCGAGGCGGTTGACGGAACGCCAGGTCTCGGTCATCGATCGTCCCTCGGCGCGGCGCGGCGGGTCGCGGATCGCCCCGTCCCGCCGTCGGGCCGGTCCAGCCTATTCCTCGCCGGCCGGGCTGTCCGGGTGGCGCTCGATCTGGTGGAGCCCGAGCTGCTTGATCGTGAACGTGTCCTGGATCGCGAGGTAGCGGGCGGTGTCCGCGTCATCGTCGTTGAAGTGCTGGTGCCAGGCCCAGAGCGGGATCCCGATGAGATCGCCCTCCTCCCAGTCGACCCGCTCCTCGGGCTCGCCGTCGAAGTGCATGACCGTGTGGCCCTTGCCTTTGACGATGTAGAGGACCGCCTCGGTCGTGTGGCGGTGCTTGACCGAGGCGTGGCTGGGCGGCAGCTCGGATAGGTGCGGCTGGAGGCGGATCGCGCCGGAGAGGCGGTAGAACCGGGCCTTCGTCCCGCGGTACTGGCGGGCGACGAGCTCGGTCGTCTTGAGGTCCTTGATGATCGTCGCCTCGGTCGGTGGATTCTTCTTGTTCCACTGCTCGCGCTGGGTCATCTCGGTGATCGCCGTCCCGCTCAGGGGCTGCGCGGTGGTCGCGACGAGGTCCTTGTCCGATGCCATCTGGACTCCTTCGGAGCGGTCCGGAAGTGCGTGAAGATCTCGTCCCCAGTTTCGCTCGCGGACGAATACAAAGTCAAACGAATTGTTATCATCTGGCTTGTCGTCCGCAGGGCCCGGACGGGCCGCCCGGGGCGCGAGCGAACGGTCGCCGACCTCGGCGTGTGGCACGGAGCATGATCTGTCCCAGGCGCCGGACACGGGTCCAGCCAGGCGGCTCCCCGGCCGCACAGAACGAGGTGCCACGGTGTTCGGATGGCGTGCCCGGATCGGCTTCATCAGCCCCGCCCCCGGCGGGCCGCCGACGTCGCTGCTCGAGATGCAGGCGGCGGCGCCCGACGGCGTCGTCTTCATCGCCCGCTCGCTCGAGGGCCCGGCATCGCTCGAGCTCGACGACCTCACCGCCATGGCGCCCCAGATCTCGGCATCGGCCGCGGCTCTCGCGAAGCAAGAACGATCTCGACCTGATCCTCATGGCCGGGGCACCGATCGTCCTCGCCAACGGCCCGGACGAGGTGATCCGGGTCATGCGCGAGGCGAGCGGGGTTCCGGCGACCACGAACATCGCCGGCATCGTCAACGCGATCCATCGCCTGGGCCTGGGTCGGGTCACCGTCCTGTCGCCGTACTACCCGCAGCATCTCGTCGACCTCTTCGAGGCGCACCTCCGGGCGAATGGAATCGCCTTCCACATGGTCGGCGCCGGCGACGTTCCGTTCGGGGCGCACAAGGACCAGCCGGCCGAGCACGCCTACCGCCGGGCCAAGAAGGCGTTCGTCGCCGCCCCGCCGTCGGACGGGCTGGTCCTGCTCGGCGGCGGGACGCCGCTCATGTCGATCCTCGGCGTGCTCGAGACCGATATCGGGAAGCCCGTGATCGCGAACAACCAGGCCAATCTCTGGAACGCGCTGACGATGGTCAGCGTCCGCGAGCCGATCCCGGGACTCGGCACGCTACTCACGTGCTTCTGAGGCGCGAGGCCGTCGCGGCTCAGGCTCCGTGTCCCGGCACACGACCCGCGGGCGCTGGCGTTTGGCCTTGGATTGTGTACATTGTGGGCTGACTTGTATCCCGTCTTGACCCGACCCCGCGGTGGGGAGGACCGATGATCCCCCGCTTCGCCTTCGCCCGGCCGACGACGCTCGCCGACGCCTTCGCGGCGTTCGCGGCCGCGGACGGCGATGCCGCCTTCATCGCCGGCGGGACCGAGCTGCTCCAGGTGATGAAGATGGGCTTCGCCCAGTTCGGGACGCTCGTGGACCTGAAGGGCCTGCCCGAGCTCCGCGGGCTCGAGGCCACCGCCGACGGCCTCCGGATCGGCGCGGCGACCACCCACCGCGAGATCGAGCGCTCGCCGATCGTGCGCGACGCCTTCCCCGGCCTCGCCGAGCTCGAGCGGGGCGTCGCCAACGTCCGGGTCCGATCGACCGGCACGATCGGCGGCAACCTCGCGTTCGCCGAGCCGCACTCCGATCCGGCGACGCTGCTCCTCGCCTGCGGTGCCCGGGTCGAGCTGGCCGGGCCGGCCGGGACGCGGACCCTGTCGATCGCGGAGTTCCTCCTCGGTCCGCTCTCGACCGCCCGTGATCCCGACGAGATCCTGACGGCGATCCTCATCCCGGCCGCAGCTCCCGGCGAAGGCCGGGCCTACGGCAAGCTCGCCTTCTTCGAGCGGCCGGCCGCTTCCGTTGCCGTCCGCCTGACCGTTCGCGATGGCGCGATCGCCGCGGCCACCGTGGCCGTCGGCTCGATCTCCGAGGTTCCCGAGCTCGTCCCGGACGCCGCGGCGGCGCTGGTCGGGGTCGCCGCCGATCCGGAGCCGGTCGGGGCGGCGCTTGATGCGGCGGTGGGGGCGTTCGGCGCGATCGACGCGGTCGAGGACCTCAACGGCGAGGCCGACTACAAGCGTCACCTGGCGGGGGTCCTGCTCGGCTCGACCGGTCGAGCCGCACTGGCGGAGGCGCTGGCCCGTGGCTGAGACGATCCGCGCTCGGCTCCTCGTGAACGGCCAATCGCGCGACATGGCCTTCGAACCCCGGGAGACCCTCGCCGACGTCCTGCGCGACCGCCTCGGGCTGACCGGGCTGAAGGTCTCGTGCGACGCCCAGGTCTGCGGCGCCTGCACCGTGCTCGTGGACGGGCTGCCGGTCAGCGGCTGCACGTTCCTCGCGATCGACGCCGACGGGAAGCGTGTCCGGACGGTCGAGGGTCTCGCGGACGATGGGGTCCTCAGCCCCCTGCAGCAGGCATTCATCGATCAGGCCGCGTTCCAGTGCGGGTTCTGCACGCCCGGCATGCTGATGGCCGCGACCGCACTGCTCGAGGAGCAGCCCGACCCGTCCCGGGCGGACGTGATCCACGGCCTCGAGGGCAACCTCTGCCGCTGCACCGGCTACGAGCCGATCGTCGAAGCGGTCCTCCAGGCCGCGCGGGCGGGGTCCGCGCCAACCTCGCCGGCCAGCCCGGACACCCGGGCCGAGGAAGTCGGCTGATGCGCCGCGTCGTCACCAGGCCGGAGGTCCCGGAGCCGATCGGCGTCGCCGTTCCGCGGCGCGACGGGATCGCCAAGGTCACCGGCGCGGCCCGGTTCACGGTCGACATCGACCTGCCCGGCCTCGCCCACGCCCGGATCCTGCGCAGCCCCTATCCGCATGCCCGGATCCGGTCGGTCGACGTCGCCGCGGCGCGCGCCCATCCCGGGGTGATCGCGGTCGTCTCGGCCGAGGACCTCGCCGACGTCCATCTCGTCTACGGCCACGCCGTCGCCGACCATCCGCTGATCGCCGTCGACAAGGTCCGCTTCGCCGGGGAGCCCGTCGTCGGCGTCGTCGCCGAGGACGCGGCCACGGCCGACGAGGCGCTCCGGATGATCGACGTCGCCTACGAGCCGCTGCCGTTCGTCCAGGACCCGGAGGAGGCGCTGACCGACGCCGCCCCGGTGATCCATGAGCGCCCCGGCGAGCAGCGGCCGCATCGCGGCTTCGAGGAGGACATCGCCCGGACCCATCCGAACGTCTGCTCGTCGTCGCGCCAGGCGTGGGGCGACCTCGACGCGGCCTTTGCCGACGCCGCCCTCGTGCTCGAGGGCGAGTACCGCTACCCGATGTGCTACGCCTTCGCGATGGAGCCGTACACGGCGGTTGCGTCGTGGGGCGAGGGTGAGCTGACGGTCTGGACGTCCGGCCAGCACCCGTACATGGTCCGCGACGACCTGGCCCACTGCTTCGGGCTGCCGCTCAGCCGGATCCGGGTGATCGTGCCGTACGTCGGCGGCGGCTACGGCAGCAAGTCGTACACGAAGATCGAGCCGCTGACCGCGGCCCTCGCGCTGCGCGCGGGGCGCCCGGTACGGCTCGCCCTGAGCGTCGACGAGGCGATCCTCACGACGCGGGGCGACGCGGCGATCGTCCGGCTCCGGACCGCTTTCGATCGCGACGGCCGGATCCTCGGGCGGGCCGGTCGGATCCTCCTCGACACGGGCGGCTACGCCGAGAACTCGCCGCTCGTCGGGCGCAAGGCGGCCAACCGGATCGGCGGGCCGTACCGGATCCCCGCCCTCGACGTGACGTGCGACGTCGTCTACACCAACACGGCACCGGCCAGCTCGTTCCGCGGATTCGGCGCCCCGCAGGTGACGCTCGCCGGCGAATTGCAGCTCGACGAGGCGGCAGCCCGGCTCGGGATCGATGCCGTCGAGCTCCGCCGGCGCAACGTCCTCGAGTTCCGCGAGCGGCCCTGGCCGAAGGCTCGCGGCATCGACGCCGACCTCGCCGCGGACCTGGCCCTCGCGGCCGAGGAGATCGAGTGGGACGTCGCGGCCGCACCTGGCCGCGGCAAGGGGATCGCGCTGTCCGCGTCGGACGCCGGGTCGGAGCCGATCACGACCTCGATCCTGCGGGTCCTGTCCGACGGCTCGGTCACGGTGATGGCCGGCAGCACGGAGATCGGCCAGGGGTCGTCGACGGTCCTCGCCCAGATCGCGGCGGCCGAGATGGGCGTAGCGCTCGATCAGGTCCGGCTCGTCCAGAGCGATACCGCGGCCGTCAGCTACGACCGCTCCACGGGCGCGAGCCGGACGACGACCCTCATGGGCCTCGCCATCCAGGCGGCGGCCGCCGACGCGCGCGCCCAGCTCCTCGATTGGGCGACGACCTCGCTGGCGCCCGACGGGCCGGCCGTCGTCGAGGTCCGCGGCGGCGTCCGCGTCGGCGAGACGACCCACGACTGGGGGGCGATCATCCGGGCCTGGTTCGGCGGCGCCTATGGCGAGGCCGTCGGGCGCGGCTATCTCCGGCGTTCCGGCGCCACCGCCGAGATGCCGCCGTTCTGGGAGATCGGCTGTGTCGCCGTCGAGGTCAGCGTCAACGAGGCGACGGGCGAGATCCTGGTCGAGCGCCTCGTCACCGTCGGCGACATCGGCTGCGCGATCAACCCCCAGACCGCCGAGGCTCAGGATGTCGGCGCGGCGATGATGGGGCTCGGGATGGCGACCCGCGAGGAGCTCGTCTACCGCGACGGCAACCTCCTGAACGGCAACCTGTTCGACTACCGCGTGCCGCGGACGACGAACCTGCCCGAGCTCCGGACCGTGCTCGTGGAGCGCGGCGACGGGGTTGGCGTGTACGGGGCGAAGGGCGGCGGCGAGGGCGCCCTCAACCCGGTCGCGGCGGCGATCGCGAACGCCGTCGAGCGGGCAGCCGGGATCCGCCTGCGCGAGGCGCCGTTCACCCCGGAGCGGGTCTGGCGGGCCCTGCGCGAGCGCGACGCGGCGCGGCTCGCCGCGACGACGCCAGGCGCCGCGGACTCGACGGAGGACGCCGCGGACTCGACGGAGGACGCCGCGGCCGGCGGGTCGGGAGCGGCCCCGTGAAGCTGGACGGCACGATCGCGATCGCAGCCCCGGCGACCGACGCCTGGGCCCTGATCATCAACCCGATCAGCCTGTCGGCCTGTATGCCCGGCGTCCAGGACATCCGCCAGATCGACGAGCGGACGTTCGAGGGGACGATCAGTGCCTCCGTCGGGCCGATCGATGGCAACTTCGCCTTCCGCTCGGTGATGACCCGGGCGGTCTTTCCGGACGACCTCGCGGTCGTGGTCGAGGGAACCGACTCCGTCACGAAGAGTCGGCTGGCCATGGACGTCACGGTCGCCCTTGCCGAGGACGGTCCCACCGCGACGACCCTGACCTACCTCGCAGAGGTGCGGGTCAAGGGCCGTCTGGCGATCCTCGGCGAGATGATGCTCCGGGCGACCGCCGGGATGATGATCGGCGAGGTGACGAAGTGCCTGCGCTCGCAGCTCGAGCCGGCCGCCGGGGCCGACTCGGGCGGCGGACGCGGGGTGACGGCCGGGTGACCGAACGGGGCTACGACCTCATCGTCGTCGGCGGCGGGACCGCCGGCTGCGTCATCGCGGCGCGGGCGTCCGAGGATCCCGGCCGACGGGTGCTCCTGATCGAGGCGGGACCGGATCCGGACCCCCTCCCGGCGGTCGTCACCGACCCGAAGCGCCAGACCGAGCTCGTCCTCGAGTCGCCCTACGTCCGGATGTACGACGTGGAGCGCGACGACGGGTCCTCGTTCCCGCTGCTGTCCGGCCGGATCATGGGCGGCGGGTCGTCGGTCAACAACCTCGTCGTCGTCCGCCCGATGCGGATCGACTTCGACGCGTGGGAGCGGTTCGGCGGCCGAGCCTGGTCGTATGACGCCCTGCTGCCGGTGATGATGGCGGTCGAAACCGACCGGGACTTCGCCGACAGCCCGATCCACGGCGCGAGCGGCCCGTTGATCCTCCATCGCCCGTTCCACCTCGACGACCCGGCTGACCCGCCCGTCGCCGCCCTGCGCGAGGCGGCCCACGCCTTCGGGCTGCCGGACTGCCCCGACCTCAACGTCCCGGAACCGTTCGGGATCTGCGCCTCGCCCTACAACCAGGTCGCCGGCCGCCGCCAGTCCGTCGCGGTCGCCTGGCTGGACCCGGCCCGCGGCCGCTCGAACCTGGACATCCGGGCGGATACGACGGTCGCCCGCCTCGTCCTCGACGGGAACCGCGTCCGCGGCGTGGAGATCGCCGAGGCGGGCGGCACGACGGAGGTCATCGAGGCTGATGAGGTCGTCCTGTCGGCCGGGGCCTTCCATTCGCCGCAGCTCCTTCTCCTGTCGGGGATCGGGGCACCCGCGGCCCTCGATCCGCACGGGATCGCCGTCCGCCATCGGCTCGACGGGGTCGGCGAGAACTATCAGGATCACGCCGTCGTCTACGTCACCTTCGCGGGCACCTCGGAGCTGCGCGAGGACTACGTGATCCCGAAGGTCCGCCTGATCGCGCAGAGCAGCGAACGGCTCGATCACCCCGATCTCCACGTGTTCATGCGGCCGTCGATCCGGATGCCGGGGATGGCGCCGATGCTGCCGGTCTCGCTCCATCTCCTCGAGCAGCGGTCGCGCGGCCGGGTCGGCCTCGCCTCCACCGACCCGGAGGACCTGCCGACCGTCGATCCCGGCCTCCTCCGCCACCCCGACGACGTCCAGGCCCTCGTCGACGGCATCGACCTGGTCCACCGCATCACCCGTCATCCGGCGCTCGCCGCGTTCTACGGCGAGCTCGTCATGCCCGAGACGCGGGGCCGCTGGCGGGAGCACGTCCTGACCGCCTACGACACCTACCACCACGCGGTCGGGACCTGCCGGATCGGTCCGGCCGGCGACCCCGGAGCCGTCGTCGATCCCGACCTGCGCGTCCACGGGCTGGACAACCTGCGGGTCGCCGACGCCTCCGTCCTGCCGACCGTGCCGCATGCGAACACGAACCTTGCGGCCATCCTGGTCGGCGAGATCGCGGCTCGCCGGATCGCCGGCGAACGCGAGATCGCGGCCCCGAGGGCGGCGGCGGGCGCGGCGGGCGCGGCGGCCACCGGCGGATGACGGCCCTCGAGGACCCGGCCGGGACGCCGACCGCCCCGACGGCGGCCGTGATCGAGACGGAGCCACCGCCCGCCACGCCGACGTTCGCCGGCGCGGCCGCCGATCCGACGCCGGTCGACCGCACCGCCCCGATCTCGACCCGCGGCCTGACTCGCGACTACGGCCGGGTTCGGGCCGCCGACCACGTCGACCTCGACGTCACGGCGGGCGAGATCTTCGGGCTCCTCGGCCCCAACGGAGCGGGCAAGACCACGACGATCAAGATGCTGATCACCCTGCTCCCGCTGACCTCGGGCGTCGCCTTCGTCGCAGGGGCTGACGTGGAGCGCGAGCCGGGCATCGTCCGGCGGCGGATCGGCTACGTGCCCCAGCTGGTCTCGGCGGACGGCAGCCTGACCGGCCGCGAGAACCTGCGCCTGTCCGCCCGTCTCTACCACGTCCCGGCCGAGCTGCGCGAGGACGGGATCACCGAGTCGCTCGGCTTCATGGGTCTGTCCGACGTCGGCGACCGGATGGTGCGGACCTACTCGGGCGGGATGATCCGCCGGCTCGAACTCGCCCAGGCGATGCTCCACCGTCCGCGCGTCCTGTTCCTGGACGAGCCGACCGTCGGGCTCGATCCGACCGCACGAGCGGCCGTCTGGGAGCGCGTCGCCAGGCTTCGGGAGCGCGACGGAACGACGATCCTCCTGACGACCCACTACATGGACGAGGCCGACGAGCTGTGCGATCGGATCGCCCTGATGCACGGCGGCCGGGTGGCCGCCGTCGGGACGCCTGCGGAGCTCAAGGCACGCGTCGGGCCGGGCGCCACGCTCGACGACGTCTTCGCCGCCCTCACCGGCACCGACCTCGAGATCGGAGGGACTTTCCGTGACATCGGCCGAACGCGCCGCACGGCCCACCGGCTGGGCTGAGCCGGGCCCGCTCCGGCGCTACGTCGAGGACGTCCTCACCGTCACCCGGGCGGAGCTCCTGAAGATCCGCCACGACCCAATCGAGATGATCAGCCGGGCCAGCCAGCCGCTGCTGTGGCTGCTCGTGTTCGGCCAGGTGCTGGCCGCGACCCGGGCCATCGCGACGGGCTCGCTGCCGTATCTCGACTATCTCGCCCCCGGCGTCCTCGCCCAGAGCGCCCAGTTCAGCGCGATCTTCTTCGGCCTCGCGGTGATCTGGGAGCGTGACCTGGGGCTCATGCAGAAGCTCCTCGCAAGCCCGGCGGCACGGTCGTCGCTGGTGCTCGGCAAGGCCCTCGCCGGCGGGGCGCGGGCCCTCGTCCAGGCCCTGATCGTCTACCTGGCCGCGCTCGCGATCGGAGTCAACGTCCGGCTCGATCCACTGTCGATCGGAGCGGTCGCCATCGTCGTCGTCCTCGGATCGTCCCTGTTCGCGACCTTCTCCCTCGTCATCGCGTGCCTCGTGCGGTCGCGGGAGCGGTTCATGGGGATCGGCCAGCTTCTGACGATGCCGCTGTTCTTCGCGAGCAGCGCCATCTATCCGATCGAGCTGATGCCCGACTGGCTCCGCGTCATCGCGACCCTCAACCCCCTCACCTACATGGTCGACGCGCTGCGGGCGCTGATGATCACGGGCGCCGGCAGCCGCAACGGGGTTGCGCTCGACGTCGGGGTGCTCGCAATCGTCTTCATCGTCCTCGTCGCGATCGGCGGGCGGCTGTACCCGCGACTCGCGGAATAGCGACGCGCCTCAATCGGATCCCGCGCCCGGGCTGGTCGGCCGCCACCCCAAGCCGTCCGGATCCCAGGTCGCGATGGCCCGGACCGCGCCGGCACCTTCCTCGAGCCGCCGGCGCGCCGCGGCCGTCGCCACGGTCTCGTGCCAGCCTGGCGGAGTGAGGCCGGCCGCGACGTCGGCCAGCGGAGCCAGCACGAACAGGCGCTCGGCTGCGTCCCGGTGCGGCACGACGAGGAGTCGTTCCGCCTTCCCACGATCGAGCGAGAGTCCAGCCGGCGGCCGTTCGAGCGACAGCTGCGCCCGCCCGAAGACGAGCAGGTCGAGGTCGAGCTCGCGCGGCCCCCAGCGCTCGCGATCCTGGCGCCCGAACGCTCGCTCGAGCTGCTTGAGGGCGATCAGCAGCGCGGTTGCGCCGGTGGCCGGGTCTGGCCCGGCCGGGACGTCGAGGGCGACGACGGCGTTGCGGAACTCCGGCTGGTCGACGACGCCGACGGGCTCGGTCGCGTACAGCCGCGAGACGGCCCGCACTCGCGCGCCGGGCAGGGCGGCCAGTGCCTGGACGCCTCGAGCCAGGGTCGCGGCCGCGTCGCTCAGGTTCGCGCCGAGACCGATGTACGCCCGAACCCATCGCATCGGCCGGCCGACCTCGCTCGCTAGAATCGGCGCGTGACCCGCGTCGTCGCCCTCATTTTCCACGCCCGGCCGGGGCCCGGCGCGGGACCCCTGACCGAGGCGCTGGCCGCGATCCGCCTGGACCACGGGGCGGCGCTGGCCGACGGCTTCCGACGGACGGGCGCGGACGAGGCCGTCCTGATCGATGGGCCAGCCGACGACCGCTCGTTCGGCGAGCGGCTGCGCGCGGCGGCGGCCGACACGCCGGCCGATGGGCTGGTCGCCCTCGGCTCGGGCAGCATCCCGCTTGCCCGGCCGGCCGATCTCGCGGCGTTCGTGGCGGCGGCCGCCGGGCCCGCCGGGCGGGCCCTCGCGAACAACCGCTTCTCGGCCGACGTCGTGGCGCTCGCGGGATCCGACCGGCTCGCCACCCTGCCGGACCTCGCGTCGGACAACGGGCTGCCGCGCTGGCTCGCCGAGCAGGCGCGATTCGGCGTCGCCGACCTGCGCCACCGCTGGCGGCTCCAGGTCGATCTCGACTCGCCGCTCGATGCGCTGCTCGTCGGTCCGGGAGTGGCCGGCCGGTTGGAAGCGGCCGGCGTCCGGACCGCCGAGGTTCGCGCCCGCCTCGGCGGCGTCGCGGCCGTCGCCGGCAACCCGCTCGGCGAGCTCGTCGTGGCCGGACGGACGTCGGCGGACGGCCTCGCCTGGCTCGAGCGATCGACCGCGTCGCGGACCCGGGCCCTGGTCGAGGAGCGTGGCTTCCGGACGCGGGCCGCCGGCCAGCGTCCGGTCCGCTCGGCGCTCGGCCTGCTCCTGGATCGCGACGGACCGGAAGCGATCGGAACGACCCTCGCCGAGCTGGGTGACGCCGCGCTCGTCGACAGCCGCGTCCTGCTGGCCCATCGGTTCGGGGCGGACGAGTCCGGGTGGCCCGCCCCTGAGGACCGCTTCGCATCCGACCTGCTCATCCCGGACCGGATCGCCGACCCGTGGCTGCGATCGCTGACCGCCGCCGCCCGCGCGGCGTCGATCCCGATCGTGCTCGGCGGCCACAGCCTGGTCGGGCCCGGGCTGCGTCTGGCGCTGAGGCGGGGCCGGTCGTGGAGCTGAGGCCCGGATCGCCGCCGGCACGGGACGTCGAGTCGGATCCGGTCCTGGTGGCGGCGATCCGGGACGAGATCGCGGCCACGGGCCCGATGACGTTCGCCCGGTTCATGGAGATCGCGCTGTACGACCCGGCGCGCGGATACTACCGGGGCGCCGTCGCCCGACCCGGACGCGCGGGCGACTTCCTCACGGCACCCGAGGCGAGCCCGATCTTCGGCCGGACGCTGGCCCGCTTCGCGACCGCCGTCCACGCCGCGATCGGCGCGCCGGCCACGTTCACGATCCGCGAGCACGGGGCGGGGACCGGCGCGCTCGCCCGCCCGCTGGTCGAGGCCGTCCTCGCCGCCGACGACCGCCCGGCCGGCATTCGCTACCTCGTCGCCGAGATCGAGCCGGACCGGGTCGCCGCGGTCCGGTCTGCGATCGCGAGCCCAGGGGTGGACGTCGAGCCGGACGACGGCGGGCCGATCGACGGGCTGGTCGTCGCCAACGAGGTCCTCGACGCCCTCCCGACCCACCGCGTCGTGCGGCGCGGCGACCGGCTCCGCGAGGTCCTCGTCGATGTCGACCCGGATGGCGGCCTCGTTGATCGCGAGTCCGACCCGACGTCGCCGGCCCTCGCCGACCGCCTCGCGGCCGAGTCCATCCAGCTCGCGGACGGCCAGCACGGCGAGATCTGCCTCGCCGTCGACGAGTGGATCATGCGGGCGGCGGCCGGGCTGGCCCGCGGCGTCCTCCTCCTGATCGATTACGGCCACCCGGCCAGCGACCTGTACGACTCCCGCCGGCGCGCCGCGGGGACCCTCGCGACGTACCTCGACCACCGCGTCGGCGAGGATCCGTACCGGGCGATCGGCCGCCAGGACGTGACCGCCCACGTCGACGTCACGGCCGTCGAGCGAGCCGCCACCGAATCCGGGCTCGTCCATCTCGGCACCACCACCCAGGCGGAATTCCTGAGCCGTCTCGGCGCGGGGGAGCTGCTCGTCGCCGAGCAGACCGGCCCGGGCGCCAGCCTCCAGGCCTATCTCGAGACGCGCTCGGCGCTTGTCCGGATGATCGACCCCGGAGCGATGGGCCGGTTCCGGGTCATGGCGTTCGGACGGGGCCTCCCACCGGACATCCGGCTGCCCGGTCTCGCCTGACGGTGGAGGGCGGGTAGGGCGAACGCCCTATTGCCGCCGAGGCCGCCGGAGGACGACGCTTCACCGGTCCCGGCGACGGGGCCCACCGCCGGGGAGCGGATCGTGAACTGGCACGCGCGCTCGGCACGATCCGCTCCCCGATCCGCCTCGTCGCAGGCACCGCCAGGCAGCACGCGGAGCCGGTCGACCACCCGTTGGTCGGCTCCTCGTCGAACTTCGCCGGCGGCCCCTCCCATTCCGATCGGCGGCCAGACACCGGGCCCTCGCCGACGGCGTGTCCGAACGGGTTCCGCTGCTAGAATGACGGGGCGTCGACAGCGCCCCCGCGGGCGCCGCCACGCACAGGGGTGAGACCGCGTCCCGGTGCTCGTACCGGATGGGGTCGGCCCGCAGCCCACACCCGGAGAGTCCGCCGACGTGACCAACATCTGGTACATCGTGGGGTTCATGGTCGCGGGCGTCTCGTTCGTCTTCCTGACGATCGGGGCGGCCTGGCTGATCTCCCATCGCAACCGCGGCGACGTCCACAAGGGCCTGCCCTACGAGTCCGGGATCGACACGTACGGCGACACCCACGGCCGGTTCGGGCTGTCGTTCTACATCTACGCCCTGCTGTTCGTCGCGTTCGACATCGAGGTGGTCTTCATCTACCTCTGGGCGATCATCTTCCGCGCCCCCGGGGTGGTCGAGATCGGGTCGCTGTTCGTGAGCATGTTCGTCTTCGTCGGCATCCTCCTCCTCGGGCTTGCCTACGCCTGGCGCAAGGGGGTCCTGACATGGCGGTAGGCGAGGATCGCGGAGCAGGCCTCGGCACAGGGCCCGACGACGCCACGGCCGCGGGCTCCGATGCGCCCGCCAACGAGCCGGCGGCGCTGACGATCAGCCAGACCGCGGTCGCCGAGCCGATCGTGGTCAGCAACACGCTGTGGCGCTCGAGCGACCCCAACGCCTACCAGGGCAGCCTCGAGCCCGACGTGACCCACCTTCGCGAGGTCGAGGCGTCGGGGATCGCCCGGCGCGACGACGCCCGCTGGTCGGGCGCCCTCGAGGTCATTCCGACCAAGGCCGACTACGTCCTCGACCTGATCCGGGCGAACAGCCTGTGGCCGCTCCTGTCGGGACTGGCCTGCTGCGCGATGGAGATGATGTCGAGCGCGACCTCGCGCAACGACATGGACCGCTGGGGGATGTTCCCGTTCCGTGCCTCGCCGCGCCAGGCCGACGTCCTGATCGTCGCCGGCACCCTGACGACGAAGATGGCCGGCCCGCTCGTCCGCCTGTGGGAGCAGATGCCCGAGCCGAAGTGGTGCGTCGCGATGGGCGACTGCACGTGCTCCGGCGGGCGCTACAAGCGAAGCTATTCGACGGTCGAGGGGATCGACCGCGTCATGCCGGTCGACGTCTACGTCCCCGGCTGCCCGCCTCGTCCCGAAGGCCTGATCTACGGGATGATGAAGCTCCAGCAGCTCGTCAAGGACCGCCGCGGCCACTGGCCGGACCGGGCGGTCGGACCGACCGTCCCGGAGGACGTCTAGGTGGACGCCGCGCTCAAGCGCCGCCTCCAGGCCCGCTTCAGCGACCAGCTGATCGCGCCGATCCACCAGCGCCACGACGAGACCGAGATCCGGATCGGGCCGGGCGACGTTCCGGATGTCGTTCGCGCCGTCCACGACGAGCCGGCGTTCGCATTCGTCCTCCTGGCCGACCTGGCCGGGCGTCGACACCGGCGAAACGATGCAGGTCGTCTACCACCTCTGGAGCGAGACGAGCCCGGACTGGCTGCGGATCGTCGCCGACGGCCTGTCGCGCGACGACCCGCGCGTCCCGTCCGTGACCTTCCTCTGGCAGGGCGCCGAGTGGATGGAGCGCGAGGCCTACGACATGTTCGGCATCACGTTCGAGGGCAACCGCGACCTGCGCCGGATCTACATGCCGCCGGATTACCAGAGCTTCCCGCTCCGCAAGGACTTCTTCCTGCCCGACGACGCCGCCCGCTCGCCGGGCGCGGGCGTCCGCCACATGGAGCAGTCGCACGCGCCGCGCAACGCCCGCGCCGCCACGATGATCCGGAAGGCTCCGGGCGCATGACGACCACCACGCGTCACGTCCACCCGGAGCAGGAAGTTCCGTCGGACGATCCGCGGGTCCAGCTCGACGAGGCGGCCGGCGTCTTCGAGCCCGTGCCGCCGTACCCGCCCCGGACGGAGCGCGAGTCCGAGTTCTACACCCTCGGCGACGGCGAGATGTTCATCAACATGGGACCCCAGCATCCGTCGACCCACGGCGTGCTGCGGATCGTCCTGAAGCTCGACGGCGAGAACGTCGTCGACCTCGACCCGGTCCTCGGCTATCTCCATCGCGGCGTCGAGAAGCTGTGCGAGAACGCCGACTACCACCACACGATCGCGTATCTCGACCCGCTCGAGTACATCAGCTCGCTGTTCTGCGAGTGGCCCGGCGTCATGGCCTTCGAGAAGCTGCTCGACGTCGAGGTGCCGCGCCGGGCGGAGTACATCCGGGTCCTCGCGACCGAGCTGAACCGGATCCTGTCGCACTCGATGTTCATCGGCTGGATGGCGCTCGACCTCGGCGGCCTGACGCCGATCCTGTACGGAGCTTCATCGAGCGCGACGAGATCGCCGAGATGCTGGCGGCGCTGACCGGCCAGCGGCTGCTCTTCAACTACTTCCGGATCGGTGGCGTCAACGGCGACCTGAACCACGAGTTCCTCAGCCGGCTCGGCGACTGGATGAGCCGGGCGACCGATCCAGATCGAGGCGAACCTGGGCCTGCTCAACGAGAACGAGATCTTCGTCCGCCGGATGCGCGGCCTGGGCGTCCTCGACAAGGAGACCGCGCTCCGGATGGCCGTCACCGGCCCGAACCTCCGGGCGAGCGGGGTTCCGCTCGACTTCCGGCGGGCCCACCCGTACAGCGTCTTCCCCGAGCTCGAGTTCGACATCCCGACCCGCGACGAGGGCGACTGCCTGGCCCGCTACCTGGTCCGGATCGACGAGATCAAGCAGAGCCTCCGGATCATCGACCAGTGCCTCCACAACATGCCGGACGGCCCGATCATGGCCAAGCTGCCGCGCCTCCTGCGGCCGCGGCCGGGCCGGGCATACGCCGGCATCGAGGGACCGCGCGGCCAGTACGCCGCGTACGTGATCAGCGACGGCACGGACCAGCCGTTCCGGATGCGGATCCACGACCCGTCGTTCGTCCATCTCCAGTCGGTCGGCGTCCTGATGCCGGGCCACCTGATCGCCGACGCGATGGCCGTCATGGCCAGCCTCGACCCGATCATGGGTGGCGTGGACAAATGACCGCCATGGCCCGGTCCTTCGGGCGTCTGACGCTGGCCGGCAAGATCCTCTTCACGGTCATCCCGATCCTGCTCGTCCTGACCGCGGGACTGATCGTCCTTGTCGTCGTGGCCGGCAAGCCAGTCGTCGATTTCCTGGCCACGAACATGTGGCTCGTCCGGTTCGTCGTCGCGGCAACCGCGGTCCTGCTGATGAGCGTCCCGAGCGCCTTCCTGATCATCTACATGGAGATGAAGATCATCGCCCTGATGAACCTCCGGATCGGGCCGGACCGGGTCGGGCCGTACGGCTCGCTCCTGTCGGTGGTCCACGGGCTCAAGGTCCTGATGAAGGAGGACTTCAGCCCGACCGGCGCCGATCGGCTCGTCTTCACCCTCGCTCCGGTCGTCGTCTACATGGCGGCGATCATGTCGCTCCTCGTCCTGCCGTTCGCCCCGACCGTGTTCGGAGCGGACATGAACATCGGCCTGCTGTACCTCTTCGCCGTCGGCGGGCTGACCGTCGTCGGGCTGCTGATGGCGGGCTGGTCGAGCTTCAACAAGTACTCGCTTCTCGGCGGGCTCCGGTCGGCCGCCCAGGTCGTGAGCTACGAGATCCCGCTGACACTCTCGGTCGTCGGGCTGCTCCTGCTGGCCGGGACGATGAGCCTGAACACCATCGTCGAGCTCCAGGGGCCGCGCGATGTGCCCGTCGTCGTCAACGGCGTCCTCGGATATACGCAGGTCGGCGGCTGGTTCACCGACTGGTTCGTCTTCAAGCAGCCGCTGGGCGCGCTGATCTTCTTCATCGCCGCGACCGCCGAGGCGAACCGGACGCCGTTCGACCTGACCGAGGCCGACAGCGAGATCGTCGCCGGCTTCGCGACCGAGTACTCGGGGATGCGGTTCGGGTTCTTCTTCTTCGCCGAGTACGTCAACGTGTTCGTCGTCTCGGGCCTGATCGTCGTCCTGTTCTTCGGCGGCTGGAACGCGCCGTTCCCGTGGCCCTGGCCGATCAACCTGAGCATCGACCCGGGTTCGATGGGCCTCGGGCTCCTGTTCGCCCTGATGATCGTGCCGCCGCTCCTGATCCTCGCCCTCGCCGCCCCGTTCTACGTCGGGCGGAGCTCGCTGCCGTGGTGGCAGGCGCTGATCATCGGGTTCGTCCTGTTCAACCTGCTCGTGATCGTCGCAGTCACCGGCTGGGCGTACGTCAGCTGGGACTGGGTCGCGGGGCTGATGTGGTTCCTGGCCAAGAGCTACCTGTTCGTCTTCATCTTCGTCTGGATGCGCGGCACGCTGCCCCGCGTCCGGATCGACCAGCTCATGGGCTTCGCCTGGAAGTGGCTGCTGCCGGCGTCGCTGCTCAACCTGTTCGTGACGGCCGCGGCGCTCGTCGTGATCCACAAGTGAGGTCGCCGCGATGACCAACCTGCCCGGCCTCGGGATCGCCAAGGGCATGGCCCTGACGCTCCGCAGGTTCTTCGAGCCGAAGGCGACGATCAAATATCCCGAGGTGCGCCTCGACGTCCCGCACAAGTTCCGCGGCCGGCTCCAGCTGCTCTACGACGAGTACGGCACGCTGAAGTGCGAGACCTGCTTCCAGTGCGCCCAGGCCTGCCCCATCGAGTGCATCGACATGGGCGGCGTCGACACGAAGGGCCGTTACCACATCCACTGGGGCGCGCCGGAGACGTACGGCGAGCGCCGCGAGGAGTCGGCCCTGCGCCGGTCGGGCCGGCCCGTGCCGGACCAGGCGTACGAGCATTTCGACCCGATCGACGCCGGACCGCCTGCTCGCCATCCTCGAGCGGTTCGACTTCGACCCGAAGCACATGCTCGACATCCTCGAGGCGACGCAGGAGGCGTACGGCCACCTGCCGGTCGCGGCCCTCAAGCTGATCAGCCAGAGGACCGGCGCGTGGTACGCGATGATCTACGGCACGGCGTCCTACTACCGCCACCTCCGGTTCGAGCCGCCGGCCGCCGAGCCCCTTGCCGCCTCGACCGCCGACGCCCGGGCCCAGCGCGAGACCTCGTTCCTCGCCGGCCTCGACGCGTCGCTCGCCGGCTCCTCGCCCTCGTCCGCGGCTCCGAACCTGACCCGCCGATGACGACGATCCTCCGGACCCCGCGCACTGGCCGGCGATCCTCCTGCCGGGCCGCGACCTGCCCACGCGCCCGGGCACAGATCCGCTCGATCTCGACGCCGCCCGCGACGCCGGTGCGTTCGAGGGACTGCGCCGCGCCCTCCAGGACCTCGGCGGCGGCGGCACGATCGCGACGATCGCCGCGTCCGGGCTGCGCGGCCGTGGTGGCGCCGGCTTCCCGACCGCCGAGAAGTGGCGGACCGCCGCGGCCACCGCCGCCAGCCGTCGGTACGTCGTCGCCAACGGCTACGGCGCCGACCCGTCGTCGGCCACCGATCGGGCGCTCCTCGAACGCAATCCGTACGCCGTGCTGGAGGGCGCGATCATCGCCGCCATCGCGATCGGCGCGAGCGAGGCGATCGTCGCGGTCCGGGCGGATGCGATCGGACGCGATCCGATCGGTCGAGACGGCCCTGGCCCGGATGCTCGAGGCGAACCTCGCCGGCGACGACATCCTCGGCTCGGGCCAGTCCGTCGAGGTCACAGTCCGGCTCGTCCAGGGCGCCTACATGCTCGGCGAGGAGACCGTCCTGCTCAAGGCCCTCGAGGGCAAGCGCGGGCAGCCGGAGCAGCGTCCGCCTCATCCCGCCGAGCGCGGCCTGTTCGGCCAGCCGACCGTCGTCCAGAACGTCCAGACCCTCGCCGCGGTCCCGTGGATCCTCGCCAACGGGGCGGAGGCCTTCGCCGCGATCGGCTCGCCGGCGGCGCCGGGCACGATCCTCGTCTCGGTCCGGGCACCCGGCGGCTGCCGGCGTCGCCGAAGTGCCGGTGGGTACGTCGCTCCGCGAGATCGTCGCCCTTGCCGGGCGCACGCGCCGAGGCGGCCGAGCTCAAGGCGTTCCTCGTCGGCGGGCCATCGGGCGGCATCCTGCCGGCCGACGCTCGGCGATGTCGCCTACGAGTACGAGGCCCTGCGCGCGGTCGGCGCCCACATCGGATCGGGCTCGATCGTCGTGGCCGACCAGCGGGCATGCATCGTCGATCTGGCCCGTCTCCTGACCCGGTTCTGCGCCGACGAGGCGTGTGGCAAGACGATCCCCTGCCGGATCGGGCTGCGCCGCGTCAGCGAGATCGGCGACCGGGTCGCGACCGGCGTCCCGAAGCCCACCGACCTCCAGCTCCTGGAGGATCTCTCGAGCGACATCGTCGGCTCGGCGTTATGCGATCACGAGCGCCTGGCGACCCTCCCGTTCACGAGCGGGATGCGATACTTCCGCTCCGAGCTCGAGGACCACATTCTGCGGAGCTCGTGCCCGGCCGGCGTCTGCCGACCGATCGCGGTCGCCGCCCCAGCAGCCCACTGACGAGACGATGACCGACCTGATCCTTCGCCCCAATCGGTCCGAGACGAGCCTCCAGCCACTCGACGATTCGCTCGCCGAGCGCCTGATCACGACCCAGTCACCGCAGCGGCCGCAGTCGACGCCGCGGATCCGGATCGAGGTCGACGGCCGGGTCGTCGAGGGCTTCGAGGGCCAGACGATCCTCGAAGTCTGCCGCGACAACGGGATCGAGATCCCGACGCTGTGCTACGAGCCGAAACTGCCCGGGTTCGGGGCGTGTCGGATGTGCGTCGTCGAAGTCGAGGGCGAGGAGCATCCGCCGATCTCGTGCTCGCGGACCTGCGAGCCGGAGATGGTCGTCAAGACCCAGACCGAGGAGGTCCGCCGTCTCCGCCGGACGAACCTCGAGCTGATCTTCAGCGACCACAACGCCTACTGCCTGCCGCCCTGCCAGAACAAGTGCCCCAGCCACATCGACATCCCGGGCTTCCTCAAGGCGAACGCCGAGGCGAACTTCGTCGAGTCGACCCGGATCTTCAAGCGCACGATCCCGTTCCCCAGCGTCCTTGGCCGGGTCTGCCCGGCGCCGTGCGAGGAGCACTGCCGGCGCGACGAGGTCGACGAAGCGATCGCGATCCGCGACTCCCATCGCTATGCCGGCGACCAGGTCCTCAAGTCGATGCTCGACGACGGCGTCGACCCGCCCGTCCCGTTCGAGATGCAGCCGAAGTCCGGGCGGCGGGCCGCCGTGATCGGTTCCGGGCCGGCCGGCATGGCCGCGGCCTACTACCTGCTGATCGCCGGCCACGACGTGACGGTCTTCGAGCGCGACGCGGCGCCCGGCGGCATGCTCCGCTACGGCATCCCCCAGTACCGCCTGCCGAAGGTCGAGGTTCTGGAGGCCGAGTACGAGTCGGTCACCCGGCTCGGCGGCAAGATGGTCTGCAACGCCGAGCTCGGCAAGGACTTCGGGCTCGACGACCTGCAGAACCAGGGCTTCGACGCGGTCGTCGTCGCGATCGGCTGCTACGACACGAACCAGCTCGGCGTCCCGGGCGAGGACGCCGCCGAGGTCCTCGACGGGCTCGAGTACCTCCGGACCGCGACCCTCGGCCTGCCCTACCCGGGCCACGCCGGCAAGCGCGTGGTCGTCGTCGGCGGCGGGTTCACCTCGATGGACTGCTCGCGGACCTCGATCCGCCAGGGCGCTGCCGAGGTGACCCTCGTCTACCGCCGCGACATGAAGGACATGCCGGCCGCGAACGAAGTCCACGAGGCGATCGAAGAAGGCGTCCAGGCGATCTTCCAGGCCGGCCCGACGCGGGTCATCACCGACACCAAGGGCAAGGTCACCGGCATCGAGTTCATCCGGATGAAGCCCGGCGCGCCCGACGCGTCCGGCCGGCGCCGCCCGGAGCCGGCGGCCGGGACCGAGTTCACGATCCCGTGCGACCGGGTCCTGCTCGCGATCGGCCAGGGTCCGGAGCTGGATTGGATCGGGCCGGGGTCGGAGGGTCCGCAGGCGACGAAGCAGCGCCGCCTCAAGGCCGATGCGGTCACATTCCTGACGGATCGGCCCGGCGTCTTCGGCACCGGCGACGTCCGGGTCGGGGCCGCAACGGTCGTCCAGGCGGTCGCCGAGGGCCGCCGATCCGCGTATGCGGTCGACGCCTTCCTCAAGGGCCTCGATCTCGGCGAGATCAAGACCCGCCAGCAGCTCGCCGAGCCGCAGCCCGAGTTCCTCTCGATCGTGCCCTTCACGAGCGAGCAGAAGGAGCCGCGCTACCGGCTGAAGGCGATGGAGGCGGAGCTCCGCAACAAGAGCTACATCGAGTACGAGATCCCGTACAGCCGCGAAGAGGCGATGGCGGAGTCGACCCGCTGCCTCCAGTGCACCTGCGAGGCGATCGGCTTCTGCGACTTGCGTCGTCTCGGGATCGAGTACGGGACGACCCTCCAGACGCTCGAGCCGCAGCACCACCAGGGAGCCGGCTTCCGGTCGGTGACCGAGAATCGCTTCACCGGCGTGAACCACGACTACATCCGCGACGACTCCCACGCCTTCATCCTGCGCGAGCCGTCGCGCTGCATCGACTGCGGCCGCTGCGCCCAGGTCTGCGCCGAGGTCGTCGGGGCGGCCTGCTACGACTTCATGCGGACCGGCTTCGACACGCTCGTGACGACCCCGCTCGACATGAGCCTGAACGACACTCCCTGCGTGTCCTGCGGTCGCTGCGCCGAGACGTGCCCGACCGGGGCACTGATGCCGAAGCCGCGGGTCCTCCAGAAGTACGAGGTCGACGAGAGCCGCTGCATCCTGTGCGGGATCTGCGTCGACGCCTGCCCGTACGACGCCCTCCGCGACGGCGGCGACTTCGAGCTGTCGCATACCTCGCGGGTCGACCCGATGATCGACCTGATGGCCCTGGCCGAGGTCGACCAGGAGACCGAGATGACCTACATCCGGCGCGAGCGCGACTGGGTCGATCGAGCCGCAGCCGAGGGCCGGCCGGTCGCCCCGACGCGCCTCCTGCCGATGCTGCCGGCGGCGGTCGCCGCCCAGATCGCCAAGGGCAACGACGGGGCCGGCAACGGCAACGGCAACGGACATGGCAACGGGCACGGTCACACGAACGGCCACGTCCCGGCGCTCACCGCCGGCCCGGACGGCGGCGCCGGCGACCACGCCGGCCACGGGCACGGCTGAGCGAGCCCCCCATGGCGATCGGCCCGACGATCCCGTTCACCGCGATCCCCTGGGACGACGTCCTGTTCGTCCTCCTCGCGGGGACAATGCTCGCATCCGGCCTGGCGGTCGTCTCGATGAAGGACATCATCCGCTGCGGCCTCGCGATGATGGTCTGCTTCGGGGCCCTCGCCGGGATCTACGTGATGGCCGGCGCGCCGCTCGTCGCCGCGGCCCAGGTCCTTGTGTACATCGGGGCGATCAGCGTCCTCGTCCTCTTCGCGATCATGCTCACGCAGACGAAGTCGGCCCCGACCCGGCTGGCGTTCCAGACCCAGGCCCGACCGGCCGCGGTTGCGTCGGTGATCCTGCTGGTGGTCCTCCTGCTGGCCATCGGCTCCACGGTCTGGGGCGGCAGCAGCGAGCGCGGCAAGACCAACACGAACGACGTGGCGACGTCGCTGTTCGGACCATTCGTCCTGCCGTTCGAGATCGTCGGCGTGCTGCTCCTGGCGGCCGTGATCGGCGGCGTGTTCCTCGCCAAGCGGGACCGGTCGACCCCGGGCGGCCCCGAATGATCCGGATCTTCCTCGGCACGGGCCTGGCCTCGGTGTTCATCCTCAGCCTCGGAATGGTCGGTCTCGCCGCCGGCGGATCCCGCTCGCTGAATGCCTATCTGACGCTGTCGGGGATCCTGTTCACGATCGGGATGTTCGGGTTCCTCGCCCGGCGCAACGCGATCAGCATGCTCATGGCGATCGAGCTGATGCTCAACGCGGTCAACCTCTCGATCATCGCCTTCGCCTCGTTCATCCCGTCGCTCGGCGCGAACGGCTCGGTGATCGCGCTGCTGGTCATGGCCGTCGCGGCCGGTGAGGCGACCGTCGGCCTGTCGATCATCCTCGCGATCTACCGCAACAAGAAGACCCCGCTCGTCGACGAGTACGACGCGATGTCACAGTGAGCGGGCTCGCGGCGCTCGGGTCGGTGCTCGCGGCCACCGTCGAGGGGGAGGCGGAGGGCGTCGCCGCGGCCGGCGGGGCGTGGGACCTCCTGATCCCGTTGATCGTGCTCCTGCCGCTGGCCGGGTTCCTGATCACGGCCGTCGTCGGGCGGCGGCTCGGCAAGCGCGCCCATCTCATCCCGGTCGGCGCGGTCGGGATCGCGTGGGTCATCGGCATGGCGGCGGCGTTCAGCGCGCTGACCGGCGCGGCGCCATTCGGCGAGCACGGCTACGGCAACACGATCTACGAATGGATCCCGTCCGGCCAGTTCAGCGTCGACGTCGGGTTCTTCGTCGACAACCTGACCGCCTGCCTGCTGATCGTCGTCCTCACGATCGGCCTGCTCGTCCACATCTACTCGATCGGCTACATGAGCCACGACCCGGGCTACTGGCGGTTCTTCGCCTATCTCAACCTGTTCATGGTCTCGATGCTCCTGCTCGTCCTCGCCGACAGCTTCCTCGTCGTCTTCGTCGCCTGGGAGCTCGTCGGGTTGTCGAGCTATCTCCTGATCGGGTTCTGGAAGCACAAGCGGACCGCGGCCCTGGCGGCGAAGAAGGCGTTCATCGTCAACCGCGTCGGCGACGTCGGGTTCGCGCTCGGGATCATGGCGATCTTCGTCAACGTCGGAACGCTCGACATCCGGTTGGCGATCGAGCGGCTCACGGCCGAGGGCGCCAACCTGCCGATCCCGATCTGGGTCGTGGCGCTGCTGATCTTCGCCGGGGCGATGGGCAAGAGCGCCCAGTTCCCGCTCCACGTCTGGCTGCCGGACGCGATGGAGGGCCCGACCCCGGTGTCGGCCCTGATCCACGCCGCGACGATGGTCAACGCCGGCGTCTATCTCGTCGCCCGGACGAACCCGATCTTCGCCAGCGCCCCGAGCGCGATGGCCCTCGTCGCGGGCATCGGCATCTTCACCGCGATCCTGGCGGCCTCGATCGCGATGACCCAGACCGACATCAAGCGCGTCCTCGCCTATTCGACGCTGAGCCAGCTCGGTTACATGTTCGCGGCGCTCGGGGTCGGGGCGTTCACCGCCGCGATCTTCCACCTGATGACCCACGGCTTCTTCAAGGGCCTGCTGTTCCTCGGCTCGGGATCGGTGATCCACGCGGTCCACGAGGAGCAGGACATGCGCCGGATGGGCGGCCTGGCGAAGAAGATCCCGCACACCTATCGGACGATGCTGCTCGGCTCGATCGCGATCGCCGGGATCCCGCCGCTGGCCGGCTTCTTCTCGAAGGACGAGATCCTCGGCGAGTCCTGGAAGCTCGGCTTCCAGTGGGTCTGGGCGATCGGGATCGTCGTCGCGATCATGACCGCGTTCTACATGTTCCGGCTGATCGGGCTGACCTTCTGGGGCGAGAGCCGGGTCGACCCGAAGGTCGAGCCGCACATCCACGAGTCGCCGCCGGTCATGACCACGCCGCTCTGGATCCTGGCCGTGCCGACCGTCATCCTCGGGCTCGTGCTGACATGGGGCGGGCCCCCGATCTGGAACGGCACGGGTCTCCTCGCCGGCTGGCTGCACCCGGTCTTCGAGCACGGCGAGGAGCTCCTCCACCACGAGACCGAGGCCTTCCAGCTCTTCGGCATCGACGGCGCGCTGATCGGGGCGAGCGTTGCCGTGGCCGTGATCGGCGTGCTGGCCGCGTGGCGCCTGTTCGGCGTCAACCTCGGCGCGATCCGCTGGCGCCCGAACCCGGAGCGCGTCCGGAGCCTGACCGCGCGCGTCCCGTTCCTGTATCGAGCCTCGCTCAACAAGTGGTGGTTCGACGACCTGAACCACCTCCTGTTCATGGTGATCGGCGGACGGATCGCGGCGTTCCTGTGGTGGTTCGACCGACGCGTCGTGGACGACACCGTCAACGACGTCGCGACCACGACCGTCGGCGCCGGCACCGCCCTGCGCCGGGTCCAGACCGGTCGCGTCCAGAACTACGCCCTCGGGATCGCCGTCGGGCTGATCGTCATGGCCGGCTCGTTCCTCGTCCTGGCGGCCCGCTGATGGCCGCGACGCCTCGCCGGCGGGAGGCCGCCCGATGAACGTCGACGACATCCCGATCCTGTCGATCGTGACGTTCACGCCGCTCGTCGGGGCGCTCCTCGTGGCGGCCGCGCCGTCGCGCTACGCCCGCACCCTGGCCCTCGCCGCGAGCCTCGCCGCGTGGGTCGTCTCGCTCCTGCTGGTCATCGGCTTCGACCCCGGCGCATCGGCCGTCGCCGACGCGCGGGCCTTCCAGTACAAGGAGACGCTCCAGTGGATCCCGCTCTTCGGGATCCAGTACAAGGTCGGCGTCGACGGGCTGTCGCTCATCCTCGTCCTCCTGACGACGACCCTGTCGTGGATCAGCATCCTCGCCTCGTTCGCCCCGATCAAGGAGCGGATCAAGGAGTACATGGTCTCCTTCCTGATCCTCGAGGTCGGGATGATCGGCGTGTTCGTCGCCCTCGACACGTTCCTCTTCTACATCTTCTGGGAGGTCGTCCTCGTCCCGATGTACCTGATCATCGGGATCTGGGGCGGGGCGAACCGGATCTACGCCACGATCAAGTTCGTCCTGTACACGCTCGTCGGCTCGCTCCTGATGCTCGTCGCGATCCTGGCCACCGCGTTCGCGTTCCAGTCGGCGACACCGGGCAACTGGACCGGCGCGTTCGATTTCGAGGTCCTGCGCGAGGCGAGCTTCGACCCGACCCTCCAGATCTTCGCGTTCCTCGCGTTCTTCCTCGCCTTCGCGATCAAGGTCCCGATGTTCCCGTTCCACACCTGGCTGCCGGACGCCCACGTCCAGGCGCCGACCGCGGGCTCGGTGATCCTGGCCGCGGTGATGCTGAAGCTCGGTGCGTACGGCCTGATCCGCTTCGCCCTGCCGCTGTTCCCCGCGGCGGCCCACACGTTCGGCCCGGCGATCATCGTCCTGAGCCTGATCGCGATCATCTACGGTGCGGTCGTCGCCCTGGTCCAGCCGGACCTCAAGAAGCTCGTCGCCTACAGCTCCGTCTCGCACATGGGCTTCGTCACGCTCGGGATCTTCGTGTTCAACCAGCAGGGGATGGACGGGGCGATCCTCCAGATGGTCAACCACGGCCTGATCACCGGCGCCCTGTTCCTCCTCGTCGGCGTGATCTACGAGCGGACCCACGACCGGGCGATCGCGAAGATGGGTGGCGTCGCCGCGGCGATGCCGGTCTATGCGGTCGCCCTCGGGTTCTTCGTCTTCGCCTCGGGCGGGCTGCCCGGGCTGTCCGGATTCGTCGGGGAGTTCCTCGTCCTCGTCGGCGCGTTCGAGTACGCGCCCGCCGTGGCCGCCGTCGCGACGGTCTGCATGATCCTGGCCGCGGGCTACCTGCTCTGGATGTTCCAACGCGTCGCCTTCGGGGAGCTGTCCGACTTCCTCAAGGGCCTCGGCCATCACCTGACCGACATGACCCCGGTCGAGATCCTGACCCTCGCCCCGCTGGCCGCCCTGACCGTCGTGTTCGGGCTCTTCCCGAGTCTCATCCTCGATCTCGTGAAGGGCTCGGTCGAGATGGTCCTCGGCGACGCCGCCCGCGAGGGCTCGATCGAGCTCGCCCCGCAGACCGTCGTGGTCCTCGTCGCCCTGCCGATCCTGTACGTCATCGGCCGTCTGATCTGGGTCGCCCGGATCGACCTGACCGGCGGCGGCGGATCGGCGTCAGCGAGCGAGCCCCAATCGTCGGCCGTGGAGCCCGCCTCGTGACGTTCGCCGACCTGAACGTCATCGGACCGCTCGTCGCCGCCATCGGCACGGCGATCGCGATCCTGATCGTCGACCTCGTGTGGCCGGGTCGTGCCACGGCCGCCATCTTCGTCGCGCTCGCCGGCCTCGGGATCACCGCCGCGGCGACGCTCGGAGCGGGCACGATCGGGGCGACCACCGCGTTCGGCGGGATGTACCGGCTCGACGCCCTGACGACGTTCCTCGACCTGCTGTTCATCTCGATCGTCGCGATGACGATCGTCTTCGCGCCCGACTACCTCGCGCCGCGCAACCTGCCGGTCGCCGAGTTCGCCGTCGTGCTCGTCTTCGCGATGTGCGGCGCCATGGTCATCGCCGCGTCGGCCGACCTGCTGCTGCTCTTCCTCGGCCTCGAGCTCATGGTCCTGCCGGGCTATCTCCTGGCCGGCTACCACAAGTCCGACAGCTACTCGACCGAGGGCGCGGTCAAGTACTTCCTCCTCGGCTCGTTCAGCTCGGCGATCTTCCTGTTCGGCCTGGCGTTCGTCTGGGGCCTGTCCGGCTCGACGAACATCGCTGCCGTCGCGACCACGCTGACCCAGGTCGCGACCGGTCAGGCGCCGTTCAGCCCGGGCCTGGCGATGGGCCTGGCGTTCCTGACGACGGGCGTCGCGTTCAAGATCGCGGCCGTGCCGTTCCACTACTGGACCCCGGACGCGTACCAGGGCTCACCGACGCCGGTCACGGGCTACCTCTCGGTCGGGCCGAAGATCGGGGCGTTCGCGCTCATCCTGCGCCTGTTCGTCGAGGCGCTCGGGCCGATGAAGGCCGACTGGCTGCCGGTCGTGATCATCCTCGCGGCGACGACGATGACCCTCGGCAACCTCGTCGCGCTGACCCAGGACAACGTCAAGCGGATGCTGGCGTACAGCTCCATCGCCCACACCGGCTACATGCTCGTGGGGCTCGCCGCGTACGCCGGCGGCCAGGCGAGCGGGCTCGAAGCGCTCCTCTTCTACGGGGCGGCCTACTCGTTCATGAACCTCGGGGCGTTCGCGGTGATCGCGGCCCTCCAGAAGCGGGCCGGGCGTGACGTCGAGCCTGAACACGTTCGCCGGTCTCATCCGGCGCGAGCCGGCGCTGACGATCCTGATGTTCCTGTTCCTGCTGTCGTTGACCGGGATCCCGCCGACCGCCGGGTTCTTCGGCAAGCTCCTGCTCATCCAGTCTGCGGTCGCGGCCGGCGGCTGGGTCGGCGTGCTGGCGATCTTGCTTGTCCTGAACGCCGCGGCGGCCGCGTTCTACTACCTGCGGGTCGCCGTCTACATGTTCATGCGCGAGCCGGTCAGCGACGGGCCGACGCTCCGCCACGGGCGGCTGCTCTGGAGCGGCCTCGCTGCCGCGACCGTCCTCACGATCGCATTCGGCGTGTTCCCGGGCCTGATCCTCGACATGGTCGAGCAGGCAGCCGGAGCGCTCACCGGCGGCTGACCCGGACGAATCAGGGCGGGTAGGCGGCCGCGCTACGGCGTCACGGTGACGCCCGGCAGGATCTTGCCGAGGGCCATCGCCATCGTGTCTGCGTTGACGCCGCCGAGCGCGGCATCGCGGACGATCCCCTCCGTGTCGATCCAGACGTGGATCGGCAGGGAGTACGTCCCCCACGCCTGCTGGGCCTTGCCGTCCGTGTCGAGCCCGACCGGGAACGTCGCCTTGAGCCGGAGGACGAACGCGGTGACGATGCTCTCATCCTCGCGGATGTCGACCGCGATCACGACGAGGCCGTTGTCGGCGTAGCGGGCGCCGAAGCTGTTCATGAGCGGGAACTCGCCGACGCATTCCGCGCACGTCGTCTGCATGAAGTTCAGCCAGACGGCCTTGCCGCGGAGGTTGGCGAGATCGATCGTCCCGCCGCCGAGCTGAGGAACGACGAGGGCCGGCGCGGGCTGGCCGATGCGGAACGCGGCGCCCGGATCGCCGCTCGCGCCGGGTGACCCGCTCGCGCCGGGTGACCCGCTCGCGCCCGGTGACCGGCTCGCAGCACTGGCCGAGGGTCCAACGGACGGGGCCGCCGACGGCGAGGCCGCGACGGCGGTCGGCGGGACGAGGGTCGGCGGCGGGGTCGGGCGGAGGCCGATCGGGTCCGGCCCGACGAACACGAACGCCGCCAGGATCCCCGACGCGACGAGGACCCCGACAAGCAGCCCGGCAAGGATCGAGAGCCCGGTCTTCATCGCCGGGCGAGGGTACCAGTACGGACGGGCCGGGGCGCATCCCGGCGTCCGCTGCTAGGATGCCGGCCCGATGCGCTCCCTCCCCCGACTCCTCCGCACGCGGCTCATCCCCGCGATCCTGACCGCGGCGGGGGTGACGCTGCTTGCCGCGGGCCTCCTCCAGTACGGCGGCTCGGCCCAGGCCCGCCCCGGCACGAGCCCTCCTCCATCCTTCGGAGCCGCGGTCCCGACGCCGCCGTTTGCCGTGCTTCCGAGCCTGCCCCCGATCGACGGCTCGGCCCCGCCGAGCACCCGCCCGAGCGCGCCATCCGATCGGCTCGCCACCCGCGTCGTCGTCGACCAGCTCGGCATCGACCTGCCCGTCATCTCCCAGCCCGACCCCGACTATCCATCCTGCAACGTCGCGATGTACCTCGAGGCGGCCGGGCTCGGCCAGCCGGGCGGCGGGAAGTCGGTGTACCTCTACGCCCACGCTCGCGACGGGATGTTCGGCCCGCTGTACGAGCGGGCGATCCTCAAGCGCGATGGCGGCTCGAAGTCGCTGCTCGGCATGACCGTCGACGTCTACACGAGCGACGACCTGCGCTACGTCTACACGATCACCGGCGTCCGCCCGAACGTGAAGGCCGACAGCCATTTCCTCGACGGGCCGCTCGCGGTCAAGGCCGAGACGCTCTGGCTCCAGACCTCGACCGGACCGAACGCCAGCTACCCCAAGCTCCAGGTCGTCGCCCAGCCGGTCGGCGTCGTGCCGGCCGACCACGCCGCCGCTCACCCGAAGGCGCGACCCGTCACCTGCAGCTGATCAGCGGACGACGAGCTCGAGCGGAACGGTCATCTGGACGCGCGGGCCGCCGCAGGTATCGAGGTAGCCGTCCACGCCGACGGTGAGCCGCCAGCGCCCGGCCGGCAGGCGCAGCACGGGATCCTTGGCCCAGGCCTGGTAGAACGCGGCGTTCGGATCCCCGTCGTCCCAGCCGGCGCTCTTCTGGACCTTGATCGGGACCGCGACACCACGGCCGTACCTGGTCGAGGCGCAGTCATCGGTTCCGCCACCACCCATCGCTCGACCCGCGCCGCCGATCTCCTCGAAGCCGAAGGTCGCGGGCCCGCTGCCGGACCCCCACAGCTCCTGCTGTGGCGCGGCGCCGGTCCAGGTGAGCGTCGTCATGACCCGGATCTCGTCGACACTCGACCACACGGCGCTCGGGATGACGACCTGGAGGACGAAGCCCTGGGAATTCGCCTGCCCGCCGACGATGGCCTCGTCGGATGGCGCCGCCGCGCTCCCGCAAGCGGCGCAGGCAAGCGCGGCGGCGACCGCCGCGACGCGCCGGAGAACGCCGACCATCGAGCGACTCAGATCCAGTCGATCCGGCGGAGGAACGCCGCCGCCGCGACGGACAGAACCACCACCCCGGCGGTCACGAGCCAGAACCCGCCCGCCTCGCCGCCCGCGAATGCGGCGCCGGCCTCGCTCATCCCGAAGATCCCGGCCACCGCCCCGATCCCGGCCAGGATCACGGTGACACCGGTCAGGCGCTTCATGATCCGCGACAGGTCGTTGTTCACGATCGAGACGTAGATGTCGAGCGTGCCCGACACGAGGTCGCGGTAGTTGTCGAGCTCGTCGGTCACCCGGATCAGATGGTCGTACACATCGCGGTAGTAGACGATGTGCTTCGGGTCGATGAAGCCGACCTCGCGGTTCGTGAGCTGGTTGAAGATCTCGCGGGCCGGCGAGGTGGCCCGGCGCAGGCCGATGAGCTCGCGCTTCATCGCGAACAGCCGCTGGAGCGTCCAGTCCGAAGCCGTCTCCATGACCCGGTCCTGGAGATCGTCGATGTCATCGCCGAGCTTGTCGAGGACCGGGAAGTAGCCGTCGACGATCGTGTCCGAGATCGCGTAGAACAGGTAGTCCGGGCCCTTCTTGAGGGCGTGCTTCACCCCGAACCGGAGCGGCGCGGCGGCCGACGGCCCGAGTGCCCCGTCGTGGACGGTGAGGAGGTAGCCGTTGCCGAGGACGAAGTCGACCTCGGCCGCCCCGGCCTCACCCGAGTAATGGAGGGCGAAGAGGACGATGTGGACCACGTCCTCGTCGAACGACTCGATCTTGCTTCGCTGATTGCGCTCGCGGATATCCTCCGCGATCAGCGGGTGGAGCCCGAGCGCTTCGGCGGTCACGGCGACCTGAGCCTCGTCGGGGCTGGCGAGATCGACCCAGATGCGGTGCCCCGGCGCGGCCATGAGCCTCGGCAGATCGGCGAGATCGGTCGACTCGACCTCGTCCTCGCCGTTGCAGGCGACGATCCGGACGGCGCCGGGCGTGAAGGCCCCGAGCGGTGTCCTGGTTCGATGTGGATCGTCGGTCGTTCCTGGATCGGCCGTCCGCTCGAGCCCGTCGCCGCGGGACGGGGTTCCGGCGGGCTCGTCAGAGCGCGATGGTCGATCCGGCCGTGTCTCCGCCATCGCGTCCGTCCGTCCCTCCCGCTCCAGGTGCCCCGACCGCGCCGGTCGCCGCCGGCTCGGCCGTGAGTCTACGCGTCCGTCCGCCAAGGGCGAGGCCCGGCGGGATCGCGATGATCGTCACCACGCCGGCGGCCAGGAACATCCCGACCAGGATCGATGACGCTTCGCGTGCCTCCCACGCCTCGAGGGCGTCGACGACCAGCCCGTCGCGCAGCGGCCGGTCGCGCAGCTCGGCCGGGATCACGTCCTTCCAGCCGTCCGGATTGGCCGCCGCGAACAGCCGGTCGTAGAGCCGGTCGATCGTCGTCGAGCCGTAGGCCGTGAGGATCGCGACCCCGACCGCCATGCCGATCATCCGGGCCACGGTCACCATCGCGCTGGCCATCCCGAACGACGCCCGTCCGGCGCTCTCGACCGCGGCCGTGCTGCGCGGCGTCACGGTCAACCCGAACCCCAGCCCGAACCCGCCGAGGACGAGGGCAGCGGTCGTGATCGTCGTCGCCGGGGACCACTGCGACATCAGCCCGAGCATGCCGGCACAGAGCAGCAGGCCGGCAAGGGTCACGAGCCGGAGCGACAGGACCCGGACGGCGAAGCCGGACGCGAGGGCGCCGAGGGCCGTGGCGGCGGCGAGCGAGCCGAGGGCCAGGCGCTGGTCGTCGGGGCCGCCGAAGAGGACGCGGTCGACGAACACGGCGCCGCCGATGATCGCGGTGGCGAAGCCGAAGCCGGTGAGGACCGACACGAGCACGGCCGAGGAGAACGCGACGCTCCGGAACAGCCGCGGGTCGAGGAAAGGGTCCGTCCGGCGGACGCCGCGCACGACCGTCACGAGGGTGGCTGCGACGGCAGTCACGGCGAGGGCGATGCCGACCTGGAGCGGATCCGGGCCGCCGAGGTCGGAGACGCCGATCAGGGTCGTCGCGCCGAGGCCGGCCAGGAGGGCGACGCTCCAGATGACGGCACCGACGAGATCCAGACCGACGCGCCGTCGCGGCGTCTCCCAGCCGTTCGAGGCCGCCCAGGCGACGAGGAGGGCAACGATCGCGATCGGCACGTTGACGTAGAAGACCCAGCGCCAGGTCGGGGTCAGGGAGTCGCGGATCACGCTCGGGTCCGCGACGCCGAGCCGGTCGAGACCGCCCGCGACGTCAAAGCCGCCGAGGATCGCCGCGCCGAGAAACGGACCCGCAGCCATGCCGAGGAACGTCAGGGCGCCGATGATCCCGAGCGCCCGGGGCCGGTCGTGGCCCTCGAACAGGTGTGAGGCCGCGGCCGTCCCGACCGGGACCAGGACGCCGCCTCCGATCCCCTGGATGACGCGGCCGGCGATCAGCTCGTCGATGCTCTGCCCGCGGCCGGCGATCAGCGACCCGATGATGAAGACGACGAGGGCGCCGAGGAACAGGCGGCGGGCGCCCCACACGTCGGCCAGGCGGCCGGCGAGCGGCATCGCCACGACGTAGGCGAGGAGATAGCCGTTGACGATCCAGGAGGCGTGGCGGAGCTCAGAGAACGCCGGCTCGCCGAGCTGGTCCGTGATCGCGAGATCGAGCAGGATCGAGGGCAGCGCGGTCGCCGTGATCATCAGCTCGAGGCCGGCGAGGAACACGCCGATGCCGAAGACGGCAAGGAGGCTCCAGGCGCTGAACCGGCTCATCGGGTGAGGGTACAGGCGAGGCCCGTCTCCGACCGGCAGCGACCTCAGCCGAGCGGTGGCGCCGACAGAGCGCCGACGAGCGGCGCGAGATCAGCGGTGATGTCAGCGCCGAGGTGCAGGACGAGGCCGTCCACCGCCCAGTAGACGACGTCAAACTCGGCGTCGCGCGACCGCAGCACCCGGTGACCGGCCATGTCGATGGGCGTCCATGGCCGCGACGACGGGCGATGAAGCGCCCCAGCGAACTCGCGCTCCAGGTCCGCCGCGGCGACGCCCGGAACGGCATACAGGCCAATCATGACGGACTGTGATCCCTTCCCCGCCAATGCCGACACCACGATGGCGTTCCGGGGCTGGATGGCCAGCCGCTTCAAGGCGCGCGTCAAGTGCGACGAGCCCCACTGGCTCGCGGGCACGGAAGACACCTCCCGCGGCGCAAGACGGAGCCGATCGACGAGGATCCGCTCGAGTTCGGCAGCGCCCCACGATCGCGCCGGACCGGCCGCGCGGGTGACGGCGTCCGGGTCGGATGGGACCGCCTCCGTGTTGGCTTCGACATCCCGCAGCGCCACCTGTGAGTCGGGACGCGTCGACGGCAGCGCGACCCCGCCTGGAGGGACTTCGACGACGGATTCGAGCGGCCCGCCGGCACGCCAGATCGCGTAGGCCTGGTCGACGACCCATTCGGCACGTGCCGCGTTCGCCGGCGTGTCCTCGACGCCGTACTCAGGTTCGGTGACGAACGCCCGCCCATAGGCGTCGAGGTACCAGTCGTACGCCTGATCGGTGAAGGCTCGACCTTCGTCCGACAGCATGTCGGCAACGAGCCGGCCGTCGACGTCATCGCGGAGATCCGAGCCCGTCATCGAACCGTCGAGGACTGCGGCCACGTGCTCGGCGGGAATCGCTGCGGGATCATGAAGCCCACGCTTGAGGACCCACCCCAGATAGAAGCCGATGTGCACGAATCCCTGCTCCGGAGGCTGGCCGGCCTCCATGGCGGCTCCGTCATGCCAGTCGACGTCGTCATACTTCCGCGTCATCAGCCCATGGTGAGGCATGGGTTCCCCCACGCGGCCTGCGCAAGCACGGAGCAGGTTGACAGGCCGCATCGGACGTCGTTAGGATCAACCTTCATTGATATAAACCGCCGTTGATCCGACGGCGCGCACCCCCGACCCCAAGCCCGCACTCGGAGCCGATCCCCTGAGTCCGTCTCCCGCCCGCGTCCGCAGCACGATCGCCAACGCCGTCCTCCAGCCGGAGGAGCTGCGCGAGCTGCGCCTCGTGCACAAGGCGCTCGCGGACGTGAACCGGCTCCGCATCGTCCGAACCCTGGCCGTCGCCGAGGCGACCGTGGCCGAGCTCGTCGCCCAGGTCCGGCTGTCGCAGCCGCTCGTGTCATGGCACGTCGGGCGATTGCGAGCGGCCGGGCTCGTGACGACCCGCCGCATCGGCCGCGAGACCATCTGCCGGCTCCGGCCCGAAGCCTTCGCCGCCTTCGCCGCACGTCAGGCGGACATCCTCGGCCTCTCCGGCTCGGCGGGCGTCACGCCAGCAGCCGATCCCGGCCGGGCAGCCTCGTGATCGGCTCCGTCGTCTCGCCCGAGCTGCGGGCACGCGTCCGCGGCCTTGCCCTGCCGGTCGCCGCTCGCCTTCGGACGGCTGGGCCTGACCCCGAATGCCCTCACCGTCCTCGGCTTCGGGATCTCGGTCGTTGCCGCGGTCGCCGCCTCGCAGCAGGCGTGGATCGCGGCCGGCCTCCTCGTCATCTTCGGCGGCGTCTTCGACCTCTTCGACGGCGCCCTCGCCCGAGCCACGAACAAGGTCAGCCGGCTCGGCGCGTTCCTCGACTCCGTCTTCGACCGGGCCGGCGAGTCCGTCCTCTATCTCGGGATCGCGATCGGCTGCCTGGCCGGCGGCTTCCCGAGCTCGGGGGCGCATCCTCGCGGCCGCCGCGATGGGCGCCGTCGTTCATGGTCAGCTACACCCGGGCGAAGTCCGAGAGTCTCGGCTTCACGCCGGGGACCGGGATGGCCAACGTCGGCGTCGCGCCACGCGAGGTCCGGCTCGTCATCTTGACCGTCGGTCTGCTGCTGACCGGCGTCAGTCGGTGGCGTTCCAGGATCGACAGCCGGCATCCTCTATCTGCATCGGAGACTCCGTGGCAGCGGGCCGCCCACGTCCTCGCAGCGACCCTCGCCCTGATCACGATCCTCGCCACCATCACGACCATCCAGCGAATCGTCCACGTCGCCCGCCAGACCCCGCCGGAATCGACCGGCGCAGCCACCCCAGGAGGAGACCAGCACCCGTGAGCACGAACGGCAGCACCGGCACCAGCACCAACGGCGCGAGCGCCAACGGCCACAAGCCCGGCAAGAAGATCCGGGTCGCGATCGTCGGCGTCGGCAACTGCGCGAGCAGCCTCGTCCAGGGCCGCTACTACTACGAGAACGCCAAGAAGGACGACACCGTCCCGGGCCTGATGCATGTCGAGCTCGGCGGCTATCACGTCCGCGACATCGAGTTCGTCGCGGCGTTCGACGTCGACAAGAACAAGGTCGGCAAGGACCTGTCCGAGGCGATCTACCAGAAGCCGAACAACACGTTCGTCTTCCAGCAGGTGCCGAAGCTCGACGTCCCGGTCGAGCGCGGGATGACCCACGACGGCCTCGGCAAGTACCTCAGCCAGATCATCGAGAAGGCGCCCGGCCCGACGGCCGACATCGTCGGCATCCTCAAGGAGCGCCAGGTCGACGTCATGGTCTCGTACCTGCCGGTCGGCAGCGAGCAGGCCACGAAGTGGTACGTCGAGCAGGCCCTCAAGGCCGGCGTCGGCTTCGTCAACGCGATCCCGGTGTTCATCGGCCGCGAGCCCTACTGGCAGCGTCGCTTCGCCGAAGAGGGCCTGCCGGTCATCGGCGACGACATCAAGAGCCAGGTCGGTGCCACGATCAGCCACCGCGTCCTGACCCGGCTGTTCATGGATCGCGGCGTCCGGCTCGATCGGACCTACCAGCTGAATTTCGGCGGCAACACCGACTTCCTGAACATGCTCGAGCGCGAGCGCCTCGAGTCCAAGAAGATCTCGAAGACCAACGCGGTCACCTCCATGCTCGACTACGAGATGGAGCCCGACAACGTCCATGTCGGCCCGAGCGACCACGTGCCGTGGCTCGAGGATCGCAAGTGGTGCTACATCCGGATGGAGGGCACGACCTTCGGCGACGTCCCGCTCAACGCCGAGCTCAAGCTCGAGGTCTGGGACAGCCCGAACAGCGCCGGCGTCATCACCGACGCGATCCGCTGCCTGAAGCTGGGCCTCGACCGCGGCCTGAAGGGCACGCTGGTCGCGCCGTCGAGCTACTTCATGAAGAGCCCGCCGATCCAGATCCACGACGACATCTCGCACAACCGCCTCGAGGCGTTCATCCGGGGCGAGGACAACGAGACGCTGGTCGGGACCGAGAACCTGACGAAGGCGCAGCTCAAGAAGCTGGCGTCGACCGCGCCGGTCGCGACGGCGGCCGGCAAGAAGGCGGCAGCCGCGTCCGCGCGCTGATGTCCGCGGGCAAGGGCAAGGGCGAGGGCAGCGGCAACGGCAAGGGCCTCGAGGCTCCGCATCGGAGGCGCGAGCAGGGTCCCCGGATCGTCGAGAAGGCCGCGGTCACCGCGTACGGGGCGGCGGTCTGGCTCGTCGCCCACATCCCGCCCCGCCTGGCGCGCTGGGTGATCGGGACGGGCAGCCAGGCGGGCTACCTGTTCTGGCCGACGAAGCGGGCCTGGTCGAACGCGAACTTCGGGCGCGTGGCCGGGCTGCCGCCCGATGATCGGCGTGTCCGGCGGCTGGCCCTGCGCGCCTATCGCGAGTACGCGACCTACCTCGTCGAGGTCATGCGCCTCGAGTCGCTGTCGGTGTCCGAGGCCGTCAGCCGGGTCGTCCAGACCGACCTCGACCAGATCGAGACGGCCTGGAAGTCGGCGCCGGGCGGCGGGCTGATCTTCGCCCTCGGCCACGTCGGCAACAACGAGGCGGTCGCCGCCGGCGTCGCCGACCGGGGCTGGCCGATCAACGTCGTCGCCGACGACTCGAGCTTTCCCGAGATGTTCGAGCGCTTCCGCCGCCTGCGCGAGGCCTACGGCGTCCACGTGATCCCGTGGAAGAACCTGCGCGAGATCTATTCGGTCCTCAAGAACCGCGAGATGCTCGCCCTCCTGATCGACTGGGGCTATCGCGCCGACGGCGTTCCGGTCCGGATGTTCGGAGCGTGGACGACGCTGCCGGCCGGGCCCGCCACGCTCGCGGCCAAGACGAAGTCGCTGATCCTGCCGGTCGCGATCCGGCGCGGCGCCGACGGCATGTTCCACGTGTCGTTCTCGCCCCTGATCTCGGTCCCGTCCGCGTCCGACGCCGACATCGCCCGGGCGACCCAGGCGGTCGCCGACGGCCCTCGAGGCCACGATCGGCGCGGCGCCCGAGCAGTGGTACAGCTTCAAGCCGATGTGGCCGGCGACGCGACGAGGAGGCCGCCGAGCTCGAGGCGCGCGCGGCACGGATGCTGGCCGGCGGAGCAGGCGCCTCGGCGGCCGGAGCCCGCGGGACGGGCGCCGCGCCAGCGGCCGATCCGGCCGTCGAGCCGCCCGACCTCCTCGCCCCGTCCATCGCGGACAGCCCCGGCGCCGGCGATCCGGACACGATCGCGTCCGAGACGATCCAGCCGAGCGAGACGGCGGCGACGTGACCGACGCCGTGCCGGACGTCGTGCCCGAGCGGGTCGCGGCCGCCGCCAGCCCGACGGCCGGGCGCGGCACGGTCGTCCAGCGACTCCGCGTCGTGGCCCTCCGCGGGCTTTCGTGGCTCGCCTGCCGGCTGCCCGGAGCGCGCAGCGGTCGCGCTCGCCGAGGTCGTCGGCTGGGTCTGGTACCGGGCGGCTCCGAAGCGGGCGGCGCAGGCGCGCCAGAACCTCGGGCGGGTCGTCGGCTCGTGCTCGACGCGCGCGGGCAAGGCTCGCCGCGCGTCCGCGCCGCCGCCCGCGACGCGCGCGCCCTGGAGCGCCTGGTCGTCGCCGCCTTCCGCCACGACGCCCGCTACTACCTCGAGATCCTGCGCGTCCCGAGCCTCCGATCCGACGTCTTCGAACGGCGCGTCGTCATCGAGACGCCCGACACGGTCGAGCAGGCGTTCGTCGGCGGTCCGGTGATCTTCGTCTCGGCCCACCTCGGACCGATCGAGCTGCCGGCGCTGTACCTGGCCAACCGCTCCGGGCGGACGTTCGTGGCGCCGATGGAGACCGTCGACGATCCGGCGCTCCAGGGCTGGTTCGAGCGGTCGCGCGGCCGGCTCGGGGTCCGGATCGTCGGCCTGCGGGCGGCGCGCCGGGCGCTCCTGGCGGCGGTCAAGGCCGGCGACCCGATCGGGATCGTCGCCGATCGCGACATCGCCGGCGGCGGCCTCGAGGTCCCGCTCTTCGGCTCGCCGGCGCCGCTGCCGATCGGGCCGGCCCTCATCGCGATCGAGACCGGCGCCCCGATCTTCGCCGTCGGCGTCCGGCGCCTGCCCGACCGGCGCATCGCGGGCCGCCTGCTGGCGGTGCCCGTGGCAACCGAGGGGACGCGCCGCGAGCGGATCGCAGCGACCCTGACGGCGACCGCGGCGGCGTTCGAGTCGCTGATCGCCGACGCGCCCGAGCAGTGGTCGGCGGTCTTCTTCCCGATCTGGCCCGATCTCGACGCCCCGGCGGCGGCGCCGACGCGGAGCCGCGACGCGCGGCGCCCACCGGCGACGCCGCGCACCGACGCGGACGCGCCATGACCGACCGCCTCGGCCGGGCCGACCTCCACATCCACACCCTCGCCTCGGACGGGATCGACCCGATCGCGACGATCCTCGATCACGTCGAGCACGCCACCGACCTCGACGTCATCGCCATCACCGACCACGAGCGGATCGACGCCGCTCTCGCCGCCCGGACGATGGCCCGCGAGCTCGGCCACCGCGCCGAGGTCGTCGTCGGCGAGGAGGTCTCGACGCTCGGCGGCCACCTGCTCGCCCTGTTCATCACCGAGCGCGTCCGGCCGCTGCGCAGCCTGCGGACGACGATCGCCGAGATCCACGAGCAGGGCGGCATCGCGATCCCGGCCCACCCGCTCGTCCCGTACCCGCTGTGCGCCCAGGGCTGGGTCCTGCGGCGGCTGATCGCCGACCGCGACCCGCGCGTCCGCCCGGACGCGATCGAGGCCTTCAACCCGACGATGCTCGGCCGGCCGTGGCACGGCCGGGTCGTCCGGTTCGCGGCCGAGCACGGCCTCGCCACGGTCGGCAACAGCGACGCCCATGCGGCCGCACGCGATCGGCACCGGCTGGTCGACGTTCCCGGGCCGGACGGCCGACGACCTGCGGGCCGCGATCGAAGCGGGGACGACCCACCAGCACGGGTCGTTCCACGGCACGAGCGGGCAGGTCTCGGCGTTCGGCGAGCAGCTCCGCAAGTACTCCCGCGACGCCCGCGCCGTCATCCGGGCCAAGGTCTATCGCGACGGCACGGGACGCGACCTCGGCTACCCGGGCGGCCGCCACCGGCCGCCGCGGTTCGACGAGGAGTGGTCCGGCCGCGGCGCGGCGGCGCCGACGGGCGCCGGATCGGCGACGAGCCCGAGCGAGCCGACGGGCACCGGCCCGGCGAAGGAGAATCAGCGGTCGATGAAGATCGGCCTCGTCACGCCGTACGTCTATCCGCTGCCAGGCGGCGTGACCCAGCACGTCCGGTACCTGTACGAGAACCTTCGCCTGCGCGGCCACGACGTCCGGATCATCTCGTCGTCGCACGGCCTCCAACGGGCGTCGGAGGGCGACATCATCCGGATCGGCAAGGGCTTCTCGCTGCCGGTCAACGGCTCGGTCGGGACGATCACCCTGTCGCCGCGGTTCGTCTCCCAGGTCCGGGCGATGCTCGAGCGCGAGCAGTTCGACCTGCTCCACTTCCACGAGCCGTTCGTGCCGTTCCTGTCGCCGATCATCCTGCGTCTGTCGACCAGCGTGAACATCGCCACGTTCCACGCCTACGGCGGCTTCTCGCCGTCGTACGAGTTCGGGAGCAAGGTGATGAAGGGCGAGGCGGCCCGGCTCCACGGCCGGATCGCGGTCAGCGGCGCTGCCAAGCACTTCATCGACCGCTACTTCCCCGGCGAGTACAAGGTCATCCCGAACGGCGTCGATGTCCACGCGTTCCAGCGGGCCGTCCCGCTCGCGCGCTGGCAGGACGGGACGAGGAACCTGTTCTTCGTGGGCCGGTTCGAGCCGCGCAAGGGCCTCCTCGAGCTGCTCAAGGCGTACCGGATCCTGCGCAAGACCGGCTGCGACTGCCGGCTCCTCGTCGCGGGCGCCGGTCCGCTCGGCAGGGAGGCCCGGCGCTACGTCGCGACGCGCCGGCTCAAGGGCGTCGAGTTCCTCGGCCGGGTCAGCGACGAGGAGAAGGCCCAGCTCTTCCGGACGGCCGACGTCTACATCTCGCCGGCGACCGGCGGCGAGTCGTTCGGGATCGTGCTGCTCGAGGCGATGGCCGCCGGAACCGCGATCGTCGCGTCCGACATCCATGGCTACAAGGGCGTCGCTCCGGCGTGGCCGCGAGGGCCTGCTCGTGCCGCCGCGCGAGCCGAAGGAGATCGCCGCCGCGATCGGCCGTCTCCTGCGCGACGACGAGCTGCGAGCTGCGATGGGCAACGCCGGCCGCGAGCGGGCCGAGGAGTTCAGCTGGGAACGGGTGACGGCCAAGGTCGACGACTACTACGGCATTCGTCATCCGGCGGCTTGCCGCTCGGGGCGAGCTGCCGCCGGCGTTCCACGCGGCGATCCCGCCGTCGCCGCGCCCGACGCCCGTGATGGCCGTCGCGGCCGGTGCCTCGGAGCCGGCGGGCGTCGCCGAGCCCGACCCGGCGGCCGTCTCGACCATCTCGACCGACTGACTCGCTCCCGTTCGCGGTCCGCGCCGCCTCCTAATCCCCGCCGGCTCCTCCGCCCGCGCCGCGCGGCATGCCCGCCCCGAGCTCGAGCGCGTCGCGTTCCTGGGCCTCGCGCTCCGCGATCGCCAGGCGCCACACCCAGGCCGAGTAGCCGACCACCAGCGACAGGAACACGACCGCCGCGCCGAGGAGCAGCGGGACCGGCCCGAACAGGTGGATCGGCACGGTGGCCGCGACGTTGTTGACGGGGAACTGGAACGCGTACAGATAGGTCGGCAGGACGCCCTGGTAGACGTTGGCGATCGCGGTCGGCAGGGGCAGCGCGCTGAAGTTCGGGTAGACGATGACGAACCAGGCGACGATCGCGACCATCGCACCGACGACGAACCGCCGGGCGTCCCGAGCCGTGGCCACGAACGCCGCGATGAGGACGGCCGGGATCGCGAGGACGATCGCGACCGGCTCGACCGGGATCCGATCGAACGTGAGGAGAGGGCCGTCGCCGATGAACGCCCGGACGAGCCAGCTGGCGACGATCGCGGCCAGGGCCGTCCCACCCAGCCACCCCAGGGTGACCGTCGATGCGCTCATCCTTCGGCCGGCCACGACGACGTCACCCTCCGCGCCGACGCTCTCGTCTCCGAGCCGCCCGAACAGGCGAATGACGACGAGCACGGAGATCCCGACGATCGCGGCCAGGGCCGCCGTCTGGGTGGACAGCAGGAACTGGGGGATGATCGGTGGACAGGCCTGCGACCCGGGGTTCACCTTCTCGACGCCGACGAAGCCGCACAGCGGCCGGTCGAGGACCCAGAAGATCGCCGGGCCGAGGATCGCGACGGCCGCGGCGATTCGGGCGAGCAGCCACGTTCGCCGCGACGCCCCGTGCCAGAGCTCGGCCAGGAAGTAGCCGAGAGCCAGGATCAGGAACGGCAGGCTCGTGTAGTAGTGGTACTGGAACGCTGCCCGGTCGATCCGCGCCCACGAGACCCACTGGAACGCGTAGGCGATCGTGATCAGGGCGAGCGGAAGGCTGCGCCGGGTGAACGCCTGCCAGGCCGCGAAGCCCAGCGCCGGCAGGCCCAGCCACCAGATGACGATGTTGCCCGCGTCGTAGATCGCCGCCGTCGTATTGCCCGCGAATCCCTCCTGGTAGAACCAGACCGGCTTCAGGTCGAACAGCCAGGCCCACCACGGCGACGACGCGGCATGCGGCGTGGGCAGGCCGTTGTGATAGCTGTACATCGCCCCGGTCAGGTCCGTCAGCGACTGGCCGGTGTGGCCGGCCGGCCAGCCGGCGAACAGGACGTGGTTGCCGATCAGTGCCCACGGGATGTACGACACGACGTAGACCGCGACCGGCAGGGCGAGCAGGCAGACCGCCATCCAGGCGACCGGCAGGCCGAGCTGGGCGCCCGGCCGCAGCCAGGCCGCCGCGGGTGGAGGCGCGGGCGCCGGCAGGAGCGCGGCCGGCTCGTCGGCGGCCGGCGCGGGCGCGAACGGCCCGAACCCGAGTCGGGAGGCTCCGGCGAATGCCGCCCACGCCACGCCGCCGAGCAGCGCAAGCGCTCCGGCCACCTCGAGCGGGGTGATCGCGACGGACGAGATCTTGACGGCGGTCGCGGCCTTGCCGGTCGCGATCGCGACCAGGGCGACGACCCCGCCCAGCACCACCGGTCCGCCGATCGCGAACCGGATCTCGTCGAGCGACCAGCGCACCGGATGCAGGACGTTGGCGACGACCGCGGTGATCGTGAGGCCGACCATGATCGCGACGAACGGCAGGTTCCCGAACCCGGCACCCTGGGGCACGTTGATCGCGATGTAGCCGAGGACGGCGGTCATGAGGATCAGGACGCCGATCGCCAGCAGCCGGCCGAGAGCGCTCCGGATCAGGATGAGGAACCCCATCGCGACGATCGCGTACAGGGCGACCCACTTGGCCGAGAGAGCCAGCCCGAGGAAGAGACCGATCAGCGGCATCCCGATCCAGAACGCGCCGCGGTGTCTCCAGACCCCCATCCAGAGCGCGGCGAACAGGGTGTAGGCGGCCACGATCCCGAGCCCGACGTAGGCATCGTTCATGCCGATCCGCGACTGGACGAAGAGCATCCCGTCGGCGACGCAGAGGACCGCGACGAACACCCCGACGAGGCGCCGCCGGAAGAGGATCCGCGACAGGACGAAGAGGAAGCCGGCCATGGCAGCCCCGGCCAGGACCCCGGGCAGCCGCCACGCGAACTCGTGCTGGCCGACATCGACGCTGGCCGTCTCGCCGGCGCCGTCGAAGACGAGGATCTGCCTGGCGGTCGTCGGTCGGGTACGGCCGGTTGACGTCGACCGCCCAGGCGCTCGGCTCGATCGGGAGCCGGGCGTCGGCATAGACCGCCCGGCCGTGGGGCTCGATCACGTAGATCGTGGCGGCCGCGCCATCCGGCGTCCGGCCCAGAACATGGACCATCTCGGTCGCGTCGTCGTAGGCGACCCGGGTCACGGGTCCGGGCATCTCCATCGACGCAATGAGCGACGGCCCGTTCTTGGCTTCGTTGCCGCCGACCGCGACGACCGATATCCGGCCCTTCGCCTCGGTCGCCGGGTCCGGGTCGGTCGAGACGTACAGCTTGGCGTCGTCGACCGTGGTCAGGGCGAGGCCGTGGGCCGCGCCGCCGAGGTCGACCGTGTCGGTCAGGTCGCCGGTCGCCGGGATCGATGATCTCGAGACCGTCCGCGTCGGCGACGGCGACCCGCGGCAGCGACTCGATCGACAGGCCGGCGAGGCGGCCGTCGTCGATCGCGGCCTGGACCGTCGTCTGGGTCTCGCTGTCCGGGATGCCGGCGATGACCAGGCGATCGGTGGTTCCCGCCAGACGCGCCGCGTAGGTGTCCGTCGAGCCGCCGAGGAGGGCCGCGATCGCCGCCGCTGCTCGCGGCCGGGTCCTCGATCGCATCGGGGGCGCCGACGAGCGACGGGGCCGTCCCGCCCGGGCCGATGTCGGCGACGGCCTCGAGCTGGGTCGAGCCGAGCTCCTCGGCCGTGATCGGATCGAGCGTCCGGACCAGGTCGTCGTCGGTCACGACGATGAGCCCGGATCCGTCGTCGGGAACGAAGAGCCGGGTGATCGCCCCGTCCACCTGGCCGAGCTGGGCCGGCTCGGCGAGGAGCAGCGACGAGCCGGATTCGCGGACGGCGTCGAGCGACGTCAGGTCGAAGGTCCAGATCGTGCCGTCCGAGGTGCCGACGTACAGGAGGTGGGCCGCTGGATCGATCGCGAGCGCGGCGGCCCCGTCGATCGGCACGCTCGCGACGAGGGCCCGCGTGACGAGGTCGTACGACCGCAGCTCCGACCCGGTCACGATGTCCACCCGGTCGCCGAGCCGGGCGTTCGGCAGGAGCGAATCGTCGTAGCGCGGCTCGACGACGGCGTCGATCACCGACACGCCGAGCTGGCTGGTCGCGGTCACCCGGTCGTTGCCCCACGCGACGATCCCCGCGGCGATCGCGTACTTCGCGAGGTGGGGATGGGTGTACTCGTAGATGTCGTGGTCGATGTCGTAGCGCCAGCTCTGGAGGAACTCCGTCGCCGTCCGGGCGTGGTAGACCTCGTCGAAGTGCATCTGGAGCGGCTCGGACAGCCGGAACATCCGGATCCCGAGGATCGACACGACCAGGACGACGAGCAGCCACAGGTCGAGCTTGTCGAGCCGGCCGGGCGGCTCGGCCTCGAGGGCGCGCGAGCGATCGGCCCGGACGGGGCGCTGCGCGAGCCGCGAACGGAACCAGCCGATCGGGCCAAGCTCCGCGAACGAGGCCGGCTCGGTCCAGGTCGGGAACGACGCCCGGCGCGGCGGGGCGGGCGTCGCCGTCGGCAGGCGTCGCGCCGCAGCGGACCCGACGGCGGCGCGCGCGGTGCCGGGGACGGCGGCGGCACGGGCGTAAGCCGCGCCATCGGTGGCCCCGCGCCGGACGTCCCCCGGAGCCCCGCTGGCGGCGATCTCGTCGGACGGGGCACCGACGGGTTCTCTGCCCGGGATGGCGTCGGCGCGCTGGAGCAGCTCCCGTTCGAGCGCATCGTGGGCTGCCGGCCGGAGCTGAGCGAACGCCCACAGCGACGCCGCAAGGGCCGCCAGGGCGACGAGGGTGACGCCGGACGTGCCGCGGACTCCGGCGCCGATCCCCAGCCAATCGTCGATCCCCGGGTTGTTCGGGTAGAGCGTGGTCAGGACCACGTACATGTTCAGGAACGTCGTCAGCGACAGGACGACGTAGGTGATCCGCCAGCGGATCGAGATCCCGGCGAGGATCGCGCCGACCGCGATCAGCGGGAAGAGATACCGCTCGTGGACGCGGGTCGGCAGGATGAAGAACGCAATGGCGAGGATCGTCACCCCGGTCAGGATCGCGAGTGGCGTCGGCCGCCGGGCGACGACGAGCGACACGATGAGGAAGGCCGCAGCAAGCAGCACGGCCCCGACGAGGACCGCCTCGAACGGCCCGATCATCACGGCGTCGGGGCAGAAGGTCCCACCGGCCGCCGGGTTGGGGATCAGCGTGTCGCACGCCCACTGGCCGTTGGCGGCCACACCGACGCCGTCGACCGACGCCAGCGCCCACGGGTTGTAGGCGTTGACGCTCGCATACGGGTAGCCGCCCGCCGTCTTGAAGATCTGGTCGATCAGCCCGGAGTGGAAGAGCCCGCCGTTGCGGCCCGGCTCGAGGACCGACAGCCCGAACGGAAAGCACAGCACGACCGCCGTCAGGAAGCCGGCGAGGCCGGTCGTGAGGATCCGGATCGGGCTGCCGGTGCGGCGCTCCCAGCCACGGAACCGATCGAGCGGCCCGGGCACCGCGGCAGAGGTGGGGACCGGCTCGAGGGCCTCGGTCCGCTCGACCGGCCAGAGGGCCCGCCGGATCGTGACGACCGCGACGATCGGGACCAGGATCGCCAGCTGCGGCTTGATCAGGGCCGCGATGACGGTGTAGATCGCCGCTCGCTCGGGCCGGTCGCGCCAGAGCTCGCGGACTCCGAGCAGCAGGAACACGACGCCGAACGAATCGACCTGGCCCCAGAGGACGGAATCGAACCAGCTGACCGGATTGACGACGACGAGTGCCGCGCCGATGAGCGCCGCTCGCCTGCCCCCGCCGATCTCGCGGACCATCGACCAGACCAGCCAGCCCAGCGCAACGTCGGCCAGGATCGGCGGGATCTTGATCAGGTCGCCGATGTTGCCGGTCGCCTGCCCGACGACCCCGACCAGGTACAGGACGTAGAGGTATCCGGGCGTGTAGTCGTGGAAGAAGGGCCGCTCGTAGAACCCGCCGAGTCCCTGGCTGGCGAGGTTGCCCGCCCAGGCCTGGAAGGACTGGAGGTCGACCTGGAATCCCGAGCCGGGGTTGAGTTGTACGATGATGAGACGGAAGACGAGGCCGAGCGCGAGAACGGCGAGGATCGCGCCGATGCCATCCCGCGTCCAGGTGGTCCGCGTCGGCGCGTCCGCGCCCCGGCTCGGCCCGCCCGACACGCGGCCGGACGTCACGGGTTGGATCTCCCCGAACGAGCGATGAGGTGGACCGCAGGGTAGCACAGGGTCGATCTCGACTGGCCTCGGATGCCTCGCCGTCCTCGCTGTTCGTTTCGGTCGCGGTTGGCTCCGCCCTGGTCGCGCTCGCCCTGGTCGTCTTTGCGCTGAGTCATCCCACTCGCTTCTACAACCACTTCGAGTGGCAGGCCATGGCGTTCCTCGAGGGGCAGACGGCGATCCGCTACCCCGTCGACGCCACGCCGACGTCGCCCGGCAACGCCTTCTTCCAGGATGTCCTGCCGGTCCCGCCCACCGACGGCATCCGACGCGGGGTGGTTCCGTTCCCCCGCTGCCGGCCGTCGTGCTCATGCCGTTCGTGGCACTCTGGGGACTCGCCGCCAACGGCCAACTCGTGTTCGCGATCCTCGGCGCGATCGACGTCGGGATCGCCTGGTGGGTGCTCGGCCGGCTGCCGATCCGGATGTGGGTCAGGGTGGCGACCACCCTGTTCCTCGGGTTCGGGACCGTCTTCTGGTACGCCGCCCAGATCGGCACGACGTGGTACCAGGCCCACGTGCTCGCGGTCGGGCTGGCGCTGGCGGCCATCGGGGTCGCGCCATCGGCGCGGACCGCGGCGCGGCCCGGGATGACGACGACCCCGCTGAGGACGACGATGAGGCTCCGGCGGACCCGACCGCCGCCGACCGCGCACGCCTCCGGCTCGCCGACCTGGTGCCCGACCCGACGCCAGTTCCTGGCCGGGCTCCTGTTCGGGCTGGCCTGCACCTCGCGGCTGACCGTTGCCTTCGCCGCGCCGTTCTTCGTCTTCGTCGGCGCCGGCGGCTCGTGGCAACGGCGCGGCTGGTCGGCGGCGCTCGGCGCCGGGATCCCGATCGGGCTGCTCGTCGTCTACAACCTCGTGTCGACCGGCCACCTCTTCCATCCCGGCTACCAGTACCTGTACGAGCTCGAGGCGGGGTTCTACACGCCGCTGAACTACAACCTCGACTGGCAGATCGAGGATGTCCGGTACCTTCCCCAGAACGTCGGGAATCATGTTCTTCAACACGCCCGTCTGGAATCCGCTCGAGGTGCCGGCTGCTCTGGGAGGCGGCCGCCAGCTGTGCGTCGAGCCGGGCGCCGTCCGCGGCCTGTTCGACGTGGACTGCCCGCTCGTCCTGCCCAGGGACGCGGGGATGAGCATCCTCCTGACCAGCCCCGCCTACCTGCTCGCCCTGCCGGCGCTCCGCTGGGGCTTCGGGCGCAGCCGGCTCGTCACCGGAGCGGCCATCGCGGTCGTGATCGTGGCCGTGGTCAACCTCATGCACTTCAGCCAGGGCTGGGTCCAGTTCGGCTATCGATTCAGCCTCGACTTCGCGCCGTTCGCGATCCTGCTGGTGGCAGTCGGACTGGAGCGGCTCGCCGCCCGCTCCGGCCTCGCTGGCCGCGCGCGGGCCTGGGGCCTCAGCGGGGTCGCCGTCGCCCTCGTCGTCATCTCGGTGCTCGTCAACTTCTGGGGCGTCGTCTGGGCCAACGTGCTCGGATGGTGATGCGAGCGACGGGGCCCGACCCGGATCGTGGCGGTGACCGCGGTCTGCTGGCCGCCTGGATCGCGGCCGTGGCCGTCGGACTGATCGCCTTCGGCCTGTCGATCTGGCGCCTGATGCCCGGGCTCGGCTTCTGGGACACGGCCGAGTTCCAGATGGTCCTGCCGGTGATGGGCACGGCCCACCCGACGGGCTATCCGACCTACGTCCTGATCGGCTGGCTGGCCTCGATCCTCCTGTCGCCGATCGGCGAGCCTGCCCTCCGGATCAACGTCCTGTCGGCGATCCTCGTCGCGATCGGCGTAGCCGTGACCGTCGATCTCGCCCGCCGGCTTGCCGGCTCCCTGGTCTTCGGCGTCGCCGCCGGGATCGGCGTCGCGCTCACGCCGATCGTCTGGGCGATCGGGACGCACGCCGACCCCCATGCGCTCCACTTCACCCTGATCGCGATCATCCTCTGGCTGCTCGTCCGCTGGGAGCAGGCGCACCGCGGCGACGCGTTCGATCAGCCGGCGGCGGCCGACGGGCAGCCGGCGGGAGCCGACGGGCAGCCGGACCGCGGGTCCGACGACGTCGATCCGGCCTCGGGTCCGGCCGGATGGCGCGCCGACCGGCTCCTGCTGGCGGCGGCCGTCGTGGTCGGCCTGTCGGTCGGCAATCACTCGCTGACCTTGCTCCTCGGCCCGCCGATCGTCCTCTACGTCCTGGCGGTCGAGCCGGGCATCTTCCGGCGGCGCCGGTTCGTCCTCGTCAACATCGCGGCGTTCGCGATCCCGACCGTCCTCGTCCGCTTCGAAATGATCCTGCGCGCCGGCTGGTTCCGGGCCCCGTTCGTGTACGCCGACCCGAGCACCTGGACCGGCTTCTGGTACGTGACCCTCGGGGCCCAGTTCCACGGCTGGGTGACCGATCCGTTCGGCAACATCCCGAAGCGGCTGTCCGACCTCGCCGACATGGCTGCCTCGCAGCTCGGGCCGGTCGCGCCGGTCCTGATCGTCGCCTTCATCGTGACCGTCGTGCGCCGCCCGCGCTTTGCGCTCCTGACCGGCACGACGATGGGGCTCACCCTGTTCTTCAACTCGGTCTACCCGGACGGCGCGATCGACCGCTACTACATCGGCCCGGCCCTCATCGCCTGGACGTGGCTGGCGATCCTGGGCGCGACGATCGTCGACACGTTCATCGGGCTCGGCCCGGTCCGTCGCACCCGATCCGGCATCACCGCCGCCTGGCGCCCGGCCGACGCCTGGCCCGTCCTGCGCCCGATCGGCCTGGTCGTCGTCGCGGCCCTGCTGATCGCCCCGAGCCTCCTCGCGATCCCGGCCCGGGCCGGCTCGGGGGCCATCGACCGGACCAACGACCGCGCCGCCCAGGTCTGGACCCGCGACCTCCTCGCGGCCCTCGAACCGAACGCCGTCGTCGTGTCGTGGTGGAGCTACTCGACGCCCCTCTGGTACGTCACGATCGTCGACGGGCTCCGGCCCGATATCCTGATCGTGGACGACCGCAACCGCGAAGATCAGAACCTGCTGGAGCTCTCCCAAGTGATCGACCTGTACATCGCGACCCGCCCGGTCTACCTGATCCGGAACGGCACGAGCGAGCTCCCGGCCCTCGTCGGCCGGTACGAGGTCCGGCCCATCAACGCCGCGACCGCGTCGAACGTCCTGCAGGTCTTCCCGATCGGTGCGGCCGGCCGGTGACCGACCGGCTGCCGGCCCTCTCGTACTTCTTTCCGGCCCACAACGAGGAGGCGAACCTCGAAGGTCTCGTCAACGAGGCCCTCGAGACCCTGCCCGGCCTGGCCGAGTCGTTCGAGATCGTCATCGTCAACGACGGCTCGCGCGACGCCACCGGGCGCATCGCCGACGAGCTGACCGCCGCTCACCCCGACATCGTCCGGGCCGTCCACCACCCGACGAACCGGGGCTACGGCGCGGCCCTGCTGTCCGGCTTCCGGGCGGCCCGCCACGACCACGTCGCCTTCACCGACGGCGACCGCCAGTTCCGGGTCGCGGACATCGGCCGGCTGATCGACCGGCTGGCCGGATCGGATCGGCCGGACGTCGTCGTCGGGTACCGGATCAAGCGCGCCGACCCGCTGGTCCGGCTGATCTACGCCCGGGCGTACCGGCTCGCCAACCGGGTGTTCTTCGGGCTCAAGGTCCGCGACGTCGACTGCGCCTGCAAGCTCTTCCGGCGCGACACGCTCGACGGGCTGGCGGTCGAGTCCGGCGGAGCGTTCTTCTCGGCCGAGCTCCTGATCAAGCTCCAGGCAGCGGGCCGCTCCGTGGTCGAGGTCGGCGTCCCCCATCATCCCCGGACCGCCGGCTCACCGACCGGGGCCAAGCCGTCGGTCGTCCTCCGCGCGGTCCGCGACTTCTGGCGGCTCCGCCTCGTGATGTGGGTGAACCGCGCGCGGGCCCTCCGCAGCGGCGAGGCGATCCTCGGCTAGCTCTGCGGGCGGGTTCGGCCTTCGCCGGTCTCCGGATCGACGTCGAGCGAGTTCACGAAGTCGCGGAAGACGTCCAGGCGCGGGTCGACGATCTTCTCGCCGGTCGACTCGAGCGGCGAGCCCTCGATGTTCATCTCGCCGGCCACATCGTCGACGCCCGTCGCCGCGTCGCCGCCGAGCGCCGCCTGCTCGAGGACCGCCTCGCTCGCGAAGATTCGGCCGCCCGTCCGGACCGCGAGGGCCAGCGCGTCGGACGGCCGTGAATCGATCTCGAACGACGCGCCGTCGCGCTCGAGATGGAGCCGGGCGTGATACGTCTCCTCGGCGAGCGTCGAGATCACGACCCGGTCCACGCGGACGCCGAGGTTGTCGAGCGCCGTCGCGAAGAGATCGTGGGTCAGCGGCCGGTCGGCGGTCAGGCCCTGGAGCTTCATCGCGATCGCGCTCGCCTCCCATGGCCCGATCCAGATCGGGAGGTAGCGCTCGTGCTCGGCCTCCTTGAGGATGACGACGTGACGGCTCGAGAGCATGTGCACTCGGACGCTCTCCACCACCATCTCGACGAGTCCGTTGCGCGCCTCCGGCTCCTCGCTGGCCATGGGCCGATTATCCCACGCCCATCCCGTCGCTCGACGGCAGCGCCCGCCGCCCGCCGCCGAGGCCGCCGCCGCGGACGATGACCCCGACAACGAGGCCGGCGACGAACCCGCCGATGTGGGCGAAGAGCGCGATGCCGCCGGTCCCGGAACCGCTCGACGACGTGGCGGCGCTGAACACCTGGATGGCGAACCACAGGCCGAGGAGAACGATCGCCGGGACCCGGATCAGCTGGAAGAACAGACCGAAGTAGACGAGCGACAACACTCGCGCCCCGGGGAACAGGACGAGGTAGGCGCCGAGGACAGCCGCGATCGCGCCGGACGCGCCGATCATCGGGATCGACGTCGACGGGTCGATCGCGATCTGGGCCGCGGCCGCGACGAGCCCGCCGCCGAGGTAGAAGGCGAGGAAGCCGACGTGGCCGAGACGGTCCTCGATGTTGTTGCCGAAGATCCACAGGAACAGCAGGTTGAACCCGATGTGGAACGGGTCGCCATGCAGGAACATGCTGGTGACGAGCGTGGACAGCTCGCGGTACAGCCCGTCGGCCCGATCGCCCCCGAGCTCGGCCGTGAGCTCGCCCGGAATCAGGCCGAACTCGCGGATCAGGCGGGTCAGGCCGGCGTCACCGGAGCTCGACTGAACCGCCAGCTCGTAGGCGAAGGCCGCGATGCAGGCCGCGATCAGGCCGATCGTCACCACCGGCCGGCGATGGGTCGGATTGGCGTCGCGGAGCGGAATCACGGAGCGCGGGATGCCCTGGGCGAAGCCTTTGGCGATGCCTTGGGCGAGGAGGACGGGGCGCCGGACGGGTTCGCCGAGCCGGACGGCGCGGGCTCGTCGGGGACGGCCTCGAGGATCGCCGACATCACCCCGACCTTCGTCGCCCAGACGAGGGTCGACGGGTCCTCCGGAGTCGCGCCGGGCAGCACGTACATGCCCCGGACGTCGGCAAGCGCGAGGCTGCCGCCGGCGAGGCGGTACTGCTCGATGAAGGTGCCCCGGGCCTTGTCGTAGGCCACGACCCGGCCGTTGGCCTGATCCCACGCGTAGATCCGGCCGACGCGCTTGTCGGTGGCCGAGGCGATCAGCGTGTAGCGGGGTGCCTCGCGGAGGAGGAGGTCGCCCTGCGGGGCGAACGACGTCGTGCCCGGCGCCTGGATGGTCCAGCCCTCGCTCTTGCCGCCGACGAACCGGACGATGCCGCCGTTGTCGGCCGTGAAGATGTCGCCGTCGATCAGCAGATCGGTGACCTTCGACACGTCACGGGCGACCGCCAGCCGTTGCTGCGGGCTCGACGGGAAGCCGCTCCCGCTGCCGGCCGGCGAGTAGGCGAGGATGTTCTGGACCGACGGGTCAACGACGTAGAAGTTGTAGAGCCCGGCGCTGGCGTTCCGCAGGAAGGTCCCGATCGCGACGACGTCGTCGCCCCAGCTCGCCGAGCCGGTGACCTTGACCAGCGTCGGCGTCCCATGCCCGGCGTCGTCGGACGGCCGCCAGCGCCAGACGACGTTCTTGTCGTCGACGACGACGAGGTCCCGCACGGCCCCGCGCGTGATCAGCTTCGGGACGCCCTTGACCTTGCCCTGGGCCTGCTCCTTCCAGCGGAAGACGACGACGGCCTTCTTCGTGCGCGGGTCGACCCGGTAGACCGAGGACGTCGCCTTGTCGAGGATGAACGGGACATTCTGGGGACCGAGGATCATGTCCTGGATGTCGAGCGGCGTCTTGGCGCTGGCCGACGTGAAGAGGGTGGCCGCCGCGACCGGCACGACCCGGAAGAGGCGGTCGAGCCCGCTGATCGTCTTGGCCTCGAGCGGGTCGAGGGTGCTGGCCGGGACGTTCGCCGCCCGGGCGGTCGCCAGCCCGTCCCACGCCGCCGACAGGAGCTGGTACGCCTTCGGCGGATCGCCGACGACGAGGTCCACGCCCGGCCCGGTCACCTGATCGAGGTTGCTGTTGATCGTCCGGAGCGCGGCCTCGCCGGCGGCCACGGAGCTGAGGGCGCTCGTGCCCCCGCCGCCGCCCCCGAACGCGAGGAGGGCCGTGCCGAGACCGGCCATCACGAGGACGAACGCGAGGATCGCCATCGCCGCCCGGCGCTGGGTCTCGCGCTTCGCGGCGGCCGGCGTCACCCGCCGGTACGCGGTCCGCCGGTGGGGCAGGAGCTCCTGGAGACGCTGGACGAGCCCGCCGACCACCCCGCCGGCGGCGTCGCGCGCCCGTCCCGCCGAGGCCTGGACCGCGGCGACGCCACCCGTCACGTTGTCGGCGAGCGGGATCGGCGAGCGATCCGGAGCGCCGGCCAGGGGCTCGGCGGGCCGGACCGGAACGAGCGTCCGAGAGCGGTGCGTCGCCGCCACCTCGGTGGCCTCGAAGGCGATCATCGCGTCGCTGCCGTTGCCGTCGGCGGCGATGAAGCGGTGGTGGAGATGCTCCATCGCAGGTTGCGGGTGGAGGGTCACCATCGCGTCCTTGAGCTCGTCCGGCCCGAGCCGGGTCATGACGTTCGGCGACACGAGGACGAGCGAATCGCCGACCGAGATCTCGCCGCGCCAGACGTCCGGCTCGAGGTCGCCGGTCGGCAGGCCGCGCTCGCGATGCGGGTCGGGCAGGGTCGACAGGCGGGCCTGGCGGATCAGGTAGGCCTCGGCCGGACCGATCGTGGCGACGTACAGCTCGTTGCCGCGGACGACGGCGATCCCGATCCCGATCGGCCCGTTGGCGCCGGTCCCGTGCAGCCCGAGCCGCTCGCGCTGGTGGTTCAGCCGCTTGTTCGCGGACGCGATCGCCTTCTCGATGCAGACCCGGATCCCGGCCGACTCGTCGTAGTAGTACTCGCCTCGGATCGTCTCGGCGGCGAGCTGGGTGGCCTCCTGGGCGCGGGCCGACGCGATCGTCGACGTGACGATCAGGTAGAGGTGGCCCTTCGAGCGGGCGATCGCCCCGATCGTCGGCTCGACGACGACGACCGTGTCGGGCGAGTTCGGGGATCGGTCGGGCTCGGCGATCACGCCGAGCTTCATCTGCAGACGGACGGCCAAGTCAGGGTCTCTCGTGGCTGGTGTGCGCCGGATTGGACGATGGACGGCGCGGAACGCCGAGGCGGGCCCGGTTCGTTCGGGACGCGCGCCCCGAGATTGGCTGGCAGGTCCGGGCAGTATACGCGGCAGGTCATCCGATCGACGAGCCCACGTGATGGCCCGTCGAGCGTCGGCGTCAGCCTCGGCCGGAGCGGGCGACGAAGACCCGCAGCTCACGGGCTCCGAGCCCGGCCGGCGTCGCGGCGAACGCCGCGAGCAGCTCCGGGGTCCGGAGACGGAGCTCCTGGGCGACGATCGGCGCATCGGCCTCGACGATGACCGCGAATCCGTCGATCCGGAGCACCCGGCAGGCGCCGGCCGCTGCAGGGACACGCTCGGCGACGAGCTGCTCGAACGTCGCCATCGCTCGCGACAGGCGCAGCTCGTCCTCGAGGCCGAGCCCGCGGGCCGCGTCCGGGAGCAGGTCGCCGAGCCGGACCATCGGACGCCGCCGCCCGCTCACGGGTCCACCAGGGCGGGGATGGGCGGATCGTCGCGATCGGCGGCGGCATGGCGTGCCGGGCCGTTCCCGGGCGTCACGATCGACCGCAGCGCCGCGCCGCCACCGCCGTCGGGAACCACCTCCCAGGCCGTCGCCGCCTGGACCAGCGACGCGTCGAGGTCGTCGAGGCTCGTCGTGGTCACGAAGGCCTGGGGCAGGGCCGCGATCCGCCGAACGAGGTGGGACCGACGATCGGGGTCGAGCTCGGAGAAGACGTCGTCGAGGAGAAGGAGCGGCGGCCGGCCGTCCTGGGCCGTCAGGAGGTCGAGCTCGGCGAGCTTGAAGGCAAGGATCGCCGTGCGTTGCTGGCCGCGCGACGCGAAGCCCGACATGTCCCGCCCGTCGAGGTTGAAGACGAGGTCGTCGCGGTGCGGGCCCGACGAGCGTCGAGCCGTTCCAGACCTCCTTGTCGGCGGTTTCCGCGAGACGGCGGGCGAGCGCGTCCCGCGGCGACTCGCCGGGGAGGGCCGGCGCGTTCGTCGCGTAGCCGATCGCCAGCCGTGCCGCGCCGGCCTCCTCGGGCGCGATCTCGGCGTGAGCGAGCGCGAGCGGCCCTGCCAGGTCGTCGAGCAGGTGCAGCCGCTCGGCGACGATCGCCCCGCCGGCGTCGAGGAACGACCCGTCCCAGAAGCGGAGCTCGTCGCGGCCGGCCTGCTCCTCGCGGATCGCCCGGAGCAGGCTGTTCCGCTGCTGGAGCGTCCGGGCATAGGCGGCGAGGTCGCGGGCGTAGGCGGGCGAGCGCTGCGAGGCGAGCTGGTCGAGCGCCGCTCGGCGGAGACCCGGCGAGCCGACGACGAGGAGCATCTCCTCGGGGGCGAAGACGACGGTCCGGAGCAGGCCCATCAGACCGGCCGCTCGGCGCGCGACCCCGTTCACCCGGATCCGCTTGCGGGCGCCAGAGCCGCCGGCCGGGCGGACGAGGGCGACTTCGACGGTCTCCGCACCCGCGAGCCCCTCGATCCGGGCGAGCTCCGTGCCCCACCGGACGAGCTCGGCGTCGGTCGAGGTGCGGTGGGAGCGGCCCCAGGCGAGCAGGACGATCGCCTCGAGGAGCGTCGTCTTGCCGGCCGCGTTGGGCCCGACGATCAGCTGGGGGCCCGGGCCGAATGCGGCGTCCAGCGCGGAGTACGAGCGCAGTCCCTGGATGGAGATCGTGGTCAGCACGGGCATTCCTGCGGTCGTCGCCCCGACCGCCCGACGAGCGTCCGGCGGTCGACTCTCAGGAAGTCGTCCGGAGCGGCATCACGACGTGGACGTAGCGGTCGTCGCCGATCGGCTTGAAGACGCCCGGCGACAGCGGCCCGTTCAGCTCCAGGGCGAACTGCTCGGCATCGACCTTCTCGAGCACGTCCGCCAGGAAACGGGCATTGAACGCGATCGTCGTCCCGTCGCCCTCGATGGCCGCCTCGACCCGCCCGACGTGATCGCCGATCTCGGCGTTGGCGCTGACGGTGATCGCGCCATCGCCGTCGAGCCCGACCCCGAGCTTGACGATGTTCGCCGACTCGTGCGCGATCAGGGCGGCCGGTCGGACCGCCCGGAGGAGCTCCTCGCGATCGAGGACGGCCCGGGTGGCGTGGCTGGCCGGCAGGACCGACTGGTAGTTCGGGTACTGGCCGTCGATCAGGCGGGTGACGAGGTCGACCCCGTCGATGTGGAACAGGAGCTGGTTGCGGGAGTGGGCGAGGACGATCGACACCGGCTCGTCCGTGTCGGACAGGATCCGCGACAGCTCATGGAGGGCCCGGGCCGGGATGACGACGCTGGTCTCCTCGACCGGGTCGAGGATCGTGATGGTCTTGACCGCGATCCGGTAGTTGTCGGCCGCGGCCAGGGTCAGCTGGTCGCCCTCGAACTTGGCCAGGACGCCGGTGAGGATCGGCCGGGCTTCGTCGCTTGCCGCGGCGAACGCGGTCTCGTCGAGCGCCTGGCGGAGGACCTTCTGGGCGACCCGCGTGATCGGCCGTTCGCCGGCCGTCTGGACCGTCGGAAAGTCCTCGGCCGGGATGCCCTTGATGTTCGACTCGAAGCGACCGGCCCGGATGTGGAGCGTTTCGCCGTCGCCGAGCTCCAGGCCGATGGGCTCGCTGCCCGGCAGGGAGTTGACGAGGTCGGTCAGGAGTCGGGCCGGCACGGACGTCGCGCCGTCGACCTCGATCTTGCCCGGGACCCAGTAGGTGATCCCGATCTCGAGGTTGGTCGCGGTCAGCTTCAGGCCGCCGTCCTCGGTCTTGAGCAGGACGTTCGTCAGAACCGGGAGCGAGCGGTTCGAGACGGCGCGGCTCACGACCGACAGGCCGCGAGCGAGGTTCTCCTGCATGACCGAAAGCTTCACGTCGGGTTCACTCCAAAGGTGACGGGGCAAGGCGGAATCGCGGGTCGAGATCGGGACCGCGCGTCCGGTCGGTTCGTGGTGGGTATCTTCACCCTATCTTCTCATTCCGTCATCACCGTCATCATGGTGTGGACGCGGTGGACGGTTCCTCGTCGCCGTGCGGCCGGCGTCCGTGGACGAACCGGCCCGCGCCGTGGACAGGCCCGGCCGATCCGGGGTCGGCAGCGTGGACCTGACGGTGGACAGGTCGGCGGGCCGGTCGCCGCCTCGGCCAGGACCGTCCGATCGTCCACGCCGAGGGTGGCGCTTGTCGGTCGGATCCGGCCGGGATGTCCACAACGTGACCCGGTTCTCCACCGATTCGGCCCGGTTGTCCACACGGAGCTCCACGCAAACCGGTTCAGGCGCCCACCGGCGCCCGAAGACGCTCGCTCCGCGGGACCTCGGTCGCAGGGCTGACCCGAACCGAAATCCGTCGGCCGGCCACCCTGCGGCCGCTCGTCCCTGGCGGTCAGCGTCATGCCCCGCTCCGAGCGTCGATTGAGCCGACGTTCCTGTCGGACGCACGTCGGATGACCGGTGGCCAAGAGAACGTCGCCCTGCGCTCACTGGCCGGCCGGCTGCCGGAGAACGCGACCCCGCGCCGCCTCGCCGCCGCCTCGCCGACTCCACGGCGCTGCCGCGTCGCCACCCGGCAGCCCTGTCACAGCGCCTATTCGGCGTAGATCAGCTCGCGGACGGCGGCAATCTCGCGGCGAAGCTCATCGTTGACGGCCGATTCGCGGGTGATCTTGTCGCAGGCGTGGAGGACCGTGGAGTGGTCGCGCCCGCCGAGCTCGGCTCCGATCCGGAGGAGCGAGACGTCGGTCTCCTCGCGCATCAGGAACATCGCGATCTGGCGCGGCATCACGATCGCCTTGTCCCGCTTCTGGCCCTTGAGCTGGTCCATCTGGACGCCGTAGTAGTCGGACACCGCCTTGGCGATCCGCTCCGGCGTGACCTGGCGCTTCTTCGGGTTGTAGAGGACGTTCGAGAGGACCGCCTGGGCGAGCTCGATCGAGATCGGCATCGCGCCCATCGACGCGTAGGCGACGATCCGGTTGAGGGCCCCCTCGAGCTCGCGGATGTTGCTGACGACCTTGCGGGCGACGAACTCGATCACGTCGGACGTGATCGGGACGGCGCCTTCCTCGGCCTTCGCCCGGAGGATCGCGATCCGCGTCTCCAGGTCCGGCGCCGTCAGGTCCGCGATCAGGCCCCACTCGAAGCGCGACCGGAGCCGCTCCTCGAGCGTCAGGATGGCCTTCGGTGGCCGGTCCGATGACAGGACGATCTGCTTGCCGTCCTCGTGGATCGCGTTGAACGTGTGGAAGAACTCTTCCTGGGTCCGCTCCTTGTCGGCGATGAACTGGATGTCGTCGATCAGGAGCAGGTCGATCCGCCGGTAGCGGGCCCGGAACTCGTCGATCTTGCCCTGCTGGATCGACGTGATGAACTCGTTCGTGAACTTCTCGCTCGTCGCATAGACGACCCGCTTGCGCGGGAATCGGGCCGCGACCTGGCTGCCGATCGCGTGCATCAGGTGGGTCTTGCCGAGCCCGACTCCGCCGTACAGGAAGAGCGGGTTGTAGGCGTGACCGGGGCGCTCGGCAACCGACAGGCTGGCGGCGTGGGCCAGCCGATTGGCGGAGCCGACGATGAAGTTGGCGAAGGTGTAGCGCGGATTGAGGTTGGCGCTGCCGCCCTCGCCGCCGACGCGGCCGGGCTCGAGACGGACCTGGGGCGACGCGGCGGACGGCCCGGCCGGGATGGCATCGGCCGGCGGCACGTCGACGGGCGCGATCGCGAACTCGACCTGGACGCTGTAGCCGACGATCCGGGCGAGGGTCTGGCTGATGAGTGACCGGTAGCGGTTCTCGAGCCAGTCCTTGGCGAACCCGTTCGGGACGGCGATCCGGAAGCGCTGCTCGTCAACGTCGATCAGCTGCGTGTCCCGCAGCCACGTCTCGAAGTTGGCCGGAGACAGCGACACTTGCAGCTCGCCGAGCGCGGCGCGCCAGACCTGCTTGGCATCCATTCGGTCGATGGTGTCCCGATCCGTGGTTGATGGAAGAAGGAATCGGCCGGACGAGGGGCCGACGCGTGATCGCCGAGTACGGAGCTGACAGGCTCCGGAAGGGTCGTCGGCATCGCCGGACGACGCTCCAGGAACCACCTCGCACGGGGATGATGGGGCTGACCCGCGAGCGTCCCGGCGCCGAGGGCCCGGTGAGGATAGCACCGGCCGGAGACGGGTCGCAAGGCGATTCCGGCATACTCCCGGGGGGTATCGCATCGGAGCCGTCCCGCAACCTCGATCCGTGACCCGCGACCGCCCCTGTCGCACGTTTGACACTCGCAAAGAGCCCGTCATATCATCCGCCGGACGACGAACGCGCCGACGCGCCCGTGTGGGCGTAGGGCGCGTTCGTGTGCCTTCAGGGGTCGGATGTCGACCCGGGGCCCAGCGGAGAGGATCGCGCACAGTCCCGATGAAGCAGACCTATCAGCCCAAGAAGCGGCATCGCGCGAAGGAGCATGGCTTCCGCGCCCGGATGAGGACGCCCGGCGGGCGTCGCATCGTTGCCGCCCGGCGGGCCCGCGGTCGGAAGCGACTGACGGCCTGACAAACGAGCGCGGCCCGCATCCGCCGCGGCTCGTGATGCTCTCCCGTCCGCAGGAGTTCGCGGCGCTGCAGGCCGGGACCGTCCGGTCCCACCCCTTCCTCACCGCCCGGTTCCTGCGAACGGACCTCGAGACGACCCGGTTCGGCCTGGCAACAGGCCGGAAGTTGGGCGGCGCCGTGGTCCGCAACCGCGTCCGGCGCCGGCTCCGCGAGGGTCTCAGGGCGATGGCGCCCTCGTTCCAGCCCGGCTGGGACGTCCTGATCATCGCCCGTCCGGCGATCGTCGAGACCGACTACCGGGATCTGGTCGAGACGTTGCGGCGGATCCTCCAGCGAGGAGGCGTGGTGGGAGGTCAGGCGGGGTCGTGAAGCGAATCGGGATCGGCCTCATCCGGCTCTACCGAATCGTCTTCGGCTGGCTTCCCGCGAGCTGCCGCTATGAACCGTCCTGTTCGCGCTACACCGAGCAGGCGATCGACAAGTACGGCCTCCTGCGAGGCACCTGGATGGGGATGCGCCGAATCGCACGCTGCCATCCGGGCCATCCCGGCGGCTATGACCCGGTTCGCTAGGAACCAGACGAGGACCACGTGACCCTCCCGCGCCTCCGCTCCGGCCTCGTCCGGCTGCTCCCGATCCTGGCCCTGGTCGCCGTCGCCCTCGTCCTGGCGGCCTGCTCCGGCGGACCGACCGGCTCGCCGGGCGCCAGCGGCGCACCGTCGCCGACCTTGAACCCGGCCGCGATCCCGCTCGAGCCGGTCAAGCCGAACGATCCGTTCAACCTGATCGCATGGCTCTTCACGCCGCTCTTCCAGCTGTTCTTCATCCTGTTGGTCGCTCTCGACAGGGTCACCGGCAACATCGCGATCGCGATCGTCCTGCTCACGATCATCATCCGGATCGTCCTGATCCCGGTCTTCCGGCGCCAGACCGTGTCGATGAAGCGGACCCAGATGCTCGCGCCCGAGGTGAAAGAGGTCCAGCGCCGCTTCAAGGGCGATCGACTCAAGCAGCAGGAAGCCCAGCGCCAGCTCTACGCCGAGCGGGGGATCAATCCGGCCGCTGGCTGCCTGCCGGCCATCCTCCAGATCTTCCTGCTGATCCCGATGTACCAGGTGTTCAGCCAGGGCCTGACGAACTACAACCCGCAGGCAATGCTCGACGTGTTCGGGTTCCGGATCATCGACCTCCAGTGCGCCGCCGCGCCGATCGTCGACGCGCTCGGCCATGTCACCAACCCCTGTCTCAAGTCGGTCGCCTTCAGCGTCGACTGGGGCCGGCCCGAGGTGATCATCGGGACAGCCGGTTCGATGCTGTCTGGCCTGAGCCTGCTTGCGGTCCTCTCGTCGCTGCTCCAGCTCATCCAGTCCCGGATGACGCTCCCGCCGCACGACCCGGCGATGGCCGACGACCCGCAGTACAAGATCCAGCGCCAGATGGCGTACATCTTCCCGTTCATCTCGCTGATCTACGGCAGCTTCCTGCCGGCCGGCCTGTTCCTCTACTGGATCACCTCGACGATCTTCTCGATCGTCCAGCAATACCTGATCATCGGCTGGGGCGGGACGTTCCCGTTGTTCGGCTGGACGCCGGGCTTCGCCCACGGCCATGCCCCGCGCTTCCCGGTCACGATGCCGCCACCCGTGGACCCGAAGACGCGACCCGCGACTTCGGCTCTGGGCGGGACTGCCGGTCGCGCTGCCCAGGCAGACAAAACCATTCGCCACAAGGAACGCGGCCGCCAAGGCCGCCGAGGGAGACGCCGCTGATGAGTGCGTACCGAGAGTTCACGGGCAAGAGCGTCGAGGAGGCGCTCAAGGTCGCCCGCGAGGAGTTCGGCGTGGAGCTGAACGACCTCGACTTCGAGATCCTGACCGCCGGCAGCCGCGGTGTCCTCGGCATGGGCGCCGAGCCGGCCCGGATCGTTGCCGCGCCGCGGTCCGCCCTGGGCGGCGCCGCGCCGAAGCGCGAAGCCGCGGCAACGACGCCGCTCCCGCCCGCCCCGCCCCGCGAGGACCGAGGGTTCGGAGATCGGGACCGCGGGCCTCGCCGCGAGGGCGGGGATCGCGGCGGGTTCCGCAGCGGCGGCGGCGACCGACCAGATCGCGGTCCCCGCCGCGACGACCGGCCCGGCCCCGGCGACCGACCCGATCGCGGCCCACGCCGCGACGACCGCGGTTTCGCCGACCGTGGCCCACGTCGGGACAGCCCGGCGCCGGACGGCGCCCCGCTCGACGGCGATGTCGCCGCGGCCACCGGCGCCCCGATCGCGGAGCGGCCGCCTCGCCCGGATCGCGGACCGGGTGACCGGGATCGTGGCCCACGGCGCGAGGACCGAGCCGGCCGTGGCTCCGCCGACCGTCCGCCGCGAGCTCCCCGCGAAGGCGGCCCCGACACCTCCGCCCTGAACGCGACCGAGGCCGCCGAGGTCCAGGCCGCTCGCGGGTCGCTCGCCGCCGAGCGTGCCGATCTCGAGGCCGCCGAGGCGTCGCCCGAGGCGCTGGCCACGGGCAAGGAGATCCTCGAGGAGCTGATGCGCCACATCGGCTTCGCCGTCAAGGTCGACGTCGAGACCGGCGACACGAGCCGCCTCAACGTCGTCGCCGACCCGGACGGCCGGGAGGCGCTCGGCTCGCTCATCGGCCGCAAGGGCGAGCGCCTGTCGGCCCTCCAGCACCTCGTCAACCTGATGCTCTCGCGTCGGATGGGCGAGTGGACTCGTGTCCTGGTCGACGTCGAGGACTATCGCGGCCGGCGCGAGCGCCAGCTTCGGGACCTCGCGACGCGTGCCGCCGCCCGGGTCGAGGAGACCGGCAAGATGATCCAGCTCGAGCCGATGCCGGCCCTCGAGCGCCGCTGGATCCACCTCGCCCTGCGCGACCATCCCCAGGTCGCGACCCAGTCGATCGGCGAAGAGCCGAATCGCCGGATCGTGGTCCTTCTGCGAGGCGGTTGACCGGCCGCGGCCGATCCGTGCGTCACGCACGGCAACCGTCGCGCGTCACGATCCCGCTCACCCAGCGCATACTCCGCGCTCAACCGCACGAGGATGACCCGCGCCCCATGACCACCGCGCTCGAGCCCACCGCCCTCGCCGACCAGCCCGCCCTCCCGATCGGGCGGTCTCACCGGCTCTGGCCGCGGTTCGTCGCGGCGTTCGTCCTCGGCCTGATCGCCGTGCTGGGGATCGGCGTCGGGGCGCTCTACGCGTACGACCAGCAGTACCAGGGACGAATCCTGCCGGGCGTCCACGTCGGCTCCATCGACCTGTCCGGCCTCACCGCCGACGAGGCCGCGGCCCGCCTCCACGCCCAATACGACGGGCTGGCGACCGGCAAGGCCATCCTGGTCGCCGGCACGAAGGAGATCGCGCTGCCGTTCGGCCGAGCCGCGCGCGGCCCGGCGATCGACACGATGGTCGCCCAGGCGATGTCCGTCGGACGGGCCGGGAACGCCGTCGAGCGAGCGATCGCCAACGCCCGGACGGCGGTCCGCGGGGTCGAGATCGCGCCGCAGGTCCGCTACGACCAGGAATCGCTCACGCGCTGGGTCAACGCCCTGGCGGCCGCGCAGCACCTCGCCCCCTCGGACGCCACGATCACCCGGACCAAGACCGGCTACCAGGTCACGCCGAGCGTCACCGGCCATCGGGCGGACCCGACCACCGTCCTCGCGGCGTTGACGACCCAGTTCGCCCGCCTCGACGCCCCGGCCGAGATCCGGGTCGAGCTGCCGCTCGTCAGCCTCGAGCCCACGCTCACGACCGACGAGGCCAACGCCGCCGTCGCGGCCGCCGATCGGATCGCCGCCGACGTCCGGATCACGCACGACAAGGCCTCGTGGACCATCCCGGCGGCGACGATCCGAACGTGGATCGGGTTCGCCAAGACGGACGTCGGGACCTACCGGCCGGTCGTCAGCAAGGCGAAGATCGATCGGGCCCTCGCGCCGGTCGCGAGCGGAGTCGCCCGCGCCGCGCGCAACGCGTCGTTCCGGTTCAACAGCACGAAGGTCACCGGCGTCAACCCGTCGGTCAACGGCCGGGCGCTCGACCGGAAGGCCACCGGGGCCAAGATCGCGGCACTCCTCGACGCCCGCGTCGCCGGCGGCCCGACGGCGAACGTCACCGCCGTCCTCACGGTCGCCAAGCCCGCCCTCTCCACCGACGAGGCCAAGGGGTTCGCCGGCAAGATGCGGCCGATCAGCTCGTTCAGCGTCTACTACTTCGTCATCGTCAACAACCATTTCGGCGGAAACATCGAGGCGCCGGGCAAGAAGATCAACGGCACGGTCGTGCCGGCAGGTGGCGTCTTCGACTTCTGGAAGGCCGTCGGCGACCTGCGCAAGCTCCCGGGAACGGGCCCGGGCAACGCGATCGAGGGCGGGAAGATCACCGTGACGGGCGCGTTCGGCGGCGGCATCTGCACGACGTCGACGACGCTGTTCAACGCGGCGTTCCGGGCGGGCATGGTGCCGCTCGCCCGGCAGAACCACAACGAGTTCATCAGCCGCTATCCGGCGGGCCTCGATGCCACGGTGTGGATCATCGGTTCGGTCAAGCAGACGATGAGCTTCAAGAACGACACCAAGTACCCGATCTTCATCCAGTCGATCATCACCAATGACGGCAACAGGCGCTGGATCACGTTCAAGATCTGGAGCGTCCCGAACGGCCGGAAAGCCACGGTCACGAACACGGTCATCCAGCCGGGCGAGCGCGCGGTCCACAAGACCGTGAAGGACCCGACCAAGCCCGTGGGGTATTCCTTCTTCAACAACGAGGCGGTGAACGGCGCCAAGGTATGGACCACCGTGTCGATCTACGACCACGGCGTGCTCCACTGGCGGAAGCGGTACTTCTCGAACTATCCCGCCGTCGACGGCGTCACCATCGTGGGGACCAAGAGGTCCTGACGGCGGCCCCGACCGCGCGAGGATCCCGATCGGCCGGCGGACACCGGCCCGCCGACTCCGCGCCTCAGACGAGCCGCGTCTCCTCGCCCCCGCTGATCTCCGCATCGCCGACCGGCAGGGCGCAGGTCGGACAGAACCAGCGGGCCTCGATCGGCGTGCCACAACGGTCGTGACGGAGCGGCTCGCCGCCCGTTCGCCTGCTCCCCCAGTCGGCCAGGAGGCGGAGCGCCGACGCCAGGTCGCGGCCGTCGCCGGTCAGGGCGTACTCCATCCGTGGCGGCCGCGTGCTGTACGGCGTCGAGACGAGGATTCGCTCGCGCTCCAGGCGACGGAGCCGGTCGGTGAGGATGTTGGGCGCGATCCCGGGCAGCGCCTCGCGGAGCTCCCCGAACCGGCGCGGGCCCTCCAGCAGGGCGTCGACGACGAGCAGCGACCAGCGGTCGCCGACCCGGTCGAGGGCGGATTCGAGCGCGGTCGGGGCGGCGGGGACGATCGGCGGTCCGGTCACGCCAGCCATCCTAGCGCGGGACTTGCATCGTCCGCGAGTGTGTTGTACGTTGCGATTTGCAACTGACAATCGACCGGGCCGCACGTGACCCGGTTCGACAGCCCGCCAACCCGGAGAACGACCCAAGATGTCCATCCTCGACGAGCTTTCGAGCGCCATCCGCAGCGTCCACGACACGGCCGGACCGGCCGTCGTCGGGATCGGCCAGCGGACCCGCGGGAGCGGCGTCGTCATCGCCGACGGCAGCGTCCTCACGAACGCCCACAACCTCCGCGGCGACGAGGTCACGGTCACGTTCCGCGACGGCCGGACCGAACGTGGCACGGTCCGCGGCGTCGATCCCGACGGCGACCTGGCGGTCATCGAGGTCGACACGGCCGGCGCGACCGCGCTCGCCTGGTCGGACGCGGAGGCGACGATCGGCGACCTCGTGTTCGGACTCGCCTCGACGGGCGCCGGCGCCGCGCGGGTCACGGCCGGCACGATCTCGGCCATCGAGCAGACGTTCCGCGGACCAGGCGGGAGCCGGATCGGCGGCAGTCTCGAGCACACCGCACCGCTCGCGTCCGGCTCGTCCGGCGGGCCGCTGGTCGACGGCAACGGAGGGTTGCTGGCGCTCAACACGAACCGGATCGGCGAAGGCTTCTATCTCGCCCGCCCCGCGGACGCGGCGTTCCGCGAGCGCGTCGACGCCCTGTCCCGCGGCGAGTCCATCAGCCGCCCCCGGCTCGGCATCGCGGTCGCGCCATCGGTGGTCGCCCGCCGCCTGCGCCGCTCGGTCGGCCTCGAGGAGCGCGACGGGCTGCTCGTCCGTGGCGTCGAGGACGGCAGCCCGGCCGATCGGGCCGGGATCCGAGAGGGCGACCTGCTCGTCGAGGCGGCCGGCCGGCCGTTGACCGACAGCGACAGCCTGCCCGCGATCCTGGCCGAGGCCGGGATGCCGATCGAGCTGAAGATCGTGCGCGGCGACGAGGAGCGAACGGTCAGCGTCGGCGGGACGACCGACGCCTCGGGCGAGGCCTGATCGTGGTCGCCCTGCGCGCGCTCGATCCGGCCGCCGACGCGGCCGCCGACACGGCGATCACGGAGGCCATCGAGGACGACGCGCTCGATGCCTACTCGTCGGCCGTCAGCACGGCCGCGGCGCGCCTGATCCCGTCCGTCGCGAGCCTCCGGGTGGAGCGGCGCGGCGGCGGCTGGGGCGGCGGCAGCGGCTCGGCGGTCGCGTTCACGCCCGATGGCTTCCTCGTCACGAACGCCCACGTCGTCGCCGGCGCGGAACGGGGAACCGCCACGTTCGTCGACGGCGACGAGCTCGCCTTCGAGGTGGTCGGGCGCGACCCGCTGTCCGATCTGGCCGTCGTCCGGGCGGCGGGCACGGACCTGGCCGCGGCACCGTTCGGCGACGCCGCCCGGCTGCGGGTCGGCCAGCTGGTCGTGGCGATCGGCAACCCGATGGGCTTCGGCGGCTCGGTGACGGCGGGCGTCGTCAGCGCCCTCGGCCGGTCGCTCGCGGCTCGTGACGGCCAGGCAAGCCGGCTCGTCGAGAACGTCATCCAGACCGATGCGGCGCTCAATCCCGGCAACTCGGGCGGCGCCCTGGCCGACATTCGCGGTCGTGTCGTCGGGATCAACACCGCGGTCGCCGGGGTGGGCCTGGGGCTGGCCGTTCCGATCGATGCCGCCACCCGGCTGGTCCTCGCGGCGCTCATGCGCGATGGGCGGGTCCGCCGAGCGTATCTCGGGATCGTCGGCGGGACGCGACGCCTGCCGGCCATGCTGGCCGAGCGGCTGGGCCGGACCGCCGGGCTCGAGGTCGTCCAGCTCCTCGACGGCAGCCCGGCCGCCGCGGCCGGCGTCCGCGCCGGCGACCTGATCGTGTCACTCGACGGCCGGCCGATCGCCGGCGTGGGCGACCTCCAGCGCTCCCTGGTCGGCGACCTCGTCGGCCGCTCGATCGAGGTCACCCTCGAGCGCGACGGAACGCTGGCCGAGCTCGTTCTGACGCCGGCCGAGCTGCGGACCTGACCGTCCCGGCACGATCTGCGAATTCGTGCAATTGTTGCATCAGCAACGACCACGATGGACGCACTGGAGCCACGCGCATGACCGACTGGGACCCCGAAGCCTTCACCCGCAACCTGATCGAGGACATGCGCGCCCACGATGGCGTGCCGTCGACCGGCTACTTCGCCGGCCGCAACCTGCTGATCCTCAACACGAAGGGCGCCCGCAGCGGCGAGCCGCGGACCGCGGTGCTGGCCTACCGCCAGGACGGCGACCGCTGGTCGATCTCGGCGTCCAAGGGCGGCGCTCCGATCGATCCGGCGTGGCTCCACAATCTCGAGGCCAATCCGGACGCGGTCACGATCGAGGTCGGCAACCAGGTCGTCCCGGTCCGACCGCTGATCCAGACCGAGGGACCCGAGCGCGATCGCCTGTGGGAGGCCCACGTCGACGAGATGCCCGGCTTCGGCGAATACCCCAAGAAGACCGATCGGGTCATCCCGATGATCCTGCTCGAGCGGGCCGGCTGACCGAGTTGCCTGCCGCCGCCCGGCGCCGGATGCGCGCCGGGATGCCGCGCCGCCGAACGATGGAGACCTGACGCGATGACTGACTGGGACCCGGAGGCCTGGACCCGCAACCTGATCGCGGACATGCGCGCCAACGGGGGCCGCCCGGCGTCCGGCCCGATGGCCGGCCGCCCGCTCGGGATCCTCACGTCCAAGGGCGCGAAGACCGGCGAGGACCGGACGGCGATCGTCACGTACCACCGCGACGGAGATGCCTGGGTGATCGCGGCGAGCAAGAGCGGCGCGGACGAGCACCCCGCGTGGTACTTCAATCTCGTCGCGAACCCGCGGGCAACCCTCGAGGTCGACAACGAGGTCGTCCCGGTCACCGCCCGCGAAGCAACCGGCCCGGAGCGCGACCGGCTCTACGACGACCACGCGAAGGTTCGGCCCGAGTTCGCCGAGTACCCGAGCATGACCAAGCGGGTGATCCCGGTCTTCGTCCTCGAACGGGCCGGCTGACCGCCACATCATCGTCGCGCCGGCGCGGCCGGCCGCCGGCCCTCGACGGACCCTCGTCCCGACGGACGAGGGCCGTTGTCGTTTGTTGGACGGCCGCCGTGCGCCGACGGCCGGTTGGACGGATGTCGCGCGACAGAGGACGCAGGCGGGTGTCGGCGAGTTGACAAGGCCGAGCTCGCGTCACTTGGCCGCCGCGGACGCCTCCGATGCCGATGGGACCGCGCCGTCGCGAGGCCGAGGGTTGTCTGAGCAACCAGTCACAGGAAGCTCAGATGAACAAGTCGCACGTCCTCGTCGCCGGTCTCGCCGCCACGGTCGCTCTCCTCGGGATGGCTCGACCGGTCGCCGCCGCCCCCGTGAACCGCGCGTCGATGTCCCTCGTCACGTCCTACGTGCTGAAGGCCAACCTGAACTACGCCGCCGGCACGATCTCGGCCGTCGAGACGATCAAGGTCAAGAACGTCTCGGGCGGGGCGATCAGCAAGCTCAACCTGTCGGTCGTGCCGAAGGCGTTCGGCGAGCTGACGTCGATCTCGAACTACCGGGTCAACGGCACGCCGGTGAGCGCTGCCTGGACCAACAACAGCAACCTCGAGCTCCAGCTCGGCCGGAACGTCGCGAACACCGAGTCGGTCACCGTGAGCCTGTCGTTCGCCGTCCGGGCGACGAGCCAGATCGCGACCTCGCTCGACGGACGACTGTCGAAGGCGAACAGCATCATGCAGGTCAGCCACTGGTTCCCGATCGTGTCCGACGGGCACGCGGTCCGCTATCCGGGCGACGCACAGAACACCCGGATCGCCGCGAAGTTCCGGCTCGAGCTGACGACGGAGTCGGCGGCGATCAAGGTCGCCGCGCCGGGCGTCCGGGTGGTCGCCTCGGGCGTCAACCACGTCTACGAGCTCACGAACGCCCGCGACTTCGCGTTCAGCGTCAGCCCCGTCTACCGGTTCACGTCGGCCTCGACCGGGGGCGTGTCGATCGGGGTCTACTACACGACCGGCTCGGCTCCGGCAGCCCTGAGCAAGGCCCTTGCGGCGGTCAGCCGCTTCGAATCGGCGTTCGGGCAGTACCAGTGGACGCGCCTGATCATCGCCCAGGCCGCCCGCCCCAGCTCGGGCAACGAGTATCCCGGGATCGTGTTCCTCGGCGGCCCGGCGTTCGCGGCCGGTGAGGTCGTCGCTCACGAGGTCGCCCACCAGTGGTTCTACGGCATGGCCGGCAACGACCAGATGCGCGAGCCGTGGCTCGACGAGGGCCTCGCAGAGTTCGCCGCGAGCTACTGGTTCGGCACGATCAACGGCTACAACTCGACCCGGCCGGTCAACAGCACGATCTACGAGTTCCCGAACACGCCCGCGCCGTACACGACGAGCGATCCCGGAAGCTACGACCAAACGATCTACTTCAGGTCGGCCAGCTTCCTCAACGGGCTCCGCATCCGGATGGGCAGCAGCTCGTTCTTCGCAGCGATCGCGGCGCTGTTCGCGGCCAACCGCAACGGGGTGATGACGACGCGCGAGTTCTACGACACGTTCGCCCGCTACGGCGCCTCCACGACGTACATGCGGACGTTCATCCGGCTGTAGGGTCCGGTCTGGGCTCCCAGCGCCGGCGTCGCGCTCCGAGCCCGTAGAATCTGCCGGTGAAGAAGATCGGATTCCTCTCGTTCGGACACTGGTCGGACTCGCCGTATTCGCAGGTTCGGTCCGGGTCTGACGCGCTGATCCAGTCGATCGAGCTGGCCGAGGCGGTCGAGGATCTCGGCGCGGACGGCGCCTACTTCCGGGTCCACCATTTCGCCCAGCAATTGGCGTCGCCGTTCCCGCTGCTAGCGGCGATCGGTGCTCGAACGAAGCGCATCGAGATCGGGACCGCCGTCATCGACATGCGCTACGAGAACCCGCTGTACATGGTCGAGGACGCCGGCGCCGCCGACCTCATCGCCGGCGGTCGCCTCCAGCTCGGGATCAGCCGCGGTTCGCCCGAGCAGGTCATCGACGGCTTTCGCTACTTCGGCTACGCGCCGGCCGAGGGCAAGACCGACGCCGACATGGCACGCCAGCACACCGAGGTCTTCCTCCAGGCCCTCTCCGGGGTCGGGTTCGCGCAGCCGAACCCCTCGCCGATGTTCCCGAACCCGCCCGGGCTCCTCCGCCCCGAACCGCATGCGTCCGGCCTCCGTGACCGGATCTGGTGGGGCGCCGGGTCACGCCCGACCGCGGAATGGGCGGCCCAGCAGGGCATGAACATGCAGTCGTCGACGCTGATGACGGAGGACGCGGGCGTGCCATTCCACGAGCTCCAGGCGGAGCAGATCCGGCTGTTCCGCGAGGCGTGGACGGCAGCGGGCCATCAGCGGCAGCCGCGGGTGTCGGTCAGCCGCAGCATCTTCGCACTGGTCGATGACCGGGACCGGGCGTACTTCGGCCGCGGCAATCAGGCGTCGGACCAGGTTGGCTACATCGACGCCCAGACGAAGGCCATCTTCGGGCGCTCGTACGCGGCGGAGCCGGACGTCCTCGTCAAGGAGCTCGCCAAGGACACCGCGATCCAGGCGGCCGACACGCTCCTGCTGACCGTCCCGAACCAGCTCGGCGTCGAGTACAACGCCCACGCCGTCGAGAGCATCCTGAAGTACGTCGCCCCGGAGCTCGGCTGGAGATAGCGGACGACGGGGCGCCACGAACCCGCAGACGCCCCGTCCGTTGCCGGACGGGGCGTCTGCTTCGCGATCGAGTTGGTGGAGATGGGGGAGAGTCGAACTCCCCGTCCAGAACCCTTCGCCGGAGACCACTACGAGCGTGTCCGATGGTTTGTCGTCGACCGCCCGGACGGGCATCGGCACTCTGCCGGACGGTCCAGTCACGTGCCCCTAGATCGGGCTTGACTCCAGGCTACGCAACACTCACCTGGATCGCAGCCCCGCTGAATGACGCTTCCACCACCCGCGGGACCGAGGTGGCTTCCACGCTCACACTAGCTGCTTACGCAGCGAGGGCGAGAGTCGACTGGCGGTTGCCAGGTACTTCGTTTTGCTGCCTGATTTACGAGGCCTGAGCAGCATCCTCGGCTCGCGTTCCCCGGTAGCCAAGCCCTGTCGAATCCACACATCCCCACAGGACCGAACGACCGTTCGGATCGCGAATTCTAGCTGGTCCCCGTTGAACGGCCAAGCGCCGCCCGGCGCGCCGACGAACGAGCCCCGGGGCGCGGCCCGGGGCTCGTTGCCGTCGCGCGGTTCGGCCGGCTACTGGGCCAGCAGGTCCTCGAACTCGTCCCAGCCCGTGGTCAGGGCGAAGTCGAGCGTGTGGTAATAGGTCCAGTCGGCGTTCCGCTCGACCGGTCGGGTGATGCCGGTGATCGTGATGCCGTGGACCATGTTGTATTTGCTGCCCGTGAACCGGCGGTGCAGGACGACGGCGTCGACGGCGTTCATCACGGCCGTGCCCTTGGCCTTCAGATTGTTGTCGGAAACCTGGGCGTTGATCTGCTTGGCGAGGTCGTAGAGGTCCTTGTCCGTTGGGGCTTGCCAGAAGCTCTTCGCGTTGTTGAAGCCCTTGATGATCTTCGCCTTCTGGGTCGGCACGGCGTTCTTCAGGGCGACAGACCAGTCGTTGACCGCGGTCCGCAGGGCGTTGTAGCGGTTGTCGACCGCCGTGGCCGAGAAGGTGACCTCGAAGATCGTGCTCGCGCTCGTGGCGATGGCGACCTGGTCGGCCGTCATGCCGGGGTTCGCGCGGAGCTGCGAGATGACGTTGTCGTATTCGATCCCGTCCATGTTCACGAACTCCTGCGACGCCGCGACCGCGGTCGCATGCCCGTTCCACAGGGACAGGATCTCGATCTGGGCCATGTTGCAGGCGTCATAGCCGACGACGTCGATGAAGCCGAGCGTCGGGAACGACGCCTTGACCTCGTTGGGGTTGAGGCCGTCGCCGCCGGGCGTGTCGTCCTCCATCGTCCAGTCGGGATGCCAGCCCCAGCCATGTCCCCAGAAATACAGCGCATAGTGCTGGGCCGGGTAGTTGGTCTTGGACCAGCTGACGAAGTCACGCAGCGTCTGCGGATCGCCCATGTTGCGCTCGCCCCAGTCGGCGACGGCGTGGGCGGCGTCCGCGATCATGCCCTGGGTCGGGTGGAAGAGCTTCGTCGTCTGCCAGTCGCCGCGGCTCCGGTCATAGCCGGGGCCGCGATCGGCGAGGGCGGTGACCTGGATGTCGGCGTTGGAGCCCAACGCCGCGAGCTCGAGCTCGAGGTCCCTGACGATGTAGTCCTCGAGGTTGTTGTCCCCCGACATGTAGACCATGACCGTCCACTTCGCGAGCGGAGCGGCCGCGGACACCGAGGTGACGGGGCCTGCGATCGATGCCAGGACGGCGGCCAGGACGGCCAGGATGGTGACGCGCTTGCGGGTTGACATGCGGTCCTCCAACGGCTCGACTGCGGAGCGGGGCCAGCATGAGCGCGCCGGTCCGTCACGCAGCGGTCGTGTCACATGGTGCACCAGCCGGCGACGATCGGCCCGGACGATCCTCCCATCGCGGCCCGTCCTGCGCGGCTGATAGGCTTGCTGTGGCCGAACCTCTTCACGAGGGCGGGGGACCCGACGTCCCCGGGGCAAATCGCGGACTGACCGCGGCGGCGAACCCACGCCGAGCCCGACAGCTCACCTCGCAGGCCCGCGGGCTGCTTCGAGGTACGCGGTGCTCCGGCCGACGCTCTTCAACACCGCGACGCGACGCGCGATCGGGCGGAATCTTGCCCTGGACCTGGTCGCGGCGATCGGGATCGGCGTCACCCTCGCCCTGACCAACGCGATCCTGCCGACCGTCGCCCGGCGCGGCGGTCTGGAGCCGCTCGGCCTGTCGGCCCTGGCCGCCGCTCCGTTCATCGCCAATCTGCTCGGCGCGTTCGCCGGTCGGTTCGGCCCACGGAGCGCTCTCCAGCTCGGGCTGACGCGCGGTCTCGGATCGGCCTCGCTCCTCATCCTGTTCTTCGTCACGACCCCGCCGGTCATGGTCGCGGTCGCCGTCGTGTTCTGGCTCAGCCTGTCGTTCGGCGGCCCGTTCCACCTCCGCCTGTGGGGCGCCATGTACCCGGCCCGTCTGCGCGGCCGGGTCGTCGGCGTCCTCGGGATGGGCCGGGCAGCCGCCGGTGCCCTGGCCGCGATCGGGGGCGGCGTCCTGGCCGACCGGATCGGCGGCGAGAAGGCCGTCGCAGTGGCCGGGCTGATCGGGGCGGCGTGCGCCGCGGGGTACGTCGGCCTCAGGGCGACGTCCACGGACCGACCGGCCCCCTTCTCGGCGCGCGAGTCCGTCCGGGCCCTGCGCGAGCGGCCATTCCTCGGCCGGATCGCGCTCGCCCAGGGCTTCTATGGCGGCGGGCTCATCGCGGCCGCGCCGCTGTACGCCCTCGTCCACGTCGATCGGCTCAACCTGAGCCTGTCCGACGTCGGCGTCATCGGGATCCTCGCGGCGCTCGCCACCACCCTCGCCTTCCCGATCTGGGGCGCCGTGGCCGACCGCCACGGGGCAGTGACGGTGCTCCGGCTCGGCAGCGCGATCGGGCTCCTGTCGCTGGTCGGCTACGCGCTCGCCCCGAGCGTCGTGGTGCTCTGGATCGCCGCCCTCGCCGCCGGGACGGGCAGCGCCTCGATCGATGTCGGGATCGCAGCCGCCGTCAGCGACCATACGCCGCTGACGTCGCGGGCCGCGGCGATGGCCGGCTGGAACGCGCTGACCGGTGCCCGAGGGATCGTCGCGGCCTTCCTGATGAGCGCGTTGCTCCAGCTCGGGGTCGTCGACGTGACCGTGGGTCTGCTCCTGTGCGCGGCGATCTCGACGATCGGCGTGCTGTTGTTCACCCGCGCCGGGCGGATCGCGGCGGCGGCGCCTGTCCGCGCGACACAGGGCGCCGCGAGTTCCGCCGCGGGCGCGGGTGTCCCGGCGTCCTGATCCGGGTTCGCCCGCTCCGCCCGGTCAGTCGCCGTCGACGAGCTTGACCAGGCCCGGCAGGACCTCGACCTCCCAGCCCTCCGTGTTGTCGCCGTGGGACTTCGGGCCCGTGAACCCACTTTCGAGCAGCTGGAGCACGGTGCCACCTTCTTCGCGTGTCTCCAGCAGCCACTCCACGACGAGCGGCTGGCGGATCTCGGCGAGCGGCACGTCCGTCTCGTCGGCGGCCCAGCGCCAGGCGAGGTAGCGCGGCGGCTCGACGACCTCGATCCGGACGGCATGGCGGCCGTGCTCCGGGAAGGTGAACCAGCCCTCCCAGCCGGCCCGGACGTCGACCGGCGTCGTCGAGCCCCACCATTGGCGGAGCTCTCCGTCGTCGCTGAGGGCACGCCAGACGCGATCGCGATCGGCGCGCAGCTCGAGGCGCCGCCGGATCGGGACCTGCCATGGCTCGACGGCGAGGTGCCCGCGGAGCTCGGCGAGCTCCTCGAACCAGCCGGCCGTGTTCATCTCGAGGTTGCGCTCGGCGCGGAGGCCGGATTCGCGCAACCGCAGCGTGGTCCCACCGTCGCGGCCCGGTTCGAGCGTCCACACGACGAGGCTCGTCGGGCCGGCGTCGAGGGCCGTGTCCGGATCCTCCGCCCAGCGCCAGGCGAGCCGCGTCGGCGGCTCGAGCGCCTCCAGGCGGACGGCGAACCGGCCCTCGTCACCGAACGTGAACCAGCCCTCGGCGCCGACAGTGAGCTCCAGCTCCGTCTCGGTGCCGAACCACTGGCTGATCTCGGCCGGGTCGGTCAGGGCGGCCCAGACCCGGTCGGGCGCTGCCTGGAGGTCGAGCACTCGCTCGATCGCGTAGCCGGTTGCCGGCGTGGGCGTCGTCGTGGCTGTCATCGGTCGGTGTCCTCTCCGAGATGCTGGCGAAGGGCCGCGAGACGCTGATCCCAGGCGTCGGCATAAGGCCGGAGCCAGTCGTCGACGTCACGCAGCGGTTGGGCATCGAGCTCGTGGAGCCGCTCGCGACCGTCGCGCCGGACGCGGATCAGTCCGGCGGACCGAAGGGTGTCGAGATGCTTGGTCACGGCCTGCCGGCTGATCGGGAGGCCCGCACCGAGCGTCGCGATGGAGGCCGGTCCCGCCGAGCGCAGACGCTCGAGGAGGAGGCGTCGGGTCGGATCGGCGACGGCGGCGAAGACGGTTTCCACGGCGGGAGAATACGCAACCGGCGGGTTGCATGTCAAGCGGGATCGTCTGGCCGTGGTCGCCCCGCCGTCGCTACGATGCGGCGGTGCGAATGTCGGCGTGGGAGGAGGAGCGGCTCCTGATCTTCGGGGCCGCCGAGCTGGCTCGGCGGCACCGGTTGGCCGGCCTGCTCCTGAACGCGCCCGAGGCGATCGCGATCATCTGCGACGCGATGCTCGAGGCCGCCCGGGCCGGCCGGTCGTATGCCGACGTCGAGGCTGCCGGCATGGCGGCCGTCGCGCCCGGTGCGGTGATCGCCGGCGTCCGCGAGCTCGTGGACGAGGTCCGGCTCGAGGTCCTGCTCGGCGATGGAACACGCCTGATCGTGCTGGTCGATCCGCTCGGGCGCGGCCAGCCGCCGGCGAGTGATGGCCCAGGCGCGATCGTGGCGGGTCGAGCGGCCCTCGCGTCCGCGCCGCCCGCCCGGGAGCACCTTCGGCTCGTGGTCCGGAGCGAGTCCCGCCGGACGATCCGGGTCTCGTCCCACATCCCGTTCGATCGCGTCAATGCCCGGCTGGTGTTCGACCGCGCGGCGGCGGCCGGCTTCCGGCTCGATCTGCCCGCCGGCGCCTCGGAGGGTTGGGAGCCCGGCGAATCCAAGGAGATCGAGCTCGTCCGGTTCGGCGGATCCGGGGGCGACCGGTGACTCGTGCCCTCGACCCCGCCGAACGGCTCGCCCGCTACGGCCCGACTGCCGGCGACCGCGTCCGCCTCGCCGACACCGACCTCTGGGTGCGCGTCATCGAGGATCGCCAGGCCACCGGCGACGAGCCGATCTGGGGCTACGGCAAGACGCTTCGGCCGCGGATGACCCAGACCGGGCGGGCCGGCGACTCGGAGCTGGACGCCGTCGTCGCGGGAGCGCTCGTGATCGATCCGACGATCGGCGTCGTCAAGGCCGACATCGGGATCAAGGACGGCCGGATCGTGGGCGTCGGTCGCGCCGGCAACCCCGGGATCAGCGACGGGATCGAGCTGGAAATCGGGCCGCACACGGCGCCGATCATGGCGTACGGCCTGATCGCGACGCCGGGCGCGGTCGACAGCCACGTCCACCTGATCAGCCCGGCGTTGATGCCGGCCGCACTGTCCGGAGGGGTGACGACCCTGATCACGGCGGGGTTCGAGGAGCCGCCGTGGGCGATGGAGCGGACGCTCAGCGCGCTGACCGAGTGGCCGCTCAACGTCGGGATCCAGGCCTGTGCCCGGTCCGAGGCGACGCCGGACTTCGACGCGCTGCTCGACGCGGGCGCGGTCGGGTTCAAGATCCACGAGGACTACGGCGCGGATCCGGCGCTGATTGACGCGACGCTTCGGTTCGCCGACGGCGCCGGGGTGGCAGTCTCGCTCCACACCGACGGGTTGCACGAGACCGCCGAGCTCGAGGACACGGTCGCGGCCATCGCCGGCCGAACGGTCCATGCCTACCATGTCGAGGGGTCGGGCGGTGGTCACGTGCCCGACCTGCTCGGGCTGGTCCGCGAGGCGAACATCATCTGCTCGTCGACGACGCCGACGATCCCGTTCGGCACGAGCACCCCTGCCGAGCACGTCGCGATGATCGTCCTGAATCACGGTGGATCGATGGCCGTCGCGGCCGACCTGGCGCTGGCTGCCGGACGGGTCCATCCCGCGACGATGGCCGCCGAGGGACCGCTCCACGACCTCGGCGCGATCCAGATCATCAACTCGGACTCTCAGGGCATGGGCCGGATCATGGAGACCGTCCGTCGCTCGTTGCAGCTCGCTAGCGTGCTGACACGGTGGCGTGGTAGCACGCTGAAACGCGGAACGGGCACGAGCGCGGAGGACGGCCTCGACGACAACGAGCGCGTCCTCCGCTACCTCGCCAAGGTGACGATCGAGCCCGCGATCACCCACGGGCTGGCCGACCACGTGGGCTCGCTCCGCGCCGGCCGGCTGGCCGACATCGTCCTGTGGAAGCCCGCCTGGTTCGGGGCCAAGCCGGAGCTCGTCCTGAAGGCGGGGATGGCCGCCTGGGGGCCGCTCGGCGAGGGCAACGCGACCGTCGAACGGGCCGAGCCGACTCGCTACCGGCCCGACTGGGGCGGCGCACCGGGCCTCGCGCCGCGGCTCGGGGTCACCTTCTCTTCGGCGGCTGCGGCAACGGCACTCCGCCGCCGTTCGATGGGTGGTCGTGAGGTGGTCGCGATCGGTCGAACCCGTGGCCTGACCCGCGACGATCTGTGGCTGAATCGGGCCACGGCCGCGATCGAGATCGACCCGATCGACGGCGCGGTCACGCTCGACGATCGGCGCGTGGCGATCGAACCCGTCGACGACCTGCCGCTCAGCCGACGCTACTTCCTGCGCTGACCGAGCGCCGGCTGCGTCAGGCCCAGATGTCGCCGATCGTGAAGCCGTCGGGGAACGGGTCGCCCGGATCCACGACGTAGTCGGCGATCCCGGTGATCCAGGCCTGCCCGGTGATCTGCGGCACGACGGCCGCCCGCCCGCCGATCGTCGTTTCCTCGAGCAGGCGACCGGTGAAGACCGTCCCGAGGATCCCCTCGTGCCGGAAGTCCTCCCCGATCGCCAGCCGGCCGCGGGCATGGAGCGTCGCCATCCGCGCCGACGTGCCGGTGCCGCACGGCGATCGGTCGATCGCCCCGGTCCACGTCGCCGGCCGCTCCCAGTCGAGCACCCCGGACGACACCGTCACCACGTTCCGCATCGCGTTGGCCGGATCGTGGGCCGGCCCGGACAGCTGGCCGATCGTGATCCCGGCGAACCCCGGCTGCTCCGGGTGGACGACCGGCAGCTGGTCGTTCGCGGCGGCCTTGATCATCTCGGTGATGCGGGCGATGTCGGCGCCCTCGTCGGGCGTCAGGCGCAGCCCGAACGCGCTCGGCCGAGGCGATCACGTAGAACATCCCGCCGTAGGCGACGTCGACGGTCACGGTTCCCAGGTGCGGGCACCTCGATCGACGGCGTCCAGGTGGGTGGCGAACGCCGGCACGTTCCGGAACGTCACGCCGGTGACCTTGCCATCGGCACAGTCCGCCCGGACCCGGATCAGCCCGGCCGGCGCCTCGAGGGTCAGCTCCGTCACCGGCTCGGTCATCGGCAGCATCCCGGTCTCGAGCAGCGCCGTGACCACGCACATCGTGTTCGTGCCGCACATCCCCGGGTACTCGACCTGCTCCATGATCACGTAGCCGGCGTCCGCCTCGGGGTTGGACGACGGCAGGATCAGGTTGCAGTTGGCCGCCGGGTAGCCGCGCGGCTCGCGGAGCATCCGCAGGCGGAGGTCGTCGCGATGGGCCTGGAGCCAGGTCATCGCCTCGAACATCGTGCCGCCCGGCACGCCGTCCACCCCGCCGACGATCACCCGGCCGGGCTCGCCGCAGGCGTGGAGGTCGACCGCCCGGATCGTCGGGCCGAGGCGCACGGGCGGCGTCGGCACACGGCAGTTTCACGTGGAACGCAGCGTACCGGCCGGTCAGCGGCCCCGCTGGGCGTCGGCCATCTCGCGCGCGATGTCGCGCTTCGCGTCGCGGTCGGCGATGTCGCGCCGGCGATCGAACAGGTTCTTGCCGCGCGCCAGCCCGAGCTCGAGCTTCGCCCGACCCTTGCCCGTCAGGTAGAGCCGGAGCGGCACGATCGTCTGGCCCTTGGCCTTCGTCCGTCCGAGCAGCTCGTCGATCTCGCCGCGGTGGAGGAGCAGCTTGCGGACCCGCTTGGGCTCGTGGTTGTAGCGATTCGCCTGCTCGAACGGCGCGATGTGGGCGCCGATCAGCCAGGCCTCGTCGCGCTCGATCCGGGCATACGCATCCGACAGGTTGACCTTGCCGGCCCGGATCGACTTGATCTCGGTCCCGGTCAGGACGATCCCGGCCTCGAACGTCTCGTCGATGGTGAAGTCATGACGCGCCCGCCGATTGAGGGCGATCGTCTTCTCGTCGGCCACGGAGGTGGATTCCTTGTCTGTGTGGGCAGGTGGCGCCGAAGTGTCGTTCATCTCGGCCGCCCCCGCGACGGCGTTCGAGACAGCCGTGGTCAGCGCCCCGGAGCGCAGGAAAGCCGGCCCGAAGGCCGGCTTCCTTAGCTTCCCACCCACAGGGGTGACCGACTAGACGGCCATCTCCTGCGAGGTGGTGCAGCTACGCGTACTGTCGATCACTGCACATCACCTCCTTTCGTTCCCAAACACCGTACAGGAACGTGGATCGACGTGCAAGCACGCGGCCCGCGTCGGATCCGCGCGGGCGGTGCGCGCCGGCGCCGGAGCCCTCAGGCGGCCTTCGGCAGCGCGCTCGGGACGGCGGCGGTGTCCTTGGTGAGGATCTCGATCGCCTTGTCCAGCACCGGGTCGTTCGTCGGGCTCGCGTCGGCCGGGGTCGTAACCGGGACGTCCGGGATGATCCCGACGTGGTGGATCCAGTGCTTGTCGGGCGTCAGCCACTTGGCGATCGTCAGCTTGAGGGCCGAGCCGTTCTGGAGCTGGATCCACTGCTGGACGGTGCCCTTGCCGAACGTCGTCTCGCCGACGATCGTCGCCCGGTCGCGATCCTGGAGCGCGCCCGCCACGATCTCGCTGGCCGATGCCGAGCCCTTGTCGACGAGCACGACGAGCCGGATCGACGGATCGGTGGCGATCCCCTGGCCGGTGGCGTCGGTCTGGACCTGCGTCCCGGCGGCGTCCTCCTCCCAGAAGATCGGCCCGTCCTTGACGAACTCGCTCACGATCGAGCGCGCGGCCGTGACGTAGCCGCCCGGATCGCCCCGGAGGTCGAGGATGATCTTCTTCTTGCCCGCCTTCAGGTCGACCTGGAGGGCGTCGTGGAACTTCGTCTGCGGAGTTGTCGGAGAACCCGGTGACCGCGATGTAGCCGACCGTTCCGCCGGCGAGGTCCTTGGTGATGACCTCCTTCGAGACGATGACGTCGCGGACGACCTTGATGTCGACCGGTTTCGCCTGGTCGCGAACGATCGACAGGACGACCTCGGTGCCCTTCTTGCCGCGGATCTTGTTGCGCGCGCCGTCGACGGTCAGGCCATCGAGCGAAGCGCCGTCGACCGCGACGATCGCGTCACCGGCCTTGACGCCCGCCTTCTCAGACGGCGAGCCCTCGATCGGGGTCACGACGATCAGGAAGCAGTCGGGCCCGAGCGTCGTGCAGTCCGACGTCTCGCCCTGGCCGTTGCGCGTCCCGATCTCGGCGCCGATCCCCTCGAACTGGCCGGACAGGTCCTGCAGCCCCTGGCTGTACTGCTCGGGGGTGAGGTAGGCCGAGTAGGGATCGCCGAGCGAGTCGACCATGCCCTTGATCGCGCCGTCGATCAGGCTCTGCTGGGTCTCGCCGCCGAGGGCGAACCGCTTGATGATCGTGTCGTAGCTGTCCCAGAACGGCTGGAACGCCGCCTCGGCCGCGGCCGGCGTGCCGGGCTGCTCGATGCTGCGCTGGCCGACGAGGAAGCCCGAGACGAACAGGGCGCCGCCGGCGAGGACCGACACGACGACCATCGCGAGGGCGAGGATCGGGCCGCGGGCGGTGGACCCTGAGCGGGGGGCCGGCTGAACGGCGACGGCCTCGGTCGGGACCGGCTGCGTGGGCGCCAGCTGGGCGAAACCAGGGTGGGTCGAAACGGACGCGACCGTGCCGCCAGCGGGTTCGAGCGGATCGGCGATCGGGGTCGATTCCGTGTTGGATGCGTCGGGTGGGAGCATCGGGGACGTGGTTCTCCGCTGTCCAGGGGCAGGCGAGGTGACAGCCTACACCCGTGTTTGCTCGATGCTACGGTCGGCAGAGGCGCGTTGGATCGTCCGTGAACGGAACTTCACGAATCCGGCGCCTTGGCGCACCAATCCGGAGCCGGGCGGCGGACCGCTCCCAGGGGCCTCGGTCGCCGTCAGCGGATCAGATACGTCCGCACCGACAGCCACGAACCGAGCACGCCCAGCCCCAGCCCGGCCGACAGGACGATGACGACGAGATCGCGGGCGAGCGACCCGAAGCTGAGCGGCAGGACCCGGAAGAAGTCGACCATGAAGGCGCCGATCGGGTCGGCCAGGAAGTACAGCCCGCCGAGCGTGATCGCGGCTCCCAGCAGCCCGACCATCGCACCCTCGAACACGAACGGCCAGCGGATGAAGGCGTCGGACGCGCCGACGAGCCGCATGATCTCGATCTCCTCGTGGCGGGCGACGACGGCCAGGCGGATCGTGTTCACGATGATGAACAGGACGATGATCCCGATCACGATCAGGACGACGGTGCCGCCGGTGCGCATGAGATCGGTCACGGTCTTGACGTTCTTCGCCGTCTCCTTCGTGTCGAGCACGTTCCGGACGGCCGGGTTCTTCGTCGGCTGGAGGGCGGCGGCGACGGGTGCGGCGAAGCTCGGGTCGGTCAGCTTGACTTCGTAGCTCGGCGGAAACGGGTTCGCGTCGAGGTACTTCGAGAGGTCCTCGCGGCCCTGGTCCTTCATGCTCTGCTGGAACCGGGCGAGCGCTTCCTCGCGGGTGACGAGGGTCATCCCGGCCACGCCGGGCAGCGTCTGGATCGTCGCGCCGAGGCCGGCAATGTCGGCCGGCGTGGCGTCGACCTTCAGGTTGACCTGGACCTCGACCTTCGATTCGGTGAAGTCGAGGGCCGACAGCAGGCCGGTCTGGATGATCCAGAAGCCGGCCAGCAGGAGCAGCATCAGGACCATCGTCGCGGTGGCGGCGAGGGACATCAGTGCGTTCCGCCAGAAGCCCTGCCAGGCGCGTCGGAGGCTGAAGACGACGAAGCCGATCATCGGCGGGGGCTCGCCGCGGCTCGGACGGTGGCGAACACCATCAATCCGCCCGGTGGTAGGCGCCACCGACCTCGTCGCGGATCACGCGGCCCTCTTCGAGCGCGACGACCCGCTTGCGCAGGGCGGTGACGACGTCGGCGTCGTGGGTCGCCATGAGCACCGTCACGCCGAGCTCGTTGATCCGGAGGAGGAGCTGGATGATCTCCCAGCTGATGAGCGGGTCGAGGTTGCCGGTCGGCTCGTCGGCGATGATCAGCCGCGGGTCGTGGACGAGCGCCCGGGCGATCGCGGTCCGCTGCTGCTCGCCGCCCGAGAGCTGGCTGGGAATCTGGGCGCGCTGGGCGGTGAGCCCGACGAGCGCCAGCACCCGGTCGACGGCCGGCCGGATCTTGCGCCGCGGCGAGCCGGTGACCTCGAGCGCGAACGCGACGTTCTCCCAGACGCTCTTCTGGGGCAGGAGCTTGAAATCCTGGAAGACGATCCCGATCTTGCGGCGGACCTTGGGGACAGCCCGGCGTGACAGCCGGGCGAGGTCCTGGCCGTCGAGGACGACCTGGCCCTGGGTCGCGACCTCGTCGCGGATCAGGAGCTTGATGATCGTCGACTTGCCGGCGCCGCTCGGCCCGACGAGGAAGACGAAGTCGCCCTCGGGGATGACGAGGTCGACGTCGCGCAGGGCCGTCTTGCCGTTCGGGTAGGTCTTCGTGACGTCGTGGAGGACAAGGACGGCGCGATCGGCGGCCGAGCGGTCCCGACCGCGGCGCAGCAGCCGCTCGCGGATCGAGCGCGTGGCGGCGGACGGCGTCGGGGCGAGGGTCACGATGGGCTCCACGGTCTGGTGCTCGGCTGACCGGGACGGATCCCGATCAGCGGGACTCCGTCCGGGGGCACGACAGGGGGAGCCACGTCGACTCCGAGGCTACCATCGCCCGCGGCCGAGCGGCAACCGGACGATCGGCGCGTCCGGCCCCTGGCTGCGGACTCGTGTCGGTCACAGCAGCCCGGGCGACATCGGGATGAAGCGGCGCGAAGTCCGCGAACGGGCGGTCCCAGCACAGGAGGACCGGGAAGCCGTCGAATCGGAACCCGGCCAGGAGCAGCGGCACGATCGCCGTGCCGGCGCTCCCCGGCACCCACAAGCCGAACGCTCCGCGAGGCCGGACCTCGCGCACGAGGTGACCGACAACCGGCCCGAGCAATGCCGCGTCGCGGACCGCGACGGGCCCGACCCGTCCGGCCTCCGAGCTGTAGCCGTAACCGACGGACTTCCCCGTCCGATCGCGGAACAGGAAGCCGATCCGGCCCTCGGCGGCGTGGAAGGCGTGATCGGGCGACCGATCGAACCCGGCGGCGTCCCGATCGAGGTCGGAGAGCTCGCCGGCCAGGGCCGATCGGCCGAGACCGTCGGCCGTGGCCGGCACCTCGTCGAACCCGATCGCCTCGATGCCCGGCGGCAGCGCCCCGAAGTCCGCGGCGCGATCCGCCAGCCCGACGAGGCGCAGGAGCGGGATGCGCGGCACGAGCCCGAGCGACCCGTACAGCCCGTTCGAGATCGGCTGGACGCTGTCGGTCGCGGTGGCCCGCCACGTCACACCGGCCTCGTCGTCGGGCAGGGCCAGCGCGAGCAGCGCTCGACCGAGGCCGCGACCCTGGACGCCGGGCCGGACGAAGAGCATCGACAGGAAGGCCAGTCCGTCGCGCCGGACGACGACGACGAAGGCATCGATCGCCGACGGGTCGCCGCCGGCGCCGCCGGTCGATCGTTGGGCAACGAGGAACGATGCCGGGTCGGTCGCCTGGAGGTGGCCGTACAGACGCAGGATCGGCCCGAAGTCGGGTGGGATCTCGGGCTGGGCGAGCCGGCCGAGGTAGTCGTTCAGCGCGTCGCGCCAGATCGCGGCGCAGGTCGCGAGATCGTCGGGCGTCGCGGGCCGGACCGTATGGCCGGTCGACAGGTCGCGCGGTGACGCGCCGGTGGCAGACGAGCCGGCGGTCACGCCTCGTCCGCGTCGTCGTCGGCCGTCGCCGCCCGTCCGCCGCCGGTGGCCAGCCGCTCGAGCTCGGCCTGCATGAACGAATCGAGGTCGCCGTCGAGGACGGCCTGGGTGTTGCCGGTCTCGTGGCCGGTTCGGAGGTCCTTGACCATCTGGTACGGGTGGAGGACGTACGAGCGGATCTGGTTGCCCCAGCCGGCCTCGACGTGCTCGCCTTTGAGCTTGCGGACCTCGGCCTCCTGCTCCTCGAGCGCGCGCTCGAGCAGGCGGGCCTTGAGGACCCGGATCGCCATCTCCTTGTTCTGGGTCTGGCTGCGCTCGTTCTGGCTCTGGGCGACGATGTTCGTCGGGAGGTGGGTCAGGCGGACGGCCGAGTCGGTCTTGTTGACGTGCTGGCCGCCGGCCCCCTGGGATCGGAAGGTGTCGACCCGGATCTCGTCCCAGTTCAGCTCGATCTCGATGTCGTCGTCGGCCTCGGGGAGGACCTCGACGAGGGCGAACGTCGTCTGGCGCCGCTTCTGTGAGTCGAACGGGCTGATCCGGACGAGCCGGTGCACGCCGCGCTCGGCCCGCATCCAGCCGTAGGCCGCGCGCCCGTCGATCTCGACCGTGGCGCTCTTGATCCCGGCCTGCTCGCCTTCCTGCTGGTCGACGATCTCGGTCTTGAAGCGATGGCGCTCCGCCCAGCGGAGGTACATCCGGAGGAGCATCTCGGCCCAGTCCGTGGCCTCGGTGCCACCGGCGCCCGCGCTGATCGACAGGATCGCGCCACCCTGGTCGTACTCGCCCGAGAACAGGAGGGCCGTCCGCTCCCGGCCGAAGTCGGCCTCGAGGGAGGCGACCTCGCGGTCGAGCTCGGTGGTCAGCTCGGAGTCACCGGATTCCTCGACGAGCTCGAGGGTGGTGAGCAGGTCGTCGGCGCGGCCTTCGAAGCCACGCCACAGCTCGATGTCGGAGCGCAGGCCGTTGGCCTCGCGGAGGACCTTCTGGGCGGACCGCTGGTCGTCCCAGAAGCCGGGTTCGCTGGTCAGCGCCTCGAGCTGGGCGACGCGCCGTTCCTTGGTCTCGAGGTCAAAGATGCCCCGAGGTCGACCGGATCCGCTCGGCCAGGTCGCGAACCGTGGACGCGTCCACTCAGTTGCGGGCCTGGAGGTCCTGGAGCAGGATCGGACGGAGCTCGATCAGGCGCAGGGCCGACTTGCTCCGTGCGACGACGGGGTTCACGCAGGGGCAGTAGCTGTTGTGCGGGCACACGCCGCAGTTGCCGTCACAGTCCAGGGCCGCCGCATAACTGCACGATCTGCAGTCACGCTCGCAGGCGATGAGATCGACGAACGACGCTTCCTCGGCCTGCTTCAACTCGACCCTCTCTCTGTGCTGGGGCAGAAGGTGGGGGCGCGACGCGTGGACTGCTCAGGGATCCTCCGACCCTGGGCCCGCGGGGTTTCGCCGGAGTATATGCGCTCCATCCCCTACGGCCAAGAGGGAGAACCGGAAGTTTCGCGATTTCGAGCCGATCTTCCCAGCGCGGCCCTGGAACCGGTGGCGGCAGCCGGCGACGAGGGTCAGAGCGTCTCGCCGGTGACGAAGTAGAGCGCGAGGCCGCCGAGCTCGTGGATCGTCGCCCGGAACCGGTCGTCGAAGCTCGAATCGCTCGGGCTGGTCGTCGTCGGCGAGCCCGTCGCTGCGATCCCCTCGTCGCGGGCGATGCGGAGGACGCGCAGCATGTGGGTCCGGTCCGAGACGAAGATCGCGCTGCTCAGGCCCGCGTCGGTGAGGAGGGTCGCCACGCCACGGAGCGACTCCAGGGTGGTCCGGCCCTTGTCCTCGGACAGGATCGCGGACCGTGGAACGTCGTGCTGGAGCGCGAACGCGCGGGCGCTCGCCGCCTCGGTCGTGACGTCGCCGTCGGCCTTGCCGCCGGTCACGACGAGATACGGCGCGACCCCCGCGCGATACAGGTCGATCGCGTGCTCGAGGCGCGCCCTGAGGATCGCCGACGGCCGGCCGTTGTACTGGGCTGCGCCGAGGACGACGATGGCGTCGGCCGCGCGCTGGTCGTCGCGATTGCCGACGTCCCAGATCCGGAAGCTTGCCCAGCCCGTCACGAGCAACGCGGCCACGATCCCGGCCAGGGCCAGCCGGACGAGGTTATGCATCACGACCGGGGCGGACGAGCAGGGGGGCAACCGGGATCGAGACGCCGCCCGCTCAGCGGCCGTGACACTTCTTGTACTTCTGGCCCGAGCCGCACCAGCACGGATCGTTGCGCCCGATCCGGGCGCCCGTCGGCGTGAATCCCGGCTTCGCCTGGCCGGCCGGAACGCTCCGGCCGTTGCCGCTCGACTCGAGCCGCGCGCCGGCCATCGGATCCGGTGGCAATCCGCCGCCCACGAGCGGCCCGACGGGCTTGGGTCCGGCCGGCCGGCCGCCGCCGACGGAGGTCGCGGACGAGCCGCCGGTTGACGCGGTTGCGCTGGACCGACCACCGGCGCCGGCTGCGGCCAGCGCCCGGGCGCCGGCGGCCAGGCTCTGGTCGAGGCTCGACTCGCCGGGCGCCTGGCGGGTGATGGTGACCCGGAAGATCGTCGTCGCGACCTGGTGGCGGATCAGCTCGCGAAGCTCGCCATACAGCTCGAATGCCTCGCGCCGGAACTCGTTGAGCGGGTCCTGCTGGGCGTAGCCGCGGAGGCCGATGCCGCGCCGCATGTCGTCGATCTCGGTCAGGTGCTCGACCCACAGGGAGTCGATCGTGCGGAGCAGGACGTGGCGCTCGACGAGGCTCCAGTCAGCGTCGCCGATCTCGGCCGCGCGGGCCTCGAGCCGGCTGTCGGCGACGTCGAGGAGGTGCTCGAGGATCTCCTCGCGGCTGCCGATCTCCCAGAGCTCGTCCTCGGTCGTGCCGGGGCCGTCGAGGCCCATCGCCTTGAGGGCGTTGGCGAGCGCCTCCATGCCCCAGTCGTCGGCGGTGTCGCCGGACAGGTGATCGGCGACGAGCGCGCGGACGTCCTCGTCGAGGAAGGTCCGGACGGTCTCGGTCAGGTCCTCGTTGCGGAGGACCTTGTCACGCTCGGCGTAGATCGTCTCGCGCTGGCGGTTGATCACGTCGTCGAACTCGACGACGCGCTTGCGCATGTCGAAGTTGAACCCTTCGACGCGGCTCTGAGCGCTCTCGATCGTCTTGCTGACGAGGCGGCTCTCGATCGCGACGTCGTCCTCGAGACCCATCCGCTCCATGAGGCCGGCGACACGGTCCGACGCGAACCGCTTCATCAGGTCGTCCTCGAGGGACAGGTAGAAGCGCGATGAGCCCGGGTCGCCCTGGCGGCCGGCGCGGCCGCGGAGCTGGTTGTCGATCCGCCGGCTGTCGTGGCGCTCGGTGCCGATGATGTGCAGGCCGCCGACCGACACGACCTTCTCGTGATCGACGTCGGTGATCGCCTTCGCCTCGGCGAGGGCCGCGTCGTACGTGTCCTTGTCGACCTCGGCCGGGTTGAGGCCGCGTTTGTGGAGGATCTCCGACGCCAGACCGGCCGGGTTGCCGCCGAGCAGGATGTCGGTGCCGCGGCCGGCCATGTTCGTGGCGATCGTGATCGCCCCGGTCCGCCCGGCCTGGGCGACGATGCCCGATTCCTTCTCGTGGAACTTGGCGTTGAGGGTCTCGTGCTTGATCCCGCGCCGCTTGAGCATCGTCGACAGGATCTCGGACTTCTCGACGCTGACCGTGCCGACGAGGACGGGCCGGCCCGCCTCGTTCATCTCGGCGACCTCGTCGATCAGGGCGTTGAACTTGCCCATCTCGTTGCGGAAGACGAGGTCCGCCTCGTCGTCGCGGATCATGTCGCGGTGGGTCGGGACGGCCACGACCTCGAGGTTGTAGATCTTGTGGAACTCCTCGGCCTCGGTCATCGCCGTGCCGGTCATGCCGGCGAGCTTGTCGTAGAGGCGGAAGTAGTTCTGGAAGGTGATCGTGGCCATCGTCACGCTCTCGCGCTGGACCTTGACGCCTTCCTTGGCCTCGACGGCCTGATGGAGGCCTTCCGACCAGCGCCGGCCCGGCATCTGGCGGCCGGTGAACTCGTCGACGATGACGATCTCGCCGTCCTTGACGATGTAGTCGCGGTCGATCCGGTAGAGCGCGTGGGCCCGGAGGGCCTGCTCGAAGTGGCGGGCAAGCCGGGGGTCCGCGTCGTACAGGTTCTCGACCCCGAGGAGCTTCTCGATCTTGTCGATCCCCTCTTCGGTCGGCGACACGGCCTTGTCCTTGAGGTCGACGAAGAAGTCGCCGCCCTCTTCTGCGCCTTCGGGCCGGCCCTGGAGCTTCGGCACGAGGCGGGCGAACGTGTAGTACAGGTCACCCGACTCCTCGGCCTGACCGCTGATGATCAGCGGCGTCCGGGCCTCGTCGATCAGGATGTTGTCGACCTCGTCGACGATCGCGAACGAGCGCTCGCGCTGGACCCGGTCGGCGAGGTCCGTGACCATGTTGTCGCGGAGGTAGTCGAACCCGAACTCGTTGTTCGTGCCGTAGGTCACGTCGGCCGCGTACGCATCGCGGCGTGACACCGGCCGGAGGTTGATCAGGCGCTCGTCGCTCGTCGGGTAACCCGGCTCGAACACGAACGATTCGTCGTGGGTGATCATCCCGAGGCTGATTCCGAGGAAGTGGAACACCGGGCCCATCCACTGCGGGTCGCGCCGGGCGAGGTAGTCGTTCGGCGTGACGACGTGGACGCCGCGGCCGGTCAGCGAGTTGAGCGCGGCCGCGAGGGTCGGGACGAAGGTCTTGCCTTCGCCCGTCTTCATCTCCGAGATCTTCCCCTGGTGGAGGACCATCCCGCCCATCAGCTGGACGTCGAAGTGACGCATCCCGAGGGTCCGCTTCATCGCCTCGCGGGCCATCGCGAAGACGTCCGGGAGGACCTCGTCGAGGGCGAGCTGGAGCTCGGCCTGCTCCCGCTTGTGGCGGGCCTTGGCGAGCTCGCGCCGACGTTCGAGCTCGGGGTGGGTGAGCTCCTCCTCGGTCGGCTCGCCCGGGACGGCGGCCTCGTGGATCTCCTCGCGGATCAGCTGGAAGCGTTCGCGGATGGCCTCGTCGGAGAGGGCGGCGATCTCTGCTTCGAGCTCGTTGATCTCCTCGACCAGGGGTTCAAGTCGTCGGATCTCGCGGTCGTTCGAGTCGACGAAACGGGAAAGGAATTGCATGGCCGATGAAGTATAGGGTCAGGTGCCTGAAGGCCCAGCCGGTGCCGCCGAGGCGACCTGCTCCACCGGCCGAGCGTGGGAGTTCATCAGGATCGTGATCTGCCAGCGGCCGTCGTCGACGCGTCGGAGGAACGTCATCATCCGTCCGACCACGAGCCGGGAAGGCTCTGTCCCTGCACGGTGCACGAGCGTCTCCGTGTATGTCGAGAGCGCGTAGGCGCGGTCGCCATGGACGTCGACGACCACGCGTTCCGTTGCCCAGGCGCTCATGTCCCACGTCGCGAAGGTGGGCGCCCATTGGGCGTGGATCCCCGTCCGACCGCGGACCTCGGGCCCGTTGAGGAGGAGGAGCGACGCGTCCTCGGCAAACAGCGCGACGACGGCATCCGCATCGCCCGCGGCAAACGCGCGATCGAAGGCGTCGAGCGCGGCGCGAACGTCGCCATCGGCTGTCCGATCCATCGCCGCAGTATGGCTCCCTCGGTGGTTCGAGCGCCGCTCACCGCCTGGCTCGCCTCGGCCGGCGACTCGAGCGTCGGAGGCGTTTCAGCCCTTCGTCAGATTCACCAGGAACTCGAGCGTGCCATTGTCCTCGACCCTGACGAAGCCGCCCACGTTCGGCGGGTTGATCCCGAAGTCGGAGAACGGGAAGGCGTACGAGCCGAGCACCTGGATCACGTTGCCGTTGAGCTGGGCCTTGGCCGGGATGTCGACCGTCTTCGTGACGCCGTGCAGGGTGAGCTCGCCGCGGAGCGTGACCTCGACCTGGGCGCCCGTCGTGGCCCCGGCCGGCAGGGCGACCGGCGTCGTGAGCTTGAAGGTCGAGGTCGGGAACGTGTCGGTCTGGATCCCGTCGTTGCGCAGGCGGTTGTCGCGCATCGACCGGTCGCTCGTGATGGTGGTCATGTCGACGCTGAAGTCGGCCGCGCTGACGGTGAGGGCGTCGCCGCTGCCGCCGATCGTGACGCTGCCGGTGATCGCACTGGTCCGACCCACCGCATCGCTGTCGGCCGACAAGTTCGCGAGGCGCTCGCGGACGCGGTAGCCGACCACCGAGTCGGCGCCGATCGTCCACGTTCCGGGGAGACCGGCGGCATCGACCGGGGCCGACGAGGCCGGTGGCAGCGAGGCCGTCGCGCCGGACGGGTCGGCGGACGCGGCCGCGGTCCCGCTGGAGGCGGACGCACGTGGCGCCGCGCTCGGCAGGGCCAAGGGGGCGACGCCGTCGCCGCGAAGGAAGGTGACGTAGGCCGCGGCTCCCCCACCGATGACCAGGAGGGCGAGGACGACGAGGATCAGGGCGCGGGTCGAGTTCTCATGAAGCGATCGTTCCGACGGCGCCTGAGCGGTTTCTGAGAGTCACCGCTTCGCAACCCAGCGGCGGCCGGGGCGTCCGGCTACTTCCAGAAACCCGATCCATACCCGGCGACGAGCACCACGAACGTCAACGCCCCGAGGCCAACCCAGAACAGGACGGCCATCGCCGTCGAGGTCGGGTTCATCTCGGGGTTCTTCATCTCCGGCAGCTTGCCGTTGCGGCGTCCACGCCCCCAGCGTGGCGACTGGAGGCTTCCGTCGCCAGTTCCTGTCGGGAACGGGCCGCGGCTCGATGCCGCCCTTGCCGTCGGGTCGGTGGAGCTGGAGGCTCATCGGTCTCCCTGCCGGCTGGCGGCCATCGCTGCCGCAATGGATTCGGAGCGTCGAGCTCGTCGGGCGCGCCGCTGCCGCCGCCGGTCCCGGCGCCGCCGTCGGCCTCGTGGTCCGGCTCATGACGGGTGTCGATCCGGCGCTGCTGGCCGTCCTCCCAGAGGAGCATCTCCTGGGTGAACGAGACCTCGCTGCTGAACAGCGCACCAACCGATTCGCCGCGGTGGATCCGCTTGATCGCCTCGCCGATGAGCGGCGCGACCGACAGCGTCGTGATCTTCGGCAGGCGCTTGATCGCCGGCAGGGGCACCGAGTCGGTCAGGACGACCTCCTGGAGGTTCGAGTCGCGGATCCGGTCGACCGCCGGGTCGGAGAGCACGCCGTGCGTGGCGCAGGCGTAGATCTCGGTGACGCCCTCGCGCTCGAGCGCCCGGACGATCTCGGTCAGCGTGCCACCGGTGTCGATCTCGTCGTCGACGATGATCGCGCGCTTGCCCTTGACCTCGCCGATGACGTTCATCAGCTCGGCCCGATCGAGGTTCCCGATCCGGCGCTTCTCGATGATCGCCAGCGGCGCGTCGAGCAGCTCGGCGAACGTCCGGGCGCGCTTCGCGAAGCCCAGGTCGGTGACGATGACGAGGTCCTCGAGGTGCTTGTGGATGAAGTAGTTCGACAGGAGGTGGACGGCGGTCAGCTCGTCGACCGGGATGTTGAAGAAGCCCTGGATCTGGCCCTGGTGGAGGTCCATCGTCAGGACCCGGTCGGCACCCGCGACCGTGATCATGTCGGCGATCAGGCGGGCCGTGATCGGGACGCGCGGCTGGTCCTTCTTGTCCGACCGGCCGTACGCGTAGAACGGGATGACGGCCGTGATCCGGCCGGCGCTCGCCCGCTTGAAGGCGTCGATCATGATCAGCAGTTCCATGATCGACTGGTTGACGGGGTGCGACGTCGGCTGGACGAGGAAGATGTCCTTCTCGCGGACGTTGTCGAGGATCTTGACGAAGATGTTCTCGTTCGCGAACTGGAAGACCTCGGCCTTGCCGCACTCCGTGCCGAGCCAGCGCGAGATCTTCCGGGCCAGCTCCGGGTTGGCGTTGCCGTGGTAGATCTCGAACTGGTCGGCGTACACCACGCCCTCCGGAGCGAGCGGTCTCACGGCGCCGTCACGCGCCGCCGCCCGGGGCCGGACTGCCGCCCGGCTCGGGGGCGCCATTGTCCTCGATGCCATCGCCCTCCGCCAGCCCGGACCGGAAGGCCGCGATCGCGACCACCCGGTCGCCTTCGGCGAGGCGCATGACGATCACGCCGCGGGCGCCCGACGAGTAGCGATTGATCGAGTTGGTCTCGGTCCGGATGACCTGGCCGCCGGCGCTGATGAGGAGCAGCTCCTCGTCCTCCTCGGTGACCTGTTGGACGGCGGCGACGAGCCCGGTCTTCTTGCCCTCGAGGGCGATCAGCCGAACGCCCTGGCCGCCGCGATGCTTCCGGCGGAACTCGCCGAGGCTCACCCGCTTGCCATAGCCGGTCTCGGTCAGCACGAGGAGGTCGGCCTCGGGCTCGACCACGGTCATCGCAACGACCGTGTCGCCCTCCTTCTTCAGGAGGCGGATGCCGATGACGCCGGCCGCGTCGCGGCCCATCGGCCGGACCTCGGCCTCGTCGAACCGGGCGATCATCCCCTGGGCGGTGGCGAGGATCACGTCGTCGCCGCCGGCCGAGACGTCGACCCAGGCGAGCTCGTCGTGGTCGTGGATCGTGATCGCCCGGATGCCGGTCGAGCGGACCCGCTCGAACTGCTCGAGCGGCGTCTTCTTGATGTGCCCGCGGCGAGTCGCCATCACGAGGTAGTGGCCGGGCTCGAAGTTGGGCAGGACGATCGTCGCGACCGGCACCTCGCCGGCCTCGACCTGGACGCCCGGCAGGTTGATGATCGGCGTGCCCTTCGCCTGGCGGCTGGCGTCGACGATCGTGTGGACCTTGGCCGAGAACACCCGGCCGCGGTTGGTGAAGAACAGGGCCCAGTCGTGGGTGTTGGCCACGATCAGGTGCTCGACCGCGTCCTCTTCGCGCGTGACGTGGCCGATGATCCCCTTGCCGCCGCGGTGCTGGCGCCGGTACGTGGCCACCGGCTGGCGCTTGATGTAGCCGCGGCCGCTGATCGTGACGACGACATCCTCGTCGGCGATCAGGTCCTCGTCGGTCATCTCGCGGCTCGTGTCGTCGGCGACGCGCGTCCGGCGGTCGCCACCGAACTTCTTCTTCAGCTCGGCGAGCTCGTCCTTGATGATCGACAGGACGCGCTGGGGGTTGGCGAGGATGTCCTCGAGCTCGGCGATGAGCTGGATGACGCTCAGGTACTCGTCCTCGATCTTCTTGCGCTCGAGGGCGGCAAGGCGGGCGAGCCGCATGTCGAGGATCGCCTGGGCCTGGAGCTCCGACAGGTCGAAGCGGGTCATCAGGTTGGTGCGGGCGTCGTCGACCTCGCGCGACTCGCGGATCGTGCGGATCACCGCATCGAGGTTGTCGAGGGCGATCTTCAGGCCCTCGAGGATGTGGGCCCGGGCACGCGCCTTGCCGAGGTCGTACTCGGTCCGCCGGCGGATGATCTCGCGGCGGTGCTCGAGGTAGTGGACGAGCACGCTCTTGAGCGGCAGCGTCTGCGGCTGGCCGTCGACGAGGGCCAGCATGTTCATGTTGAACGCCATCTGCATCGAGGTGTGCTTGAACAGGTTGTTCAGCACCTTGTGCGGGTTGAAGTCGCGCTTGATCTCGATGTAGACGCGCATCCCGTCGCGGTCGGACTCGTCGCGCAGGTCGCTGATCCCGTCGATCCGCTTGTCCTTGACGAGGTCGGCGATCTTCTCGAGCAGCGACGCCTTGTTCACCTGGTACGGCAGCTCGCTGACGATGATCGCCATCCGCTCGCCGCGAACCTCCTCGAACGCGACCTGGGCGCGCATCACGACCCGGCCGCGGCCGTGGGCGTACATCTGGCGGATCGCGTCGACGGTCTCGTTCTCGCCGGTGAGCGCGTTGCGCTGCGTCTCGAACCGGTAGATCGTGCCGCCGGTCGGGAAGTCCGGGCCGAGGACGAACTTCGACAGGTCGTCGGAGGTGATGTCCGGGTCGTCGATCAGGGCGACGGCCGCGTCGCAGATCTCGCTGAGGTTGTGGGGCGGGATGTTGGTCGCCATCCCGACGGCGATGCCGCTGCTGCCGTTGATCAGGAGGTTCGGCAGCTTCGCCGGCAGCACCGACGGCTCCTTCTGGGTGCCGTCGTAGTTGTCCTGGAAGTCGACCGTCTCCTTGTCGATGTCGTCGAGCATCTCGGCGGCAATCGCCGGTCAGGCGCGCCTCCGTGTAGCGCATCGCCGCCGCGCTGTCGCCGTCGACCGAGCCGAAGTTGCCCTGCCCGTCGACCAGCGGGTAGCGCATCGAGAAGTCCTGGGCGAGCCGGACGAGGGCGTCGTACAGGGCGACGTCGCCGTGCGGGTGGTACTTGCCCATGACCTCGCCGACGATGGCCGCGCACTTCCGGAACGAGCTGGTGGCGCTGAGCCCCATCTCGCCCATCGTGTAGAGGATCCGGCGATGGACGGGCTTCAGGCCGTCGCGGACGTCGGGCAGGGCGCGCGCCACGATCACGCTCATCGCGTAATCGAGGTAGCTCACCCGCATCTCGTCCTCGATGTGGATGGCTCGGATGTCGCCCAGGTCGTCGGTCACGGGTCAGGCTCTCCTAACGAACGTTCGTTTGTGCGGAGGGAGTGGCGCGCGCGGCGCCGCGAAGGTCATGACAGTGGTGGCTCCGGCATCGGGCGGCCGAGGAGACCGGCTCCGAAGCGGCTGGCCGTCTCGGCGGCGCGCGAGGTGGCCGGCGTGCCGGCCTGGCGGCGGATGCCGGTCAGGCGAGCGCGGATCCGGTCGGCGTCGTCGGGCTCGAGCTTCGGAGAGCGCGTCCCGAATGACCCAGGCCCGGTGGCCGTCGGATGTGGTGGCGGCCGGTCGTTGCCTCGGCGTCGAGGAAGTGCCGCGGTTGCGGCGCGGTCGACGCCGGCCATCGCGCGGAGGGCCCAGGCGAGGGCCTTCTGGACATCCGGCTCGGCGTCGCCGATCAGCTCGCGGATGAGGCCCAGCCCGTGGACCGCGACCTCGGGCGCGCGGCCGCGCCGGCGATCGATGTGCGGGATCGTCGCGATCGTGCTGCCGACGAGCCGGCGCTCCCAGCGCGACGGACTGTAGACGAGCTGCTCGAGCTCCGCCCAGCGGTACTCCTCGTTCAGGACGCCCTTGCCGACCGGATGGGCGAGGCTGTCGACGGTGATCCAGTCGCCGGCGTCGCGGGCCGCGCGGCGGATGAGCTGCCACGCTCGCTCGGTGTCGTCGACGACCAGTCGCTCGAGAAGCCCGAACGCGAACCAGCGCGCCTCGAGCTTCGGCTCGCCGAGCAGGCGATCGGCGATGTAGAGCCAGCCCGACGTCCGCTCGCGTCCGCGTCGCCGCGCGGAATCCGCGCTTGATCGCCTCGATCAGCGGCCAGCGGACACCGTGGAGGTCGCCGATGCCGGGCGCGATCCGACGCTGCCCGGCGAGGTACTCCGGGTCGGCGAGGGCGGTGAGCCCCGCTCGGAGGACGTCCGCGAAGCCGTCCGGATCGCCGGTCTCTTCGGCCAGGCGTCGGCCGAGATCCTCGGCGGCCGGCCGGCGATCGGCGACGAGCTCGACGGCTCGGGCCGTGATCGGGCTCGTGGTCGCCGGCATCACGCCCGTGGCCTGTCGAGGTCGTCGTCGGCGCCGGCTCGGGCGGCGGTCGGCGTGAGCCGGAACCGGTAGCGCGCCTGGAGCTCCGCCTTGCGGGCAGCATCGGCCGCGACGTACTTGGCGCTGGCCGTGGCCAGGACCTGACCTGTGGCGGGGTCCGACGATCCGCGCGGCCGTCTCGACGATCCGCCCGCGAACGGCCGTCGATCCAGCCTTCGCCGCGGATCGCCACGCCCAGGCGGACCGGCTCGCTTGAACTCGACGCTCATCCGGGCGGTCAGGCCCCAGTTGTCGGTCGCCGCGAGGGACCAGGCCATGACCTCGTCGAGGATCGTGCAGATGATCCCGCCGTGAGCGATCCCGTCCCAGCCCTGGAATCGATCGGGCAGGGCGAGCTCGGTCCAGCAACGGTCCCCGTCGACGTGGAGATCCAGGTGGATCCCGTGGGTCGTTGAGGGCTCCACAGGCGAAGCAGTTGTGTGGCGCGACCTCGATCGTGCGGTCGCTGCCAGGCACGCTGACGACGCGACCGGCGCGAACTGTTCGGTGGAGCGGCCGCTGTTCGCGCCGTCGGCGCGGCGTCCACCGGGTCGGTGAGATCCCGCCGGCCGACGCCGTCACGGACGTCAGACGTCAAGGTTCCGGACCTTGCGTGCCTCGGTGTTGATGAAGTGCTTGCGCGGCGCGACCTTCTCGCCCATGAGCATCGTGAAGATCGCGTCGGCCGTCTCGGCATGGTCGATCTCGGCCCGCAGGAGCGTTCGCGTGACCGGGTTCATCGTCGTTTCCCAGAGCTGGTCGGCGTTCATCTCGCCGAGGCCCTTGAACCGCTGGACCGACACGTTCTTGCGGTCCATCTCCTTGACGATGCGATCGCGCTCCTTCTCGGACTGGGCGTACTTCGTGACCTTGCCGGTCGACACGCGGTAGAGCGGCGGCTGGGCGATGTAGAGGTAGCCGGCCTCGATCACCTGCGGCATGAACCGGTAGAAGAACGTCAGGAGCAGGGTCCGGATGTGGGCGCCGTCGACGTCGGCGTCGGTCATGATGATGATCCGGTGGTAGCGGAGCTTCGCGATGTCGAAGCTGTCGCCGATGCCTTCGATCCCGGCGCCGAGGGCGATGATCAGCGGCCGGACGTTCTCGCTCGCGACGATCTTGTCGAGGCGTGCCTTCTCGACGTTCAGCAGCTTGCCGCGGAGCGGCAGGATCGCCTGGAACCGGCGATCGCGGCCCTGCTTCGCGGAGCCACCGGCCGAGTCGCCCTCGACGAGATAGAGCTCGCTCCGTGCCGGATCGCGCTCCTGGCAGTCGGCGAGCTTGCCGGGCAGGGACAGGCCGTCGAGAGCGCCCTTGCGCAGGACGAGATCGCGGGCCTTGCGCGCCGCGTCACGCGCACGCGCCGCGGTCAGGCACTTCTCGATGATCCGGCGACCGTCGCTGGGGTTCTCGTCGAGGTACTGGCCGAGCTTCTCTGCCACGGCGGTCTGGACCTGGCCCTTGACCTCGGCGTTGCCGAGCTTGGCCTTGGTCTGGCCCTCGAACTGGGGATCGGTCAGCTTGACGCTGACGACGGCCGTGAGCCCCTCGCGGACGTCGTCGCCGGCGAGGTTCGGGTCGCTGTCCTTGAGGATGGCGGCGCGTCGGGCCCAGTCGTTCAGGGAGCTCGTCAAGGCCGCCCGGAACCCGGTGACGTGCGATCCGCCATCGACCGTGTTGATGTTGTTGGCGAACGAGAGGACGTTCTCGGTGTACGTGTCGTTGTACTGAAGGGCGACTTCGACGAGCGTCGTCTTGTCCAGCTGCTCGACGTAGATCGGGCGGCTGTCGAGGACCTCCTTGTTCCGGTTCAGGTGCCGGACGAACGACTGGATGCCACCCTCGAAGTAGAACGAGCGCTCACGGTCGGATCGCTCGTCCACCAGAGAGATCCAGACGCCCTTCGTCAGGTAGGCGGACTGGCGGATCCGCTGGCTGATCGTCTCGAACGAGTATTCGGTCGTCTCGAACATCTCCGGGTCGGCACGGAACGCCGTGCGCGTGCCCTTGCGATCGCCCTGCGGGCCCATCTTCTTGACCGGCCCGAGCGGCTTGCCGCGCGCGTACTCCTGGGCCCAGATGCCACCATCCCGGGCCGACTCCACACGCATCCACTCCGACAGGGCGTTGACCACGCTGACGCCGACCCCGTGCAGGCCGCCGGACACCTTGTAGCCGCCGCCGCCGAACTTGCCGCCGGCATGCAGGACGGTGTGAACGACCTCGAGCGCGTCCTTGCCCGTCGAATGCTTGCCGACCGGCACGCCGCGTCCGTCGTCCACCACGATCACGGTCCCATCGGCCTTGATCGTGATGAAGATCTTCGTCGCCTTGCTGGCCATCGCCTCGTCGATCGAGTTGTCGACGACCTCCCAGACGAGGTGATGGAGCCCGCTCTCGTCCGTCGAGCCGATGTACATGCCGGGCCGCTTGCGGACGGCTTCGAGCCCCTCGAGCACCTGGATGCTCGCGGCGTTGTAGTCCGAGCCACCGCCAGCCTTGGACCTCCTCGGCGCCTTCGCCGCGGTCGTGGGCTTCGGCTTGGTGGCTTCTTCGGTCACGCAGGTCCTCCGATCAATCGGTCGTAGAGCTGGCTCAGCTCGTCGTCGCTGTAGAACTCGATGGTGATCCGGCCGCCCTTGCGCGATCGCGCAAGGGTCACCTTGGTGCCCAGCCGCCGGCGAAGGTCATCCTCGATTCGCTCGAGGTCCGGATCGAGCGGTCGCGCTGTGGCCGTCGGCGGTTCTTGGAGCGCGCGGTTCGCGCAGGCGCCGGACGAGCTCCTCGGTCTGGCGGACCGACAGCTCCTGCTCGACGACCGTGCGTGCGATCCGAGGCTGGTGATCGGTTGCCAGGCCGCCGATCGCCCGGGCGTGGCCGGCCGTCAGGGTCCCGTCGACCACCGCGGCCTGGACCTCCGGATCGAGGTCGAGCAGCCGGAGGGTATTCGTGACCGTGGACTTGGCGCGGCCGACCCGCTGGGCGATCTCCTCATGGGTCAACCCGAACTCGGACGCAAGCGCGAGGAAGGCGTGGGCTTCCTCCATCGGGCCGAGATCCGCTCGCTGGAGGTTCTCGACGAGGGCAAGCTCGAGCTGATCCCGATCGGCGAGCTGGCGGATCACCGCCGGGATTCGTTCGAGACCGGCCTGTTGGCTCGCGCGGAAGCGGCGCTCGCCGGCGACGAGCTGATAGCCGTCGAGGATCTCGGTCACGAGGATCGGCTGGAGGACACCATGTTCGCGGATGCTCGCGGCGAGGCTCTCGAGCTCGGCCGGATCCATCCTCTGACGCGGCTGACGTGGGTTCGGCCGGATGCGCTCGAGCGGGATCTCGATCGTCGGAGCGTGCTGGCTGCGCTGCGGGATCAGCGACGAGAGGCCCCGACCGAGCCCGGAGTGGCGCTCGGACCGGATCGTCATCGCGCGCCCCCGAAGGCGATGGCCTGTGCGCGCGACGGATCGGACGACATCGGTGCCCGCGTGGTCGCGTCGAGCTGGGTGCTGCCGTCCTTCGCCGTGATCCTGCCGTCGCGGCGTCGGAGCTCGGCCGCGAGGGCGGCGTAGGCGATCGCACCGCGAGAATCGTCCCGATAGAGGGCGATCGGCAGCCCGAAGCTCGGGGCCTCCGAGAGTCGGACGCTGCGCGGAATGATCGTTTCGAACACCGCACCGCCAAGGTGGCTCCGAACCTCGGCCGCGACGTCTGCGGACAGGTTGGTGCGCGCATCGAACATCGTCAGCACGACGCCCTTGATGGCGAGTGCCGGGTTGAGGTTGTCGCGAACGAGATTGAGGGTCGCGATCAGCTGCGTGAGCCCCTCCAGCGCGTAGTACTCGCATTGCGTCGGGATCAGCACGGAGTCGGCGGCTGTCAGCGCGTTGACCGTGAGCAGGCCGAGTGACGGCGGGCAGTCGATCAGGATGTAGTCATACGCGTCGCCAATGGGCGCCAGGACCTTCGTGAGGCGCCGCTCGCGCTGGGCGGAATTGGCGAGCTCGACCTCTGCGCCGGCAAGGGACACCGACGCGGGGACGATCCAGCACCGATCGACCACGGTGGGAAGGATCGTCGACGTGATCTCCGTGTCGCCGAGGATCACGTCGTACAGGGTCGCCTGGAGGGCGAACCGATCAATTCCGAAGCCGCTCGTGGCGTTGCCCTGGGGGTCCAGATCGACGATCAGGACGCGCTCACCCGCGAGGGCCAGATAGGTCGCCAGATTGACCACGGTCGTCGTCTTACCGACGCCACCCTTCTGATTGGCACAGGCGATCGTCTGAGCCACTCAGGACCGCCGAATCGTTGCGCTCACTGGGGTCAATTCTAGCATTCGCAGGCCCTCAGCCCCGGTCTGGATCGAGAGCTGATCATCGCGCGGACGGCTTCACCACGGCTCATCCGGGCCTGCACACGATCTGCCGGCAATTCGTGCGTGGATCGATGCTCTCGAGGCCCTTCGAAGAGGGTTTCACGTGAAACGTTTGCTGCGACCAGAATGCGCACAAGACGAGGCCGCACAGGGCGGCGCCGGCCCATCCAAAGGTACGCGTCGTCCGCGCCCGCAAGGTTTCACGTGGAACCATCGGCGCTCGAACGATCGACGTTCGGGCCGTTGCCTCGGTTCGCACCCGCGTGGGATACTCCGTGGCAACGTCACCGCCGCCGCAGGTCGTCGGAAGTCACGCACGATGCAGGGCGCGACCCTGGGCTCGCCGAGGATCGAACCGACATGACCTTGCTCGTCGCCGCGATCGCAGCGACGGTGGCCGCAATGTTCGAATCGACCATCACGCAATACCTTCGGGTGGGCGATGGGGCCCAGCCGCATCTCGTCTTCGTCCTGGCGGTCGTCTGGACCGTCGCCGCTGGACTCGACAGCGGGCTCGTGTGGGCCTTCGTCGGGGGCATCGCCCTCGATACGCTCGCCCAGCGACCACTCGGGAGCACAGCCTTTGCGTTGCTCATCGTCGTCGGCGCCACCAGCGCTCTCGCTCGACCGCTGGCACGAATCCGACCCGTCGTCGCCATCATCGCCACAGCACTCCTGAGCCTTGTCTATTCCATGACCCTCGTCCTGCTCTTCTCGGTTCTTCGTCCGCCGGCCGCCCTCACCGATCCGCTGAGGATCGTGCTGCCGAGCGTGGCCTACGACGTGCTCGTCGCCGCGATCCTCGGACCGTTGATCGTCTCGATCCATGACCGGCTCAGTGACGAAGAGCGGGCCACGCGATGACGCCATACCTCGACGGCCGGCGTGCCCCATCCCGGCCCGGCTCGCGGTTCCTGATCTTCGGCATCGCCGTGATCATCGCCATCGGTGGCTTGACCACGCGGCTCTTCTACCTCCAGATCGTCAGCGGTGGCCAGTTTGCGGCGCTCAGCCAGGGGAAGCGCGAGGTGAACCAGGCCATCCCCTCGTCCCGCGGCCTGATCTACGACCGAACCGGCCGTGTCCTCGTGAAGAACGTCCGGACCTCGGCCGTGGCGATCCGACCGGTCGACCTGCCGGAGGAGCGCCGCGATGAGGTCGTGGCTCGGCTCTCGGCGCTCCTCAAGATGAACGTCGCCGACATCAACGCCACGATCGACGGCAATCCGGGATCGGCATTCGACCTCGTCCGGATCGCCACCGACGTTCCCGACGCGACGGCCAGCCTGATCTCGGAGGCGGACAACCTGCCCGGCGTCCAGGTCGTCGTCGAGGCCCGCCGGCAGTATCCCGAGGGCACGCTCGTCTCCCAACTCCTCGGCTACACGGGACCGGTCTCGCCGAGTCAGCTTGAGGACCTCAAGAAGCAGGGGTACCTCCCGGATGACCTCCTCGGCAAGACCGGGCTCGAGGCCTACTACGAAGACAACCTGCGCGGCCTCTACGGGTCCGAGACCGTCGAGACCGACGCCACCGGACGCAAGCTCGGCGTCCTCGAGACCGTCCGCGAGCCGCAGGATGGCGACTCGCTCCGGCTGACGGTCGACGTCAAGGAGCAGCAGTACGCCCAGAAGGCACTCCAGTGGGGCATGCGGGCGGCGGGCCTCAAGCGCGGCGTGGTGATCGTGATGAACCCCCAGACGGGTGAGGTCCTCGCGATGGTCAGCCTGCCGACATACGACGACAACGCGTTCGCCCGGGGCATCAGCGCCACGGACTACACCAAGCTCCTGAACAACAAGAACAAGCCCCTGCTCAACCACGCCGTCCAGGCGCACTACCCGCCGGGCTCGACGTACAAGCTCGTCGCCGGCTCCGGCGTGCTTGCCGACAACAAGATCAACGCGACGACGCGGGTCTCGACCCGTGCCTATCTCCAGCTCGGCTCGACCAAGTTCTGGGAGTGGAACCACCGCGGCTGGGGGCCATGCAACATCAAGTGCGGGTTCGCTCACTCGAGTGACACGTTCTTCTTCCAGATGGCGGGCCTGCTCGGCATCGAGCGGTTGGCCCACTGGGCCCTGCAGTACGGTTTCGGAGCACCAACCGGGATCGATCTTCCCGGTGAGGTGGCCGGGATCGTGCCGAACAACGCCTGGAAGCAGGAGCTGCTCGGCGAGCCGATCTACCCCGGCGAGACCTACCAGGCCGGAATCGGGCAGGGCTACGACGTCGTGACCCCGATCCAGCTGATCAACGCCTACGCGGCGCTCGCCAACGGCGGGAAGCTCTATCAGCCGCAGGTCGTGCGCGAGATCGTGGCCGCCGACGGGACGGTCGTTCGTGGCTTCAAGCCCAAGCTGATCCGGCGGATCGACGTGCCGCGCAGCGACCTCAAGATCATGCGCGAGGCCGCTCGCGAGGTCGAGCTGGTGCGCCACACCTACAACCTCGTCGACCTGCCGATCGTCAGCGCCGGCAAGTCAGGCACCGCCGAGTTCGGGCTCCGCGACAGTCGCGGCCGCCTGCCGTTCCACTCGTGGTTCGTCGCCTTCGTGCCGAAGAACCCCCAGAAGACCGCGAGCGATCCGGACGGGATGAAGGCGGTCGGCCGCGAGGACTCCAACCTCGTCGTTCTCGCCTTCGCGTACGACTCGCGGACGAAGGGCAACGCCGCGACCGAGATCGTGAAGTACTACCTCCAGCTCCACTTCCACATCAAGAAGGACCTGCGCAACTTCTACCTGCTCGAGCGCGGCAACTTCTACCAGTCAAACTGATGACGATGACCTTGAGCCGGACGACCGAGGACCGACGGGTGCGAGCGTGGGCGTGATCCGCGCCGAGCCGGCCCGGATGACCGACTGGGCGGCTCGCTCGATCGGGGCGGCCTGGCGGGCGTTCGACCTCCAGCTGGCGGCCTACACGGCGCTGCTGGCGACGCTCGGCCTGGTCATGGCCTATACGAACAGCGTCGAGCAGGGCCAGCAGGTCCTGAGCGGCGGCACGACCTTCGTCCGCGGCCTCATGTGGACCGGGATCGCGATGATCGCGTTCGTCGTCACGACCGCGTTCGACTACAAGTGGCTCAAGACCTTCGCCTGGCCGCTGTACGGCATCCAGATCGGGCTGCTGATCGTCACGCTCGCAATCGGCCACGGCGTCGGCGGATCCTCGCGCTGGATCGCCATCGGGCCGTTCGACTTCCAGTTCAGCGAGCTGGCCAAGATCCTGATGATCGTGGTCCTGTCGAACTACCTCGGCTCGCGCCAGGGCCGGCTCGGTTCGCTGTCGTCGATCCTGGGCGCCGGCATCCTCGTCGGCCCGCCGTTCGCGCTCGTGATGCTCCAGCCCGACCTCGGCTCGTCGCTCGTGCTGATCGCAATCCTCGGCGGGATGCTGTTCATGTCCGGGGCGAGCCTGCGCTGGCTCGCGGCGCTGGTCGCCGCCGTCGTCGCCACATTGCCGTTCGTCTGGACCTACGTCCTGCGCGACTACCAGAAGCAGCGGCTGACCGCGTTCATCGATCCCTCGACCGATCCGCAGGGCGCCGGCTATCAGCTCATCCAATCGCAGATCGCGGTCGGGTCGGGCGGCGTCCTGGGCAAGGGCCTGACGAACGGATCCCAGAACCAGCTCAGCATCCTGCCCGTCCAGGAGAGCGACTTCGTCGCGGCGATCTACCTCGAGGAGCTGGGCTTCGTCGGCGCGATGATCCTGCTCATCCTGTTCGGCGCGCTGCTCTGGCGCCTCCTCGTCTCAGGCTGGCGGTCGAAGGACCCCTTCGGGATGATGTTCGCGACCGGGGTGGCATCGATGATCCTGTTCCAGCTCATCGTCAACCTCGGGATGGTGATCGGGATCATGCCGATCACGGGCATCCCGCTGCCGTTCATCTCCCACGGCGGGGCGTCCCTGATCAGCCTCGCGGTCGGGCTGGGGATCGTGCAGAGCATCAACATCCGCCAGACGCGCGCCGAGTGGTGACGGCCGGCCGGGTGGTGACGGCCGGCCGGGTGGCGATCGGGCCGCCGGTCAGCGCCGGGCTGCGACTCGCGATCGATCGTTCGACGGCGGGTCCTGACTGAACCGAGGGCCGTCGACGACCACGGCTCTCACGAGACGTACCGCACGTAGAGGTACACGGTCGAGATCGCCAGCGATGCCGCGACGACTCCGAGGCCGTAACGGAAGAACTGGATGAAGGTGATGGCGTGGCCATCACGGGCGGCCAGGTTGGCGACCACGATGTTCGCCGATGCCCCGACGATGGTCAGGTTGCCGCCGAGGCAGGCGCCGAGGGCGAGGGCCCACCACATCGGCTCCGCCTCGAGCCCGGTTGCGGCCAGCTGCTGAACGATCGGGATCGCCGTCGCGGTGTAGGGGATGTTGTCGACGACCGCCGAGGCGAGGGCGGAGAACCACAAGATCCCCATCGTCGCAAACGTCAGATTTCCACCGGCGGCCTCGGCCAGGGCGTCGGCGATGCCGCCGACGATGCCGACGTGGACGACGGCCTCGATGAGCATGAACAGCCCGACGAAGAAGAACAGAGTGTTCCACTCGATGTCGCGCAGGGCCTCGTGCGGGTCGAGCGGGCCGACGAGCATCAGGACGGTGGCGCCGAGCAGGGCGATGGTCGCCGCCTCGAGGCCCAGCACCGAGTGGAACAGGAAGCCAACGAGGGTCAGGACGAGGACGACCAGCGCCCGGATCATCAGCGGACGGTCCTTGATGGCCGCTCCGGGATCCACCGTCGCCAGGATGTCGAGGCGGTCGGCGTCGTCTTCCATGTTCCGGCCAAAGGTCAGCCACATGATCCCGACGAAGGCGAACATGATGATGACGACGACTGGCGCCAGGTTGACCAGGAAGGCGCCGAAGTCGAGCCCCGCGGCGGAGCCGATCAGGATGTTGGGCGGGTCGCCGATCAGGGTCGCGGTGCCGCCGATGTTCGAGGCGAAGATCTGGCTGATCAGGTACGGGAACGGCGACACCCTGAGGGTCCGGGCGATCGACAACGTCACCGGGGTCAGGAGGACCACCGTCGTCACGTTGTCGAGGACGGCGGCCAGGAGCGCGGTGAGGATCGACAGGATGATCAGCAGCCGGAAGGGTTGCCCGCGCGAGAAGTGGATGGCGTAGCCGGCGACCAACTCGAAGAAGCCGGTCCTGCTCAGGCCGCCCGCCAGCACCATCATCCCGGCCAGCAGGAAGATGACATTGAAGTCGATGGCTGCGAAGGCCTCTTCCTGATCGATGATGCCGAACACCACGACGAGCAGGCCGCCGAGGAGCGCGATCAGGGTCCGGTCGACGCGCTCGGACGCGATCAGCGCATAGGCGACGAGGAAGATGGCACCGGCGACGAAGACGTCCATCGTCAGGGCCGCTCGACCGAAGATGAGCCCGCCGTCAAGCGCGTGACGCGGTCACCCGTGCCGGTTGGAGGCGGGCAGCAGCATCGGTCCTGTCTATCCACCGGCGCCGTCGCAGGCCGCCACCACGAGCGGCGTGCGCGTGAAGCCCACGATCATCGTCTCGCGTGCATGCATTAGGTCAGAAATCCTATACGGGATGGCGATCGCGGTGCGGCACGCTGAGCCACTCCGGGGTCGGCCGCGGGCGTCGCCCCGTCACCGACGGCGGAAGAGCCCGCGTCGCTCCTGGGCGTCGGCCCCGGCGCTCTTCCGGCGGCCCGTCCGGCGCAGGATCGCGTCGAGCTCCTCGCGGTAGGTCCGCCCGATCGGCATCCGGTCGAGCCACTCGATGTAATCGACGTCGCGCCGGGCGACCTCGCCGAGCGACCAGCCGGCGTACCGGCCGAAGTTCAGGACACTGCCGGTCGGATCGCCCGGCGGCGGTCCGGCTGCACCGAGGCCGTCCGGGGCGCCCATCACCTTCGGGTCGTAGCCGCCGCCGTGGCTCGATCGGCCGCTCGTCCAGTCGGACGAGACGGTTTCTGCCCGACGGGGCGACGCGCCGCCTCCCGGCGACGCGGATCCGGCTCGGCCGCCGGCTCCACCAGCCGCCGCAGCGCCGGAGCCGGGCATCGGACCGCCCGACGTCGACGCCGAGCTCGCGGCGTCACCTGCCGGTCCCTGTGCCGCAGCAGCCGCGCGCTCCGCGTTCCGAGCGGCCAGGCGGCGGCTGAGGTCATGGGCCGCGCGCTTGGTCGGATCGCGCAGGATCTCCCACGCCGCGTTGATGGCCGACATCCGGCTCGCCCCCTCCGGCCCGCTAGCCACATCCGGGTGATATTTCTGGGCGAGCCGGCGGTAGGCGGCCTGGATCACCTCGTCCTCGGCCTCCGAATCGACCTGGAGCACCTTGTACGGATCGAGCGGGTCGGCCATGGTCACGCGCCCGGGGGCGCGTCGCCGGGGGACGCCTGAGGTGGCCGACCGGACGGCGGGAGCGGTCGGAGGCTCGACACTCGCGGCCGGCCCCGCTGGCGCGGGCGCGGGCGGCGCGTCGTCCGATACCGGACGCACGACCAGCGGCTCGGCCACGATCCGGGCCACCGCCTCGTCGGGGCTCGCGGGCGGATCGTCGAGCCGATGGAAGCAGTAGCGGAACACGTCGCGTCCCGCTGCCGTGATCGGCAGCGCCAGGATCGCGCCGAGCAACCCCGCGATCGCCGCGCCCACGATCAGGGCGAACATCACCGCGCTCGGGTGGAGCTGGACCGCGTCGCCCTGGACCTTCGGCACGAGGAGGTAGTTCTCGAGCTGCTGGATGGCCGTGTAGAGGATCAGGGCGGCGATCCCGACGTCGAGGCCGGCTGTCAGGGCGAGCAGGACGGCCGGGATGGCGGCCAGGATCGGGCCGATGATCGGGAGCAGCTCGAGCACGCCGGCGACGACCGACAGCAGGATCGCGAACCGCCCGAAGATCGGGTCGACGGTCACGCTCAGGAGGATGAGCCCGGCGAACGTGACGATGCCCACCGTCAGGCCCAGGAACAGCTGGCCGCGGACCCATTGGCCGAACACCCGCGTCACGAGGCCGCCGACCGCGGTGACATCCGGCCACCACGCGCCGGGCATCGATCGCTCGGCGGCCGCGGTCAGGGCCGGCCGGTCCTTGATCAGATAGAAGATCCAGACCGGGATCAGGACGTAGCCGACGATCGATCCGAGGGCCCCGGCGATCCCGCTGACCACCGGCAGGACGGAGCCGGGATCGAGACCTCCGATGCCGGACCCGAGGTCGGCCAGCCACGTGTCGATCGCGTGCCGGACGGGGGCCGGCAGGTCGAGATGGGCGTACATGTCGCTGACCTGGGCCGTGAAGGTCGGAAACTCGCGGATGAACGTCGCGAGCTCGTCGGCGAGGGGACGGACCGTGAGGATGGCCGCCTGGACCACGACGACCACGACGATCGCGTAGACGATCAGCAGCGACAGCCAGCGGGGGAGGCCGAGCCGCGACATCCGCTCGACCGGGATGTCCAGGAGATATGCCAGCACGAGGCCGAGGACGAAGGGACCAAGGGCTGACCGGCCCTGGTACAGGACGACGCCGAGGACGGCGGCCCCGACGAGCACGAGCGCGACCCGCGGGCTGAGCGGCCCGAGACCGGCCCTCGGCCGTTCGGTCGGCGCCACCACCCGCTCCTCCATCGCTCGGGCAGACTAGCAGACGTGACCGATGCCTCCGGAGCCTCGAGCGACGCCGCCGCGCCCGCACGGGCCGCGCCCGCACCAGCCGCGCCCGCGCCGCCCGTCGTCGTCGCCGAGCCGCGCCAGCGCTGGCGGCTGACCTTCGCCCGCGATCCCGTGCCGGCCGACGCCGTCGGGCGGGCGGGACTCGATGCCTGGCAGGCCTCCCTCACCGCGTCAGGGTTGCCGCTCGTGGGGCTCGAGGCCGGCGGTCCGGGCCGCGCCCGGATCGCATTCGGGGCGCCGCTCCAGGCCGCGGCGACCGGCGAGGCCGAGCTGGCCGAGCTCTGGCTCCTCGAGCGCCTTCCGCTGTGGGTCCTGCGCGAGGCGCTGGCCGATCGGCTGCCCGCCGCCCACCGCTGGATCGGCGCCGAGGACATCTGGCTCGGTGCACCGGCCCTCGCCGGGCGGGTGTGCGCGGCCGACTGGCGGCTCGACGTCGACGGCGCACCGGTCGAGGCACACGGCCGGCTGGCCGGTGCTGCCGACGCGCTGCTCGCTGCCCGGACCCTGCCGCGGACCCGGATCAAGGGCACGACCGCGAAGCCGTACGACCTGCGCATGCTCCTGGCGGGCGTGTCGGTCCAGCCCGCCTCCCCGAACGGCGGCACCGTCACCGTCCGCGTCCGGACCCGGATCGACCCGGAGCTCGGATCGGGCCGGCCCGAGGAGGTCGTCGCCGCTCTCGCGGAATCGGCCGGCTGTTCGCTCACGATCGGGGCGATCGCGCGCGAGCGTCTCCTGCTGGCGGACGACCCGGACGCGCCGAGCCGACGATAGCGCCCGCGCCCGATCGCCACGTTCAGCGCGTGGGTGCCGCCGCCTCCGCGATGCTCGCGAGCGCGGGCAGGAACTGGTCCCACCCCTGGGCGTGGCCCTCGACGGCCGCGTCGACGAGCTCGCTGTGGCGGAGCCGGAGCAACGTTCCCGCGCCATCCGGGGTCAGCGTCACCTCGACTCGGCTCGCCCCGGGCGGCGTCGCGTCACCCTCGGCCTCCCAGCCCCAACTGAGCACGAGCCGGCGGGGCGGGTCGATCTCCAGGACCTCGCCGCGGGCGATGTCGCTGCCGTTGTAGTCGATCCGGTACGCGCCGCCGGGTCGCGCCTCCATCGTCACGATCCGGCCCATCCACCGGGCGAGCCGGTCGGGCTCGACCCAGAACGAGAAGACCGTCTCCGGCCGGGCTGCGATCCGCAGCTCCCGCTCGATGACGCCCGGGGTGAGGGTGGCGTGGTCGGTCATTGTGAGCTCCTCATGCTGGCGGGCGTCGTGCTGCTCCGCGGCGTGCCTGAGACGATCGAGGCCCCCGTCCCAGAAGTCCTCGAGCCAGGTGCGCAGCTCAGCGGCTCCGGCGGGCCGGGCCCGGTAGAGGCGGCGTGTCCCGTCGCGGCGTTCCGTGACGAGACCCGCCTCTCGGAGGACGGCAAGGTGCTGGCTGATGGCCGGCCGCGTGACGTCGAACCGCCGAGCGATCTCGCCCGCCGGCAGCTCGCGCTCGCGGACGAGGCCGAGGATCGCCCGACGGCGGGGCTCGGCGAGGGCCTGGAAAGCCGCATCGATCACCATCTGACGTTAGTCGCCACTTACGTAAGTGTCAACTGACGTAGACGCCGCTCGCTATTCTCCAATCCTGATGGACCACGCCGCGACCCCCGAGTCCCTCAACCGCACCGCGTTCCAGGCGACGGTCCACTGCCTGACCGGCTGCGGCATCGGCGAGGTCCTCGGCCTGGTCATTGCGACGGCGCTCGGCTGGAACGACCTCGCGTCGATCCTGCTCGCGGTCGTCCTCGCGTTCGTCTTCGGCTACGGGTTGACGATCCGCCCGCTCCTGACCGGCGGCCTGTCGCTTCGCCAGGCCGCCCGGGTCGCCCTCGCCGCGGACACGGTCTCGATCGCGGTGATGGAGATCGTCGACAACGCGGTTGTCCTCGCGGTGCCGGGCGCCATGGCCGCCGGCCTGACCGATGTCCTGTTCTGGGCCAGCCTGGCATTCGCGCTGGCCGTTGCGTTCGTCGTCGCGCTCCCGGTCAATCGCTGGCTGATCGCGCGGGGCCTGGGTCACGCGGTGGTCCATGACCGGCATGACCGCAGAGGTCGTCCGGGCTGACCATTCGTGCTCGATTGACGCTCGGGCGGCTCTCGCCATACACTCCGTCGTCCGCGCTCGGGCTTGTCCCCGGCGTCTCTCCATGTCCGTTGTCGCGGTCGGACCACGACCGCCACGCCACCGTTCGAAGGGTTCCATGTACGCAGTCATCGAGACCGGCGGGAAGCAGTACCGCGTCGAGGTCGGCACCGAGCTCGAGGTCGAGCTGCTCCAGGCGGAGCCCGGCGACAACATCACCCTCGATCGGGTCCTCCTCGTCGCCGACGGCGACACCTCGGCCATCGGAACGCCGATCGTCGCCGACGCGGCCGTCGAGGCCGAGGTCGTGCGACGCGACCGTGGCGAGAAGCTGATCTCCTTCAAGTACCGCCCGAAGGCGCGGAGCCGGGTGAAGAAGGGTCATCGCCAGGAGCTGATGATCCTCCGGATCACGGACGTCAAGCTGGGCAGCCGGAGCGCTGCCGCCGACAAGCGCAAGGCCGACGCCGACGCGAAGTCGGAGCGGACACGTCTCGAGGAGGCCGCCGCCAAGCAGGCCGCCGAGGACGCAGCGCTCGCCGCGAAGCTGGCGAAGGCCGCGGCTCCGGCCAAGGCGTCGAGCGCCAAGGCCGACGCGAAGACCACCAAGACCGCGCCGAAGGCCGCCGCCAAGCCGGCTGCCAAGAGCACCACCAAGGCCTCGACCGCCAAGGCCGACGCGAAGACGCCGCGGGCGAAGACCCAGAGCGGCGCGGCCGACGCCAAACCGGCCGCGAAGGCGAAGCCGAAGGCAAAGCGCGCCACGAAGAAGGACGAGTAGACCCCATGGCCCACAAGAAAGCCGGATCCAGCTCGAAGAACGGGCGCGACTCGGTCGGCCAGCGCCTCGGCGTGAAGGTCGGCGACGGCCAGCTCGTCCCGGCCGGCTCGATCATCGTTCGCCAGCGCGGCATGACGTTCCTCGCCGGAACGGGCACCGGGCTCGGCAGGGACTACACCGTGTTCGCGACGCTGACCGGCAAGGTCAAATTCGAGCACGCCACCAAGACCAAGAAGCGGATCCGGGTCGAGGCCGTCGAGGCGCCGACGCCGGTCGCGCCCGTCGCGGCCAAGCGCCGATCCGCAGCCGCCCCCGCGGCGGACAAGAATCAGACCGCGGCTGCGAAGGCCTGACGCCCGACCAGCATGAGCCGGCGATCACCGGCTGGGCCACCGCCCGGCACGGACGACGTCGGAGGAGAGCACATCGTGAAGCCCGACATCCATCCCAAGTACTACCAGGCCAAGATCCACTGCGGGTCGTGCGGCACCGAGTGGGTCGTGGGCTCGACCAGCCCCGAGCTCCGCGTCGACGTCTGCTCGAACTGCCACCCGTTCTTCACGGGCAAGCAGACGATCATCGACACGGCCGGCCAGGTCGAGCGGTTCCAGAAGCGCCTCGAGCGCTCCGCCCGGGCTAAGGCTCGATCTTCCTTCGCAACAACGCCGAACGGCGGGTCCACGACCCGCCGTTCTCGATTCCCGGACCGGCTACGGGCCCGCCGGTTCCGCCCGACTTCTCGCCCGGCGTGCACGTAGGACCGATCGAACCCACCTGGAGGGCGTTCGCGCGCGCGAACCCTCGCAAATCTGCACGAAGTTCTCGTCCCGCGTTCACAACGTTCGAGTTCCGACCAGCCGCACGTCGAACTCGTCGCCCGTGCACACCCCGCGAGAATTCGCCGCCCTGGCGGGCGTCGAATGAACCACGCGGCACGCTCCGTACTCTGATGGGGTGAGTGGCGGCGATCGGCAGGGAGGCGGAGTGTCCGAGCGGCTCGTGGAGCAGGCCCGGCGCGGTGACGCCGATGCCTTCGTCGCCCTGATCGAGGAGCGGCAGGTGGCGATGACCCGGGTGGCGACGGCGATCCTGCGCGACCCGGCCGACGTCGCCTCCTGGGTTCGCGGCGGACGCCGGCCGGCGGCGTCGCGGCGGGCGGCGTGGGATTCGCGGTTCCGATCGAAGCCTCCGAAGCACGCTGTCTGTTGCCAATGACGCCGTGGGTGTCGTGACGCACGGTTGGCAGTGAGGTCGGGCGCCGATCCGCGCCAGATGACAGCCACGGCGGCGTTTGAGCGCGAACGCGAACGGATCACGAGTCGCCGCGTCATCGCGGTGGCTGTGGCTGTCATCTGATCGAATCGCCCGACGGACCGATCGACGCTCGAGATTGTGGTCCTCGCCGACGGGGCTACATCCCGGGCACCGCGCGGCGGACGACGCGGCGGACGCGCGGCTACGATTCGACCCGTGATCGATCCCGTCGACGCACCGCCGGAGGCGGAGCTCTGGCACGGCGACAGCCGCGAGCTGCTCGCCCGCGTCCCGGACGCACAGCGTCGACCTGATCTGCACCGACCCGCCATACAACCTCGGCGGCTACTCGACCGGCAACATCGACATGAGCTGGCGCAAGTCGTTCAACAACGACGTCGCGGCGTGGGACCAGACGACCTTCGAGCCGGCCGCCTGGCTGGCCGAGTTCCGGCGGGTCCTCAAGCCGACCGGCACGCTGTTCGCGTTCACCTCGTACAACCTGCTCGGCCGCTGGCACGAGGTGTTCGACCCGGTCTTCGACACGTTCCAGTTCGTCGTCTGGCACAAGACGAATCCGCCGCCGAAGCTGCGCCGGGCCGGGATTCCTGAACTCATGCGAGCTGATCGTCGCCTGCTGGGACAAGGGTCACACCTGGAACTTCGGGCGGCAGCGCGACATGCACAACTTCATCGAGGGCCCGATCTGCGCCGGCAAGGAGCGGACGAAGGATCCCGTCCACCCGACCCAGAAGCCGCTCCGGGTGCTGCGCCAGCTGGTCGAGTGGGGCTCGAACCCGGGCGATCTCGTGCTCGACCCGTTCATGGGCGTGGGGTCGACGGGCGTCGCCGCGGTGGAGCTGGGGCGGCGATTCGTCGGGATCGAGCTGGAGGAGGCCTACGTGGCAGCGGCGCGGCGCCGGATCGAGGCGGCGGAAGGCGCCGCGCACGCGCCCGTAGCCGATCGCCTGAGAGCCGAGTTGCGTGCCACGAGAGCGCACGACGGACCCTCTCGCGGACTGCGGGAATCGTATCGCCGTGCGAGAGCGGTTGCTGACTGATCCCGTCCCACGCGCCCAACTGGCGGCCGGACGCCGCAGGCAGCGTCGCCACATCTCGCGCCACGCAAACAACCCGGGCCGCGGACGACGGCGCTGAGCGGCGTCAACGTCGCCACCCGGTAGACTTCCCCGCATGCCTCGATACTCGTACGGCGGCCAGGCCCTGATCGAAGGGCGTCCTGATGCGCGGCCGCGATGCGATCGCCGTCGCCCTCCGCCACCCGGACGGCCGCATCGTCTACGCCACGGAACGTCTCGATTCGGGTTTCCACGGCTCGCGCTGGGCCCGGCTGCCGTTCCTGCGCGGCCTGATCGTCCTGTACGAGACGCTGTTCGTCGGCACGCGCTGGCTCGTCCGGAGCGCGACCGTCGCGGCCGCCGGCAGCGGCGAGGAGGGCGACGAGGGCGTCGAGCTCGGCAAGGGCTCGATCGCGCTGATGCTCGGCCTCACGTTGCTCGCCGGCATCGGGATCTTCTTTCTGCTGCCGCTCCTGATCGCGAGCGCCACCACCGCCAACATCGACAACGGCGTTGTGCAGCACCTGGTCGAGGGGCTGATCCGGGTCGCGATCTTCATCGGCTACCTGCTTCTGATCTCCCAGGCCCAGGACGTCCGGCGCGTGTTCCAGTACCACGGCGCCGAGCACATGACGATCCACGCCCTCGAGGCCGGCGACCCGCTCGTCATCGACTCCGTCCGCAAGTACCCGACCGCCCATCCGCGCTGCGGGACGGAGTTCCTCGTCGTCGTCATCGCGTTGTCGATCGTCGCGTTCAGCCTCGTCGGTCGCCAGGAGCCGCTCGTGATGGTCGGCAGCCGGATCCTCCTGATCCCGGTGATCGCCGCGGTCGGCTACGAGATCCTCAAGTGGGGCGCGAAGCACCGCGGCAACGCGATCGTCCGGACGATCATGTACCCCGGGATCCTCGTCCAGATGATCACCACCAAGCAGCCCACGGACGACATGATCGAGGTCGCCATCGTTTCGATGGAGGAGGCGCTCACGGCCGACGGCGAGCCACAGCCGGAGGGCTCGAGCACGGTGTCTCGCGAGCCGATGGAGCTCGGCGCCAAGCCCGCGGCCGGGCTCGCGACCGATGTGGCGGCGCCCGTCTCGATCGATCCGCCGCTCCCGGGAGCATGAGCGGCGACGCGGATCGAACCGGGCTCGACGCCCGGCTCCGGGAGGTCGTCAGCCAGTACGACGACGTGCAGGCCAAGCTCGCGACCCCTGAGGTGTCGCGCGATCCAGATCAGCTCCGGAACCTCGGGCGGGAGCTCTCGCGCCTGGAGCCAGTCGTCCAGGCGTTCCAGTCGCTCGAGGCCACTCGCAGCGAGCTCGCCGGCGCCCGCGAGATGCGCGACGGCGCCGACACGGATCCCGAGATGAAGGCGATGGTCGCCGACGAGATCGACCGCTTGACGGCCGACGAGACACGCCTGCTCGAGGAGATGAAGGTCCTCCTGCTGCCGCGCGACCCCAACGACGACCGCGACGTGATCCTCGAGATCCGGGCTGGAGCCGGCGGCGACGAGGCTGCGCTCTTCGCATCCGAGCTGTACCGGATGTACGTCCGCTACGCCGAGCGCCACCGCTTCACGCCGGAGCTCCTGAGCCTGAACGAGACCGGCATCGGCGGGATCAAGGAGGCGATCGTCCAGGTCCACGGCAACGGCGCCTGGAGCCGGCTCAAGTTCGAGGGCGGCGTCCATCGCGTCCAGCGGATCCCCGCGACCGAGTCGTCGGGACGGATCCACACCTCGACCGCGACCGTGGTCGTCCTGCCCGAGGTCGACGAGGTCGAGATCGAGATCGACGAGGAGAAGGACCTCCGGATCGACGTCAAGCGCTCGTCGGGCCCCGGCGGCCAGTCGGTCAACACGACGGACTCGGCCGTCCGGATCACCCACCTGCCGACGGGCCTCGTCGTCGAGATCCAGGACGAGAAGAGCCAGCACAAGAACAAGGCCAAGGCGATGTCCGTGCTTCGCTCCCGGCTGTACGACCGCCAGCAGGCGGAGCAGCGGGCCGCCGACTCCGCCGCCCGCAAGTCGATGGTCGGCGGCGGCGACCGGTCCGACAAGATCCGGACCTACAACTTCCCCCAGGATCGCCTGACCGACCACCGGATCGGGCTCGACCTGTCGGCCCTGCCGCGGGTCATGGACGGGGAGATCGATCGACTGATCGACGCGCTGGTGATGGCCGACCAGGCCGACCGGCTCGCCTCGATCACCGGAGGTGACGATGTCGCAGCGACCTGACGCGTCCCCGATCGTCGAGGCTGCCCCAGCGGCGCCGGTCCCGGGCGCGGCTCCGGCCCAGGGTGCTGCCCCGGCCCACGGTGCCGCCACGGCGGCGGCGCCGGCCGCGCCCGTCGGGCGAGGACGGCGGCGTCCAGTACGTCGAGCCCCGGCTCGTCCCGATCCAGCAGGCCACCGACCTCGGCAGCGTCCAGGTGCTGAAGCACGGCAACCTGTACCTGCTGACCGATCCGTTCGGGGACATCCATCCGGACTCGCGCGGTCTCGGCCTCTACCACCTCGACACGCGAATGCTGTCGTGCTGCGCCCTGCGCGTCGGCGGCGAGCGGCCGGTCATGCTCCAGGGCTCGATGGGCAGCAACTTCCGGGGCTCGATCCAGCTCACCAACCCGAGCGCCGACCGCAACCCGGACGCCAAGGTCCATCCCGACCTCGGACGTCGCCGGCCGGACGATCGGGATCTCGCGCGACCGCTTGATCGGCAACGACGGGATGGAGGAGCGGGTCCGGATCGTCAACCACGCCGGTCACGACCTCGCGTTCACCGTCGAGCTCGAGCTGGGCAACGACGCCGCCGACATCTTCGAGGTCCGCGGCTACCCCCGCCCGGAGCGCGGAACCCTCCTGCCGATCGCGCTGACCTCGACCCGGGCCACGTTCCGTTACGACGGGCTCGACGGGATGCGCCGCTCGACCCACGTCGCGTTCTCCGACGCCGCCGAGGCATTCGGCCCGATCAACCGGCGATCCGACGACGCGGTCCTCCAGGGCGGCTCGATCCGGTTCAGCTGGGACATCCGGCTGTCGCCCGGTGACCGACGGGACATCAGCTGGACCGTCTGGTCGACGACCGTGCGCGTGGCCGAGGGCCGGGTGTCCGACGACGAGCGGGCCCAGGCCAGCGAGCGAGCCCTCGTCGCGACCGAGGCCGAAGCCGGCGGTCCGATGGGCCCCGCGACGCTGTTCCCTGAGCCGCCGCGGGTCAGCGCCGACGACGGCACGTCCGCCTACCACGCCTGGAGTCGCGGCACGACGGCGATCCAGACGGATCACGAGCTGTTCAACCTGACCCTGGCCCGGTCGCTGGCCGACCTCCGCCTGCTGATCAACGACGGCCCGGCGCGGGACCAGCGCTACGTCTCCGCCGGCGTCCCGTGGTTCGCGACGCTGTTCGGGCGCGACGCCCTGATCGCGTCGCTCCAGGCGCTCGCCTTCCGGCCCCAGATCGCGATGGAGACCCTCGCCGTCCTCGCCGCCTACCAGGCGACCGAGGTCGACGACTGGCGCGACGCCGAGCCCGGCAAGATCCTCCACGAGCTCCGGATCGGCGAGATGGCCGGGGCCGGCGAGGTGCCCCATACGCCGTACTACGGCTCGGTGGATTCGACGCCGCTCTGGCTGATCGTGTTCGGGGCGACGTTCGATTGGACCGGCGACCGGGCGTTCCTCGACCACTACTGGCCGAACGCCCTCGCCGCCCTCGACTGGATCGATCGCTACGGCGACAAGGACGGCGACGGTCTCGTCGAGTACGAGCGGCGCTCGGCCCGCGGGCTGCTCAACCAGGGCTGGAAGGATTCCGGCGACGCGATCCGCGACCGGAGTGGCGGCGGGCCGACGATGCCGGTCGCCCTGGCCGAGGTCCAGGGCTACGTCTTCGACGCCAAGCGCCGGATGGCCGGCCTCGCGACGGTCCGCGGCGAGCTCGACCTGGCCCAGCGGCTCCTCAACGAGGCCGAGGCGCTCCGCCAGCGGTTCGAGGAGCGGTTCTGGGTCGAGGACCAGCGCTACTACGCGATGGCCCTCGACGGCAACAAGCGCCATCTCGACGCGATCGGCTCGAACGCCGGGCAGTGCCTCTGGTCCGGCATCGCGTCTCCGGCACGGGCTCGCGACGTCGCCGATCGCCTGATGGGCCCGGCGATGTTCTCGGGCTGGGGGATCCGGACCTATGCCGAGGGGCAGCCGGGCTACAACCCGATCGGCTATCACACGGGCTCGGTCTGGCCGCACGACACGTCGCTGATCGCCGCCGGCCTCAAGCGCTACGGCTTCAACGACGAGTCGAACCGGCTCGTCGGGCGGGTGTTCCAGGCGGCCCAGCAGTTCGACGAGTACCGCCTGCCGGAGCTCTTCTGCGGCTTCGACCGCGACGAGTCGGCCCAGCCAGTGCCCTATCCGGTGGCGTGCTCACCGCAGGCATGGGCCGCCGGGGCGTCGTTCCTGTTCGTCGAGACGATGCTCGGGCTGCGGGCCCACGCACCGTCGAACGAGCTCGAGCTGCACCACCCGAACCTGCCCGACTGGATCGGCAAGATCACGCTCACGAACCTGCGGGTCGGTGACGCGTCGGTCGATCTGCTGTTCCACCGCTGGCGCGGGACGACGAGCGCGGAGGTCCTCCGGAAGGTCGGCGACCTGTCCGTCACGATCCGGCTCTGATCCGCGGCACGGCGACCGAGGGGACGGGGATGGCGACGATCGGCGACTGCATCGCGGACGCGACGACGCGCCTCCGCGCCGCAGGATCCGAGACGGCCCGACTCGACGCGGAGCTCCTGCTGGGGTTCGCGGTCGGCGCGGACCGGACGGCGATCGTCGCCCACCGCGACGCGCCCGTCGGAGCCGATGCCCAGGCCCGGTTCGAGGCGGCCGTGGCGCGGCGCGCGGCCGGCGAGCCGGTCGCGTACATCCGCGGCATCAAGGAGTTCCACGGGCTCGCCTTCGTGGTTGATCCGCGCGCGCTGATCCCGCGACCGGAGACGGAAGCGCTGGTCGACGCGGCGATCGCCGAGGTGATGGCCCGGCTTGCGTTGCGTCCCGGTGAGGCCGGTGCGGGCGGCGATCCGATCCGGGTCGCCGACATCGGGACCGGCAGCGGCGCGATCGCGGTGGCCCTGGCGGTCGCCCTCCGGAAGCGCCGAGTGACGATGGGCCGGCACGTGACGATCGCGGCGACGGACGTCTCGCCGGAGGCCCTCGACCTCGCCCGCGAGAACGCTGTCGGCCACGCCGCCGCCGACGGCATGCGCTTCATCGACGCCGACCTCCTGCCGCCGGTCCTGCCCGACGGCGGCTCTCCGTTCGACATCCTCCTCGCCAACCTGCCGTACGTCCGGACAGACGCAATCGCCGGCCTGCCGATCGCCGCGTCGTTCGAGCCCAGGCTGGCCCTCGACGGCGGCGCCGACGGTCTCGACGTCATCCGGGCGCTGCTCGAGCGGCTGCCGGATGCGCTGACCGACGACGGCGTCGCCCTGCTCGAGATCGGAGCCGACCAGGGAGAGAGCGGGCCGGGTGCGGTCGCGGCCGTGCTTCCGGGCTGGCGCGCCTCAGTCGAGCCAGACCTGGCGGGGCTGCCGCGGATCCTCCGCGTGGAGCGTGCCTGACGTGGACGACCCCGAGGCCGAGATCCGCCGGCCGACGCCGGCCTTCCCGATCGGGCTGATCGCGCTCGATCTCGACGGCACGCTGATCGGGGAGGATCTGGTCCTCGGCCCGCGGACGGTGGCGGCGATCGCGGCCGCCCGCGGGCGCGGCGTCGCGGTCTCGATCGTGACCGGCCGGATGACGACGAGCGCGCTGCCCGTACGCCCGAACGCTCGGCCTCGTCGATCCGCTCGTGGCGTACCAGGGCGCTCTCGTCCGGGCGATGCCGCCGCCGGAGCGGGACCCGCACCTCGGCCGGATCCTCGCCCATCGGCCGCTCGCGGCCGACGCCGCCCGTGAGGTCATCGCCTGGGCGAAGAGCGTCGGGCTCGAGCCGCACGTCAATCATCTCGAGCGGTTCGTCATCCAGCGCGACGACCCCCGTTCGGAGGACTACTCCTCGTTGCTCGGCGCCCGCGCCGAGATGGTCGACGACCTCAGTGCCTGGCTGCGGTTCCCGATCTCCAAGGTCATCTCGGTGGCCGCCGCCAGCGACCCGATCCCCGAGTCGATCCTCGCAGCGGGCCGGCGCCGGTTCGCCGGCCGTGCCGCCGTCACGATCAGCCACCCCCGCTTCCTCGAGTTCCTCGCGCCCGGCGTGTCGAAGCTCGTCGGCGTCCGGCACCTCGCCCGCCGGGCGCGCGTCCCGCTGGGTCGCGTCCTCGCGGTCGGCGACCAGTTCAACGACCTCGAGATGATCGCGGGCGTCGGACACGGCGCGGCGATGCCGGGCGCGCCGGCAGCGGTCCGCGCGGCCGCTCGCTATGTCGCACCGCCGCTCGCCGATGAAGGCACGGCTCAGCTCATCGAGCAGCTCGTCCTCGCCTCCCCGGCGATCGCGGCACGGAACGCGGATCGGCTGGCGGCGGACCACCGCGCGACGCTCGACCGCGGGCCATCCGGCGTCGACAGCGCGGCATGACGGCCCGGATCGTGGCCGACGACGCTGCGGGCCGAGCCGCGGCCGCGGAGGTCCTCCGAGCGGGCGGGATCGTCGCCGTCCCGACGGACACGGTCTACGGGATCGCGGTTGGGCTCGCGACGGCCGGCGGGGTCGAGGCTCTCTTCGCCGCAAAGCAGCGGCCGCCGGACAAGGGAATCATGCTGCTCCTCGCCGACGCCGCCCAGGCACCCGAGATCGGGCAGTGGCCGCCGGCCGCCGCGGCGCTCGCAGACGCGTTCTGGCCGGGCGGTCTCACCGTCATCGTCGAGCAGCGACCCGACGTCCCGCTGCCGGCCGCGCTCACCGCCGGCACCGCGACGATCGGCCTGCGGGTGCCGGATCACGACGCCCCGCGGGCGCTCGCCGCCGCGGTCGGCCCCCTGCCGACGACGTCCGCGAACGTCTCCGGCGTGCCGGAGGCGCGTGACGCGGCTGGGATCGTCGCCCAGCTCGGCGAGGCGGTCGCGCTCGTCCTGGATGGCGGCCTGGCCCATGGCGGACCAGCCTCGACCGTCGTCGACTGCACGGTCGAGCCGCCCCGGATCCTGCGCATCGGGGCGATCGCGGTCGTCGACATCGAGGCGGTCCTGGGCCGGCCCGTCGAGCTCCCGGTCTGAAGCCAGGCGGGCCGATCGAGCTCGATTCGGTCGTGACTGCCGCGCCGGGTCCGCCCGGCGTGGGAAGATAGCCGCGAACGACCCCGGCGCGCGATCCCGTCCGACCGCGCCCGGCGCGGTGCGACACCGGCGATCCGGAGACCCGGCGATCAGGCGACTGAGGCCCTCGAGGCCCGACGAGGAGGCGCGACCATGGCGATCACGGAGCAGGTCCGTCCGGGCGCCACCATCGCCGACGTCGATCCCGAGCTCTGGGGCGCGATGGAGAGCGAGCGCCACCGCCAGCACGACAAGATCGAACTGATCGCGTCGGAGAACTACACCTCGGCCGCCGTGATGGAGGCCCAGGGCAGCTGGCTGACGAACAAGTACGCCGAGGGGCTGCCGGGGAAGCGCTACTACGGCGGCTGCGAGTTCGTCGACATCGCCGAGAACCTCGCCCGGGAACGGGCCCTGAAGCTGTTCCCCGGCGCCGAGCACGTCAACGTCCAGCCGCATTCCGGTGCCCAGGCCAACATGGCCGCCTACTTCAGCGTGATCGAACCGGGCGACCGGATCCTCGGGATGAAGCTCGACCAGGGCGGTCACCTGACGCACGGGATGAAGCTCAACTTCTCGGGCCGGCTGTACGAGGTTCACGCGTACGGCGTCCGGGAGGACACCGAGCGGATCGACTACGACGCGCTCGAGGCCCAGGCCGGTGAGGTCCGCCCCAAGGTGATCGTCGCCGGCGCGTCCGCCTACCCCCGGATCTTCGACTTCGAGCGCCTGGCGGCGATCGCCCATGGCGTCGGCGCCCTGCTGTTCGTCGACATGGCCCACATCGCCGGGCCTCGTCGCGGGTGGCGTCCACCCGTCGCCGTTCCCCCATGCCGACATCGTCACGACGACGACCCACAAGACGCTCCGGGGACCGCGTGGCGGCTTGATCTTCAGCCGCCACGAGCTGCCGCCCGAGGTGAACGCGGCCGACTTCCCGAACGTCAAGGGCGCGCCAACCGCGTCCGGCGCCCTCGCCGCCACGATCGATCGGACGGTCTTCCCGGGCGTCCAGGGCGGACCGCTGATGCACGTCATCGCCGGCAAGGCCGTCGCCTTCCAGCTGGCGCTCGGCGCCGAGTTCCGGCGCGACCAGGAGCGGACGATCGACAACGCCGCGACGATCGCGGACGTCCTCGCGGACCGCGGCTTCCGGGTCGTGTCCGGCGGGACCGACAACCACCTGATGCTGGTCGACGTCATGTCGCGGGGCGTGTCCGGCAAGGACGCCGAGCACCTCCTCGACGAGATCGGGATCACGGTCAACAAGAACCAGATCCCATTCGACCAGCAGCCGCCGAACACCTCGTCGGGGATCCGGGTCGGGACGCCGGCCGTCACCTCGCGCGGGATGGGCGCAGACGAGATGCGCGAGATCGCGACGCTCATCGCCGACGCCATCGAGCAGCGCGACGACGCGTCGGCGCAGGCGGTTCTCGCGGACCGAGTGGCCGCGGTCAGCGGCCGCTTCCCGGTGCCCGGCCTCCGCCGATGACCCGCCACCCGTGAGCCTTCGCCCATGAGCCGCGGGCCGACGGCCGGACGGCGGACGACGTGCGGGTCGCGCCTGGCGTGAAGTTCACCGCCAGCGCCAGCGACACCATCCCGTTCCTGTTCGTCGCCCTCGCCGCAGCGGCCGCCGTCTCGTTCCTCCTCACGCCGCTCGTTCGACGGGTGGCGATCCGCTACGACGCCATCGACCTGCCGGACGAGCGCCGCGTCAACGAGCGGCCGGTCCCGCGCGGCGGCGGCGTTGCGATCGCGATCGCGTTCGTCGGCGTGACCCTCGCGATGCTCGCCCTGAATGGCGTCGTCAAGTTCGTGGCCATCCCGTCGTCGGTCCAGCTCAACGAGCTCGTCGGCCTGCTGCTCGGCGGCGTGCTTGCGACGGCGTTCGGGGTGATCGACGACGCGCTCGACCTGCGCGCGCGCTGGCAGTTCGGGGGCCAGCTCGGGCTCGCCCTGTTCGCGATCGCCCTGGGCTACACCGTCGACTTCATCGCGAACCCGGTCGGGAACGGCCTGCTCCGCCTTCCCGGCCCGATCCCGCTCGGCTTCAGCATCGTGTGGATCGCCGGGATGATCAACAGCATCAACTTCATCGACGGGCTCGACGGACTGTCGTCCGGGATCGGCCTGATCGCCGCGGTGACCCTCGGCGTCATCAGCCTCACGCCGCAGATCGACCAGTCGCTCATCGCGGTGCTCTGCTTCGTGCTGGCGGGTGCCCTGCTCGGGTTCCTGCGCTGGAACTTCCACCCCGCGACGATCTTTGCCGGGACGAGCGGGGTGATGTTCCTCGGCTATACCCTGGCGCTGCTGTCGATCCTCGGGACGGCGAAGGTGGCGGTCGCGATGCTGGTCCTCGCCGTGCCGATCATCGACGCGTTCTGGATCATCGTCCGGCGCCTCCTCCAGCGGCGCTCGCCGTTCTCGCCGGATCGCGGTCATCTCCACCATCGCCTGCTGGACGTCGGCCTGTCCCATCGCCAGACGGTCCTGCTCATCTACGGGATCTGCGTCGCTCTCGCGCTGATCGCGGTCTTCGTGACGGACGCCCAGATCTATGCCTTCCTGGGCGTGTTCATCGCGAGCGGGTTCGTCCTGTTCATCCTGGCCCGGGGCGGGTACACGCCGGACGACGTGGCCGGCGTCGACTGACGTCGGCCACCCGCGAGGGGTTGGCCGCCCGTCGGCAGGAGGACGATCCGGTGCGCCGACGCCCCGTAGTCCCTTCGGGGCAGGACCCTCGGGCGGCCCGTGGTTCGGTCCGGTGGAGTCCGGTGGAGATCGGTGTAATCGGCAGTCGACCGGGCCGATGCTAGGATCGAACGGTCGGTCGCCGACCACGGCGACCGCGGGCTCGGGGGTGTCGATCACTCGTGGAACTCCTCGTCGGGGCGGTCGTCGTCCTCGGCTTCCTCGCCATCCTCAACCGCTTCAGCGCGCGCGATTCGGGCGGTGAATTCCGGCTGCCGAGGATCGTCGACGGCTCGGTGGGCATGTGGGCGCTGCGCCGGATCACGGGGCTCGGTCTCGGCCGACGACCGTCCGACGGCGCGGCCTTAGAGGACGCCGCATTCGACCCGGAATCGTCCGAGTCGGATCGAACGCCGCTCGGCTCACTCTCGGCGGCCAGCACGACGGATCTCCACCGCCACCCATCCGGAGCGCCCGCTCGCTATGTCGTCTCGCGCGGGCCGACCCAGGCGCGGACGGTTGCGACCCTGCGTGCGATCTCGGCGGCCTACGTCCCGGACGTCCCGCGCCAGCGGGCACGGCGGCATGGGCCGCTGGCCTGGGTACCGGGTCTGGCGGTGATGGCCGGGACGGCGTTGGTCCTCGTGATCGCGATCGTCGCCGTCGGCTCGATGCTGATGCCGCGCGGCCAGGGCAACGTCCTCGAGGCAACGAGCCGGCCGCGGATCCCGGCCTCTCTCGTCGCCGTCGTCCCGGGGGCGGACCCGTCCGCGACCCCGTCCGACCTCGAGCCGGAGCCTTCCACCGAGCCATCCACCGAGCCGTCGGTCGCACCGTCCGCGGCGCCGGTGGCGACCCCCGAAGCGACGCCCCGGCCCACCGCCCGCCCGACCCCGCGGCCGACCGCCCGGCCGACCCCAGACCCGACTCCGTTCGCGACGCCGACTCCGACGCCCGCTCCGACGCCGAAGCCCACGCCAAAGCCGACCCCGAAGCCCACGCCAAAGCCGACCCCCACTCCGGCCCCGACGCCGCCCCCGCCGATCGCATCGGTCCAATGCTCGCTCGCGATCGTCGGCTTCGTCACGTGCTCCGGCGCGAACTCCGACCGGGCGATCCTCTATGAGTTCTCCTTCGGGGACGGGACGCCCCCGACCGGTGCCAGCACCAGCTCGTCGGCGTCGCACACGTATGAGGCATCGGGCTCATTCACGGTCACCCTGACCGTCTCCGACTCGCGGGGTCGGACGGACTCCGACTCGACCGTGGTGTTCATCCTGTGACCCGCCGCGCGCCCGTCTTCCTTGCCCTGGCGACACTCGTCGCGAGCCTCTTCGGCGCGGCCGGTCCGGTGGCCGCCGCAACGCCCGACGCGGTCGACGACGGCCCGATCGTCGTCCAGCGGAACGCCGCCGCGACCGCGATCGACGTCCTCGCCAACGATACGGTCGCCGCCGACGCCACCATCACCGATGCGACGGCGCCGGCCCACGGAGCGGTGGCGGTCGCCGCGGACGGCCGCAGCCTGACCTACGACCCGGCCCAGGGCTACGACGGTCCCGACACGTTCAGCTACACGGTCAGCGACCCCAACGAGCCGGCGGAGACCGCGACGGACACGGCCACGGTCACGATCCGGGTCAACGACCCGCCGGTCTCCGTCGACAACCCTTCAGCGGCTTGCGACGACCCCGCCAGCCTGACCTTCGCGATGCCCGAGGACATGGATGAATTCGTCGCCGGCGGCGTCTGCCGGCTGATCGCGAACGACACCGACAGCGACGGCACGGTCGTGAACTGGGTGCTCGTCGATCCGCCCGACCACGGCGCTGTTGCCAACGAGCTGCCTGGCACCATCCCCGGCTTCTCCTCGGACTTCTCGTACGTCCCCGACGCGGACTACTTCACGAAGCGCGGCGACGAGCCGGGCGGCTCCTGGGTCTCGGACTCGTTCACCTACCGGGCGGTCGACAACGACGGCGCCACGTCCGGTCTGGCGACCGTGCGCTTCTGGATCGCCCCGGTCAACGACGCCCCGAGCTTCACACCGGGCGCGTCGACGGTCACGGGACGGGAGGGCACGGCGTACAGCCAGCCCTGGGCGTCGGCGATCTCGCCGGGTCCGGCCAACGAGGCAAGCCAGGCAGTCCACTTCGAGCTCGACGCACCCGTCAGCAACCCCGGCCTGTTCAGCGTCGCGCCGGCGATCAGCGCAACCGGCCGGCTGACCTTCACGCCGGCGCCCGGCCAGAGCGGCTCGGCCAGCGTGACGTTCGTCGCCAAGGACGACGGCGGCCTCGAGGACTACGGCGGCAACGCGGGCGGCGCGACGGCCGACGACACGAGCAACCCCGTCACGTTCACGATCAGCGTCACTGCCAATGACGCGCCCGTCGCGGTCAACGACCCGGCGATCCCGGGCTGCACTTCGAACGCCTTCGGTGGCGCCTACCGCATCATCGAGGACGACGACCAGATCGTCCTCACCGGGTCGTGCGCCCCGACGGTGAACGACTCCGACGGAGACGGGACGATCGCCTCGTGGCAGGTCGATGCCGGACCCCAGCACGGGGCCCTCGCCTGGCTGTCTAGCCAGCCCGACAGCTTCGGCTACACCCCGGCCGCGAACTACTTCACGCCGGCCGGCACGTGGACGTCGGACTCGTTCACCTACCACGTGATCGATAACGACGGTGCGGCGTCGAACACCGCGACCTACCGCTTCTGGATCGCGCCCGTCAATGACGCGCCGACGTTCACCCCGGGCCCGGCGTCCGTCGGGGCTGAGCCCGGCGTCCCGTTCGACGGGGCATGGGCGAGCTCGATCTCGCCCGGCCCGAACGAGTCGAGCCAGGACGTCGACTTCGAGCGGACCGCGCTCGACCTCCACGGCAACGCGGGCCTCTTCTCAGTGTCGCCCACGCTGGCGGCCGACGGCTCGCTCTCCTTCACGGCAGCGGCCGGCCAGGCCGGCACCGCGACGGTCACGTTCGTCGCCAAGGACGACGGCGGCCTCGAGCACTACGACGGCGTGCCCGACACCGCGGACGACACGAGCAACCCGGTCAGCTTCAACATCGTGATCACGCCCGGCAACAGCGCCCCGTCCGCGATCGCGGACACCGCCACGGTCCCCGAGGACGCCGGTCCGACGAACATCGACGTCCTGGCCAACGACAGCGACGGCAACAACGACCCGCTCACCGTCACGACGAAGACGAACGGTACGAAGGGCGTCGTGGCGATCGTGGCCGGCGGCGGGAGCGTCACCTACAAGCCGAATGCCCAGGCCTACGGCAGCGACACGTTCACCTACCGGGTGAGCGACGACCATGGCGCGTCCTCGGTGGCGTCGGTCACGGTCACGATCACCCCGTCCAATGATCCGCCCAACGCGGTCAATGACGGCGTCCCGACCCCGTACAACATCTACCTCAAGGCGGCCCCGCGGCCGCTCCCCGTCCTCGCCAACGACACCTGGCTGCCCGACGCCCCGGAGACGCTGAAGTTCACGTCCGTCACCCAGGGCGGCCACGGCACGGTCGCGATCACCGGCGGCGGCACCGGGTTGACCTACGCCGCGAAGGGCAGCTCGACCGGGATCGACCTGTTCACGTACACGATCAGCGACGGCCACGGCGGATTCGACACCGCGACGACCCAGGTGACGGTCAAGCAGGACAAGGCGGGACCGCGGGCCTCGATCATCACCGTCCAGAAGAGCACGATCCCCGGCCGCCCCCGCGGGCTCCGGATCTACGTCAAGTGGTCGCTCTCCGATCCCGAGACGGGCCTGGCGGGTCAGCTCCTCCAGCGCCGGACCGGTTCAGGAGCGTGGGTCACGGTCGCTCTCTCGACGGTCGGCACCCGCGCCGCCGCCTTCGCCCTGCCGAAGGGCCACACGTACACGTTCCGCGTCCGAGGCACCGACCGGGCCGGCAACGTCGGGGTGTTCGCGAGCCGCCAGATCCGGATCTGACATCCCGAGGGGCTGGTACGATCCGACGCGCTCGTCGGGGGATCAGCTGACGGAGGGACGCTCCGAACCGTGGAACTCCTCGCCGGAGCGTTCGTCGTGCTCGGGCTCCTCGCGATCGTCGCCCGGTTCTCATCCAGGGTGGTGGGGGGTCGGACCCGCCTTCCGGCCGTCATCGACCGATCGGTCGGGATGTGGGCCATCCGTCGGCTCCGGTCCGGGCACGGGGGCGACACGCCTCGAGCCACCGTCGCGCCGCCGCCGCCGACGGCCGGGCCTGAGCTTCGGGCCGAGCGCGGTCACTGGCCGGTCCTGACCGCGCGCCGGCGTCGCGGGCGAGGGCGCGCACCCGAACCCTTCGCCGCCACGACCGAGCGACTGACAGCGATCGGGGCGCGCCGCGCCGTTCCACTGCCCCGCCCCGTCCCGACGGCCCGCTCGGCGGCGAGGCTGCCACTGCCGACCGCGGCACGCCCGGCTCCCAGGATGTCCGTCGCGCGGCCCGCGCCGTCGCGACCGTCCCCCTCCGGGTCGTCGCAGGTCGTGCCGTCGCAGGCCTGGTCGTCGCGAATCGCACGGCCACGCGCCGAGTGGTCGAGCCGTGGGCCCGTGTCGGCAGCGAGGCCGGCGCTCGCTCCCCAGCCCGGCCCCTCGGTCCGATCGACGATCCAGGCACGCTACATCGCCCGTGTCGCAACGCTGCTCGTGATCGGGCTGATCGGCCTGGTCGGCGCAGCCTCGATCTTCGGCCCGAGCGCGCCCGGCGGCGGCGTCCTCGGCGCGACCGGCCAGCCCGAGGGGACCCGGCCGATCGCGACCCAAGCCGTCCCGAGCGGATCGCCATCGCCGCGGCCCTGACCGCGCCATTCGCCCGAGATGTCCGGCCCCGCAGGCCCCCGATCATGGCGACCGCCGGAGACCCTCTGCTATACTCCGCGCGCTTTGTCAGGACGCCCATGATCGAGCCCGGCCGTGGCCTGGCATACGCCGCCCTGTTCTCCGAAATCGGGCTGTCATTGCTGTTCACGACCCTGGGCGGCGTGCTGATCGGCAGCTGGGTGGATGGCCAGCTGGGAACCCTGCCCCTGTTCGTGATCCTCGGGTTCCTTGCCGGAGCGGGGTCCGGGACGGTGATGACCATCCGGCTGGTCAACAGGTTCCTCAAGACGATCAAATAGCCGCCCGGGCGGCGAGTTGACCAACGGGAGCGAGCGCGGCGGGGAGCCGCGCTCGAGTCAGGTGGAGGAAGGATTGTCGAGCGAGCAGGACGCGACCGACGCGGTCGCGGAAGCCCCTGAGAATCCGGCCGCGTCCGCCCCGGCGCCGAAAGGCCGGCGCGTGTCGCCGCGCTGGGTCGTCTTCATCCTCGCCCTCATCGTGGTCGACGTCCTCGCGTTCGTTGCGTTCCCGCAGTCGCCGAAGCACGGCGAGACCGGCGAGGCCTGCCCCTTCCCGGCCTGCTTCATCGAGAACAGCCTCGAGTTCCCGGCGCCGCACTCGGTGATCAACTTCGATTCGCATGCGCCCGCGCCCCCGCCGGTCGGCGTGTACTTCGAGCCGAGCATCAGCAACACGATCCTGACGATGTGGATCGTCATGGCGATCGTCCTCGTCGGGGCATACCTGCTGGTGCGCAAGCCGGCCCTGGTTCCGCGCCGGGGCCAGAACATCGTGGAAGCGGTCTACGAGTTCCTGAGCGACTTCGGCGTCGGCATCGCGGGGCCGGCCGCCCGGCCGTACATCCCGATCTTCGCCGCGGCGTTCCTCCTGATCCTGTTCAACAACTGGATCGGCCTGGTTCCGCCCGTCGGCAAGGTCCCGCTCCTGAGAGCGCCGTCGAGCGACGTGAACATCACCCTCGGAATGGCCCTCGTCAGCTTCCTGATCTTCCACATCGAAGGCTTCCGTCACCTCGGCGTGCGCGGCTACCTCGGCAAGTTCTTCCCGCTCTACGAGTTCCGCAACGGGATCGGGGCGGGGATCATCGCCCTGTTCGTCGGCCTGGTCGAGCTCATGCTCGAGTTCGTCAAGCCGGTCACGCTCTCGATGCGCCTCTTCGGCAACATCTACGGCGGCGAGGTCGCGCTCGGCGTCATCACGACGCTCACGATCGGCTTCATCCCGGTGCTGCTCATCGGCCTCGAGCTCATGCTCAACGCCATCCAGGCCCTCATCTTCAGCGTCCTCACCCTGATGTTCATCGTGCTGGCCATCGAGAGCCACCACGATGAGGAAGGGCACGTCGCCGAGGAGGCGATCGATGCCATCGACGGCGAGCCCGGGAGGCTCCAGCCGGCCCACTGACGCGCCGCCACGGCGGTCCCATCCACGGTTCGATTGATCCCGGGCAGTCCGCCTGGGGCACAGGAGGAAACACACATGGAGAACATCGGCGCCGGCATCGCCGCCCTCGGGGTCTTCGGACCCGGCATCGGCATCGGCATCCTCGCCGGCATGTCCGCCCAGGCGATCGGTCGCAATCCTGACGCAGCCGGCCAGATCCGCGGCATCGCGATCATCCTCGCGGCGTTCGCCGAGGGCCTCGGCGTCCTCGCGATCGTCGTCGGCCTGCTCGCGATCTTCATCAAGCCCGCCGCGTAGCCGGCCGGAAACGGAGAAGCCATCGTGGACCTGCTGGCCGTCGCCTCCGGCATCGGGCGCGAGGTCGTCCCACTGAACGCCGAAGGCGCGGTCGAAGCGCTGTTCCAGGTCAACCTGTTCCAGGTGCTCATCGCGGGTGCCAACTTCGTCCTGTTCACCGCGATCATCTGGAAGTTCGCGTTCACGCCCGTCTCGAAGATGCTCGCTGATCGCAAGGAGCGGATCGAGCAGGGGCTGAAGGATGCGGATCAGGCCCGCAAGGACCGCGAGAGTGCGGAGGCCGAGCGGCTCAACACGCTGCAGGAGGCGCGCCGCGAGGCGAACGACATCCTGGCGCGGGCCCAGAAGGTCGCCGACGAATCACGGGAGCGCGACCTCGCCGCGACCCGCGAGGAGCTCGAGCGGATCCGGGTCCGCGCGAGCGCCGACCTCGAATCCGAGAAGCAGCGGGCGATCGCCGACCTGCGCGGCGAAGTCGCCGACCTCGCCCTCCGGGCGGCCGGTCGGGTCGTCGGCGAGACGATGACCGACGACCGCCAGCGGCGCCTCGTCCAGGAGTTCCTCGAGGAGTCGGCTCCGGCCGGCGGCTCGGCGAAGGACAGCGGCAGCTGATGGCCAAGCGCGACAGCGCCCCGCGGCGATACGCCGAGGCGGCTTTCCAGCTCGCCACCCGTGACGACTCGATCGAGACGTGGCGGAGCGAGCTCGAGCAGGCGGCAGCGATGACCGACGGCCAGCTGATGGACGTCCTCGCCAACCCTGCGCTGCCGCTCGACCAGCGCCTGAAGGCCGCCAACGGCGTCTACGCCAAGCTCAGCCAGCCCGTCCGCAACCTGCTGTTCCTGCTCGTTCGGCGGCGCCGGATCGAGCAGCTTCCGCGCGTCGTCGACGAGTTCGTCCGGCTCGACGATCGCCGCCAGGGAATCACCCAGGCGACGGCGACAAGCGCCGCACCGCTCACCGATCTCGAGACCAAGGCCCTGACGGCCCGGCTCGAGCAGATGACCGGCGGCAGTGTCGCCCTCACCACCGACGTGGATGCGAGCCTGCTCGGCGGGCTCGTCGTGCGCGTCGGCGACCGACTGATCGACGGGAGCGTCCGGGGCCGCCTCGAGCGGCTCCGGAATCAGCTCGCCTCGGGAACCGTGTAACCAGGCAAGACAGCCCACGTCCGAACCCGCGGATCACGATTCAACTGCCACCCGCCCGCCCTCACGCTGAGCTACCGCGAGACTCTCTGGAGACCAACCAATGGCCATCCGTTCCGACGAGATCACCAGCATCATCAAGTCGTCGATCGATTCGTTCGACGCGGCGACCGAGACGCGCAGCGTCGGAACGGTCGTCGAGGTCGGCGACGGGATCGCCCAGATCTACGGGCTCGACGGCGCCCTCGCGTCCGAGATGCTCGAGTTCCCCGGCGGGGTGATGGGCATGGCGCTCAACCTCGAGGAGGAGACCGTCGGCGCGGTCATCCTCGGCGACAGCCGGGCGATCAAGGAAGGCGACACGGTCAAGACCACGGGCCGGGTCGTCGAGGTCCCGGTTGGCCAGGCGCTCCTCGGCCGCGTCGTGGACCCGCTCGGGCGGCCGCTCGACGACCGCGGTCCGATCGACTCGAAGAAGACGCGTCCCGTCGAGCGAATCGCGCCCGGCGTCATCGTCCGCAAGTCGGTCGACACGCCGGTCCAGACCGGCATCAAGGCGATCGACGCCCTGATCCCGATCGGCCGCGGCCAGCGCGAGCTGATCATCGGCGACCGCCAGACGGGCAAGACCGCCATCGCGATCGACGCGATCATCAACCAGAAGGGCAAGGGCCTCGTCTGCATCTACGTGGCGATCGGCCAGAAGCTGTCGACCGTCGCCCAGACCGTGGCCATCCTCGAGAACAACGGCGCGATGGGGCACACGATCGTCGTCGTGGCCGGCGCCGAGGATCCCGCTCCGCTCCAGTACCTCGCGCCGTACGCCGGCGTCACGATCGGCGAGGAGGTCATGGAGAACGGCGTCGAGGTCGAGGGTGAAGGCCTCGTCAAGGACGCCCTGTGCGTCTACGACGACCTGAGCAAGCACGCCTGGGCGTATCGCGAGATGTCGCTCCTCCTCCGCCGCCCGCCCGGCCGCGAGGCCTATCCCGGCGACGTGTTCTACCTCCACTCGCGACTCCTCGAGCGGGCCGCGCGGATGAACGACGACAACGGTGGCGGGTCGCTGACCGCCCTGCCGATCATCGAGACCCAGGCCGGCGACGTGTCGGCCTACATCCCGACCAACGTCATCTCGATCACCGACGGCCAGATCTTCCTCGAGACCGACCTGTTCAACGCCGGCCAGCGGCCCGCCCTGAACATCGGGATCTCGGTGTCGCGCGTCGGCTCGGCGGCACAGACCAAGGCGATGAAGTCGGTCGCCGCGCCGCTCAAGCTCGATCTGGCCCAGTACCGCTCCCTCGCCGCGTTCGCCCAGTTCGCGTCCGACCTCGACAAGGCGACCCGCGACCAGCTGACCCGTGGTGAGAAGCTGTCGGAGATCGTCAAGCAGCCGCAGTACCAGCCGCTCGCGGTCGAGAAGCAGGTCGCGATCCTGTACGCCGCGACGAAGGGCAAGCTCGACGACGTCCCGACGCCCAAGGTCAAGGAGTTCGAGACGGGCTTCTACCGGTTCCTCGAGACGGAGCAGCCCGAGATCCTCGAGGAGCTGGGCAAGAAGAAGGCGCTGTCGGACGAGCTGTCGGCCGCCCTCGACAAGGCGATCGAGGCGTTCCGGGAGGCCTTCGGGATCGAGACCCCCAAGGCTGCGGCCAAACCGGCCAAGGCGCCGCCGGAGGCGTCCATCTCCGCATCCCCGGCCCCGCCGGCGCCATCCGAGGCCCCGCCGGCGACACCCGACGCACCGGCGAGCCCGAACGCCTAGATGGCCAGCCAGCGCGATATTCGTCGGCGAATCCAGTCGTCGAAGAACATCAAGCAGATCACGCGGGCGATGCAGTTCGTGGCTGCGTCGAAGCTCAAGCGCGCCCAGGAGTCGACGCTCGCCTCACGACCGTACGCCGAGAAGATCGACGAGGTCCTGGCCGACCTCGCGATCGTGCTCGGCGGCGAGGACCATCCGCTCCTCGTCCGGCGTGAGGGTGGCAAGCGGCTGATCGTCCTGATCACGACCGATCGCGGCCTCGCCGGCGCGTTGAACACGAACACGATCCGGTTCGCGGCCCAGCAGATCACGGAGCACCAGGGCGACCTGACCGTGGTCACCGTCGGCCGCAAGGGGCGCGACGCGATGCGCCGGGCCCGCGTGCCGATCGAGGCCCACTTCGAGGGCTTCGGCGACCGGCCGTCCTTCGCCGACGTCCTCCCGCTGTCCCGGCTCATCACCGACGACTACCTCGCGGGGACGTACAACCGGGTCGACGTCATCTACAGCCACTTCGTCTCGACGCTGACCCAGAAGGCGTCGAGCATCGAGCTGCTGCCGGTCGAGCCGTCCGAGGACACCGAAGGGATCCCGGGCAACCAGTTCATCTTCGAGCCGAGCCCGGCCGCCGTCCTCGAGCAGCTCGTCCCGCGCTACATCGCGACGCGCATCTTCCAGGCCGTCCTCGAGAGCAAGGCGAGCGAGGAATCGAGTCGGATGGTCGCGATGAAGAACGCGACCGAGAATGCCGACGAGCTCATCGAGGACCTGACCCTCTCGTACAACAAGGTCCGCCAGTCCAACATCACCCGCGAGATGATCGAGATCGCGTCCGGCGCCAAGGCCGGCTGACGCGAGCAGGAGGCAACACCACATGGCGAGCTCCGCCCCCGCCGCGACCGGCCAGGTCATCCAGATCACCGGCCCGGTCGTCGACATCGAGTTCCCGGCCGGCCGGCTGCCGGCGATCTACAACGCCGTCGCGATCCAGCGCAAAGGCCAGCCCGACCTCGTCTGCGAGGTCCAGCAGCACCTGGGCAACAACTGGGTCCGCGCCGTCGCGATGACGACGACGGACGGCCTCGCCCGCGGCGTCGACGTCCTCGACACCGGTGGCCCGATCTCGGTTCCGGTGGGGGATGTGACGCTCGGCCGCGTGTTCGACGTCCTCGGCAACGCGATCGACGGCAAGGAGCCGGTCTCGCGCGAGAAGACGCTGCCGATCCACCGCAGCGCGCCGGCGTTCGACCAGCAGACCACCGAGGTCGAGGTCTTCGAGACCGGCCTCAAGATCATCGACCTGATCTGCCCGTTCAAGAAGGGCGGCAAGATCGGGATCTTCGGTGGCGCCGGCGTGGGCAAGACGGTCATCATCCAGGAGCTGATCCGGAACGTCGCCCAGGAGCACGCCGGGGTGTCGGTGTTCGCCGGCGTCGGCGAGCGCTCGCGCGAGGGCAACGACCTGATTGCCGAGATGACCGAGTCCGGCGTCATCGAGAAGACCGCCTTCGTGTTCGGCCAGATGAATGAGCCGCCCGGTGCCCGCCAGCGGGTCGGCCTGACCGGCCTGACGATGGCGGAGTACTTCCGCGACGAGGAGAACCGCGACGTCCTCCTCTTCATCGACAACATCTTCCGGTTCACGCAGGCCGGCTCCGAGGTCTCCGCCCTGCTCGGCCGGATGCCGTCGGCGGTCGGCTACCAGCCGAACCTGGCGACCGAGATGGCCGCCCTCCAGGAGCGGATCACCTCGACCAAGAATGGCTCGATCACCTCGCTCCAGGCCGTGTTCGTCCCCGCCGACGATTACACGGACCCGGCGCCGGCGACGACCTTCGCCCACCTCGACTCGACGATCCGCCTCGAGCGCTCGATCGCGGAGCTCGGCATCTACCCGGCGGTGGATCCCCTGACGTCGACGTCGCGCGTCCTCGACCCGCTCATCGTCGGCCAGGAGCACTACGACGTCGCCCAGGAGACGAAGCGCGTCCTCCAGCGCTACCGCGACCTCCAGGACATCATCGCGATCCTCGGGGTCGACGAGCTGTCCGAGGAGGACAAGGCCGTCGTCGGCCGGGCCCGCCGGCTCCAGCGCTACGCGAGCCAGCCGTTCTTCGTCGCGGAGGTCTTCACGGGCCGGCCCGGCGCCTACGTCTCGATCAAGGACACGGTCGCGAGCTTCAAGGAGATCCTCGAGGGCAAGGTCGACGACCTGCCGGAGCAGGCCTTCTTCCTCGCAGGCTCGATCGACGACGTCCGCAAGAACGCGGAATCGTTGGCCGGCTGACGACATGCCCCTCCTCCTCGAGATCGTCACGCCGGAACGGCTCGCCTACCAGGACGAGGTCGACAGCGTCCAGCTGCCGGGCAGCGAGGGCGAGCTCGGCGTCCTGCCCCACCACGCACCGCTCGTGTCGACGCTCGGGGCCGGTGAGCTGCGCCTCCGCAAGGGCGGCCAGGAAGAGTCGTTCGCGATCGTCGGCGGGTTCCTCCAGGTCCTGCCGGACAAGGTCGTCGTGATGGCCGAGACGGCCGACATGGCCTCCGATATCGATCTCGAGAAGGCCCAGGAAGCGCGTCGCAAGGCCGAGCAGGCGCTCGAGTCGGGCTTCGTCGAAGGCGCCGACCTGTCCGCTGCCCGGGCGTCGCTCCAGGCCGCCCTGATCCGGATCCGGGTCGCCGAGCGCCGTCATCGTGAGGGCCCCCGCCGGAGGGGTTAGCACGTCCCATGGCAGATGCTCGTCCATTCCATTGGGAATTCGTCCCGGAGCTGGTGACGCGCGAGGTCTTCAAGATCGAAGGCGGCGTGCCCCTGAACGGCGACGTGCCCATCAGCGGCTCGAAGAACGCGGCCCTGAAGATGCTCGCGGCGGCGACCCTCACGGGCGAGCGCTGCCGGTTCACGAACGTGCCCGAGATCGAGGACGTCCGGGTCATGACCGAGACGCTCCAGGATCTCGGCGTCGTCGTCGACCACCCGGAGCCGAACGTGTACGAGGTCGCCTCGGGCGACGTCGAGTGGCTGTTCGTTCCGCTCGAGGCGGCGGCCAAGATGCGGGCGTCGTTCATGCTCCTCGGCCCGCTCCTGACGCGGTTCGGCCGGGTGATCATCAGCAACCCCGGCGGCGACCGGATCGGGCGGCGGCCGGTCGACCTCCACGTCGAGGCGATGCGGACGCTCGGCGCGACGATCGACTACCGCAACGGCTACTACTTCGCGACCGCCCCGGGCCGGCTCCGCGGGACGGAGATCCGCTTCCCGTTCGTGTCGGTCATGGGCACCGAGAACGCGATGCTGGCGGCGACCCTCGCCGACGGTCACACCGTGATCCGGCCCGCCGCCCGGGAGCCGGAGGTCGACGACCTGATCGTGTTCCTGCAGAAGATGGGCGCCGACGTCGAGCGGACCTATCCCGACACGATCGAGGTCCGCGGCAAGCGCCGGCTCCGCGGCGCCGAGCACCACGTGATTCCCGACCGGATCGAGGCCGGGACGTTCGCCGTCGCGGGGGCGGTCACGGGCGGAAGGATCCGGCTGACGGGCGCGCCGTGTGACCACATGACGGCCTTCCTCGACGTCCTCGGCCGGGCCGGCGTGGAGCACTCGTGCACCCGGGACACGATCGAGGTCGACGGCTCCGGCCTGCTCGACGGCGGGTTCCAGGCCGTCGACATCGAGACCGCGCCATATCCCGGCCTGCCGACCGACATCCAGCCGCCGACCTCGGTTCTCCTGACCCAGGCGAAGGGGACGTCGCACGTCCATGAGTCGATCTTCGAGGATCGCCTCGAGTGGCTGTCCGAGCTCAAGGGCATGGGCGCCAAGGTCGACATGATCGACACCCACCACGCCACGATCCGCGGCCGGACGCCCCTCCACGGGGCCGAGGCCGAGATCGGGGACCTCCGGGCAGGGGCATCGCTGATCCTCGCCGCGCTCGCCGCCGACGGCGAGTCGACGATTCACGGTGCGCACCATGTCGAGCGGGGGTATGAGAACATCGAGCGCAAGTTCGCAGACCTGGGTGCGAGAATCGCGCGCCTCGAAGAAGGGACCGTTTCCACCTCCTCATGAAGATCGGCATCGACCTCGGCACGGCCAACGTGCTCGTCTACGTCAAGGGCAAGGGAGTCGTCATCACGGAACCGTCCGTGGTGGCGGTGTCCGATGACAACCGCATCGTGGCCGTCGGCGAGGAAGCCCGCGAGATGATCGGGCGGACGCCCGGCAACATCACCGCCATCCGGCCGATGAAGGACGGCGTGATCGCCGACTACGTCATCACCGAGGCGATGCTCCGCTTCTTCATCAACAAGGCGACGAAGGGCCGGATCGGCTTCTCCCGCCCCGAGGTGATGATCAGCGTCCCGGCCGGGGTCACGTCGGTCGAGAAGCGGGCGGTCCGCGATGCCGCCCTCAAGGCCGGCGCGAAGGAGGCCTACCTGATCGAGGAGCCGCTGGCCGCCGCGATCGGCGCCAACGTCCCGATCAGCGGGCCGTCCGGGAACATGGTCATCGACATCGGCGGTGGCACGAGCGAGATCGCGGTGATCGCCCTCGGGGGGATCGTCGTGTCGACCTCGCTCCGGGTCGGCGGCAACAAGTTCGACGAGCACATCGCGACCTACATCCGCAAGAAGTACAACCTGATGATCGGCGAGCGGACCGCGGAAGAGGTCAAGATCCAGATCGGGACCGCCCTGCCGCTCGAGCGCGAGCTCCAGATGGAGGTTCGTGGCCGGGACCTGATCGCCGGCCTGCCCCGCACGATCCCGATCACGAGCTCCGAGGTCATGGAGGCGATCGAGGCCCCGCTCCAGCAGCTGGTGGCCGCCGTCCGGACGGTCCTCGAGCAGACGCCGCCCGAGCTGAGCTCGGACATCATCGACAAGGGCATGGTCATGTCGGGTGGCGGCTCGCTCCTGCGCAACATCGACAAGCTCCTGACCCAGGTCACCGGCGTTCCGTGCCACGTCGCGGAGAACTCGCTCAACTGCGTCGCGATCGGGACCGGCCTCGCCCTCGAGCACTTCGACTTCTTCAAGAAGTCGCTCGTGTCGACGAGCTAGCGGTGACGGCCGCGGCGATCCGGCCGATCGCCACCCGTTCGCGCCACGAACCCGGACCCACCCCCGTCCGATGACCCGGGCCTTCGCCGACCTCCACACGCACTCGCGGGCATCGTTCGACTCGCTCGCCGCGCCGGCGTCCCTCGTCCGGACTGCGGCACGCCGCGGCCTCACCCACCTGGCGATCACCGACCACGATCGGATCGACGGTGCCCTCGAGGCGCGCGAGCGGGCCGCCGCCGAGTTCCCGTCGGTCACCGTGATCGTCGGCGAGGAGGTCCGCACGACCGACGGCGATCTCATCTGCCTGTATCTCGACGAGGCGATCCCACCCGGCCTGACGGCCGACGAGGCGATCGCACGCGCCCGGGCCCAGGGAGCGCTCGTCGGCGTGCCCCATCCGTTCGATCGGTTTCGCGGATCGTTGTTGCGCGATGCGCGCATGGGGCGGCTCGCGGGCCAGGTCGACTGGATCGAGACCCACAACGCCCGGGTCGCCGTCGGCAAGGGCAACCAGCTCGCGGCCGAGTTCGCGGCCGCCCACGGGCTGCCGGGGATCGCGGTGTCCGACGCGCACAGCTCGTTCGAGGTCGGGGTGGCCTACACGGTGCTCGACGGCGACCTGACGACGCCGGCCGGCTTGCTGGCAGCTCTCCCGGCAGCCGAGCTCGTCATGGGTCGTGCGTCGATCTATGTCCGGCTCCTGACACCGCTCGCCAAGCTGATCCAGCGGGCGCGCGGCAACGGCCGGGTCCGCTCGGCCGGAGACGCCGCGACGGCGCTCCGATGAGCGGCCTGCCCGGCTCGACGGGCCCGCGCGGCGACGCCGGCTCCGACGAGGAACGCCGGAGCGGCGACGACCGGCGGAGCGGCGACGATCGGCGCGACGACGCGGACGTCGACGCGGAGCGCGAGGCCGCTGCCGCCGCGGCGCGGGAGGCCGCCGCCGCCGCGGCGCGGGAGGCCGCCGCCGCTGCCGAAGCGGCTGTCGAGGCCGAGCGTCGATCCGGCGACGAGCGCCGATCCGGCGACGAGCGCCGATCGAACGAGACCGTCACGGCCGACCAGCTGTCGCTCGGGCGCCGGCTGCGCCAGCGGCGGACGATCTTCTCGCTCGTCGTGCCGATCGTGCTGCTCGTCCTGTTTGCCCGCGCTCTGCCCGGGTTCAAGCTCGACCAGGTGCCGGGCCTGATCCTCCAGGCGAACCCGCTGCTCCTGCTCGCCGCCTTCCTCGTCTTCTACTCCGGCTTCCCGCTCCGCGGCTTGCGCTGGGCGATCCTCATCCGGGGGACCGGCTTCCCGCTCCGGATCCGGGACGCGACGGAGATCATCTTCATCAGCTGGCTCGTGAACTGCCTCGTCCCGGCCAAGCTCGGCGACCTGTACCGCGCGTACCTGCTCAAGATCAACAGCACGGTGTCCCTGTCGCGGACGTTCGGGACGGTGTTCATCGAACGGATCCTCGACCTGTTCGCGATCGTCGTGCTCGGGCTGGTGTCGGGCTACTGGTCGTTCCGCGGTCGCCTGCCGGGCGACGTGCAGCTCGTGTTCGCGGTCGGTGTCGCGGTGGTGGCGGCCCTCGCCGGCGGCCTCCTGACGATGCGCAACTTCGGCCGCCGGGTGATCACGGCCCTGCCGCTGCCGCACCGGGTCCTCGAGTTCTACGACCGGTTCGAGGAGGGGGTCTTCTCGGCCGTTGGATTGCGCGCCCTGCCACGACTGATCGTGCTCACGGCGATGATCTGGACGACCGAGGCGATGCGCCTGTTCCTGGTCGTGGAGGCGCTCGGCTTCCCGTCCGTCCACCTCGGCATCAGCGGCGCGTTCTTCGTCGCGTTGACCGGGTCGCTGCTCACGGCCGTGCCGCTGACCCCGGCCGGGATCGGGGTCGTCGAGGCCGGCGTGGTCTTCGTCCTGACCGTCGTGTACAACATCGACCAGTCGCACGCCCTGGCCATCACGGTCGTCGATCGGGTGATCAGCGTCCTCTCGATCATCGGCTTCGGCTCGCTCGCCTACTGGTTCTCGCCCAAGCGGCGCGGGATGGGCGTCGAGCATCACGGTCCGGCCGAGGTCCGGGGTTCGGCCTGAACGGGGCTGGGGGGAGCGGCAAGACAACCGCAACGCGATCCCGGTGGACGCATGCGCCTCGTCACCCCGCAACCGGGTTCAGTCATGGGATGCGCACGCCACAGGCCGGGGCCGCCGCCCCGCCTGCCTGGCGATTGCCTGTTCCGGGCGAGCCCTCGCGCCGATTTGAGCGCCGAAATCGCGCGCCGGCATGCACAGGCGGGCGTCCCTGCGGAGCCCCGCCCGGTCGATCGGCCGATCCGACCCCTATCGCGGGTCGTATCTGCCAGGTCGAACGGGGGTCCCATGTCCGCTCTGGCACGCAACGGTGCGGACCGCACCGGACTGTCCCGCCGCCGCGGCCTCGTGCACCGGCCTCAGGGGTACCAATGGGTGATACAGGAGCACCCCCTCTGTTCGTGATCATGCGGACATCGCGTCACCACAGGCTTGCGCGAGACACGGAGCGCCCAACGACGTCATGACCACCCAGAACGGTCGCGCGTTCAACGAATGGCTTCGAGCCCAGCTCAAGGCCAAGAAGATGTCCCAGCGCCAGCTCGCCCAGCAGTCGGGGGTCGATCACTCGACCATCTCGCGGCTGATCCGGGGCGATCGGATGCCGTCTCTCGGCACGGCGACGAAGCTCGCCCGCGGGCTTCGCGAGTTGCGCGACGACGCAGATACCCCGCAATACCTCGGGCTGGTCGCCTCCGGGGCGACGAACCCGACCGCTCGCGTCGAATACGCCCTGCGCGCCGATGAGCTCCTGAGCGAGCCGCAGGTCCGCCAGATCATGGAGTACTACCTGGCCGTGCGGATGCGCCGCTTCGGCCGGACCTTCCAGCCATCCGAGCCCACGTCCAACCGTCCGCCGGAGCGCCCGATTGCGCGCTCTGCGCCGGTGGGCCAGGGCCCGGTCGTGGCCGGGGTCGGGCAGGCAAGCGTGAGCCAGGTCAGTCCATCCCGAATGGGTTCCGTCCGGCCGATGGGTCGATCGATGGGCCGACCAGGGCGACCCTAGGCCACTCGCGCCGAAGCGAGCCGAGGCCAACCACACAATTCTCCAGGGCACGGCTCGGACGCCCTCCACGTCCGAGTCTCGGGGACAGCGAATGCCGGCGTCTGGGGCGCCGGCATTCGCCATTTCCTGCTTGCGGGGGTCGACGGCTGGCGAGCAGGAACGACGATGGCTGCGTCGGAGCCTGCGCTCCTCGCCAACAGGCGTCCGAGCCTGCTCGCTGCGGTGCTCGGCTCCGGCCTGCCATCCTCGCCCCAGCGCGACGAATGCAATCGCGCCCAAGAGCCGACTCCCGCGCTCAGGAGCCTGGATCCAGCGCAGCGGAGCGCAGCGGCGGCGCGGGGGGCGCGGGGGAGCGCCCGCGAGGAGCGGCGGCGAGGAGCGGCGCGAGGAGCGGCGGCGAGGAGCGGCGCCGAGGAATCTCCTGCGCTCAGGAGCCTGGCTCCTGGTACGCGGCGCCGTGGCCGGGATCCTGTGCGCTTGGGCGACTGCCTCCTGGTCCGCGGCGCCGTGGCCGGAATCTCCCGCGCCTAGGCGGCTGGCTCCTGCGCGACGGGGGGCGAGTGAGCGCTCAAGCGTGAACGGGGTCGATCCGGGCGCTGGAGGCGGAGACCGCGATGCGCCTGTCTCCTGAGCGCAATTCGCGCCGACGCCGACCGGCCCCGCGGAACGGACCGTGAGACGGCGGACGGTCAGGTGGGGAGGAAGACCGAGATCCAGCGGCCGGGGGCGGCTTCGAAGCGGTCGACGAGGGTCGGCGGGCGGTCGAGGCCCGCGGCCGGGCTGAGGATCCAGGCATCCTCTGCCGGGCCACCGCAGTCGGCACCGATCGCACCACGGAACAGCTGATCACAGAGGACGACGCGCGGCGCGAGCGATCCGCCCGATGTGGCCCCGTTCCCGCCCGCCGGCACGAGCTCGACGCCGCGGGCGGCCAGCGGCATCCGGACGGCTTCGTCAGGTTTGAACTCCGGCAGGCTGGCGAGCACGACCGGACCGTCGCCAGTCGCTGTTGCGATTCGGGATGCGGTGGCCTGCGCGGCAGCCCACCCTCCGTCGGCAGCCCGGATCGGCGGCTGATGGGTCAGGTTCCAGCCGATCAGGGCGGCGACGACGACCGCGACCGCGATCGGCGGCGCCACGCCGGCCCGCGCCGGTCGGATCTGCAGGAGGCTCGTCAGCCCGATCGCGACCAGCACGACGACCATCGGGTCGGCGAAGGCGTGATAGTGATCGTTGGGCAGGCCGACGACGACGGTCGCCAGGCTCGAGGCACCGGCGGCCAGCGCCACGACCGTCCACGCCAGGCCGAGCGCCAGCCAGCGCACGGCCGTCCGCTCGAGATCCTCGCCCGGGCTCTTGCCGTCCGCGTCGACGACGGCGCCGCCCGACGCCTCGCCGCCAGACGGCCCCCGCCACAGCCAACCCCGCCAGACGGCGAGACCGACGACGAGCGCGACGACGAGGATCGTCGCCAGCGGTGCGAAGGTGATCAGTCCGGCGAGCGGCCAGCCGACGACCCGCAGGCCGACGATCGGCAGCCGCGCCGGTAGCGACATCGTCGCCGATCCGCCGCCATCCACGAGGAACGCGATGGCGGCCCGCAGCTCGGAGGCGTCGTTGCCCAGCTCGTGGACGGCGAGCGGGACATAGCTCAGCAAGGCGAGGGCAATCCAGCCGAGGGCGGCGCGTCCGATCCGCGCGGCTCCCGGTCCATCGCCGCGCCGCCGCCGCCGGACGATGTCGGCGACCAGGAGCCCGGCGATCACCGGCGTCAGGATCGCGCCGAGGACGTGGCAGTGCATCGTCACGACCGCCGCCGCCCCGGCAGCCAGCCACCAGCCAGTCCGGCCCGTCGTCCAGGCGCGCCACGCCGCCGCGAGCGCGACCGAGCTCGACAGGGCGATCAGGTTCGGGTTCCAGATGAAGATGGACTCCTCGACGGCGCTCGACGAGACCGCCAGGAGGACCGCCGCGAGGAGCCCGGCGATCGGGCCCGCGATCGAGCGCGCGAGCCAGCCGGTGACCGCGACCGCCGCGATGCCGCACAGGGCGATGAACGTCATGACCGCGACCGGGTCGGCACTCGACAGGGCGGCCGCCGGGGCGAGGAGCAGGTAGTACAGGACGCCGTGGTGGAAGTCGCCGATCGACGTCGGCGGCCCGAGGAGCGGGACCTGACCGTCGAGCACGAGAGCTCGAAGCACGAGCATGTCGTGGCCCTGGTCGGCGTCCCACATGCCGCGGCCGGCGAGGTCGCCGAGCCGCAGCCACGCCGCGAGGACCAGGATCGCCACGAAGGCGACGAGCTCGACCCCCGGGCCGGTGACGGCGGTCCACGAGGCCCGGCGGCGCACGAGGTCCGTCACGCCGACCCCGAGCGACGCAGCACGGGCGCCGGCGCCTCGGTGGCGCCGCGCTCCGGCTCCGCGCCGCGATCCGGCTCCGCGCCGCGATCCGGCTCCGCGCCGCGCTCCGGCTCCGCGCCGCGCTCGGCGGCCGCGCTGGCGGGCTCCGTCGAGGGTTCACCGGGCGTCGCGGCCCGGGACCTGCTGCCGCGGAGCGTGAACGCTCCCGGCGGAAGTGGCTCGAGCGGCTCGCCCTCGATGAGGGCGATGGCCCTCGCCAGGTTGATCGCGTCGTAGCCGGCGTCCATGCCGGGCGTCTCGAGGATCCACGGCGTGCCGCCGAGCCTCGGATGACGGAGGAGGTGGGCCAGCCCGCGCTCGCCGATCCGTCCGGCCCCGACGTGCTCGTGGCGGTCCAGTCGCGAGCCCCGCTCGGACTTCGAGTCGTTCAGGTGGATCAGGGCCAGTCGGTCGAGCCCGATCCGGCGATCGAACGCCTCGAGGAATGAATCGATGGCGCCCGGATCGGCCAGGTCGTGGCCGGCGCTCCACGCATGGGCGGTGTCGAGGCAGAAGCCGACCCGCCCGGTCGGCAGCCCGGCCGCCCCGAGGGCGTCCGCGATGGCTCCGAGCTCGTCGAGGTCCACGCCCAGCGCCGTCGCCGCTGCCGGCCGAGTTCTCGAGGAGGATGGTCGCGCGAGCCGTCGTTTCGCCGGCACCGCCGGGTTCGTCGTCGGCCCCGTCGGGATCGGGCTCGTGTTCCGCCTCGAGAGCCCGACCGATCGCGGTCACGACGCGCTCGATGCCCGCGGCGACGCCTTCGCCACCGTGCGAGCCGATGTGGACGTTGACGATCGTCGCCCCGAACCGGCGGGCGGCACGAAGCTCCGCCGTCAACAGCGCCACCGACCGCTCGTGGTAGGTGGGCACGCTGCCCGCGAGGTTGATCAGGTACGACGCGTGGATGGCCAGCGGGCCGATCCTGGCGCTCGCGAGGCGCGCCCGGAAGCCCGGGATCTCGGGTGAGGGCGCCCCGCGGCGCTGCCAGGCCGTCGGGTTGTCGCTGAAGATCTGGAGGGCGGTGGCCCCGATCTCGACCGCGCGGTCGGCCGCCTTGACCATGCCGCCGGCGAGTGCGAGGTGGACGCCGAGGCGTCGTCCGTCGGGCAGCATCGGCGTCATCGTAGCGGCCGTCCTTCTGCTACGGTCGCCGCGTGAACGATCGGCTGGGGCCCGCGTCGCGCGGCTCCGACGGCCGCGCCCGCGAGGACCAGGGCGTCGGTCCCGGACAGCGCCGCCTGACGGAGCGGGAGAAGGTCGTCCGGGCGTTCCTCCGGGACGGCCGCCTGGTGGCGATCCCCGCCAAGCCGAGCAAACGCGACGTGCTCCTGCCGGTCATCCTCGAACGCTGCTTTCCGGAGGATCGCGACTATGAGGAGCGCGAGGTCAACATGCGGCTGGCCCTGCTCCACCCGGATGTCGCCGCGCTGCGCCGGTACCTCGTCGATGGGCGGCTGATGACCCGTGAGGCCGGGATCTACCGCCGGGCTCGCTCGCCGGAGACCGACTCCGCCTGAGCCTCCGGCTGGTGGCGGCCGTTCGACCGGTCAATGCCCCGTCCGCGGCCCTTCGTGTACTCGCCGGCCACGACTGGCTCGATCATCCCGTAGTCGCCGTCCTGGCGGCGGTAGAGGATCTGGACGCGCTCGGTCTGGGCGTCGACGTACACGAAGAACTGGTGGCCGAGCTCCTCCATTCGGGTGATCGCATCCTCCTCGAACATCGGCTCGATGGCGAACCGCTTCGACTTCACGATCTTCCGCTCGCGCTCGCCCTCGGAGGTGCCGTCGGCGATCTGGCGCAGGAGCTGCTTCTCCTCGTCCGGCCGCGACCGGATGCGGGGCTTCTCGAGGTGATCGACCGCCCGCCGCTCGAGCTTGTCGACGACCTCGTCGACGCCGGCTCGATGGGTTTCCGCGGCGGCGTGGGTGCGCAGGGTGCGGCCGTCGATGACGAGGGTGACCTCGACGATGTGGGACACCGCGGCACTCCGGTGCTGCTCGATGGAGAGCTCGACGAGGGCGTCGCTCCGATCGTCCAGGATCCGCTCCAACCGGGCCAGCTTGCGCTCGGCGTACCTCCGGATGTGGTCGGGGACGTCGATGTTCTTGCCCTTGACGATCGTCCTCACGGTCAACTCCCGAGAGGCCGGATGCCTCTCTCGCCGGGTCGCGCTGCGGGATGGATTCGGGGCGACGCGACGCCTGGTCGCCCTCGCCCGAGTCTACACCCGGCCTGCTCGGAAGCCGGGTCTCTGAGGGCTCGTCAACGTTCCCGCGCGACCGTCACCGCCGACACGCCGATGGCGCCCGCGGCGAGCAGCGGAGCGGCGCATGCGCTCAGGGTCGCGCCGGTCGTGACCACGTCGTCGATGAGGACGACCCATCGTCCGGCGAGCGGGCCCCCGGAGGGATCCGAGGAAGCGGTTGGCGGCCGGCCGCGAAGTCGGAAGGCGCCGCGCACGTTCGTCGCGCGCGTCGCGCGGTCCAGGTCGAACTGGGCGACGGTCGCCCGCGCCCGTTCGAGGATCGGGGCGCACGGCAGGCCGAGGTCGGCGGCGGCGGCGCGCGCGATCAGCTCCGCCTGGTCATAGCCGCGCTGTCGGGCGCGATCGGCGTGAACCGGCACCGGCACGAGCATGTCGCCACCGGCGGCGACCCGCCTCCAGCGCCGCCCGATCGCGGCCCCGAGCGGCCCGGCCAGACGCGTTTCGCCGCCGTACTTCAGCTGGTGCAGGGCCCGCCGGACGAGCCCACCGAACGGCGCGCACCACTCGAGCTGGAGGATCGTCGGCGGCAGGTCGGATGGCAGGCCGATCGAGATTCCGGCCGGCCGATCGAGCCGGGCGTCGAGGGCGGGCAGGCACGCCGCGCAGATCGGCGCGCCCTCGCGGTTGCAGCCCGGGCAACGCGCGGGAAACGCGAGGTCGAGCAGTCGGGTCGCCATTTCCCGATCGTGGCAGGCTGGGCTGCACGGGCACGTATTCCGGCGCGGTGGCGCGCGAGGCGCGAGGCGCGAGGCGCGAGGCGCGCGCGGCGCGGTGGCGCGGTGGCGCGCGAGGCGCGAGGCGCGCGCGAGGCGCGAGGCGCGGTGGCGCGCGCGGCGCGGGGTGCGCGCCGCGTGAGGCGCGCGGCGCCCCCTCGTGCATTGGGAGTTAAGCGCGGTGTCGGATCCTTCCGCTGGTGAACGACGACCGAGCCGGCCGATTGATCGCATCCGTGCGGCGATATCTCGGCCTGCGCCAGGTGGACGTTGCAGGCGCGGCTGGCGTCGACCAGAAGGTCGTGTCGCTCCTGGAGAACGGTCGGCTCGAGCGCGTGTCTGTCGAGCGGTTCCGGAGGGTGTGTTCCGCCCTGGGCATCGAGCCGGTTCTGGATCTCCGCTGGCGGGGAGGGCTCGGCGACCGCCTGATCGATCGAGATCACGCACGGATCGTCGAAGCAGTCATTGCCGAGCTGATCCGCCTGGGCTGGGAGCCGCTGCCGGAGTACACGTTCAATGTGTACGGCGAGCGGGGATCGGTCGACGTTCTCGCCTGGCATCCCGTCAAGCGCGCCCTGCTCCTGATCGAGGTCAAGACGCGCCTGACCGACCTCCAGCAAATGCTGATGTCGCTGTCGAGGAAGGTACGCCTCGTGCCGGCATTGGTCGCCGAGGAGCGTGGCTGGGTTCGCCTTGCCCTGGGTCACCTCGTGGTCATGCTCGACACGCGTTCCAATCGCTTGACCGTCGGCCGTCACGAAGGGACGTTCGCCGCGACGTTTCCGTCGCGTACCGCCGCTGTCCGGGCATGGCTGAGGTCACCGGTCGGCGACCTCGCCGGGTTGTGGTTTCTTGCGCTCAGGCGGGAGGCGCATCCGGAAGACCGGCTCTCGCAACGAGTCAAGCGCTCTCCAGCACGAACCGGAGGCAACGCCTCAGTGCCGGAGGCGCCAGGCTCCTCAGCGCCGGAACGTCTGACCGGTTTGCGCCGATAGCAGGAGCCAGGCTCCTGAACGAAAGAAACGTTGCCGACGGATCGCCGTAGCAGGAGCGTCTCACCTCGGCGCCGGAAAGCCGCGGACGGGTGCCTCCAGGCGGATCCGCCCGCGGTCGACGCGTCAGCCAAGCGGACTCGAGAGACGGCCGACGCGTCAGCCAAGCGGACTCGAGAGACGGCCGACAGCAGGGCCGCGAGAGGCCGGCGGCAGGGCCGCGAGATGGCCGGCGGCAGGGCCGCGAGACGGCCGACGGCAGCGCCGCGCCGGATGGAAGGGCCGGCGCCCGGCGCCACTCGCTAGCGGTCGATCGCGATCCGATCGCCCACGACGGTGCCACTCGCCGCGATGGTGCCGACCGGCAGCTCCAGGACGCCATGGGCGCCGCGGATGAAGGGCACGAGCCCGCGCCACGCCGGCAGCCGCTCGCGGACCGCGCGGACGGGACGAGCGCCATCGGCGTCGGGCTTGCCGACGAAGACAGCGTCGATCGCGAACCGCATGAACATCATGTGGATGCCGTTGCTGTCGGGCAGCCACAGGCCGCCGCCCGGCGCGATCGCGGGCCGGCCCATCAGCCCCATGAACTTGGCCCAGAGGCTGTCGGCCGACTCGAGGTCCGCGGCCAGGACCGAACCGCGCGTCAGGTTGCGGGCACGCGCCGCCGCCGCCGCCGTCACCGGTGTCGCCGGCGGGGACGTGGGCGCGGACATCGGCGCGGGCTCGGACACAGGCGAGGACAGGTGATCCATCGGCGACCTCCCGGGCACGGAACGGGCGCGCTCCCCGGAGGGTTGCGCGCCCGCCAAGCCGAACCTGCCGGATCAGACCGTCAGGTTCTGCATGATCAGGATGAGGGCCGGGCCCAGGATGATGATGAACAGCGACGGGAAGATGCATCCGACGAGCGGGAACAGCATCTTGATCGGCGCCTTCGCGGCCATCTCCTCCGCGCGCTGGCGGCGCTCGATGCGGAGCTGCTCCGACTGGACCTGGAGCACCTTCGAGATCGAGACACCGAGCTGCTCGGCCTGGATGATCGCGCCGATGAAGTTGGTCAGCGGGATGACCTCGGTGCGGGGGACGATGTCCCGCAGCGCGTCGCGCCGGGCCTTGCCGACCCGGACCTCGGCCAGGGCTCGCCGGAACTCGTCCACCAGCGGGCCTTCGAGCTTCTCGACGACCTTGCCGAGCGCGGCATCGAAGCCGAGGCCGGCCCGGACGGAGATCGTCAGGAGGTCGAGCGTGTCGGGGATCTGGAGCAGGATCGCGTGCTGGCGCTTCTTGACCCGGCCACCGAGCCAGAACTCGGGGATCGTGTAGCCGAACATCAGCCCGACCGCGCCCATCAGGACGCGCAGGACGGGCGGCAGGGACATCACGCCCAGAACGCCGAACAGGAAGATGAACAGGATTCCGCCGAGGATCGCGGCGACGGCCTTGATGCCGAGCCAGTCCGCCACCCGCAGGTTGCCGGGGTTGCCGGCGAGAGCGAGACGCCTCTCGGCCTTCTCCTGGAACGAGTTGCTCGCAACCCGCGACATCCGGTTCGAGAGGCTCGCGGCGATCGGGCGCAGCGTCCGCTCGAGGAACGGCTGCTGGAGCTCGAGCTCCTCGAGGTTCTTGGCCTGCATCGTCCCGAGCTGGGTGAGGCGGGCCTGGACCGGGTCGACCGGCGAGTTGCCGGCGAAGCCCAGGGCGATGAGCAGGATGGCGCCGGCGGCTGCGCCGGCGACCAGGATCGGGATCAGCTCTGTGGGCATCGGCTAGACCTCGATGTCGACGATCTTGCGGATGAACAAGAAGCCGAGGAACATCATGAACCCACCGAGGAACAGGATGACGACCCCGAGGGGCAGCCCGAGGGCTTCCGGCGGCTTCTGGAACATCGGCTCCATGAAGTTCGGAGCGGCGACGAAGAGGAAGCCGGCGAGGCCGATCGGCAGGAAGCCGACGACGTAGCCCGACAGTCGCTGCTGTGCGGTCAGGGTTCGGATCTCGCCCTTGATCCGGATCCGCTCGCGAATGGTGAACGCGATCGAGTCGAGGATCTCGGCGAGGTTGCCACCGACGGTGTGCTGGATGTTGATGGCGGTCGCCATCAGCTCGAGGTCCTCGGACTTGACCCGGCGGACCATGTTCTCCATGGCCGCCTCGAACGGCAGGCCGAGGTTGACCTCGCGGATGACCCGGCTGAACTCGGTCGAGATCGGCGGCCGCGACTCGCGCACGACGAGCTCGACGGCCTGGAGGAACGACGAGCCGGCGCGGAGGCCGTTCGCGAGCAGGGTGATCGTGTCGGGGAGCTGCTTGTTGAACGAGCTGAGCCGGCCGCTCTTGCGGCGACCGAGCCAGAAGCGCGGCAGCAGGAACCCGACGAACGCGCCGATGACCAGGGCCAGCGGGCTGCGCAGGGCCGGCAGGCCGAGCGAGAAGACGATGAACAGAAGCGGCACGCCGACGATCGAGCCCGCCCAGATGGCGAGGAACTCCGACGGCTTGAGCTTCAGGTCCGCCCGGGCGATATCGCGGGCGAGGTTGGCGCCGAAGTCACGGGCCTCGACGACCCGGTTCAGCTGGGCGAGGGCGACGCTCTTCTCGAGCAGCTCGGCGAGACCGCCCTGCCCGGACGCTTCGGCGCCCTTGCCGCTCTCGCGAGCGGAGGCATAGCGCTCGAGGCGAGCGCTCACCCCGGAGCTGCCGCCGGAGGTCGCGATGCCGATCGCGATCAGGAAGATGGCTGCGGCGGCCACTCCCGCGACTGCCAGGACGATGGGATCCAACGTTCAGTCCTCTTCGCGATCAGTAGCTGAAGCCGAAGAGGCCCGGGGGAAGATGGATGCCCATCACCTCGAACTTCTCGACGAACTTGGGGCGAATGCCCGTGGCCTTGAGGCGACCCTGGATCTTGCCCTCGACGATCCCGGTCTGTTCGAAGACGAACACGTCCTGCATGACGATGACGTCGCCTTCCATGCCCTGGACCTCGGTGATGTTGACGATCTTGCGCGTTCCGTCCTTGAGCCGGCTCTGCTGGACGATCAGGTCGACCGCCGAGGCGATCTGCTCCCGGATCGCCCGGACGGGCAGGTCGACGCCGGCCATGAGGACCATCGTCTCGAGCCGCGACAGCATGTCGCGCGGGCTGTTGGCGTGGCCGGTGGACATCGAGCCGTCATGGCCGGTGTTCATGGCCTGGAGCATGTCGAGGGCCTCGCCTGAACGGCACTCCCCGACGATGATCCGGTCGGGCCGCATGCGCAGCGAGTTGCGGACGAGCTCGCGGATCGGGACCGCGCCCTTGCCCTCGATGTTGGGCGGGCGCGACTCGAGCGTCACCACGTGCTCCTGGCGGAGCTGGAGCTCGGCAGCATCCTCGATCGTGACGATCCGCTCGTCGTTCGGGATGAAGGACGAGAGGACGTTGAGGGTCGTCGTCTTGCCCGAGCCCGTGCCGCCGGACACGAAGATGTTCAGGCGAGCCTCGACGCAGGCGCGCAGGAAGTCGAACATGTCGGGCGTCGCCGTCCCGAACCGGACGAGGTCGTCGACGGTGAACGGCGACGCGGAGAACTTCCGGATCGTGATCACGGGGCCGACGAGGGACAGCGGCGGGATGATGGCGTTGACGCGCGAGCCGTCGGTCAGGCGGGCGTCGACCATCGGGCTCGACTCGTCGACGCGGCGACCGATCGGGGCGATGATCCGGTCGATGATCCGCATGACGTGGTCGTCGTTCTGGAAGACGACGTTCGTGAGCTCGAGCTTGCCCGAGCGCTCGATGTAGACCTGGCGGGGGCCGTTGACCATGACCTCCGAGATCGACTCGTCGCGGAGGAGCGGCTCGAGCGGCCCGAGGCCGATGATCTCGTCGGTGATCTGCTCGAGCATCCGGACGCGCTCGGCGCGAGTCAGGGCGAGGCCTTCCTCGTCGATGACCTTGCCGAAGATCTCCTCGATCTGGCGCCGGACCTCGACCTGGTTGGACAGGTCGAGCTTCGGGTCGAGATCCTGGATGACCCGGCTCTGGATCCGGAATTTGACGTCCCGGAACGACTCCCGGACGGGAGCCTGGGTCATCAGCCGCTGCGACGGCGTCGCGGGCGGCGTTCCACCGGCGCCGGTCGGCGGCACGGCCGGCAGTCCCGGCGACGATGGACCGGCCGGACCGGCCCCAGGTCGAGCGCTCTCGATCCGCTTCAGCAGTGACATGACATTTGACCCCTTATGGCCCCGCGAGGCTTGCTACCGACAATGATCATCGGAATGAGAACAACGATTTCTTCGGTGCGACCTTGCGAGTGTCGTCGCTTGCGCTCGGCACCCGCTCCCCGGCGACCGCCTGGGCCAACCGGAGGATGTCCTGGGAGACCTGCGCCTCCCGATTGGAAAGGAAGAACGGAACCCCCCGATTGAGGGCGTACACGACGGACCGTCCGTCGCTCACGATCGTATGGTCGACCTTCCGGCCGATCGAGCTCTCCACGTCGGCGACGCGGATCCCGAGACTCGAGTCCGCCCGGTTGAGGACGAGCTTGACCTTGTCCGACTCGTAGCCGAGCTGGTCGGCGACCTCGAGGAAGAGCCGCATGTTCTTGATGCTCGTGATCTCGAGGCTGAGCATCGTCAGCACCGTGTCGGCCGCGTCGAGGATCGCGAGCGTCGTCTCGTTGAACCACGAGGTGCAGTCGACGACGACGAGGTCGTGGTTCTTGCGCAACGCTTCGAGCACCCGCTTCACGCCCGACGGCGTGATCAGCTCGGCCATCTCGGGCGACGGCGGGGCGAGGAGGACGCGGATGCCGGCGGAGTGGTTGATCACGAACGTGTCGACCGACTCGAGCTCACCGGCTTCGAGCTCGGGGACCAGGTCGGCGATCGACTTGTTCTTGGGGTTCAGGTTGAGGAGGACCCCGACGTCGCCGAACTGGAACGAGCCGTCCATGAGGACGACGGACTTGCCGAGCTCGGTCGCCGCGGCGACGGCCAGGTTGACGGCGACCGTGGTCCGTCCGACGCCGCCCTTCGGGCTGAAGATCGCGACGACGTGGCCCTCGTGCGAGCCCTCCTCGCTGACCTTCACGGTGCCGCCGGGATTGCCGGCGCTGGCCGGCATGGCGCTCATCCGGGTCTGCTTGTCGCGCTCGCGGGTGTAGACCTGCCGGATGGAGGCGGTCAGCTCGTCGCTGCTGAAGGGCTTGACGAGGAACTCGCGGGCTCCGGCAAGCATCGAGCGACGGAGGTAGTCCGCCTCGCCCTGAACCGACATCATCACGACCGCGGCGGTCGGGACCTGGGCCGAGAGCTTCTCGGTGGCGGCGATCCCGTCCATGTCCGGCATGTTGATGTCCATCAGGACGACGTCGGGCAGGAGCTTGTCGGCCATCGAAAGCGACTCGCCGCCGGACGCGGCAGCCCCGACCACCTCGATGTCGCCCTCGAAACCGAGGAGCTTCGTCAGGTGGTCGCGAGTCTCCGGGATGTCGTCCACGATCAGGACGCGGATCTGGTCGGCCATTGGTCAGTGGGTCCGATTGGTCTCGATGCGGGCTGGATGGTCGGAGAGCGGGTCCCCGGAGTGTCGGACGGGCGCGGGACCTGAGGTCCGTCGCGCCCGTCGCGCCGCGGGGCTGGTGTCGTGGCCGCAGCGGCGACCACGACGGGTTCGGCGGGTCGTTACCGGCCGGCCTGGGCCGGGAGGATGGCTTCGACGAGCTCCGGGATCGGAACCGCGAAGTTTTCGGTGAGCTTCTTGAGCGTGACGCCCTCGGTGGCCGACGGCGGCGCAGGGATCAGGTTGCCGGCCTCGTCAACGAAGTCGGCGCGCGAGCGGAGCGTCAGGGTGATGGAGCCGTCCATCTGCGCGAACTTGATCACTTCGGACTGGGCCGCCGTCACGCCGAGCATGACGATCTCCTGCTGGCCGTTGAGCGACACGCCGCCGTCCGACGGGGCGGGAGCTGCGGCGCCGTTGGCCGGCGGTGCGACCGGAGGCAACTGCCGGCACAGGACCTGCATGCCTTCGATGAGGAGCTTGACGCTGGTGCCGTTGAGGCCGGCGACGACGGTGATCGAGTCGTCCTGCGGATTGAGGGTCACGACCGGGAACTTGTCCCCGGTGAAGCCCACGACCGCATCGACGAAGTCACCGCTGTTGATGACGGTGCCGACACCCGAGACCTGGTCGACCTGGACGGCGATCGCGCGCAGTCCGGGCGGGACGTCGATGACGCCGCAGGCGGTCGTCGAGGTGTCGAAGTAGGCCGCGGAGAGCTGGGTGCCCGTGACGATCTTGCGCCGGGCGATGCTGCCGACGACCTGGAGCGGCGAGCTGAAGGCGTCCGCCTTGCGCTCGGTGTCGACCTTGAGGTTGCGGACCTCGAGCATGTCCGCGGTGATCGTCGCCCCAAGCGGGATGTCCTTGACCGCGAGGACGGCCGGCAGCTCGGTCGGAATGGCGGTTGGGCCGCCGCTGGGGTCCGATGGCTTCTGCAAGATGAGGGCGATTCCCACAAAGGCAATGACCGCCAGGAACACCCCGACGAGCAGGACCAGCCGATTTGAGCGCTTCAAGTTATGTCTCCCGAGTCGTGTGACAGGTGGCAACACTGTAGCACCGGCAAAAGGCGGCGCGACTATACCAATGGGCTAGGACCATTGGGAGGATTCGGCAGGAAATCACGCACGTCGCAAGGTGGTCCGCAAGGTGCGTACGGCCGGGCCTACGTGATTCGCACCACCCCGGACCGGACAAGCGAAAGGCCCGTCCGGAGTCCGGACGGGCCTCGTGCCATCGCCGTTTGGAGGGCTACCCGCTGACTGACTGCAGCTGGCTGCCGACGGTGCTGAGCTTGTCGCTGATCTGGCTGCCAAGGAAGATGAGGGCAACGATGGCGATGATGGCGATCAGCGCGAGGATGAGTGCATATTCCGCGAGGCCCTGGCCATCCTCGTCGTGACGAAGGTGGTTGAGGATGCGGGCGATGGTGGACCGGAAGATCATGAGTCACCTCCTTTCACCGGACCGACTGCATGAGCGCGACTTGCGGGAGCCGAGACCCCCGGACATCGAACGGTAGGCCATGCATGTGGCGTGTCAATAGGAAAGACGGTCGAAGCGGTGCCCGGATGCCTGTAATGAAAGAGCCGCCGGGTCTTACGACCCGACGGCTCTCATTCAGTCAGATCGGTGACTAGACCGAGCCGCCGACGGTGCTGAGGATCTTGCTGACCTGGCCGCCCAGGAAGATGAGGGCGATGATCGCGACGATCGCGATGAGGGCGAGGATCAGCGCGTACTCCGCGAGGCCCTGGCCTTCCTCGTCCCGACGGAAGGAAGCGATGAGTGCGTGAAGCATGTGAGTTGGTACCTCCTTTCTGTGCGAGCTCCCCGGCACAGCCGAGGGCGGTTCGCCACCTTACGGTTCGCTACCGCGAGTGTCAATACGCCGATTGCAGGGTCCGTTGCGTTGAGGAGACGCAGGAATTGAAACGACCGCCGGATGACCGGCGGTCCGGTGATTGACGCGGCTCGCGGACGGGGCCGTCCTCGAGTCGTTGCACCCACAAGGGAATGGAAAGAGGCCCCCGGACGATCCGGAGGCCCCTGCCAGTTGCTGTTGTCGAGAAGTCGGTTAGACCGAGCCGCCGACGGTGCTGAGGATCTTGCTGACCTGTCCGCCCAGGAAGATGAGGGCGATGATCGCAACGATCGCGATGAGAGCGAGGATCAGCGCGTACTCCGCGAGACCCTGGCCCTCCTCGTCCTTGCGGAACGAGGCGAGGAACTGGTGAATAAGAGCCATTGAGGCTGCCTCCTGGATGAGTACCCACCCCCGAGTGAGGGCTGCGCCATCTTGGCAGGGAGCCTGCCGTCCCGCACTAGCCTATTGGTACCAATGTTCACTACCTGACGGACCGGGTCCGAATCCCGCCAGCGTGAGGCGCCACGACTACCGCCCTCGGGCGCCGCAGCGAGGGCCTCGGCGCCGTGAGCAAGGAGCGCAGCGGCCAGCGCCGCGATGGCGTGCCCAGGTGCGACAGCCCTAACTGGCGGCGTCGATGGCGTCGCCGAGGGCTTCTAAGAAGGCAGAGAGCGTCCCGCCGAAAACGACGAGCAGGACGACCGCCAGGAGCGCCGACAGCGACAGGATCAGGCCGTACTCGACGACCCCCTGGCCCTGGCTCGGGCCAAGGGCCGAGGTCAGGTGTGCCAGGAGTCGGGGCCGATCAGGACGGCTCGCCGGCTCCGTCGTCGACCGCCCCGATGTCCGCCCGCAGCTGAAGCGTGCCGCCACCGTCGCTCAGCTCGGCGACGATCCCGGTGGTTGCCGCCCGGTTCTCGATCTCGCGCCAGGTCGACGCCGGCAGGGACACGATCGCCGCCTCGCGCGCGGCCACCGTCCGGGCCTCGGCTCGCTCGCGCCGGTCGCTCATCATCGACTCGAGGGCCGGCGGCAGGTCCTTGTCGCTGCCCTCGACTGCCTTGAGCGCCTCGGCCATCTCGTGGTCGGCATCCGCCATCTGCTTCGTCGGGTCGCGCTCCGCGTTGACTCGCGCCTCGACGACGTCCTCGGTCCAGTCGAGGCGGATCGCGATCCGGTCCGGGCGCCCGGACAGATATCCCGTCAGCGCCTCGTCGATGATCCGGAAGAGGCTGCTCTCGAGGTCGACCTCGATCCGGCGGTCCTGGCCGATCGAGTCGAACTCGACCGAGATCCCCGCCCGGCGCCCCCGCTCGCGCGCCGCCCGGCGCAGGGTCGGGACGAGGCCGAGGTCGTCGAGGACCATCGGCCGGACGTCGAAGATGAAGCTCTTGGTCGCATCGAGCGTCTGCTGGACCATCGAGACGAGGAGGCGGAGCTCGCCCTGGGCGCCGTCCGGGTCGCGCCCGAGGAGGCGCTCGACGATCTGGGCCTGGAGGACGATGTTCGTGAGGCTCTGGGCCGGGCCGTCGTGCATCGCCCGGGCGATCTCGCGGCGGAGATCCTCCTGGGCGTTCAGCACGATCCGCGACATCGGCGAGCCGGTGCCCTCGCCGGCGGTCAGGCGGGCCGCGCCCGAAGTGCCGCCGCCACCCGCTCCGTCCTCGGGCGGCGCGACCGAGCCGTACGTCTCGGCGAGCTCCATCAGGGCGTCGCGATAGCGCGCGAGCGTCTTGCGCTTGCCCTCGAGCACGTCGACCTGGGCCTCCATCACGGCGGCCCGGCGCGTCAGCGAGACCAGCTGGGTGTTGAGCGTGACGAGGTCGGCGGGCGGGAGGTTCACGCCCGAGGCGATCTTCTCGGTCGTCTGGACCCGGCGCTGCTCGTGACGGGTCGCCTCGGTCTGGGCCTGGGCGACGAGCATCTCGATCTCGACGAGCTCGCCGTCGAGCGCGGCGATGTCGCGAACGAGGCGACCGGCCAGAGCCCCGTCGGGTGCGGGGCCGGCGGAGGCGTTGCGGGATGGGGACACTGGACCGATCAGTCCTCCGGCATCCGGATCCAGCCCTGGCGCATCGCGTACACGACGGCCTGGGTCCGGTCGTTCACCGACAGCTTCCGGAGGATCGAGCTCATGTGGTTCTTGACGGTCTGCTCGCTGATCGACAGGGCATAGGCGACCTGCTTGTTGGTCATGCCCTGGGCGATGTTGTCGAGGATCTCGACCTCGCGCGGCGAGAGCGGGGCGAAGATCGGAGCGGCCTCCTGGCCGTAGACCGCGAGCTCGCGGAACTCCTTGAGGACCCGCGATGCGACGGACGGCTTCGAGAAGACCTTGTCGTTGATCAGGTACTCGCCCGTGACGACCCGGCGGATGATCGTGACGAGGTCGTCGGGCCCGACATCCTTGAGGATGAACGCCGCGGCGCCGGCCTTGATCGAGTCGAAGAGGGCGTCCTCGTCCTCGGTCGCGGCCAGCACGATGATCCCGGTCGAGGGCAGCTCGCGCTTGATCCGCTGGGTCGTCTCGATCCCGCCGGGAGCCGGCAGGGAGAGGTCCATCAGGATGATGTCGGGCGATGTCTCGAGCGCCCGATCGATCGCCGTCCGGCTGTCGTCGGCCTCGCCGACGACCTCGAAGTCGGGCTCGCGGCCGAGGATGTTGGCGATGCCGACCCGGAAGAGGGCGTGGTCGTCGACGATCAGGATCCGGGTGCTCTCGCCGTCGGCCCGTCGATCCGGGCCGCCGCGACGGCGTTCTGGTCCGCCATAGCTCATGAGCTGGTCTCCTCTGCTCCCACCGGGATCGCGAGCCGCACGAGCGTCCCGCCGTCCGGTCGTGAATGCACCTCGAAGGAGGCGCTGATCAGTTCCGCGCGTTCACGCATGAATTGCAGCCCGAAGTTGCGCCGGCCTCGGGCCGCCACCGCTCCGACGTCGAAGCCACGACCGTCGTCACGCACGTTCAGGACCCAGTCGCCACCCTCGATCGCCGATGCGACCGTGACGGTCGACGCCGCACCGTGCTTGCGCACATTCTGCAGTGCTTCCTGCAGGACGCGCAGGACCACCGTCTGCTGGGTCCCGGTCAGGCGATCCGGCGCCGCCGTCAGATCGGAGCTGATCGCGAGGCCGGTGAGGGCGGTCGTGCGGCCGATCGCGTCCGAGATGGCGCCGTCGAGGCCGAGCTCGTCGAGGACCGGCGGCCGGAGCTGGCTGATGAACGTCCGGACGGAGCCGAGCTCGCGCCGGAGCAGGTCGCGCAGGAAGCGCAGCTCTGTCCGGGCGGCGCGCAGATCCGTGTCGATCACGCGCTCGATGTACTCGACCTGGAAGATCGCGTTCGAGAGGGTCTGGGCCGGTCCGTCGTGGACCTCCTGGGCGAGGCGCGATCGCTCCGACTCCTGGGCCTCGACGATCCGCATCTGGACGTCGCTCGGCAGTCCGTCACCGTCCGAGACGAGGCTCGAGTCGCCGCGCTCGAGGAAGAGCCAGGTCGATTCGAGGCTGCGCAGCGCGATCTCGAGCTTGGCGAGCTCCGTCTGCTGCCGCCCGAGCTCGCCGGCCGAGCCCCTCGACGTCGGTCCGCAGCGAGCGGACGCGGGCATCCTCGGCGCCGGCTTCGGCGGCCTCGGCGGCCGCGTCATCGGGACCGCGTTCCTCGTCGGTCGGCTCGTGGCCGCGCGACTCCGGCCGGCCGCGCTCGACCGCATCGAGCTCGTCGCGGAGGGCCTGCCAGCGCGCGAACTCGTCGGCGTAGGCGGTCCGGTAGCGCTGGCCCACGGTCCGGAGCGTGTTCGCGCTGTAGCCGACCGCCTCCGACGCTTCCGCGCGGAGACCGTCGATCCGCGCGTCGCGGACGGTTCGGATGTCATCGCCGGACCGGGCTGCGTCCATTCGCCCCGGAGTATACGGGCCGGTCATGGGCAGATGATCCGGTAGACACGGGTCTCGCCGAGCGCCTTGGCCTCGATGGGGTCGGCCGGGACGCCGATGGTCGACGCGCTCGAAGCATTCGCTGCCCGGCCCGCCCGCGTCGAGGACGGCCGGCCAGCCGCCGTGGTCGTTGCCGCTGATGATCAGCGTCCGCGCTCCGAACGTCGCCGCCAGGTCGGCCACGCTGGCCGGGCTCTCCGCCGGAAGGGCGAGGGCTTCGGCGTCGGTCGCGGCCGCGAGCCAGATCGGGAAGTCGGTGATGACCGGCCCGATCGAGCCGAGCGGGAGGCCGGCGGCCGCGCATCTCGGCGTCGATCGCGCGGTAGCGCGCCTGGTACGAGCCGGAGTTGCCGCCGAACGACGGGAAGAGGACCGCGCTGAAGAGAACGGCCCCGGAGATCGTGAGCGCCGGGGCGAGCCAGGCGACGGGGTTGGTCCAGGCACGGCGCTGCCCGACCGCGGCGATCAGGCGGTCCAGTCCGACGAGCGCGGCGATCACGAGCAGGACGTGGACCGGTCCGGCGGCGTGGAGGAACGTCCCCCAGGTCGTCGCGACGGGGAAGATCAGGCTCGTGACGAGGAACGTGATCGCGCCGACCAGGAGGATCGAGCGCAGCGTCCGCAACCGGACGACGAGCGGCAGCGCGACGATGCCCACGAGGGCGAGCGGGGCCCCCGGCAGGAGCAGGACGCTGAACAGGTTGTGGCCGATCCCCTCGAGCCGCATCTCGAGGAGGCGGGCCGGCCCGACCGCCAGGTAGCGGCTCACGGTCGGCGGATCCTGCCAGGCGAAGATGTCGAAGCCGGTCACCGACAGGGCGTTGGCGAGGGCCTGGCCGGGCAGCGGGTTGCCGAAGACCTGCCAGTCGCGGATCGCCCACGGGGCGAAGATCAGGCCGGCGACCACGGCGGGGACGAGGATCGCGATCACCCGGTCGCGGCGGCTCGCGGGGAGGCTCGTCCAGGCGACGGCGGCCCAGGCGAGGCCGATCCAGAGCGCCTCGTTGCGGGTCAGCGCGGCGAGGCCGATCAGGACGCCGAGGCCGATCAGGCGGGGGTCGCGCCAGCGGACCGCGCCCGGCGAGCGCAGCCAGTCGCGTCATCAGGAGGCACGCCCCGAGGGCGAGGGCGGTGAAGAGCATCGTCGAGTCGGGCAGGGTCGAGTGCAGCAGGAGCGGCAGGTAGACGGCACACGTCAGTCCGGTCCCGATCGCGAGGGTCCGGGCCCGGCCGATCGGCAGGCGCAGCTCGGTCGCGACATCGGCGGCGACGCGCCAGGCGAGGACCGGGACCAGTGCGCCGACGAGGATCGGCATGACCTGCGCCGCCCGGAACGTCGTGCCGAGGACGAGCATCGGCAGCGCCGACGAGGTACGACGGCAGCGGCAGCCAGACCTCGAACGCCGGCCGCGGGAACACGAGCGGCGGCGTCTGGTAGCTCCAGAGCGCGTCGGCGACGAGCCCGCGCCCTTCGACGAGGTGCTTCGAGACCGCCGACGTAGTAGGCGGTGTCCTCGGGGATCGGGAAGACGACCAGCGACGCGGTCGCCGCCCGGACGACGAGGGCGAACGCGTAGAGCGCGACCGCGGACAGGATCGCCTCGCGTCGGGTCACGGCGTGGCCCCGGCGAGCGCGTCGGAGCCGGCCACGACCGTGCAGCGCCGGTCGGCCGGGCTCAGGCAGACCGGATAGAGCGCGATCCGCGGCGGCCCACCGTCCCGTGCCGGAAGCGAGAAGACCGGCGCCCCGATCCACGACGGCCGCGACTCGCCGCTCAGGACGGCTTCCATCGAGGTCGCGATCTCGTCGCGCTCGAGGACGAGCCACGAGATCCGATAGGCGGTGGCGATCTCGAGCTCGGTCGCGATCGGATCGTTCGTCGTGACCACGCCGCCACGGCCCGTGAAGTACTTGAAGCCGGAGGCGTCGATCGTCATCAGCCGGTCGTCGGGCGCGACGCCGGCGAGGTCGAGGGCCGTGGCGAGCGTGAGCCGGGCGTCGCGCTTGGCGTTCCATCCGGCATCGACGACGATCGTTCCGAAGACCGCCGCGATGATGCCGATGGCCACCGCGGCGCCGACGAACACCCGGGTTGCCGAATCGCGGTTCCAGGCCCTGCGGCGAATCGCGATCCAGCCGACGCCCGCCGCCACGCCTTCGAGCGCCAGCACGTAGCCGTGCGGCGCCAGGGCGACCGCGGAGTGGATGAACGTCCCGCCCGGGACGTGGACCGCCGACACGATCGCCGAGAAGGCAAACAGCCCCGCCGCGTAGGCGAAGAACGGCCCGAAGTCGACCGATCGCCGGCGCCGCCAGGCGCCGACCAGCATCGGCGGGATCAGCAGCCCGGCCCCGACCAGGGTCGTGAAGATCCCCATGGCCGCGATCAGCCCGCCGACGCGGGTCGCCAGGAACGGCCCGATCCCCATCCCGAGCAGGTGGTCGAGGGTTGCCGGGCTCGTGATCTGGTTCCATTCCTCGATCGTCCGGATGAAGAGAACCTTGCCCGACGCGGAGGATGGCGAGATCGAGCCGAAGACCGCGAGCTGGCGGGCGATCCACGGCGCCATCACGACAACGAACAGGCCCGCGCACGCGACGGCCGACCAGAGCGGGATCGCGGGGAGCCTGGCTCCGCCGGACCGCCACGCTCGCCAGCGATCCCACAGGAACGCGAGACCGAGGACGCCGCCGGCGAGGACACCGTCGTTGCGGGCGAGCGTGGCGACGCCGACGAGCAGCCCGGCGAGGGCGAAGGATCGGGCGTGGCCCTTGAGCCCGCGAGCACCAAGGAACAAAGCGCCGGCGACGAGCGGCTGGTACAGCGAGAAGTTGTCGGTCTGCATCATGAACGGGAAGCTGAGGGCCGGGAACGCGGTCAGGACTCCGGCACCGACGGCGACGAGACGTGTCGCGCCGGCCTCGCGCCCGATCGCCCAGGCCAGCGGGGCGGCCAGCGAGCCGATGAACGCGAACGGGAGGGCAGCGGCGACGGCGTTCAGCCCGAAGACCGCCAGGAACGGCACCTGGACGAGCGACGCGAGCGGCATCCAGTGGGCGTTAGACGGGATCGGAAGGACGGGATTGGCGGGGATCGTGCCGCCGACCTCGGCGAAGATCCAGACGAAGTCGACGTTGAAGCCGTGGCCACCGACGAGCGATCGCGCGACGTCCGCGTAGTAGTAGGAATCGGGGTACGCCGGGTCCGGGTGGAGCGCGATCAGGACCAGCCGGCCGACGAGGGCGAGCAGGTACAAGGCAAGGGCGGTACGCACGGCCGGTGCAGCGTAGCACCGGGTCCGGGGCCTTCCGACCGGTACGAATGGGCTACCCCGAACGGACCGCAGCGGGCGTGGGACGGCCGAATCGCGTGCGTAGACTTCCCGCTCATGGACCTCGTTCGCCGCGTCTGGTGGGTATTGAGCGGAACGGCGCCCGATGGCAGCCCGATGCGACGAACCGGCGCCATTCGCTGGCTCTGGATCGCCGTGGCGGTCATCTGGGCCCTCGGCGGGATCAGGATGTTCCTGTTCCACCTGTCCTACGACCCGTTCGCCGACATCCACATCTACTACGAGGCGGCGGCGCGCCTGAACGCGGGCGAACCGCTGTATCCGCCGGGGGCACGGATCTATCCGCCGCTGTTCTCGATCCTGTTCCGACCGCTCGCACTGCTGCCGTTCGAGCTGGCCGCCGCGATCTGGGAGGGCATCCTGCTCGCAGCCCTCGGACTGACGCTCTGGCTCATCGGGATCCGCAACCGGTCGACCTGGTGGGCCGTCCTGATCCTGAGCATCGGGATCGCCTGGACACTCGCGATCGGCCAGGTCGAAGCGATCGTCACGCTCCTGCTCGCGATCGGCAGCCCCTTCACGGTCGCGCTCGCCGGGAACATCAAGGTCTTCCCGCTCGCGGTCGGCATCTTCTGGCTCGTTCGTGGCGACTGGCGAAGCGTCTTGCGACTCGCCGCGTGGACCGCCGGCCTCGTGGCCCTCCAGCTCGTCCTCGATCCGGCCAACACGCTGGCATTTCCCGCCACGCTCGCCCCGGGACAGGTCGCTTCCGAGGTCGCATCGGAGGGGAATCTCTCGCCGTTCGTTCTGGCGCCGATCCTGTGGGCCATCGTGGTCGTCATCGAGCTCGCCATCGCGATCAGGTTCGCGCGCACGCGCTGGGGCTGGGCGGCGGCAGTCGGCCTGGCGGTCCTGGCCCCGCCGCGTGTCTTCTCGTACAACCTGATGACGCTCCTCGCCTGCCTCGGAGGACCCGAGGTGGTGCGGGCCAAGCTCGACAGGGTCGCCGGCCGGCCGCCCCCGGCGATCCGGACAAGTGAGTCGATGACGGGCCGTACGGCAGGCATCGTCGCCCTCGTCGGGGCTCTCGGCTGGATCGGGCTGATCTGGCTCGGCGTCCAGCTGTACGGCACGAATCCGCGGACGGCCGGGTTTGATCTCGAGCTGCTGCTGGGCGCCGGACGGGCGGTTGCCTCGGGCGAGTCGCCATACGACCCGGCCCTGGTCGCCGGGGCCGCCCCGGTCGCCGAGCGCCTGTTCTACTCGTATCCGCCCATCGTTGCCCAGCTCATGGCGCTGGTTGCCTGGGTCCCGTCGCCGGTGATGTTCGTCGCCTGGGCGACTGCCGCGGTCGCGGGCTTGGGCTTTGTTGCGCGGCAACTGGCGATCCGGTTCGGCGCCGCGATCGCGCCCAACGTCGTCGCCATCACGGTCGTCGCCCTGGTCCCGTTGATGTTCCCGCTCGCGGTCGGGCTGCTGTTCGGCAACCTGGACGTGTTCTTCCCGCTCGCCTTCGGGCTGTTGTTGCTGGGCCTTGTCCCGTCGGTCGGCGCCCGCGATGCGGCAGTGGCGGGAACGGCCACCACCATGGCAGCCGTGGCCAAGCTCCATCCGGGCTCGCTCGGCGTGTGGCTGCTCGCGCGCTCGGTCTCCTCCGCGGAATCGCGGCGGATCGTCGTCGCGGCCGTCGTCGCCCTGATCGTCGTCGTCGGGACTGAGCGTCGTCGCCGGGGGAACGCAACCCTGGTTCGACTACGCGGCGGTGGTCCGGGCCGGAAGCGGCGCCGATCTCGTCGACCCGCGGAATGCGGGTCCGGCCGCCCAGATCGCCCTGCTCGTCGGCGGGGGCGGGTCCGCCGCCGAGTCGCTTGCGCGGACGCTCCAGATCCCGGTCACCGTGATCGCGCTTCTCGCGACAGTCGTGGTCGCGCTGCGCGTCAGCGACCCCGTCGAGAGCCTCGCCTGGGCCGTCGCCGCGTCGCTCGTCGTGCTGCCGGTCACCTGGTACCACTACCCTCGGCATTGATCCCGTTCGCGCTCGCAGCCGTCCTGCGCGCGAGCCCCGGCGCGCCGTCGGCGCGCGTCCTTCGGACCGTGGCCGTCGCCGCCCTCGTCGCCGCGGTCGCGATCGCCTGGCTGCCGCTGATCTACGTCGCGATCGGGCTCGTCATCGCGGCCGTCCGGATGAGCCGCCCGTCCGTCGAGGCCGGCGCCGCATGAACCCGCGCCCCAACCTTCTCGTCGTCGCCCTGCCGATCGTCGCGATCGTCCTGTTCGTCCTGACCGTCGGCGCGATCATCTGGTCGGCCGGCTCGACGCTCGGCTACGACTTCCACGCCTACGAAGTCGCCGCGCGCCGGCTGCTCGACGGCCAGCGGATGTACGACCCGGCGATCGACGTCGCCGGCGGCTTCGCGATCTACCTCTACCCGCCGCCGTTCGCGCTGGCGATCGTGCCGCTCGCGATCGTCGGCGGCCAGGCGGCCGTCGGGATCTGGACCGGGCTCATGGTCGTCGCCGTTCCTCGCCGGCGTGGCGCTCCTCCCGGTGAGCCGGAACGTGCGCTGGCTCGTCCTGCTGCTCGGCGCGCTCGACTGGCCCGTCGTCTACTCGATCAAGCTCGGGCAGGTCGGCCCGATCCTCTTCCTCCTGTTCGCGATCGGCTGGCGCTGGCTCGACCGGCCGGGGCGCCTCGGGACGGCCGATCGGGCTTGGGGCGCTCGTCAAGGTCCAGCCGGCGCTCCTGATTGGTTGGGCGGCGCTGACCGGCCGCTGGCGCGCGATCGGGATCGCCGTCGCGGTCATCACCGGGGCTGCGCTGCTCGCCACCGTCGTTGCCGGAACCCAGCCGTGGTTCGACTACCCGGCACTGCTCGGCCGCGTTTCGTCCCCGCTGACGACGCCGCACAACTTCACGCCGGGGGCGATCGCCTTCCAGGCCGGAGCCCCGGTCGACGTCGCGAACGCGATCCAGTGGGTGTCGATCGTCCTGGCTCTCGCCGCGGTCGTCGTCGCCGCGCGGACCGTCTCCGCGGAGGCGTCCTACCTCGTCGCCGTCGTCGCCAGCCAGGTTCTGTCGCCGCTGCTGTGGGACCACTACGCGATGCTGCTGCTCCTGCCGGTGGCCTGGCTGCTGGAGCGCCGCCAGTGGTGGGCGGTCGCGATCCCGCTCGCGACGGCGATCCCGCTGGTGGGGACCGTCCCGGCCGCCGTCTATCCCGTCGTCTTCGGGATCTGCCTGGTCGCCCCACTCGCGGTCGAGCTCGCACACGGCGAGCGCCGACCCGGACCGGCGACCGGCCACCCGTCGATGACCCTAGACTCCGGACGATGACGCCGCGCAGCCTCACCCTCGTGCTGCCTGCCTACAACGAGGCGGATCGGATCGGGCCGGCCCTCGACGAGCTGTTCGGCTACCTCCGCCGGCGAGGTGGTGCGGCACGCGACGGCGCGCCTGGCTCCGGCCACCTGCCGGAGCGGGTCGAGGTCCTCGTGGTCGACGACGGCTCGACCGACGGCACGGCAGACCTCGTCCGCGGCCGCTCGGAAGCCGACACCTCCGGCTTCGCTTCGGATCCCCCGGTCCTCGAGGTCCTGACCGTGGAGCACGGCGGCAAGGGCGCGGCGGTCAAGGCCGGGATGCTCCACGCGACCACCGACCTGATCGTCTTCGCGGACGCCGACATGGCCACCCCGCCCGACATGATCCCGCTGCTCGTCGAAGCGCTCGTCGGCCATGACATCGCGCTCGGCAGCCGGATCCAGCCGGACGGCTCGGACATGCGCAAGAGCCAGCCCGCCTATCGCCGGCTGCTGGGCAAGGGGTTCCACCTGCTCGCGTCGCTGTGGGTGGTCGGGCCGGTCAAGGACACGCAATGCGGGTTCAAGGGGTTCACGCGCGAGGCGGCTCACGACCTCTTCGCCCGGCAGAACGTCGACAGCATCGTGTTCGACGTCGAGCTGATCTACCTCGCCCGGCGGCGCGGCTATCGGCTCGCGATCGTGCCCGTTCGCTGGTCGGATCGGCGCGGATCGCGGATGCGCGCCCGGCCGGCCCTGGCCCTGCGCGTCGCCTGGGACCTGTTCCGGATCCCGCTCGATCCATCGGCGCGTCGCGAAGCTCCATCCTGCGGAGTCGCCCATCCGTCCCGAGTAGCGGGCTCCCGGTGCCGCCGACGATGACATGGGACACTGGCCGGCCATGACGGCCCCCACCCGCTCCCTCGCGCCCGTCGCCGCCCGCATCAGCCTGCTGGACCGCTTCGACCACAAGGCCCAGGTCGGTGCCGCCATGGTCGTGCTGGCGTTCCTGATCTACTGGCTGTCGAACCACCTGTACGACGCGACGCGTGGCGACTTCTTCTATCTCGCCGACGCTTTCCTGCACGGCCGCGTCTCCCTCGACGTCCGCCTCGGGTTCCAGGACGTCATCGTCCGCGGCGACAAGCTGTATCTCCCGTTCGCGCCGTTCCCGGCCCTCGCCCTCATGCCGGTCGTGGCCCTGTTCGGACCGGTCGTCACCGATCAGTGGGAGACGGGCATCAATGCCACCCTCGCGGCATCGATCGTCGGCCTGGGATGGTGGTTCGCGGCCCGCGCCGGTGTGCGCTCCCTCGTCGATCGGTTCTTCCTCGTCCTGCTCCTCGGGTTTTCGACCCAGATCTGGTGGGTCACGACGCGGGGCGGCGTCTGGCACACGGGCCATCTGATCGCCACGATCCTGACCCTCTGCTGCCTGATCGAGCTGTGGGGCGCGCGCCGGGCATGGCTCGTCGGACTGCTGGCGGGGGCGGCGTTCCTGACCCGTGCCCCGCTGGCATTCGCGATCCCGTTCTACGCCCTGCTCCTCGCCGGCGACGCGATCTGGGAGCCGCGCCGATGGCCGTGGCGGGCGTGGATCGGCCTCGCGCTCGGCGTGCTGCCGTCCCTCGCGTTCTTCTTCTGGTACAACGCCGCGCGGTTCGGGTCGCCGCTCGAGTCCGGCTACGGCCTCGCCCTCCTGCCCGACTGGCTCGAGGCGCAACGCCGGCACGGCCTCTTCTCGACCTTCCACATCCCGATGAACGTCGACTACCTGTTCCTCCACCTGCCGGGGTTCCGGCCGACGTTCCCGTTCCTGTTTCCGGACGGCCTCGGGATGTCGATCTTCCTGACCTCGCCCGGTCTCCTCTATGCGATCCGCGCGCCCTGGCGGTCGTCGCGGGTGTGGTGGCTGGCCCTGGCGGCGCTGTTCGTGCTGATCCCGACGCTGCTCTACTACGGCGGCGGCTGGCTCCAGTACGGATACCGCTACGCGCTCGACTCGATCACGTTCGTCTGGGCTCTGTGCGCGGTGGCGGCGGCGCACGTCGGGCTGCGGCGTGAGTCGGTGGGCTACGAAGGACCGGCGATCGACTGGGGCTGGCGCCTGCTGATCCTGTTCGGCGTCGTGATCGGCGCCGGCGGCGTGTACTGGGCGTACAACCTGCACTGAGACGCTGGGTCAGCGGACCTTGTGCAGGATGAGGATCTGCCAGCTCGAGGCGTCCTTGCGGTAGCCGGCGAAGTCGATCCGCGGCCGTTCCTCGTCGTCGAACACGATCGAGCCGTCGGGGCTCGAGACCGTGTCGACCAGGTCGTAGCGCGCGGCGGTCGCGGGATAGAGAGCCTGGAGGCCCTCCCACTCGGCAGGGCGAAGCGCCAGCCAGTCCGCCTCGACCGCGTCGAGGAAGTCGATGATCGTCCGGTGGTCCTTGGGCAGGGCCTGCATGGCTTCGCGAGCCCGGACCGACGTCAGCCCCGGGTAGTCGAGCATCGTCGCGTTCGAGTAGTACTCGTAATAGCCGGCCGACTCGGTCGCGAGCGTCTCGCCCGGGCCTGATCAGGCGGCCGAGCTCCTGGCCGACGGTCGTCCGGACGGCGACCTCGATGTCGGTCTGGAGCTTCCGCTCGAGCCCGAGCGAGAACGGGGTGTGGATCGCGAACGCGACGGCCACCGCAACAGCGAGGGCCGGCCGCGGATCGAACTGCGGCGTCGGGCGGAGCGAGTGGATCCCGGCTGCCGGCCAGGATGATCAGGATCGCCGTGTGCGGCGGGACGTACCAGTCGAAGTAGGCGCCCGGCAGCAGCGCGACGCGATAGACGGTGAACGCCGCCGCGAACAGGACCGCGGCCCGCCAGCCCGGGATCCGCCACGTCCGGACCGCCCCGAGGATCGCCAGCATCCAGACCAGGATCGAGATGAAGTAGGCAAGTCCGAGCGGGAGCGGCGAACCGACGACGAGCGTGTCCTCGAAGAACGGGGCAAACGTCAGGCTGACCGCGCTCACGTGATCGGTGACGGCCTGGCCGGCCCAGGCGAGCAGGGCGCCCGGGTCCAGCGTCGCCGGCAGCGGCGCGACGAAATGGGCGGACTTCGCCAGGATCGTGTTCGGGATCGGCGAGCCGTAGTAGACGGTGGTGAACAGGATCCAGGGCGCCACGACGATCGCCCCGATCGCAACGACGCGGACGGCCCGGCGCCAGTCGCGGGCCGCCAGATCCAGGGTCGCGATCCCGTTCCAGAGCACGAAGTCCGGCCTCGTCAGGATCGCGACGCCGAAGCTCAGACCGGTTCGCAGGACGGACCCGGCCATGACCGCGTCGATGCTCCAGAGCAGGACCGCGACCGCGACCTGCGTCTCCATCCCTGCCATGCCGTAGAAGATGTGGTTCTGGTCGACGGCGAGATAGATCAGTACGAGCGCGGTCGGCCAGCGGCCCAGCCCAAGGCGGCGGCAGATCCGATCGGCGAACACGATCGTCGCGACGGCGGCGAGAATCGAGGCGATCCTCAGGACGAAGATCCCGCTGCCCTTGACGAGAACCTCGCCCGCGAGCGGGATCAGGACCGACACCGCCGTCGTGAACCCGTGGGTCACGGGCTCGCCCGGATGATGAGTCAGCCCGATCCCGGCGACGACGTTCCGGGCATGGGTGACCGTGATCAGCGCGTCCTCCCAGACGCGATCGGTGATCAGCCAGAACGCCAGGCGGGCCAGGACCGCGAGACCGACGAAGGCGAGCAGCCGGCGATCGACCTGCCAGCGGCGGATGCGGATCGTGGCGGGTGCGTCGCGCACGGCGTCGTTCACGGCCCGAAGCCTAGCCGATGGCCCTCCGGGCTCGGGCACCCCCCGATCGTCCGGGTTGGCGTGCTCCGACGCGTGGGTTCTCGGACGGATCGCGGCCCGGCATGCAACACTGCCCGGCGACCCCGGCCCTCTGGAGGAACCGTGCGCCACCCTCGACTCGTCCTTGCGATCTTCATCCTGTCCGGCGCTGCCGGCCTGATGTACGAGGTCGTCTGGTCTCGCCAGCTCGTGCTCGTCTTCGGCAACACGACCCAGGCCGTCTCGACGATCCTGACCGGCTTCTTCGGCGGCCTGGCGATCGGGTCCTTCCTCGGCGGCCGGCTGGCCGACCGCGTGCGATCGCCGCTCCGGCTGTACGGCGTGATCGAGCTGGTCCTCGTCGTGGTCGTGCTGCTCACGCCGGTCACGTTCAACCTGCTCCACGAGCTCTATCGCGGGCATCTATCCCGTCGATCGAGGGCGTGCCGATCGTCCTCGCACTCCTGCGGTTCGCGCTGGCGATCCTTGCGCTGGCGCCCGCGACCGTGCTGATGGGGGCCACGCTGCCGGCCTTGACCCGCCAGCTGAGCGAGGACCGCCACCTGTCGGCGGCGTTCAGCCGGCTCTATGCGGCGAACACCATCGGCGCGATCGTCGGGAACGCTCATCGCCGGGCTGATCCTGATCGAGCTGTTCGGGCTGACCGGCACGCTGGTCATCGCGGCGGCGTGCTCCGCGGCGGCCGGCGTCGTGGCCCTGCTCCTCAGCCGCGGTCTCGCGCCGATCGCTGCAGGAGCCGGCCCCGAGCCTTCCCGATGGTCCGTGACCGAGGCCGAGGCAACCGCCAGCCGCCGCCCGACGCTGGCGCTGGCGCTGGCGTTCGCCTCAGGGCTGACTTCGCTCGGGTATCAGGTCCTGTGGACCCGGCTCCTGTCGTCCGGAACCGGCAACTCGACCTATGTCTTCACCCTGATCCTGGGCCTGTTTCTGTTCGGGATCGCGTTCGGCGCCGTGGCCTTCTCGGCGGTTCGGCCGTACCTCCGGAACGTCGTCGGCACGATCGCCGCGGCCCAGCTGGTCGTCGCCGCGCTTGCGTTCGGCGGGCTGGTCCTCGTGCATCGCCCATCCCCCGATGTTCGATCCCAGCCGCGAGCTCGACCGCGGTCGCCGCGATCATGACCCCGATCATCTTCGTGGTCGTGCCCGCGACCATGGTCATGGGGTTCACGTTTCCCGCGTCCTCGACCCTGCTCGGCGACGACCCCCGCGAGATCGCGGCGAATGCGGGCCGCGCTGCTCGCGTCCAACACGCTCGGCTGCGATCACCGCGACCTTCGTGATCCCGTTCTTCGTCATCCCGGCCGTCGGCTCGCCGACCGCGGTCGGGCTGCTCGCCCTCGTCAACGTGGGGATCGCGGTCGCCCTCGTCATGAGCAGGTCGAGCGGGATCAGCCGACGATCCGTGGCCGGCATCGGAACGCTCGCCGGCGCCGCTGTCGTCACGATCGCGATCATCGGTGGGCTGATCACAGCCCGGGCCGATCGTCGACCCGAGCGTGGCGCGCATCAAGGACTCCAACGCGACGCTGTTCGCGTCCAAGGAGGACGAGATCGCATCGGTCCAGGCGGGCGCGACGGTCACGGCTCAGCTCTGGGTGACCGGCACGGCCATGACGCTGCTGACGGTCGACGCCAAGCTGATGCCGATCCTGCCGCTGATGGTCCGGCCACAGACTCAAGACCGCGGTGACCGTCGCGTTCGGGATGGGCTCGGCGTTCCGCAGTGCGGTGATCGCCGGCCTGAAGACGGAAGCGATCGAGCTCGTTCCGTCCGTGCCGGAGATGTTCGGCTACTTCTATTCCGACGCGGCCGACATCGTCGCCCGCCCGAACGCTCGGATCATCGTCACGGACGGTCGCAACCACCTCGAGCTCACGACCGAGACCTACGACATCATCGTCACCGACCCGCCGCCGCCGATCTTCAGCTCAGGCGCATCGGTCATCTCGTCGCTCGAGTACTACCAGGCCGGCCACGCCCGGCTGAACCCGGGCGGCGTGATGATGCAGTGGATCCCGTACGGGGCAACGATCGACGAGTTCAAGGCCCACGTCCGCACCTTCCGGTCGGTGTTCCCGCACATGACGATCCTGTTCGGGCCCGGCGGCTTCGGCCTGTTCATGATGGGATCGGACGAGCCGATGACGCTGGATGAGGCGGCGATCCGTGAGGTCCTGGCTCGGCCCGGGGTCCTCGAGGACATCTCTTCGGCATACGACTCCCCGGCAAAGACGGTCGACGGCTGGATCACCCAGATCGACGGGCTGACGTGGATCTCGGACGAGCGAGGTCGACGCGTTCACTGGCTCGGGGCCGCTCATCACTGACGACCATCCGATCCCGAATACTTCCTGTTGCGGCGCCTCTTCAACCCGGACGTGCCCCAGGCCGGCCCCGGGCTGCTCCTGTCCCTGACTCGCTGAGCGCGTCCCCCGACCTTCCTACTTGACGGTCACCCGATCGTCGCGACCATGAGCGCGTGACCGATTCTGGGGCCGTCGGGTTCGACGGTGTCGATCTCGCCCTCGCCGAATCACGCCCGCGCCGGCTGTCGGCGCCGTCGGCTGCCGTCCTCGCCTTCGGCGGGGTCATCGGCTGGTCGGCGTTCCTGCTGTTCTCCGTCGAGCCGCTGATCGCGCGGCTGGTCCTGCCCGTCTTCGGCGGAACGCCGGCGGTCTGGGCGACCACGCTGTTCTTCTTCCAGGCGGTCCTGCTGCTCGGCTACCTGTACGGGCACCTGTCGGTCACCCGGCTGGGGTTGCGACGGGGGCGATCGTCCACGTCGTCCTGATCCTCGGCGCGGCCGCGTCGCTGCTGGTCGCGCCTGCGCGGGCCGCGGACCTGCGCAACGCGGCGATCCCGGACGTCCTCAACCTGATCGGGATGCTCGGCCTGACGATCGGGCTGCCGGCGTTCGTCCTGACGACGACGACCCCGCTCGTGTCTGCGTGGTATGCCGCGAGTCGCGGCTGCGTCGGCGACGGCGACGCCTACTGGCTGTACGCCCTGAGCAACGCCGGCTCCCTGCTGGCCCTCCTGGCCTATCCGTTCGTCGTCGAGCCGCGGCTCGGGCTGTCGGCGCAGCGCGGCGTCTGGGCGGTCGGGTTCGTGCTGTTCGCCCTCGCGATCGCCGGTTGCGCGGCCTGGGCCAATCGCCACGCCCGGCGCTCGCCGCTGAGCCTGGCGCCGCGGACGGGGCGGTGGCCACGCGGACCGGGTCGATCTCCTGGCGCCGGCGCTGGACGTGGCTGCTCCTCGCGGCCGTCCCGTCCGGCCTGCTGAATGCGGTCACGACGTTCATCGCGACCGACCTCGTCTCGGCGCCGCTCCTCTGGCTGGCGCCGCTCGCCATCTACCTCACGACATTCATCGTCGCGTTCTCGGCTCGCGGCCGGCGGCTCGTCCCGGCGGCGATCCTCGCCGCCCCGGCCGCGATCACCCTGATGTGGGTGCCGTACGGCTCCGCCGGCGGCTGGCCGATCCTGCCGCTGGTGCTGCTGATGTACGGCGGCCTCGCCGTGGTCGCGACCGCGCTCCACGGCCGGCTGGCACTCGATCGCCCGTCAGCGACCCACCTGACCGAGTTCTATCTCGTGATCTCGATCGGCGGCGCGCTTGCCAGCGCGTTCGTCGCGCTCCTGGCGCCCGTCATCTTCCCGGGCGTGTGGGAGTTCCCGATCCTGCTCGTGCTCGCGCTCGTCGCGCTGGCGGTCTCGCGGCCGGCTGCGGCCGCCCGCGCAACGGGCGTCCGACGCCGGCGGCCGACGCCCGCCGTCGGCTCGACCTGTCCCGTTCTTCTCGGGTGCGCGCGCCCGGCTCGGGCCGTATCTCGTCGTCGCCGTCGTGCTCGGCGCCGCTACTGCTGCGCGACACCTCGCTGGCAACGGAAGCCGGGATCCGCTGGCTGCTCGTCGGCGGCCTGATCCTGCTCGTCGGCGCGCGGCCGCGTTCCTGGCGGTCTCTACCGGCCTCGTCCTCGCCCTCGCGGTGCTCGTCCTGCAGCCCGCGGTGATCTATCGCGACCGCAGCTTCTTCGGCGTGACCGAGGTCCTCCGGCCCGACGGCGCGACGCAGACGACGCTGATGAACGGCACGACCGTCCACGGGGTGCAGTCGACCGACCCGGCGAAGGCGTCGCTCCCGACCGCCTACTACGCGCCGGTCGGGCCGTTCGGCGACGTCTTCCGGGTGCTCGCGGCAGGGGCCGGGGCCGGCCGCAGTCGATCGGCGTCGTCGGTCTCGGCGCCGGAGCGCTGACCGCCTACCTCGAGCCGGGCTGGTCGATGACCTACTACGAGATCGACCCGGTCGTCGCCGAGGTCGCGTCGGACCCGCGCTTCTTCACGTTCCTGTCGGGCGCGGCGTACCCCGCCGTCCATCGTCCTCGGCGACGCGCGGCTCTCGCTCCAGACCGTGCCCGATGGCCAGTTCGACGTCCTGTTCATCGACGCCTTCTCGTCGGACGCGGTCCCGACGCACCTCCTCACGACCGAGGCGTTCGCGACATACGCCCGCGCGTGAAGCCGGGCGGCCTGGTGGTCACCCACATCCCGAACCGCTACTACGACCTCGCGCCCGCGGTCGCCGCCGCGCTCCAGGCGAACGAGCTGGCCGGCGCCATCCGGGTCTTCGCCGGGGACAAGGTCGCCGAGGCGACGCCGACGATCCTCACCGTCGGAGGCGCGCGCGATCGAGGACCTCGAGCCGCTCCTCGCCGCCGGCTGGCAGCGCATGAAGCTGACCGGACCGCCGATGACCGACGACTACATGGACGTCCTGCGGTTCCTGCGCCCCCTGTGGTGAACGACGAGGCGGACCCGGGATCGTTCGTCGCGCGGTTCGGCAGGATCGTCTGGATCCTCGTCCCCGCCTGGTTCGTGATCGTCAGCGCGATCCGCCTGTCGTCGCTCCTGCCGACCACGCCGGGCTACGACGGGATGCTCTATCGCGACGCGACCCTGCGCTGGCTGGCGGGCGGCGACCCGTGGGCCCTGCGCACCGGCGACGCGGTGTTCGGGGCGCCGCCGCCGACGCTCCTGGCGATGCTGCCGTTCGCGATCCTGCCCGACGTCGCTGGCCCGGATCGCGCTCGTCGGGCTCGGGATCGTCGCGTCCGTGTGGGTCATCCGCCGGCTGCGGCTGCCGCTCTGGTGGCTGGCCTTCCCGCCCCTCGTCGATGGCCTGTACATCGCCAACCCGCACGTCTTCGTCGTCCCGCTGCTCGTCGCCGGGGCAGGACCCGCTCGCGATCTTCGTAAAGGTCTACGCCGGCGCCGTTCCGGCCCTCCAACTGCGCTGGCGGCCGCTCGCTGATCACCGTCAGCCTCGTCCTGATCACGGCGCCCTTCCTTCCCTGGGCGCTCTTCGTGGAGCGCTGGCCGCAGGTGAGTGCCGCGCTCGCCAGCCAGTCCGGCGGCGGCGGGCTGTCGGCGCTCGCGACGCCGCTTCTCGTCCCGATCGCGATCGTGGCCGCCATCATCCTCGGCCGCGAACGTCTTGCCTGGTGGGCGGTGCCGGTCTTCTGGCCCTACACCCAGTGGTATTACGCCTCGATGGTGCTGCCGGTCGCGACGCCGCTGGCCGCGGTCGCGCTCGCGACGCCCATCCCGGGTGCCACGACCGTGGCGATCGTTCTGGCGGCCATCGAGGCGGTCCGGCGGCGTCGCTCCATCCCGCCCGGCGACTGGATCCCGCGATCGCACGAGCCGCGAACGGCGGTGACCCGGTCCGCGCTCCGTTGCGTCCGCAATCGGTTTGGCGGACCCGGTGCTATCCTCCGGCCGTGACCACCCACGCTCCCGACGCGGAGCCTGCCTGTCCGGGATCGACGACCGCCCGGCAGCCCGAGACACCCGACGATGCGGCCCGGTCCGGCCCTGCCCTGCGCGTCGAGCGCTGCCCGTTCGACGCCGTCCCGCGCACGACCTGGGACGCCCTGGCGGCGCGCAATCCGTGGGCGACGCCGTTCTCATCGTGGGCATTCCAGCGCGCGTGGTGGGACGCGTACGGAGGCAGCGCCCACGACCAGACGCTGGTGGTGCGGGCCGCGGCCGGCTCGGCCGGCGGCCTCGAGGCCGGCGACCCGGTTGCGATCGTCCCGTTGATGCATCGCCACGAGGTCGAGCCGGGTGACGCCGACACGGCGTCCAAGATCCGCCACGCCGACGCGGGCAACCTGACGCCGGTCCCGCCGACCGCCAAGGCCGTCTTCTTCGGTGCCTCCTACCACGCCGACTACGCGACGATCCTTGCCGCCCCGGACGACCTGCCGGCGGTCTCCGACGCCCTCGTCGATCACCTTGCGGCCGCCGACCCGGACGCCGCCGATCCCGACCACCCCGCTCCCTGGGACGTCATCGACCTGCGCCGCCTGCGCTGCGGCGATCCGACGGCCGACGCCCTCGCGACGGCCTTCGGTCGGCGTGAGATCAGCGACGGCTGGACGCTCAACCTCGAGCGCGAGGACGTCTGCCCGGTCGTCCCGCTGCCGGCCGACACGCCCTTCGAGGACTTCCTGTCGACGCTCGACAAGAAGTCCCGCCACGAGATCCGGCGCAAGCTTCGCCGAGCCGAGGCCGTCGGCGAGATCGTCCTGACCCGATCGACCGACCCGCTCGCCGAGCTCGACGCGTTCATCGACCTCCACCAGCGCAAGTGGGGCGACGACGGCCTGTTCCCGCCGACGCCCGGCGGCGCGGCGTCGCGCGTCTTCATCCGGCGCTGGTTCGAGGAGGCGGGCGCGGACGGTCCCGTCCACCTCCTGTTCCTGACGGTCGGCGGCCGGCAGGTCGCCGCCGGGATCCTGGTCGTCGACGGCGATCGCGTCATGTTCTACAACGCCGGCATCGACCCGGATGCGCGCGAGCTCTCGCCGGGCGTGATCTTCGCCGCCGAGGCCGTCCGCTACGCGATCGAGAAGGGGATGCGGTCCTTCGACTTCCTGCGCGGCAACGAGCCCTACAAGTACGAGTGGGGCTCGGTCGACGAGCCGATCCAGCGGTTGCTCGTGCGGCGCGACGAGACCGGCCGCGAGGCCGTCGGCCGGTGAGCGCCCCGCCAAGCTGGGACCCCTGTCTCGTCCCGATCGAGCACTTCCCGATGCCCGGCCCGAAGCGGGTGCGGGTCGTCGAGATCCTCGCGACGGGGACGAGCGGCGGCGCCCAGGAGCACGTCTTCGGGCTGATGTCGCGGCTCGACACGACGTACTACGAGGCGTCTGTCGTGTCGCTGTCGGCCGGCAGCGCGGTCCGCAAGCTCCAGCGCCACGGCTTTGACGTGACGGTCATCGACGAGCCCGATGACGACGCCGCGGTCCAGTCCCTGATCGCCCACCTCACGCTCATCGCACCAGACGTCGTGCACACCCACATGTATCGCGCCGACATCGTCGGCACGCGGGCGGTGACGGCGCTCGGCGAGAGCGGCCGGCGGCGGCCGTACCTCATTTCCACGGTCCACTCGTCGCGCATCCGTTCGCACGAGGACCGCGAGTTGCTTCGCCAGCTCACGCCCGAGCTGGACCAGCTGATCGCGGTGTCGAAGTCGATCGAGCGCAAGATCGCCGACGAGCACCGGACCGGCGCGCCGGTTCGCCTGATCTACAACGGAGTCGACCTCCAGCGCTACGACCACCAGGGGCCCTGCAGCACCCTCCGCGACGAGTACGGGATGGAGGCGGGCTCGCGGGTCGTCGGGGTCATCGCCCGGCTCGAGCCGGAGAAGGGCCACCAGACCCTGATCGAGGCGTGGCCGCACGTCCTCCGTGAAGTCCCCGACGCGTATCTGCTGATCGTCGGCGAGGGCTCGCGTCGGGACTACCTCGAGCAGTGGGCCGCCGCCCATCGCGTCGCGCACCGGGTCGTGTTCACCGGCCGGCGCGACGACATCCCGGCCGTCACCGCCGGGCTCGACGTCGCCGTCCTGCCGTCGTGGCGCGAAGCCCAGGGCCTGTCGATCCTCGAGGCGATGGCCATGTCGCGGCCGGTCGTCGCGTCGGACGTCGGCGGGATCCCGGAGATGATCGAGGACGGCGTGACGGGACTCCTCGTCGAGCACGACAACCCGGTCGCGCTGGCCGGCGCGATCACGAAGCTCCTGAAGGATCGCGCCTACGCCGCGGCGATCGCGAAGGCCGGCCACGACCTCGTCCATGATCGGTTCTGCATCGAGCTGATGGTGAAGGCGATCGAGCAGATCTACGACGAGGGCGCCCGCGCGGTCCGCCTGGCGGAGTCCGCCGCGAGCTAGCGCTAGCCTGCGGGCTCGGCCTCGGCGGGGACTTCGACAATCGCAGGGTCGGGTCGCGTCCGCCCGAGCCACGCAATCAGCGGGATGATCGGGCCCGCGATCGCCGTCGGGGAGAGCGAGTAGAGCAGGCCCGAGTTCTCGCCGCGCGAATTCAGGACCACGGTCACCCAGTCGAGCATCATCGGCCAGAGCGCGATCACCGAGACGGCGAACACCGCGCTCACGATCCACCAGCGCCGATCGCGAATGCCGATCAGGGCGAATGGGAAGACCGACGGCTTGAACCAGATGAACGCGCTCGTCCACGGCCAGCGCGTCGCGAGGGCAATGAACATGACCGCCCAGATCGTGGGAGTGCCCGCGATCCACGGCAACGGCGCGTCCGGATGGAGGACGACCACCGTCAGCATCGCGATCCACGCCCAGGCGCGCGGGCGATGCGACCAGATGATCGCCACCGTCACGACCGCCGGGATCAGGATGAACAAGAGGGCCCCGAGGGGGGCGCCGAGGACCGTGAACGGCACGAACAGGGCGAGGGCCTGGGGCGGATAGAGGATCTGGCCCCATGGCAGGTCGTAGGGACCGGCGAGCTGCTCCGGCAGGTAGAACAGCCCGCCGCCCATCCAGCGCCGGGTCGCCTCCATGTACAGCTCGAAGTCGCGCGCGAGGAGCCCATAGCGGGGGGCATCGATCGCCTTCTCGAGGACGAGGTACTCCTCCACGAGGGCGAATGCGACGAGGATCGTGACGATGACGAACGAGACGGCCTTGAAGCCGCGACCTCCGCGAGTACCAAGTCGCAGCTCGATCGCGCGCGCACCGCCCTCGCGGATGCGTTGCGTCGCGACGGCGACCCGTCCGCCGATCGACGCACTCATCGTGCGAACGCGACCGCGGGCGAGCCGGCCGCGGGCGATGCAACGCGATGCCGGACGAGGGATCCAACCAGGGCGAACAGGAGCACCTCGACCAGCAGGAACGTGTGCGGGAAGACTTCCGGGTGCGGGACGATGACCGCCGTGACGATCAGGGCGAATGCGACCAGGTCGTGTCGGGCCCAGATCGCGGCGACGACAAGGAGCCCGGAGAGCATGACCAGGATCGGCGTCGTGAGGTCTCCGACGACTGGCCGGACCTGGCACGCGACGGCGTCGATCCCAAAGCCGCAGAGCGGGACGGCGTTCCTGGCCGCGCGTCCGAAGTCGACCCAGTTGGCGACCCCGACGATCGGAAGTGTGAGGAACGTGAGCCCTCCGGCGACCCCAACGGCCAGACCGATCGTGCGCCGGGCATCGGCAACCCGTGTCCAGCCGGCGAGCGCGAACGGATGGAGCTTGATGAGGCTGCCGATCGCCGCGACGACACCGACCGGACCGGAGCCGCGCCCGAGCGCCCATGCCCAAGCGAACAGGCCGGCGATCCCGAGGCTCACGTTGCCCATCAGCATCGCGTCGAGATAGGGCGAGGTGAGCCCACTCGCCAGCAAGACAACGCCCAACGCCAGCCCGGCGTAGCGGCCGAACTCACGCCGGGCGATCGCCGCCATGCCCGAGGCGAACAGGAGGGCATTCGCGATCGCCCACGCGGTGGGTCCGAGCGCGAGGAACGGAACGAACAGGAGGACGGACGGCGGCGGATAGACATAGCCGAGTCCGGCGATGTCCGCCATCCGGTACGGCCCCGCCAGCTGGGCCGTGATGTACAACGGCTCGCCCGCGAGGAAGCGACGCGCGGCGCTGGAATACGAGACCCAGTCGATGTGACGGAACTGCGTCGGGATCCGCTCGTCGAGGATCGGGCCTGTGAAGTAGGCACCGGCCCCGATCGCGACCACCAGGAGCGATGCCACGCCGAGCGGCGAGCCAAAGCTCGGCAACCGGTCGGTCAGCGAGGTCATCGGGTACCGAGCGCTGCGAGCACGGCGTCGCGCGCCATTTTCGCCATCAGCTTTTGCCCGTCCACGCCGGGATGGATGGCATCGTCGTAGTAGGCGGCGGCCCGCGCTGCGCCGTCGGCGCGCCACCGCGACGCAAGGTCGAGCAGCGGCCGACCGGGTCCGGCGACCTCCCGCACCGCGGCGGCCACGCCGTCGTAGCGCGGGTCGAAGGCGCCACGCTCGAAGCGCGGCGGGGGCGTCGTCACGATGACCACCAGGCCACTCGCTTCCAGTGATTCGATCGCCGCTTCGTAGCGCTCGCGCCAGACATCGATGGTCAGGAGATGGGCGTCGTTGACTCCTTCGATCACGATCGCGACGTCATAGGAGCCGAGGGCGGGTTGATCGCGGGCAGCGGACTCGAGCACGTGGATCTGGGCGCCGGAGACGCCCCAATTGTCGACCTCGACCCGACGATCGGGCAGGGCCGATCGGAGCAGCTCTCGGAGCTGCGGTCCCCACCGATTGGCCCCCGTCAGCGGTGCTCCGTACGCGAGGCTGTCGCCGACGATCAAGACGCAGAGCGCGTCGGCGGACGGCGCGGAGCAGCCGTCCTGGCGCGGGATCGGCGTCGGGCCGGGGTCGACGGCCGCAGCCGGCGGTGAGCACGCAGCCACCAACGAGGCCGTGGAGATGGCCACGGCGGCGAGGAGCCCGGTCCGGATCACGCTCCGGAGGCCTCGACGCTCGCCTGCGGTGTTCCGGTCAGGGCGTCGACGGAGCGCGCGGCGGCAGATCGTTCGGCGACCTCGCGCAGCCAGACGGCGATCGGAGCGATGAAGACGACGAGGCTGCCCCAGTAGAGGGCAGGAATCGCCAGAGCCGCCCCAAATGCCCGCATCCAGGGCCGGCCGAAGATGACCAGGGGCAGTGCAACGGCGATCCTGACGACGAATGGCACCGGCACCTGCGGACCGTAGGGGACGCCGTATGCGTGGACGAGATGGGCGATCCACTCCGGCCAGAGCGACAGCCAGGGAATCGTGATCAGGACCGCGGCGGCGACGATCGGGATCACGCGCTTCCAGTCGCGGATGACGAGCGCGGGTGCGAGCTTGAGCATGGCGCCGACGGCTGCGAGCCGCGGGTCGCCCCGCACGGCAAGCACGATCCCGGCAGCGATCAGGAGATTGAAGTTCCCATCGACCAGCGCAAACACAACGAGCGGGAACCAGCACGCGATGCCGGCGCCGCGCCAGGAGCCGGCGATCAGGCGCAGGGCCACGATGGCGCAGATCGTCGTGAGGGCGTTGATGACGACCGGCGGCATCCAGGACAGGGCCGCGAAGACCACGGCGAAGGGCGGGGCGTAGAAGAACGGATCGTTCGTCGACGGGAGGAAGTACGGCGTCTGCCCGGCGCGGAGCGCATCGCCCGTCCGATCCCACAGCAACGAGTCACCGGCCGGGATCGGGAACATGCCCTGCTGCCTGCCGATCACATACAGCAGGACCAGGGCCAGGACGCCGGAGACGGACAGCGCGAACATGAGGTGCTGGCGGCCAAGCCGCTGCGGGAGGCCCGGCGTCACGTCGGGTTCACGTGGTCCAGGCTGGGCAAGCCGGCCGCCGGGGCCCCGCGCCTGGCCCACGCGTTGCCGAAGGTCATCGCCGGGCGCTCCAGGAGGAACCACGAGATCGCGCTGATCCCGAGCGTGATCGCGAGCCCACCGACGAAGGAGGGGACGACTGTCAGGACCGCGGCGTGCCAGAGATAGAACGGATAGGACAGGGCCGCTCCCATCACTGCGATCGGACGCCAGATGTGCACATCGCGGATCCCGAGCACGAGCAGCACGCCGGCGATCGCGACGATCAGGTCGAGCGGCTGGCTCCAGGCCAGCGCCAGGCCCACGAGCAGCACCACGACGCCGGCCGGGAGCAGCCAGGTCGTCGGGCGCTGGACGAGGGCCGCCGCCATGCCGAGCGGGAACACCCAGGCGAACCAGAGGATCTGCCACGGCCCGGTGTGGATGGCGGCCGGCGCGATCAGCGCGACGGCGACGTAGAGGTAGGCCGAACAGACCAGCAGGATCGGTATCCGGTGGCGGCGACCGCGGAGCAGGGCCGCGAGGAGCGGCAGCAGCAGGTAGAACGCGACTTCGACCTGGAGCGTCCACGAGGCGGGCAGCACGCTCGGCTCCACGATATTGACCCGCTGAGCGAAGACGAAGTAGTCCGGCGTGAGCGGCTGTCCCGTCAGGACGGCGCAGCCCAGCAAGGCGACCACGTACGCCGGATAGATCCTCGTGAACCGGCGGATCGCATAGCGCCGGACGTCTGGCTGGTGGTCCGCCATCGGGCGGTAGAGCACATACGCGGAGATGACGAAGAACAGGATCACGCCTTCTCGGCCGGCCGTGGACAGGAGCGGGATCGACACCTCGGTTCCGGACGTGTGCCACATGAACACGAGGCCGGCCGCGAGGAAGCGCAGCGCGTCGATGCCGCCACTGCGAGGTTGCGCGACCGGTCCGCTTTCGAAGCTCACCTGCCCATGAAACCACACGGGCATGGGTTCGCTCCGCTGGTCGGATGGCGACGCAGGTTGGGCCGATAGGACCATCGTCGTGGTGCGGGAGCGCACCGCCGCGGGCTAGCATCGCCCGGTGAGAGACCGCCTGCTGCGCGACGGCTTCGTGATTCTCGCCGTCGTGTTCGTCGGCCTGCGACTGTTCGCGATCAAGCCGTGGGCGGACAGCGTCGATGCCTACGCCTACTGGACGACCCGCGACGGGGTCTTCTACGACGCCGCGACCACCGGTCGGATCGGGTCGTATCTCTATTCGCCGGCGTTCGCCCAGCTCCTGGCGCCGCTCACCTGGCTGCCGATCGCCGTCTTCACGGCGCTCTGGACGGCACTCAACAGCGCGACACTCTGGCTCCTGCTCCGGCGCTGGGCCCTGCCGAGCCTGCTGTTCCTGCCGATCGCCTTCGAGGTCATCTCCGGCAACGTCCACCTGCTGTACGCGGCGGCGATCGTCGTCGGGTTCCGCTGGCCGGCGGCCTGGGCGCTGCTGTTCCTGACCAAGGTCACGCCCGGGATCGGCGTGCTGTGGTTCCTCGTCCGGCGCGAGTGGCGGTCGCTGGCGATCGCGCTCGGGGCGACGCTGGCGATCGCGGCCGTCTCGTACGCCCTCGATGCGACCCAGTGGGGGCGCTGGATCGACATCCTCCGGGCGGATGTGACCGGTGCCGGCGAGGCTGCGTTCACGACGGTCGGCTGGTATCTCCCGATCGGCCTTGCGCCGCGGTTGGTCGTCGCTGCCGTCGTCGTCGTCGTGGCGGCGCTGACCGACCGTCGCTGGCTCTTGCCGTTCGGCATCGTCCTGGCCATGCCGGTGGTCTGGCTGAACAGCCTCGCCGTCCTGGTGGCGTGCGTGCCGCTTTGGCAGCGCCGAGGGCCAGCGCACGCCGGCGGCCACGCCAACCGCCGATGCCCTCCCGGTCGCCCGATGATCCGCCGACCGGCCGACGTCGTCGCCGCGCTGGCCATCGGCGCGGTCATCGTTGTCTACATCGGGTACGGCCTCCTGACCGCCCAGGGCACCCTCGGCTGCGACTTCCTCGCCTACTTCAACGCGTCGGTCCATTGGGCTCAGCACCAGCCGATCTACGACCTCTCCGTCAGCTCGACCGGAACGTGCGGGACCTATCAGTACCCGCCGCCGTTCGTGCTCCTCGCGGCTCCGTTCAGTGTCTTCGGCTTCGATCTGGGCAACGGCCTGTGGATCGCGTTCCTCCTCGCGTGCTGGGCTGTCGGCACTGCGATCCTGCCCGTCCGACCGCTCACGCGCGCCGTCATCCTCCTCGTCGGTGCTGTCGGCTGGCCGCTGATCTACGGCGTCCGGATCGGCCAGGTCACGCCGATCCTCTATCTCGTGTTCGCCGTCGCCTGGCGCAGCCTCGAGCGGCCCGTCTGGCTCGGCGCCAGCATCGCCGTCGGGGCCATGCTGAAGCTCCAACCGGGGCTTCTCGGCGTGTGGCTCTTGGCTCGTCGCGACTGGCGGGCGCTCGCCGTCGCGGCCGTCGTCGGCGCCGTGATCGCTGCCGTCGCCGCCATCGTCGGCCTGTCCGATTGGCTCGGCCTCCTGACCCTCCTTCGATCCCTCTCGAACGCCGTCGACATTCCGGTCAACATGGCGATCGGGGCGACGCTCCGCAGCCTCGGCATGGATCTCGAGCTGGCCCGGACGATCCAGACCGTCAACACGATCGTGATCCTTGCCGTCGTCGTCCTCGCGGGCATCAAGCTGCCGCGGACCGCCGGGTTCCTCGTCGCCGTCGTCGCGACGCAGCTGATCTCGCCGATCGTGTGGGCCCACTACGCGCTGTTGCTGCTCCTCCCCGTCGCCTGGCTCCTGGACCGGCGGCAGTGGTGGGCGGTCCTCATCCCGCTCGTCCACGTGTGGGTTCTGTTGCCGTTCGCTCCGAACTGGACGTACGCGGCGGCCTTCCACGCGACCTTGATCGGCCTGATCGTCGTCGGCTGGCGTGAGCGGGAAACCGTGGATGAGTTGCCGCCCTCGCCGGCGCACGCCACCCCTGAGCCCGCGGCCTGATGCGCTACGGCGTCGTCGGAGCCGGCGTCCTCGGGATGACCGCGTCGCTGCGCCTGCTCGAGCGCGGCCACGAGGTCACGATCCTCGAGGCCGGCGACGGCGTCGGCGGGCTGGCCGGCAGCTTCGAGGTCGAGCCCGGCATCTGGCTCGAGAAGTTCTACCACCACATCTTCCGCTCGGACCGCCGGATCACGGCCCTGATCGACGAGCTCGGCCTCGGCCCGAGCCTTCGCTGGCACGAGCCGGAGACGGCGATGCAGTCCGGCGGCAAGGTCGAGCCGTTCGACACGCCAGGCGCCGTCCTGCGCTTCAGCGGGCTGCCTGTCATCGACCGCGTCCGGCTGGGGGCGGGCGTCGCGCTGCTCAAGGTGATGCCCCGCTCCGGACCGCTCGAGGACGTCAGCGCCCGGCGCTGGCTGACGCGGGTCATGGGCGGCACGGCGTATCGCGTCGTCTGGGAGCCGCTCCTCCGCGGCAAGTTCGGGGCGGCCGCCGACGACGTCTCGATGGCCTGGCTGTGGGCCCGGATCCACGACCGGACGCGCCAGCTCGGATACCTGGACGGCGGCTTCCATCAGCTGTACAGCCGGCTCGAAGCCAGGATCGTGGACCGCGGCGGCAACGTCGTGACCGGGTTCCGCGCGGCCGACATCGAGCCGCGCGGCTCCCACATCGTGGTCCGCGGTGCGGACGGGCGCGAGGCCGAGTTCGACCGCCTGATCTCGACCCTGCCCGCGCACCTGACCCTGGCGATGGCCCGCGACGGGCGCGTCGCCGACGCGCCCGCCGGGCCCCGGCCGCCCGACGCCCTCGGCGCCCACTGCCTGATTCTCAGCCTCGACCGGCCGCTGACCGGGCGCTACTGGATCGGCGTCGCCGACCTCACCTCCCCGTTCCTCGCGGTCGTCGAGCACACCGCGATGCTGCCGCCGGCCGCGTACGGCGGCCGCCACCTCGTCTATCTCGGCAACTACGTCCCCCACGACGACCGCCTCTTCACGGAGACTCCCGACGAAACGCTCGCCCGCTACGCGCCCGCGATCCAAGGACTCAATCCGGCGTTCGATTCGTCGTGGGTCCGCGACCGCTGGTCGTTCGGGGCGCGGTTCGCGCAGCCGATCGTGACCCCCGGCTTCCGCAAGCGCATCCCGCCGTTCGAGACGCGGATCCCGAACCTGTTCATCGCCAGCATGTTCCAGGTGTTCCCGCACGACCGCGGCCAGAACTACTCGATCGAGCTCGCGGAGACCCTCGTCGGGCGTCTCGAAGGGCTGCCGGCGAGCGCTCGCGCCGCCACCCCGCGGCCGCGGCCCGATGACCCTCGGCCGGCTCTGGGCCTTCCTGGCGGTCGGGCTGCCGGTGCTCGCGGCGCTGATCGCCAACCTGTCGGCGGTCGATCTCGCCTACCACCTCCGGGCCGGCGGAATGCTCCTCGATACCGGTCAGATCCCGACGACCGACACGTTCACCTTCACCGCGCCCGGGCGCGAGCTGGCTGAACCAGCAATGGGGCGCCCAGGCCATCTTCGCCGTCGTGTACCGCCTCGCCGGCTGGACCGGCCTGACCCTGCTCCGGGCGGCGCTGATCGGCGTGATCTTCGGCTGCCTGTTCGTCGCCAGCCGGCGGCGTGGGCTCGATGCCCGTCGGGCGGCCTGGCTGACGCTGGGCGCCTTCATCGTCGCGGCGGTCGCGCTCGCCCTCCGGCCGCAGCTCCTCGGGATGGCGCTCCTGGCGGTGACGCTGCTCCTGGTCGTCGACCGGCGCGCCCACCCGCGCGCCGTCTGGCTCGTGCCGCTGATCGTCCTCGTCTGGGCGAACGTCCACGGCAGCTTCTTCCTGGGCCCGGTCGTTCTCGGGCTGGCCTGGCTGGAGGACGTCCACGACCGCGTGCCGGGCCGGCATCGGCTGCTCGGCGGTCGCCTTCGTCTCGGCGGCCGCGGCTCTCGTCAATCCGTTCGGTCCCGGCGTCTGGGCGTACGCGGCTGGCCTGTCCACGAACAGCTTCGTGACGAGCCGGATCACGGAGTGGCAGCCGACCACCCTCCGGACGATCCCCGGGATGCTCTTCTTCGGGTCGGCCGCGCTGGCGGTCGCTCTCATCGCCCGACGCGGCCGCCAGACGCCGTGGCCGACGCTCGCTTGGCTCGCGGTCTTCGCGGCGATCGGGACGTACGCGATCCGCGGCGTCGCGTGGTGGCCGCTCGGGGCGGCCGTCGCGGTCGCCGGTCTCCTCGCCGCGACAATGACCAAGGAAGCACCCGCTCCCTCGCGCCTCGAGCGCTCGAGCCCGATCAACCTCGTCCTCGTCGGGCTGATCGCGGTCGTGTGCGTCGTCCTCGTGCCCGTCTGGCGCCCGACCGACAGCCGCCTCGAAGCGCCGGCCGGCGTCGTCGGCGACGCTCCCGGCGGGATCACCGAGGCGCTCCGGAAGGTGGCCCAGCCAGGCGACCGGATCCTCAACCCCCAGCCGTGGGGCTCGTGGTTCGAGCTCGCCCTGCCTCAGGCAACCGTCGCCCTCGACTCGCGGATCGAGGTGTTCCCGGCTGGGGTCTGGGACGACTTCGACACCGTCCACCGCGGGACCGACGGCTGGCAGGACATCCTCGCCCGCTGGGACCCGACATTCGTCGTCGCGACCGACGACGACGACGCGTTCGTCGAGCGGCTCGAGGCGGCGGGGTGGCGCGTGACCTACCAGGACGACGACGGCTCGATCCTGCAACGCGCGAGCGCCTGACGGATGGTCCACCTCGAGCGGCAGGACCATCGGCGCGTGATGACCGGTCGCACCGGGCTGGTACCTTCTGAACATGGCGTCTGAACTCGACGTCGTGGTCCTCGGGGGCGGAGGCCACGTCGGACTCCCGCTGAGCCTTGCCTTCGCCCAGGCGGGCCTGCGGGTGGGCATCTACGACATCAGCCAGTCCGCGCTCGATCGGATCGCAGCCGGCGAGATGCCCTTCAAGGAGAACGGCGCCGACGAGCTCCTGGCCGAGCTCCTGCCGACCGGCCGGCTCGAGATGAGCACGGACGGCGCGATCCTCGCCCGAACCAACCAGGTCGTCGTCGTGATCGGTACCCCGGTCGACGAGTTCCTCGGGCCGTCGATGACCGTCTTCGAGCGGGCGGTCGCCCAGATCAGCCCGCACCTCCGCGAGGGCGCGCTCGTCGTCCTGCGGAGCACGGTCTATCCCGGCACGACCGCCTACGTCGCCCAGCACCTCGCAGAGACGCGGGGCCATCGCCGACGTCGCGTTCTGCCCCGAGCGAATCGCCGAGGGCCACGCCCTGGAGGAGCTCCACACCCTGCCCCAGATCGTCGGCGCGGACACCGCGTCGCGGGCGACCGGGCGGAGGCGCTCTTCGGCCGGCTCGCCAGCAAGATCATCCGGACGACCTCCAAGGAGGCCGAGCTCGCCAAGCTCTTCACGAATACGTGGCGTTACATGAAGTTCGCCGTTGCGAACCAGTTCTTCATGATCGCGAACCAGGCCGGGGTCGACTACACCAACGTGCTCGGCGCGATCCGGACGGACTATCCGCGCGCCGCGGACCTGCCTGCACCGGGATTCGCGGCCGGCCCGTGCCTGTTCAAGGACACGATGCAGCTCGCGGCGTTCACGACCGACCACTTTCCCCTCGGCCAGGCCGCGATGCAGGTCAACGAGGGGCTTCCGGCCTACATCGTGTCGGCCCTCGAGCGCCGCTACGACGGGCTCCAGGGCAAGACGGTGGGCATTCTGGGGATGGCCTTCAAGGCCGAGTCCGACGACGCTCGGGCGTCGCTCAGCTACAAGCTCCGGAAGCTGCTCGCGTGGGCTGGCGCGACCGTCGTCTGCACCGACCCGTACGTCCAGCGACGACCGCCTGACGACGCTGGACTGCGTCCTCCAGGACAGCGACATTCTCGTTCTCGGCGTGCCCCACAGGGCGTACCGCGGCCTCGACGTCGGCGGCAAGGACGTCGTCGATGTCTGGGGCGCGCTCGGGTCCGGCATCCAGCTGTGACGTCGCCGCTCGATGCGCCCGACGCGAGCCGGAGCCACGAGGCGACAGCGAGCATCGAGGCCGATCTCCCGACGATCTATGCCCGCCGATTCAGCGATGCCGACGCTCCCCGCCGCGGAGGCGTCTGGCGCGAGCTGACCCGATTTCTCCAGCGCTACATTCCGGAGTCGGCGGTCGTGCTCGACCTCGCGTGCGATCGAGGCGCGTTCATCAACGAGGTTCGCGCCGGCGAGCGCTGGGCGGTGGACCTCCGCGACGTGCGCGAGCACCTCGCCCCGGGCGTCAATTTCGTCCAGAGCAGCGGACTTGCCCTGGGCGAGGTCCTGGACGCCGAGACGTTCGACGTCGTGTTCATCAGCAACTACCTCGAGCACCTCGGATCGGCCGACGAGGTCGTCGAGCAGCTCCGGGTGATCCGCCGCCTGCTCAAGCCGGGCGGCCGGGTGGTCATCCTGCAGCCCAACATCCGCCTCGTCGGTGGGTCGTATTGGGATTTCCTCGATCACAAGACGCCGTTGACCGAGAAGAGCGTGGTGGAAGCCGCCCAGACGGCAGGCTTGGAGACCGTTGAGCTCATCATCCGGTTCCTGCCCTACACGACCAAGAGTCGGTTTCCGCAAATCCCTTCCTGGTTCGGGCGTACCTCGCCTTCCGTCCCGCGTGGCTGCTGCTCGGTCGCCAGACGCTGTACGTCGGGCGCCGACCGCGGAACGCCGTCGATCGCCGCTGAAGCGGGAGACACATGAAGATCCTGATCACCGGCGCCGCCGGGTTCATCAACGGCTATCTCGTGCCCGAGCTGCTCGAGGCCGGCCACGAGGTCATCGGCCTCGACGACTTCTCGAAGTACGGCCGGCTCACCAAGTCGTACGACGACCACCCGCGCTATCAATTCGTCGAAGGCGATGCCAAGGACGTCGGGCTCATGACCGAGCTCGCCTCGGACGTCGACCAGGTCGTCGCCGCGGCGGCGATGATCGGTGGGATCAGCTACTTCCACGAGTTCGCGTACGACCTGCTGGCCGAGAACGAGCGGATCCTGGCGTCGACGTTCGACGCCGCGATCGCGTCGCACAAGGCCGGCCGGCTGAAGCGGATCATCGTCGTGAGCTCGTCGATGGTCTACGAGTCGGCGACGACCTTCCCGACGCCCGAGGGCGCCGAGAAGACCTCGCCGCCGCCGATCTCGACGTACGGCTTCCAGAAGCTCGCGTCCGAGTACTTCGCCGCCGGCGCCTGGGAGCAGTTCCAGCTGCCGTACACGATCGTCCGGCCGTTCAACTGCGTCGGGATCGGCGAGCGCCGGGCGACGCGGGACACGGACATCATGTCGGGCAACGTGAAGCTCGCCCTGAGCCACGTCGTGCCGGATCTCGTCCTCAAGGTGCTCAAGGGCCAGGACCCGCTCCACATCCTCGGCGACGGATCGCAGGTTCGCCACTACACCTACGGCGGCGATCTTGCCCACGGCATCCGCCTCGCGATGGAGTCGCCGGCGGCCCTGAACAACGACTTCAACCTGTCGACCGCCCGCTCGACGACCGTCCTCGAGCTGGCCGAGTGCATCTGGTCGAAGATCCACACCGACGGGCGGCCATTCAACTACACGTCGGACAAGCCGTTCGAGCACGACGTCCAGCTCCGCGTGCCGGACGTCCGGAAGGCCAAGGACGTCCTCGGTTACGAGGCGACGACCTCGCTGGAGACGATGCTCGACGAGGTCATCCCGTGGATTCGCGACGAGGTCGCCGCCGGGCGTCTGTGAGCCCCGCGGTTGGCGCCGTCAGCGGGCGATCGCTTGAGGCTGGAGTTTGAACAGGCCGGTGACGGTGGCCATTCGATCGTCCAACCAGTAGGACTCCTCGCTCGAAAGAGGCAGAGACGACCCGGTGTAGGCGTTCAGCAGGCGACGCAGGACGGTCACCGGTGTCACGTCATCGGGAAACACGTCCGATCGATCAGGCGTCGACGCGAGGAACAGGTTGCGGAACATCTCGTCGCGATCGGACGGGTCGTAGCGTGCACCGTGGTCCGAGAAGATCACGATGATCGGCGGGCTCGCGCTCTCGTCCTGGATGGATCGCACGGTCTGGATCACTTCTGAGTTCAACCAGGTGATCTGGTCGCGCATCGGTCCGTTGATGCTGCTGCCGTCGCCATCGGGATACGTGAACAAGGAGCACGAGGCGGGGAAGCACGCCCACGGCTCAACCGGCCCACCCTCGGCGTTGAAGGCGATCGGCAGGTGAGGCGCCATGACGTGCGCAAACACGAGCTTTGGCACGGGCGCGCGTTCGGCGGCCAGATCTTCCAGGGCAGCGAATGTGGAATAGATCCGCGAACGATGCTGGTCCGGCAACCAGGACCGTTCGAGGCCACCGATCGCGGTCCGGACCCCGCCCGTCATCAGCAGCTGGGTCTCGAAGGTCGTGAGCTCTCCGGAATCGATCATTCGGTCGGCGGACAACAACGCACCTTCGAGGTATCCGCTCGGAACGGTCACGATCTCGTAGCCAGCGGACCGCATCTCGTCGATCGCGCTGCCCTGGTTGATGAGCCGCGTCGCAAGGCGAAATTGGTCCGGTACCCGTGGCGGCGGACTCCCAACCAGTGACGGGATCTGGGTCCCGTTCATCATCGAGGCGAGCGTGAGAACCGTTGCGTCGTAATTGGAGTGGCTACTCGCTGCGACATCGAAGCCCATCGCCTCCATCGATGCGAGAAAGGGCGCGTTGTCGAAGCCGAACTTGGACGCCAGGGTGTCCGCACGCGGATAGCCGTCGAGCATGATGAGATAGAGGTCGGGCGTTCCGGATTGCGCTGTCCCGCGAGGCACCCTCGATCCGGCGGCCGGCGAGTTGAAGCCTCCTTCGAGGCCCGTGGTCACGATCGTGACCATGAGCAGGATCGCTGACACGCCATTCAGGATTCGCGTCGCTCGCAACCAGGGGATGGTCCGGAGGCCCATGCCGCGACGGACAGCAATGACCGCTGCGACCAGGAGCCAGCCGATCAGCACGATCGCGACCTCGGCCAGTCCCATCAGGACGAACAGGACGACCGTGGCGACGAACGCGCCCCGGTCGAAGCTCGCCAGCAGGCCGCTCGCGATCAGGTAGATCGCGAACCCGAGCACCAGCGCTGCGATCGCCGGGCGGACAAGCGCCTCAACAGGGACATTCGAGACGCCGAACTGGCTGAAGACGAATGCGACGGCAACCAGCGGCGGATAGACCGCCCTCCGGGGGATGCCGAGCTTCGGACGTGTCACTCCAGTTTCAACCTCGTGATCGCTGTTGCACGGGACGCCGTGCAGCGTAGAATCACACGATCCCTCGTCGGCGACGCCACCGAAATGCCCCGGACGTCCCCGATCTGCCCAGGACCCTATCGCCATGCAGGGTCATGCGAATCGACGAGGGAGCGTAAGGCGCCGGGAACGGCGGTCAGCCGTCGGCCGACGATCGCGTGGATGTCGCGGGTAGAGCGCGAGATGGGTTGGCGCGGGCTCCGACTCGCCCCGTGGTGCCCGCGCAACGGTACCGGCAGGCGGGTACCCAAAAGTCCTGGACGAGGGCCTATCATGCCCGCAGCTTCATCGGAGATACAGCGCGAAGCCGGGGCGGAGCTGGATCGACGGTGGAGACGAGGAACACACATGGAGCATTTCGTCGCGTACATCGATGCCGGCTCGGGCAGCCTGATCATCCAGGTGGTGATCGCGTCGATCGTCGCGGTCCCCTTCTTCCTCCGGACGCAGCTGATGCGAGGCATCACGACGCTCCGGATGCAGCTTGGTCACCCCCGGTCTGAGGCATCGGACGAATCCGAGGCTCATTGAGCCGCTCGCGCCCTTGCCGACGACTCGCGACTCAGCGTCCTACCGCGACCCGAGCGGCTTCGTCTACCGGCGCGATGGCCGGCTGCTGCGGCAGGTCAACGTCTCGTTCGCAACCGATTGGGACCGCCTCCATGCGAGCGGGTTCCTGGTCGAACTCGTCCGGCGCGACCGGCTGATCCCGTTCGAGATCGAGTCCCTGGATCTGGCTGACGATCCCGCGACGGCTCATGCGGTGATCGCTCCCGAGAAGATCGACCTCGTCTCCTATCCCTACGAATGGACGTTTGGCCAGCTCCGGGACGCGGCGCTCTTGACGATCGATCTTGAGACCGCAGCGCGCGCAGCCGGCTTCACGCTCAAGGACGCGTCTGCCTACAACATTCAATTTCGGCGCGGTCGGCCGATCCTGATCGACACCCTGTCGTTCGAAACCGCGGCGCCGGACTCGCCCTGGCAGGCGTACCGTCAGTTCTGCCGAACACTTCCTCGCTCCCCTTGCGCTGATGGCGTATCGCGACGTGCGGTGCGGCCTCATGCTCCGCAACTTCATCGATGGCCTGCCCCTCGACCTCACCAGCCGGCTCTTGCCGATCCGGACACGGCTGCGCTTCGGGCTCCTGAGCCACGTCCACCTTCATGCGCGAGCCGAGCAGCGTTACGCCCACGGCCATACGCGGGGAACGGGATCCCGGCCGGCGACGATGAGCGCGCTTCGTCGGGAGGCGCTGATGGACAGCCTGCGATCGGCCATCGGCAAGCTGACGCTGGGATCCGGGCGGAACCGAGTGGGCGGACTACGCGGACCAGACGAGCTACGCCGATCCGGCCGCGGCATCGAAGGATCGCGTGGTCGAGACGATGCTCCGTGCGTCGCACGGTGATCGCGTCTGGGATCTCGGCGCCAACACCGGCCGACACAGCCGGATCGCCGCCAGCCTTGGCAAACGGGTCACCGCGCTCGATCTCGATCCCGGCGCGGCGGAGCTGCTGTACCGGGCCATCCGGCGGGAGGACATCGCGACGATCCTGCCGCTCGTCGTCGACATCGCCAGCCCGAGTCCCCGGCTTGGATGGGCCGGCGAGGAACGGCGATCGCTGGCCGATCGGGCGAACGCCGACGTGGTCCTTGCCCTGGCCCTCGTCCATCACCTCGCTATCGGGCGCAACATCCCGCTCGCGGCCATCTCGAGCTGGTTCGCCCGACTCGCTCCAGAGGCGATTGTCGAGTTCGTGCCAAAGGGCGATCCGATGGTCGACTTCCTCCTCGCATCACGCGAGGACGTCTTCCCCCATTACACGCTCGACGGGTTCCGGGAGGCGATGGAGGGTGAGTTCGAGCTCGTAGGCGAGGTCGCCATCGAGGCGAGCGCTCGCGTGCTGTTCCACCTCCGACGCCGACCGAGTACGGCCGCAAGCTGACCGACCCGAGGCCGCGTTGCGTATCCTCCATCGATGACCCCATCCGGCACCCTCGAGCTCTCGATCGTCCTGCCCGTCTACAACGAGGGCGAGAACGTGGAGACCGTGCTTCGGGCACTGTCAGCTGGGATCACGACCCCGCATGAGCTCGTCGTCGTGTACGACTTCGACGAGGACACGACCGTCCCGGTGGTCGGTCGGCTCGCGGCGGACATCCCGAACCTGCGCAGCCTCCGGAACGACCTCGGACGCGGCGTCCTGAATGCGATGAAGGCCGGCATCGCCGGAACCACCGGGCCGTATGTTCTGATCTCGATGGCCGACGGCTCCGACGAGCCCCACGTCGTCGACCCGATGGTAGCCCTCGCCCGCGATGGCGCCGATGTCGTCGCCGCGAGCCGGTACATGAAGGGCGGCCACCAGGTCGGCGGGCCGCTCCTGAAGCGGCTGATGAGCCGCGCCGCCGGCCTGAGCCTGCATCACCTGGCGGGCGTCCCGACCCACGACCCGACGAACAACTTCAAGCTCTACCGGCGGACGTTCCTCGCGACGACGCCGATCGAGAGCTCGGCGGGCTTCGAGCTCGCACTCGAACTGACCGTGAAGGCGACGCTCGGCGGGAGCCGGATCGAGGAGGTGCCCACGACCTGGCGCGACCGGACGGCCGGTCAGAGCAACTTCAAGCTCCGGAAGTGGCTACCGCACTACCTGCACTGGTACCGGCTCGCGTTCGCCGGTCGGCTGCGCCGGATCCTCGCCCGCCGGCCGAAGGTGCGCTGACCCGGCCTCCGACCTGAGGATGACGATGGCCGCTGCGAGGATGGCGAGCATGGTGATCGAGCCCGCCACGCCGAGCGGTCCGGCCACCGGCAGGAGCCGCCCGATCTCCGGCGTCGGCGGGATCGCGGCGAGCAGATTGAGCGTGAACACGACCCCGAACGCCAGCGCCAGCCAGGCCGCTCTCCGGTCCGGGAACGCGAGGACGAGGAACGCCAGAGCACCGAACGCGTAGCGCTCGTGCATCGTCGTGAGCAGGCAGAACGCGACGAGGACCGAGGCAGCGAGTCCATACGCGAGGGCCCGTGGCGAGCGGGCGCGATACACCAATGCCAACACCGCGAGCTCGCCGATTAGCGCCAGCCCGTAGCCCACCGTTCGCAGGGTCAGGGGCCCCGCGAGCGCGCTCTGGTCGGACACGAACTGGCCGCCCGCGAGGGCCTCCTGGACCAGCCACCACAGGTTCCACGCCCGGAGCGACAGGATCGCGAAGACGTCGCCCTGGTAGGTGCCGAGGGTGCGGAGATACGCCTGGATGCCGCCCGCCGCGAGGAATGGCAGCCAGAGGACGGCGATGACGGCGACGCCAACGAGCGCCGCGCGGACGGCGCCTCGCCAGCCCTCGCGCGCGACGAACCACGCCCCGAACGGAACGAGGAAGGGGAGCGCCTGGGGCTTCGTCATCAGCGCGATCGCGAGCGCTGCCGCCGCCCACAGGGAGTGCCCGCGCACGGCGAGGACAAACGCGACGGCGCCGCCAAGGACGTAGATCGACTCGTACTGGCCCCACCACGCGCTCACGTCGATGACCGCTGGATGGAGCCAGATCGCCGCGCCGCCGAGGATCGCCCAGCGCGGAGTCGCGCGAAGATGCCAGACGATGACGAGCCCGAGCGCAAGATCGGCGAGGCTGGCCGGGGCCTTCATGATCGCTCGGATCGCCGGGTCGGCGGCCGTCGTGACCGTCCGGAAGGCGGGCTCGATCGCAGCCAGGACCCCCCACACGTAGGTCATCACCGGCGGGAACGACAGCTTCTGGTCGTAGGCGTTGGCGAGGCCGCCGGTGGCGATGCCGTGGACCCAAAGGACGAACTGGTCGAGGTCGTCCGGCAGACCCGGGGTCGGCCAGAGAGCGACCCGCGCGCCCACGGCAACAAGAAGGATGGGCAGGAAGCCCCATACCCACGGCTGGGCGCGTCGAGCGGGTTCGTGCACGGCCGGATCATCCTAGCCGCGCCGAGAAGCTCGCCAACGACACCTTGGTACCGCGAGGCCCCAGCACGACGGGTCGCCTCGTGCCTGCAACGCATCGGGCGGGACCGGAAACGCGCCATTGCGCTGCGTCCGTGCGACCATGCCGTCATGGAGAAGCCCAACCGCGCCGAACGGCGCAAGAACAAGTTCGGCGGCGGTCGCTCGTCCGAACAGGGCGGCTGGCCCACGACCGAGCCGAATCCGATCTTTGGCGCCGGCGAGGCACCCGGTGAGGCGATGGCCGGCAGGCCGGACCAGGATCAGACCAAGGACACCGGCCCCGGTGCCGGCGGCGCGACCGAGCAAGCGGGCCGGGCGCCGCGCCGCGAAGGCACCCACGCCGGCAACAGCACCAAAGGCTGAGCGCTCCACTTTTCGCGAAACCGGTGCCTCGACGCGACGGACCAGGACCTTTGATCCACTAGGCTCCGCCGCATGTACCAGGTGCTGGTGTGCGCCGCCTGACAGGACTCGACGCCATGCGCGGAAATCGCGGCGTTGATGGTCTTTGCCCATCACGTCCAGGTCCCGGGCAACCCGGCGGCTACCCTCGGCCTCGACGCCGGCGTCCTGATCTTCTTCGCCTTGTCGGGGTACCTGCTGTACGCGCCGTTCGCTGCAGCTCGTGACGCTGGCGAGTCGATCGATCTCTGGGTCTATGGCATCCGCCGAGCGGCGCGGCTCCTGCCCGCCTTCTACGTCGCGTCGGTCCTCATTTCCGCCATCTGGTACCCGTGGCTGCTGACGGACCCGGTCGGCCTGCTGCTCGGGACGCGGACACCGATCGTCGTGGTCTGGACCTTGCAGCTCGAGGTCGGCTTCTACGTCCTGCTGCCGTTCCTGGCCTGGGGGCTGGCGAGGGTGGCCAGGGCCCATCGGATCCGCGCCCTGCTCGTCCTGGCGAGCGCCTCGGTCGCGTTCACGATCGCGGTCATGGCGTCGTCGATCGCAACGACCGGTGTCGTCCGGAGCACCGATCTCCTGAGTCTCGGCTCATTCCTCTGGGCATTCGCCGCCGGAATGATCGTCGTGGAGCTCCGAGCAGCGGGGCGCCCTGGAACGGCCGCTGGCTCGGTCGGTCACGCTGGCTGGGATCGCCTTGGTCGGCCTGTCGGTCGTCCTCGATCTCCCGCCGTACCTGGACCTTGCCGCGGCTGCCGGCTCCGCGCTGCTGATTGGCGGCCGTCGTCAGCCGGCGGGGGCAGGTGGCACGGCTCGCGCGCCCGTCGCTGGCTCTCGGCGCGATCTCCTACTCGGTCTACCTCTGGCACGTCGCGATCATCGACGCCGTGGACCGCCCGGTTCCGTCGTGGAGCGGTGCCGGGCTTGCCTTGCTCATCACGCTCGCGATCGCGACCGCCGTCTATGTCCTCGGCGAAGGTCCGGCGATCCGCGTCGGCCATCGCCTGGTGCTGGCGCGAGGGCGGATGTCCGGCCGACGCGTGCTCCGGATCCCATCAGGCGCGCTGCGACCCATCCAGCTCGCGGTTGCGGCCCACGAACGCAAGTATCGGCGCGAGGGTGAGCGGCAAGTCCAGCAATGAGTACGTCAGCGGCACGCTGCTGTTCCGGAGCACGGTGAGGTAGTCGAGCCACAGGCTGCCGAACGGGATCGAGACCGCCACGACGACGGCCAACGCGATGAACCAGCTCCGGCGCCCGAACCCCAGCAGCGCGAACGGCGCAAGCGACGGTTTGAGCAGGATCAGCGGGCCCGCCCACGCCCGCCACAGCGCCAGGCAGATGAACGCCACCATCCACATGCCCGGATTGCCATAGAGGAAGAGAGCCGGCGTCCGCGGCCACAGGGCGATGATCGCGAGCAGCGGCCAGGTCCACGGCGCCGGCCGGAGGCGGATCAGGGTGACCACGATGATGACCGCCGGGACGATCCACCAGATCGGCTCCGGCAGGACCTTGAACGGCAGCAGCAGCCAGATGATCGTCGGTGGATAGAGCGGATCCCCGTCCATGACGGACGTCGGGCCGGCGAGCTGGCGCGGCAGGTAGAGCTGGCCGGTCGACTGCCAGCGGGCGAGGTGGTCGAGGTACTGGTGGAAGTCGACGCCGATCCCGACTCGGTTGGCATCCACGATCTGGAACAGCTGGGCTGCCGACGCAAGGGCGAGGACGCCGAGGACCCCGGTCGTCGTGAGGATGAGCAGCCGGAACGGCCGGTTCGCGAGGATGTCGGGCGACGCCCACGGCCGCCGAATCTCGAAGCGCCTGAGCCGCTCGAGGAGTGCCTTCGCCGTCGTCATCGGGCGGCCAACCGATCGGTCTGTCGGAACGCCGTGTCTACGCCGAGACCGTCGACCAGTACCGCTCGGCCAGGCCGCCGGAGCCGTCGAGGAGGGCGACCTTGCGGGCGTGCGCGCGGACCTGGCGGGCCATCTCCTGGGTCCCGGTGAAGAGCCGGTCGATCTGCGACGTGTAGAGGTTGATGCCGGTGATCTTGCGCTCGACCTGGTCGCCGATGTCGGCGTACTCGGGCATCAGCCCGACTCCGGCCGGCAGGCCGGCGAGGGCCGTCGGCGGCAGGTCGTCGAGCTGCTTGAAGTCGTTCCACCAGGCGTACGGGAAGTCCTCGTAGAACGTGACGATCCCGGCGTACTCGGGGCCGGGCATCACCCAGCGACGGCCCTCGTTGAGCATCCGGACGCCGACGTCGCGACAGAGCTGGTGGTCGACGTGGTTGCCGATCCCGAGCGGCAGATACAGCTTCTGCGGCTCGAGCCGGACGATCTCGCGGCGGAGGATCTCGTACGGGGCCGCGTCGTCGTCACGGGGCGCGTTCAGGAGCTCCTCGTCGTTGGCGTAGCCGCGGAAGACGGCATCCGGGAGGTCGAGGAAGACGATCGACGCCTCGGCGAACGCCGCGTAGGCCTCGTCCTCGAGCCGGCGAGCGCGACATGAGGTCGCCCGCGGCCGCCGCATCGACGAGCTCGTCGGTCGCGACGGCACCCTGGGTCGACAGCGTGTCCATGATCGGCTGGCCGGCGAGCGATTCGCCGCGGATGCTCGCCCGCCGATACCAGGATGAGCGCTGCCAGAACCGCTTGGCGGCGGCGTCGGCGTCGACCTGGGTCGCCTCCAGCCGGTCGTCGGTCGCGGCCCACGCCGGGAGCACGTCGGGGGCGCCGTAGACCGGGAAGTCGGCGGCGATGTGCGACCGGTTGAACGCCTCGGTCACCGGCCACATCGTCTTCGAGCCGAACCCGAGCGCCTCGCGCTGGTAGGTCGAGAGCGTGTCGCCGCCGGTGCCGTCGGCCGTCGGCCCGCGCCGGAGAAGACGGTCAGGATCGTGACGTTCTGGCCGAGCTCGCGCAGCCCGGCGATCAGGCCGCCGCAGGAGAGGGCGACGTCGTCGGGATGGGGCGCGACGAACACATGGGTCATGGCCGGGCGAGTATACCGACGCCCTTGGCCGGCCTGTGCGCCGTCGCCGAGCATCTGCAACGAGCTAACCAGTATGGTTGCGGCGGCGCGCGGGCCGGTCCTTCGGCGCGGGGGCCCGTCGCCAGCGAACGACGTGGACCTCATGGACATTCTCCAGCAGCTCTTGCGCGAGCTTGCGATCACGATCGCGAACGTCGACGTCTGGCTGTCGATCGGGCTGGCGCTGCTCCTTGGCGGTGGTTGCCTCGCGTTCGGGACATGGGTTGCCCGAGCGGTCGGCCTGCTTCAAAGTCGATGCGCCCGCGGGCGAAACCGTCGGCGTCGGGCTTGCCTCGGGACTGCTGGTTCTGGCCGCGTGGTGGGCCGCGATCTGGTCCGGCGGACGGAGCTCGTTCACCCCGGTTGCGGTCGGCTTTGCCGTTGCAATCGCTCTCGCACTCGCGAGCCGAGCCCGAAGGTCAAGGCGCTCAGGATCCACAGGCGACGATAGCGTCGCTGGACCGCGCTCGAGCTCGGGGTATTGGCGCCGGTCGCACGATCATCGCCCTCGGCGCGAGCGCTCTGCTTCCTCGTCGGTATTGCGCTGCTCTACGGCTCGACGATGGCTCCAAGTCCTCGCGACGGCGTCCAGCCGGTCGAGTTCAACGACGAGGCCTTCTATTCGGTCCTCGGTCGCGACCTCGCCATCACCGGAACGAGACGAACTCTCGCCGCATCCGGATTCGCCGAGCTGCCCGGACTCCCGCCCAGGCTTGGTACCACTGGGGCGAGATGTGGCTGGCGTCGGCCGTCGTCAAGTTCTTCGCGACGGCGCCGATGGCCGCGCGCTACTTCGTCGTGCTGCCGATCATCCTGCTGGCCAGCGCGGCGTTACCGGGACCGCTCGTCCGCCAGATGTCGAGATCGGACATCTCGCGCGGGCGTATCTCTTCGGCTTCGCGTCGTGCCTGGTCCTTGCGCCCGTTCCACATGCCCGGAACCTTTTTCAGCTCATGGGCCGCCGGCCTCGTCTTCGGGGTCAAGCTTACGGCCTCGTGGTCGTCGCGGTTCTCCTTGCGATCTACTCCTGGGCGGCGATCGGTACGATCCGGCCCACATGGACGCTCGCGTCCTTCGTTGGAAGCGTCGTCGCGTTCATCTTTCCGGCGCACCTGGTGATCGCGGTGCTCGCGGCGGTCGGCGTCGGTGCCGGACTGATCGATCCAGCTCGTTCGGTCCGCCTTGTCGACTGGTCAGTTGCCCGTCATGCAAACGATCCGACACCGCGGCCTCATGCACGCGCCGGAGTCCTTCTGCTCGGCACCATCGTCTGGGGGCTATTGACCGGGCACGGCTTGAGTGGAAGTGCCCCATCGCCGAGCTCGATCTCTCCATTCAACGCGACGTGGGCGCTACACCGTCGCGTTCACGTACTCTGGGCCGGTTGCCTTCTGGCGCTTCCGGTCGCGGCGCTCCGGTTCCGGAACTCGCCGACCGCTTCGTCGCGGGCATGTGCCTGGGCACCTGCGCAATCGTCGCTGGCGGGCGCATCCTCTGGGGCGCTCGGCTTGAGCGACTTCAACATGTTCCACGTGTTCTTTGGCGGCGATCGCCGTGTTCGCGGGCCCGGCCGCGGCCGTCGCCGTCTGGTCGCTCGTCGAACGGCTTCGCGACATGCGGCGCCTCCGATTGGCTCTTGGTCTCGCGCTCGTCGCTGGACTCCAACTCGAGATCGGTGTCGTGGGCGCGTCATCCGCCTTCAGACGTTCGGGCCGCAGGCGAACGTCGCGCCGATCCCACTCGACATCCTCGAGGCCATCCGACAGCTGCCCAGCGACGCCAAGGCTGGCATATACGTGTGCACCCGCTGGAGGAGTCCGGTTTCACCGTTCCGAGACTGCTCAGCATCGACGCTCACACGGGTCGTCGGGTCGTGCCCGATGTGCTTTCAGGCGACGCGTCTCGGCCCCCTCCTCGGCGGCACGAACGACCCAACGGTGCCGAACACCTCGTTCGGAGCTCGCCCCACAGCGCGCGCTCTATCCCGACGCATTCGCTCAGCCGTCAGCCGCGGCCAGTCGCCGCGTTCATGAAGGAGCACGGCGATCGACTACATCTACGCGGACGCGACGCATCCGAACGAGCTGGTCGCCGATGCGATCTCCGGTCGCGACGAGCCGGCGATCCCGAGGTCCTCAGGGTTCCCTGGAAGTGAGGACGGAGACGGTCCTCGGACTGCCTGAGCCTCGGGTCGCCTGCACGTCTTAGACTGGCTCGGCCATCGGCCCGAATCACCGAGCGAAGGCAGTCGCGTCGTGAAGGTCGTGATCCTCGCCGGCGGTCTCGGCACCCGGCTGTCCGAGGAGACCGGCCGCCCGACCGAAGCCGATGGTCGAGATCGGCGAGCGCCCGATCCTCTGGCACATCATGAAGAGCTACAGCCACTACGGCTTCAGCGACTTCGTCGTCTGCCTCGGCTACAAGGGCTACATGATCAAGGAGTACTTCTCGAACTACTTCCTGCACATGTCGGACGTGACGTTCGACATGCGCGACAACTCGATGGTGGTGCACCAGAACGCGCCGAGCCGTGGCGCGTGACCCTCGTCGATACCGGAGCCGAGACGCAGACCGGCGGCCGGATCAAGCGGGTCGCCGAGTACATCCGCGACGACACGTTCATGCTGACCTACGGCGACGGCGTCGCCGACGTGGACATCGCGAAGCTGCTCGAGTTCCACCGGGCGCACGGCAAGCAGGCGACGATCACGGCGGTCCAGCCCACTGGGGCGCTTCGGCTCGCTCGAGATCGACGAGGACGCGACGGTCGGCGGGGTCGTCGCGCCGGGCGTTCGGGCGTTCCAGGAGAAGCCGCTCGGCGACGGCGCATGGGTGAACGGCGGCTTCTTCGTTCTCGAGCCCGCGGTACTCGATCGCATCGCCGGCGACGACGTCCTGTTCGAGCAGCGAGCCGCTCGAAGGGCTCGCCGCCGACGGCGAGCTGGTGGCATTCCGGCATCGCGGCTTCTGGCAGCCGATGGACGCGTTGCGGGACGTGCGGGTCCTGCAGGCCCTGTGGGAATCCGGGCGACGCTCCGTGGGCCAGTGTGGGATCGTCCCGGCGCATGAGCCTCGTCGAGAGCTACGCCGGTCGCAAGCGTCTTCATCACCGGCCATACGGGTTCAAGGGCGCATGGCTCGCGGAGTGGCTCAGCGACGCTTGGTGCCGACGTCACCGGCTACGCGCTGGACCCGCCGACCAGCCCGAACCTGTTCGACGCGCTCGATCTGGGATCGCGGATCAAGCATGTCGTCGCCGACATCCGCGATCGCCGACCGACTGGCCGCGGCGATGCAGGCGCGCACAGCCGTCGGTGGTCTTCCACCTGGCCGCTCAGGCAATCGTCCGAACGGCGTACGCCGAGCCTCGTAGAGACCTTCGAGACCAACGTCATGGGGACGGTCAACGTGCTGGAGGCTGCCCGCGCCTGCCCATCGGTACGGGCGGTCGTCATCGTGACCAGTGACAAGTGCTACGAGAACCACGAGTCGCGATCAGGCCTTCAAGGAGACCGACCGATGGGCGGTCGCGATCCGTACAGCGCCAGCAAGGGCTGCGCGGAGCTCGTCACCGCGGCCTACCGCCAGAGCTTCTTCACCGATGGCGCGGCCGTGGCGTCGGTCCGCGCCGGCAACGTGATCGGCGGCGGCGACTGGGCGCCCGACCGGATCATCCCGGACTCCGTGCGTGCCCTCGTCGCAGGCGAGCCCATCGTGGTTCGGAACCCCGACGCGGTACGGCCGTGGCAGCACGTCCTGGAGCCCCTGTCGGGTTACCTCCGGCTCGGCGCCCTGATGCTCCGCGATGGTCAGCGCTACGAGGGCGCCTGGAACTTCGGCCCGACCGATCAAGGTGGCGACCGGCCGGTGCGCTGGGTCGTCGATCGCTTCCTGAGCGAGTGGGGATCCGGCACCTGGACGACGCCGTCCGGCACCACCGCCGAGCCGCACGAGGCCCATCGGCTCAGCCTCGACAGCAGCAAAGCACGTGAGCGGCTCGGATGGGCACCCGTCTGGGACGGTCAGGCAGCCGTGGGCCAGACCGCCTCCTGGTACCGCGAGTACTACCGGGCCCCTGCGCGCAGCCCGCGAGCTGGTCGACGATCAGCTCCGGGCGTACCAGGCCGACGCTCGCGCGGCGGGCCTGCCCTGGGCCGTCGAGGAGGGAGGAGTCGACCGGGTGACGGAAGGCGAACGACGCCGCCGATACCCGTCGCCAGATCCTCGAGCTGGTCAGCGCGCTACTACCGCGAGCGTCACGCGCCGCGGCCGTTCGATCCCGGGCGCGACCCCGTCCGCTACGCCGGTCGCGTGTTCGGCGACGAGGAGATGCGCCTGCTCGTCGACTCGAGCCTCGACTTCTACCTGACCGCCAGCCGCTACACCGAGCAGTTCGAAGCAGGCTTCGCCGACTACCTCGGCCTGTCCAACGCCCTCTTCGTCAACTCGGGCTCGTCGGCGAACCTCGTTGCGCTGACGGCGCTGACATCGCCCCAGCTCGGCGACCGCCGGCTCATGCCCGGCGACGAGGTCATCACGGTTGCCGCCGGCTTCCCGAGCACGGTGTCGCCGATCATCCAGAACGGCCTCGTGCCGGTCTTCGTCGACGTCCGTCTCGGCGACTACAACGCCGACCCGGATCAGCTGCGAGCCGCGATCTCTCCACGCACTCGCGCGATCATGCTGGCCCACACGCTCGGGCGTGCCATTCGACCTCGACACGGTCATGGACCTCGTCAAGCAGCACGATCTGTGGTTCGTCGAGGACAACTGCGACGCCCTGGGGGCGACGCATCGCGGCCGGCTCACCGGGACGTTCGGCCACCTGGCGACCTCGTCCTTCTATCCGGCCCACCACATCACGACCGGCGAAGGCGGCATGGTCGTACACCGGCGACGATCGACTCGGCCGGATCGCCCAGTCGATTCGCGATTGGGGTCGCGACTGCTACTGCGCCGGCGGCGAGAACAACACCTGCGGCAAGCGGTTCAGCCAGCAGTTCGGCAGCCTGCCGTACGGCTACGACCACAAGTACGTCTACAGCCACCTCGGCTACAACCTGAAGGCGACCGACATGCAGGCGGCGATCGGCTTCGCCCAGCTCGGGCGGCTGGATGAGTTCGTTGCCGCGCGCAAGCGAAACCACTTGCGGCTCGCGTGAAGCGCTCGGCCCTACGAGGACCGTCTGATCCTGCCCGATGACACCGCCGAACACGGATCCGTCCTGGTTCGCCTTCGTGATCACCGTCCGCGAGGACGCGGGGTTCACACGAGCGGACCTGACCGGGTTCCTCGAAGCCAACCGGATCGAGACGCGCGGCTTGTTCAGTGGCAACCTCCTTCGCCATCCGGCGTTCGAGTCGATCGAGCGGCGCGTCGTCGGCGACCTGGCGAACACGGACACGGTGATGAACCGGACGTTCTTCGTCGGCGTCTACCCGGGCATCGACGACGCGCGGATGGACTACATGATCGACGCGTTCCAGCGGTTCATGGCCGGCGCGCGGGCCGCGGGGTCGGCGCTCGACGCCGGACCGCGGCGCGTCATGGACCGCTGAGCAGGTGCCCGTCGTTCGCCGACTCTCGTGTGTCGTGACCGGGATCACTGATCACGGCGAGCGGGTCTACACGGTCGAGCTTCAGCCGGCGCAGCCGGTGCCGGCGTTCAGGCCCGGGCAGTTCCTCCACCTGGCGCTCGATCCCTTCGACGGAGCGGGCTTCTGGCCCGAGTCACGCGTGTTCTCGATCGCCAGCTCACCCCGCGAGCGGGATCGATTGACCATCACCTACGCGGTGAAGGGCGCGTTCACCACGCGCATGGAGCGTGAGCTGGCCGTCGGCGAGGAGGTCTGGGTGAAGCTGCCCTACGGCGAGTTCGTGATCGATCCGGCGCGCGACGCCGTGCTGTTCGCCGGCGGGACCGGGGTCACCGCGTTCACGGCGTTCCTGCAATCGCTGACGCCCGACGCTACGTCCCGCATCGTGCTGCTCTACGGTGCGCGGACACCGGACCTCTTCGTATACGGGTCGTTGGCGCAGGCACGCGATCGGGAGGTCCCGTCGTTGTCGTCCGTCCTCGTCTCCGAGGAGTCGAAGGGCCGGCTGCAGGTCGAAGCAGCGATGGCCGGCGATCGCGCCCTTGGATGACCCGATCTTCTACCTGAGCGGGCCCGCCGCCGATGCTCGACGCGCTCACGAGCCAGCTGCGCGAGCGCGATATCCCCGCCGACCGGATCCGGACCGATGCCTGGGAGTAGCGCTCGGCCGCTCCCGGCGCGGGACCTGGAGCACGTCCTCGAGCACACCGCAGGGCTCTGGGAGGACCTGCGCGGCGGGCGCCTGTTCGTCACGGGCGGGACCGGCTTCTTCGGTCGCTGGATGCTGGAGAGCTTCCTGAAAGCCAACGATGACCTGGGCTTGGGCGCCGCGGCGACCGTCCTGACCCGCGATCCGCAACGATTCAAGAGGGCCGCACCCCACGTTGTCGGAGCACGCAGCGCTGTCACTCCACATGGGCGACGTCGCCGCGTTCGAGTTCCCCGACGTCGAGTGCACGCACGTCCTCCACATGGCCACGGAGGCCGGTCCGACGATGTCCCCGATCACGTCCTTCCGGACGGCGGTCGCGGGCACCGGGCGGGTCCTGTCCTTCGCGGCGAACCGCGGTGTGCGGAAACTGTTGCTGACCAGCTCCGGAGCCATGTACGGCATGCAGCCGCCCGATATCGATCGCCTCCAGGAGGACTACGCGGGGGCGCCACGCACGGACGACCCGGCTGCGGGCTACGGTCACGGCAAGCGCGCCGCCGAGTACCTCTGCTCGGTCGCTGCATCGCAGACCGCCCTCGAGGTCAAGATCGCCCGCTGCTTCGCCTTCGTGGGGCCGACGATGCCCGTAGATGCCAACTTCGCCATCGGGAACTTCATCCGCGACGCCCTCGAGCGCGATCAGATCGAGGTCAAGGGCGATGGCAGCCGCGCGCCGCTCGTATCTCTACGCCGCCGACCTCGCCGTGTGGCTCTGGACCATCCTGATGAAGGGCCAGTCCGGCCGGCCCTACAACGTCGGCTCGGAAGTCGATGTGAGCATCGCCGACCTCGCTCGCATGGTGGCGCAAGGTCGTGCGGCCGGGATGCCGCAGTCCAGATCGCCCAGACGCCCGTCCCCGGATCCCAACCTGCCCGCTACGTTCCTTCGACCGCGCGTGCCCGGGAGGAGCTCGGCGTGCGGGAGCGCATCGCCCTGGACGACGGGATCAAGCGGACGGCGGGTTGGTATGCGGCAGGACCATCGGGATAGGGTCGAGCGTTGAACGGGCCATGTATGGTCCGGTGCGTGGACGCCACACTTGACGAGCGCCCACGATCGTCTTGCGCGGCGGGCGACCAGGGAGGGACCAGGCACAGATGGAAGTACAGCTCGGAGGGCGCCCCGTCGGCGACGGGCATCCGTGCTATGTCCTGGCAGAGATCGGCATCAACCACAACGGTGATCCCCAGGTCGCCCAGAAGCTGATCGACGTTGCCGCCTTCGCCGGCTGCGAGGGGGTCAAGTTCCAGAAGCGGACGATCGACGTCGTCTACACGCCCGACGAGCTGGCCAAGCCGCGCGAGTCGCCGTTCGGCGAGACGAACGGCGAGCTCAAGCGTGGGCTCGAGTTCGGGCAGGCCGAGTACGAGCAGATCGACGCCTATTGCCGAAGCAAGGGGATCGCCTGGACGGCCTCGGGCTGGGACGAGGCATCGGTCGACTTCATCGATCAGTTCGACCCGCCCTTCTACAAGATCGCGTCGGCGTCACTCACCGACGACGCCCTCCTGCGCCATACCCGGGCCAAGGGAAAGCCGGTCGTCCTGTCGACGGGGATGAGCACACTCGACCAGATCGACCATGCCGTCGAGGTCCTCGGGCAAGGAGGATCTCGTCCTCCTCCATTGCTGCAGCTCCTACCCGTCGCAGTACACGGAATTGAATCTGCGGGCCATCCCGGCGCTTCGAGAGCGCTATGGCGTCCCGGTCGGGTACTCCGGTCACGAGACTGGAATCCCGTCCATCGTCGCCGCGGTCGCGTTGGGCGCCTGTCTTCGTCGAGCGACACGTCACGCTCGACCGATCGCTCTGGGGGTCGGATCAGGCTGCGTCGCTCGAACCGAACGGGATCATGCGCGTGGTGCGTGACATTCGGCTCGTCGAGACGGCTCATGGGCGACGGCGTGAAGACGGTCCTTCCGTCTGAGATCGCCGTCATGCAGAAGCTGCGGCGGGTCGGGCTCTGAGCGTGACGATCAAGGCCGTCGCGATGGACGTCGACGGCGTCCTCACCGACGGGACCGTCTGGCTCGACGAGGCGGACGCGAGTCGAAAGCGCGTCTCGTTCGCGGACATCATGGGTGTCTCGCTGGGCCGGCGCGCGGGCCTGCTGTTCGCGTTCGTCTCCGGGCGAGAGCGGCCCGACGCTGGACCAGATCGCCGCGAAGTTCGGCGTCACCGAGGTGTACGCCGGCTGCAAGGACAAGGCGGCGGCGCTCCGCGACTTCGCCGCCCGGCACGACCTTGACGCTCACCGAGGTTTGTTTCATCGGCGACGACGTCAACGACGTGCCGGCGCTGGAGATCTGCGGGCTTGGCGGCGGCACCCGCGAACGCTCAGCCGGCCGCGCCTCGGCTGCTGCCACCATGGTGACGTCCACGATCCGGCGGCGCTGGGGCGGTGCGCGAGGTCGTTGACGCGCTCCTCGACGGCAGCTGGTCGGACCCGGCATCGGCTCGAGACCAGAGCCGCCCATGAGCACGATGAAGCTCTCCGACTACGTGATGCAGCTTCGTCGCCGATCAGGCGTCGAAGCACGTCTTCATGGTGCCCGGCGGTGGGGCCATGCATCTCAACGACGTCGCTCGGACGTGCGCACGGACCTCGAGTACGTTGCAACCTTCACGAGCAGGCCGCCGCGATCGCCGCGGAGGCCTACGCGCAAGGTCACGAACAACCTCGGTGTGCTGCATGGTCACGACCGGACCCGGCGGCACCAACGCCGTCACCGGCGTCGCCGGCGCCTGGCTGGACTCGACGCCGTGCCTCTTCCTCTCCGGCCAGGTCAAACGCGCCGATCTCAAGCGTGATTCGGGCGTCCGCATGCTCGGCGTCCAGGAGATCGACATCGTCTCGATCGTCGCGCCGATCACCAAGTACGCGGTGACGGTCGATGGACCCATCGACCATCCGGTATCACCTCGAGAAGGCCGTCTACCTGGCAACGAACGGGCGCCGCGGACCGGTCTGGATCGACCTCCCGTTGGACGTTCAAGCCTCCCAGATCGATCCCGACCAGCTCCAGGGGTTTGACCCGCCCGCACTCGAACCCGGACGCGGACCTTGCCGCCCAGGTTGAGCGAGTTGCTCCGGCTGCTCGCTCCGCTGAGCGGCCGGTCATCGTGGCCGGAAACGGGATCCGGGCAGCGGATGCTGTTGGCGAGTTTCACGAAGCCATCGACCACGCTTCAGATCCCCGTCCTGACGACATGGCTCGGAATGGACTTGCTGCCGGACGACGACCGCGTTCTTCGCCGGTCGCCCGGGATCGATCGCCCCAAGGGGTGCCAACTTCACCCTCCAGAACTCGGACCTGATGCTGGTCGATCGGCGCACGACTCGACATGGCATTGACCGGATACGCCCACGACGAAGCTGGCTCGGCAGGCGGCGAAGGTCATCGTGTCGACGTCGACCCGGCCGAGATTCGGAAGATGAGGACGCACGATCGACTTGCCGATCGTCGCCGATGCCGGCGCCTTCCTGCGAGAGCTCAATCGGCAGCGGGGCGAACCGCCCGGCCGCGATACGACGTCTGGGTCGAACGCTGTCACGGACTGGAAGCGTCGCTACCCGATCGTTCAGCCCGAACACCGGGAGCGTGCCGAAGGGCGTCAGCACGTACTGCCTTCTGAGCGATCTCTGCCGAGCTCGCGGAGGGCGACGTCGTCGTCTCCGGGAAGCTCGGGCGCCGCGATCGAGCTCTTCCTGCTCGCGTTCCAGGTCAAGGCAGACCAGCGGCGTCCTCCACTCGCGGGGCCTCGGCGCGATGGGCTTCGGGCTGCCCGCGAGCATCGGCGCGTGTCTCGGGAGCGGTCGCCAGCGAACGATCTGCGTCGAAGGCGACGGAGGCTTCCAGCATGAACATCCAGGAGCTCGAGACGATCGCGCAGACTGGACCTGCCGATCAAGATCTTCGTCATCAACAACGAGGGCTATGCCTCGATCCGGGCGTCCCAGGAGAACTACTTCCAGCACCTCGTCGCAGCCGACGCGTCGAGCGGGCTTGTCCTTCCCGACGTGAGGCGGCTTGCCGAGGCGTATGGCCTCCCGTCGATGTCGATCACGAACCAACGGGACCTCGCGGCCAGGTCCGCGCGGTGCTCGATGCGCCCGGGCCCGGTCGTGTGCGAAGTCATGGCGCCGCCCGAGGAGCAGCGGACACCGCGAATCTCGTCGATGCAGCGGCCGGACGGCAGCATGGTGTCGAAGCCACTCGAGGACCTGTTTCCGTTCCTCGACCGCGAGGAGTTCCGCCAACATGCTCATCCCGCCGCTGGACGACTGATGGCGATCGCGGATCATGCAGGGTCGCCTGGTGCCCCCCGTCGGATGGGCGGATCCAGTGCTTTCCCGCGCGAGCGCTGGCGGGACGAGTTCGCCCTGGCCGGACGAAGCCGGCCTCGACGCCATCGAGTGGATCTACGACGAGTACGGCGCGGACGTCAACCCGATCGCGACCGACGAGGGCTGGAGTTGATCACGGGACCTGTCGGCCCGGCACGGGGTCGCAGGTCCGCTCGGTGTGCGCGGACTACTTCATGGATCAGCCGCTCGTCCGCGCCGCCGACGCGCGAGAGATCGAAGAGCGAGACCCTGACTCTGGACTGGTTGCTCGGGCCGTGTTCGGCTTGGGCATCGACGCGAGTCGTCCTGCCGTTCGTCGACGCATCGCGAATCGAGACGGACGGCGAGCTCGAGACGTCGTAGACGGTCCTCGAGCGGGCCTCAGCCCGTCGCCGATCGGCCGGCGTGGAGCTCCATCTCGAGACGTCCTTGGCGCCGGATCGGTTCGCCGACCTCCTTGCGCGAGCTGCCCCGTGCCACGCGTCAAGGTGAACTACGACTCCGGCAACAGCGCGTCGCTCGGGTACGACCCGCGACGACGAGTTCGCGGCCTACGGCCGCCGGGTCGGGAGCGTCCACATCAAGGACCGTGTCTACGGAGGCACGACCGTGCCGCTCGAAGAAGGCGACACGGAGTTCGACGAGCTATTCACGTGCCTCAAAGACATCGGCTACCGCGGCGACTACGTCCTGCAGGTTGCGCGCGGAGTGTCCGGCGGCGAGGTCGACTGGGCCCGTCAGAACCGGGACTTCGTGCTTGCGCGACGCGTGACACGGACGTAGACATGGACCTCGACCTCGACGGCAAGGTCGTGCTCGTTGCCGGTTCATCGCGCGGAATCGGCTTGGCCACGGCTCGAGCGTTTCTCGCTGAGGGCTGTCGAACGATCATCACCGGCCGCGACGCGTGGCACTGGCGACGGCGCTCAGCGGCATGAAGGCGGAATCGGGGCCCGAGCGATTGATGGCGGTTCGAAGGCGACCTTCGGCAGCCAGACGTCGATCGCCGCGCTGTTGAGCTCCGTCAATGACCGGTGGGGTGGGCTCGACTGTCTCGTGGCCAACATCGGCACGGGTCGTGGGCCGGTCGGATGGGACGTGGAGGAGGCCGATTGGAGTCGCCTCTTCGAGGACAACCTCTCGTCGACGTACCGATTGGTCCAGCAGGTCCTGCCCGGCATGATCGCAGGCGCGGCAAGGTAGCATCGTCCTCGTCGCGTCGATCGTGGGGCTCGAAAGCACGCGCGCGCCGTTGCCGTACAGCGCCGCGAAGGCCGCTCTCGTCAGCTACGGCAAGAACCTGGCCCGCGCAGTTGGGCGGCGTTCAACGTGCGGGTCAATTCGGTCGCCCGGGAAACATCCTCTTTGCCGGCGGATCGTGGGAGCGGCATCTCGCGGAACGACCTGAGCGAGGTCCTTCGCCAGATCGAGGCGGAGGTGCCGATGGACCGATTCGGTAACGCCGGAGGAGATCGCCGATGTGATCGTCTTCCTTGTCGTCCGACCGCGCAGCATTCATCACCGGATCGTGCGTCGTCGTCGACGGCGGACAGACCCGGAGCCTTTGAGCGCCATGCATGGTGAGGTCGAGGCGCTGTTCGACCTGACCGGCCGTGTCGCGGTGATCACCGGCGGGGCCGGCCTGCTGGGCTACAAGCACGCTGAAGTCATCGCCGCCGCAGGCGGTGTGCCCGTTCTCGTTGACCTGCCCGCTGCAGAGCCCGAGGCCAGGGCTGAGCAGCTCGCGGCGGCGTATGGGGTCGCCGCCCTGGGCTGCGCGACGGACATCACCAACGCCGATCAGGTTCAGTTGCTGCTCGCGACCGTCCTGGAGAAGCTCGGTCGTGTCGACATCCTGATCAACAACGCCGCCAACAACCCGAAGGTCGAGGAATCGGCCGGCGTCGGCCTGGTCACGGCTCGAGAACTTTCCGTTGGGACTCTGGGAGGCAGACCTGGCGGTCGGGACTGACGGGCGCCTTCCTGTGCAGCCAGGTCCTCGGGTCGGAGATGGCGCGCCGCAAGAAGGGCGTGATCGTGAACGTCGCGTCCGATCTCGCCGTCATCGCGCCGGACCAGCGGCTGTACCGACAGGACGACATCCCGGATGCCCAACAGCCCGTAAAGCCCGTGACCTACTCCGTCGTGAAGACGGCACTGGTGGGCCTGACGCGGTACCTCGCGACGTACTGGGCGGATTCCGGCGTACGCGTGAACGCCATTTCCCCGGGCGGCGTCGAGAACGGCCAATCCGATGAGTTCGTCACTCGGCTGAGCAGACTGATCCCGCTCGTCGCGAATGGCCGCCACCGACGAATACAAGGGCGCGATCCTGTTCCTTTGCTCGGATGCCTCCTCGTACATGACCGGCACCAATCTCGTCATCGACGGCGGGCGGAGCGCGTGGTGAGCCTCCAGGCCGGCTCGTTGTTCTCCTTGGAGGGTCGAACGGTCCTGCTGACGGGCGCGACCGGTTTCCTCGGGCGCACGTTCGCAAGGGCCCTGCTGAGCAATGGAGCGCGGCTGATCGCGCTCGGACGCTCCGACCGTCTCGATGCCCTCACAGCCGAGTGGAAGAACGAGTTCGGCGAGGAGCACGTCGCTCTCCGAGCGCATCGACATGTACGACCTGCCGGCATTCTCCGCCGTTCCTGGACGAGGTCGCGACGCAAGAGGCCGTCGACGTCCTGATCAACAACGCCTATGAGCTTGGACCAAACACCGGGTTCAACACGCGTGAAGGTGCGCTCGAGGCGGCCACGCTCGAGCAGTGGACGCGCCATTTCACCTCGGGGGTCTATTGGCCGGCCCTGACAGTTCAGAAGCTGGGCCCGGGCATGATCACGCGTGGACGCGGCAGCATCGTCAACATCTCGACGATGTACGCGGTGGTCGCTCCGGACCCGCGCCTGTACGAGGGCACCGACTTCCTGAATCCACCGGGTTACTCGGCCGCCAAAGCGGCAACGCTGTCCTTCACGCGCTACGTGGCCTCCTTCTGGGGGCGGTACGGGATCCGGGCAAACGCGATCCTGCCAGGCCCGTTCTCGAACACGGAGGACGTCACGGCCAACTCCGTCGACGAGTCAGATCCGTTTCTCGACCGGCTCGCGTCGCGCACGAGCCTCGGACGCCGTGGGCGCCCCGACGAGCTGGCCGGGCGCGCTCCTGTTCCTCGCGTCCGACGCCTCCTCGTATGTCACAGGGCACGCCCTGATCGTGGACGGGGGCTGGACGGCAACGTGACCACGCTTGCCGAGGAGCTGGCCGCTCATGTGGAGGCCGTTCGCGCCACGGTCGCGCGATCGTCCGACGTGATCGACGCGATCGTCACCAAGCTCTGCGACTGCTTCGAGCACGGCGGGAAGCTGCTGATCTGCGGGAACGGGGGCAGCGCGGCCGACGCGCAGCACCTCGCCGCGGAATTCATGAATCGGATGCGGATCGACCGCGGACCATGGCCCGCCATCGCCCTGTCGACTGATACGTCGGTGCTCACATCGATTGCCAACGACTCGGCCTATGACGATGTGTTCGCGCGCCAGGTGGAGGCGCTCGGGCGCCCAGGCGACGTCCTGATCGCCATCTCGACCAGCGGCGGCGCAGCAAACATCCTCGCCGCGATCCGAGCCGGCCGGAAGGGCGGGCTGGTCACCGTCGGCTTTACGGGCGAGGCCGGCGTCGAGTCGATGGGCAAGGAATCCGATCTGCTGCTGGCGGTGCCGTCACGGGAAACCGCCCGGATCCAGGAGTGCCACGAATTCGTGTACCACGTCATCGCGGGCATGGTCGAGCGGCAGCTCGTCGACCGCGACGCACGCTCAGCGATCGACAAGTGAGGGACTCATGACGGGATCACCGGTGGCTCTGGAGGAGATGCTCGGCGCAGATTGGCGGCAGTCGGTAGACCGGCGCCGGTCGGAGATCGCCGGGCGTGTCGGAGGGCGCACCGACGTCGTCCTCTTCGGTACGGGCTACCTCGGCAAGCACGTCCTCGCAGATCTAGCCAGCATGCCGTACACACCCGTCGCCTTTGTGGATAACAACCGCGCTCTCTGGGGCACTGAGATCGAAGGGATCGAAGTCCTGAGCCCGGACGCGGCCGTAGCCCGATTCGGCCAGGCGGCCCTGTGGTTGATCACGATCTACACGAACAGCCGGGTGATCGAGCAGTGTCGGGCGCTGGGTGTGCCCTGGGTCACCTGCGCGGAGCTCTCCTGGGTCTTGCCCGAGCCCCACCCGAACAGCTTCGTCTTCGGCAGCCCCGGAGAACTCGCCGAGTCGGCGGCACGAAATTCAGATGCAGCCTCCGTGTGGGCGGATGCCGAGTCAGAGGCCGAGTACAGAGCGCAGGTGCGGTGGCGGTTCCTCCTCGACTACGACGGTCTCGGCAAGCCGCGCCCACCGTCGAGACGTACTTTCCCGACGATCTCATTCGCCCGATCGCCGACGAGGTCTTCGTGGATTGCGGCGCGTTCACCGGGGACACGATCGAGGCATTCCTCGCGGCGCGCGACAACGTCTTCGGCGAGATCGTCGGGATCGAACCTGATGCGGTGAATGGGCGGGAGCTCGAGGGTCGGATCGAGCGCTGGAAGGCGGCCGGTCTCGGGCCGATCCGGGTCGAGCCAGTGGCCGTTGGCTCGCATCGCGGAACCCTCACGTTCGAGACAACCGGAACTGCCGGGTCGCGTGTCGGATCCGGGACCGAGACGATCGACGTCGGCCCCGTTGGATGAGATCCTCGCTGACCGCAAGCCGACGTACATCAAGTTCGACGTCGAGGGCGCCGAGCATGACGCGCTCGTCGGTGGCACCGGGACGATCACAGCCAACATGCCAGTGCTCGCGGTGTGCCTGTACCACCGCCCGCACGATCTGTGGGACCTTCCGCTGCTGGTCCGATCGATGCGGCCCGACTACCGGATGTATCTCCGCCGATACAGCGACGAGCGCTGGGAACAACTTCTCTACGCACGTACCGTGTCGGGTCGTGTATCGAGCGACGTGACAAGCAGCAACCGTTGTTGATCCGGCGTACGGACGCGATGTAGAGATGCTCGACGAGGCGATTTCCCGGCTAGCGGCCATCGCGCGCGAGTTGATCATTACCGGCAGCGACGGCGCGGTGTGGACGTCGATCGGCTTGGCCCTTCTCTTGGGCGTGGTGTGTCTCGTGGTCGGAATTCGGGTAACGCGAGTCGTCGGACTTGCTCGATGCCAACGCACCGGCTGCCGAGACGCTCGGTATCGGCCTCGGCGCGGGACTATGGTCGTGGCGGCAGGCTGGGCCGCGGTGAGATCGGGAGGGCGAAGTTCATTCACGCCGGTCGCGATCGGCTTCGGGCTCGCTCGGTCGTGATAGGCATGGCTCGCTGGAACTCGCTGGGCGGCCGCGTCGATGCCCCGCCGATCTCTCGGCGTTAGCAACGGCCGCTGGCGGCATTTTCATCGTAGGATAGCGTTGCTCTACGGGTCGACGATGGCGCCAAGCGTGCGCGAAGGCCTCCAGCCAGTGGAGAACCCGGATCACGCGTTCTATGCGGTCCTTGGCCGTGACCTCGCGGCGACCGGCATCGAAACGAATCTCGTCGGCATCCGGGTTCGCGGACGATCCCGGGCTTGCCGGCGCAAGCGTGGTATCACTGGGGCGAACTTTGGCTCGCGTCTATCCCAATCGCTACGCATCGGAACGGAGCCGATGGCCGCGACGATACCTTGTCGTGCTACCTGTCGTGCTGTTGGCCGCTTGCCGCGCATGACTGGCAGCATCGTCCGACGGCTCTCTCGGACGCGCTCCCGGCGTGCACATCTGCTTCGAGTGCTATACGTGCCTATTCGTAGCGCCTGTGCCCCTCATTGATGGCCCGTTTTTCAGTTCGTGGGCATTCGGAATGATCCTGGGGATCACGCTATACGGCCTCGGTGCTATCGCGACCCTCGTCGCGATCTCACTGCGGTTGCTCGGACTAGGCGAGCCGACAGGCAACCTGGGCTCTCGCCATCTTCATTGGCAGCGTCGAGCGCCCTCATCATGCCCGCCCATATTGTTCTCGCATCTGCTCGGTCCTCGTCGGCACGGGGGATATTTGGTCAATCCGGCTTGTCGAGTCACTTATGGCAACGCCCATCGACCGCCGACGGATGCCTCTAGTCTGGTTGCGCACCCTGGTCGCATGCGGCGCGCATGATCCTGTCGACGGCCGTGTGGGGCCAGTTGAGCGGGCATGGACTAGGTGGGAGCGGAGTAGCGTCGTCGCGCCGGTGGCGCCATTCAATAGCACATGGAGCGATTCTGTGACCATAACGCTTCTCGGCGGCGGCATGTTCCTCTTGATCCCCGTCGGCTGGGCTCTCGCGAGGAGGCAGTTCGCGAGTCGAAGCCGACGTCTACCTCGGAACAATGACCATCGATTGCCGTTGGCTCGCTTCTATGGGGCTTGGCGGTCTTGGCGACTTCAACACGTTCTATGTGTTCTTCGGCGGCGTCGCAGTGGTCGCAACACCTCTCGCGGCGGCGGCGGCATGGTGCGAGTTTCTGCCGATCGACTGCGAGAAACGAAACACGTGCAGCGTAGCAGCGAATGTAGCCGTCTTGTGCGCGGCCCAACTCGCTAGTGGGGCGCGGCGATTAACACGCCGGCTGCCATTGCGGAGTTCCGCTCCTCTGGACGGGCGCCAACCCATCCCGTTAGCGATGCTAGAAGAGTATTCGCGAGTTGCCGGCCGGCGCAAAGGTCGCATACGCGTGCAGCGACCGTTCGAGGAAGCGACCTTCACGCAACCTCAGCTTCTGCAGCATCGATGTCCACACCGGCCGACGCATCGTGGCCATGTGCTTTCAGGCGGACACAAACAGCGCGCTGGTTGGAGGCGAAAGGTCGCGGCACATCGCCAAACTCGTCTTGGTCGTTGGCTCCTCAGCAAACGCCATCTACCCGGATGCGTACGCCAGACCCTCCCCCGGCCGAAGTGGGAACATTTCTGCGTGATCAACGGCATCGACTACGTCTTCGTCGATGCGTTCCATCCGAACACACTCGTCCGCCGGACGCCATCGGATGATTGAGTCGGTAAACGGCGTCGACTTTGCTCAGAATCCCCTGATACCTGCCTCGGTCGCAGCGGGACTCGGGGTCTGATGGCTCGGCCAAGTGCGGATGCGGCCCTGCGCGTCCGCGGACCTACTCGAAGTTGATCCGCTCCTTTTCCACCACCAGTGGTCGCTTGTGGACCTGGGTGTGGATGGCGCCGATGTACTCGCCGAGCACCCGATGAAGAACAGCTGCACGGCGCCGAAGAAGTAGATGCCGATCAGCAGCGGCGCCAAGCCCGAGCTCCAGGTCGTCCCAGAACAGGAGCTTGGCGACCAGGTAGCCGAAGGCGATGAGCAGGCTGAGCACCGAGATCGCGAAGCCGGCCATCGTCGCCAGGCGCAGCGGCACCTTGGAGTGGTTGGTGATGCCGAGCATCGCGATGTCGTAGAGGCTGAAGAAGTTGTTCTTCGTGTTGCCCTCGGTGCCGCGCGGGTTGGACATAGTCGATGACGGCTCGCGCATAGCCAAAGTCGCTGACGAGTCCGCGGAAGTAGGGATATTGCTCTTCGGTGTCCGGAACTGTTCGATCGACCTCCCGGTCGTACAGGCCGAAGCCCGTGAAGTTGTGAACAAGCTCGACGTCCGACGAGAGCCTGCCGATGAGCCAGTAGTAGAACCTCCGAGTCCGGGACATGAACCAGGATTCCTGGCTGCCCTGCTTCACGCCGATGACGACCTTGAAGCCGCCTCCCACTTCTTGACGAACTCGGGGATCAGCTCCGGGGGATCCTGAAGATCGGCGACGCAGCCCATGACGGCGTCGCCGCGGGCCTGCAGGAACGCGTGGTACGGGGACCGAATCTGGCCGAAGTTGCGCGTGTTGACGATGACCCTGACGCGGTAGTCGTCGCCGCGAGCTCACGCAGGATCTCGACCGTCTTGTCGGTCGATGCGTTGTCGATGAAGAGGTGGTCGTAGTCGTAGTCCGGCAGCGTCGCCATCGCGGCCTTGACCTGCGCGATAGACCTCGCGGACGTTTCCTCCTCGTTGTAGCAGGGCGTGAGGATCGTCAGTAGCGGCACCGAGGTTCCCTTTCCGCCTTCAGGCATCCGTCAGTCCTTCGGTACGGCAGGGGGATCGTAGAAGGGCGGCCTGCTGCGTCCCTGCGACGCGGGCCTCCGAAGCTGTAGTACCTATGGCCAGGTAGCTGCGCGATGACGACGACGGTCGTGAACAGCGCCTGGACGACGTAGATGTTGAACGGCAGGACGGCCAGCGCGACGGGCAGGAGCGACAGGTTCGACGATGAGCGTCGCGAACGTACACGAGCGAGAAGCGCGGCAGCTCGCGCAGCATCGGCCCGCGGCTCCTGAACACGAGGTAGCGATAGCCGAGGTACGCGTTGAGCACCGCGATCGGCCAGGCGATCAGGACGATCACGAGGTAATGCAGGCGCTCGCCCAGCAGGTACTGGAGCAATGCCCAGACCGCATACCCGAAGAGCGTGTTCCAGCCACCGACCGCGAGGTACAAGACCTGCTCGCGGCGACGGAGGTAGAAGCGAACCGGGCCGCCGAGAGCCCGATGGTCGCGGAGCCCTTCGAGGCGCCGATCGAACCGGTTCGACGTCGCCGGCGGTGTCGGTTGCACGAACGCCATCCTACGCGCCGCCATCAGGTCGGGAACCCCTCCGCGCCGATCAGCGGCACGAACACGACCGGGCCGTCGCTGATCTCGGTCCACGTGTCGCCCGTCCGGGTGACGACGATCAGCTGCTGGCGATCGCGGTCGCCGACCGGCAGCACGAGGTGGCCGCCGTCGGGGTCGAGCTGCTCACGGAGCGCGGTCGGGATGGCCGGCGCCGCGGCCGCGACCAGGATCCCGCGCCACGGCGCTCCTTCCGGATCGCCCAGCGAGCCGTCGCCGACCCGGATCTCGACCCGATCGCCATAGCCGAGCCGCTCGAGGCGTTCCTGCGCCGTCGCCGCCAGGGTCGCGTGCCGCTCGACAGACACGACCGCGCAGCCGAGCTCGGCGAGCACCGCCGCTTGGTACCCGGAGCCCGTCCCGATGTCGAGGACGCGATCGCCGGGCCCGACCCGCAGCAGCTCGGTCATCCGCCCGACGATGTACGGCTGGCTGATCGTCTGGCCGGCCTCGATCGGGAGCGCGTCGTCCGCATACGCCGATCCCCGCAGGTCCGCGGCCACGAACGCGTCCCGTGGCACGGCCAGGATCGCGGCGAGCACGGCCTCGTCCCGGATCCCGCGGGCGCGCAGCTGGTGATCGACCATGCGGGTGCGCTCATCGCGCGCGCGCTCGTCGGGCGGGCGCGTGTCGCCGGCGCTCGTCGACCCGGCCAGGCGCCGCAGTCGATCGCGCATCGTGGTCGCTCCGATCAGGACGGGGCGGGCGACCCCGACGCAGCCGGCGGCGCCGAAGGCGCAACCGAGCTCGGCGCGGCAGGCGATCCGGAGGCGCTCGGCGCGCTCGACGCACCCGGCGATCCGGACGGTCCGGCCGAGCCGTCCGGCGCGACCGAGGCCGACGGAGCCACCGATGGCGGCACCGTCGCGCTGGGCGATGGCGGTGGGGTGGGCTCGACGTACGGCGTGAACAGGCCACCGATGCCGAAGAAGGCGCCGTAGGCGAAGATCAGAACGAAGACGAGCACGGTCCCGATGACGAAGTAGGTCGACGCTCGGTCGTGGACCTGGATCGACGGATCGATCGGCGTCGCGGGCGTCGTGACCCTGGCTCGGTCGGCGCGATCGCGGGCCGGCATGCCCGGCTCCTGCGCCGGCGGCGCCGACTGCGACGTCGGCGGCGACTCGTCGCTTTCTTCGTCGGCCTCGTCGCCGGCCAAGTCGCCGGCCTCGTCCGCGTCCGCCGCGTCGCCTTCGACCCCTTCGCCATCGCCGACGTCGTCGGTCGCGGCGTCGGGCTCGTCGCCCTCGACATCGTCGCCAGCTGCCACGTCGACCTCGCCCGCCTCGTCCGCGTCCTTCTCGGCGTCAGCGGTCGCCGCCTCGGCCGACGCGGCCGCAGCTTCGGTATCGGCGACGTCGTGGCCCCCGGCGTCGTCCTCGGCGCCCATCTCGTCGGCCGCCAGCGCCGCCGCATCGGCCTCGGCCCGGGTTGCGTCTGCGTCGTCGGCCGGGAATCCCGCAGGCTCCGGCTCGGGCGCGCGGGCCTCAGGATCAGCCTCGGGATCGGGCGGGATCACGATCGGTTCGGTCGCGTCGGACACCGGCTCGTTCGAGTCGGACGCAGGCCCTTTCGGTTCGGTCATCCCGTCGTGTCTCTCCTGTGCTGGACGCTCGGCGGCCGAGGGGCCGCGCTCACCGGTTCGGGTCGCGGCAGCGGCGTCGGGTGCGGCCGCCAGTGTACCGAACGAACGTCAGGCGTCGCGCAGGGCCGGAACCAGGAGGCCGGCCAGCCCGGCCAGGATCGACGCGGCGCCGCTCACGACCAGCACCGGCGTGATCCCGATGACCTGGCCGAGCACGCCACCGATCGCCATCGCCGCCGTCATCGACCCGAACACCAGCGCGAACCGGAAGCTGACGACCCGGCCGATCAGCTCCGGCGGCGTGCGCTGCTGGAACAGGACCTGGCTCGGGATGACGAAGACCATGTTCGCGATCCCGAGCCCGACCAGCAGCCCCAGGTCGAGCACGAAGCTGCCGCTCACGGCGAACAGGATCAGGAAGAACCCGAACAGGACGTAGCCGCCGATGACCAGCCGGCCCTTGGCGAGATGCATCCCGGCGAGCCCCAGGACGAACCCGCCGACCAGGTTGCCGACCCCGATGGACGCCTCGAGGAAGGCGTAGCCGGCGGTCGGATCGATGTTGTTCTTGGGCGCGAGGGTCTGCTCGACGAAGACATAGGTCAGGGCCGTCAGGGCACCGATCGCGAACTGCGCGAAGGCGGCCTGGATCGTGTTGGCGAACAGGACCGGCTCGCGGCGCAGGAAGTGGTAGCCCTCCTTCATCTCGTCGAGGATGCCGGTCGAGGCCGGCGCGTCGTCGATGGCGCCCGTCTCCTCCTCGCCTGCGACGGCGTCCGGCGAAGCATCGTCCTCGTCCGCCTCCGCCGCGCCGCTCGTCGCCGGCTTCGCGCCGCGGACGCGCACGACCGCCGGTGCGGCGATCGATGCGATCAGGATCGCCGAGGCGCCATACGTCGCGGCATCGATCCAGAACGCGAGCGGCAGGGCCGATCCGAGGAAGGCCACGAAGAGGCCGGCGAGGGGATAGCCGACGATGTCGGCGAACGTCTCGCCCGCCCACAGCGCCGAGTTGGCGGTCAGCAGGTCGTCGTCGGACACGATCCGCGGCAGGATCGCGACGCGGGCCGGCCGGAAGAAGATCGAGATCGTCGTCATGAGGAAGATCAACGGATAGACGAGCCACACATTCGTGATCGCGGCAATGGGCATGATCAGGACGACCGCGGCGCGGAGGAGGTCGCTCACGATCATCACGTCGCGATGGTTCCAGCGATCGACATAGGCGCCTGCGATCGGTGACAGGAAGAGGTTCGGCAGGGTCGCCGCGACGAACACGAGGGCTGCCGCGAGCACCGAGTGGGTCAGGCCGACGACGAGGGCGGCGAGCGCGATCTGGTGGATCCGGTCGCCGAGCAGGCTGACCATCTGGCCGGTCCACAGCGACGTGAACGACGGGTTGAGGGCGAGCCGCACGTACGGATGGCGACGGACGCGCTCCCCGACGTCGATCCGCGGTCGGGCCGGCTGCCCCGCGACGCCGTCATAGGCGCCCGCGGTCGAGGCGACGGGCACCGGGGCCAGGGCGAGCGGCCGGCCCGATGCGTCCCGGCGACTGCCCCAGACGTCGACGATCTCGCCGTCGGCCCCGCGGACCCGGCCGAGCAGGGCGCGCCGGCTCGGCCCCGCGAGCCCGGTCCCCGTGCCACCAAGGACGAGCGGCCGGTCGAGCGACGCCGCGTCAGCCAGGCTGTTCACGAGCCCGGTCCCGGGCCGGATGCGCTGGCTGCCGAGCGCCGCCTCGATGCCGCGCGGCAGCCGGTGGGCGCCCGCCAGGCCGGTCAGCGGGCCCGCGTCGGCGGAATCGGCGTCGCCGTCGGTGTCGCCCGGGCGGCGGACGATCGTCGCAAAGAGGAAGAAGGCGAGCCCGGCCGTGAGGAACAGGTCGCCGATCGAGGCGACGTTCTGGATCACCGGCAGCGGGATCGGGATGATGTCGCCGAGGGGGCCGGCATGGAGGAAGAAGTCGAGGTCGGCGTCGGCTCCGAGTACCGTGTGGAACGGCGAGTTGATGTCGGCCCGGGTGAAATTGGCCGCCTCGAGGCTCCGGATCCAGATCGGCATGTGGCCGCCGTTGGCCGCGATCGCGATCGTGTTCGAGAGGATCCCGACGAAGGCAAGTCGCATGCCCGGCAGCGGTCGGTTGACCCACAGGGCGGCGAGGAGCAGCACGAACGACAGCGCGAACAGGGGCAGCCGGAACGTCTCGACAGCGCTGTTGCCCTGGAGCAGGCCGAACTCGGTCCCGAACCGGAGGATGACCGCGAACATCAGGAGCCCGACCCAGCGCAGCTCGACCTTGGCGAGGTTGCCGATCGAGCCGCCCGCGATCAGGCCGAGAACCAGCCCGAAGACGATGCCGCCGATCAGCACGGAACGGGGAGCCGATTCGTTCGAAGGTGCCGGACCGTCCGGGGATCGTTCATGGCGAGCTCTTGATGGCCGGAGTCACCGATCGGGCGAGGCGGCACTGGCGTCGATCCGTCCCCCCGATGATCGCGTCCCGTTCCGACGTCAGCCCTGGTCGACGGCCGCGGTCGCGGTGATGGCCGGGCCCGTCGCCGCCGACTGTCGCGGAGGCGTTGGCCTGGGTCATCCGGTTGGCGGCGTGGGCGATCAGCGGGATCTGGCGCGGCTCCTCGTCGCGGCCCGGATCGGCGACGCCGTGGGCCCACGGGGTGCGGACGAAGGCATCGACGACGGCCGGGTCGAACTGGATGCCGGCGAACTTGCGGAGCTCGCCGAGCGCCTGCTCGGCGGTCAGCGGCGTCATCCGGTACGGGCGCTTGGCGGTCATCGCCTCGAAGGCGTCGGCGACGTGGAGGATCCGGGCGAGCTTCGGGATCTCGTCGCCGATCAGGCGGTCCGGGTAGCCCGAGCCGTTGTACCACTCGTGGTGGTGGCGGATGATCGGCAGCTCCGGGGCGAGCTTCGTGACCGGCGAGATGATCTGGGCGCCGAGCACCGGATGCGAGTTCATGATCATCCGCTCGTCGCGCGTCAGGCGGTTCGGGTTGAGCAGGACCGCGTCCGGCACGCCGATCTTGCCGACGTCGTGGAGGAGGCCGCCCCACTCGAGCGCCTCGAGCTCCGACGAGCTGACCCGCATCTCCTTGCCGATGTCGACCGCGATCAGCTTGACGTTCTGGCTGTGCTTGCTGGTGAACGGATCCCGCTTGTCCACCGCCTCGGCGAGCGCCCCGATGGTCTGGGTGAACATCTCGCGCATCTCGACGAACCGGTGATACGCGACCCGGGTCGTGTAGAGCGGCAGAGCAAAGAGGAGAGATGCCCACCATCCGCGCCGAGCGTAGATCTGGGCCATAAGCCACGCCAGCGGCGCGAGAGCAAATGCGTTCGTGGCGATGCTTCGCGCGTCCCCGAACAGGACGAGGCCGATCGGTTCTGCTCGGTCCGGAGGGACGACCATCACCGAGGCGATGACGTAGTTGAGAGCGAAGAGGACGACCGCGCCGACCATCGTCGCGACGAAACTCAGCAACGAGCTGTCGGAACTGCCACGCCGATGAGTCTCGTAGACGAAGCCGCCGACAGACGCGGGCAGGACGACGCCAGCATGGTTGGCCGCCGTTCCATACCACGGAATCCGCCGCGGATCTCGCGAACTTCGGTGGTGCCAACAAGGGCAACCAAGCCTGCCGCGACAGGGCCGCCGAGTGCCATCGCCGCAACGATCGGGCGCGATCGCGACGACGACCAGTGCTCCGCGCGGCATGCGCACCGGCAGCGCGCCGGCAAAGAGCGTGATCAGCGTCCAGAAAGCGAGTCCGGCAGCGATCGTGATGCTCGAAACGCTCGATGGCCGATGTCCAGGCTGAGCGCGATCTCCGGGCGTATGCCGCCGAACCGTCCAGGCATCGCGGACAAACACAAAGCTCGTGAGCAGCAGCGCGATGGCGCTGATACTCACGAGCCCGGTGATGTAGAGCTTTAGGGACCTGGACATCGGTTCCCCGTACGTAGTGGCGGAGCCGGAGACTCTAATCCCTCCGAGTCTCACGCGGCATCACACCAAACGTACTAGAAGCCCTTGAGCGACGCGCCTCCGGCGATCGCCATTGCGGCGACGGCACCGAGCCGCCGTCAGGAGCCGGATCAATCGATCCTTCATCGATCTCGACTCCGTAACTACCAGCCCTTGATGACGGACTGAGGCTCCACGCTCGTTCCTCCTTCCGGCCTTCGCGTTCCCATAAGAAACACGAAAACCGACCTGACACGATGGTCGGTCGGTTGCACTACTCGCTCGGCTCCACCCTAAGTGCCCATTTCAGGTGGAGCGTCTGCGCGTCCGAGCGTCTTAACGTTGCTTCCTAGTACCTCCGTACTGGGAAGTAGGCCGGACTATAGGGACGGCTAACTAAACCGGTCAATACGTCATCCTACCTATCCTCATACGGAATCTAGGGATGGCGGCTCGACTCCGAGATCGCCCCGGAGCACCTCTGCGTACCGCGCGAACTGCTCGGCCGCTGCCGAGTGGGCGCCCGAATTCCTGAAGCAGCCTGAAGCAGGGAGAGCTCCAGATCCTCCTGCCGCGCGTCGATCGCGAGAGCCCTTCGGGCGATGGCCACGCCGGCGTCGAAAGTCGCCATCGTCGATGTCCTGCTTGATCTGCGCTTCGATCGCTCGGAGGTACGCGACATGAAGCCAGTCGCGGAAGTCGACGGACCAATCGTCGTACGAGAAGTCGAGCGCGAACTTGCCGATGTACTCGTTGCTGAGCTGACGGGCGAGGTCCGGCTCGCGCGTTCGCTCCCATTCGGCGAACGAGCGATGCGCAACGCGAGCTTTGAGAATCGATCAAGTCCGTGGTCGAGCCAAAGGACGTCCGAGTCCTGATGGACGTACCCAGCAGTGGTCTCCTCGCTGTACTCGGGTTCGAACACGCGGCGCAGGAAGTAGACCGATCTGATTAAGAGAGTTGACGGCTGCGGCAGGATCCATGTCCGGCCACATCGCATCCATGACCTCCTCGCGAGTTGCCGCGAAGCGGGGTCGGGTAAGGAGATAGCAGAGAAGCGCCAGAACCTTCCGTCGGATCAGTTCCACCTGGGATGAGGTCCCCGCCGACGTGGATGCTCACGCGACCTAGGTCGTCGACGTGGCACGGGCGCCAATCGTCGAGCCAGACCCCTTCCGAGCTGCCGATCGGAACCGAGTTGCTTGGGCTCGCGGGCGATTGCGCGCAGCAAGGTGACATCGTCCGCTTCGCCAATGACGTCCAGCAGCCGCGCCGCGTGCAATCTGGACGGACTGCGCGCTTCCGCCGCCTGCCTGACGAAGGGGTCCGAGCCAGCGTTGGGGACGAGCCCCGCGCTTCTTCACGCACGATCGGCATAGCCGATTCGTCGAGCGAATGAAGCCGGGCGATTACAAGTTCCGCGGCGAAGGAGATGACGCAGTGGAGGGATGTTGGCATCCCGACGATCGCGGCTGAGAGTTGGCTGCCGACGAGCTCGCCAATGGCGAGGCCCGCAGTCTCCCGCCAAAGGCCTGCGTGCTGCTTGCTCGGCCATCGCAATCGCGTCGCGCGCAGCCTCTTCGGCTGCTGTGTCATTCGATGAGGCACAGCAGCAAGGACTTGATCGCGTGGCGGCGACTCTGGTGCCCGGCGTCACGCATTCGGCTGGACTTCCGCGGACTCTGCCAACCTGGCAAGTGCTGCATCCAGGTCGTCCGAGACGGATTGCCAGCATGACTTCGACGACGCTCTCGAACGGGTCGCATGGGGTGGCGCACCGACTCGTCCACCTCGTCGAGAAGCCGGAAGGCCTCATGCGCGTCGCCGACCATCGCCTCAACGTCTGCCAGCTCGATCAGGAACTCGGTTCTCGAGACGAGTGCCGCAGCGATCCTCCGATGCCGAAGAACATCTCGCTCGACCTTCGCGAGATCGCCCATGAGCGCGACGAGCGGTGGCTTTGGCGAACACGGCCGACGCCAACTCGGATCCGGAGGAGCTAGCGGTCAGGGCATCGACAGCCTTCGAAGCCGCGGCATAGGACTCCGAAATCGCTCCAATTGCTCGATGTGCTTGCGACGCGTTGAGCCAGCTGACCCCCTCGAAGTGACCCAGCCCCTCGGCTAGGCATCGCTCAGCGAGGGCGTCGAAGAACCGTGCTGCCTCGGACAGGTCGCCGTCAACCGAAATGCTCGATAAGTAGGCGTCGTCGCTTCGGCGACTGGCCTTCATGAGCGACGAGCTCGCTGTGCCGGCAAGGTCGCGCGCGACTCCCGCAGCGTCTGTCGAGATCGCCCGACAAGAACATGGCGTTGATAACGCTGCTGAGGGCCATGTCGTTCGCAGGATCGAGCTCGACGGCTCGCCGGGCATGGAGCTCCACCTTCTCGATGTCGCCTTCGATCGTCGCGTCGCGAGAGAGCACGACCTCGATCGCAGCCGATCGCGGCGCCTCCGGAAACTGCCGAACGTAGTCAGCCGCCGTCGAGAAGGCGCCGGATGCCACGATCGTCTGGAGGTGCGTCTCGAGGACGCGCTGGAGATCCGGCCAGCGTTCGCTCGCGGCGTAGTGGTGAGCGGCGGTTCGCCAGTCGAGCGGCTCGGCCCAGCGCGCAACTGCAACGTGGAGGTCGTCCACGCCGGCCGCGCCGACCTCGCGTGTGAGGCGATCCTCGAGGAACTCGCGCACGAGCGGGTGGTAGCGCTGCTCGCTCGAGCGGCGGATGGCGCGTCGGCCGAGCATGCCGAGGCGCTCGGCCTCGGTGACCATCGACTGGACCTCGATCGCTGACAGGCCGGTCGCGACCTGGGCCAGCTCCGGCGTCACCCGCTGGAGGATGGCCGTCCGCATGAGGAACTGCTGCTGGACCTCGGGCAGCTCGCCGACCACCTCCTCGGCGAGGTAGTCGTGCAGTTCGTCGCGTGCCCCGGACAGGCCGCGGACGAAGGACCGCGTCTCGGCCGGGGTCCGTTCGCGTAGCGCGGCCTGGACGAGCGTCAGCGACGCGGCCCAGCCCTCGGTCCGCTGGGCGAGCTCGGTCAGGACATCGGGCTCGAGCGGCCGGCCGTATGTCTCGCGGAAGAGCTGCTCCATCTCGGCATCCGAGAACCGGAGGTCGGCGATGCCGAGCTCGGCGAGCTCACCGAGCGAGCGCAGCTTGGCGACCGGCACGAGCGGCGGTCGACGACTGGCGAAGACGATCGACAGTCGCTCCGGGCCGCGGGCCACGATCTCTCGGGCGATCAGGCGGATGTCCGCGACCTCATCGGCGAGGTGGAAGTCGTCGAGGATGAGCGCGGCGCCGTCGGTCGCGATCGCCGGCAGCTCCTCGAGGAAGGTCTCGATCGCATCCTCGCGGGTCGGTCCGCCGGGCTCGAGCGAGCGCAGGATGCCGGCGGTCCGCGGCGCGAACTCGGGGTCGAACTCGCGACCGGCCGAGACGAGGTGGGCGAGGAAGCCCGACCCAGTCGCGATCCTCCTCGTCGATCCGGTACCAGATCGTTCGAAGCCGGGTGCGCCGCGAGAAGTCGGCCAGGAGAGTCGTCTTGCCGTAGCCGGCGTCGGCGATGACGAACACGACCCGGCTGTGGATCTTGACGTCGAGCCAGTCGAGCAGCCGCATCCGCGCCAGCGTCTCGTCGCGGAGCGCCGGTGCCTGGATCTTTCCCGGCTGGATCGGATACGTCACGCCGTTCCTCGGCTCGACGCGGACGCGATCGGGTGCCGCATTCACCGCACGTCCCGTGCCGACCGCGATCGGCACCCGCGTGGGCGTCCTCCCCCGTGGACCGAGCGTGACTGGATCGGGCGGCGCGAACGATACGGACGACGATCCGCGACTGTCAACGACGCGGATCGCGGGCTGGTCGGGCATGGTCGGCATGGTGCCGACCGATGCTCACCGGGCGCTTATCTGGACCCTCGGTCGTGGTCGTCGGCGGGCAACCGCCCCACCGACTACTCGGTCTCGTCGACGAGCAGCGGCCGGAGGATGAACGTGTAGAGCTTGTCGTCGGGGCCCTTGAGGACGATGCCCTGGACCCCGCCCTCGATGTCGGCCAACTTCAGGGCGGCGATCTCGTCGGCCGTGAGCGTCCGATGCGGGAAGCCCGGACCGGGCTCGTTGTTGACCGGCGTCTTGAAGTCGCTGGGCTTGAGGGCGGGCCACGGCCAGGCGATCGTCACCTGCCCGGGCTGGGCCTCGCGTTCGATGATGATGCCGCGGAAGCGCTCGGGGCTGTAGACGTCGGACGGGATCGTCCCGCCCCGATCGAAGTCCTGGAGCCGCTTGGCCAGCGTGGAGAACGCCTTGCGCGCGAGCGCGTCAGGGCCGGGCTGCGGATCTTCGGCGAGCGCCATGACCGAGACGACCTTGTCGATGCCGCCCGCGTGGATCGTGAACCAGGTGGACGGGGCGTCTGCGACGTGAGGGTCCGGGTAGTCGTCGCGCGCGGTGCCGAGGCCGCCGTTCGTCAGTGCGAACTCGAGGAGCTCCTGGATCTGGCTCTCGTCGAGCGTTCCGGTCCGCCACGGCGTGAGCCGGGAGACGCCGTTCGCGTCCGGCTCGGGGAAGGTCGTGACAACTGGCTGGAAGACGATGACGCCGTTGCCGTAGAGCGTGAAGTTGGGCGCCTGGCTGGCGTTGAACTCCATCGGGACGAAACCGCCGCCCGATTCGATCCGGAGGAGGACGTCGGTCGGGCCGGTCTTGTGCTCGATCGCTCCGACCGTCGGTCCGGCGCTCGGCGGCGCGCTCGCCGTCGGCGGCTGGCCGGACGATCCGGGCGGGCTGCTCGGTGGCGCGGACGGGGACGAGCTCGAGCAGGCCGCGAGGGCGACGGCAATGACGACGAGGGCAGCCGATCGCCGGGTGGCGGGCATGGTGAAGGTCAGATCTGGCATGGCGCACCGACGTCCGACCCCGCCGAGCGGTTCCCAACGGCCGTTCCGTCGGTGCGGCGGCGCACCGCCCGGCCCGGCGCCGCCCGTGTCGCGAGCGTCGAGTTCGACAAACCCTGCGATCCTCGTCGCCGACGGGGTGGTTTCGTGCGAAATTCAAGGGTCGTACAGGCTTGACGCCGACGCTATTGTGCCCTTCATGAGTTCCGGGTCCGAGCCGGACCCGACCCGTCGGTGCTTCCCTCCTGTCAGCCCCGATGGTTCGACCGACTCGACGCGGGGGGCCGCGAACAAGCCGGGGCGAACCGCGCCTAACAGGAGGAACGGGCAAGCGTGTTCCAGGACCGCATCCTCACCTGTCGCGACTGCGCAGGGGAGTTCACGTTCTCCAGCGGTGAGCAGACCTTCTTCTCGAGCAAGGGCCTGCTCAACGATCCCCAGCGATGTCCCTCGTGTCGGGCCGTCGCCAAGCGCGCCCGGACCGTCGGTGGTCCGCGCGAATTCCACGCCGCGATCTGCGGCAGCTGCGGCGGACAGGCCATGGTCCCGTTCGCGCCTCGCAACGACCGGCCGGTCTATTGCAGCTCCTGCTTCGACAAGGTCCGAGCGGGAACGGCCGTCCCGGAGGCTCCGGTCACCGTCTGACTCATCGGCTCGATCGCACCTGCGTGACCGTCACCGCGCAGAGGGGCCGGCCCGATGGGCCGGCCTCGTCATTTCCGGGTCTAGACTGCGGTCACCGTTTCGAACTGGCAGCCACGTACGAGGAGACCGAGCCGATGGGCGTCATCATCATCCGGGAGATGGTCGGCCGGAGCCCCAACTCGTGGAGCGACGCGGCTCGCCGGGCCGTCGAGACCGCCTCGAAGACGGTCCGCAACATCCAGACGGTCGAGGTCGTGAAGTCGAGCGCCGAGGTCCGCGACGGCGAGATCGTCGAGTACCGGGTCGAGGTCAAGATCGGCTTCGAGTACGAGGGCTAGAGCCTCCACTGCAACGCTAGAGCGCGAGGTTCGGCCGTGCGCTGTGGGGACTTCACCTAGACCGCGTTCGCGAAGCGCTCGCCCGCGTACGACACGAACCGCGTCTGGCTCTTCTTGAACCACAGGTCGACATTGCCGGTCGGCCCGTTGCGGTGCTTCGCGAGCTTGAGGTGGATGACCTCGCCGTCGCTGTCGGCGTCGTCGGCCGGCCGTTCCTTCTCCCGGTACAGGAACATCACGAGATCGGCGTCCTGCTCGATGGCGCCCGACTCCCGCAGGTCCGACAGGCGCGGCTCGTTCTCGTTGCGCATCTCCGGCTGGCGGCTGAGCTGCGACAGGGCGATGACCGGGACGCTGAGCTCGCGGGCCAGCGCCTTGAGCCCGCGCGAGATCTCCGACACCTCCTGGACCCGGTTGGAGTCGCGGTTCGTGGTGGCCGCCTGCATGAGCTGGAGGTAGTCGACGATCACGAGGTCGAGCCCGACCTCGGCATGCAGCCGGCGCGCCTTCGTGCGGAGCTCCATCGTGCTGATGCTGGGCGTGTCGTCGATGAAGATCGGTGCTTCCGACAGGGCGTTCATCGCCGGCGCGATCCGGGCGAAGTCGAGCTCCTCGAGGAAGCCGCTGCGGAGCCGCTGACTGTCGATGTTGGCGACGCTCGACAGCAGCCGGAGGACGAGCTGCTCCTTGCTCATCTCGAGGCTGAACACCCCGACGACCTTCTTCTCCTTGACCGCGGCGTGCTCGGCGATGTTCAGGGCAAAGCTCGTCTTTCCGACGCTCGGGCGGGCGGCCAGGATGATGAGGTCGCTCTTCTGCATCCCCGTCGTCAACCCGTCGAGGTCGATGAACCCGGTCCGGACGCCGCTGATCTCGCCGCGATGGGCGTGGAGATAGTCGAGGCGGTCGTACGCCTGGTGGAGCAGCGTGTTGAGCTGCTGGAAGCCGGAATCGACCCGCTTCTGGCTGACGGCGAACAGCTCGGCCTCGGCCCGGTCGATCGATTCCTGGATCTCCGGCGAGTCCTCATACCCGATCCCGGCGATCCGGCCGGCCGCCCCGATCAGGTTCCGGAGGACCGCCTTGCGTTCGACGATCCGAGCGTACTGGACGGCATGGACAGCGGTCGGCGTGGAGTTCGACAGGCTCGAGAGGTAGGCCCGCCCGCCGACGCCCTCCAGCTCGTTGCTCCGCTCGAGCGCCTCGGAGACCGTGACGATGTCGATGGGCTCCCGGCGCTCGAAGAGGTCGAGGACGGCCTCGAAGATCTTGCCGTTCGCCTGCCGATAGAAGTCCGCGGGGCGCAGGAACTCGGCCACCTCGACGACCGCGTCACGGTCGATGAGGATCGCGCCGAGAACCGATTGCTCGGCCTCGAGGCTTTGGGGCGGCAGGCGATCGATCACGGGCACTCCGAATGTGATGGCGGGCTGTGTCACCTTCAGTGTCACGGCCCGGATCGCGTGCCCTCTAGGGTGTTATCCCCAGACTCCGTCCACGAACTGGTCCGGAGGCCTGGACGAGTGTGGAAACGCTGTGGACAGTCTCGAGCGTTGCGTGGCGCGCCTAATCCAGGCGGCGGATGACGCCGATCAACTTGCCCTGAATGCGGACGTCGTCATAGAACTGCGCCGGGTAGGCCGGGTTGGCCGGCTGGAGGCGAACCCGATCCTTCTCCTTGAAGAAGCGCTTGAGGGTGACCGCGTTCTCCTCGACCTGGGCGACCACGATGTCGCCGTTGCGAGCCGTGTTCTGGGGCCGGATCAGGACGAAGTCGCCGTCGGCGATGTGGGCCTCGATCATCGAGTCGCCACGGACCTTCAGGACGTACGCGTCGCCCGACGGCGCGAGCATGTCCGGGATCCCGATCGTCTCCGACGCGTCGGCGTAGGCCTCGATCGGGCCACCGGCGGCGATCTCGCCGATCACCGGCAGCACGTGAGCTTCCATCGTGACCGCCTGCGGCACGAGCTCGGCGGCCAGGCCGAGGCGCATCGCCGCGAACGGCGTCAGGCGGATCGCCCGCGACTGGGCGGCGCCGCGCTCGAGGTAGCCGTCCCGTTCGAGGATCAGGAGGTGGTGATGGACCGCCGACGTCGAGGCGAGCCCGACCGCCTTCGCGATCTCGCGGACCGAGGGCGGGAATCCTCGCGAACGCAGCGTTGCCGCGATGTAGTCGAGAATCCGGGCCTTGCGGTCGGCATCGTGCTTGGTCACCTGCGCCTCCTTGTGACTGCATGATACCGAACGGGTGTTCGATGTCAAGGCGACGCGAGGATCGCCCACCAGGTGACCGTCGACTTCCTCCAACCCATCGACGACCGATCGATCGATTTCGCCCACCAACCGTGACCATGCCGCTCGGCCGTTCGCGCCGCGGCTGGTAGACTCCCGATCCCCGGGCTTCGGCCGCGCGCGGACGCGACGGCGCCGGGACTCAGCGGAACCAGAGGTCGAATGGCGCGCGGATCGAAGGACAACCAGAAGGGTCGACGCTCGAGCACGCTCGGGCGGGCGCTCGGGCTCATGGCGTTCATGCCGCTCGCCAGCCGCGCGCCGATGTACGCCCGCCTGATGCTGGCGCTGCTCGTCGACGAGCGCACGCCCATGCAGCGCAAGGCGCTCCTCGCGGGAGCCGCCGGCTACCTGCTCGTCGGGCGCGACCTCATTCCCGACGACATCCCGATCCTCGGCCAGCTCGACGACCTCGTCATCGTCGTCCTCGCCGTCGACCTCTTCCTCGACGGCGTTCCCGAGGAGCTTCTCGACGAGAAGCTCGCCGAGCTCGAGATCGATCGGGTCGCCTTCGACCAGGACATCGCCCGGATCCGGCGGTTGACGCCCGGTCCGGTTCGCAAGACGATCCGGCGGATCCCGGAACTGATCGCTCAAGCCAGCGCGGCCTTCCAGCAGTCGGGCGTCGGCCCGCGGGTCCGCGACTGGATCAACAGGGAGGAACCAGGCGCGTGAAGGTCATCCTGACGAAGGACGTCGAGAAGCTCGGCAAGAGCGGCGAGATGAAGCAGGTGGCCGACGGCTACGCCACCAACTTCCTGATCCCGAACGGCGTCGCCGTGCCGGCCGCCGGCGGGGCCTACCGCGCCTGGCAGCACGACATCGCGAGCCGCGAGGACAAGCGCGTCCGCGAGCGGGCCGATGCCGAGGTCGCCGCGACCCGGATCGCGTCGACGACGCTGACGATGGGCGTCAAGGTCGGCGAGGGCGGCAAGCTCTACGGCTCGATCACGTCCAAGGACATCGCCGACGCCCTCGCCCGGCGCGGGATCGACATCGATCGCCACAAGATCGACCTCGAGGAGCCGCTGAAGTCGCTCGGCACCTACAAGGTCGCGATCAAGGTGTACGGCGGCCTGTCGCCCGAGGTCACGATCGTCGTCGAGCCCAAGGGCTAGGGTCCGGGCGCGCCGCGAGCGCTGAGTCCAGCGCACGGGCCGAGCCCTCGGCGGCCATGCTGCCTTCCCGGGCCGATTAGGCGCTCCGGGATGCACGCGCAGCCGGCCCGACCGCGAAACATGTGAACATCCGGTCGAAATGCTCGACACGGATGCGATGATCGAGCGGTGACCACGAACGCCCGCCCGGCATGGAGCCGGACGATCCTCCATGTCGACCTCGACGCGTTCTTCGCGGCGGTCGAGCAGCGCGACCACCCGGAGCTGCGTGGCAAGCCGGTCATCGTCGGTGGCGGCGGTCCGAACGATCGCGGCGTGGTCAGCACAGCGAGCTACGAGGCGCGCGCGTTCGGCGTCCACTCGGCGATGTCGCTGCGCGAGGCCGGCCGCCTGTGCCCGACCGGGATCTTCGTGCCGGTCGACGGGGCGAAGTACACCGAGGCGAGCAAGGCGGTGATGGCGGTTCTGCGCCGGTTCACGCCACTCGTCGAGCCGATCTCGATCGACGAGGCCTTCCTCGACGTGACCGGCTCGCGCGTCCTGTTCGGCGACGGCGCGGCGATCGGCCGGCGGATCAAGGACGAGGTCACGTCGTCGGTCGACCTCACGATCTCGGTCGGGGTCGCCACGACGAAGCTCGTCGCCAAGATCGCCTCGGACCTCCAGAAGCCCGACGGGCTGGTCGTCGTCGAGCCCGGCGACGAGGCGGCGTTCCTCGCTCCGCTCGAGATCCGGCGGCTGTGGGGCGTCGGCGAGAAGTCGGCGGCGGCGCTGCGCGAATACGGCGTGCGCACGATCGGGGACCTGGCGGCGCTGCCCGAGGACCTGCTCGTCCGCCGGTTCGGCAAGCACGGCGGGTCGCTTGCCCATCGGGCCCGCGGGCATGGACGACGATCCGGTCGGCGATCGCGACGCCGCGAAGTCGATCGGGCACGAGCACACGTTCGACGTCGACACGTCCGATCGCGAGGTCATCGAGCGGACGCTGCTCGGGATGAGCGAGGGCGTTGCCGGGCGGCTGCGGGACAGCGGGGTGAAGGCCACGACGATCACGGTCAAGATCCGCGACACGACCTTCCGGACGATCACCCGCCAGCGGACGCTGCCGGACGCCACGGACCTGACCGAGCCGATCTTCCGGACGGCGCTCGAGCTGGCCCGGCCCGAGGTTCGCGGCCTTCGCATCCGTCTGCTCGGCGTTACGGCCAGCGGGCTCGGCGAGCGCGAGCAGCTGTCGCTGTTCGCGGCGGACGACCCGCGCCGGCGGAAGGTCACCGAGGCCGCCGACGCCGTCCGGCACCGCTTCGGCGAGCGGGCGATCACCCGGGCCAGGCTCGTCGGCTCGCGCCTGCCGGCGCCGTTCGAGCGCGATCCGATGACGCCGGTCGATCCGCGGGCCCTCGACGTGGTGGACGGCGAGCCCGACAACAGGGGAGGCGGCGCGACGGACGAGGATCGTGACAGCCTAGATGTCACGACCGACGTGGAGGATCGCTTCGACGGGGCTTGACATCGAACAGGCGTTCGATGCAGGATGACGTCAGAACCGAACAGACGTTCCAGTCGCCGATGTGCCCGCGTCGACGGACGCCACCCGGAGCGAACCGCCGCTAAGGAGCCTGGAATGGCAATGATCAGAGTCGAACCGGTGCAGGTCCACGTCCGGACCGGCTGGTTCGACGGCAGCCCGCGAGAGATCACCTGGGGCGATGAGCGCCTCCCCGTCACGCGCCTCGCCGCCGTCCGCGAAGAGGCCGCCGCATATCCGGTCATCACCGGTCCGCGGACCATGTTCGAGGTCGAGACCGCCCGTGCGCGGTTCGCCCTCACCTATCAGCATCGCTCCCGCCGGTGGACGATCACCGCCCTCGACGAGGAGCGACGCGCGGCCTGAGCTTGGGGGCACAGGTCGCGCAAGCCGCCGTCGCCCAGGCGACGGCGGATCCGGAGAGGCGGCCCACCTCTTCGGAACGAGTTGGAGCGGAGCAAGCGCGCCGGTACCGCGCATGCTCCGCTTCTCTCTGCGGTCCGCCCGCCTATCTCGGGCGCTCGGCAACCTACAATCGAGCGCATGCCAGACCCGATTGCCGAGACGTCGTTCCGTGAGATGACCCTGGTCGGGTTCGTCGACGCGCTCGCGTCGGCGGCGCCGGTGCCGGGTGGCGGCAGTGCATCGGCCGTCGCGGCGTCGTTCGGAGCGGGACTCGTGGCGATGGTCGCCGCGCTGTCCGAGGGTCGCCCGAAGTACGCGTCGCACGCCGAGCTGCACCGCCGCAGCCAGGAGGTCGGGCAGCGACTCGCGGCCCGCTTCCTTCATCTGGCCGACGAGGACTCCGACGCCTACGCCGACTTCGCGGCGGCGATGAAGCTGCCCAAGGAAACGGACGCGGAGCGCGCCAGCCGCAAGTCCGCGCTGAGTGTTGCGGCGAAGCGCGCCGCGGAAGTCCCGATGCTGACGGTCGAGGCGTGCCTCGAGCTCGTCGCCACCGCCGAGGCGCTCGTCGGTCGGAGCAACGTCAACGCCTCGAGCGATCTCGACGTCGCGACGCTCCTCGGGGAGGCGGCCGCCCGCGGCGCTGCTGCCAACGTCCTGATCAACCTGCCGTCCGTCGACGACGAGTCGTTCTCCGGCGAGGCGACGGCCCGGGTCATGGGCCTGCTCGACAGCATCGAGGAGATCGTCGCGACGGTCCACTCGGGTGTCCGCAGCGGCGAGGCCCGCGAGCCGCTGGAGTCCGTGCCGGGATGAGGGCCTGATCGGGTGCCCCGCGGAGGCGCCCGACTGCTCCAGGGTGGGCCGATCGCCACCGAGATCCGCCAGGCGGTGAGCGAGGACGTCGCCGCCTACACAGAAGAGCACGGCCGGCGGCCCGTGCTCGCAGTCGTCATCTGCGGTCGCGATGCGCCGTCGATGGTCTACCTCGGCCAGATCCTCCGGAGCTGCGAGAAGGTCGGCATCGAGGGCCGGCTCGTCGAGATCGACGGCGAGGCGTCCGAGGACAGCGTCGTCGAGATGATCCGCGGCCTGAATGCCGATCCGTCCGTCAACGGGATCATCGTCCAGATGCCCCTCCCGCCGACGATCCGGCTCCGCGCGATCGTCGATGCGATCGATCCGGCCCGGGACATCGACGGCATCCACCCGCTGAACGCGGGCCTCCTGCGCCTCGGCTACGACGGGTTCCTGCCGGCCACCGCCCATGCGGCCGTCGAGATCCTGCGCCGGTCCGGGATCGAGATCGAGGGCAAGCGGGCGGTCGTCATCGGCCGGTCCGCCGTCGTCGGCATGCCGGCCGCGTTCCTGCTCGTCCGCGAGAACGCGACGGTCACGGTCTGCCACTCGCGGACGAAGGACCTGGCCCGTCACGTCAAGGACGCCGAGATCCTCGTCATCGCCGCCGGCCATCCCGGTCTGATCACCGGCGACATGGTCCGCCGTGGCGTCGTCGTCGTCGATGTCGGGATCAACGTCGTCGATGGCTCGATCGTCGGGGACGTCGACTTCGAGTCCGTCCGTCGCGTCGCGTCGGCCATCACCCCGGTTCCCGGCGGAGTCGGCCCTCTGACCAACGCCCTGCTGCTCGCCCATCTCGTCCGGGCTGCCCGCGGCGGAGCGGCGACCGTCGGCGTCGCGTCGGACGCACCCGTCGTCCCGTCCCTCGGTCCCGCCGACGGCGCCGACGGCCGAGCCCGCCACCGTGTCCGGCGACCGCATCGCCACGAGCCGAGGAGTTCGATGAGCTTTCCGTCCGATCTCGAGATCGCGCGCTCCGTCACCCCGCGTCCGATCATGGACGTCGCTCACGACCTCGGCCTCCACGACGACGAGATCGAGCCGTACGGCCACACGAAGGCGAAGATCACCCTCGCCGCGATCGAGCGTCTCGAAGTCGAGCGGCCGCGCGGCAAGTACGTCGTCGTCACCGCGATCAGTCCGACGCCGCTCGGCGAGGGCAAGTCGACCACGACGGTCGGGCTCGCCCAGGGATTGAACCGGATCGGGAAGAAGGCCGCGGTCTGCATCCGCCAGCCATCGCTCGGGCCCGTGTTCGGGATCAAGGGCGGCGCGGCCGGGGGCGGCTACAGCCAGGTCATCCCGATGGCCGACTTCAACCTCCACCTGACCGGCGACGTCCACGCCATCGGGGCCGCCCACAACCTCGGCGCGGCGTTCCTCGACAACCACCTCCACCACGGCAACGCGCTCGGGATCGACCCGTTCGGCATCCTCTGGCCGCGGGTCATGGACATCAGCGACCGGGCGGTCCGGCGGGTGATCGTCGGCCTCGGCGGCAAGGAGAACGGGATCCCGCGCGAGACGGAATTCGTGATCACCGTCGCGTCCGAGGTCATGGCGGTCCTCGCCCTGGCTCGCGACATCCACGACCTGCGGGCCCGCCTCGGGCGGATGGTCATGGCGACGCGCAAGGACGGCTCGGCGGTCACCGCCGAGGACCTCAGGGTCGCCGGCTCGATGACGGCCCTCCTGACGGACGCGATCAAGCCGAACCTGCTCCAGACGCTTGAGGGCGGGCCGGCCTTCGTGCACTGCGGGCCATTCGCGAACATCGCCCACGGCAACAACTCGATCATCGCCGACCGCCTGGCCCTGGCCACGAACGAGATCGTCTGCACCGAGGCCGGCTTCGGGGCCGACATGGGCGCCGAGAAGTTCTTCGACATCAAGTGCCGGGCGTCGGGCCTGAGCCCCGACGCGGCTGTCGTCGTCGCCACGGTCCGGGCTCTCAAGATGCACGGCGGCGTCGGCAAGATCGTGGCCGGCAAGCCGCTCGATCCGGCCCTGCTCGAGGAGAACGTCGAGGCCGTCCGGACCGGCGCCGCGAACCTCGCCAAGCAGATCGAGAACGTCCGCATCTTCGGCGTCCCGGTGGTGGTCGCGATCAACTCGTTTCCGACCGACACGTCGGGCGAGGTCGAGGCGATCCGCCAGGTTGCGCTGGCGGCCGGGGCGCGCGACGCCGTCGTCGCCACCCATTTCGTCGAGGGCGGCGAGGGTGCCGCGACCCTCGCCCAGGCCGTCTGGGACGCAGCGTCGAGCGGCGAGGCCGACTTCAAGCTGCTGTACCCGGACGACGCGTCGCTCGGGGCCAAGATCGAGGCCATCGTCACGAAGATCTACGGCGCCGCCGCATACGAGCTCGCCCCGGCGGCGAAGAAGGCGTTGAAGCTGTACGAGGACCTCGGGATGGGCCATCTCCCGGTCTGCATGGCCAAGACCCAGTACTCGCTCAGCCACGACGCCAACCTGAAGGGCGCCCCGAGCGGCTTCACCGTCCCGATCCGCGACATCCGCCTGTCGGCCGGGGCGGGATTCATCACGCCGCTGGTGGGCGAGATGCGGACGATGCCCGGCCTGCCGTCGAAGCCGGGCGGCGAGAACATCGACATCGACGCCGCGGGGAACGTCGTCGGACTGTTCTAGGTAGGCAAGGGTCAGCTGCGGTCGCCGCGAGAGGTACGCCGGGCGACGAGGACGATCGCGCCGAACAGGGCAAGGGAGCCGATCAGCAGGCCACCGAGCACGACGACCGCGGTCTGATCGCGGGCAATATCGGCCGGCCCGGCGACCGGCGTCGGCAGTGGAGCTTCCGCCGTGGGGGCCGCAGTTTCCTCGGGCGGTGCTGGTGCCTCGCCGAACGTCCTGATCGCTTCGGCCAGCATCGCCGCGCCTTCCGGCGTGGCGAGGTCACCCGACGGCGAGCAGAGGCCCGTCCCGAACGTCGCCATCGCCGAGACGCTCGCCGACCCACACCCAGCTCGAGCCGACAGGCGGCTGTGTCGTCCCGCAGGCGGCGCTGTCGCCGAAGCTGTCGCCGGAGAGCCAGACGACCGGCGCACCGCCACCGCCGAAGAACCAGCGCTCCACGTCGACCGGCACGCCGCGGCCCTGGCGCGGGCCGGCCGTTCCGCTGAAGACCGCGCTCCCGGGTCTGGCGACCTCCTTGAGCGTCTCGAACCTGACGCAGCTGCAGGCGACGACCGGTCGGGGCATGGTCAGCACGGCCGCGAACGAGGCCATCAGTGCGAATGCCATCGCGATCGCGAGACGAATGGCCGGTCCGGGCTGGCGGATGATCGCCACGAGCAGACTCCAAGGGGCGTACGAGTCTCCCGTCCGACGCCCGACGCCGGCCCGATGTTCCGCTACTTCGTGACGGTCAGGGTTCCCTTGATGCCCAGGCTCTCGTGGCCGGGCACGGCGCAGAAGATCGTGTACGAGCCGGCCGGCAGGTCGACCGTCAGCGTCTCGGATGCGTTCGGCCTGAGGTCCGCGGTCTCGCCCAGGACCTTGCCCGAGTCGTCCCGGATCGTCAGGTCGTGGATGGTCGGCCCGGCGTTCGTCACCGCGAGGGCGACGGTGCCCGCGACGGTCACGTCCGGGGTGTCGAACTTGAAGTCACGGACGGTAATCGGCGTGGCGTCGCTGGTCAGCGAGGCGGCCGGGGAGGAGGCGGCGGGGGCCGATGCGGGTGGTGCCGCACTGGCGCTGGTCGGGCTGGGCGTTGCGCCTGAGCCGCCGCACGCCGCAACCGCGAGCACCAACATGGTGCCGGCGGCGAGGGTCTTGATTGGGTTCATGGTTGGTCGTCCTCTGTGGAAACGAAGCGCGGCGGGCGAGTGGCGAACCACCCACCCGCCGCGCGGACCCGATCCGGTGCGGCCCGGATCAGCTGAACTTGGCGGGGAGCTTGGCGACGATCGCCTTGGCGAGCGGGTCGCCGAGCATGGCCATGTGCTGGCCGGCCATCCGGTCGGCGGCTGCGGTGGCCGCGAAGTCACCCTTGGCCTGGGCATCGACGATGGCCTTGGTGGTCAGGACGTGGTCGGTGATCAGGCTGGTCAGGGCGTCCTTCGGGAGGTCCGTGGCACCGGCCAGGAAGTCCGCGAACTGCGGGACGTAGACGGTGGTCAGGTCCTGGACGGCCTTGTCCTGCATCGCCATGTCCTTCTTCGCAACACCGGTGGTGTAGTCGACGAAGAAGCCGTTATGGGCGCTCCAGATCTTGTTGAAGGCGTCCTTCGCCTCGTCGCCGTAGAGCGAACCGATCGCGCCACCGACGTCGGTGCCGTTCGTGTTCAGGGCTCCACCGAAGGCGGCGAACTCGTCGGCACGGCCGTCGAGGGCCGAGCCCGTGGCGAAGGAGGCGAGGTAGAGGTGCTCCTGGAGGAGCTGGTTGAGCGCGACACGAAGGTCGACGCCCTTGTTCGACGGGTCGCCGGCGAGCTTGTCCGGGAACTTCGCGACGATCGCCGGGGCGATGGCGTCGCCGATCATCTGCATGTGGCCATACGCGGTCCGGAGCGCGGCAGCGGCGGCGGTCCAATCCTTCTTGGCCTGGGCGTCGACGATGGCCTTGGTCTGGAGGACGTGGTCGGTCGTGAGCGACGTCACGGCATCCTTCGGGAGGCCGGTCGCGCCGCTGATGAAGTCAGCGAACTGCGGGACGTAGATGGTCGTGAGATCGTTGACGGCCTTGTCCTGGACCGCCATGTCCTTCTTCGCGACACCGGTGGTGTAGTCGACGAAGAAGCCGTTGTGGGCGCTCCAGATCTTGTTGAAGGCATCCTCGGCCTCGGCGCCGTAGACGGACCCGATCGTCGCGCCGATCTCGGTCCCGTTCTTGTTGAGCAGGTCGCCGTACGCGGCGAACTCATCGGCTCGTCCGCCGAGGGCGGCGCCGGTCGCCTTCGAGGCGAAGATGATGTGCTCGCCGAGGGCGAGGTTGAGGTTGGTCCGCAGGTCGGCTGCGGCGCTGTCGGTGACGACGGCGCCCGTCGTCGGCGAGCCGTTCGGCTCCATCGACATGCCGTCCGAGGGAGCCATGGACATGCCGTCGCTCGCAGGCGCGACGCTCGGGGTGACGGTCGTCGGGGCATTCGTCGCGCCGGTGCCGCCACAGGCAGCAAAGACGACGACGGCCGCGGCCGTGAGGGCGATGGGTCGGAACTTCACGAGCTGATCTCCTGTTGCTGGGCGTCCCAGCGTCCACGCGATCACCGGCCAACCTCTCGAGGCGGCCTTGGTCATTTGGGTGATCGCCGAGGGTTCGGCCGAACCGCAGCCATGGATGACGGTCAGATGGCCGGAATCGGGCCGCGCGCCTTGCAATCGCGTTGCAACGGCGCCGCGATGCTCGCGGGCTCAGGAATTCGCCAGCGCCAGTTGAGCCAGGCGAGCCCGGCGAAGCGTCAGACCGCCGCTGGCGCGAGCAGCCTCGTCGAGATCACCAGGCAGAGCACGACGAGGAGAGCCGCGCCGATCCCGAGGGCGAGCGCGCCCCAGGCCGGGACGTCGACCGGGCCGAGCGCGTCCCCGTCGTGCGCGTGGTCGTCGTGGCCGTCGGTCTCGCCGTGATCGTCGGCGCCGTGCGCCTCGCCGGCAATGTCACCCGGATGGTGGACGCCGTCCGCGGAGGCGTGCTTGAGCTCGTCCGGGCTGGGCTCGTGGCTCGTCTGGGTCTTGCTCATCGCGGGCGGTCGCACCTCCGGCCGCATTCTCGCACGTAGACTTCCTGCGTGACCCTGCCACCCGCCGCCGCGTCGCTGGACGCGGGCCTCGTCGTGAGCCTGCGCGGCCTCGGCCGGGACGGCCGGCTCCTGTTCCTCACCCGCGTCCTGCGGATGTTCGCGTACGGCTTCCTCGCAGTCGTCCTCGTCCTCTACCTGGCCGGTCTCGGCCTCGATGCCCTGACGATCGGGCTCGTCCTCACGCTGACGCTCATCGGCGACACCGTGATCTCGCTGTGGCTGACGACGCGGGCCGATCGGATCGGTCGGCGGCGCGTCCTCGTGGCGGGCTCGCTGCTGATGGCCGGGGCGGGCCTGTCGTTCGCCGTGACCGACGCGGTGCCGCTGCTCATCCTGGCTGCGACGGTCGGGGTGATCAGCCCCACGGGGAACGAGGTCGGCCCGTTCCTCGCGGTCGAGCAGGCGGCCCTCAGCCAGGCCACGCCCGATGCGCGCCGGACGCCGACCTTTGCCTGGTACAACCTCGCGGGCTACGTCGCGACGGCAGTGGGGGCGCTGGCGGCCGGGTTCCTCAGCCAGGGTCTCCAGGCGGCCGGCCTGGCTGCCGTCGACTCGTACCGGGCAATCGTCGTCGGGTATGGCCTCGCCGGGCTCGTCATGGCGGCCGTCTTCTGGCGGGTCGGCGACGGGGTTGAGGCGTCCCTTGCCCTACCGGCCGATGACGGCATCGCCCGGCGGCTCGGGCTCGGCCGGCGCTCGCGCGGGATCGTCGCCCGGCTGTCGGCGCTGTTTGCGCTCGACGCGTTCGGCGGCGGGTTCATTCCCCAGAGCCTGATGGCGTACTGGTTCCATCTCCAGTACGGCGTCGAGCCGGCGATCCTCGGCGGGATCTTCTTCGCCGCCAACCTGCTTGCGGCGGTCTCGTCGCTGTCGGCCTCGCGGTTCGCGGCCCGGTTCGGGCTGGTCAACACGATGGTGTTCACGCACCTGCCTTCGAACCTGCTCCTGATCCTCGTCCCGCTGATGCCGAACCTGGCGCTGGCCATCGCGGTCCTGCTGCTCCGGTTCAGCCTGAGCCAGATGGACGTCCCGACCCGCCAGTCGTACGTCATGGCGGTCGTGCGAGCCGGGCGAGCGATCGGCCGCGGCCGGGGTGACCGGGATCGCTCGTACCACCGGCGCGGCGATCTCGCCGATCCTGTCGGCCCCGCTCGTCGCGACGGCCGGCCTCGCCGCGTTGCCGTTCTTCCTCGCGGGCGGCCTCAAGATCGCCTACGACCTGCTGCTGTATCGCGCGTTCCGGTCCGGCCGGGCGCCGGACGAGCGGGCGGCGCGGAACGACTCGTGACCTAGGCGCGGCGCCGGCGTCGCGGGCGGATGATCCGGATCCAGACGAACCCGAGGACGGCGAGCGCGAGCAAGCCCAGGATCAGGTACTCGAAGCGCTTCATGACGTCCCCGATGGACTCCCAGTTGGCTCCGAGCTGCGTGCCGGCGAATACCAGCACGAACACGAACGGCGCGGAGCCGAGGGTCGTGAACACGATGAACGGCAGGAGGGGCATCCGGGCGATCCCCGCGGCGAACGACACGAGCGACCGCACGACCGGGATGAGCCGGCCGAAGAACGCGGCCTTGGTCCCGTGCCGGACGAAGAACGCATCGGTCCGATCGAGATCATCGGGCGTGATCCGCAGGTAGCGTCCCCAGCGGACGATGACCGGACGGCCGCCGAAGTAGCCGATCGCGTAGGCGACGAGCGCCCCGATCACCGATCCGATCGTGCCCGCGATCGTCACCAGCAGGAGCGTCCACGGCTGGCCGGTCAGCGGCTCGATCGAGGTGCCCTGGCCGACCAGGAAGCCGGCGAACGGCAGCACGAGCTCCGACGGGATCGGGATGATGACGCTCTCGATTGCGACCCACATCGCGACGCCGAGATAGCCCACGGCGTCGTAGATCTGGGTGACGAGCTCGCGCACGGGCCCGTTGAGGAAGTCGAACACGGCCGGGAGCATAGCCCACCGGGTCCGGCGCGACGGGGCCGGAACGACCGGCTCCGCCCGACTATCCTCCGTTCGTGACCGACCCCATGGCTGCCAGCGGCGCCGAGCCCATCGTCCTGACCGGCGCCGACCTGTCGATCGCGGACGTCGAGGCCGTCGCCCGCCAGGGACGGACGGCGACCCTCGACGAGACCGCGCGCGGCCGGATGCAGGAGTCGCGCGACCTGATCGAGCGGCTGGTCGCGGCCGGCGAGGTCGTCTATGGCGTGACGACCGGGTTCGGGGCGCTCGCCACCCGGTTCATCGAGCCGGCCGACGCCGAGCGGCTCCAGGAGAACCTCCTGATGAGCCACGCCGCCGGGGTCGGCGAGCCGCTCGACACGGAGATCGTCCGGGCGATGCTCCTCCTCCGGGCGAACACCCTGGCGCTCGGCCACAGCGGCTGCCGGCCCGAGCTCGTCGACCGCCTGCTCACCTTCCTGGCGCTCGGCATCCACCCGATCGTGCCGGCGCAGGGTTCCGTCGGGGCGTCCGGCGATCTCGCGCCGCTGGCCCACCTTGCCCTGCCCTTGATCGGGCGTGGCCAGGTCGAGCTCAACGGACAACGCTTGCCGGCCCTCGTCGCCCTTCGCGAGGTGGGCCTCGAGCCGCTCGTCCTCCAGGCAAAGGAAGGGCTGGCACTCCTCAACGGGACGCAGCTGATGACCGCGATCGGGGCGCTGTTGCTCGCGGATGCGGACCGGCTGGGGGCCACGGCCAGCGTCGCGGCGGCGATCAGCGTCGAGGCCCTCCTGGGCACGGACGTCGCCTTCTCCGCGGCCTACCAGCTCGCTCGCCCGCACCCCGGCCAGATCGAGGTCGCCGCCGAGCTCCGCCATCTCCTCCGCGACTCCTCGGTCCAGACCGGCCACCACGGCGACGCCCACAAGGTCCAGGATCCGTACTCGCTCCGGTGCGTGCCCCAGGTCCACGGCGCCGTCCGCGACGCGCTCGACCACCTCCGTCGAGTCCTCGACATCGAGATGAACAGCGCGACCGACAACCCGCTCGTCTTCCCCGAGGGCGGCGTCGCGGCCGAGGATGCCCTGGCGACCGGCGGCGGCCGGGTGATCAGCGGCGGCAACTTCCATGGCGAGCCGGTCGCCCTTGCCCTCGACTTCGCCAAGATCGCGATCGCCGAGCTCGGCTCGATCAGCGAGCGGCGGACGTCGCTGCTCCTCGACCCACGTCTGAGTGGCGGGTTGCCCGCGTTCCTCGCCGGCCCGAGCGGGCTGGATTCGGGCCTGATGATCGTCCAGTACACGGCGGCCGCCCTGGCGTCCGAGAACAAGGTCCTCGCCCATCCGGCGTCGGTCGACACGATCCCGACGAGCGCCAACCAGGAAGACCACGTGTCGATGGGACCGATCGCGGCCCGGCACGCCCGGACCGTCCTCGGCCACGTCGAGCAGATCGTCGCGATCGAGCTGCTCGTCGGCGCCGAGGCGCTCGACCAGCGACTGGCGTTGCTCGCGGACGAGGCGGTCACGTCGGGGAAGGGTGCGACGCCCGCACCCGGCGCCGGCGTCGCGGAAGCCCGGACCCGGATCCGGTCCGTCGTGGCGCCACTTGCCGGCGATCGCGAACCAGGGCCGGACATCGCCGCCGCGACGCGCCTCGTCCACGCCGGCGGACTGGTCGATCTCGTGCACGGTGGCGAGCCGACCCCGGGCGGCGGCTCGACCGCCCTCCACGCCACGGATCGATGACCGCGATCCGGATCGTCGACGTCACGGACGAGCCCGCGTTCCGGCTGATCCCGCCGTGCGCCGACCCGGGCTTCGATCACCGCTCCTGCGATTACTGGGAGGACGCCGATCGCGGCTCGAAGGCGGCTCGGCTCGCGTGGCTCGAAGCTGGGACCGCCGCCAGCGACGACCACCCGGCCGACCCCCGCCGACAACCCGTTCGCGCCGGCTCGCGACGCGGCGGCGGTGAACCCGTTCGCGCCGTCCGAGCGCTCGTCGCGGCCCGCGTTCAACCCGTTCGCGGACGACGATGAGGACGACGGACCGCTCGAGAACCCGTTCGCGCCGCGCCCGCCGGCCCGGCCGACCGTCGGCAGCGACGTTCCGCGCAAGCTGGCGCTGCTCGGTCGCGGCCTGGCGGTCTTCGGGAGCTATGCCAAGGTCCTCCTCGTCGACGACGCCGCGACCGCCTACGCCCAGTTCGGCCCACTGTCGGCATATCCCCGGGCTCAGCGGCTCCGCGAGCTCTACCCGCAGCTCCCGGACGCACCGCTGCCTGCCGTGATCACGTGCATCGCAACCACGGCGGCCGGCCGCGGCGCCGGGCACGCCACCCGGCTCGTCGAGGCGGTCTGCGACGACCTCGCCGGCCGCGGGTTCGCGGCCGTGGAGGCGTATCCCGAGCGGGGGACGCGGCCGGACGCAACGAGCGCGGCCACGCCCGAGTTCTGGCTCGCGGCGGGCTTCGCGCTGGCGGTCGAGGACGAGCGGTTCCCGGTGGTCCGGCGCGAGTTCGGGTGAGCCCGCCGAGCCCGCTCGACGGCGCGAACGGCGCTCGGCCGGGCGACCGTCCGAGGCACTCGCGGAGTGGTACCGTCGGCCGGTCGAGCCCCATCGCGACGGAGGCTGCCTCATGGCGATGATCCAGGCCCTGGGCAACGTGAGCAAGGTCCGCGGCGCCCTGATCTTCGTCGAGGATGCCGAGTCCCAGCTCGCGTTCTACCGCGACATCATCGGCCTGCGGCTGCTCTACCGGACCCGGACCTTCATCCGATTCGACGCGACCCAGGGGACGAGCCTGTCGCTGATCTCGGGCGGCACGGCATCGACCGAGCCGAAGGACTACCGAGCCGGCGGGGTCGTGCCCGAGCTCATCGTCGACAACCTGACGCTGGCGATCGGCCGCCTCGACAAGGCCGGCGTCCGGCACGAGGAGGTCGTCCGGACCGCCTATGGCTCGTTCTGCTTCCTCTGGGACCCCGAGGGCAATCCGCTCCAGTTCTACGAGTCGGCGTTCACCAAGCCCGAGGCGGACCCGGAGCGGCTGCCGGCTTGAGGATTCCGGGCCGGCGATCGGGCCGGCGATCGGGTCGGTCGCGGCGCCCCTCGATCGGCGCGGTCGCGGTCGCCGTCATGGTCCTCGCCGGCTGTGGGATTGCGACCCCGTCGGGTTCCGTCGCCCCCGCCTCGGTCCCACCGCCGTCGGCCAGTCCGTCCGCGACGACGTCTCCGGCGACCGCCCGGGCACCGTCCGCCTCCGGTCCGGCCGTCATCCCAGACGAGACCTTGCTCGACCTCCTCCCGGCCGCCGGCTTCACGATCACCTACGACCCCGAGACGACCGCTCAGGTGGCCGCCGATCCGTCCCTGGCGGTGAGCGCCCGGGCGCTCGCCATTGCCCTCGCGATGCCGGCCGGTGAGGTCACACCCGGGTCGTCGCTCGCGCCCGGCGCCGATCTCGCCGTCGTCAGCGTCATCCGTCTCCGCGACGCGTCGGTCGACGAGACCTGGTTCCGCGACTGGCGCGACTCGTACGACGAGGCGGCGTGCGCCAACGCGGGCGGCTTCGGCCGGCGAGCCGAGACCGTCATCGGTGGCCGGACGGTCTTCAGCGGGTCCTGTGCCGGCGGCTCCTTCACGTACCACGTCCGGGTCGATGACGACGCGGTCGTGATCTCCCTGACGTCGATCGGGCCGGGCCGGATCGGCCAGTCGATCATGGAGCGCCTGGCTCCGTGACCGTAGCCGGCGCGCCCACCGCGGCCTCGGGCGGCCGCTACGATCGACCGATGACGAGTGGCCCGCGACCCGTTCGGGCGCCCCGCGGCACGGAGCTGACCTGCCGCGGCTGGCAGCAGGAAGCCGCGCTCCGGATGTTGATGAACAACCTCGATCCCGAGGTCGCCGAGAACCCCGACGCGCTCGTCGTCTACGGCGGAACCGGCCGGGCGGCCCGGAGCTGGGAGGCGTTCGACGCGATCGTCCGCGAACTGCGTGCCCTCGCCGACGACGAGACGCTCCTCATCCAGTCCGGCAAGCCCGTCGCCGTGTTCCGGACACACGAATGGGCGCCGCGGGTCCTGATCGCCAACTCGAACCTCGTCGGCAAGTGGGCGACCTGGGACGTCTTCCGCGACCTCGAGGCGAAGGGCCTGATGATGTACGGCCAGATGACCGCCGGGTCGTGGATCTACATCGGGACGCAGGGGATCCTCCAGGGCACGTACGAGACGTTCGCCGAGCTCGCGCGGCAGCACTTCGGCGGGTCGCTGGCCGGCCGAATCGTCCTGACCGCGGGTCTCGGCGGCATGGGCGGCGCCCAACCCCTGGCCGTGACGATGAACGACGGCGTGTGTCTGGCGATCGAGGTCGACGAGATGCGTGCCCGGCGCCGGCTCGACATCGGCTACGTCGACCGGCTGACGGCCTCCCCGTCGGAGGCGCTCGAGTGGGCGCGCGAGGCGGCCGCCGCCGGTCGAGCCGAATCGATCGCGCTCATCGGCAACGCCGCCGAGGTCGAGCCGGGCTGGGCGAAGGCGGGCGAGCGGTTCGACGTCGTGACGGACCAGACCTCGGCCCACGATGCGCTCGTGGGCTACGTCCCGGCCGAGATCTCGCTCGCCGACGCCGACTCGCTCCGGCGGACCCAGCCCGACGAGTACGTCCGCCGCTCGATGGCCGCCATGGCCGACCACGTCCGGGCGATGCTCGCGTTCAAGGAGGCCGGGGCAATCGTCTTCGACTACGGCAACAACCTCCGGGCGCAGGCCCAGGCGGCCGGCGTCGCGAACGCGTTCGACTACCCCGGGTTCGTCCCGGCGTTCATCCGGCCCCAGTTCTGCGAGGGTCGCGGCCCGTTCCGCTGGGCGGCGCTCAGCGGCGACCCGGCCGACATCGCCCGGACCGACGCCGCGATCCTCGAGCTCTTCCCCGACGACGAAGGGCTCCGCCGCTGGCTGACGATGGCGCAGGACAAGGTGCCGTTCCAGGGACTGCCCGCCCGGATCTGCTGGCTCGGCTACGGGGAGCGCGCTCGGGCCGGGCTGGCGTTCAACGAGCTGGTCCGGACCGGCGCGGTCTCGGCGCCGATCGTCATCGGGCGGGACCACCTGGACGCGGGATCGGTGGCGTCCCCCAACCGTGAGACGGAGGCGATGGCCGACGGGACCGATGCGGTCGCCGACTGGCCGCTCCTCAACGCCCTCGTCAACACCGCGGCCGGCGCGACGTGGGTCTCGATCCATCACGGCGGCGGGGTCGGGATCGGGTATTCCCAGCACGCGGGGATGGTCGTGGTGGCGGACGGGACCGAGCTTGCGGCACGGAAGCTGGAGCGGGTGCTGACCAGCGATCCGGGCATGGGCGTGGTCCGCCACGTCGACGCGGGCTACGAGCGGGCGATCGACGTCGCCCGCGAGCGAGGCGTCCATATCCCGATGCTGGGCGGTCGTTGACGAACCGTTGACCGCCTGAACATCCGGTGCCGGCAGGCACCGTCCATGGTGCGGTCACGAGAGGTCCGGATTGGTCCGGGGTCGTCACCCGGGTCTACGATGACCGCATTCGCGCCGGGCTCTTGGCGCGAAGGAGGAGGATCCCAGCCGTGGCCGAGCGCGCCCATCCCCGCCACCGCCTTGCCTCATTCACCGGTCTGTTGCTGGTCCTGGCCGGCATGCTGCCCCTTGCTGCCCCCGTCTCCGCTGACAGCTCGATTCAGACCCTGCCCTTCTCGCAGGCCTGGACCAACGCGGGGCTGATCACGACCGACGACGACTGGTCGGGTGTGCCGGGGGTCACGGGCTATCGCGGCGATGCGTTGACAGGCTCCACCGCGGTCGACCCGCAGATGGTGACGGCCGACGGATCGGCAACGCCCGTGGACGTGAACGCCAACAATGCGAATCCGAACATGCTCGCGACGGGTGGAGTCGCCGAGTTCGCGATTGCGGATCCGGTCGTGGCCCTGCAGGGCTCGGGCACGGCGCGGGCGCCACATCTCGTGGTCGCGGTCAGTACCACCGGCGTCGCGAATGTCGGTGTCGCCTACAACGTTCGGGACGTCGATGGATCCGCGGACAACGCGATCCAGCCGGTCGCCCTCCAGTTCCGGGTTGGGTCAAGCGGCGCGTTCACCAACGTGCCAGCTGGATTCGTCGCCGATGCGACGACCGGACCCAGCCTTGCCACGCAGGTGACGGCCGTCAGCGCCACTCTGCCTGCCGCTGCGAACAATCAGGCCGTCGTCCAGATCCGGGTCATCACCGCGGATGCGGCGGGGTCGGATGAGTGGGTCGGCATCGACGATATCGCTGTCACAGCCAGCGTCGTCGATCCTGCGCCCTTCGTCTCGTCGTCGACGCCCGCCAACGGCGCGACCGGCGTCGCTCTCAACGCCACGCCGTCGATCACCTTCAGCGAGCCGGTCGCCCTCGACAGCGCCGGCGTGACGCTCAACTGCACGACGCAGGGCGCCAAGACCGTCACGCCCGCCGGCGGGCCGGACACCTTCACGCTCTCCACGTCGGCCTTCCTCAACTCCGACCATTGCACGATCTCCGTCACGGCAGCGTCGGTCACGGACCTCGACACCGACGATCCGCCGAACGAGATGGACGCGCCCTTCTCCGCCAGCTTCGACACCGTCGGCGCGACCCCGACCGGCGTCGTCATCAGCGAGGTCTACGGCGGCGGCGGCAACATGGGCGCCACCCTCAAGAGCGACTTCATCGAGCTCTTCAACCCCACGGGGAGCTCCATCAGCCTGGCGGGCTGGTCCGTCCAGTACGCATCGGCAACAGGGTCCGGCTGGGCGGTCACTCCCCTGAGCGGGTCGATCCCGGCGGGCCGCAACTACCTGATCAAGGAGGCAGACGGGGCCGGCGGCACCGTCGATCTGCCGACGGCCGACGCCACCGGCGCCATCGCGATGAGCGGCATGACCGGCAAGGTCGCGCTCGTGTCCGTCGCGGCCCCGCTCAGTGGCTCCTGCCCGACCGCAAATGTCATCGATCTCGTCGGCTACGGCCCGACGGCCAGCTGCTTCGAGGGCGCTCCGACGCCCGTGACGGCCAACGAGACCTCCGCCCAGCGCAAGGGCGGCGGGGCGACGGACACGAACAACAACCTGAACGACTTCGAGATCCTCGCTCCGGATCCCCACGCCAGCGCCGACCCCGCGCCGACGGTCACCTCGACCTCGCCGGCGAACGGCGAGAGCGGCGTCGCCGTGGCTGCCAACGTCTCGGTGACGTTCTCCGAGCCGGTCAACGTGACCGGAACCTGGTTCACGATCGTCTGCACGTCCGGCCCGCACACCGCGACCGTCTCCGGTGGTCCGCTGACGTTCACCCTCGACCCGGCCGTCGACTTCTCGTTCGACGACGCGTGCACGGTCACGATCGACGCCGCCAGCGTCGCCGACCAGGACAGCGCGGATCCGCCCGACACCATGACGACCGACGTCGTGACGACCTTCACGACCGTCACGTCGGCCGACCAGTGCGCCCAGCCCTTCACTCCGATCTACTCGATCCAGGGCTCGGGGCCGACCGCCGCGATCACCGGCACCGTCACGACGGCGGGCGTCGTCGTCGGCGACTTCGATGGTCCGACGACGGTCGGCATCCAGGGCTTCTACCTCCAGGACCCGACCGGTGACGGCGACCCGGCCACCTCCGACGGCATCTTCGTCTTCACCGGCAATGCCGACAACGTCGCCGCGGGCGACCTCGTCCGGGTCACGGGCGTCGCGCGCGAGCGCTTCGATCCGACGCCGACCTCGCCGGTGAGCATCACCGCGATCATGGGCGCGAACAACTCGAGCACCGCCGTGCCGCCGTCGAACATCGTCACCTGCGGCGACGGCCCGGCGATCAGCCCGGTCGACGTGACGCTGCCGTTCCCGTCGCTCACGGCTCCGGAACGGTTCGAGGGCATGCTCGTCCACCTGCCCCAGGACCTCGTGATCTCCGAGTACTTCAACTACGACCAGTTCGGTGAGATCGTCCTCGCTCTGCCTCTCAACGACGAAGACCGGCCGTTCACGCCGACCGCCGTGGTCGAGCCCGGTGCCCCGGCGATCGCCAGGGCCACGGCGAACGCGCTCAGCCGGATCACCCTCGACGACGGGATCGGCGCGTCCAACCCGCCATCCCTCCGCCATCCCAACGGCTTGCCGTTCAGCCTGACCAACCGCTTCCGCGGTGGCGACCGGGTTGCCGATGCGGTCGGCGTCCTGAGCTTCGACTTCAACCTGTACCGGATCATGCCGACGGCGCCGGCCGACTACACCGAGGTCAACCCGCGGCCTGCGGCCCCGGATCCCGTCGGTGGGACCCTGCGTGCGGCCGCGATGAACACGCTGAACTTCTTCCTGACCCTCGACACGACGGCCAGCGACAGCGGGCCCGGACCGTGCGGCGGCAACCAGAACCTCGATTGCCGCGGCGCGGACTCCAGCCAGCCCGACGAGTTCACGCGCCAGCGCGACAAGCTGCTCCAGGCGCTGGCCGGCCTCGATGCCGACATCATCGGCCTCAACGAGATCGAGAACACGCCCGGAGTCAGTCCGCTCGGCGATCCGACCAATGGCGTCGTCGCGGGCCTGAACGCCCTTCTCGGGCCGGGGACCTACGACTTCATCGACACGGGCGTCATCGGGACCGATGCGATCCGCGTCGGCCTGATCTACAAGCCCGCCAAGGTCACGCCCGTCGGGGCCTTCAAGGTCCTCACCTCCGGCGTGGACCCGCGCTTCATCGACACCCGCAGCCGGCCCGTCCTGGCCCAGACCTTCGAGGAGGTCGCATCCGGTGCCCGGCTCACGGTGGCGGTCAACCACCTGAAGTCGAAGGGCTCGGCCTGTGCCGATCTCGGCGATCCCGACGCCGGCGACGGCCAGGGCAACTGCAACGGCACCCGGACGCTGGCGGCCGAGGCGCTCGTCGACTGGCTGGCGACGGATCCGACGGGCTCCGGCGATCCCGACTTCCTGATCCTCGGCGACCTCAACTCGTATGCCCAGGAAGACCCGATCGACGCGATCCGGGCGGGCTCGGACGACACGCTCGGCACAGCCGACGACTTCACCAACCTCGTCTCGCTGTTCCAGGGCACGTTCGCCCACTCGTACGTCTTCGACGGCCAGGCCGGCTATCTCGACCACGCGCTCGCGAGCTCCGGCCTCGTGGCCCGGGTGACCGGCGCCGTCGACTGGCACATCAACTCCGACGAGCCCGATGTCGTCGACTACGACACCTCCTTCAAGCCGCCGGCCCAGGAGGCCCTCTACCAGGCGAACGCGTACCGGGCCTCGGACCACGATCCCGTCATCGTCGGCCTGGACCTGAACCTCGATCCATCCGTCGACGCTGGCGGGCCGTATGCCGTGAACTCGGGCGCCACCGTCCAGGTGTCGGCGACCGGCACCGATCCCGAAGGCCGGCCGCTGACCTACGTCTGGGACCTCGACGACAACGGGTCGTTCGAGACGCCGGGCCAGACGGCCACGTTCGATGCGTCGGCCATCACCGGGCCGGCGACCCTGACGATCCACGTCCAGGTCACCGACGCCGCAGGCGCGACCGCGACCGACGACGCCATCGTCGTCGTCAACGCCCATCCGACCGTCGATGCCGGCGGGCCGTACTCCGTCGTCGAGGGCCAGAGCGTGACCGTCAGCGCCAGCGGGAGCGATCCCGAAGGCGGTGTGCTCAGCTATGCCTGGGATCTCGACAACAACGGCTCGTTCGAGACCGCCGGTCAGACGGCCACGTTCAGCGCGCCGGCGAACTCCGCGCCGTCGTCGCGAACGATCCGTGTCCAGGTCACCGACCCGCTCGGCCTGACCGCGACCGACACGGCCACCGTCAACATCATCTGGAACTTCGGCGGCTTCCTGTCGCCGCTGGCGAACCCGCCGGCCGAGAACACCGCGAACTCGGGCTCGGCCCTGCACGTCACGTTCACGCTCGGCGGCAACCAGGGCCTCGCGGTCATCGCCGCGGGCTATCCACGGTCCATCCAGTACACCTGCGGGATCCCCGCCGGGTCACGGCCGACCGACGCGACCACCCCCACGACCGGCAACGGCTTCACGTTCAGTGCCGCCACCGGCGTCTACGACTACACCTGGAAGACGGACAAGAGCTGGGCGAACACGTGTCGCCGGTTCGTCCTGAAGCTGCTTGACGGCACCGACCACTACGTGGACATCCGCTTCACGAAGTGACGGTCGTCGATCGCGGCTGACGGAAGGGCCGGCCCCGGGGAGCCGGCCCTTCGCCGCCTGTGCAGGAGGTTCGACTAGGCCGCTCTGGCGTCCGGATCCTCGGTCGGGATCGTCCGCAGCGTGCGGACCTTGGAGAAGAACACCGGCAGGAACGGCAGGAAGCCGAGGATCGCCGAGACCCACATGGTCGACCGGACGCCGATGATCTCGGACAGGCCGGCGCCGATCAGGGATCCGATCGGGATCGTGCCCCAGACGAGGAACCGCATCGTCGCGTTCATCCGGCCCAGGAACCGCTCCGGCGTGATCGCCTGGCGGAGGCTGACCTGGGCGACGTTGTAGACGACGTTGTTGATGCTCGCGATGAAGAACGCGGTCGACAGGAAGAGCACCGCAAGCTCCGGCGTCGCGAGCGGGATCAGGAGGTTGACCGGCCCGAACGTCGCGGCGGACAGGATGATCGTCCGCCCGATCCCGAGCCGCGCCTGGACCCGCGACGCGATCAGCGCTCCGAGCAGGACGCCCGCGCCACCGAGCCCGCCCACCGTGCCCACGGCCGCCGGCGACATCAGGAGCTCGCGATAGGCGAAGACCGGGAAGATCGCGAAGCCGATGTTGCTGAAGAGGTTCGAGGTGGCCGTCGTCGCGGCGATGTTGCGAAGGTATTCGTGGCGGAGGATGTAGCGCAGCCCGTCCATGATCTGGGTTCGCATCCCGGCGGGCGCCTCCGGGGCATCGGGCGCGTCGGCCCCTTCGGCCTGGGACGCCGCGCTTGCCGCCGCCTCCACGGCGACGGACGCGCCGCCGCCCTCGGCCGGCCGGACGTCGTCCGCCTGGCTTGCCAGGACCGCCGACTCGGGATCGGCCGGCGGGGGCAGGCCGATCGCTCGTCGCGCCTTCTCCCGGATCCCCAGGATCAGGCCGGCCGACACGACGTAGCTGATGGCATCGATGACGATGGCGACGGGCGCCGTCACGAGGGCGATGATCCCGCCGCCGAGGGGCTGGCCGAGGATCTGGGCCGATGAGTGGCTGATCTGGAGCTTGGAGTTGCCCTCGACGAGATCCTCGCGCTCGAGGATCGTCGGCAGGTACGACTGATCGGCGACGTCGAAGAAGACCGTCATGACGCCGTTGACGAAGCCGACGAGATAGAGCTGCCAGATCGTGAGCCCGCCGAGCGCGAACGCGATCGGAATCGACGCGAGCATGACGGCGCGGCCCAGGTCGCCGAAGATCAGGATCCGCTTCTTCGGAAACCGGTCGACCCACACGCCCGCCGGCAGGGTGAAGAGCAGGAACGGCAGGAACTCGATCGTCGTGAGCAGGCCGACCTCGCCGGGCGACGCCTTCAGGACGACCGCGGCGATGAACGGGATCGCGATCTGGGTGACCTGGGTGCCGAACAGGGAGACCGTCGCGGCCGACCACAGCTTCAGGTAGTTCGGGTGGCGGAACAGGCCGAAGCGCGGCGAGGTCGACGCGGCCAAGGGACACCTCGGTGGGGATGCGGCCGGCGGGGCGGGGCTGTGGGTTTCCCGATCGAGACGTTAGTTTACGATCTAACACGCGTTAGTCAATGCCAACCAGGACGCCTCGGACGCGCCCTCCGGCCGGACGTCGCTCCGACGGTTGCGTATGGCACGATGGAGCGCATGGCCAACCAGCCCCCGTCGCTCGCGGATCGCCTGATCGAGTCCGTTCCAAACGTTTCCGAAGGCCGTCGTCTCGACGTCGTCGAGCGGCTGGCGACAGCCATCTCGTCGGTGCCCGGCGTCCACCTTCTCGACCGGACGAGCGACGCCAGCCACAATCGGTCCGTGTTCACCATCGCGGGTCCCGCCGGGCCGGTCGGCGACGCCCTGGAACAGCTCGTCGCGGCCGCGATCAACGAGATCGACATGGACGAGCACTGGGGCGAGCATCCCCGGATCGGCGCCGTCGACGTGATCCCGTTCGTGCCGCTCGGCGACACGACGATGGACGAGGCGGTCGAGCTGGCGCAGGCGTTCGGTGCCCGGATCGCCGACCGCTTCGCCCTGCCGGTCTACCTCTACGCCCAGGCCGCCACGCGCGGCGACCGGATCAAGCTGGCCGACGTCCGGCGCGGCCAGTACGAGGGGCTCAAGGTGGAGATCGGCCACAACGGGCGCGAGCCGGACCTCGGGCCGGCTCGGATGCACCCCTCGGCCGGCGCGGTGGCCGTCGGTGCCCGGCCGTTCCTGATCGCCTACAACATCAACCTCGAGAGCGACGACGTCGAGCTCGCGAAGCGGATCGCCCGGCGGGTCCGTGAATTGGGCGGCGGGCTGCCGAAGGTCCAGGGCAACGGCTTCTTCATCGACGAGCTGAACAAGGCCCAGGTCTCGATGAACGTCCTCGACTTTCGGGTGACGCCTCTCTGGCGGGTGTGGGAGACGGTCCGGGCGGAGGCTGCCGAGGACGGCATCGAGCTGTTCGAGTCCGAGCTGATCGGGCTCGCCCCGCTCGCCGCCTTCGTCGACGTGGCCGACCACGTCGCGGCGGGCGAGGATCCCGATCCCTCGGACGCGCAGCCGTCGGTCGAAGCTCGTTTGGCGGCAGCGGCACAATTCCTGCGGCTGCGCGACTTCAGCCCGATGCAGGCCCTGGAGCTGCGTCTGGACGCCGCACGCGCGACCGCGGACCGCCGGCCGGCGTGAGCCTGCGGGTCCTCCCCGGCGGACGCGGCGAGGCAGACCTTCCGGGCCTGCTCGTCGTCGGCGCGGCCGAGGTCGTGACGATGGGTGGCGGCCCGCGAGCCGGCGCCGAGCAGGGCGAGGTGGATCGCCGGACCGCCGTCGCCGCTGAAGGGCCAACGTCCCCGAACGATCCGGCGGTCGCCATCTGGGAGGGCCGGATCCTCGCCGTCGGCGGGCTGGCCGATCTCGAGCAGGTGCTCGCCGCGGACGGCTACCGGCTCGATCAGTTCGCTCGGCTGGATGCGGCCGGCGGGACCGTCACGCCCGGCCTGGTCGATCCCCACACCCATCTCCTGTTCGCCGGGAGCCGGGAGGGCGAGCTCGAGCTGCGCCAGCGCGGGGCCGCCTATCTCGAGCATCCTCGCCGCCGGCGGCGGGATCCTCTCGACCGTGGCCGCGACCCGGGCCGCCTCGGCCGACGAGCTGGCCGCCCACGGCCGGCGCTGGCTCGACGAGATGCTCGGCCACGGCGTGACGACGGTCGAGGCGAAGTCCGGCTACGGCCTGGACCTCGCCACGGAGCTGCGCCTGCTCGAGGTCGCCCACCGGCTCGGCGACGGAGGGTCCGATCGAGGTCGTCCCGACCTGGCTCGGCGCGCACGCCGTTCCGCCCGAGTTCCGCGGCCGTCCCGACGGCACCGAGGCGTACGTACGCCATCTCCTCGACGAGCAGCTGCCCGGAGTCGCCGCCCAGGGTCGCGCCGTCGCGGCCGACGTCTTCTGTGAGCAGGGCGTGTTCAGTCCGGACCAGTCGCGGCGAATCCTGACGGCCGCTGCGGCTCTCGGGCTGCGACCGCGGCTGCATGCCGACGAGCTGGCGCCGAGCGGCGGCGCGGAGCTCGCCGCGGAGATCGGGGCGACCACCGCCGACCATCTCGCGACGCCGTCGGAGGCCGGGATCGCCGCCATGGCGGCCGCCGCTGCCGACGGCCGGCCGGTCGTCGCGACGCTCCTCCCCGCGACGACGTGGTTCCTGATGAAGGACCACCACGCCCCGGCCCGGGCGTTCATCGATCGGGGCGTGCCGGTGGCGATCGGGACGGACTTCAACCCGGGCACGTCGCCGACCCCGAGCCTGCCCCTGGCGATGACCGCGGCCTGCCTGAACCTGAAGATGACCCCCGACGAGGTGCTCGCGGCGGTGACGATCAACGCGGCGCTGGCGCTCGGGCTCGCGGACGAGATCGGGTCGCTCGAGGCCGGCAAGCAGGCCGATCTCGTGATCTGGGCGATCCCGACGTCGCGTCAGATCCCGTACTGGCCGGCGGCCGATCTCGTGCGGACGGTCGTCAAGCGCGGCACGGGTGGTTCTCGACCGGTCCTGATCTCGACACCGCGATCGGGCGCGCGTCGGGCCCGGCGCCCGGCCGGCCGCTCAGACCTTGCCGCGCGACTCCAGCAGGACCGTCGTGGTCTCGAGCGGCAGGCCCGAGCTCGTGACCGTCAGCTTCGGCTGGACGGCCGGCTCGCCGCCCATCTCGTGGAAGAACTTCGCCATGGCCTCGTTCGTGTCCGGCGCGTCCTCGTCGAGCGGCATCGCGATCACGATCCTGGGCTCGATCTGGGCCACCAGCTCGGCGACGCGCTGGGGCGACAGCACGCCCCCGATCGGGACGCAGGCGATGTCGACCGGACCGATGTCGCCCAGCTTCTCCTCGGACAGGAGATGGCCGATCTCGCCGAGGTGGATCGTGTGGATCCCGTCGAGCTCGACGACGAACGCGACCTGCTTGCCGCGCTCCGAGCCCTTCGTGTCGTCGCGGTACGTGCGGACGCCGGTCAGCAGCACGTCGCGGACCTCGTACTCACCGGGACCGTCGAGGACGAAGGCCGTCTCGAGCGATGTCGGCAGGAGGGTCGAGCCGTCGCGGGACCGGCGGCCCTTCGCCTTTGGCAACGGGCGATCGTCGGGGTGGGAGTAGGTGACGATCTCGCCGGTGATCCCGCGCCCGGTCGGACCGACGATCGTCTGATAGGGGTCGGCCACGACGACCGCGTCCTTGCCGCGAAGACGGATGCACGTCCGTCCGTACCAGGTCACTTCCATGCCCCAATTCTTGCACGTCCCGCTGCACCGCGAATCGCCGGGCCGCGAGCGAGGAGCGCAGGGCGGCAACGCCGCGATCGGCCGCGATGTCGCGACACCGCGAGACGGGCAAAGAAAGAGCGGGGGTGCCTGCCCAATCGGCACCCCCGCTCGGAGGGAGGGAGGATGGAACCCCGTTGGGGTTCGGTCCGATACGAACGCTAACCGGGGCGCATTCAACGACAACGGGGAAAGCCATTAAGAAAGCGACATGGAACCCCCTACTGCCGGGTCATCGTCGCGCCGCCATGGCCCATGCAACAATCCCGGCGATGCATCACGACCTCCGCGTCGCGCCGCCTCGACGCTCCCGGCGCCCCTGGTCTTCGCTCGTGGCCATCGCGATCGTGGTTGCCGGCTGCGGCTCGACGAACCCGTCCGGGACGATCGCTCCGTCGTCCGCACCGTCGGCCCCGACGCCGACCGCATCCGCCGCGACGCCGTCCACGGCTCCGTCGCCCCTCTCCCCCGCCGAGCTCTCCGCCATCTACAACGAGATCAACGGCGAGGTCCGGACGATCCGGGGCCTGCCGGAGAAGAACCCCACCGAGCCCCAGATCCTCAGCCCGGAGGAGATGGCCGCGCTCCTCACCAAGCAGCTGAATGAGGAGACGCCGCCGGCGCTGTTCTCGGCGTATGAGCGGCTGTACCACGCGCTCGGGGTCCTGCCGAAGGACGCCAAGCTGACCGACGTCTTCGGTGAGCTGCTCACGAGCCAGGTCGCCGGGCTGTACGTGCCCACCGCCAAGAAGCTGTACGTCGTCTCGAAGGGCGGCGGGGTTGGCCCGCTCGAGAAGGTCCTCTACTCGCACGAGTACACCCACGCGCTCCAGGACCAGAACCACGACCTCGTCAACTTCCAGCCGGACACCCTCGCCGACCAGAGCGACCGGCAGCTCGCCCGCCAGGCGCTGGTCGAGGGCGACGCCTACGTGACGATGACGTACTGGCTCCAGCAGAACCTCTCGCCAGGCGAGATGAGCACGGTGCTGGCCAGCGGCAACGATCCCGAGTCGCAGGAAGCCCTCAAGCGCATCCCGCCGCTCATCGCGTCGCAGGTCCTGTTTGCGGCGCTCGAAGGCACGATCTGGGCCCTCGGCGTGCAGATCAAGGGGGGCTTCCCCGCCATCGACGCGGCGTACGCGGATCCGCCCGAGTCCACCGAACAGATCCTCCACCCGGAGAAGTGGGCCAGTCGCGAGAAGCCGATCGACGTCAAGCTCCCGGCGGACCTCGCCGCGAAGCTCGGCGCCGGCTGGTCGGTCGGGATGCAGGACACGTTCGGCGAGCACCAGCTCGGAGTCTGGATCTCCGGCGCGGTGCCGACGGGCGGTCTCCCGGAACCGCCGCCGGCCGCGGCCGTGGGCTGGGGCGGCGACCGGATGGCCCTGCTCGACGGACCGAGCGGCGCGTGGGCCGTCGTCATCCGGACCGAGTGGGACAGCGACGCCGACGCGGCCGAGTTCGAGACCGGCATCGCGCCGCGCATCCAGGCGGCCGGTGGACCCGGTCAGGTCCTGCCGGGCGAGGGTGGTCGGGTGCGCTGGATCGTGATCGGATCCGACGACGCGACGCTGAGCAAGGCGGCGGGCGTCCTGGGTCTGGCCGGCTGACCTTCGGCCGCGGAGCGACCGCTACATCGAATCCGGCGCGGAGATCCCGAGCAGCCCGAGGGCGTTGGCGAGGGTGATCCTGGCCGCCGACACGAGCGCCAGCCGGCTCGCGGACCGCTCCGGCTCATCCGCATCCACCACCCGGGCGTCGCGATAGAAGGCGTGGAACTGGGTCGCGAGCTCGGTCGCGAACGCCGTCACGCCATGGGTCTCCTCGGACCGGGCAGCATCCTCGACGACCTCCGGGTAGCGGGCGATCGCGCGCGCGAGGGCGGCCTCGGGCGCGCCCGCAAGGGTGCCGTCGACCCCTCCGGCCGGAGCGAGCCCGACCTCGGTCGCCTTGCGCAGGATCGACGCGATCCGGGCGTGGGCGTACTGGACGTAATACACCGGGTTGTCCGCTGACTGCTTCTTGGCCAGCTCGATATCGAAGTCGATCCCGGTCGTGGCGGCCCGTGAGGCGAAGAACCAGCGCGCCGCGTCGACCCCGACCTCCTCGAGCAGCTCATCGAGGGTGATGAACTCGCCGGCCCGCTTGCTCATCGAGATCTCCTGGCCATCGCGGATGAAGCGGACCCAGGAGTAGAGGAGGACCTGGACGGCCGTCGGGTCGTAGCCCATCGCGGTGGCGGCGTTCACGAGCCGGGCGACCGTTCCGTGGTGATCCGCCCCCCAGATGTAGATCAGGTGGTCGAAGCCGCGGCCGAGCTTCTCGGTCACGTAGCCGAGGTCGGCCGCGAAGTAGGTCGGACGGCCGTCACCCCGAAGGATCACCCGGTCCTTGTCGTCGCCGAAGGCGGTCGAGCGGAACCAGAGCGCGCCCTCCTGTTCGTAGGTGTGACCGCCCGCCCGGAGGCGCTCGATCGCCCGCTCGACCCAGCCATCGGCGTGGAGCGAGCCCTCGCTGGTCCAGACGTCGAAATGGACGCCGAGCCGCTCGAGGCTGCTCTCGATCCCGGCCCGGACGGTCGCGGCGGCCCAGCGCCCGACGACGTCCGCGGGATCTGCGCCGGGAACGTCGGCGGCGGCCAGCACGTCGGCCGGCAGATCGCGCGCGAGGTCCTCGACGTAGTCGCCGTGGTAGCCGTCCTCTGGAATCGGCTCGCCGCGACGGACCGCCAGCACCGACGCCCCGAGGTTGCTCACCTGGGCGCCCGAGTCGTTGAAGTAGTACTCGCGCGTCACGGTCTGTCCACCGGCCTCGAGGACTCGGCACAGGAGGTCGCCGACGAAGGCGCCGCGGGCGTTGCCGATCGTCAGCGGGCCGGTCGGATTGGCCGACACGAACTCGACGTTGACGGTTCGCGGCCGGACGGCCGGCACGCGACCCCAGCGCTCGGGATCGGCGAGGACCTGGCCGACGGTGGCGGCCAGGGCAGCGTCGGTGAGGCGGAGGTTCAGGAACCCCGGCGCGGCGACCTCGACCGATGCGATCGGCGAGCCTGCCGCGACGTCGGCTGCGTCGGCGGCGATCGCCTTGGCGAGTGCGTTGGCGATCTCGAGGGGCGCCCGTCGATAGGGCCGCGCCAGCTTCATCGCAAGGCTCGCGGCGAAGTCGCCGTGCTCCGGCTTGGCCGGCCGCTCGACGTCGACCTCGGGCAGGCCGTCGGCGCCGGCCGGGAGGTCGCCCGCCTCGACCGCTCGCCGCCAGGCGCGTTCGACCGCGTCGCGGACCTGGGTCCGGATCGGCGGCGAGGTCGTCTCCTGGCTCGGGGTGGTCACGCTCGGGTCTTGCCTTCCTTGGGGATCGCCGCGCTCGCGCCGGGCGGCGCTCGATGGGTCGCCCATGGTACTGCGGCCCCGGTCCGCGATGAGGGACGAGGCCCTCGAAGCGGCACATTGGACCGGCGGCCTTCGAAGCTCTGCGTGGGCCGTGTCTGCTTCGCGACATCGGCGCCGACGCCGCTAGGAATCCGGACGCGGTCCCGTTACTGTTCCGGCGGGCGCGCCGCCATCAGTCATGGGACCCGATGGGCCTGATTGGTGACGACGAGCAACGGTAGACGCCGACTGTGATCGATTTGATGCACTAAAGATCGGTCGTGTGGCGAAGAAAGTCCTAGACGGTACTACCCCTGATCGTGCAGGATTACGCAGCCGCCGGCATCGGGGATCCGAAGTCCGGGGTAGCAATCATCCATCTCATCCACCACCCACCGCTCGGGGAAGGGAACATGACGAACACTCGGACCAGGACGTCGGGGCGCCACGGCGCCACATTCCGCAAGGCCGGCTGGCTTGCGGCAGGCTCGATGCTTGCCGTCGCCGCTCTCGCGCCGGCATCCGTCGGCGCCGCCACGACATGGGCGACCGTCACCGGTTACGCCGAGGGCAGCTCCGGCAACAACAACGCCGCCGCGTGGGGCAACGACTGCACGAAGGTCGACTTCACCGATCCCAAGCCCGCGACGTACGTGCTTGGCAACAGCTACGACCTCGTGATCGTCAAGGCCGGCTCCGAGAGCTCGGCTCCGGGCCACGTGAACACGCTGTTCGCCGACGCCAGCGCCGGCGAGACGGTCTGGGCCGACAGCAATGGCTCCGGCGCGTTCGACGATGGCGACAAGGGCATCAGCCACATCATCTTCTGCGGCCCGGCCGAGACCACGACCGAGACCACGGACACGACGACGGACACGACCGACACGACGACCGAGACCTCGGACACCACGACCGAGACGACGGACACGACGACGGAAACGACCGACACCACGACCGAGACCTCGGACACCACGACCGAGACGACGGACACGACGACGGAAACGACCGACACCACGACCGAGACCTCGGACACCACGACCGAGACGACGGACACGACGACGGAGACGACCGACACCACGACCGAGACCTCGGACACCACGACCGAGACGACGGACACCACGACCGAGACCTCGGACACCACGACCGAGACGACGGACACGACGACCGAGACACGACCGAGACGACGACGACTGAGACCACGGACACGACGACCGAGACGAGCGACACGACGACCGAGACGACCGACTCGACGACGACCACCACCTCGACCGGTGATGAGCTCGGCGCCGAAGGGACCCCGGGCGTGACGCCTCCTCCGACCGACACGGTTCGCTCGGTTGCCCCGACCTCGACGACGGACGGGTTCCGAATGCTCCTCGTGGGCTTCGCGCTCCTCCTGGGAGTGGCCCTGTTCCTTCTGCCGAAGGAAGTCGCTACGAAGGAAGTCGCTTCGAAGCGGTAGCACTCAACTGACCCGAGCATCGAACCGGGATGCGGCACGAGCCGCATCCCGGTTCTTTCATGTTCCCGATGCGGGGGTCAGATGAGGTCTGATCCCTGGCAGTCGTTGCGGGGCTTCGCGGCCGAGGCCCGCTGCCCGACCGTTGGTCATGGGCGCCGATAGGACCCGTTGTTGCCGATGAGCACCGCAAAAGGGCACATGTGACCGGAAATGTGCGGTCCGGGGTACTCCGAGGACGCCGAAAGTCCTAGACGGTCCTATCCGTGATCGCGCAGGATGGCCGAGCGGAATCACGGGGCGGATCACCGCGGGACTCATCCCATCAAGCCCGTTGGCCGAGGTCAGAAGATGACGACGAACCGAACCAGGATGATCGGGCGCCGCAGCGCCACCTTCCGCCGTGCCGGCTGGCTCGCTGCGGCCGCGATGCTCGCTGTCGCGGCGCTCGCCCCAGCCAGTGTCGGTGCCGTCTCCTGCGACAACCTGGCGAGCGTCAACTTCTGCGAGGAAGAGACGACCACGACGACGTGGACCGACACCACGACGACCGAGACCAGGGACGAGACGACCACCGAGACCTCGGACGAGACGACGGAAACGACCGACACCACGACCGAGACCACGGACGAGACGACGGAAACGACCGACACCACGACCGAGACCACGGACGAGACGACGGAAACGACCGACACCACGACCGAGACCACGGACGAGACGACGGAAACGACCGACACCACGACCGAGACCACGGACGAGACGACGGAAACGACCGACACCACGACCGAGACCACGGACGAGACGACGGAAACGACCGACACCACGACCGAGACCACGGACGACGACGACCGAGACGACGGACACCACGACCGAGACCACGGACACCACCACCGGGCAGGAGCTCGGCGCCGAAGGGACCCCGGGCGTGACACCTCCTCCGACGGACGCGGTCCGTGCCGCGGCACAGGCCTCATCGGGCGACGGGTTCCGGATGCTCCTCGTGAGCTTCGCAGTCCTCCTCGGACTGGCCCTGTTCCTCCTGCCGAAGGAAGTCGCGACGAAGGCGGTCGCCTCGAAGCGATAACCCGACTCGACCTGAGCGTGAACCGGGATGCGGCACCAGCCGCGTCCCGGTTCTTTTTCACCCCATGACGCGCTGGATGGCCAGGCGAGCAGTCAGGACCCATGGACGATCTGGCCGATCTCGGCCGACCTCGGCCGTCGCCAGGGGCGTCGGAGACGCAAGGCCTCGTGGCCGGTCACTCGCCGCGGCGATGCGGCTCAGGAAGGGATCGTGCGGAACGGGAAGTAGGCGAGGAACCCGATTACGAACGCCACGATGAAGCCGCCCGTCACGAGGCGCGGCAGGCTGGACCGTCTTAGGAGGAGCGCCACGGCGATGGCGATGGCCGGGATGACGGGCAGGATGTAGTAGATGTACGTGATCCGGTGGTTGAAGAAGGACAGGGCCACGTAGGGCAGGTAGTTGGCAGCGGCCCAAGCCACGGCCCACAGCGCCAGTCGATGCTTCTTCCGCCACGCCAGCCAGCCCGTGAACAGGAAGGCGAGGGGGATCGCCCCGACGAGCAGCGGGTTCATCGCTCCCCGAAAGTCGATCGACGGCACCTTGGAGAGCACCTTGTCGCCGGCCCGGACCGTCACGTCGACACGCAGGTACGTGATCTGGCACTGGTTGAAGGGCCACTCCCAGGGAAGGCTGTCGTTCGTCGAGCAGATCCCGGCCCGGTCGACGGGTGAGCGGAGGTTCGCCCCGTACTCGAACATGTGGACGATGTGCTCGACCGGGTTCGCGTAGCGCGTGTAGCGCGCGTCGAGCGCCCAGAGGCCGGCCAGCATGAGGACCCCGGACACCAGGGTCACCGTGAGGGCCGGCCGGAGGTCGACCAGACGGATCCGGCGGTCGCGGCGCCACCGATCCACGAGCTGGATCGCGAGCAGGATCAGGATCGCGAGCAGGCCGTACAGCGCGGTCAGCTTCACGAGCAGACCGAAGGCCAGGAACACGCCCGCCAGGGCCCAGCGCCCGCGCAGGGCCAGCCAGGCGGCGATGAGCGTCGGCGCGATCGAGATCATGTCGAGCGTCCCGATCCGGGCGTGGACCAGCGACAGGTTCTCGAGCGCGAGGAACGCCACCACGAGGACGCCGAGCCGGGCGGTCTCGCCGGCCGCCCGGACGATCCCGTAGACCGCTGCCAGGGACGCCATCCCGGCGATGACGCTCGGGACGCGCCAGCCGACCCCGTTGTCACCGAAGACCTGCATGGACAATGCGATCAGCAGCTTGCCGAGCGGCGGGTGCTCGAGGTTGGGATCGAGGCCGGCGGTCGCGCCGGCATAGTGGGCGTCGGCGGCGACGGGCCAGCCGAGCAGGATCCGGGCCGCGTTGACGTAGTAGCTCTCGTCGAAGATCAGCGACCCGTTCGGCAGGTTCAGCCAGGCGACGCGAACCGCCAGCGCCAGCAGCAGGATCGCCGGAAGCATCGTCCCGGGATCGCTCAGGTTCGCCCGCAACCGCGACACGAGCTCGCCGACGATCCCCCGCCCGCGCCCCTCCCGACGGTCGGCCGGTTCGGCGGGCGTCGCGAACGGAACGTGCACGGGCGAAACCTCGTTGCTGAAGCCGGCATCTGAAGCGTATCGGACGCGCCGGTCCACGGCCGTCCCGATCCGCCGCCGCCCGTCGGTCAGATGGAGAAGCGGTCGCCCGGATCGACGAAGGCCACGGTCGCGGCAATCGCCTCCCGGACGATCCGGACTGCGGCGTCCCGGTCGAACCCCATCTGGATGTGGGTCAGGAGGACGCGGCCCGGTCGGCTCACCGCCGCGAGCGTCGCGATGGCCGGGGCGTCGAGGTGATTCGAGCCGGCCGGCACCGGTCCGACCCCGAACGACGCCTCGACGAGGAGCGTGTCGCCGGGCCGGATCAGCGGCGCGAGGTCGTCGGCCACGCCGCAGTCGCCCGAGTAGACGAGGCCCGGGCCGTCGCCGTGGCTGACGCGGACCGCGCGGCTCTCGGCCGTGTGGGTGACGTGGCGGGACTCCACCGTCAGCTCGCCGACGAGGAACGGCGCCTCCGGCCACGCCTCGGCATCGAGGGTGGTCGCCGTGAACCCGGGCTGGCCATGGAGGGCATCGAGCCGGTCGGCCAGCCTCGCCGGACCCACGACCCGGACGCGCCTCGGCGGTTGGAGCTGGTACGCGAGGTAGTGCCGGAGCGGGATGAGGTCGATGAAGTGGTCGGGATGGAGGTGGCTGATCAGGACGGCGTCGAGCGCGCTCGGTTGGACGGCCCCGATCAGGCGCGGAAACGAGCCCTGGCCGAGGTCCAGCAGGAGCGATGTCGCGCCGTCCTGGACGAGATACGCCGCGCCCGACGAGCCCGGTCGGTCGGACCACGCGGGACCGGCGCCGAGGACCGTGAGCTCGAGGTGTCGAGGCGAGTCCGTCACGACCGGATCATGCCCGGATCGCAGACTCATTGCCCTGGCTCTGCTGACGCGAACGCCAGGTTACGGCTGGCCCTGCCCGCGCGGCGTGTGATCGGGGTTGCCGTGGTCCGGGTCGGGTGGGGTCGGTGTCGGCTTGGGAGGCTTCGGTGTCTTGTCGTTGCCGCCACCGCTGTTGCCGCCGTTGCCGCCCGGGCCGGTCCCGCCGTTGCCGCCCGGCCGGTCCCGCCGTTGCCGCCCGGGCCGGTCCCGCCGCCGCTACCCGGATCCGTGACCGGGCTCGCACCCGGGCCGCCGCCATCGCCGGTGCCGCCGCCGGCCCCCGGGTTGCCAGCGCCCGGGTTGGCGCCGTCGTTGCCGCCCGGGTTGGCCCCACCGGAGCCCGCGCCACTGCCCGCACCGTTGCCGCCGCCGTTGCCGCCGCCGTTGTTGTCGCCACCGGTCGAGCCATTGCCGCCGCCGGAGTTGCCCTGGTCGATGCGATCGATGACCGTCTGGTTGTGGGCGATCGCTCGCTGGATCGACGCCTCGACCGCGGCGGCGGCGGTCTCGTTGCCCTTCGCCGACAGGCTTGCCGCGACCGCCGTCAGGACGGTTCGATGCTTGTCGAGGGCGTCGGCGACCAGCGTCTCGAGGGCCGCGTCGCCCGCGGTCGCGACGAGCGTCTCGTCGGCGATCTGGCGATAGGCGTCGAGGGCGGCCTGAACGGCGCCGGCGTCGCCGCGGCCCGCCGCCGTGCTGGCCTCAGCGAGGCGCGCATCCAGGCGCCGGAGCTCTGTCGTCGCGCGGGCCATGCCGTTGGCCGGCAGTGTTGCTGTCTCGACCCACATCCGCGTCGGGTAGAGCGGGCCACCGGGCTGGGCGGCGGACATCGTCCCGACGGCGAGGACAACCCACACGCTGGCCGCGAGGAGGGGCATCGCCACCCGCCGGATCATCGATCGGTGCGGGACCAGGACGGCCGGCGGGGCGGTCCGGGCGGCGATCTGGGCTTCCTCGAACCGGAGCCGCGCTTCGCGCATGATCCGGGCTCGCGAGCGGGCGATCGACTGCGGGTCCGGGCTCAGTCGGGCGCGCGCGTATCCCTCGAGTCGAAGCTCGATCTCGCGATCCCGGACCTCGATGGCCTGCATGTCGTCATCCATCTATCGTCGCGTGTGCGTGGCGCGGGGCTCGGAGCTCGACCGCCTCGCCGTGTCGCTCGATCAGGAGCTGTCGCCGCAGCGCGGCGATGGCCCGGAACTGGAGACCGCGAACGGTCCCTTCCTGCTTGCCCATCGCCTCGGCGGCTTCGCGGGCGGAGAGGCCGGCGAAGAACCGCAGCCCAATGGCTTCCCGCTGCTCGTCGGTCAGGCTCGCGAGAGCCACTCCGACGGCGTCGAGCTCCTGGCGGACCACCGCGATCTCGTCGGGACCCGAATCCCCGTGGGCCCACTCGATGATCGAGTCCAGCTCGGCATGTTCGTGCCGCGTCCGGACATGGTCGATGACCGCGTTCCTGGCCAGCCGGAAGAGCCAGCCCCCGAAGGGAATGCCACGCGACTCATACCGCGGCAGCGCTTCCAGGACCTTGACGAAGACATGCTGCGTCAGGTCCTCCGCGTCCGCCGGGCGATGGACGCGGCTGGCGATGAAACGGTAGATCGACTCGTGGTAATGATCGAAGATCATCCCGAAGGCCCAGGCATCCCCACCCCGGGCCTCGTCCACAAGCCGTTCGATCGCTGCGTCGTCGATGGTCATAACGACGGAATGCCTTGCTCCGTTAGGTGTGCGCCCCGTCGACACCCCCCCGGGTGCGGAAGCGATCCGGCAGGGCCACAGCGACCCTGGATCCGCCTCGACGAACAGCAAGATGCTCGAGCCCCGCGGCGGCGACGACACCATACCCCGCCTCGAGTCCTGCTGTGAATGCCCCAATCCGGTGCGAATCGGAGCCCGCAGTGACGGCGGTGCCGCCGAGCAACGCGTAGCGATCGACGATCGGCGCCGCCGGGTAGGTCTCGCCCGCGGCCTGGCGCAGACCGCTCGTGTTGACCTCGAGGGCGGTGCCGGTCTCGATCATTGCCGCGAGGAGCGGCTCGTACAGCTCCGGCGCCGCGGCCAGGTCGGCGGGCATGACGTGCGGCACGAGGTAGCGCTTGACGAAGTCGAGGTGGCCGATCGTGTCGAACAGCCCCGACCGGATGGCGTCCAGGACCTCGTCGAAGTACGGTGCGACGATGTCGGCCAGCGGACGGCCGGCCGTCCAGGCGGCGACCCGCGAGACATGGAACGGCGACTCGGCATAGACGTGGACACTGCCGATCACGTAGTCGTAGGCGTGGCGCGCGAGATGATCGCGGATGTCGCCCTCGTGGGCCCGGTCGTAGGTGATCTCGACCCCGAACCGGATCGCCAACCCGTGCGGCGCCCAGCGCTCGGCGGCGTCGCGGGCGATGCGCTCGCGATCCGCGAACGTTGCGAACGAGAAGGCCGGCGTCCCGGGCACGAAGTCGACGTGATCGGTGATCACGAACTCGGCGATGCCGCGCTCGACGGCCTGCCGGGCGTACTCGTCGATCGGGACGTCGGCGTCCGGCGAGAGATCGGTGTGGACGTGGGCGTCGAGCGGCAGGTCTCGGGCCTGTGCGGCGAGGTCCGCAGTGGCGCCCTCCTCGGTCACTCCGAGATGAGGCCGAGCTCCCGGCCGACCAGCGCGAATGCCTCGAGCGCCCGGTCGAGCTGGGCGTCGGCGTGGGCAGCCGTCACGATCGTCCGGATCCGCGCCTTGTCGATCGCGACCGTCGGGAACACGACGGGCTGGGCGAAGACGCCCTCCTCGAACAGCCGCTGGCTGAACCGGCCCGCGGTGTCGGGGTCGCCCATCATCACCGGCGTGATCGGTGTCTCCGATCGGCCCGTGTCGAACCCGAGCCGAGCCAGCTCGGCCTTGAAGCGCTTCGTGTTGGCCCACAGCCGCTCGTGGAGCTCCGGCTCTTCCTGCATGACCTTGATCGCCTCGCGACAGGCCGCGGCGACGGCGGGCGGATGGGACGTCGAAAACAGGAAGGGCCGAGCTCGCTGGACGAGGATGTCGCGGAGGTCCTGCGAGCCGGCGACGTAGCCGCCGAGGACGCCAACCGCCTTGCTCAGCGTCCCGACCTGGATCGCCACCCGGCCGTGGAGGTCGAAGTGGTCGACCGAGCCCCGGCCGTCGCGGCCCAGGACGCCGGAGGCATGGGCGTCGTCGACGAAGACCGCGGCATTGGCCGATTCGGCCGCCTCGACGATGCCCGGCAGCGGCGCGATGTCGCCATCCATGCTGAAGACGCCGTCGGTGACGACGAGGATCAGCCGGTAGGGGAGGCCGGTCCCCTCGCGGCCGTGTTCGACGGCTTCGTCGAGGACCGCCCGGAGCGCGTCGACGTCAGCGTGCTTGTAGATCTTGCGGGGCGCCTTCGAGAGCCGCATGCCGTCGATGATCGAGGCGTGATTGAGCTCGTCGGACACGATCAGGTCCTGCTCGCCGGTGATCGTCGGGATGACCCCGGTGTTGGCCGAGAAGCCGGACTGGAACGTCAGGGTCGCCGCGGTGCCCTTGAACGCGGCGAGCTCGCGCTCGAGGTCCTCGTGGAGGGTCATCGTCCCGGCGATCGTCCGGACCGCGCCCGAACCGGCCCCGAAGTCACGCACGGCAGCCAGCGCGGCCTGGCGCAGGCGCGGGTGGTGGGTCAGGCCGAGGTAATCGTTCGAGGACAGGCTGATCAGGCGCCGCTCGTCGATCGAGACGATCGGGCCCTGGCCCGAGGACATGACCCGGAGCGGCCGGTAGAGGTGGCGCTTCCGCAGGTCATCGAGCTCCTCGCCGAGGAAGGCGAGCGGGTCGGGTCGCAAGTTCTTTGTGGTCATCGGCGTCGAGTCCTCAGGCTGTCCAGTCCATGATCACCTTGCCGGAGTCGCCGCTCCGGGCGGCGGCGAATGCCGCCTCGTGGTCGCGATACGAGAAGCGGTGGGTGATCGCCGGGCGGATGTCGAGCCCGGACTGGAGCATCACCGACATCTTGTACCAGGTCTCGTACATCTCCCGGCCGTAGATGCCGCGGAGCGTCAGCTGGTTGAACACGACCTGACTGACGTCGATCGGGATCTCCGCGGTCGGGATGCCGAGGATCGCCATCCCGCCGCCGTGGGCCATGTTGCCGAGGGCATCGCGGAGGGCGGCGGCGTTGCCGGACATCTCGAGGACGACATCGAATCCCTCGACCATGCCGATCTCGGCCTGGACGTCCTGGAGCGTCCGGGACGTCGGATCGACGACGTGGGTCGCGCCCATCCGCGTCGCGAGCTCCCGCCGGAACGCGTTCGGCTCGCTGACGACGACGTAGCGGGCCCCGGCATGGTGGGCGACGGCGGCCGCCATCAGCCCGATCGGGCCGGCGCCGACGATCAGCACGTCCTCACCGAGGACGGGGAAGCTGAGCGCCGTGTGGACGGCGTTGCCGAACGGGTCGAAGATCGCGGCGACCTCCTCGTCGACGCCCGGCCAGTGGTGCCAGACGTTCGTCACGGGCAGCACGACCTGCTCGGCGAATGCCCCGTCGCGATTGACGCCGAGCCCGACGGTCCGGGCGCAGAGGTGCCAGCGTCCAGCCCGGCAGTGACGGCAGTGGCCGCAGACGACATGACCTTCGCCGCTGACGACGTCGCCCGGTTGGAGGTCCGTCACGTGGCTCCCGATCTCGAGGACCTCGCCCATGAACTCGTGGCCGACGACGAGCGGAGGCCGGATCGTCTTCTCCGCCCACGCATCCCAGTCGGCGATGTGGAGGTCGGTGCCGCAGATCCCGGTCTTGTGGACCGCGATCCGGACGTCGTCGATGCCCAGCGCGGGCTCGGGGACGTCGGTCAGCTCGAGACCCGGTCCCGGACCGGTCTTCACGAGGGCTCGCATCAGGCGATCAGTGTGCCTCTTCGTGGTCGCGCGGATCGTCCGTCCAGTCGACGATCGGGTTCTCGACCGAGCCGATGCCCTCGATCTCGCAGCGGACGCGGTCGCCCGGCTTCAGGAAGACGGGCGGATCGTGGAACACGCCGACGCCGGACGGCGTGCCGGTCGCGATGACATCGCCCGGCTCGAGCGTGATGTGGCGGCTGATGAACGCGATCAGCTCGGGAATGCCGAAGAGGAGGTCGGCGGTCGAGCCGTCCTGCATCGGCTGCTGCACGCCTTCGCCGTCGCGGCCCGGGCCGGGGATCCGCCAGCTCCGGAGACGGAGGCCGGCCGCCGGATCGAGCTCGTCGGCGGTGACGAAGACCGGTCCCATCGGCAGGAAGGTGTCGCTGCCCTTGGCCCGGAGCCACTGGCCGTCGCCTTTCTGACCGGGCGCCAGAGCGGCCTTGTTGCCCTGCCAGTCGCGCGCCGAGACGTCGTTGACGACGACGTAGCCCGCGACATGGGCCATCGCGTCCTCCGCGGCGACGCGGCGCGCGCGGCGACCGATGACGACGCCGAGCTCGACTTCGAGGTCGAGGGCGTGGGTGCCCTCCGGCCGGACGATGGGCTCACCGTCGGCGACGACGGCATTCGCGAACTTGGCAAACAGGAGCGGCCATTCCGGGACCTCGCGACCTCCGCCCTCGGCGACGTGATCGCGATAGTTCAGGCCGACGCAGACGATCTTGCCCGGGCGGGCAATCGCGGCCGCCGGCCGCGTCGCCTCTATCAGACGATGACCGATCCGGGCCGCGATGTCGGACCTGAGCTCCTCCAAGCCGCCGGACACGATCAGATCGGCAAGCGTCCCGTCGTAGCCGAACGCGCCGCTGAGCAGCTCACCGTGGGCCTCGATCAGCCGCTCGTCGACGGACGGTTCGGCGATCCGATCCGAGCCCTGTTCGTCCCGATACGCGTAGAGGCGCATCTCGCGCCGCGGCTCAGCTTGGTGCGGCGCTGACCGCGGCCGACGGAGCGGCCGACGGCGCCGCGGACGGAGCGGCCGAGGGCGTGACCGAAGCGGGCGCCGACCCCGAAGGCGCCGGCGCGCTCGCGCCCGGGATGGGGGTCGGGCCGGCGCACTGCGGCTCGGGCGGATTCACCTTGTTGAGCACGCCCGTGGCGTCGAGTCGCTCCGACTCGGCCAGGTAGAACTGGTTCGCCAAGGCGGCGTCCCATGTGTCCAGGTAGAGGACGCGATCCCAGACGAGCAGGGCGTACGGATGGGGCATGTCATCGAATCGCGCGATCACCGGCGAGATCTGGCCGGCCGGGAGCTTGCAAACCGGGCTCGCCGGGAAGTTCGTGAAGTAGTCACGGAAGGCCTGCTGGCCGGCTGCCGTCGCGCCCGGCGAATCATTGCGGTACAGGACGACGAGCGCGCCGTGCTCCAGGTTGTGGACCCAGTTGGGCGGTCCGATCTTGTCATCCGGCTTGTAGAGCCGCGGCTGGATCGGCCCGACGCCGGACTGGTTGAAGTGGCCTCCGGACGCGGGTGGGCAATACAGGTACCGGACAGGCGTCGACGTGATGTGCTGGACGCCCATGTCGTCCTGGAAGTATCCGAGTCGCGCGCTCGAGCCCGGCGCAGCGGATGGCGATGGCGAGGGATCGAACTGCGTGCTGCAGGTGTAGCTCGCCGCCGTCGAGCCGACGAAGACGTACCCGATCGCGAGCGCCGCGATCGCCACCGCGGCGATGCCGACGATCGCATTCCGGTAGCGCTCGAAGAAGGTCGGGGCGGGCCCGGAACGGACCCGCTGGCGACGACCGGCTCGCGACGGAGCCGGGCCAACGGGCCGGCGTGGCGTTGTCGAGCCACTCCCTGCGGAGCTTGCTCCCGGAGCGCCCGTTGCGCGCGGAGCGCCCGCAGCGGGATCGGACCCGGGCTGGCGGCCCGCGCCTCCGGCCTGACGGCTCTCGCGGGCCAGGCGGGCCGCGCGGCGTGACTCCTTGCTCACGGTTCGGTCGTGCCTCGTCTCGGTTCGGGTGGAAGGAACGCGGCGCGGGATCGCGCGCGTGGGCGCGGCCTCACGGCCCGCGCAGGTGCGGCAAGGGTACCGTCAACTGGCGGCGGACGTCTCCGGAGGCCGTGCGTGGCCCGGGCACTCGCCGCGCACGCCGCTCCGCGGGTCACTCCTCGTTGAGGTACGCCCGAACTTCATCGCGAAGCAGGCCCCGGAACAGGAGGGCAGCCAGCGCCGCGAAGAAGATCGTGTGGGGAACCAGGCCGGCCGCGAGGAGGTAGAGGACGAGCGGCAGGGTCAGGCTCGCGAGACCGAGCGCCAGCGCCCGCGCCGCCTGCTTCCGCTGCAGCACGAGGGTGGTCGTGAAGATCGTGTAGGCAAGCAGGACCATGACGACGACGCCCGGCCCGCTGACCGGCGCTCCGATCGCCTGATCGATGACCCAGCGCAGCGAGATCCCGATCCCGGCCAGGATCACGAGGGCGTAGACGAGGAAGAGGCGGATGCCGCCCGGCATCGCCCGGATCTGCTGGACCACGGGACGATCGTGCCATGCAACGAAGCGGAACGTACGCCGGAGATCGGGTTTACCTCGGCTATCCTTCCGACCCCGTGTCCGACCTTCCGTTCAGCCTCCTCCCCGGTCCCGCCGTTCGTCTCGCCGCCGCCCTCGACCGTGAGCGCAAGATCGATCGTGCGCTGGAGGCCCTCGGTCCGATTGCGGAGCGAGATGTCGTCGTCGTCGGCGCGGGACCGGACGAAGTGGCGCGGCGCACGGCCGGAGGGGCGCGGCTCACGAGCGTCGGGTCGCTCCTCGACGACGACGCGCGGGCACTCCCGGACGGATCGGTCGACACGATCGTCTGCGCCTGGTCGGCCTTCCGCGGCGTCGATGCCGACGAGCTCGCGGCCGCCGACCGGCTTCTGCGACCGGGCGGCCGGCTGCTCGTCATCCACGACTACGGGCGCGACGACGTGTCGCGCCTTCGCGGCGACCTGCCCGAGTACGGCTTGTGGAGCAAGCGCAGCGGTCCGTTCCTGACGCATGGCTTCCGGGTCCGCGTCATCCACTGCTTCTGGACGTTCGACACGCTGGATGAGGCGCAGGCATTCCTGGTCGAAGCGTTCGGGCCGGACGGCGCGGCCGTCGGCGGCGCGCTCAAACGGCCACGCCTCTCGTACAACGTCGCGATCTACCACCGGACCCGCGCCGGCACGGCCGGCGACGACTGATTCCTCGGGTCGAGGCCCTAGGTGCCGATGGCGCCCGCAGGGACCAGGTCGAGCACGGATCGGTACATCGCCTCGACGTCGTCGACCATCCGCCCGACGCTGAACCGCGTCTCGGCCGCCGCGCGGCAGGCCCTCCGGTCGATCGCGTCGATCCGCCCGATCGCCTCGACCATCCCGTCGATGCCGTCGACGACGAACCCGGTCCGGCCGTCGTCGACCACCTCCGGCACGCTCGCCCGACGGAATCCAATGACCGGCGTGCCGGTGCTGAGCGCTTCGACCATGACGAGCCCGAACGGCTCGTCCCACTCGATCGGGAACAGCAGGGCGTCGGCTCCGGCGAGGAGGTCGCGCTTCGCGTCACCGTCGACCTCGCCGACGTAGCGGACCCGGTCGCCGTCGAAGTGCGGCTCGATCTCGCTCTCGACGTAGGGCGCGTCGACGGTGTCGATCTTGCCCGCGAGAACGAGCCGGCGGCCGACGCGCCGAGCGGCCTCGATCGCCCGGTCGGCGCCCTTCGCCCGGCTGAACCGACCCAGGAACAGCAGGTAGCCCTCCGTGGGCTCGGGCTCGAACGGGAACGACGCGACGTCGATCCCGTGATGGATCGGCGGCAGGGCGCCCCGGGTCGGGAACGTCTCGGCGCTGGCTGCGGAGACGGCGTGATGGAACCACGGGTAGGCGTCCCAGACGGGCTGCGTCGACGCGACGAACGGGTTGTGCATCGTCGCGATGACCGGCGTCCGCGACTCGGCACCGAGGACCATGCCCTCGATCCCGGCGTGGTTGTGGACGACATCGAACGCGCCGTCGGCGGCGGCCCGGAAGGCGGCCTGGGCGTTGGCCAGCTGGAGATACTCGGCATGGGCGATGCCTTCGGGCGACGACTCGCCGTAGCGCTGTGGCGCCGGCGCCACGCTCCGCAGCGTCGCCTTCGTGATCGAGTCGCCGCTGGCGAACAGGGTCACGTCGTGGCCGCGGGCAACGAGCTCTTCGGTGACGAGATGGACGATGAGCTCGGTTCCGCCGTACGTTCGCGGCGGCACTCGCTCATACGTCGGCGCAACCTGCGCGATCCGCATGGCAATCCCCGTGTGAGGCGTCGATCGTAGCCGCCCTGCTACCGTTGGCGCAGATGAGCGACCGACGAGGCCCCGACCGGGCCATCACCTACGGCCGGACGCGGCCGCCGGAGCCGCCGACCGGCGGGGCCAGGCTCGGCCCGATCCCGATCACAGCGACCGGCGTCCTGATTGTGATCGCCCTCGTCCTGTCGCTCGCGTACGTCGCGTTCGCGATCGGGGTCCGCGATGCCTCATCGATCCCTCTCCTCGCGTCGGGCCTGGTCGTCCTCGGCCTCGTCTTCATCGCGATCGCCGGCGTCGGTGGCCGCGCCGCCTGGCGCTCGAGCGTCCGCGGCAGCGATGCTCGCGCCTTCGGCCATGCGCTCGTCGGCGGGCTTGCCGCGCTCGCCGCGGCCGGCTGCGTCGCCGGCGCCGTCATCCTGATCATGGTGCGCTCCGGATAGTCCCCATCCGGTGCCTGACCCGTGGCCGCGCGAGGCGCCCGTGGCTGTCTGCGCATGCGAAACGCTCCGCGTTCGAACGACCGGGTTTCGGTGCCGCGCGCCGCCAAGCTCCCCGATCTGGGTGGCTGGGCGATCCATTGCGCGGCAGACCCTCCGCATGGACCGTTGCCGGATCGACCCGACGGCGCGACTCGGCGCCAACCCGGCGATCGGAACGCCGAGCGACCGAGGGTTCGCCGCGGTCGTCCCCCGCCTTCGTCCGTCGCCGCGTCCGGCAAGCGGCACGCGGGCGCAGCTCGCCGCTCCCCGGGCGGCCAGAGGACCCCTGATACACTCGGCCCCGCCTCGCCCTCATCGTCTAGAGGCCTAGGACGCCACCCTTTCAAGGTGGAGATCAGGGGTTCGAATCCCCTTGGGGGCACTCCCGCTGTCTTTCGAAGAACGGGCGGACCGGCGGCGTCCAGGCGATCGCGTCGAGTCTGGCGGTCGCGAACGACGACCCGCTCGACGACGATCCGGCATAGTTCCTCCCGTCGGGCCGGAGACGCGACAGCGATCGCCTCGGGCAACTCAAGGACCCGAGCCCGGTAGACATCAAACGAGCGGATCCGGTCGTTGTCGGGCAGGGCGGCCAGGGCGCGTGCGGATCGCGTCCCGCTCGCGGAGGTACTCGGCGTCGGGCATGTCGCCCCAGACGTTGCTGCTTCTTGACCTGCTCGAGGCGCTTGTTCAGCCGTGACCGCTGCCGCCCGAAGTCGACCACGTCCGGCGTCTGGAGGCGCTTTCGCAGCTCGGCCTGGGCGGCGTCGACAACCTGCTTCGGCAGAGCGGCCGTCCCGATCAGGCGCAAGGACCTCGCCTTCGATCGGCCTCGGCCGGGCAGCGCCGGGCCTTGCAGCCGAGTGTCGGGCAGCGGTAGTAGCGGATCTCGGTCCCGCGCTGGACGTGGGCCTCGCCCCGGAGGCGTGTCCCGCAGGGGCAGAAGAGCAGCCCCCGGAGGGCATACGTCCGGAACGGCTTGGGCTTGTTGCCGACCCGCCGCCGGGCCGCGACCGCGGCCGTGGTCCGGGCGTACTGCGCCTCGTCGAGGATCGGCTCGTGCCGTCCGGGCCGCTCGTCCCGGCCGCGCTTCTCGACGACGTAGCCGAGGTAGAAGCGGCCCCGTCGATAGATGTCCTTGACCGCCTCCCGGGTCCACGGCCCCCGATGGGGGACACCGTCGCGGTTCAGGCGCTCGGCGACCTCGGCCAGGGAGTGGTCGGCGAGCTCGGCCCAGACGCGCCGGACGATCGCCGCCTCCTCGGGCACGACGTCGAGCTCGCGGGGATGGCAGAGGTTGCCCGACGCATCCCGCTTGCCGGCGTAGCCGAGCGGGTCGTGGCCGCGGTGGCGGCCGTCCTCGAACAGGCGCCGTTGGATGCCGGTCATCCGCTCCGAGTCGAGGTCGCGCTGGAGCTGAGCGGCGAGGGCCAGCTGGCCGAACATGTAGCGGCCGTTGGCGCCGTCGAAGTTGGCGCCCGGCATGTTGGCGACGAGGAGCGGCACCCGCCGCCGCTCGAGCTCGGCCGAGAACTCGAGCATGAGCCGGGCGTTCCGGGCGAGGCGCGACAGGTCGTACACGAGGAGCGGCGCTGACCTCGCCCGCGGCGAGGGCCGCCAGGAGCGCCTGGTAGCCGTCCCGGGCGGCGCTGAAGCCCGACTGGTGGCCGCCGGAGTCGGAGATGACCCGGGCGGCCGCGCCCGGCGCCAGCAGCCGCCGGCAGGCGATCTCCTGGACCTCGTCGCTGACGTCGGCCGCCGTGGCCTCCTTGTACGAGCGGCGGACGTAGATCATGGGCTGGGCCATGAGCGCATGAACGCTCTGTCCGGCCGACATGGCAAGTCCCATCAACTGGCCGGATCGAGGTATGCGGGCCTGTCGCCGGCGGCCGGGCCTGGCGGCCGGACGTTCCCCTTTGCCGGTCGTCTCGGATCGCGGCCGCGGATACCGCCGCCAGCCAATCGCCAAGCAGGAGCAGGGTCGGCACCAATCCGGATTTGATTGGCTGGTCAGACCCGGGAGCAATGGCGCCCTCGGCCGGCGCGACGGCGAGATGCCCACCATCTGACGTCGACCGGACCTCATTCCGAAGGACCCGCCTCATCAGGTCCACTCCTCGATTCCTTGAAAGTCCGGCCCCATGCTCCGCAGCAACTCGGCCAGCTGCTGCGCGCCGGAACGAGCATCCCGTTCGACGGCCAGGGTGCTTGCACTGGCCTCGGGTTCGCCCACGAGCACGAATTGGCCGGGGTCTCCCCGGACCCCTCGCCCCAGCTTGTCAATCTTGTCTTCAGCTCGCAGGGCGTCCAGCGCTCCCTGGACGGTCGTCCTCGGCAGGCGCGTGCGGTCTCGGAGGTCCTCGGTGGTCAGTCCCACCGGTCCTTCGGCAGCGAGAGCGTCGAGCACGGCCTCGAGCGCTGTCCGATGGGCGACGGCCGCCTCGTCGCCGAGTGCCTCGTAGCCGCGCGGCGTCAACTCGATCAATAGCTGGTTCGGCGTCTCATCGAACCGCGACAGGGCGTGCACGACCCGAACGGTCGGCTGCGACCCGTTGTCGGGACGGCGGACGGCCAGAACGATGTCCACGGCCCCACCGAAGGCCGACGAGCCGCGCCCGGAATCGCCGACATCGCCGCCGGACTTACGCTCGTGGCGGACGACGATGACGCCGAGCCCCTCGGCTGACGCGACCTGGAGGGGGGCCATGGCGGCCTCCGCCGCCCCGGCGTGGTTCTCGCCATCGCCAGCGATTCCCGCGAACCGGCCGAGGGTGTCGACGACAAGGACGCCGGCGCCTCGGGCCGCACACTCGGCCACCGCCGCCTGGGCGACATCAGGCCACGACCTGTTTGCCACTCGGCTCCACAGGAGAAGGGTGAAATCCTCCCGCTCGAGGAGACCTGCCCGCCGCAGCGCCTGACGCAGGCTGGACGGTGGCTGCTCAGTTAGGTAAACGACCGGGGTCCGACTTGTCGGCTGCCCGAGGAAGTTCCGTCCGTCAAGGACCGCCCGGCAGAGGTGGAGAATGAGTGTCGTCTTGCCGGCCACCTTGATCTTGCCGTCGACGGCGGTGATCGCTCCGGCGGCAACGTACGGACGGGCGATCCACGCGACTTCGTCCGGCGTGGCCAGTCCGAATTGCCGCGCGGTCAGGAACGGTGGATCTGACTCTGCCGCTCTTGGGAAGCGAGTCTCGGCAGAAAGAATCGGCATCCCGACCGGGCGTCGGATTCTTTCTGCCGGAACGATCTCTCCTAGGTCGGCGGAAACAGTTGGCAGGTCGAGGACGTCGCCGCCGCTATGCCCGGCGGCGCAGTAGTCGCCGGCATCGTCGCCTTCGGGGGCCGCGGGCGATACGACGGTCGAGACCGACGCGGCGATGTCGCGGAGGCGGTCGGCGATCCGCGCCATGTGAGCGCGACCCACCTCGTCGTTGTCGGGCCACAGCCGGACGTCGCGATTCGCCAGCACCCGAAGGACCTTGGAGTCGGGCGTCCCGCTGGCCCCGGTCACCGTCCCCAGGGCGATGATCCCGCAGCGGCCGAGGGCGTCGCTCGCCTTCTCGCCTTCGACGATGAAGACCGGGGCGTCGGGCTGCGCCTGGTCGAGCCGCCAAACCCCGTACAGGGGCAAGCTCGCGACGGACCGCCCCGCCAGCCCCCGTCTGCCCTCCTCGCCCTCCCACCGGAAGGTCTTGGTCCCGTCAGCCCGCTCCTGGCGGACGTGGACCGCCGCGACCGTCCCGTCGGGCTCGACGATCCTGTATCGAATGCTGGCCGGAAGGCGTACAACCACGGCCCCAGCCTGATGGGGACGCCGTCGAGGCGAAACTGGGTCACCCGGTTTTCGTGGAATCTCCTGTCGATTTCCGGGGCCGCCCGCCCTTCGGGCGGGGCCGGTTCCGGTCGACCAGCTCATTGGCCAGGGACGTGACCTCCCGCCTCAGGCTTGCGGGAACGCGCTCCCAACGGATGACCACCGACGGCGGATCGACGGACTCGTCGACCTCGACGAACTGAGCCGCGGCTACAAGCGTCTCGGTTCCCCTCGCCCACAGTGGGAGCTTCTGGGCGATGCCGCCCGGGCGCGAGGTCTTCGAGTTGTGCTCCGGTCCGTAGAAGAGCTCGCGGGCGAGCTCGTGATTGCCCGATCGGACTGCGGCTTCCATGTCTGTCAGGAAGTCGATGCCCATTCGCGCGAGGGCGCGCAAGTTTTCAGGCTCGTGCTCATCGGAAGCGATCCTCGCGAGGTCCCTGAGGAGGTCTTCAGTCCTCTGCCTCAGGGCTGCGGCGTCGATCGATGCGTCGTCGGTCGCCAGGTCGCTCATCGGAGAAGACACTACGCCGATTGTTCCAGCGGTGGCCAGTGTGAGCGTCGGGTCCATCGGACGAATAGCACAGGCGTTCCGCGAATGTGGACATCCTTGGTCCTGAGCTAGCCATTCGGGCTCAGTCGTCCACACGCCGTGTCGAATGTTGGTGACATCGCTTCTGAGCGCAGTACACTCCCGGCGTGCGCAGCGCCAGCGTGCCAGCCCCCAGAGGACGATGCCCATGCCGCTGAGACGCGCCCTGTCCCTTGCCGGCCTAGTGGGCGGGTTGGTCATGTTTGTTCGCGTCAGGTACCGTCGCGATCACGCTGCAAAGGTCAGAACATGGCCCAGCCGAGAAGAATTCAGACGCATGACGCCAAGCGAGGTCAATGGTTACTTCGCGTCCGTTGGCCTGAGTGCGCGCGTTCGCGATGACGGAGGAGACGCCGCCCTTTCGCCTGGTTCCCCGAGCCGTCTACACGGCGAAGAGGGCCCTGCTGGACGACCAGCAGTTGCCACTGGTGGAGGCGGCTGAGCGCGAGATCGCTCGGGACCCGGAACACGACGACGATCGCTGGCCGTCTGCCCGCGGCGGACGAATCGACTACTCGCCGTCGGAAAGCGGTGTGATGGTCGAGTTCGCGCTTGACGAACGGCCGGACCACGACAGTGAAGTCGAGCTGATCGACCTGATCGATGTCGCAACCGCTTCTCAGGGCCGCCGGTGGCCAATTGACGAAGGCTAGACCCCGATCGCGCTCGCCACGCTGACCCAACCCGCGTCGGCCTCGCCCTCCAGCCGACGGAGGTAGATCGTGGTGACCGCCAAGCTCGAGTGATCGAGGAAGGCGCTGACAGCCTCGATCGACTCGCCAGCATCCCGCCGGAGTTTGGCGGCCGAGTGCCTCAGGAGGTGCAAGCCTGACGGCGGCAGTCCGGCCGCCCGGAGGTAGGCTCGGAAGCGGGAGTAGACGGTGCCGCCGGTCACACCCCGAGGGTGGCCGCCTGCCTGCCACAGCGGGGCGCCCGGATCCATGGACGCGAGATCCAGCCCGGCGTCGGACAGCGTGGCCAGGAGCGCCTCGTAGGCCGGTCGTGGGAGCTCCCGCCGGCCGCGCTTGCCGCCCTTGCCGCGGTAGCTGTAGAAGGCGGTCTCACCTTCGAGGCTGATGTCCCCTGCCGTCAGCCCGAGGACCTCGGCCCGCCGCCGTCCGGTCAGGACGAATATGAGGAGGAGTGCCCGGTCCCGCCGGCCGACGACCGTGTCGGGTACGACCGCGAGGAGGGATCGGACCTGCTCGGCAGTGAGTCCTCGGGCCGGTGCCTGGACCGTCCGGGGCCGCTCGAGGGCATCACACGGATTGAAGGTCGAAAGCTGCATCCGGATCAGGAACCGGAAGTAGCTCGACAGGCAGGCGATCCGTGCGCCGACCGTGGCCGACGACGGTTCGCGGCCGGACAGCCCGATCCCGTGCGCCCAGGCCAGGACGTGGGCCGGAGTCACCCGTTCTGGCGAGCCGACCGAGCCCAGGAACGGCCAGAGCATCCGGGCGTAGCCATCGACCGTCCGGCGCGAACCGGAGCGGCGCTCCTTCTCGGCCAGGAAGGCGGTCACCGTCTGAGTCCAGGCAGGGACGTCGGGCGACAGCTCGGCGGGAAGGAGTTGAGGGTTCATGGCGGCGGGCTCCTGAGCGACGGGTGGTCGTCGCCATACATCACTCAGGTCGCGCTGGAAGTCCACACCATGAGAACATCGTCGCCGCGTTCGCGGAGCCGACCCGACTCTTAGAATCCACACGATGATTAGGTTGCGCCAGGATCCAGCTCTCCCGCGCCTGACGAGCCGAGGGGGGCACGAGAGGCCGCCCATTCGAATCCAGGCACTCTCAGGACGTCGGGCGCGTTCGTCGCCAGCTGCCCACGGTGGAATTCGGCGACGGTTCGGATGCCGAGGTGCCCGAGTCGCTCTTGTCAGGTGACATTCCCGCACACTGACTGACTTCGAGGACTTGTACCCTCGGCGAATGTCGCGCAGCGCCAAGTCGAACATGCCCTCGGATCTCGACTTTGTCCTTGCCGCGCTCGACGATGACGACTTCGCCGCGGCAGTTCGACATCTTCACGGCGTTGCCGACCCGGAGTCGGTCCTGACGCAGCTGGCGAAGTCGCGACGGGCTGGCCCGCGCGGCTACGTAACTCCGCTGGCGACCGAACTGTTGCCGCGCGACCGCGCCATCCCTCTCGTACGCAGGATGCTCGACGATTCCGACGACAGCAACCGGATCGACGCCGTCGCGGCATACGCGGCGTTGGATCCTGACGGGATGCCCCGACTCCTGGGCAAACTGCGAAAACGGCTCCGATCCATGAGCGATAGTGAGGTCCTCTCAACCGCTTGGACGCTCGCGACGACAGGCGACGCCGAGTCCGCTGCCGAGATCGCTGCGGTTCGAGACGTCGAGGATCCGAGCCTGTGGCTGACGAAGGCCCTCGATGTGGTCTGGACATACATGTCGGCGCCGGATCGCGTGATCAGCCGTATCCACGAGCACGACCACAATTCGATGCTGTGGCTCACCTACGCAGCGGCCCTGATCGGCACCGAGGACGCCAAGTCCGCCCTCCGGGCTTGCTCGGCGGGTGCGCCGGACGACCGTTGCCGCATGCTGTGTCAGAACAATCTCGAGGACGCTTCGTAGCGCGGTGGACGCCCGGGTTCGCCCCAGCTCGGGCGACATTCCCGGACCCTGTGGGACGTTAGCGTCCCGAGTTCCGACCGACGTGAGCACGTTCGTGCATACCATGCGGGTGTGTGGAAGTCAGAGCGCAGTGACCGCCTAGGTGAGTGATTGGTGGCCGCTCGCCCGCAGACGCCTCATCGGCATCGTTGTCGTGCTGATCACTGGACTCGGCGTGATGGCCGCACCCTTTGTGATGCATGTGGGTGGCGTCGGCGGCGGCGTAACGGCCCTCGTGGGTTTTGCGGCCGTGCTGGGCTCCTACCTGGTTCTTTGGAGGGACGCGGTGCTCAGGGTCGAAACCCGCCTGGCTTCTACGACTCTGTCCCGGTCCACCCAGGAGTGGGTCGTCGTCGCCGCCTACGCGGTCATCTCGCTGGCCACCCTTGCACTTCTTCTAGGGATTGTCGCGATCGGCGGCGGGGGCTGACTCCGTGGATCGGAGACCTTCGTCACCTGGCGACCCCGGGTCGCCGCGCTTCGGGTGACATTCCCGCACGCTGTGCGCTAACAACATGATGTAATCCGCGCCATGGACAAGGGCCAGGAGCGCGAAGCGCGAACCGAGTCGCTCGGTTCGTTCGGGCCTCACGCGGGCGGAGACTTTGGCGAATGGGCGTTCTTTGCGTCGCTGGTTCGCGACGATCCAGAGCAAGCCTGGGCACGCCTTTTGAAGGTCGTGTCCCTGACTGACGACGAGGGCCTGCTGTGGATCGCCGATGTCCTCGAAGACTTCGTCATCGAGCATCCTGCAGCATTCGTGCCGAAGATCGAAACGGAACTCCGATCCAATAGGCGATTGCGAGAGGCCTTTGTTCGTTTCGTCCCATCGAGTCCCGACGAGGACGTGAACGACCGCCTCTTGTCCTTGCGAGAATCCATTGAACGCGAGTTCGCTGACTAGGCCTGCCGGGTGACATTCCCGGACACTGAGTGACAGAGGCGAGACGTACTCTTGCTCCGGCCGGCACCACCGCCCTCCATGGAGTTCAAGACGTGCGGATTCTCAGAGCCACGCGCCGGGCCGCGGTTATCGCCCTGACCCGGAAGGACCTAGAGACACTTCTCGACCTTCTCGTGGAGGGCCAGGCCGAGTGGGAAGACGGTGTGCAGCAGGGCTGGGCCGATGAGACTGACAGCCCGTATTGGGTCGATGGGACTGGCGAGCGCCTGAGCCGTCGGCTTGCGAATGCCCTGTCAGTCGTCGATGGTCGCGCTCGTAGAGCCTCGAACTGACTGCCGAGTGACATTCCGCACTCTGGCGGACCGAAGCGTTCTGGCGTGATGCGGCTCAGAACAGGTCCGGTGAGGAGCGCAGGGACTCTGCCCAGAACCCAATAGTCGATGCAATGGTGGATCGGCCGAGGGGCACAGTGGGTGGCAACGCCATGGCCGGTTGCCGCTCCGCAGCGAGCCGGTATAGGTCGCCGGCGAAGTCCGCTCTGCCGTGGAGGGCCGCCCTCGCCGCGATCCAAGGGCCGCCCGGGTAGTTGTCGGGGGTGAACTCCAGCGTTACCGAGCCCCACGGACCTCGATAGGTGATGTAGTCGCCTTTCTGGTGGAAGACGACTACATCGAGCCGCCCGCCCCGCTCCTCCAAGAATTTGAACTCGACGAGGACGAGATCGGCCCAGTAGCCGTGATCACCCGCTAGGTAGGTCCGCTCGAAGGGCTCCTTGACCAGAGCATCAAGGCGTGCGCTCACCATGTCGGGACGGTAGCACCTCGCGGTGGCGTCACTCGCGTAGCGACCTCAGGTGACATTCACACACGCTGACGGACGCGAACGGGTCCAAGTGAGGTTGGCGAACTGCGACCGACCGCACGGTGCCATCCCACGAGCGTTCCGCACGGATCAATCGGCTCACGGCGTGCGTTACGCTCCCAAATCCACGGTCGCGGAATCGCGCCCGACGCTGGACGGGGGAAACGATGGGCTTCCTGCGACGACTCCTGGGCGGAGGCCGCGTTCCCGCCGACGTGGGGATGGTCGCCGCCTGGCGGCTCGCCCCGGAGCGTCAGGACGCCGTGCTCCAAGTGGTCGGCGAGCAGAGCTACCAGCCCGACCTCAGATCGCTCGGCGGCCGTCTGACGCCGAGCGGGCCGACCAATACAGAGTTCGTCGCTGCGCTCATTGCCGAGCCCGACAACAAGCACGACAAGAACGCAGTCTCTGTGCGGATCGCTGGCCGTGTCGTGGGCTATCTGGCACGCGAGGATGCGATCCGGTATGCCCCAATTCTGGCGTGGGCCGCCGGTCGCGGCCGCGTCCTGGCGGCAGACGCGCGATTGACGGGGGGATGGACAAGGGGAACACCGATCGCGGATCGATTGGAGTCGTCCTACACGTCGGATCGCCCGGCGAAACGCTGCTCGAACTGCTGGAGGGGGCACCTCCCGTACGCGGGGATCATGCGTGGCCCGGGCTCATGATCGCGTTCACGGGTGACAGCCGGTTCGCACTTCAGGGCGTGCCTATCGATCGCGAGTGCGCCACGATCCTGGCCCGTCGGGCGGGTCTCCACGTTCATCGCGGATCACGAAGAAGGTCCAACTGCTCGTCGACTGCGACCCCAACCGCGAGTCGGGAAACGAGCTGAAGGCGATCGAATACAGCATTCCGGTCGTCGACGAGGCGGCGTTCTGGGAAGCCCTCGGCGTGCCCGTAGAGCCGACCGTTACCTGGGGCCAGCGTCCCTCGTGGCAGTCGCGGAAGTGACCCGGAACGCGCGTCCTTCCCACGATCTGGTGATAGTGGTGAAGGCTGAAGCGTCGGCCGTCCATTCGGCAAAGGTGATGAAAACTCCGCCGATGTCCCGATCGCCCTACCAGTCCAGGTCCAAGGCGCCACGACTGAATTCGCTAAGTGTCCACGTCGCCGTGATGCCGGCCTCAGATGTTTCCGAGGCAATCCTCGCCAAGATGCGCGTTCCGATCGTTGGATCAAACCAGAGCGCATCGGTGGCCCGCGGCGCAAGCAATGTCGTTGTTGGGCGAAGCTGCAAGCGATAAAATCAGCTGTTGCCCCTCTGCTCCATCACGAATTCGCTTGAAGTAGGCGTGGTTCTGTCGGAGCAAGGAATTTCGACGAGGCAAGTTCTGCGAGTCCGCCACCTCCTAATGGTGTCGGCATACTGTCGTAGGTCGCCGTCTTCGTTCATGAGATCTTGGCCCGGGCAAGCTGCGAGAGTTGACCGAGAGCCTGCGCGACATGGACCACCGCCCCGCGATGCAGATCTTCAGTGAAGTCCGGGCATCGCTGATTTCAATGCGGGCGCAGCTCTGGACAGCGCACCTCTCAGTCGGTGCGACGTCCAACCTCGGGCGGCAACAGAACCACGGCTGGAGCCGAAGGTGGGACCCCCAAAAATCGGGGATCCTCCCGTCGCGCCAGGTACTCCTCTCGGACCGCCCATCCTGCGTGTAGCTCATCGTCGCCCCGAGATGGCGCAAGGGCGTGGCGAACGAGAATCCCCGGGCGTGGCGCGTGCTCGTAGCGGGCGCCGACTCAGGCGCGGCTTCTAGGTACGCGCCTCCGAACCATTCGAGCCAAGGATTGCCGGGCGGGATGCCGATCCATCGAGATCCGGAAGGCAGAGGGCTCTGATCACTCGAGAAGGCGTTCATTGAGAGTATCCCCCGGCTAAATCGCCACCCTGAAAGCAGGTAGGCGCAACCGTAGAAACTGCCGAGCTCGGATCCGACGCGAGCGAACGCGGTTGCGGTTTCGTCGGATTCCCGCGTCGCGTAATCGGCATCGAGATAGCAGGCGAGCGTGGCCGAGCGGAATCCAGGCTCCACATCGGTTCGACGGTCAGGAAATCCTACGCTAACCCGGAAGATTGGCGGACGGCCCGTCCACTGTGTGAAGTAACCCAATTCAAGTCGATCACGCCATTCGGCGGCGAACTTATCCGGACCATCGGTCTCCATGGTCGACGGCGGAGGATACCCAGCCCGAATCGAACGGGTCGCGCGCTCGGAAAACTGCTTGTAAGCGCCGCCACAATTCGGCTTGGGCTCGAATTGACGACCGATGGCGGCAACCACCACGTCGTCTCGACAACAGAAACGTCGGTCACGGGAAAACCTGTACGAAAAAGCCCGAGCTTACGTCGAGTTGAGGCTACATCGCGAGAGGGTGAATCCCTAGCGAGGGATCGCCAGAGATCCCGCGCGAACGGCGAACAACGGCGAGATATCAGGCGTCGAGGACTGGCGCATTTAGATGCCGGGCAACGAAGCGCACCACTAGATTGCTCTCGTAGCCGTCCCAGCCAGCGTGCTCAGAAGCGCGATGGGCCATGACGTTGATGTTGGCAAGCGTTGAAGCCAAGTCCGCGTCAGACGCGGATAAGACCGGAGTTGACCCCGAGCCTCGTGGTAATTCTCAGGCACCTGCTCACTTTCGCGCCGCGGAAGACGCTCGCTCAGGCCAGCCACTCGTACTCCGACATCGGCGTGAAGTCCATGTTTGTGAGACGAGCGGTCGTCAAGGCCTTCCGGACTCGATCGGTAACGAAGACGAAGCCAGTCCCGTCTTCAGACATGAAGATGTCGCTCCCATCCCACGTCTCAGGCGTAAAGTACATTCCCACGGGGCGCAATACCGTTCGGCCCGCCGGGTTCACCCTCAGCTCTTGGCGTGCCAGTTCCTTTTAAATCCGGCCACAGCGACCGGTCACAGCCAAACCTACATACCCTTCGACCGAGCCGCGGATACCGTTCGGATCTATCTCGACGGGATAGGTGGACCAACCGCTAAATCCGCCGTCCTTCAGGACTCCCTGAGCCGACGGCAACAACAAGCGGAATTCGGTACTTGAGCCACGAATTAGATCCATTACCGAGAACCAACTTCACGGCGCATACGGATCGGGTGTGGCGGCTGTGCCGTGCCGTCCAGGTAGGTCCCGGCATCCTCTCGAGAGACAAGACTGACGGTCACTGCACCGCGGGCGTAGCTTCTCGCCAAAGGAAGTATTGGTTGGTCCCACCGGCTTCAGAATCCAACGGTCTGCCCAAATTCACTCATTCCGAAGCGGCCGTACTGCAGGATTTCGTCGGTAAAGGCACTGCTCGGGAGGCGGCCGCAATTCCTGTCCCAGAAGTCAGCCCAGTATCGATTGTAGGCGGCGGCATTTCGGAGATGATCAGTGGCCTTCCACCAAGACATGATCCGGGGATCATTGATGTTGTCTATACCAGCAGCACTGAAGTCGTCCGCGAACTTCTTGGAAAGATGTGATGCGCGTGCGACCCGGTTCCGGCCTCTCCCGTGTACTTGATGAGGTTCCGTCGGTAGCTACTTGAAGTTCCTTTTGTGCCCAGCGCGCCAAGCGGAAGGTCGTCGGCGTTGTTTAGGTTGCCGTCCAGGGCGTCGATGACTTCGTCGCCGTGGGGCCCTAGTCGCTTGGCGCCCTTGACGATGTCACCGAATGGAAGGATTCCAATAGCAGCGATCACCACGCCGGGTAGGTCGAGGTTGACCGCACTTACGACCACGCTTGCTAAGTCGCAAGGTGTGCCGACGACCGGTGCAAAGCCGCACTCGTCGAGAACCTCCTGGAGCGTGGTAGGCGGAGGGCAGTTGGCGAGTAGGCACTCGGTCCGAGCATGCTCCCATCCGAGGTCGTAGGGGGTCTTAAGGGATCGAATATCAGCCAGTTCAGCGCCGTACCGAACAGTCCATGAGAGCGAGTCCTCAGGTGGCTTGATCGGATTCGTTGTGGTCCTGCTCGGCGGCGCAGTGCTACTGGACGCCTGGCAGTTCGGCGCGCACGAATGCGAACCGCTCGCTGTGTTTGTTGCGGCCGGGTTCGTGTTCATGGCCGCGCCATTAGGGTTG
>CAVUZY010000003.1:0-308508 GCA_963746075.1 uncultured Chloroflexia bacterium
ACCAGCCTCGATGAACGCGGTCTCCCACTCCCCTGCCGGGCGCCGGGCGAGGACGGCGCCGATGGCCGCCTCGAGGAGTGCGGCGTTCCGATTCCGGTCGTGCTCGGTCGCGAACCGCGGGTCGTCGACGAGCTCCGGCGCCTCCATCACCGCACAGGCCGCCTTCCAATGCGGCTGGGCGAACCCGATCGCCAGCCAACGGCCATCGCCGCAGCGGAACGGGCCGTAAGGCCGGGTGCCACCGCCGCCCATGTGCTGGTCGGCCCGGGGGGACAGGTGCGCGTCGAAGACCTGCGGAACTCGATAGGTGCTGAGCGACAGGAGGCCATCGAGCAGCGACACGCTGACCCGCTGGCCGATTCCCCGCCGATCCCGTACGGTGAGCGCCGCGAGAGTGCCGATCACGGCATAGAGCGCCGCCGCCACGTCGCCGATGGGAATTCCCCACCGCACAGGCGCGACCGCGGGATCGCCGTGCGGCCCCGTGATGTCGATCGAGCCACTGGCGGCTTGGGCGATCAGGTCGTAGGACGGCATCGACGCCCAGGCCCCCGCCTCCCCGAACCCCGAGATCTCGACCACGATGATCCGCGGGTTCGCGGTCGTCAGAACGTCGAACCCGAGCCCCAGCTTCTCGAGGACGCCCGGCCGAGCGTTGCCCACCACGATGTCCGCGCGCTGGACGAGCTCGAGGAATGACGCTCGGCCCGCGTCGGTCGTCAGCTCCAGGCCGATCGTCCGCTTGTCCCGGTTCGTCGCCCACTCGAAGGCCAAGGGCACGGTCAACGGGCCGTCGCCGGTGCCCTCGCCCGGCTGGACGATCCGGACGACGTCCGCACCGAGGTCGGCGAGCACCGTGGTCGCGTACGGCCCGGAGAGGTAGCGCGTGAGGTCGAGAACCCGAATGTCGTCAAGCGGTCGGGGTCCGGGGGCGGTCGAATTGTCAGTCGCCATCGGGCCCATTGTAGCGACCGACCTGACTAGTCGCCTAGACATCCCGCGGCCCCACACTCAGCGAGCGCCCTCATCGGCCCGCGCCGGCGTCGCCCCAGCGGGCGAATGCCGCCTCCCACGCAGGAGTCGCGGCTCGGTCGGGGTCGTAGGTCGTGCCGGGCCGGGTCATGGCCGCGGCCGCTGAGGCGGCGTCCGCGTGGGCGCCGGCGACGACCGAGGAAAGGATCGCCACCCCCATGGTCGTGGCCTCCGGAGCGGCGGGCGCCACGACCCGGCGTTGCCAGGCATCGGCCCGCAGCTGGAGCGCCGACGGGCGCCGGCTGATCCCGCCGACGACGACGACTTCGTCGATCGGTCCGCCGATCCCCTCCAGCGCCTCGATCGCTTCGCGAACGGCGAAGGCCGCGCCTTCCTCGGCCGCGCGCAGCACCGTCGCGGGACCGTGCTCGGGCCGAAGCCCGTCGATCCGCCCGGCCCGGTCGGCGGCCCAGGTCGGGTAGCGCTCGCCGGTCAGGCCAGTGCGGAACGCCACCCCGTCCGCCCCGGGCGCGATCGTGTCGATCGCGCTGCCGAGTGCGGCATACGTAGCGGATACGGAGTCGTGGCCGAGGGCGCCGGACAGCCACGCGACTGCTCCCCCGGTCAGCCCGGTCGGGCCGCCGATGGTCCAGCGGTCGGCGAGCAGGAAGGCGTTCACGACCGAGCGGCCGGTCGGATCGATGACGAGGCGGTCGACGACCTGCAGGATGACATCGGTCGTGCCGGCGACGTCGACCGTCTGCCCGATGCGAATTGCTCCGCTTCCGATGACGGCGACGCTGCCATCAGGTCCGCCAACGGCGACCGGCAACCCGGCCGGGGAGGCCGAGGAGCTCGGCTGCTGGCGGCTGGAGCTGACCCGCTCCCGCATCGCCGGATCGGATCGGTGGCAGTCGATCCAGACCGATGCCGACCGCATCGGCCAGGCCGGCCGACCAGCTTCGTCGTTCGACGTCGAGGAGGAGGCTGTACGACGCGCTCGAGGGATCGGTCATCAGCTCGCCGGTCAACCGGGCGACGAGGACGTCCTTCAAGGTCGCGAGCCAACGCATCCGCGCAGCGCTCACCGGCCGGTGGCGCCCAAGCCAGGCGAACCGGGCGGCGGCCTGCTCCGCGGCCGGCCGTCGTCCGGCGGTGGCCAGGAGCTCCGCGTCGACGGTTCTCGCGAGCTCCTCGGCCTCGGCCGTGGCTCGCCGGTCCGACCACAGGAACGCCGGCTCCAGGGGCTGCAGGCCCTCGTCGAGCACGACGGTCGCCAGCTGGGCAGAGATTCCGATCGCCAGCGGCGGACCTGTCCGGGCCGCGACGGCTCGGATGAGAGCGGCGAGATCGGCCCACAGCTCGTCGACCTCGAGGGTCGCCTCCACGCCCTGGATCCGCGCTCGCGACGCCACCCGTTCCGTGGCCAGCGTCTCGCCATCGAGGGCGACGGCACTGACCCGGACGGTCGAGGTGCCGACGTCGATCGCTAGGACGTGATCCGCAGGCGACGCCATCGTCAGGTCGTCAGGACCGCCCGGGTGACCGTCGTTCGGCGGTTTGCCCACTCGGCCGCGCCCATCGCCTCGTTCACCTGCTCCAGTGGAAACCGGTCGGACACGATTTGATCGTACGGGAAGCGCTCCTGGGTCCTCACCATCAGGTCGAGGAGCCCCGGCAGGAGGGTGTGGCGATACCCGCTCGAGCCGACGATCTGCTTGCCACGGATGATCGACCGCGGGTCCAGGGTGAACGAGCGTCCGGCCATCACGTGGCCGATCTCGATCAGCCGCCCGCCGGGGGCGAGGTAGCCAATGCCTTCCGGGATCAGGTCGGGCTGACCAACGAGCTCGAGCACGAGATCGGCGCCCTCGCCGCCGGTGAGCTCGAGGATCCGTTCGCGACGGGCCTCGACGGTCGCCAGCGCCTCGACGTCGACGGTGTGATTGGCGCCGAACTGGCGGGCGAGCTCGAGACGCTCAGGCAGCCGGTCGAGGACGATCACGAGGGCGGCGCCGCGAGCCGAGGCGATCGCGGCAGCGCACAAGCCGAGCCCCCCGGCACCCTGGATGACGACGATGTCGCCGGGCCCGCACGATGCCCGATCCAGGGCCTCGGCGGACGTTCCCATGGCGCAGTTGACCCAGGCAAGGGAGGCGTCGGGGATCTCATCGGGCACTCGGTAGAACGGCCGGCGCGGCGAGACGTGGAAGTAGTCCGCGTACGTGCCCGTGAAGTACGGCAAGACGCCGGCCTCCGCCGGATAGCTATCGGGCGGGCGCGGGCACAGGTTCGTGTCGCCGCGCAGGCACTGGCGGCAGCGATTGCAGCACGTGATCGACCAGTGCACGACCCGATCACCCTCTGCGACCGGCGGGCCGGCCCAATCCGTCGTCACCCCGGCACCGACCTTCGCGATCCGGCCGATCCCTTCATGGCCCATGACCTGGCCGGCGTCCGGGATCGGATGGTGCTTCGCCTCCCGGTCCCCACGCCACGTGTGGAGGTCGGAGCCGCAGATCCCCGCCTGGTCGATCTTCAGGAGGACCGCGCCCGGCTCCGGATCGGGGACGTCGAACTCCTCGATCTCGAACGGCCGGAGGTACGCCCGGAGGAGGACGACGCGACCCTTCATCGCCGACCGGCCGGACCGTCGCCCTGCCCGGAACGGCGGGCCGAGAGGCCATCCACGTCAGATCACCTTTCGTCGAGTGAGATCCTCGATGGTGGCCTCATCGCAACCAAGCCAGCCGCCGTAGATTTCGCGATTGTGCTCGCCCTGGTTCGCCGGATACCCGATCTCGTCGGCCATCCCGGACAGCTTGATCGGGTTTCCCGTAAGCCGCATCGCGAGGCCGGTGTCTGGATGGCGGACGTCCTGGACCATCCGCCGGTGGCGGATCTGGGGATCGTCGGCGACCTGGTCGATCGAGCGGACCGGGGCGGCCGGGACGTCGCCCCCGACGAGCGCCGCGTAGGCCGCGTCGACCGCTGTCCCGCATCCAGTCGCCGATCAGGGACTCGATCGCGTCGCGAGCGGCGCCATCCTGACGGCGAAGCGGGGAGTCGAACCGGGGATCGGTCGCGAGATCCTCCCGGCCGATGACCGTCAGCAGCCGGAGCCACTGATCCTGGGTGGGGGCGTTGATCAGGACGAGCCCGTCTCGGGCGTGGAAGACCTGGTTCGGCGACGAGCCGGCGCGCCGCTCCTCGAGTTCGCGGCCGGCCGCTGGCCGGTCATCAGGAAGGTCGACAGGGGGAACTCGATCATCGTCATCGCCGAGTCCATCAGCGACACGTCGACGTGGCGCCCCTGCCCGTTGCCGCCCGCCCGACGATGGCGCCGAGCGCGCCCGAGGCGCCGTACACGCCGGCCAATCGGTCGGCGATCGAGGTGCCGGTCTGATGGAGCGGGCTGAACGGGTCGCCGCTCACGTCGAGATAGCCCGACGCCGCGAGGGCCACGTTGCAGAACGCGGTCTGGTCACGGTACGGCCCATCCTGGCCGTAGCCGGTGATCGAGACGAGGATGATCCGCGATTCAGCGCCTGGAGGGCGTCGAAGGAGAAGCCGAGCTTGTCGAGGTAGCCCGGCCGGAAGTTCTCAACGATGACGTCGAGGTGGGGGATCAGCCGGCGGAAGAGCTCGCGGCCTTCGGGCTGGCTCCGGTTGAGGCCGATGCTCTTCTTGCCGCGGTTGTAGACCGCGTAGTAGACGCTGTAGCCCTCGTAGATCGGGCCGGCGAAGCCGCCGTCGCGCTCGGTTTCCGGGTTCTCCGCGCGGATCACCTCGGCGCCGAGGTCCGCCAGGATCATCGCCGCCCGCGGACCGGCCTGGTAGCGCGAGAGGTCGAGGACCCGGATCCCTGGAGCGGCGGAGGCGCGGAGGCGGTCGCCATCGGGGCGCCGCCTAGCGCCCGCGGAAGACCGGCGGGCGCTTCTCGGCGAAGGCCGACGCGCTCTCCCGGAAGTCCTCGGTCAGGTGGAGCTCCCGGTGTCGCTGGAGACGCGACTTCAGCTCGAGCTCCTGCATCGCGCCCCGCCGGATCTCGACCGCCTCGCGGACGGCCAGCGGGGGCGTCGACATCATCATCCGCGCGATCTCCTCGGCAGCCTCGATGCCGCCCGCCGGGCGGAGCCAGGCGATCGACCGCGCCACGCTGGAGCCCTTCCTCCGCCGTCCAGAACCGGCCGGTCAGACAGACATCCGAGGCGAAGCCGCCCCCCGCCCGATGCGACAGGAGATGCCAGAAGTTCGCCACCCACAGGCCCCGTCGCAGCTCCGGGATCATGAACTGGGCACCCTCCTCGGCGACGATCTTCTCGCACATCAAGGCGATGTGGAGACCGCCACCGACAGCGTAGCCGTGCACCGCGGCGATGATCGGCTTCCAGTTGGTGAAGCCCTGCAGGAGCTCCTCGATGTGGGCGCCGCGGCCCTGGGGCTGCCGAGCTTCGTGAGCTCCTCGGGCGGGCGGAGCTGGCGCTGCCTGATGTCGGCGCCGCTGCAGAACGCGTCCCGGCGCCGCTCAGGATCCCGACCATCGCATCCGCGTCGGAGTCGTAGTCGAAGAGGGTTGCCCGGATCCCTTCGAGATCGTCGTTCAGGGCGTTAAGGACATCAGGACGGTTCAGCGTGATGTAGGCGATGCCGTCCCGGACCTCGTACTCGACGAGTTGCGCTGTCACGGGCCCTCCGTCGGTTCGCGAGCCGCTCGCGCGGACCCGCATGCATGATGTCTAGACGACTAGCAGACGATAGCACGACCCTTGGCCGATCGCTTGGTCATGGGCGGCGAGCACGGCGGTGTGGCCTCTCAGAATGCCCTGAACGGGCGAACGACGCGCGGATCTGCCCCGGGGCGGTCGGTCCTCGGATACGATCGCGGCGTGCAGGTAGACGTCTAGGCGACTCCGGCCCGATGGTGTCGGCGATCGGCATCGGCTGCATGCCCATCTCGGAGTACTTCAGGCCGCACGACCGCGCCGAGGGGATCGCCACGATCCAGCGGGCCATCGACCTCGGGATCACCCTCGTCGACACCTCCGACGCCTACGGTCCGCACACGAACGAGCAGGTCGTCGGCGAGGCGATCCGCGGCCGCCGCGACGAGATCGTCCTGGCCACGAAGTTCGGCAGCACGCGGGACGCCGACGGGCACCGTGGCGTCCGAGGCGACTCCGACTACGTCCGAGCGGCCTGCGATGCGTCCCTCGGGCGGCTCGGGGTCGACCATGTCGATCTCTACTACCAGCATCGGGTCGATCCGACCGTCCCGATCGAGGAGACAGTCGAGGCCATGGCCGACCTTGTCCGTGCCGGCAAGGTCCGCTTCCTCGGCCTCTCCAGGCTGCCCCGGCGACGATCCGGCGGGCCCACGCGGTCCACCCGATCAGCGCCCTCCAGGGCGAGTACTCGATCTGGACCCGGGACCTCGATGCGGAGGTCCGGCCGGTCCTCCACGAGCTGGGATCGGCCTCGTCGCGTATCGACCACTCGGGGCTGGCTTCTTCGCGGGAGCTGTCGAGTCGGCCGCGGCGGTGGACGACCTCGACCCCGCTGACTTCCGCCGGTCGAACCCGCGCTTCCGGCCCGAGAACCTGCCACACAACCTTGCGATGCGCGACGCCCTCCGCCCGATCGCCGACGAGAAGGGCATCAGCCTGGCCCAGCTCGCCCTTGCCTGGATCCTCGCCCAGGCGGGCGGGATCGTCCCGATCCCCGGTATCGCGCGGCGAACGCATCTCGAGGAGAACGCGCGTGCGGCAGAGGTCGAGCTGACGACGATCGACCTCGCCGCCATCGAGGCCGCGTTTCCGGTTGAGGCCGTCGCCGGGGAGCGGCTGGCCGACTGGTCGCGGATCGACCGCTGACCCGCCACTGATGACCGAGCCGGAGCACACCTTCACGGGTCGGCCGACCACGATCCGCCTGCCCGGCGAGGGCCTCGAGCTACAGGCCCTCGACTGGGGCCTCGCCGACGGCCCGACGATCGTGTTCCTCCATGGCGGTGGCCTGAACGCACACACCTGGGACGTCGTCTGCGACCTCCTCCGCACCTCGTCCCGCTGCGTCGCGATCGATCTGCGCGGGCACGGCGACAGCGACTGGTCGCGGGATGGCGACTACGCGCTGACCGCCCACGCGGCCGATTTGACCCATGCGCTCTCCGCCCTCGGCGTCGCGAGCCCGATTCTCGTCGGCATGTCGCTCGGTGGGCTGGTCGCCCTCGCCCATGCCGCCGGCGGATCGCCCGCTCCGTCGGGGTTGGTGATGATCGACACCGGGCCCGACGGGTCCCGGCTGGCCGGCCGGACGCGGCTCCACGCGTTCATGGGCGGTCCCGATGACTTCGCCTCGGTGGACGACATCGTCGACCGCGCGCTCGCATTCAACCCGCGTCGCGATCGCGATCGGCTGCGCCGGACGTTGCTGAACAACGTCCGGGAGACACCCGGCGGTCGGTGGACCTGGAAGTACGACCCACGGATCCGCCGGCCCGACCCGGCGCTGCCGGACGAGGAGGTCGCCCGGCGTTCGGGAGGAGCGTCGCCAGCTCCTGTGGTCGGCCATCGCGCGGGTGACGTGTCCGGCCCTCGTCGTGCGTGGTGGGGACAGCGACATGTTCCTCGAAGAGGATGCCGAGCGAGCGCTGGCGGCCTGATCGACGGTCGGCGGATCACGATTCCGGGGGCGAGCCACACGGTCCAGAGCGACCGCCCGGTCGAACTCGCGGCGGCAATTCAAGCCTTCGTTGGGGAGATCCGGACGGGCCGAGGCGACCGCGGATAGGGGCGGTGGGCTTTCCCGTTTAACGCCGACCGCACGCCGCGCCCGCAGGCGCACCTCGATCCGCCGTTCGCGTGCGCTCAGCCGTCGATCAGCGCGAACACCTGCCGCTCCCCGACGATCCCGCGCAGCTCGCGGCTCCCGCGGTCCTCGAACGCGAAGCCCGACCCGTCGACCAGGTCGCGGGTCGTCGTCGAGGTCAGGATCTCGCCCGGCGCCGCCAGCGCGAGCAGGCGCGACGCGTAGTGGACGGCCAGCCCGCGGACGTCCTCGCCGGCCTTCTCGACCTCGCCCGTGTGGACGGCCGCCCGGATCTCGAGGTCGAGCATCCGCACCGCGTCGCGGACCGCCTGGGCACACGACAGCGCCCGGGCCGGCGCCTCGAACCGGACGAGGAAGCCGTCGCCGGTCGTCTTGACCTCGACCCCGCCGAAGGCCTCGATCACCCGCCGGACCTCCTCGTTGTGCATCGCCAGGAGGTTGTGCCAGCGGTCGTCGCCGACGCGGGCGGCGATGTCGGTCGAGCCGACGATGTCGGTGAACAGCACCGTCGTCAGGATCCGTTCGCCGGTCGCGAGCAGCGGCGCGCCGAACGAGCGGATGCCGGACCACGCGATCGCGGTCCACGGCTGGTCGCCGACGACCCAGCTGTCGTGCATCGGCGGGATCTCGTAGACGGTGTTCGGGCCGACTTCCATCACCGTCCCGTCGGACATCTCGATGTGCAGCCGGCCCGCGAGGACCAGCCCGAAGTGGTGGAACTCGCACCACTCGGTGCGGGCGAGCGGCTTGACGTGGAGCGACCAGCGCCAGCCGGGGTCGAGGACCTGCCGCCCGACGGACGACTCGCCGAGGCTGACGATGTCGACCCGGCCGTGGTCGAAGCGACGGACGGAGTCCGGTCGGTCGAAGCTGCCGGATTGGACCTTTGCCACGGACCCAGCGTAGCGGAGCGACCGGGTGCGATCATCCGCTCCATGCCGACCCCCGACCGCTCCCCGTCGCCCATGCGGATCCACCTCTCCGACGAGCGCCGCTCGATCCTGGTCGAGGCGATCCAGCGCCACTTCGCGGCCGAGTTCGACGAGCCGCTGAGCGACTTCCGGGCCGAGCAGCTCCTTGACTTCTTCGTCGCCGAGCTCGGGCCGCCGGTCTACAACCAGGGCGTCCGCGATGCCTCGGCCTACATCGCCGAGAAGCTGGTCGACATCGAGGGCGACGTCTTCGAGCGCGAGCCGCCGCGCTAGCGCTCGCCCGTGATCCCCGAAGTTGACGACGTGGCGTTGCGGCGTCGTTGACATCTGATGTCGAACGCCACAACATCACGCATCATGGCTCGCACGACCCTCGATCTCGACCCGGCCATCCTTCGCGAGCTCCGTCGGCGCAGCAAGCGACAGGGCAAGAGCATGGGCCGCGTTGCGTCCGAGCTCCTGGCCCGGGCCGTCGCCGCGTCGGCCGACGTGCCGGCACCCGAGTTCCAGTGGACGAGCGCCGCGCTCGGGCCCGCGCTGATCGACCTCGAGGACAAGGAAGCGGTCCGTCGGGCGCTCGACGCCGACGCATGAGCACGACACTCGATGCGAACGTCCTCGTCTACGCAACGAATACCCAGGCCGCGGAGCATGAAACCGCGGAGGCCCTGGTCCGTCGGCTGGCTATCGGCCCGGACATCCTGTACCTCTTCTGGCCGGTCCTGCTGGGTTACCTCCGGATCGTCACCCATCCGGCGATCCTGACGACGCCCCTCTCCCCTGTGGACGCGCTGCGCAATGTCGAGGCGCTGCTTGACCGACCGCATGTCCGGGTGCTCGGCGAGGCCGACGGCTTCTGGTCGGTCTTCCGCCAGACCGCCGGTGAGCACCCGCGCGGCAACGACGTCCCAGACGCGCATGTCGCCGCCTTGATGCGACAGCACGGTGTCCGCCTGATCTACACCCGCGACCGGGAGTTCCGCCAATTCGACGGGATCGAGGCCCGCGACCCGTTCGCCTGAACCGGGATTCCACACCCGTGAGGGCACCACCCGGCCCATCGCCGCAGGCCGCCCGCAGACGCTCGCGATCGTCTCATGCGGCTAGCCGGCATGAAACATGCGGCTATTCGCAACGGCAGCGCTAGGGCGACTTGCGCGCGGCCTCAGCCGCCGGATGCGGGCGCCGCCGGATGCGGCGCCGCCCCGTGGATCACCTCGAACCCGGTCGTGTTCGACAGCACCTCGACCTCGCCGTCGCTCAGCGCCAGGTCCACGGATCCGGCACCGGCCCGCAGGTTGCGCAACGTGACCGACGGCAGCCAGTCGGGCAGGGCCGGGTTGACGTAGATCCGCGAGCCGGACGCGTCGGTCGTGGCGTGGATGCCGGCCAGGATCGCGATCAGCCGCAGGACGGCGCCGGCGGCCCAGGCTTGCGGCACGTTCGCGCCGGGATACTGGACGGGGAAGCTCGCCTCGGCCCGGTGGAGCCCGGCCCACAGCTCCGGCAGGCGGTACGCGACCAGGCGCTCGGCGGCGTCGAACGTGGCCCGGGCGATCTGCGCCGCCTCGGCGTCGAAGCCGTAGCGCCGGAACCCGCCCGCGATCATCGCGTTGTCGTGCGGCCAGACGCTCCCGCACTGGTAGCTGAACGGGTTGTAGGCGGGATGGTCCGACGACAGCGTCCGGATCCCCCAGCCCGACCACATGTCGTCGGCGAGGAGCCGCTTGACGACCTTGGCCGCGCGCTCCGGCGGGACGATCCCGGACTGGAGGAGATGGCCGGCGTTCGAGGCGACCGAACGGATCTGCTTCTTCGAACCGTCGAGCCCGAGCGCGTACGTCCCCTCCGCCTCCCACCACATCAGGTCGTTGACCTTGTCGTAGAGGGTCTGCGCCTCGCGCCGCAGTCGCCGGGCGTCCTTGGGCCGATCGAGGATCTCGTAGATGTCGCCCATCCGGAGCTTCGCGTCGTAGGCATAGCCCTGGAGCTCGCACGTCCCGATCGGCAGCGGCGCGAGCGTCCCGTTGGCGTGGCGGATCGAGTCGCCGGCGTCCTTCCAGCCCTGGTTGTAGTAGCCGTGCTTCGAGCGCGTCGCGTACTCCTGGAGCCCGTCGCGGTCGCGATCGCCGAACCTGTCGACCCAGCGCATCGCAGCCTCGGCGTTGGGGAGGTAGCGCCGCAGGATCTCGACGTCGCCGCGCCACTGGTAGAGGTACGACAGGACGATGACGTAGAGGCTGGTCGCGTCGTGCGTCCCGAAATACGGCTGGTACGGCAGGATCCCGAGCTGGGCGAGCTCGCCGTGGCGGATCTCGTGGGGAATCTTGCCGGGCTCCATGTCGCGCTCGGGGTCGTCGCCGGTCGCCTGCATCGCGCCGAGCCGGCGGAGGGCGCCCGACGCGAACTCCGGGTAGCCGGAGATCGCCTGCATCGACACCACGAGCGTGTCCCGCCCGAACAGCGTCACGAACCACGGCACGCCGGCCGCCGGGATGACGACGCCGCGCTCGAATGTCGGATCCTCGAGGCGGAGTGCGTCGAGGTCACGGATCGCCTGGTCCCAGGTCCGCCGGACGGTCTGGTTCGGCGTGTCGATCGAGACCATCGGCAGGCGCTTGCGGCCGGCCGGCTCCTTGATGTCGACCGCGTTGCACGGCAGGGTCGTCGGGCGGCGCCGGCCGCTGTCGTTGCTGGCGGTCAGCGGCAGCCACTTCAGGCAGGTGTGCCAGACGCCCTTCGGCTCGATCTTGGCCACGAACACGAGCCGGCCATTGGCGTACTGGAGCGGCGAGCTCGCGTTCTCGACGGAGACGATCAGCTCCCGTTTGAAGGGGCCATTGACGTAGGTCGTCCGGAGCTCGCCGCGCGACCGGAACCAGCGACTGTTGATCTGGCCGCGTCGGACGAAGGCGTCCTTCCGGACGTCGAAGATGTCGGCGAAGTCCGAGTCGATCGCGATCTCGATCGTCAGCCGCACCGCCCGCGACATGTAGTTGACGATGTCGAGGTCCTCGTGGATACCCTCGTCGACCGTCCGATCGACGCGGATCCCGATCGTCTGGCGGTCGATCGGGCCGACGTCGTCGATGAACGGCTCGTTCGAGTACTCGAAGCGGGCCGAGAAGAACTGGATCGGCGCTGAATTGAGGAGGAGCGGCCGCTTGCCGTTGATCTTGAGGTCGTAGCCCGAGATCAGGCGCGTGTCGCGGGTGAAGAAGCCGTCGTCGATGCCGCCCAGGATCCGACCGTCCGGCTGGCACACCAGGAACCGGTCATCCCGGTTGATCGTGATCGAGGCGGGGCCGACCTGGACCGGGAACGTCATGCCCAGATGGTAGGTCGCGAGGCCGTCGCCCGACGGCCGGGGGCGGCGCCGGGCCGGTGCCGCGGTGGCGCCGAGGTGGCGCCGTCGTGGCGACGCCCACAAGTCCCCCCGCCCACGTTGCCGGCGCGCGCCCAAGTTGCCCCCGCGCTGCCATTGCAAGTAGCCGCATGTTTGATGCGGCTACGCCGAATTTGGCGAGCGCCGCCCCGGACCCTAGCCCTGGGCCATCACCGCGACCTCGAGCTTCGGATCCGCCGGATCCGGATCCGCGATGTAGGCCACCACGAGGGCGCCGCTCGTCGGGTCCTGCCGGATCACGGCCCCCGACGGGTGGTCCCGCGTGAGGGTCTCGTTCACCCAGACGCCACCGGCGGCCGGCCGATGGAAGTGGACCATCCGGCGGTAGTCGCTGACGAGGACGTGGAGGTCGCCGGTCGCGGGGTCGATCGTCATCGAGCTCGAGCCGATCAGCGTCGTCAGCCGGCTCGACTCCCACGACCCGCCGGCGTTCGTCGCGAAGTACGTGCCGAACGTCGGGAGCGGGTCGGGCTCGGTGCAGCCGCCGTCGTGGTAGCTCTCCGCGTAGAGGAGATACGCGGTGTTGCCGGGTGCGAGCGTCAGCACGGGGTCGTGGGCGTACCCGCTGGCCACGATCGTCTTGCCGACGAACCGGTCGCCGTCGAGCGACCCGTAGCCGATCCCCTTCCCCGACTCGTACGCGATCCGCGCCTTGCCGTCGTCGCCGATCCGGAGCGCGGTCGAGCCGCGTGCGTCGCCGATGGCGAAGCGCGCGCCGGCCCCGCCTTCGACGCGGACGTAGGCGGTCGACTTGTCCTTGTCGTTGTGGACGGTCGCGTGGATGACCGAGCCGCTGACGCGGAGGGCCTCGAGCCGGTCGGCCGCGCGGCCGATCTGGGTCGGCTCCGACCAGTCGCCACTCGGCATCGTCCGGGTTCGGTACCAGACGCCGACGTCGGCGAGGCCGTCGTCGCCGCAGCCGCCGTCGTCGGGCGCGACCCGGGTGTAGGCGAGGAACAGGGTGTTGCCGGAGAACGCCAGCTGGGGATCGAGCTCGTAGCGGCCGGCGGGCGGCTTCAGGTGGCTGGTGTCCCAGGCTGCGCCGCCGTCGGCCGACGCGGCGTAGCTGATCGCGCTGGTTCCGTCGCCGCAGGTCGCCGCGAGGTGGCGGCCGCCGCTCTCGTCCACGGCGAGGACGACGGAGGTGCAGTCGACGAGGTCCTTGACGACGACCGGCTTCGACCAGGCGACGGGGTCGGCCGGGGTCGGCGTCGGGGTCGGGGTGCCGGCTGGCGTCGACGGCGCCGGATCGGACGAGGGAATCGGGAGGTCGGGGCTCGACGCGGGGCCCGAGGGGCCGGGGCTGCCGACGGCGATCGGCGGCGCTGACGCGGAGGGCGCCGCGGGCGCCTGGCAGGCGGCAAGCAGCAGGGCGAAGGCAACGACGCCGATGCGGGCGAGGATCGCCAATCCGCGGAATGGCGTGCGATTGGAGCGGGAGAGGATCGTCATCACGGCACCAAGACGGAGAGTGGAGCCCGAAGTGTTGCGACCGACCCCGTGTCAAACTGCCGACAGGAGCCTGCGATCCGGGCGCGACATTTGTCGCGAGGGAGTCGTCTTGCGTCCAGCACAGTTCGTAGCCATCGCGGCCATCGTCGTCATGGTCGCCCTCGTCGTCGGCTGCGGCGGCGCCGCGTCCCCGCAGTCGGCGGCGTCGCCGTCGGCCGTGCCGGCGAGCGTTGCCGTCGCTCCATCGCTCGCGCAGCGATGGGGCAATTCCCGAGCGGCCGTCGCGAGCGGCCGTCGCAGGCGGCGGCCGGCCCGCCTGCCGGCGGCCGGCCCGCCCGCCCGCCGCGGCGCCTAGGTCATCGCCGAACCCCCGTATCGGTCATCAGACCGATGCGTCTCGTCACCTGCGCGCCAACGATGCCCTTGAAAGGAGGCACGCATGGCACTCTTCATGGACACGCACTCGCTCGCAGGCGGAGTGAAGGCCAGCGACGTTGCCCAGGCGCACAAGGCCGATCTCGAGGCGCAGGGCAAGTACAAGGTCAACTACCTGCGCTACTGGGTCGACGAAGGCGAGGGCAAGATCTTCTGTCTCGTCGACGCACCCGACGCCGACGCCGCCATCCAGGTCCACCGCGAGGCCCACGGTCTCGTTGCCGAAAGCATCTATCCGGTGATCGAGGGGACATGACGATGACCCGACGACGCACGCGGCTCGCCGCCGCGATGCTGGCGGCGATCGCGATCGCATCGCTCACGTTGAGCGGCGCGACGGCCCATTCGAAGTCCAAGCAGGCCGGCATCGACCTGCTCCGGGCCTTCGTCTCGAATGCCCGGTTCCACAGCCTCAACGCGGCCGGCCGCGCCGGCTACGGAGCGTTCCCCGACGGGGTGCCGCTCCACGAGTGCATCGCGAACCTCAACGGGCCCGGTGCGATGGGCATCCACTGGGTCAACGGCGGCCTGCTCGACGGAACTCTGGACCCGCGTCATCCCGAGGTCCTCGTCTATGCGCCCGACCGCAAGGGCAAGCTCAAGCTTGCCGCCCTCGAGTACGTGATCTTCCAGGCCGACTGGTATGCGAACCACCCGGCCGGGTCGATGCCGATGCTCTTCGGCCAGGAGCTGATGGTTGGCGACCACGAGCGGTTCCAGATCCCGCCGTTCTTCGCCCTCCACGTGTGGCTCTACAAGTTCAACCCGAGCGGCCTGTTCGCGTCGTTCAACCCGAACGTGTCGTGTGGTGGCTCCGCCGCCGCGGCAGGCACGATCACGGCGTCGCTCGCGAGCGCTGTCGCCTTGGCCGGCGATGCCCGTCGCTTCGCGTGCGGCATCCCGAGCGCGACCGCCTGACCGACGATCGCGCGAAGCACCACCGGCCGTCCGGTCCGCCTCCTCGCGAGGCGGCGCCGGGCGGCCGGTTCGCGTTCAGCGCGTCGGCGTGGCGAGCGCCGCGCTGAGCTCCCGCACGAAGGCCCCGGGCTGATCGACCATCATCATGTGGCCCGCGTCCGCGATCACCACGACCCGCACGCCGACCTTGTCGAGCCCGGCGGCCCGCTCGACCCCCTCCCCATCCGCGCCGGCGATGAACGTCCGTGGGATCGGCAGTGCGCCCAGCAACGTCCGGAGGCTCGGCTCGGTGCCGGCGATCATCCCCACGGCGCTGCGATGGACCGCGAACGGCGCGCTCATCCGGAGCGTCATGCCCCAGCCCGGATCGGCGGCGCTCAGCTCGGCGCAGCCGCGCTCCACGAACTCGGACTCGGTCATGGACGCCATCCACTGGCTGCCGAGGCCGCCGGTCGCCTCCGGCGGCAGCCGATCGAGGACGGGCTCGGCGACGACGAGGCGGCCCACGAGGTCCGGCCGACGGTGGGCGAGGACGATCGCGATCGAGCCGCCCATGCTGTGGCCGACGAGGTCGACGGCCGTCAGCCCTTCGCCGTCGAGCACCGCGGCGACGGCCGCGGCGTGGTCGTCGAGCGTGTAGCCGAAGTCGGTCGGGCGATCACTGTGGCTGTGGCCCGGCAGGTCGACGACGAGCGCGCGGCGGCCGCCGAGGAGCGCGGCCCCGGCGATCTGCCCGAACGTCGAGGCGCCGCTGCCGCCGAGCCCGTGGACGTAGACGGTGGCCGGCAGGGCGCCCGAGGCGCCGGCCGAGACGGTGCCGGCCGAGGCGGCGCCGGCCGAGGCGGCGCCGGCCGAGGCGGCGCCGGCCGAGGCGGCGCCGGCCGCGTCCGCCGCGGGCAGATCGACCCAGCAAATCTGGTCGCCGTGCGGCGTGAACGCGATCGATCGCATCGGGCTGGGGTCCGGCGCCGCCGGCCCTAGGCGGCGGCCGGCTCCTCGGGCAATTCCTCCATGTGGAAGGTGTCGCGCATCGGGGTCTCGCGGAGGAACGCGACGAGCACGGCCGCCACGATCGCCCCGGCGATTCCGATCCAGAACGTCGACGTCACCGCGATCGAGAACGCCTGGTGGATGCCCAGCACGATCTGCTGGATGATCGGCTCGATGAAGGCCCTGGCCTCAGGCGGCGTCGCGGCAAGGATTCGAGCCCCGAGATCGCCCGTGCCGGTCAAGTCGAGGGCCGCTCCACCACCGCCGGCCTGGAATCCGTCAACGACCTGCTGCGGGACGCCGGCCGCGACCATCTGCGGCGGGATCTCCTGGATGAGCCGATCGGCGAACAGGGTCCCGCCGAGGGTCAGGCCGACGGTCCCGCCGATCTGCTGGAAGAAGGTCAGGCTGCTCGTCGCGACCCCGATCCGCTCGGGCTGGACGGCGTTCTGGACGATCAGGGTAAAGACCGCGAGCGATGGCCCGATGCCGACCCCGGCGATGACCATCCACAGCCACAGGATCGGCCGATCGGTCGTGGCCCGGAGGTTGGTCATCAGGAACAGGGCGAACGCCAGGATCGCGAGCGAGCCGACCATCATCAGCTTGTAGCGACCGGTCCTCGCCACGATCTGGCCGGACGCGACCGCGGCGATGATCATCCCCGCCAGCAGCGGCAGGATGTTGTACCCCGACTCCGTGGCGCTCGCCCCGCCCACCGTCTGGAACCAGCGCGGCAGCCAGATGATCGCGTTGAAGAACCCGAAGGCGGCGAGGAACGTCGCCAGGACCGAGATCGTGAACGTCCGCAGCTTGAACAGGTCGAGCGGCACGATCGGCTCCGCGGCGCGCAATTCGATGAAGACGAACAGCGCTCCGAGGGCGAGTCCGAGGACGATCAGGCCGCCGACCATCACGTAGGTCCAGTCGTTGGCGACCGTCGCCCCGTCGACGAGGTGCGTCCCGGCCTTGTTCGTCAACCCGATCAGGAAGGCCGAGATCGCGAACGTGAAGACCGCGGCACCGACGTAGTCGATGTTGCGGCCGGCGTCGGGCCGCTTGATGGCCGGCAGGAGCCGCCAGATGATGAACAGGGCGATCAGCCCGATCGGCACGTTGATGAAGAAGATCCAGTTCCAGCCGACGGTGTCGGTGAGGAACCCGCCGAGCCCTGGCCCGACGAGCGACGACACCCCGAAGACCGCCCCGAACAGGCCGAGATACTTGCCACGCTCGGCCGGGGTGTAGAGGTCCGCGATGACCGCGAGCGCGACCGGGAAGACCGCCCCGCCGCCGAGGCCCTGGAGGCCGCGGAACAGGATGAACTGGGTCATGTCCTGGCTCAGGCCGCACAGGGCCGAGCTGATCAGGAACAGGCTGACCGCGAAGATGATGATCGGGCGCCGGCCGTACAGGTCCGAGAGCTTGCCGTAGATCGGACCGCTGATCGTCGAGGTGAGCAGGTAGATCGTGATCGCCCACGTGTAGAGGTCGTTCCGGCCGAGCTCCGTGATGATCTTCGGCAGGGCAACGCCGACGACCGTCTGGTCGAGGGCGAACATGAACATGACGAGCAGGATCGCGCCGAGGATCTCGAGCTTCGCGCGCGGCGACAGGTTGAGCGCGGCCAATTCGGCCGTGGACTGGGTCATGGGATGCGTCTCCTGGGGCTTGGGCAAGCGCCATGATGGCGCACGAACCGGTCACGCGATGTCACGTATTGCAGACCGCACGCGATGCCGAAATCTCATCGGCCGCATGGCGCGACCTGGGGCGGCTAGCTGGCCCCGACGCCGTCGAGCCCGCCGACCGCTCGCGCGGTCTTCGCCGGGTCGCCGTTCATGTCGATCGACGCGATCCGACCGGCCCGGATCGTGAACCCGACGACGATCACCGGCTGGCCCGGCGCGTCCGGAACGACGACGCCGGCAGCCCCGTTGACGGTCGCCGGACGAGCGTACGACGCGAATCGCGGTCCGAACCGGACGAGCTGGCGGGCGACCGCATCTCGACCCGCGAGGGCGGGCCTGGCCAGCGGGCCGCGCCCGCCGCCGTCGGTCCGGAAGACGACGTCGGGATCGAGGACGTGGACGAGCGCCTCGAAGTCGCCCGCTCGGGCGGCGGCCAGGAACGCGTCGACGACTCGCCGCTGCACGACGAGGTCGGCGTCGGGATCGGGCGCTTCCGCCCGGACGCGCCGGCGAGCGCGGCTCGCGAGCTGGCGCGCCGCCGCCGGGGTTCGACCGACGAGCGATCCGATCTCGTCGAATGGCACCCCGAACACGTCGTGGAGCACGAACGCCAGGCGCTCCGGCGGTGACAGCGTCTCGAGGACGACGAGCAGGGCGATCCCGACCGAGTCGGCGCGAACCGCGTCTACCTCCGGGCTCTCGTGGTCTCGCACGTCCCCCGCCGGCGCGCTCACGATCGGCTCCGGGAGCCACGTGCCGGCGTACGTCTCGCGCCGCGCCTTCGCGGGCCCTGAGCGCGTCGAGGCAGATCCGCCCGACCGTGACGGTGAGCCAGCCGCGCAGGTCATCGGTGCCTCCCGGGTCGCGCCGATCGAGCCGGACCCATGCTTCCTGGACGGCGTCGTCGGCCTCGGTCAGCGAGCCGAGCATCCGGTAGCCGACGGCCCGCAGATGGGCGCGGTGCCGCTCGAACTCCTGCGCCAGCCAGGCGCGCCGGTCGGTCGGGTGGTCGGCCATCGTCGGTGCCATCACCTCCTGTACGGATCGCGCCGGCAAGGTGTGACCGGACCGGCGCCGCGGGGCCCGGTCACGTTCCGGGGCGCTGTTCCGTGTTCAGTCTGACGAGCCGGGACTGGATCGGCTCGCGATCACGCAGGAGCAGCCTCGTCATGACCATCCCGACCGCCGTCGCGCCTCTCCCGATCCCGTCGATCGTGCAGCGCCTCAATCCGCTCGTCCGACGCCTCCTCGCCCTGGGCGTGCCGATGGGACCGAACGTGCTCATGACCGTCCGCGGGCGGAAGACCGGCAGGGCGTACACGTTTCCGGTCGCGACCCTCGCGGTCGACGGCCGCGAGTACCTGTTCTCGCCGTTCGGCGAGGTCAGCTGGGTCCAGAACCTGCGGGCCGCGGGCGAGGCGACGATCCGCCGCGGCCGGCGCGATCGGCGGATGACTGCGGTCGAGCTCGCTCCGGACGTCGCGGCGCCGATCCTCGAGGCCGGGCTGCGGCCGGTCCTGGCCGCGCCGATCTTCGGCTCGATGATCGCGGGCTGGTACGGGATCGACAAGGCCTCGACGGCCGCCGACTACGCGGTCTCGGCGCAGCGCCACCCGGCGTTCCAGCTGACGCCCGCCGAATCGGGCGCGTCGCGGACCGCGACGCCCGCCGAGTCGGTGCGCCCTGACGCCCGCCGCGTGGTCGCGCCCTGACGCCCGCCGCGTGGGCCGCGCCCGGGACGCCCGCCGAGTGGGCCGCGCGGCGAACCGCCGAACGAGGCCGGTCGTATCCACGACCATGAAACGACGCATTCTCGACCGCGGCGTGGTCCTCGGCCCGCTCCTCCTGGTGCTGACGGCCCTCCTCATCGCGGCCTGCAACAACGGCGGCGGCCCCACCTACTGATCGCCGCGAGCCGGACACGGTGAAGCCGGGGCCCCTCGCCCCGGCTTCTGGTGTTGCCGCGGTCAGCGGCGCGCGGTGGTCAGCTGTCGCGGTCAGCGGCGGTGGTCAGCGCGGCGGTCAGCGGCGGCGGTGGCTAGCGGTGCGCTGTGGTCAGTGGCGCGGTCCCGAGCGCCTCGCGGGCCTTCGCCGGGCTGTCGGTCGCGAAGCCGACGGTCACCTCGTTACCGGACATGCCGGTCGGCATGATCGCGTCGATGTTGACGCCCGCGTCGGCCAGACGGCGGGTGGCCTTGCCGAGCGACCCGGGCGTGTGAGCGAGGCTCGCCTCCACGACCTCGCGCTCCTCAAACGTCGCACCGGCCGCGGCGAGAGTCGTGCGGGTCGCCGCGTCATCGCTCGTCGTGAGCACGGCGCGACCGCTGTCGCCGCAGCTCGCGCCGCCTACGCCAGTGATGTTGATGCCCTTCGCGCCGAGTGCCTCGGCAATGGTGGCGAACGCACCGGGCGTGTTCTTCAGGTCGACCAGGAACGCAATCATGGAGCCTCCTCCAATGGCGTTCGGCCCGTCCGGGATGACGGTGCCACCTCGAGGGCGGGTCGGAAGACTCTCCATGCTACGCCCGGCCGTCCAGCCTAGACAGACCGGAGGTCAGCGCGGGCGCCGGTCAGCGCCGGTCAGCGCCGGTCAGCGCCGGTCGCGCCGGTCAGCGCCGGTCAGCGCCGGTCAGCGCCGGTCAGCGCCGGTCAGCGCCGGTCAGCGCCGGTCAGCGCCGGTCAGCGCCGGTCAGCGCCGCGGCGGATTCGTCAGCCAGATCGCCACGCCGAGGACGACGATTCCGATCAGCCACGGCACGAACAGGATGATCCCGCCGAAGAAGGCGATCGTCCCGACGGCGAGGTTGTCCCCGATGATCGGCTGGCAGGACACGAGGAGGTACAGGACGACCCACAGAAGCAGGCCGATCCGAAGGGCGGTATTCACCGCGTGATTGTGCCCAGTCCGGCGGCACGTGCACAGGCCGGATGGCCAGCATGCGGCTAGCGTGCATAAAACATGCGGCTACTTACAAGCGGTGGGACGAGGTCACATCCACAGCTGAGGCGTCTCGCGACTGCCGGACGGCGCCGCCGCGATTACGGACGCATGTCCCTGGTTCGCGCGATCCGGACGCCGCAGGAATCGAACCGCCCGTCGGTCCCGGGGGTAGACGACGGGCGGAGTCGACGACGGTAGGTGTGATGATCCCGCGGAGCGGACGCGGTCGGTCCCCTGTGCCCTGGGAACCGACCTGCACCACGTCGGTGCGTCCTTGACGACAAGATGGGCGTGCGCGAACCGAACCGCATCCTCCAGATGCGGTATTTCTCGCGCCAAACTCCGTCCTCAGTCCCGCCCGCCGTCCGCCCGCCCTCCCGCCCGCCGTCTCGCTCGCCCGCCGTCTCGCTCGCCCGCCGTCTCGCCCGCCCTCCGCCCCACATGCGGCTAGCGCGCATGAAACATGCGGCTATTCGCAAGGGGCCGGCGGGGTGATTCGGCAAGCCGCGGCGGCATCCAATCGGCGCGCCGAGTAGCATCCTGCGACCGACTCGACCCGTCCGGCTCCGCCTCCGCCGGCGCCCAGCCGGAACCCGCCCGACGGAGACGCCTGCGTGAAGCTCGGACTGCAGATCCCCTCGTTCAGCTGGCCCGGCGGCGCCGAGGCCATCGGCCCCACCCTGGCCCGCATCGGCCGCCAGGCGGACGACATCGGCCTCGACTCGATCTGGGTCATGGACCACTTCTTCCAGATCCGTGGCGTCGGCCCCGCGGAGCACCCGATGCTCGAGGGCTGGACCGCGCTCGGCTTCCTTGCCGCCAACACGTCCCGCGCCCGGCTCGGGCTGATGGTCGGTGGCGTCCACTACCGGCTCCCCGGCCTGTGGGTCAAGGCTGCGACGACCCTCGACGTCCTGTCGGGCGGCCGGGCGTGGCTCGGGATCGGAGCGGCCTGGAACGAGGACGAATCGCGGAGTCTCGGCTTCCCGTTCCCGCCGCTCGGCGAGCGCTTCGAGATGCTCGAGGAGACGCTCCGGATCGCCCACGAGATGTGGCAGGGCGAACGCGGCTCGGAGGCCGCCTTCGAAGGCCGCCAGTATCGCGCGACCCGGCTGATGAACTCGCCCCAGTCGATCTCCCGGCCGCGGGTCCCGATCATGATCGGCGGCGGAGGCGAGAAGAAGACGCTGCGCCTCGTCGCCCAGTACGCCGACGCGACCAACGTCTTCGGCGGGCCCGAGGCGATCGCCCACAAGTACGCGGTCCTGCGCGAGCACTGCGCCGCGGTCGGGCGTGACTACGAGGAGATCGAGCGCTCGAACCTCCAGACGATCAACCTCGTCCGCAACTCACCGAGCCAGATCGTCGACTACTTCGGAGAGCTGTCGGACGCGGGCGCGCAGCACGTGATCTTCAGCGTGTACGACGCCCACGAGCCGGAGCATCTCGAGACGATCGGCCGGGAGATCGTGCCCCAGCTGAAAGATCTCTAGGCCGAGCTGGCGCTCGAGGGTCCGCCCCTCGCGGCGCCCCCTCCTGACGCCCCCTCCTGACGCCCCCTCGCGGCGCCGCCCACTCGGGGCGCCGCGCCCTCTACCCCGAGATCTCGGCCCGCTCCGTGAAGATCGCCGTGAGCGCCAGTGCGCCGACCAGCCAGGCGAGCACGACGATGAGCGCGGTGTTCGGCTCGAGCTGCGAAAGGCCCGGCCCGCCGTTTCCCCCACCACTGCCGCCGAAGCTGCCGGATGTCTCGACGACCGCGTTGGCCGCGTTGAACGGGAAGTACTTCACGATGTCGGGCAGGAAGATCGTCGCGAACTGCTCGCCGAAGTAGACCGCGATCCCGACCCCGATGCCGGCCAGCTGGCTGCGAGCCAGCGTCGCGATCGCGAACCCGAGCCCGGCCGCCTCGGCGAGGGCGAGCCAGCCGCGGGCGAGGAGCTCGGGGAAGGTCCCGATCGTGGCCGCGTCGTCGATCCCGGTCAGCGGCACCTGCGCCAGGCCGGCCGCGATGACCGTCACGACGAACCCGATCCCGAACGCGACGAGCATGCCGATCGAGGACCATCGTCGCGATCGAGGCGAAGCTGAGCAGCTGGTAGCGGCTCCGGCTCTCGCCCCGAGCGACCGCGGCCTTGAGCGTGCCCCATGTCCATTCCGAGCCCGCGATCGCCGCCCCGTAGATCATCGCGAACAGGCCGCCGAGCCCGAGGATGAACGAGAGCAGCAGCGTGTAGGCGCCGGGGAACGTCACGAGGAGCAGCGCCGACCGGCCACTCTGCGGGTTGGCCGCGATCGCCTGGCGGGCCGTCGCGCCGACCGCGATGTAGATCAGCGCGAGCAGTCCGACGAGCAGGCCGAACGTGACGAAGGTCGACCGGCCGGCGGACGAGCTTCCGGATCCCGGCCACGTACAGCCTCACGACTCGCCTCCCTGGCCGGACGTCGGAGGTTGTCCCCAACCGGGCGGGACCGCGTTGCCACCGGCCGATCCGAAGAACGTCCCTTCGTGGTTGGCCGTCTCGCCGCCCGCCGTCAACGCGAGGAACAGCGACTCGAGATCGTTGCCGGTCTCGAGGCCCGAGGCGTAGATCCCGGCCGTGGCGAGCGCCCGGTTGACCTCGGCCGCCCGATCGGGCGCGATCGGCAGCGACAGCCAGCCCTCGACGTCGAGCGTGGTGGTCGCCTCGGCCGCCAGGCCGTCGAGGATCCGCCGCGCCTCGGCGACCTCCTCGGGGGCAACCCGGACCCGGATGACGCCCTCGCCCTCGAGCATCTGCTCGATCGGGCCCTCGCGAACGAGCCGGCCCGCGGCGATGATGCCGAGGACGTCGGCGAGCTGCTGGACCTCGCCGAGGATGTGGCTCGAGACGAAGACGGTCTTGCCGGATGCGGCCAGCTGCTTGAGCGTCTCGCGCATCGCCACGATGCCGGCCGGGTCGAGCCCGTTCGACGGCTCGTCGAGGAGCAGCAACCGCGGATCGCTCAGGAGCGCGGCTGCGATCCCGAGCCGCTGCTTCATCCCGAGGGAGTACGTCTGGACCTTGTCCTTCGCCCGGTCGCGCAGCCCGACCATCTCGAGGAGCTCCTCGATCCGGTTGCGCGACGTCGTGCGCGCCGGCGGCGGCCAGGGAGCGGAGGTTCTCGCGGGCCGACAGGTACGGGTAGAACGACGGCGATTCGATCAGCGCCCCGACTTCGAACAGGCGGTGGCGATCGCTCCGCCCGAAGGGCCGCCCGAGGACCTCGATCGAGCCCGCGTCGGGGTGGATCAGCCCGGTCAGGAGCCGCATCGTCGTCGTCTTGCCGGCTCCGTTCGGCCCGAGGAACCCGTAGACGACGCCGGTCGGGACCGACAGGTCGAGGCCGGCGAGCGCGGTTCGCGAGCCGTAGCGCTTCTGCAGCCCGCGCGTCGCGAGGGCGAGTCCGTCCGTCAAGGGATCTCCGGGTGACGGTGAGGGGAGGGCCTCGGTCCCGATCCTGCGGTCGCGACGCGCCGACTGTCAAACGGGCGGATCCGCTCCGGCGGTCGTCTTGGCCGCCTCGCCCGGACCAGGAGCGATACCCCCTGGGGGTATGGCGATGGTGCTACGATGAGGATGATGTCCGACAATTCCGCCCGGCCCGACGGGGCCGATCCAGCCACTCCCAAGCCCGCTGCCCCTGCGGCCGAGCCGGACGCACCCGGGCCCGATGCGGCCGCGCCGGCCGACCCGTTCGCCGGCATGGCGATCGACTTCGGCGGGGGCGACTCCGGCGACACGGTGGCGGCCAGCGGCAACGGAGCCGGCCCGATCTCGTTCGGCGCGCCGATCTCGTTCGGCGCCGCCCCGGCGGCGCCCAAACCGCGAGTCAGGCGGCCCCTCGGGTGGCCCGGACGACGGCGCCGAGCGCGACGAGAACCGCACCCACGTCCTGATCATCGGGTCGGGGCCGGCCGGCCTGACCGCCGCGATCTACGCCGCGCGGGCCAACCTCGAGCCGATCGTTCTCGCCGGCGTCGTGCCCGGCGGCCAGCTGATGATCACGAGCGACGTCGAGAACTATCCGGGCTTTCCGGAGGGGATCCTGGGGCCGGAGCTGATGGCGAAGTTCCGCGAGCAGGCCGAGCGGTTCGGGACGCGGATTCATGACGTCGACGTCGAGCGGGTGGACTTGTCGTCGCGGCCATTCCGGGCCTGGGCGCGCGGGGTGGAATACAGGGCCGACGCGGTCATCGTCGCGACCGGGGCGTCGGCGCTGTGGCTCGGCCTCGAGAGCGAGACCCGTCTCCGCGGCCGCGGCGTCTCCGCCTGCGCGACCTGCGACGGCTTCTTCTTCCGGGACAAGGAGATCGCGGTCGTCGGTGGCGGCGACACGGCCCTCGAGGAGGCGACCTACCTCACGCGCTTCGCGACCAAGGTTCACTTGCTCCACCGACGCGAAGCGTTCCGGGCCTCGAAGATCATGGTCGATCGGGCGCTACGACAACCCCAAGATCGAGGTCCACACGAATGTCGCGGTGGATGAGGTGCTCGGCGCCACGAAGGTCGAGGGGCTGCGCGTCCGCGACACGCTCACCGACGAGGTCCGCGACGTCCCGATGGAGGGCCTCTTCGTCGCGATCGGCTATCGCCCGAACACAGAGGTGTTCAAAGAGCAGCTCGAGGTCGACGACAAGGGCTATCTCGTCGTCCACGACGAGACCGGCTCGAAGATCGAGGGCGTCTTCATCGCCGGCGATGTCCACGACCACCGCTACCGTCAGGCCGTGACCGCCGCGGCCGACGGCTGCAAGGCGGCGATCGACGCGGAGCGTTGGCTCGAGCACGAGGGGATCAGCGAGGCTTCGACCGCCACAGCCTGGTAGTGGGCGGAGCGCCCGCTGGCCGGGCCGGCATCGGCCGGGCTGCCTGCCGCCGCCGCCTGCCGGCCCTGCCGCCTGCCGCGCCTGCCGCCTGCCGCCTGCCGAAAGACTCCCCCACCCGCTTGCGAATAGCCGCATGTTTCATGCGCGCTAGCCGCATGTCCTCGTTGGAAGGTGTTCGGTGCGCCTCACGCCCACCTGAGCGGCAGCTGGCGGAGGGCTCGATCGAGGACGGCCACGATCATCGCCAGCTTGTAGAGGCTCAGCCCCTCGAGCCGTCCGTTCTCGAGGCGCGAGATCGTGCTCTGATGGACGCGGGCCATCCGGCCGAGCTGCGCCTGGCCCAAGCCCGCCCGTACTCGGGCATCGAGGATCCAGCGACCCAGCAGGTACATGCCCGGCTCGATCAGCCCGTTGGGGTCGGGTCGTCGGTGAGCAAGGGCGCCGTGCCGGAGGCGACGATGTGGGTTCGTGGATGTGCTGCGTGCTCCCATCGCGACATTCAAGCCCTGGCGCGTTATGGCCGGGTGCACATCGCCTGCACGCGGGCTCAACTCGACTGGGCCCGGGTCCCGAACGCCCGCCGGCGGTCGGCCGCCGCCGCCGATATGCGGCTAGTGGCAAAGAATCGATGCGGCTACTCGCAAGGGGGGCGGGCGGTCATTTGCGCGGCGGGGTCGTCATGGACGAGCGATTGGGGCCGCCGGTGCCCGGTCGCCCGGACTAGGATCACCACGTGAGAACGCGCAGCGCGACCCTGGTCCATCACGGCGGAATGCGGTTCGCCGCCGAGACCGGCACGGGCCGGACGATGACGTTCGGCGACGACGCGGAGCAGAACGAGCTCTCGCCGGTCGAGACGGTCCTCACGACGCTCGCGGCGTGCTCGGCGATGGATGTCATGTCGATCCTCGAGAAGAAGCGCCAGAAGATCGACACCTACCAGGTCGACGCCCGCGGCGAGCAGCGCGACGAGTACCCGCAGGTCTACACCCGGATCGACATCACCCACATCGTCCACGGAACCGTCGTGCTCGAGGCGGCGGTTCGGCGGGCCGTCCAGCTGTCGGCCGCGAAGTATTGCCCGGTCAACGCGATGATCTCGGCCGGCGCCACCGAGGTCCACCACCACTTCCGGATGCGCTGCACCGGCGCGGAGCCGAAGGAAGCGTCCGGCGAGGTCGTCGTCACCGGCCCGGATCGACGGCCGGACGTGATCGACTGATCGAGGCGGCGCCCGCCAGGCCGGGGCCGCAACGCCGGGGCCGCCAGCCGGGGACCGCCGAGGAGGCCTGGGGCGCCTAGCGGAACGAGATCGACGACCCAGCGGAACCCGAGGCGCCGGCGGCGCCCGCGGCGCCCGAGCGACCCCGCGTCCAGACGCGAGTCACCGCCGCCGGCACCCACCAGCGCAGGAAGTAGAGCCGGCAACCGAGGCAGTAGCCGGTGAGCCCGAGCACGCTCTGCAGGCCGGCCACGGCCAGGGCAAGCACCCAGCCGACCGTCGTCGCGCCCGCGACGAACGCAACCAGGGACGCGATCAGCGCCACGCTGCCAAGCGTCTGGGCGAATCGCGGCGGGTACTCGTGCTCCGGCTCGGTCTTGCCGAGGCCGGCGACCGCCACGATCCGCCGCCAGATGACGCCGTAGATCGAGTACCGCAGCCCGAACGCCGCGCTGATCCCGATCGACGTGAGGGCCAGGGCGACACCCGGCACGAATCCCGCCACGAACGACGCGATGAGCAGCAGCGCCGACAGCCCCGCCCCAAAGCGATGGCCGCGCGGATCGATCATCCGGACGGGCGGCAGGGAGGCGGCGCCAGACGAGGGCACGGCGGACGGCATCGGGGGCTCCTGGGACGGGCGGGCAGGCCCGGCATCGTAGCGAACTCCTAGCAATCTGGTCGACATTGTCTCGGTGGCCGCCGGTTGCATTTCGGTGCCGCCCCACGACGGAGCGGGCTGCCGGTTGCATGTTTATGCGCCGTCGATGTATCGTCATGCGGTCATGGCCGCCTTCCGTCCGACCGCCTCGACCTCGAACCCGTCCCCTGCGAGGGACCGGGCGTGCCTCCGCACGCCGGCGCGCCCGTGAGCGCGGGAGTCGAGCCATCGATCGCGATCGCGACGGATCGCCGGCCGGATTCCCCGGACAGCCGGATCCGGGTCGGGATCATCGGCGCAACGGGCTACGTCGGCGCCGAGCTGATCCGCCTGCTCAGCCGCCATCCGGCGGTCGAGATCGTCGGGCTCCAGGGCCGCGACCGCCATGAGCCGGTCGGCGCCAGCCATCCGCACCTGTCCGGAACGGGCCTGACGGTCGAGTCCGACCTGCCCGAGGTCGACGCGGTCTTCCTGGCCCTCCCCCACGGGACCGCCGCCGGGACTCGTGCCGGAGATCGCCGCCGCGGCACCGCCGTCATCGACCTCGGGCCCGACTTCCGCCTCCGCGCCCCGGCCGACTATCCGCGCTGGTACGGCTTCGAGCACCCCCGCCCCGACCTCCTGTCGAGCGCGGTCTACGGCCTCCCGGAGCTCCACCGGGCGGAACTCAGCGCCCTCCGCCACGCGCCGAGCGCGATCGTCGGCAACCCCGGCTGCTACCCGACCGCCACGCTCCTAGCCCTCGCCCCGCTCGCTCGCGCCGGCCTGATCGACGATCTCGTGATCGACGCCAAGAGCGGCGTCTCCGGCGCCGGTCGTGACGCCAAGCCGGACCTGCTGTTCGGCGAGGTCAACGAGAGCGTCAAGGCGTACGGGATCGGCGGGCATCGTCACGCAGCCGAGATCGAGCAGGAGCTGGGCGCGCTCGGCGGCCCCGGCGGACCCGGTCGACTTCCTGCCCCACCTGATCCCGATGACCCGCGGCATCCTGTCGGCCGGCCACGTCCGCCCGACCCGCCCGACGAACCAATCCGAGCTCGACGACCTCTATGCCGCCGCGTACGGCGACGAGCCGTTCGTGACCGTCACCCAGGCTGCGCCCGCGACCAAGCACGTCCTCGGCAGCAACCACGTCCGCGTCTCCGTCCACCACGACGAGCGGACCGGCCGGATCCTCGCGATCGGCGTGATCGACAACCTCGTGAAGGGCGCCGCCGGCCAGGCGATCCAGGCGTTCAACCTCGTCCACGGCCTGCCCGAGACGACCGGTCTCGAGCAGCTGCCCCTCGCCCCGTAGCCCGCGAAGGACCGATGGCCATCGCCACCAGCAGCCCGCTCAGCGCGTTCTCGATCGATCTCCCGACGGTCGAGCGCCGCGCCGCGATGCCCGCCGGCTTCGTCGCTGCCGGCGGCGTGGCCGGGATCAAGGCGTCGGGCCGGCCGGACCTCGCGCTCGTCGCGACGCTCGCCGGACCGGACGGAGCCCGCCAGCCTGCAGCCGCGGCCGCGGTCTTCACCCCGAACGCCTTCGCCGCCGCCCCCGTCCGCCTGTCGCAGGCCCACCTCGCCGCCACCGATCCGGCCGGCGAGGGACGCTCGGGCTGGGCGACCGGGATCATTTCGACGAGCGGCTCCGCCAATGCCGCGACGGGCGCGGCTGGCGACGCCGATCAGGTGGTCGTGGCCGCGATCCTGGCCGAGGCGCTCGGGATCGCCGAGGAGCAGACGCTGCTCCTGTCGACCGGGATCATCGGCACCCGGCTGCCGCTCGACATCGTTCGATCCGGTGTGGCCGCCATCGCGCCGACCCTGGCGCCGAGCGATGACGGCCTGGCGGCCGCGGCCGAGGCCCTTCGCACCACGGACTCGGTCGTCAAGGTCGCGACCACGACGATCACCCTGGCCGATCCCGACGGACTTGCCGTTCGCTCGGTCCGTGTCAGCGGGATCGCCAAGGGCGTTGGGATGATCCATCCCCGGATGGCGACGATGCTCTCGATCGTCCTGACCGACGCAGCCGTCGACCCGGCGACCCTGCACGGCCTCCTCCGGCCGGCAGCGGCCCGGACGTGGGATCAGCTGAGCGTCGATGGCGACACGTCGACCAATGACACGGTGTTCGTCCTCGCGTCCGGAGCGGCCGGGGTGGCCACGGTCGCCGCCGGCACGCATGAGGCGGCCGAGCTGGGACGGGCGATCGAGGCCGTCGCCCGCGACCTCGCCCGGCAGCAGGCGGCCGACGGTGAAGGCGCCACCACCTTGATCACGTGCCAGGTCTCGGGCGCCGTCGACGGCGCCGACGCGCGGGCCGTCGCCCGGGCGGTCATCTCGTCGTCGCTCGTCAAGGCCGCCGTCCATGGCCGCGATCCGAACTGGGGCCGGATCGCGGGCGCGGCGGGCAACGCGGCGCTCGCCGACGAGGCGGTTCTCGTTGCGTCGGGCCTGACCCCGTCGGCGGCCCGCAGCCGGGCCGGGACCGCGGCCGAGCTCGACCCCGACCGGCTCCGGATCGCCATCGCCGGCCATCTCGTGTTCGACGGAGCGTCCGGTGGACCCGTCGCGTTCGATCGGACGGCCGCCCGCACCGCGATGGACGCCTCGGAGCTGCTGATCCGGCTCGACCTCGGGATGGGCGACGGACGCGGCGAGGCCTTCGGCTGCGACCTCACGGAGAAATACGTGATCGAGAACAGCGAGTACACGACGTGAGCGAGATCCTGGTCGTCAAGCTCGGCGGCACGACGATCGCGGATCAGTCGCAGGTGCTGACCGAGGTGGCGGCCGTGGCCCGGTCGCGGCCGGTCGTCCTCGTCCACGGCGGCGGCAAGCGGATCACCGAGTGGCTCGAGCGGCTCGGCGTCCCCTCGAAGTTCGAGCAGGGACTGCGCGTCACCGACCAGGCCGCCCTCGAGGTCGCCGCTGCGGTCCTCCGCGGCGTCGTCAACAGCGAGCTCGTTGCCGCGCTGCGCGACCTGGGCGTCGATTCCGTCGGGCTGTCCGGCGTCGACGGCGGCCTCCTCGTCAGCGAACGCGTCCCCGGCATGGGCCTCGTCGCGCATGTCGTCGGACTCCGCCGCGACCTCATCGATGCGGTCCTGGTCGGCGGCCAGGTGCCGGTCGTGGCGCCGCTCGCCCGCGACGAGGACGGGATCGTGTGCAACGTCAACGCCGACGACGCCGCGGCCGGCATTGCTGCCGGTCTCGGTGCCCGCCAGCTCGTCCTGATGACCGACGTCGACGGCGTCCGCGATGCCGAAGGCCAGCGGCTCGACACCCTCACGACCGGCGAGGCCGAGAGCCTGATCGAGTCCGGCGTGATCGCCGGCGGCATGGTCCCGAAGATCCGGGCCGCGCTGACCGCGCTTGCGTGGGAGGGCTCGGAGGCGATCATCGCCGACGCCTCGGCCGACCGGGCGCTCGAGCGGGCCCTCACCGACCCGACGTTCGGGACCCGGATCACCCACAGCCGCTCGGCGGTCGGGGCCGCCTGATGCGCGGGCGACCAGGTTCGAGCGGATCGACCGCCCCGGCTTCCGGCGGCGCCCTGGCATCGGGCGCCGCGTCGGCCCCCGGCGGCTCACGCGCCACGACCACGCTCGCCGTCCGAAGCCCGTCGCTCGTATCGGGAACGGCTGCGCCGGCCGGCTCGAAGCGCGACCGCCAGCTCGCCATTCGCGAGCTCGTCGGGGCCGCCGGGATCGGCAGCCAGCAGGAGCTCGTGGACCGGCTGAACGACCGCGGGTTCGCCGTGACCCAGGCAACGGTCAGCCGCGACATCGCCGAGCTCGGACTGGTGAAGGCCCCGCGCGGCGGTCGCCACGTCTATGTGATGCCCGAGACGCTCGCGGCCACCACGGGCGGCCCGGCGGGCGACGCCGCCGGACGCAACGACGAGCGCCTCCGCCGGATCCTCGCCGATGTCCCGGTGACGATCGGCCGGAGCGGCCTGATCCTGCTCGTGACCGGCTCGCCGGGGACCGCCAGCATCATCGCCCAGGCGATCGACGAGTCGTCCCTGTCGGAGCAGGAAGGGACGCTGGCGGGCGACAATACGCTCCTCGTCCTGTTCGCCGACGAGCCTCGTCTGCTCGCCTGGCGCGACCGCTTCGACCAGATCCTCCGCGCGGCGACGGCGTCGGCCGGCCGCGCATGACTCGCCTGACCCACCTCGGAGGCCCGCTGAACCCATGAAGAAGGTCGTCCTCGCCTACTCCGGCGGCCTCGATACGTCCGTCGCCGTCGCCTGGCTCCGCGAGAAGTACGACTGCGAGGTCGTCTGCCTGACGGTCGACGTCGGCGGCGGCTCGCTCCGCGAAGGCGTCGAGAAGCGGGCGATCTCGGCCGGCGCGTCGCGCGCGTACGTGGTCGATGCCCGGGAGCGCTTCGTCCGCGACTTCGTCTGGCCGCACCTCCAGGCGAACGCGATGTATCAGGACGCCTATCCGCTCGCAACGGCGCTGGCCCGGCCGCTGATCGCCCAGCTCCTCGTCGAGGTCGCGCGGCGCGAGGGCGCCGACGCCGTCGCCCACGGCTGCACCGGCAAGGGCAACGACCAGGTCCGCTTCGACGTCGCCGTCCATGCGCTCGATCCCGGTCTCGAGGTCGTCGCCCCGATGCGGGTCGGGATGGGCCTGACCCGCGACCAGGAGATCGACTACGCCGCCGAGCGTGGGATCGAGATTCCGATCACGAAGGCGTCGCCGTACTCGATCGACGTCAACCTGTGGGGCCGCTCGTGCGAGACCGGCGTGCTCGAGGACCCGTGGGTCACGCCGCCGCCCGACGCCTACGAGTGGACGGTCGCGCCGTCGGACGCGCCGGCGCCGGTCGAGCTCGCGATCGAGTTCGAGGGCGGAATTCCGGTCGCCCTCGACGGCGATCGGCTCGATCCGGTCGAGCTCGTCGAGCGTCTCCACGACCTCGGCGGGCGCCACGGCGTCGGCCGGATCGACCACGTCGAGGACCGGCTCGTCGGGATCAAGAGCCGCGAGATCTACGAGGCGCCGGCCGCCACGATCCTGCATGCGGCGCACGGCGCGCTCGAGGGGCTGACCCTGACCAAGGACACGCTGCGGTTCAACCGCCTCGTCGCGAGCGAGCTGGCCCAGCTGACGTACGACGGGCTGTGGTTCTCGGCCCTCCATCGCGACCTGCGCGGCTACGTCGCCTCCGCCCAGCGCGTCGTCAGCGGCGACGTCCGGCTGCGGCTCGACCACGGGTCGGCGGTCGTCATCGGGCGGCGCTCGCCGCTCTCGCTGTACGACAAGAACCTCGCGACCTACGACACGGGCGACGCGTTCGACCACGCGGCCGCGGTCGGGTTCATCTCGATCTTCGGGCTGCCGCTTCGGGTCGAGGCGGCGCGGCACGGGGCCGTCGGCGCGCGCTACGGCGCGGCCTGGACGTGGACGGATCCATTGCTCGAGGACCTGCCGACGACCGTCACGGATCCGTCGGAGGCGGTCGCCGCCGGCTAGCGGCCGCGGCAGTGCCGGCCACCAATTTGCGCGGTTGCCCGTCGTGTGGGCCGTAGCGCCGGAACTGGCGGGGATGTCCGCGCCAAGCCGCCCGGTGGTAGCCGCTGTCGAGTACGTTCTGTTCCTCCGCCGGCAGTTGGCCACGTAGTCGCCCCGGGACTCGTTGGCGTCGTCGCGTGCACGGAACAGCGCGATCGCGCCGGCGACCGAGCATGGAACCGCGCCACGCAGTCCTCAGGTGAATGCCTGGCCGGATCGGTGTCCTCGAGCGGACGCGGCAACAGCTCCCAGCTTGTCCGACGGGCCGCGTACAGGTGCCGGCGACACCGATCCCGGGGCGACAGCGGCTGGCAGCGATGCGGCGGCGGGCGTACCGTCTCCGCGTGACCAGCCATGAGCCGACTCCCTCGGAGGCATCGACGGCGACCGACGCGTCAGACGCCGCCGACGCAGACACGACCGAGGTCTGGCGGAGCATCCTGACCGGCTCGGACCCGTCGCTGCCGCGGCTGCGCCGGATGTGGGGCCACATCCCGTCGTCGCCGCGCTGCAAGCTCTGCGCGGCGCCATTCCGGGGACCCGGCCGCCTGATCACGAAGGCATTCATGCACGGGCCGTCCCTCTCGAACCCGCTCCTGTGCAACGCCTGCTTCGGGCAGATCCGGAAGCACCCGGGCGGCGCCGAGCTCGAGATCAGCGTCCTCTTCGCCGACATCCGCGGCTCGACCGGAATCGCCGAACGAACGACGGCCGCCGAGTTCCGGCGCCTCGTCCAGCAGTTCTACCACCGGGCCGCGAAGGCCATCGACGCCAGTGACGGGATCATCGACAAGTTCCTGGGCGACGGGATCATGGTCCTGTTCATCCCCGTGATGACCGGCGAGATGCACGCCCGACGGGCGATCGAGGCAGGCGAGGCGTTGCTCCGCGCGGTCGCCGAACCGCAGCTGGTCGCGGGCGGCGTTCGGGTCGGGGCCGGTATCCACACGGGCGAAGCGTTCGTCGGGACGGCCGGGTCCGGCGAGAAGCTCGACTTCACGGCCCTCGGCGACACCGTCAACGTCGCGGCCCGGCTCGGGGGCGATGCCGGCGCGGGCGAGCTCCTCGTGTCGGCGGTGGCCTGGCGGGCTGCCGGTCGGGACGATCTCGTCGAGCGGCGCGAGCTGACGGTCAAGGGCCGAGCGGAGCCGCTCGAGGTCGTCGTGCTCCGCGCGCAGCCGACGGACGCGGTCGCCTGATCGCGATCACCGGCGCGCCGTCTCGCTCCGAGCCGTTGGCCGATCCCGCGGGTCAGTCGATCGCGGGTCGCATCTCAGCTCGCCGGATCAGGCCACGCCGGTAGCTTCGCCCCATTCTCGGCCTTCGCCTGTTCCGCAACGTGCTGATACCGCAGCCACAGCGACGCCCATTGTTCGATGAGCCGGTCGATCTCGACTCGCAGCGAGCTGGCCTCTTCCGAGTCGCGCGCCAGCGTCGGAAGCTCGCCCTTGGCCAGCTCCAGGTCGTGCTCGACCGCGGCCCACCGGGCCAGGATGATCTCAGCTTCGCTGCGCGTCGACATGACGAGCCAAGCGTGGGCGACCGAGTCGCGCCCGTCATGACAGTCCGTCATGCGGTGCCGGGATGACACGCTCGCTGCTCGGCCTCGTGCTCCGGCGATGCCGGGGCAGCGTCGAGGCGCGGTACCGGCTCAGGCCGCTGGCTCGTTCGCGCCCGGATCCGTGTCGGCGTTCTCCGCAGCGTGGGCCTCGACCTGGGCCATGAACGCGTTCGTGAGGATCAGCCGCGTCGGGAGCAACGCGATGTGGACCACGCCCGCGGCGATGAAGACAGCGGTCAGCCCGAAGGTCTGGCCGATGATCCCGCCGATGAGGGCGCCGAGCGGGAGCGACCCCCACGAGATCACCCGGAACGACGCCATCACCCGGCCCAGGAGGTGGTTCGGGACGATCCGCTGGCGGATCGAGCCGAACACGACGTTGAACGCGCCGCCGAACGAGCTGCTGACCGCCAGGACGATCCCGATCAGCACCGGTTGCGGCACGACGATCCACACGAGATCCGTCACGACCAACGACAGGATGCAGGCAACGAACAGGTTGGCTCGCCCGATCGCGCGCTCGATCCGACTCGCCAGCAGCGTCCCGGCGACCGTCCCGACCGCGATTGCCGTCGTGAGCAGGCCAAACCCGACCCCGTCGAGCCCGAGCGGCCCGGGCGCGACGACGTAGAGGACCAGGATCGGCCAGACAAACGTCGAGGCGAGGTTCATCGGCCCGACGACGAAGGCCATCGTCCGGAGCAGGCGGTGCTGCCAGAGGTAGGTCATCCCGACGCGAATGTCGGACGCGATCGACGCCGGCGGCCCGGTCCGAACGGCCCGGAACGAGCCGGTCAGCGCGAGCAGGCAAAGCAGGGCCCCGAGGTAGCCCGCCGCGGCCGTCCCAAAGGCCGACGCGATCGCGATCCCAGCCAGGAACCCGCCGAGCGGCGGCCCGACGAACAGGTTCATCGTGAGCTCGACCGCCTGGAGCCGGCTGTTCGCGGCGACGACCTTGTCCTTGCCGACGACGTTCGGGAGCATCGAGCTCGCCGCCGTGTCGAACATCGTCTCGAAGCAGCCGAGCACGAAGGCGACGATGTACAGCAGCCAGATCGTCGCGACGTTGGTGACGACGGCGACCGTGAGGCCGGCGAGCAGGATCACCCGGCCGGAATCGACGAGGATCATCGTCCGGCGCCGGTCGAACCGATCCGCAACGGCCCCGGCGAGGAGCGCGAACACGAGCCACGGCAGCCGTGAGGCCACCGCCACGCCCGCGACCAGGCCTGGCTCGGTCGTCAGGCTGACCGCGAGCAGCGGCAGCGCGATCTGGAAGATGCCGTCGGACAGGTTCGCCAGGAAGGACGCCGAGAACAGAGTCCAGAACCGCCGCCCAAGCCCATCGTCGAGCGAGGCGATGACCGATCGGCGCCGTCCCGTGCGATCGCCAGCGGTCAGAGGTACCCCTCCGGCACCGGCCCGACGACCTCCATGCCGTAGCGACCGGCAAGGGCGTCGAGCTCCGCCTCGTCCATGCCGCCGGCGATCCCAGCGGCCAGCTCGTCGAAGTAGCCGACCATCCCGGCGGGCGTGTAGAGGTTGAGCTTGCGGCTGCCGGATTCGAGCGTCCGGAACGTGTGCACGAGGCCGCGCGGAACGTAGACGAAGGATCCCGCCGGACAGTCGAACTCCTCGTCACCGAGATGCATCGCATAGCGACCGGCGAGAACGACGAACGTCTCGGCGCAGTCGCGATGGATATGGAGCGGCGGCCCACCGCCGGCCACCCGCTCGCCTGTCTCGATCAGCGAGAACGGCTTGTCGGTGGCCGTTCCGTCGGCGTGCACGAGAACGTCGAACCCGCCGAGATCGATGACCCGTGCCTCGCCCGGCCGGAGGACGATGCCGCCGCCGTCCGTCGTCGTCACGAGCGACCGCCGACGGACGCGGATTCCGCGGCGGTGACCACGCGCGACTCCGAGCTCCGCAGCCGCGCGTACCCGGGCTTCACGACCTCGTTGATCAGCTGGAGCCGCTCGTCGAACGGGGCGAACGCGCTCTTCATCGCGTTGATCGTCAGCCACTCCATCTCGCCGAGGCCGATCCCGAACGCCTCGTCGAGCGCGGCGAACTCCGACGACATCGAGACGCCGCTCATCAGGCGGTTGTCGGTGTTGAGCGTGACCCGGAACCGGAGCCGCCGGAGAAGGTCGATCGGGTGCTCGGCGATCGTGGCCGCGGCGCCCGTGTGGACGTTGGATGTCGGGCACATCTCGAGCGGCACGCGCCGGTCGCGGACGAACGTCGCGAGCCGCCCGAGCTCGACCGTGCCGTCGTCGCGGACCGTGATGTCGTCGACGATCCGGACGCCGTGCCCGAGCCGCTCCGCGCCGCAGAACTGAAGCGCCTCCCAGATCGACGGCAGCCCGAATGACTCGCCGGCATGGATCGTGATGTGGAAGTTCTCGCGCCGGACGAGGTCGAACGCGTCGAGATGGCGGGTCGGGCGGAAGCCGGCCTCGGGACCGGCGATGTCGAACCCGACGACGCCCTCGTCTCGGTGGCGCAGGGCGCAGGCGGCGACCTCGACCGAGCGAGCGGCCTGGCGCATCGCGGTGACGATCATCTTCATCGAGATCGGGTGGCCGGCCGCGGCGGCCCGCTCCATCCCGACCCGGAACCCCTCGAGGTTCGCGGCGACGACCTCGTCGAGGCTCAGGCCGCGCTCCGTCGACAGCTCCGGCGCGTAGCGGACCTCGGCGTAGACGACGCCATCGGCCGCGAGGTCCTCGGCGCACTCGGCGGCGACCCGCACGATCGCGTCGCGCTCCTGCATGACCCCGACGGTGTGGGCAAACGTCTCGAGATACAGCTCGAGCGACTTGCGGTCGGCGCCGCGCCGGAACCAGGCGGCGAGCTCGTCGACGTCGGTTGTCGGGAGGCCGTCGTAGCCGAACTCGGCGGCCAGATCGATGACCGTGGCCGGACGGAGCCCGCCGTCGAGGTGGTCGTGGAGGAGCGCCTTCGGGGCCTGGCGGATGGTGTCGGGTCGGAGCATGACGGGATGGTACGTCGCGACATCCCGGGCGATCAGCGCGTGAGGGGCTCAGGCCCGCGAAGACGCCGCCCGGACCGTCAGCCGACGCCGCGTCGCAGCGGATGGGTGTCGACGAGCCCCGACGCGCCGATGCCCGTCTCGATGCGGTCGAGGATGGCAGCATCGACCGGCAGCCCGGCGGCGTCGAAGGCCAGCAGCAGCGCGCCCGCCGCCGGCTCCGAAGTCGACCCGCGGATCGTCGCCCGCGGGGCGCCGGCCAGCACGGTCCTGGCGATCGCGTCGCGCAGGATCGTCGCCGGATGACGGATCACGCCGCCGGTCATCGCAAGGCCGAACGAATCGGACGGACCCAGCCCGACTCGCCGGGCCGCCGCCAGCGCCCACCGGCCGAGCTGCTCGCCCTGGCTCGCGACGATCGCGGTCGCGGTCGGATCGCCGGCTTCGGCGGTGTCGAGCAGGATCCAGGCGAGCGAGGCCGGATCGCGCCGCCCGACGACCTCGCGTCCGCTGGCGTGGTGCAGGAGGGCCTCGACGTCCGGCTCGCCGGTGGCCCCAAGGACCTTCCGGGTCAGCTCGGTCGACCCGTCGATGCCGAGCTCCGCGCGGTACACCGCCTGGAGCGTCCGCACGCCCAGCTCCCACGCGCCCTGCGGTTCCTGCCAGAAGCTCGTGTGCCAGGTCCGGCCGTCCTTGCCGCGCGCCCCGGTGGCCGCGCCGGTGCCGCACACGACGACGACGCCGGGGCCGTCAGGGATGGCGACCCGGAGCGCTCCCAACGCGTCGTTGACGACCGTCGCGGCCGGCCATCGCCCGCGCAGGCCGGCCTCGAGCAGGGCGACGTCCTCGGGCCAGTCCGCGCCCGCCAGGCTGAACGCGGCCGAGACCGACCCGGAGTCATCCGGGGCGACGCCCGCCATCGCGCAGGCCTGTTCGGCGACCTGGTGATGCAGCGCGAGGGCGGCGTCCGGCGTGACGGCGTAGAGGTCGCCGCTCATGAACACCCGGGCGCTGCCCAGGATGGTGCCGTCCGTTCCCGCGGCGAAGGCGACGGTCTTCGTGTTTCCGCCGTCGACGCCGAGGAGGACGGTCGGTGACCGCGTCACGGCGCTGCGAGGCCGGTCAATGGAGGAGCCGATCCGGGAGGTACGCCCGGTGGGCGGCTGCCATCTCGTCGTACAGGGCCTCCGCGAGCGACAGCGAGCCGACGAGCGGATGGCTGGCCAGCGCCACGACGCCGTCGCGCCGAGTCCCGGACCAGGCAGCCTCCGCGGTCAGCGCCTGGTAGGCCCCGAGGGCGTCGATGAGCCCGCGAACGGTCGCCGGGAGCGCCGGCTGGGACAACGGCGAGGCGCCGGCTCGGCCGACGACGGCGGGCACCTCGACCACGAGATCCTCGGCGAAGCCCGGCAGCGGGCTGCCGCGATTGGGAACGTTGACCGGCCAGACGGTGCCGCGGTCGTTGACGATGGCATCGATCACGTCGATCGCCAGCTCCAGCTCGAGGATCCCGCCGCGCGATCGGGCCGGGTCGAGCGCGGGCTGGTCAGCCCGAGACTGCTCCTCGTAGTGACGCCAGTAGTCCGGGGTCGCGGCGACGATGTCCTGGGCCCGCGTCGTCGGCTTCGCACGCGCCTCGGCCAGCGTCTCACGCTGGAAGTAGTAGTAGTCGAGATAGCCCGCCGGCAGGGACCCCATCATCGCCGCGAGACGCAGCATCCGGTCCGCGCGCAGATCGTCGGACGGCGTCGCGGCCCGGCGCTCGGCCGCGTCGCGGATGCGATCCATCACGTCGACCCCCTCGTACAGGTGGCGGACCGTCCATCCCGTGTGATTGAGCCCGACATGCACGGCGTCGAGACGGCTTGGATCCAGGCCCGCGGAGCGGACGATGTCGGCCGGGAAGTTGAGGGGCCCGTCACACAGCGAGATCGTCGGGATGGGACTGTGGTGGGTGATCGCCTCGGACACGATGTTCACGGGGTTGGTGTAGTTGATCAGCGTGGCGCGTGGAGCGAGCCGCTCGATGTCCGTCATCAGGGACCGGAACACGGCGATCGAGCGGAGCGCCATGAAGAAGCCGCCGGGACCCTGGGTCTCCTGGCCGATCACGCCGTGCCGGAGCGGGATCGTCTCGTCGAGGACGCGCGCCTCGAAGCCTCCCGGACGGAAGCTGGCGAGCACGATGTCCGCGTCGCGCAGGGCGTCCTCGCGATCGGTCGTCGCCCGGATGGTGAGGTCGAGATCGCGAGCCGCCGCCATCCGCTTGGCGAGGCGCTCGACGACCGCGAGATGGTCTGGATCGAGATCGACGAGGACGACCTCGGACCCGCTGAACGCCGCACCGCGCTCGATGAGCGAGGCAACGGTTCCGGGCGCGCGCGTGCTGCCGCCACCGATGTAGATGAGCTTGATGCGAGCCATCAGACCGGCCGGATCCGCGTCGGGCTCGACGTCGTGACCCGCTCGGGCTCGGGAGCGGGCGGTGCCGGGACCATCGTGGCCAGTCTATCTGCTCGCACCGCCGTCGCCCGCCGCCCGTGAACGTCGCGTGGCGGATCGGCGATCCTACGGCGATGACCGACACCGGCCGGGTCTCGTGGATCGCGATCGCGCCCGTCAAGTCGATGGCGCTCGTGTTCCTCGACCGTGCCGTCGTCCAGGCGACCGGGATCGTCGGCGATCGCGGGTTCGCCGTCCTGGATGCGGACGGCCGGCTCTTCAACGGGAACCGAGCGGGCGAGCTGGCCACCATCCAGGCATCTCATGTCGTCGAAACCGGCTGGCTCCGTCTCGCGTTTCCGGACGGGACGGTGGCCGAAGGCCACGTCGAGCCCGGCGACCCGATCACGGCCCTGTTCTACGGCAAGCTCCGGCCGGCCCGCTCGGTGAGTGGACCGTGGGACGACGCGCTGTCGGCGTGGGCGGGTCAACGGCTTCGCCTGGCGGCGATCGAGCCGGGCCGGGCGACCGATCACGATCTCAGCCTCACGCTCCTCTCCGAGCGCGGCGCTCGCCGAGCTCGCGTCGGCTGGCGGGCTGGAGCTCGCGCTGGATCGCCGCCGATTTCGGATGACCTTCGGGATCGACGAGATTCCGGCCTACGGCGAGGAGCGCTGGATCGGGCGGAACGTCCGTGTTGGCGAAGCCACGCTCGCCGTTCGCGGCAACGTGGGTCGCTGCGCGGTGACCAGCCATGATCCCGAGACCGGACGGCGCAGCGTCGACACCCTCCGGCTCCTGAAGACCCATCGCGACGATGTCGCCACGACCGAGTCCCTGCCGTTCGGCGTCTGGGCCAAGATCCTCGCACCGGGCAGCGTCGCCATCGGCGATCCGGTCGAGCTCGTCGACGGTGCGACCCCCGGAGCTCGGACGTGAGAGCGGGAGTGGGAGCTCGTGGTGGCGGTTAGCCCGAGGACGACTCGTTGAGGCGGGCACGGGCCGCGGCGATCGCCGCCTGGACGCGCGCCGGGGCCGTTCCACCGATCACGTCTGCGGCGGCGAGCGAGCCGGCGATCGTGGCCTGCGCCAGCAGGGCGGCGGGTGCGCCCGGCTCCGTGGCGAGTCGCCGCGCCATGTCGTCGTCGGCGCCGGCGAGGATCTCGGCGAACGCTGCCGGCGGGACATCGGCGAGGACCCGGATGCTGCCGGCCTCGGCCCGCGCGACCAACCCGCCGACGACGTGATGGGCCGTCCGGAACGGGACGCCGCGCCGAACGAGGGCGTCGGCAAGCGTCGTCGCCGTCGTGTAGCCGTCCGACGCCGCCTCGGCCATCCGGTCGCGATCGACGGTCAACGTGGCGATGAGACCGGCAACAATCGCGAGGGACGCCTCGTACAGGCCAACCGAGCCGAACAGCGGCGGCTTGTCTTCCTGGAGGTCGCGCTGGTAGCCGAGCGGGAGGCCCTTCAGGATCCCGAGCAGCGCGACCAGCGCTGCCGTCGCTCGCGCGGTCCGGCCCCGGATCAGCTCGGCCGGGTCGGGGTTCCGCTTGTTCGGCATCATCGAGCTGCCGGTCGAGTACGCGTCGGCGACCCGGACGAACCCGAACCGCGGGTTCGACCACCACACGATCTCCTCGGCCAGCCGGCTGAGATGGACCATCCCGAGCGCGACGGCGGCGAGGGTCTCGACGACGAAATCGCGGTCCCCGACGGCGTCGAGCGAGTTCGCCGTGACGCCGTCGAAGCCGAGCTCGGTGGCGGTCGCCGCGCGGTCGAGCGGGTAGCCGGCGCCGGCCAGGGCACCCGATCCGAGCGGGCTCACGTTCAGCCGGCGGCGGGCGTCGGCGAGGCGGCCACGGTCGCGCTCGGCCATCTCGACGTAGGCGAGCAGGTGGTGGCCGAGGAGGACCGGCTGGGCCGGCTGGGTGTGGGTCGTGCCGGGCATCACCGCGTCGCCGTCGCGCTCGGCCAGGCCCACGAGGGCGTCCTCGAACGCGACGAGCGCGCGATCGAGCCGGTCGATCGCCCGGCGCGTCCAGAGCCGCAGATCCGTCGCCACCTGGTCGTTCCGGGAGCGGCCGGTGTGGAGCTTGCCGGCGATCGGCCCGACCCGCTCGGTCAGCGCGGCCTCGATGTTCAGGTGGACGTCCTCGAGCGCCGGATCCCAGCGAAGCTCGCCGTTCTCGACGTCGCGGCGCAGGCCGGCCAAGCCCGTCGACGAGGGTGTCGACCTCGGCCGCGGTGAGGATCCCCGCCCGGCCGAGCCCGCGGACGTGGGCGACCGAGCCGTCGAGGTCGTCGAGGGCCATCGCCGCGTCGACGTCGATCGAGCGCCCGAAGGCCGCGACGAGCTCGTCGTTCTCGTCGGCGAACCGTCCGCCCCAGAGCCGCATCCAGCCTCCTCGAATGACTTGTGCCGTCCTGCCGCCGGATCGCCGGGCGGATCAGGTCGGCCCCTTCGGCGGCAATCATGCCGCGATCCGACAGGATCCGGTGCGACGATCGGGCGAACCGGTGCCGCCGTCCTGCAACGGCGGCGCCGGTCCAGGGGTTCTGATCGGTGACCGCCGGCGCCCGCACCCACGTCATTTGGCCCATTGCGCTAGGCCAAGCAATCGAGGATCATGAGCTCCATGGCAACCCGCGGCACCCGTCTCGACTGGCTGATCTTCCTCGCGCTCGGGTTCTTCTGGGGCAGCGAGCTACCTGTTCATCAAGATCGGCGTCGACGCCGGTCTCCAGCCGTTCACGTTGATCACGTTCCGGCTGCTGATCGGGCTGCTCGTCCTCGCCGCCGTCGTCGCGATCGCCCGGGAGCCGCTTCCGCGAGAGCCGCGGATGTACGGCCACCTGTTCGTCATGGGCATCATCAACATCGCGATCCCGTTCAGCCTGATCACGTTCGCCGAGCAGACGATCGACTCGTCGCTGGCGTCGGTGATCAGCGGCGCGGTTCCGCTGTTCGTCATCGTCATCGCCGCGATCTTCCTGAAGGGCGAGACGATCACGATCAATCGGGTCGTGGGCCTGCTGGTCGGGTTCGTCGGCGTGGCGACCCTGGTCGGCCTCGACGTGACCGACCTCGGCTCCGCGAACGCGGTCGGGGAGCTCGCGCTGATCGGGTCGACGATCTCGTACGCGATCGGCAACGTCTACAACAAGGCCCACGTCCACGGCCTCCGACCGATGATCCCAGCCCTGTTCCAGGTGTTGTTCGGGCTCATCGTCGTGGGCACGCTGGCGTTCGTCTACGAGCAGCCCCTCGCCGTCGTGCCGGTGCCGGAGGCGATCTTGTCGGTCGTCTGGCTCGGCGTCTTCGGCTCAAGCCTCGCCTACCTCTTCTACTTCCGGATCCTCCAGCACTGGGGCGCGACGCGGACGTCGATGGTCGCGTACCTCCTGCCGGTGGTCGGGATCGCGCTGGGTGCCCTGGTGCTCCAGGAGGCCGTGTCGCTCAGCACGCTGATCGGAACGGTCCTGGTGATCGGCGGGATCGCGCTCGTGAACTCGAAGTACGGCACGCGGCCGCTCTTCAGCCGCGAACCGGCGAGCCCGGCCCGCGACGCGACGCCGCAGACGGGCGCCGGGCGGTCGTAGTCGGCGCCCGAGCGTCAGTTGTCCGGCAGCTCGGCGACGAAGGTGACCGGACTGCCGTCGGCGCCCTCGACCAACAAGGGCCAGGCGAGCACCCGGATCGCATTGGCCGCCTCGGGCGTGAGCCCGACGTCCTCGTAGATCAGCACGAACCGGCCGTCCGTGCGGCCGACGCCCGTCAGGGCGTGGTGCGCGTCGGTTGCGACGTCGCGGTGTCGGGGCGAGCCGATCGAGATCGCGTCGGTCGCGATCGCCCGGAGCTTGGGGTGCTCGTCGATCAGCCAGCGCGCCGCATCCGCCTCGAGGAACGGACCGTCACCCGCGTACCGCTCCGGGTCCGTCGCCCGTAGCGCGGACCAGCCCGTCCGGATCATCACGAGGTCCGCGTCCGCGATCGCGGCCGCGTGGCGTTCCAGGTCGGACCGCTGGATCCCGGTCCCCTGCCCTGCCGGTACGTCGATGAGGCACGGCACCTCGAACGCGAACGCCGTGATCGGGAGCTGCCACGCGGCGCGGCCGTCGGGGTTGAAGTGCCACGGCGCGTCGACGTGCGTGCCGGAGTGCGCGAACAGCGCCAGTGACGCCGCGTTGTCGACGTCGCCGCGCTCGATCGAGTCGACGAGCTCGACGGCCGCCGCGGACGGGTTGCCCGGCCAGACCGGCGCGTCCGGCCGGAGCAGATGGGAGAGGACGACGAGCCGGCTCATCGTCCGGCGCCCAGCGCCGCCCGCAGCCGTTCGGCGGCCTCTTCGGCCGTCAGGTCGCGCTGGGTCTCTGCGAGCAGCTCGTAGCCGACCATGAACTTGCGCCTGTCGGCGTCGAGGAGCGGCGGGTAGAAGTGGGCGTGGAGCTGCCAGTGCGGCTCGTCGGTGCCGCGGAACGGCGCCTGGTGCCAGCCCATCGAGTACGGGAACGCGACGCCGAACAGGCGGTCGTAGGCGCCGAGGAGGTCGATGAGGATCGCCGCCAGGCGGTCGCGGCGGGGCCCGGTGACGTCGGGCAGGTTGCGCGTCGGCTCGCGGGCGATCAGGAGCGTCTCGTACGGCCACGACGCCCAGAACGGGACGACCGCCAGCCAGTCGTCGTTCTCGACGACCACGCGATCGCCGCCCGTCTCCTGGTCGACGTACTCGAGGAGCAGCGACCGGCCGTGGCGGCCGAGGTGGGCGCGCTGCGACTGATCCTCGCGCTCGGCGTCGCGGGGCAGTGCGGCGCTGGCCCAGATCTGGCCATGAGGATGGGGATTCGATGCACCCATCGCATCGCCGCGGTTCTCGAACACCTGGACCCATTGGTAGTGCTCGCCGAGCTCGGCGGTCTGGTCGGCCCACAGGTCGACGACCTGCCGCACGTCCGGCTGGTCCATGGCGGCGAGGCGCAGGTCGTGGCGGCGGGCGAAGCAGATGACCCGGCAGGTGCCCGGCTCGACCTCCGCGCGAAGCAAGCCCGACTCGAACGTCCGGGGCTGGGCGTCCGGCCGGAGCGCGGCGAAGTCGTTGGTGAAGACGAACGTGGCGTCGTAGTCGGGGTTGATCTCGCCGTTCGCCCGGCGGTTCCCGGGACAGAGGTAGCAGGTGGGGTCGTAGGGTGCGGGCTGGACGTCGTCCGGCGGCCGCTCGCGATGACCCTGCCACGGCCGCTCCGTCCGCCCCGCCGACACGAGGACCCACTCGTCGAGGAGGGGGTTGCGGCGTCGGTGCGGCTCAGTGGCGAACAGGTCGACCAACACGCGCGACTCAAGCATTGGCCCAAATGTACGAGACCCGTCGTGAGTCAGCGAGTCGGCAGTGCCGCTCGGGGTGAAACGGCGGGATGCGTTTGCGCCTGTAGAGTCGCCTCCTGAAGGGGTGACGATGAGGCTCCCGAGACTCTGGCGGTGCTTGGTCGCCGTGGCGATCGCGCTCATGCTCGCGGTTGGTGCCGTGCGCCTCCTCGATCGGGCGAGCGCGATCCTCTATTACCGCGTCGTCGATGACCGAACGCTCCTGCTCGGAACGGTCTCGGGCCCCGGCGCGACCGTGCGGGTCACGAACCTGACGGAGACATCGGCAACGGTCACCACCACGGTCAGCGCCTTCTCCGTCCAACTCGGGCCTGGAACGGGCGCCGGCACGCCCTACGAGTCGGTCGCGACGCTGCAGGACGCGGTCGGCGTTCGCACGGTCATCGACGGCAGCAGCGGCTTGCCGATCCAGCGGGCAACGTGCCCGCCACCGGCCGTGTTCGAAACCGTCTGTCCCTGACCGTGGCGGCGGAGACGTGGGATGAGTAGCTGAGAGGCGCGAGAGCACGTCGGCGTCACTCAGTGTTCGCGAATGTCACCAGAAGGAGAGTCTGTCCGACGCTACGGCGCGAAGTGGTAACAGCCGTTGTAGACGATCCCGGACGCGACGAACGGGTCTGCGTAAGAACCGGCGTGGCTCGCCCGGCTTACTTGCACGAGGATAACTTCGTCGCCTTCGACCGCGACGCGCTCGCCACGATCGTTGTACAAGGCGGCAGCTGGTTCGAATTTGGCCATGAACCCGGCGGGCCACACGATCGAGAGTGCGCGGTCGTCGGCCGTCACGATCCAGACGGGTTCCTGCGCTCCGACGCGGCCGCGCAGCGTCCCGACAACCGGATCGATTGCCGCACTTGCGTTACACAGGATTGGATTTCCGTTGACCTCTGTCTGGGGAGTGAACGTCCGCAGTCCATCGGGTCCGGTGGAGATGGTGCTGCGGAACGGCGCGCACGCAGCGACAAGGGCAGCGAGGACGAGCGGGACGATGGGGCGAAGGACCGGCACCCGCCAAGCGTGGTGAGCTCACTGCACTCGCGCAATAGGTGAAAACGCTGACGCAGACGGAGGTTCGGCGAGGGGACCTCGAGATCACTCAGCGTTCGGGAATGTCACCTGACATAGAGGCGTGGGCGGAGGCGGTGGGCGATCCGTCATCGAGCCTATCAGCCGTCCCGATCCATATGCCCGGCCTCGGAGGCGTGAGCGCGGCTGATGCGATGCGGACGGCCTCGGTTGCGTCGGCAGCGTGTCCGACGAGCGGCTTTGGGCTTTCCCGGGTCGGTAGCGGATACGGATAAGCGGTCACGTCGTAGGTACCGTCGCGGTCCGCGCCGATCGCCGGACAGTCGTTGGTGTAAGGCCAGTCGGAGCAGCGGCTGAAACTAAGGAACCAGAGGCTCCGGAAGGGAAACAGCCGACCGAGGCGGGGATCTTCGCGGGCCAGGACCGCGACGGGGAGTAGCTCGCGAGCGACCCACGAATCCTCGTCTTTGAGCCGGTCCAGGAGCTGCTGCCAGCGTGACACTCGCCGCTGATTGAGGTGGCGGGAGTCCGTGGTCGTATCGCCCGCGCGGGTAACATCGTCACCCGGCTTGGAAGTCGTCACTCGAGCACGATACGCGACCCCAAGGTCCCACAGCGTTCGGCAATGTCACCCGCCGCAGCGACCGACAACGAATGGGGTCGCAGTGCGGGCATTAGCCCGGTTTGACGATGAGGAGAATCGTTGCGACGAGCGTGAACAGCCCAACACCGACGGTCCCGATAGCGACGACGCCATCGAACCAGTCGCGGTCCTGCCCGATCGGCGAGGTGAGCTCCTCTTCTTAAAGCCACTTCGGTTTGAAGACTCGCGGCGGTCGATTGGCGATGAGGAAGGCGACCAGGAGCCACGCTGGGAAGAGGGCGTAGAGGAGAAGCGTCACGCCCCGCAGCGATGGCGGTAGGTCAACTAGTCTCGCAAGAAGGCCTGATCCGAATGCCAGCGCCGCGGGGATGAATGCGAATGTCGAGTTTCGGTAGGCGGCCGGCAGCGACCGGTTGCGGTAGTTCGCTTCAAGCCCTCGCCATACCCCTAGTCGAGCGGCCGTGCCCAAGCCCAGGCCAATCGCGACGAAGGCGAACCCTACGATCACGGGGCCGTCGATGTTCATTGCCCGGCACAGACCCCTGGGGTTGCAACGTCGTCAGGTCGGAATGACCTCGCTGTTCGGCGAGGGTACAGCCCAATCAGGTCACTCAGCGTTCGGGAATGTCACCTGAAGGCGTCGGTCTGAAGGCCCGGACGATCGACAGGTTGTCCCCGTAATAACGTGGTGGGATGAAGAAGGTCTTGGTTGCCGTGCTGTTCTTGGCCGGATGTGTCGGCTCGGCGCCCAATAGTTCAAGTCAGCACCCCGTTCAGCTCTTGACGCACGACGGGCCTTGCCAGCCGGCTCCCGTGGCCGGATTGTTGGTTGTTGACCCGAATTACGGCACTGCCCTGCGGCATGATGGGCCGGAGCCTGCGTCGGTCGTGCCTGTTGCGTGGCAAGCTGGTTACAGCGGTCGTTACGCCGCTGGGGGTCAGGAAATCGAGGTTGTGGGTCCAGATGGCGACGTACTCGCCACAACCGGGAAGCGGTATCTCCTTGCAGGCGGGTTTGGCCAGGTGCGCGGTGTCGATGCGATCAAGGCGTGTCACGCCGAGCCAGGCTAGTGGGCTGAGTGCGACGCGGCGCACTCAGACCCCACCCTCAGGCGTCGTCGCGCGCAGAGATTGAAGGCTCACACGGTGACGAGCCCCCGGGCGGCACCCAGCCATCAGACCCGGACCAGCCCAGCCCCTGCACCGAGGAGCCCACCGAAGAAGCGCAGCGCCTCGCGACCGCCATGAGCTTGTGGTCGTGGTCTGGCCTTATGTTCGGACGATACCGCGGGAGAACGCGTCGGGGTCCCAGAGCGTTCGGGAATGTCACCCGTCGGTAGGCGCGCTGCCCCACTCCCACTCGGCTTGCTTGATGGCCGTCAGCCTGTCGATCATTTGCATGATGACGTCGGGAATCGCGCCCTCGATGTCAATCGCGACGAGACCTCCGCCGCGCCATTCGTGGGGAAGCCCTGAGGCAACGACGACAGCGTGGACGTCCTCGTGCTGCTCGGCACCGGCTGAGAGCGCGATCCGGAGGAGACTGCGGCCTGATCTGCTGACGACCGGCCCGAGGACCTCCGGGAATCGACCGGCACCGGACTGGAGGATGGCTACATCACCGAGGGCATATCCGTAGACAAAGAACGGCAGGCAACACAGTTCGAAACGGCCGTCGCCCAAGTTCCGCGCCCAAAGCTGCTCGAACATGCCGGGCATGCCGTGGTCCGACAGGTCGGCCTGGAGGATGTAGTCGGCGCGGTCGCGCCAGGCGGGAGAGTCGTGGGTGGAGACTTCGGGATCTCTCACTTCCGCAGGGTAAGCGGAGCACGAGACGTCGTCATCACTCAGTGTGCGGGAATGTCACTTGAAGTCGAACGTGTAGCACCACGCGAGGGCACGCACCGCCTCATCGGATGCCTCGGGATGACGCAGCCGGAATTCCGCCTCGGCCCGGTCGCCCATCTCAACCAGCGTTGGTGCGTGGATGTGCGCGTCCGAGGCGTAGAAGTCGTCCGCCCAAGCTCGCACCTGGGGCATCAGGAGCTCGGCCTCCGCACGTCCAAACTGGCGGACGACCCGATCCTCGTCTCGGGAGGGCCAGGCAAGGTCCCTCCAGCCCGTCCAAACCACCAAGGCCTCGCTCACGAGGGATGCTGGTTTCCCGGCCTCGCGCGACTCCTGCATAGCGGTCCAAAGGTACAGCGCGCCGCCGTCGCTTAGTGTCCGCCAATGACACCCGGTCGGGTGAGCGTCCGGCGGGAGCCAATGAGGCTGGCGTTAAGCCGCATCCTCGGCATCAGCGATCCGGCGATAGGCATCGGCCCGCGCCTTATCTCGGAGGCTCTCGGCCTCGTCGGCTAGATCGCGCGCGGTCGAGACCAAGGTCGATCTCTCGGCCTGATCGAGGTCGCCGATCGCCTCAGCGATCCAGGTCATCCAATGAAGCACCTGATCGCTGTCGACCTCGTCGCCGGACCGCTGTTCCATTCCGTACAGAAGCCCCAGCACGAGCTTCGGATACGCACGACTCACGATGCTCTCCCTTGCACGGTCTGACCTTGGGTTTGGCTCAACGTCGGACGGTACATGCCGCCCTGATCGCACGGCGTGCGGGAATGTCACCCGACAGGTCGGCGTCTATGATCCGCGACGGTGTCGGACTCAGGGCAAATCGGGCGGCGGGTCGCCAATTACCACGAGTTGAAGAAGTCTCGCGATAAGGACGATGGTGACGAGGACCGCGCCGACGCCGGCCAAGATCCAGGCAACGTCTCTCATGCGTGCCAGTATCGCAGGCGAATTGCCGTGACAGGCGTGGAAATTCTGGCCTAGCGCTAGGGAGCCTCGCGCGCGTGCGCGCGCGGAGTACGCGCGCGGAGTGTAGCTACTACCACTACTACTACTACTACTACTAGTTCTGTTACTACACCTAGTTGCTAACTACTACCTAGGTAGATATAGGTACATGAATGGAAGCGCGCACGCGTGATTTTGGGGCCTGACGTCAGAAAACAAGACTGTTTCTCGAACGCGCGTCCGAATAGCGTCTGCCCATGCAGGGACGAGGTGGGCAACAGAGAGAGGTAAGAGAGCGGCGGCGCGAGGAACGTTCTTCACTTGAATATGGGACGAAACTCGTAAGGCGAAAGGCGGCCCGATGGAGCTTCGCTCTCTATCCCGAAGCCGCAGAGGGCGGCGGGTCGTTCCGGTCCTCAGCGAGCGAGCCCAGCGGCGGCGACTCCCCTGCGGGCGACCCGGAGCGCAATGCCGCAGACGCAGCTCGGCGAGCGCGGCGGCAGGTCCGACGGTACTGCGCCGCCAATCGCCTGAACCGGCTCGGGACGCTGACGTATGCCGGGGCCGGAAACCATGAGCCGAAGGTGCTGCGCCGTGACCTAGCTGACTTCTTCCGGCGGCTGCGCGGCGCGATCGGCGAGCCGCTCCCGTACGTGTGGGCGCCGGAGTGGCACCCGGGCGGTCATGGGCTGCACGCGCACTTCGCAGTTGGCCGCTGGATCACCAAGAGCGTCATCGATCAGGCGTGGGGCCGCGGCTTCACGCCACATCAAGCTCCTGGGCGATCTGCCGGTGGGCTCGGGGTCGCTCGGCGAGGCTCGCCTGGCAGCGCGCTACCTCGCGAAGTACGTCGGCAAGGACCTGGCGTCCGGAGGCCAGCCGTCCGGTCTCCACCGGTATGAGGTCGCCGAGGGTTACCAGCCGCGGCGCGTGCCGATCGACGGCGAGACGGCAGATGACGTGCTCGGCTGGGCCGAGACGTTCATGGGCGCTCCGCCGGAGCACGTCTGGCGCTCGCGCGACGAGGAGGCATGGGATGGCCCTCCTGCGATCTGGGCGACGTGGGGATGAGCGCCAGGGATCCGCGAGAAGTCGCGCAGGACTGGGCGGAACGGACCTGCCGCGAGCAACGGATGCCTGGGAAGGTGACCGACCGAGCGTCGGTCGGTGAGATCGTCGTGTTGCTCGGTCAGAAGCGCCAGACGGGCGCCACCCGGCGATCGTCGAAGGTCGTCCGGCCCGGGACCGCGGAGCCGATGACCAAGCGATCGAGCAGGGCGGCGACGATCGAGCGCTGACGGTTGAGCGTCAGGCTCGCCCAGGTGGTCCGCAGGGCGGCGCTGTTGCCGACATGCTCGGCGATCGCGGTCGTCCGGGTCAGACGGCCGAGCTTGCGCTGACCGGCCTCGATCCGGGCCTCGATCGGCTTGCGCGCGGCGAGGTACTCCGGGAACGTGATCTGCTGCTCGCCGTACGCGGTGGCGAGTTCGGTCAGCTGGGACTTGTCGCTCTCCAGGCCGGACTGAGCGGCGTCGGTCTCGGCGTCCTGGGCCTGGGCGCCACTGAGGGCGGCGGCGAGCTCTGGCGTGTCGAGCCGGTACAGCGCGGCCTCGGTGACGAGCTGCTCGAGCTGGTCGGCCATGATCGCGATCCGGCCGCAGCCGGGCAGCGACGGTCCCTTGGCGCAGACGTAGCGGCGGTCGCCCCCGGCTCGTGGGCGGGCGACGAGGGTCGAGCCGCACAGGCCGCACTTCAGGAGGCCGCCCGACAGGAGGTAGCGCCGAACCGTCCGCCGGGTCAGCCGGTCGGGGTTGTCGAGGATCGCCCGGAGCTGGGCGGTGTCCTCGGCGGTCAGGATCGGCTCCCACTCGGCGCCAGCAACGATCTCGCCATGGAGGGAGCGCTGACCGGAGAGGCGGGCACTCGTCAGCATCCGGCGCAGGACCTGGGCCGACCAGTCGCGGCCGGTGACGGTCCGCAGGCCGCGGGCGTTCCAGTCGGACGCGAGTCCGCGGAGGCTGTCGCCAGCGCGAATGCGCGCGGCAGCCTCGCGGATCGCGGCCGCCTCGGTCGGTTCGACGGTCAGTCGGTCGGAGCGGTACCCGAACGGGCGGGTGCCGCCGCCGGTGGATTTGCCGGCCTGGGCCATCTCGAGGTGCTTGCGGGCGATGCGCCGGCTCTTGTCGTCGCTCTCCTTGCGGGCCACGGCTCCGAGGATACGCGCGAGGAACCGGCCGTCGTGGGTCGAGAGGTCGATGTCGCCCGAGATCGAGGCCATCGAGCGCATTCCGGCGGCGTCGCAGACCTCGAAGAACTCCTCCAGCTCGCGCGGCTGACGGTGGAGCCGGTCGAGGTGCCAGACGACGACGGCATCGATCGCGCCATCGGCGATGTCGGCCAGCATCCGGCGGTACTCAGGGCGCGGCTTGCCGGAGTAGGCGCTCCGGTCGTCGTCGACGTACACCTCCGCGACCGGCCAGCCTCGCCCGGCGGCGAACACCTGGCAGTCGGCGATCTGGCGCTTCACGCCCGAGCTGGTCGCCCTCGGGGTCATGCGAGATTCGGGCATAGATCGCGGCGGCTCGTGGCACCGTGTGACATTAACACACCCTGTGGTCCCAGAGTGTGATCTCACCCAATCAGGCGATGTAGCTCGCCCCGTCGACCACGTCTACCTCGAAGATCGTCGGTTCCAGGCCCGTCCTGGGGCGGTAGTCGCGCTCGCCCACCGCCACCCGGAGAGCCGCCACAGCATCTCGGTGGACGAGGTTGACCGTCGAACCGCCGAAGCCGGCGCCGGTCAGTCGCGAAGCAACGACACCGTCGACGCCCGTGGCGATCTCGACCAGCGCGTCGAGCTCGGGCGAGGTCACCTCGACCAGGTCGCGCAGGGAGGAATGGCTCGCCGCGAACAGCCGGCCGACCTCGGCAAGGTCGCCAGCCGCCAGCGCCCGCTCGGTTGCGAGGACGCGAGCGTTCTCATCCACCACGTGTCGCGCTCGCCGCCCGGCCACAGGATCCAGCACCGTAGCCGCGCGGTCGAGCAGCGCCGCGTCCACGTCGCGCAAGGCCCGCACCGACGGCTCGAGATTCGCGAGCGCCGCGACCGCCCGCTCACAGTCGCCCCGCCGCTCGTTGTACGCCGAGGTCTCGAGCCTGCGCGACGACCCGCTGTGGCACACCACCAGGACGTGGTCGTGGAGCGGCAGTGGCACCGGTCGCCACTCGAGCGACCGGCAGTCGAGCAGGATCGCGTGGTCCGCAACGCCGGCGGCGGAGGCGAACTGGTCCATCACGCCAGACTGGACACCGACGTAGCCGTTCTCGGCCCGCCGGCCGGCGACCGCGCGCGGCTCCGGTGGCCCGGCGTCCGCAGCACCGAGCATCGCCAGGGCGGCCACCATCTCGATCGCCGCGGATGACGACAGTCCAGCTCCCCGCGGCAGGTTGCTGGCGAGCAGGCCACGGAACCCGCGCAGCGGGCGTCCCGCCTCGCCGAGCGCCCACGCCGTCCCGGCCAGATAGTCGATCCAGGTGCGGGTCGGCGGTCCGATCGCGTCGAGGTCGAACGCCGCCGTCTCGCCGGTGTCGTCGAGCGTGATCACGACGCGCCGGTCGTGGGTCGGCAGGATCGCCATCCGAATCTCGAGGCCGATGGCGGCCGGCAGGACGAAGCCGTCGTTGTAGTCGGTGTGCTCGCCGATCAGGTTGACCCGGCCCGGGGCGCGGACGACCTGGATCTCGTCGGGCCGAGCCGCGGTGGCCGGCTCCATGGCCCGCAGGCGGGCACGAAGCCGCTCGGGATCGATGACGTCGATCGCCGCCATCGCGGTCAGTCGATCGCGAGGAGCAGGGCGCCGACGAGGACGAGCACGGCCGACCCGATCCGCTGGAGGGCGTCCGCCCGGTCGGCCGCCTCCCGCAGCCGGAACGCGCCCCAGCCCGATGCGAGCACGATCGCCGACTCGCGCAGCGGCGTCACCGCGGTCAGCGGCGCGACCGAGAGGGCTCCGAGGATCAGGAGGTACGCCGCGAGGGTGATCAGCCCGCCGATCCCCGCCCGACGCGCCGAGAACGCTGCGGGAGCGGCATCGAGAAGGGCCTCGGGCCCGACGACGCTCGACCCCGCGACAGGGTCAGCCACAGCCGCGTCGGCGGCTCGCCGGCGCGCGTACACCCAGGCGTAGGCCACGAGGAAGATCGTCCCGCTCAGCCAGATCAGGCCGGCATAGATCCACGGCGTCGTTCCGCGGACGGCGACCCGATCGACCGCCGAGTAGGAGGCGATCGTGATCCCGGTGAGGAGCGCGAAGCCGGCCGCGCCGCCGCTGGCCCGGCCGGCCGCCGTGAGGTATTGCCACGGCCGCTGGAGGGAGAGGAGGCCGATCAGCAAGGCGGCCACGCCCATGAACCCGAGGATGCCGAGGCGCTCGTGGAGGAGGAACACGCCGATCGCGACGGCGAGGAGCGGGGCCGTGCCGCGGGCCAGCGGGTAGACGAGCGACAGGTCGCCGCGCCGGTAGGCGGCTGCGAGGAACGCGAAGTAGAGCGCCTCGAGGGCGCCCGAGACCACCGACAGAACGAGGGTTTCGGCCGGCACGGTCGGTTGGCCTGTCGCGAGCCAGATGACGAGGGCGAGCGGACAGATGACCGCGGCAGCGGTGGCCATCCCGACCGCGGCCGCCCGGAGCGGATCCCCGGCGGTCTTGAGCAGGACGTTCCAGGTGACGTGGAGGACGGCCGCGCCCGCGACCAGCAGGAAGACGAGAGGATCCACGCGTGGATCGTACGGGCGGCGAGCGGTGGCGCGCCGCCCCGTTCAGTGCGGACCGTCAGCGGCGAAGGTCGCGCCGCCCGAACTCCCACGCCCCGATCGCCACCGTGGGAATCTCTCTCGGGCTCAGAGATCCGGGAGCGCCTAGACCCCGATCGGGTGCCAGACGGTCTTCATCTCGAGGTAGGCCGCGATCCACTCGGGTCGCTCGGTCGCGCGATCGTCGAGCCAGTCGAACTTCGCGTCCGCGATGCCGGCGGGACGGCGGGCGATCCGCTTGATGTTGTCTGCCGCAATCAGCTCGGTCTCCGTCCGAAGGTCGACGGGCACACCCCAGACGTCGATCGTGTCGACGTCGACGTGACCCGCCAGCACCGGCACGAGCTCCTTCTTGAACCCGGTCAGGACGTTGACGACCCCACCCGGCACGTCGGACGTGGCCAGGACCTCGGTCATGGTGATCGCGGGGAGCGGCCGCGTCTCGGATGTCAGGATCACCACGGCATTGCCCGCGACGAGGGCAGGCGCCACGCGCGACACGAGGCCCAACAGGGACGACGTCTCGGGAGCGACGATCCCGACGACGCCGGTCGGCTCCGGGATCGTGAAGTTGAAGTACGGCGCGGCGACCGGGTTCGACGAGCCGAGGACCTGGGCGATCTTGTCGGCCCAGCCGGCATACCAGACCCAGCGATCGATCGCCCGGTCGACGGCCTCGCGCGCCTTGGCCTCGCGGAGCCCCTCGGCCGCCGCGACCTCGGCGACGAACTGGTCGCGCCGGCCCTCCATCAGCTCGGCGACGCGGTACAGCACCTGGCCGCGGTTCATCGCCGTCTTGTCGGCCCACGGCTGGAACGCCTTGCGCGCCGCGCGGACGGCCTCGCGGAGATCCTTGCGCGACGCCCGGCAGGCGTTCGCCAGCGGGTCGCCATTGGAGGCCCGCACGACATAGGAGCGACCGCTCTCCGACCGCGGGAACGCGCCGCCGATGTAGAGCTTGTAGGTCTTGCGGACGTCGATCCGGCTGTCAGCCATGCCAGATACCAACGGGAGTAGTACACGGCGCGGATTCGACGTGTCCCGACCGGACGATTAGCCGTCGAGGGCTACCAATCGGCCCAAGTGACTCGCTGGCAGCCACGATCGCGGCCGTACGACTACCCGGGTTGGTAAACGGTGGGAATCGGGGCCGCGTGCCCGGGCGGCGCGCCGAGGCTCGGGACGCCACGTCAGCGGTCCTCGAGCCGGACGTACGCGTGGAGCCCATGCATCCCGCCCTCGCGCCCGAAGCCCGACTCCTTGTAGCCGCCGAACGGCGACGTCGGGTCGAACCGGTTGAACGTGTTCGCCCACACGACACCGGCCTTCATGCGCTTGACCATGTGCAGGATCCGCGAGCCCTTGTCGGTCCAGACCCCGGCCGACAAGCCGTATGGCGTGTTGTTCGCCTTCTCGACCGCCTCCTCGGGCGTCCGGAACGTCAGCACCGACAGGACCGGCCCGAAGATCTCCTCCCGCGCGATCCGATGCGACTGGGCGACGTTCGTGAACAGGGTCGGGCGGAAGAAGTAGCCGCGCTCCGGCAGGTCGCAGGCGGGCTGGTACATGTCGGCGCCCTCGGCCCGGCCGGCGGCGACGAGCTCGGTGATCTTCTCGAGCTGGGCCCGCGAGTTGATCGCGCCGATGTCGGTGTTCTTGTCGAGCGGGTCGCCGACCCGGAGCGTCGTCAGACGGTCCTTGAGCTTCTCGATCAGCGGCTCGACGATCGACTCCTGGGCCAGCAGCCGCGATCCGGCGCAGCAGACCTCGCCCTGGTTGAAGTAGATCCCGTTGACGATGCCCTTCGACGGCCTGGTCGAGCGGCGCGTCGTCGAACACGATGTTGGCCGCCTTGCCGCCGAGCTCGAGGGTCAGGCCCTTGTCGGTGCCGGCCACACCTTTGAAGATCTGGCGGCCGATCTCGGTCGAGCCGGTGAAGGCGACCTTGTCGACCCCCGGATGCTTGACGAGGGCCATCCCCATGATGCCCGGACCCGGGACGATGTTGACGACGCCGGGCGGCAGGTCGGCCTGGCGGCAGACGTCGGCGAAGAGCAGGGCACTGAGCGGCGTCGTCGAGGCGGGCTTGAGGACGACCGTGTTGCCGGCGGCGAGCGCCGGCGCGATCTTCCAGGCGAGCATGAGCAGCGGGAAGTTCCACGGGATGATCTGGGCGGCGACGCCGAGCGGCTTCGCGACCCGGCCCGGGAACGCGTACTCGAGCTTGTCGGCCCAGCCGGCGTAGTACCAGAAGTGGGCCGCCGCGAGCGGCACGTCCACGTCGCGCGACTCCTTGATCGGCTTGCCGGAGTCCATCGACTCGAGGACGGCGAACTCGCGCGACCGCTCCTGGAGGATCCGGGCGATCCGGAACAGGTACTTCGCGCGCTCCTTGCCGGACAGGGTCCCCCAGCGCCGCGTCTGGGCGGTCCGCGCCGCGCGGACGGCCCGGTCGATGTCCTTCTCGGTCGCCTTGGCGACGAGCGCCAGCGGCTCCTCGGTGGCCGGGTTGACCGAGGTGAACGTCCCGCCGTCGCTGGCCTGGACCTCGCGGCCGTTGATGAACAGGCCGTAGCGCTCCTGGAGCGTGACCACATCGCGCGATTCGGGCGCCGGCGCGTACTCCCACGGGATCGCCGCCCCGTCGCCGAGTCCCCAGCTGTTGGGAGCCTGCTCGATGCGCGTCACCGCGCCGGAGCCGTTCGTCGACGCGGGCTCGACCGGCCGGTCAGCCGGGGTTCGGGTCGCCATGTCGGTCATTATGGCATCCGGTCTCGCGGGGACCGCTCGATCGCGCGGTCGTGGGCGTGCGCGCGGGCGTGCGCGCCGCGCCGGCGCTCAGCAGTCGTACGTCGTGAGCGGGTGGGTCGCCTCGCAGAAGCGGACGTGGACGTGGTCGTCGTGGCCGGCGTTGTACGTCGTCAGGCCCTCGCCGATCAGGACCGGGTCGTTGAAGAAGATCGTCTTGATGTGGCCGACCGCGTACGCGCGGAAGCGCTGGATCATCGCCCGCGTCGCGGCCCGGTCGTAGGCCGTCGAGCGCCACGTCGTCCCGGCCACCGAGCACTGGTCGTTGGCCTTGCGAAGCGGCCGGACGTCGACGTCGAGGCCGCGCTGATGCGTGACGTGGCCGCGGGATCCTGCCGCCGTGCTCGAACGAGACGTCGCCGACGGCGATCCGCCCGTAACCGAGGGACGAGATCGTCCGCCCGACGGCCTCGAGGGCGGCGGTCGCCTCGGCCGTTCCCCAGTTCGCCGGTCCGTTGCCGACCGAGTAGTCGCACAGGCTCGTGACGCTGAATCGCGGCGCCTCGTAGTGCCAGGCGAGCGCCCGCCACGTCGCGGTGTCGACGATCCCGGTCCGGGCAAGGCCCATGTGGCGTTGGAAGGCGATCACGGCCGCCTCCGTCGCCGCCCCGAACGAGCCGCTGACCGGGATCGGAGCCCGAACCTTCTCGACCAGCTCAGTTTGGAGCGCTCGGACGGCGTCGCCGCTGGAACCGCGGGCGAGCCGCTGGATCAGCCTGCCCCAGGTCGACCAGGCGACGACCCCATTCGGGGCGAGGCCGTTCGCGGACTGGAAGGCGCGGACAGCCGTGTCGGTGGTCGAGCGGAACTGGCCGTCGGCCGGGGGTGGTGCAGGCGTGCCGGCGACGGCCGCCGCGGCCCCGGCGGCGGTCATCGCCGTGGCGCCGCTGCCGAGCTTCGCGCGGAGCAGGTACTGGATCGTCAGGACGTCGCTGCCGCGGTCGCCGAGGCTCTGGGTCGGCCACGCGACGCCCGAGACCGCGGCGGCAGGCCCGGCGGTCGCGGCGAGGGCGATCAGGACGGCGCCCGCAACGAGGCCGAGACGGGTGGCGCGCCGGACCCGGGCGGCGGGAGGTCGGGCGGCGAGGGCGGCCATCGATCCGGGCACGCGCCCGAGGGTAGCAGCCCACGGACGAACGCTCAGACGGGCTCCGTGCGCATCTCGGCGAGGGTCGGTGGCTCGGCGCCCGCCCGACCGACCGTCCGCGCGCCGACCTCGACGGCGAACCGCGTCGCCTCGATGACGGCATCACGATCGCCAAGATCCGCCCGTCCGTGCCCTCCTGCCGTCCAGGCCGCGAGGAACCCGGCCCCGAACGCGTCGCCGGCGCCGACGGTGTCGACGACCGTGACGTCCGGCACGGCGACCTCGACGACGTCGTCGCCGCTCACGATCCGGACGGGGCCGGCTCCATCGGTCAAGAGGACCACTCGGGGACCGCCCGCGAGGAGCGCACGCGCGGCGGCGATGGGCTCCCGACCCGGATCGAGCCAGGCGAGGTCGTCGACGCTGACCTTCGCGACGTCGACCCGGGCGAGGATTCGAGCGAGCCGGGCTCGGTAGGCGTCTGGGTCGCGGATCGCGGCCGGGCGGCAATTCGGGTCGGCCATGACCAGGGCCTCCGGCGGCGCAGCTCCGACAAGTGCCTCGATGGCCACCGCCATCGGCTCGAGGACGAGCCCGAGGGTCCCGACATGGAGGGCGACGGCGTCGTCGGGTAGACCGCTGGCGACGTCGGCGGGCGAACAACCCGCGGCGGCAGTTCCGGCGGTGTGGAACCGGTAGGTCGCGCCGCCCCCGGCGTCGATCTCCGCGACGGCGAGCAGTGTCGGATCGTCGGTCGACGTCGCTCGGCCCAGGTCGACGCCGTCGGCGACGAGCCGCTCCCGGATCAGCCGCCCGAACACGTCGGTCGAGATCCGGCCGACGTAGGCGACCGGGCGGCCGAGGCGACCGAGTGCCCGGGCGACGTTGAACGGGCCGCCCCCGAGGGCGGCCGTGACCGAGCCGGACGGGTCGACGAGGAGGTCGACGAGGTTCTCGCCGGCGACGACGATCATCGCCGAACTCTAGTCGACGCTCCGGCCCGGTTCGCTGCGACCGCGAGCGGGTAGGCTGCCCCGGATGAAGCGCCTGACGGGGGTCGCCGAGCTGCTCGATGGCCCGCTCGACGATCCGGCCACCCTTGCCGCCAATCTCCGCGACCTCGCCCGGATCAACCGCCTGACCGGTGGCACGCGGCTGTCCGAGCGGGCGATCGCCGCGCTCGGCGGCGGCGCGACCCTGCTCGACGTCGGAACCGGCGGCGCCGACATCCCGATGACGCTCCTCGCCCGGGCGCGCGCCGCCGGTCGCCGGCTGGTCGTCACCGCCACGGACAGTCGCGACGAGGTCCTGGCGGCGGCCCGCCGAGCTCGGCCCGCGCTCGAGCGGACGAGCGGCCTGGAGCTCGCGATCGCCGACGGTCGTGGCCTCCCCTACCCCGACGGCGCGTTCGACATCGCCCACGCCTCGCTGGTCCTCCACCACCTGGAGCCGGACGAGACGGTCGCGTTCCTGCGCGAGCTGCGGCGGGTCGCTCGGCGCGGGGTCGTCGTCAACGACCTCGTCCGCGGCCGGCTCTTCTGGCTCGGCGGCTGGCTCCTCGTCCATGCGATCGCCACGTCGCGCTACACCCGGCACGACGGCCCCCTGTCGGTCCGCCGCGCGTACAGCCGGACGGAGCTGCGCGCGCTGGTGGCCGTCGCGGGGCTGGCTCCCGTCGCCGAGTTCGGCGGGTTCGCCGGGCACCGCGTCGCGATCGCGGCGCGTTGACCCGCGATCCAGGCCCGCCGAGCGACTACCCTGCCCCTCCATGGAGCGTCATGACGTCCTCGTCGTCGGCGGCGGCCCGGCCGGGGCCGCAACGGCGATCGGGCTGGCTCGCCGCGGCCACGACGTCGTCGTCCTCGAGCGTGCCCCGGAGTGGCGCTGGCGGGCGTGCGGCGTCTTCACCTCGCCCGCGACCATCACGCGGCTGCGACGGCTGGGCGTGGGCGACACGGACCTGACGGCGATTGCCCGCCGGATCCCGGCGATGCGGGTCGAGACCACCGTCGGGACGCAGTTCCGCCTGACGTACGGCGACGATGGGTCGCTCGCGGCCGCAGCCGTCGGGCTCGATCGATCGCGGCTCGACCCCCACCTCCTGGCGATGGCCGCGGACGCCGGGGCCGAGATCCGGCCGGGATCGACGGTGCGATCGGTCGCGGACGGCGTGGCCACGCTAGCCACCGGCGAAACGCTCCACGCCGCCGTGATCGTCGGCGCCGACGGGCTCCGCTCGGTCGTCGCCCGGGATGCCGGCGTCGCGCGGCGTCCGCCCCTCGGCGATCGGCCGGCGCTGACGTTCCACGTCGCCGATCCGCGACCCGACGCCGTTCGCGACGCCCGGATGATCGTGTTCGACGGCGGCTATGTCGGGCTTGCGCCGGTCCCGGGCGGCCGGGTCAACGTCGGGATCGTCCTCGCCGATGGGCGCTGGAGATCACGACTCCGCACCGAGGGCGCGACCGCCGTCGCGCGGGCTGTCCTCCGCGCCGTTCCTTTTGCGGACGACGACCCCGTGGCGTGGTCGGACGCGCAGGTCTGCGACTCGATCGAAGGTGCCGCCCCGGTCGGCGTCCGGGTCACGCGCCGGGCCGGCGCCGATTGGCTGCTCGTCGGCGACGCGGCCGGCTTCCTCGACCCGTTCACCGGCGAGGGCCTCCATCGGGCACTGCGCTCGGCGGAGCTGGCCGTCGCAGCCGTCGATCGCCGCCTTCGGGGCGACATCGGCGCCCTCGCGGCCTACGACCGTGCGCTCGGCCGGCGGACGCGGGCGAAGGACCTCGTCAGCCTTCTCGTCCAGGGCTTCCTCGCCGTTCCGCCGGTCTTCGAGTACGCCGCTCGCCGCCTCGCCGATCGACCGTCGGTCCGTGAGACGATGGGCCTCGTGATGGGCGACCTCGTGCCGGCGACGACGGCCTTCGATCCGCGCTTCCTGGTCGGGCTCCTCCGCCCATGACCGGCCCGACGCCGCAGACGCGCCCGGAATCCGGCCTGACGCCCGTCGATCCGGAGGGCCAGGAGGGTCCGCCGTCGCCGCGAACGCGGCTCGGGTCATACGCCGTCTCGATCGACGCGGACGGCCGGATCCTGCTGTGCCGGCTCTCGTTCGACGAGGTCGAGGCCGGCGCCTGGACGCTGCCCGGTGGCGGGGTCGAGTTCGGCGAGCATCCCGACGAGGCGGTCCTCCGCGAGCTCGAGGAGGAGAGCGGCCTGCGCGGCCGGATCGACGACGTCCTCGGCATCTTCTCGAAGGTCTACACCCGCTCCCGCGCGGCGAACGGCGCCGACCTCCACTTCGTCGGGTTTCTGTACCGGGTGACTCCGGTCGGCGGCCAGCTCCGCGACGAGGTGAACGGCTCGACCGACACGTGCGCCTGGATCGGGCCGGACGAGCTGCGGAAGCTCCGGATCGTCGGAGTGGCGCGGCATGCCATCGAGCTCGCGCTGCCCGGCGCGCTGGGGTGAGGAGCTCGATCGGCATCGACATCGCGGCACCGGCAGATCTCGTGTTCCGCCTCGCCAGCGACGTCGAGCGCTGGCCGGCGCTGCTGCCCCACTACGTCGCGGCGGCGCGTCTCGGCCCGCCCGATGCTGACGGCCGGCTCCTCGTCGGGTTCGTGGCGCGGCGACCGCTCGTGCCGGTCCTCGGCCTCGGGCTGCCGGTCGCGTGGCGTTCGCTCACGTGGGCGGAGGCGGCGGAACGGCGACTCCGGTTCGTCCACCGCGGTGGAGCCACGAACGGGATGGACGTGACGTGGCGGATCGAGACGGCCGGTGAGGGAGCGTGCCGCGTCGAGATCGAGCATGACTTCCGGCCGCGCGTCCCGGGCTGGGCGGCCTTCGTCGACCGCTGGTTCACGCGCCCGATCGCCGGCCGGACGCTGGCCACGTTCATGGCCATCGCCGAGGCGCTCGCGCCGGCTGATGAGTCCGCGGGCGGCGCGGCGACGAACCAACCGGCATGACCACGCCCCATCGCCGCGTCTGGATCACCGGGATCGGCCCGATCACCGCGATCGGGACGGGCACGGACGCGTTCCGGGCCGGCTTGCGGGCGGGCGTCTCGCCCGTCAAGCGCATCGACCGGTTCGACCCGTCGCCCTTCCGGAGCCAGGTCGCCGCCCAGGTCGACGACTTCGATCCGCTCGCCTGGATGCCGCCGAAGACCGCCCGCCAGCTCGACCGGTTCAGCCAGTTCGGGCTCGTCGCGGGGCAGCTCGCGCTCGCCGACGCCGGTCTCACGCCCGGTGAGGGTGGCGCCGCGGACGCCAACCGGATCGGGATCTACCTCGGCAGCGCGCTCGGCGGGATCGTGTTCGCCGAGGAGCAGCACGAGCGCTACCTCGAGCGTGGGATCAAGGCCGTCGCGCCGAACCTGGCGCTGGCCGTGTTCGGGGGCGCCGCGCCGGCGAACCTCGGGATCGCCCTCGACGTGCGCGGACCGATCCTGTCGACCGCCAATTCGTGCGCGTCGGGCGCGGTCGCGATCGGCGAGGCGCTCGGCGCCATTCGGGCGGGCGACATCGACGCGGCGATCGCGGGCGGGGTCGAGGTCACGCTCAGCCCCCTGGCATTCGGGGCGTTCGACCTCATCCGAGCGCTGTCGGATCGCCACAACGACGATCCGGCTCATGCCTGTCGTCCGTTCGATGCCGAGCGCGACGGGTTCGTCATGGGCGAGGGCGCCACGCTGCTGGTCCTGGAAGCGGAGGACGTCGCCCGGGCGCGCGGCGCGGAACCGTACGCCGAGGTGATGGGCTATGCCGCGACCTCGGACGCCCACCACATGGTCCAGCCGCGGGCCGACGGCCGCGAGGCGGGACGAGCTGCGTCGGAGGCGCTCGCCGACGCGGGCGTGGCGGCCGACGAGATCGACTGGGTCAGCGCCCACGCCAGCTCCACGCCGCTCGGCGACATCGCCGAGGCGCGGGCGATCGCGCTGGCGCTCGGGGAACGTGCGACGACCGTGCCGGTCAGCGGCACGAAGGCGCTGTACGGCCATCCGCTCGGGGCGTCCGGCGCCATCGAGGCGGCCATCTGCGCCCTGGCCGTGCGCGATGGGTGGGTGCCGGCGTCGGCGAACCTCGAGACGGTCGATCCGGACGTCGCGGAGCTGCTGCCGGGCTTGCTCCGCCATGGCGAGGGCCTCGACGGCTCGTTCCGCCGGATTCTCTCGACCTCGTTCGGGTTCGGCGGGCTGAATGCCGGGGTGGTGATCGGCGCCGTCGACTGATGAGCGTAAGGAGGGGTGCCCGGCACCAAGGAGGGATGCGTGTTCAAGCGCCTGTTCGGCCCGAAGAAGAAGCATGACGCCCGGTCCGCCGACCTCGAGATCATCGGCCAGCTCCAGAAGCTCGGCGCCGACCTGAGTCGACCACGCGACACGATCGTCTACCTGTACTTCAAGACCGAGGACGGCGCGCGGATCGCGGCGGACCACCTGTCGGCAAACGCGTTTGACGCGCAGGTTCGGCCCGCGGCGGCGGGCAACATTCCGTGGGTCGTCGTCGCGAATCGTGACGACGTCGTAAATCCCAAATCGATCGACGATCTGAACATGATCGCGGAAGAGGCGGCCAGTGCCGGTGGCGGCGAGTACGACGGCTGGGAAGCGGCGGCCAAGCCCTAAGCGGCTACCGCCCGACGAGGTGGCTCGGCAATCGGACGATATGCCGACGGGCGTAGGATCGACGGCACGCCGCGTCCTCAGGAGACCTCGCCATGGCCGTCGCCACCGACACCACGTTCACCGGCTTCCGCCCCGAAGCCGTCGAATTTCTCGCCGAGCTCGCCGCCAACAACGAACGCGCCTGGTTCCAGCCGCGCAAGGCCGAGTTCGAGCGCTTGCTCAAGGAGCCGCTCGAGGCGCTGTGCGTCGCGCTCGACGAGCAGTTCCGCACGCGGGGCATCCCGCTCCGCGCTGATCCGGCGAAGTCGCCGTTCCGGATCTACCGCGACGTCCGGTTCGCCAAGGACAAGTCGCCGTACAAGACGAACGTCGGGGCGAGCTTCCCGTGGGCCGGCGAGGTCCCCGGCGGCACCGCCGATCCGGGCGGCCGATCGCACACGGCCAACGTCCACTCGAGCGGCGGCTACTTCCACCTGTCCCCCGGCGAGATCTACGTCGGCGGCGGCTACTGGCATCCCGAGAAGTCGTGGCTCGACGCGTTCCGACGCCGGGTGGTCGATGAGCCGACGGAGCTCCGGCGCCTGCTCGACGCGCCCGCGTTCCGCGACACGTTCGGCGACCTGAGCCGCGACGGCCACGCCCTCCAACGGGTCCCGCCGGGCTTTCCGCCGGATCATCCGGAGGCCGAGATGCTCAAGCTGAAGGACGTGATCTTCGGCCGGCGCCTGTCCGACGCCGAGGCCCACTCGGCCGACCTGCCGGAGACCATCGCCACGATCTTTGCCGCCGGCGTGCCGGTCTGGCGCTACCTCGCCGTCCTCGGCTGATCGACCGTCAGCCGGCGGTCACCACCCGATCGCGGCCGGCCGCCTTGGCGGCATACAGGGCCGTGTCGGCCACCTCGATCAGCTCGCGGGCGGTCGTGCCATGGCCCGGGAACGCGGCAACGCCCAGGGACAGTGTCAGCTGCTGGCCGTCCGGTGCGGCCAGACCCGACACGGCCTCGCGGAGGGTCTCGGCGCGCAGCCGGGTCTCGTCGAGGTTGGCGTTGGGGAGAAGGATCGTGAACTCCTCGCCGCCGTAGCGGCAGACGATGTCCTCGGCCCGGACGCTTGCCGTCATGAGCTCCGCCACCGAGCGCAGGACCTCGTCACCCGCGACGTGACCGGAGTGGTCGTTGAAGGCCTTGAAGTGATCGAGGTCGGCCATGATCACCCCGAGGCTGCCGCCCTCTCTGGCAGCCCGGTACAGCTCGCGCTCGAGCGAGTCCTCCATGTACCGCCGGTTGAACAGGCCGGTCAGCGGGTCGCGCGTCGACTGGGCCCGGAGCGTCTCCCGGAGGCGGAAGTTGGCGAGGGACAGGGCGAGGAGCTCGGCGACCCACAGCCCGAGGTTGCGGGCGCTCTCGGTCAGGCGGCCATCGAGCGTACGCCCGGTGACGTGCAAGGGCGCCGATCCGTGGGCCACGACGTCGAGCTCGGTCTCGGACACTTCGGCCTGGAGGTGGAACACGCCGAGCGTCGCGCCCTGGGCCGTGAGCGGGATGCACATGTAGGGATGCGGTCCTGCGTCCGCGACGTGGGCGCAGGTCGGGCCCGAGTCGGGACCGTCGACGATGTAGAGCCGGCCCTGGCGGAGCGCCCAGCAGTCCTCCGGGCGGAAGACCCGCCGTTCGCCGGGTTCACTGCCCCAGACCGCGACGCGCTCGACGACGAGCCGGCTGCTGGGCAGGACGAGCAGCGCGCCGGACAGCCCGGGAAACAGGAGGCGGGCGGCGTTCTCGATCACGGTGTAGGCCTCTTCGGCGGTCTGGCTGACCTCGAGGAGGCTGCCCATGTGGCCGACGAGGTTGGCCTCGCGATTGCGCAGCTCGAGCTCCTCGACCTGCCGGCGCAGCTCGCCATTGACGCGCTTGTTGGCCTCGCGGGCATCGACGAGGTCGGCGTTCGCTGCGCCCATCGTCTCAATGGCGTCCTCCAGGCGACTGCTGAACTGCCACAGGAGAAAGAGGACCAGCCCGAGCCCCACCGCGGTGTGCACGAGGCCGACGATGAACCGGACGGATTCGGGGGTGTCGAGGCCGAACGGCGCGTCGAGCTGGAGCGCAAGCACGGCCAAGATGCCGATGACCCAGGACACGACGGTGAGTCCTCGCCACCGGGCGCGAGCGACGTACGACATCGCGAGCGCCACGAGGACCACGGGGGCGAGCAGGACGAGACCGTTCGTTCCGGGAACGAGGAAGGCGAGTCCGAGGGCCAGCACGACGAGGGCGCCGCTGGCGGCCAGGATCGGCGTGTCGCTCTTGGCGCGGCGCGCGCCGAGGGACGAGGCCAGCAGGACCCCCGCGAACGCGGCGAACAGGAGCGCCCCGAGGAGGTGGCCGGCCGCGCCGAAGGCGCCGCCGATGCCCAGGTGGAGCACGGCCAGCGAAGCCGCGATCAGCGCGCCAAGCCTCAGCAGGAGGTCGGGCGTGATGACCTCGATCGAGCGGCTGCTCTGTCCTCCGCTGGACACCTCGCCCACGCTGGACTGCGCCATGCCGACTCCCCCGAGCCTGAACCGATCGCTGAATCGAGAACTTGCGCGCGCCTCGGCGAATTGTCAGGCCCACATCGCGGGCGGCGCAAGTGGGTGACGCCGGTTTCCGTCACGGGGAAGTGACAGCGCGGCCGCTCAGTCGAGCGTGAAGTGGTCCGGCCCCTGGTAGCGGCCGGTCCGCTCCTTCTCGATCTGCATCAGGACGTCGTTGAGCAGCGACGACGCGCCGAAGCGGAACCAGTCCGGGCTCATCCAGCGCGGCCCGAGGGTCTCGTACAGGACGACGAGGTACTGGATCGCTTCCTTCGAGACGCGGATCCCACCGGCGGGCTTCATCCCGACCTGGCGGCCCGTCTGGCGCTCGAAGTCGCGGATCGCCTCGAGCATGACGAGCGTCACCGGCAGCGTCGCGGCCGGGACGACCTTGCCGGTCGAGGTCTTGATGAAGTCCGCGCCGGCCGCCATCGCGAGAACGCTCGCCCGCCGGACGTTGTCGTACGTCTCGAGCTCGCCGGTCTCGAGGATCACCTTGAGATGGGCATCGCCGGCAGCGTCCTTGACGTCGACGATCTCCTCGAAGACGGTCAGGTAGTCGCCGCTCAGGAACGCGCCGCGGTCGATCACCATGTCGATCTCGTCGGCGCCGGCCTCGGCCGCCGCCCGGGTCTCGGCGAGCTTGATGTCGCGGAAGGTCTGGCCCGACGGGAAGCCGGTCGCGACCGAGGCGACCTTGACCGTCGAGCCCTTGAGGGCCTCCTTGGCGTCCGCGACGAGAGCGGGATACACGCAGATCGCCGCGACGGACGGGATCGTCGGGTCACCCGGCTGCGGGTGCATCGCCTTGGCACACAGGGCGCGGACCTTGCCCGGCGTGTCCTTCCCCTCGAGGGTCGTCAGATCCATCATCCGGATCGCGAGATCGAGCGCCCAGAGCTTCGACTGCTTCTTGATCGAGCGCTTCTTCAGGGCGTCGACCCGCTCCTCGACGCCGACCTGGTCGACCGAGCTCACCCGGCCGAGCAGGCTCCCGAGCGCGCCCGGCCGCCCGTCCCACGAGCGCACGAGCTCGTGGGCGCGCTCGCGGGCGAGGGTGTCGGGGCGATGGGCGGTGGCCATGGGACGGTGAGGATACACCGGGTTCCGAGCGACTTCGGCCGGGGCGCCCGGGACGCGTCGAACGCGTCGCAGGTCCCGGGCGACGGCAGCAATCCGAGCGGCGATCGCCGGCGTAGCGGTCCGTGACGGCCGGGGGGTCACGAGGAGGGATCGACATGGCGCTTCGCTCGACGCGGCGGCTGCTGGTCCGAGGGCTGATCGGCGGATTGCTTGCCATCCTCGGGTCCGGGCTCGCGGCGGTCGCGCTCGCCGCCGACCAATCGGTGGCCATCGCCGGCTTCGCGTTCTCGCCCGGGACGGTCTCGGTTGCGGTCGGCGACACCGTCACGTGGACCAATACCGACGACGTGGGGCACACAGCCACGGCCGACGATGGGTCGTTCAGCACGGGCACGATCGCGGACGGCACGTCGAAGTCCGCGACGTTCGCGACCGCCGGGACGTTCGCCTATCAGTGCACGATCCACCCGCAGATGACCGGAACGGTGGTGGTCGCGGCGGGCGGTTCGACGCCACCGCCGACCGACACGCTCGCCCCCGCGCAGCCGACGGACGACCGGGGCTGGGCGCTGCTCGTTCTCGCGGCGGTCGGCGGCCTCGCCCTCGGACACCGACGGTTCGCGCGGCGAGCAGACGCGCCGCTCGCGGCCTGATCCAGGTGCGGGTCAGCGGCCGCCGTGGACCTTCGGCAGCGGCGGCAGGCCGCGCTTGCCGTCGACCAGGAAGTGGCGGAACCAGTCGCGGACGACGGCCAGGTTCTCGGCCCTGCGGAACGGCGTGCCGGACCGGGTGAGCTCGTGGGTCTCCTCCGGGACGCGCAGCAGCCGGACGGGCCGCTTCTTCGAGCGCAGGATCGTGAACAGCGCCTCGGCCTGGCCGACCGTCGTCCGGATGTCCTTCTCGCTGTGCTGGATCAGGAGCGGCGTGTGGATCGCATCGGCGTACGTGATCGGTGACATCTCGCGGTAGAAGTCCGGGTCGTCCCAGGGCAACGTCCGGAACTCGTACGTCGACCAGAAGCCGCTCGCAATGTCGCCGGTCAGCATGAGCATCGCCATGTCGCTCACCGAGCGGCAGGTCATCGCCGCGGCGAACCGGTCGTCGTGGCCGAGGATCCAGTTCGTCAGGTAGCCGCCGTACGAGCCCCCGGTGACGCCGAGCCGATCGGGGTCGACGAGGCCGTCGGCGACGAGCGCGTCGACGCCCGCTGAGGACGTCGCGCATCGGGCCCGGACCCCAATCGCGGATGTTCGCCTCGTTGAACGCGCGGCCGTAGCCCTCGGAGCCGCGCGGGTTCGAGAAGAAGACGCTCATTCCCGTGGCGGCAAGCAGCTGGAACTCGAGCATCGGCGCCCAGCCGTAGAGGGTGTGCGGGCCGCCGTGAATCTGGGTGACGAGCGGGCCGGCGCCGTTCGCCGCAGCCCGGCCGACGCCCTTGCGGGCGGTGCCGCGGTGACTGGTGACGGCGGCCAGGAACCAGCCCTGGACCCGCCGTCCGTCGACCGTGACCCAGCGCTCGACCGGCTCGCGCAGCTCGATCTCGGCGAGATGGTCACGGTTGAGGTCGGTCAGCCGCCGCGCCGCCCCATCATGGCCGTCGCGAATCCAGAGGTCGCTCAGCTCGGTCGGCGACGAGCGCAGCCACGCGGTGCGCGAGCGTCCGCCGATATCGACCTGGTCGAACGCCGAGATCGAGTGGCGACCCGTCGTCAGGCGCTCGAGGCTGCAGTCGGCGATCACCACCCGCCAGAGCTCGATGCTGCCGTCGATGGGCGCCGTGAACGTGATGGATCGACCGTCGGCGGACGGGATGACCCGGGCCGGCTCGCCCGGCACGATGTCGCTGTTGATCGTGGACCCGGGCATCACGTCGTGGGCTCCGGTCAGGTTCCGGCCGCCCCGCGGGGTCCGGGCGTCCGAGCCGTCGGCCGCGATCAGCCAGAGGTCCGAGCGGTAGAAGTTGTCGGGCAGATAGCCGCCGAGGGCCGCCACCGCCGAGCCGTCGGGCAACCACGCCGGAGCGAACAGCGCCGCCGCGTCCCCGGTGAGGCGGGTCCGGCCGCCGCCGTCGACATCGAGCACGACCAGGTGCGACCGGGGCTCGAGGTCGAAGTCGCGTCGGAGGTTCGTCGAAAGGACGATCCGGCGGCCATCGGGTGACCAGGCCGCGTCGCCGATCCCGGCCGGCTCCTCGGTCAGCCGCCGCGCCGCGCCGGTGGCGATCTCCACGAGCCACAGCTGGTCGACCTTGTTGTCGACGAATCCCGCTCCATTCGCCAGGTAGCCGAGCCGATCGACGAATCGATAGTCCGACTCGGGCGCGTCGCCGGGCTTCGGTGCAGCTCGCTTGCCGCGCTTCTTGCGGTCCTCATCGCGGGTCGCGGCGTGCGACGAGGAGGTCACGAGGAGGCGTGCGCCGTCGGGCGACCACCAGAACGCGTTCACCCCGCGTGGCAGGTCGGTCACGCGGCGCGCCTCGCCACCGTCGAGCGGCAGGAGGTAGACCTGCTGGCCGTCCTCGCGCTGCTTCGCGTCGCCGGCCGCCGGCTCCTCCTCGATCTGGTGGCGCCGGTCGGACAGGAACGCGAGCGATCGACCATCCGGCGCGAATCGGGCGTTGCGGTCGCGCTTCGCGCCGATCGTCAGCTGGCGGGGTTCGCGCTTGCCGTCGGTCGGGACGGCCCACAGGGCCTGGCGATAGCCATCCTTGGCCGGGGCCACGGTCTGGATCGCGAACACCGCGAGCGAGCCGTCCGGAGAGAGGCGCGGGTCGGTGGCGATGCGGAACCGGTACAGGTCGTCGGGGCGGAAGGGACGGGTCACGAGCAGCGGCCTCCGGTCGTCGGTTGGGCGGGCGGATCGTCGCGGTGCGGCACGGGGAGGGCGCCGCATGGTCGCGCATCGCGACCGCATCGTCGACGACGCCGACGAGTCTAGCGCTACCATCGGCCGACGATGCGCGATCAGCTGTCGCTGCGGCTCGAGCCCGAGATCGCCACGCTGCCGAACCTGCCCGATGGCCTGCGGCCGATGCTTCCGCGCCCGGCCGCCGAGCCGTTCGACTCCTCCACCCACCTGTTCGAGCCGGCCTGGGGCGGTCTCCGGGCGCTGGCGTTCATCGGGCCGTCCGAGGCGGCCGGCGGCGGCGACGTCCGGGTCGTCGACGGCGACGGGCGCGTCGTGGGCACCCAGCTGCCGGAGCTGGCGGGGATGGCGGTCCGGATCGAGGCGCGGTCGGCGATCCTCGACGGCGAGCTCGTGGCGGTCGACGATGCCGGTCGAGCCGACAACGAGGAGCTCGAGCGCCGGATCGCGGGCAAGGCCGGCCGGGCGGTGGCGTTCCTCGCGTTCGACCTGCTCCATCTCGACGGCCGGTCGTTGCTGAACACGCCGCTCCATCGTCGCCGCGAGATGCTCCGGAAGGTGCTCCACCCGGGCGACGAGGTCGTGGCCGTGCCCGCGATCGCCGCCGAGGGCCGGGCTCTCCATTCCGCGGCCGCGGCCCAGGGGATCGCCGGGATGATGGCCCGCCAGCGAACGAGCCCCTACCTGTCGGGCGTCACGTCACGGCTGTGGCAGTTCATCCCGGTCGCGCCCGCGGTCGCCGGTGGGGCGCGAGCCGCGCAGGCGACGCTGGCACTCGAAGACCACTCGCCGACGGCGGCCGCGCCGGTCCTGGCGCTGATCAGCCGGCTGCCACTCCTCTTCGACGAGTAGGGCAGGCGGGCCGGGCGCTTGGGCGACGGCCGCCCGCGGCGCCGATCCACCGCGCGCGCCCGCGCCTCCGCCAGCGGCGCACGAATGTGGCCACCCATGCACGGGTGGCCTACGGGGCGCGCATGCGAGCGTGGCGAGACGCCTGCGAACGGGGTTTCACGCACGGGTATCGAGCCCTTGAGTCCCGGGTTGGATATCTGGCCAGGCGAGCCACCCGACGCATGTCCTGGCGAACCATGCCCGCGACCGCCGGCCGCGGGTGCCGCCCCGCGCGCGCCTACCCGCCGTGCCGCGCCGCGTCGACGTAGGCCCGGAGCCCAGGTCGCTGCCCGTAGAGCAGCACGCCCGCGGAGTAGATCCGGATCGCCACGACGGCCGTGACCAGGATCGTCACGAGCAGGAGCGAGATCGAGACGACGATCTCCATCGGCTCGACCCGCCCGACCGACAGCCGGGTCAGCATCACGAACGGGCTCCAGAACGGCACGAGCGAGGCGAACCGGATGAAGCCGGTGATCCCGCCGGTCAGTGCCAGGATCGCCTGGATGTAGCCGACGATCGCGAGCAGGCTCAGCGGCAGCGCGATGATCTGGAGGTCCTCCGGGCGGCTCACCAGGGAGCCCGCCGCCGCGTAGATCAGCGAATACAGCGCGAACCCGAGCGTGTAGTAGACGCCGAACGCGAGAAGCAACGCCGGCGACAGCGACGCGAGCGACGGCGCGATCCCGGCCTCGGGGCCGAGCAGGAAGGTCGCGAGCCGATCCTCGAGCAGGAGCGTCAGGATCGCAGGCCCCAGCACGAGGGCGTACTGCGTCGCGCCGGCCAGCCCGATCCCGAGCGCCTTGCCGATGACGAGCTGGCGCGGCGATGCGGCGCTGACGAGCAGCTCCATGACGCGGCTCGACTTCTCGGCCACCACGCCCGCCGCGACCCACATCCCGTAGATGACGATCGTGATGAAGATCAGGACGCCGAACACCGCGCCGACGATCAGGCGGCTGGCGTAGGCGCCGGGGTCGTAGGGCGCCGCGCCGGGACCGCTGGCGACGCCGCGGAGCACGTCGAACGTCGGGATGTGGAAGGCGCCAGGCTGGTTCTGGTTCTGGCTTGAGTAGTCGACGAGGGCGACGCTCAACGCCCCGAAGTTGAGGAGCTGGATCGCGCCGTCGCCGAGGGTCTCGCCGCTGTGGACCTTGAAGCTCAGGCTGCCGTTGGTCGCCCGGGTCGCGCTGATGACGGCGTCGAGACGGTGATCCTCCACGGCCTGGATCGCGGCCGCCTCGTCGGGCTCGATCGCAACGGTGTACGTCGTCCCGCCCTGCGTGTTGAGGACCTGGTTGAGGATGAGGCGCGTGTCCTCGGCCAGTCGCGGGCTCGTGGCGACGACCGCGATCCGGGTCGTCGAGCCGCGCTCGAGCGCGCGAACCGCGATCGGGAGCAGGGCGACGATGATCGCGAGGACGGCCAGGGTCACGGTCGAGACATGGAACAGCCGCGACCGGGTCAGCTCACCGTACTCGCGCTTGGCGACATGGAACGTGTTGGGGAATGCCGGCTCGTGGCGGTTCGGCGCGCCCGGCAGGCGGCTCACGCGGCGTCCTCGGCGGTCGACGGCGCCGCGGCGCCGCCCGATGGCCCGCCTTCAGGCGTCGCGGCGCCCGCTTCCGGGGGCAACGGCGCGAGCCGGCCCTCCTCGTCGGCCGGCCGCCCGACGTGGTCGATGAAGATCTGCTCGAGCGACGGCTCGGCGACCTCGAAATGGCTGACCCGGGCACCTGCGGCGACCGCGGCGGCGAGGAGGGCGTCGGGCTCGATGCCCTCGTCGAGCTCGATCTCCGTCCGGTCGATCCCGGGCCGGATGATCCGCGTGCCCGGCACGGACGACAGCCAGGCCAGGCGGTGGTCGCCCTCGACCGACAGCTTGACCATCCGCCGGCCGGTCGCCCGCTTGACCTCGCGAAGCGGTCCACCGACGACCACCCGGCCGCGGTCGACGATCGCGATCGACTCGCACATCGCCTCGACCGTCTCCATCTGGTGAGTCGAGAAGATGAGCGTCCGGCCCTCGTCGCGGAGCTCGAGGAACGCCTCGCGGAGAAGCGCGACGTTGACCGGGTCGAGACCCGGTGAACGGCTCGTCCATGAGCAGGACGGGCGGGTTGTGGAGGATCGCCGGAGATCAGCTGGATCTTCTGCTGGTTGCCCTTGCTGAGCTCCTCGGCCTTGCGCTCGGCGAGGTCGGTCACCCGCAGGCGATGAAGCCAGGCGAGGGCGTCGCGCCGGGCGATGTCGCGCGGCACGCCGTGGAGCGATGCGAAGAAGACGAGCTGGTCGAGGACGACCATCCGCGGGTACAGCCCACGCTCCTCGGGCAGGTAGCCCCAGGTCGCCCGCGGCAGCTCGCGCGTGTCGGTGCCGTCCCAGACGACGCGGCCCGCGTTCGCCGCGAGGACGCCGATCGCGATCCGCATCGTCGTCGTCTTGCCCGCGCCGTTCGCACCGAGGAAGCCGAAGATCTGGCCGGCCGGGCACCTCGAACGACAACCCGTCGAGAGCGACGACGGACCCGAACGTCTTGTGGAGATCGTCGATCTGGAGGCTCACCGTCCCGAGGATAGCCCGCCCCGAGCCGGGTCGCGCCCGGACGATGGTCCCGGGAGGTGCGATGATGGCCCGGTGACCAACGAGCGTGATTCCATCGAATCCCGGGGCGGAGCGGCCGTGGCCACGCCCAATTCGGGGTCGCCGACCTCGCCGCTCAAGATCCACGCCGACCGGGCCGCTGCCACGCTCGCGATCGACTGGGCCGACGGCCACGCCAGCCGCTACGACTTCACGGCGCTGCGCTGGCTCTGCCCGTGTGCCTATTGCCGCGGCGAGGCGGGGCTGCCCGGCTGGCTCGACAGCGCGCCGGTCCTGACGCCCGAGCAGACGCGGATGACCGACATCCATCTCGTGGGCAACTACGCCGTATCGCCGCACTGGGGCGACGGTCATTCGACCGGGTTCTACACGTTCAACCTGCTTCGCGACCGGTGTCCGTGCCCTGCCTGCACGGCCCGTCGCGGCCAGACCGGCCACGGGCACGAGGACGGGCACGGCGCCCGACCCGAGCCCGGCGGCACTCGACCCGAGACCGGCGGCGAGCACGCCGGCCACCAGCACGACTGAGGGAAGTCTCCATGATCGTCGCCACCACGCCATTCATCGCCGGCCACCGCGTCGTCGAGACCAAGGGCCAGGTCTTCGGCCTCGTCGTCCGGAGCCGCGGCTTCTCGGGCAACCTGATCGCCGGCCTGCGCTCGCTCGGCGGCGGTGAGATCAAGGAGTACACCTCGCTCCTCGAGGACACCCGCCGGCAGGCCCTCGACCGGCTCGTCAAGAACGCGACCCTGATGGGCGGCAACGCGGTGATCTCGATGCGCTTCGACAGCTCCGAGATGGCCCAGACGATGACCGAGATCGTGGCCTACGGGACGGCCGTCGTCGTCGAGCCCGACGCGTCCGCGGTCGCCCCGACCACCGAGTAGGCGGAGGACCGCATGCTCAGCGCCACCACCCGTCTCGCGGCGGCGGTGATCGCCACTCTGGTCCTCCTCGGGGGCCTGGGGCTGATCGCCCTGGGCGGAACCGGAACGGTGTCCGGCCTGTGGATGGTCGTCGCCGGAGCCGTCGTTCTCGTTGCCCTCGCGATCGAGCGCAATCGCTATCGCTCCGAGGACGCGGAGCGGTCGTTCGAATCCGTCGGGCCGGGTGGCGGCGAGCCGCCGGGTCAGCTGGACCCGCGCTTCCGGCGGACCGACGAGACGTTCGTCGACCCGACCAGCGGGGTGACGATGCGCGTCTTCGTCGATCGGACGAGTGGCGAACGGCGGTACGTCGCCGAGGCTTGAGCGTGCCGGATCGCCGGACCTCCAGGAGGCCGGTGCTATCCTTCGCCGCCCCGGACGTTCCTCGCGGCCGGCCAACCCGAGGCAGCCGAACACCACGCCGATGAGCGCCCCCAGCGGAGCCAGCGGACACGTCGACCGATCCGTCAAGGGAAAGACGGCGCGTGCCTCGGCCCGCGCCGCCGGCGCCGCCAAGCGCGGCCCGCGGCCTGCGCGCACGGACCGGCCGGGGTCGCGCCAGCCCTACCTCAACCGCGAGCTGTCCTGGCTGGAGTTCAACGCCCGCGTCCTGTGGGAGGCTCGCGACGAGCGCAATCCGCTGCTCGAACGGGTCCGGTTCCTGTCGATCTTCGCCAACAACCTCGACGAGTTCTTCCAGGTCCGGATCGCGGGCCTGCGCCAGCAGGTTGCGACCGGCTCGGTGTCGCTGGCTCCGGATGGACGAACCGCGGCGGAGCAGATCTCGGCGGCCTCGACCCGCGTCCGCGAGCTCGTCGGGGAGCACAGCGCGATCTGGGCCGACGTCCGCAAGGCCCTCGCCGGCGAGGGCATCGAGATCGTCAAGTACAGCTCGATCCCGGAGCACCACGCGATCCTGCGGCAGCGCTTCATCGACGAGATCTATCCCGTCCTGACGCCGCTCGCCGTGGATCCGGGGCATCCGTTCCCGTACATCTCGACGCTCAGCCTGTCGATTGCGGTCGGCCTGCGCGATCCGGAGACGGGTGAGAGCCACTTCGCCCGGGTCAAGGTGCCCCAGATCCTGCCCCGCCTGTACGAGGTCGAGCCCAACAAGTTCGTGCTGCTCGACCAGATCATCGAGGACAACCTCGACCTCCTGTTCAGCGGCATGGACATCCTCGAGCACCACGCGTTCCGGGTGACCCGCAACGCCGACCTGGCGATCGAGGAGGACGAGGCCGACGACCTCCTCATGGCGATCGAGGAAGAGCTCCGGCGGCGGCGGTTCGGCGAGGCGGTCCGGCTCGAGGTCGAGCGCTCGATGCCGGCTGCGACGCGCGACATCCTGCTGCGGGGCCTTGGCCTCGGGCCGGACGACGCGTACGAGATCCGGGGCATGCTCGATCTGACCGGCCTGCGCGACATCATCGAGCTCGATCGGCCGGCCTTGAAGAGCCCGACGTGGAACCCCGTGACGCCGCCTCGGTTGACGCCGCCCGACGAGGACGAACCGGCCGACGTGCTCGGGGCGATCCGGACCGGCGATGTCCTCGTCCACCATCCGTATGACAGCTTCGTGGCGTCGGTCGAGCGGTTCCTGCGCCAGTCCGTCGACGATCCCGAGGTCCTGACGATCAAGCTGACGCTGTATCGGACCTCCGGCGACTCGCCGATCGTGCAGGACCTCATCCGGGCAGCCGAGCGCGGCAAGCAGGTCGTCGTTCTGGTCGAGATCAAGGCCCGCTTCGACGAAGAAGCGAACATCGTCTGGGCCCGCAAGCTCGAGCAGGCGGGCGCCCACGTCGTGTACGGGCTCGTCGGGCTCAAAACGCACTCGAAGGTGTGCCTGGTCGTCCGGCGCGAGGGCACCGGCCTGCGGCGCTACGTCCACATCGGGACCGGCAACTACAACCAGCGGACCGCCCGGCTGTACACCGACCTCGGGCTGCTGAGCTGCCGGCCGGAGCTCGGTGCCGACGTCACCGACCTGTTCAACGTCCTGACCGGCCTGTCGCGCCAGCGCTCGTTCCGGCGGCTCCTCGTTGCGCCGCACAGCCTGCGATCGCGGTTCCTCGAGCTCGTCGACCGCGAGATCGACCATGCGGCCCTCGGCCATGAGGCGCGGATCGTCATCAAGCTCAACGCCCTCGTCGACCAGCCGGCGATCGAAGCCCTGTACCGGGCCTCCCAGAAGGGCGTTCGGGTCGACGTCATCGCCCGGGCTGCCTGCTCGCTGGTGCCAGGCGTGAAGGGCCTGTCGACCGGCATCACGGTCCGCTCGATCGTCGGCGAGTTTCTCGAGCACTCGCGGATCTGGGGCTTCGCCAACGGTGGCGAGGGCGAGTGGTACATCGGCTCGGCCGACCTGATGGACCGCAACCTCGATCGGCGGGTCGAGGCGATGGTCCCCGTCGAGGATCTCGAGGCCCGCAACCGGATCGCGGAAATCATCGGGATCATGCTCGAGGACGACCGGCGGTCGTGGCAGCTCGAGCCGGATGGCGGCTGGCGCCGGACCGAGAACATCCAGGGGTTCCCGGGCACCTGCGACACCCACGAGGAGCTCAAGCAGCGGGCGCTCGCCTCGACCGCCACGGCCGCGGTGGCGCATCGGCCGCGGGCCGGGGTCGGGTCGCTGGACCCGCGGGCATGACGCAGCGATGAGCCCGACCCAGCGCAGCGGCAAGCCCGTCGAGATCGAGCTCAAGTACCGCGTCACGGACGCGGCCGCTGGCGATCGATACCTCGGCGCGGACGAGATCGCGGGGTTCCGACCGAGCTCGCCCGTCCGCTCGACCCAGGTCGAGGATCGCTACATCGACACGGCCGATGGGGCCATGGCCCGGGCCGGGTTCGCCGCTCGCCTCCGCCAGACCGCGAAGACCACGACGGTCGGGGTCAAGTCGTCGGTCCGTCGCATCGGGACCGGCAACGTCCACCGTCGCGAGGAGCTGGAGGGCCCGGCCGACCGGACGGCCCATCCGCGCGACTGGCCGCCGTCCGACGCCCGGTCGCTGATCCTGGAGCAGTGCGGCGATGCGCCGCTCGTCGAGGTCGTCACGATCCGCCAGCTCCGCCGGAAGCGGATCCTCGAGCTCGACGGCACCTCGGTCGAGCTCAGCCTCGACGAGGTCGACGCCGTCAGCCGGAGCCGCGTGGTCGGACGGTTCGTCGAGCTCGAGGTCGAGCTGATCGAAGGTGACGAGGCCGGTCTCGCCGACATCGACCGCGAGCTCGCCCGCGATCCCGGCCTCGCCCCGGCGGACACGTCGAAGCTCCAATCGGCGCTGCGGGCGGCCGCCGCGGCGCAGCCGAAGCGCGGCAAGCGCGGTGCGGCGTCCCTGCGCCCGATCGATGACGACGACGATGACAACGGCGACGGCGGTCGGTCGCCATCGAGTCCGCCGATCGGATCGATCGTCGAGGCCGTGCTCGCCGAGCTCGATGCGACGACGACGGTCGTTGATGAGCGCGTCGAGCCGGGCGACTCGGGGGCCGATGCTCCTGCCGACCCCGACGCGGACCTCCCGGCGCCCGAGGCGATCGTGCCACGGGACGTCGACGATCCGGCCAGCCCTGCTGTCGAACCCGCTCCCGCGGGACATCCCGCCGCCGCGGACCAACGGGCTGAGGCGGGCTCGGCGGCGCCGGAGGACGGACCGGTGTCGGCCGACCGGCCAAAGGGTCGATCGAAGGGCAAGCCGGCCCGCGCGGTCGCCCGTGCCGCCGTCGAGCCTGGCGACGATGAGCGACCACACCTCGTGGTCGGCAAGACGCCTGGGGTCCTCGCCGACGATCACGTCGCGGAGGCCGGTCGGAAGGTCCTCCGGTTCCACCTCGCGAGGATGATCGCGAAGGAGGACGGGACCCGCGACGGCGCGGACCCCGAGGATCTCCACGGGATGCGGGTCGCCACTCGGCGTCAGCGCGCGGCCTGGCGCGTGTTCGGCGAGGCGTTCCGGCCGGAGCGGACGAAGCGGCATCGCGGCCGCCTGCGCGAGGTCGCCGCTCGTCTCGGCGCCGTCCGCGACCTCGACGTCCTGATCGAGGCGGCCGATGACTACCGGGCGGACCTGCCCGTGGCCGAGCAGCGGGCCCTCGAGCCGCTCCTGGCCGCGTGGCGGCTGCACCGCGACGACGCCCGTGTGCTGCTCCTGCGCGAGCTCGACTCGGACGGCTATCGACGCTGGCTCGACGACTACGCCGAGTTCGTCCGGCACGAGGGGCTGGCCGCGCGACAAGTCGTCCCGACCGAGCCGCACCGCGTCCGCGACACCGCCGCGTCCCGGATCCAGTCGGCCTACGAGCACGTCCGGTCGTACGAGCCGGTGCTCCGCTGGGCGGACGTCGACACGCTCCACGAGCTCCGGATCCACGGCAAGTGGCTGCGCTACTCGCTCGAGTTCGTCCGGGAGGCGCTCGGGCCGGAGTCCGCCGGGCTGATCGCGCGCGTGACGGCGCTCCAGGACCACCTCGGGCTGATGAAGGACGCCGATGTCGCGGCCCATCTCGCCCGGAGCTTCCTCGTCGAGCACGCCGGCTCGATCAGCGTCGGCGAGAGCGGTGCGATCGCCAGGTACCTCGTCAATCGCGAGAAGGAGGTCGTGCGCCTCCATCGGACGGTCGGACCGGCCTGGCGCGGAGTGGCCGGGATCACGTTCCGGCGGTCCTTGGGGAGAACGCTCGCCCGTCTGTGACGCGAGTCGGCGTCCCGACGCGGCGCCCGGTCAGACGATCCAGCCGTGGGCCAGCTCGTCGAGCCGATCCCTCCAGGCGGTGCCGGCCCGCTCGGCGGCGATGATCGCGCCCTCGCGGATTCCGCTCTCGGCCACGCGGCCGCCGTCCAGGCCAACGCGATCCAGCACCGTCTCGACGATCGCCGCGCCCGCCGCGAGGAGCCGGACCCGAGCCTCCCGCATGTCGTAGGTCGCGGCGAGGGTCTCGGCCGGCGCCGCCGTCACGATCTCGCGGACGAGCCGAAGGGCGGCCCGATCAAGCGGGCCGCCAGGCTCGAGGTGGCCGGAGCGCACCAGCAGCTTGAGCAGGTTCGACGCGGTCCCGCCCACGAAGACCACCTCATCCGGCGGCCGGATCGGCGTCCAGTCGAACGCGTCGTCGGCCGCCTCAGACAGCGCCGCAAGCTGCTCCGATGACGGCGGATCGCGGTCCACGATCGGTCGGATGAGACGTCCCGCGCCGACCTGAACACCGGCGGCCCGGACGCTCCGGCCAGGCCCGATCTCGACCAGCTCGCTGGAGCCGCCACCGATATCGACGACGAGCAGGTCCATGCCCAGGACTCGGCCTCCCGTCACTCCGACGAGGGTGAGCATCGCCTCCTCCTCGTGCTCGAGGACGGCCAGCGGCTCGCCGATCGCCGCGGTCATCTCGGCCACGATCTGGCGGGCGTCCGACAGCCGGCGCAGCGGCTCGGTGCCGATGACGATCGGGTGAGCCGCGCCGTGAGCGCGCGCCCGATCCACGTAGCCGGCCACGGTCGCGACCAGGGTCGCCCGGTTCCCGGCTCCCAGCTCCCCCGCCCCATCGAGTGCCGCGCCGAGCCCGAGAAAGGCCGATTCGTCCTCGAGGACCACGAGCCCGGTCGGCTCGGGCCGGGCGACGAGGAGATGGACGGAGGTCGAGCCGAGATCGATCGCCGCGCCGGGTGAGGGCACCTGGCGGTGTTGCGATCAGGCCGACGCGTGCATGGGCCGGCGGCTCACGCCCGGCTGTCCGGCGCGGCGCCGGCTGCGCGACGGGGCGTGCGCCGGCTCGAGCCGGCACCAGCCGGCTTGGCGGCCGCGGGCTTGGCGGCCGCGGGACGGGCGGCCGCGGGACGGGCGGCCGCGGGACGGGCGGCCGCGGGACGTGCGGCCGTGGGCTTGGCGGCGGACTTGGCGACGGGGCGCTTGGCGGTCGCGGGCTTCGCGGGAGTGCGTCCGGCGGCCGCCGGCCTTCCGCGGACGGCCTTGGCCGTCGAGCGCGGTGCGACCGCGGCCTTGGCAGCGACGGACTTGGCCGTCGTGCGCCGAGCCGCGGCGGGCTTCGCGGCCGTGGCGCGTGCCGTGGGTGTCGATGCCGGCCTGCGCGTCGGCTTCGGCTTCGACGTTGCGCTGATCGATGCACTCGCTGCGGCCGGTGCGACCGCCGCCGTTGACGTCGATGCCGCGCGAGGCTTCGCTGCCGTCGTCTTCCGGGAGCCGCTCCCGCGCGGCCGACCCGGACCGCGACGGGTCCGCGTCGCGCGACCCTGCAGGCCGTGGATCGCCGCCACGAGCGCCGTCAGCTCGGCGATCTCCTCCCGAACCTCGGTGAGGCGGGCGGTCCGCTTGTCGCGGTTCTTCCGCGTCGCTTTCGCGAGTCGCTCGGCGCGCCATGCCTCTTCGGACGTGGCAGCGCCCAGGGCGAACTCCAGCCACTCGACATGTCGACCGAGGGCGGCGTTGGGCGTGATCGTTCCGGGCCGGCGGCCTCGACCACGCCCGGCTCCCGAGCTCGCAGCCGGGGCCGCGGCAGCGGTCGAACCCTCGCCGGCGTCGCTCGTTCGATCGGTCATGACGGTCTCCTTGTGGGGCCCCCGGCCATTCTCGCCTATCGACGGGCTGCCGTCGCGCGTCGGACGGTGCTCCCCGGACCTGTTCATCAAGTGTTAACGAACCGCGAAGGCCCGGTTCATGCAGCCGCCCGACGGTTCAGTCGTTGCCATGGGCTCGAGCTCCGTCGGAGTCGAGCGACAACGACCGGCTGTGCGCGCCGGTTGCCGAGGAGGACATGTTGATCGAACGACCTCGACGCCTTGGCGTCGTCATCATCCTGGCGGGCATGCTCGCCACTGCCTGCAGCACGGGTGCCTCGCCGAGCCCGGCGGCCAGCGGCGGCACGACGCCGACGACCGGTGCATCGGGGGCACCACCGGCATCGCAGTCGGCCCCCCTGTCGGGCACCGTCAACATCGACGGCTCGAGCACGGTCTATCCGATCACCGAAGCCGTCGCCGAGGAGTTCCAGAAGGCCAACTCGGGCGTCAAGGTGACGGTCGCCTTCGCCGGGACCGGCGGCGGGTTCAAGAAGTTCTGTGCCGGCGAGACCGACATGAACGATGCGTCCCGCCCGATCAAGGCCGATGACGCGGGCGAGGGTGCGGGCTGCAAGGCGAAGGGCATCGAATGGCTCGAGCTCGGGATCGCCACCGACGCCCTGTCGGTCGTCGTCAGCAAGGACAACACGTTCGTGAGCTGCCTGACGACCGCTCAGCTCAAGGCGATGTGGGACCAGGGCAGCACGGCGGCCTCGTGGAAGGACGTCGACCCGTCGTTCCCGGATGAGCCCCTGAAGCTGTTCGGGCCCGGACCGGACTCCGGCACGTTCGACTACTTCACCGAGGTCATCAACGGCAAGGCCAAGCAGAGCCGCTCGGATTACACCCCGTCCGAGGATGACAACGCGCTGGTCACCGGCGTCGCCGGCGACAAGGACGCCCTCGGCTACTTCGGCTTCGCCTATCTCGAGGAGAACCTCGACAAGGTCAAGCCCGTCGCGATCGACAGCGGCGCCGGTTGCGTCGAGCCGTCCGCCGAGAACGTCAACGGCGGCAAGTACACGCCGCTTGCCCGCCCCCTCTTCATCTACCCGTCGGTCCAGGCCCTTGCCCGGCCCGAGTTCGCGGCGTTCGTCCAGTACTACCTCGACAACGTCAACGCGTATGTCGACGAGACGGGCTACATCGAAGCCCTGCCGGCGGTCCTCGACAAATCGAAGGGAGACCTGGCTGCGGCGCTGAAGTAGTGCGAGCCAGACTCCGGCGCACCGGCCCGATGCTCGGAATCGGGCCGGTGCGTCTGGTCCAGTTGCGGGGTGGAGTGAACCAGAGATGAGCGTCGCGGCTCGACCGCTCACGAGACAGCGTCCGAAGTCGGAGCGGGTCATCGAAGCCCTGCTCCTGCTCGCCGCGTCGGTCGGCGTCCTCACGACGATCGGAATCGTCGTGGTCCTGCTGATCGAGGCGGTCCAGTTCTTCGCCCTGATCACTCCGATCGACTTCCTGACCGGGACCGTCTGGTCCGCGTCGATCCTGCCGTTCCAGTTCGGCGTGGTCCCGCTGGTCGTCTCGACCCTCGAGGTGGCCCTGATCGCGCTGATCGTCGCGGTTCCGCTCGGCCTGCTTGCCGCGATCTACCTGGCCGAATACGCCAGCCCACGAGTCCGCAACGTCGTCAAGCCGATCCTCGAGACGATCGCCGGCATCCCGACGATCGTCCTCGGCTTCTTCGCCCTGAACTTCGTCACCCCGGTGATCCTGAAGCCGCTGTTCTCGTCGATCGGCACCTTCAACGAGCTGTCTGCCGGGCTCGTCGTGGGCCTGCTGATCACGCCGCTCATCGGGTCCCTGTCGGAGGACGCGCTGCGGGCCGTGCCGCGCGGCCTGCGCGAGGGCTCGTTCGCGATGGGCGCGACCCGCTTCGAGACCGTCCGACGCGTCGTCTTCCCGGCGGCCCTGTCCGGGATCATGGCCTCGATCATCCTGGCGATGTCGCGAGCGGTCGGCGAGACGATGGCGGTCGCGGTGGCCAACGGCTTCAACCCCCAGCTGACGGTCGATCCGCTCAAGCAGGGCGGAACGATGGCCACGTTCATCGCCCAGATCACGAGCGGTGACACGCCCCAGGACTCGATCCAGTTCAAGTCGCTGTTCGCGGTCGCCCTCGTCCTGTTCGCGATGACCCTCGTGCTCAACCTGATCAGCAACCGGATCGTCGCCCGCTACCGGAACAAGTACGGATGAGGGCGACGACGACCGCCGCGGGCACGTCCCCGCGGTTCGACCCGCAGGTCGCCCGGCGCAAGCTGAGCGGGACGATCTTCCTCGGCGCCTGCATGGCGGCGATCGGCCTCCTGCTGATCGCCCTGATCGCGTTGCTCGTCGATGTCGTGAGCAAGGGCGTGCCGTGGCTCGACGTCGACTTCCTGACCGGCGCGCCATCGCGCCGAGCCGCCTCGGCCGGCATCCTCCCGGCCCTCGTCGGATCGCTGGAGATCGGCGTCCTGACCGGGCTGATCTCGTTCCCGATCGGCGTCGCCGCGGCGATCTACCTCGAGGAGTACGCCCGCGACACGTTCCTGACGCGGACGCTCCGGACGAACATCGCCAACCTGGCCGGCGTGCCGTCGATCATCTACGGGATCTTCGGCCTCGCGATCTTTGTCCGGGCGATGGGTCTCGGGAAGTCGCCGCTGGCCGCTGCCCTGACGCTCGCGCTGCTGATCATGCCGATCGTGATCATCGCCACGATCGAGGCGCTCCGGGCCGTGCCGGACTCGCAGCGCGAGGGCGCCTACGCGCTCGGAGCGACCCGCTGGCAGACCGTCCGCGGATCGGTCCTGCCGGCCGCCGCGCCGGGCATCGTGACCGGCGTGATCCTCGCAATGGCTCGCGCGATCGGCGAGGCGGCCCCGATCATCGTGATCGGCGCGGCCGCGTTCGTCACGTTCCTGCCGACCCCGCTCCAGGAGGGGTTCAGCATTGTGCCGATCCAGATCTACCAGTGGGCCGCCCGCCCTCAGGCCGACTTCCAGGGGATCGCCGCCGCCGCGATCCTCGTCCTGCTCATCCTGATGGTCATCCTCAACGGCCTGGCCATCGTCGTCCGCACCCGGCTGGCGCGGAACATCCAGTGGTAGAGGAGACCTCGGTGAACGCGTCCATGACCGAAGCGCCGCCGCAGCCCGGCGCCGGCGTCGACCCCATCGCGCCGTCCGGAGCCGGCCACGTGCCAGGCCAGGGGCCCGGCGCTATTCGGATCCACACGTCCCTCGACCCGGGCGCTGCCGGGGTGCCCGTGATGGAGCGCGAGATCGCGCTCGAGCTCAACGGCGTGTCCTGCTGGTACGGCTCGTTCCAGGTCGTCCGCGACATCACGATGAGCGTGGCCCGGCGCGAGGTCACGGCCCTGATCGGCCCGTCGGGGTCGGGCAAGTCGACGGTCCTGCGGACGATCAACCGGATGAACGACCTCGTGTCGACGTTCCGGCTCGAGGGCAGCATCCGGCTCGACGGCCAGGACCTGTACGCGCCCGGTGTCGATGCCGTCGAGCTCCGGCGCCGGGTCGGGATGGTCTTCCAGAAACCGAACCCGTTCCCGAAGTCGATCTTCGACAACGTCGCGTTCGGGGCGCGGATCAACGGCTACCGGGGAGACATCGCGGAGCTCGTCGAGGCGAGCCTGCGGCGAGCCGCCCTGTGGGACGAGGTCAAGGACAAGCTCAAGCAGAGCGGCCTGTCGCTGTCGGGCGGCCAGCAGCAGCGCCTGTGCATCGCCCGGGCGATCGCGACGGAGCCCGAGGTGATCCTGATGGACGAGCCGTGCTCGGCCCTCGATCCCCGGGCGACCCTCCAGATCGAGGACCTGATGGCCGAGCTCAAGGCGAACTACACGATCGTGATCGTGACCCACAATATGCAGCAGGCGGCGCGAGCGTCGGACCGCACCGTCTTCCTGACGATGGGCGACGATCGGGCCGGCTACGTCGTCGAGCAGGATCGGACCGTCGAGATCTTCACGAACCCGAAGCACCAGCTCACCGAAGACTATGTGTCGGGGCGGTTCGGATGAGCGACCCCGCGCACGAGGACCGAGCCATGACCGAGGGCCGATCGCCCCACGACGAGTCCGCCGCAGACTCCGGACCGGCGGCGCGCGTCGTCGCCGAAGCCCTGACGATCGCGGCCAACGCCGCGAGCCAGATCGCGGAGACCCACCCAGCCCGACCGGTCCTCGACCACGAGATGCGCGAGGTCAAGGACGGGATTCTCCGGATGGGATCGCTGGTCGAGGATGCGATCCGGGCAACGATGGCCGCGCTCCTTGCCCACGACGCCGCCGGCGCGACGGCGGTCATCATGTCGGACACCCGGATCAACGAGATGCAGCGCGAGGTCTCGGGGGTCATCACGCGGGCGATCGCAACCCAGTCGCCGGTCGCGCGCGACCTGCGCTTCCTCCTCTCGCTCGACCACGTCGGGTACGAGCTCGAGCGCATGGGCGATCACGCCGCGTCGGTCGCCAAGCAGGTCCGCAAGCTGGCCCCCGAGCCGCCGCTGAAGAAGTACGTCGACCTGCCCGCGATGGGCGAGCTCGCGGCAACGCTCGTCGGGGCGATCCTGCGGGCCCTCGTCGACGTGGACGTTGCCGCGGCGCGTGCGGTGGCGGCTCGTGACGACGACATCGACCTCCTGTACCACCGGACGTTCGACGAGGTCGTGAAGCTGATGCGGGCCGACCCCGACAACGTGGAGCGCGGGACGCGGATCCTGTTCGCGGCCCACTACCTCGAGCGGATCGGTGACCGGGTGACGAACATCGCCGAGGACGTCGTGTTCCTGGCCAGCGGCGAGATCGAGGACCTGAATCCTTGACGCAGGCTCCGGTCCGGATCCTCGTCCTGTGCACCGGCAACAGCTGTCGCTCGATCCTGGCGGAAGCCCTGTTCCGGGAGCTCGGCGGGGATCGGGTCGCAGTCGAATCGGCCGGCAGCCACCCCGAGGGCATCGTCAACCCGCGCACGATCCGGGTCCTCGACGAGGTGGGGATCGGGCACGGCTGGGCACGGTCGAAATCGATGACCGAGGTCCTGGGCCGGGAGTTCGACCACGTCCTGACGGTCTGCGACGACGCCGCGGAGGTCTGTCCGGTCTTTCCGGGCCCGGCGGTCCGGACTCACTGGAGCATTCCCGACCCGGCCCGCGCCCGCGGGACCGACAACGAGGTCCTGGACGTCTACCGGGGCACGCTGGCCGACCTCCGCGGGCGGATCGCGGCGTTCCTCGCTACGCTCGGCGGATGAGCCCGACCGACCGCCAGCGCGACCTCCAGCTGGTTCTGCTCCGCCACGCCGACGCCGGCGACCCCGAGGCCTGGGCCGCCGACGACGCCTCGCGCCCGCTCAGCGAGAAGGGCGAGCTGCAGTCCGAGCGGCTCGGCTCGTTCCTGGCGGAGGTCGGATTCCTGCCCGACGCGATCATCAGCTCGCCGAAGCTGCGCGCCCGGCGCACGGCCGACATCGTCGGGGCCGCGCTCGGCGTCGGCGTCCGCCTGGACGATCGCCTCGCGAGCGGCTTCGAGCCGGCGACCGTCGACGCGATCCTGGCGGACGCCGGCGACCCCCGACGGCCCGTGCTGGTCGGCCACGACCCCGACTTCAGCCAGGTCCTCGGCTGGCTGGCCAACGCCGACGGCGTGACGATGAAGAAGGGCGCCTTCGCCCGGGTGGACGTCCGCGGCGCGGTGGCCGACGGGCGCGGGACGCTGCGCTGGCTCGTGCCGCCCGATCTGCTCGATCGGGAGCGGCGGTAGGCCGCGCGAGCGACGCCGATCAGGCCTGGGGTCGCGGCCGGGCGGTCTCGGCCGCGGCCGTTCGACGGCGCAGGGCGCCGATCGGGATGACCTGGGGCGCACCGAGCAGCTCGCCGGCAAGGGTCCGGAGTCGGTCGGCGGCACTCGGCACGATCCGGTAGAAGATCGAGGTGCCGCGCCGCTCGGCGGCGATGACGCCCGCCTCCTTGAGGATCCGGAGGTGATGCGACACGGTCGGCTGACCGACGTCGCAGCACATGGTGAAGTCGCAGGCGCACACCTCGCTCGTGCCCGTCAGCTCGCGGACGATGGCCAGGCGGGTCGGGTGGCCGAGGGCCTGGAGGAGCTGGACGTCGGGGTCGATGAGGGTCGTCTTGGGACGCGGCATGGCGGCATCATATCGAAGATCATCTATATTGACAAGTATCAATATATGCGGCAACATGGGGCAACAGCCAACGAGAGGAGCCCGAATGGACACCAACATCGCCGCCTGGATGATTGCCGGCGGCCCCCGACTCGAGAACCCGCACGCCGACCGCGACCGCGAGCAGCTCCACGCCTACCGCGAGAGCCAGCGCGTTGCCCAGGCCGGCCGGCCGAGCCTGCTCGACCGGTTCCGCGGGATCGCCCGCACGAGCAAGGACGAGACCGACCTCGTCTGCTGCCCCGCCTGACCCAGAACCGGCGGCCGCGCCGCTGACCGAGGAGGATCCCGCCCGATGCTCGACCAGGCCCCGATCACCGACGCCACCGCCGACCAGGAGCGGATCCACGATGAGGTCCGCGCGCGCTACGCCGAGGCGGCCCTCGCCGCCTCGAACTCACGCTCGGATTCGGCCGCCCAGGGGTCGTGTTGCGGCGCCGACGGCACGGCCGTGTTCGGCGAGATCCTGTACGACGACGCGGATCGGGCGCAGCTTCCGGAGGCCGCGGTCCTGGCCAGCCTCGGCTGCGGCAACCCGACGGCGGTCGCCGAGCTCCGGCCGGGCGAGCGCGTGCTCGATCTCGGATCCGGCGGTGGCATCGACGTCATTCTGTCCGCTCGCCGCGTAGGCCCGACCGGTCGCGCGATCGGTCTCGACATGACCGACGAGATGCTCGACCTGGCCCGCAAGAACGCGGCTGACGCCGGCGTCGGCAACGTCGAGTTCGTCCGCGGGACGATCGAGTCGATCCCGCTGCCGGGCGCGTCGGTCGACGTCGTCATCAGCAACTGCGTCATCAACCTCGCCGCCGACAAGGCCGCTGTGTTCCGCGAGATCGCCCGGGTCCTGCGGCCGGGCGGGCGGGTCGGCGTGAGCGATGTGGTCGCCGACGACACGCTCAGCCCGAGCGAACGCGCCGAGCGCGGCTCGTTCAGTGGCTGCATCGCCGGTGCCCTGTCCTTCTCCGAGTACCGCGCCGGGCTCGCCGCGGTCGGGCTCGTCGACGTCACGATCGAGCCGACGCACGCCGTCGGCGACGGGCTCCACGGCGCCATCGTCAAGGCCATCCGGCCCCTGGAAGCCGTCTCGTTCGCCGATCTGCCCTCGATGCCGGCCCTGCCCCGCGCGATCGCGCTGCTCGACGCCGGTGCCGACGGTTGCGGCTGCGGCAACGGTGGCTGCTGTTGACCCTGTCCGCCACGCCCAGCCGGCCATGTCGTCCCCGGTCCGCGCTCGCCTCGGCCTGATCCTTGCCGCGGCGGCGTGGGGCGTGGGCACCGTCGTCTCCAAGCACGCAGTCGCTGAGATCCCGCCGCTGACGTTGCTGCCGATCCAGCTGGCGGCGTCTCTCGTCGTGCTGGCCGGCCTGATGCGCTGGCGTGGGATCGGCCTGGTCGACCCGAGCGCATCGCCCCTGCTCGGCCGCTTCGGGGTGCTGAATCCGGGGCTGGCATACGCCCTGAGCCTGGTGGGCCTGACCCAGATCACGGCGAGCGTGTCGGTCCTCCTGTGGGCGCTGGAACCCATCCTGATCCTGCTCCTCGCCGCGCTGGTCCTGGGCGAGCGCGTCCGCGCCGTCGTGCCGGTGCTGTCGGCCGTGGCGCTGGCGGGAATGCTCCTCATCGCCGGCCAGGCCGGGGCCGGCGGAAGCACGCTCGGCGTCGCGCTCACCGTCGCGGGCGTCGGGTGCTGCGCGGTCTACACCGTCGTGACGCGGCGCTGGATCGGGACGTCGGACGGGACCGCGCCTGTCGTCCTCGCCCAACAGGCGCACGCCCTCGGCGTCGCACTGATCGCCGTCGCTGCGCTGTGGGTCGCTGGCGGATCCGTGGTGCCGGCCTCTGTCAGCGTCCTCGGCTGGGCGAGCGCGATCGGGTCCGGCGTCCTGTACTACGCCGTCGCGTACTGGTTCTACCTGTCGGCCCTGCGCAATGTCCCGGCGTCGCTCGCTTCGGCGTCGTTCTACCTCGTGCCCGTCGTCGGCCTCGCGGCGAGCTACCTCGTCCTCGGCGAGCGGCTCGAGCCGGGCCAGTGGGTTGGCGTCCTGGTTGTCACGCTCGCGGTCGTCGGGATCCTGCGCGAGACCACGCTGCGGTCCGCGCGGCCGGTCGCCACCACGGCCGGCTGAGCCCTCGCCGCCGTCCGACCACCCGAAGTCGTGGACAGATGTCCATGCAGCTGTCGACCGGCGTCAGTGTCCGCCGCGGGGGGCCATGGCTACGTTGGTGATGAACCCGCCCCGCCAACGAGGAACCTTCCGGACATGAGCCCGATCGCCGCCTACTACGTGATGGTCGTCTCCGATCTCGAGAACGAGAAGCGCACGCCGACGTACGACTCGGTCCCGCCGAAGCAGTCGCTCGCGGCCCGGATCGTCGCTGTCCTCGAGACCCTCGTCAACCTCGGCCGTCCGGCCACGACGCAGCCCGTCTGACGGCTCCCGGATCGCCGGAAGCCATCACGCCGACGGGCGGGTTCCTCGCCGTCTTCTCGATCGCCGGTCGCTCAGCGGCCGGCGTTCGACGCGTCCCGGGCCGCCGGATCCGGCATCCCATCGTCCGGCCCGACCGGAAACGGCAGGGCGATCGGATCGGTCGCCAGGCGGCTCCGGCCGTCGGCGTCGAACCGATCGAGGCCGAGGTCGGTTACGTCGATCAGGCCGGTTCGACCGTGGACCGCGAGGTCGGCGGCGACCCGGGCGACGCCGGGCCCCCACATCATCCCGTGACCGCCGGCTGACGCGACCGTCACGCCGTCGATCCGCTCCCCGGCGGCGGTCAACCCGGGTCCCAGGATCGGCAGGTGGTCGGGCGTGAAGTCGATCGTCGCGGCCCAGATCTTGCGCAACCCGAGGCCGGCGGTGACGGGGACGAACCCCGCCAGTCGTGCCCGCATCGCGTCGTACATGGCCCAGTCGATCGAACGCGCCTCGCCAGGTCGTTCGTTCGGATCGCTCCAGCCGAACAGCAGGCCGCCCTCCTCGAGCCGCCAGTAGAGACCGGCCCCGATGTCGAAGACCATCGGCTGGCGCTCGACGGCGAATGCCTCATGCGGTTCCAGCACTGCGACCGTGTGGCGAACCGCTCCGGCGGGGATTTGGATCCCGGCCAGCGCGCCGACCTCGCGCAAGCCCGGGCCGCCCGTCAGGATCACGCGCTCGGTCGCGATCGGTCCGGCGCTCGTCTCGACCCCGATGACCCGCTGGCCCCCTCCGGGCTTCGGCTCGATCCGGAGCCCGGTGAAGGCCGTCCGTTCGCGGAGCTCGACGTCCGCCTGCTGCATCGCGAGCGAGTAGGCGCGGACGTTGCGCGGCGGGTCGATGTGGCCATCGGTCTCGAGGTAGGTGCCACCGCGGTGGCCGGTCGGGGCCAGGGTGGGGATCGTGGCGCCGGCCTCGCCGGCCGACAGCCAGCGAACTGCGAGCCCCTCGGCCTGCTGCATCGCGATCCGTTCGCGCGCCGCGAGCTCGTCCTCCTCGGTGACCGCGAGGATCAGGTAGCCGAGCTCGCGGAAGCCGCTGTCGATCCCGCATCTCGGCGGCCTGGCGCCGGTAGAAGTCGATCGACCAGCGGCCGAGAGCAACGGTGGTCGGGGTTCCGCCCTGGGCACGGACGATGCCGGCCGCCCTGCTGCTGGCGCCCTGACCTACCAGTCCGCGTTCGAGGACGACGACGCGCCCCACGCCGGCGGTCTTCGCGAACCAGCTGGCCCAGCCTCCGACCGTGCCGGCCCCGACGACGACCAGATCGGCGCGCTCGGGGTCAGCCATGTCCCGAGGATAGGTCGCGGCGGTGCGAGGTTGGCACGCCGTCGCGCCGGTCGGGCCCGCGCGCGAGGCCTGTGCGGCCAGCCGTCACCCGTCGAGGGCGGCCGCCTCGACGCAGATCGCACTCACCCCGATCCGCTCGAGGCGGGCGAACGTCGGGCGGCGGCGGACGGTCCAGGCCGCAACGGTCAGGTCGGCGGCGTGGGCGCGCGCCATGGCCGCACGGTCGAGGGCACGCCACTCCACGGCGATCCCACGACAGCCCAGCTCGACGGCGGTCGCGATCGTCGCGGCCGAGGCGCTCCTGGTGTTGAGCCAGCGCGGCCAGAGCGGGGCGAGACCGCCGATCCGGGCAAGGGCGGCCGGCTCGAACGACGACACCACTGCCCGCTCGAGGCCCGGGCCCCGGCCCGCCACGATCGCCTCGAATGCGCCGCGCCCCGGGTCCCCCTTCAGCTCGATGTCGAGGAACGCCCGGCGCGGAATGGTGGTCAGGACGGTCTCCAGCGTCGGGATCCCGTGCGTCTCGAGCTCGTCGGCCGTCAACTCGGCGACCCGTCGGTCAACGCCGTGGACCCGTGTCAGCGTGTCATCGTGGTAGCACACTGCCACGCCATCACGCGCCGCCCGGACGTCGAGCTCCAGCCCATCGCAGCCCGGCACCGCGAGGGCGGCCAGGAATGCCGGCAAGGTGTTCTCGGGAGCCCGCCGCCAGTCGCCACGATGGGCGAGCCGCAGGGCGCGCCGGGCCGGCCGGGCCGGCGCGTCGTTCGGTGGAGTGGTCAACCGACGGTCAGGTGTGCCGCGAGTCCGAGGTGATCCGACGGGTACAGGCCGGGGTCACCCACCGCGGGCCGGTCGAAGACGAGCCGGCAATCGTCCACCGAGATCGCGCCCTGGACCCAGATGTAGTCGAGACAGCCCGGTGGTCCGTCGGTGTCGATGGCCGGCCCGACGAGCCCGCTCGGCCAGGTGACCTCGGGCTCGGTGCCATTCGCTTCGGAGTACGCCGAGCGATAGCCGGCCGACCGCATCCGGGCGTACGCCGCCTCGTCGGGCTCGGCGTTGAAGTCGCCGACGACGACGATCGCGTCGGCGGGTGGCGCCGCGGCCAGCCAATCGACCAGGAGGCGCGCCTGCTCGTCACGCGCTGCCTCGTCCGCCGGGATGTGATGGAGGTGCGTGACGGCGGCGTTGATGCTGGCGCCGCCCGCGAGATCGATCCGGGCCCGCACGGCCGACCGGCCCCGGCCGAGATCGAGGCGCTCAGCCGCGACCGCGACCAGCGGCTCCTTCACGAGCATCGCGTTGCCGTACTCGGGCCGGCCGGCCCAGCCGCGGGTCGACTCGTAGCGGTCCGCTCCGGCGGCCCCGATGAGGCGGTCCTGCTGGAGGACGTACACGGCTTCCTGGAGCCCGAGGACGTCGGGCTGGAGCGCCGCCATGTCGGCCAGGATCAGCGGCAGGCGCTCGTCCCAGCGATCGGCCAGGTTGAGGATGTTGAGCGTCGCGACATGCAGGCGGTCCATGGCGCCAAGTGTGACAACAACGACAGGACGGCGATGCCAGGGTCAGGAACCGCGCGACCCGGCTCGGGCCGCCTAACCGGCCCGGGCAACCGACGCCCGCGGCGCGACCGGCAGGCTGACCGTGAACGTCGATCCCCTGCCCTCCTCCGACTCGACCCGGATTCGCCCGCCGTGCTGCTCGATGACGTGCCGCGCGATGGCCAGCCCGAGACCGGTACCGCCGCCGCGGACGCGGACCCGGTCGACCTTGTAGAACCGCTCGAAGATCCGGGCGCGGTCGGCCGCCGGGATGCCGACGCCGTGATCCTCGACCACCAGGCTGACCTCGCCGTCGGACGCGCGGACGGTGACCCGGACCTCGGCGGGGTCGGGCTCGCGCGCCGGATTCGTGGCCGCCGACATCACCCCGTCGCGATCCTCCGCCCGCCCGAACTTGACCGCGTTGTGGACGAGATTCACGACGACCTGGCCGAGCCGCGACTCGTCGCCGCGGACGTGCGGCAGTCGCTCGGCAACGTCGACGATGAGCCGCAGGCCCTGCCGCTCGGCGAACAGGCGAAGCCGCTCGGCCGCGTCCGTGGCCACCCGTCCGAGGTCCACGTCGTCGAGCAGCACGAGCGGGCCGCCACCTTCGATCCGGGCGAGATCGAGCAGCTCGTTGACCATCTGGACGAGATGGCCCGTCTCGACCTCGATCTTGTCGATCCGATCGCGCATCCGCGGCGGCACGCCCATCCCGGCGGCCTCGGCGTCGCGGGCGAGCGTCTCGGCGAGCAGGCTGACGGTCGACAGCGGCGTTCGCAGCTCGTGCGACAGGTTGTCGACGAACTCCGTCCGGATCTGCTGGAGGCGGCGCAGCTCGGAGACGTCCTCGAGCACGACCCACACGCCGCTGATCGGCGAGCGCCGGGCCCGGACCACGAGGATCGGGCCCTCAGGACCGCTGAGCCGGAACTCGCCGGACGCGGCGCCGGACGCCCGGGCCGCGGCGATCAGCTCCTCGACCCGGCCGTCGAGGAACGCCTCGATCGCGGTCCGGCCGCGGAGCGACCCGGGCGGTCTGCGGAGCAGGATGTGAGCGGCGGCGTTGGCCAGCTCGACCGTCGCGTGGTCGTCGAGGCGGACGATGCCGACGCCCATCAGGTCGGCCAGGTACGACGCGTTGCGGACCTGTTGATCGAGCTCGAACTCCGACGCGTCGAGCCGGTCCCGAAGGCGGCGGATGAGGGTCGACACGTCGGTCGCCGGGTCGGGGTCGCCGTCGAGCCCGAGCAGGGCCCCATCGCTCCCCGTCGCCCCGAGACCCAGCCCGGCCCGGGCGATCGCGGCGCGTGCCGCCTCGAGCTGACGGTCGCGGTCGAGGGCGATCCCGATGGCCACGGCCAGGGCGATCGCGAGCAGCCCGAGGAAGCCGACGAAGATCCAGTCCATCGGGTCGAGCATCGCACAGGCGCCGTCGGCCGGGGTACCCTGACGATGGCACGTACGGCTCACCCGCCCGACCGTCCCATCGCCGCCCGGACTCGATCCGCCCCATGGTCGCCGCGCAGCCAGAACGTCGGCGCAGGCGCCCGAACCGAACCGTCGGAGGACCCAGTTGCGTCTTCGCCTGATCCCGCGCGACGAGCGATTCTTCGATCTCTTCGTGGAGGATGCGGCAAACGTCCTCGGCGGCGCCCGGCTCCTCGAGGCGATGCTCCGGACCTATGACCAGCCGGAGGCTCGCGCCGCCGAGATCCGGGCGACGGAGCACCGCGGCGACGAGATCAGCCACGACATCGGCCACCGTCTCGAGGCCACGTTCGTCACGCCGTTCGACCGCGAGGACATCTACGCCCTGATCAGCGGCCTCGACGACGTCCTCGACTTCATCGAGGAAGCGGCCGACACGTTCGTCCTGTACCGGGTCGAGGCGCCGACGGCGACCGCCGTCGAGCAGGCCTCGATCATCGTCAAGCAGGTTGAGCTGCTTCACGACGCGCTCGCCCACCTCCAGGGATTCAAGGGCCTCGACCGCTACTGGATCGAGGTCCACCGCCTCGAGAACGAGGGTGACCGGATCGTCCGGGCGGCCATCGCCGGGCTGTTCATCGACGAGAAGGACCCGATCAACCTCGTGAAGTGGAAGGAGATCTACGGTCTCCTCGAGGCCACGATCGACAAGGCCGAGGACGTCGCCAACATCATCGAGCGGATCACGATCAAGCACGCCTGACGCGCGCCGGCGACCCCTTACGGTCGCTCGAGCCCGTGCGCCTCCAGGAGGCGATCGTCGGCCAGCACGGCTTCGGTCGGGCCGTCCGCGACGATCCGGCCATCGTCGACGACGATCGTGCGCGGAAAGACCTCGGCCACCAGGCGCATGTCGTGGGTCGAGACGAGCATCGTCTGGGGCAGCCGGCCGAGCACCTGGATCAGCTCGCGCCGGCCCCGCGGATCAAGGCCCGCCGACGGCTCGTCGAACACGAGCACTTGCGGGTCCATCGAGAGCACCGTCGCGAGGGCGACCCGCTTTCGCTGGCCGAGGCTCATCCGGTGCGGCATCCGCCGCTCGAAGCCGGACATGCCGACGGCAGCGAGGGCGCGCTCCACGCGGTCGTGGATCTCGGCCTGGTCGACGCCCATGTGGAGCGGGCCGAAGGCCACGTCGTCGAAGACCGTCGGGCTGAACAGCTGGTCGTCCGGATCCTGGAAGACGAGCCCGACCTGGGCCCGGATCCGGCGCACCGACGACCGATCGACCACCACGCCGCCGATCCGGACGGTGCCGTGGCTCGGCTCGTAGATCCCGTTGAGGTGGAGGAGGAGCGTGCTCTTGCCGGCCCCGTTCGGCCCGACGATCGCGACCTTCTCGCCGGCGGCGATCGACAGGTCGACGCCGTGAAGGGCCTCGAAGCCGTCCGGGTAGCGGTAGTGGAGATGTTCGATCTCGATCGGCGCTCCGGGGCCATCCGGGGTCGGAGCCGGCGCCGGATGCTCATGGTCGTGATCGCCCGCGCCGTGCCGATGGGCGTGCGCATGCTGGCCGGGCTCCTCGGTCACGGCGTGGCGATCCATCAGCGTGGCAGCCAGAGATGGCCGAGCGCGATGAGCAGGAGGCACGCGACGGCGACACCCATGAGTGCGGTGTAATCGCCTGCCGCCAGAGGCCGGCTGTGGACGTGGCGGAACTCGCCCTCGAACCCGCGCGCCTGCATCGCCGCGTAGATCCGCTCGCTCCGCTCGTAGGAGCGAAGGAAGAGCGACCCGACCATCGAGCCCGTGGTCCGGGCCCGCCAGATCAGCGTTCCCCCGCCATGGCCGTCCGGATCGGCGGATCGCGCGGCCCGCGCCCGGGCCATCCGCGTCGCCTCGCCCGACAGGACGCTCAGATAGCGATACATGAAGCTGATGATCGCGACCATGATCCGCGGCAGCCGGAGCTGACGGAGCGCGTCGACGAGATCGTGGAACGGCGTCGTAAATGCCAGGAGCAAGGCGAGCCTGGACGCTGACCCAGCTCTTCAGGGCGATCGTCGTGAACATCCGCAGCCCTTCCCCGCTGATCGTCAGGGTGAGCGGTCCGATGGCGAAGCTGCCGAGCGGGTCCTCCGGACGGGTGAACACGAGGGGCAGCGCGGCGAGGAGGAAGGGAGCGGCCAGGAACGCCCGGCGCGCCGTCCGGAACGGACCGAGGTGCGCCAGAACGGACAGCCCGACGACGACCAGCCAGGCGAGCCCGAGCGTCAGGTAGGCGCCGACCGGCAGGAGGCTGATGGCGACGATGAACGCCACCGCTCCGACGAACTTGACCCGGGCGTCGGCGCCGTGGAGGACGCTGTCACGCTGGATGTACCGGTCGAGATCCAGGGCCGCTAGTCCTGGCTGCGGCGACGGGCGAGCAGGCGGCCGAGCAGGATCATGACCCCGAACACGATCACGATGCCGATGAGTCCGGCCAGGATCGTCGACAGGTTGCCGTCAACGCCGGGGACGGTGTAGTCGGGGATGATCGAGTACAGCGCGTCACGGGCCGACTGGAGGAAGCCCTGGTCCTGCGCGACCCGCTCGAGGCCGTCGGGATCCGGCGAGGCCAGCGGAGCGAGGACGACGACGATCAACACGGCGATCGCCAGCCCGACGACCCACCAGTAGCGGGATCGTTTGCTCCGCGACGTGCCGTGCGGGTCGTTCATCTCGGAATCGCTCATGCTCGGCTCAGGCCGCCGTCGGGCGGGCGTCCCGCAGCCCGAGCAGGTCCGCCCGGGTGACGGCAATGAACCCGAGCGCCGCCATCGTGATCAGCGCCTCGCCGATCCCGATCAGGACATGGACCCCGACCATGGCCGGCAGCGCGATCCCGAGCGCGGTCGTTCCACTGGCGGAGAGCTCGATGGCCATCAGGCTCGAGCCGGCGACGACCGAGAGCCAGGCGGCGATGCCCGCCGCCGGGAGCCTGGCCCGGCCCTCGCCGCCGAGGACACCCGCAAGGGCGCGGTAGAGATAGAAGCCACCCAGGGTCCCGACCACGCCCATGTTGAAGATGTTCGCGCCCATCACGACCAGGCCGCCATCCTGGAACACGAGCGCCTGGACGGCGATGACGCAGGCCATGACGAGGGTGCCCGCCCACGGACCGAGCAGGACCGCGGCCAGGACCCCGCCGAGCAGGTGGCCGGACGTGCCGCCGACGACCTGGAAGTTGAACATCTGGGCCGCGAAGATGAACGCCGCGGTCACGCCGAGCAGCGGAACGGCCCGCTCGTCGAGCGTCCGGTTCGTGCGCCGGACGGCGATCGCCAGGACCACCACCGTGATCCCCCACATCGCGGCCGCGATGGGCAGCGACAGGAACCCGTCGGGGGCGTGCATCTCGGGCGGGGGCGGCAGCGAGCCGGGCGCGGGGACGACGGTCGAGGCGAACATCCGATCCTCTTCGGCGGCGATGTCGGAAATGGTAGACGCTGCCCCTCGCTACCGCAACAGCATGCAATAGAACGGCGTCGCTATACTTTCGCGCGATGTCTCCGCCTGGATCAGTCGTCGAACCCACGACCGCGGCGGTCCGCGATTACCTGCGGTCGCGCGGCCTGCGCTGGACGCCGCAGCGCCGGCTCCTGCTCGACGTCCTGGCCGAGACGGACGGCCACATCACGGGCGCCGAGCTCGTCGATCGGTGCCGCCAGGTCGATCCGGGGACAACGCCCTCGACGGTCTATCGCACGTTGCGCGTGCTCGAAGAGCTCGGCGTCGTGCGCCACGCCCATGGCCGCGACGGGCGGGAAGAGTTCCACGTCCGCCCCGGCTCGGACCACGGGCATCTCCACTGCGCGCACTGTGGCGCGAGCTGGGAGATCGATCCAGTGGATGCGAAGGCCACGGTCCATTCGTTCGACGCCCGGTTCGGCTTCGAGATCGACCTCAGCCATCTGACCGTGGTCGGGCGCTGCGCGGATTGCCGGAGAGGCGAACGCGCCTAGGCTCCCATCGGCGCCGCGAATCGAAAACGGCGAGAGCTGGGGGCAGATCGATCGGGACTGCAGAACGCCCCGGCGGGTGCCGGGGCGTTCGCGTGGAGCTGGGAGTGGGAGGGCCGGAGTCCGCCGAAGGTCAGCCCTTCGGGGTCAGCCAGACCCGGTAGTCGCGGATCGACTCGGGTGAGCCGTCCATGGCCGACAGGTTGTAGGCCCGCAGGATGCCGTACTGGCCCTTGGCGACCGTGTACTGGATCGTCACATCGAACGTTCCCCGGCAGCCGGTCCCGCACGTCGCCATGACCGGCACGTCGGCGATCGTCTTGCCGCTCGCGTCGAGGATCGACATGTGGAAGGCGGCCTCGAAGACGTTGGCGTTGCCGGTCACGTGGGCCGGGTTGCCGATCGCGGCGTTGAACGCCGGCCGGTCGACCCAGATGTCGGGCAGGAGGTCGACGTAGTCGGCCCGGGCGACGGGCTTGTCAAGCACGACGCCTTCGCTGCTGAACACGGTCCTGGTCTCGCCTTCGATCTGGATGACGACCGAGGTGACCTTCGGGAACTGGGTCACGGTGTAGACCAGCTGGCCAAGGCGGGTCGTCACGGAAGCACTCCCGCCGCCCGACTCGAACTCCTTGGACAGGTTCACGGTCGCGACGCTGTCGGCGATCGTGATCCCGAGGAGCTGCGAACCCGCGGGAACCGCACTGGTGATCGAGCGAGCGCCTTCGCTGGCGGACGGACCGGCGAGGAGGGCGTTGACGGCGGCCGTGGCGACGGCCTTGGTGCCGGAGACCTCGCGGAGCGTCGCGACGAGGCCCGCGCTGCCCTCGGGGCCGCCGAGCCAGAAGTAGGCGCGGACGATCGTCTTGCCGCGACGGAGCCGGCGTCGGCGCCGCGGTGGTGTCCGGCGGATCGAGCCGCTCGGCGCGGTCGACGGCTCGGTGGTCGGCTCGTCCGACGGGGTGATGTCGGGGCTGCCCTGGGCGACGGACGGGTCCGGCGCCGTGGACGCCGGTGGCACGCTGCCGAGCAGGCCGGTGCTGCTGCCGCAGGCGCCGACGAGCGCGGCGGTCGCGAGCAGGACGGCGATGGCGGTGACGGGGCGGTAACGGTTCATGGGGTCGAGCCCTCCGATTGCATGCGGATCATCGGCCGTCAGCGTCGTTGCGGCGGTTCTCCGCCGGATCGCCGTGGAGTAACGGTTGGGTCACGGGCAGGCGGAGCTCGATCTCGAGGCCGCCGCCGTCGCGGTTGCGGGCGCGGATGCGGCCACCGAGGAGCGTCGCATGCTCGGCCGCGATCGCGAGCCCGAGGCCGCTCCCGCCGCGCCGGCTCGGGTCGGCCATGTAGAAGCGCTCGAAGATGCGGTCGAGCCGGTCCGGCGGGACCCCTGGGCCACGATCGCGAACGGCGATCCGGACCTCGTCGCCGGTCGCCTCGACGTGGACGACGACGAGGGCGCCCGGCGCGTGCTCGCGCGCGTTGTCGAGGAGGTTGCCGACGATCCGCTCGAGGCGGCGCGGGTCGCTCTCGATGACGACCCGGTCGTCCGGGAGCTCGAGGACGGCATCGCGCAGGCGGGCCGCCGCGGCATCGCGGATGAGCCGCCCGAGATCGATCGGCTGGAGGCGGACCTCCTCCCCCGCCGCATCGAACCGCGACAGCTCCATCAGCTCCTCGACGAGGACGCGCAGCCGGGCGATGTCGTGGACGACGAGCTCGCCGGTCCGGCGCGCCTCGGGCGGCAGGGCGTTCAGGTGGCCGCCCAGCAGCGAGGCCTCGGCCACGAGCGCCGAGACCGGGGTCCGCAGCTCGTGGGCGACGTCGGCGACGAAGCGCCGGTTCTGGGTCTGCGCCGCTTCGAGGCGGACGATCGTGTCCTCGAGGGAGTCGGCCATCCGGTTGAACCGATCCGCCCACTGGCCGAACTCGTCCGACGAGGTGACCGGCACCCGGGCCGACAGGTCGCCGCCTGCGATCCGCTCCGCAGCAAGGCTCGCCTCGCCGACGGGGGCAAGGACGCCGCGGGCGACCACGCGCGACGCGATGACCGCCATCAGGGCGGCGATGAGCGCGCCAACGATGAGGGCCAGCCGGAGCTGGTCGAGTGCCTGCTCGATCGCGGTCACGTTCCGGAAGAAGTAGATCTCCGGCCCCGTGCCGCCCGAGCGGCCGCCGATCACGAGGGTCGGCCGTCCGTCGACGGTCTGCCAGGAGTACGCGATCTGGCCCTGGCCGACGAATTCACGGACCGGCGCCGGGATGGTCGCGAGAGCTCCCTCGAGGCGTGCCGTCGAGACGAACGGCTCGCCTCCGTCGGGCACCACGACCGTCTCGAGCTGGCGACCCTGGAAGGAGGTCGCGAAGGCGGCGAGCTCCTGCTCGGTCGGCGGGGTGCTCAGGCGCGTCGGGGTGAGGACCGACAGGTCGAAACGGGCCTGGTCGCGGGCGTCGTCGAGGGCCTGCTGGTGGAGCCGCGTGTCGACGAAGACGTAGGCGGCCACGCCGAGCACGATCGCGGTCAGGACGACGAGGAAGACGATCGTCGCGGTCAGGCGGGCGCGGACGCCGCGGAACATCAGGCGGCCGGTCGTCCGGCGGTCAGCGGACGGCCTTGTAGCCGGCGCCGCGAACGGTCTGGATCAGCTCCGGGTTGGCCGGATCGGCCTCGACCTTGGCGCGCAGACGCTGAATCGCGACGTCGACGAGGCGCGAGTCCCCGAGGTAGTCGTAGCCCCAGACGCGATCGAGCAGGACGTCGCGCGACAGGACCTGGCCGGCGTGGCGGACGAGCTCGGTGAGCAGGTCGAACTCCGTCCGCGTGAGCGGCGTGTCGGTGCCGTCGCGGGCGACTGTGCGACCGGCCGTGTTGATGACGAGGCCCCCGATCAGGAGGTCAGGCGTCTCCTCGGTGCCGGCGCCGGCCCGTCGGAGCGCGGCCCGGATCCGGGCGATCAGCTCGGGCAGGTCGAAGGGCTTGCGGACGTAGTCGTCCGCGCCGGCCTCGAGCCCGACGACGACGTCCATCGTGTCGCCACGGGCGGTCAGCATCACGACCGGAACCGTCGAGGTCTTGCGAATCTGGCGGCAGACCTCGTAGCCGTCCATCCGCGGCAGCATGATGTCGAGGAGGACGAGATCGAACGGATCGGCCCGGAAGCGATCGAGGCCCTCGACGCCGTCCGAGGCGGTGGTCACGTCGAAGCCGGCCGCGCCGAGACCGATCGCGGTCACCTCGCGGATCGACGGGTCGTCCTCGACGAGCAGGATCCGGGCGTCCAAGGCCCCTCCTCGGTCTCGTGCCGATCGTGCGATCAGGCTCGGCCCGAGGATAGCGCCCGGAAACCGCCCGGCTCGTCACCGTTCTGTCGCGAACGGCGACGCCGCAGCTGGTTCGGCTGCAGCCGTCTACTCACGCCCTGCGGCCTCCACGTGCCGCGCGGCCAACAGCTCCACGTCCTCTGGGTAGGCGAAGAGGCCGTTGTCTTCGCGCTCGAACACGTTGACGCCATCGGCATGACGGGTCACGACGTCAAGCAGGATCGCCTGCCGCTCAAACCGGTCGCTCGGCGGCACGCCGCCGGGAAACCGAGCGAACGCACGCCGGACGATCGCGGCCGTCTGCATCGCGCCGATAGCCTCGAGCGCGAGCAGCGCCTGCGCGGGGTCGTCTTCCGAATTGAAGAAGTAGCCATCGAATCCGTCGCAGTTGACGTCATCGACCATGTCGTTGGCCAACCGTTGCGCTTCACGTGGCTCCATGTCGCGTCAGTTCCGTCCCTGGAGCGCGGCCTCAACCAACGTCGCGACTGCTTCGACGGTCTTCGGCCCGTCACCGTCGCCCGTGAAGTTCAGCCCCGTCGCTCCGAACCCGACCACCGGGATGGCCGCCGCGATCGTCCGGATCGCGCGGGCTGTGGTCTCGACCGACAGGCCGTCGGGCTCGGGCATCTGGACCGACCAGTTGCCGGCACCATCGAGCACGTCGTGGTCGACGGCGATGTAGATCCCGTCGACCCGGCGAGCGTCCGCGGCAGCCCAGCCCGCGAGGGCGGCCATTCCCGCGTCCGTGGCGAGCATCCCGGCACCGAAGTGAGCGACTTTCGACGCCGCGAGCATGCGCGACTCCGTCTCGTCGAGGACCTGCCCGCCGAGAAGTGCCGCGTCCTCTTCGGTGACCGTCGGCCCGTCCGCGGCGGCGACAAGGTCGTCGTCGCCGCGTCCAAGAAGCATCGCGAACGGCATCCCCCAGACGTTGCCGGACGGCGTCGTGTCCGGCGTGTTGAAGTCGCCGTGGGCGTCGAACCAGGTGATCGCCAAGGTGGCATCGGGCCGGGCGCGGCGAAGGCCGGCCAGCGCTCCCGAATGCGCGATGCAGTCGCCCCCGAGGATCAGCAGCCGGCTCTGAGCGCCCGCCGTCTCCAGCGCGCCGCCCACGAGTTCTCGCTCGCGCGGCAGGAACTCCGCGATCAGACTTCGGTTCTTGGCGCGGCGATCGTCGTCCTCGCGGAAACCCGGTTCGATCGTGAGGTCGCCGGCGTCGCGGATGTCCGCCCCTTCGAGGCCTGGTCGCCCGCGCAACTGGTCGAGCAAACCAAGCCGTCGCATCGTCGCGGGCGCGTGCTCCATGCCGGCGAGGTGCCCGCCCAGCGCCGTCGGCACTCCGATCACGACGATCGGGGCGGATGGATCGGTCTGTGAGGTCATCGCCGCAGGATGCCACGGGTCCGCTGCAGAGGCAGGGGCGGACACAGCGGGGTGTCGGGCCATGTCACTCGACCACCATGCACCCGCGACTGCTGCGCTCCCGGGACGGTTCAGCGAATGGCTCGTACCGCTGGGACGTACGATCGGCTGAACGTGGCGAGTTCTTGACCGGAGGCCGAGCGATGCGGGCACTCGTGGCAGACAGCTCTGCTCCCGGCAGGATCGCCTTCCAGGAGGTCCCCGAGCCGGCGGCGTCGCCCGGCGAGGTGACCGTGGCCGTCCGTGCGATCTCGATCAATCGGGGCGAGTTGGGACTGCTGCGGAGGAAGCCAGACGGATGGCGCCCCGGTTGGGACTTCGCGGGCAACCTGGAGGCCGACATCGACGGCGGCCTACCGGCAGGTTCGAGAGTCGTCGGCATCCGGCAAGGCGGCACCTGGGCGGAGCGCATCTCGGTGGCCCCAGGCTCGATCGCCGAGCTACCCGCGGCCGTTTCCTTCGCCCAAGGGGCCGCACTTCCGACCGCCGGTCTGGCCGCGCTACGGATGCTCCGGCTGGGACCTGCCATCCTCGGTCGCCGCGTCCTCATCACGGGCGCCTCCGGCGGGGTTGGTCGGTTCGCGATCCAGCTCGCCCATCTGGGTGGCGCACAGGTCACGGGGTTGGTCAGCAAAGGTTCGGCGCGGTCGGCGGGACTTCGTGGGCTCGGAGCCGACGATGTGGTGGCCGACACTGGCCAACTCGAAGGCCGGTTCGATTTGATCTTGGAATTGGTGGGCGGCGCGACGTTGGGCCGACTCGTCACGATGCTCGAGCCGAGCGGGACGCTCGTCATGTTCGGCAACAGCTCCGGCGAACCGACCACCTTCGACGTCCGCGACGTCTTCAACGACGCTCTCGTTCGCCTCCAAGGATTCGAGCTGTTCTATGGCGGCGATCCGTTCGGTCGCGACCTTGGATACCTCGCGACGCTTGTGGCTGAGGGCGAGCTCGATCCGCAACTCGCCGGGGCGTTGCCGTGGGAGGAGATGGAGGACGCCATGCAGCGGCTACAGAATTGCGACGTGGCCGGCAAGATCGCGCTGACGCTCGGAGGCTGATTTGCACGCCGGCGACCTGCGCGCACGCTGACATCAGGCTCCGCTTTGTCGCCGGGTCACCATGGGCAGAACGACCCCGGGAGATCGCGCCGCGGTCCCACAGCGTTCGGCGATGTCACCCGCCGCAGCGACCGACAACGAATGGGGTCGCAGTGCGGGCATTAGCCCGGTTTGACGATGAGGAGAATTGTTGCGACGAGCGTGAACAACCCAACACCGACGGTCCCGAGAGCGACGGCGCCATCGAACCAGTCGCGGTCCTGCCCGATCGGCGAGGCGAGCTCCTCTTCTTGAAGCCACTTCGGTTTGAAGACTCGCGGCGGTCGATTGGCGATGAGGAAGGCGACCAGGAGCCACGCTGGGAAGAGGGCGTAGAGGAGAAGCGTCACGCCCCGCAGCGATGGCGGTAGGTCAACTAGTCTCGCAAGAAGGCCTGATCCGAATGCCAGCGCCGCGGGGATGAATGCGAATGTCGAGTTTCGGTAGGCGGCCGGCAGCGACCGGTTGCGGTAGTTCGCTTCAAACCCTCGCCATACCCCTAGTCGAGCGGCCGTGCCCAAGCCCAGGCCAATCGCGACGAAGGCGAACCCTACGATCACGGGGCCGTCGATGTTCATTGCCCGGCACAGACCCCTGGGGTTGCAACGTCGTCAGGTCGGAATGACCTCGCTGTTCGGCGAGGGTACAGCCCAATCAGCTCACTCAGCGTTCGGGAATGTCACCTGAAGGCGTCGGTCTGAAGGCCCGGACGATCGACAGGTTGTCCCCGTAATAACGTGGTGGGATGAAGAAGGTCTTGGTTGCCGTGCTGTTCTTGGCCGGATGTGTCGGCTCGGCGCCCAATAGTTCAAGTCAGCACCCCGTTCAGCTCTTGACGCACGACGGGCCTTGCCAGCCGGCTCCCGTGGCCGGATTGTTGGTTGTTGACCCGAATTACGGCACTGCCCTGCGGCATGATGGGCCGGAGCCTGCGTCGGTCGTGCCTGTTGCGTGGCAAGCTGGTTACAGCGGTCGTTACGCCGCTGGGGGTCAGGAAATCGAGGTTGTGGGTCCAGATGGCGACGTACTCGCCACAACCGGGAAGCGGTATCTCCTTGCAGGCGGGTTTGGCCAGGTGCGCGGTGTCGATGCGATCAAGGCGTGTCACGCCGAGCCAGGCTAGTGGGCTGAGTGCGACGCGGCGCACTCAGACCCCACCCTCAGGCGTCGTCGCGCGCAGAGATTGAAGGCTCACACGGTGACGAGCCCCCGGGCGGCACCCAGCCATCAGACCCGGACCAGCCCAGCCCCTGCACCGAGGAGCCCACCGAAGAAGCGCAGCGCCTCGCGACCGCCATGAGCTTGTGGTCGTGGTCTGGCCTTATGTTCGGACGATACCGCGGGAGAACGCGTCGGGGTCGCACAGCGTCCCGTCACAGGACAGGGATTAGCCGCGGCGCTCCGCTCGGGCGAGTCGCTCGCCGGGGAGTGCCTGAAAGCCGCGCGGACCCGGACCCTGCTGTCGGCCCTGGCCGGATCCTGAGTTGGCGCCCGGTCCACGGCCGCGGTCGTCGCGCGGACGATCGCCGCGTCCGCGCGGGTCGCCGTTGCGGTCCATCCGCTCTCCGCCACCGGCCCAGCCCTGGCGCGGACCCTGGCCGTTGCCGATGCCGCTTCCGGCCGGAGCCGGACGACGCTGGCCGTGCTGGCCCGGCCGCGGGCCGCCGTTGTTGTTCGAACGCCTGCGCGGGCCGGGGATGCCGCCACCGCGATTGATGTCCGAGCCCGGAGCACCCGGCCGCGGACCGTCGCGTCGCGGGCCCTGGCTGCGGTCGACGCCGACCGCGGCGGGATGGCGGATCGGGCCACGGTCGCGATGGGCGGACGCGCCGCCACGCTGCCCGGACGGGATGGCCCGCGGGCCGACGCCGCGCGACGGATTGGCGAACCGCGGACCGGCCGACCGCTGGCGGATCGGCTCCGCCCGGATCGAGCGGTCGGGCTCGAAGCCCGGGATCACCTCGGTCGGGATCGATCGGCCAAGCAGTCGCTCGATCTCGCGCAGGAGCGGCGCCTCGTCGACGCAGACGAGCGAGATCGCGTCGCCGGTCTTCTCGGCTCGGCCGGTTCGGCCGATCCGGTGGACGTAGTCCTCGGGGACCATCGGCAGCTCGTAGTTCACGACGTGCGGCAGGTCCTCGATGTCGAGGCCGCGCGAGGCGACCTCGGTGGCGACGAGGATGTTGGCCCGACCGGCCTTGAAGTCGTCGAGCGCCCGGACGCGCTGGCCCTGGCTCTTGTTGCCGTGGATCGCGGCGGCGTTGATGCCGTCCCGGCCGAGCTGCTCGGCCAGGCGGTTGGCGCCGTGCTTGGTCCGAGTGAAGACGAGCGCCTGCTCGATCCGGCCGCTCCGGATGAGCGACGACAGCAGCTCGCGCTTGCGCTCGCGGTCGACGGGATGGACGACCTGGGTGACGAGCTCGACCGCGGAGTTGCGGGGCGTGACCTGGACCATGACGGGATCGCGCAGGATGCCGCCGGCCAGGTGCCGGATCTCGTCGGAGAAGGTTGCCGAGAACAGCAGGTTCTGGCGGTTGACCGGGAGCAGCGCGATGACCTTGCGGATGTCGCGGATGAAGCCCATGTCGAGCATCCGGTCGGCCTCGTCGAGGACGAGGAACTCGAGCCGGGACAGGTCGATGTGGCGCTGCTCGATGTGGTCGAGCAGGCGGCCCGGGGTCGCGACGACGATCCCGGGGCCGGCCCGCAGGGCGCGATTCTGGGGCTCGTAGCCGACGCCGCCGTAGATCGCGACCGACCGGATCCGGCGATGGGCGCCGTAGGTCCGGACGCTCTCCTCGACCTGGAGGCAGAGCTCGCGGGTCGGGGTGAGGACGAGGGCGCGGACGGGCGAATGGGCGGCGCCGCGCGGGTCGTGCTGGTTGCGCTGGTCACGACCGGGCTCGGGGGCACCGTTCGACTTCCAGCCGGGCGTCCGCTCGGCGTTGAGGAGCTGGAGCATCGGCAGGACGAAGGCGGCGGTCTTGCCGGTGCCGGTCTGGGCGCCGGCGAGGATGTCGCGGCCGGCGAGGATGGCGGGGATCGACTCGCGCTGGACGGGGGTGGGCTCGGTGTAGCCCTGGTCCGCAACGGCGCGGAGGAGCTCGGGGGTCAGCCCGAGGGCATCGAAGGACATGGGAGAAGTGACTCCTGACGGGGGCCCTCCCGCAACGTGCGGGGCCCGGTCAGGGCACGGTTTGATTCGGGATCATCGGTTTCGGGGACCGGGGCGCTGACCGGAGCGCCCATCGAACACGTGCGACAAGCGTAGCCGATCGACGGCCTCGCTGTCGAACGCCTGTCCGATTCCACGGACGGCGGGCGTCGTCGGGATCGACTCACGCGCTGTCGAACGCCGATCCGATCCGGGTCATTGGATCCGTGGCTGAGCTCACCCGCTCTCATGTGACAACCATGGTGACCTTCGAGCCGACCTCACCCTCCCTGATGGCAGATTCCAGGCTCATACGACGGCGTGTCCGACAGGTGATCGAAATTCGATCGCCGAACGGCCTGGTCCGTTGGATGTGGTCACCGAGGCTGTCGAAAGAGCGCCATTTGGCGCTGAGTCAGTGGCGGCGCGCCCCAGCGGCCATCGGCGCCGGCAGCAACACCGAGGCCCAGGGGCCGGCGAGCCGCTCCAGCTCGGAGCGCTTGAAGCCGTGACGGAGCACAAGCGCGTGCATCGCCCGACCCAGCGAGCGGCGGGCGTAGGCCGGCATCGGCTCCGGCAAGAGGCCCAGCGCGTCGCGCTGGGCGAGGGCCGACGAGACGCGCAGACCGTCGTCGTCGGTCGGCGACAGGCCACGCGGCCAGGGGTGCTCGGCGGGGAAACCCGTCCGGGGCGAGGAGGCCGCTATGCGTGACCGCTCCCCCGGCAACAGGTCCGCCAGCCGGCGTAGTGCGTCCGTGACGGCCGGGGTATTCGGGCCGTAGCGCGGCTGATCGACCGCCGCCTGCCAGCCACGCGTCAACCGCTCCTGGACTCGGTCTCGGAATGAGCCCGAGAGGTGCTCGTCGAGGAATGGCCCGAGGAGGATGTCCTGGGCGAACCCGACGGCGGCGTCACGGGTCGGCGGATCCCAGCGGGCACGCCGCGGCAACGCCTCCTGGATCATCGGCTCGAGCGCCTTGAGCGCGTCTTGACGGTCCTTCGGCAAGAACCGCGAGATCGTGGCGATGAACGCGATCGGGGCGGTCTCGGCGAGCGACAGCCGGTCGAGCTCGTCCTCGCTCAGGCGCCGGATCCGGTCGACATGGCGGGCGATCGCCTCGGCCGGCTCCACGGGCCGACGCACCGGGCTCGCGGCGCGGACTGTCGCACGCTGACGACTCCGGACTGTCGCGGTCGAGCCGGATCGCCCCGCCCCGCCCCCGCCGCGCCTCGGGTGCCGCTCGCGATCGTATCGAGCGCGAAGCTCCGGATCGGACAGCCAGTCATGGGCGACGTTGATCCGTTTCGCGAGCTCGTCCGCCGTCGGCCCGGCGACGTCCGGATGATGCTGCTTGAGGAGCGCCCGCCAGGCGATCTCGATCGCCTCGAACGAGGCTCCGAGGGGCAGCTCGAGCCGGGCGTAGAGGTCGTCGGCGGGAAGCATCGGACGGGGCATGTCGTCACATGCTAACGGCCGTCGGGTTGAACAGGGGACGAGCGTCGGAGCGCCTGTGAGCCTCCCGCGAACGGCCGCCTCTACCGTGCCGGGCCGCGCGGCCTGCCGCGTACCCGCGCCGATGAGGCGCGGTCCCGCGCGACACCGGCTCCCGAGAGCTTGCGTCGGATGACCGGTAGCCAGGCCAATCCACCGCCGACCTGGAGCGTGATCGCCAGCACCACGAGGAGGCCCGGCACGGACAGCATGAGACCGGGGATTTGCCAGTCGAACCCATCAAGAGCCAGCGAAACGCTCGCCGCGAGCAGCGACTCGCCAAGATTGGCTGTCGGGCCGGACGACGAGCCGCCGACGACGACGAAGCGGTCGACCGACCCGGGTGCCGACGGGGACGAGAGCGGCGCCGACGGCTCCGCGACCGGTCCGCTTGGTGTCGCCGCCGAGGGCGCCGGCGTGGCCGACGGCGTCGCGACCGGGCTCGGGCCGGCCGTCTCGCCGGGCGACGACGGAGCGGGCGTCGGGCTGTCCGTCGGCGTCGGAGTCGGAGACGGAGTCGGAGTCGGAGTCGGAGACGGCGCGCGAGGCACAACCTTGACTGCCACGCTCACGACCCCGGAAGACCCGAGTCCGTCGGATGCCAGATAGGTCAGATGGTCCACGCCCGTGAACCCCGCGGCCGGCGTGTACACCAGGGAGCCGCCGGTCCCGATGGACGCCGTCCCGTGGGCGGGGCTGCTGACGACGGTCGCGGTCAGCGTGTCGTGATCGGCGTCAGTGTCATTCACGAGGAGGCCCGGAGCGGCAACCGTGAGGGTCGACCCTGTCACCATCACATACGAGTCGGCCTGGGCCGAGGGCAGGGCATTGGTGACCGTGACGGTGACGGAGCCCGGAGTCGTGGTCGGTCCGTCGGCGGCCGAGTACGAGAAGGCATCCGTGCCCACATAGCCCGGGTCCGGCTGGTACGTGTATCCGCCGTTCGGAGCGAGAGTCACGGTCCCATGGCTTGGTGGCGTTGTCATCGTCGCCGACAGGGCATCGCCGTCGCCATCCGTGTCGTTCGCGAGGACCCCCGGTGCCGGCACGACGATCGTCCGGTCGTGGGAGCCGTTTGCGGCGTCATCGCTGACGGCCGGTGCAGCGTTCGTCACGTCGATGACCACCGTCGCGGACGCGCTGTCCAGCGCGCCGTCGGTCGCGTGGTACGTGAAGGTGTCCTGGCCGACGTAGCCCGCGTCCGGGGCGTACGTCCACGAACCGTCGCTGTTCAGCGTGACGAGCCCGTGTCCGGCAGCGCTGTCGAGGACCGCCGTGATCGCGTCCCCATCGGAGTCGCTGTCATTCGCCAGGACGCCGGACGCGGCCGCCGACAAGGTCCGGTCGTGGACGACCGTGGCGCTGTCGTCGACTGCCTGGGGGGCCGCGTCGGTGATCGTGATCGTCACCGTCACCGGGCTGCCCGAAGCGATCGGGTCGGCCGGCAGGTACGTGAGCGTGTCTGTTCCGACCCACCCCGGGTCCGACGTGTATGTGAAGCCGCCGTCCGCACGCAAGGTCACGGCGCCGTGGACCACGCCGGTCTGGAGGACGGCGCTCAGTGGATCACCGTCCGCGTCGGTGTCGTTGGCGAGGACGCCGGAGGCCGCCGCGACGACGAGCGTGGCGCCGGTATGGACGGCATAGCTGTCCGGTACCCCCGCTGGCGAGCTGTTCGTAACATCGATCGAGACCGTCGTCACCGAGGATGATGCCGTCGGTGACGTGGCCCGATAGGTGAAGGTATCGAGGCCGGTCCAACCGGCATCCGGCAGGTAGTCGAACGAGCCGTCCGCGGCGAATGCCAGGAGGCCGTGAGCCGTGCTCGTCACCAGCGCCGCCGTCACCGGATCGCCGTCCGCGTCCGCGTCGTTGGCCAGGACGCCGGTCCCCGCATCCACCGACAGATGGCGATCGTGCACGACCGAGTAGCTGTCCGGGGCCGCAGCTGGCGCAACGTCGGACACCGTCAGCGACACGGTCGCGATCGACGATGCGGCGAGGCCATCGCTGGCCCGATACGTGAATTGATCGCCGCCGACATAGCCCGCGTCGGGAACGTACTGGAACGCGCCGTCCGGGTCGAGGGTGAGCGTGCCGTGCGTCGCGTCGGTCACCAGAACGGCCGTGAGCGCATCGCCATCGGCATCCGAGTCGTTCGCGAGAATCCCGCTCGCCGCCGGCTCGATGAGCAGCCCGTCGTGGACGACGGAGGCCGCATCATCGGCCGCCGTCGGCGCGCTGTTGAAGACATTGAGCGTCACGGTGATCGGGCCGACGGTCGAGATGCCGTCGGACACCTCGTACGTGAAGCTGTCCGATCCGAGATACAGCAGGTCCGGCACGTAGGTGAACGAGCCGTCCGTGCTAAACGCGCTGAGCGTTCCGTGCGCGGGACCGGACACCACCGCCGCCGTGAGCGGATCGCCGTCACCGTCCGAATCGTTGTGCAGCACGCCTGCGCCCGCGCCGATGCTCATCGGCAGGCCGTGGATCGCGGCGTACGAGTCCACGATGCCGACGGGCGCGGCGTTCGTGACCGAGATCGTGACGGTCGCGATGTTCGAGGTCAGGCTCCCGTCGGACGCGCGGTAGGTAAAGGAATCCGGGCCGACATAGGCCGCATCAGGGGTATAGCTCCAGCCACCGTCGGGGGCGAGCGTGAGCGATCCGTGGGCAGGCCCACTCGACACGGCGGCGGTCAACGGGTCGGCGTTCGGGTCCGTGTCGTTGCCCAGGACGCCGGGGGCGGCGACGGTTTTCGTCTGGTCGTGGCGCACGCTGGCGGCGTCGTCGGTCGCGGACGGAGCGCTGTTGGGGGGAGTCACGACGGACATCGCGATCGACTGTGTTCGGTTGAAGTCACCCGAGCAGTCGGCGTCGTTGTACTCGTCGGCGGTCCACGCGGCGCTGCCGAGCTGGAGCCCGGTGACCGTCACGCGGATGACGACGGCCTCGAGGTCCGGCGACCCGACAATCCGGTCGCCGTTGTCCACGCCGTGTGCGCTGATGACTGCAGGATTCGAGCCCGCGACCGCCGCCTGCCAGGAATGGCCGCCATCGACACTGTCGATGGACACCGCGTCGACCCGGTAGGCCGCTGGGACGAGGATCGTGACGCAACCGATCCCCTCCCCGCCGCCGTTGTTCCCGGACGTGTTCCGAACCGTGACAAGGACATCGGTGGACACATTCTGGGTGAGGGATGTGGGGGCCGCGGAGGTCGACCAGGCTTGCCCGGCAAGCACGGACGGGGCGACCGGCAGCGCTGTGATCAGCGAGACCACGAGCGCGGTGGTGGCCCGCTGGAGCGTCGTTCGCGCCGAACCGCGCCTCATCCTGGCCCCGTCGTCACGCGACGCGGATGGCCGGGGACTCCGCCGTCGCGAGCCAGATCCGGGCCGTTGCCGGATCCCCGGGCATGGGTGCTCCCGGGACCGATTCGATCCCGCGGACGAAGGCGAGCACGAGCCGCTCGTCGAGCTGGGTCCCTGCGGCGTCCTCGAGGCGACGGAGCGCCTCCTGGATGTCGAGTGCCTGGCGATACGGGCGCGTCGTGGTCATCGCCGAGAAGGTGTCCGCGACCGCCAGGATGCGCGCGATCTCCGGGATCTCCTCGGCGGCCAGGCGGTGGAGGTAGCCCTGGCCGTCCCAGCGCTCATGGTGGTGCCGGATCCCAGCCCGGATGGCGTCGAGGCCGGGAAGGTCCCGGACGATCGAATCGCCCAGGGCGACATGCTGCTGGACGATCGCGTACTCGTCGTCGGTGAGCTTGGACGGCTTGCGGAGGATCTGGTCGGGAATGCCGATCTTGCCGACGTCGTGGAGGAGACCGGCCAGGCGGATCGTTCGCTGCTGCTCTTCCGACAGGCCGATCTCCCCGGCCAGAAACGTTGCGTAGCGGGCGACGTCCTCGGAATGGCGCTTCGTGTAGCGGTCCTTCGCGTCGACCGACAGGATCAGACCCTGGAAGACGTCGAAGGTGCGGGCCTCGGCGGACGACCCGAGGTCCTTGCCGGTCATCCGCACGGCGTCGCCGCCACTGGCCTTGGCTTCTCGCAGTGTCAGCGCGGTGTTCGCCAGGAGCTCGGTGACCGACGACCCATGCTCCGGATAGGTGGACACGGCGACGCTCACCGTCACGGGCAGGCGCTCACTGTCGCCGAATCGGAGGTGAACCTCGGCGAGAGCGGCCCGCAAGGTTTCAAGCTCGTCGACGAGCGTGCCGATCGCCAGACCCTCGACCGCCACGAGAAACTCGTCGGGTCCATAGCGGCCCACGAGGGCCGGCTCGAATCGGTCGAGGAGATCGGCGACGGTCAGGATCGCCTCATCGCCCGACTCGTGACTCCAGGTGTCGTTGAGGTTTCGGAAGTTGTCGATGTCGATCAGTGCGATGCCCACCCCGCCGCCGGACTGTCGGTGGGCCTCGGTCATCGCCTCGATGGCCTCGACCAGGGCACCGTGGTTCAGGAAGCCCGTGAGCGGATCGCGTCGCGTCGCGTCGACGAGCGCGATGGTCTGGCGCGAGATCCGACCCTGGGCGGATCGGAACACGATGAACAGCACGAGCGCGGCAGCCAGGGCCGCCGTGAGCGTGACGACCACGATGTCTCGCCGGACCTCACCCTGCGCGGCCACGATGGGCTCCGCGTCGCGCCAGATGGCGACGGTCCCCACCACGACTCCGTCGCGGATCAGCGGAAACACCTCACGCAGGACAGAGGATGTCGGGAGGTCGACCGAGCTCGCGGCGGCAGCCTCGCTTCCGACGATCGAGACGCCGATCTGGCCATTCAGGGCCGTCGCCCAGTCGGTTCCGGCGACCTCGCCCGGCACGCCGATCGGGCCGGCGTCACTCACGACGATCCGGCCGTCCGGTGACCGCACCTCGGCATGCAGGATGCCACGTCGTGAGATGAAGTCAGCGATGCCGGCCCGCAGCTCCTGAAGATGGGCGGGCTCGATCGATCCGTCGATCAGATCGGCGGGCAGCAACCGTTCGTTGACGTAGCCCGCGACGAGCTTCGCGTCCGTTCCGACCGTGTGATTGAGGGTCGCGGTCGAAAAGTGTGCGGAGCTGATGACGACCTGCGCCGTCGCTGTCACGCCGACGATGACGAGGAACACCCCGTAAACGATGAACAGCAGGATCGGCCGCGGTCGGACCGAGGCGGACCGGACGGCGTTGCGGGGCCGGCGGGTGCGGTGATCGAGGGTCATGAAGGCGAGGCACTCCCGAGGGTGCTGGGAGGCCCAACGTTCCATGATCCCGGAGGATCCCGCGATGCCCCAGAAGTACCGGACCCGGATGCTTCGATGCGCGCCTGGTTTGGTCCGTTGGACTCAGCCGCGGGGCTGTCCGGCCTCCGCCGCGCCGGTGCCGTCGCCGCGGATCAGCGCCTCCACCTCCTCGATCGAACGAGTCGACCGCTCCCCCGTGGCACGCTCCGTGACCTCGACGCCGCCCGCCGCGATCGAGCGCGGCGACACCGTCAGGATCCAGGGCATGCCGAGCATCTCGGCGTCGGTGAACTTCACACCCGGCGACTCGTTGCGGTCGTCGTAGAGGATTCGGCGCCAGTAGCCGGCGCCCTCCCCGGCAGCGTGGAGACGCTCGGCGATCTCGCCGACCTGCGGGTCCTTGTTCGCCCCGATCGCCACGAGGTGGGCGGCATACGGCGCGACCTCCTCCGGCCAGACGATCCCCTTCTCGTCGTGGTGAGCCTCGACGACGCAGGCCACGTTCCGCCCGACACCGATCCCGTACGAGCCCATGACGATGGGATGCTCGCGGCCGTCCTCGCCGAGATACGTCGCGCCGGCCGCGTCCGTGAACTTCGTCCCGAGCTTGAAGATGTTGCCGACCTCGATCCCGTTGCGCAGGATCACGGGCTGGCCGCAGGCCGGGCACGGATCGCCTTCGCGGGCGTTCGTCAGGTCGGCCGTGACGTGGGCGGTGAAGTCGCGACCGACGTTGACGTTGCGGTAGTGGAACCCGACCTTGTTCGCGCCGGCGACCAGGTTCGGCGATCGCGCGACGAGCTCGTCGACGACGACGACCGTGTCGTGGGCCCCGATCGGTGAGCCGTAGCCGGGCTCCATCCCGGCCGCCTTGATCTCGTCGACCGTGGCGGGCCGTAACCCGGTCGACGCCCCGACGGCGTTGGACAGCTTCGTCTCGTTGACCTCGAGGTCGCCGCGCACGATGGCGGTGACCAGCCGGCCGTCGCCGGTGACGAAGAACGCGGCCTTGGCCGTGCGGGTCTCGGGGATGTCGAGGAACGCGGCGAGGGTGGCGATCGTGGTCGTGCCGGGCGTCGCGACCTCCTCGAGGGCGGCGGGTGCCTCGGCGCCGGCCTCCGACGCCGCGTGCTCGATCCGGGCGACCTGGCGATTGGCCGCATATCCGCACGCCTCGCACAGGACGAGGACGTCCTCGCCGGCGGGGTTGAGGACCATGAACTCGCGCGCCTCGGTCCCGCCCATGATCCCGACATCGCTGTCGACGGCCACCGTCTTCAACCCGAGGCGCTCGAAGGTCCGGACGTAGGCGTCATTCTGGAGCTGATAGCTGAGGTCGAGACCGGCGTCGTCGCGATCGCAGCTGTAGGCGTCCTTCATGACGAACTCGCGGACGCGGATCAGCCCGGCTCGGGCGCGGGGCTCGTCGCGCCACTTCGTCTGGAAGTGGTAGACCTGCAGCGGCAGCTGGCGGTACGACCTGACGATGTCGGCCAGCAGGATCCCGACGACCTCCTCGTGGGTCATCGCAAGGACCATGTCCCGACCGTTGCGATCCTTGAATCGCGTCAGCTCCGGCCCGATCGCGTCGTAGCGACCGCTGGCGCGCCAGACGTCGGCCGGGTGGACGACCGGCATCTCCATCTCCTGGCCGCCGATCCGGTCCTGCTCCTCGCGGATGATCTGCTCGACGCGATCGTTGACCCGCTTGCCGAGCGGCAGCAGCGAGTAGATCCCGGAGCCGAGCGGGCGGATGTAGCCGGCCCGCAGCAGGAGTCGGTGCGACGGCATCTCGACGTCCGCCGGATCGTCGCGGAGGGTGGCGAAGAACAGCTGGGAAAGGCGCATCGGCGAAGGATACCGGGAGGCGGCGAGGCGGCGCGGCGGCGTGCCCGGGCTCCGTTCGGGCGCCGCCGAGCGCGGTCCGATCTAGTAGCCTTCGGCCGTGCCCGAAGGTCTGACCCTGTTGCTGCTCGCGGTCATCGCGCTGGCCGTCCTCTTCGACTACATCAACGGGTTCCACGACACGGCCAACGCGATCGCGACTTCGGTGTCGACCCGGGCCCTCCGCCCCGAGCACGCGATCCTGATGTCGGCGACGGCGAACTTTGTCGGCGCCCTGACCGGGACGGCGGTCGCCCACACGATCTCGTCGGGGCTCGCGACGACGCCCGACGGCGCGGCCGGCCAGACGATCGTCGCTGCCGCCTTGATCGGGGCGATCATCTGGAACCTGATCACGTGGCGGTTCGGCATCCCGAGCTCGTCGAGCCATGCCCTGATCGGCGGCCTTCTCGGCGCCGTCATCGCGTCGATCGGCGTGTCCGCGATCAAGCTCGACGGCGTCGTCAGCAAGGTGGTGTTTCCGCTCGTCCTCTCGCCCGTCATCGGAATCACGATCGGATTCCTGATGATGGTCGTGATCCTCAACGTGTTCCGGCACGCCAACCCACGCCGGATGAACGATCAATTCCGGCGCCTCCAGGTCGTGTCGGCGGCGTTCATGGCGTTCAGCCACGGCTCGAACGACGCCCAGAAGACGATGGGGATCATGACCCTGGCCCTGATCGCCGCCGGGATCCTGCCGCCCGACTCGCCGATCCCGCTGTGGGTGATCGTCCTGGCCGCCACCGCGATCTCCCTCGGGACCGCGGCCGGCGGCTGGCGGATCATCAAGACGATGGGCCAGAAGGTCGTGAAGCTCGATCCCGTCCACGGGTTCGCGGCCGAGACCACCGCGGCCACGATCATCTTCACCGCGTCCCACTTCGGCATGCCGGTCTCGACCACCCACGTGATCTCGAGCGCGATCATCGGTGTCGGCTCGAGCGACCGCCTGTCCGCCGTCCGCTGGGGCGTCGCCGGCAACATCGTGATCGCCTGGATCCTGACGATCCCGGCCTCCGGGCTGGCGGCCGCCGTGGCCTACCTGCTGATCTCGCCCTTCCTCTGATCGTCGCACGCGCGGCCCGACGCCCCGGCCGCGAGGACGCCGCCGAGGGCGCCGGCAACGAGCTCGACCGGTCCGGCCACGAACGACGCCCACGAGGGTCGCGGACGCCCGTCGCCGAGCTCGAGCCAGCGGATGGCGTACGCGACGCGGACCGGTCCGACCGGAGCGGGCGCGGGACCCGCCGTGCGGGTCACGGCGATCGAGGCCTCCCGCGAGAACGAGGCGAGCAGCGCGTTGCGCGACCGGATCGGTGAGAGCTGGGCGCGCGTCCGATCGACCTCCTGCCCGAATGCGTCCGTGGCCCAGCGTGGCGGCAGCGAGACGGGCTCGGCGGTCCGCACCGCGAGATCGAGGGCCAGGCGGGCCAGCTCGTGGCGCGGGTCCGGAGCGAGGGGTTCCTTGCCGATCGTCGTCGCGACGACCGCGCGATTCGTCGGGCGTTCGAACCGGAGGAGACGGGAACGCGGCTCGGCGCTGGAGCGGCCGCGGCGAACGACGATCGGCATGGCCGAAGCGTCAGGCGGCCGCATCAACGGCGCGTGATCGGCATGTGAACAACTGCCGCCGGCAACCGGGCCTCGACCGTCAGGCTCGGACGGGCTCGGTGGGTCGGCGGAACACGTAGCCGACGCCTCGGACCGTGTGGATGAAGCGGGGCGCCGCGGCGTCGTCCTCGAGCGTCGAGCGCAGCCAGTGGACGTGGACGTCGACCGTGCGGGTCTCGCCGGCGTAGTCGTAGCCCCAGACGCGCTCGAGGAGCTGGTCGCGGGTGAACGCCTGGCCCGGGTGGCGGAGCAGGAACGCGAGCAGCTCGAACGCCTTCGGCTTGATCGCGAGCGCCTCCCCGTCGCGCAGGAGGCGGTGCCCGGCGAGATCCACCTGGACCCGCCCGAGATCGACGATGTTCATCGTCGCCGCGTCAGGCGCGGCCACCTGCTCGGAGCGCCGGAACAGCGCCCGGATCCGAGCCGAGAGCTCGCGCAGGCTGAACGGCTTCGTCACGTAGTCGTCCGCGCCGAGCTCGAGCCCGACGACCTTGTCGAGCTCGCTGTCCTTGGCGGTCAGCATCACGATCGGCACGCCGGATTCGGCGCGGATGATCCGGCAGACCTCGATCCCGGACAGCTCGGGAAGCATCAGGTCGAGGAGGACGAGGTCCGGCTTGTCGGCCCGGAAGCGGACGAGAGCATCCCGGCCGTCGGCGGCTGCGACGATCCGGAAGCCCTCCACCTCGAGCGCGTCGACGAGGGTCTCGCGGAGGGTCGCATCGTCTTCGACGACGAGGATCGTTCGAGCCATCGACCCGAATCCTATCCGGCCGTGTTAACGCCCTGTTCCGAGGCGGACCGGACGAGCAGGTCGATCGCGGCGTCGAGCCGGGCCAGCGTCCGCTCCCTGCCCGAGGGCGACGAGCGTGTCGAACAGCGGCGGCGTGGCGGTCCGGCCGGTCGTCGCCACCCGGATCGCCATGAACAGGTCGCCGGCCTTCCAGCCGCGCGCCTCGACGAGCTCGCGCAGCGGCGGCTCGAGCTCGTCGGCCTCCCACGTCACGGCGTCGTGGCGGGCCAGGATCTCGCGGGCCGCCGCCAGGCCCTCGACGGTCGTCGCGGCGTCCCAGCGCTTGGGCACGACCAGCGCCTCTTCGAGCCGGAGGTCGTCCGTCCACAGGAACCCGACGAGATCGACGACCGCACCGAGCGTCGGCAGCCGCTCCTGGACGACCGGAAGCAGGGAACGGACCTCCTCGTCGGCGGGCAAACGGTCGATCCGCCCGTCGTCGAGCGCGGCCTCGAGGTACGGCCGCAGGCGGTCGATGAGGTCGTCGGGCTCGAGACGCCGGATCCACTGGCCGTTGAGCCACTCGAGCCGGCCGCGGTCGAACTTGGCGCCGCCCTTCTGGACCTTGTCGATGTCGAACCGCTCGATGATCTCGTCGAGCGACAGGACGTCCTCCTCGGTGCCGGGGCTCCAGCCGAGGTAGGCGAAGTAGTTGATCAGGCCCTCGCGGATGAAGCCCTCGGCCCGGTAGTCGTCGACCGCGGTCTGGGTCTTGCGCTTGCTCATCTTCGAGCCGTCCGGGTTGAGGATCAGCGGCAGGTGGCCGAAGGCCGGGACGGGATAGCCGAGCGCCTCGAACAGCAGGACGTGCTTCGGAGTGTTGCTGACGTGGTCCTCGCCGCGGATCACGTGGCTGATCGCCATCGCCGCGTCGTCGACGACGACGGTGAAGTGGTAGAGCGGCGTGCCGTCGCCGCGGACGATGACGAAGTCGCCGCCGAGGTTCGTCGTGTCGATCTCGATCCGGTCGCGGATCAGGTCGTTCCAGGCCACGACGCCCGGCCGGACGCGGAATCGGATGGCCGGCGGCCGGCCGCTGTCGGCGAGCCGGGCCGTGCGCTCCGCGGGCGTCAGCGCGGCGCAGCGGCCGACGTAGCGCGGCGGCTGCTTCGCCGCCTCCTGGGCCTTGCGGTCTGCGTCGAGCTCCTCCGTCGTGCAGTAGCAGGGATAGGCGAGGTCGGCCGCCAGGAGGCGATCCGACGCCTCCGTGTACGTGTCGAGGCGGAGCATCTGGCGGTAGGGCGCGAAGGGCCCGATGTCGATGCCGCCGGCCGCGTCCGGACCCTCGTCCCAGGTGATCCCGAGCCAGTGCAGCCCGTCGATGATGTCGCGCTCGAACTCGACGGTCGAGCGGGCGACGTCGGTGTCCTCGAGGCGGAACAGGAACGTCCCGCCGACGTGGCGCGCGTACAGGAAGTTGAAGAGCGCGGTGCGGGCAGTGCCGATGTGGAGCGGGCCCGTCGGGCTGGGCGCGATCCGGACGCGAATCGAGGGGTCGGGCATGGACGTGAGGGTAGCAGTGGCCGACCGCTCGGGCCGGCCGACGAGTCAGCCCCGCGGAACCTTGTGGAAGAGGTTCGGGTCGGCATCGCCGGGCAGGACGTGGACGAGGGCGGCGGGTCGCAGGCCGAGCGTCGCCCGGCCGCGCGGTCCCTCGAGGGTCAGCGAGTCGAGCGATTCCGAGCGGGCCAGCACGGTCACTGCGGCGCCGGGGGTCAGGGCCCGCGCCTCGAGATACGAGAGGAGACCCGGGTCCTCCTCCGCCTCCTCGGTGATCCGGTAGATCGTGGCCCGCTGGCCGCCCTCGATCTGGCTCAGCGGCGTGCCGCGCGGGCGCTGCCGAGCGGTCTCGGCGTCGATCGGGTTGCCGTGCGGACACGTCGGCGGATGGCCGAGCATCTCGTCGAGCCGGGCCTCGACCCGCGGTGACAGGGCGCCCTGGAGACGGGCGGCTTCTTCGTCGGACTCCGCCCAGCCGAGCCCGATCACCGAAGTCAGGAGCCACTCGAGCAGGGCGTGGCGACGGAAGATCGTATCGCTCGCGGCCCGACCGGCCGTCGTCAGGACGAGATCGCGGCCGTCGGCCTGGCGGACGAGGCCGTCGGCGACGAGCCGCCGGAACATCTCGCTGGCGGCCTGGGTCGACACGCCGAGCCGGCGAGCGACCTGCGCGGCCCGGACGTGCGAGCCGTCGCCGGCCATGACCCGGAGGGCGAGCAGGTACTCCTGGGCCGCGCTGGACAGGGCCTGCGCGTCGTGGCGGCGATTCACGCTCGCCATGGTACGCGGCGCCGGAAGGGCTGCGAGGGGTAGGTGAGGGTCGCGGTGGCGGCGGGGCTGCGCGCCCGCCCCGAGGGCCTAGAGGGGGCTCGACCTGAGCCGCGGCACGATCACGGCGTAGGCGACCCCGCCGAGGTACGCCAGGGCGAGGATCGCGAGCAGCAGCGGCCCGCTCGTCTCGCGCACGTTCGAGCCACCGGCGGCGCTCAGCACGACGGCCGCGGGCAGGCCGATCACCAGGGCTGCGACCGCGCCGTGGGCCGACCAGGCGGCAACGGCCGGCAGGGCCAGGAGGAGCAGCACGATGGCAGCCTGGAGGATCCAGGTGCCGGGCGACGTGACCTCGGGGCAGGACGCCGCGAAGGTCCCGCAGCCGGTCGACTGGTCGATCACCGCGGCGGCGAATACGCCGAGTGGAGGCCAGCCGAGGGCCGCCATCGCGAGCCGCCCGGCCGGTGTCGTCGGGCGGCGCAGGACGGGGCCACGGAAGCGGGCGTCGTCGGCCGGCTGCTCGATCCAGGTCCGGAGGCCGCTCAGGGGCGGGCCGCCACGGCCCGGATCGCCCGGGGCTCGGGTCGGGGTGGCGCCTCCGAACGTCACGTCCGGATCACCGAAGTCGGCATCACCGAAGTCGACGTTCGGCCCGATCCCGGCCGCGGTCACGGGCGGCTCACCCGTCCACGGGCGCCGGCCGCCGGGCGGGCGCCGGCCGCCGGGCGGGCGCCGGCCGCCGGGCGTACGCCGCGCACGGTCGCGCGAGGCGGGGCTCGGCGGGTGGCCCGCTGACGTCCCGGTGGGGTCTTGGGGCAGGTCGTCAACAGGTGGCCGGCCGTCGGGCGGCGTGTCGCGCTCCGCGGCGGCTCCAGCGGTCGAGGCTTCGCCGGGGCCGGCAGTCGGCTCCTCGGCGCCGACGCTCTCGCGGTCGGCGCCGTCCGGCGGGCTCGGCTCGGGCGACGCGGTCTCGTCGAGGGTCGCGCCGTCGCGCGCCCGGCGGGCTCGGGCCTGGTACTCGGGGCCGTGCTTGCGGGGATCGGCGTATTCCTTCGGATTGATCGTCCAGTAGGTGCCGCTCGACGCGCCGTACCACGTCGCGCCCGACCAGCCCGGCTCGAACGGCTCCTTGTCGGCACCCTCGTACGAGGTCGAGCCGGGGGTCGCCCGATTGCCCGCCCGGCGGCCGGTCGATCGTCGAGCGCGGTTGGCCTCCGACGCGGCATCGGCCGATGGGCCTCCGGCGGCGGGCTGTTCGCCGGCGCCCGCGGCTGCGCCCGCGCCGGCGGCAGCGCCCGCGCCCGCCTGCGGCCCACCTGAACCACCGGCCCTCGACCCGGTACCGTCGGCGGCCGGCCGCGTCCGTGCCCCGGGCCCGCTCGGTCGGGCGCCCGGCGTCCGGCGGGAGTCCGCACGACCGGACGCGCGGGCCCGGTTCGGATCGGCCCGCCACGGCTCGCGCGCGTCGGGCGCCGGTCCAGGCGTTGCCGGTCGGGCACCGACGGGGCGGGCTCGGCCCGGCACGGCCAGCTGCTCGTACGCGGCCTGGATCGCCAGGAATCGCGGCAGCGCGGCGTCACCACCCGCGTCGGGGTGGTTGATCTTGGCGAGCCGGCGGTAGGCGCGCCGGATCTCGTCCTGGGTCGCGCCGGGCGACAGGCCGAGGGTCCGCCACGGATCGGCATTCGGGGCCATCCCCGGAAGCATGCCCTCTGAGGACCGATCGCGCGATGCGGGGCGGCGATGCGCGGCGGCGAACCGCTAGAGGAGCTCGCCGAGCGGTGCGAGCTCGAAGTCCGGGATGGCCTCGGCCCCGACCCGGCCGTGCGGATCGAGCTCGGCGGGCCGGTGGTAGCGGGCCAGCATCCGGACCGCCTGCGGTTCGAGCGCCCCGGCCTGGACGAGGACCTCGACGGTCGCCGCCCAGGTGCCGCGCTCGTAGCCGTCGCCGTCCTCGATCTTGATCGCGATCCCGGTCGCGGGCGTCGACGTCGACGTCGAGGCGGGCGCCGCTGCGGAACTCACAACGGCCGCTGTCGCGCCATTCGAGCCGCTTGCGCCGGTTGAGCCTCCGTTCGGGCCCCCGTTCGTGCCCGGTCGAACCCCCGGCAGGATCGCGAGGCCGCGCAGCGCTTCCATCCCGCCCTTGCTGACGATCCGGCCGGGCGCCGCCTTCATCAGCGAGGTATCGAGCCGGTCGCGGCTCCCACCGACGATCTCCGGGTGGGCGAGCATTGCGTCCCGCACGAGCGTCAGCGCCGGGGCCAGCGACGATCGGGCGTCCGACGAGCGGACCGCGGCCGGGTCGGCGAGCAGGGCGTACGCCCGCGCGATCTCGCGCAGGCCGAAGGCATAGGTCGCCACGCCGCAGCCGTCGATTGCGGTCCGGAGCTTGCCCGGCGTCGTCCCGAACGCCCGCGCCACGACGGCGCGATATTCGACCTGGGCCGGATGATCGTCGAGCCAGTACCGCTCGGGATCCCAGCCCTTCAGGCGCGACAGCAGCAGGAACACCGAGTGCTGTCCCGAGCACATGTGGCGGACCGGGCTGGCCTTCTCCCCGTCCCGGGCGAGGCGCGTCGCGGTCAGCGCGTCGAGGGGCATGCCCTCGGACCCGGTCGCGATCAAGGTCTGACTGACCCCGGCCCGGCGGAACATCCCCTGGAGGGTCCGGACATGGAGGTCTTCGCCCGAGTGCGAGCTCGCCATCAGGGCGAGCTCGTCCGGCGTGAGATCGAACGCGTCGATCCCGCCGGCCTCGATGAGGGTCGCGACGCCGAACGGCTTGACGCAGCTCCGCAGGTTGGCGACGCGATCGGGATCGCCGAGGCCGCGGATCAGGGCGCCATCGACGTCGACCTCGACGACGTCACCGCGGTGGACGCTCTCCTCGACGCCGCCCCGCATCTGGCGGACGAGGATCGGGGCCGGCTTGCGGGCCGGCCGCGTCGCGGCCGTTCGGGTCGTCCGGGCGGCACGTCCGGCAGGACGCGCGACCGCCGCAGGCCGGGTGGCCGGGTTGGTCGCTGGATCGATCGTCGTCACGGTCCCGCGAGGATAGCGCGCCGGCATCGGGACGCGGTCATCGATCTGCCTCCGGTGGGAACGAGAACGGCTGGACCGACCCGAACCACGCTCGCGGGGCACTCGCCAACGCCATCCGGATCGAACCAGCCGGAGCGGACGGTACACGGTTCATCGGGGGCCCGCGTTGGCCCGGACGCGGCTCCTCGTCGGGCGCCGAACACGCCGCCATCCCGGCCGCCTCGCGGCGGTCCGCCTTGCTAGGATTTCGCGACCAGCGAACCCGTCATCGTCGCGACGATGCCCCATCGTCCGGAGGCCCGTCATGTCCCAGCCGCCCACGCTCCACGTGTCGAGCCACCCGGCGATCCTCCATAAGCTCGCCGTCCTCCGCGACGAGAAGACCGAGCCGAAGAAGTTCCGCGAGGTCGTGCGGGAGCTGTCCTGGCTGCTCGGCTACGAGGCGCTGGCCGACGTCAAGGTCCGACCACTGACGATCCGGACACCGATCGAGGAGATGGAGGCTGCCCAGCTCGCCGACCGGATCGGGCTCGTGCCGATCCTGCGGGCCGGTCTGGGCATGGTCGACGCGATGCTCGAGCTCATGCCGACCGCGGAGGTCTGGCACCTCGGGCTGTTCCGCGATGAGCGCACCCTCCAGCCCGTCGAGTACTACAACAAGCTGCCGGACTCCCACTCCGTCGACCTCTGCCTGATCCTCGACCCGATGCTCGCGACCGGCGGCAGCGCCACCGCGGCCATCGACGTCCTGAAGAAGTGGGGCGCGGTCCGGATCAAGCTCGTCAACCTGATCGCGGCACCGGAGGGCGTTGCCGCGGTTGCGGCGGCGCATCCGGACGTCGAGATCCATTGCGCGTCGCTCGACCGCCAGCTGAACGAGAAGGGCTACATCATGCCGGGCCTCGGTGACGCCGGCGATCGCCAGTTCGGGACGGGCAAGGCCGACTGAGGCCAGCGCGCGACCGCCGCGCCCACCCTGCGGCGAGCTCGAGACGGCATGCCAGATTGGCGCTTGACAAGGACCGCTCCTCGCGTAAAGTACCGATAGGTTATATAACCAGTAGGTACTCCACGATGCAGACGACCGATCCCCTCAGCGCTACCTTCGCCGCCCTCGCCGATCCGACTCGTCGGGCAATTCTCGCCCGGCTGGCCGGGGGCGAGGCATCGGTCAAGGACCTCGCCGCTCCGTTCGACATGACCCAGCCCGCGATCTCGAAGCACCTTCGGGTGCTCGAGCGGGCCGGCCTGATCGAGCAGGGCCGGCAGGCCCAGTGGCGGCCGCGCCGCCTCCGGGCGGGTCCGCTCCGCGATGTGGCCGACTGGGTCGGGCAGTACCGCCGCCACTGGGAGGACAGCTTCGAACGCCTGGACGCCTACCTCCGCGAGCTGAACGACAGCGACCAAGACAGGGAGCATCGAGATGGAGACAACGATGACCGCGACGCGAACCGACCGGGGTAGCACCCCAACCACCCAGATCTATTCCGAGGACACCGACCTCGTCTTCGAGCGGACCTTCAACGCCTCCCGCGAGCAGGTCTGGAAGGCCTTCACCGATCCTGCGCTGATCCCCCGCTGGTGGGGCAAGCACGGCACCGTGACCACCGTCGAGGAGATGGACGTCCGACCCGGCGGCAAGTGGCGCTACGTCAACAGCGCGTCGGACCGCGACCCGGTCACCTTCTACGGCGAGTACCTCGAGGTCGATCCGCCCAACGGCTTCACTTGGACGTTCATGTTCGACGTCGACGGCGTCGGCCCGATGGGCGGCCCGGAGACCCACCGCTTCGAGGACGTCGACGGCCGGACCAAGGTCACGTCAATCGGCCACATGGGCTCGATCGAGGCACTGGAAGGCGCGCTCGCGACCGGCATGGGCGAGGGCGCAATCGAGACCTGGGACCGCCTCGAGGCCCTGCTCGCCGAGAGCTGATCTGTCCTCCGCCATTCCCGGCCGGGCATCCCATCGAGCGATCGGGATGCCCGGCCTCCGTTTGTCCGGAGCTCGTCCGGACGGAGGCGTCGACGGTCAGCCCTGGGGCGCGATCACGATGTAGCGCCCGTACCACTGCGAGTCGTACCACGGCGTCGCGTCGGTCTGGGTGTAGGCGTTCAGCGGCGACATCCGGGCGTCGTAGGCGCGGTGGGCGGCACCGTACGGATCGCTGGCGATGATGGAGTACAGCCGGTAGGAGTCCGTCACGCCCGGGTTGTCAGACGCCTCGAAGCCGGTCATGACCATCGCGTGGGTCCCGTGGGCGACGAGGAGCCCGACCGGCTTGGCCGTCTTCGCGATCCGCTCCGCGGCGCGATGGAGGGCGCTTCGGGCGCTGCCGTACGCCTCCCAGGCGTAGACGGTCGGCTTGCCGGTCCGGCTCGAGAAGTAGGTCGCCGCGCGCGCCCAGCCGAGCGGATCCGAGCCTCGCTGAACGGAGTTCGCGAGGGCGTCCCGCGGCTGCTCCCACCTGAGGATGAACATCTGCCCCAGGTTCAGGTCGCGGCGGGCGATGAAGTTCAGCATCATCGCCACGGCGGCCGCGGTGCAGGTCCGGCTGTCGATCTGGCGCTCGTAGCCCGCGGCGAAGTACAGATCGACGCGGTGCGTGTTGGCTGCCCGGGTCGGAGCGGGCGCGGCACCGGCCGCCGTGAGCATCACGCAGGCCGCGGCCACGACCAGGGCGAGGCGCCGGGGCGCGCGTGAGGAGCTCGCGGCCGGCAAGGCCGGAACGTTCGACCGAACGGGGCGGCGGAAGCGGGTGTGCATGGGGCACCTCCTGCGCGACGGCCGGCCGAACCGGGTGGCGTCGCGGGTGTGGGCCTTGGACGATGTCTGGTGGCCTGGCCGCTGGGGCAGCCATGGCACGCATCGGGCCGCTGGTCGTCCCCGATTGTCGCGGACGCCTTGTCGCAGTCTAGCCGCGCTGGCCAGCCGGATCGACCCCACCAAGCATTACAAAGGTCCCGAATTCGCTCGCCTGGCACCAGCGAATCGTTCGGCCGGCCCCTCGCGGGACCGGCCGAACGCACGGTTGGACAGGAGCGGAGCGAGGCTCCGCGACGGGTCAGTTGCCGTTGGGCGTGACCTCGACGGTGCCCTTCTGGAAGCTCTCGCCCTTCGTATCGTCGGTGATGCCCGCGAGGGCCTCCTTGACGATGTCGGTCGTGTACGCGTCGATCGACGGGTCGGTCTTGATGATCCCGGCGGTCTTCGAGACCCTGACGGTCTGCTGCCAGAGTACGGGGTCGAGCATCCCAACTCCGAGCTCCGACGGCCAGACGAGGGCGTTGACCTCGTTCATCATCCACTTCTGGTGGCCGGCGCCGAGCTGGCTGCCGGCGTCCGTCGTGTACTGGACGCACTCGTCCGGGTGGTCGCGGCAGTAGATCCAACCCTTCAGCGAGGCCCGCACGAAGCGGACGGCGACGTCGCGGTTGGTGCCGGTCTCGAGCCAGGCCTTGCGGACGAAGATCGCGTCCTGAAGCATCGCGACGCGGTAGTCGTTCCAGTTGATGACGTTGAGCTGGTCCGGCTTGTAGAGCTCGCCGGTCGCGGGATCGGTCGCCTCGAGGACCTGGGCGTACTCGTTGTAGATCATCGCCTCAGCGGCGTCGATCTCCCGGGCGAGGAACGCCTTCATGTCGAAGGCCTGGGTGACCTGCTGATACTGCGTGTCGGGCTTGCCGTTGTTCTCGAGGCCGGGGGTCAGCCCGCAGGTGAGGAGACCCGCGGTCACCTCGAACTCGTTCCCGAAACCCCATGTCCCGACCTTCTTGCCGGCCAGCTTGCACGGATCATCGAGGCCGGTGTCCTTCCAGGTCACCGACAACGTCCCGGAGCGCTGAAAGATCTGGGCGATGTCGATCAGGTCCGAGGCCGGCGACGCCTCGCGGGCCTCGAGCACCTTCGGAACCCAGCTGATCGTGAAATCCGGGCCGTCGGCCTTCGAGCCTTCGACCTGGGGCACGACGTCGGGACCGCCCGGCACGACCGTGACCGTCAGGTTCTCTGCCGCGAAATAGCCCTGCTTCTCGGCCGCGAAGTAGCCGGCGAACTGGGCTTGCGGCGCCCACTGGAGTTGGAGCCGGACGCTGGCCGCGATGGCGGCCGGGGCCGACGGGGCATCGGAGCCCGCGTCGACGGACGCTGCCGTCGTCGGGGCGGCGCTGGCCAGTGCCTGGGACGCCGGAGCGGTCGACGCCGCCGGGGTACAGCCGGCGACCACCATCACGGCGGCTGCCGTCAGCGCGAGACCGCGCTTCATGTTCATTGAGCTCCTCCTCGTGTGACTCGCGCTCGGCCCTGCGGAGCTCGCTCCGACGGCGACGCAACGCCCGAAGCGGAAGGATACGACGTGGCGGATTCCACAGGGGCCCGTTTCGATCAGCGATCCCCGCCCTTAGCCGCGGGACAGGGTGTCGAGCAGCGCGCCGAAGTCTTGACCGTCCAGCGCGCGAAGAAAGGCGCTCTCGGCAAGAGGCGGAATGGCGATCTTGCCTCCGATGTCACGGAGCAAGCCCTGACTGCTGATGAGGCGGAAGTGCCCTCGCAGTCCCGCCGGCACGACCTGACCCGCGGTGGCGGATGCTCTGTCCTGACTGCGGAGAAAGTAGATCGCCCGACCCTCGGGACGGCGAGAGATCAGGTCAGCCATTTGCGTCGGATTCGGGATGAACAGGTCGACGAGCAGTGGGCCCGAAACCTCGCCACGGATCACGCGGGTGACAGTCAGGCTTGCGGTCATGAACTGGATCTGGCCCGACGCGCCGTCCAAGGGATCTCCGACGATGATGGCCCCCGGCGTCAACTCTCGAATGGTCCCGACCAGCACGACATCAGACGAGGCGGACATCTCCGCAAGCGCGGAGAAGTACTCGTCCTCCATGCCGTGTACGGCCAACGCATCCCAGAACTGATTTGATCGATCGCGGTTCGCCCCGGACGATGCGAGGATCCAGGCCAATCCGACGATCAAACCGAGAATTGCCCCGGTCGGGGCGAGCAGACGACCAGACACGCGACCGCCACGCACGCCGACGTCCAGACGACCTAGTACTGCCCTGTCAGGTGTGCCTTGTCATGCGTCGTCAGCGTGTTCTGCGTGTCCTGGTTCGGCTCCATGCACGACGATGACCAGCTCGGGTCATCGCCGTTGGCCGAGTGTCTCAGGCCCATCGAGTGACCGAACTCATGGCAGGCGATGGATCGGGCATTCAAGTCGGAGTCAAAGTGGGTCGGGTACAGGCCATTGTTGTACTTGAGCACCTGCGGGTAGCAGTACCTGTCGGGATCGGACCCACCGTAGACGGCGGACGGATTGCACTGAGTCCATGCCCAGTAGTTCATCCCGGCGTAGGTTCCGTCCTCGACGATCAAATCGGCCTGGCTCGTCGTCTCGATCGTGTTGACGTCGGCGACCGGGTTGAACACGTTCGTCATGACCCAGCGCGTAGCGTTCAGCTGTCGAGCCTGAAGGTTGGACATGAGGACGAGTTGCGTGCCGTTGTTCGCCACGCACTGGCTACTCGGGGTCGCATCGCAGGCATGCGCCGCAGTCCCGCCGCTTGCGGTGTTCGAGCCGAAATTTGCGTTTGCGGCACTCGGCTCGACTGCAGTGGCGAGGGCAACGGCCATCATCACTCCCAGCCCGAAACCACCGCCGAACCGGATGACCTGATGAACGGACATCGCTACCCCCAAGAGATGGCCTGGACAACTAGCAGGATGACGGCACGGGAGCGTCCCGTCTACCTCTTGCTCACTTCTCGACAACGACCGATGGACGATCAGTTGTCACTTCGGAGTGCGGCGGCCCATGGCACGACGAGCCGCTCGGCCAGGACGACAACCATGTAGAACACGATCCCGGTCGCGGCTCCTAACAGGATGGCGGCCCAGGTGATGTCGAATTTCAATGCGCTCGCGCTGTTGACGATCAGCCGGCCGAGCACGGAATTCGCGCCGCCGAAGTATTCGCCGACGATCGCGCCGATCAGGCTGAGCGTTGTCGCGATCTTCATCGCTGTGAAGAAGTAGGGCAGCGCGTTCGGGATCCGGACCTTGCGCAGGATCGTCCACTCGCTCGCCGCATACGAGCGCATCAGCTCGATCGCGCCCGGCTCGACCTGGACGAGGCCACGGGTGACGTTGGCCATGACCGGGAAGAACACGAGGACGGCGGCCATCAGCGCCTTCGACAGCGGGTTCAGCAGCCCAAACCAGTTGTTCAGGAGCGGGGCGAACGCAATGATCGGGACGGCATTGGCGGCCACCGCGAGCGGGAGCAGGATCCCCCGCGCCGTCACCCAGCGGGCCGAGGCGAACGCCACGGCGACGCCGGCAACCGTCCCGATCGCGAGGCCGATGAGGGCTTCCTGGAGCGTGGCGATTGCCGACGGCAGGAGCGGGAACCGCCCGCCCGTCCAGTTCACCTGGAGCGCGGCGACGATCGCCGACGGCTTGGGCAGCAGAAACGACTGGACGTTGAGGGCGGCGAACGCGACCTCCCAGACGAGGAGGCCGCCGACGAACAGGGCCACCGCCGGCAGGTACCAACGGATCGAGTGGACAACGCGGCTCGTCCGACCGCGGCCGGCCCCGACCCGGTCGCCGGCTCCGGGCGCCGGGCGCATGGCCGGGCTGGCCGGGTTTGCCGACAGGCTCACCCGACCCCGCCCTCGGCCGTCGTCCGCTCGATGGACGCCGAGTCCGTAGCGCCCCCGTCGTCGAGGCTGCCGCCGCCGCGACGGAGCGCCTCGCGGACCTCGGTGACGAGCTCGAAGTACCGCCGCGTCTCGCGGGTGTCCTCGTTGCGGGGGCGGGGCAGATCGATGTCGACGACGGTCGTGATCCGGCCCGGTCGGGCGCTCATCACCACGACCCGGGACGAGAGGAACACAGCCTCGGGGATCGAGTGCGTCACGAACAGGATCGTCGTCCCCGTCTGCTCCCAGATCCGGAGGACCTCGTCGTTCATCCGTTCGCGGGTCATCTCGTCGAGCGCCCCGAAGGGCTCGTCCATGAGCAGGATGGACGGCTGGAAGGCGAGAGCCCGGGCGATCGCCACCCGCTGCTGCATCCCGCCCGACAGCTGGTACGGGTGGTGCTTGAGGAAATCGCCGAGCTCGACCAGTTCGAGCATCTCTCGGGCCCGCTTCGTGCGGGTCGCGCTGTCCTGGCCGAGAATCTCGAGCGGCAGCTTGACGTTGTCTTCGACCGTCCGCCAGTCGAACAGGACCGGCGCCTGGAAGACCATCCCGTAATCGCGGTCGCGGCGCGCCTGCTCCGCGCTCTTGCCGTTGACCGTGACCGTCCCGTTCGACGGCGCGATGAGATCGCCGACGATCCGCAGAAGCGTCGATTTGCCGCAGCCCGACGGCCCAATCAGCGAGACGAACTCGCCGCGGGCGATCTCGAGGTCGATCCCCTCGAGCGCCTTCGTGACGTGCGGTCGCCGCGCGTGAACGTCTTGTCGACTGCCGGCGATCCGGACGACGGGCTCTCGGCGGGCCGGGGCGCTGTCGGCGGAGGCGCTGTCGGCGGTCATCGGTCGAACGCTCCAGTCATGGTGGCGTCAGCCCTCGGCCGCGCCGGGCCGCCCCCGAAGGACGACGACCTCGGCTGCCCGGACGAGGAGGTAGAACGCGATGCCGAGCAGCCCGGACGCGATGATCGCGGCCCACAGCTTCTCGGGTCCGGTGATGTAGTACTGGTTGTAGGTCAGGATCACGCGACCGAGCCCATCGGCGACGCCGCCCGGAGACTCGCCGATGATCGCGCCGACGATGCTCGCGGTCGCCGCGATCTTCAGCGCCGTGAAGAGGTACGGCAGCGAGGCCGGCAGGCGGAGCTTGCGGTAGACATCCCAGCGCGACGCGGCATAAGACCGGGTCAGCTCGAGCGCCCGCGGATCGAACGAGCGGAGCCCGACGATCATCGCGATCGTGACCGGGAAGAACGTCAGGTAGGTCGCGATGATCACCACGGCGAGCGTGGTCCCACCGAAGGCGTAGGTGATCAGCGGGGCGATCGCGATGATCGGGACCGTCTGGCTGGCGACGACGTACGGGACCAGCGCCCGCTCGAGCGATCCGGGAGTGGACGAAGACGGTCGCCAGCGCGAGCCCGATCGCCCCTCCGAGCGCGAACCCGAGCGCCGCTTCCTTCCAGGTGTAGAGCGCAGCGTCGAACAGGAACTGGGCGACGTTGCGATCGGCGCCGCGCTGCCACGGCTGCAGGAACGACAGCAGGATGTTCCAGACGTGGGGCAGGTTGAGGTCGTTGGCGATGTCCCAGCGGAACGGCGGGTTCCAGAGGATCGGGTTGTTCGGGCCGGGCAGCGCGCCGGGCGCCCGCCACGGCGTCCCGCCGAGGAACTTCAGCCCCTCCCAGACGACCAGGACCCCAACGACGAGGAGGATCCACGTCACGGCGCGGCGTCGCCGCCCCGCCGCCGGCCGCTCTGGCGCGACGGCGGTCCGTCCGCCTCGAGTCGCCGTCGCGGTCGCCATCGGGCTAGCCGGTGACCGCCTGGTCGGCGATGTCGAGCGCGGCGTCGATGACCGCGAAGCCCTCGCCGAGCTGCTCCTCGGTGATGCACAGCGGCGGGTTGGTGTGGATCGAGTTGTTGGCGATCATCGTGTAGACGCCGTGCTCGCGGAGGAACTTGCCGATCGCCTTCATCTCGTCGCTCGTGCCATTGAACGGCGTGAGCGGCGTCCACGGGTCGCGGCTCCGGACGAGGTCGAGGATCCCGAACAGGCCCAGGTTGCGATGGGCGCCGACCGACGGGTGCTTCGCGGCGAGCTCTTCGTGATGACGGCGCATGACGCCGTCGAGACGGGCGGCGTTCTCGATCAGGCCGTCCTCTTCGTAGACCCCGATGTTGGCCAGCGCCGCGGCGCACGAGACCGCGTGGCTCGAATAGGTCAGCCCGCCGTAGTAGAAGTTCGTGTCGAAGTGATCGGCGATCTTGCGGCTCATCGCGACCGCGCCGAGCGGCAGGTACGACGACGTCAGGCCCTTGGCCATCGTCAGCAGGTCCGGAACCGTGTCCCAGTGCTGGATCGCGAACCACTTGCCGGTCCGTCCGAAGCCGGCCATCACCTCGTCGGCGACCATCAGGATGCCGTGCCGATCGCACAGCTCGCGGACGCCCTGGATGTAGCCGTCGGGCGGGATGAGGATGCCGTTCGTGCCGACGATCGTCTCGAGGAAGATCGCGGCGATCGTGTGGGCGCCTTCGTAGCGGATGACGTCCTCGAGGCCCTGGAGCGCCTCGGCGGCCGGCCGCGGCTCGGCCTCGCCCCAGCGGTGGGTGTCGGGATAGCGGACGACGCCGACGAGCGCCGGCTCGTTCGCCCAGCGGCGCGGGATCGCCGGTCAGGGTCATCGCCCCGAGCGTCGCCCCGTGGTAGGCCCGGTAGCGGGCGAGGATCTTGTGGCGGCCGGTGTAGGCGCGGGCGAGCTTGATCGCGTTCTCGATCGCCTCGGCCCCGCCGAGGGTGAAGAAGACCTTGTCGAGGTCGCCCGGCAGGATCTCGGCCAGCTTGGCCCCGAGGCGCGCGCGCGGCTCGGTCGCGAATGCCGGTTGGACGTACTGGAGCTTCGCCGCCTGGGCCGCGATCGCGTCAATCACCCGCCGGTCACCGTGGCCGATGTTGACCGACATCAGCTGGCTGTTGAAGTCGAGGATCCGCTGGCCTTCCGGCGTGTAGAGGTAGACGCCTTCGGCCCGGTCGATCGCGATCGGGTCGATCGCGCCCTGGGCCGACCACGAGAAGAACGTGTGGGCACGGGACAGCCGGACGATGTCCTCGGTTGACATCGGGGCGCTGGTGTCGACGGCCATGGCGGGTGACCTCGGTTATGGCTCGGGCGCGCTCCGTGGGTGCGGCCACGGGCGATGGCGATCGGATGCTCTCGGCTCGACGGGCCGGCCGTCCAGCTCCGCGGCCGGACGCGGCCCCACCGAGGCCGCATTGTCGCATGCCGGTTCGCCGGCTCGCCGCTCCCCGCCGAGGGCGGCGGGACCATTACGGCAGGCCGCTGCCCCGCAAGAACCGGAGGTGGATGTCCCGGTCCGGCTCGCCCGTCACTTGCGTGATCGGGACACCCCGCAAGTCCGCCGACACCCAGATCGCGGACATTGGCCCAGCTGTCGGGGTAGGTCGGCTCCGGATCCAGGATCACCGAAATCGGTCCCGTCACACCGTTGTTGCTCGACTCCGCCCAGCGCCCATCGCCGTTGCCGCCGTAGTGCTCGCCACAATCTGCGAAGTGACCCTCGTCGGTCCGGAGTCATGGCATGCGCTCCATGTCGTCACTGTTGACGTTCGACCAGTAACCGGTATGATGTCGCGGACTGGTTACATCGGAGGACGTTCCATGGATCACGCCGCCTTCCAGACCTGGCTCGACCGCTACGTCGCCGCCTGGCGCTCCGGCGATCGGACCGAGATCGAGGCCCTCTTCAGCCCCGACGCCACCTACTCCTACGGGCCGTATCGGGATCCCGTCCGCGGGCGCGAGGCGATCGCCGCGGACTGGCTCGAGGAGCCCGATCCTCCCGGTTCGTGGGAGGCCGAATACCGGCCGCTGGCCATCGACGGCGACGTCGCGGTGGCAACCGGCGAATCGCGCTACCCGGCTGACGGCAATACCTACAGCAACATCTTCGTGTGCCGCTTCGACGGCGAGGGCCGGTGCACGGAGTTCCGCGAGTGGTTCATGGAGCACCCCCAGAACCCGAAACGCTGACAGGGCACAGGAAGAGACCGGGCGGCCCGGTGAGCGGGCCGCCCGGTCTTCGTGTTCAAAGTTCGCGGGAAGGTCGCTCCCCGGCCGCGGTCAGCCCCGGCGCAGGATCGCGAACGGGTTGCCGAGCGGATGGCGGCCGGTGTGGCCGACCCAGATCCGGCGGGCCGGCAGAAGCGCCCCGTTCATCCGGGAGATGACGCCGAGCCGAGTCGCGCACTCGGTCGTGAAGTCGAGGCCGTCGAGGTGGCCATAGTTCTTGAATCGGTACGAGACGGTCATGCCGTCGGCGCTGACGCTGAAGATGTCGCTCGGTCTCGAGCTTGTAGCCGGTGACGTGGAGGGGCTTGTTCGCCCGGATCGTCCCGCTGAACCCGGCGGGATACGTGCCGGGATGGGTGACGCGGAGATGCCATCCCGTCCGGTCGTGCCAGAAGCGCACGCCAGCGGCCGACCCGGCGGCGAACTTCGGCGCGCCCTGGACGGCCCACGGCCACGCGCCGCCGGTGCAGGCGACCGCACTCGTGCCGTCGGTCGCCGAGACCGTCGGGGTGGCGGCGAAGGCGCCAGCCGGGGCGATGAGCCCGGCGACGAGCACGATCAGCCCCAGGCCGAGAGTCCGCGCTCGGGGGCGCCGCCGGCCGGCCCTGCGGCTGCTGGATTGCGGGGCGTGGTTGGTGGGCGCTTCGTGCATGGTCATCCCATCCTCTCGCTGCGTGCTTGGCCCGGCGTCACCCGCATCCGCGAGGTCGACCTCGCCCGACCCTACCCCGCAACGACGGCCGAGTCGCCTCCGACGGCCACCTCGGAGGTAAACGGCCGGTAAGGAGCGAGGCGCTTGGAGCGGCGCCGTCACGCGTGTCCCGCGTCGGCTCCCAGCGACGGATCGCTCGCGTCGCCGCCCGATCGGTCGTCGGCAACGCCCGGCGGGACCACCACGCGCAGGGCTGCCGGACGCGTCATGAACTCGACCGGCGTCGTCCCGAGGTCGCGCGAGTCCGCCCGGGCCGGGAGCGGATGACGGCTCTCGATCCGGACGAACCGCGACCGATACGTGTCCACCTCGGGCGCGTACCGGTACCGTCCGAACGCGATCGAGAGCAGGTGGCGGAGCAGACGGATCTTGGAGAACCGGCGGAACACCCGGACGTCGAACTGGCCGTCATCGAGGCGCGCGCCGGGCGCCACGGTCATCCCGGCGCCCGTGTATGGGCCGTTCGAGACCGTCACCATCAGCGCCCGCGTTCGGATCTGGCGGCCCTCGAGATCGATCGACATCCGAGCCGGCCGGTAGCGCAGGGCAACCCACAGCGTCTTCGGGACCGACGACCAGTCGCCCTCGTCGAATCGATCGGCCTCGCGGAACATCGCGGCGTTCATCCCGACCGAGCCCGACTCGTAGAACGGCTGCCCGGCGACTTCGCCCACGTCGATCGTGGCGACCGATCCGGTTGCGATGACGTCGGCCGCCGCGTCGGGGTCGCGCGGGATGCCAAGGCTTCGGGCGATGTTCATCACGCTCCCGAACGGCAGGATCCCGAGGACCGTCTGGTGCCCGAGGAGCCTCGACGCGACGAGAGAGACCGTGCCGTCCCCGCCTGCGGCGACGACCAGGTCGTAACCGCGGCTGACCGCATCACCGGCCTCCGTCCGGACGTCGCTCGGGCTCGAGGCGATGACGAGCTCGTCGCCCAGCCTGGCGCGAGCCATCACGCCGCGGATCGTGTCCTCGTCGGTCGTGGACACCGGGATTCCACCCTTCGAGCCGGACGCCGGGTTCCAGATCACGCGGATCCTCGGCTGCGGTCGCAGCGCGGGCGTGTCGCGTGTTCCGGCCTCGGCGGCCAGCCCCGTGCGTGGATCAAGCGGGCCGCCGTCCACGTTCGGCGCCCGTTCGTCGTCCGGCGCCCGTTCGTCGTCCGGCGCCCGTTCGACGTCCGTGGCGTTCGGCGCGGTCGGCGCGGTCTGCGCCGGATCGCTCATGGCCGCGCTCGATCGACCAGCGCGGCCACATCGCCTCGGATGCCTTCCCGCTCCTTGACCATGCGGTAGGCGAGGATCGTCGCGACGAGGTAGGTGGTGCCGAGCAGGTAGGAGGCGCTCACATCGGTCGGCCAATGGTGGCCCTGGTAGATCCGGCTCGGCCCGACGAGGACGATCATCGCCACGAGCCCACTTGCCGTGACCCGGCGGACGACCGGATCGCGTGGCAACGTGTCCGCCAGGTAGGCGAGGAAGCCGTATGTCCCGACGTACGTGATCACGTGGCCGCTCGGGAAGCTCGTGCCGCCGAGGGGAGCGGCGATCACGCGCAGGTCCGTGCCCGCCACGGGCCGGGGACGCTGCATCGCGGCTTTGAGGCCCGTCGACAGGGCCCCGGTGCCCCAGCCGACGGCCAGGAACGCCGCTTCGGTCCGGAACCGGAGCAGCCACAGCCCGCCGATGGCCACCGGCGGGATCACCCGACTCTGCGGTGGGAAGCCGGGCCACGACGCGATCGCCATCAAGCGGTCGAGCCACGGATGCCGGCGGCGCTGCGTCCGGAGCATGACGGCGACATCGAAGGCCTCGCTCCGGCGGGCCCGGACGACGCCGAAGATCGCGAGGAATCCGGCGAGCCCGGCGAGCGCGACGGCGACCGGAACGCGGCCACGGGCGAGCGCGGCCCGACGGGGAAGGGCCGCCTCGAGAGCCATTCGGCCTGCGGCCGCGACCGAGCTGCCTGCGTCGGCGGCCACGCCCGAGGCGAGGCCGGCCGCGAGCTCCTTCGCCGTCGCCAGCGTGTTGACATCGGATCCGGCGCGGACGTGTCGCGAGAGGCGTTCGAGGATCGTCACGCCGGCAGTCTCGGGCGGGAGCGGCGGCGAGATCACGCGACCACCCGACCGCGGAGTGGCAGCGCCATTGCAACCGCGGCCCGAGGTCACGCCCACGCGTCGCCCTGGCGGCCCGTGCCGAGACGGCGAGCGCCGTTGTACGCTCCCCTTCTTCCGACTGCAGCCACGATCGAGTGAGGGTCGACATGCCGCGCATCGTCCGAGGAGCGCTCCTCCAGGCCAGCTGGACCGGCGACAAGGAAACGATGATCCAGAAGCACGAGCAGGCCGCCCACGACGCCAGCAAGCAGGGCGCCCAGGTCATGCTCTTCCAGGAGCTGTTCTACGGACCGTACTTCTGCCAGGTCCAGGATCCGCAGTACTACAGCTACACCGAGCTGATCCCCGACGGCCCGACGACCGTCCGGATGCAGGCCCTCGCCAAGGAGACCGGCATGGTCCTCGTCGTCCCGATGTACGAGGAAGACGGGACGGCGTCGGGCATCTACTACAACACCGCCGCGGTCATCGACGCCGACGGGAAGTACCTCGGCAAGTACCGCAAGACCCACATCCCGCACGTGAAGGGCTTCTGGGAGAAGTTCTACTTCCGGCCCGGCAACACCGGCTACCCGGTGTTCGAGACCGCGGTCGGCAAGGTCGGGGTCTACATCTGCTACGACCGCCACTTCCCCGAGGGCGCCCGAGCGCTCGGCCTGAACGGGGCCGAGATGGTCTTCATCCCGAGCGCGACGTCACGCGGCCTGTCCGAGTACCTGTGGCGGATCGAGCAGGTCAGCCACGCCGTCGCCAACGGCTACTACGTCGGGACGATCAACCGGGTCGGCATCGAGAAGGAGTACGGGGACGACGACTTCTACGGCCAGAGCTACTTCGTGAACCCGCGTGGCCAGTTCATCGGCGAGCTCGGCTCGGCCCACGACGAGGAGCTGATCGTCCGGGACATGGACCTCGACCTGATCACCGAGGTCCGCCAGACCTGGCAGTTCTACCGCGACCGGCGCCCGGACGCGTACGAGGACCTCGTCCGGCCGTAGCCTACTTCTCGCTCGGGTGGTCGTTCTTGTTGTGATGCTTGACGACGGTCGCGGCGGCGATCGCCTTCGCCTTCTCCAGCGACCGTCCCTGCTTGCGCTCGCTGGCCTTGATGTGCTCGTACATCTTCTGCTCCTTGTCGCTGACGCGAGGCAGATGTTCCTTCTGGGGCATGAGCGCACCTCCTGGCTCCAGCCTGGGAACGGAGCACGACAAGCGAGCCGGCAGGACGTCGAGGGACCATTGCGGTTGCCTTGCGTGCCAGGCCGCCCGTCCGACCGACCGGCACAGGAGGGGGCCGGCGAGCTCGTCGGTCGTTGTATCGTCACCGCCTGATCAAGAGGTCGCCTCATGCAGTTCGGGTTCACGCTCAAGCCGGAGAGCACCCTCGAGCGCACCGTCGCCCTCACCAGGCAGGCGGAGGCAGCCGGGTTCACGTCCGGCTGGCTGTTCGACTCCCACGTCCTCTGGCGCGATCCGTATCCGCTCCTGACGCTCATGGCCCAGGCGACCGAGCGGATGCGCCTCGGGACGTGCGTGACGAACCCCGCCACCCGCGAGCCGAGCGTGACCGCGTCGACGCTGGCCACGCTCGACGAGCTGAGCGGCGGCCGGATGGATCTCGGGATCGGGCGCGGCGACTCGGCTCGCCGAGTGCTCGGCAAGCCGCCCACGACGATGGCAACGCTCGAGGAGGCCATCCGGGTCATCCGGTCCCTCGTGGCGGGCGAGCACATCGAGTACGAGGGCACCGACCTCCACTTCCCGTGGACGACGGGCTGGGACCTGCCGGTCTGGGTCGCCGGCTACGGCCCGATGGCCCTGGCCATGACCGGCCGCATCGCGGACGGCGTGATCCTCCAGCTCGCGGATCCGGACCTGATCGCCTGGTTCGTCGGCCAGGTACGCGCAGCCGAGGCAGCGGCCGGCCGGCCGGCCGGATCGGTGAAGATCCAGTCGGCGGCCCCGGCCCATGTCGGCGACCTCGCCGACTGCCGGGAGCGGACACGCTGGTTCCCGGCCCTCGTGAGCAACCACGTCGTCGACCTCGTCAACAAGTACCCACGCGAGGAGCTGCCCGAGTCGCTGACCGGCTACATCCACGACCGCGAGGGCTACGACTATCTCCACCACGCCGAGGTCGGCTCGTCGAACGCAGGCTTCGTGGGTGACGAGGTGACCGATCGCTTCTGCGTCCTGGGCTCGGTCGACGACCACGTCGCGAAGCTGCGGCGGCTGGCGGAGGTCGGCGTCGACCAGTTCAACATCTACCTGATGAACGGCGACGAAGAGGCCGTCCTCGAGGTGTACGGGCGCGAGATCATCCCGGCGATTCGCACCTGACGGCGGATGCCGGCCGCAGCCCGGGCCGGCTCGATGCCGGGACTCATTCGCGCGGTGCATGGCCGCACCGGCGCGTGCCCGGCCAGATCCGGTCTGGTGCAGTTGGATGAGGGTCCCTAGGCGGAAGGTAGGACTGGCGGACAGGGCCTCACCGGAGCACGATCCACGAGCCCCGCAACCACACCGCCGGAGGACCTTCCTGTGACTCGCCTGTCGACAACGCTCCGCCGTCACGACCCGTACTGGGACATGGACGGAGCCGGCGCGCGCCACGAGCGGACCCGCCAGCGCCTGGTCCGGCTCGCGACCTGGGTCGCGATCGTCGCGATCCTGGGCATCGTCGCGACCCGCCTGCCGACGCTCGACATCGAGTTCCTGCTCCAGGGTGAAGGCCGTCCGATCTTCGCCGTCGCCCTGATGACGATCCTCGCCTCGGCTGCCCTGCTCGCCCTGGTCCGGGTCCGGCACGCCAGCCGGAGCTGATCGACCGGGTCGCGGCGCCGGGCGCTGCGACCAGGGACGCCCCTGCCGCGCCGCGCCGCGACCCGCCTCGCACGCCGACCGCGCCGCCGCCCACGCCGGGCCGCCGCCGCCCCACGCCGAGCCGCCGCCGCTTCGCTATCCTCGTTCCCTGCCCCGCCCGCCGACCTCGCGAGCCGGGCATGGAGGAGGATCGATGCGCACCCTGATCACGAACGGGACGATCGTCACCGCCGACGGCTCGACGGCCGCTGACGTCCTCATCGACGGCGAGACCGTCGCCCAGATCGGGTCGGACCTCGCCGCCGACGGCGCGACTGCCGATGAGACGATCGATGCCGGCGGACGCTGGCTGATCCCGGGCGCGATCGACGTCCATACCCACATGGAGCTCCCGTTCGGCGGCACGTCCGCCAAGGACACGTTCGAGACGGGAACGCGGGCGGCGGCGTTCGGCGGGACGACGACGATCGTCGACTTCGCGGTCCAGAGCCGCGGCCAGAGCCTTCGCGCGGGCCTCGACGCCTGGCATGCGAAAGCCCAGGGCAACGCCGTCGCGGACTACGGCTTCCACATGATCATGAGCGACGTCAACGACGACACGCTCCGGGAGATGGACCAGCTCGTCGCCGAGGGCGTCCCCGACTTCAAGCTGTTCACCGCCTACCCGGGCGTCTTCTACAGTGATGACGGCGCGATCTTCCGGGCCATGCAGCAGACCGGCAAGAACGGCGGGTTGATCATGATGCATGCCGAGAACGGCATGGCCATCGACATCGTCGCCGCCGACCTCGTCAACGAGGGCAAGACCGACCCGCTCTACCACGGCATCGCCCGCTATCCGATCTTCGAAGGCGAGGCGACGAACCGGGTGATCCGCCTCGCCGAAGCCGCCCAGGTCCCGGTCTACATCGTCCATCTCTCGGCGCGCGATGCCCTCACGGCCGTCCGCGACGCCCGCGACCGCGGCTCGCAGGCCTTCGCCGAGACGTGCCCCCAGTACCTGTTCCTGTCGATCGACGACATGGGCAACGGCTTCGAGGGCGCCAAGTTCGTGTGCTCGCCGCCGCTTCGCTCGGCCGATCACCAGGACGAGCTCTGGACCGGCCTGATCAAGGACGATCTCCAGCTCGTCGCGACCGACCACTGCCCGTTCGACTTCCACGGCCAGAAGGAGCTCGGGCGGGGCGACTTCCGGAAGGTCCCGAACGGCCTGCCGGGCGTCGAGGACCGGGTCGACCTGCTCCACGACGGCGGGGTCCTCGGGGGCCGGATCAGCAAGGAGCGCTGGGTCGAGATCATCGCCACCGCTCCCGCCAAGCTGTTCGGGATGTTCCCGCGGAAGGGCACGATCGCGGTCGGGTCGGATGCCGACATCGTGGTCTACGACCCGAAGGCCACGCGGACGATCAGCGCCAAGACCCACCACATGAACGTCGACTACTCGTGCTACGAGGGGCGCCAGGTCGGCGGCCGCTCGGACATCGTCCTGAGCCGCGGCTCGGTCATCGTCCGCGACGGCAAGTTCACCGGAACAAAGGGGCACGGGCAGTTCATCAAGCGCTCGACCGCCGACTACGCCCGGCTGGCCTGACGCGGATGACCCGGACCACGCGACCGCCGTCCCTGGACGTTGCGTTGCTGTGGCCCGATCTCGCCGCCTCGCGCCGGACGACGGTCCGCCTCCATCCTCGGCGCGACCCGGGCGTGGACGCCGACCAGGGATCCCTCGGCGGCCCCATCCGCTGGCCCCGGGGCGAAGCCTGGCCCGAGTGCGACCTTCCGCATGAGCACTATCTGGAAGGTGGCGGGCCAGCTCCAGAGCCCGGCAGTCGCTACGTGCCGGTCCTCCAGTTGCGTCGATCCGAGATCCCGGAGCTTCCGTTTCAGCCGGGTACGGATGTATTTCAGCTCCTGTGGTGTCCCAACGATCACTCGGTGACATCGAGCGTCGTCTGCCGCGCCTACTGGTGGTCGCTCAAGAGCGTGGCCGAAGGTCAGGCCCCGCATCCGCCGACGATCCAGCTGGACGGCTACGTGCCGGGGCCGTGCGCCCTGCATCCGGAACGAGTCGACGAGTATCCGCCAATCGGGGACCTGCCCGATCCGGTCCAGGAGCAAATCATGGCGTGGGAGCCCGACGAGGACGAGCCGGTCTACGAGTGGCAGCTATCGACGGCACCCGGGACGAAGGTGGGCGGGTACCCGTTCTGGCTCCAGGACCCGGAGGTCCCTGCGTGCGCCGCCGGTCACTCTATGGAGCATCTCCTGACCGTTGCGGACCACGAGTTCGACGGCGGCACCTGGCAGCGCTGGGTGCCGATCGAGGAGGCCGGCATCTGGGGCGCGCCGCCGGACGAGCGGTTCGCGGTCCAGGGAGCTGCGGACCTCGAGCTCGGGATGGCGTCGATCTTCGTCTTCCTCTGTCAGGAGTGCCCGGACTGGCCGATCGAGACCGTCTACCAGCGGTGACGACGCCGGCCGCCGCCGACCGATCCGACCCGCCGTCGATCACGATCGACGCAGGCGTCGACCAGCTCGCGGGCGTTCGGGCCTTCGTGCGGACCCATGTGGCGGCCGCGGGCGGCGACGACGAGACGACCTCCGACCTCGTCCAGGCGGTCGACGAGCTGGTCTGCAACGTCATCGAGCACGGCTACGAGGGCCAGCCCGGCGAGGTCGAGATCGCGTTCGAGGAGGCGCCGGACGAGCTCGCATTCCGGATCCGCGACGGCGCGCCGCCGTTCGATCCGACCAGCGTTCCCGAGCCGCCGCTCGACCTGCCGCTCTCCAAGCGCCGGCTCGGTGGCATGGGCGTCCACCTGGCACGGGCGCTGACGGACGGGTTCGACCACCGTATCCTGCCGACAGGCGGCAACGAGGTCACGGTTCGCAAGCGACGGGACGCACCACGGAAGAGGCGAGCGATGGACATCACGACCGACCGGCCGAATGCTGACCTCGCGGTCATCGGCCTGACCGGAGAGCTCGACGGCTCGAACTTCGAGCAGGTGATCGACGCCGGGCGAGCCGCCCGCGACGGCGGTGCGACGCGCGTGGTGCTCGACCTGTCGGGACTGACGTACATGGGCAGCTCCGGCCTCGTCGCCATCCACTCGATCGCGCTGCTGATGCGCGGTCAGGAGCCGACCTCACCCGAGGACGGCTGGCAGGCGCTCCACGACCTGGCCGGGGCCGGCCACGAAGGGATCGAGGACGCCCTGACCCTGGCCGGCCCGCCGCCGTCGATCGAGCGCGTCCTCGACCGGAGCGGGATGCTCGGCCTGTTCACCGTCCACCCGGATCGGGCGGCGGCCGTCGCCGCGGCCAGCGGCTGACGCGATCGCCGGTGGCCACGACCCGATCGTGATGGCGGCCCCGAGGCTCAACCGGCTCCTCGACCGAGCCGGCCTCGAGGCGCTGATCGCGTCCGCTGCGGCCGTCGTCCCCGGCGTCTTGATCCGGGTCGTCGATCGCGACGGAACACCCCTGGCGACGACGACCGGCGGCGCGGAGACGAAGCCGGACGGCGATGGGCCGGTGACGCGACCACTTGCCGTCGGCGGCGAGTCCGTGGGCCACCTCGAGATCCGCGGGGTCGACGCCCGACAGGCAACCGCGGTCGCCGACCTCGTCGGCAGGGCCATCGAGCTCGCGGCCACCGAGGGCCTGGGCCGGCGGAACGTGACGGCCGCCGCGATCGACGACCTGCGCGAGCTGGCGCTCCTGTCCAGGCTGTCCGAGACGCTCGGCTCTGCGATCGATCCAGCCGGGATCGCGGACCGGGTCCTCGAGACCGTGGCGCGGCCGCTCGAGGCGCCGCTCGGCTTCGTCGCCGGCCCCAACGGCACCACCATCCTCGCGGCCAGCGGCGACCCGGATGAGATCGCCGCCCTCCGCACCGCCGCCGTCCCGCTGATCGACAAGCTCCAGGGCGAGGATCCGCGGGTCGGGTCGTGCGCCGAGCTCGAGTTCGTTCCCGACGAGCGGTTCGGATCGCTGCTGGCCGGGCTCCTTCGGACGGCACGCGGCCATCACGGGACGATCGTGCTGGCCCGGTTGGCCGGCGCGTCGTCGTTCAGCGCGGCGGATCGCCAGCTGCTCGCCTCGGTCGCCGGTCAGGCGGCGATCGCGATCGAGCGGGCGGCGCTCCAGCACCAGGTCGTCGAACGGCGGACGCTCGACGAGGAGCTCGCGATCGGCCGCCGGATCCAGATCTCGCTGATGCCGCGCCGTTTCCCGGAGATCGACGGCTGGGAGATCGCCAGCGCCTACGAGCCGGCCCGCGAGGTCGGCGGCGATTTCTACGACGTGTTCCGGCTCCGCGAGCGGGACGGGAGCATCGGCCTGGTCGTGGCCGACGTGACCGGCAAGGGAATCCCGGCCGCGATCCTCATGGCCGACAGCCGCGGCCTGATCCATGCCGCGGCCGATCACAGCGACGACCCCGCGACCACCCTCGAGCGGGTCAATCGGATCCTCGTCACCGAGCGGGCGAGCGGCCTGTTCGTGACGGTCGCCCACGCGGTGCTACATCCCGCGACCGGCAGGTTCGTCCTGGCCCGGGCCGGTCACGATCCCGTCCACATCCTGCGTGCCGACGGCGGGCTCGAGATCCTCGATCCGCCGGGACGGCTGATCGGGATGGTCGCCGAGCTGGGGCTCGTGGCGGTCGACGCGGTGCTCCAGCCGGGTGATGCCTTCATCGGCCACACCGACGGCGTGACCGAGGCGCGATCGATCGATGGGTCGTTCTACGGCGAGGATCGGTTCCGTGACCTGCTCCGCGGCCTGGCGGGGACGCCCGCAGCCGGCATCGTCGCTGCCATCGACGCCGACGTCGCCTCGTTCCGGGGCAGCGCCGAGCCGTCCGACGATCTGACGCTGCTGGTCGTCCGGCGCCAGCCGGCGCGGGTCGGATGAGCGCACGACCAATTGTCGATTCGCGCCGCGGCGGCTCGTCGCCTCGGTGAACGGGCTCGCGGGATCGGCCGCGGGCGCCCACCGATCGGAGGCACAGTCATGCGCTACCTGTTTCTGCTCTGGGGTGACGAGGCCGCCGAGCTGGCCATGTCCGACGACGAGCGGCAGGCGATCGTCCAGGCCCACGGCGCCTTCCTGCGCGGGCTTCTGGAGGCCGGCCGATCGGTCACGGGCGAGCCCCTCGGCCCATCGCGCGAGGGCGTCATCGTGAGCGCTCGGCGTCCATCGGCGACCGACGGACCGTTCCTCGAGACGAAGGAGCAGTTGGGCGGCTTCTACCTCATCGAGTGCGCCGACCGCGACGACGCCGTCAAGGTCGCTCACGGCATCCCCGCCAGCCCGGGCCTGCAGATCGAGATCCGGGCGATCCCCGAGTGAGCCCAGCGCGTCATGGGACGCGGCCGGAACGAACCGGCGATCCGGGCTAGACTCGGGCGGACCCCCAAGGACCCGCCCCGAGGTCGATTTGCCCCCCGAGATCCTCGTTCCTCTCTTCACGCTGACCCTCCTCGCCAACGCCATCCTCGTCGCGGTCGCCATCCGCGGGCTCATACGGCCGACGGTGGATCGGGACCGCAGCGGCGAACACAACGGCCCCGCCCGAACCTTCACGCCGACGCCGACGCCGACAGCACCACCGACCGAGCGGCCGATGACGTCGACCGAGCGGCCGATGACGGCCGACCTCGTGAGGGCGATCGCGGCGCGTCGGGCCGTCGTCGAGACGACGATCGACCCTCCGATCCGCGAACGAGCGCTCGAGCCCGCCGGGCCAACCGACGCCCCGGCCGACGAGCACGCGCGACCGCCGGCGGCGGAGCCCGACATGACGCTCGTCTCGCCTCCGATCGCGGCCCCGATCCTGGCCGACATCCCGGCTCCGGCGCCTCCGCCAGATGCGCGCCCGGTCGCGGTTCGCGACGCTGTCGCCGAGCCCGTCGTCGACGCGCTGGACGACCCCGTCACGGCCACGCCCGCCGTCGAGGCACCGCGGCGCCCCGCGGCGCAGCGCGCCAGCGGCGCTGACCCCGCCGCCCGTTCAGCCGAACCGACACGGCGCGGCGGCCGTCGACGTTTCTCGCTTCCGCCGCTCGACGACGATCACGAGAAGGTCCATCGGTCACTCGAGACCTTCCTGGGCGGCACCGAGCCGGCGCCTGCCGAGGTGGCCGCGGGTGCCACGACCGTTGCCCTGGTCGCCGTGGACGGCCTGCCCCCACCCGTTCGACGCTCGCGTCCCGCCGGCGTCGCCGCCGGCGTCCCGTCCGACGACGACGCCACGGCGAGCGCCATCGCGATGGTCGAGCGAACGATCCGCGGCGCGGCTCGCGGCTCGGACGTCGTGACCGTCACCGATCGCGGCCGATTCCGGATCGTGCTCCTGGCGACCGGCGAGGTGGCCGCCCGCGCCTATCTCCGCCGGATCCGGGCGACCGTGGAACCGATCCTCGAGTCCGCCGACCGACCCCTCCGCCTGGCCGTGGCGACCGCCACCGTGCTGGATGAGCCGCTCGTCGCGGCGGTCCGGCGGGCCGAGCGGCGACTCCGGGTCGCGATCAGCACCCTCGACGCAAGCGGTGGCCGGCAGGCGCTCGCCGAGGAGTTGGACGACGACGCCGCCGACGACCCTCCAGCGGATGCCCGGCCGAGAGTGGCAGCCGACTGACCCGGGGCCGCGCATGCGGCACGACGCCTTCGTCGGAACCGCGGCGAGACCCTAGGAAGCCGGCGGTTCGTTCCGTGCTGCTCGGCCGGACCACGAATCCACCTCGGTTGCCCGCCCGCGGCGGCTCGCCATCACGATCGCCGCGAGCACGAGCGACCCGACAGCCACCGCGATGTCGATCGCCTGCTCCGCCCGGAGCGGCCCGATGACGACGGGATCCCGCCACGTCGAGGCGACGATCGCCCGGCCCGTCGCCCAGGCGGCGAGCGCGAGCAGGAACAGCCGACCGTCCCGGCGGCGCAGTCTGGGCAGCAGCGACGCGAGCGCGATCAGGACGAGGACGACCAGGGTCACGATGGCCTCGAGAACCTGCGACGGGATCGACGGGATGGCCGGACCCAGCGAGCCCCACGGGCCCGGACCGAGATAGGCCGTCGCTGGATCGGTGCTCGTCGGGAGGCCCTGGCCGCTGCCGCCCAGGACGGTCGCGAGCTTGCCGGCGGCGAGGAGGAGGAGCGTCGGGAAGGTGGCGACGCGCAGCCACGGCCCCGGCCGGTTATCGAGCAGCATCGCCACGAGGCAGCCCGTGAACGCCCCGCCGACGACGGCAAGGGTCAGCTCGAGGCTGCCCACGCCCGGGTCCAGGATCCGGCCGGGAGCCGCCGAGAAGAACGCTGGATGGAGCAGGACGTACCCAACGCGGCCGCCGACGACCGCTCCGGGCACGATCCCGAGGATCACGAACAGGAGATCGTCGACGCGCAGCCCGGCCGAGACCGCCGAGACGCCGGCGAGGGCGATCGAAGCGAAGATCGCGGCCGCGATCGCGACCGTCTCCCAGCGGACTGCGCCATCCCCGAGATGCAGCAGGGGGTCGAAGTCGAACGCGAGGACGGCGGCCGGCACGGTCGCAGTGTAGGGCGCGGCGTACCGGCGGTGGCCGTGCTTGGCGGCTGCCGCCGCCGGGCGGCGCCGCCGCATCGCCGACGGTTCACCGCATGCCTGTCGGCTGGCCGACACCTGCGCTGTCGTCGCTGTGCTCACCCGACGGTCGCCTCTGCGACCAGCATCTGGCCATCGGTGGACTGTCCCAGGGGGAACACAGACCGAGGGACGGACGAGGGGTTGCCCGTCCCGGGGGCAAGCCGGGCTGCCTGGGTCCTGGGGGGCCGCAGCAGTCCTGCTCGACGGTAGCGCCCGGCCTCTGGGGGGAACGCCGGGCGCAGCCGTCCAAGGATGGGGGTCTGATGGGCGCTCGCAACACCCTCGCGATCCGTCTGCTCGGTCGCCTCGAGGTCCACGCCGGTCGCGTCCCCATCCGGATCGGCGGTCGTCACGCCCAGGCGCTGATGGCTCTCCTCGCGCTGCGGCCGCGGCCGCGCCTGCGCGATACCCTCGCTGCCGAGCTGTGGCCGGAGGCGGGGGTCCCGTCAGCAGCCTCGCTGCGCCAGGCGCTGTGGCTGATCCGGTCGAGCCTGACCGCCGCCGGCGTCGAGGCCGATGCCTGGCTCGAGGCTGACCAGGACACGATCGGGCTGCACCGCGACGCGCTCATCGAGCTCGACGTCGATCGGTTCGAGCGGCTGGCGACGAGCCCCGACCCCAACGATCAGGAACGCGCGCTGCGGGCGTACGCCGGCGACCTGCTCGAAGGTCTCGGCCACGAATGCTTCGCCGCCGATCGCGAGCGGCTGTCGGACCTGTACGAGGACCTCCTCGCCGACGTTGCCCGGCACCGCCTCGATCGCGGCGAGATCAACGGCGCCCGCCGGGCGGCCAGCGACCTCCTCCTCCGCGATCCGCTCCGCGAGGAGGCCCACACGGTGCTGATCGCGGTCTACGGTCGGGCCGGGTCGCGGTCGCAGGTCGTCCGCCAGTACCGCCGGGTCTGCGCGATCCTGCGGACCGAGCTGGCGGTGGCGCCGCTGCCGGAGACCGACGCCGCCTACGAGGTCGCTCTCGCGGTCTCGGCGTCGCGGTCGCGCGAGCGGGCAGCGGACCTCGGCGCGGCCGATCGGCGTCACGAGCGCAGGCCGTTCGCGCCGGTCCTCGTCTCGAGCGCCTAGCCCTGTCGGGTCGGCGCGGGCCGGCCGCGGCCGGTCGACGGACCGCGCCCGACCGACCGCGCGCCGCCGGACGCCGGGCACGGAACGCAGACCGCGATCACAGGACGCCGGGCACGGAACGAGCCCCGCCGTTCGGCGGGGCTCGTGGTTCTGATCGAGGTGGCCGGCGGAGCCGACCGCCCGGTGGCTACGGGGTTCGCACCGACACGATCGTCGGGTTCGGCATGTTGGCGGCGCCGCCGTACGCAACCGAGCCCAGGTAGCGAGTCGCCGGGGCGAGCCCGCTGAACGACAGCCCGATCGACCCGGTCTGGCCGAGCGTGGCAGCCGCGGGAGCCGTGACCGTCATGTTGCCGGCCGCGGCGGAGCCGAGGTTCCAGTGGAAGAGGGTGAAGTCGGCAGTCGGGCCGTCCGTGGCGAAGCCATGGATGTAGACCCGGACCGTCACCGGCGCCGCGCCGGTCGGATTGACGAAGTTGACGACCTCCTCGGAGGTGCCGCTGCCGCTGACCCCGACCAGCGTGGTCCCGACGAACACGTACAGGTCGAGGTCGTCTTCCCCGTCCGTCGCGTCATCGAAGAGGGCGAACCGGCTGTACGTGGTGTTGGCCGGGATGACGACGTCGAAGAACGTCGTACCGGGGCCGCCCGGCGCAAACGCGTCGGTCGGGTCGTCGGCCACGGTCCCGGCGTTGGTGGTCGCGGCGACGAGCCCGCGACCCGTCGCCGTGAACGAGCCCGTGTACCCGAACTTCACGTCATACGAGATGTTGCCGCCGGTGCCCGAGACCTCCGCCGGGGCCGCGAGAGCGACGGGCCGGACGACCAGCGGGCTGCGGACGTTGTGCGTCCCGTCCGTCCAGGTCAGCTGGCCCCCGACGTACGCGTTGAGCGCGGCGCTGGTCCGCGTGAACGCGACGGTGAAGGTGCCCGTCTGGCCGGGGTTGAGGGTCAGGGACGACGGGCTGACGGCCGTCGTGACGCCGGTCATGCCCGTGACCGACGACGTGTACGTCGCGGCCGAGCTGCCGACATTGGTGACCTTGCGGGTCACGGTCTGCGTTCCGGCGAGGTCGCCGATGGCGATCGACGCCGCATTGAGATCGCTGGCGTCGAACGAGTAGCCGAGCCCATCCAGGGCCGCGCAGTCGTCCGGCGCGACGCCGGTCGTGGTTCCGCACAGGAAGGCCAGCCAGTCGAGCAGGCCCGAGTCATAGACGAGACCCGGGTCGGCCGCGTTGTTCGGCTTCACGTGGCCCGCGCCCTGCCGGAAGATCACGAGCGGGTTCGTGTTCGGTCCGTCGAGGACGTCGGTGCCGGTCGTCATCAGGGCCGACTTGATCGCCATCGGCGACCAGTTCGGGTGGAGATCCTTCAGCAGGGCGGCAAGTCCGGCCACGTGGGGCGAGGACATCGACGTGCCGCTGAGGAGATCGAAGTTGCGACCGGTCGGGTTCGCGGGCGAGACCGCCGCGAGGATGTCCTGGCCCGGGGCGATGACGTCCGGCTTGAGGACGTCGCCACCGCCGGCGGCCAGGGGACCGCGTGACGAGAACGACGCCGTGAGCGGAGCCGGGGCGTCGAAGACGATCGTCGAGGCGTTGATCGTCGCCGTCGCGCCCGTGGTGGCGGCATAGGCCTTGACCGCAGCCCGATCCGTGTTCTGGAGATGGACCGTCGGAACGAAGTGGAAGTCGGCGTTGATCGAGTTCGCGGTCGGGTTGACCAGGATCATCCCGACCCCGCCGGCCTGCTGGACGGCCAGGCTCTTGTCGACGCGCGCGTTCACCCCGCGGTCACAGACGACGATCTTGCCGGTCACCTTGGCCGGATCGAGATTCCCGCCCGAGACGCACAGGGCGACATCGGTCGGGTCGGCGCCGGCGGCACCGGCGGCGATCGAATCGATGAGCGGAGCAGGGCCGACGGGCGTCGCCACGGACGCTCCGAAGTAGGTGACGCCGTTGCCGAGGGTCACGGACCCGCGGCCGTCGCGGTTGTGCGTGCCGGCCGCGACCGTCGTCGTCCACGGGCCGGGGTGGGCCACGGTGGCGGTTGCCGGGCCGCTGTTGCCGGCCGACTCGGCCACGAAGATCCCGGCATCCGCGGCGAACAGGAACGAGACCTCGACGGGGTCGAGGAAGTTCGTGGTCGTGCCGCTGATCGAGTAGTTGATGACATCGACGCCGTCGGCGACGGCCTGGTCGATCGCCGCGACGAGGTCGGATGTGGAGCCGCTGGCCGTCGAGGCGTCCTCGGTCGACCAGAGCGCCTTGTACATCGCGATGCGCGCCCGAGGGGCCATCCCGCTGACCGAGCCGAACACCGTGGCCGGACCCGTCGTCGGGACGTTGTTGTTGCCACCGGCGGTCGACGCGGTGTGCGTGCCGTGGCCGTTGTAGTCACGGGCGGAGTTGAACTCCCACGGTCGATCGGCGTCGATCCCCGCGTTGCCGCCCTGGCTGGCGTTGTAGTAGCGAGCGCCGATCAGCTTCTGATTGCAGTCGGACACCTTGAGCGCCTCGCCCTTGACGCACTTGCCGTGCCATCCCGGGATGTGCTCGTAGACCTTCTGGCCCTTGGCGCTGGGGACGCCGTTCTGGTCGACCCGGTCGGTGAAGCTGAGGGACTCGGGCCAGATGCCGGAGTCGACGACGCCGACGATGATGTCCTCACCCGCCTGACCGACGCCACCGAGCTGGTCCCACAGGCCACCGGGCGCGGTCAGGCCGAGGAACGACGGAGTCGACGAGGTGTCGACTTCGCGGGTCTCGTCGGGAACGATCGCGACCACGTCCTTGTCGGCCGCCATCTTGTTCGCCTGGGCCGCCGTGAGACGGGCCGCGAAGCCGTTGTTGGCGGTCGTGTAGTCGTAGATCTTGGTCCCGCCGTGGGCCTTGATCTCGGCGTCGTGCTTGCCTTTCAGGTGCTTCGCATAGGCGTCCGCGGCGAGCGATGTCGGGTCGAGCTTGCGACCCTTGCCCGGCTTCGTGGCCGGCAGACCGGCGGTCGAGCCGTCATAGGCGACCGTGGGCAGCTCACGGAGCTGGACGATGTAGATCCCGTCCTTCGTGAACGGTTGGGCTCCTCTCTGGAGCAGTGGCGATGCGGCCAACGTGGCCATGGGCAGGGCGCTGCCGAGCAGCAACGCCGTCGCACCGACGGCGAAGAGCAGCCTCCGATTCATGAGCCTCCCTTCAGGCAATGCCTGAGTCTCCTCCGCGCATGGGGCAGCGGCTCGAACGGCCACGAAGCGGCTCCCGACCGCGATGCGGCGGCGCTCAGGGAAGCCCCATGACGACATGGAAGCCGACCCTCCCGAGGCCGGCGTAGCGTTCGACGACGATACGACTGAGGTTCCGATGGGTCAATTCGAGGCAACCTCGGAGGTTCACGAGGCGCTCGTCCGCCAGGGTGAACGGGCGGTGCCGCGGCGCACCTCAGGAATCCCGCAGTGGATCAGTCGAGCTTGGCGACGAGCTCCTGGACGGCGGCCGCAGAGGCGTCGAACGCGGCCTGCTCCGCGGCGCTGAGCTCGATCTCGAAGACCTTCTCCATCCCGCCCCGGCCGAGCACGACCGGCACCCCGACGAACAGGTCGTTCGTCTTGAACTCGCCCTTCAGGAGCACCGCGCAGGGCAGGACCCGCTTCCGGTCGCGGAGGATCGCGTCGACCATCTCGAACGCCGACGCGGCCGGGGCGTAGAACGCCGAACCGGTCTTGAGCAGCGCCACGACCTCGGCGCCGCCGTTGGCCGTCCGCTCCTCGAGTGCCTGGACACGCTCGGGTGGGAGGAGCTCGGTGATCGGCACGCCGGCGACCGTCGAGTAGCGCGACAGCGGGACCATCGTGTCGCCGTGGCCACCGAGGACGAACGCGTGGGTGTCCATGACCGACACGCCGAGCTCCTCGGCGATGAACGTCCGGAACCGGGCGGAGTCGAGCACGCCGGCCATCCCGAGCACGCGCTCGCGCGGGAAGCCGGACGCCTTGAGGGCAACGTGGCACATCGCGTCGAGGGGGTTCGTGACGATGATCAGGATCGCGTCAGGCGAGTGCTTCGCGGCCTGTTCGACGACGGCCCGGACGATCCCCGCATTCTTGGCGAGGAGGTCGTCGCGGCTCATCCCCGGCTGGCGAGCAAGACCGGACGTCACGACGACGATGTCCGAGCCGGCGGTGTCGGCGTAGTCGTTGGTGCCGCTGACGCGGGCGTCGTGACCGACGACCGGGGCCGCCTCGGCAAGATCGAGGCCCTTGCCCTGAGGCAGGCCCTCGACGATGTCGACCAGGACGACGTCTGCGAGACCGGCCTCGGCGATCCGCTGGGCGGTGGTCGCGCCGACGTTGCCGGCGCCGATGACGGTGACCTTGTTGCGAGCCATGGGCAGTTCGGTTCCTCTCAGCGTGAGCCGCGATTCTAGACGAGGGGAGTACCGTCCACCGATGCGTGGCCGTCGGTGGTCGATCAGCCTGGTCGCGGTCGTGGCGGTCTCGCTGGTGGCGGTCGCGGCGTGCGGCGGCGGCCCGACCCGACCGAACGAGATGGCCGCGCTGATCGCGGAGGTGCTGGCGGAGATCGGGGCGGGGTCCTGACCGTCGGCCGCGCCCCTCCGCCGGGTCAGCCCTCGCCGGGACCCGCCACCTTGAGCTCCGGACCGTCGAGCGATGTCACGCGCGGACCCGCCGCGCGGACCGCCTCGGGCACCCCGTCGGCGTAGGCAGCGAAGTTCTCGACGAACATCCGGGCGAGCGCCGCGGCCTGGTGGTCGTAGGCGTCCGGGTCGGCCCACGTCGCGCGCGGCTCGAGGACCGCGGCCGGCACGTCCGGGCAGGACGTCGGGACTTCGACCCCGAAGATCGGGTCCGTGACGGTCGGCACGCCGTCGAGGGCGCCGGACAGGGCGGCCCGGACCATCGAGCGGGTGTGATCGATGTTCATTCGCTCGCCGGTTCCGTACGGTCCGCCGGTCCAGCCGGTGTTCACGAGCCAGGCCCGCACGCCGTACGCGGCCAGCCGCTCAGCCAGCATCGCCGCGTACTCGCCGGGGTGGCGCGGCATGAACGGAGCCCCGAAGCAGGCGCTGAACGTGGCCTGGGGCTCCTTGACGCCGATCTCGGTGCCGGCCAGCTTGGCCGTGTAGCCGCTGATGAAGTGGTACTGCGCCTGGTCGGCGGTCAGCCGGCTGATCGGCGGCAGGACGCCGAATGCGTCGGCGGTCAGGAGCACGACGTTCGTGGGCTGGCCGGCCATGCCGGTCGGATCGGCGTTGCCGATGAAGTGGAGCGGGTAGGCGCCCCGGGTGTTCTCGGTGAACCGGTCGGAGTCCAGGTCGAGCTCGCGCGTGGCCGGCGCCAGGTCGACATTTTCGAGGACCGTCCCGAAGCGGCGGGTCGTCTGGAAGATGTCCGGCTCGTACATCGGGGACAGGCGGATCGTCTTGGCGTAGCAGCCGCCCTCGAAGTTGAAGACGCCGTCGACGCCCCAGCCGTGCTCGTCGTCGCCGACCAGGCTTCGCTCCGGGTCGGCCGAGAGCGTCGTCTTGCCCGTCCCGCTGAGCCCGAAGAACACGACCGACTCGCCGTCCTTGCCGACATTCGCGGCCGAATGCATCGGCAGCACGCCCTCGTCGGGCATCAGGTAGTTCATGACCGTGAAGGCTGACTTCTTGATCTCGCCGGCGTACTCGGTGCCGACGATGATGATCTCCATCGCGGCGAGGTTGACGAGGATTGCGGTCCCGGTCCGGGTGCCCTCGGTCGCCGGGTCGGCCTGGAACGACGGGACATTGATGATCGTGAAGGTCGGGGCGAAGCTCTCGAGCTCGGCCGCCGTGGGCCGGCGGAAGAGGTTCCGGGCGAAGATGCTCGCCCAGGCGGTCTCGGTGTAGACCCGGAGGCTGCGGCGGTGGTCCGGATGAGCGCCGATGAAGCAGTCCTGGGCATAGACGGGGCGGGTCGCAAGGTAGGTCATGAGGCGAGCCCGCAGGCGGTCGTAGTGCTCGAGAGCGATGGGCCGGTTGACCTCGCCCCACCAGATCTTCCCCGCGGAGCCGGGCTCCTTGACGAGGAACTTGTCCTGGGGCGAGCGGCCGGTGTGCTTGCCGGTCCGGACGACGAGAGGGCCCTCCGCGGCGATCAGGCCCTCGCCTGCGCGAACCGCGTCCTCGTACAGCTCAGCCGTTGGAAGGTTCGCCCGGACGATCCGACCGATTCCGCCGGGCGCGGTCGCGCCCGGTGTCGGGGTGGTGGGGCGGGTGGTGGACTGCGTCATCAGCTCGGACTCCTGCGCGCGGGCGATCGCTCCCGATCGACCGGCCGCGCGTAGCTCGCGATCCGGGCGCCTGCACGGCGCACGGAACGACGAGGAAGTCGGCTTCCGCAGTCGTTGATTGCCGCCATCGTACCGCAACCCGGTTGCAACCTGTCCGCAACCCAATGGTCCCGAGCCGTGACAGCCACGTGTCACTGTGACTCTACACGTTCTTGTATCCGATCGCACCAAGATTGGCGCCGTTTCCGGCGCGCCGACGCGCCGACGCGCCGTCAGGCGTGGTCGAGCGCATCCGCGAGGTCACGGATCAGGTCGTCGACATGCTCGATCCCGACCGACAGGCGGACCAGGGCCGGGTCGACCTCGAGCTTGGAGCCGGCGACCGACGCATGGGTCATCGTCGCCGGGATCTCGATCAGGGATTCGACGCCACCGAGCGACTCGGCCAGGGTGAACAGGCGGGTCGCCTCGGCGATCGCGATCGCCCGGTCGGTGGCCGATCGAGCGCCCGTGCCGTCGCCGGCCAGGCCAGCAGGCCCGCCCGGTCGCGGGATGAACGAGACCATCCCGCCACCGCCCCGCATCTGGCGGTCCGGACCGACGAGCGCGGCGCCGGCATGAGCGTGGGGGCCGTCGTCAAGGCCCGGGTAGAAGACCCGCTCGACATCGTCACGGGCGGCCAGGAAGCGAGCGATCGCGGTCGCGTTGGCGACGTGGCGTTCGACCCGCAAATGGAGCGTCCGGAGGCCGCGCAGGACGAGGAAGCAGTCGAGGGGCCCCGGGACGGCGCCCATCGCATTCTGGAGGAAGTGCAGTCGTTCCGCGATCGCGTCGTCGCGGGTCGCCGCGATCCCGAGGATCGTGTCGGAGTGGCCGCCGAGATACTTCGTGGCCGAGTGGAAGACGATGTCGGCCCCGAGCTCGAGCGGGTTCTGGAGCGCCGGCGAGGCGAACGTGTTGTCGACAACGAGGTACGGCCGGGCGGCTCCGCTCTGGGCGGCCCGCTCGCGGATCGTCGATGCGGCGGCGGCAATGTCCGTCAGCTTCAGGTTCGGGTTGGACGGGCTCTCGAACCAGACGATCCGGGTCCGCGCGGTCAGCTGCTCCCACAGGACGTCGGGCCCGACCGACAGGTCCGTGTAGCGCGCCTCCCCTGCCCCGCTCGGGCGGTGGACCCGCTCGAGATAGCGGTACGTGCCGCCGTAGACGTCGTCGCCGACGAGGATCTCCTCGCCGGTCGCGGCCAGCTGCGCGATCGCCGCCGTGGCCGCAGAGCCACTGGCGAACGCGATGCCGTGAGTGCCCTTCTCGAGGGCGGCCACCGCCCGTTCGAGGCGGTCCCGGGTCGGGTTGATGCTGCGGGCGTAGTCATGCCCGCGGCGCGGGTTGTTGACGCCGTCCTGGGCGTAGGTCGAGGTCTGGTAGATCGGGGGCGAGACCGCGCCGGTCGTCTCATCGGGCTCGGCGCCGGCGTGGACGGCGATCGTCTCGAAGGCGTCGCCGGCGGACGGGTCGGAGGGGCTCACAGGGCCAATGATGTCACCCGCTCGGGCCGGGGATCACGGCACGACCGCCCAGAGCGTGGCCGTCGTCTTGTTCGAGCAGGCGATGACGAGCTTCTCGTACGGTCCGAGGTTCGGCGCGCACGATCCCTCCCACTCGATGTAGGCGATCATGCCGCCGGTCTTCCACGTATCAGCGGTCGCGACGGAGATCCAATCGCCGGCCAGGTGGAAGCCGCGCTGGCCGTAGCGGTGGCGGTACACGGTGAAGAAGATGTTCTCCCAGGTGTTCATCGTGCCGGTCAGGGTCAGCTGGCAGCCGTTCGCCTCGAACCTGTCGGGCATCTCGCTGATCGTCCCGGCATCCATGTCGACGACGATGTCGGCCTGGGCGACGTCGGGCCCGACGTTCGCGGAGAACACGCGCCAGTCGTAGACCCCCTGCCCGTGGACGTGGACGTGGCGGCACGTGGCCGGGCCGCTCGTCGTCGTCGAGATGAGCGTCCCGTCGCCCGCCCATTCGTTCTTGGTCAGTCGCTCCAGCCGGATCCGGCCGTCGGCCTTGGCCGAGCCGCGCGTCACGGCATAGCCGGTGAGCTTGGTCGGAACAGAGGTCGACTCGATCTCCAGCTCGATCACGATCTCGGGGACGACCGTGAACGTCAGGTCGAGCGTTCCGATCCCGCGATTGGACGTCGACGTGAGCTTCACCGTGCCCGACTTGCCCGGGTCGGTCGGCGCTGTGTAGGTGAGGTCGGCCGGCGGGTCGAGCTCCTGATCGCGCGGGGCGACCGACCGCTCGCCGCTGAATGTGGCGACGATCGGCTTGTCGAGCTGGGTGCCCTCGACGACGTGCTTGACGGTCGCCGTGAAGTGGACCAGCTCGTCCGGTGCCACGTCGCGGGTGCGCTCGGTTGCCTCGACGGCGACGCACTCTCCGCCACGCCACTTGTCCTGCGCCGCGGCGAACATCAACGTTCCGACGAAGATTCCGGGGTTCATCGCGCTTTCGTACAGGGCCGTGATGTCCGCGTCGGTCGCGGCTTCGTCGGCCCGCACGACCGAGCCCGTCAGATCCGAGCGGGGAGCAATCGAGCCCGTGTCACCGGGCGCGCCGATCAGGCCGAATCCGGCATGGACCTGGACCGCCCGATCCACGGAGGCGCCGGAGGCCGAGGTCGACGTCAGGCCGGCCGACGCGTCGATCGTGTATCCATGGAGGAAGGCGTCGTCGCCGACCTCACCGCTGACCGTGCCGCTCGCCTGAAGGCTGGCCGACCCGGGACTGCCCGCCACCCCGGTCGACGTGATCGAGATCGTCAGGTCGTAGCTGCCGGCGACGGCGCCGGTCGGGTCCGGGCACATGTCGATCTCGACCTGCCCGGTCGACGTGAGGGCGTAGGTCCCGATCGTCGTTCCGTCCGCGGCCCGGATCGTGGCATCGAGCTGGACCGATGCCGTTCCGGTCAGCTGGCTGCCCGTGCCGGTCACCTGGAGCTGCCCCTGGGACCGAACCGTGGCGTTGTGACCGCCCAGGATCACCTCGCTGGTCGTATCGATCTGGCCGTTCGTGTTGCTCGCCTGTCCGCCCGTGGAGCGACCCGCGATCAGCTGACTCACGAGGGTTGTGAGCCCGGCGAGGCTGCCGCCGACGAGATTCCCGACGGCCGTTTTCGGTCCGAGGTCGACGAGACTCGCGACACGCTCGCCGGCGCGTCCAGTCGCGGCGTCGAACAAGGCGGCGAGGGCCAGGTGCCGCTGGGCGGCGACACCGTCGACGACGGATCGCCCGAACCGCTCGACGGCGCCGGCCCGGACATCGAGATCAGCGATCCGTCCGTCCTCGAACGCGGCAAAGGCGGTCTGGTCGACGACATCGGGCACGAGCCGCGCGAGGGCACCTGCGCTCTGGGCCGGGGATGCCGGCGAGGCGATCGCGTTCGACCCGCCCGAGGCGCTCGGCAACGGGGCCGCCGCGCCGCACCCGACGACGAGCAGCGCGCTGACGAGGACGCCGGCGCGGCGGCGGCCGCGGGCAGGCCGGTGGTCCATCACATCCGGCCGGCAGCGATGGCGCCCAGCTGCTTCATCAGCTCGAGCCGCGCCGCTTCGGGCCGTCCCTCGTCGAGGACCGCGATCGAGAGCATCGCGTCCCCGCGCTTGATCGCCAGGAGGAGCGTTGACGCCGAGTAGAACGCCGCGTCCCCGATCCCGTCGACCCTCTGGGCGTCGCCGCCGCCTGCGAGCAGGTCGAAGACCATGGCCCCGCCGGTCGGGGTCAGGACGAAGCCCGCGAGTGGCGCCGAGTTCTCCTGGATGTCGCACGTGTCGGGCGGCCCGGCGATCACGGCCGTCGTCACCGCGGTCACGGCGAAGATCGTCTCGAGCTCGGCGATGGTGACCAGGTCGCAGACCCCGCCGCCACCGCCCCCTCCGCCGCCGCTCGTCGGGACGGATGCGACGGCGGCCGGCTGCGATTGAGCCGCCGCGGACGGGTCTCCGCCGGAGACGGCCGTCGGGACGACCGCGCTCGGCGCGACGCCGCCGGTCGGCGGCGTCGCGGGAGCGCTGCCCCCACAGGCGGAGATGGCGAGCGCCAGCGTCAGGGTGGCGACGGATCGCTTCGAACGGAGCATCGGACGGGTCTCCTCTCTAGACGGATCGGGGTGGCGGCGCACCCGCGGTGGCGGCGCACCCGCGGTGGCGGCGAACCGGGGTGGCGGCGAACCGGGGTGGCCAACGATCAGGAGCCGGCCACGGGCCGACACGGGCATGGATCAACCATCAGCGAGTCCTCCAAGGTCACCGACCCGCACGGCGACGACGATCCGCTCCGGCTCGATTCCGGCGCGGCTCGCGACGAGCTCGACGTCGGACGCCGTTCCCGCCTCGATGAGGTGGAACCCCATCTCGTCGTCGGGCACGAGGTACGACCGGATGTGCCGAACGCCCCCACCGACGGCGGACGCGGCGTGCCGCAGCCCCTGGACGTCGAGCGCGAAGCGGTCATCGTTCCCGGACGGGACGAAGGTCTCGACGACGAAGCTGGTCATGGTCCGACCGTAGGAGCCGGGCACGCGGGTCCGCTACAGAGGTTTCCCCGGAAGATCGGCGCAGGGCGCGCCGGATCAATCGGCCGGCCGGCCGCGGTACTGGGCAGCGAGCTCACTTCGCGATCGCAGGCCGAGCTTCGCGTAGATCCGGGTGAGGGTCACCTCGATCGTCTTCACGCTCAGCACGAGCTCGGCGGCGACCTCGCGGTTGCTCAGGCCGGACGCCACCAGGGCGGCGATGGCGACCTCGGCGTTGGTCAGATCGCCCTCGGCGAGCGATCGTCGGCCGGGCAGTCGCGCGAGCTCGGCGTTGGCCGCGGCGATCCACGGCGGGCTGGCCAGCTCCTCGAACACCGCCAGGGCGCGCTCGGTGGCCTCCCGCGAGCGGCGGATCTCGCGCATCCGGCGGAGGATCGATCCGAGGGCCAGCAGCGCACGGCCGCGGTCCGGCGGGAGCGTCAGGGCATCGTCGATGGCCAGATCCAGCTCGGCGACTCCGGCGTCGAGGTCGCCGCGGGCCGCGTGGATGCTCGCCCGGGCGCGGCGGCGGACCGGGACCGACCACGGTGGCGGCTCGCTGCCGGCCATCGTGTCGAATGCGGACAGAGCGTCCTCGGCCTGGGCGAGTTCGCCGGCCGTCGCCGCGACCTCGGCCTCGTTCAGGGCGGCGCGCAGGGCACCGGCGTGAGCCAGCCCGAGGCGTTGGGCCAGGCGACGTGCCTCGCCGTATGCGCTCGCGGCGGCCGCCGCGTCACCGGCGCTGATCTCGATCGCGGCGAGGACCACGAAGCAGCCGAAGAGGTGGGTGGTCTCGTCGCCGGCGCGAGCCCGCTCGATTGCCTCGTCGATCCGGGCTCGCGCCGCGTCGAGGTGGCCGAGATTGGCATCGACATGCGCCCGGAGCGACCGCGCCGGAATCTGCATCACGTCGGTCTGCTCGGCGAGGTCGAGGACGAGATCGGCCAGCTCGGATGCGCGCCGATAGCCGCCGGCAAGGTTCTCTGCGACGGCCAGGCCGAATGCGGCCCATTGCTCGACGTTGGCGTCGCCACGGCTGGCCGCGCGGTCGAGGACGGCGGCGTAGTGTCCGATCGCGGCACGAACATCGCCGGTCTGACGGGCGCACTCGGCAGCGAGCGCGAGGGGCGACCACTCGCCCAGGGGCTCGTCGATGCCGGCTTCCAGGGCAAGTGCCCGCGTCATCAGCCCGCGATCGTCGGGTCGCCCGGCCATGGCGAGGAGGAACGCTTCGACGGCGAGGGATCGGGCGAGGGCGGCCGGATCGGCCGATGCCTCCCCGTCGACGACCGCGGACTCGGCCCAGGTGATCGCCGTCGCCATGGACTCGGTGTACATCGCCGTGATCGCCAGGCTGCACCGCACCAGCGACTGGACGGCCAGGGCGTCGGGTTCGGCGAGCGCCTCACGCCAGAGCGCCGTCGCCTCGTGCCAGCGGCCGGCCTCGTCGAGGGCGACCCCGAGACGCCAGCGGGCCTCGGCCCGCGCCACCCCCGGCGCCAGCTCGACGATGAGCGGCTCGAGAATGACCTCGACCCGATGGGTGTCCCCGGCGTCGTACCAGGCGGACGCCGCGGCGAGCCAGCGACGATGGCGATCGTCCGCGATGGCGGGCGGCGTGACCTGCGCCGCGCTCTCGAACAGCGCGGCACTCAGGGCGCGGACGCCGCGTGATCTGACGTCGCGGGCTGCCGTTTCGATCGCGTCGGCCGCCTCCCCATCCGGTGCGTCGACGGATCGGCCGAGATGCCCCGCCCGCTCCTCGTCCGTCGCGGCCGTCGCAGCGAGCGATCGATGGGCGGCCCGCCGGTCGCCGTCATCCGCCGCGTCGTAGGCGATGTGGGTCACGAGCGGGTGCGACGGGAGTGCCTGCCCGGCTTCGAGCGCCACCAGCCCGGCCTCGACCGCCGGCCGGATCGCATCGCCGAAGCCGACTCGCGCCAGATCGCGCGACTCGCCCGACCACGCTCGATCGAGCCGATCGACCGCCCGATCGGCGGATGCCGCGAGCAGGACGACGGCGCTTCGCGTGGCGACGGGCAGCGCCGCGATGCGCATCCCAAACAAGCTCGCGAGAGTTCCGTCCTCCGGCGCGCCGCCCGCCGCCAGCGTCCGGGCGAGCTCCACGGCGTGGAGCGGGTTGCCGAGGGTCGTCGCATGGAGCTCGAGCAGGCGCGGCCGGCTGAGCGAGACCCCGACGTGCTGGCGCACGATCCGATGGATGCCTCCGACGCTGACGGGCCCAAGGGCGAGCCGTTCGATGTCCGCCACCGCGTCGAGCCCGGTCGGCTCGGGCTCGCTCGCCCGATGCGTGGCGAGGACCCGGATCGGCGCGTCGGCCGGGAGGCGGCGGGCCACGTACACGACCGCGGCGAGGCTCGGTGCGTCGAGCCAGCGGAGGTCGTCGATCGCCACGAGCAGCCGCCGATGCCGACGGGCCAGGGCGACGAGCGCTTCGAGCACGCCGCGCGCGACGGCGGTCTCGTCCGTCGGCCGGTCGCCCGGATCCTCGAATCGCATCGCGACCGCCAGGGCCCGTGCCTGCGGCGGCGGGAGCGAACCCCGGATCTGGCCGAGCTCCGCACCGAGCAGGTCGGCCAGCCCGGAGTACGACAGGCGGGATTCGGCCTCGGTCGGCGAGCTGGCGAGGACGCGGGCATCGGATCGGCCGATGGCAGTGGTCGCCGCCGTCCACACCGTGGTCTTGCCGAGGCCGGCCGCGCCGCTGACGACCATCGTCGACGGTCCGGGCGAGGTGAACCAGCGGACGACGGCAGCGATCTCGGGGTCCCGGCCGACGACATCGATCATGGGTGTCGTGCCGGGAAGCGCATCCCACCGGCGGTGGCGCCTGCGGCCCGGCGAGGCGCCGCATGCCGGATCGCGCGACGCCGCGCGATCAGCCGGTCATCGGGCTGGGATACATCCCGTCGAGCGACCGTGACGGCGGCCATGGGCGGCGAGTGTACGCCGCCCAGGCGCCGGCCCGGCGCCGGCGATCACCGGCCCGGGCCCGCGATCAACGGCGTGCCAGGTGCGACAGGTACTCGAGCAGGTCCAGCTTGGTCACGACGCCGGCCGGCTGCTCGCCGCGGACCGCGACCACGGCCGGCGCGCCGCCGCTGAGCAGGGCGAACGCCTCGTCGAGGGTTGCCGATGCGTCGACGAGCGGCAACGGGCTCTCCATGACCTCTCCGACCGTGCGCTCGACGATCGACGGGTCGCGATACGCCCGCTCGAGCAGCGACCGCTCGCTGATCGACCCGACCAGACCGGCGACCGCATCGCCTGCAGTGTCCTCGGACACCGGCATCTGGGAGATGCCGTACTCCTGGAGCGTGGCGATCGCCTCGCCGACCCGCTGCGTCGTCCGGGCCACGACGACCGCGGGCCGGTCCCGCTCGCCGTGGCGGCCGGCCAGGAGCTCGACGATGCGGGCGACGCCACCCGTCGTCGGCAGCAGCCCGTTCACGCGCATCCATTCGTCGTTGTAGACCTTCGACAGGTAGCTCCGGCCGCTGTCCGGCAGCAGGACGACGATGACCTTGCCGGCCCCCTCCCCCGCGGCAACGAGCTCGCGGGCGACGGTCAACGCGGCCACGAACGCCGTCCCGCATGAGCCGCCGGCGAGAATCCCCTCCTCGCGCGTCAGGCGGCGCGCGGCCGCGAACGAATCGCGATCGCTGACCCGGACCCAGCGATCGACGATCGCCGGGTCGTAGGTTCCGGGGAAGAAGTCCTCGCCGACGCCCTCGGTCAGATACGGCCGGGCGGTGTCGCCGGACAGGACGCTGCCCTCCGGGTCGGCGCCGACGATCACGACATCCGCCTTCTGCGCCCGGAGGTAGTGGCCGGCGCCGGAGATCGTCCCGCCGGTCCCGACACTCGCGACGAAGTGGGTCAGGCTGCCCGACGTCTGCTCCCAGATCTCCGGGCCGGTGGTCTTCTCGTGGGCGGTCGGGTTCTCGAGGTTCCAGTACTGGTCCGGCTTGAAGGCGCCCGGGATGTCGCGCGCCAGCCGGGCGGCGACGGAGTAGTAGGACTCGGGCGATTCGGGGTCGACGTTCGTGGGGCAGAGCACGACCTCGGCGCCGTATGCCCGGAGCAGGGCCTGCTTCTCGGTCGACTGCTTGTCGGCCATGACGAAGACGCAGCGATAGCCCTTGAGCGCGGCCGCGATCGCCAGGCCGTGGCCGGTGTTGCCGGACGTCGGCTCGATGATCGTGCCCCCGGGCTTGAGGAGGCCGGCGCGCTCCGCCGCCTCGATCATCGGCAGCCCGATCCGGTCCTTCACCGAGCCGCCCGGGTTGAGCATCTCGAGCTTGGCCAGGATGAGCGGCTGGGCCTCGATCGGGCCGAGGTCGCGGGTGACCCGGCTCAGGCGGACGAGCGGGGTATTGCCGACGAGATCGAGGATGGTCTCGGCGTACTCCATGACGCGGAGGATAGCCCGGCCACCTCGGCCCGGCGGCGTCCGCCCGGCGGATCGCGGCCGGTCAGGAACGCGAGAGGTCGGCCGCGAGACGCTCGTCGACGAGGCCGGCCGCGATGGTCCGGCTGCGCGGCTGACCGCCGAGCGCCTCGACGAACGGACCGCGGTCGATCCCGATCAGGGTGACGTCGTCGGCGGCGGTGACGGTCGCGGTCCGCGGCACGTCGCGCACGAGGGCGATCTCGCCGAACCCGTCGCCCGGGCCGAGACGGCGGACCTCGCGACCCCCGACGGTCACGACCAGGCCGCCGCTCTCGACGACGTAGAAGCGATCGCCGCTCTCGCCCTCGCGAACGACCATTGCGCCGGCGGCGTGGTGCGTCCGGATGATCCCGCCGGCAAGGCGCTCCAGGACCGGGCCGGACAGCGGCACGAGCATCGGGACACCCCTCAGCAGGCGGAGCTCGGCGGCGCGGTCGGTGTCGAGCCGATCGCCGCGGACGATCGCCCGCCCGACGAGCACGAGGACCAGCGGCAGGGACAGCCCGGCCACGGCGAAGGTCGCGCGGTCGCCGACGAGGTTGATCGTCAGCGGCACGGCCAGCGCCCCGAGCGCCGTGGCTCCCATCATCAGGCCCTGGAGGACGCCGAAGACCCGGCTCATCACGTCGTCGCCGGCCAGCCGATGGATGAGGGTCAGGGCACCGACATTCGTCAGTCCTGCGCCGACTCCGGCCAGGACGAGAAGGATGGCGGCCGCGACCGACTCGGTCGCGAGCGCGATCGACGCGATCCCGGCGCCGAACAGGATCGCGCTCGCGGCCAGGGCGACACCCAGCCGCTCGCGCCCGATCAGCATCAGGCCGGCGACCGATCCGAGGATCGCCCCCACCCCGCCGAGCGCGCCGACGTATCCGACCCCGCCCTCATCGAGACCCATCAGCTCGATCGCGAGCACCGCGTACAGGATGTCCATCGCCCCGACGAGGAACGTCGCCCAGGTCGCGACCAGGACCACGCCGCGAAGGCGGCCGTCGGCCAGGATCGCCGCGAGGCCGCCGGCCAGCTCCTTCGCCGACGCGCGCCAGCGGCTCGCGCGGTCCGGGGCAGGTTCGGCGCGGGCGAGAGCCGGCAGGCTGGCGGCCGCCGCTCCCGACCGTCGCACGGCCGCTCGACGCCGAACCACGCCGACGACGAGCAGGGTCGCGGCGACGTTCCCGGCCGCCGCGACGAAGAACACGGCCGCCGGGCCACCCAGCCCGATCAAGACACCCGCCCCCAGCGGCCCGCTCAGGGATCCGGCGCTCTCCGCCATGCCGGAGACCACGTTGGCCGCGGTCAGGTCGTCCGGCGATGCGACCACCTCCGGCGTCAGCGCCGAGTGGATCGGGCGGGACAGCGCGACGAGCGTCGAGGTGACGATCGCCAGGCCGTAGATCACGAGCGGCTGGGAATCGGCGGCCAGCGAGACCGCCGTCAGGGCCATGAGGACGGCCTGCGCGGCGTAGGTGGCGCACAGGACCCGGTCGCGCGGGAACCGATCGCCGAGGGCGGCGACGGCCGGCGCGAGGATGATCGACGGGGCGAGCTCGGCGAAGACGACGATCCCGGCCTCGCCGGCTCCGCCGCGACCGTAGGCATAGACGATGACCGCGACCCAGGTCGACCACTCGCCGAAGGCGAACAGCACGTACGCGATCTCGAGACGTCGGAGAAGTGCGCTCCGGAAGACCGCGGCAAGGACACCGAATCGGCTGGTCATGGCAGTCAGCATGGCATGGCGCGTGAGCCGCCTCCGGACGAGTGAGGCGACTGGAACGTCAGCGCGGCGCGCGAGATCTGGGCCGCAGGGCGGGCGCCGAGGCGGCGACGGGTCAGGCTGAGGCGGCGCCCGGGTCCGGCTCGTCGCGATCGAGCCGGCCGCGCCGGAGGAGCAGCCAGGTCAGCCGCTCGCGGAGCCGTCGTGGGTGGCTCGGCGGATCGACGGTCCGCGGCCACAGCTCGGCGACCACCGGGCCCAGCACGGCCGCGAGCGCGGCGCTGAGTTCGCGGGCCAGGTCGAGCTCGGCCCGCGTTCCCTCGGCCGGTCGAACGCCGTTCCACGCCGGCCCGAGGAGGCCGGCCACGGTCGTCGGCGGCAGGATTCGCGACACCATCCGGCGGCCGACGTACAGCTCTTCGGTGCCGGCCATCGCGAACGGCACGATCGGAGCATCGGTCCGGAGCGCGATCACGGCCCAGCCGACGCGGAACGGGCCGATCGAGCCGGCCGGCCCGCTGACGGTCCCCTCCGGCATCTGGGCGAACACGCCGCCGTTGGCGATCACGGCCCGGGCCGACGCCACGTGCTGGTCCGCCCCGATCCCGCCGCGCCAGACGGGCAGGAGGCCGCCGAGGCGATGGATCAGGACCTCCCGCCAGCGGCTCGTGAACGTCGACGGCGCGCTGCCCAAAAACCATGCCCGCGGCTCGACGGGCAGGGCATGGACGACGAGGATCGGGTCCATCCAGCCACGATGTGCGGCGCCGACGAGGAGGTAGCCGCCCGCCGGAAGGTGCTCCCGACCCGATGCCTCGATCCGGAACCGGAACAGGCCGAACAGGACGAACCGGACGAGGAGCCGGACGAGCCGGTACAGGATCGACGCCTTGCTCTCCGGCGTCCGCCCGAGCCAGGCGAGGCCCTCGACCGCGCCGCCGCGAGCGTCGGCGAGAGCCTGCGGGGCGACCCGGCCGGGCGGCGGCCGGCGTCGGGCCGGGGTCGAACGCGGCGGATCGTCGGCCACGTCAGGCGGGCGGGCGGGGTCGATCCGGCTCAGGCTCGGGCTCGGGCGCGTCGGCGACCTCGGGTTCGGGTGCGTCGTCGGCGGCGTCGTCGGCCTCGTCGTCGTCGTCGGCCTCGTCGTCATCGTCGGCCTCGTCGTCATCGTCGGCCTCGTCGTCATCGTCGGCCTCGGCGGCCTCGTCGGACCAGAACGCGTCCTCGTCATCGGCCTTCGTCGGCTCCTGCGACCGATCCGGCAACAGGTCGACGGCCAGCTGGTCCGGCCGGCCCGGCCCGTGCCGGTAGAGCAGTCCCAGCACCCCGACGAGGATGAACCCGAGGGTCACGATCTGGGCCGTGGGGATGCCGAAGAAGGTCCAGTTGCCCGTCCGGAAGCCCTCGAGGGCGAATCGGGTCAGGCCGTACCAGATGAAGAAGATCAGGAGCAGGTCGCCGGGGGCGAGCCGCGACGTCCGCCGCCGGGCCAGCCAGAGCAGCACGACCGCGCCGACGATCCCGGACACCGACTCGTACAGGAAGAGCGGGTGGAAGTGGGTCGTCTCGACCGGAAACCGAACGAGGTCGACGTAGTCGCCGACCCGATGGGCGGCATCGATCCGGATGCCCCACGGCAGGGTCGTGGGCGGGCCGTAGAGCTCCTGGTTGAAGAAGTTCCCCCAGCGCCCGATCGCCTGCATGACGAACAGGCCGGGGGCCACGACGTCGGCCCATTGCCAGAACGGCTGGTGCGTCCGCCGGACGTAGAGCCAGGCTGCGATCGTTCCCAGGATGATGCCGCCCGGAACGCCGAGGCCGGAGAAGCCCGAGAACGCGTAGGAGCCGTCGGGCTGGACCGTCAGGGGCAGGATCGCGGTGATCGGGTGAGGGGCGTAGAGCGGCCACTGGTCGATGACGTGGTACAGCCGGCCGCCGACCAGCGCGGCGATGGCGACGATGATCATGCCGTTGCCGAGCAGGCCCTCGTCGAGACCGCGGTGGCGCGCCTCGCGGAGCAGGACCCAGTAGACCGCCGCGAGGCCCACGGCGTAGGCGATTCCGTACCAGTAGACGGAGAAGCCGAGGATCCGGACGAACACCGGGTCCGGCATGAGGTCGATCATCCGCGCAGTGTAGGGTCCGGGGGGTGTGACGGAACTTCCCGGCTGTCACGCCGGAACGACGACGGCGGCGTTGGCCGCTGCGCTCCTCGCTCACAGGCATCCGAGCCTGCTCGCTGCGGTGCTCGCGGCCGCCTTGCCCTCGTCGCTCCTGCGCGACGAATGTCATCTCAGCGTCCGCACGGACGCGCGCCAGCGCGCCGGAGGCAGTTCCGCGTACTCTCGCGACGTGAACGCCGAATTCAACTACTGGCTGCTGATCGTCGGACTCGTCGTCGGAGCCGGGCTGGTGTGGCTCGTCGTCGCCGACTCACGACGCCGCGAGGTCGACGTGACGGAGCTCGAGCGCGAGGGTGAGGCGCAATGGATCGCGGCCGCGATGGCCGACGCCGGCCGGGATGTCGACGAGATCGATGTTCTCGACATCCTCGGGCTGCACGCCGCCTATCTCGCCGCGGCTCCGCCGGACGAATCGTTCGGCGATATGGGCGGCGAGCCGGCCGCCGACGGCGAGCGCGTCGGCGGGGCCGGTCGGGCCGCTGGCCGACGACCGACCGACGAGCGCACCGTGAGCGACGAGCGACGCTGGGTCGCGGTTCCCGAGGCGACTGCCGGGTCGGAGCCGACCGTCAACCGGCGCTGACGAGGACGTCCCTGCCAGGCGCTCCGGTCGGGGCCAGGTCGACCAGGGTCACGCCGAACCGGGCGCCCGGTGCCAGACCTGCGATCTCCGGCACCTCGCCGACCCAGTAGGCCAGGTCGCCGCCGAAGAACATCTTGCCGATCGCCGCCCGCCCGCCGTCGACCTCGACCCAGCAGCGGTACTCCTGACCCGCGACCGCCATCAGGTCCTCGGCGACCACGACGAGCTCCCTCGATGAGGGCGAGTAGACAAGCGTGCCCCACGCAGTGGAGCCGCTCGAGCCGGCCAGGGCCACCCGACGGACGTCGGGCTGGGCGTCGATGCGGAGGCTCCAGCGGGCGACGTCGCCGAGCTCCTCGACCTCGGCGGACAGCGCCCGGGTCGCCGCGTCGTGCTGCGCGTTGAGGAACAGCCCCGTGCCGCCGACGGCGACGATCAGCGCGGCGGCGAGACCGGCGATCCAGCCGAGCCGGGCCGGCCCGGCCGAGCGCGGCCGGAGCGCGATCGACGCGGCCAACGGGCCGTGACTGGCTGCGACGTCAGGGACGGGCGGGTCGCTGGCGCGGGGGCGCCAGGGCGTCGCGAGCGGGGCGACGGCCGGCGCGTCGTCCGAAGCCGTCCCGACGGCCGCTCCTCGCGGCCGGCCCACGGCCGCCACGTAGGCCAGCGTCCGCTCCTTGAGCTCGGGCGGGGGGACCGCCCGGACGGTGGGCTGGATCAGCCCGACGGAGCGATGGAGCCGCTCCAGCTCCTCGGCACAGTCCGGACAGCCGGCGATATGGCCGGCGACGATCGACGCCGTCGGCGTGTCGCCCGCCATGAGCCGCTCGAGGCCGTTCGGCTCGATCGCCGCGTCCTCGAGGATCTCGCGTACCTCGCTGTGGTCCATCGCTCCCATCATCGATTCAATCGTTGTGGATCGGCACCGGGATCGGTGTCGGTGCCGTACCCGGTCCGAGCTCCTCGGCCAACGCTTCCCTCAGCCGGAGCAGGGCCCGCCGGGTCCTGGTCTTGACGGTTCCGAGCGGCCATCCGAGTCGCTCGGCGATTTCGGTCTGCGTCAGTTCCTCCCGATAGGCCAGCACGATCGCCGTCCGCTCGGCCTCCGGCAGCTCCGCCAGCGCCCCGCGGAGGATCTCCTGGAGCTCGCCCGCGGCGAGCTCGCCTTCCGGCCCGAGCCCGACAGCCGCGCCGCCGATCACGGAGCCGGCCGCGACGAGCCGGTCCAGCGCCGCCCCGGCCTGCTCGTCCTCGCCGGCGGCCGACGAGAGCGGGATGAGGTTCGGGCGCCGGCCGGCCGCCCGCAATCGATCGACCGTCCGGTTCCGGGCGATCGTATGGAGCCACGCGGCGAGCGATCCGAGGGCCGGGTTGAACAGCTCGGCCCGGTTCCAGAGGGCAAGGAACGTCTCCTGGACCACCTCCTCGGCGACGTGCCGATCCGATGTCAGCCGGCTGGCCGCCGCGTAGACCGCGTCGACGTACCGGTCGTACAGCTCGCCCAGAGCCAACTGCGACCCCGCCGCGATTTCGCGAACGAGGGCCGCGTCCTCGGCCGTCGGACGATCCCCTGCCATCGTTACGCCTCCACCGCGTCCACGGTTTCGGTCGGGATGTGGAGCGGCCGGCGCTCGAAGCCGCTCGAGAACACCACGTCGGTCTCGGTCGAGAAGACGTTCTTCGTCGTCTGGACGCGGCGGAGGATGCGTTCGAGGTCGCGGGTGTCGCGGGCGCGGACCTTGAGCAGGTAGTCCGCCTCGCCCGAGATGTGGTGGCACTCCTCGATCTCGGGGACCGTCGCGAAGGACTCGGTCAGGTCGTCGGCGACGCTGCCCGGCGCCTGGGTGACCCAGCAGAAGGCGAGGACGTCGTAGCCGAGGGCGTGGGGATCGACCGTCGCGCCGTAGCCCGTGATGATCCGCCGCGCCTCGAGCTTCTTGACCCGCTCATGGGCGGACGGGCCGCTCATGCCGACCTCGGCTCCGAGGTCCGCATACGGCCGCCGGCCGTCGCGCTGGAGGATCTCCAGGATTCGTGCGTCATTCGTACTGATGTGTTCGGATGAGCCCATCTGGTACCTATTCGTCAGGCAGATCAGTTGCGAATGCTCGATTTGTTAGGTATCATGGCAGGAAGACATCGATTGATCGTCGGTCCACCGCAACCAGCGGCGGGAGCGGCTTCGGCCCGGCTCCGCGGCGATCACGCAGCGGAGGTACCCCCATGATCGCGATTGGAATCGGGTTCCTGGTGCTGTTCTCGGCCATCAGCGTCCTGCTGGGCCACGAGGATCCGCGCCACGATACGGACCCTCGAAACGCGCGCGAGACGCTCGCCCTGTGGGCCCGCCTCAGCGCTCGCTGAGCGCGGCTCGCTAGCCTACCCCACGAGGTCCCGGACGCCATTCCGGGACCTCTTGTGATTCCGCGCGTCACCACTCCCCGCGCGCCCGCCGTGCGACCACCGCCAGCCGGCCCACCGGCAGATGCGCCTCCAGGCACGTCACCCCAGCCGGCCCGACGACGGCATCGTGACGCGTCCCGGCGGGCAGCTCGATCCGGTCTCCGGCGGCGAGCTCGATCGACTCCGTCGCCGCCGGGAGCCCGAACGCGATCGACCCGGACGTCACGGCGATCACCTTGTCGTAGCCGTGCTCGTGCGCCCCGTAGCGATCGCCCGGGCCATTCGACCACGGCGACGGATCGAGGCCCTCGGCGCGGAGACGGCCTGCGACGTCCACGGCGTCTCAGCCGGCGACCGACACGCCGATCGCCGTGCCCACCCCGAAGGTCACGAGCGCGGCGACGGCCCCGATCGCCACCTGGCGCGCACCCGAGAACAGCACCCCGCGCCCCGTCAGGAGGCTCACACCCGCGCCCACCGCGAAGAGCGCGGCGAGGCTCAAGGCGATCGCGACGACGAACGCGCCGGCGCCGCCGCTCACGAGGTACGGCAGCACCGGCACGAACGCGCCGGCGGCGAACGCCACGAACGACCCGAACGCGGCCCCGAACGGCGAGCCGAGCTCGTCCGGATCGAGGCCGAGCTCCTCCCGGATGAGCTGGTCCAAGGCGCGCTCCGGATCCTCGAACAGGCGGTGAGCGATCGCCTTCGCCTCGTCCTCGCGGAAGCCCTTGGCCCGGTACAGGGATGCCATCTCGGCCTCCTCCTCCTCGGGCATCGCCTCCATCTCGGCCCGCTCGAGCGCGATCTGGCGCTCGAACAGCTCGCGCTGGCTCTGCATCGAGATGTATTCACCGGCGGCCATGCTGAAGGCTCCGGCGAGGAGTCCCGCGATCCCCGCCAGGAGGATGAAGTGGGCAGGCGCGTCGGTCTGGCCGGACGCGCCGGCGACGCCCATGACGAGCGCGAGGTTCGAGACGAGGCCGTCGCTGACCCCGAAGATCACCGCCCGGAGCGTCCCGGACCGACCGGAGCGGTGCCACTTCTCGCGGGTGGCGATGTCGCGGTCGGGGTGGTAGTGGGGATCCTTCAGCTTGCGCCAGATCTCGGCATGCTCGCGCTCGTCGGCCGCCATCGCCTCGATCTCGGGCGAGGCGGTCTGGCTCTCGTAGATGTCCTCCTCGTCGCCCTCGAGCGCGGTCACGAGGTCGCTGACGGCCCTGGTCCCGAAGACCCGGGCGATCAGGACGATGAACGCGACGCGCGGCCGCGGCCGAGTGGGGGCGGGCGGGACGTCAACCCCCGCCTCCTCGAGCTTGCGGGCCCAGATGTCGGCGTGGCGCCGCTCGTTCGCGGCGATCCGATGGAAGGCAGCGGCGCGCTGGGGGTTCTTCTCGATCCCGGCGAGGGCGTCATAGAGCAGGATCGCGTCGCGCTCGAGGCGCAGATTGGCAAGGTTCTGGGCGGGATCGGAGGGCATTCAGCCATGCTACCCGGCGCTAGACTCGGACCGATGACGGCTCGCGACGCGGCTCCGCTCACCTACCTGACCGCGGCCGAGGTCAGCGCCGCGATGCCACCCCTGGACGAGCGGCTGCGGCTCGCCGAGCGAACGCTGACCGCGCTCGTCGCCGACGCCGAGCTGCCGCCGAAGATCGGGGTCCATCCGCGGCCGGACGGCTCCTTCGCGCACGCGATGCCGGCCCACCTCCGCGGGCTCGACGGGGCCGGTGCCGACGACCTGCTCGGCATCAAGTGGATCGCGGGCTTCCCGGCCAACCGCGCGATCGGCCTGCCGGCGATCCACGGTCTCGTGATCCTCTCTGACCCGCGGACGGGGCTGCCGCGGGCGATCCTCGACGCCGGGCCAGATCACCGCCGAGCGGACGGCCGCGATCAGCGGCGTGGCGATCGCCCGGTTCGCGCCGGAGGTGACCGGGCGGCCTGCCCGGGTCGCCCTGCTCGGGGCCGGCGTCCAGGGACGGAGCCACCTCGCCGTCCTGGGGCACCTCCTGCCCGGGCTCGAGCTGGTGGTCTTCGACCGCCATCCGGACCGTGCCGCGGCGCTCGCCGTCGCGGCCGAGGGAACAGACGGGATCCGGACAGCCCGGCCAGCCGCGACGGCCCGCGAGGCCACCAAGCCGGCCGACGTCGTCGTGACCGCGGCGTCGTTCGCCCCGGCCGACGAGCGCCAGCTGCTGACCGGCGACTGGCTGAGCACGAGTGCGCTCGTCGTCGCCGTCGACTACGCCACGTACGTCGCGGCGTCCGTGGCGCGTGAGGCAGGCCTCTTCCTGGTGGACCAGCGCGAGCAGTTCCTCGCCAACCGTGACGCCGGAAACTTCGACGGCTATCCGGATCCGGCCGCGACCCTTGGCGAGGCGATCCTTGCCCGCGAGCCCCGTCCGGCGGGCGGCCGGGTGCTGGTCACCCACCTCGGCGTCGGCCTGGCCGACCTCGTGTTCGGGAACGCCATCCTCGATCGGGCGGCAGCCCGGGGCATCGGCACACAGCTTCCACGCTGACCTGCGCGACGAGGCGAGACGCGGGCCCGTCGAGCGGGCACACTGCGCGGGTCCGGCTGCGGGGAGCCGGCCGATCGGCAGCAAGAAGGGATCGAACGTGCAGCGTCTGGTCGGGCTGGTCAAGCGCTTCGTCTGGCTCGTCGTGGTGCTGGTCGTGATCGTGATCGCCGTCGGCACGGGCCTGATCGGCGCCCTGACCCTGCGCGGCTTCCCGACCACCCAGGGAACCCTGGCCATCACGGGCCTCGACGCTGCCGTCCGGGTCTCGCGCGACGCGGCCGGGATCGCCTGGATCGAGGCCGAGACGTCGCACGATCTGTTCCTGGCCCAGGGCTATGTCCACGCCCAGGACCGGATGTGGCAGATGGAGGTGTGGCGCCACATCTCGGCCGGCCGCCTGTCCGAGCTGTTCGGCTCGAGCACGCTGGGCGAGGACCGGTTCATCCGGACCCTCGGCTGGCGCCAGGCGGCGGAGCGCGACCTTGCCGCCCTCGATCCGGGCGCCCGAGCGGTGGTCGACGCGTATGCCGTCGGGCGTCAACGCCTGGATCGCGGATCACCAGGGATCGCTGTCGCTGCCGTTCGTCCTGACCGGGGTCAAAGCCGGGATCGGCGGGTTCGGCGGCTACCGGCTCGAGCCGTGGACCGCACTCGACTCACTGGCCTGGCAGAAGGTCCAGGCGTGGCAGCTCGGCGGCAACTTCGACAGTGAGATCTTCCGGATGCTGGCCGACGCGAAGCTCGGTGACCCGGCCCGGACCGACGAGCTCTTCCCGGCCTACGACGCGGCGATGCCGGTCATCACCCCGAGCGGCCTGCCGGGATCCGGCGGAGCCGGGGCGACGGCGGACGGTCCGCAGACCGTGGTCGCGGCGGCGACGCCGGCTGCCACCGCGTCGACATCGCCGCCCACGGCCATCGGGGACGCGGCCGCCTGGCGCGACGTCGCCGCGGCCGGCAGCTCGCTCCTCGCGCTGGCCGGCCTCGACGGCGCCGACGGGATCGCCGGCGACCACCAGGTCGGTTCGAACAACTGGGTCGTCGGCCCGTCGAAGACCGCGACGAAGACCGCCCTCCTTGCCAACGACCCCCATCTCGGCATCGGGATGCCCTCGGTCTGGTACATGAACGGCCTGCGCTGCCGAGCCGTCAGCGGGGACTGCCCGTACGACGTGGTCGGGGTCACGTTCCCCGGCGTCCCCGGCGTGGTCCTCGGACACAACGCGAAGATCGCGTGGGGGGCGACCAACGTCGACCCGGACGTCGAGGATCTCTTCTCGATCGAGGTCGACCCGGCCAATCCGGCGAACTACCTCGTCGCCGGCGAATCGATCCCGTTCGAGGTCCGCCACGAGACGATCAAGGTCGCCGGTGGCGCCGACGTCCAGCTCGACGTCCGGGCGACCCGGAGCGGGCCGATCGTCAACGGCGTCGACAGCCGCCTCGAGGACGCCCCGCTGCTCGCCCTGCGCTGGACGGCGACCGATGCGGTCGACGGCACCTTCGAGGCGATCTTCCACCTGAACACCGCGTCGACGTTCGAGGAGTTCCATGCGGCCTTCGAGACGTACGGGGCGCCCTCGCAGAACTTCGTGTACGCCGACGTGGACGGCCACATCGGCTACGTCCTGCCGGGACGGATCCCGATCCGGGCCGATCCGAGCGATCGAGGCGACCGGATCCGGTCGGGAAGCGACGGCGCCCACGACTGGACCGGCACGATCCCGTTCGAGGACCTGCCGTGGCAGCTGGATCCGCCGAGCGGCGTGATCGTCACCGCGAACAACGCGGCGGTCGATGCCGGCTACCCCCACTTCATCGCCCAGGAATGGGATCCCGGCTATCGGGCCCAGCGGATCGCGACCCTGATCGCCAACGCGGCCGGATCGGGCGGGGTCTCGACCGACGACCTGCGTGAGATCCAGTTCGACGCGCACGTCCTGCGCGCCGAGCGGATCGCCCCGAGCATCGCGACCGCGGTGATCAAGACCGAGAAGGGCGGCCTGCTGGCGGACCGGATCGGTGGCTGGTCGACGTTCTCGTGCCCGGTCGAGGGACCGCCGAGCCTCGGCTGCGCGGCGTATCTCGCGTTCGAGTACCGCCTCGTCCGTGGCCTCTTCGACGACGACCTCGGCGAGCTGGCGCGCGAGTACGTCGGTGGCGGCGCGTCGTGGCAGGCGACGATCGCCCTGCTCGCCACGCCCGACTCGCCGTGGTGGGACGACGTCACGACCACCGACCGGACCGAGAGGCGCGACGACATCGTCGGCGCGGCGCTCGATCAGGCCGGGCGCGAGCTCGAGGCGGCCTGGGGCAGCGATCCGGCCAGGTGGACCTGGGGGGCGATGCACAGCGCCCGCTTCGCCGAGGCGACGCTCGGCTCGTCGGGGATCGGGCCGATCGAGTGGTATTTCAACAGGGGCCCGTATCCGGCCCCGGGTGCGGCCGGCGCGGTCAACAACACCTACTACCGGCCGTCACGCGCGTACCCGGACCCCGACGACCCCTCGTACAACCCGGTCGGGATGGACGGCGTGTTCGCGATCACGAACCTGCCGTCGTACCGGCTGTCGATCGACCTCGGCGACCTCGATGGGGCGCAGATCGTCCAGACGACGGGCCAGAGCGGCAACCCGTTCGACCGCCACTACGGCGATCTCATCGACGAATGGCTGGCCGGCACGACCGTTCCGCTGCCGTTCAGCCACGAGGCGGTGCTCAAGGCGACGGTCGAGGTGCTCCAGCTGGTGCCGCGGTCCGGCGGCTGAGGTCGAGGACCGGTCGCGCCACGCGGTCACGACTTCGGTTCGTGCAGGCGGCTCTCGTCTGGGATCGGCCTCGCCCGTCCGAATCCTTTGCGCTCAGGCGGCTTTCGCCTGGTATTGGCCTCGCCCGTCCGAATCCCTTGCGCTCAGGAGGCTCTCGCCTGTTGCACTCGTGGCCGAGCCGAATCTCCTGCGCTCAGGATGCTGTCGCCTGCGGCACCAGGAACCGCGGCGGCGTCCGTGCACGAAGGTACGGCGGAGGCCCGCGGGAGATGGATTCGCGAGGAGAGCCTCGCCCAACTGCCGAACGGGCGGGCCGGACGACGCTCCGACGCGCGCCGGCCGCCTACTCCTCGCGGATCGGCAGCGGCCCGTCCGGGACCTCGATGATCACGCGGCCGTCCTCGACCACGACCGGGTAGACCTCGAGCGGCAGCTCGGCCGGCGGATCGATCGGCTCGCCGTTCGACAGGTCGAACCGCGACAGGTGGAGCGCACAGGTCAGGGTGCCGGCCGTGAGGAAGCCCTTGTCGAGCTCGAAGTACTCGTGGCTGCAGATCCCCTGGGTCGCAGTGAACTCGCCGCCCTGGTTGATGACGAGGACCTGGTCCGTGCCGTCGACGACGACGATCTTCATCTCGCCGTCAGCGATCTCATCGACGCCGACGAGGTCGATCCGCCTCACGGCTTCGAGGGATGTGGTGGAGGCATCACGCCGCGGGCGCGGCGCTCGCGCTCAGCGCACCCGCGTCCCATTTCGCCTCGAGCAGGTCGCGCAGCGCGTTCTGGGCCGAGGCCAGCGCGACCCGAGCGACGACGGGCTCGAGGAAGCCGAGGACGATGAACTTGCGGGCGTCCTCGGGCGAGATGCCGCGGCTCTCGAGATAGAAGAGCTGGGTCTCGTCGATCGGCCCGACGGCCGAGGAGTGGGCGGCCCGGCGGCAGTCCGGCTGGTCGATCTCGAGCGACGGGATCGCGACCGCGCGCGCCTGCTTCGAGAGGTTCATCCCGAACTCGCCGAGGAAGCTGTCGGTCCCGACCGCCGTCGGCTCGATGATGATCAAACCCTTCATGTACGACCGGGTCGCGTCCGTCAGCACGGCCTTCGAGAGCAGGTTGCCGGTCGTGTCGCGCCCGATGTGGCGGGTGAACGAAGTCAGGTCGAACAGCTGGTCGTCGGCGCCGAAGACGATCTCGACCTGCTCGACCGAGCTCCGGTCGCCGCTGAGTCGATTGTCGATCCGCGACCGGACGAGCCGGCCACCGAGCTGGGCGAGCGCCCAGCGGAGCGTGGCGCCCTCGCCGACCTCCGCCTGGCGGTGCTGGAACGTGACCGTGCCGGTGGCGAGGTTCTGGATCGAGGCGACCTCGAGCGTCGAGCCGGTGGCGAGGTGGACCTCGAGCGAGCCCGCGAACAGGGACTGCGGGCCGGCCAGATCGTTGGCCCCGGCCGACGCCTCGAGCTCCTCGACGACCGACGCGAACGCGCCCTCGCCGAGATCGAGGATCGTCCGCGTCAGGAGCGCCCGGCCGGGAGCGCCGGCCTGCCAGCGGACCACGATCGGGCGGGTCAGACGGACCCCCGCCGGCACATGGAGGACGACGCCCTGGTTCCAGCCGGCCCGCGTCATCTGGGCGAGCTTGTCGTCGAGCGGGAGGGTGGACGCGTCGCCCAGAAGCCGCCGCGCGAGCCGGTCGTCGCGCCGGACCAGGCCGCCGAGGGTGTCGAGGATGACGCCGGCGGCGCGCGCCTCGTCATCGAGGATCAGGCCGTCGACCCGATCGTCGCGGAATGCAGCGAGCCCCGCGGCTCCGTCGGGCAGGCCGATCGACGACGATCCGGCCTCACCGGCAGGCTCCTCCCACGGCGTCACCCCCGACAGGTCGGCGGTCCGCAGGTCGACGTAGGTCGTGTAGAGCTGGTTCGTCTCGATCGGCAGGGCGCGGTACCGCTCGAACGCAGCCCGTCGGTCGGCGGCGAGCCAGTCGGGCTCACCGGCCGTGGCCGCTTCGACGAAGGCGTCGTCGAGGGTGAAGGTCAGCTCGTTCGGGGAACGCCGCGGCGGGCGCGCCGGTCGGGCCGGCGCGGCCGGCGTCGACTCGGGTGTCGCGTCGATCACCCGAGCGACCCCTCCATCTCGAGCTTCACGAGCCGGTTGAACTCGATCGCGTACTCCATCGGGAGCTCCTTGGTGAACACCTCGAGGAAGCCCTGGACGATCAGGTTCGTCGCCTCGTTCTCGGTCAGGCCGCGGCTCATCAGGTAGAAGACCTGCTCGGCGCTGACCTTGCCGACGGTGGCCTCGTGGGTCATCGTCGTGTCGTCTTCCTGGATGTCGATGTACGGGTAGGTGTCGCTCCGGCTGATGTCGTCGAGCATCAGCGCGTCACAGCGGACGCTGGCGACGACGTTGGTCGCGCCCGGGCTGACCTTCAGGTGGCCGCGATACGTCGCCCGCCCGCCGTCCTTCGAGACCGACTTCGAGACGATCCGCGAGCGGGTGTTCGGGGCGAGGTGGACGGCCTTGGCGCCGGTGTCCTGGTGCTGGCCCTTGCCGGCGACCGCGACGCTGATGATGTCGGCCGTGGCGTTCTCGCCGCGGAGGTAGATCGACGGGTACTTGACCGTCTTGCGCGAGCCGGTGTTCGCGTCGATCCACTCGACCGTCGAGTTCTCGTACGCGTGGGCCCGCTTCGTGACGAGGTTGTAGACGTCGTTCGACCAGTTCTGGATCGTCGTGTAGCGGACCTTCGAGCCGGGCAGGGCCACGACCTCGACGACCGCGACATGGAGCGACTCGGTGGCATAGATCGGGGCGGTGCAGCCCTCGATGTAGTGGACCTTGGCGCCTTCGTCGACGACGATCAGCGTCCGCTCGAACTGGCCGGTGTTCTCACCGTTGATCCGGAAGTACGCCTGGAGCGGGAGCGGCACCTCGACGCCCTTCGGGACGTACACGAACGAGCCGCCCGACCAGACCGCCGCGTTCAGGGCGGAGAACTTGTTGTCCTCGGCCGGGACCACGGTCCCGAAGTGCTTGCGGAAGATCTCGGGGTACTCGACGAGCGCCTGGTCGGTGCCCATGAAGACGACGCCGAGCTTCGACAGCTCTTCCTTGACGGAGTGGTAGACGACCTCCGAGTCGTACTGGGCTCCGACGCCGGCGAGGAACTTGCGCTCCGCCTCGGGGATCCCGAGCCGCTCGAACGTCTGCTTGATCTTGTCGGGAACGTCGTCCCACGACTTCTCTTCACGCTCGGACGGCTTGCGGTAGTAGACGATGTTGTCGAAGTTGATCCGGTCGAGACCGTCCGTCCACGTCGGCAACGGGCGCTTCATGAAGTGGTCGTACGCGCGGAGGCGGTACTGGAGCATCCAGTCCGGCTCGTTCTTGAACGCGCTGATCTCCTCGACGGTCGAGCGGGTCAGGCCGCGCTTCGTCTGGGCGAGGTAGTCGATGTCGTCGTGGAACGCGAACTGTTCGCGCTGGTCGGCGACGAGGTCGCGCGTCGCGGTCATTCAATCTCCGGAAGGGCGCCCAGCGGGCGCGGACACGGGTCGTTCGGTAATCCCGAGTCACATTATCGGAATTAACCGCGGAAGCGTCAACGAGGGGCGATTGACGGCAGGCGTACGATCGCCGCGCTGGGGATTCGTGGAGGACGCGCGGATGACGGATGACCTGGTCGCGGCAAGCCGCTGCGCGTGGTGCTCGGCGGCCGCCCCGATCGACGCGACCCAGTGTCCGGCCTGCGGCGCGGCGCTCGCCCAGCGCGAGTCGATCGGCGATCTGATGATCCCCGGCGTGACCAGCGTCAACCCGGCATTGCTCGACGACGACGGACGGCCGATGCACATCCCCAAGGCGAGCCCGAGTCAGGGCATCGCCAGCGGCGTGATGATGGCCGCGGTGGCCGGCGGACCGATCGGGCTGGCCGCACTCGGCGGGCTGGCGGCGGTCGGGGCCGCGGAGTACGCCATGGCCGGACGAAGGGGGGGCGATGGGGCGCCCGACCTCGATGACGTCGGCCGGCCGAGCGCGGTCACCCTCCAGGCGCTCGATCGCCTGGCGACCGCGGAATCCGGGACGGCGCCGGCGGACGCCACCAACGATCCCTGGCGCGACGAGCCGGGTCGCGATGACCCGTGGCGCGACGAGCCGGGGCGCACGACCGGCTGACCGCGCTTCGCCGCAGCGGCAGCCCCTAGCCGATCCCGCGGGCGTCGAGGATCCGGCTCCAGCGAAACACGCGAACCGCGACGAGGACGCCGAACGCGGCGAGGACGAGGATCGCGGCCGCGGCGATCGACGAGTCCAGGTTCCCGCCCTGGAACTCGCTGTACACGACGAGCGGCAGCGTCTGCGTCCGGCCCTCGACGTTGCCGGCGAACATGATCGTCGCTCCGAACTCGCCCAGCGAGCGCGCCCACGTCATCACCAGCCCGGCGGCCAGCGCCGCGCTCGCCAGCGGCACGGTGATCGAGCGGAACAGCTGCCGCTCCGATGCTCCGTCGGCGCGCGCGGCGTCCTCGAGATCGCGATCGACCGCGGCGATGCCCGGTCCGGGCCGACCGGATGAAGAACGGCGCCGACACGAACGTCTGGGCGAGGATCACCGCGACCGTCGTGAAGGGGATCGCGAGACCCAGGAGCTCCAGCGGTTCGCCCAGCAGACCGCGCCGGCCGAAGACGATCAGGAGCGCCAGGCCGGCGACCGACGGCGGGAGGACGATCGGCAGGTCGATGATTGCCTCGAGCCAGCCCTTGCCGCGGAACGACCGGCGGGCCAGCACGTACGCCAGCGGCAGCCCGAACGTCACGGTCAGGATGAGGCTGACCGCCGTGGTGACGAGACTCAGGAGCAGCGCGTCGACGACGACCCGCGACGTGACCGACGCCGCCAGGGAGCCGTCGAGGACCGCGCGGGCCACGAGGGCGAGCACCGGCAGCCCCAGGAACAGGGCGATGAGCGCCGCGACGGCGGCGACCGATCGCTCCCCCCAGGGCGATCGGGCGCGGGCGCGTGGCGGGCGGGCGATGAAAGCGGTCACGACGGCGGCAGGAACCCGAACTCGCCCAGGATCGGCTGACCGCCCGGACCGGCGAACCAGTCGAGGAACGCCTGCGCGGAGGCCACGCTCGGGGAGGCCTTGACGACGACCCCGGCGTACGTCGCCGGGACGTTGGCGGAGTCGGGAACGTTGACGGTCGTGACCTTCGTCGATGCCTTGGCATCCGTCACGTACACGATTCCGGCATCGCCCTCGCCGAGCTCGATCTTGGCGATGACCGCCTTGACGTTGTCCTCCCTGGACACGACGTTGCCGGCGTAGATGGCGGCGAAGTCACTCGGGTACCCGGACTCCCTGGCCAAGTTGGCGACGAGCTGGGTCGCGTACTTCGTGATCGGCACCTCGTCGCCGGCCGCGATGACCTTGATCCCGGCCTTCGCGAGGTCGGCCGGCGTCCCGATCGCGGCCGGGTTCGCGACGGGGACGATCACGGTGAGCTTGTTGCCCGCGAACGACACGGCGGCTCCGGCGGCCAGACCCTTGTCGACGAGCTTCTGCGGGTTGGTCGTGTCCGCCGACAGGAAGACGTCCGCGGGCGCGCCCTCCTCGATCTGGGTCTCCAGAGCCGCCGACGAGTCGGTCGAGATCGTGAGCGTCGAGCCCGGGTAGGCAGCTTCCCAGGCGGTCTTGGCCTTCTCGAGCGCGCCCTTGAGCGAGGCGGCGCCGTAGATCGTGAGGTCGACCGGCTCCGTCGACGGCGCGGCTCCGACGCTTGGCGCGACGGACGCCGCGAGCGGCGGCGGCGAGGCGACGCTCGGTGTCGCGGAGTCGCCGGACGCGCAAGCGGCGAGGAGCAGGAGGATCGCCGGAAGCAGGGTCAGGACACGGCGGCGAGGCATGAGCGTGACTCCGGTGGACCCAGCAACGCTGTGGTCTGTCTGTCGATACCGAGGAAGTATCGTCAGATATCGCCCGGATGTCTATGGATCGTCGTCAGAAGAACGTCGAGCACCAGGGGGCGTCGCGGGTCGCGAGCAACCCATCGGCGTCAGACAGGGCTCCGGCCCGGTGCTCATCCCAGCCACGGGCAAGGACGGCGTCGCGGAGCCGGGTCCCGCCGAGGTACGCGGCACCGAGCGCAGCCCCATCGATCGTGAGATCCGGCGAGCGATCGGTCAGGACCGCTCGGGCGCCGTCTGGTGACGCGTCGAGGGCGACCCGGACGCGCGGCGCTGACGCGTCGTCGTGGCCGGCGTCCCGGTCGATCGCCTCGATGACCAGCGTGCCGGTTCGCTCGTACGTTCGCGCCTCGAGAGCGGCCGGGATGTCGTGGAGCCGGACCCAGAGCCCATCGCCCGCCTCGTAGGTCTCGGCCGCGCGGCCATTCGTCAGGAGCCACGGCAGGCGGTCCGCCGGATGGCGGCGCTCGGTCTTGAGGGTCGTCACCAGGTCGATGCTCGCGAGGAACCGCCAGAGGGCGACCTGGGCGTCGGGCGTCAACCCGTGGAGCTCGTCGACCGACAGCGTGCTGCGCGGTTGACGGTGCTCCCACTTGGCATCGCCGTGATAGCGCGCGTAGCCGTCGATCGTCCCGGCGTCGTCGCGATGGACGACGAAGAACCCCTTCCATCCGTCGCCGGCGGCACCGGCCAGACCGAAGTCGGACTTCCACATGATCGGTCGCCGCCAGATCTCGCCCGGCTGGATCCGGCGCCACGTCTCGAAGACATCGCGGGCCATGTCGACGGCGGCCTCGTCGATCGGAAGCGCCTCGATCGACCCGCCCAGGCCGCCGGCGGCAGCGGTGAAGTGGGTCGCTGTCAGGTCGAGCGACCAGCCCGCCATCTGGACGGCCGGCCCGTATCCGAAGCGGCCGTAGATCGGGTATTCCGACGCGTAGAGCAACGACACTCGCTCACCGCGCTCGCGCGCGGCGGCATGTTCGGCGGCGATCATGCCGCGCAGCAGCCCGCGTCGCCGATGGGTCGGCCGAACGGTCACCCCGGACACCGCGGACGCCTTGACCTGGCGGTTGCCGGGCAGCGTCAGCTCGGTCGGCCAGGTCCGGGTGGTCCCGACCACCCGGCCGGCGTCAAGAGCGGCCCAGACCCGGGCAAGGTCCCAATGCGGCCGGACGTCCGCGGCCAGCGCCCCAATGTCGGTCCGTTCGAGAAAACCCGTCGTGACGGCATCGAGATAGCCGGGCAGCTCGTCGTCCCGGATCGCCCGGACCTCGATCGTCATGCGGCCGACAATAGCAGCCGAGGGCCGGCTGATCTCGCCCCGGTGGTGGTCGAATGGAGGGCGCCGTGGCGCTGCAGCACAAGCACCCGATCAACGTGAAGGTGTTCGACGAGGCGCCGCGCGGAGCCCGGATCGCCGACCAGGTGACGGGCTTTCTCGGGAGCTGGCGGTTCATCATCGTCCAGACGGTGATCGTCGGGTTCTGGATCGCGGGCAACGCCTGGCTCCTCTCGCGGCCGTTCGATCCCTACCCGTTCATCCTGCTGAACCTCGCGTTCTCGACCCAGGCCGCGTACGCCGCGCCGCTCATCCTCCTGGCCGGCAATCGCGCGTCGCTCCGGGACCGGATGACGCTCGAGCATGCCGCGGCGGAGGCCGACATCGAGGAGGCGCAGAACCGTCAGCTCCTCGAGGGCAACCTCGAGATCCTGCGCCAGGTGGAGAGCCTCGAGCAGCGGATCCTCCAGCTCGAGACCTCGATCCTCGCCGCGATCGACAAGCGCGGCGCCCGGACGCCGGGCTGGATCGAGCCGCCGCCGCGCGGCTGACCCGGACGCGACGACGCGACGGGCTCCGTGGGAAGCTCCGTCGCGTCGTTTCGGCGGCGCCGGCAAGAGCCGGCGCGGATCAGGGGGTCAGACGCCCGGGCGCTCGACGGACGCGCCGTTCCCGGCAGCGACGGTCTCGCCGAGGTCGGCCATCGTGTCGGGCCAGGTCTCGTTCTCGACCGAGGGACGGGTCTGGCTGGGATCCGGAAGGAGGCTGCCGAGGTCGGCGTCGTCGTCGTACCGCTCGACCGCCGTCTCCTGGCCGGTGACGCGGGCCTTGATCCGATCGGCGGTCTCGCGGACCTTCTGCGACGCGCTGGGCGTCGTGATCAGCCACCAGGCGGCCGCGAACATGGAGCCGACGGCCAGCAGGGCGGCCAGCGGCAGGATCGGGTTGGAGCGCTTCCGGCCGGGCATCCGATCCTCGATCGCCTTCGGCAGGTCGAGCTTGTTGATCGCCTTCTCGACCTGGCTGAGGCGGTCCTCGACGGCCTTCGGCAGGTCGACGTTCGTGAGGTCGACGTCAGGCATCTCGATCTTCTTCGGCATGGTCGGCATGCGATCGCCGATGGCGTTCTGGATGTCTTGTCGGTTCATGTCGCGGAGTCCTCCTGGGAGCTTGATGTCCGGCAGGTGGATCTCCGGCAGGGAGAGATCGGGCATGGGGTCTCCTTCCGGGTTGCGTGCTGCACTGACCATGGGGCGCGTGGCGTCACGCGCCGACCGCCGCCCGGCACATGGGGGTTGCAGGTGCATCGCAGGCGATCGGGTGAGGACGGGCGCGCGCGACAGCCGCCGGCGTACGATGCGTCCATGGCCCTCCGACAGAGCGCCGGCATCCTCCTCTACCGGCACGGTTCGTCCGGCGGCTGGCTGGAGGTCCTCCTCGCCCACCCGGGCGGCCCGTTCTTCGCCAAGCGCGATGAAGGGCACTGGACGCTGCCCAAGGGCGAGCCGGAGTTCCCCGGCGAGGACCTCCTCGAGGTCGCCCGGCGCGAGTTCGCCGAGGAGGTCGGCCTTCGCCGCGCCGATCGCCCAGCCGGACGGCATGCCACCGCTCAGCCTCGGAACGATCGTCCAGAAGGGCGGCAAGCTCGTCCACGCCTGGGCGATCGAGGGCGACCTGGACCCTCTGGCGGCGATCTCGAACCAGTTCGAGATGGAGTGGCCGCCGCGCAGCGGGCAGCGCCAGAGCTTCCCCGAGATCGATCGCGTCGTGTGGTTCGAGCCGGCCGAGGCGCGGCGCCGGCTCAAGCCGACCCAGGTTCCGTTCGTCGACCGGCTGGAGGAGGCGCTCGCGATCTCGTCGGGCATTCGTGACGGAACCTGACGCGTTCCCCGGCGACGATGGCGGCATGACCACGATCGCCGCCCCGCGAGCCTCCCGCCGACGGACGACCGAGACGCTTCCCGCCGTTGCCGAGGGCCAGGCGTCACCGCCGGCCGGATCCCCGAGCGGGACGCCGGGCCCGGAGCCGATCGCCGCGCGGACGATCAGCGTCGCCGTCGCCCGGCGGTTCCTGGCCATCCACCACCTCCTGGCCCCGCCGCGATCCGTGCCGCCCGGCCCGGACGGCGTTCTCGCCGTGTTCGACCGGCTCGGGTCGATCCAGTTCGATCCGATCGAGATCGCCGGCCGGAACCACGACCTCGTGCTCCTGGCCCGCGTCGCCGGCTACCGGCGCGAGATGACGGACGAGCTGCTGTACGCGGACCGGTCCCTGTACGAGACCTACAACAAGGGCCTGTCGATCGTCCCCACCGCCGACCTGCCGTGGTATCGGGTGGCCTGGGACCGGTCGCGCCGGATGCACGAGGAGAAGGCCTTCGACGAGCACGCGCCGCTCGTGGCGGAGCTCCTCGAGCGGATCACGACCACCGGACCGATGTCGGCGATCGACATCGAGCCGCGAGCCGCCATCGAGTGGTCCTGGCGGCCGACGAACCAGGTCAGGGCGCTCCTCGAGGGCCTCGCCGAGGCGGGCATCCTGGGCCTCTCACGACGGGACGGGAATCGGCGCGTCTACGACCTCGTCCAGCGGCTCTTCCCGGCCGACGTGCTCGCCCGGTCCGTGCCGATCCGGGAGCGGTTCCGCCACAAGCTGCTGTCCCGCTACCGCGCCCACGGGCTCCTCGGCACGATCGGCAGCATGGAGCTCTGGTACGGCACGTCGCCATGGGTCGAGATCGGGATGGAGGACGGCCTGGCACTGAAGTCGGCCGGGCGGAAGGAGCTCCACCGCGAGCTCGTCGCGGATGGGTCGCTCGTGCCCGTGACCGTCGACGGCATCCGCGGCCTGCGCTACGTCCTTGCGGACGAGCTGCCGCTGCTCGAGCAGGCGGAGGTGGAGATCGCGGCCGGGTCGACGCCGGGCGGCGCACCGCCGGGCGTGGCGTTCCTCGCCGCGCTGGACCCGCTCGTCTGGGACCGCGACGTGCTCCCCGGCCTGTTCGGCTTCGACTACCTCTGGGAGGTCTACGTCCCCGCGGCCAAGCGACGCTGGGGCTACTACGTCCTGCCGATCTGGTTCGGCGACCGGCTCGTCGGGCGGATCGAGCCGCGGATCGAGCGGAAGGCCGACACGCTCCGGATCGCCGGCCTGTGGTTCGAGGAAGGGTTCGATCCCATCGAGGAGCCCGGGTTCAGCGATGGCTTCGCCGCCGCGCTCGAGGCCCATCGGGCGTTCGGCGGCGTCCGGCGGGTCGGCTGGCCGCGGACAGCCCGACATCGGGCGTTCGTGCGAGCGGCACGCGAAGCGGTCGACCGTGGTCGGGTGACGAGTTGGCGGTAGCCGGTTCGGCGGGGCAGAGCCCGCCGCGACCTAGCGGAGGTCGATCGTGCGCGTCATCCAGGCGCCGGTGTTGCCGGCGTTGTCGCGGGCCGCAATCCGGAACTCGTAGAAGTGGCCGGTCGACACGTAGAAGTAGGTGACGCGCAGGGTCGTCGAGGACAGGAGGGTCGTCCAGGATCCGCCGTCGACGCGGCGCTGGATCTCGTACGAACGGAGACCCGAGGTGAGGACCTGGAGCCGAGGGTCGTAGCCGGTCCACGCGACCTTGACCTTGCGGGTCGTCGAGGTCGGGCTGGCGACGACGCGCGGGGTGTAGACCGTCGCCTTGGCCGCCGTCCGGTCCGGGCCCTTGATGAAGACCGCGGTCCACATCTTCTTGCCGCTGGCCGCGTCGAACGCGAAGCCGACGCCGACGTAGTTGTAGTTGCTCGAGGTGATGATCGCGCGGTGACCGGACGAGTTCATCCAGCCGTGATTGGCGATGCTCACGGTCTGGTCCCACGACGAGTCGTTCCAGGCGATGATCTCGCCGGCGCCGTACCACTTGATGTTCTGCTCGCGCAGCATGTCGAAGGCGTTCCGGCCGTCCGGCTGGGTGTGGCTGAAGTAGCTCTTCTCGACCATGTCGACGGACCGGGCGCGGGCAATCGCCATGAGACGCGAATCGACCCGGACGGCGACCAGACCGCGCGAGGTGCGGTCGGCGTTGAGCGTCGACACCATCTTCGTCTCGTAGGCGGTCAGGCCCGCCTCGCCGACTGGGGCGCTCGCTGCCACGGTGGCACTGGGCGCGACGATCGCGGCGCCGACGACGGCGACGAGGAGGAGCGACGCGAGGCGTCGACGGCTGAGGGCGCGGACGGGTGAGACCATGGGTCAACCTTCGCGGATGGGGGCTCGCCGCGGAATGGGTGAGGCGTCCCGTCGTGCCGGGCGATTGGTACCGGACCCAGTCTACGGAGTCGGAGCGAGGCGTCGTCACCGCTCCGGACCGGACCGGGCGCGACCCCACCGGACCGGATCGGAGACCTATGGGACCATCGGGTCGACGTCTCCCCGGGACCGCGGCCGAGGGTGGACCTCGACGCCCCTGGCGACCCGCTGAGCCGAGCCCGCAAGCCGATCCTGACGGAGGACCCACACGATGGCGACGACACGACGCGCAACCGCAACCTGGAGCGGCGATCTGCTGACCGGCAACGGCACCGTCACAGCGGCGACCACCGGCACCTTCCGCGACCAGCCGACGACCTGGGCATCGCGCATCGGGGAGACACAGGGCACGATCTCGCCCGAGGAGCTGCTGGCCGCGGCCCACGCGTCCTGCTTCTCGATGGCCTTCTCGAACATCCTGGCCAAGGCCGGGACCCCACCGACCCGGGTCGACGTCGACGTCACGATCGGCGCCGACAAGCTCGAGGCCGGCTTCACGGTCACGGACGCCACGATCGTCGTTCGCGGGGCGGCACCGGGGGCGACGCAGGAGAGCTTCGCCGCCGCGGCGGACCAGGCCAAGGACGGCTGCCCGATCTCACGGGCGCTCAAGGGCAACGTGACCATGACGGTCGAGGCGACGCTCGAGGCGTAGCCCGGGGGGCACTCGGTCCTGCGCCGACGGGCGCGCCCCGCCCGCCGTCCGCCGTCGCGCGCTCAGGCGATGGTGAGCAGCTTCCGCGGATTGTCGACCGTGATCGTCCGGATCTCGGCCTCCGACACGCCGGCCGCGCGGAGGCGGGGCAGGAACGTCTCGGCCAGGTAGGTGTAGCCGTTGCCGCCGTAGCGCCGGAGCTGGCTGTCGTGGCAGACGTCCTGCGACAGGAGAATCCGCTCGGCGTGGCCGCGGGCCAGGAGCTCCCGGAGGTTGTCGACGATCCGGCTCTCGCCGTGGCGCTCGAGCGGGGTGAAGCTCATCCCGAGGAAGTCGAACTCGACGGTCGCGCCCCGCTCGACGATCGCAAGGTGGTAGTCCAGCGCCGGGTTGGAGTCGGCGTGGCCGATGACGACCCGCGTCAGATCGGCTCCCTCCGAGTCGAAGACGTCGAGCTGGTCGAGCCCGACCGCCGACTGGACGGCATGGCTGGTGATGGCGAGGCCCGTCCGCCGTGCGGCCCGGGCCGCGGCGCGGTGGACCCGCTCCTCCTGGGCCGACAACCACGGCTTGTCCGTCCCGATCTCGCCGATGATGCCGGCCCGGATCCCCGTCTCCCCCACCCCGACCGTCGCGTCGCGAACGATCTGGTCGGCCAGCGCGTCGACCGAGCGCCGGTCAACGAGGGCCTCGGCCGGGTAATGCGCGCCGCGGTACCAGCCGGAGCCCATGACCAGATTCAGGCCGGTCGCGCGGGCGAGGCCGGCCAGCCAGGCCGGATCGCGGCCGACGCCGTCGAGGGTGAGGTCGACCACCGTCCCGCCACCGGCGGCCCGGAAGGCGGCGAGCTCCTCGACGATCACGGGCTCGTCGCGGCGGAGCTCCCAGTAGTCCCAGCGATTGGCGACGTGCCACAGGGCGATCGCGGTGTGCTCGTGGGGGAGCACCCAGCCGAGCTCGGCCGGCTCGATCGGGCCGAGGACCGTCTGGACGCGGCCCCGGTCGGGCTCGCCGGTCATGACGCCGCGCGGCTCGCGCGGACGGATTCGTACGGGATCGGCGGCGCTGCCGTGATCCGCTCGGGCGGCGCGGCATCGCGCGCCGCGAGGAGCGTCTCGAGCAGTGCGAGGATCCGCCGCTCGTGGTCGGCCCGGCGGTAGCCGGCGCCCTCCTCGGCTGCCTGGATGAGCATCCCGTCGAGGAGGGCCGACAGGGCCTGCGACACCGACGCCACGTCGAGCCACGGCGGCAGCTCCCCGCGCATGACGCCCTCCTGGAGGACGAGAACGATCGCGGTGATCGTCTCGTGCCGGCGGCGAAGGAGCATCTCGCGGATCGCGGGGTCGGTCTCGACCTCCGCCCACGCCTGGAGCAGGAGGAAGCCGGATCCGCGCCCGGTCTGCTCGACGGCCAGGTTGTCGAACCAATAGCCGATGGCGGCCGCGATCCGGTCGCGATACGCCGTCACGCTCGCCAGGCGCCCGCCGAGCTGCGCCAGCTCCTGGTCGGTGATCAGGTCGCAGCCGGCGAGGATCAGGTCGGACTTGCTCTTGAAATACGTGTAGATCGCGCCGACCGACAGACCGGAGGCCCGGACGATGTCCTGCATCGTGGCCCGGTGGAAGCCGCGCTCGGCGAACACCGCCAGGGCAGCCCGAACGATCCGGTCACGGACTTCCTGTTCGTGCTGGGCGGAGACGCGGGGCATGGCTCCTCCTGGAGAACGGTTGCTCCCCTAGCCTACGCAGGACGCGCCGGCTCGACAAGTCTTGACAAAACGAATGCTCATTCTCTATGGTCTCCGACGAACACAGGACCACGGCCGACGCCGGCACTCGCCAACCGAAGGGGCTCCCGATGCTGTTCTCTCGCTGGGGTGCGTTCGTCTATCGCTTCCGCCGACCGATCGCTCTCGTCACCGTCGTCCTCGCGATCGCCTCCGTGTCGCTCGCCGCCCAGGTCACCGACTCACTCGTGTCCGGCGGCTGGACCGACCCGCACTCCGAATCCGCCGCGGTCTCGACCCGCCTCGCGGACGAGTTCGGGGCCGGCCGCGGCTCGATCGTTGCCCTGTTCGAAGGCGACGAGAGCACCGACGCCCGCTCGGCGGCCTTTCAGCAGGCGATCGCGACCTCGCTTGCTCGCCTCGATGCCGATCCCATCGCCGACGGCGTCGTCGGGTTCGCCCAGACCGGCGACTCGCGCTTCATCAGCACCGACGGTCACTCGGCCTATGCGGTCGTCCGGCTCACGATCACTGACGAGCAGTCGGCCAACGAGATGCCGAGGATCCGGAGCCTGATCGACCAGCCGAGCGGCGCGACCCTGAGCCTCGCCGGCGTCGGCCCGTTCACGGAGGACCAGGCCCACCAGTCCGAGAAGGAGCTCGTCCAGGCGGAGACGATTTCCGGGCCGTTCGCGCTTCTGATCCTGCTGGCCGTCTTCGCGTCGGTCGTCGCCGCCGGGCTGCCACTCCTCGTCGCCGGGCTGGCGATCCCGACGACCCTCGCCGGCGTCTACCTCGTCGCCCAGACGACCGAACTCTCGATCTACGTCCAGAACGTCGCGACGATGCTCGGCCTGGCGCTGGCGATCGACTACTCGCTGTTCATGGTCAGCCGCTTCCGCGAGGAGCTCCGGCGCGGGCGCACCGTGGCTCAGTCGGTCGAGACGACCGTCGCCACCAGCGGCAAGGCCGTCGCCTTCTCGGGTCTCGCGGTCGCGATCGGGCTGTCGGGGCTGCTGCTGTTCCAGCCGGCGGCCCTGCGCTCGTTCGGGATCGGCGGCTCGATCGTGGTCGCGTCGTCGGTCTTCTACGCCCTGACGTTCCTGCCGGCCGTCCTCGGGATGCTCGGCCCGCGGGTCAACGCTCTCAGCCTGGCGGGCCTCTTCGCGGCGCTCCGCCGCCGGCTCGGTCGGCCCGTCGGAGCCGCGGTCGGTGTCGCGCGGCCGTCGCGCTGGGCCTCGGTCGCCCATCTCGTCATGGCGCGACCGCTCGCGTTCCTGATCCCCGCGGTCCTGTTCCTGCTCCTGGCCGGGACGCCGTTTCTGCGCCTCAGCCAGGGCATCCCGAACGCGGCCACGCTGCCCGAAGGCCTCGAGAGCCGCGATGCCGCCGTCACGCTCGCGACCGACTTCCAGGCCGGCGAGACCTCGCCGATCACGATCCTCGCGACGGTCGAGGGCGACCCGCTCAGCGCCGCCAACATCGCCCGCCTCGCCGACTTCGCGGCGGCCGTCGACGCCGTCGACGGGATCGATCGGATCGAGGGACCGTTCGGTATCGTCGACCCGCAGACCGGGATGCCCATGACGCCGGACCAGCTCGCGGCGTTCTACGCGGCGCCGACCGACCAGCTGCCGCCCCAGCTCGTGGCAGCCCGCGACCAGCTCAGGGATGCCTACGTCCGCGGCTCGGCCATCCGGCTGGATGCGATCAGCCCGCTCGATCCGGTGAGCCCCGCCGGCGGCGAGGTCATCCCCGCCGTCCGCGCAGTCCGCGTCGCCGGCGTCACGGGTGCCGTCGGCGGGCTCGCCGCCGAGGGCCACGACTTCATGGTCAGCCAGGGCACCACCGTGCCGTACGCGGTCGCGGTCACGCTGCTGGCGAGCGGCCTGATCCTGTTCCTCCTGTTCGGCTCGGTCGTGATCCCGCTCAAGGCGATCGTCATGACCCTGCTGTCGATCACGGCCAGCTTCGGCGCCCTCGTCTGGATCTTCCAGGACGGCAACCTGTCGAACGTCCTCGGCTTCACTTCGCCGGGCTTCACCGTGGCCGGCAACCCGATCATCATGTTCAGCATCCTGTTCGGGCTGTCGATGGACTACGAGGTCCTTCTCCTGTCCCGGATCCAGGAGGCCTACCGCCGGACCGGCGACAACCGGGCCTCGGTCGCCGAGGGCCTGTCGCGAACAGCCGGCGTGATCACCGGGGCGGCGCTGATCATGGTCGTCGTGTTCTCCGCCTTCGCCCTGGCCGAGTCGATCACGATCAAGAGCATCGGGGTCGGGATGGCGATCGCGGTCCTGATCGACGCGACGATCATCCGAGTCCTGCTCGTCCCGGCCGCGATGCGGCTCATGGGTCGCTGGAACTGGTGGGCGCCGGGACCGCTCGGGCGCCTGGCCGACAAGCTGGGCTTCAGCCATACCGAGGACGACGTCGAGCTGGCGCCCGGCGAGGAGTCCGCGGATCTCGCTCGGCGCGCGCCGGGCCTGGCCGGGTCGTAGCCGAAGTCGGGGTCGGGGCTCGCGGGGCCGTTGCCGGGGTCGTAGACTCGCGGCCGGGCCGGCGGCGGGGCCGCATGAGCCCCGCGATGACCCGCGGAGGGACGGATGAACGATCGCAACGTGCCGAGCGACCCGGGGATCCGGGCGTGGGCGTGGCGCTGGGGTCCGGACGAGGACCGCCGGCCGGGCCTGCCCTGGGTCGGGGTCTTCCTCGTCGTGTTCGGGGCATTGCTGCTCCTGGAGCGGGCATTGCCGGAGTACCAGCGGCTCGGCGATGTCGCGGTCCTCGCGGCCGGTCTCGCCTCGCTCGTCGTGTGGATCCTGCGCCGCTCGTCCATCGCCCTCTACGCCGGTGCATTCCTGACCGCATTGGCCCTGCCGGGCACGATCCAGGCGCTCGGCCAGCCGCTTGGGCCCGGCTGGGGGACGCTGTTCTTCGGGCTGGCCTTCCTGTTCGTCGCCGCGGTCCGGATGACGCAGGGCGGCGGCGTCGGCTGGCAGGCGCTGTACGGCGGCATCCTCGTCTTGATCGGTGGGTCGGAGGTGATCAAGCCCGACGTCGCCAGCTTCGCCTGGCCGCTGATCCTGGTCGCGATCGGCCTGGTGCTGCTCGTCCGGGGCGGTCGCCCGCGCTGATCGCGACGGTGAACGACGAGGCGGCGGCGCTCTAGGCGGAAGCGCGCCGTACCCGTCTCGGCTCTTCGTGCACCCGGGCCGCGCCCGCGCGGTCCGCAGCACGGCCGGCGTGGCGGCCCGCCTCGCCGATGCGGTCCGCGTCGTCGCCGGCGTCGTCGCCGGGCGCCTCAGCCTGGGAAGGCCCTTCGGGCTCGAACGCGAGGGTACGGATCGTCGTCCCGACCGTGCCCGGCTCGGCCGGCAGGATCGTCGTCCCGATCAGGGTCGCAAACAGCTCCACGATCTCCGGATCGAACTGACTGCCGCTGTGGCGGACGATCTCGGCCCACGCCGCATCGAGCGGGATCGACTTGCGATACGGCCGATCGGTCGTCTGGGCGCTGAGCGCGTCGGCGACCGAGATGATCCGGGCCCCGAGCGGGATCGCGGACCGGGCCAGCTTGTCGGGGTAGCCGCGGCCGTCATATCGCTCGTGGTGGTGGCGAACGATCGCGGCGATGTCGGCCATCGCCTCGTGGGTCGAGACGATGTCGCCGCCGATCGCCGAGTGACGCTGCATCTCGGCGTACTCCTCGTCGGTGAGCGGTCCCGGCTTCAGGAGGATTCGATCGGCGATCCCGATCTTGCCGATGTCGTGGAGATAGCCGCCGATCCGGATCGTCGTCCGGGCGAGCTCGGGCAGGCCCATCAGGATCGCCACCCGCTCGCCCATCACGCCGAGCTGCCGGCAGTGCTCGCCGGTCTCCAGGTCGCGTGCCTCGATCGCCGCCGTCAGGGCGAGGGCGACGCCGTCGAGGATCGGCGTGACGTACTGGTACTGGACGGCCGCCCGGCGGATCCGCGAGCGCTCGAGGGCTGCCCGGACCTCGGCCTGGAACTCCTCGCCGGTGAACGGCTTGAGGAGCATCCCGGACGCTCCATCGCGCAGGGCGCGGATCGCATTGTCGAGCGACGCGTGGCCGGTCGCGACGACGACGGGCACCTCCGGATCGCGCTTCCGGATCTCGGCCAGGAACTCGTGGCCGTCCATGCCGGGCATCCGGATGTCGGTGACGATCAGGTCGAATCGTTCGGCCTCGAACACGTCGAGGGCTTCGGACGGCCCGGTCGCGGTGGTCACCTCGACATTCAGCCGCTCGAGCAGGCGCGTCATCAGGCGGAGGACGATGACCTCGTCGTCGACGCACAGGACGCGGACGATGGGACCTGCCGCGGCGGCGCTGCGCTGAATCGTCGACCGGGTGATCATCCCACCGTCCCCACCTGACGCACGCCGTCGATGTCCGCAGGACGAGTGGCCGGGAGTCGAATTTCGACGGTCGTCCCGTGGCCGGGCGTGCTGTTGATCCTGATGGTGCCACCGTGGCTCTCGATCAGTCCAATGCTGACGGACAGCCCGAGGCCGCTCCCGGGCTCGGGATCGGCGACGTCCTCGCGAGCGGAGAAGAAGGGGTCGAAGGCGAGCCCGACGGTCGTTTCGTCCATGCCGATCCCGTCGTCGGTGACGCTGATCAGGCGGCCGTCGCCGTCGGCCCGGACCGCGACGTCCAGCCGACCGCCCGCCCCCGTCGCCTGGCGGGCATTGGTCAGAACGTTCAGGATCGCCTGCTGGACGGCCCCGCCGTCGATCAGGATCGGATCCATCGTCGGCAGGTGCTCGCGGATCTCGATTCCGCGCCGCTCGAACGAGTAGCGAAGCAGCTCGACCGTCTGGTGGACCAGCACCGAGAGATCCGTCGGGACGAGCTCGGGCGGACGCGGGCTCGCGAAGTCGCGAAGGGCCCGGACGATCTGCCGTGCTCGGAGCGCCTCGTCCCGGATGGTCTCGAGGTCGGCCCGGCGGGGATCCTCCGGTGATGCCTCCTCGATCAGCAACTCGGTGAACCCGAGGACGCCGGTCAGCGGGTTGTTGACCTCGTGGGCGACGCCCGCGGCGAGGTCGCCGACCGCGGCCGCGCGAGACGTCTGGATCAGGCGGCGCTGGTCGACGGCGCGGTGCTCGAGCTCGGCGCGAAGCTCGCCGACGAGCCGGCTGTTCTCCTCGGTGAGGACGGTGACCCGGGCAAGCATCGTCGTCCGCTCACGAAGGAGCAGGCCCTGCCGGACGATGAACACGATGCTGGCCGCAAAGATCGCGAGATGGAGGGCGCTCTCGACCGATGCCGGCGCGTCCGCGAGAACCAGCACGAAGAGCAGGCTGGCAACAGTCGGAGCCACGGTCTTCGTCGCCATGCCGGCGATCGACAGATAGCCCTGGCTGGTGGAGCGTTCGTCCTGCCAGGTCACCAGGCCGAACGCGGCGACCAGGGTGCCGATCGTGAAGGACAGGCTCGTCAAGGCACCGGGATCGGTCAGGCTGATGCTCGACGAGATCCAGCCGAGATAGGCGAGGCCGATGATGGCGCTGCCGGCGCAGATGGCCGTCGCGCCCCGCGGAGCGATCGGCTGGCCGACCGCCAGGATCGCGATCAGGCCGGCAGCGCCGAGCCCGATGAAGCCAGCGGGATAGGCGATCGCCGCGATCCCGGCAGCGGTTGGCGGATCGAGGACGGTGGGCCCGAAGACGAACACCAGCAGCGATCCGATGAAGAGGCAGGCGAGCGCGGCGTCGAGATAGACCGCGGCTTCCTCGGCTGCGCTGACCTTGCGGCGGACCGCCACCACGAGCACGCCGATCCCCGGCACCGTGATGGCGACGATGCAGACGTCCGCGATCGACGGGACGGTCGCGACGCCCGTCAGGTTCATCCAGGCCCAGGCAAGGGTCGCGAACATCCACAGGACGAACGCACCGGAGCCCCATTGGCGGACCGCCCGCGCTCTCCCCTGCTCGCTCCGGATCGCGACGACGGCCGCCAGCGCGGCACCGACGGCCGAGATGGACCAATGGACGTTGTCCCAGACGACGCGCAGCCCGCTGAGATCGAGCACGGACAGGCCGGCGAACGGCAGCGCGGCGATCGTCGCGACGACGAGCACGCGCACCGCGATGGAGCGAGGAAGCGATCGAACCAGCGGATCCACGAACGCGGGGACACGCAGAGCCCGACTGGTGGCTGTCATGAACCGAAACCTAGCCCGGCCGAGGTCCGGGTTCCATAGCCCGGTCGGCGGGCCTGACGTACTGCGGTCGGCGTAGACGACGAGTGCGCTAACCGGCCGCGGCGACGACCTCGGCGGTCGCCCGCTCGACCGCCAGCGCGACCGTTTCCGCGATCCGCTCCAGCTCCGCTGCGGTGACGACGAATGGCGGCCCGAGCAGGATCGTGTCGCCGTCCACGCCATTGGCGCTGCCGGTCCCGGAGTAGACGAGCACGCCGGCGTCGCGGGCAGCGCGCACGATCGCCTCGGTCAGGCGGGCCGCGCGCGGGAAGGCACGGCGCGTCTCGCGATCCTCGACGAGCTCGATGCCGACCATCAGCCCCCGCCCACGGACATCGCCGACACGCTCGTGCGCCGAGAGCCGATCGACCACCAGCGCGTGGAGCCGATCGCCCTTGACCCGGCTGGCCTCGACCAGGTCCTCGTCCTCGAGGATCCGGAGGACCTCGCGGGCGACCGCGGCGCCGGCCGGAGCGTGGGAGTAGGTGAACCCGTGGACGAACCCCGCGTGGCCGGTCACCGCGTCGTGGATCGCGCCCGACGAAGCCACGAACCCGAACGGCCAATAGCCCGACGTCGCGCCCTTGGCCGCGACGACGATGTCCGCTCGCACGCCCCAATGGTCCAGCCCGAACCAGCGACCCGTCCGGCCGAACCCGGTCATCACCTCGTCGGCGATGAGCAGGACGCCGTGACGGCGACAGACGTCGGCGATCTTCGGCCAGTAGTCGTCGGGCGGGACCGCGGCGGCGAGCGTCGCCCCGACGATCGGCTCCGCGACGAACGCCGCGATCGTCCCCGGCTCCGCGGCCGAGAAGGCTCGATCCAGCTCGGCGGCCAGCTCGTCACCGGACGCAAGGGCCTGGGCGTCCGGGTCGTTCGCCCGGTACGGATAGGCCGCCGAGACGTGGCGGAACCGGCCGAGCCAGCCCTCGTACGGCCGGCGGAGCGGGCGGCGTCCCGACAGGTCGAGAGCGCCGATCGTGTTGCCGTGGTAGCTGCCCCAGCGGGCGTACACGACCCAGCGCTCGGTCTCGCCGCGAGCAAGGTGGTAGGCACGCGCCAGCTTCAGAGCCGTCTCGATCGCCTCCGAGCCGCCGCTGACGGGATAGATGAACGGATCGTCGACCGGCAGGCGCGGGCCGATCTCCGCGGCATAGGCCTCGAGTGGCTCGGTCGTGAACGCCGAACCGTGGGCGTAGGACAGGCGCGCCGACTGCTCGCCGAGGGCACGGCCGATCGACGCCCGGCCGTGGCCCACGTTGACGACGATCGCGCCGCCCGCCGCATCGAGGTACTCGCGGCCGGTCGCGTCGCGGATCGTCGAGCCGGTGGCCTCGACCGCGACCGGCAGCGCCGGGTCGAGCGATCGCCGGAAGACGCGGCCGGTCATCGGGTCGGTCCGGCGGTCGCGGGGGACGGGTCCATCGTCCCGATCGTAGCAGCGACGCCGCCCCGCTAGGATGGACCCAGCGTCGGGGGCACAAAGACGCCGATCACCTGGGAGCTTCATGGCGGATCGAGGTCCGGAGAGGGCCACCCTGGCGGCTGCTCCGCTCGACGACACGCGGCCCGAGGACGCGGCCGGCGAAGCGCGCGACCATCCCGAGGCGTACATCGCCCGCGACCGCCGCCAGGCCCTGTCCGATCACCTCGAGATGGCCGACCGCGTCAACGGCGCGGGGCTCTTCGCCGACATCTCCGGTTTCACCCCGCTGACGGAGGCCCTGGCGGGCGAGCTCGGGTCGCAGCGCGGGTCCGAGGAGCTGACGGCCAATCTCGACCGGGTCTTCCACGCGGTCATCGCCGAGGTCGACGCGTATGGCGGCGATGTCATCTACTTCTCCGGCGACGCGATCACTTGCTGGCTCGACGGCGACGACGGCACGCGCGCGACCGCCGCGGCTCTCGGGATCCAGGAGGCGATGGGCCGGGTCGGCACGATCGTCACCCCCAATGGAACGACGGTCCGTCTCGCGGTCAAGGTCGCCGTCGCGGTCGGCGACGCCCGGCGCTTCGTCGTCGGCGACCCGACGATCCAGCTGATCGATGTCCTGGCCGGCCACCTCGTCGACGACCTCGCCGAGGCCGAGCACCACGCCGACAAGGGCGAGGTCGTCCTCGATCCGTCCGCGATCGCGGCGCTCGGTGACCGCGTCACGCTGAGCGAGACCCGGACGGACGACGAGAGCGGGCTGATCTTCGGCGTCGTGGACGACCTGCGGGTGTCGGTCCCGGCTCGCCCGGCGCCCGAGCCGCCGCCGCTCGAGGACGAGCTCGTCCGGCCGTGGCTGCTGCCGGCGGTCTGGGACCGGATCCGGGCCGGGCGCGGTGAGTTCCTCGCCGAGCTTCGGCCGGCCTATCCGGTCTTCGTCCGCTTCGGCGGGATCGACTACGACGAGGACGACGCCGCCAATGAGAAGCTCGACACGTTCGTCCGTCGGGCCCAGCAGATCATGGCCGGATTCGGTGGCAACGTCCTCCAGCTGACGCTCGGCGACAAGGGCGCCTACCTGTACGGCGTCTTCGGCTCGCCGACGGCCCACGAGGACGACGCCGCGCGCGCCGCCGCCGCCGCCCTGGAGCTGCGCGATCTCGAACGGACGACTGACGCGACCGGCATCCAGATCGGGATCGGCCACGGCCGGCTCCGGAGCGGGACGTACGGCCACCGGATGCGGCGGACGTTCGTGTGCCTCGGCGACGCCGTCAACCTCGCGGCGCGCCTCATGTCGAAGGCGCCGGCGGGCTCGATCTACGTCAACGACGACGTCCGGACGGCGGCCGGCGACGCGTACATCTGGGAGGCCCTGCCGGACCTGACCCTGAAGGGCAAGTCGGCGGTCGTCGTCGCCCACGCCCTGATCGGGTCGCTCGAGGGCGCCTCTCGCCGGAAGCTCCGCTACGAGCTGCCGCTGATCGGCCGGCTCGCGGAGCTCGAGCTGCTGGACGCCGCCCTGGAGCAGTCGCTGACCGGGAACGGCGCGATCGTCGGCATCGCGGCCGAGGCCGGAACCGGCAAGTCGCGCCTCGTCGCGGAGTTCGTCCGATCGGCCCGGCGGCGCGGCCTGTTCGTCGGCTTCGGCGAATGCCAGTCGTTCGGATCGAACACGGGCTACTTCGTGTGGCGCGAGATCTGGCGCCGCCTGTTCCGGCTCGACGAGGACGACCCCGAGGCCGCCCAGATCCGGATGCTCGAGGCAGGGCTGGCGGCCATCGACCCGGGTCTGGTCGCCCGAGCGCCGCTGCTCGGCGGGCTGCTCGGGCTCGACATCGCCGACAGCGACCTGACCGAAGCCTTCGACGCCAAGCTCCGCAAGGCCTCGCTCGAGGCGCTCCTCGTCGAGGCCCTTCGCGGGCACGCCGCGACCGAGCCCGTCGTCCTCGTGCTCGAGGACTGCCACTGGATCGACGAGCTCTCGCGGGATCTCCTCGCCACCCTCGCCCGGGCGGCCGCCGGCCTGCCGGTCCTGATCGTCCTCGCCTATCGCCCGGCCGATGCGCCCGGCGGCGGCCTCGGTCTCGAGCGCCTGCCGTCATTCCGGGAGCGGGTGCTCGATCACTTCGGGCCGGAGGAAGCGGCGGGCCTCATCCGCTCCAAGCTCGAGCAGGTCGCAGGCGCGGACGCGTCGGCGAGTGAGTCGCTGGTGACGCTCGTGACCGAGCGGTCCGGCGGCAACCCGTTCTACATCGAGGAGCTGGTCACGTTCATCGCGAGCAAGGGGATCGACCCGACGGACGAACGGGCCGTGCGCGAAATCGAGCTGCCGGAGAGCCTCCACAGTCTCGTCCTGGGCCGGATCGACACGATCGGCGAGGGACCGCGCCGGACCCTCAAGGTCGCCAGCGTCGTCGGCCGGACGTTCGAGGCGCCGATCCTGCCCGGCGCGTATCCGGAGCTCGGCACGCTCGATGCGGTCGTCGACAACCTCGGGATCCTCCGCGCCGCCGATCTCGTCAACCTCGACCGCGAGGCCGAGCAGGCGTGGCTGTTCAAGCACGTGGTGACCCAGGAGGTCGCCTACGAGAGCCTCCCGTTCGCCGTCCGGGAGATGCTCCATGGACGCATCGGGCGGCACATCGAGGACACGGCCGGCGACGCGATCGACCGTCAGCTCGACCTGCTCGCCTACCACTTCTGGCGGAGCGACGACGAGGCCCGGAAGCGGGACTACCTGGGGAGGGCGGCGGACGCCGCCCGGGAGACCTACGCGAACGCCGCGGCGATCGACTACTACGAACGGCTCGTCCCGATGCTCGAGGCCGGCGAGCGGGTCGCCACGATGCTCAAGCTCGCGAAGGTCCTCCAGGTGGTCGGCTCGCTGGCCGAATCGGCGGCCATGGCGACCGAGGCACGCGGCCTCGCCGAGGACTCGGGCGACCGCCTCCAGGTGGCGTGGGCCGATGCCTCGCTGGCCGAGACGGCGAAGCGCCAGAGCCGGTTCGAGGTGGCGACGGCGCGGCTCGACGCAGCCCTCGCGGAGTTCCGGGAGCTCGCGGCCGAGAACGGCGTCGGCGACATGCTCCACCTGGCCGGCGTGATCGCCCAGCTCCAGGGCGACTACCCATCGGCCAAGGCGCGCTACGAGGACAGCCGCAAGGTGCGCGAGCAGATCGACGACTGGGCCGGCGTCGCCACGACCGACGGCAACCTCGCCATCCTCGCCGAGTTCGACGGCGACTACACCGGGGCCCGCGACATCAACGACAACGTCGCTCGGTCTGCGTCATCGGATCGGCGACCGGCGCGGGATCGGGATCGGCGAGATGAACGCCGGGTACTACCGCATCCTGACGGGCGACCTCGAGGGCGCCGAGCGCCACCTCGAGGAAGCCCTCCGCCTGTCGCGCGAGCTCGGCGACCGGGCGATGGTCGCTCATGCCACGTTCACGCTGGGCAATGCCGAGCGGGACAGCGGCGAGCACCGGGCGGCCGCGACCCGCTACGCCGAGGCGCTCCAGCTCCAGCGCGACCTCGATGATCGGTTCTCGCTGACGTTCATCCTCGAGGACGTCGGCGTGCTGCTCGCCCGCGTCGGCGAGGAGGGCCAGGGGTTCGAGCTGCTCGGTGGGGCCGAGGCGGTCCGGGGTCAGATCGGGTCGCCGCGGCCGCCGACGCTCGAGACCGAGCTGGCGGGCCACTTCGCGGCCGCCCGCGAGAAGCTCGGCGAAAAGGCGGCCGAACGAGCGATCGCGCGCGGCCGCGGCTGGTCCTTCGAGCAAGCCGTCGACGCGGCTCTCGGGGCGTCCGCGCGCGTGGCGGCCGAGAACGGGAGCTGAGGCGCGGCTCCCATCTCACGGTCCGGCGGGGCGCGCGAGCACCACTTGTGTCGTCGCGGCGACACCATCAGTACGTGATAGGACCTACCGTCAGCGCACCAAAGGTCCCATACTTCACCGACTGCCGGTCGCCTCTCGAGCCGGTGCGCGCGATGTTCTTGTTTCCGGGGCTCCCTGGGATCGGGGCATGGAGGGTTAGTTCTTTGTCCGCCGCCACCCGCGCTGAGAGAAGCCGTTCCGTTCGCATCGATCGTGGCTCGGAGGGGACGGCCGACGCCCGACGCTCCGCCGAATGACCAGCCTGTTTGCGGCTGTCCTGCTCGTGGCCCAGGCGACCATCCTCGCGGTCCCGGTGGCGGCCGCGCCGGTGCCGTCGACCGCCTGGACCGCGAACGGCCCCGATGGCCAGGCGTCGCGACGGTCTCAGCCACGACGGGACCGGCGGCCTCGCCCAGCTCGACTACAGCTTCGGCCTGGGACGATCGGCGGCGGCGTCCCGACTCCAGACCTGGACGCTCCATGCCACGGCCAACGCCAGCGGCACGCAGACGATGCGCTACTCGTTCACCGGCTCCATGCCTGGTTCGACGGTCACGGGCGGGCCTGCGGACGTATCGTCACCCACCTCGGGACGACGACATACCCGGCGACCCTCGTCGCACGCCGGTCCGGCGAACTGCTGCACCGACGCCATCGAACGGGTTCAGCTATTCCGGGATCACGAGCGTCACCGTCGTCGAAGTGGCGACACATACGGCTTCGAGGTCACCGGCAGCAACGGCGACTTGAACTCGTTCCTCCAGGGGACGCTGAAGGTCGGCCTCGACGTCGTCGGCAAACGGCAGCTTCGAGACGCCGGTCGTCGATCCCCTCGGCTTCCCGCACCGACAACGACCTCTATCTCGGGCCCAGCACCGCCCTGACCGGCTGGACCGTCGACGCGGGCGGCAGCGTCCAGACGGTCCCGTCCAGCTACTGGCCCGCGTTCGAAGGCAACCAGTCGCTCGACCTCGACGGCGAGCTCGTTCCGACCGGCGACGAGACCGTCGGCGAGGGGCCCGGCACGATCTCGCAGTCGCTCACGACGGTCACCGGCCAGGCGTATGTCGTCAACTTCCAGTACTCCACCAACCGGGATACCGCCGACACGCCGTCGATGATCGTCCGAGTCAATGGCGCGCCGGTGGGGCCGACGTTCTCGCATCCGCCGCTCGGCACCCTTCCGGACACCGTGCCGACCCTGGCCCAGATGGCCTACATCCAAGGGACGGTTCAGTTCACGGCCGCGGACAACTCCACCTTGCTCGAGTTCGTCTCGACGGATCCGACTCACTCGTCGCGCGGCATCGTCCTTGACGCCGTCACGGTCTTCGCCGACCTGGGGCCGTGTCGCCGCCGCCGACCCCGAACGACTTCACGTTCGGCGCACCGAGCCCCGGCGCGCTGCCCGTCGACCCGGGCGGCACAGCCCGACGTGTGTCCGTGCCGAACGTCGTCCGCCGACACCGGCTCGATCGGACCTGCGGCCTCCGTCGCCCCGGTCGGCCAGGGCGTCACCGTCTCCGTGCCGCCGACGGTCAGCGCCGGCACAAATCCGCGCGGTCCGTGACCGTCGCCGCCGACGTCGGCGCGACGTCCGGCGATCTACCGGTCACCCTGACCGGCACGTCGGGCACCCACACGCACTCCGCACGGTCCCGGTCACCGTCCGGCCTCCGACCGGGATTCCGCAGCTGTACGAAGCGGTTCCGATCAACGCGGCCGAACGCCGTCGTCGACACGCCCGCGGCGCCAATCGGCTGTTCGTGGCCGGCCTGTTCAAGGGCGCCGCCCGAACTCGACCTTCACGGTCACCTTCCGAACTGCGACAACCTGCCCGGACGGGTCGCTCGGCGGCGGCGCCCGCCGCGATCGGTACGCCGCAGACGATCACGACCAACGCCAGCGGGCTGTCGTCGTTCGGCGGCTCGGTGACCTTCGCAGCCGGCGCGCTGAAGACGTACGTCTCGGCCCAGATCACCGGTCCCTCGACGGGCCTGGTCGGCTCGTGCATCGTCTCGGCGCCGCCGAATGACCAGTGGCCCTTCGCCTTCGACATCAGCTCGAGGACCGCGGGCGGCCAGCCGACCACCGGCTTCGTCGACGCGCCCGGCCGCGCCCGCTGGTACAAGTTCAACGTCCAGCCCGGCTCCGAAGCGCACATCTCGCTGTCGAATCTGCCGGCCGATTACGACGTGTTCCTCTTCAAGGACATCAAGCAGGCCTACACGGACCTGTCCGGCGGCAATGCCAACCTGACGAAGCTGTCGGCTGACTTCGCCGGCAACGCGTTCGTCGGCGGGAACGCGTTCGTCGGCGGCAACGCCTTTGTCGGTGGCAACGCCTTTGTCGGTGGCAACGCCTTCGTCGGTGGCAACGCCTTCGTCGGTGGCAACGCCTTCGTCGGTGGCAACGCGTTCGTCGGCGGGTTCGCCTTCGTGGGCGGCAACGCGTTTGTCGGCGGCAACGCGTTCGTCGGCGGCAACGCGTTTGTCGGTGGCAACGCGTTCGTCGGCGGCAACGCCTTCGTCGGTGGCAACGCCTTCGTCGGCGGCAACGCCTTCGTCGGCGGCAACGCCTTCGTCGGCACGGATCCGGCCAACGCCATCGACCCGACCGCATACTCCAACGCCCAGATCCGCAGCCTGATCGGCTCGTCGTATGCCGTCGGCAGGGGCGACGAGACGATCGACGTCAACACCTGGACGAACACCGGTCAGTTCTATGTCGCCATCGCCGGCAAGGACACGGCCGCCAGCCTCCAGGATCCCTTCACCCTCAAGGTCACGACCAGCGGCAACGTCTGCACCGGCGTGAACGCAACCGGCGTCCGCGGCCCCGACGGCTTCATCGCTCCGACCGGCACGGCGGAGTCCCTGATCCTGTGGGACTCGACCCGGATCGCCGGCACCGCGGCCGAGAAGACTGCTCTCGCGACCAAGCTCGCGACGTTCGCCGGCCAGACCTCGGTCAAGGGTGCAGTCGTCGATCTCGGCACCTTCTTCCGGCAAGGCTCGCATCACAGCCCTGAACGCCCAGGCAGACGCCACCGCCGCGTGCGTCTACGCGAAGAACCTCGTGGCGTCCGGGATCAAGGACATCGTCGCCGCCTACCGCAAGGTCAATCCGATCAAGTCCGTGACCATCGTCGGCGGCGACGCGACGATTCCGTTCTTCCGCTACCCGGACCAGAACACGCTCGGCCCGGAGAGCGACTACCTCCCGCCGGTCGGCCCGACGACCCCGTCCGAGGCCAGCCTGCGATCCGACTATGTCCTCGGCCAGGATGAATACGGCTCGAGCGTCAGCGTCTCGATGGGCGTCTACGCGTTCCCGATCCCCGATCTCGCCGTCGGCCGACTCGTCGAGACGGCGACCGAGGCCACGGGGATGCTCGACGCGTACCTGACCGGCACGACCGGCGGCGTCGTCCCGACGCCGACCACCTCGCTTGTCACCGGCTACGACTTCCTGCGCGACGCGGCGGACAAGATCAAGTCCGAGCTCGACGCGGGGACCGGCACGGCCGGCCAGTCGCTTCTCGCGGCAAACGGCTTCGGGTCGCCCGTTTCCGGGGCCTGGACCGGCGGCCAGATGAAGACAGCCGTGACGGGCAGCGCGGCATGACCTGATCTTCATGGGCGGGCATTTCAGCTCGAACGAGGCGCTCGCCGCCGACTTCGCGACGAAGATGTTCTCCAGCGACGTGGCCGCGTCGACCGCAAACCTCACGAACTCGATCGTGTTCAGCGCCGGCTGCCATGCCGGCTACAACCTGCTCGACCCTGACGCCATCACGGGCGTCTCGCAGCCGGTCGACTTGGCCCAGGCGTTCGCCCGGAAGCGGCGCGACGCTGATCGCGCGGCACCGGCTACCAGTACGGCGACGACGAGCTCATCGAATACGGCGAGCGGATCTACGCCGAGTTCGCCCACCAGCTGCGGATCGGCACGCGGCCCGGTCCCGCTCGGCCAGGCGCTGATCAAGTCCAAGCAGATCTACCTGTCCTCCACGCCGGACATCCGCGTGCTCCACGCGAAGTCGATCCTCCAGACGGCCCTGTACGGCCTGCCGATGCTCAGCGTGAACATGCCGGCCGGCCGCGTCCCGGCGCCGACCACCTCGACACCGGCGTCACGCCGACGACCGTCGCCGGCCCCGCCGGCGACGAACCTCGGCCTCCAGTCCGCGCTGACCTGCTCGGTCACCACGCCGACACCCGGGCTCGCCCGCGCAAGCCAACGGCACCTACCTGTCCGGGCCTCAACGGGATCGCCGTCAACGCCGGCGCGCCGGTCCTGCCGCTCCAGGTCGAGAACGTCACCGTGGCGCCAAGGTCCTCCGCGGGCATCGGGTTCCGCGGCGGCGACGTACACGGACACCCCGGGCGTGACGCCCGTCGTCAGCGACGTGTCCACGCTGATCGGCGCCCGGCCAGCCGGCGTTCAACTCGTCGTTCTTCGTCCCGGCCCAGGTCTGGCGGCCGAACTACTTCGATGCGCTCGCCCCGGGTGGCGGCACCACGAAGCTGCTCCTGCATGCCGGCCCAGTACCAGAGCGATGGCGCAACCGCGCAAGCCATGCGCCAAGTTACAGCGACCTCGACCTGCAGTCTGTTCTACAGCTCGTTCACCGGCAACGCGGCCCAAGCCGCCGCTCCGGCGATCACGAACATCCAGGGCATCCGCAACCGGCGACCGATGAGCTTCCAGGCGACCGTGACGGGCGATCCGAGCGCGGGCATCCAGTCCGGTGTGGGTCGCCTACACCGGCACCGAGACACGGCGGCACCAAGCACTGGCAGTCGATCGACCTCGCGGCGGTCGCCGGCAACCCGAACCTGTACACCGGCTCCTTCACCGCTGCCGAGCGGCGCCGCGCGCCGGCGACGTCCGGTTCATCGTCCAGGCCGCCAACGGCGCCGGGCCTCGTCACCATCGCGGACAACCTCGGCGCGTACAACCGCGTGTTCGATGCCTCGTCGTCGAGCGCCACCGCGCCGGCAACGACGCTCGTGCTCGCTGCCATCGCCGACGTCCGGCTGACGTCGGATCGACCGATCCACGCCACCGCGACGCTCACCAGCGGCGGCAAGCCGGTCGCCGGCAAGACGGTCACGTTCTCCGTCGGCAACGACCAGGACGTCGGCGTGACGAACGCGAGCGGCGTGGCGACCGGCGACGTGCTTCTGACCTCCGTGCCCGGTGACGGCTACCTCCTGTCGGCCAGCTTCATCGGCGACTCGACACCTGCTCGGCGAGCGGCGACTTCGCATCCGTTCACGATCGGCAAGGTTGATACGACCATCACGCTGACGGGCCCGGCCTCGCCGGTCGTCATCGGCACGAACAGCACCATCACCGCGACCCTGAAGGCCGGCACGACGCCGATTCCGTTCAAGACGGTCTGGTTCGTCGTCACGGGCACGAGTCCCGTCGACGCTCCACTGTCCTGACCGACCCGGACGGGAAGGCGACCGTCACCACGGCGCGCGATGCCGGGCGGGACCTACGCGATCACGGCCTGCTTCGACAAGCCGTCGCCGCAGGGCGTCTGCCCCGTGGGGACCGCCCTCGACGACAACTACAACGGCTCGGCGTCGGCGCCGTTCTCGCTGCGGTCACGTGGCCGTTCACCGGCTTCTTCTCGCCCGTCGACAACCTGCCGACGATCAACACCGCCAAGGCCGGCAGCTGCGGTTCCGGTCAAGTTCGCGCTTGGCGGCAACCGCGGGCTTGCGCGATCTTGGCGGCCGGCTCATCCGGTCGTGACGACCATCAGCTGCTCCAGCAGCGCGCCGATCGACGAGCTCGAGGACGCCCAGCGTGCCCGACCAGCGGCCTGCAGCTACGACGCCGCGATCGAAGTCAGTACCACCTACGTCTGGAAGACCCCGAAGGGCTGGACGGGCTGCTGCCAGGTCAACGTGAAGCTCGTCGACGGCACGGACCCACATCGCGCTGTTCACGCTTCAAGTAGCCGCTCCGCGGTTCCTCGACGAGCGCCGGGCCCGGCAACGAGCCCGGCGCTTTCGATTCGCCCGCCTGGCGACGACGGCGGAACCGCGACGCCCGCCCCGGTGTAGGGACTACGGTTGACCGTGGAGGGCCGTCCACTGGAAGACGAAGGGCGTCACGACGCCGAGCTGATCGACCGCGCACGGAGAGGCGACGTCATGGCCTATGAGGAGCTGGTCCGCCGGCACCAGGCCGTCGCCATCCGGACGGCGCATCTCTTCGCGCCCGACGGCGATGCCGAGGACGCGGTCCAGGAGGCCTTCGTCAAGGCCCACACGGCGCTCGCCCGCTTTCGGGCCGGGGCGCCCTTCCGACCGTGGCTGCTCCGGATCGTGGCCAACGAGGCGCGCAATCGGCGGAGGTCGGCCGGCCGTCGCGCCGGGCTCGCCCTCCGCTCCGTCGAGGATCGCCGGCCGGACGATGCGGCCCCATCGCCCGAGTCGGCGGTCCTCGCCGATGAGCGCCGGCACTGGCTGCTGGCGGGCATCAACGGCCTGCGCGACGAGGATCGCGACGTGATCACGGCGCGCTACTTCCTCGAGCTGTCCGAAGCCGAGGCGGCGGAGCTGCTCGGCGTGCCGCGCGGGACTGTGAAGTCGCGGCTGTCGCGGGCGTTGGCACGCCTCCGGGACCGGCTCGCACCAACCGACGCGGGATCGACCGATGCGGGATCGACCGATGGCTGACCGGTTCGCAAGGATGGACGACATCGAGCTCGAGGCCGCCCTGCGCGACCTGGGCGGTGCGCTGGCGGTCCCGGCTTCTGTGACGGCGGGCGGGCTCGACCCGGCGGGGCGAGCCCGGCTCCGGATCATCCGAGGCGCAGCGGCGGCTGCCGCCTCCCCCCGTCGGCGCTGGTCATGGCTTGCCCCGACGCCGGGCCGCCGGCTGGGCCGCGGCGCCGTGCTCGCGCTGGTCGCCGCCCTGGCCGTCGCCTCGGTCGCCGGGGCGATCGGTCTCGGACTGCCCGGCATCCGGATCGTCTTCGGTCCGCCCGCGTCGCCCAGCGCGTCGGCGACGGGCTCGACCGCGCCGACCCCCAGCCCGACGCCGTCGCCGCGTCCGACGATCGCCGATCCGCTCGGGAGCAACCTCGGGCTGGGCAGCCGGATCACGATGGCCGCCGTCCCAGGCTTGGTGGACATCCCGGTCACCCTGCCCACGGCGCCCGATCTGGGTGCCCCGGAGACCGCCTGGCTGCTCGAGGGCCGGCTGAGCTTCGTGTGGCGCACCAGCCCGACGCTGCCGGCCTTGCCGGAGCCCGGGGTGGGCCTCCTGCTCAGCGAGTTCCGGGGGTCCCTCGATCCCGGCTACTTCGGGAAGATCCTGCGCCAGGGAACGACGATCACCCCGGTCACGGTCGGCGGCGTGCGCGGCTACTGGATCGCCGGAGCGCCGCACGAGATCATCTACATCAACGACGAGGGAGATCCGGCCTTTGACAGCCGGCGGAGCGTCGGCGACACGCTGCTCTGGGCGCGTGGCGACGTGACGTACCGCCTCGAGTCAGGTCTCGGACGCGAGGCCACGATCGTGATCGCCGAGACGATCCGTTGACCGTCGTCGGCGCGGGACGCCCGGCGGTCGCCATCGGAACCCTGGGTAGCGGGGCGGTGTAAGGAGGACGTCGACCCGCGGCGGGTCCGCCGGACGAAGGAGACCAATCGATGCCACGCCCTTCCCTCCCCCACTGGCTGGCGATCGGGCTTCCGGCTCTCATCCTGATCGGCTGCCAGGCGGCTGCTCCCGCATCGCAGCCGCCGGCGCCGATCCCAGGCGCGTCGGCGCCCGCGTCGAGCGCAGCCCCAACCAGCCCTGCCCAGACTCCCGTGCCCGCCGCCGACCTCGAGCTGTCGAAGGCATGGCTCCTCGTCGGTCGCCCGGGCCGGCCCGATCTCCAGCTGATGCTGTCGACGACCGGCGAGATCGGCCTCGACATCCCGGATGGCACCCCTCGCTCCACCTGGGATCGGGTCGTGACGGCGACCCCCGATGGCGACGCCACGATCGTCCGCGACCTGGTCGTCCAGCCCGGGTTCGGCGGGCCGGAGCTCCGCGTCGCCGGCCGCTGGCAGCTCCCGACCGTCGGGCTCGACCCCGTCCCGGTCGGCCGGTCGCTCGACGGGTCGACGATCGCCCTCGTCGAGCGTGCGTACGACGGCTCGACGGACGCGACGCCGGGCCTCAGCCGGTTCGCCATCGTCGAGCACGCGGTGCGGAACAAGGTCCAGACCGCGGGTGACGCACCGCTCCGCCTCGCCCGGGTCATCGAGCTGCCCGGGTCGTTCGAGTACGACGCCCTCTCGCCCGACGGCCGGATCCTGTACGTCGTCCAGCACCTCGACGAGCAGGCCGGTGGTCGCTACCAGGTCCGCGCCGTCGACGTGCCGACGGGCGTCATGCGCGACGCCGTCATCGTCGACAAGGGCAACCCCGACGAGACGATGGCCGGAGCGCCGATCGCCCAGGTCCGCCAGGCGAGCGGGTTGGTCCTGACCCTGTACAACGGCCCGGAGCATCCGTTCATCCACGCCCTGATGTCGAGCGAGGCGTGGGCCGTCTGCATCGACCTGCCGGCCGACGGCTCGTTTGGCGCGGCGGTCGCCCGGGACCCCACGGCGGCGCTCGACTGGGGCCTCGCCGAGAAGGCCAACGGCGCAACCGTGTATGCACTGAACGCGAGCCTTGGCATCGTGGTCGAGATCGATCCGGCCCAGCTGACGGTCCGTCGCTCGGAATCGATCGTGGCGATCGCCGCGGCGCCGACAGTCGTGCTCGCCAAGTTCGGTCATGGCGAGGTCGGGCCGATCGGGCGGCGGGTCATCGTGTCGCCGGACGGACGGATGCTCTTCGCGGCCGGCGCCGACGGAATCGTCGCGATCCCGACGAGCGACCTCGCCGTCGCCCGCCAGGACCTGGCTGGTTCCGCGATCGACGCGCTCGGGATCACGCCGTCGGGCACCGTCCTGTTCGCCCTGGTCCACGGAAGCGGAGAGATCGTGGCTCTCGACGCGGCAAGCGGGCGGCGTCTCGCGCCGGTCCCGGGGAGCGGCTACGACCGGCTCGTGGCGGTCGCGCCCTGGTGAGGCGCGCGCCACCCCGCGTTCGCGCCGCGCCCCGCGCAGGCCGTGAACGTCCTCAGGCGGCGCTGGATGAGCGCCGGCCGGTCTCCGGCGCCTGTTCGGCCGGTGCCGCCGCCTTCACGGACCCGTCGGCGATGATCGATTCCAGGATCGAGACGACCTCGCCGGCGAGGTGATCGCCCGTCTCGGCCCGCATGATCCCGAGGGCGGCCTCCAGATCCATCGCCGCGCGATACGGCCGGTCGGCGGTCAGTGCCTCCCAGACGTCGGCCACGGCGACGATCCGCGCCCCGACGGCCAACGAGTGCGCAGACAGGTTCCGGAAGTAGCCGCGCCCGTCGAGCCGCTCGTGATGGCAGGCCGCCAGCTCGGCGACCGCGGCGAATGTCGGGATCGGCATCAGGATCCGGAGGGTCAGCTCGGGGTGGCGCTGGATGATCGCGAACTCCTCGGGCTCGAGCCGGGACGGCTTGTCGAGGATGGAGTTCGGGACGCCGAGCTTGCCGAGATCGTGGAGCAGGCCGGCGCGGCGGACGTCGACGACGTCGCCCGGCGCCAGGCCCATCGCGACCCCGATTCGCTGCGCCACGTCGGCGACGCGCCGGGAGTGCGTGCCGGTATAGGGGCTCTTGGCGTCGACAACGTCCGCGAACGCCTCGGCGATCCGGTCGATCGCCGCGCCGTCGGCGATCTCGACGATGCCGCCGGGCTCAAGCTCGCTGGTTCGCCCGACGAGATCCGGCGCAGCAAGATCATCGAGGAGACCGCGGCTGCTGAGATCGAGCAGCGTGGCGCTGACATCGGGGTCATACCAGCTCCCGCTCCGCCCGGCGATGACCCGCAGGGCCTCGGCCCGGCCGCGGGTTGACAGGAACACGTCGAGGCCCTGGCACGCCGCGATGATCCGGGCCAGCGGATCGATCTCGTCGCCGCGCAGGCCGCGCGGCTGGCCGCCACCGTCCCAGTGCTCGTGGACGTCGTGGACCGCCCAGCCTGCCCGATCGCTGAAGCCGGCCTTGCGGGCGATCGAGGCGCCCCGCTCGCACCGGATCTGCTCGACCTGCTGCTGCTCCCGTCGACCGGACAGGCCGATCCGGATGAGGCGCCGGAGGCGGAGCGGCAGAGGCTCGGTCGCCGGGAGGTTCCGGATCGTGAATGCGGCGTGGGCGAGGAGGGATCTGCCGATCGTCGCCTGGCGACCCTTCAGGACCTGGTCCTCGCCGCCGAAGATCCGCGTGACCGCGGCAGCGTTCGACGAACAGCCGGCATCCTTGAGGAACGCCGCGTGGAAGAGGTCGCGGCGATCGACGGCCGGCAGGTCCAGGGCGTCGGCGACGCGCATGGCCAGGAAGCAGGTCCGGAGGGAGTGGCCGGGCAGCTGGCCCTCGGTCAGGTCGAGCGCGGTGGACAGCGCGCCGAGGAGCCTTCCGGTCGGAATGCCGGCATGGTCGTCGGCGACGGCTCGCAGGCCCTGCTCGGTGGCCGGGCGCACCGGGCTGGCCGTCGTGCTGCCGTCGACGTACCGAATCGTCAGGCGGTCGAGGTCCGAGATGCTGCCGGCCGGACGTCCGGCCTGGGGTTCCATGATCGCGATCGTGCCCGGCACGTCCCCGGCTCGCGCCGACCCGATGGTCCGACGAGCTCCGGACGGTGGTCACCTCCGAGGCGGGCGCGACGGGCGCCTCGACGCGTCGCGTGCGCGCCGCGCGGCAGCATGCCTCAGCGGGTGTAGGCGCCGCCGGGGTCGAGCTCGGCGCGGATCAGGCGGAGCTCCTCGTCGGTCGGTGGCGGCGTCGCGCCGAGGTCCTCGGCGACCTTGACCGGCCAGCCGATCGTCGCCCGAACCTGGTCGACCGTCGCCCCGGGGTGGAGCGACTGGAGGCGCATCTCACCGGTGTCGTCGAAACGGTAGATCCCGAGATCGGTGACGACGACGCTCGGGCCGCGGCCGAGCCAGCCCTGCTCGCGCCGGATCCGCTCGCTCTGCTCGGCACCACCGAGGTTGCCCGGGCTCGTCCGGAAGTCGATCGTGTCGACGAAGCTCCGGGCGCTCTGGCGCATGATCACGAAGACCTGGCGGGCGTTGATTGCGATCTCGCAGGCGCCGCCGCTGCCCGGCAGGCGGGTCGTCGGATGCTCGTAGTCGCCGATGACGGTCGTGTTGATGTTCCCGAACCGATCGATCTGGGCGGCCCCGAGGAATCCCACGTCGATCAGGCCGCCCTGGAGGTAGAACGCGAACAGCTCGAACATGCTCGTCGCGGCCGTGGCGCCGGTCACGATCGTCGGATCGCCGATGCTCAAGGGCAGGCGGGCCGGCCGGGCACCGAAGACGCCCGCCTCGTAGACGAGCTCGAGATCCGGGGCGACGGTCCGCTGGGCGAGGTTGACGGCGATGTTCGGCAGCCCGACGCCGACGAAGCAGACGCGTTGGCCGGCGAGCTCGCGGGCGGCGGCCACGATCATCATCTCGGACTTGCTGAAGGCGCCGTCGTCGCTCACCGCGCCGGGACCTCGTCAATCGAGGCAGCGATCGCCCGGAACGCCAGGCGATCCGAACCGAGGCCGAAGGCCGCCAGAGGCCCGTTTCCGAGCGGCTCCCCCGGCCGTTGGAACGCCCGGCGTTCGCGAGCTCGGGCCTGCCCGGCCGCACGGCCGGTCGTGTTCATCGGCGCCCCTCGAACAGCTCGATCGGGTTGCCATCGGGGTCCTCGACGAGGATCTGCTTTCCGCCGGGTCCGGTCACGACATCGTTGCGGAAGCCGGCCCCCGCCGCGCCAAGGCTCTCGATCACCGACGCCAAATCGTCGACCTCGATCACGAACCGGTTCCAGCCGCCGGGCTCCGGCATCCGGCCATCCGGCATCGGGCGGGCCGCCGACGATGTCGGGCCGGCCAGCCAGAGGGTCAGGTCGTCGCGCCGGATCCGGGCGAACGCCGGCAGCATCTCCTGCTCGACGATGAACCCGAGCTGCTCCACGTAGAACGCCTCGGCGCGCTCGACGTCGCTGACGAGATACCGGACGGTCGCCATCAGCGGTAGTCGCCGTAGTCGACCGACCCGGACGGCGCGGAGCCCGGCTTGAGGGACGCCACCCGCTCAGCCCCGAGCTTCTCGACGTACTCGCTGCGACCGGCCACGCCGTGGACCCACTCGGCCAGCCACGCCTGGGTGGCGTCCTCGTCGCGCGAGATCGGGTCCCAGTCGAGGTAGAAGCGATTGTCGCGGTCGTACGCACCCTGGACATACGACGGGTGGGCGCCCCACGGCTCGTGGACCACGGCGTCCACGATCAGGCCGGGGATGATCGTCCGATTCGGATCGGCCCGGATCACCGCCTCGTCGACGATCTCCTCGACCACGACGATCACCCGCTCGGCCGCAAACGCCGCTTCCTTCTGGCAGCCGAGCAGGCCCCAGACCTGGGTGTCGCCGCCGGCCGACGCACGCTGGGCATGGACGATCGAGACGTCGGGTCGGAGCGGCGGGACGGCGTACACGGCGCCGTCGCCGTACGGCAATTCGACCTGGCGGATCAGCGGGTTCGCCTTCGGCAGGTCCGTCTCGAAATACGAGCGGAGCGGGAAGAACGGCAGGCGGGCCGCCCCGGCCGTGTAGCGGGCGACCATCCCGAAGTGGCTGTACTCCTCGATCTCGAGCTCCGGCGGGTTCGCCTCGATCCGCCGCCGGATCGCGTTGAGGCCGCCCACCCCCGGATTGCCGAGCCACGAGAAGACGAGCTTGCGGGCGACCCCGGCGGCGATCATCTGGTCGTAGATCACGTCGGGCGTCATCCGGGCGAGCGTCAGGTCGCGCTTGCCCTGGCGGATGATCTCGTGGCCGGCCGCAAACGAGATGAGGTGGGTGAAGCCCTCGATCGCCACCGTGTCACCGTCGCGGACGACCTCGCGCACCGCGTCGGCCATCGAGGCGACCTTCGAAGCCGTCATCGCACGCGGCAGGTTGGGTCACGGGGGAACGGGTGCACCCATCCAGTATCGGTGACGCGCGGTCGGGCGATCGAGCAGCGCCATGGACGCCCTTTGTACGATGCATCACGCGCAACGCCGAGGGGCGCCGCGCCGCCCGCCACGCGAACGGGCGCGGAGGGAGCACCAGGGAGGTCCAGATGTCCTCGCTCGCGTCGACGGCCGGCTGGCCGCAGCTCGTGCGCGCCCTGTTCCTGACGGCGATGGCCGTGTTCATCGTCACGGTCGTCATCGGCATCCTCAACGGCCTCGACCTGATCACCTTCAGCCGTGACCAGCTACTCACCCACGTCCACTCGGGCACAGTCGGATGGATCTCGCTCGGGGTCATCGCCGCCGCCATGTGGCTGACCCGGAGCGGCGACCGGCGGCTGGCCTGGGCGCTCGTCCTCTTCGTGCCGATCTATGTCGCCGCGTTCTACTCGGGCAACATCGTGTTGCGGGCGGTCACCGGCACGCCGCTCCTCGTCGTGATCGTCTTCGTCTTCGTCTGGGCCTGGCGCGCCGCCCGGGCGGATGGCAGCTTCCCGGCGTATGCCGTCGCCCTGGCCCTGACCACCTTCGCCTACGGCGCGCTCCTCGGCGTCGTCCTCCAGGTCGCGTTCGCCACGAGCACGACCCTCCTGCCGGGCGACGGAATCGGCGCCCACGCGGCGACGATGACGACAAGCTACCTGATGCTCGCCGCGATGGGCCTCGTCGAGTGGCGCCTGCTCGGGACGCGTGGGATTCCGCGGTCGGGGCTGGTCCAGATCGGCGCCCTGTTCCTCGGCGGCGTCATCCTGGCCGCGGCACTCCTCTTCTCGATCGACCTGAAGGTCGCCGGCGGCCTGAACATCCTGTGCGAGCTCGTCGCCGTCGGGATCTTCATGAAGCGGATCTGGCCCGCGGCACTGCGGGCCCCGTGGATGGCCGCCGACGGCCGCCGGCACATCGCGTTCGCCGCCCTCGTGATCCCGTTCTCGATGGCGATCCTGATCGTCGTCATCGCCACGGTGGCGAGCTCGAGCGACCCGAACGCGGCGCCGCCGGCGGGCCTCTTGCTGGCCTTCGACCACAGCGTCTTCATCGGCGTCATCACGAACGCCCTGTTCGGGCTGATCTATGCCCTGACCGAGGATCGGCCGGCCGAGGCCGCCTGGCTCCGCCACCTCGTGTTCGCCGGCGTCAACGCCGGGATGGTCGTGTTCGTCATCGGCCTGATCGTGGACTCGTCGAACCTCAAACAGGCCGGCAGCCCGATCATGGGCATCGCGATCCTGCTCGGATTGGCGATCCTCGCTCGACGCCTGTGGACGTCGGACCTGCGGGCTGCGACTGCCTGATCGCCAGCGCGTGGGGCGGCCGATCGGAGGCGGCTAACCCGCGGCTTCGACCCCGCTGGCCGCGTGGGCGGCCTCGGGCTCGCGCAGGATCGGCTGCTCGGCGGACTCTCCGGCGACCGCGGCGACGGACTCGCCGAAGATCCGCAGCGCGGTCGTCATCTCGGCCTCGCTGACCGTCAGCGCAGGCGACATCCGGACCGACGACTTGCCGCACTCGAGGACGAGGAGGCCGCGCTGGAAGGCGGCCCACTGGACCGCTTCGGCGTGCTCTGCCGTGTCGAACTCGACACCGAGCATCAGGCCTCGGCCGCGGACGTCGCGAACGAGGGACGGGTATCGATCGTGGAGCGGCGCCAGCCCTGCTACAGCCTGCCGGCCACGGGCCGCCGCGTTGTCGATCAGGCCGCCCTGGAGCAGATCGATGGTGGCCAGGGCCGCCGCGCACGCGACCGGATTGCCGCCGTACGTGGAGCCGTGGGCGCCGACGCCCCACGCCTCGAGCAGATCGGCCCGGGCGACCATCGCCCCGAGCGGCATCCCGCTCGCAATCCCCTTCGCCGTGAGCAGGATGTCGGGCTTGACGCCCCACTGCTCGATTGCCCACATGGAGCCGGTCCGGCCGGCGCCCGACTGGATCTCGTCGGCGATGAGCAGGATCCCGTGACGGTCGCAGATCTCGCGAAGTCCCTCGAGGAAGCCATCCTCGGGAACGATGTAGCCGCCCTCGCCCTGGATCGGCTCGACGATGATCGCCGCGACCTCGCTGGCCGGGGCGAGCTTGTCGAACAGGACATCGTCGAACCACGAGAGGTCGGCGACCTTGCCAAATGGAGCGTGGAAGACCCCCGGCAGCAGCGGCCCGAACCCGGCGTGGTACTTGGCCTTCGAGGCGGTCAGGGACACCGCGCCGTACGTCCGGCCGTGGAACGCGCCGAGGAAGGCGACCACGTACGGCCGATGCGTCGCGTACCGGGCGAGCTTGATCGAGGCCTCGACGACCTCCGCGCCCGAGTTGCCGAGATACGTCCGCGCTCGACCGCCGGCGATGGGCGTCAGCTCGGCGATCCGCTGGCAGGTCTCGGCGTAGATCGGGAGGTAGAAGTCGCTGGCGCTGAAGTGGATCAGGGAGCCGGCCTGCTCCTTGATCGCCGCGACCACCTGGGGATGGGCGTGCCCGGTGGAGGTGACGGCGATTCCGGCGGCGAAGTCGAGGAAGAGGTTGCCGTCGATGTCCTCGACGGTCAGGCCGTCGCCGCGGACGGGAACGATGGGATACGCCCGCGGCAGGCTCGGCGACGTCCAGGTCTCGTCGTAGGCCACGTGGGCGCGGGCCTTCGGGCCGGGCACCTCGGTGACGAGATCGGGCACGGGCCGATCGCCGGCGAGACGGTTCTGGACGGACGACACGGGCCACCTCTGAAGTCAGCCGAACGCATACGAAGTATGCAGAGTGGATATTCGGCCGGAGCATAGCAGAGGCGTCGGGCTCGTCTGGAGCCCGACCCGTGCGGCGAGGTGGCGCTCCGATCAGCCCTCGAGCGGGACCCCAGGCCGGGTCCGTCGGGCGGCCGCGAGGCGGACCGCCAGGATCGTCACGACGATGAGCGCGACGACGGCAAGGGCCGCCAGCGGGGCGATCCCCGGACGCTCGGTCGCGGCCGGTTCCGTCGCGGCTGCAGGCACGACCGGGGCGGCCGCGGCGGTCGTCGCCAATGGCGCGGCGGGAGGGACGACGGCCGCCGGCGCCTCAGATGGCTCGGCTGATGCCTTCGCCGAGGCGGGCGCCTTGACCGTCACGACCGCCGGACCGCTGCCGGCTGCCGCCTGCTTGACGATCCCGTCGCCGACGACGATCACGCCCGACATCCCGCGGTGGATCGCGCAGGCGTACGGGTAGGTGCCCGGCCGGTCGAAGCGGAAGGCAACCTCCTCGCGCGGCCCGATCTCGGCGTCGCGGAAGCCCCATTCCTGGTTGGCGCCCGTCAGGAGGTGGGTCTCCAGGTCGTTGAACCACTCGACAGTCGTGCCCGGGGCGACCCGGACGACCGCCGGCGCGAAGGCACACGGCATCATCTTGATCTGGCCCTCATCGCCTTCGCTGAGCGCCGGCAGGTCGAAGCCGTGATAGCAGGGGTCGCCGGCGGCGACGGGCGTCGCGAAGGCGAATGAGCCGAGGATCAGCCCGAGGGCTGCCAGGACACGGATTGCACGCATGGTTCGTCCTCCGCGATGGATCGTGTGACACGACTACACCGTGGTCCGGACGCCGGTTCCGGGGCCAGGGGGCCGCTGCTCCGTCTGATCCGGCAAGAACGAGCTGCCTGGCGCACCGGGCTGGCCAACGGTGCAGGTGGTGCACGCGATTCGGCCGAACCGGCACCGTTCGCGCCAGATGGGCGCCGGGCGCACGTCTGTCCGGCTTGGTGGCCGCGCGACGGACCGGTTCCGCCGCCGACGGCGCCCCGCCAGCCGCGGACGGCGCCGTGACCGCCCGCCCGCGACCCTAGTCGACGACCGTGTGGCTCTGCTCCCGCAGGAACTGGGCGACGTAGTACATCGACAAACCGGACTTGCCGGTCGAGCCGGAGCCCTTCCAGCCGCCGAACGCCTGCACGCCCGGCCATGCCCCGGTCGTGGCGCCGGCCCGGCGGTTGACGTAGAGAACGCCCGCCTGGGTCGTGTCGAGGAATCGCTGGACCTCGTCCTGATCCTCGCTGTAGACGCCGGCCGTCAGCCCGTACACGGACTCATTCGCCAGCTGGATCGCCTCGTCGAACGAGTCGACCGCGGCAACGGCCGTGAACGGCGCGAACAGCTCGTCGCGGAAGAGGCGGTGGTCCTTGGGCAGGTCACCGACGACCGTCGGCTCGACGTAGAACCCGCGATCCATCCCGCGATCGGCCAGATGCTCCCCGCCCGTGAAGACCCGCCCGTCGCGACGCGCCTCGCCCGTCGCGGCCTGGTGGCGGTCGACCGCCTTCTGGTCGATCACCGGTCCGAGCCAGTTCTCCCGCACGAGCGGATCGCCGATCGTGATCGCCTCGGTCTTCTCGACCAGGAGCCGGATGAGCTCGTCGTGGACCGGCTTCTCGACGTAGACCCGGCTGTTCGCCGAGCACTTCTGGCCGCCGAACCCGAACGCCGACCGCATGATCCCCTCGGCCGCCTCGTCGAGGTCGGCGTGGCGCGACACGATCGCGGGGTTCTTGCCACCCATCTCGACGATCGTCGGCTTGGGGTAGCGGGCCGAGAAGGTCCGGAAGAGGTCCATCCCGACCTCGTAGGACCCGGTGAAGACGATCCCGTCGACGTCGGGGTTCTCGCGGAGCTCGGCGCCGACCGTCTCGCCCGGGCCCATGACGAGGTTGATCACGCCGTCCGGGACGCCGGCGTCGCGGTACGCCTCGAGCAGCTTGACGGCCGACATCGGGGCCGCCGAGCTCGGCTTGAAGACGACCGTGTTGCCGGCCAGCATCGCCCCGGCCGACGGGCCGCACGACAGGGCCATCGGGAAGTTGAACGGGCTGATGACGGCGAATACGCCGTGCGGCCGGAGGATCGACTTCGTGTGGACGGCGGCGTCACCGAGGCTGTCCATCGGGTGCTCGTAGAACTGGTTGTCCTCGGCGGTCTGGGCGTAGTAGCGAATCAGGTCGGCGGCTTCCTCGACCTCGCCGAGCGCCTCGATCCGGGTCTTGCCAACCTCGATCGCCATCAGGCCGCCATAGACGTACTGGCGCTCGCTGATCAGCTCGGCGGCGCGCTTCATGATCTCGATCCGCTTCTCCCAGCCGAGCGCGAACCAGGCCGGCTGGGCGCGGCGGGCGGCGGCGATTGCGTCCTTGACGTCCTGGCGGGTGCCGGTCGCGAAGTGGCCGAGGACGATGTCGCGGTCGATCGGGCTGTGGACGGTGAACTCACCCTGGCCGTCGCGCTCCTTGCCGTCGACGACGTTCCGGTGATGGCCGTCGAGGAGGGTCTTCGCCTCGGCGAGGCCGGCCTCGTACTCGCGGTGGAGCTGCTCGTTGTCGGCGCGGAGGGTGGCGTACGTGATCTTGAGACGCGGCTGCGACTCGGTCGTCATCGGTCGGGAACCTCGAGGAGCGGAAGGGTCGGCGGAAGGTTGCGAGCAGTCTAGCGCGGCCCGGACCACGACCTGCCGCCGGTGGTCCCGTCCACCGCACGACCGATCGGTGGGTTGCCGCGGCCGGGACCCGGAGGGCATCCTGACGCCATGTCCCGAACCCTGCGCGCTCGTCTCGGTGCCGGCCTCCTCGGCCTGGCCATCCTCCTGCCGCTCGCTGCCGCGGCTCCGGCCACAGCGGCCGCGGCCGACTTCCCGGCCGGCAAGACCGGCTACCACACGTATGCCGAGATGGTGGCCGACGTCAACGCCGTCGTCGCCGCACATCCGACGATCGCGCGCAAGGTCGCGATCGGCACGAGCTACCAGGGCCGCACGATCTGGGCCGTCAAGATCAGCGACAACGTCGCGGTCGACGAGAACGAGCCCGAGGTGCTGTTCGACGGCCTGACCCATGCCGACGAGCACATGGGCCTCGAGATGACGATCAAGATCATGCACTGGCTCACGGACGGGTACGGCCAGTACACCCGGATCCGGAACATCGTGAACAACCGCGAGGTCTGGATCATCCTGGCCGTCAACCCCGACGGCGCCGAGTACGACATCGCCAACGGCAAGTTCCACTACTGGCGCAAGAACCGCCAGCCGAACGCCGGGACGAGCGCGATCGGGACCGACATCAACCGGAACTACGGCTACATGTGGGGCGGCGGCGGCCGGACCTCGGCGAACCCGCTGGCGATCACCTATCGCGGGCCTTTCGCGTTCTCCACGCCAGAGGCACGCAACGTCCGCGACTTCCTCGCGTCGCGGGTCGTGAACGGCCGGCAGCAGATCCGGACCGGGATCACGTTCCATGAGGCCGGCCGGCTCGTGATGTGGCCGTACGGCTACACGTACACCGACATCCCGTCGGACATGACCGTCGACGACCACCGCGCCTTGGCCGCCATCGGCAAGGCCATGGCCGCGACGAACGGCTACAAGCCCGAGCAGGCGAGCGATCTCTACATCTCGTCGGGCACGACCCGCGACTACGAGTACGGCATGTACCGGATCTTCACGTACACGTTCGAGATGTCGGTCGTTGACTACCCGGACGATTCGCTGATCCACCCCGAGACGTGGCGCAACCGCGAGGCAGTCCTGTCCTTGATCGAGCGGGCCGCCTGCCCGCTGGCCGTGCTCGGCGCCGCCACTCGGATCGCGCGCTGCGGCGCGTTCGACGACGACCTCGAGGTGCGGCGGGGCTGGACCGTCGACGCCGACGGCACCGACACGGCGACGGCCGGCGCCTGGTGGCGCGGCGCCCCCCAGCCGACGTCGACGTCGGCTGGGCGGAAGCAGGCCAGCGGCGTGACCTCCGGGCGGTCCGGGTTCGTGACCGGGACCGCGGCCGGGTCGTCGGCCTCGGCCAACGATCTCGACGGCGGCCGGACGTCGGTGACCTCGCCGACGATCGACCTTCCGTCGAGCGCCGGTCAGAAGCTCCAGTTCCGCTACACGTTCGCCCACGACACGACCGCGACCGGGGCCGACGAGCTCCGGGTCGAGGTCCTCGACGTCGGCGCCGCGACCGCGTTGAGCGTGTTCGTCGTCCACGGCCAGGCGATCCAGCGCAATGCGAGCTGGAAGCTCGGGTCGATCGACCTGTCGGGGTTCGCGGGCAGGACGATCCGGCTACGGTTCTCGGCGACCGATGCCGGCGCGAACGGGATCGTCGAGGCCGCGCTCGATGACATCCGGGTGACCCAGCCGCAGTAGGACGTTCGCCCGGCGTCCGGCGCCGCGTATCCTCCCGGGAGGCGCCGCGGATCGGCGACCAGCGGAGGGCAGGCATGGGACTTCTCGACGGGAAGACGGCGCTGATCTTCGGCGTCGCCAACGACCACTCGATCGCGTGGGGGATCGCCCAGGCGCTCCACGACGCGGGCGCGGAGGTCGGCTTCTCGTCGATCGAGTCGCTGATCGAGAAGCGGGTCAAGCCGCTCGCCGACTCGATCGGGTCGACCTTCGTCGAGCCGTGCGACGTCCAGGTCGACGCCGACATCGCGCGGGTCTTCGCGCGCTGGGCCGAGACTCACGACGGGCTCGACATCCTCGTCCACGCCCTGGCCTTCGCCAAGCGCGAGGACCTGACCGGCCGGTTCGTCGACACGTCGCGCGACGGGTTCGCGCTCGCCCATGACGTCTCCGCCTACTCCCTCGTCGCGATCACGCGGGCGGCGCTCCCCCAGCTCCGGCGCGGATCGTCGGTGTTGACCCTGACCTACTACGGCGCCGAGAAGGTCGTCGCGAACTACAACGTGATGGGCGTCGCGAAGGCCGCGCTCGAGGCGTCGGTTCGCTACCTGGCGGCCGACCTCGGACCGGACGGAATCCGTGTGAACGCGATCAGCGCCGGCCCGATCCGGACCCTGGCGGCGGCGGGAATCGGCGGGTTCAAGGGGATGTACCGCGGCTTCGTCGACGTCGCCCCGCTCCGGGCGAACATCACCCCCGAGGACGTCGGGAAGACGGCCCTCTACCTCGCGTCGGACCTGTCGTCGGCCGTGACCGGCGAGGTGATCTACGTCGACGGTGGCTTCAGCGTCATGGGCGTGCCGAGCGGCGACTGAATCTCGCCGCGGCCGCGTCTCGCGAGGTCAGGTCGCCCGGGTGAAGTCCTTCACCATCGCGGCGTGATAGACCTTCTCGACGACGAGACTGCCATCGTCGCCGCCGGCGGCGTCGTCGAGATCGATCCAGGTGGCGAGGGCGCGGTTCACGAGGATCGTCTCGGACTGCTCGGTCGTCGGATCGTCGGCCTTGTCGTAGGTGATCTTCGCGTCCGTCACGGGGACGAGGATGTCGCGGCCGGCGAGGACCAGGGCTGGGTCGCCGGACCCAAGGTGCTCCGCGGGCCCGCTCGGGAGGTGCAGCCAGCCGGACACGACGAACCGGCTCAGGCCGATCTTCGCCCGATGGACCTCGGTCTTGCGTCGGCGCGCGTCGATCCCGCGCCGGCCGGTCACGAGGACGGCCACGATCGATCCGACGGACAGGGTCAGATCGGCCGTCTGGGGCGGCTCGCCGGACACCAGGTCCTCGATCACGGCGCCCCGGATCACGACCCGTGGCACGGAGTTCAGCATGTCGCTGAGGCGGTCGTCGGCGAGCGGGATCGAGCCGTGGATCCGGCGATCGGCGGTGAAGGCGATCAGGTCGACTGGCATCGTGGCCGCATCGTGGCGCGTCTGCGCGCGGTCGGAAACGGCACGATGGTCCTGGGACGGTGCGCTCCAGGTGGCAGAAGTGGCGGGCCGCGCAGGTCCGAGCCCGCTACTCGGCGGCGCGGATCTCGTAGCGCGCCAGCCGCCACGAGGCAAGCGTCGTCACGACGAGCAGCGCGACCACCGCGAAGATGAACCCGTTCACGCCGACGACCAATTCGACCGTGCCCTCCGGCGCCAGCACCGAGGCCATGCCACGGATGTACTCGCGGACGCTGAACAGCTGGGTGCCCTTGAGCGCGCCCGACAGCAGGCCCTCCCAGAGCAGCGAATAGGCCAGGCCGATCACCAGCCCGCGGCTCGTCGCGGCGCTGAGGGCGACGAAGATCGCGCTGTAGACGAATGACCCGATCAGGACCGCGATCGCGAAGGCGAACGTGATGCCGAGCTGGCGGCCAGCCGTCCCGCCGATCAGGACTCCGCACAGGATCGTCGCCGGGAACAGCATGGCCGCGGTCAGCCCGCCGGCGACGACGACCTTCGGCACGACGATCGTCCAGCGCGGGATCGGCTTGGTCAGGACGTGGACGGCCGTCCCGTCGTCGAGCTCCGAGCCGAGCGCCGCCGTTCCGAACACGAGCGCGACGAGCGGCAGGACGCTCGACACCACGAGACCGTCGAGCGACGGGACCAGGGCGTTCGTCCGCGTCCCGCCGAGCCGGACGAGGAACCCGAGGAGGACCGGCGCTCCGGCGAGCAGGAGCATCAGCAGGGTCCGGCGCCGGCCGAGCAGCGCCCGGGCGGTGACGCCGGCGATCGTCAGGACCACCTGGACCGAGCTCATCGGCGGGTCACGAGGTATTCGAAGACGCTCTCGAGCGAGTCGTCGGTCGGAGCGACCTCGAACAGGCGCACGCCGGCGTCGCGGGCAACGCGCGCAACGATCCGGGTGAATCCCGAGTACTCCGAGACCTGGATCGCGAGCCGATCGTCGCGCAACTCCGCGCCGAAGACCGCGGGCTCCGTGAGGAACGCCGAGGCGAGCCGGCGATCGTCGGACGAGCGGACGCGAAACGTGTGCGGCCGGTCGGTCATCAGGCGCCGGATCTCCCGGAAGTCGCCGGCCGCGGCGAGCCGTCCGGCGTAGATGACGAGGATCCCATCGGCCAGGCGCTCGACCTCCTCGAGGATGTGCGAGCTGAACAGGATCGTCCGGCCGGCAGCGGCCATGGACCGGAGGAGATCCATCATGTGGAGGCGCTGGCGGGGGTCCATCCCGTTGAACGGCTCGTCGAGGAGCAGGATGTCGGGTCGTGGACGAGCGCGGCGGCAATCTTCACCCGTTGCCGCATCCCTTTCGAATAGGTCCCGACGGCCCGGTCGGCCGCCGCCGCGAGATCGACCGTGGCGATGGCTCGCTGTGTGGCCGCGGCGGGGTCGGGCAACCCCTGGAGCCGGGCCGCGAGGTGGACGAACTGGCGGCCGGTCAGGAACGGGTGGACGGCCTCGCGCTCCGGGACGAGCCCGACCTCGCGATAGATCGACGGCTCGCGCCACGCCGGCCGGCCGGCGATCAGCACCCGACCCGACGACGGCTTGAGGAGGCCGGCGAGCATGTGGAGCAGGGTGGACTTGCCGGCGCCGTTCGGTCCGAGGAGCCCGGTGATCCCCGAGCCGAGGGCGAACGTGATGTCGTTGACGGCGACGACGTTGCCGTACCAGCGCGACACCCGGTCGAGGACGATCGGCTGGGAGGTGTCGATCTCGACGAAGGGCGACGGGCCGGCGATCCTGGAGGTCGGCGGCGGCGACGACCGGCTCGCTCATATCGTGATCCGGGCGAAGCGCCGCAGGATCACGACGACGACGATCGCGATCTCGACGACCGCGGCCAGCAGGAACGCCCAGCCGGGGATGTCGACGAAGAAGTACTCCTCGCCGAGCGAACGGGTGAAGTACAGGGCGTTCGTCCCGTCGATGATCGTGTTCGGGCTGGCCAGGACGAGCCACGTCCCGATCGCGCTCGATCCGATCGAGATCACGATCCCGGCGATGAGCCCGGGCAGGACGAACAGGGCGATGATCGCGGCGGTCGCGTAGGCCCGCCGCGGCGAGTACGCCGAGATCGCCATCGACAGGCCGCCGTACAGCGCGGCGAGCGTGATCCCCTGGGCGAGCACCGGCGGAACGTTCGGCACGTTGGCCCCGAACGCCTGGCCGACATCGGTCGAGAGCAGCACCCGGCCGAGGAACAGGATCACCATCGGGATCAGGACGAGGACGAACAGGGCGAGGATGAACCCGATGAGCCGGCCGAGGGCGTAATCCGACCGGCGCAGGGCGCGGGCGAAGTACAGCGCCAGCACGCCGTGGCGCTGGTCGCGGCCGAACAGCTCCGGCGCCTGGGCCGCGCAGAACAGCACCACGATCGCGGTGACCGAGCTGTAGTAGTTGTTGAACCCGATGAGCTCGGACTCGTCGAGCTGGCGGTCGAACCCGAAGCGGGCCGCGATCGTCAGGCCGCCGACGATGATCACCGCCGGCAGGATCGCCATCGCCCCGAAGATGATCGGCGCGGCCTTCGCCCGCCCGCTTCGCCCGAGCCCGTAGGTCGTCCGGAAGCTGTGGGCGATCAGCGAGCGGATCGCATGCGCCCGCCCGAGGCGCGGGCCCTCGTAACGGCGGTACCCGAGGTCGTAGATGCTGCCGGCGCGGGTCACCGGCGGTTGGCGCTCATCGATCGACCCGTCGGCGATGTCGGGCTCGCGGCGGCGGCCGCGTCGCGCGGCCGCCGGATCGTCGCGGAACAGGTCCTCGAGCCGATGGCGGCGCTGCTCCATCCGGACGAGCGCCAGGCCGAGCTCGACGACGGTGTCGCGGACGATGTCGTAGGGCGCCTCGTCGACGAGGTCGACGAGGATTGCCGGCCCGTCGACGACGACCCGCAGGCCCCGCGCGGTCAGGCGCTCGACGAGCGTCTCGCGGCCGTCCTCGACTTCGACCGCCAGCGTTCCGGTCCGCTCCGTGAAGGACCCGAGCGGCGCCGATCGGAGGAGCCGGCCGCCCTCGATCGCGACGAGGTGGTCGCACACCCGCTCGATCTCACCGAGCAGATGCGACGCGACGATCACCGCGATCCCGAACTCGGTTCCCGTTCGCCGGATCAGCTCGAGCATCTCGTCCCGGCCCGCGGGATCCAGTCCGTTCGTGGGCTCGTCGAGCAGGAGCAGGCGCGGATCGTGGACGAGCGCCTGGGCGAGCTTGACCCGTTGCTTCATCCCGGTCGAGTAGCCGCCGATCGCGCGGTAGCGCTCCTCGTACAGCCCGACATGGCGGAGGACCTCGGCCGTACGCTCACGGGCCGCTGCCCGGGGCAGGCCGGAGATCAGGGCGAGATGCGAGACCACGTCGGTCGCGGTCATGTCGGGTGGGAGGCAGTCGTGCTCCGGCATGTAGCCGACGAGCTCGCGGATCGCGATGCCCCGGGTGGCCACGTCCAGATCGAAGATCGTCGCCGAGCCCGCTGTCGGCTCGAGCAGCCCGAGCAGGATCTTGAGGAGCGTGCTCTTGCCGGCCCCGTTCGACCCGACGAGGCCGACGATCCCGGGCTCGATCGTGACGGTCAGCCCGTCGAGTGCCGTGATTCCCCCGGGATAGCGCTTGGTCAGGCCGTCGGTCGAGATCAAGCTCACGAGGTCAGGGTACCCGCCGGGCGCGCCGCTCGTGGCCCCCTCGGTCCCCTGCTGATCGGCTACCCGCGCGGCGCCGTCCGTAACTGATAGCGCTCCATCAGATCGGTCACGGCCTGCCGAGCGGCGCGCCATTCCTCCTGGTCGCCGAAGATCTCGGCCTCGGGGCCCCAGCGCTTGAGCTGGGACATCGCCATCACGATCGCCGAGTGCTGGAACGAGCGCCGCCGACCGCCGTCGATCGCGCCGGTCACGAGGTACCGCCGGACCAGGTCGTACGGTGCCTGCCACTGGCCGATCCGGATCAGGTCGCCGGCCCGGAGCGATTCCAGGTAGTCGTCGTCACCGACCGGGTACTGCTCGTGCTCGAACATGTGGGTCACGAGGTCGATCCGGACGCCACGCTGGCGATACGACGGGAGACGGCCGTCGTCGTCGACGCTGGCGTAGCAGGTCGGGCAGCTCGGCAGGGCGACCTCGGCCCGCGGCGCAGCGCCGATCGGCAGGCCACAGCGCCGGCAGAACGAGACGTCGACGCCGGCGGCGATCATCCCGCACTGGAGGCAGACCGGATCGCTGGCCGCCGGTTGCGCCGGTCGGCCCGGGTTCGCGCCGGAGGTCCGGCCAGTCGGTCGGGTCTTGGCGGATCCGAACAGCTTCATGCGGTCTGTCGCCCTTCTTCAGTCGAGGCAGGAGGCTCCAGGTGTCCTGGAGGGTGCGGGACACAACGGTGCCATCCCCGTGACTCGACCCGACACAACCCGATCGGGTCCTCGGTGCGCTCCGCGCACCGTCGATTGGTCCGGTGGTGGCATCACCCGAATGGACCAATGGGCGGGCGGGCGACTCCGGTCGAGATCGCTCAGTCCGGAAGAGGCGGCTCCAAATCGCCGTCGGTCGCCGTTCCGTCGGCCGTTCCCCCGGCCAGTCCCTCGGCCAGTCCCTCGGCGATGACGGCCGGGATCCGGTCGCCCCAGGCCACGTCCCGTGCCGCCCGATAGCGAGGCCCCTCGCGACGGCTGACGACCTCGCGGTGGATCCGGCCATCCGCGGCGCAGATTCGCAGCTCGACCCGGCCGGGACGAGAGCGGGGCCGGCCGAGCACGGCCCGCGCCGCAGGCTCGGCCGGCAGCCTCGTGGCAACGACGTAGGAGATCGGCTCGTCCTCCCAGGACCGAGCCGCCGACTTCGCCCGACGATGCAGGACGCTGCGCTCGACGCGGACGAGGAAGTGACACCAGTCGTCGCCGGCGATCGGACACGGCCGCTCGCCCGGGCACGGCGCCGCCATGGCCGCTCCGCCCGCGATCAGCTCGGACCGAGCAGCCAGGATCCGGCGGTACCCGGCCGGACTCCCCGGCTCCACGAGGACGAGCGCGCCGCGGGTCACCGCCCAGAGACGCTCGACCAGGGACGTCTGGTCGCGCTCGGAGAGCTCGCCGAGCACGTACGCCGCGGTCACGAGATCCGCCTCGCCGAAGTCGGCCTTCGTCAGCGTCGCCGTCCGCCAGTCGGCCGCGGCCAGGGATCCGACGCCGGACGCCGCCGCGAGACGTCGTCCGAGCTCGATCGCGGCCGGCTCGCGGTCGATCGACACCAGGTCGTCGATCGACGGCCAGACGGCGACCGCGGCCCACGCGGCGGCGCCCGTGCCTGCGCCGACGTCGAGCAGCCGCCGCGGCGCGAAGGCCGGCAGGCTCGCCGCGGCCTCGACCAGGGCTCGCCCGGCCGCGGCGAACGTCGCGGGCATCCGGGTCGCGGCGTAGGCGGCGGCGGTGCGCGGATCGCGGACGGGTGCTTGGCCGGAAGCCACGGCCCCACCCGTTCGGTAGCTTGACGACAGCTCTTCGGCGGCGGCGGCGAGCCCGGGCTCGAGCGGAACGACACGGGCGATGGCACGGCGAAGGACGGTCGCCATCTCGGCGACGGCGGCACGAGGGTCGGTGGGGCGTCCGGGTGGAGCGCTTGACATGTCGCCGCCACGGTACCCGGGGCTCACCGAGGTCGGCAGGCCGACCTCGACGGTCCGGAACGACACGGCGCCGCACCAGGACGAAGTGTCGCGCGGGCGCGCGGTTTAGGCTGCGGACATGAGCGAGACACGATTCGTGCGCCTAGCCGACATCGAGGTGGACCCCGCGCAGCGGGATGCGTTCATTGCCGCGGTCACAGAAGCGATGGACGAGTCGCTGCGGCTGGAGGCCGGCGTGCTGGCGCTCTTTGCCGTCGCCGAGAAGGACGCCCCGTCTCGCCTCCGGTTCTTCGAGATCTACGCGAGCGAAGCGGCCTACACCGCGCACCTCGCGTCGCCCCACTTCAGGAAGTACCGGACAACCACCGAGTCGATGATCCGGTCTCGGGCACTGATCGAGACGGACGTGATCCAACTCAGCTCAAAGGGGAGCGGATAGGGTCGGCCGCCGAGACCCGCACTCCAGAGAAGAATGGTGGAGCGGGAGACGAGGTTCGAACTCGCGACATGCAGCTTGGAAGGCTGCCGCTCTGCCAACTGAGCTACTCCCGCCCGGGTTGGCGCGTCGAAACGCTACCACGGTCGCAGGCGAATCGGGCGGATGTCAGCCTTCGGCCGGGTCCCCGCTGGACTCGAGAGCGGCCGCCGCCTGGTACTCGCCCCGCAGGAGCTCGGACAGGCGACGGGCGCTGGCCCACGCCTCAGAGCCCATCTCCTGCTCGCCCTGGATCTTGCGCGCCGCCTCCCACGCGAGCCGGAGGTCCTCACGGGTCGCGGCCCGGATGGCGTCGTCGTAGCGGGCGCTGAGGGCCCGGGCATTGATCTCACTCTGGGCGGGGTTGCCGCTCCCGCCGGCGAGCTGTTCCTCGGAGGCCAGCCACGCGGCGGCGATCGTCTCGATGGGCTCGGCCTGGTCCGCGGCGCTGGCGGTCAGGCTCGGGTCGGAGGTTGCGTCCACGACCTCACGGTAGCCCATCGGGCTCAGTACGGACGAGCGTGCTCGATCAGGCCTTGCGCTCGAGGATCGGGCGGGCCTTGTCCGGATCGTCCACGACGAACGCGAACATCGCCCGATCGCCCCACCGTCCGAGGAAGAGATGGCCGTAGATGTTCACGCCGGCATCGGCCAGCTGGCGTGCCAGGCGGGCCATGCCGCCCGGCCGATCGTCGACCTCCGTCAGGATCGAATCGCCCTCGATGAAGGTGTAGTTGCCGGCTTCGAGGACCGCTCGGGCGCCGTCGTCGTCGGCCGTCGTCATGATGATGTGGCCGGTATCGCCGATGCCGCCACCGCCGATCGCACGGAGATCGATGCCGCGCTCGGCGAGGGCCTCGGCGAGGATCGCCAGGCCACCGGGTTCGTTCTTCAGCTCGACGACGAACTGGTTGGCCATGGGGACCTCCGGCGATCAGGACTGGGCGCCGATTCTAGCCCCTGCCCCGACCCGCCCGAGCGCCGTGATACGGTCGGGCCCATGACGGCCCCGAGCGACCTCCTCGCGCCCCCGATCACGGTCGACCGCGATGACCTCGGGCGAGCAGTGACCGCCGCCCTCGACGATCCGCCCGAGCCCGAGCACGGCAGCGTGGACGCGGCCGGGATTCCGTGGGCCACCCGATCGTGGGGCGATCCGACGGCGCCGCCTGTCCTGCTGATCCATGGCGTGACGACGTCGTCGCGAACCTGGTGGCGGGTCGGGCCGGGCCTCGCGGTCGGCCTGGGCCGGCGGGTCGTCGCTGTCGACCAGGCGGGCCACGGTCGAACCGGCCACTGGACGGGCCGCCACCGGTTCCACGACAACGCCGCGGACGTCGCCGCGTTCCTCGCGGCGGCCGGTCTCGCCCGATCGGGCACGAGCATCGTCGGCCACAGCTGGGGCGGCATGACGGCTGCGGCGCTGCCGGCCACCGGATTCGCGCCGGAGGTCCTCGTGCTGCTCGACCCGCCGGCCATCCCGCTCGCGGCGATCGCGACGATGCTCGACGATCCGATCGAGCGCCACTACGACGACGTCGCTGAAGCCGTCGCCGCGATCGGCCGGATCGGTCCGACCTGGCCGTTCGGCGACGTCCTCGCGAAGGCCGAGGCGCTCACCCAGTTCGACGAGCCGGCGGTCCGGGCGATCCTCACCGAGAACGGCGACTGGGATGGCGGACTCGGCGCGCTCGCCGATCCCGCTGCCGCGGACGTGCCCACCTGGCTGATCCGGGGCGAGCCCGCCAGCGGCGGCCTGGTGCCGGACGAGGCGGCCGGCGCATTCGCTGCCCGGATCGGGGCCGATCACGTCATCACGATCGCCGGCGGTTCCCACTCGCCGATGCGCCTCCGTCCCGAGGCCACGACGCTCGCGCTGTTGCAGGCGCTCGCGGGCACGAGCCGATGACGAGCGAGGACGAGCGCCTGGAGAGGGACGCGCCGGACGGTGGAGTGGAAGCCGCACGCCCAGACGATTCGGCGCCGAGGACCGCCGGCCAGCGGGTCGCGTCGGCGCTCGGCGAGGCCGCCGATTACGTCGGGAGCGCGGCGTCGGCGGTTGGCAGCGCCGCCTCCTCCGCGGTCGGGGCGGCCGTCGAAGCGACCGCCCGACGCTTCGACGAGCGGCCGGGCGCCCGGGTTCGTCGCGTCCGCCGCCTCGGCGCGCATCCGTTGCCGTACCTGTATGACGAGCACCCCGACGCGCGCCGGCGGACGCAACGCGAATTGGGCGTCCGGACGATCGACGTCGACGACATCGCCGGCACGGCCGTCGGCGGTGCCCAACAGCGGGGCGGCGACTTCCTTCCGCTGAAGCGGTTCAGGTCGACCAACTGGATGGCGCGCTGGCAGCGCCTCGGGCGCGCCTCCGACAGTCTCGCGATCCTGCCGCCGATCGACGTGCTGCGCTACGACGACCGCTACTGGGTCCTCGACGGCCACAACCGCGTCGGGATGGCCAGGTACAGCGGCCAGGCGTCAATCGATGCGGACGTCACGGAGCTGGTCGACCCGGCGGCACCCCCGCCGGACCTGCGCTCCGATCCGGCCGAGTCGTTCGCCTCGCTGGGCGAGGACAGTCGCCAGCTGCGGGCCGCCGTCAATCGCCCCGCCCGACGGCGAGCGACGGACAAGCCCGGATGATCGGCCGCCTGACGATCGAGTGGCCGGACGCCGCGGCCTTTGCCGAACGCGACGGTCGTCCGATCCGATTCCTGGTCGCCTCGGACGCGCCGGAGCCGGCCCTCCATCACGCGGCGAACCGCGACGCGATCGGCCATCTCGACGGGATTTTGGGCTGCGGCGACCTCGAGCCGGAGTGGCTCGAGTTCCTGGCGGACGCCTTCAACACGCCGCTCGTCTACGTCCGGGGCAACCACGATCGCGGTGGGCAGTGGCACGACCGACCGCTGCCGGTGCCGGCCTGGCTCGAAGCGGGCCGGATCGAGCGGCTGGCCGGGATCTCGATCGTCGGGCTCGAGTGGCCCGGGGTCGACACGTCCGACAATCGGCGCCGGCCGTGGCAGGCGTGGCGCCAGGCGCTCAGCATCGCTCGGCGTCTGATCGCCGCCCGACTGTGGCGCACGCCGCTGATCGTCATCAGCCATGTCCCGCCGGCCGGCGTGGGCGACGCGACCGACGCGTATCACGTGGGATTCACGGCCTACCGCTGGCTGCTCGACCGGCTGGCGCCGCCCGTCTGGCTCCATGGCCACACGACCACCGCGTCTGTCACCCAATTGGTCGAACAATCCGGTCCGACGGTCGTCGCCAACGCGACGGGGGCCGTCGTGATGGAGCTGGTGGCGCCGCCGGGAGCCCGGGCCGCCTGACCTCGTCAGCGCTCGCGCCGCTCGCCCTCGGCGCCGACGGGGCGCTCAGCCGCGGCGGATCGCCAGCGCCCGCTCGTACAGCGTCGCGTAGGCGGGCGCCGATCCGCGTGCCCAGTCGAAGTCGACGGCCATCCCGCGGGCGACCAGGGCATCCCACGGCGCTCCACCCACCGAGCGGATCGCCATCGCCGCCTCGCAGGCCTCGGCCAGCGCGTCGGGCGTGGCGGCGTCGAACGCGAAGCCGGTGCCCTCCCCCAGCCGCATCCGCTCGTCGATCACGCTGTCGGCGAGACCGCCGGTCCGGCGCACGACCGGCGGCGTGCCGTAGCGGAGTGAGATCATCTGGCCGGTCCCGCACGGCTCGAACCGCGACGGCATCAGGAAGAGATCGACCCCGGCGTAGATCCGGCGGGCCATCGCCCGGTCGAACCGCTCGATCAGCGCAACCTGCGTGGGATGGTCGGCCGCGAGCGACCGCAGGCCGGCGGCGAGGTGCGGATCGCCGGAGCCCTGGACGACGATCCGGGCCCCCGCGGCGAGGAGTCGCGGGGCGGCATCGTGGATGAGGTCGAACCCCTTCTGGGGATCGAGCCGGCCGATCATCCCGAGCACGGCCGAGTCGTCGCCCGGATCGAACCCGATCCGCTCGAGCAGATCCGCCCGACAGGCGGTCTTGCCCGTCAGATCCTCGGCCGAGTAGGGCGCCGCGATGTCGGAATCGGTGGCCGGATCCCAGAGATCCGTGTCGAGCCCGTTGAGGATCCCGACGAAGCGATCGCCCTTGGCCGCGAGCGCGTCCGACAGCCCGAACCCGCCCGCGGGCGTGAGCGCCTCCCGGGCGAACCCCGGCGAGACGGTGTTGACGACCTCGGCCCGGACGATGCCCTCGCGGATCAGGTCGACCCCGTCGGCGCCCGCCGGGAGCACGCCACCGCCCGGCACGAGCCCGAGCTGTCCGAGCTGGTCGCGTCCGGTCCAGCCGTGGTACGCCAGGTTGTGGAGGGTCATGACGATCGCGGCCCGGCCGAGGACCGGGTCGTCGGCCAGCCAGGCATCGCGCTGGATCGCCGCCGGGCCGGTATGCCAGTCGTGGAGATGGAGGATGTCGACCGGATTCTCGGGCTCGGTCCGGAGGGTCTCGAGCGCGGCGCGGCAGAACAGGCCATAGCGCCAGGCGTTGTCGGCGAAGTCGCCGCCGTCGGGTGGCCCGTACATGCCGTCGCGATCGAACGCCGGCGGATGGTCCACGAGCCGCAGCCGATAGCCGTTCGCGGCCACGTCGACGATCGTCAGCTCGGTGATCCCGTCGGGCGCCTGGGGGTCCGGGACGCGGACGACGCGCGATCCGGCGGTCGCCGCGGGGACGGGCACGGACCGATAGCGCGGCAGGAAGACCTCGACCTCGCCGTCGGTCGCATCCGGCACGTGCCCGAGTGCGCGGGCGAGGGCGTCGACCACGTCGCCGAGCCCGCCGGTCTTGGCCCACGGCTCACACTCGGCGGCGATCATCGCGATGCGAAGCGGCATCCGCTCATCGTAGCGATGGCGAACCGAGGTGGAGGCGACCGGCCCGCGCCCGCATCGGCCGCGCCTAAACCGGTTCACTTCGCGTCCAGCGAGCCGCTATGATCCGCCCCAATGCCGTCGCGCGTCATCATCCCGACGATTCCGGGCGCCTCCTTCCGCCTCCCTCCGCAGCTCGAGGGGCTCCGCGCGCTCGCGTACAACCTGTACTGGGCCTGGCACCCGCGGACCCGGGTCATCTGGAGCCGGATCGACCGCCGGGTCTGGAATCGCCACCGCAACCCGATCCCCGTCCTCGCCGGCCCCGTCGACTGGACCCGCCTGCTCGATGACGCGAGCTTCATGGTCGAGGTCCGCGAGCTCCTGCGCGACTTCGACCGCTACCTCGAGAACGGCTCGGATCGCTGGTTCGTCCGCCATCACGCCGACGAGCTGCCCGGTCCGGTCGCCTACTTCTGCGCCGAGTACGGGCTGTACGAGTCGCTCGGGATCTACTCCGGCGGTCTCGGGGTCCTGGCCGGCGACCACATGAAGACCACGTCCGACATGGCCCTGCCGTTCGTCGGCGTCGGGTTGATGTACCGCCGGGGCTACTTCCACCAGACGATCGACGCCGACGGCCACCAGGAGCACGCCTACCCCGACTACGACCTGAGCCGGCTGCCGGTCGGGCGCGTCCAGGGCCGGGACGGCGAGCCGCTGACGGTCAGCATCGCCCTGCCGGGGCGCGACCTCCAGATCGCGGTCTGGGCCGTCCAGGTCGGGCGGACACCCGTCCTCCTGCTCGACACCGACATCCCCGAGAACGGCGACGCCGACCGGCCGATCACCCACATCCTGTACGTTCGCGGCCGCGAGATGCGTCTCCATCAGGAGCTCGTCCTCGGCGTCGGCGGGGTCCGGGCGCTGCGGGCGCTCGGGATCGACCCTGCGGCCTGGCACCTGAACGAGGGCCACTCCGCGTTCCTCCTCGCCGAGCGGGCGCGCGAGTTCGTCGCCACCGGGACCGAGCTCGAGACCGCCTGGGATCGGGTCCGCCGCGACAGCGTCTTCACGATCCACACCCCGGTCTCGGCCGGCAACGAGCGCTTTGCCGCCGAGCTCGTCCGGGAGGTCGCCGGGCCGCTCCTCGACGGCGACGGGCGACCGCAGACCGGCGGCGTCCCGATCGACCGGATCCTCGAACTTGGTCTCGGTGCCGATGACGATCCATCCCAGTTCGACATGACCGGGTTCTCGCTCCGCCTGACGAACGACGCCAACGCGGTGAGCCAGCTCCACGCTGAGACGGCCGACGCCACGTGGCGTGGCATCTCGCCCCACCCGATCCGCGGGATCACGAACGGGATCCACGTTCCGTCGTGGATGGGCAACGCGATGAGCGAGACGCTCCGGCGCGAGCTCGATGCCGACCTCGACGACATCGACGAGGAAAGCGACGTCGGCCCGTTCTGGGAGCACCTCCACGACATCCCGACGGCGCGCCTGTGGGACTCCCACCAGCGCGAGAAGCTCGAGCTCGCGATCTTCGCCCGGCGCCGGCTGCGCAACCAGTTCGCCCGTCACGGAGAGGCACCGTCCGTGCTCGACGCCCTCGAGACGGCCCTCGATCCCGACATCCTGACGGTCGGCTTCGCCCGGCGGTTCGCGACGTACAAGCGGGCCGGCCTGCTCTTCTCGGACCTCGAGCGCCTTGCCGCGATCCTGTGGAACGAGGATCGCCCGGTCCAGGTGGTGTTCGCCGGCAAGGCCCACCCGGCCGACCGGCCCGGCCAGCAGGTCATCCAGGAGATCTTCGGCCGATCACGCTCGGAACGCCTTCGCGGCCGGGTCTTCATCCTCGAGGACTACGACATGCGGATCGGCCGCTACCTCGTCTCCGGCGTGGACGTCTGGCTGAACAACCCGCGCCGGCCGCTCGAGGCGTCGGGCACCAGCGGGATGAAGGCCGCGATGAACGGGGCCGTCAACGTCAGCGTCCTCGACGGCTGGTGGGACGAGGGCTACGTCGGCGACAACGGCTGGGCCATCGGCGGGCGCGAGCAGAACCCCGACGAGGGCGCCCAGGACTGGTCGGACGCGCAGGACCTCTACCGGCTCCTCGAGGACGAGATCGTGCCGCGCTACTACGAGCGCGACGCCGCTGGCCTGCCCAGCGCGTGGGCCGACCTGATGCGGCGCTCGATGGGCTCGACGATGTGGCGATTCTCGACGACCCGGATGCTCCGCGACTACGTCGAGAAGATGTACCTGCCGGCGGCCGAAGCGGCCCGCGAAACGGCCACGGCCGCTGCCAGCGAGGCTGCCGAGCGTCGGGACGTCAGCCGGGCCGCGATCGTGGCCAACCAGGGCGGCTGAGGCCGAGAACCGGCCAACGTCAGGCGAGGACGAGGGCGCCCTGCGCGGGCAGCTCGATTGCGCTGCCGTCGACGATCCGGCCGGCGGCCAGGGCGGGCAGTGCCAGCGGCGTCAGGCCGGCCACGAGCGCCGGGTCGATGACCAGCCGTGCCGCCTCGCGAGCGCTGTTGAAGGCGACGACGGCACGGTCCCCATCGGCCTCTCGCGCGAGGACGATGGCGCCGCCGTCCGCCGCCGCCACGGCGACCGTCCCGCGCCGAAGGGCCCGATGTCCACGGCGGGCATGGATCGCGGCCCGGACGAACGACCGCATCACGAGCGCCTCCTCGCCCGGATCGGCCGGATAGGCTCGCCGACAGTCGGGATCGGGACCGCCCTCCATGCCGAGCTCGTCGCCGTAGTAGATCGACGGCGTGCCGGGGATCACCAGCTCCAGCAGGGTGGCGAGGCGGAGCGCCGCGATGTCCCCGGCCAGGACAGTTCGCGGCCGCGGCGCGTCGTGGCTGCCGATCAGGTTGTACTGGACCGCCGTCGTCCGCGGGTCGGTCGAGGCAAGGATGTGGCGGACCCGATCCCCGAAGCCCGGCCCGTCCAGGGGGTGCAGGAAGGCGCGATAGTCCGACTGGCCGTCGATGGCGGACTGGTCGACGACGCCGCCACTGGCGAAGCCGAGGATGGCCATCCCGAGCGGATAGTTCATCAGTGCGTCGAAGCGGTCACCGGCCAGCCAGTCTGGTGCCTCGTGCCAGATCTCGCCGACCAGGTACGCATCGGGATTGACGGCCCGGACGCGGCGTCGGAACTCCGGCCAGAACGTCGGATCCTCGATGTCGGCCGGGACGTCGAGCCGCCAGCCGTCGATCCCGAACCGGAGCCAATGCTCGGCGACCTGCATCAGGTAGGCCCGGGTCGGTGGGTTCTCGACCCGAAGCTTCGGCAGCGACGGGTGGTTCCACCACGACCGGTAACCCGCCCGGAGGTGGTGGCCCTCCGGGTCGCCGGCCGGGTAGGGATCGATCCCACGCCGCCCGTCGACAACGTCCGGATCCAGGTGGAACCAGTCCCGGTACGGCGAGCTCGCGCCGGATTCGATGACGTGCTGGAAGGGGAAGAAGCCGCGTCCGGAGTGGTTGAAGACCCCGTCGAGCAGGACTCGCATCCCGCGCGCGTGGGCGCCGTCGAGGAGCTCACGCAGGGCCGCGTCACCGCCGAGAAGCGGATCGACCGAGAGGTAGTCCGACGCGTTGTAGCGGTGGTTGGAGGCCGCCGTGAAGACCGGGTTGAGGTAGAGCGCCGTGACTCCGAGATCGGCCAGGTCGTCGAGCCGATCGACCACGCCGAGCAGGTCGCCGCCCTTGTAGCCGTGATGGGTCGGCGGCGCGTCCCAGGCTTCGAACGGGCCCGGCGCCGGCACACGCCCGCTCCGCGCATAGCGATCGGGGAAGATCTGATAGAAGACCGCATCTGCGGCCCAGGCCGGGACGTCGATCGCCGGGCGCACCGGATCGGTCACGAGCCGAGCACGATCACGACGGTCGAGCCGTTCGGCACCGAGGCCACGGGCCGATAGCCGCTGAATTCCGCCAGCCGGGCTCACGACCGGCGCGATTGCGGCCCCGTCTCCGTGGACCACGGTGGCCGTCGGTGCCCCGCACAGCGGGCCGGCGGCCAAATCGAGCGTCGGCGCGGCGGCGCTCGTCCCGGCATTGGTCAGGACGAGGACGGTCTCAGTCGGCCCGTGGCGGAGCGCCGCGACGACGCCCGGTGCGTCGCTCGTAACGGGGGTCCACGTCCCGGTCGCGATCGCCGGGTGCGCCGACCGCAGCCTGATGAGCTCGCGATACCTTGCGAGGAGCGACTCCGGGTCTCCGGTCTGGCTTGCGACGTCCACGCCCGGCGGATCGTCCGACAAGGCCTCCCACGGCGCGTGGGTCGAGAAGCCCGCCGCGGGCTTCGAGTCGTCCCAGCGCATCGGCGTCCGGATCCGCTCGTCCGGCTTGCGACCGGTCATGCCAAGCTCCTCGCCGTAGTACACGAAGGGAACGCCGGGTCCGCTGAGCAGGAGATCCGCGGCAACCCGCAGCGCCGCCGCGTCACTCCCCACTTGGCTCGCGACGCGGTCCTGATCGTGGTTCGTGAGAAACGCCCCGAAGCCGCTGACCGGGGGATAGAGACCGGTGACCCGCTCCAGGGCGCGACTCATGGAATTGCCGTCGCCCGTCTGAGCGACACCCACGGCAATACCAGCGAGGGCAAAGTCGAAGGTGAGGTCGAGTTCGGCAGGCACATAGCTCGAGCTGACCTGGGGCACGTCCCAGACCTCGCCGAGGAGAAGCGCGCCCGGAGCCACGGACTGGACATCCGCCCGGAACCGCTTCCACCAGTCGTGGGTCGCGGGCGTGTTCTCGAGAGTCGGCCCGTCCTCGATCAAGTGCTTTGCGGCGTCGAGCCGGAAGCCGTCGATGCCGCCCTCGGTCAGCCACCAGGAGGCGTCGGCCGTCAGCTCGGCCGTCACATCCGGGTTACGGAGGTTGAGGTCCGGCAGGTCCGGGCCGAAGTTGGCGTAGTAGTAGCGGTCGCCGTCGGCGTGCCAGTTCGAGCCTTCGGGCTCGTCGGACCAGACGTACCAGTCGGCTCGTGGACCCGTGCCCGTCCGTGATGCCACGAACCACGGATGTCTGGACGACGTGTGATTGAGTGGCAGGTCCAGGATGACGCCGATCCCGCGCGCATGGGCCGCATCGATCAGCGCCTTGAGATCGGCGAGGGAGCCGTAGTCCGGGTTGACTCCTCGGTAGTCCGCGATGTCGTAGCCGTGATACGACGGCGATGGGAAGGTCGGCATGAGCCATAGCCCGGTGATCCCCAGATCGGTGGCGGTGGCTGGATCGCCGTCGTTCAGGTAGTCGAGCTTGGCGGTCAGCCCGCGCAGGTCGCCGACGCCGTCGCCATCGGAGTCGGCATAGCTCCGGACGAAGACCTCGGCGAAGACGCGGTCCTGCCACCAACCCGGTTGGCCGAGGGTCGGGGGCGGCACGATCGGCGGAATCGGCGGGCAGGTCGGCGCGGGACCAACGGTCAGTGCGGACTCGGCGGCCGCCGCGGACGCAGCCGACGCGGGTGAGGGTGGGGCGGACCCGGTCGCGTTGTTTGGCGATGGGGACGTCGTCGCCGGCCCGCAGCCCGTGATGACGACCACCACGGCCCAGGCGACCACACTTCGACGGCCGCGCCTCAGCATCTGCCGCCGGACGCGTCCGGAATCAGCCCTTGACCCCGCCGACCGTGAGGCCGGAGACGATCCAGCGCTGGAGCAGGAGGTAGACGACCATCACGGGCAGCGCGAAGAGGACAGCAAACGCCGCGAAGGTCGACCACGGGGTGCTCCCTGCGTACTGGCCGACGAGGGCATTGAGCGCAATCGCCAGCGTCCACTGATTCGGGTCGCCGACGATGAACACCTGGGCGAGGATGAACTCCGTCCAACCCGCGATGAAGCCGAACAGCGCCGTCACGGCGAGGACGGGGGTCGCGAGCGGCAGGACGACGTGCCGGAACGTCTGGAACCGGCTGGCCCCGTCGACGACCGCCGCCTCCTCGAGCTCCTTCGGGATCGTGTCCAGGTAGCCTTTCATGTTCCAGATCGCGAACGGCAGCTGGGTCGAGGTCACGGCCAGGGCGACGCCGAGCAGCGATCCGGCGAGTCGGAAGTCACCGATCGCGACCCGGTTCATCGAGATGAAGAGCGGACCGACGGTGGCGACGGCCGGCAGCATCAGGACGGCGAGGATCAGCAGCATCATGAACTCACGACCCCGGAACTTCATCCGCGAGAAGGCGTACGCCGCGAGCACGCCGAGGCCCACGCTCAGGGCCGAGATCAGAAATGCCAGGGTCAGGCTGTTCAACGCGAGCTGGAGGAACGAGACCGGGTTGAGAGTCGGTCGGTCCAGGACCCGGGCGTATGCGTCGAAGTTCGCCCCGGGCGGGATCAACGCGTCCGGACGCGAGATGTTCCGAGGATCGAGCGACATCCCGACAATCCAGACGATCGGGAAGAGGACCGTGGATCCGATCGCGAGACAGATGAGCTGAAGGAGGACCTGACTGCGCAGCTTCAGCGGGCGGCCGCCGCCGGTCCGGGCGCGGGCGACCGGTTTGACTGCGGCGCGCGGCACGACCGCCACTGGGGTCGTCATGCGTCGATGCTCCACAGCCTTGGATACCGGCAAGGGATCGCGGCGACGGCGCTCATGAGTCGTACGACGCCGTCGCGCGGGCCAGGCGGTTCGTGACGAGCGTGATCACGAGCAGGATGATGAATTGGAAGATCGCGAATGCGGCCGCGACGCCGTAGAGCCGCTGCTCCGCGACAAGCCGGTAGCCGACCGTCACGAGTAATTCGGTCTGGCCGAATGGGCCGCCTCCCGACATGAAGTACGACAGCGTGAACAGGTTGAACGTCAGGACAAAGCCGTAGATCGCGAACGGCAGCATCGCCGGCCGCAGGAACGGCAGCGTGACGGTCTTGAGCCGATCCAAGTAGCCCGCCCCGTCCATCTCGGCCGCTTCGTACAGGTCCTTCGGGATCGCCTGAAGAGCGCCCGTCGCGACGACCGAGTTCAACGGCCAGCCAAGCCAGACATTGGCCGCCAGCAACGCGAAGTAGGCCAGCGGCAGCACGAGCGGACCGACGGACAGGATCGGGTTCGGCTGGTTGAGCCAGTCGAGCTGGAACGGCGGGAGCTTCAACAGCACGCCGATCGTGCCGTTGATCAACTGGTTCACCGCGCCGTATTGCGGGTCGAACATGTTCCGCCAGACCGTCGCGACGATGATCGGCGGGATCGCGATCGGCAGGATGTACACGGCCCGCCAGATCCGCTTGAACCGGAGCCCGTCCACATTCAGGACGAGCGCAATCGCGACGCCGATCACGACGTGGATCACGACGTTCGTCAACGCCCAGAACAGGTTGAACGTCAGGATCCGCAGGAAGTCGAAGTTCGGGATGACGATGTTGCTGTCGAGGATCCGGCCGAAGTTCGTGAACCCGACGATGTTCGGACCCGGCGAGTTCGGCCGGAGGTTCCTCAGCTGGAAGTCCGTGAAGGCCATCCAGATCTGGAAGACCAGCGGGTAGAAGGTGATGATCGCCATCAGGAGCAGGGCCGGCAGGAGGAACAGGTAGGCGGTCCGCGTCGTCTGCGTCCGCTGCCGCCACGACCGGCGCGGGGTCGCCGATCCGGCTCCGACTGCAACCGCGGTCATCGCGGGTCCTCCTCATCCAACGTGGGTTGACCGGCTCGAGGGGGCGTGGGTTCGGTGGTGTGACGTGGGCGCCGGAAGGATCCGGCGCCCACAGGGAGTTCGAGCGAAGCGTAGCGGGGTCGGAGACCCCGCTACCCCTCGGTTTGTCTACTTGCCGTTGGCCTTGTCCATCGCGGCGCAGGCATCCGCGACCAGCTTGGTCGGGTCCTCGCCCTTGTCGATTGCCGCCGCCAGCGCGTTGCCGAAGTTGCCCCAGTAGTTGTTGAGCTCGACCGCCGTGGGGCGGGCGAAGCCACTCGGCATCAGGGCCGCGAACGACTGGGCGATCGGATCGGTCGGCTGGAGCGTGGTGTTCGCCGGGAGGTGTCCCGCGTCGGCGAAGATCTGCTCGTTCGCCGGCAGCAGGAACTGGAGGGCGAACGCCTTGGCCAGGTCGATGTTCTTCGACGATGCGTTGATGTAGAAGCCGTCGGGCGCGGTCATCGGCGCCCATTCGCCGACCCCCTTCGGGCCGGCGACGACCGCCAGCTTGTCGCCGAGCGCCTTCTTGAGGTCACCGGACTGCCACGGACCGTCGATGAACCCGGCGATCTTGCCCGAGATCAGGTCGGCCTTGGAGTCGTTGTCGTTCTGGTAGAACTTCATGCCGGCGGCCTTCATGTCCTGGAGCCACTTGAGGGCGTCGGCCACGCCGCCGTCGGTCGCTGCGCACGTGCCGTCGTCGGCGAGGATCTTGCCGCCGAACGTGGAGAACAGGCCCCACAGGTAGTAAGCGCCGCCGCCGTTCGCGCCGTAGACCCAGCCGAGCTTCGAGGCGTTGGCCTTCCAGTCGTCGATCGTCACGGGCGGAGTCGTCAGGACGCTCTTGTCGTAGAAGAGCTCGACAGCCTTCATCGACTCGGGGATCTCGTACAGCTTGCCGTCGACGGTCGACGCGTTGATGGCCACGTCGGACGTGTTGTACGGGGCCGCCTTCAGGGTGTCGACGAGGTCACTGACATCCACGAGCAGGCCGTCGCGCGCCTGGCCCGGGAGGCTGTCGTTCGGCGCGATGTACATGTCCGGCCCGGCGCCGGCGGCGGCCTGGGTCGCGAAGTTCGTGAACAGGTTGTTGAAGGGGACGTCGGTGACGGTGACCGTCAGGCCGGGGTTGGCCGTCTTGACGTTCGCGACAATCTTGTCGAAGGCGTCCTTCTCGCTCGTTCCGGACGCCCCGTAGGCCTCCCAGATCGTCAGCGTGCCGGTCAGGGCTGCAGCCGTCGAGGGCGCCGCGGATGCGGTCCCTCCACTGGCCGGCGGCGCGACGCTCGGCGTCGTGCCGGTCGAGCCGGCCGGGGTCGGCGTGGCCGCCGTGCCGCAGGCGCTGACCACGAAGGTCAGGGCGGCGAGGGTGCTGAGCACCCGGAGTCGTCCGTTCATGTCGAGTGAATCTCCTCCTGGTTGATGGATGGCCGGTCGGGCCGGCGGTGCCGCCATCGGAGCGGCAGACGTCCGTTGGTTCGCGCGGCGACCAAGGTCGGGTCCGCGACTCGTTCAGGCTGCCTTCGGTCTGCCCGCCGTCACCTCCTGCCTGCCTGGCCACCGCTCCGCGGCCCGGTCGATGACCGGACGACGAGGTGGGTCTCCAGCCGGCGATGAACGGGCTCCGCATGCCCGCCTTCCATCACCGACAACAGCAGCCGGATCGCCGCCTCACCCTTGCCCCGGACGGGCTGGTGGACGGTGGTCAGGGGCGGATCGGTCGAGGCGGCCAGGTCGACGTCGTCGAAGCCGACGACGCTGATCTCGCCGGGCACTGCCGCGCCCCGCTGTCGAATCGAACGAATGGCGCCGATCGCCATCGCGTCGCTCATGCACAGGACCGCCGTCGGCCGGCGGCCGGCGTCCCAGATTCGATCGAATGCGGCACCGCCGCCATCGATGCTGGCCGGCCCGACCGCGATCGCCTCGGCCGCCAGCTCGACTCCGGCTTCGGCCAGGGTCTCCGTGTACCCGCGCAGGCGCCGGTCGACGACGCCGTGCCCGCCGCTGCCGGTCGAGCGCGGGCCATCGATGGCGAGGAGGGCGATGTCCCGATGGCCGAGCTCGAGGACGTGGGCAGCGGCCAGACGGGCCCCGCCCTCGTCGTCGATGTCGATCGACGCCACGCTCCCAGTCGTCGCGGAGTCGACGAGAACCATCGGCAAGCCGGCCCGCCGGATCTCGTCGATCTCGGGGTGGTCGTCGGTCAGGCCGATCGCGACGACGCCGTCGACGGTGGCTCGATGGATCGCCCGTGTCAGCGAGCCATGGAGGGGCGAGATGAAATGAAGGCCGTAGCCGCGCTCCTCGGAGACGGACGCGATGCCCGCGCTGAAGGATCCGAAGAACGGGTTGGTGAAGATGACCGACAGATCCTGAGGGGTCAGGATTCCGATGGAGCCCGTGCGCCGCTGGGTGAGCATCCGGGCGACCGGGTCCGGGCGATAGCCGAGCTCGCTGGCGATGTCGAGGATCCGCGACGCCGTGTCGACGTTGAGGCGATCGGGGTTGTTGAACGCGAACGAGACAGCCGTCTTGGAGACGCCTGCCCGCTCGGCAACGTCAGCGATCGTCACCCGTCGGGCGACCTGGTCCAAACCGCTCCTCCTCGGGTCGGAACCCGCGCCGTTCCCCTGATCGCGATCCCCTGCCCGAGCGCTTGGTCGGGGGTTGCGGGATGTGTATCATGGGTCGGCAAAACCGGTTTAGCAAACCGGTTTACGGACCGTAACAGAGACGCCGTCGCGACGTCAATGGCCCTCGTCCACAATGTTCAGCGGCGCCACGAACCCGTCGTGCGCGACGCCGCCCAAGCCCAGCTCGAGGAGATCGCGTGACCCGCCGGATCGCGCTGGCTCTGACGCTCCACAACCATCAGCCGGTCGGCAACTTCGGCTGGGTCATCGCCGAGACCTTCGACCGCGCCTACCTGCCGATGGTCGAAGCCCTCGAGCGCCACCCGGGGGTCCGCGTCGCGCTCCACTACACCGGTCCCCTCCTCGCCTGGCTGCGAGCGGAGCGGCCGGAGTTCGTCGCTCGGCTCGCCGCCCTTGCCGAGCGCGACCAGATCGAGATCGTGGGTGGCGGCTGGTACGAGCCGGTCCTGGCCGCGCTGCCCGAGCGCGATCGGGTCGGTCAGCTGGTCCGGATGGCGGACGAGCTGGAGGCGACGTTCGGACGCCGGCCGCGCGGGGCGTGGCTGGCCGAGCGGGTCTGGGAGCCGGACCTGCCCACGGCCCTGGTCTCGGCCGGCTACGACTGGACGGTTCTCGACGATGCCCACTTCCGGGCCGCGGCGATCCCCGAGGACGATCTGTGGGGCTCGTACACGACCGACGATCAGGGCAAGGTCCTGACGGTCTTCGGCACCGAGCAGGGCCTGCGCTACCGGATTCCGTTCGCCGAGGTGGACGACGTCATCGGCTATCTCCGCGACCACGCCACCGAGGAGGGCGACCGGCTCGGAACGATGGGCGACGACGGCGAGAAGTTCGGCGCCTGGCCGACGACCTGGGACCACTGCTGGGGTGAAGGTGCCTGGGTGGAGCGCTTCTTCGATGCCCTCGACGCCAACGCCGACTGGCTGACGACGATGCCGCCGTCCGATTGGACCGCAGGCCATGGACCGGTCGGGCGGGTCTATCTCCCGACCGGCTCGTACGCGGAGATGGGCGAGTGGGCGTTGCCCGCCGACGAGGGCCTCGCGTTCGGCCGGGCGCTCCGCCAGGCGCGCGCCGAGCGTCGACCGGAGGCGCGCTGGCTGCGCGGCGCGATCTGGCGCAACTTCCAGGTCCGCTACCGCGAGATCAACGACATCCACAAGCAGATGCTGGCGGCGTCCGATCTCGTCGACGGCCTGTCGTCCGGGCCAGTCCGGACGGCCGCGATCGATCACCTGTTTGCCGGTCAGTCCAACGATTGCTACTGGCACGGCCTGTTCGGTGGCATCTACCTGCCGGACCTGCGCGTCGCTGCGCTCGGTCGGCTGATCGCCGCCGAGGATCTTGCGGCCGGCGACCGCGCGATGTCGGGCGTCCGGCGCGACGTCGATCTCGACGGGCACGAGGAGGTCGTCCTGGCCGGGGCTGGCCAGTTCGTGACCGTCAAGCTCGAGGAAGGCGGCGGGATCGCGCGCTGGGACGTGCGCCCGGCCGGCCATCCCCTCGCCGCCGTCATGCGTCGCCGGCCGGAGGCGTATCACGAGATCCTGCGTGCGCACGAGAGCGGTGGGCACGCCGAGGAGCACACCACCGAGGGCGGCGCGCCCGCCTCGATCCACGACATCGTGATGGTCAAGCAGGAGGGGCTGCTCGACCACCTCCGCTACGACGACTACGAACGGCGCTCGGGCCTGATCCGGGTCCTGCCGGCCGGCACGACCGCGGAGGCGGCCCTCGCGGGCACGGCCGAGGAGCTCGGCGACCTCCGCGATGGGACCTGGACGGCTGGGTCGCTCGACGCCGGGCGGGTGTCCGCGCGGAGAGCCGGCATGATCGGGACGAACGGAACCGCCACCCCGATCGAGGCCACCCGGACGGTCACCATCGGCGGTGGCCGGCTTGACCCGCGCCTGGAGCTGGGGCTCGAGATTCGGCACGCCGGCGCCACAGGCGATCCGGCGCTCGACGTCCTGGTCGCGGTCGAGTGGTCGACGATGCTCCTCGGCGGAGGCGGCAACCCATCGGCCTGGCTCGAGATCGACGGCGAGCGGACCGCTCACGACGCGACCCGCTCCACCGGCGGCGTCCGCCGGATCGCGTCCGGCAACGACCACCTCGGCGTGACCGTCGAGTCGACGACGGACCATCCGGTCGACGCCTGGATCGGGCCGATCCAGACCGTCTCCAACTCGGAGGCCGGGTTCGAGCTCGTCTACCAGGGCAGCGCCACCCTCTTCGTCGAGCCGCTCCGTCTGCGACCCGGCGAACGCTGGTCCCTGCGGATCGATCACCAGGTCACGGTGGCCGGCGAGCGGTTCGCGCCGGAGGCTCCCGATGCCATCGGGGTCCTCGCATCGGACGACGGGCCGGTGACCGTGGCCGACGCCCGGGCGGTCTCGTCCAGCGGGGCGGCTCACACCGGGTGACGCGCGGACGACTGGCGGTTCACGCCCACTTCTATCAGCCCTCGCGCCTCGACCCGTGGACGGGCCGTGTCCCGGCCGAGCCCTCCGCGGCCCCCTACCACGACTGGAACCAGCGGGTCGCCGCGGAGTGCTATCGACCCAACGCCGAGCGCGGCAATCTCGGCCGGATCTCGTGGAACCTCGGACCGACGCTCGCGTCGTGGATGGCGGCCGAGGAGCCGGCGGCGCATGACCGGTTCGTGGCCGACAGCACCTCGGCGATCGCCCAGCCGTTTCACCACGCGATCCTGCCGCTCGCCTCGGCGGCGGACCGGCGGACCGAGATCGCCTGGGGGATCCGGGACTTCGAGCTTCGGTTCGGCCGACGGCCGGCCGGTCTGTGGCTGCCCGAGACCGCCGTCGACCGGGCCACGCTTCGGGAGGCCGCTCACCAGGGAATCGCGTTCACGATCCTGGCGCCGTGGCAGGCGGCCGGGTCGGGCATCGACAGCCGCACGCCGTACCGCGTCGACGTCGGGAACGACGAGCAGATGGTCCTCTTCTTCTATGACGCCGGCCTGTCGACGTCCGTCTCGTTCGAGCCGGAGGCGACCGCCGACGCTGACCGCTTCGCCCGGGAACGAGTCGCGCCGCGGTTGGGCGGCGGGCCCGCGCCGCTGGACGCGCCGCTGGCCGTGATCGCCACCGATGGCGAGCTCTACGGCCACCACCAGCAGTTCCGCGAGCTGTTCCTCCAGCGGCTGCTCGATCCCGGTCCCGCCGCGCCGGATCGGGGCTTCGACGTGATGACCCTCGAGGCCATCGCGGCCGAGGCGCGCGGGCAGGCGCTGCCGACGATCCGGATCACCGATCGGACGTCGTGGAGCTGCCACCACGGCGTTGCCCGCTGGGGCGGCGAGTGCCCGGATGCCGCCGATGGACGCTGGAAGGCGCCGCTTCGAGCCGCCCTCGAACGGCTCGCCGGGGCGATCGACGTGGTGACGGCCGGAGCCTTGGCCGATCTCCCGGGCGAGGTCGACCCCGATGCTGCCCGCGATGCCTACATCGATGTCGTCGCGGGCGCACGTCCTGCCGGCGACTTCGCGGCCGATCGCTGGCCGGCCGCGGACGACGCTGCACGCGGCCGCGCGCTCGAGCTCCTCGAGGCGCAGCGCTGGCGTCTCGCGATGTTCACCAGCGACGGCTGGTTCTGGGACGACCCGATCCGGCCCGAGACCCGCCAGGTGCTGCGGGCTGCCGCCCGCGCGGTCCGGATCGTGGATCGCATCGCCGGGACCCGCCTCGAGGGCCGGCTGGTCGAGGATCTCGCGCTCTTCACCTCGCCGTCGCGCGGCCTCGACGGTCGCGCGATCTACCGGATGGCCCTCGCCGACGTCGACCAGCCGCCTCCGCCGCGCTGATCGGGTGGATCGCTAGCACCCTCGGCCCTACGGCGCCACGTGGAGGCTGACCACCGCCGTCGGAGCCTGCTTGCCCTTGAGGTCGAGGAAGCGCTTCGGGAGGGCGGGATCGAGACCGGCCGCCCGGGCAGCGTCGACGCTGATGACGATCTCGCCGGTGATCGCCACGGCAGCGAGCCGCGCGGTCGTGTTGACGGTGTCTCCCAACGCCGTGAGCTCCGTGTGGGTGGCATCGCCCACGGCGCCGACCCATGCCGGACCGGTGTGGACGCCGGCCCCCAGCGGCAGCCATGGGCCGTCCGGATCGTCGTGTCCGGTTGCGCGGAGCAGGGCCTGGGCGGCCTCGACCGATCGGGCCACGTGGCGCTCCCCGCTGAGCAACGGGAAGAACATCGCGACCAGCTCGTCGCCGACGAACTTGTCGACGCTCCCGTCGTGCTCGAACACGACCGTCGAGGCCACGCCGTAGAAGCGATCGAGGAGCGCCCGGAACGTCGTCGCCGACATGCCCTCGGCGATCGTCGTCGACCCGCGAACGTCGGCGAACAGGAAGCTGCACTCGATCTCCGCCCCGCCGTGATGCCGGGTCATGAACTCGAAGCAGCTGGTGCACATCGTCGGGTTCTTGACGGACGGTCGCTTGCCGATCATCCGCATCAGGGGCGCACCGAGGCCTGCGAATGGCGCAGCGCACATCTTGCAGCGCGGCCCTTCAGGGATGCGCTTGAAGACCCGCCGGACCCTCCCTTCCATCGCGTGACCACGGGTCAGGAACTCGCGCCAGAATGCCTCGTCGTGGCGATCAGGAGCGGGTGGCATGGTCGATCAACCGTAGTGCGACCGCGCAAGAGCCCGCCGCGATTGCTGCGATTCCGTCAGGAATCCTTCATCGGGGCGTGGTTGCGGCACGGTCGTCTCGCCGGTGACGATGACGCTGCGGCCGCACCGGCCGTGGGCTCCGGCCCATCACCCGGACGCGCCGACGGCGCGCCAGACCTCGATGCACCAAAGTGATCTCGAACCTCAGCAACAGCCTTCGCACGTGGACGCTGCTCGCCGCGCTCGGCGGGCTCCTCGTCGCGGTCGGCGGACTGCTCGGCGGCCGCTCCGGCCTCGTCGTCGCCCTGCTCTTCGCGGTGGCGTTGAACGTCTTCGTCTACTGGAAGAGCGACAGCCTCGCCCTCCGGGCCAACGGCGCGCGCGAGCTCAAGCCGGGCGAGCTGCCCGGTCTCCGCGCGACTTGTCGCAGACCTCGCCGTGCGCGCCGGCCTGCCGATGCCCCGCCTGTACGTCGTCGACCGACCCGAGCCCAACGCCTTCGCGACGGGTCGCGATCCGAACCATGCCGCGGTCGCCGTGACCACCGGCATCCTCGACCTGATGGACGAGCGCGAGCTGCGCGGCGTCCTCGCCCATGAGCTGTCCCACGTCAAGAACCGCGACACGCTGGTCGGGACGATCGCAGCCACGATCGGTGGCGCGATCAGCTTCCTGGCCCAGATGGCCCAGTTCCAGATGATCTTCGGCGGCGGCCGCGACGACGAGAACGGAGGCGGCGGGTTTCGGCGGCCTGGTCGCGATCATCCTGGCTCCGATCGCGGCGCTGGTCATCCAGCTCGCGGTGTCGCGTGGGCGCGAGTACGGCGCGGATCGGTCGGGCGCCGCACTGACCGGCGATCCGGAAGGTCTCGCCCTGGCGCTGCTCGCGCTCGACTCGGCGTCGAAACGTCAGACCGGGCTGCTCGGACGGGTCGCCCAGCGGATGCCCGGACGCGGCGCCCCTTCGCCGGCTCCGGCGCCGGCCGCCAACCCGGCGTTCGCCCACCTGTACATCGTCAACCCGCTGTCCGGTCGGGCCATCGGTGGCCTGTTCTCGACCCATCCGCCGATCCAGGAGCGGGTCGCGCGGCTGCGCTCGATGGGGAGCCGTCGCGCGGCCGCCTGACGTCCCGTCGGGGCCCGAGCGTTCGGGCCCCGACCGCGACCTGAAACCTTTTCGCTCCGGTCGGTCTCCATGAATCAGCGACACGCCGTCGCCCGTTGTGGAGATCGACCTCTTGATTCCCGTCCTCGCGCTCCGTTCCCGCGCCCGCCTCGTGGCGGGCGCCGTCATGCTGGCGGCCTCGCTCGGCATGCTCCCGGCCGACGTCGCCACCGCGGCGACGTCGCCGACCATCCGGATCTCGTCGACGTTGAGCCCGGCGGCGCTGACCGTCGCCCCGGGCACGCCGCGTGACCTGGACCAACCTCGACGGCGATCGCCATCGGGTCCGGTCGCGGAACGGCCCGGTCGAGTTCGATTCGGGCAACATCGAGCGCGGGGCGTCGTGGTCCGTGACGCTGAGCGCGGCGGGCACGTACGCCTACCTCGACGACCGGGATCGCGACAACACGGCCTACCACGGGACGATCGTCGTGGCGGCGTCCGAGGGCGGGGCGGGATCCGGCTCCGGTGCCTCGACCGGCGGCGGCTCGACCGGCGGCGGTTCGGCGACCACCGCTCCGGCAACCGCCACCGTCTCGATCGGTGACCGCGTCTTCGGCCCGGCGTTCGTCACGATCGTGGCCGGCGGCAGCGTGACCTGGCGGAACGGCGACGATCGCGACCATACTGCCACGGGGCGTGCGACCTCGTTCGACACCGGCATCCTCGAGCCCGGGGCCTCGGCACGCGAGCAGTTTCCCAGCGCCGGCACGTTCTCGTACCTGTGCGCGATTCATCCGGAGATGGTCGGCACGGTGCGCGTCGTTGCGGCGGGAACCGCCTCGGCGCCTCCGGCCGCGGCGCCCGAGCCGACCCCGCGACCGACCGCGCCGCCGTCGACGACGGGCTCGAGCTCCGGCTCGAGCGGCGGCGTGCCGGCCGCCGCGACGCTCCGGATCGTGGACCTCGCGTTCGATCCGGCGACGGCCACGGTGCCGCTCGGGACCACCGTCACCTGGACGAACGGGGGCGCAGCTGTCCACACGGTCACGGCGACGGATCGCTCGTTCGACAGCGGATTGATCGGCGCGGGTGCGACGTGGAGCCGGACGTTCGATCAGGCCGGGACGTATGCCTTCCTCTGCGCGGTCCATCCCCAGATGACGGGTCGCCTCGTCGTGTCGGCCGCGGCGACGTCGGGTGGCCCGTCACCGGCGACGACCACCGTTCCACCCGCTGCCGTTGCACCGGCGGTGTCTGGGACGCCGTCGAGCGGCGCGAACGGCGGATCGAGCGGTCAAGCCGGGACGACGACGGCACCACCGGCCGTCCAGGCGGAGGCGACGCCAGCAACGCCTGCCGCCGCGCGGTCGGCGATCGACGTGGGCGCCGCGCTCCGGGCGACGCTTGCGATCATGCTCAGCCTGATCGGCGTCGCGTCCTTCGGTCGCTTGATCCGCGGCGTCTCACGGACCTGAGCGGCGCTACGGGAATCCAACAGCCCGCGGCCTGCGCGCCGCGGGCTGTTCAGGATGCCGTCGGAGGGACGGCAGGATGAAACGAGGTGAGGGCCGGCCGGCGGGTCTAGAAGAGGCCCGTCGACTGGCCGGAGAGGCGCGGATCGACGAACGTCGGGCGGGAGTCGACTCCCCACGCGGCGGCCGCGAGTCCGAGCAGCGCGATGGCGGCGAAGATCGCCACAATGATCAGGTCCATCTGGGTCACCTGCGAGATTTGGTATAGTTCACTAGGCCAAACGGATCGTACTTGGACTAGCACACTATGTCAACCAGTAGTTTCGGCGGGTCGGACGACCCGATCGGCTCACCGCCAACCGCCACCGACCTCGATGTCGAACGGGACTCCGACGTCCCGATCTCGACCCAGATCTACTGGCAGCTCGCGTATCAGATCGACTCCGGGCGGTTGCTGCCCGGAGCCCGGCTGGCGCCCGTCCGGGAGATGGGCGCTGCCCTGCGAGTGAACCCCAACACGATCCGGGCGGTCTACCGGCGGCTGGCCGATGCGGGCTACGTCACGAGTCGCCACGGCGCCGGGACCCATGTCGCGGATCGCCCGCCGCAGCGGCGTGGTGCCGAGGCCCTCGCCGGCATCGTCGCCGAGATGCTCCGCCGCGCGGCCCAGGCCGGGTTCGGGGCCGACGAGGTGGCCGCGGCGGCGTTCGCTGCCGCCAGCGAGCGGAAGCGGCCCGGCCCGAAGGTCCAGGTCCTGTTCGCCGAGTGCACGAATGCCGACGCGGGCTACGATGCGGCGCGTCTCGGTGACGCGTTCCCCGACCTGATCGACGTCGAAGGCACCCTCCTCGACGACCTGCCCGAACGCCTCGACCGGTTCCACTACGACCTGGTCGCGACCACGACCTTCCACGCCGACGAGGCGCAGGCGCTGGTCCACGCCCGCGTGCCGGTCGTCGCGATGCTGGTCGGTCCGGGCTACCTCCAGCTCGTCCACGAGATCGCGGCCCTCAGCACGGGATCGCGGGTCGGGCTCGTCTGCGCCTCCGAACGCGGCGCGGACAACATCGCCGAGACGCTGGCTCTGTCCGGCACGACCGGCGTCGAGCTCATCTCGGCCACGATGGACGACGACCGCCAGATCGAGCTGATCGACCGGACCGCCGACGTGATCCTCCTGTCGCGCGAGGCGATCGCCAACGGGATCGACCGGCGCTTCGGCCGGCCCGGAACGGGTCCGCCAGTGGTCGTACGAGTTCGACCCGGCCGGGCTCGAGCTCCTGCGGCGATCGATCGAGCACGTCGTCGCCACCCGCCGCCCGGAGGCCGTCGCGGCCGGCTGACCGTCGTCGCGGCCGGCTGACCGTCGTCGCGGCCGGCAGTCCCTCCCGGGTCGCTGGCCGACGTGCCAGACTCGGTCGGACATGGAGCGAATCCCGTTCCTCGGCGACACTCTCGCCCGGTTGAGCCTCGCCGCGGGTGAGGTCGAACCGGGACCGCTCCGACCCGCGATCGCCCGGGCGATCGTCGGGCGCCTGAACGTGGACCGGCCGCCCGGGGCACGCCAGCCGCTGCCCGGCGAGCTGCTCGCGCTCAGCCTGCTTCACGAGGCCGCCCATCTCGCGATCGTCGAAGCAGCCCGGCGCCAGCCGGCGGCGGCCCTGTCGGCTGCGCTGCCGAGCGTCCGCAAAGCGGTCGGGCCGCGCCGCACGGATGCCCTCCTCGGCGAGTTCGCCGAGGCGTTTCCCGGCGTCGATCGGCCGGCCCCGGCCCGGCTCGAGGACCTGATCCTCGTCCATCTCGCCAACGTCAACCCGGCCGCGGCGCCGCTCCGCGAGCTCGTCGACGACCGCGGCCTGCCGGCGCGAAGCCTGACGGCCACGATCGACGCCCTCGAGCGCCACCAGGCATCGATCGCCCTCGAAGGCGACGGACCGGGTGAGGGCCTGTCGCTTCTCGAGCTGCTTCGGGAACCGGCTCGCCGGTCCCCCGACTCGCTCACCGGTCAGCTCCGCTACGTCCGCGAGCACTGGGGCTGGCTCCTCGGCCCGTCGCTCGACGAGCTGCTCGAGCGCCTCGACGTCGCGATCGGGGTCCTGACGGAGGAGGAGCACGGCCTCCACGTCCGGTTCGGCGGAGGAGGCGGCGGCGACGTTGGCGAGGCGCCGTCCTTCGTCGGAGCCGAGGTCGAGGCCGAGCGCTTCTCCGAGGACCGCGAGTGGATGCCGCAGCTCGTCCTGCTGGCGAAGAGCACCTACGTCTGGCTCGACCAGCTCTCGAAGCGCTACGGCCGCGAGATCCGGACGCTGGATGCGGTGCCGGACGAGGAGCTGGCGGCGATCGCCCGGCGCGGGATCAGCGGGCTCTGGCTGATCGGGCTGTGGCAGCGCTCGCGGGCGTCGGAGACGATCAAACGCTGGCGCGGCAACGCCGACGCCGTCGCCTCGGCCTACTCGCTCGACGACTACCGGATCGCCGACGACCTCGGCGGCGAGGAGGCCCTGGCCCACCTCCGGACGAGCGCGTGGCGCCATGGCGTCCGGATGGCCAGCGACATGGTCCCCAACCACATGGGGATCGACTCGCACTGGGTGATCGAGCACCCCGAGCGGTTCATCGGCCTCGACGAGCCACCGTATCCGGCGTACCAATTCGAGGGCCGCAACCTCGCCCAGCACCCGACGATCGAGATCCGGATCGAGGACCACTACTGGGACGACAGCGACGCCGCGGTCGTGTTCGAGCGACGCGACACGGCGACCGGCCACAAGCGCTACCTCTACCACGGCAACGACGGCACGAGCTTCCCGTGGAACGACACGGCCCAGCTCGACTTCCTCAGGGCCGAGGTCCGCGAAACCGTGATCCAGACGATCCTCGACGTCGCCCGGCGCTTCCCGGTCATCCGCTTCGACGCCGCGATGGTCCTCGCCAAGAAGCACGTCGAGCGACTCTGGTATCCGGAGCCGGGCAGCGGCGGCGGGATCCCGTCTCGGGCCGAGACCGGCACGATGCCGAAGCGCCTGTTCGACAAGCTCATGCCGGACGAGTTCTGGCGCGAGGTCGTCGACCGGGTCGCCGTCGAGGCGCCCGACACGCTGCTCCTCGCCGAGGCGTTCTGGTTGCTGGAGGGCTACTTCGTCCGAACCCTCGGGATGCACCGGGTCTACAACAGCGCGTTCATGCACATGATCCGGGACGAGGACAACGCGGGCTACCGCAAGGTCATCCGCGACACCGTCGAGTTCGACCCGGCGATCCTCGGGCGGTACGTCAACTTCCTGACGAACCCGGACGAGGAGACGGCGATCGAGCAGTTCGGGACCGGCGACAAGTACTTCGGCGCGGCGACCCTGCTCGCGACCCTGCCGGGGCTGCCGATGATCGGCCACGGCCAGATCGAGGGCTTCACCGAGAAGTACGGGATGGAGTTCCAGCGCGCCCGGCTCGAGGAGCACCCGAACGCCGGGCTGATCGGCCACTTCGAGGCCCAGATCGTGCCGCTCCTCCGGGAGCGGCGGCGGTTCGCCGGCTCGGCCGACTTCCGGCTGTACGACGTGGTCGCGAGCGGCGGCGACCTGGTCGAGGATGTCTTCGCCTATTCGAACGGGCGGGCCGCGGATCGGTCGCTGATCGTCTATCACAACCGGTTCGGCGAGGCCGAGGGCTGGATCCGGGACTCCGTGCCGTTCGCGGCGAAGTCCGCCGACGGGACGAAGACGACGCGCCGCGACACCCTCGCCGACGCGTTGGGCCTCGACGGCCCCGCCGACGGCTGGCTCCGCTACAAGGATCGCCGGTCCGGCATGGAATCGCTGCGGTCCATCGGGCAGATCCGGGATCGCGGGCTGTTCGTCGACCTGGGTCCGTACGAGTGCCTCGTCCTCGACGATCTGGACGAGGTGACCTCGACCGCGGAGGCGCCGTGGTCCGGCCTGGCCGGCGAGCTCCGCGGCCGCGGCGTGCCCTCCCTCGACGAGGCGCTCGCGGACCACCGGCTGCGACCGGTCCACGAGACGGTCGGCCGCCTGCTCGTGGCGATGAGCGACGAGGTGATCGGGGCCCGGCGTGACGAGCTGCTCGCCGCGTCCGGGATGACGACGGTGGCCGTCCCGGCGTCACGCCCAACCGTGGGCAAGACCGGCCGACGCTCGGCGGCCACGAACGGTGAGCAGCCGACGGTCGCCGACGCCATCGACCCATCCGCCCGGGCTGCCGTCCGCCTGCGCCCGATCGACCGGACCACCTTCGACCGGCTGCGCCTGGCGACCGCGCTTCGCAGCGCCGGCATGGACCCGACGGCCATCGAGCGGACGCGGCTCGCCCTCGGTCTCCCCCACCCGCTGACGACGCCCGACGCGGCCAGCCTCGCCGCCGCCTGGCTGCTGGATCCGGACGTGCGGGTCTTCCTCCAGGTCCACGAGTGGGACGGCGCCGAGTGGCTCGTCCGCGACCGCTGGATGGCCCTCGTCGATCTAGCAGATGCGCTCGACCGGGCGTCCGGCGCGACCCGGCCATCCCCGGCGATCGCCCGCCTCCGACCCGCGGCCGAGACCGTCGCCGATCGGGTCGACGCGATCGTGGCCGCCGTGGCGGGGCCGGCGGGACCGGCGAGACGTCCCCGGGTCAAGACGTCGCGCCCTGCTCCGGCGACGCCGGCGGCATCCCCGGCGCCGCGGCCGAAGAGCCCAGGCCGGAAGCGTCCCTAGTCGAGCATCCGCCGCCGGAGGAGCGGCATCGGCGGCGTGCCGTGGCTCATGCACGCCTCGAGATGCTCGCGGTACACGAACCCGGGCGTCGGGCCGTAGTTGCCGACGACCCGCGGCGCGGGCACCGCGTCGGCGCCGCCGGGAGCGCCCGCCGCCACGGCCGCTCGGCGGCGGACCTCGTGCTCGAGATCCCAAAACAGCGTCGAGCCGACGAAGTACGTCGAGAGCTGGGTCGACGACAGCCGGGCTCGGTTGTACTTCGCCCGGGCCTGGGCCTCTTCCTGGAACCCGCCGTCGATCATCAGCGAGACGGCCTCGTCCTCGGTCATCCCGGCGGTGTGGATGCCCACGTCGATGAGGGCGTTGACGACGCAGCGGAGGTAGTACTTCCAATGGGTCAGCATCAGCGCCGGGTCGTCGGCGCCGTAGCCGGCATCCATCATCACCTGGGTCACGTAGACCGCCCAGCCCTCGGCGAAGACGCCGCTCCCGAACAGCGCCCGCGCGATCGACGGACAGCGGTTGGCGTAGACGCCCTGGAGGTAGTGGCCCGGCACGGCCTCGTGGATGGTCAGGAGCCGGAGCATCCGGGCGTTGTCTTCGCGGAGCGACGACTCGGCCTGCTCGGTGGTCCAGTCGTCGGGGATCGGGGTGATCGAGAAGATCGCCGTCTGGCCGCGCTCGAGCGGTCCCGGCGAGCTGAGCATCGCGCCGCCGAACGCGCGCAGGAACACGGGCGTCCAGCCGATCTCGAGCGGCTCGTCGGACAGCCCGACGAGATCGGAGTCGCGGCAGAACGCCTCGATCCGGGCGAGCTCGGCTCGACAGAAGTCGAGCAGCTCGTCGGCCTTCGGGTGCTCGACGGCAACGGCGGCGAGGACGGCCCGGACGACCTCGGCGTCGTCCGACGGGACAGGCCCGTCACCGAGCCAGGACGGCGCGATCTCGCGGGCGATCCGGATCATCTCGGCCCGGACGGCGCTGAACTCGCGCTCGGCACGGTCCTTGATTCGGTCCGGCGTCTGCGCCGGATCCTGCATCGTGTGAGCCATCTTGGCGGCGAACAGGTCCGGACCGATCCGGCCTTCGCCGACGGTCCCGGGCAGGACGCCGTCGCGCAGGTGGCGCTCGAAGGCGTCGAGGGCCCGGCCGGCGACGTCGCGGGCCGCGCGCAGCCGGGGCAGGACCGCCGCAACGGCTTCGTCGCCGTTGGCTGCTGCCGTCTCGCCGGCCTCGATCGCCTCGTCCACGACGCCGATCAGGCCGGGCCACTGCTCGAGCGCCGTCTCGGTGTGGAACCGATCGACCGGGCGGTCGCCGGCGCCGACGAGTGTGGCGCGCGCCGCGTCGAGGACCGCCGGCAGCCGCTCGGCCCGCGACGCGATCGACGCCAGCCGGTCCGCGAGCGGCGCGAACTCCCGGGCGATCAGGCCGAAGAACCCCTGGCCGATCAGGTACACCCAGGCCATCGGGCTCCAGGCGTCCTCGGCGAGCTCGACCTCGTTGAACCGGTACGACGCGAGGGCGCCGAGGAGGAGGTCGCGGTCGAGCCGCTCGTCGACGTCGAGGGCGTCGTCGCCGAACGCCTCGAACGTCTGGCGCCAGCCGTCGATGAACGCCAGCCGGCCGGCCTTGGCGGCCTCTCCGAGCTCCGGCCACAGGCCGTCGTAGGCGTGGTTGCCGGCGCTCGTCGCGTCGGTCGGCTCGCGGGCGAAGTACGCCGCAAAGAACGCGTCGACGCGCGTCGCGAACTCGGTCACGTGGGTCCTCCGGTGGGCGGGGTTGCGGCTCGGACGGGCGCATCCACCGACGCGAGCGAGTTGGGCATCGAGTCTAGCGGAGCGTCTACCATCGGCTGCATGGACGCGACCCGAGACGCCGCGCACGCCGCTCCAGGGGCCACCGCGCCGGCTGGGGTCGACGCGTCCGGCCGCCTCGTCCCGGTCACCCTCGCCGGGCGCAAGGTCCGCCTCGAGCCGCTCGTCCTCGAGCATGTCCCCGGCCTCGCCGAAGTCGCGCTGGACCCGGCGGTCTGGCAATGGACGCTCGCCCGCCCAACCGACGAGGCCGGCCTCCGCGCCTGGGCCGAGACCGCGCTCGCGGGTCGCGCGGCCGGGACCGAGTTCCCGTTCGTCACCCTCGAGGCGGACACGGGCCGGCCGATCGGAAGCAGCCGCTACATGAACATCGTCCTCGAGCACCGCCGGCTCGAGATCGGCTGGACGTGGGTCGCCCCGGCCTGGCAGCGGACCGGCGCCAACCGCGAAGCGAAGCTGCTGATGCTCGGCCACGCGTTCGACACCCTCGGCTGCCGACGGGTCGAGTTCAAGACCGATTCGCTGAACGAACCCTCGCGGACCGCGCTGCTCGGGATCGGGGCGCAGTTCGAAGGCATCTTCCGGAACCACATGGTCATGCCCGGCGGCCGGATGCGGCATTCCGCCTACTACAGCGTGCTCGACGACGAGTGGCCGGCCGTGCGGGCCGGTCTCGAGCGATCACTCGCGCGCTGATTCCATCTGCGATGATCGGTCCCGGCCGGTCCGCCCGGCGCACCGCCATCGATCGGAGGGTCCCGTGGTCGATCTCATCGTCAAGATCCTGATCAACGCCGCCGCACTGTTCGTCGCGGTGAAGCTGCTGCCGTCGAACCTGCTGTCGTTCGACTGGGGCGACGCGTGGTGGAAGCTGCTCGCGGTGGCCCTGGTGTTCGCCCTGGTGAACAGCTACATCAAGCCGATCGTGAAGGCGCTGTCGATGCCGATCGGGCTGCTGACCCTCGGGCTCGTGGCGTTCGTCATCAACGCGGCGATGCTCCTGCTCACGGCGCTCGCCTCGGACTCGCTGAAGCTCGGCTTCAAGCTCGGCACGTTCCCGCCGACGATCAACTCGGACGCCATCGTCGGTGCCATCGTGGCCGCGGTCATCATCAGCATCGTGTCGACGCTCGCCAGCGTCGCGCTCGCTCCACGGAAGTTGATCTAGCGGATGACGGACCCCGGGGCCGCCGGACCGTCCGGCGATCCCGGCGATGACGCCGGCGGGCCGAGCGTCGCGGGACCCCCGACCGATCGACTGCCGCAGCTCGCGGGATTCCTCCGCGAGGCAGCCGCCCGCTACGGCACGCCGCTCTACCTGACCGATGCGGCGACGGTTGCGGCCGCCACGGACGAGCTCCGCGCCGCGTTCCCGGACCCGTGGATCCGGCAGTACTCGGTCAAGGCCAACGACGTCGCGGCGGTGATCGCGCTCGCCACCGGGGCCGCAGCGACGCACGGCGCGGTCCGAGGCGGGCGCGGGGGGCGCGGCGCCGGCCGCGGGCTCGGCGCCAACGTCGTGTCGCGCGGCGAGTGGGCGGCGGCCCGCAAGGCCGGCGTCCCGAATGCCCGGATCAGCCTGGAGGGCGTCGGGAAGTCGGACGCCGACCTCGATGCCGCGGTCCGCGCCGCCGTCGATGGCGATCCGCTCCTCTGGATCGCGGTCGAATCGCCGGAGGAGGCCGAGGCCCTGGAGGTGCGTGCGCTACGGGCCGGGCTCGGTCGCGATGGGCGACCGGCGCTCGACGTCCTGCTCCGGCTCAACCCCGACGTCCAACCCGAGACCCAGGCCGTGCTGGCGGTCGGGGCCGGCCTGTCGAAGTTCGGGATGACCGAGACGGAGCTCACGGCCACGGTCGAACGGATCGCGGGCGGCGGGGCGATCCGGCCGCGGGGCGTCCATCTCCATGTCGGATCGCAGCTCGGCGCGGTCGACGCGTGGCGCGACGCCGTCCGGCGCGGGCTCGCGGTGCTCGGCCTGCTCCGCGGCGGCCTGCCGGATCTCGACACGCTCGACGTCGGCGGCGGGTTCGCGGTCCCGCCGTTCGGCGAGCCCGGTCCCCGGCCCGAGCGGTTCGCCCGCGAGCTGCCGGCGCTCCTCGACGCGATCCCGCCCGATCGCCGGCCGACCCGACTCGCGATCGAGCCCGGCCGGTTCGTCGTGGCCCGGGCGGGCTGGCTCGTCGGCCGGGTCCTCCACGTCCGCGATCGCGGCGGGCGCCAGGTGGTCCTCGACACCGGGTTGACCGAGCTCATCCGACCGGCCCTCTACGGCGGGATCCACCCGATCGTGGCGCTCACGTCGCTCGGCGTGGCCGTCGATCCTCCGGCGGAGGCCGCCGGCGTGATTGACGACGACGCATTCGTGCGGCCGACGCGTCCGGCACCAACGGCGCCAGCGCCGGACGTTCCCGCCCTGGAACCGCCGCAGACGATCGACGGCCGGCCGCTGACGATCGCCGAGACCGAGCCGCTCGTCGCGGTCCATGGCCCGATCTGCGAATCGACCGACGCGCTCGGGAAGCACGACCTGCCGCCGCTCCGGCGCGGCGATCTCGTCGCGATCCGCGATGCCGGGGCGTACGCGGCGTCGCTGTCCTCGACCTACAACGGCCGGCCTCGACCACCGCAGGTCGTCCTGACGACCGACGGCCGGCTCGTCCTCGCCCGGCGCCGGGGGTCGATCAGCGGCCTCGGATGACCGGAGCACGCGAGACGACCGGCTGTCATCGCCCCGGCATGAGGCGCTAGGCTCTGCGCGTGTTCGTCCGCCCCTCGCCGCGCCACGTCGACCCTCGCCCGGTCGGGCGTCGCCGGCTCCGCGACCACGCCCGAGTCCGTGTCGCGCTGGCCCTCGTCGGGCTCGTCGCGATCGTGGGCGTGATCCTGGCGCCCGTGGCCGCCGCGGCCGGCCCGATCCCGGTCCGGATCCCCGACCAGGCCGTCTACGACCTCGCCGACGTCCTCGACCGCAACGCGGAGCGGTCCGCCGAGAACCTGGCCCGGACGATCCGGACCATCGGCGACGCCGACGTCGTCGTCGTCTCCGAAGCGGTCGGTGCTGCGTTCGCGGCCGCCGACGCCGACGCCCGGGCGACCGAGCTCCGGGTCGGGATGAGCGTCGGGGCCGACCTCACCGGCGGCGGGCTCGTGATCTATCTCGCGATCGGTCCGTCGGGTTGCGACGGCACGGTCGCGCTCAGTGCCAGCCCCGAGTTGATGGCGGACGCCCTGCCGGCCGCGACGACCGAGCGGATCGTTCGCGTCGACATGAGCCCGCTCGTCGCGACCTGCGACCGGGACAGCGCGCTGCTCGTCGGGATGAGCCGGGTCGCCACCGCGGTCCTGACCGTGAACGCAGGCGGCGTCGTGCCGGGCACCGGGAGCGGAGACGCGCCGACCGTCGACGCGGGCCCGCCGTACCCCGACCCGGTCGACGGAGTGGCCGTCTACGACCACGCGGGGATCCTCCGGCCCGACACGATCGCCGCGGTCGAGAAGACGATCGACCAGATCGAGGAGCGGACCGGGGCCGAGGTCGTCGTCTACACCCAGGTCGTCGAGGGCGACCGCAGCACCGAGGCCACGGATCGCGACGCCCGGTCGCTGATGGACGAATGGGGCGTCGGCCGGAAGGGATTCGACGACGGCCTCGTGATCCTGTTCAACATGTACCCCGGCCTGGACCACGGCCAGGTGAACCTGTACGGCGGCCCGGGCTTCCGCGCCACGTTCCTCGACAACAGCGAGAAGCAGGCGATCTTCGAGAACGACATGCTGCCGCGGTTGCGGGCCGCAGACTACGACGGCGCGCTCCTCGTCGCAATGCAGCGGGTCGACGCCGCGGCGACGCCGGAGCATGCCGCGACGCTCGAGCGGGCCCGCCAGCTCAACGCCGTCATCGGGCTCGTCGGGGCGCCGCTTGTCGCCATGCTCCTGGTCGGCGGCGCCGCGTGGTCGTGGCTCCGCTACGGCCGCGACCCGATCTACCTCGACGACCCGTCGATCCACATGGCCGGGCCGCCCGAGGCGTTGACCCCGGCGGGTGCCGTGTTCGTCCTCGCCGGCGCCGCGTCACGACGGGCGCTGACGACCGCATTGCTCGACCTGGCGAGTCGCGGGGCGCTTGCCTTCCGTCAGGAGTCGCATCTGCTCGGGCTCAAGAAGGAGGTCGGGATCGAGATCGCGCCGCCGACCGACGATCCGCTGACGCGCGCTCGCCAGGCTCGTAACGATGCGCGCCCGCTCGGGCCGGCGGAGCGGCTTGCCGGGGCGCAGCTCGCGGCGATCGGCGCCAGCCGGGACGACTACATCAAGCCCGACGACCTGTTGACCTTCGGGGCATCCGTGCCCGCCTTCAATGCGGCGCTCGAGAAGGAGGCGGTCGACCGTGGCTGGTTCCGCGAGAAGCCGTCGAAGGCCGTGGCCCGCTGGATGGCCCGTGGCGTCCTCGCGGGCGTCGGTGGCGTGATCGCGATCATCGCCGGTGCCAGCATCCCGATGAGCGGCCTGTTGCTCGTCGGGGTCGGGCTGCTGGTCGGCGGGATCATCGTCGCCATCCTGGCCCGCTCGATGCCGGCGGTGTCCCTGCCGGGCGCGATGATCCGGGCGATGCTCGCCGCCTACCGGCGGACCCTGAAGAAGACGATGGACCAGGCGCGCTCGATGGACCAGGTCGTGGCCGAGGCTGGTCTGCCCTGGCTCGAGACCCCCGACCAGGCGGTCGTCTGGGGCACGGCGCTCGGGCTCCACGACGAGATCGACGAGGTCCTCGGCCGGGCGTTCGAGGATCAGCGCGACGGGCGGGTCGCACCGGGCTCCACGTGGCTTCCGACGTGGTATGGAACGGGGTCCGGCGCTGGCGGAGCGGCCGGCTTCGGCGACTTCGCCGGGGCCAGCCCCGGCAGCGGCGGCATCTTCTCGAGCGGCGGGCTGCCGGACTTCGGCGGGATGGTCGCGAGTCTCGGCTCGATCGGTAACTCGCCGGCGTCATCGGGCAGCGGCGGCGGGGGCGGCGGGTTCAGCGGCGGCGGCTCGGGTGGTGGCGGGGGCGGCTCCGGCGGCGGGTTCTAGAGCCGCGTCTCCTGCACGACGCGCGCTTCGTCGGCCGTGATCGCGGCGAGGGCCGCGACGAACCGGTCGAGATCATCGGGGCCGTTGTGGAGGGCGCTCGAGACGCGCATCAGGCGGCGCGACGGCGCCGGCGATTCGGCGGCCGGAACGGGCCACGGGTAGATCGGCACCTCGATCTGATGGTCCAAGACGAGGCGGGCCTGGAGCGGATCCGTGTCGAGCGGCGACGAGCCGGCGCCGCTGGCCGCGAGCGGTCCTTCGATCGGGAGTGGCAACGCCACCATCGAGCCGAGCATCGAAGCAGGCGCCGGCGCCGCGTCGTCGAGACCGAGCACGCCCGCCAGGCTCGCCCGCGCTCGGACCGTGAGCGCATGGTTGCGGTTCATCACGGCCGGCCAGCCGCCGTCGAGCAGCCCGCCGACGAATCGGAGCGCGTCGCTCACGGCCAGCCAGGGCGTCGGATCGAGCGTTCCCTGCCAGTCGAACTCAGCCCGGTAGCGGGTCGGCCCGCGGCCCGGATCGTCGACGACCATGGCGTTCGCGCCGTGGGAGATCGTGTTCGGGCGGATCCCGGGCTGGCGCTCGCGCCGGGCGTGGAGGAACGCCGATCCTTTCGGGGCGCAGACCCACTTGTGGAGGTTGCCGGTGTACCAGGCTGCCCCGAGCCGGTCGAGGTCGAGCGGCACCATGCCGGGCGCGTGGGCACCGTCAACGAGCGTGTCGACGTCGCGCTCGGCGAGGGCGGCAACGATCCGCTCGATCGGGAACACGAGCGCGGTTGGACTCGTGACGTGACTGACGAGAGCGAGCCGCGTCCGGTCGGTGACCCGGTCGAGAATGGCATCGACGACCGCGTCCTCCGTGGCGATCGGAAACGGGATCTCGGTGACGACCACGCGGGCGCCGTCGCGCTCGGCGACGTGGCGCAGGACATTGATCGTGGCGTTGTACTCATGATCGTCGGTCAGCAGCTCGTCGCCGGGCTCGAAGCGGAGCGAGCGCAGGACCGCGTTCACCGCACCGGTGGCGTTGGCGACGAAGGCCAGGTCGTCCGGGTCGGCGCCGACGAAGGCGCCGAGGTCCTGGCGCGCCCCGGCGAGCAGGCCCGGCAGGTCGCGGGCGAGGAACTGGACGGGCTGGGCCTCCAGCCGGTCCCGGAACACTTGCTGGGCCTCGAGGACGGGCCGCGGGCACGCCCCGAACGATCCGTGGTTGAGGAACGTGATCGCGGGGTCGAGGGCCCAGTCGGCGGCGTGCTCAGACGGCATCGCCAGATGATGACGGGTACACTCGGGCCGTGGGTGCTGTCGACACGATGGACACGTTCTTCGAGCTGCTGAACGCGGGCGACCGCGAGGCGGCGGTCCAGCTCATGGCCGAGAACGCGGAGATGCGGATCCACGTCGGCGACAGTGCCCAGACCCTCCGTGGCGTGGAGCGGGTCGGCGGCTGGTTCCTGCGTGGCGACACGGGCCTGCGGATGATCCCGGGCGAGGTCCGCGACACCGGCAACACCTACGAAGCCGACGTCCTCGTCGTCCGGCCGGGCGCGCCGTCGCTCCATCTCGACGCCACGTTCCGGGTCGAGGCGGGCAAGATCACGTCGATCAACCTGGCGCCGCGCTAGGCTTCGCCGGCCGGGCTCACCGGGGCGTTGGCGTCCGGGCTCACCCGGGCGCTGGCGCGATCCGCCTAGGGCGCCGTCGACTCACCGACCTCGTCGGGCGGCTCCTCGCTGGGCACCGGGATCACGATCTGCTGACCCTCGCTGATCCGGTTCGGGTTCGTGATCTTGGGATTGGCCGCCAGCAGCTCCTCGATCGTGATCCCGTGGGCGGTCGCGATCTTCGACAGCGTCTCGCCCTTCTTGATCGTGTAGACGCTCGGCGTCGGGGCCGGCGGCTCGGTGGGCGCGATGCTGACGCTCGGTCCGGCGACCGTCGACGGCTGCACGGATCCACCCGGTGCAGCGGCCGGCCCGCCGATGTTCAGGATCCCCGGCAGGAAGAACAGGGCCAGCGCCAGGACCGCGACGAGGGCCACCAGCCCCAGGATCGGCGGCACCGACGGCAGCCCGACGCGGGTCTTGATCGTCGGGTACGCCTCGAAGCGACGCGGGCGCTCCCAGTCGGGGCCGTCGGGGCCGCCGAGGTGCTGGGCGTACGCCCGCGGGCGGCGCGCCGGTCGCGGCTCGTCGTCGCGGCCGTACTCGTCGTGGTCGTCATCGCGCGACGGCCGGCGACGCGTCGCGGCGCGGTCACCATCGGAGGCGATCCCGGCCCCGGCCGCCGCAGCGGACCGGCTGTCGCTCGACCAGACGGCATCGTCCGGATCGTCGTCGACGGCAGGCAAGGGACCGCCGGCGAGTCGATCGGCCGGACTGCCGGCCAGGCCCCGGCCCGGATCCGTGGCCCGCCGGCCGAGGAACGGAGGCGGCTCGGCCGGGACCGCTCGACGGCGCTCGTCCGACGCCAGCCACGGCGGCGGCGCCGCCCAGTCCCGCGGCGGATTGCGGCGGACGAGATCGTCGGGGTGCGACTCGTCAGCGCCGCGGCGCGGTGCGCGGTCGTTGCGGTCGTCGCGGTCGTCGCGGTCGTCGCTGTCGGATCCCGCGTCGAGGTCGTCGCTGTCGGATCCGGCCTCGCGGTCGCGGTCACCGGGATCGCCCCAACGGTCGGCACGGGCCGCCGCGTCGCGATCGGGCCGCTGCGGGGCCGAGGGTCCGTGCACCACGGGTGACGCATCGGCGTCAGGTGGAGCCACGTCGAGCCCGGCTGCGGCCATCGCCGCAGCGCCGCCAACCGCGGCACCCCAGGCGCCGGACGTCGCAGCGTCGGCCACGGCGGCCTGAGAGTCCCGGTCTTCGGTCGCGGCTGCCGCGTCGGACGCCGCTCCCGTTGCCGCCCGGTTCATCCCGGCCGACGCGTTCGGTGCCGTCGCGGCTCCGCCCCGCGCTCGGGCGGCCTCGCGGCGAGCCCAGTCCTGGAAGGTCGGGCAGACCGGGAACGCGCTCGAGAGGCAGTACGCTTCCTGGTGGGCGAGCGCGCGCGGGGCCGGACGGGCGTCGGCGTAGCAGCGATGACGATGATCGGGGACGGAGGCGCGCTCGTCGCGATCGTCCTCGAACGCGACGAACGGACAGGCTGGAGCGCCGTCCGCGAGGGGCAGTCCGCGTTCAGTCACCCGGCGATGATACCGGCCCGCTCAGTCCTCGGCCGTGCGGTCGCTCGCCCGCCGGCGAAGGGTCGCGGACGTGGCCGCGCCCGCGGTCGCGGCTGCGGCGGGCGGGGGCGGCGGGCCGGCACGACCGTCCGCGCCCGGCATGCCGAGCATGATCGTGTTGCCCGACGAGCCGCCGAGCTGCTGGAGGATCCGCAGCTGGAGGAGACCCGGATTGTCCTCGACCATCCGCCCGGCGTTGGCCAGGCTCCGGAGGGCGGCCGTCTCGCCTCGAGCTCGCTCGAGCGCGGCCTCGCCCTCGCGACGCGCGGCGACGAGGCCGGCGAACGCTCGCTTCAGCTCCGACGGGACCATCACGTCGCGGACGTCGACGCCGAGCAGCTCGAGCCCGAGCCGGGCGAGGTCGCTGGCGACGGCGCCACCCACGGCCGGCCCGAGATCGGCCCGGGCGGCCAGGATCTCGTCGGCGGTCCGGCCGGCGATCGCCTCGCGCAGACCGGCGTGGAGAGCGATGTACAGGGCAGAGACGTAGTTCTGGTCGTTCGTCATCGCGGCGACCGGGTCCGCCACCACGTACCGGGCGGTGAGGCTGATCCGAAGGGCGACCCCGTCGGCGGTCAGGATCTCCTGGCCGGGGACGGTGATCGAGGTCGGGCGCCCGTCGAGCACGTGGATCTCGGTGAACGGCTTGAGCGCGACGTGGGTCCCCGGATCGAGCAGGCCGACGAGCCGGCCATCGCGATAGCGGAGACCGCGCTGGTAGTCGTGGACCGTCGCGACGGTGACGAGCGGTCGGACGAGCAGCGCGACGATCACGAGGATGAGGAGCACGACGACGACGAATTCCACCCAGGTCCTCCGCATTCGGTCGTCCGGCAGACGATCCGCCAGCCTGCCCGGCCGATGGGCGCATGCCCGTCGCGACGGGTCCCGGAGCGTCGGCGGAGGCCCGAAGCCTGCAAAGCCGGCGATCCGGTCGCCTCGAAGGCCAGACCCGGCCGCGACGAGCGGATGCAGGAGTCGAACCTGCTGAGCCACAGGGCGTCCATCTCAGAACAGTTGCCGGCGATGCCGGCGCCCGCTGCCAGGCCGCCTGCCGGGATGCTAGTCGACACCGCCGCACGAGGCAACGCGGCCGCGGGCAACGGCCCGATCGACATCCTCCCCGGGGTGTCCCAATCCGGTAGGCGTTTGACAGCCGGACGGCCCGCTCCGAGACTCCGGGAGACCGCTCCGGACCGCACGATGTGGCGACCCCAGAGCCCATCACCGACCCGAGAAGGAGACCCATGTCCCGGTTCCGCACGTTTCTCGCCCCGTCGACGACCGTCCATGCCCACTGCGACCTGCCCTGTGGCGTCTACGACCCCGAGCAGGCCCGGATCGAGGCCGAGTCGGTCTACAAGATCATCGAGAAGATGGGCGCCAACAGCGACGCGACCTTCACCGCCCGCGCGATCGGGATCAAGGAGCAGCGCGCCGACCTGGCCAAGCACCACCTCGACGTGCTCTGGCACGACTACTTCAAGCCCGAGCACCTCGAGAAGGTCCCGAACCTCCATGAGCTCTTCTGGAACGCGACCAAGCAGGTCAGCAAGGTCAAGGCCTCGACGGACCTCGCCGACGCGAAGAAGCTGCTCGACATGATCGACGAGATCGACGCCGCCTGGAAGGCGACCGGCGGGGCCGAGAAGACGCGGGTCAGCGGCCGTCCTGCCTGACGTCGCTTTCCTCACCGACGTCGCGGCCCACCCGCGATGACCGATCCGAGGCCCCGCCGAGCGGCGGGGCTTCGTCGCGTCCGGGGCGCGCCACGGGCCGCGACCCTGGCGCAGCGCGCCCGCGGAACGTGGCGGGTCGTCGTCAGCGAGGCATCGATGGCCCCGACGATCGAGCCCGGTGACTGGCTCCTCATCGACCCGACCACCCGGCGCTGGCCGCGGCCCGGCTCGATCGTGGTCTTCCACGAGCCAGATTCGGACCTGCTCGCGATCAAGCGCGTCGCAGCCGGGCCAGGCCAGCGGGTCGAGCTCGACGACGGGCATCTCGTCCTTGGCGCGGACGAGGCCTGGCTGCTGTCCGACGCGCCGGACGCCGAGCTCCTGGCCGCGGGCGCGGGCCGGCCGGTCGACTCGCGCCGCTACGGACCGGTTCCGGTCGAGGCCCTCGTCGGGCGGGCCTGGTTGCGCTACGGGCCGCTGAACCGGTTCGGTCGTCTCGGGCCCGGTTCTGGCTTCAGGCGCTGACCGGCTCGCCCACGGAGAGTTCGATTCCCGCCGCACGGACGTCGTCGGCGAAGGCCTGCTGTGCCTCGGCCGTGGGCGACCAGCGGGTGGGAAAGGCGATCAGGCGGTCGAGGCCCGCCTCGGCATAGCGGCCGATGAGGTCCGCCCGGGCCGAGCCGGCCTGGCGCATCGGCGGGTCCGGAACGTACATCGAGATGCGCAGGCTGGCGGGATCGCGTCCCTCCTCCGCGCAGCGCTCGCGGACGGAGCGGATCCGTTCGGCGACCTCGTCGGGACCGAACGTCACGAGGTTCAGCTCATCGGCGAAGCGGATCGCGTAGCCGGCGGTCCGCTGCGGCCCATTGCCGCCGACGATGATCGGGATCCGCGGCTTCTGGATGCCCTTCGGGACATTGATCGCGTCACGGACGTGGCTGTGGCGACCCTCGAACGTCGCACGCCCCGGCGCGAGCATCCGGGTGATCACCTCCAGGGCGTCGCCGAGGATGTCCAGGCGCTCGCCGATCGACGGGAACCCGTACCCGTACGCCAGCCACTCGTCTTCCTTCCAACCGGCACCGATCCCGAGCTCGAACCGGCCGCCGCTGATGACGTCGAGCGTCGACGACATCTTCGCGATGAGCGCGGGGTTGCGGTATGCGGCGCACACGACCATGTGGCCCATCCTGACGCGCCGGGTCACGGCGGCCAACGCAGCGAGCGTGGTGAACGACTCGAACGTGATCTCGTCGGTCGGCTCGGGGACCGTGTGGAAGTGGTCGAAGATCCAGATCGACTCGAAACCGAGCGCTTCGGCCTGCGCGGCCAGCTCGATGGTCCGCGTCCAGCCGTCGGCCGGATCCCAGCCGGCGTACTCGCCCTTCCAACCCTGCGGGATCAGCAACCCGACCTGCATCGTCTCTCCCAGCTGCACTCGTCGCCCCCCGATCATCCGCCGAACGGCGGAACCGTGCATTGCGTTTCCCTTGCGGTGGGCATACTCCGTCGATGACCACGTTCGATGCCCGCGCCCCGCTCGCCCCTGCCCCCGACCCGTGGGATGAGCTGCCCCAGCCGTCGGTCCGGTCCGGGCCGCCGTTCCACATGACCGACATGATCGCCGCCGAGCCGTACCTCGCCGAGCGGATCCTCGACCGGCTCGGCGGATCCGCAGGGCCCGGCCGAGCCGCGTCGCCGGGCGCGATCGGCCAGGCGGCCAGCAGCGGCGCGCCGATCGTCGTCACCGGCTGCGGCACGAGCGAGCATGCCGCCCAGGCCGTCGTCGAGATCCTGCGCGAAGGGCTGAGCGGCGGCGGGCTGCCAAGCGGCCCGGCGACGATCCTGTCCGCGCAGGCCTTCGAGCTGGCGCTGGATCCGCCGACCGGCGGCCTGGTCATCGGAATCTCGCACGAGGGCGGGACCACGGCCACGATCCGGGCGCTCGAGGCGTCGGCCGCGGCCGGGGCGCGGACCGCGCTGATCACCGGCAGCGCCGGCTCGCCGGCCGGCGTCGCCGTCGCCGAGCAATCGCCGGACATGGTCGTCGAGACCGTCGAGATGGACCACGGCTGGTGCCACACCGTCGGCTACCTGTCGCCGATCCTCGCCGCGGCCGCGATCGCCGACGAGCTGGCCGGGCGCTCGGTCGACGCCGGGATCGTCCGCGAGCTGCTCCTGTCGGGTGCCGCCGACGAGGCCGGCGCCGAGGCGATCGCCGGCGTCCTCGCCACGTGTGCGCAGATCGTCACCGTGGCTTCGGGCGCCGACCGGCCCGCCGCGCGCGAGCTCGCCCTCAAGATCGAGGAGGCGGCCTGGCTGCCGACGACGATGCGCGACCTCGAGACGTTCCTCCACGGCCACCTGCCGGCGATGGATTCGACGACCGGTCTCGTGCTCCTGTTGACCGATCGCGATTCACGGGCCGCCCGCGTCGCCCGGGCGCGCCAGGCACTGGCGGCGGCGAACGCCGTCGGGGTCCGGGCCGCGGCGATCGTCGGCCGCGACGTCCACGGCCAGCTCGACGGCGAGCTGACGCCCGCCGGGCGCTTGCGGGTCGACGAGGCCAAGGCCCTGCCGGCGCCACTCGCGGCGCTGATCGGAACGGCGACGCCACTCCAGCTCCTCACCGAGCGGATCGCCCGTGCTCGCGGCACCAACCCGGACCTGATCCGGCGCGACGACCCGACCTATCTCGCGGCGGCCGCCGCCGCGGGCTGAGCCTCGCCGGGTCACGAGGCGGGCCGGCAAGGCCTAGAACAGCACCTCGGCCATCAGGTCGATCATGTCGAGGTCGCGCGCGATGAAGTCCTGGAGCATGATCCGCTGCGCTCCGGCCGCCTCGAACCGCTCGACCATCGCCCGCGCCTGATCGGGCGTGCCGAGCACCCAGCGCGGGCGCCGCGTCCGGAACCAGGCATCCCCGCCGCTCTCGTTCCCGAAGGCCGCGAGCAGCGCCGTCTTCCGGCGGTCGAGCTCCGCCTCGTCGCGGCCGATCAGCACGCCGGACATCACGGATCGACCCATCGTCGCCGGGTCTCGCCCGATGGCCTCGCACGCCAGCCGCAGCTCGGCGAACTTCGTGGCTGCCGTGTCCGGTGACGACGACGACAGGTTGAACTCGTCGCAGTAGCTGGCTGCGATCCGCATCGAGCGCGGCGACCCTTCGCCGCCGGTCAGCAACCGCGGCCGGACGGTGCCGTTCGGGAATGCCGGCCGGCCCGGCCGCACGACCGGCTTCGGATGCAGCGACGCCCCCTCGATTTGCACGTGCTTGCCCTCGAACGACCAGCCGTCCGGCTCGCCCCACAGGCCGCGGAGGACGGCGAACTGCTCCTCCATCATGTCGGCCCGCTCGCCGATCTCCGGGAAGGGCAGCCCGAGCTCGCGATGCTCGGCCACGTTCCAGCCGGCGCCGAGCCCGAACTCGACCCGGCCGCCGCTCATCTCGTCGACCGTCGTCACGACCTTGGCCAGGTTGCCGACGGTCCGGAAGGTCACCGGCGAGACCAGCGTCCCGAGCGTGATCGTCGAGGTTTCACGCGCCAGCCCGGCCAGGACCGCCCACGCGTCGGTCGTCGGCTCGCCGGACGGTCCGGGGAAGCTCTGGTAGTGGTCGGACCTGAAGAACGACTCGAACCCCACCGACTCGGCGCGCCGGACGACGGCCAGCTGCTCCTCGTAGGACAGCCCCTGCTGAGGCTCGATCATCAGGGCGAACCGCACGCCGCAACCTCCCTTGGTGTCATTTCGGAATCATCGGCGTTCAGGCGACATTCGCCCTTGACGCGATCATCCACCGTTGCTAGATTATTCATCTCATGCGAACTATCAACGCGACGGAGACCACGGCGACGGCGAACACCGCAGCCACGCCGGCCGGCGAGCCAGGTCAGGGCCTGATCGACTCGGTGGTCGAGGAGCTCCACGGGATGATCGGAAGCCTTCGCTGCGCCGGCACGGGCCGAATGGTGAAGGCCGGGATCAGCATGACGCACCTCCACATTCTGTGGGTTCTCGAGCATCACGGCGACCTTCCCATGAGCCGCCTGGCGGAGCTGCTGGACGTCTCCGTCAGCAACGCGACGGGGCTCATCGACCGGATGGAGGAGCGCGGCCTCGTCGAGCGCTCGCGGGTGCCCGATGACCGCCGCGTCGTGATCGTTCGCGCATCGGCCCAGGGGGCGCGCCTGCGCGACGAGATCGAGGCGCTCAAGCAGGATCGGATGCGATCGATCCTCGGGCGTCTGACCCCGAAGCAGCTCAGCCGGGTCCACGGCGCCATCGGCGACGTGCGGGCCGCCGTAATCGACGAGATCGGCGCCGACCACCTGCACACCCACCCCCGACCCGCCTGACCGCCGGCGTTCCTCACGCCGCTTTCCCTCCCCGGAGGAAGGAGTACTCATGGAATCCATGCCCACCGACTTCACCGAGCGAACGCCGTCCCTCGAAGAGGACCCGGCCCTCGGCCTGCCGATCCGGGCGAAGATGGAGATTCTCTTCGCCGTCATGCTCGGCCTCTTCCTCGGCGCCCTCGACCAGACGATCGTCGGTCCCGCCCTGCCGACCATCGTGACCGAGCTGAAGGGCAATGACGTGTACGTCTGGGCCGTGACGATCTACCTGCTCACGAGCACGATCAGCGTCCCGTTCTGGGGCAAGCTGTCCGACCTGTACGGTCGGAAGCCGCTGTTCATGATCGGGATCGTCATCTTCCTCGTCGGCTCGGCGCTGTCCGGGCTGAGTCAGGACATGACCCAGCTCATCCTCTTCCGCGGCATCCAGGGCATCGGCGCCGGATCGCTCTTCCCGATCGCGCTGGCCGTCATCGGCGACCTCTTCTCGCCGGCTGAACGGGGCAAGTACCAGGGTCTCTTCGGAGCCGTGTTCGGGATCGCATTCATCGTCGGGCCGCTCGTCGGCGGTTTCCTGACGGAGCAGATCTCGTGGCACTGGATCTTCTACGTCAACCTGCCGATCGGGCTCATCTCGCTGTTCTTCATCTGGCGGCTGCTGCCGACGGTCAAGAACCCGCGCGCCACGCGCAACTTCGACATCCTCGGCGGGGTGATCTTCACGATCTCCACGGCATTCCTGCTCATCGGCCTCACCCAGAAGGGCCAGACGGACCCTGCGACCAACCAGCTCTACAACTGGACCGATCCGACCGTCGGCGGCTTCATCCTGGTCGCGCTCGTCGGGATCGTTGCCTTCATCTGGGCCGAGTCCCGGGCGAAGGAGCCGATCGTCCCGCTCCACCTGTTCCGGAACCGGACGTACGCGGCCTCGATGGTCGCGACGTTCTTCGCCGCCTTCGCCTTCTTCGGCCTGATCATCTTCCTGCCGCGCTGGTTCCAGATCGTCCAGGGCTACTCCCCGACGAACTCGGGTCTGGCCGCCCTGCCGCTCATGGTCGGCCTGATCGGCAGCTCGATCGGGTCGGGGCTGATCGTCGCCCGGACCGGCCGCTACAAGTGGCTGACCGTCGGCGCCATCGTCCTGATGGGCATCTCGACCGTGCTGATGACCCAACTCCGGGCGGACACGCCGGTGCCGATCGTCTGGCTCTGGATGTTCATTGCCGGCCTCGGCGTGGGTCCGACCTTTGCAGTCTTCACCCTCATCGTCCAGAACGCCGTGCCGTTCCACATGCTCGGCGTCGCCACATCCAACCTGACGTTCTTCCGGCAGATCGGAGGCACCGTGGCGCTGGCGATCGTCGGCACGCTCTTCGCGACATCGCTGAAGGAGCAGCTCGCTCCACAGATGACGATCGCCGGAGTGCCGGCCCAGGTCGTCCAGGGCTTCACCGCTGCGATGAACTCCGGCGCGTTCGACTTCAACCAGGTCACCGGCACCGGCGACATCGGCCAGGCGATCACGGCCGCGCAGCCCGCGCTCGCCCCGGTCGTGCCGCAGATCGTGCAGGGAATTCACGCGGCGTTCAGCCTCGGGGTCGCCTCGACGTTCATCGTCGGCATCGTCGGCGCGGTCGTCGCGACGCTCGCGGCGGCGGCGATGGAGGAGCTCAAGCTCCGCCACGCCGCGGCTCCCGCGGCGGCATCGGCCGGCGACGGGCGCGGCCCGGCGGTTCCCGCGGCCGACTGACCTCGTTCCTCCGGACGACCCCGGCGGGCCTCGGCTCGCCGGGGTCGATTCTCGTTCCCGAGTACGATCGATCCGATGACGATCGAGCGCCCGACCTTCCCGATCCCGGCAGCATTCCCGCTCGAGCTCACGGCGCCCGGCGTGGCGGACGGCCGTGCGATCGACGCCGGCTCGCTGGCCGACCTGCCGGAGGGCGCGATGCGCCGGGTCAGCGACGGTGACCTCGACCTCCTGATCGTCCATACGCCGGCCGGGATCCTGGCGGTCGACGACCGCTGCCCGCACATGGCGGCGCCGCTGTCGATCGGTGAGCTGGATGGCTGCGTCGTCGCGTGCCCGCTCCACGAGGGCCGCTTCGACCTGTGCTCGGGCGACATCGTCCAGATGCCGACGACCGGCGGGCTCGACGCAGACGGCACGTACCACCCGACCTGGTCGTCGTCCGGCAAGGACGCCAAGGTCGATCCGCCCGGCAAGAAGGCGGAGGCGCGCCGCCTGACCCGGGTCCGCCGCTTCCGCTACTACCCAGTCCGGATCGCGGACGGCCGGGTCGAGGTCACGATCCCGGACGCTTAGCCGCTCCGCTCCGCAGCTCGCGTCCGGGCGCGTCAGTGCAATGGATTTCCGGCCCCCAGGAGAGTCTCGCCTGTTACGAGGGCTGGTGGCGGAATCGCTTGCGTTCAGGAGCGTGTCGCCTGCTACGGGTTGTCGAGGCTTGAATCGCCTGCGTTCAGGAGCGTGTCGCCTGAGGGACAGAGCTAGCCGCGATGCCCGTGCGTGGATTGCGGCCCGCGCCATGCAAGGACCGCACCTTGGTAGGCGAGTGCCTCCTGAGCGCAAGAGAGCAGTTCGCCGCGTGCGACGGTACGCCTAGCGGAGCTCGTCCTGGATCGGGAAGTCCTCCGGGTGGGCCTTCGAGACGTACGCCCGGATGATCTCGCAGACCTCGGCTGGGTCGTCGGTCAGCTTGAGCAGCTCCACGTCGCCAGCCGACACGAATCCGGCCGGAAGCTGGACGTTTCGCATCCAATCGAGCATCCCCTGCCAATATGCGGTCCCGACCAGGACGACCGGGAAGTCGCGGATCTTGCCCGTCTGGATGAGGGTCAGCGCCTCGAACAGCTCGTCGAGCGTCCCGAACCCACCGGGCAGGATGACGAACGCATCGGCGTACTTCACGAACATCGTCTTGCGGGCGAAGAAGTAGCGGAACTCGACCCCCAGGTCGACGTACGGGTTCAGGCCCTGCTCGTGGGGCAGCTCGATGTTGCAACCGATCGACAGCCCGCCGCCCTCGCGGCAGCCGCGGTTCGCCGCTTCCATGATCCCGGGCCCGCCGCCGGTGATGATCGCGAAGCCCTCCTCGGCCAGGCGCCGGGCGATGTCCCGGGCGAGCTCGTAGTCGGGGGTGCCCTCCTTGACCCGGGCGGAACCGAAGATCGTCACCGCCGGCCCGACGCTGGCGAGCGCGTCGAAGCCCTCGACGAACTCGCTCAGGATCCGGAGGGCCCGCCACGGGTCGCCGTCGATGAAGTCGGGCCGGCCCGGCTCGTGGGGTCGGCGCTCGAGGAGCTTCTCGTCCTCGGTCTCGGTCGGCTTCCCCATCCGCGCGGCGGCGCCGCGGCGCATGACGATCCGGCCGCTCCGCCGCTCCGGCTGCGCCGGGCCGGCGGACGGGGCGGGCTTGCCGGCGCCCTGTCCCTCGTCGGATTCGGGTGTCGCCTTGGTCGCGCCGGGTTTCCGGCGCGAACCGCTCGCGGGTCGTTCGGCGTTCATGGGTCTAGGATTCTCCTGACAGGAGACACGATGATCCGGGCTCGCACCATTCTGGCGGTCATTCTCGTTGCGATCGGCCTCGTCTGGGTGGGCCAGGGAACCGGGCTGCTCAAGGGCACGGGGTTCATGGTCGGGGACTTGCGCTGGGCGCTGATCGGGACCTGTTGCGTCATCGCCGGGCTGGCCGTCGGCTGGCTCGAGCTCAGGCGCCGCCCCCAGGCTTGAACCAACGCTTCCAGACATCCTCGCTGCGACCGGCGGCGACCTCGTTGCCGAAGCGAACGAGCGGCAGGCGAAGAAGCGCCGGGTTGGCGAGCAGTCGCTCCACGATCTCCGCATCGTCGAGGCGCATGTAGCCGAGCCCGCCGTCGCGGTACGCCCTCGACCCCTCGTCCAGGAGCGCCCGGGCACCCAGCTTGTCGACGAACCGGCGGAGCTCGGCGCGGGCGATCGGCTTGCGGGTCAGCTCGACCTGGTGGATCACGATCCGGCGCTCCTTGAAGAAGCGGACCGCGGCCCGCGTTGCCTGGTCGCGCTCATGGCCGAAGATCTGGACGGTCTGGTCGGTGGCCGGCACCGTCCGATCGTAGCCCGGCTCCGGTCGGCGATGCGACGGCCGGGTACCATCGCACGACAAGGAGGTGCCCGCGTGACGGTCTGGTTCACGGTCAAGCTCGACGATCGGCCGGGTGCGCTCGCCCGGATGGCCACCGCCCTTGCCGAGCGCGGCGTGAACATCGCCGGCATCGTCGGAATCGCCGAGGACACCAACGGCGAGCTCATGCTCGAGACGAGCGACGCCGCCGAGACACGCGCCGCATTCGACGCCGCCGGGATCGCCTACGAGGCGCACGACGCGGACGGGGCGGCCGATCCGGGCCGGATGTCGATCGCGGACATCGTCGGACGTTGAGCGTCCGCGAGCCTGGACGCCCCGACCGCCCACCACCCACCGTCACGTAGCCCAAGCCGCGTCGCATGGCCCGCACCCCGTCACCCGAGACCAGCGCCGCCGCCGCGCGCCTCGACCTCCTCGAGGGACCCGAGGCCGTCGTCGCCATCGTGACCCGGATCGCCGAGCACGGCGGCCGGATCCGGACCGTCGCGACGATCCGGGCGCTCGCGACCGATCCGCCCCAGTCCGAGATCGAGGTCGAGGTCGATGGCCTGACCGCCGACGAGCTGCTCGATGCGCTCGAAGGCATGCCCGAGATCCAGGCGATCCGCCGGACGCGGGCGCTGGGCGCGATCTTCGGCAAGCGCGTGATCGTGGTCGGCGGCGGAGCGCAGGTCGCCCAGGTCGCGCTCGGCGCCGTCAGCGAGGCCGATCGCCACAACCTCCGCGGCGAGCGGATCTCGGTCGACACCATCCCGCTCGTCGGCGAGGCAAATATCGCGGCGGCCGTGCGGGCCGTCGCCGACCTGCCGCGCGCCCGTCTGCTGGTGCTCGCAGGGTCGATCATGGGCGGCGACATCTCGACCGCTGCCGACGAGCTCCGCGCGGTCGGCGTGCCGATCATCGCGCTGAACATGGTCGGCTCGATCACCGAGCACGTCGATCTGGTCGTCAGCGACCCGGTCCAGGCCGGAACGATGGCAGTGATGGCGATCGCCGACACCGCCTCGTTCGACCTGGTGCGCCAGAAGGGCCGGCGCTACTGAGCTTCGCCGCACCGGCGCTCGGCCGTGCGCGCCAGGCGCTCGTTTCGGCGGCTGGGCCGCCGCCAAAGCCGCGGATTCGGGTCAGATTCGGGCCCTCATCCGCGGATCTGCGCGCAGGACGCTCACGGCGGCGGCTGGGGCGCCGTTCGTTGGTCGCAACGCGCGCCTGGCGCACACCCGACGGTCGGACCCTGACGCGCGCGCTCGTGACCTCAGCCCGCATCCGTCTCGCAGACCGACAGGTGGCTGCGGCTCTCGCTCGTCAACGGCTCGCGCTTTCACCCGGCCCACCGCTAGCCGGCTGGAACACCCGATCGGTGCTCTCGTCGTCCTCGTCGGTCATCGGGCGATGCTAGGTCGCCGCGAACCTAGGCCTCGGGCTCGAAGCGGAGCGACGCCGAGTTGATGCAGTAGCGCAATCCGGTCGGATTGGGGCCGTCGTCGAAGACGTGACCCAGGTGCCCGCCGCAGCGGGGGCAGAGGGCCTCGACCCGCGTCATCCACATCGAGCGATCGGTCTCCGTGGCGACGGCGTCCGGAGCAACCGGGGCGTAGAAGCTCGGCCAGCCGGTCCCGGACTCGAACTTCGTCCCGGATGCGAAGAGCTCGGCGTCGCAGCCGGCGCACAGGTAGCGACCCGGCCGATGCTCGTCCCAGAGGTCGCCGCTGAAGGCCCGCTCGGTGCCCTTCTCGCGGAGAACCCGGTACTGCTCCGGAGTCAGCTTCTCGCGAAATTCGGCGTCGTTGAGAGGAGTCGCTGGGTTCTTGTCGATCGTCATGTCCGGAGTATCGGCCGAGCCGGTGACGGGCGAATGACGCGCCGTCAGGTCGCCGCCACCGCCTCGGTCACCGACAGCCGGCCAGCCTGATCCGCGAAGTCCCAAGCGTCGATCTCGGGCGGCTCGATGCCGAGACTCGTGAGCGCCGTGCAGATCTGGCTGCGGTGATCGGTGCCGTGGTGGACGACCTGCGCCAGCCGGATCCCGAGCGGGGCGTGGCTGTCGGTGCCGTCGTCGCGATGGCGGACGACATCCTGGTCGGGATCGCCGGCCTGCCCCAGGAACGCGCCCCACTCGGGGCCGTTCCGGTCGATCTCGGCCCGCAACTGGGCGAGGTCGAGCTGGTCCTCCTCGACCTCCGGCCTGCGCCCGTCGGTCAGGGTGTACAGGTAGCCGCAATCGGCGCCGACGAGGTGGCGCATCGTGTCGATGATCGACCCGTAGGTGCCGGGCACGTTCGTGTCCAGCTGCCCCGGCTCGAGGCCGAGACAGGCGTCGATCAGGCGCTGGGTCGCCCAGATGTGATGTGCGAAGGCGTCGGCGAGAAGTGGTCTGCTCATGGTCGGACCGTAGCACCGGATCGGTCAGATGATGTCGTCAATCCACGGGACGGCGCGTGCGCCTCGTTCAACGTCCAATTCGGTCCCGGAACGGGCGCGGGGACGCCCTACGAGTCGGTCGCGACGCTCCAGGACCCGATCGGTATTCGGACGGTCCTGGACGGCAGCAGCGGCTTGCCCGTGCGGCGGGCGACGTGCCCGCCGCCGGCCGGGTTCGCACCCGTCTGTCCGTGACCCTGGCCCGAACGGGCATGGCTCAGTCCTCCGCGTTGTCCTCGAAGTCCGGCCAAGCCGCGATGTCAACCCCGTGGTTCTCGGGCGACGCGAGTGTCCACCACTGGGGCACATGCGAACCGTCCGCCAGGCGTCCGCCGGCTTCGAGCGCTGCGGCGACCCGTGCTTCGGCCTGATCGGCCGGGACGCTGATATCGATGTGCGTCCGGCCACGCCCCGGCTTGGGCGGGTGGAGGCCCTGGAACGACACGTGCGGGTTCCGTCGGTGTCGATCGACGACGTCTTCGTTCGGTCCGAGGCTCCGGTACCCGAGGGCCGCGGCCCAAAACGGACCGACGTCGGTGCCGGCATCCTGTGCCACCGCAATGGCCACGACCTGGACCTGGGATGGATCCGACTCGATCCCCAACGTCCGAGCTTCTGCAGATATCTGTCGTGCCAGCTCGACATCACGCTGGCTCAGCGCTCCGTACTCCCCGGAGGCGGTCCGGATGGTGACGCCCTCGGGTCGGACGTCCACGTCGGGGAAATGGCCCACACCCTCCGCAGCTTCGGCGATCGCGGCCACAAACGTTGCGGCTTCCGCGAAGGATTCGACGCGGTAGTAGGCGTGGGCGCCAGAGAACAGGACCCGCCAGTCCTCGACTCCGCTGGCGTCGTGGAATGCCCGTGCACTCGTTCGCTTCTCGCTCATGGGGCAATCATGCCTCGGATCGCCCATCGCTCGATCGTCTGGTGGAACTGGTGACTGGATGCCGTGCTCCCACAGTGTCCGGGAATGTCACCCGAGCCTACTGCTGGGTAACGAAGTTGCAGGCCCAGAAGACATTGAGCGGTGGATCGGCCCAGGTCACTCCTCCACCCGCGATCCGGTACTCGTGACCGGAGGTCGCAACCATACGACCGTTGGGGTCGAACACCGCGACCTCAGACCCGACACGACGAGCACTGAACCTCGGGCGCCAGGCGACGATCGCCGTGATGCCTTCCGGCGGCGTGGTGGTCACAATCGCGGTCCCGTACTTCGGATCGGCGATGAGGTTGCCTTCGATCGCGTTCGTGAAGCATCCGCCACCGCCGCCGTTTGCGGGGATGCCAGTGAGCAGCTCAACCGAGCCGCCGATATTCTGAGCCGATTCAGCCGACGCCCCACACCCGAGGTTGACCAGCGCGAGAACAAGACCGGCGACCACTAGCTTCATTGGTCGGAGTCTACGGCGGTCCCAGTCGTGCAATCCCCACCCGATGGTCAGGCACGCGAGACAGCCGCATGACCGAGGGACGTGCCGTGCCGTGAGTCGGACTGGCGACTCTCGAGTCGGCGATCGTCATCTACGTCAAGCTGCGACACTGTCTGCGGAACTGAATCGCTACCCGCGCGTGGCCGAGCGGCCCTCAGCACTGACTCAATTCAGGTGCTGAGGCCACTCCTGTCTCAGTCAGCGTTCGGCAATGTCACCTGACGGCTTGGAGCGCGCTCGTCCATCGCTCAACGGCAGACGGAGTAGAACATGGCTTCTTCACTTGAATATGGGACGAAACTCGTAGGGCCAAATGAGGCCCGCTGGAGCTTCACCCTGTACCCCGAAGCCGCCGAGGGCGGCGGGTCCTTCCGGTCGACGGCCCGCGAGACGATCGGGCGGCGACTCCCCCGCTCCGGACCCGGAACGCAGCGCCGCAGATGCCGCGCGGCGGGCCAGGTCGAAGGTTCGCCGGTACTGCGCCGCCAATCGGCTGAACCGGCTCGGGACGCTGACGTACGCCGGGGCGGGCAACCATGACCCGGTTGCGCTCCGGGTCGACCTGGCGCGAGTTCTTCCGGCGGCTCCGCGGCCTCGGTCAGCGAGCACTTCCCGTACCTGTGGGTGCCGGAGTGGCATCCGGGCGGGCACGGCCTCCACGCCCACTTCGCGGTCGGGCGCTGGATCGCCCACGGCGACATCAAGCAGGCATGGGGTCACGGCCACGTCCACATCAAGCTGCTCGGCGATCTGCCGGTCGGCTCGGGAACGCTCGGCGAGGCGCGGTTAGCGGCCCGGTACCTGGCCAAGTACGTCGGCAAGGATCTCGCTGCGGGCGGGCAGCCGTCGGGTCGCCATCGGTACGAGGTGGCGCAGGGGTTCCAGCCGCGCGAGGTCGTGATCACCGGAGCGTCAGCGGCGGAGGTCATCGGCTGGGCCGAGACGTACATGGGCGCTCCGGCCGAGCACGTCTGGCGCTCGCGCGAGGAGGAGGCGTGGGACGGCCCTCCGGCGATGTGGGCGACGTGGGCATGAGCGGCTCGGGATCCGCGAGAGATCGCGCGGGACGTGGGCCGAGCGGACGTGCCAGGAACAGGGGCTGCCGGTGAAGGTGACCGAGCCGAGCGGCGATCGGCGCGGTCGTCGTGCTGCTCGGTCAGAAGCGCCAGACGGGCGTCGACCCGGTCGATCGTCGAAGGTCGTCCGGCCCGGGACCGCGGAGCCGATGACCAAGCGGTCGAGCAGGGCGGCGACGATCGAGCGCTGACGGTTGAGCGTCAGGGTCGCCCAGGTGGTCCGCAGGGCGGCGCTGTTGCCGACGTAGCTCGGCGATCGCGGTCGTCCGGGTCAGGCGGCCGACCTTGCGCTGACCGGCCTCGATCCGGGCCTCGATCGGCTTCCGGGCGGCGAGGTACTCCGGGAACGTGATCTGCTGCTCGCCGTACGCGGTGGCGAGTTCGGTCGAGCTGGGCCTTGTCGGCCTCCAGGCCGGTCTGAGCGGCGTCGGTCTCGGCATCCTGGGCCTGGGCGCCACTGAGGGCGGCGGCGAGCTCTGGCGTGTCGAGCCGGTACGAGCACGGCCTCGGTGACGAGCTGCTCGAGCGGCTCGGCCATGATGGCGATCCGGCCGCAGCCGGGCAGAGACGGTCCCTTGGCGCAGACGTAGCGGCGGTCGCCCCCGGCCCGCGGCCGGGCGACGAGGGTCGCGCCGCACAGGCCGCACTTGAGGAGGCCGCCCGACAGGAGGTAGCGGCGGACGGTCCGCCGGGTCAGGCGGTCGGGGTTGCCGAGGATCGCCCGGAGCTGGGCGGTGTCGTCGGCGGTCAGGATCGGCTCCCACTCGGCGACGGCGACGATCTCGCCGTGGAGCGAGCGCTGGCCCGACACGCGGGCGACTCGTCAGCATCCGGCGCAGGACCTGGGCCGACCAGTCGCGGCCGGTGACGGTCCGCAGGCCGCGGGCGTTCCAGTCGGACGCGAGTCCGCGGAGGCTGTCGCCAGCGCGAATGCGCGCGGCAGCCTCGCGGATCGCGGCCGCCTCGGTCGGCTCGACGGTCAGGCGGTCGGAGCGGTAGCCGAAGGGGCGGGTGCCGCCGCCGGTCGGACTTGCCGGCCTGGGCCATCTCCAGGTGCTTCCGGGCTGATCCGCCGGCTCTTGTCGTCGCTCTCCTTGCGGGCCACGGCTCCGAGGATACGCGCGAGGAACCGGCCGTCGTGGGTGGACGAGGTCGATGTCACCGGAGATCGAGGCCATCGACGCGCAGTCCGACGGCGTCGCAGACCTCGAAGAACTCCTCCAGCTCGCGCGGCTGGCGGTGGAGCCGGTCGAGGTGCCAGACGACGACGGCATCGATCGCGCCGTCGGCGATGTCGGCCAGCATCCGGCGGTACTCGGGCCGGGGCTTGCCGGAGTAGGCGCTCCGGTCGTCGTCGACGTACACGTCGGCGACCGGCCAGCCCCGCCCCTGCGGCGAACACCTGGCAGTCGGCGATCTGGCGCTTCACCCCGAGCTGATCGCCCTCGGGGTCATGCGAGATGCGGGCATAGATCGCGGCGGCTCTTGGCACCGTGTGACATTAACACACACTGTGGTCCCACAGCGTCCCGGCGCCTGACCGCAGCTACCGAGCCTCGACGCGCTCCCGGACCTCGTCCGGAAGCCAGAACCATCTGAGCGACTCGAAGTCGTCGCCGACGAGCGGCGGTCCCTCGGACGCCGGCGCGGCGCCCAGCGCGGCAACCGGGTCGCGAAGGATCCGCGCCCCCTCCTCCAGGTGTCCGGCGAGCGCTTCCTCGCCCGCCTGGTGGCGGTGCGCCGGATACGCGACCCCCTCCCCCGAGAACGCCACGTCGTGGAGCGACAGTGGCGGCTCCGGCGAGCCGTCCGCGTGCCGCCACATCCCCGTCGCCGGCTCGAACCGGTACCACGGCAGGAGCCGCCAGCCGTCGCGGGCGACCATCGCGACCGCATCGGTGATGTACCCGAACACCGCCTCGCTGACGAAGTAGTTGAAGTTCACCCGGACCCAGCCGGGCTTGATGCCCTCGCAGCCGCGCGAGATCTCGCGCTCGAACGCATGCGATGTCTCGATGTCGATCCCGAGCAGCCGATGCCCGTACGGCCCCGCGCACGAGCAGCCGCCGCGCGACTGGATCCCGAATAGGTCATTCAGGAGCGCGACCACGAAGTTGTGGTGGAGATAGCGCCCGTCGTGGCGAACGGTGAACGACACGATCGACAGTCGCGGCAGCTTCGGGTTGCCCAGGATCCCGATGCCCGGCTCGCCCGACCACGTCGCGATCGCCCGATCGATGAAGTCCTCCTCGCGCGCGCGGATCGTCTCGACCCCGACCGCTTCCTTCAGGGCGAACACGAGCCCCGCCCGGATCGACTCGATGATCGCCGGCGTCCCGCCCTCCTCGCGATGCTCGGGGTCGTCGAGGTAGACGTGCTCGAGTGGGTTGACGTAGGCGACCGTGCCGCCGCCTGGCGAGGTCGGCACGCGATTGCGGAACAGCTCTCGTCGGCCGATCAGAACGCCCGGCGTGCCCGGGCCGCCGATGAACTTGTGGGGGCTGACGACGATCGCGTCCTTGTAGTCGAGGTCGGCGTCGCCGTCGGGCTCGCCGCCGGCCGGCGCCGCGCGATGCGGGTCCATCTCGATCTCGACGTACGGCCCGGCCGCGGCGAAGTCCCAGATCGACAGCGCTCCGTGGCGATGGAGCAGCACCGAGATCGCGCGCGTGTCGGACAGGATCCCGGTGACGTTCGAGGCCGCAGAGAACGAGCCGATCCGGAGGCCGCGACCCTCCGTCTCGTGGAGTGCGGCCTCGAGCCGGGCCAGGTCGATCCGGCCGTCGGCGTCCTCGCCGATCACGATCACGTCGGCGATCGACTCGCGCCACGGCAGCTCGTTCGAGTGATGCTCATACGGCCCGATCAGGACGACCGGCCGCTCCTCGGCGGGAATGTGGGCGCGGAGGCCATAGCGCTCCTCGAGGCCGGCCGGGATTCGCAGCTCCAGGATGCCGACGAGCAGGTTGATCGCGCCCGTCATCCCCGAGCCCGTGAAGATGACGGCGTGGTCGTCGGCGTTGCCACCGACGGCGGAGCGGATGATCGCCCGGGCGTCTTCGCGGAAGCGGCTCGTCTGGAGCCCGGTCCCGGACGACTCGGTATGCGTGTTCGCGTAGAGCGGCAGGACCGCGTCGCGGAGGTAGTCCTCGACGAACGTCAGCGCTCGGCCGGAGGCCGTGTAATCGGCGTAGGTCACGCGCCGAAGCCCGAACGGACCGGCGACGGCCTCGTGGTCGCCGATGACGGACGCACGAATCCGCTCGATCAGGGCGGCGGGCTCGGTCGTCGGTTCGGTCACGCGGCCATGGTACGTCCCGCCGATCGCCGGACCGACCCGCGATACGGGTCGGATCCGGGCGCTGCGAGCGTGGCCCATCACTTGTGGGCGGTGGGTCGAGCGTGGCCGGACCAATCTTGACCCGGGATCCGGGTCACGCGCCGGAACCCCGTTTCGCCCTACCCTGTCGCCATGCGAATCGCGACCTGGAACGTCAACTCGCTGAAGGCCCGGAGCGACGCCGTCGAGCGCTGGCTCGAGCGCGCCCAGCCCGACATCCTGCTGATGCAGGAGACGAAGCTCGCCGACAGCGAAGCCCCCGCGTTGCCCTTCAAGATGGCCGGCTACGAGCTCGTCCACCACGGCGAGGGACGCTGGAACGGCGTCGCGATCGCGACCAAGGTTGGCGCCACCGACATCGTCACGAACTTCGGCGACGGACCGGTCCGAGACAGCGGCGCCGGTGCCTCGGTGGCGGTCGGCGAGGACGATTTCAACCCGTTCGACGAGGCCCGCATGGTCTCGGCCATGTGCGGCGGGATCCGCGTGGTCAGCCTCTACGCCCCGAACGGCCGCGTCGTCGGCAGCCCGTTCTACGCCGGCAAGCTCAAGTGGTTCGAGCGGCTGCGGCGCTGGCTCGACGAGACCGCCTCGCCCGACGAGCCGCTGATCCTCGGCGGCGACCTGAACGCGACCCCATCCGACGCGGACGTCTGGGACGCCGTCGCCGCTCACGGTGGCACGCACGTCTCCGAGCCGGAGCGCGAAGCCCTGAAGACCCTCCGCGACTGGGGCCTGGTCGACGCCTATCGCCAGGCGGTGCCGGACGGCGCCGGCCGCTTCTCGTGGTGGGACTACCGGGCCGGGATGTTCCACCGCAACGAGGGCATGCGGATCGACCTGCTCTACGTCACGAAGCCCGTCGCCGACCGGGTCGTCTGGGCCGAGATCGACCGCCAGGCGCGCAAGGGACCGCCCGTCCCGTCCGACCACGCGCCGGTCGTCGTCGACCTCGACGAGCGCGGGCTCGCCTTCGAGGCCGGCTGGGAGGGCGCCCTGTCGCGGATCAAGGCCCGGACGCGGCCGCGCCCGATCAAGAACCGCGCCTGAACGTCAGCCGGCGGTCGCGAGCTCTTCGGCCAGCAGGTCGGCGATCTCGCGGGCGTTCGTCGTCCCGTAGTTGGCGTAGCAGTTGTTGAACATCAGGTGGACCTCCTTCGTCTGGTCGGCCACCTCGCGGATCCGCGGCACCCACTCCGACAGCTCGTCGCGCGAGTAGAGGTAGCGGAAGCGCTCCGCCGGGGTGATGTTCTTCGCCTCCCACGTCGCGGCGTTGCGGCCGTGGAACCGGACGATCGCGAGGTCCGGGGACGTCACGACGACCTCCGGCTTCACGCTGCTCTTGAAGCCCTGCGGCTCGTCGACCATGACGAACGGGATCGACCGCTCGGACAGGAACGCCATCGTCCGGTCGCGGTTCTTCTCGTTGAGCCAGGACGCGTTACGGAACTCGACCGCGACCTTCCAGCCGTCGAGCCGCTCGACCGCGTCCCGGATCAGCGCCCGGTTCTCGCTCGACGGGAACACCCACTTCGGATACTGGAGCAGGATCGAGCCGAGCTGGCCACGCTCCTCGAGCGGCGCGAGGGCCGACCGGAACATCCGCCAGACCTCGTCGTGGAGCTCGGCCGGAAAGTCCTTGGCGTAGATCCGCGTCTTCTCCTGCATCTCGGGCGGGAGCGCCTCGCGGATCGCCTTCGGCAGCCGCTTCGTCTCGGTTCCCTGGCCGGTCATCAGGGCGTGGGCCTTGATGTCGAACGTGAAATCGGGCGGCGTCCGCTCGGCCCAGAGCTGGGCCGTCCGCTCGGCGGGCAGGGCGTAGTACGTCGCGTCGACCTCGACGACCGGGAACGACGAGGCGTAGTAGGCGAGGCGCTCTTCGGCGTTGTCGGCGCCCTTCGGGTAGAAGACGCCCGAGGCCGTCATCGTCGGGTCCGTCCACGAGGCCGTCCCGACGAGCACCCGCGAGCCGCCGGTCTCGATCGGCTCCGAGGCGGATGTTTCGAGCGTGGAGACGCGCTCAGAGGCGGCGTCGGAGCCGGGATCGTGATCGTGTTCGATCAAGGTCGTCGTCATCCACGAATCCTACGCGGTCATCCTGTCGGAATCGGTCAACATCCCCGCGCGGCTGGCTTGCGGTCGCGCGGCAGCGGGCGGGGCACGGTCAGCTCAGGGTTGCGCGATCCGGGACTACGGCGGACGTGTTCCCGAAACGTCGCCTAGGCTCGCCCGGATGATCGACCGCGCCGACGGGGCACCCGGGACGCCCGAGATCCGCCTGACCGAGCTGACCAAGCACTTCCGCGACGTCCGCGCCGTCGACCGCGTGTCGCTGGACATCCGGACCGGCGAGTTCTTCTCGATGCTCGGCCCGAGCGGCTGCGGCAAGACCACGACGCTCCGGATGATCGGCGGCTTCGAGCTCCCGACGGCCGGCCGGATCGAGCTCCGCGGCCGCGACATCACGACCGACCCGCCGGACAAGCGGCCGGTCAACATGGTCTTCCAGAACTACGCTCTGTTCCCCCATCTCGACGTCCACGGGAACATCGCGTTCGGGCTGCGCCGGAAAGGCGTCGACAAGGCCGACGCGAGACGGCGCGTCGGCGAGGCGCTCGACCTCGTCCACCTCGGCGGCTACGACAAACGCAAGCCGTCGCAGCTGTCCGGCGGCCAGCAGCAACGCGTCGCGCTGGCCCGGGCGCTCGTCAACCGGCCGAATGTGCTCCTCCTCGACGAGCCGCTCGGGGCCCTCGACCTGAAGCTCCGGAAGGCCCTCCAGATCGAGCTCAAGCGCGTCCAGGTCGAGGTCGGGATCACGTTTGTCTATGTCACCCACGACCAGGAAGAGGCGCTCACGATGAGCGACCGGATCGCCGTCATGCGCGGCGGCAAGGTCGAGCAGCTCGGCACGCCCGAGGAGCTCTACGAGCGGCCCCGCACGCGGTTCGTCGCCGACTTCATCGGCACGTCCAACCTGCTCAGCGGGACCGTCGAGTCGGTCGACGCGGGGCGAGCCGTCATCCGCCTCTCGAGCGGCGAGATCTGCCAGACCGCGGCCGCATCTGGCGTCACATCTGGCCGGGCCGTCGAGCTCAGCATTCGACCCGAGACCATCAGCCTCACGGCCCGCAACGGCGGCGACGACTCGTCCGATCCCAGGTCGATCCCAGGGTCGATCGAGCAGGTCGCCTATCTCGGAGGCAACGTCCAGTACCTCGTCCGCACGGCCGGCGGACTGTCGATCACCGCACTCGCATCCAAGGCCGGCGACCGGATCCCGGTCGGCGGCGCCGTCGATGTCACCTGGTCGCCCGGCGACGCATTCGTGCTGTCCGAGCAACCCGCTGCGCAGGAGGAGATCCCGGCATGAACGATCCCATCGCCCGGTCCGGCCCGTCGCACCCGACCGACGATCTCGAGCTCACCTTCTACCGCGCCCTCGCGGAGCGCCGGATCACCCGGCGGCGGCTGCTCGAGACGGCCGCCAAGGTCGGCCCGCTCGCCGCGCTCGCCCCGATCCTCGCCGCGTGCGGCGCGGCGGCGACCCCGCAGCCGTCCGTCCCGGCCTCCGTGGCCCCCGCCCCGTCGGCACCCGGCTCGGTTCCGCCGGCCGCGTCGCCGAGCGCGGCGCCCACCCCGATCCCCTCGCCCGAGAGCGAGGTGATCATCTACAACTGGGACGCCTACATCGGCGAGCAGACCGTCAAGCAGTTCGAGGACGCGACCGGGATCAAGGTCCACTACGAGAAATTTCCGGACGCGGCGACGATGCTCGCCAAGATCCGGATCGACGGGAAGGGCGGCGGCTACGACGTCGCGTATCCGACGTCGACCGAGATCCCGGGGCTCGTCAAGGACGGGATCATCCAGCCGCTGATCCCGCAGGTCGTCACGAACGCGACGAATCTCGGCGCCCAGTGGCAGAACCCCGGCTACGACGCCAACAACGTCCATTCGATGCCGTACATGTGGTGGACGACCGGGTTCTGCTGGGACGGCGCCAAGATCAAGGACGACCTGACGAGCTGGGAGTCGCTCTGGAATCCCGCCTACTCGGGCAAGCTCGCCATGCTCGACGACAACCGCGAGTGCTTCGCCGTTGCCGCGTTCCGGCTCGGGCTCGACCCGAACTCAACGAACGACGCCGACATCCAACGGATGCTCGCCCTGCTCGAGGAGCAGAAGCCGCTCGTCCGGACCTACACGACCGACCATATCAACACGATGATCCTCGGCCAGGCCGTCATCTCCCACACATGGTCCGGCGACGTCTACCAGATGTACGCCGACCTCCCGGACGTCAGGTACGTCATCCCGAGTGAAGGTGCGGTCCGCGGCTCCGACACGATGGTCGTGACGTCCGGCGCACCGCATCCCATCGCCGCCAACCTGTGGATCAACTTCAACCTTGACGCCAAGATCAGCGCCGCCAATACGAACTACATCGGCTACATGGGCCCGAACGCCGCAGCGATGGAGTTCATCTCGCAGGAGATCCTCGAGGACCCGAACGTCAACCCCGACCTGGCGCTGCTCGACAAGCTCGTCGAGCTCCTCCAGCTCGGGCTCGACGAGGACAAGTACACCCAGCGCTGGAACGCGCTCAAGGCCTGAGGAGGCGTGATTCAGCTGGCGGCCGCGGCGCCCCGATGACGTCGGCGCGGCGATGACCAGGGCGCCGCGTTGAGCGCCTCGGCCACGCCCGGGCCCGCCATCGCCGACGACGACCGGCCGCCGCTGGCGATCCACCGGTCGCGCACGAATCGCGTCCGCGCCCGGCTCGGGGCGGCCGTCCTGGTCGCCCCCGGCGTCACCTGGCTGGCCCTGTTCTTCCTCGTCCCGCTCGGGTTCATCTTCGTCGTCAGCCTCGGGACGAAGGACGCCAGTGGCAACATCCTGCTCGAGAATCCGGGGCTCCAGAACTACATCCAGGCGACCCGGCCAGAGTACCTGCCGGCGTTCGCCAACTCGCTCCGCTACGCGCTGATCACGACGATCTTGTCGATCGCCCTGGGCTATCCGATCGCCTACTGGATCTCGCGCTACGGGGGCCGGCGCAAGATCCTGCTCCTGATCCTCGTGATGCTGCCGTTCTGGACGAGCTACCTCATCCGGACCTACGCCTGGATGATCATCCTCCGCGACAACGGCGTCCTGAACGAGTTCCTCCGGACGATCGGCCTGATCGACGAGCCGCTGATCCTGCTGAACACCGATATCAGCGTGATCCTCGGCATGACCTACGGATTCCTGCCGTTCGCGATCCTGCCGCTGTTCGTGTCGATCGACCGGCTCGACCAGAACCTGGTCCAGGCTGCACGCGACCTGTACGCCAGCGGTCGCGCGGCCTTCCTGCACGTGACCCTGCCGCTGACAATGCCCGGCATCGTCGCGGCGTCGCTCCTGACGTTCATCCCGGCGATCGGCGACTACGTTACGCCGGACTTGCTCGGCGGCGCGCAGACGACGACCGCGGCCAAGATCATCCAGGTCCTCTTCACGAGCGGCCGGGACTGGCCGTACGGCTCGGCTCTCGGGTTCATCCTGATGGTGCTGACGCTGGGTGGGACGCTGCTGGCCCTGCGGTCGCTGCGGCGGGAGACGTTCGCGTGACGGCGGTCGCTCGATGAAGGGCCGGAATCGCTGGCTGTCGGCCTTCGCCGTCGCGATCTACGCGTTCCTCTTCGCCCCGATCGTCGTCCTGATCATCTACAGCTTCAACAATTCGCAGGGGCGTCGGTCCTTCATCTGGCGCGGCTTCACCCTCGACTGGTATCCGCGGCTGTTCGCGAATGACGACCTCCTCGACGCCCTCCGCGTCACGATGGAAGTGGCGGTGATCGCCGTGATCGTGTCGACGATCCTCGGGTCACTGCTCGGCCTGGGCCTCGCGCGCCTGCGGTTCCGCGGCAGCGGCGCCGTCGAGACGCTCCTCCTGCTGCCGATGGTCACCCCCGAGATCCTGCTGGGGATCAGCCTCTTGATCTTCTTCTTCCAGCTATTCGGCGCAATCGGCTCGATCGGCCAGATCTCGCTGGCCCACATCACGTTCTGCATCTCGTACGTGGCCGTGACCGTCCGGGCGCGCGCGTCGGGGATGGACCCGAAGCTGGAGGAGGCCGCCCGCGACCTGGGGGCGTCGGCGTGGGGCGCGTTCCGCTACGTGACCGTGCCGCTGATCCTTCCCGCCGTCATCGCCGGCGCGATGCTCGCGTTCGCCCTGTCGTTCGACGACCTCGTCGTGACATCGTTCAACTACGGGGTCGGCTCGGCGACGCTGCCGATCTACATCTACAGCGCGATCAAGTTCGGGGTCACGCCCGAGATCAACGCAATCTCGACGATCATCGTGGCGGTGGTCTCGATCATCCTGTTCCTCGCCTGGCGGCTCGGGGCGTTCCGCCAGGCCCGGCCGTCGCTCGCAGTCGAGGACGGGCCGGCCGCGTAGGCGCCCGGGACGCCCGACAACGGCCGCGAGCGGCCGCCGACGATGCGGCTGGTCAGCGCGGAGTGGTCGTCTTCGCCGCCTTCGCGCGGGCCGTCGTCCGGGCGTGGGTGTGCTCGTGCGAGCCGCGACCGGTCGTCGGGTGGTCATGCTCGTGCGGGTCGTGGTCGGCCGCGTCGTGGGCGACCGCGTCGTGGGTGTGGGAGCCGACGTCCAACTGGCCGATCGGTGCCTCCTTCGGCACCGGCTGGTCGTAGCGCTCGCGGACGGTCCGCAGCGCGCTGAACGGCAGCCCGGCGTAGCGCTCGGCGATCATCTGGTCGAACGCGTGGACCGACGCCTCCTGGTTCGAGTAGCGGCCACTCACCCACGACCTCGACTTCGTCCCGCGCTGCTGCATCTCGCAGACGTGCCAGTCCTGGCTGTTGGTCAGGTCCCAGAACGCGACGGCGTCGGCCGGGTCGAAGTCCGGCAAGGCCATCGTCGTGTTCTCGAACAGCAGCTGGCAGACGACCGTCGTCCGATCCGCTGCGACCGGGATCAGGCGGTGGACGAGCAGGTAGTCCGGATGAATCGACAGGAACGCCATCGGCCAGACCACGTAGTAGAAGATGCGGCGCTCGTCCTCGGCCGTCATCCCGCACATCGGCGGGCGGCCGTGCTTCGAACCCTGGCCGCCGTCGAGGGCCATCGTCTCGGCTCCGGCGACGAGCTCCATCCAGCCGCCCTGCCACGCGCCGTCCGGGGCGTAGTCGCCACCGACGTCGTACGGGGTCAGCTTGTTGAGCTGGGGATGGAGCGGCGGGCAGTGGTAGCACTCCGAGTAGTTCTCGGCGATGAACTTCCAGTTCGACGCGACGTCGTAGGTGATCGTCCGGGCGGCCTTGAGATCGGCGAACTCGAACCGGCCGAGGTGCTCGTCCAGATCGCCAAGCTGGGTCGCCAGGGGCGCGGCGTTTGGGTCGAGGTTGATGAACACGAACCCTTGCCAGGTCTCGCAGCCGACCGTCGCGAGGCCGTACTCCTCGAAGCTGAAGTCGTCGAGGTCGTCGGTGTGCTTGGCGCGGACGAGCTTGCCGTCGAGGTCGTAGATCCAGGCGTGGTACGGGCACTGGAATCGGACGGCCGTGCCGCACGGCTCGGAGACGACGGCGGTCCCGCGATGGCGGCAGACGTTGTAGAAGGCGCGCAGCCGGCCGTCCCGGCCGTGGACGATGAGGAGCGGCTCGCCGTCGAGCTCGGCCGTGAAGTAGGTCCCGGGATCCGGCGCCTCCTCCGCGCGGCCGACGATCACCCAGTCCTTGCGGAGGACGTTCTCCCGCTCCCACTCGAAGATCGCCGGGTCGTGGTAGGCCCGGCGCGGGAGGAGCCGGGCGCCGCGGTACGGTCGACGAATTGAGTCGAGCTCGGCGGCGGTCAGGATCGAGGTGTCGGGCATGGGCTCGGAGCTGCGGTCAACCATGGCTGGATCGTCACACGAGCGGATTCTATTGCCTCCGGCGTTCCATCAGACGGACCGGCGTCCCGCATCGCGCGACGAGGGCGGCCGGGTCGCGTCCGGCAAGTCACGCCGGCCTTGCGCGACGGCGTCTTGACGGCGCCACCCCCGTCCCGCCACGATCGAGGCGATGATCAGCCCGGCCGTGTTGCGCGTGGTCCGCGCGCTATCGATCCTCGTCGTCCTCGCGGCGGTCGTCGCCCAGGCGAAGGTCCTCGCGGATGTCGGCGCATTCGACGCCACTCGCTTCTTTGCCTTCTTCACGATCCAGAGCAACCTGATCGGGGTCGCCGCGTTCTCGTGGCTCGTCGCCCGCCAAAACGCCCCGCGGAGCCGGGGCGTCGAGCTGCTCCGGGCCGGCGCCGCGGTCTACCTGACCGTCACGTTCTTCGTCGTGATCTTCCTGCTGTCGGGCGTCGACGTGCAGCTCCAGCTCGTCTGGGTCGACGTCGTCCTGCACAAGATCTTCCCGATCATCGTCGTGCTCGACTGGCTGCTCGATCCGCCGCGGACGCGGCTCGCGATGCGCGACATCGGCAGCCTGATCGTCTACCCGCTGATCTGGACCGGCCTGACGATGATCCGCGGGGCGGTCGATCCCGCCCACTGGTATCCGTACCCGTTCCTGAATCCCGCCATCGGGGGCTACGGCCAGGTGCTGGTCACCGCGATCGCGGTCACGATCGGTTTCGTCGTGATCTCCGCGGCGATCATCTGGCTCGGCAACTGGCGACGCGACGCCGCGTCCGAGCCCTTGCCCGCCTGACCGTCAGCCGAGCGGCACCTTCTCCCGCCAGTGCGGGATCTTCGTCGTGAAGCCGAGGGCCTGGACCTTCGGCTCGATCGCGATCTGGGCCTCCGGGTCGCCATGGACGAGGAACACCGTCTTCGGGAATCCGGGCTCGCCCGCGGACTTGCCCTCGGCGAAGTGGCCGAGCCAGTCGAGCAGCTCGTGCTCGTCGGCGTGGGCCGAGAACCCGCTGATCGAGCGAACCTGGCAATGCACCTCGCGCTCCTTGCCGTCGAGCTTGACGACCTTGGCCCCGGCCTGGAGGTGGGCGCCCAGCGTGCCCTCGCCCTGGTAGCCGACGAAGAGCAGCGTCGCAGCGGAGTCGCCGATCAGGTTCCGGAGGTGACCGAGCACGCGGCCGCCGGTCAGCATCCCGTTCGACGCCACGATCATGTACGGCCGCGGCGCGTGGGCGATCTTCTGCGAGTCGTGGACGTCGCGGGTCACGGTCTGGTTCGGGTAGTCGAGCGGCGACTCGCCCGACTGGAGGAGGCGCCGGCCGTCCTCGTCGAAGTACTCGGCATGACGGCGGTAGATGTCGGTCGCCTTCGATGCCATCGGTGAGTCGAGGTAGAGCGGCAGCTCGGGGATCTTGCCCTCCTCGAGGAGCCGGTCGAGCGCGTACACGATCTCCTGGGTCCGCCCGATCGCGAACGACGGCACGAGCAGCACGCCGCCCGCGTCGGACACCATCCGGACCGTCTCGGCGAGGATCCGGATCGCCTCCTGCTCCGGCTCGTGCTCGCGACCGCCGTAGGTCGTCTCGACGAGGAGGTAGTCCGTGTCGCGCAGGATCGATGGGTCGCGGACGATCGGCGTGCCGGGCCGGCCGAGATCGCCGGAGAACACGATCGTCGTCTCGCGCTCCGGTCCGGCACCGGCCGGCCCGCCGGCCTCGATCCGGAGGCGGATGATCGCCGAGCCGAGGATGTGGCCGGCGTCGAGGTACGTCGCGTGGACGCCCGGCGCCACCTCGCGCTCCTCGTCGTAGTCGATCGCGTCGAAGTGCTCGATCGCCGCCTCCGCGTCGCGGGCGTCGTAGAGCGGCTCGTCGAGGTCGATCAGGACCTCGGGCGGCTGGCCACGCAGGTCGGCCTCGAAGTCGTCGACGACGGTCTGCGCGGCCGCGCCGAGGGCGGCACCTGCGGCGGCACCCATTGCCGTGGCGGTCTCCTCGGACACCGCGGCGGACGCAATCGTCGCCGACTCCGAGGTGGCCTCGGGCGCGAGCGGCGGCGCGGCGTCCGGCGCGGCGCCTCGGCCTGCCGCCAGGTCGACCGCGGCCTCGTAGAGATCCTGCTCCTTGCGATCGTCCTCGGCGACCTTGTCGGGGTGCTTCTTCTCCCAGCGCGCCTCGCGCTTCGCGAACTCCTGCTGGAGCTTGCCGGAGTCGAGGAGGACGAGCTCGGCCAGCTCGCAGGTCCCGGCCGTCGCGATGATCCGGCCGCGGTAACCCTGCTTCACGAGATGCGGGATCAGCCCGCAGTGGTCGAGATGGGCATGGGTCAGGAGCAGGATGTCGAGGCTGGCCGGGTCGAACGCCAGCGGCACGCGGTTGCGCATCGCCTCGTTCGGGCTGCCCTGGAACATGCCGCAATCGATGAGGACGCGAGCCCGACCGGTATCGAGCAGGAACTGCGACCCGGTGACGGTGGTGGCACCGCCGAGAAACTGAAGATCCATCGGTGGAGTGTGGCAGCCGTCCGCGTTGCCGTCCGAGCGTGTCCGCCGCCGGAGCGTCGCGGGCGCGTTGCAGGTCGTCGGCGGTGGCTCATCCGGACGGCGAGCGGGAGCGCATCATCAGCCGACACTGCCCGTCACTTGAGGATTCCAGAGGGACGCCCAATGGCCGCCTACTCGTTCGTCACGGTCTGGCGTCTGGAGGCGCCGATCGACCGGGTCCACGACGCGATCGCCGACTCGCTCCGCTGGCCGGAGTGGTGGACGACGGTCAAGGCGGTCGAGGAGGTCCGGGCCGGCGATCCCGAGACGGGGATCGGCAACGTCCGCCGCTACACGTTCAAGGGCTCGCTGCCGTACAGCCTCGTATTCGACCTCGAGGTCACCCGGATCGAGCGGCCCGGGACGCTGGCCGGCCGGGCGTCAGGCGAGCTCGAGGGGACCGGCGTCTGGACGCTCACCGAGGAGCCCGGCGGCGTGACGATCGCCCGCTACGACTGGAACGTCCGGACGACCCGCTGGTGGATGAACCTCGTTGCGCCTCTGGCCCGGCCGGTCTTCAAGGCCAACCACGACCTGGTCATGAAGGCCGGCGCGAACGGGATCTGCTCGCTCCTCGGCGGCGTCAACGGCACGTGCGCGTGGCTCAGCGACGGGTCCGGGCGGGCGGCGAGCGCTCCGAGCTGAGGGCGCCGGCCCGCTGAGCTCAATCTGGCGCCTCGGCCTTGCGCGGCTCGGGCTGGCGCGGCTCGTCTGCCTCCCAGAGGTCGGGGTACCGCGTGACGAAGCCCGTCTCGGCCAGCTCCAGCATCTCCCGGTAGTCGCTCGTCGGCGACTCGTACCAGTAGCGGTCGGCCTCGCGCCGCTCGTAGCGCTGGGGGAGCTCGACCAGTGTGTCCGCCCCGATGTCGAACCAGGCGACGGCGATGTCCGCCGTGCCGCCGACATCGAGCCCGACGCGCTTCAGCTGCTGCAGGTTGGTTGACGGCGTGAAGCCGAAGTCGAGATCGACCAGGTGCGCGAGACCGGGAACCCGGCGGCCATCGAGCAGCCAGCCCTGCTCGTCGCGAACGACCTCGTGGTCGTAGGGCTCGGTGCCGATGAACCCGTGGACGCTCCCGCTCCGGGTGACGAAGTCGCCGTCGAGCGCGACCTCGTAGATCGCCGTCACCGGCCCGCGTTCATCGTGGAACACCGCGCTGCCCCGGAGGCGCCAGCCTGACCCGCTGGGCTCGAACAGCGCGGCATCGTGACCGGGGACGTCCAGTCGTCGCCAGAAGGCGGAAACCTGCGTCGGGCGGCCCTCGCGCCGGGTCATGCGAGGGCGCTGAGCACCAACGTGTCGATCGCGATCGCCGCGAACAGCAGCGTCAGGTACGAGATCGAGTAGCGGTACAGGCGGATCGCGCCGGCGGTCGACTCCTCCTCGGAGTGGCCGCGCTTCCACAGGCCCCACGCCTGACGCAGGAACAGCGCCCCGAGCACGATCGCCGCAACGAGGTAGATCGGGCCCATCCGGGCGACGGCGAAGAGGACCAGCGAGATCGCGACCATGAGAATCGTGTAGAGCCCGATCTGACGGGTCGTCTCGGGGATCCCCCGCACGACCGGCAGCATCGGCACGCCGGCCGCGGCGTAGTCCTTGCGGATCCGGAGCGAGAGCGCCCAGAAGTGGGGCGGCGTCCAGTAGAAGACGAGGGCGAACAGGATCAGCGCCGGGATCCCGACGTTGCCCGTGACCGCGGCCCAGCCGATGACCGGCGGCAGCGCCCCGGCGGCTCCGCCGATCACGATGTTCTGCGGCGTCGAGCGCTTCAGCAGCATCGTGTAGACGACGACGTAGAACGCGATCGCGAGCAGCCCGAGGAACGCGGCCAGCAGATTGACGAAGAAGGCGAGGACCGCGAACGAGATCGCGCCGAGGACGAGCCCGAAGATGACCGCCCGCTCGGGGTCGACCTCGTGCGCCGGCAGCGGCCGGCGACGAGTGCGCGCCATCAGGAGATCGATGTCGCGGTCGAGATAGCAGTTGATCGCGTTCGCGCTGCCCGCCGCCAGCGTTCCACCGATCAGCGTCCAGACCGTCAGCCACAGCCAGTGGCCGGCCTGGATGCCGGGCACCTCGCGGGTCGCGAGGACCATCGCCGGCACGGTCGTGACGAGGAGGAGCTCGATGATCCGCGGCTTCGTCAGGGCAATGTAGGCGCGAACCGTGTCCTTGCGGGTCCGGGTCGAGGCGGCCTCATCGCCGGCCTGGTCGCCGGCCCGGTCGTCGCTGGCCGGCTCGCCGCTCCCGCCGGCCGGCGCGCGCACGGCCGACCGACCCTCGAGGTACGAGACGCCGACCAGGGCGACGGCCAGCGACCAGAGAACAGCGCCGAGGACGAGATGGAGCGTCTGCGTCCAGCCCGACAGCATCGTCAGGATCTGGAGGCCGCCGATGAGTGCCTGGATCGGGAACAGCGCCGCGGCGATGCCCGCCAGCCACACGATCGATCGGTTCCGGGGCCGCTGACGCCAGGCCGCCACGAAGACCGCGGCGATGATCAGCCCGACCACCACGGCGATCCAGCGATGGAGCACCTGGGCGGAATTCGAGTCGTCGAGGCCCGGGAAGAGGGAACCATCCATCAGCGGCCAGTCCGGGAAGACGAACCACTGCGAGGTGGCCGTCACGTGCGACCCGAACAGAAGGAGCGCGAAGACACTGGCCGCCCCGAACGACGCGATCAGCGTCAACCGCTGACTGCCGCCGCCCGACAGCCGGGCCGGGTACAACGACCGGATCAGCAACCACACGAGCAGGCCGACAAGAGCCATTGCCGCTGCGAGGTGGGCCGTCACGGACTCGCCGGAGTTGTTCAGGCGAACGGTCTCCCGGCCGAGCCACGCCTGGAACCCGACGAGAAGGACCGCCCCGATCGTCGCTGCAAGGAGCGTCCGGCGATCGCGATGGTCAAGGTAGGCGAGGATCGCCAGACCGAGCACCTCGAAGCCGATGATCACCGCGACGGTCCGGTGGACCCACTCGATCCAGGCCTTCGGGTCGTTCAGCGGCGGGATCAGCTGGCCGTGGCACAGCGGCCAGTCCGGGCAGCCCATGCCGGATCCCGTGGCCCGGACGATGACCCCGATCGTGACGAGCAGGATCGTCGTCACGACGGTCGCCGCGGCGAGCTTCTGGAAGCGGGTCACGAGGCTCCTCGGGAGGCGGGGGTGCGAACGAGGCGCGGAGGCGGGACGGCCCGCCGGGACGCCGACCGGCGCCCGGCACGACGGCCATTCTAGCGTGAGGCGAGCGCGAACCCGGTCACGCAAAGCGTGGGTGAGCGACTGGCCCTAGGCTGTGGTCATGACCTCGCATCTCAGGCTCGCGGCCCTGATCGCCGCGCTCACCATCGTGGTCGCGGCGTGTGGCTCGACCGGGCCGACCGTGCCGCCGTCGCCTGTGCCGGACAAGTCCATCGCGCCGACGGGCTCGGGCTCGGGCTCGGCCAAGATCCTGCCGATCCCGATCACGAGCGCCTTCCGGGTCGGCGACAACCGGATCCTCTTCACCCTCACCGACGCCGGCGGCCTGCAGGTCGCCAGCCCGGATCGGACCCTCACGATCGGCTACAACGGCCCGGGCGGCGAGAAGATCGCTCCGGCGCCGCAGGAATTCATCTGGGCGATCGAGGGCGTGAACGGCGTCTATGTCGGCCATGCCACGTTCCCGACCGCGGGCGCGTGGACCGCCGACTTCACGACCGCGGCCGCCGGCGCGGCGACCGAGACGACGACGTTCGGGTTCGACGTCCGCCCCCGGATCGAGGTCATCTCGCCGGGCGATTCGGCTCCGTCGGTCGACACGCCGACCCTGGCCGACGTGGGTGGGGACGTGGCGAAGGTATCGAGCGATGCCAAGCCCGAGAAGCGCTTCTACGAGACATCGGTGGCCGACGCCCTCGCGGCCAAGAAGCCCTTCGTGCTGATCTTCGCCACGCCGAGGTTCTGCGTCTCGACCGTCTGCGGGCCGACACTCGAAAAGCTGAAGCCGGTCGCGGCGGCCCATCCCGAGCTGACGTTCATCAACGTCGAGCCCTACACCCTCGAATTCACGAACGGCAGCCTGCAGCCCGTGATGACCGGGAACGACCTGACCCCGGCGCCGGCTACCCTCGCGTTCAAGCTCGTCAGCGAGCCGATCGTCTTCGTCGTCGGTGCTGACGGCAAGGTTGTCGCGTCATTTGAGCAGGTGTTCTCGCCCGAGGAGATCGAGGCGGCAGTCCGCGAGGTCGAGACCGCCGGCTGAGGGGCCGACATTGCCGCTACGGCGCATCCTCGATTCGGACCGCCTCGAGGCTGTCACCGCGATCGACGTACGTCACTCGAACCGGCGCCAGACTGACCTTGTGCTCGGCCAGGTGGCCGGGCGGGAACGTGGCGGCGTTCTCGACGGCCACGATCCGGAAGTCGACCGTCCGACCGTCCGCGGTCCGGATGGAGAAACCCTGGACGGCCGTGAGACCCGTCGCCTGGACGGAGATCACGACTCCCGTCTCAACCCGGCGGCCAGGCCCACCGAGCATCGTCGAGGCGACGACCGCGATGGCAACGGCGGAGATGGCGATCGCGCCCAGCAGGAGGAGGCGACGCGACCCCGGCGCAGTCGCGGCCGCCTCGCCTGTATCGCGGACGGTCACGTGCCGGTCCCGCTGCTCCCCGGCGTGTGGAGCGGCGTTCCGTCGGCGCAGCGCGGGCAGGTCTCCGGCCCGGGCTCATAGGTCGGGAGATCGAGCCGCCAGAGCGAGCGGAGCGGATACGTCCGCCCCGTCGTCGGCGAGGTCAGGGTGTTTGTCCCGCCGCCGCTCCGGTCGACCAGGACGACACACGCGATGATCTCGCCGCCCATCGCCTCGACCGCCGGCAGCATCGCCAGCAGCGAGCCGCCGGTCGTGAGGATGTCGTCGACCAGCAGGACCCGCTCGCCCGGCTCGATCCGGAAGCCGCGCCGGAACTCGCGGCGCGAGGAGCCATCCGCGTCCTTCACCTCCTCGGCGAAGATCGCGCGGACCCCGATCTGGCGCCCCGTCTCGAACGCGAGGATGACACCGCCGGTGGTCGGCCCCGCGACGAGGTCGACCCGCGGCGCGGCCGCCTCGCCGTCGTCGCCGCGTGGCCCGAAGGCGTCTGCCCAGAACCCGCACAGCTCGCTGGTGGCAGCCGGGTCGGACAGGACCGCGAACTTCTCGACGTAGGCATCGCCGTGGCGGCCGCTCTTGAGCTGGAAATGGCCTTCGCGAAGGGCGCCGGAGGAGCGGAACAGCTCCTCCGTGCGGTGGGCGATGGCGGCGCGCGCGCCGAGCTCGAGGCCGGGCCTGATCGTGGTCATCGTCGAAGTCTAGCGGCGCGCTCGATCCGGTCCGCCGCGCGACCGGTCAGCCGCCGAGGACACGGACCTCGGCCGGCTCGAGCGTCTTCCACCAGTGGCCGTATCGGCGATAGACGCGAGGGTCGCGGTCCGCGAGGAACGCGATCAGCCGGGCCGCCTCGGCTTCCAGGCCGCGCCACGTCTCCTTCGAGAGCGTGTGGAACGCGGACGCCTCGATCCCGCCTTCGACCGGCCGCCAGACGCCGGCCACCTCACCGTCGACGAGCAGGCTCGGCAGGATGTCGCCGTTCTGGTGGATCACGCGGCGACGGTACGGAACGGGGATGACCCGGCTCCGGTCGTCGTAGGCAAGCAGGACGCTGTCCCACATCGGCAGGAAACGCGGCGGAGCGACGGCGTCCTCGTCCGGGAGCACCCCGTCGGGACGTCGTAGAGCGGCGCTCGACCCGGGCCGGCGAAGACGACGAGCTCGTCGGCCATCTCCTGGATCGCGCCACGGATCAGCTCGCGGTACTTGACCGAGAACTGCGCGATGTCGGCGATCGTGGCGGGGCCGAAGCCCTCGAGGTAGCGCCGGACGAGGGTCCGCGTGGCCGCCTCAACGGACGGGCGGACCTCGCGCTCCTTCGCGGCGACGTACGACGGCCGCTGCCCGAACGACCACGGTCCGCCGGTCGGTGCGTGATGGAGAGGCGCGTAGGTTCGGAGAGCCCACCACGGCCCCGGACCGGGCAGCGGCCCGAGGCGCTCCTCGAGATAGGCGTCGAACTCGGCGTTCGTGCGCGGCTCCGACGCGTACTCCAGGACGTGGCGGATGACGCCGTCGGCATCGGCGGTCGTCAGACCGGAGTCGGTGAACCGCCGATCCCCGAGCCGGCTCGCCCGGAGCGAACGCGTCATCGCGGTGTGGAAGGCCGGGTAGTCGGCCGCGTCGACGGCGTGGAGCGTCATCCGCATCAGGCTCGCCTTGACGATCGCCCGCGAAGCGAAGGCCGCGTCGAGCTCCGCAGGATCGAAGTCCGTCACCCGGCTCCAGAGCGCGAGATACGGCGAGGCGGCCTCCTGCGCCTGAAGCGCGGTGATTCGATGGACGGCCTCGACCGCCCCGAGCCGCTCGCGACGGAGCAGGAGCTGGCGAGCGAGGGTCGCCCGGTTGAGCTGGCGGGCGGTGATCGTTCGCGCGGGCGAGGACGCGGTCACGGGCGGTACTCGACGCCCTTCGAGGACGGCGCGCCCGGCTTCTTCGGGAGCGCGGTCCCGATCAGGTCGGCGTAGGTCACGAGGCCGCGCGATCGGCACGTGGCGGTGAGCTCGTCGACGAGCCGGACGGGCAGCGTCGGGTCGGCGAAGATCGCCGTGCCGACCTGGACGGCCACGGCGCCGACCGCCAGGAAGTCGAGCACGTCCGCCAGCTCGGTCACGCCACCGATCGCGACGACCGGGATGTCGACGATCTGGCTCACCTCGTAGACGATCCGGAGCGCGACCGGCTTGACCGCCGGCCCGGACAGGCCGCCGTAGATGTTGCCGAGCAGCGGCTTGGTGCGCGACGGCGCGATCGCGATCCCGGACAGCGTGTTGATCGCGGTCAGGGCGTCGGCGCCGGCATCGGCGATCGCCCGAGCGATGGGGCGGACGTCGGCCACATTCGGCGAGAGCTTGACGAGCAGTGGCAGGTCCGTGGCGCGCCGGACCGCCGCGGTCACCTCGCCGGCGGCGCCCGCGTCGATCGCGAACTGAAGCCCGCCGCGGCCGACGTTCGGGCACGAGATGTTCAGCTCGATGGCCGCAACGCCAGGCACGCCGTCGAGCCGGCGGACGACTTCGACGTAGTCGGCCACCGACTCGCCGGCGACGTTCACGATCACCGGCGTCTTCCAGCCGACCCACGTCTCGGCGTACTTCTCGATCACGGCGTCGACGCCCGGGTTCTGGAGGCCGATCGAGTTGAGCATGCCGCCCGGCGTCTCGGTCACCCGCGGCGTGACGTTGCCGATCCGCGGCTTGAGCGTCGTGCCCTTGCAGCAGATCCCACCGAGACGATCGACATCGACCACGTCGCCGTACTCGATCCCGTAGCCGAACGTTCCCGAGGCGACGAGGATCGGGTTCGGCAGGATCAGCCCGCGCCCGAGATCGACGGACAGGTCGACCTCGACGACGGCAGGGGCTCGCTCCGGCTCGGCGACCGCCTCGACGCGCGCCTGACCGACGCGCGCAGGCGGCGCGTCGAACTGTGCCGGCCCCGCGCTCGGCTGCTTGCGGCGCGGCGTCGGACCGCGCTGGATGCCGCCCCGACGCGTCACGGGCGTCGTCGTGACCTTCCGCTTGGCCTTCATGCGCTCCCACATCCGCCGTTGAACGCGGGGCGATCAAACGGTCGGCCGGAGGACCGTCGCAGCCCATGGACATCGCGTCCGGTCGTCGTTCTGAACGCGTGGCGTTCGGTACGTCGCTGGAACGCCGCGAACGGCGCGGCCGAGACGACCCCGTCGATCCGTTTGAACGCCGGGCGTTCAGCGGCCCGACGCGGACAAGCTTTCACCAGCCGGCCTCCCAGGCAACTTCGTCCGCGGCGAACACGGGACCCTCGCGGCAGACCCGCTGCGGCTGGCCGTTCGTGCCCAGGATCACGCAGCCCAGGCACGCCCCGACCGCGCAGCCCATGTTCTGCTCCATCGAGACCTGGAGGAACGCCTTCCGGCGCGCGGCCGGCGAGCCCAGCGGCTCCGGCTTGCCGCCCCCCCGCTTCCGGCCCAGCTTCGCCACCCCGAGCCGCTCGCGCCGCCCGGCGGCCTGGCGGGCGAGGGCGGCGAGCATCGGCGCCGGGCCGCAGGCGAACGCCTGGTCGGCCCACGCCTCGTAGTCCGGCACCAGCTCGGTGACGAACCCGTGGTGGCCGACCGAGCCGTCGTCCGTCGCGATGATGTACTCGACCTCGTCCGGCAGGAGCGACGACGGGTAGACGTCCCGGGCCGACGCCGCCCCGAACAGGACCGTCACCTGGCGACCGTCCCGCAGCGCCTCGTCGGCCAGCGACCGCACGCCCGGCCATCCCGAGGCCGCCCGCGATCAGCAGCAGGTGGCGCGACCGCGGGTCCACCTCGAACGGACGCCCAAGCGGCCCGAGCATGTCGACCGCGTCGCCCGGCCGGAGGTGGGTGAACCATTCCGTCCCGCGCCCGATCGTCCGGAAGTGGATCGTGATGACGCCCGTCGCGGGATCGGCGGTGTTGATCGAGAACGGCCGCCGGAGGACGAGCCCGGACAGGTCGCCGGTCCGGGCGTGGACGAACTGCCCGGCCCGGGCGCCGATCGCCAGCTCGGGCGCGAGAAACGATCTGGAGCCACTGGCCCGGGAGGATCTCCCGGCTGTCGACCAGCTCGGTCCGGACCAGGCGCATGGTCACTTGCGGGCGTCGCCCTCCGCCGGGGTCGAGCCGTCGTCGGCGACCGTGTCGCCGTCCGGCCTCGGCCGCGCCGTCCTCCTCGTCGGCCTCGCCGTCCTCGGACTCGGCGTCTCTCCTCGTCGGAGTCGCCGTCCTCGGCCTCGCCCTCGGCGCTCGGCCGTCGAAGGCCGCGATCTCGGGCGCGATCGACGGGAACGCCTCCGCCAGCGCGTCGGCCAGGTCACCGAACACGTCCGTCGGGTCGTAGTACTCGACGAGCTCCTCGGCGCGTCCCGAGCGGCCGCCACTCGTTGTCCTCCTCGGTCAGGACCTCGGCCCGGAACTCGCCGGACGCGGTCAGGGTCAGCCGCTCGTCGTCGTCGTCGTTGACGATCAGGTCGCCGATCTTGCCGATCAGGACCGGCGCGGCATCCTCGAACTGCTCGAGCAGACGCGCCTCGCTGCGCTGGCTCCGCTCCTGGAACTCGAGAGCCAGGTCGTACAGGCGCTGAGCCGCGAGCTCGTCGTCGTCGACCTCGACCGGCTCGGGCTGGGTGGCGGCCCATTCGTCGGCGGCGGCGGCGTACGGATCGGGCCCGCCGATCGTGACGCCCTCGTCCAGGCCGATGCCGGCCGCGTCCATGAGGTCGCCCTCGGCCGTCGGCTCGGCTTCGAGGCCGGCCGCCTCGCGCGAGGCGTCGGCGAAGGCCTGGTACAGGTCGGCCGGGTTGTAGAGCTCGACCAGCTCGGAGGCGCTCTCGATGACCTCGGTCTCCGACGTCCACTCGCCGGTCAGGTCGTCGAGGTAGCGGGTCCGGCTGCGGAAGGTCAGATCCGGGGCGATCGAGAGGTAGTCGGGGTCCTCGTCGATGAGGACGAGGCCACCGAGCTCGCTGATCCGGTTCTTGTTGGCATCGAGGAACTTGCGGAGCTGGTCGGTCGCCTGGACCAGGAAGTCGGAGCGCTCGAGGGCGGCGTCGGCCGCGATCTCGCCGAGCAGGTCGTTGCGGCTCGTGTCCATCGCGGTTCGCCTCCCATCATCCGGCTGCGGTGTTGCGGTTCTGCGGATCGTCATCGGGACCTCGTGATCAGCGGTGGTACTCGAGGTCGGGTCCCATCCGCTCGCGGAGGAACATCGAGTGGTGTCGTTGGAAGATCCATTCGCCGGCGCGGTGGCCGAGCGCTCGCAGGCTTTCGTCGGCCTCGAGCTTGTCCAGTGTCGCGTAGTCAGGCAGATCGAGCAGGATCACGTTGTCGAAGTCCCAGCCATGGGCGACGTTGTACCAGCCGATGAACCGGATGCCGTACTTGTCGCTCGTATTCGCGGACCTGGCGGGCGAACAGCGTCCGCATGTAGAACTTGAAGAAGGGTCGCGGCCGCGGCGAACGGAGAAGTACGTCGCGAGAACGGGCACGGTCCTGCGGTTCCTCCTCCACCGATCCACGGCGCCGGATCGGTCCAGCTCCGCCCGGCGGGAACCGGGGCCGCCTATTGTCGCACGGGGCCTTCGCCCGACGGGGGCGGTTCGTCGAGGCCGGGATCGCCCGATGGCGGGGTGGCCGGCGGGGTCTCGGCCTCCGCGTTCTCGTCGACGGGGGACGGCGGCGTCGACGCGTCTTCGAGCTCGCCGACGGTCTTCGTCGCGCTCCCGAGCGGCCGGCGCCGGCCTCGACGGTCCGCCGCGACGAGGCGAAGCAGGAAGATGATCGTCTGGCCCGTGATGAGGAGCAGGATCACGACAGCGAACAGGAGAGCCGCGCTGATCGCCTCAGGCCACTGCCACGCCACGGTGAGCGGCGTGAGGACGATGAAAATGCCGAGGGTGATCAGCTGGAATCGGAAGCAGCCGAGGCCGGGGCCGCGTTCCGGGTCGAGGTCGTCGCCCTTGTACTGGACCGGCGGCGTCGTGATCGTCACGAGCGGGAAGGGTATGGCATGAATCGGGGCGACGCCGCCACCGGCCGGAACTGCGTCGGATACAACGGCGTCCCGCCGGCGTGACCCGCGCCATCGCCTCGATACTGCTCGCCTGCGTCCTTGCCGCGTGCGGTTCCGACCCGGCGCACCTTCCCCCCCGACCGGCCCGATCGCCCTTCCCGCGCCCCTCCGCGAGGCCCGGACGATCCCGCAGCCCGATGGCTCGATCCGGATCGAGTCCGGTCAGCCCGGGGAGCGCCCGACCAGCCGTACGCTATCCGACCTTCACGCACTGTGGCTTCACCGCGAACACATTCGACTTCGACGGCAGCTTCTGGGCGATCGCCGATGCGCGGCCGGCTTCGCCGTCCAGAACGGCAACCCGCCGCTGGGATCGACAGCCCGGTCGACCGCGGCGTCATCGTCCTCGTCGGGCCGATCATGCGGTGTGGAACTCGCGGGCGGGGGCCCGGGTCCAGCTTGCGCGCGGCCCGAACGAGGTCAAGGTGTTCGGCTGCGACTAGGAGCGATCGGTTCCGTTGCCGGATCGCCGCGCCAGCTTGTCCTGCAACCGGAAGCACTCGCCGACGACCGGCAGGAACCACGGGCGACCCTCGTACGGCGCGGGCACGAGCGGGAACTGCAGCTGCGGCCAGCGCCGGCGCCTCGCCGCCGCCCATCCACGCGCCGCCCGCGTCCCGAGCCAGTTGGACATCAGCGCGACCCCGGTTCCGCAGCAGCCCATCGCGTACATCACGCCGCCGGATCGCCCGACGTGCGGCATCCGGTCGAACGTCAGGCCGACCTTGCCGCCCCACGAGTACTCGATCCGGTAGCCGGCGAGCTGTGGGTGACCTCGAGCAACCGCTGGTGCAGCAGCCGCGCCGTCCGATCGACCGACGTCGGGAGGAAGCTCACCCGGCCCCCGAAGATCATCCGGCGGTCCGCGCTCACGTGCCAGTAGGACAGGAAGTTCTGGTGTCGAAGTACGCCCGGCCCGTCGGGGACAGCTCGCGGGCGAGGTCCTCGGGCAGCGGCTCGGTGGCGATGATGTAGCTCCCGATCGGGATGATCCGGCGCCGGAGCGCGGCGCCGCGCCGTCGGTGTAGCCGTTCGTCGCGACCAGGACGTCGCGCGCCAGGATCGCGCCGCGCTCCGTCTCGACGACGAACCGGCCATCGGCCTGCCGCCGGATCGAGCCGGCGCGGACGCCCTCGTGCAGATCCGCGCCGTCCCGCTCCGCGAGGCCGGTGAGAGCCCGCGAACCACTTCGCGGGATGCAGCAGACCGCCGGCATCGAACGCCAGGCCGCCGTGGTAGGCGCTCGTCCGATCTCCTCGCGAGCCGCTCGCGCGGAATGGGCGCGCGCGGCGATCCCGAACCCCGGCCAGCGCCGCCGCCTCCGCGCGGGAAGTCCTCGGCATGCCCACGGGCCCAGGCGAGCTCCAGATAGCCGTTTACGCGAAGCTCGGCGTCGATCGCCTCGTCCCGACGGTCGGCGCCCAGGAAGTCGGTGGCCTCGACCGACTCGCGCGTACAGCGCGCGCGCCTGACCTCCGGCCCGTAGCGCTTCACCAGCGTCGCGGGGCCCCACTTGAAGCCCGGGTGGGCGATCCCGCCGTTGCGCGTCGAGGCGCCCCAGCCGAGCGTGCTCGCCTCGAGGACGACGGTGCTCGCGCCCTGCTTGCCAGCTGGCGCGCGGCGGCGACGCCCGTGTAGCCGCCGCCGATGACGACGCGTCGGCCGCGTCCGGCAGGTCCGTTGCCGGTCCGATCGGGGAGCGGCGGCATCGTCGCGTGCCAATACGGCCGGCGCTCGTAGTCGCGGGTTCAGGGCGGAGCCACGGCGGGCTGCGTTGGACGCCATCGGCGCGAGCCTATCCAGCCCGCCACGCAGTGTGCCTTCGGTTGCGTCAAACGGGTGCCGCGACCGTCACAGTGAACCGCGCCGGCTCGAGCGGCATCG
>CAVUZY010000004.1:0-1500043 GCA_963746075.1 uncultured Chloroflexia bacterium
AGGCAAGTTCTGCGAGTCCGCCACCTCCTAATGGTGTCGGCATACTGTCGTAGGTCGCCGTCTTCGTTCATGAGATCTTGGCCCGGGCAAGCTGCGAGAGTTGACCGAGAGCCTGACGCGACATGGACCACCGCCCCGCGATGCAGATCTTCAGTGAAGTCCGGGCATCGCTGATTTCAATGCGGGCGCAGCTCTGGACAGCGCACCTCTCAGTCGGTGCGACGTCCAACCTCGGGCGGCAACAGAACCACGGCTGGAGCCAAGGTGGGACCCCAAAAATCGGGGATCCTCCCGTCGCGCCAGGTACTCCTCTCGGACCGCCCATCCTGCGTGTAGCTCATCGTCGCCCCGAGATGGCGCAAGGGCGTGGCGAACGAGAATGCCCCGGGCGTGGCGCGTGCTCGTAGCGGGCGCCGACTCAGGCGCGGCTTCTAGGTACGCGCCTCCGAACCATTCGAGCCAAGGATTGCCGGGCGGGATGCCGATCCATCGAGATCCGGAAGGCAGAGGGCTCTGATCACTCGAGAAGGCGTTCATTGAGAGTATCCCCCGGCTGAATCGCCACCCTGAAAGCAGGTAGGCGCAACCGTAGAAACTGCCGAGCTCGGATCCGACGCGAGCGAACGCGGTTGCGGTTTCGTCGGATTCCCGCGTCGCGTAATCGGCATCGAGATAGTAGGCGAGCGTGGCCGAGCGGAATCCAGGCTCCACATCGGTTCGACGGTCAGGAAATCCTACGCTAACCCGGAAGATTGGCGGACGGCCCGTCCACTGTGTGAAGTAACCCGATTCAAGTCGATCACGCCATTCGGCGGCGAACTTATCCGGACCATCGGTCTCCATGGTCGACGGCGGAGGATCACCCAGCCCGAATCGAACGGGTCGCGCGCTCGGAAAACTGCTTGTAAGCGCCGCCACAATTCGGCTTGGGCTCGAATTGACGACCGATGGCGGCAACCACCACGTCATCTCGACAACAGAAACGTCGGTCACGGGAAAACCTGTACGAAAAAGCCCGAGCTTACGTCGAGTTGAGGCTACATCGCGAGAGGGTGAATCCCTAGCGAGGGATCGCCAGAGATCCCGCGCGAACGGCGAACGACGGCGAGATATCAGGCGTCGAGGACTGGCGCATTTAGATGCCGGGCAACGAAGCGCTCCACTAGATTGCTCTCGTAGCCGTCCCAGCCAGCGTGCTCAGAAGCGCGATGGGCCATGACGTTGATGTTGGCAAGCGTTGAAGCCAAGTCCGCGTCAGACGCGGATAAGACCGGAGTTGACCCCGAGCCTCGTGGTAATTCTCAGGCACCTGCTCACTTTCGCGCCGCGGAAGACGCTCGCTCAGGCCAGCCACTCGTACTCCGACATCGGCGTGAAGTCCATGTTTGTGAGACGAGCGGTCGTCAAGGCCTTCCGGACTCGATCGGTAACGAAGATGAAGCCAGTCCCGTCTTCAGACATGAAGATGTCGCTCCCATCCCACGTCTCAGGCGTAAAGTACATTCCCACGGGGCGCAATACCGTTCGGCCCGCCGGGTTCACCCTCAGCTCTTGGCGTGCCAGTTCCTTTTGAATCCGGCCACAGCGACCGGTCACAGCCAAACCTACATACCCTTCGACCGAGCCGCGGATACCGTTCGGATCTATTTCGACGGGATAGGTGGACCAACCGCTAAATCCGCCGTCCTTCAGGACTCCCTGAGCCGACGGCGACAACAAGCGGAATTCGGTACTTGAGCCACGAATTAGGTCCATTGCCCGAGAACCAACTTCACGGCGCATACGGATCGGGTGTGGCGGCTGTGCCGTGCCGTCCAGGTAGGTCCCGGCATCCTCTCGAGAGACAAGACTGACGGTCACTGCACCGCGGGCGTAGCTTTCTCGCCAAAGGAAGTATTGGTTGGTCCCACCGGCTTCAGAATCCAACGGTCTGCCCAAATTCACTCATTACGAAGCGGCCGTACTGCAGGATTTCGTCGGTAAAGGCACTGCTCGGGAGGCGGCCGCGATTTCTGTCCCAGAAGTCAGCCCAGTATCGATTGTAGGCGGCGGCATTTCGGAGATGATCAGTGGCCTTCCACCAAGACATGATCCGGGGATCATTGATGTTGTCTATACCAGCAGCACTGAAGTCGTCCGCGAACTTCTTTGGAAAGATGTGATGCGCGTGCGACCCGGTTCCGGCCTCTCCCGTGTACTTGATGAGGTTCCGTCGGTAGCTACTTGAAGTTCCTTTTGTGCCCAGCGCGCCAAGCGGAAGGTCGTCGGCGTTGTTTAGGTTGCCGTCCAGGGCGTCGATGACTTCGTCGCCGTGGGGCCCTAGTCGCTTGGCGCCCTTGACGATGTCACCGAATGGAAGGATTCCAATAGCAGCGATCACCACGCCGGGTAGGTCGAGGTTGACCGCACTTACGACCACGCTTGCTAAGTCGCAAGGTGTGCCGACGACCGGTGCAAAGCCGCACTCGTCGAGAACCTCCTGGAGCGTGGTAGGCGGAGGGCAGTTGGCGAGTAGGCACTCGGTCCGAGCATGCTCCCATCCGAGGTCGTAGGGGGTCTTAAGGGATCGAATATCAGCCAGTTCAGCGCCGTACCGAACAGTCCATGAGAGCGAGTCCTCAGGTGGCTTGATCGGATTGTTGTGGTCCTGCTCGGCGGCGCAGTGCTACTGGACGCCTGGCAGTTCGGCGCGCACGAATGCGAACCGCTCGCTGTGTTTGTTGCGGCCGGGTTCGTGTTCATGGCCGCGCCATTAGGGTTGCTGGAGTTGGAAGGGTCGCCGCAGAAGTCCGCGAACGGGCTGCAAAGCTGGCCCTGACCGATCGTCACATGGCCTGTCGGATCGATCAGCGTTGTCGGATTGGCTGACGCGTACAGGTACCGGTTCATGCTGATCGGGTTCTGAGCGGTGCCGCCATACGAGTCGAGACTTGTGAACGTCCCGAGCGCCGGGGCATACATCCGGGCGTTTCCGTCAAGGAGCGGCGTGCCGGAGCCTGGCGGACTCACGTCGTAGCGGCCCTGGTAGGTGAAGGCGGTCGGCAGGACCGACGGTGAGCCACCGGCCTGCCAGTCGTCGACGATCTCGCCCCACGCGTCATATCGGGTCGCTTGGGCGAGGGTCGTCGCATTCGACGCGAGCTGGCCCGCGACGTTGCCGTGGAGATCGGGAAGGAACCATGTCTGGGTCCCGGCCGTGACAGCCTTAAGTCCGTACCTGGTCCCGGCTGGGTCGGTGATGGTGTCGAAGTTCGTCGTGGTCGATGGGCTGACTAAGTTCGAGACCCGGGCGATCACTTCGCTCGTGCCGACGTAGCTGTACGTGTCGGTCGAGGCAGCGAGGATCCGCGTCCGGATCCGATCAAGCGCGTCGTACGTAAACGTCACGTCATTGGCGGTTCCGGTCGCGTTGATCGAGGTCAGGCGCTCGGCCGGGTCGTAGGCGTAGTTCACGACTGACGTCACCGACTCGGCGTTGGCAGTCATGTTGCCGAACGCGTCGTAGGTGAACGAATTCGAGCCGCCGCCACCGTTTCGGCTAACGCTGATCAGCTGGTCTGTCCGATCGTAGGTGGAGGTGTCGGTGTTGGTCGAGCCGGTGCCAGTGACTGCGGTCTTGCGGTTGCCATCGAGGTCGTACGTCCAGGACCGAGGGTCCGTAAGTCCGCTCGCGCTTGTCACGCGATTTAGGACGTCGTAGCCGAAGGTCTGGGTCCCTGACCCGGCGTCATCGCCCGTCCCGAGAGTTCGCTTCTCGGTGACGACGTTGCCATCCCGATCGTAGGTCTGCTCAAGCTTCAATGTGCCGTTGCCGAACAGGATCGGTCGCTTGGCGAGGTCGTAGTCGAAGGTGAAGGCGGTGCCGGTGCCGAAGCTTCGGCTCGCGATCAGGCCATCGAGTCGCCACGTCTGGCTCGGCTGACTGGTCGAAAAGGTGTCCGGCAGGTCGACGCCCGCCAGGCGCCCCGCCCAGTCGTACGAGTAGGTCGACAAGCCGACAGCGCCGCCGTCGCCATCGGTCCGCGTATCGATCGTGTTGTCTTCGTTGTAGCTGACGCTCGCGATGTCGCCGGACCGCGTGATGGACTCCATCCGGCCAAGGCCGTCGTAGTCGTACGTCAGCGTGTCGTTCGAGCTTGGGGCGCCAGCAACGTTGACGGCGACCGAGTTGGTCGTCCCGTCGTCGTTGAAGCCCGTGGTCGTAGTGATTGCGGTCGCGCCGTTGTTCTTGACCGTCGAGACCTTGGCGCGGCCGAGCTTGTCCGGGGTGGTCAATTCGGTCGTATGAGTGTTCGTCGTCGACGAGCACCACAAACCCGTCGGCACGACGCATGCCTTTGTCAATCGTCCGCCCGGCTCATAGGAGGACACCATGGAGTTGAGGTCTGTCGCGGTCGTGTTGTCGGGAGGAACCGTCCGAGTGGAGCGGCCGAGGGCGTCGAACCAGTAGTGCCACGCCTGAGCGTTGCTGATGCTGGTCGGATCACAGCCGCCAGCGAACACTTGGTTGGCCGGGCAATAGCCGGTCATCTCCCCGGCCGTGTTGTAGCCGAACGCTGACGCAACATCGTCGGTGGCGGTCGCACCCGACGCCGTCCCGTCCTGGTAGTTGAGGGTCACCTTGGTTGAGCGGCCGAGCCGGTCGAGCGTGACCTTCGTCGGAGTCGACGTCGGATCGGACGAGTCGGTCTGCCGACCCAGCGCGTCGTAGGTGTAGGTCGTCGTGAGGTTGACATCGGATGCTGACGTCCCGGCCCCGGCGATGGCGTTGACCGTCACTGAGTTGACCCGGTCGGCGATGTCGTATGAGGTGGCGGTGACTGGAGCCGCGTCGCCGGGCAGGCCACCCGGCAGGATCGATCGAACGGCACGACCACGCTGGTCGTAAACCGTCTGGATCGGGATGTTGCTTTCGGGGCTGCCGTTGTCCCAGACGGTGACCGCGTCGATCCGGACGGTGTTCGAGGCCGCTTGGCCGCTGTTCGCACGGAAGGCGAGGACCACGCCGCTCGAATGCGGCGACGTCGGCGTCCAGCTAACGTCGATGCGCTGCCAGGCGCCATTGACGGTCACCGTTCCGGTGCCCGACTCGGAGTACTTGCCGGTCGATGCGTCGGCAAAGTACGCGAGCCAGGACTGGCCGGTGACGCCCTTGGCGTAGATAGCCGCCTTATAGGTGCGACCGTTTACGAACGTCCCGCCGAGGGCGATCGACGCTCCCTGGTCCGGTGTCGTACCCGTCACGATCTTGTACGAGAAGGCACCTGTCTTGGCATCGGTCGTGTCGAGACTCTCCGTCGCGCCACCGACGATCCCGCCTCCTGCCGCCGTCGTGGCGCCCTCGGCCGTGCCGGTCTCGAAGCCTGTGTCCTGGTGCTGAGCGCCGGTTCCAAGGTCGAAGTTGGCGAGGGTCGACCGTGCTCGGCCCGCGAGGTCGTAAACGGTCTTCGTCCAGTGGCGCAATGTGGAGTCGTCGTCCTTGTCGGCTGTTCGCGACGATCGATCGACGCGACCGGCCTTCGTGTAGACGGTTTGGGTCGAGGCATACTCGGCGATCGACGGCAAAGCGCCGAGGTCCCGGAAGGTCTCGATCGCGCGTCCCAGCGCGTCGTAGGTCGTCCGGGTCACGCGTTTGGCGGAATCAACGATGCGGATCGGTCGGCCGAGGATGTCGTACTGCGTCGTCGTCGTGAGATTGCTGTCGTGATCAGTTCCCGTGCCGCCTCCGAGCGTGAAATTGACGATGGACAGCACGCTCCGACCGGCCAGGTCGCCATCGATCACGCTGACGTTGCCGTAGGCGTCCTTGGTGGCGTGGGCCACGCCGTTCTGGTCAACTGCGCTGGAATCGTTGACGAAGGGGCTCATTCCGGTGCCCCAGGTCGCCGCACGGTCGCAGCGAAGAGAGCCGGAGCCCGGGCAGAGCGGGCCTGTCCCAGGTGTCAGATCGACGGTCTGCATGCCGGATGCCGCCGTGCGCGACAGCGTGTCCGTGCCGGCCGGCGTGGTCTCGAAGTGGCTCGTCGTAGCTCGCAGTTCGACCAACGCGGCGTCGTCGACGTAGATCCGATTGCCGACGACTGTGTTGCCGAGCTTGGTGACGAGCGCGGCGTGGACCGCTCCCGTCGGGGCCGCGAGGGCGGACGGTCCGCCTGACTTGACCCGGCCGCCGACGCGACTCGGGGTCTGGTCAGTTCCCTTGGTGACCTGGCTGCCGGCCAGGTCATCGGATCCAATCTGGGTGCCGGCCTGGTTGTACCAGCGGACGTAGACCTCGAGCCAGGCCCCGGCACCGTTTGTCGAGTAGCCGGTCGCCCAGACCGATGCGTCGTAGACAGCCCCCGCGGTGACCGGAATCTTGGTGCTGATCGCGCTCGACGTCGCGAGTGGGCTGGGAACCACGGCCTGGATCGAGTTCTGGCCGGAGCGAACGTAGGTCGAGCTGGCGTCAGTCCGTAGCGACCAGCCGGTCGGCAGGGACCAATCGAGCGGGACGGTCCCACCGACGGCCTTCTCCACCGATGGATTGGCGAGCAGGCCATCGACCTCGGTAGTCGTCGTGACCGCGTTGCCGAGTGCGTCGTAGGTGCTCGACGAGACGGCCGGGATGGACCCTTCGTAACTCGTGTCGATCGCGGTCCGCACCAGATTGCCAAATGCGTCGTAGGTTCGGTCGGTTTGGACATCGTCGATTCCGGTTCCGTCGCTGGATCCGTTCACGTAGTTGGAAAACTCCGATGAAGGGCGACCCGCGGCGTCGTAGGTCGTCGCGGCCTTCGTGCCATCGAGGCCGGTCGCCTCGGTCACGTGGTTCCGCAGGTCAAAGACCGCCGATGTCGTCTGGGGCGTCCAGCTGGCGGGCGCAAACGTTGACGAGAGCAGGTTGCCGACGTCGTCATAGACCAGCGTCGTGTCGCGATCAAACGCATCCGTGGTCTTCGTCAGATCCGTCTGGTTGGGGGCGCCGAACTCGTGCTTTGCGGTCCGGATGTTGTCGGGGTCCTTCTCTGTCAGGATGCGGCCCCAGGCGTCGAGGGTCTTGATCGTGGTGGCATTGATCCCGCCGGCGTCTTCGATGACTGAGGTGACGTAGATCGCTGGGTGGACGCCGCCAACGGGCAGGTCGTGGGCGATCGTTGTCGCTAGCGGCGTCGCTGACCCGGGCTTGAACGTTGTCGAGCCCGTCGGTAACCCATTGGGCGCGTAGGTTGTCGCGGTGTAGTTCGTCGCCAGCAGAACATTGTCGACGTAGGCGTTCGCCGAGCCGGGGTTGGACACCTCCAGCCGAAGCCGCCCGTCGCCTTGGGCGGCCAGGATCACGTCCTTGGCGTCGGTGAGGTACCCCGCGGTGTGCGTGGCGCTGATCGAATCGAGCGACACCCAGCCCGACCCATCCCATTGCTTGAGTTCCGCCTTGGCCGTTGCGAGGGAATCGGTCTTCGAGGCCAGCTGAAGGTGAACGGTTTGTCCCGGCGGAAGCTGGAGCTCCTGAATGACCCGAGCGCCAGCCGGCAGCTTGAGCGCGGCTGCACCCGACGCCGCGTCGCCACTCGCGGACAGGGCCGGCGCGCCAGCATCCGGGTACCAGCCCGACAGGCCGGCGTCCTCGAACCCCGGGTTGCCGGCCAGGTTGTTTGTCGTCTGAATCGGATGGCCGTCCCGATCGAACCTCGTCTGCGACTCGGTGAAGATGACGCCGCGTCCCGCCGCGTAGTGGGCGAGTACGACGCTGGACGGTAGGGCTTTGTCGTAGACCGCAACCTCGTCGATCTGGCCGGCCAGGAAGTTGGTGCCGTTGGCGTAGGAGCCGACCTCGAACGCCGACGCCCCGGTCCCGGGTGCTGTCGTCATCGCCTTGCGGCCGGCCAGCTCACCGTTCACGTACAGGCTGAGCCAGGCCCCGTCCCACGAGCCGACCACGTGGTACCAGGAGTTCAGACTCGGCGCGATCGATGAGGCCAGATAGTTCGTCGCAGTCGAGGTGTGGGCGAGGGCGATCGTCGAGGGCGAACCGTTGATCAGATAGAGCATCGCCCCGCCGTTGGCCGCCGAATAGCGGCCCGCGATCCCGCCCTTGCCGGCCGTAGGTCGGACCCAAGCCTCGATCGTGTAGGCGGACTGGGGCAAGGCAACGGCGGCCGTGACCTTCGAGCTCGTGCCGTTGAAGGTGGGTGCCTTGTTCACGGCCTCGCGGTACAGAGCTCCGACGCCAGCGTAGGCCACATTCGCATAGGTGCCATTGACGCCACCGAGCGTCGCGGTCGCGGTCGCACCACTCGCCTCATCCAGCTTCCAGTAGCCCTTGACATTCGTGGTCGGGATCAGCGGACTCGTTCCGATCTCGTCCTGAAGCTTGGTCGGCGTTCGCGCCCAGACGCTCGTCATGGAGCCGATCTGGCGACGATTGCCGTCGTACCGGAACGTCGTCCGGTAGAGCTGGTCATCCACGCCACCGGAGTCCCGCACCGAGGCGAAGTACTGGTCGGCAGTCTGGCTCCACGCCGTCGTCGAACCGGCCCGAGGATCGGCGTAGTTGTCGATCGCGATCCCGGCATTCGACTTCGAGCGGGTCACTGAAATGAGCGCGGTCGTCCCCGGGCAACCCGAGACGGCGTTGGCGGCCCTGGGACAGCGGTACGTCCTGACCGTGTTCAGCTGAGCGCGTCCGTCGAACTCGGACACGCTGGCGATGTAGTCGACCTGGCTTGCGTAGGCGGGCCAGTTCCCCGTATTGCTGCAGTCAGCTGGAACGCAGGCCCGTGGCAGGTAGGAACGAAGGGTCTTGCCGTCGGGGCTGAGGTCCGCCATCTCGAGATAGCTCGCCCGCAGGGCGTCGCCGTCCTGCCAGGCCGGTCGTCTGTACAGCTTCGTCGCATCGCGCGTGTCGTCGAATGTCCGGACGACCAGGACCGGCGCGTCGGGCGTTCGTGACAGATCGATGATCGATGTGGGATCGGTTCCAGTTCGGCCAATCTCCCAGCGGTAGTCGTTGGCGTCGGGGGCCGACGTGTCCCAACGTGGGTCAGCGACAAACCTGAGGATGTGCGACGTGCTGGTGTGGTAGCTGAACTCGACGCACCCGTTCGGGGTTGTGTCGCCGCACGCTCGATCGTCGTCACGCGCCAAGGCAACGCGAGTGAGGTCGCCGATCGCGTAAGTCCGATTGCCGCCGCTGCCGGCGATTGACGTCGCGACGTAGAACGAGGCCTCCCGGCTGGAATCGTCGACCGCTCCCTGGCCGAGGATCTCGGCGAAGCGGACGATCCGGAAGTCCCCCGGTGGCGTCGATGTGTCCACCATGAACCGCCGGGCGAAGGTGAATCCGCCGTCGGGAGTCCCATTGGTTGGCGCGTCGACTTCAGCGAGCTTGTAGCTCGACTGCCCATTCGTTGCCGAGGCGCCGGTGTTCCACTTGACGTCGACCGTGTTCCCGTCAACGTCCCGGATCTTCACCAGGAGGCCGTCGCGGTTGAAATAGTGGCGACTGCCGTCGGTGTTGTCAGCGGTAAAGTCCCACACGAACGCGGTGTCGTTGGCGGTGTTCGGCTCGCCGAATTGCCCCGCATGGCCCGTTGGATCGAGCGCTCCGGTGTCGGCGAGAGAACCAAGCGCGAAGCGGTCGAAGAGCAGGTAGGCGCCATCGACCGGCGAGATGCGATACCCGGTCATTCGGACATCGTCGGGGACGCCACCGTGGGCGTCGTCGAACAGGCTGAGCACCTGGCGGGCGTCCTCGAGCAGGTTGCGACGGACCAGCGTCCAGTCCGCCGGTGCCACCGGGCTGACCTGAATCTCGGCATCACTGGCGAATGGTGGAGGGGTCGGACCCGCGTAGTAGGTCACGGAGCAATCAGAGAGGCACGGCGCGCCCGAGCGAAGGTCCTCGACGTAGAAGGTCATCACCGCGGTCGATCCGCCGACCTTCTTCCAGGACCACGAGGCAAACCCCTTGCCCCACATCGCGAGGTTCGTGAAACAGGCCGTGCCCGTGTTTCGGCACGATGGCGCGGTGCCCCCTGCGGTGACCTTCAGCACCTTGGAGCCGGAAGGCGGCGCTTCTTCGCTGCCGATTGGGGTGAACTCGGAAATGTCCGCGTTGCCGGTGGTGAACGTGCCCGGATCGAATTCGTCGAGGTAGACGATCTCGTCGGATTCGAGCCGAAGCGCATCCAGATAAGTGGTGCCGGAGCCGCCGATGAACGCGCTCTCGATCTGGACCTCAACCACCTGGTAGTCGTCGGTGAAGCTTCCGAAGTCGCCATCGTTCCGGACGAGGCCGTAGAGGTCCGCGGTGTACGCCGCCCAAGCTCCGTGGATCGTGCCGTTCAGGTTGGACTGATCGAATCCCGTGGTCCAAGGCGTTCCTGTCGTGAGGCAATACCAGCTGTCGGCAATATCGGTGTTGGTGACGTTGTGAATCGTGAAGCACAGGCCTGAGCTGTTAGCCACGGTCGTCTTCATCGCAAACCGAACGAGCGGGTATGTGTTGAGATCGACCTTGTAGTTGAAGCCTAGACCCGCATTGGCGCCCGACGGGGTGCCGTTGGCGAACGATCCGGAGTAGTGCTCGCCCGACGTGGCGTTCACGCTGGCGCTCGGGGCCTCGTTCTCGTCGAGGTAGGTGAATCGCGGCCGGTTCAAGAGGGCCGGAGCACCCGATGCGATCTGGCCGGAGCCGTCGGTGTCGAGCCCGTGGCGGTTGCCGGACTGATCGGTATAGAGGTAGTCGTAGCCGGTCTGATTCGGGCCACCGGTGATCCGCTCGTCGAAGTTGGTGTGCCATCCGCAGGCGCCGAGGATCCCGAGATAGCCCGTGCAGTTGACCGCGTCGACCTCGTGGTAGCCGTACGACAGGCCGAGCGGAATCAAGTCGGAGAAGCCGAGCCCGGTGTCCTCGTCGTAGGACACGTCCTTGGAGTAGAGGTTGATCCCGATCGTGCCGCCCGAGCCCGTCCCGACGGTCTGGACGTCGCCACCCGATGCGCCGTTGTGGACGTTCACCCCGAACTCGTCCCGCTCGACCACCGAGGTCCCGACCCAGCGCGTGTCGTCGGGCGAGGGCGTCTTCTTGCTGCGAGCGCCGTACTTTGTGGGAAGGGCCATGTCCGAGGCGTACAGGTTGAGCGTGCCGTCGCGTCGCACGAGATCGAAGCGGAGGCTGTACTGGCCGGTGGCCGAGGGCGGCTTGACGGACAGGCGGAACGGGCTGCTCTTGTTGTTGTCCAGTACGGTCGCCGGCAACGCCGTCGTGCAGTCCGTCGTCGGAAGCTCGGGGCAGGCGACCGCCTTGCCCTTGGCATCGAGCCAGCGGTATCCCGCTCGGTAGTTGGTCGTATCGAACGTGAATCCGGAGCCTGTGTTGCGGACGACCAGCGGAACGTCGACGGCCTGACCGGCGACCATCGAGCCAGGACTGTAGTTCGCTCCCAGGGCCGGGTCAAAGTCGATCCCGACATGCGGCACGACGTAGTTGATCGTCAGCTTCGGGCAGGTCGTGCTCGTGCACGCGCCAGCGTTGGTGTAGAAGTCGACCTCTTGGAGAGTCGTGGTCTCGGTTGTGTTTCTGATCTGGAAGCCGTAGTCGCCCTTCCAGTCCTGGTACCGGCGGCTGTACGAGGCGCGGACGGCCTTCTCGACGTCGAAGAACACATCGCAGTCGTTGGTCGCGTGGGACAAGCAGGGCGCGACGGCCGGACTGTCGTACCCGGTACGAACGGCGGTGGCCATCGAGTTCCACGTCGACGTCGTGCCCCACGACTTCGAGATCATCCGGGCGTACGGTGCCGGAGTCGTCGTCCCGTCGTAGTTCGCGGTCTGGCGAAGGCGCAGCGTGGCAGAGGTGATCACGGCGCCGTCCGGGATCTCGGCGACGTCATTGGTGTGCGTGAAGATGATGAGAGACCGGAGCGTGCCCCACGCTGCGTCCGGCGAGCCGATCGCGTCGTAGCCGACCCGCAAGACAGACGGGCTCGTCGGGTAGGTGGAGGCGTTATCAGCCCCGATGTAGGTCTCCACCCAGAAGCTATTGGGATCGTCGCAGCCAGCGCGGCAGATCGTGAATGTCGGGTCGAGCACGACCGGGAACGCCCGACCCGGCTGATTCAGCCACTCCGTCCCGAGGTCGTAGCGGACGATGACCTCGCCGCTGCCTTCGACTGGCGAGAGGGTGACGACGACCAGGGCGTCAGACGGCTTGCCGTCCACGCCTTCGAGAACTGTCGGCGCGCCGATCCGGCCGGCGATGACCTCGATCTTGCGTCCGGCCGTCTCATCGACCAGTTCGACGAATTCGATCGAGGTCTTGTCAGATGCGAGCCGGACCGAGAGCGCACCCGGGTCGATCCCGAACTCCACGTAACTTGATCCGAGCCCATCGGACCACGTGGCGCCGTATTCAACGCCCTCGGTCGTCGGGCTGACGAAGGGAGCCGGGTCGTGGTCCATCGCCGCGTAGGTGACTCTGTCGACGGCCTTCTCCGAGTCGATGCCTTTAGTGCCGACTCCCGCCTTGATGGCCCGGAGCACGACGGTTCGGCTGCCGATCGACATCTTGGCCATCCCGGCGGTCGGATCGCTCAGCGCGATCTGGACGTCGCGATCGTTTGCCTTGACTCTGAGGGCGTACGGGCCGTCCTGGACGCTGACGAGGGTCAGGTCGATCGGCTGGAAGTCGCCCTCAGGATCGACGTAGTTGATCCGCCCAGCCGAGTGTTCGACCGAGATCGAGCCATCGGGGTTCGCCGTGACCCGCTGACGCTCGCTTCGACCTTCGACGAGCTCGGTGGCGTCCTTCGGCGCCTTGTACGCGACGATGGGCGGGCGCGCTTCGACCGTGATCCCGCCGGATGCGCCGACCGTCGGCGCGAGGTAAGGGACGGCGGCCGATGAGGTATCAAGGGTGGGACGCACCACTTGGAGGCTGTCCGAGAGCGGTGCCGCGACGACGGTCGCGGTCGCCAGGGGAGAACTCGTGATGGCGACGACGACCACCATCGCCCGCGCGACCAGCAACCGGCGCGTCGATCGTTCGGCCGGTCCTTGACGCGCCATTCTCAGCATCCCCTACTACGTGCAGACGCGCCCGGAGGCCGGAGCCCTCACCCGACCTGCGACAGACGCGACTGTCGCAACTGTCCTCGACCTGTCAATGGGAGTTATCCACATCGATGAGTCAAAGTTGGCGGTCCAAAGTTGCCTGGGACGCGGTCGAGCGCGGTTGACCACGACGACGGCGCGATCAGCGTCTCAAGGACCCGACGATCAGATGCGTGGAGCGGGACCTTCGGCCACCCTATGACTGAATAGTGCGGACGAATGCAGTAGGCGGCGACCGTCGAGTTGATCCCCGCCGACGCGATGCGTTCGGTTCGTAACGGCGGCCAGACGGCCCAGCGGTATGGTTCCGGGAACCACCCTTTGTAAACGGTGGACCCGCTTGCCGGAGGGGTACGGAGTGAACAAGGAGTCGACGGCGGCCGAGGTCGCTGCCACCGGAACTCCCGAGGAGACCGGGCTTCCGGGCTTCATCGACAAGGGGGCGGTTGCGGCAACCTCGGTGTTCACCTTGTTTGTAACGATCGCTGGCACGATCGCGGCCTTGGGCGGTGGCGGCGCGCGGATCGTCGTCAATCATCCCGACCAAAGCGTGGCCTCGATCGGCCTGGTGGCCGCGGGCATCGTCCTTGCGATCGTCGGTGCACTCATCCTCTACCCAGGGAAGTCAAATCGTCAGCAACGACGCCGAGCCTTTCTGCTGGCGGTCGCCTGCATTTTCATCTTCACGGGCTTCTTGATGGGGCTTCGGGCGGTTGCTGACACCGCCTCCAACTCCGATCAACCGACGATCACCGCCGCGCTCCGGACTACGCCCTCGCAGGGCCTTCAGGGATCCGCCTCGACTACGGCCGCTGCCCAGAACGAACGACTGTTTGTGGAGGTCCGCGGCTACCTTGTCGACCCGTTCAGCCCCGCGGCAGACACCAAGCCGCGCCAAGAGATTTCGGAGCTGCTGTTCTCGACGCAGGCTGGACCGACCGCCGCTGGGGTCGTTCTCGTGCCGTTCAACATCGATATCCGGCCGGCGAAGTATGACGTTGTGCAGGTCGCCGCTTGGACACCAGGTGCTCCGCCTAGCTGCAGGGACCAGCCATCCCCTGGCGTCGTCCTCGGGTGCCTCACGATTCGCATGCCGTCGTCATTGGGGCGCCCCAAGAAGCTCGACATCACGTTTCAAGGAGCGGGCAAGAATCGCGTCGCGATCGTTCATCTCGCTGCCCACACCACCGATGCGGCGTCGATGGTGCTGACCGTCGTCGGCGTGCCGGTGAAGGGCAAACCATCGGTGCGCAGTCAGGCGTTGGTGACGAGCGACGACGGCGTTGTCGACCGCACGGTTCGAGTGCCCGTCGGCGACGTCTTCAGAGAAGTATGCGCCTACGTTCAACCGGCTCCGCTCGTGCCGGCCTCGATCGCCAGCTGTTCGCCACCGGGCGATGCAGAAGTCTGGGCGCGAGCTCGGCCACGTACTGTTTGAGCGCGGCACGATCTCGCCATAGTGTCAGCCTGTGTCACTCCCGATCGGGCGCCTTCGTCCGCGCCACAATGGGTCCGCTGGTGGCTCTAGGTCGTCCTTGATCGGGCGGCAGCACGCGACCCAGGATGGCGGCATGAGCGGTTGGTGGTTCGCGCTGATGTTGGGATACCCGCTGCTCCTGGCGCTCGCGTTGGTCAGGAGGGGGGACGCCTCGCCGGTGCGCGTCGTGGCGTCGATCGCGGCCGGGTTCGGCGGGAGTGCGTTGCTCGCGTTCGCCCTTGATCGCGCTGATGACGCCGCCCTGCGTGGCGCACTCGGAATGCTGGCCCTACGGATCGATTGGGGGGAGCGCCGCGGTGGGCGGGACAAAGTCAGGCGGTGCGCTAAATGGTGCGTCAGCGACGCCATAGGGAGCGTAGAGGTACCTGTCAGTGCCAACCGCGACGCACAAAGCGTCGATCGGATTGCCGCGGCGTCCTGGAATCGCGCCCTCATATTGGACCGCCCACACAGCAGCGTCGGTCTGTAGTTCAGGCTCGTTGCCGTTCGTCAGCATGAAGCGATGTACTTCTCGAGCCGGCAGCTTCGCCATCCCCGCCACGCGGTCCTCCAGACCGCGGACGCACAGGGCCATGGCCCGCTCCGCGTCGTTGGGAGGATTCCCTAGCGAAACCGGAGTCAGCGTGGTGTCCACAGGCAGACCGCGAAAGCCAGTGCGCGGCGTCACGAGGGGCACGTCGGTCGTAACAACCGCGGCGCTCGCACGTACCGAGGCCTCCGGGGTCGGTGGGTTGACAGCGCACGCCGCCAACGCCATCAGCATCAAGGCGAGTCCGATGATCCGCATGGTCACACGACGCTCAGCGCGCCGGCCGTGTTACTCCTTCGTCGCACAGGGTCCGGGAATGTCACCCGAGGACCTGGCGGGCTAGGGAGTGAGCGACCACACCATCAGCGCGACTCCGGCGATGATCCAGATTGCCACGGCGATGAGGAGTGGGCGCTTCAGCTCTGCCTGTCGTCTGGCGGATAGCCGGTGATAGCCGGCGCCGAGCACCGCGACCAGCGCCCCGACTAGGAGCGAAAGGACGACCGATCGCAGCGAGGTGATTAAACGCCTACTTTCAGGTTCGGCCGCGAGGTTGAGGCAGGTGACGTTTCGGTCGCAATGTGTCGGCCAATGACACCCGTCGGCCGTTCAATCGCCGTGGAACGACACATAGCAGTCCGCGCCGGCACCAATCGCGCCAGTCTCGCGCTCGATGAAGGATGCCGCGCCCTCCAGGTTCTGGCGCGTGACCTCGTCAGATTGAAGCGCGAGGAAGCGAAACTCCTGGAGTAGCCGGGTCACTTGATTCCGGTTGAACACCGTCGTCGAGACGGGGTCGATGGCGTGCGAGAGCGTGGCGTCCGGTTGCCGCCACAGAGCGCGCCCGGTCGCGTCCTTCAGGCTGAACCACCGCGCTCCATCCGGCAGCGGTTCGAACAAGTGCCTTGTGACGACGATGTCGATGCCCACAAGTCCTCCCTGCTGCCGTTGGTCGGGGTTACGAGGCCGTTGGCGATCGGGTCGCCCGGGGCGACATTGTGAAGAACGCGCGCTAGGACCCTGCGATCCCACAGGGTCCGGGAATGTCACTCGACGGTTGGGCAACCTCTACCAATTGACCTCGTCGAACACAGTCCGGAGTGCTGGCGTCAGGAGTTCGCGAACCTCCGTCCCAGGCTCGCCGGTCGAAGGCAGCTGCTCCAGAAAAGAGACCGCGACGACGTTCCTCACCGCGTAGCCGCCCTCACGAAACTGCGTGTCGAGCGTCCCGATGATCGCCTCGACGTCACGCATGACGACGGGGTCGTCGCTCCGATCGGCGACGAGCGCTCCCATGAATCTGGCAATGTCCGCCATCAGGACGTGTGGCAGGATCTCGTCGCCATCGCGCACGTGCTCGTCGAGGATTGGCTGGAGCATCTCGTGTTCGGAAACTAGTGACCGGATGGCGGCCTGGCTCTCTTCCGGAATGGGCCACTCGTTCATTCAGGTCGAGGGTACAGGCCCACGACGTCCCTCAGTGTTCGGGAATGTCACTCGACAGACGGAGGTCGGGCGCTGGCACGGCAAGTCGCCGTCCTGGCGCGGCCGACCGTCAACGCAGCCTGTCGAATGTGCCGCGGGCGCTCCGATCGAATTCGCTTTCGCCTCGCCATCTCGCTAGCAGGGGTCGCAGCTCGCGCGGATGAACGGCGCTGTACTCGGCCCATCGATCCCACTCTCGGTGGGGATAGGCAAGCAGCATGTTCAGGACGTTGTTGCCGGCCAAGTCCAGGAGCGCCGGGTCTCTCGGTGACGGCCACTCAGCGATGAGCGTCCGAAGGTCTCCCCTAGAGAACCCCATCAAGGTCTTGAATTCCCACTCCGGGAAGAAGGGGCCGTCGGCTGCGGCGCGGAAAGAGGCGAGGAGCAGCGATCGCTCGTGCTCGGACAACTCGTCGATGCGCACAAACGCGACGATAACGATCTTGCGCGTCTGTGGCCACCGATGCAGGTGCCGGAACGCTCAGATCAGTCAGCGGGCGCGAATGTCACTCGATGCACTGGTTACCGACCGGCGATCACGAGTGGGTCACGGCGTCTCCATACTGAAGACAATGCTTGCCCTCATCCGAGACCCTGCTGCGGCCCACGGGCTCCGGCTGGGAACCGCCCCAAACCCCGAACCGGAGCCCGGATAGTGAACATTCGTCTCCGCTCCCTGGTCTGGGAAGGAACGGACGTGTGCCGCGGAACCTTCGAGCGCGTGCTCGACTCCGGTGAACTCTCCGGAGAGTTCATCGAATCCGTGTTTCGAATTCACCACGGCTTGGTGGACTCGTTCCAGGGAGAACCCGACCTCCTCTGGAATTCGAGGGGTTCGGCCGCCCAGGTTCAGACGGTGATCCGTACGGTCCTCGGGTTCTGTGCGGCTGCGCAAGGCGAAACGACGGACGCCCCGCTCTCGTAAGTCGGTGCGGATGAGAGGGATGGCTCGATCGCGCGGCAACAGCTCGTTCGCCAGCGGAACTACGTAGCCGCGCGGCCCGTCGCGACTTCGCGAGCTGCACCAGGATGAACTCCGGGTCGGCAACGCCGCGAAGATGTCGAACTGCCGCGGCGAAGTCGTCATCGTCGAGCGCGGCAAGGACAAGGTCGAGATCCGATGAGATGTTCGACTTGGCGCCGCGCGACATGTCGCCGAGGGTACAGGTCCGCGAGGTCCCACGACGTGACCTCACCAAACACGACGTCGCCATCGTCTTTGACCCGACTCGCCTCGCGCGCTCACGTTCGCGGAGCCTCCTATGGTTCGAGGTCGTTGAGGAAGCGATCCGCGAGCTGACCAGCCTCCTCGTAGTCGACGTAGTCCAGGAGAAGGTCAAAGAGGAAGAAGTCGCCGACCATCGCGTCGCAGTGAATGCAGCCGTTGGCGGGATACGTCTTGCCGATCGACTTGGAGTGGCGCAGCTTGACCGTCTGCGGTGCGGGCTTGGGAGGGGCGCTCCAGTCCTTGATTCCCGGCCAAAGGAAGATCGGCGATGGCCGGCCGCACTTCCAGCAGCGCGCCTCGAAGCCAACGTAAACGGGATTGGCTCGGCGAGTCCGAAACGGGCGGCCAGCTCAGCGGTCCGCTCGCGCCACGTCGCGTCGTCGATCAATCTTGCGGCTCCTGGACTGCAGCGCCACCCGTGGGCGAGCTCTCGGAGTTTGCCGTGTGGGCGCTCCGGCGGCGATCCCTACGAGATCACGCGTCCCCGGTAGTCACGATGTCGCTTTCCATGCAAGACCTCGGTGTACCAGCGGCCGGCTCGAGCGACGCCGTCCGCGTCCACCTCGCCGGTTATCCGAAGGTAGTCCGCGAGCTCCTCGGGAGACGGCGCACCGGGCCTGTTCCGGATCCGATGGAAGGCCCGGATTGCAATCTCCTTCGCGCCGCCGCCCAAGAATCCGTTGTGCCCGCCGAAGCTCACGACATGGCGAAGTTCCTTCTGGACGTCGGCGGGGAGCGACGGGAGTTCCGGCGCCGCAATCTCGCTGACCAGCCCCTTCGCACCGGTGCGCTGAATCCACGCCAGAACATCCGACATCACGTAGGGGATGACGCAGAGTGCAGCGCCGCGAGCCATCCGTTCCGCCAGCTCCAGGGTCTTTGGTGGCGGGTAGATCGCGAGCACGGGACCCGCGGTTCTGTAGGCCCCGCGCGAGCGTGGGGACACGATTTCCCAGGGTGCCGAGGCCAGGATCGGACGGTTATGGCGCATCGATGATGCGTGCATCGCCAGAACGCCTTCGACCCGCGCCTGCTTCTCGGCCGTTCTCAGCCAGTCGAACCCGATGGCGATGACCTCATCGGGATCGGCCTCGCTGTCAAACGAAGGAAGCCAGAAGGCGTCAAAGTTGTTCGAAGGCTTCACGGCTCGCTCCTAATCGGTTGTCGCCACCGAGTCGACCTTAGGTCGTCGCCATGACAGCTAGCCTGACAGGAACACGAACGATGCCGTCATAGTGTTTGGCCGGGGGCAAAAGACTCTCTCGCCTCCTGCGCTACGACGCGCGCCCTGTCGGGCGGCTACGACAATGTCGCGGGCGATGGTTCACCCGAGCGCGGGTGAGTTGCGTGTGCTGACGCGGCTAGCGGATTCGCCTGGCCGCCCTAACCAGACGGCCTTGGAATTGGAGCCGCACAGCGCGTCGTGCTCAGCCGAAGTCGAAGCCCGACGTGACGATGATCCACGCAATCAGAAGACCCGCGAGGCCGAGCATTACCGACAACCCCACGATCGAAACTGACGCGATGAGCGACCAGCGGAGGATGGTGTTCCGCTGAAGGTCGGGGCGAGCCAGGTACGTCGTGACGGTGCCAACCGCGACGGCGACGGGAATCAAGAACAGCCAGCCGTCCATGCCCCGCCCAACGATCCTCGGCAGGATCGTGACGTACAGGAGGGCCAATAGCACGCCTCCCCAGACGATCACGACTTGCCGAGCGGCTCGGAACAACATCATGTGGTGAGCCTACATCTCGGTCGCGCGCGCTTACGGCCAGCCGCACCATCGCGGGATAGTGACGAGTGAGGCACGTTGTCGGATGGCGGCGTCGCCTACCCTCTGCGCAATGAACGAGACGGCTCAACCAAACGGTGGGTGATGCCGGCCGCGCGACTTGGCCGAGGGTACCCCGTCGAAATCGGACGAACGTGGGCGATGACCCTCACCCTCGCGGCGCTCGCTGTCATCATCCTCGGCGCCTGGATTGCCAACCAGCCGCGGGTTGGTCCTGCAGTCGAAGTCGGAGGAACTGTCCTAATCGCGGTCTCGGCTGAACCGGATCTCCGCCGGCGTGGACTGGCGGTGATTTGCGCCCGATCGCCCTACGACGGACTGGTTATTCATGTTCGTTCACCGAATGTCGGATCGCTCGGCGATCATGCCCTCTGGATGGTCCTCCAGCTCGACTTTGCCGGGACTGGAAGCGTGGTCCTCGCGATCGGACAGTCCGGCCCGGGCCGTCCCCGATACGACCCGACCGGCGAATACGGGGGCGGCGTCCCGACTGCCCAGATCCAACAGGCACCGGATCGCGCACGGGGATCACTCACGTTCCGGCTGCCACTCGTGAAGGGCGCGGCGTTTAACCTCGACGGAGTCGAGGCATCGCTGTCCGGGTCGCTCACCTGGACCTGTGACGATCTGAACGGGTGACACTCCGGCACGCTGGCTGATCCCGTGGCTCTGTAGGCTGATGGGCATGACGCCCGACGACCGACTCTTCAGCAACCCGGGCCGCCACAGCAACTAGTCCGAGTTGAATTGCGGCGACCGAGCAGTTCGGCATCCCAGATGGTCTAGGCGAGTGACGGACCTATTTCGCCCGCCGGGGCTCCGTTCTTGAGAATCGAGCGGCCGCGGCCCGGACGGCGAACCCGACCCGCTGTTCCGTGAGCTCGGTGACGATCTCGTTGTCCAGGTTGCGGGAGAAGCCGTATCCGTGCACGGGCTTGTCGACGAATGTCGGCAGCACCGTCAGGATCCCGCCCCGCAGGTCAAGGAACACCGAGCCGTAGGTCAAGGCCAATGCCGTTCGAGAACGCGCGCCGGTAGCTCGGAGCAATCGACCCTCTTTGGCAAGCATGTCCTTCGCTGAGCGAGGTTCGAGCAGCGTACCGGAGGCCGCCAGAGCGCGCAGGGCAGCCGCGCCGAGAAGGGCATCGTGAACGTCTGCCTCGACCACTTCGAGAAACTCGTTCCGGTAGGCTCCTCCTCCAGAAACCTGATCGTACGAGTCGAAGATGTATCGCTCGGCATTCATGTATGCAGATGCGGATGCGGATCTCAGCGCTGGCAAGGACGCGAGTCTAACGACAGCCTTCTCATCGGTGCGCCCGCCCACCTCGTCTCGCGGCGCTCGCGGCCCGTTCGATCAGGTGACATTCCCGGACCCTGTGGGACCGTCAGCAGCCTATGCTCAGATCTATCGTTGAAGCTAGGTTGCCAACTGGCCAGGGGGCTAGAACGCATGAGGATCGTTATCGCCGCCGTAACACTCGCGGCATTCGTGGCTGCTTGCGGTACACCGTCTCCAAGTCCATCGCCGTCGGCCACCCCGCCAGGCCCCTCCGCACTCTCGCCGGCACCAGTGGAGATGGCCGAGCTGGACGTCTCAGGAGTGGTGCGTCAAGGCTGCGGCTCGCTCGGTGGCTGCGCCTACTTCATCGACCTTGTCGGCAACAACGGGTCTTGGAAAGCGGAGTTCAAGCACCTCGGACCGGGCATCGACCTAGCTGACCCGGAGGGCCTGCCCGCGACGGTCACAGCAGGAACCTACACGCTGACGCTGTCATCGGTCCTCGTCTCCGACGACGGCGGTGAGCTCGGCCCGGCCGACGCCACATGCTCCACGATCCTAAACCTGCGCGCCAACGAGCGGATGCGCGTCAAGGGCACGTTCGATCTCGGATCCTGCGAGGTTGGGGTCGCCTCGTAACCGCCGAGCCAACCGCGGTCGACCTGTCCTGCCCAAGGTGTGCATGACCCTTCAAGTGACATTCCCGGACCCTGTGGGACTACAAGGTCTACGAGCGGCAGCACGCTCGAAGTCGCTCAGGCGAGCCCATGTAGGATCAGTTCTCCGGCCACGAGCGGGGACGCTTGGAAACACATGGACAATCTCTCAGCGCGATGGCAGTCATCGACGGAGATGTTGCGCGGCCTCGAAATCGCCGAAGGGCAGGCGAACGCTTGGCTGCTCGATCAAGGCCGCGATCGCTGGGCTGGCACTGTCCTCGCACGAACGTCACTGGCCTCGCTCCTATTCACGCTGCCGGGTGCGACGCACTACGGGCGGCGGGTGTTGGTCTCGTGGCGGGGCGACGTCTACGAGTTTCAGTTTCTAAATCCGTCCCTTGTGACGGCGGATCGATGCTTCGCCAAGAATGCTCCTGCCGTCCTCGACGCCTTCCTCTACCAGCTCGCTGGGGACGCAGCGCCCGAATAGGGCGGAATCGCACGTGCCGTGGTTCATCGGCCGAGTGACACTCCCGGACCCTGTGGGACCGCAAACGAGACTTACCCGCAACGGGCGTCAGGTTCCCGCCGCACCCTGGAGCCGGCATTCCGAGCTCAAGTAGCGCCCTAGTTGGCGTAGCCGTCATCGTCGTCTGCGGCGTCATTGGCTTTTCCGGTGCCGTTGCCGCAGCGGTGCTTGCGGTCACGTCTCTCATCGTCATCGCGGCCTACCTCATCGCCATCAGAGCCATCAGCCTTGGAACCGCCCCAACAGTTGGACCGGGACGAGGCGCCGCAGGAGTCGGTCCGCGGCGGATCGTGACTTGCCGCCACCTACCCGTACCCGCCGACCAGCTTGGGCCGGAGCCAGGACACCGCCAGCTCCATCGCCCGGGTCGTGTCGCCGAGCTGCTCGTAGGCACGCGAGCGGGCGGGGTCGACGTGGTCGGCGACGAGCTGGCCGACCCTCGCCTCGAACGCCACCTCGTCGGGCTCCGGCCGGGGAAGGCCGTCGAGCTCGGCCAGCCGGTCGACCAGGACCGTCATCTGCTCGCTCGCCGCGCGCTGCCGCTCCCAGGCTCGGATGCCCGACGGGAAGAGCGCCTCAGCTCCGTCGAGGTAGCGCTCCTCGACCACGGCGCGGGCTTGCTCGAGGGCGTGGAGCTCGTCGATCCGGACGAACAGGACCTCGAGGATCCGGGTCTGCTTCTCACCGACCGGCTCCATCTTCTCCGGTGCGGACATGGCCAGGGCGAACTGTGATGACAGGGCCGCAAGATAGAGGGCCTCGTGGTCGAGGAAGTCCTGGGCGATGACGTTGATCCGGAGGACGAGGTGGACCCGGAAGACCGCGGCCAGGACCGCCTTGCCGACGCCGGCCTGGATGTCGTCCCGAGGTCGGCCCTTGAGCCGTGCCCGGGCATGTTCCTCGGCCTCATGGGCCAAGCGGTCGAACGGCAGCTCCGGGCGGTCCTGGCCCGACAGCGCCGCGACGTAGGCGGTGAAGTCGTCGTGGGCGTGGGCCTCGGCCAGCCAGCGCACGACGAGCTGCGTCGGCGACAGGTCGAGCTCGACCTTGGCCAGGCGGGTGGCGCTGGTCACGCCGCCTCGAAGTCGTCGACCAGATCGAGCGGGATCCGGCCGAGCCCAGTCGCGGCCTCGAGGCTGGCGATCCGAGCCTCGAGCTCGCCGGTCTCGAGGAGCTTGGTCGCGGCCTGGGCGGCGCTGATCAGGACCCGCGCCCGGACCACGCTGTTCTCGAGGCCCAGGACGTCGATCGTCGCGATCTCGAGGATCCGGCGGATGGCGTCGATCGAGCCGAGCCCCTCGAAGTCATATGCGCCCGAGACGGTCTTCTCGCGCCGTCGTCGGAGGCCGCCCAGTCGGCGGGCCTCGGCGACCTCCTCTTCGTTGCCCGGGGCGTGCCAGAAGCAGAACGGCACGTCGCGCATCGGGGTGGCCCGGCAGGGCCGCCCGTCGGGCTGGGCGAAGGTGCAGTGGCGCGCTACCAAGACCCAGCTCTGGTAGGCACAGGAGCGACGATCCGGTCATCGTGTCGACCCGGCCTCAGCCGGCGCACCGATTGCCGTGCCCTATGCTCCCGGCCATGGCGGGCGAACGTGGCGGGTGGAGGATCGGCTTCGGTATCACCCTCATCGGGGTCCAGGGCCTGTTCACAGCGTGGTCCGCGGTCCTGCTCGCGATCGGTACGCCTGCCTTGGACTTCTCGTGGTTCGGTATCAGGGTTGCGAGCCACCCGGCGCCCTTCGTCGTCAACGAGGTGCCGGTGCCGCTGCCCATCGCGCTCCTCGTCGTCCTGCCGGTAGCCCTGTTCGGAGTACGTCGCCTGGCTCGGGCGCAGCCGCGGCATCGACCCGGCAGATCGTTCTCGCCGCCGGGCTGTGGGTCGCGCTGGATGCCGCGTTGGTCGCGTTCGGTGGGAGAGTTGAGCCGCTCGTCAGCCAGACCTTGATCTTCGGGCTGATTGGCCTCGGCGCCCGGGTCGGAGAGGCCGCAACCGTCTGGCTAGGGCTGGCCCAGTGTCCGACCAGCCGTCGGCTGACCTCAGTCATCGATTCGCTCCGCCTGCTCCCCGGTGAAGGCCTCCCAGCGGGCGAGGCTGACGTCGCAGTAGCGGGGGTCGAGCTCGAGCCCAAGGCAGGCACGGCCGGTCCGCTCGGCGGCGACAGGGTGCTGCCCGAGCCGAGGAACGGGTCGAGGACGGCATCGCCCTCGAGCTGCTGTTGGTGATCGCCCGCTCCATCAGCCCGAGCGGCTTCATGACCGGGTGGAGGGGAGCCTCGGCGGGCCGCGCGATGGTCCAGACGTCGCTCTGGTCGCGGTCGCCGCACCAGTGGTGGCTCGACCCCTCGCGCCAGCCGTACCAGATCGGCTCGTACGAGCGCTGGTAGTCGGCTCGCCCCAGGACGAAGCGGTCCTTGGCCCAGATGATCGTGTCGGACCAGTGGCCGCCTTCCTCGGCGAACACCCGGCTGACGAGCGGCAGCTCCTTGCTCGACATGGCGCAGTAGATCGCGCCGTCGACCGACTCGAGGAGGAGCCGGATCCAGCTGTGGCAGAACGCCTCCCAGGCGGTCGGGTCCAGGGCGTCGTTGGCGATCCGCCGGCGGCGGGAGGAGCGGGGCTGGCCGCCGTGGTCGCCGAGGCTGACGTTGTAGGGAGGGTCCGTAAAGGCCATCGCCGGCCGCCTGGCCGGAGAGCAGCCGGCCGAGGTCGGCTCCGACGGTGGCGTCGCCGCAGGCGAGGCGGTGGTCGCCCAGGCGCCAGACGTCGCCGGGCTTGGTCCGCGGCTCGCGGGTCGCGGCATCGAGGGCCGTGTCGAGGTCGAACTGCTCGGGCCGCTCCCGGCGTTCCCGACGGTCGAGGCCCTTCAGGAGCTTGGCCACCTCGTCCTCGGCGAAGCCCGATAGCGAAAGGTCGGCTCCGCCGGACGAGCGGAGGTCGGCGAGGAGCCGGGCCAGGAGCTGGTCGTCCCACGAACCGCTGATCTTGTTCAGCGCGAGCCCGAGGACGCGGGCCTGCTCGACGCTGATGTCGAGCCATGTGACGGGGACCGTCGTCAGCCCGAGCCGACGGGCGGCGACGAGGCGCTGGTGGCCGCCGATACGGCCTGTCCGTCGCGCCGGGCGAGGACCGGCTGGACGAAGCCGAACTAGCGGAGGCTCCGGGTCAGCGACTCGAGCTCGTCCTCGCTGATCCGGCGCGGGTTGGCGGGATCCGGTCGGAGCTCGTCGACCGGTACCTGCGCCACCTCGAGGAGCGTGGCCGCCGGCGCAATTGACAACGAAGTCATGTCCCGCCAAGCGTGACCGCACGCGTCACGGAGGGCCATACGCCGTCGGTGCTACGCCAAACGGAGAGTGCTCGCGCCAGACGTTGAGTCACAGCCCGACGGCTACGATGCGATTCAGCTCGCGGGTGCGCCCGCGACGCCCACGCGCGGCAGGAGGTCCGGGGGATGGACGTTGGACAGATCCTGATCGGGGCCGCTGCGGTCCTGATCATTCTCTACATCGTGGGCCGTCGTAGCAGTCCAACTCCGATCTCGCGCACGCGGACGCTCGATCGACCGCGGGCCGGCCGGCAACCGCTCACTCGTCTCGAGGACGTCGTTCCGATCCCTGCGCCGGCGGGCTGGCCGGTCCTGCCGCCGGAGCCAGCCGGTCTCGACGGCTTGCCGGAGGCTCGAGCCCGGGTCGAACTCGCTGACGGCCGTACGACCGGACAACCTGCCCGACATGCGCTGTGGAACTCGACCCGTTGCCGAAGGCGAAGAAGCGATGCCCGGGCTGCAGCAACGAGATCTATGTGCGAAGCGGTCCGGACGATCGACGCTACCTGCTCGACCGCCAGCGAGCTTGAGACGTTTCAGGATCGATGGGCGGTCGACGCGTCAGCTCGGTACGAGGAGTCCCGCGTCCTCCAGGCGTCGGCGCTTGCCGAATGGCATCGGCGGTTGGCGGAAGCAGGCATCGCGGTCGGGCCGCAGGATCTCGACGTTGTCGGCGAGTCCTTCTACCACGCCGCCCTCGCCGGAATTCGGTCAGTCCTCCATCAGGGCAAGCCGGGCTTTGAAGTCCGAGCCGTCGGCCTGCTTCGCCGCGAGCCGGACAACCCGCACGACGGGAACGCGATCGGGGTCTACGTGCATGGAACCAAGGTCGGCCACCTCGATCGATACGACGCAGAGGAGTACCAACCGCTTCTGAAGCGGTCAGGCGGACAACTCTGGGTGCAGGCCGTTCTGATGGGCGGTCGGATGACGCCCGTCGGTGAGGTCGGTCCGATCGGCGTGAAGCTCGACGACATTCCAGAACCCGGCGGCTAGCAACGCACACCCGTATGGACTTTCGCTTCAGAGTGGCTAGAAGCGATCGATCCAAACCTACCAACCGCCGCCGATCGAGCGGTACTGGTCCATTGCCGTCGACGTTTCCGCGACAGCGACCTGGCCGAGAGGCGTCGTGAATTCGTCACCGACCGGGGATCGCCAGAGCGACCAGTCAAGCCACGCGCTGGTTCGGGTCGCGGGTGGAGATTGCGCTTGATCGCGGTCATCGGTCACCACCGACACCGACGCCGAAGAAGAGAAGGACGCTGGCGATCACCGCCATGACGACGACGCTCAGGACGACGATCAGGACGGCTCGCGCAGCCGATGGGGACAGGTCAAGCATCGGCGTCGCGGGGAGTTTGCGCTTCATTGCGGTCATGCGTGCGAATCCGAGCAGCAGCAGGAAGGGCAACAGGATGACCGCGAAGATCGCGAGGACAGCCACGATCAGGGCGACCGTGGTGTACCGGGTGATCGCAGCGATGGCGATCCTTGCGCGTCGATCCACTCAGTCAACGCCTCTGATAAGCCAGGACAAGAGCGGGTTGAAGAACAGGATCGCAAGGAAGCCGAGGAAAGATCACCCAAAGGGCGAGCTTGCCGAGCGTCCGCGCAGCGAAGCGGATCATGGGGCTCACTGTCGGCGCTTACTCAAGCATCGTCAACGGGACCTATTCTCAATCTGAACACGACCCGAGAGGGTTCGGCGGTCGGCGCCCGGCACGGTCGAGTACGTGATCGTGGTGGGTCGACCGCTCCGCTGGCGGCGAGCCGGTGATCCCGGGTCAAGTTCGCGCCGTCGAACCGTAAGGCCAAGATGCCGGTCGCGTAGCGGACGCGGTCAACCTGAACTACTAGCCAAGTGTCGCTAGGCGGGCTCGTGCTCCAGGTCGGGCACATCAGCCATCCCTCGGAACGACCGCTAGTAGATCAGCTGCTCGGTCGTCAGGCCGGTCCGAGCGCGGAGATCGGCGAGGTGGCGTTTGACCGTGCTCGGTGCGACTCCGATGGCGCGACCCGGCGCCACGAACCGATCCTGCGCTGACGAAGGCGGCGAGGGCGGCCTTCTGGCGGACCGTCGGTGGCAGGCGCCGGCCGATCCCGGACCGCTCACGGCGCTGCCCTCTCGAGGCGTGCTCGCCGGGACTTGCATGTTCGCCGCGACAGAGTGATGGATGTCCGGCGCGACGCCGGATGTGCGTCGGCGAAGCCAGGAGCTGTCGACATGCCAGCCAAGACCGTGACCCTCCGCCGGTGCATCGGCTCGACCCGCTTTGGGATCGAGCCGCACGACGCGCGGAGCGACGACTTCCCGAAGCAGCCGAGCCAGAAGGATGGGCTCGGCCGAATGTGCAAGACGCACTGGAACCAGTACACCGCCGGTCTGGCTCGGGACGCCAAAGCTCGCAGGGCCGCGGAGCCAGCCGAGGGACCGGCCGAGGCGGCCGACCCGACGCAGGAGGTCGCCCCAGCCGACGTTTAAGCCGTCGCGAGGCCAGGCCGTCGAGTGAACGCTCGGCGGCCTTCGGCGTTCATGCGCGCCCACCATCCGCCCGTGATCAGGCGACATACCAGGCCAGCGGATCGTCTTCAGACAGCGGGAGGGTGCTTGAGACCCCTTGGGGGCACCACCCTCCCTCGAACGATTCGCCGCCGCCGACATGACGATCGGGCCGTGACGGCGCCGGTCGTGCCGCGGGGTATGGTGGCGAAGACCCGTCGAAGCCGCGCCGGGCCGTCCGAACCGAGGGCCCTTCCGTGCGCCGACGCCTCGCCGCCGCCGTCTCGTCCGTCCTTGCCGCCGCGCTGCTGCTCGCCTCGTGCGGAGCGCCGGCCGCGCCCGATGCCTACGACCTGCTGGCCGCGACCACGAAGACGGCCTGGGACCCGATCCAGATCAACGTCGGCCTGACGGCCAGGGGCGGCGACACCACGATCGCCATCGAGCCGAGCGCGATCGCGATGGTCGTCGCGGGCGCCGGAACGAAGACCGCGGTCCACATCGCGTTGCCGGCCGAGAGCCTCGGGCTCGAGCCGTTCATGCTCGACGCCCTCGGGTTCGATGGCGACGCGATCACCTTCGACGCGCTCTATGACGGTGCCAAGCTGTACGCCCGGAGCGCGATGCTGGCGACGATGCTGCGGACGATCCTCGGCCCGACGGGCAAGGTCCCGCCCGGCAACCTCTCGGGCTGGCTCGCCTTCGGAACCGCCGAGGAGTTCGCGGCCCTGTCCAACATCCTCGGCGCGCCGCCCGGCGATCCAGGTTCTGCGTCCCCATCTGCCGGCCGTTCGGCCTCGCTCAAGGCATCGCTCGAGGAGATGGGCGTCACCCTCTCGAGCGCCGGCACCGAGCAGCACGGCGGGATCGCGGCACTCCACCTCGAGATCGAGGTCGACGCCGAGACGCTGCTCGCGAGTCCGTCGCTTGACGCGGCGACGAAGGCCCAGCTCGGCCAGCTCGGGATCGCCGTCGGCGAGCTCACCTTCAGCGGCGACGTCTGGATCGACCAGGCGGCGAACCGGGTCATCGAGCTGGACATCCACGTCGGCTCGAACGCCAAGCCTGATCAGGTCGCGGATGTCACGGTCACCTTCCACGATCCGGATGGGACGGTCTCGCTGGAGGCGCCGCCGGCGTTCGTCGACGTCCCGATCGGGACCCTCGTTCGGGAGATGATGCGGCTGCTGGGCCGCGGCGCCGAGAGCTGACGGGCGGCGCTCGCGGGCGCTCCGCCTGCCCCCGGGCGCTCCGCCAGTCCCCGGGCGCGCTGCTACCATCGGGCCGATGGACATCATGGGGATCCGGATCCCGACGGTCGTGGAGGACAACGTCGCGCGCCGCTGTGATGGCTGTCTCCAGGTCATCGAGGGCACCCCGTGGCGGGTCAACCTCCTCGACATCGTGACGACCGAGGTCGCCGCCCCCTGGACCGACACGTCGGCGATCAACCCGGGACCGTTCGAGTTCCACTCCGACGAGGCCTGTGTCCGGAGCTGGATGGCCGAGCGCGGCTTCCTGTTCTGCCGCAAGGGCCGGGTCCGCGAGATCATGCGGCCGATTCCGATCCCGTCGGCCGACGGTGCATCGGTCCGCTGGGGTCTGTGCGACGGGATCCACCGCGACGACCACGAGCTGATCCCCGCCTGACCGTCGCTCCGGCGGGGCACCAGCGGGACGTCGGAACGCGCCTCGCGATCCCGTTTGACGGGGGTGGGGCCGACTGCGATCATCCGCCTGGAGCGCGTTCCAACGCAAACCCAGATTTACCTACATTCCCTCGCGAGGTCGTGCATCGCCGTGCCCGTTGCCATCCGCTCCGTGAGGGCCGTCGTCGACCGACCCCTGTCGCTCGGTCCCGCCAGCCGCCTCCTCGGCGTCGACCCCGACACGCTCCGTCGCTGGGCCGACGAGGGCCGGATCGAGGCCTTCACGACCGCCGGCGGCCACCGCCGGTTCCATCGGGTGGCCGTCGAGCGGATCCTCGAGGCGCGCCGCCACGACGCCACGATCCGGCTGGCCAGCCTCGGCGCCACCGAGGACCGCCTGTCGCGGGCCTACCGCCGCGGCTACCAGTCGACCTCCGACGTCGGTGACGTCCGCGACGCCATCGCCGAGGTCGACCGGGACGCGTTCCGGGACGGCGGCCGGGCGCTCGTCGTAGCGATGCTGGCCCATCTCGATGCCCCGGACGATGACTCGCGCGATCGTGCCCAGGCCAGCGCTGTCGCCCTGACGGAGGACCTCGCCCGTCGCCTGGCGGCCGCCGGCATCCCGCTCGGGGAAGCCGTCTCGCTGTTCGTCGCCGCCCGTCGCCCGTTCCTGACCGAGCTCGGCGTCATCGCCCGGCGGCGGTCCCTCGACCCCGACCGCCTCGCCGCGATCTACGACTCGTCCTCAGGCCTGCTCGACCGGCTCCTCCTCCGGCTCGTCGCCGCCCACGAGGAGGTCTCCGCCTGATGCCGGCGCCGTGGCTGCCCGCTGCGACCGCGATCCTCGCCCTGGTCTTCGCCGTGGCGCTGCTCGACCAGTGGCGCGAGCGGCGCCAGGGATTCCAGCTCATCTGGGCGGTCGGGATGCTGTTCTACGGGATCGCCGCCGGCTGCGAGGCCCTCGCGTCGATCGGCGGGACGTGGACCGAGCCGCTCTACCGCACCTGGTACCTGACCGGCGCCGTGTGGACCGCCGGCTGGCTCGGGCTGGGAACCGCGTTCCTGCTCGGCCGCACCCGGTTCGGGTACTCCTTCGCGCTCTGCCTCTTCCTTGCCGGCCTGTTCACGTTCCTCGTCCGGAACCGGCCCGAGTACGCGGGCGCCGGCACGTTCCCGCTGCTCTATTTCATCGGCGCCGGCGTCCTTGCCCTGGCGGTCGCCGTCGAGACCTACTTCGCCAACGATCGCTGGCCGCAGCTGGCAGCCGTCGCGGTGGTCGGGGCGACCGTCCTGTCCGTCGTCATGATGGTCACGACCAGCCTCGAGTCGCCCGGCTGGGCCGTCGACCCGGCGACGCAGATGCCGGTCGCCGAGCTGTTCCCAGGCCGGCTCCGGCTTCTCACCCCGTTCCTGAACATCACCGGCGCTTTCGCTCTCGTCCTCGGTGCCGTCTTCTCGGCCTACGTCTTCATGCCGAAGCGTCGCGTTCTGCCGTACTCGCTCGATCCCGGCCAGCCCGGCGACCAGTTCCTGTTCAACCTCGCTCATCGCCCCGGTGGCGATCATCGTCAATCTGGTCGCCTCGCTGCCCGGCGCGGTCCGGGCGATGCTCGCGGGCCGGATCCACAGCCGCGTCCCGGCGACGCTGCTCATCGCGGTCGGCGCCTTCATCCCGACGATCACCGACTCCCTGAACCGATTCGGCTCGACCGACCTGTTCCAGCTCGGCAAGTTCCTTGGCGTGGTCTTCCTGTTCAGCGGCTTCCTCGTCTCGATCGAGACGTTCCGCCAGATCCGCGTCCCATTCACGTCGATCCGGATCGGCGCCCGTCGCGCGGAGCACGTGGGAGCGCGGCTCGACGGCGAATCGGTCGAGCCCGGAGCGACGACGGCACCACCGCCGGCCATCGGCACGCGCTGACCGCTCGGCCCGGCCGGTCCACGCTCCGGGACGATCCGCCGCCGGCGCGTCCGACGAAGCCGGGCGGCCGAGCGCGGCCGCCCGTACCATGGCCCGATGCGCGATCGCCGGTTCCTCGTCGGGTCGCTCGCCCTCGTCCTCGCCGCGAGCGGCTTCGGGCTGCTCGGCCCCGTCGCCCGGCTGGCCTACGAGACCGGCTTCGAGCCGATGTCGTTCGTCTCCTGGCGGGCGGCGTTCGCGCTCCTGGCGGTCATCGTCGATCGTGGCGATCCAGGCCAATCGCGGCACGCCCGTCGTCAACCCGCTGCGCCTGCCGCGTGGCGACCTCATCGGTCTCGTCGTCGTCGCCTTCGCGGGCGTCGGACTCAACATGGGCACGTTCATCGCCTTCGACCTGACGACGATCGCGCTCGTCCTGCTGGCGTTCTACACGTACCCGGCGCTGGTCGCGGTCGTCGCCGTCGCGCTCGGCCACGAGCGCCTCGACGCGACCCGCCTGGTGGCCCTGGCCCTGGCCATCGGCGGCATGGTCCTCGTGGTTGCCGGCGGACTCGACCCGGCCGACGGTGGCCGCCCGTTCAACCCGATCGGCGTGCTCCTCGGGCTGTTCGCAGCGGTCTGCCAGACGGTCTTCATCACCGTCAGCCGTGGACGGTTTGCCGGGATCCCGACCGTGCAGGCGATGGGCTGGGTGATCCTGCTGATCCCGATCACCTGCCTGCCCCTGGCCGTCGCGCTCGGCAACGATCTCGGCGTCCCGCTCCGCGACGGCCGGGCCCTGGGCTTCGCCGTCATCGCCGGTGTCCTCGGGGCGGGCATCCCATCCGTCCTGTTCCTGTTCGGGATCCGGGCGCTGGGCGGGACGCGGGCGGGCATCCTCATGCTGATCGAGCCGCTCGTCGGGGTGACGCTCGCCGCGCTGCTCCTGCACGAGGCGCTCCTGCCGATCCAGGTCGTCGGCGGCGCGGCGATCCTGACCGCCGCTCTCCTGCTCCAGCGCGAGGCTCCGACCGTCGAGCCGGAGCTCGTCCCCGTCCCGGCGGCCGAGCGCCGCTGACACCGATCCGCCACGATGGGGCACGATGGACGCCGCCCGCGGCCCGCGGACGGCGATCGTCGAACGATCGACCCGGCGCGGGTGGAGCGGGGAGGGAGGTGAATTCGTGGCTGACACGGTCGAGGGACCGCGCATTCGCGTCCTGCTCGTCGACGATCACGGCGTCGTCCGCCGCGGCCTGCGCGGCTACCTCGAGCTCCTCGACGACATCGAGGTCGTCGGTGAGGCCGAGAACGGGCTGATCGGCGTCGAGCTGTCGGCCCAGCTCGTGCCGGACGTGATCCTCATGGACATCGTCATGCCCCAGCTCGACGGGATCGGCGCGATCGCCCGGATCAAGGCCGCCCAGCCGACCGTCCAGATCGTCGCCCTGACGAGCTTCATCGAGGAGGACAAGGTCCTCGCGGCGCTCGAGTCGGGGGCGAGCGGGTTCATCCTCAAGGACGCCGACGCGGACGACGTCGCCGCGGCGATCCGGGCCGCCCACAACGACGAGGTCCATCTCGATCCTGCCGCCGCACGGATCCTGGCCAAGGGCATGCGCTCGCGGAGCGAGCTGAAGCCCGTCGACTCGCTCACTGAGCGCGAGCTCGAGGTCCTCAGCCTCGTCGGCCATGGCCGGAGCAACAAGGAGATCGCGACGGATCTCGGGATCACCGAGCGGACGGCGCGGACGCACGTCAGCAACATCCTCGGCAAGCTCGATCTCCAGAGCCGGACCCAGGCGGCGCTCTATGCGGTCGACCGGAAGCTCGTCCACGACTAGCTGGGGGGTGTCGGCCGTGATGACGGCCCATCGCGGCGTAGCCGACTGTGCTCGCTCGCTCACGCCCATCCGAGTGCGCCCGCTCCTCGGGCCAATGACACGGTGACGGCCAGATCGGAGCGCGACGAGCGACCGACGATCGTCTTCCTCCACGGGACGCGGCTGACGGGTGCGTCCTGGGCGACCCAGGTGGTCGCCCTCGGTGCCGAGTTCCACTGCCTGACGCCCGACCTGGCCGGCCACGGCGACGCCGAGGACGTCCCGTTCACGGTCGATGGGGCGGCGGCGCGGGTGGCCGGCCTGATCGAGCGCGAGGGTCATGGTCGGCCGGGCCGTCCTCGTCGGCCTGTCACTCGGCGGGTACGTCGCGATGGCGGTTGCCGCGAGCCGGCCGGATCTCGTCGCCGGCCTGGCGATCTCGGGCGCGACCGCCGAGCCGGTCGGGGCTCCGGGCGCTCGCGTTCCGCGGGCTGGCCACGACCTTCCGGGTCGTGCCGGAGCGTGTCCTCGAACGCCTGAATCGCTGGTTCTTCGACTGGCGGTTCCCGCCGGCGGTCGCGGGCCCGATCCTCGCCGCCGGGATTCTCGTTCGCCGGCGGAGCCGTCGCGGTGCGCTCCCTCGTCGGGCGACGGTTTCGGCCACTCCTCGCCGCATACCCCGGTCCGAGCCTCCTGATCAACGGCGAGCTCGACCTGTTCTTCCGGCCGACCGAGCGGTCGTTCGCCGACGTCGCCACCGACGCGCGCCGGATCCTGATCCGACGAGCGACCCACCTCGCCAATCTCGATCAGCCGGACCGGTTCTCGGCCGCGATCCGGACGGTTCGCGCGCGAGGTCGGCTGAGGCGTCGAACCGGTCAAAACGGACCCCGATGGTATCCTCGGCGGACCGCACCATCACCCAGCCCCGAGGTTCCATGCGCGTTCGAAAGGCCGTCTTCCCCGCCGCCGGCTGGGGCACCCGCTTCCTCCCGGCGACCAAGGCGCAGCCGAAGGAGATGCTGCCGCTCGTCGACAAGCCCGTCATCCAGTACGCCGTCGAGGAGGCGGTCGCGTCGGGCATCGAGCAGATCATCATCGTCACGTCCAGCCAGAAGCGGGCCATCGAGGACCACTTCGACACCTCCTACGAGCTCGAGCACCTGCTCGAGGAGAAGGGCGACATCGAGATGCTTCGCCAGATCCGGCACATCTCGGACCTCGCCCAGGTCACCTACGTCCGCCAGAAGGAGCAGCTCGGGCTCGGCCACGCCGTCCTCGTCGCCAAGGAGGTCGTCGGCCACGAGCCGTTCGCGGTGATCCTGTCGGACGACGTCGTCGTCGGCGACCGGCCGTGCATCGGTCAGCTCGTCCATGCGTACGACCAGACCCACGGGTCGGTCGTCGCCGTGATGGAGGTTCCCCGCGAGGAGACGAACCGATACGGCGTCATCGCGCGGCGAGGAGGTCGAAGGGCGCCCTGAACCACGGCCGGCTCCACAAGGTCAACCGGCTCGTCGAGAAGCCGAAGCCCGAGGACGCCCCATCGGACCTCGCGATCATCGGCCGCTACGTCCTGACCCCGAAGATCTTCGACAAGCTCGAACAGACCCAGAAGCGGCGCCGGCGGCGAGATCCAGCTGACCGACGCGATCGAGGCGCTGATGCAGGAGCAGGCCGTCTACGGCTACGAGTTCGAGGGCATCCGATACGACGCCGGGACGACGATGGGCTGGCTGAAGGCGTCGGTCGACCTGGCGCTCCAGCGGCCCGAGCTCGCGCCGGAGTTCCGCCGCTACCTGGCCGAGCTCCAGCTGTAGCGGGAAACAGGCGCCCCGTGCGGTGCCCGCTTGTCGCCGCTCCCGAGTCACGAACCGCTGGCCCGGACGTCGTAGGTTACGATCCGACCGGCGCGTCACCGCCCGGGGGAGTCCGGCACGGGCGACGGTCGGCCGGAACCCGTAGCGGAGACTGACTTGGCGGAGATCGGCACGATCCTCGGCGGCCGCTACCGCATCGTGGAGCTGCTCGGCCAGGGCGGCATGGCCCGGATCTATCGCGGCCACGACAACCAGCTCGATCGCGACGTCGCCGTCAAGATCCTCCGCGCCGAGTACGGGCGCGACCCCGACTTCAGCTCGCGGTTCCGCCAGGAAGCGCAGAACGCGGCGTCCCTCAACCACCCGAACATCGTGGGCGTGTACGACTACGGCCAGGACCAGGCTGGGCCGTTCATCGTCATGGAGCTCGTCGACGGCGAGGACCTCGCTTCGATCGTCAAGCGCTCCGGGGCGCTGCCGCCGCGCCAGGCCGCGCGGATCACCGCCGAGACTGCTCGGGCCCTGCATGCCGCCCACCAGCGCGGAATCGTCCACCGCGACGTGAAGCCTGGCAACGTGATGATCAATCGCGAGGGCCAGGTCAAGGTCACCGACTTCGGCATCGCCCGCGCGATCGCCGAGGCCCAGATGACGCTGCCCGGCACGACGCTCGGCTCGGTCCACTACTTCAGCCCCGAGCAGGCGCGCGGCGAGCAGGCGAGCCCGTCGTCCGACATCTACTCGCTCGGGATCGTCCTCTTCGAGCTGCTGACCGGTCACCGGCCGTGGGAGGCCGACAGCGCGGCGGCGGTCGCCATGGCCCGCCTGGCCGGCCCGCCGCCGGATCCGTCGTCGCTGCGGGCCGGGATCCCGGCCGATCTCGTCGCGATCGACCGCAAGGCCCTCGCCACGGAGCCTGCCGATCGCTGGTCGTCCGCGGCATCGTTTGCGGCCGCACTCGAGGCGTTCCTGGCCGGCACCGCTGTCCCCGGCATGACGGGCGTCCCAGGCGTCGCCGATCCGACGGTCGCCACGGATCGAGCGGGCCTCGCGGGCGCTGCGGCCGCCGGAGCCGCCGGTGCCGGGCTCGCCGGGTCGTCTGCGACCGCCCGCGCCAACCCGGGCGCGATCCCGTACGTCCCCGAGGCGTACGTCGACGAGCCGCCGCGGCGGTCTCCGTCGTCGCAGGCACGGCCCGCGCCCTCCAACCGGGCGCCGGTGCCGCCGTATGACGAAGATGACGATCAGCGGGGAACCTCCCCGGCAGTCTGGGCGGCCGGGATCATCGCCCTCCTCATCCTCGCCGCCGTGGCCTTCCTCGTGTTCCGGCTCCTGTCGGGGCCGGGGACGACGCCTGCCACCCAGGTCACGGTTCCGAACTTCGTCGGCCAATCGCTGACCCAGGCGCAGGCGGCGGCGCTCCAGATGGGGATCGTGCTCGACTCGACGGCGACCCTGCCGGCGCCGAGCGGCGTCCCGCCGAGCCAGGTGCTCGCCCAGGATCCGCCGGCGGGCGCGAAGATCGATCGGGGTGGCACCGTCAAGCTGACGGTCGCGGTCGGGCCGACCACGATCGCGGTCCCCGACCTCCGCGGCAAGACCGAGGTCGAGGCGTTCAGCCTGCTCATCACCGCGAAGCTCCAACCCGGGACGAAGACCGAGGCGTTCGATCCGACCGTGCCGGCCGGCGCGGTGATCAGCCAGAACCCGGCCGCCGGGGTCCTGGTCAACGAGGGCACGCCGATCGCGTATGTCCTCTCGAAGGGCGCCGAGCCGTCGCCGAGCCCGTCACCGAGTCCCTCGCCCACCCCGACACCGCCCCCGACCCCGCCGCCGACGCCGCCCCCGACCCCGACCCCGCCGCCGGCCAAGGTGACCGTCGCGGACTACCGCTGCCAGTCGCTGGCCGCCGCGAGGCTCGAGATCGCCGGTGACGGCCTCGTCGTCGGGACGATCACGCCCCAGCCGGACGGCTATCCGGGCGGCGAGGACGCGATCGTGATCGAGCAGAGCCCGACGCCCGGCCAGAAGGTTGACCCGGGCACGCCCGTCGACCTCGTGGTCTACGACCCGGCATCCCTGGCGACCTGCCCGCCGCCGTGACGTCGGCCTTCGCGGGCTGAGACGGGCGGCCGGGCCGGCCGGGCCGCGTTCGGCGCGGGCGAGAGCCCTAGACCTCGACCTCCACCCAGAGTCGCCGGCTGCCTGACAATGCCGCGGTCGCGACGGCCGGCGGTCGCGACGGCGACGACACGAGCTCGTCCCGTTCTCCGGCCGGCGGCTCGCCGAGTGCGGTGACCGTCAGCAGGTCGAGCAGGCCTGGCGTGATCGGATCCGGCGGGACCGGCAGTGCGCCGTCCTCCCAGCAGGCCCGGACCTCGTCGCCCTGGAGTGGCTCGCGCCGCCGATCGAGGCCGCAGAACCCGATCTTGCCGGCGACCGAGCCGCGGAACTGGCGGCACGTCCCGCAGCTCGTCGACGAGCGGTGGCAGACCCAGCAGCGCGACGCCTCTTGTTGAGGTGTCGCACAGTGCGGACAGCGCCACGACGGCATGACGCGATGGTAGCTGCGCGCGGCCGTCCTGTCTCGCGTTTCGAGCGAATCGTCGAACGGACGATCGACTGGCCTAGCTCTGGATCGTGATCACGGTCCGGTCGGTCGTGTCGCCGAAATCGGTCGTCTGGACGATGACCGTCACCGAGCACTGGCCGGATGCCGCGCCCTTCGAGATCGAGGTCGTGAAGGACGCCCGACCCGTGCTCGACGTCGTCAGCGTCGACGAGGTGATCGCCGGCACGCCCGGGATCGCCAGGGTGAAGGTGATCCTGGCGCCCTGGAGCGGCCGCCCGTCGGGATCGTTGACGGTGACCGACAGCTGGACCGACTCGGGCAGGCTGGAGCGCTTGACCTGGTAGAAGGACGCGGTGAGGTTGGCCGTCAGCCGGCCGGTCCCGCGCCGGACCGTCACGGCGATCGTGCTGTGGTTGCCAGCCGGGTCGGTCGCCGTGATCTGGATCTGGTTCGACCCCGTCCCGATCTGGAGCGCGATCGAGAACGCGCCCTTGCCGTCCGCGGCGCCGCTGACCGACGTATTCGTCGTCTGGTTCTTGATGCTGATCGTGCTCCGGGACTGGGTCTTGCCCGTGATCTGGACGGCCTTGGCGTTGACGATCGCGTTGGCCTTCGGGGCTGTCAGGGTGATCTTCGGGCGGGCCTTGTCCAGCACGTAGGTCACGGCTGCCGAGGCCTCGGATTCGAGATCGGTCGGCCCGACGATCGTGGCCGTGAACGTGTTCGTGCCGGGACTGAGCGGCATGCCCGGCACGATGAACTGCTGCCGCGGGCCGACCGGAACCTCCTTGGCCACTCCGGGCTCTCCCTTGCCGATCGTGAGATAGATCCGGATGCGGGTCTCGGCCTGGCCGGCGACGGCGGCCGGGACCGTGCCGATCAGGTCGACGGTCGTCTGGCTCGTGTACGGCTCATCGGGTGCCTCGAGCGACGGTGGGTCGGCGGCAAATGGGTCGGCGGCACTGGGCTCGGGCGTCCGGGTGAGGTCCGTGACGAATCCGCCGAACGTATCGCCGACGGCGCCCGCGATCGTGCCGAGGCCGCCGTTGGCGAAGATCAGGACGCCGACCCCGAGGGCCACGACGGCGGCCGCCATGAGCATCCGGAACGGGAGAGCGATCCCCGGGCCGCGCTCGATCCGGCGGTGCGCGGCGAGACGGTCCGGTGTCGGAGCGCGGGGCCGAACCTTGACCGGCGCGGGTCGCCCGTTCGAGGGAGGCCGCGGTCGAACCTGGGGTGGTCGCCCGCTTCGCCGAGTCGTCATCGGCGTCGATTGTCGCATGCGGCGCCCGCACGGCGCGATGGCTGACCGTTTCGCTGCGGAGCGATGTAGTCTTGCGCGGTCCGGCGCGCGGCCGCTCGATTTCTGCTGCGCGCCGCATCGAGGGATGGATGCAGGCTCGAGACCCCAAGCGCGATCGTCCGACAGGTTCCACGGGCCGGCCCGCGTTCGGCGTCGGCCCCATCGCGCGGGTGAGCCGTCCGACCCTGGCCGGAGGCTCCGGGCCCTTGCCGCCACCCCAGGATCGGCGCGACAACTCGGCGGCCGCGTCGGCGGGTTCACCCACGGCCCGTCCGCCCATGCCGATCCGCCCGACCCTGCCGGGCCGGTCGCCCGTTCCGCAGCGCTACCCGCTCCCGGCGATGCCGCCGTCGCGGGGCGGCTTCGGGCTGCCGAACCTCCGGCGCAATGTCTGTCCCCACTTCTACATGACCGGATCGCGCGGGGCGATCCCGATCCAGGCGCCGCACCTGCTCAAGGCGTTGATCCGGCAGGACGCCAACGTCTCGCGCTGCCAGCTCCGGGGCGGCGTCCACCTCGAGCAGGGCTACATCAACGACGTGTGCCTGACCCCGCGGTTCAATCAGTGCGTCTTCTACGAGGACGACCTGACCCGGGAGTGACGACCACGGGCGACAACGACAGCGCAGCGGTGCCGACCCCTCCGGGCTCCCCCGGATCGAACGACGCCGCTCCGGCCGCCCACCGTGACCCCGATCCGGACACTGGCGCCGCCTACCGCGCCGCCCTCGACGCCCTGGCCGAACGGGGACGGTTCGGGATCCGGCTCGGGCTCGGACGGACGCGGGCGCTGCTGCGCGAGCTCGGGGATCCGCAGCTCGCGGTCCGGGGCGCGCTGGTCGCGGGGACGAACGGCAAGGGCAGCGTCCTGGCGCTCGCCGGCGCCGCACTGCGCGCCGCCGGGTTGCGCGCCGGCGAGACGCCGAAGCCGCATCTCGTGTCGTATCGCGAGCGGCTCCAGATCGCCGGCCGGCCTGTCGACGCGGCCACGTTCGCCCGCCTCGTGCGGGACGCCATCGCGGCCGCGGATCGCCTGCCCCGGCGCCTCGGCGACCCGACCGAGTTCGAGCTCCTCACGGCCGTCGTGTTCCGCTGGTTCGCCGACGAGGGCGTCGACCTGGCGCTGGTCGAGGTCGGGCTCGGCGGCCGGCTCGACGCGACCCACGCCTGGGACGGTGGCGTCGCGGCCATCACGAACGTCGATCTCGACCACATGGACCGGCTCGGCCCGACGATCGGTCACATCGCCCGCGAGAAGGCGGCGATCATCGAGCGTGGCGACCGGGCCGTGACGGGAGCGGTCGGTGAGGCACGGGCGATCGTCCGGCGGCGCGCCGCCCGGCTCGGCGTCCCGCTGGCGATCGTCGAGCCGGCCCCGGTCGTGGCCATCGATCGCGATGGACTGATCGTCGAGCTGCCACGGCTGGGGCGGACGCGGGTGGGGCTGCGGGGCCGCCACCAGGCGGCCAACGTCGCGGTCGCCGATGCCATCCTCGACGCGCTCGCCGACGCCGGGATCGCCGACGTCCCCGACGACGCGCGTCGCCAGGGCTACGCCGATGCACGCTGGCCCGGCCGGCTCGAGCTCCTCGACGTCGAAGGACGCGACGTCCTGCTCGACGGTGCCCACAACCCGGCGGGAGCGGCCGCCCTGGCGGCCGCGCTGGACGAGCTTCGACCGTTCCTGGGAGCAGGCCCGCTGACCCTGTTGACGGCGTCGATGGCCGACAAGGATGTCGCCGGCGTCGTCGCCGCCCTGGTCGCATCGTCCGCGCTGGCCGACGCCCGGATCGTCGCGACCATGGTCGAGGCGGCCCGGGCGATGCCGGCAGAGGAGCTCGCCGGGATCTGGGAGCGGGCCGGCAGCCCCGAGCGGACCAGGGGTTCCGGTCGCAGCGGCCGAACCGTCACAACGGAGCCGGACCTCGTCGCCGCCCTGGATCGGACCCTTGCCGGGCCGCCCGGCCCGCTCGTCGTTGCCGGCTCGCTGTACCTCGTCGGCGCCGTCCGGGCCCGCCTCGTCGACGACCCGCTCCTGCGCGATCCCGTTCCGGGTGACAATCGGCCGTGATGATGGATCGACCAGCCGCGAGTCCCGCGATCCCCGCGACGCCCGCGCCGCTCCGGATCGGCCCGCGCCGGTTTCCCTGGGGCGAGCGGACGTTCGTGATGGGCATCCTCAACGCCACGCCGGACTCGTTCTCCGGCGATGGCCTGCTCGCGGCGGGCGACGGGGCGGGCGGCGACGGAGCCGCGAGCGACCCAATCGCGACCGCCGTCGCGATGGGTCGCCGGATGGTGGACGAGGGCGCCGACCTGCTTGACGTCGGCGGCGAGTCGACACGACCGGGCCACGCGCCCGTCGCCGCTGCCGACGAGATCGCGCGCGTGGTGCCGATCGTCGCTGCCCTCCGCGCCGCGCTGCCCGACACGCCGCTCAGCATCGACACTACGAAGACCGCCGTGGCCGCCGCGGCGCTCGATGCCGGCGCCGACCTCGTCAACGACGTCTGGGGCGTCGCGTCGGATGACGCGCTCCTTCGCGTCGCGGCCGAGCGCGGCAGCCCGATCGTGCTGATGCACAACCGGGAGGAGGCGCGCTACACGGACCTCATGGCCGAGGTCGTGGCCGATCTCCAGAGAGCGATCGAGCGGGCCGTGGCCGTCGGGATCGCCTGGGAGTCGATCGTCGTCGACCCTGGCTTCGGGTTCGGCAAGACCGCCGCCCACAACCTCGTCCTCGTCCGCGACCTCGCCGATCTGCGCACCCTCGGCCGGCCGATCCTGCTCGGCACCTCGCGCAAGTCGACCCTCGGCAAGGTGCTCGACCTGCCGGCCGACCAGCGACTCGAGGCGACGCTCGCGACGACGGCGCTGGGGATCGCGGCCGGCGCCGACGTGGTCCGGGTCCACGATGTCCGCCCGAACGTCCGCGCGGCGCGGATGGCCGACGCCGTGGTCCGCGGCAGCGCGCTCGACGTCACGCCCGAGCCGAAGGAGGCCTGACCTGAGCGACCGGATCGTGCTCCACAACGTCCAGCTCCAGGGCCGCCACGGCTTCTACGATCACGAGCTCGAGGCGCCCCAGCCGTTCGAGGTGGATGTCGAGCTCGTGCTCAACCTCCAGCCGGCCGGGACGGACGACGACCTCACGCAGTCGGTCGACTACGCCGCGGTCTACGGCGTCATCCGACAGATCGTCGAGTCGACGTCGTTCCGCCTGCTCGAGGCGCTCGCGGAGGCGATCAGCCACGAGATCCTGACCGAGTTCCCGGTGACCGAGGTCGGCGTCCGTGTTCGCAAGCCGGCCGTCCAGCTCGGCGGCCCGCTCGACTACGCCGGCGTCGAGATCTGGCGCCGCCGCTCGCCGGGCTGACCCCGGCCCATCAGGCCCATCGGCGCGGATGGAGGCTCAGCCCAGGTCCTTCGGCCGCGTCCCGAGCGTCACGACCACGGAGAGGTGCTTGCCGTCGCGCAGGACGTCGAGCGTGATCTGGTCGCCTGGAGCGAACTGGGTCAGGATCGCGTCGAGCGGATGGGTCGCGTCGATCACCTGGCCGTTGATCGAGGTCACGATGTCGCCGGTCTTGATCCCTGCCTTGGCGGCCGGGCTCGACGGTCGGACGGCTTCCTCGCCGGTCGGATCGAGGTTCTGGTCGAGGAGCTGGACGTAGGCCCCGGCGGTCGCGGGCAGGTTCAGATGCTTGACGATCTGGGGATCGATCGACACGTACTGGATCCCGATGTACGGCCGCGCGAGCGTCTCACCCGCCAGCGCCTGGCGCATCATCGGCCGGGCGATGTCGACCGGGATCGAGAAGCCGATGCCGGTCGAATCGCGGGCGATCGCGGTGTTGACGCCGATGACCGCCCCGGTCGCGTCGAGGAGCGGGCCGCCGCTGTTGCCGGGGTTGATCGCGGCGTCGGTCTGGATCAGGTTGCGGAGGCGTCCGCCCTCGGTCGTGATGTCGCGGCCGAGGGCCGAGACGATCCCGCTCGTGACGCTGTTGTCGAACGTGCCGAGCGGACTCCCGATCGCGATCACCAGCTCGCCGACCTTCAGGCCGTCCGAATCGCCGATCGTCGCCGCGGGCAGGCCGGTGGCGTCGATCTTGATGATCGCGAGGTCGGTCAGGGTGTCGATCCCGTACGTGGTCGCGGGATACTTCGTGCCGTCCTTGAGCTGGACGGTGAGGTCCGTCGTCCCGGCGACGACGTGGCGGTTCGTCAGGACCCAGCCGTTGGCGTCGAAGATGATCCCGGAACCCACGCCGTCCTGTTCCTGGGACGTCGCCGAGTTGGGGTCGATGCCGGTCGTGAACACGCGCACCACGGACGGCCCGGCCTTGGCCGCGACATCGATGATCGCCGACGACTCGTCGAGCGTGACCGGCTGCTTGATCGACTGCGAGTTCGGGTTCGGGACGCCCGCCGTCGTGGGCAGTGTCCGGTCGAGGGCGCCGCTGGCGGTCAGGGCGATGACCGTGCCGCCCGACGCGAGCACGGCCGCGGCCAGGGCGGCCGCGACGACGGTCCCCGCCCCGGCCCCGCGCCGAGGGGCGACGGCCACGGGCCGGGCGACCGGCGGCGGCGCCGACTCGAACCAGTGCTCCGGCGTGGGCTCCGGATCGGCCCAGCGCGGCTGCGACCAGTCGGTCCGCGGCTCCGGGGCCGGCGAGTACGAGGCGGGGGTCGACGGCGCGGGGGAGGGGGTTGGAGCCAGCGCGGGATCGCGCTCGACCGGCCGCCAGGCGGCGGGTTCGTGCGGCTGGGTCTCGTCGGTCGGCTCGGACGGGTGATCGGTCATCGGGAGGAGGTCTCGCGTGCGAGGGTGAGCGGGACGAGCCGCCAAGCGGTCGTCCTGGAGTGCAGCCTAGCCTGAGGACTCGCGGTTCAGGCTCGGCGGCCCGGTCGGTGAAGAATCCACCATCTTCGGGAGATCTACCGTCTCGCGTGGTGGGGCGGCGCCATCTGGGGCGTCGTCCTCCCTCCGCGGGTCGGCCGGCAACGTGACGGTGAAGGTGGTTCCGGCGCCGAGCCGGCTGACGACCTCGACCGTCCCGCGATGCATGTCGACGATCGAGCGGACGATCGCCAGGCCGAGACCGCTGCCGCTGCCGCGGGCCTCGTTCGCCCGCGATCCGCGGTAGAAGCGCTCGAAGATCCGGGGCAGCTCGTCCGCCTCGATCCCGACGCCGGTATCGGTGACCTCGATCCCGGCTCCGCCGTCAGCCGTCGCGCCGACCCGGACGGCGACCGAGCCGCCGGGCTCCGTGAACTTGATCGCGTTGCCAACGAGATTCGTCACGACCTGGCCGATCCGCTGCGGGTCGTGGCGGATCCGGATCGGGGCCGCCGCAGGCGCCAACGTCAGCGTGACGCCGCGCCGGCGCGCCGTCGGCCCGGCCTGCTCCACGGCCGACTCGACCGCCGCCCGGAGGTCGTCCGGCCGGAGATCGAGCAGGACGAGCCCGGAATCGAGCTTGGACAGTTCGAGCAGGTTCTGGGCCAGCCAGTCGAGACGCTCGAGCTGGACCCGGCTGTTGTTGAGGAACTCCGATCGGGCGGCGGGATCGTCGCCCGCGCCCTCGGTGAGGAGCTCGTTGAACGTGAGGAGCGCGGCGATCGGCGTCCGCAGCTCATGCGACACATCGGCGAGGAAGTCGCGGCTCCGGTCGCGATCGCGTCGGATCATCGCGACGCTGGCCTCGAGCTGGTCGGCCATCGCGTTGAACTGCATCGTCAGCGCCACCAGCTCCTTCGAGCCGGCCCGGACCTCGGCGCGCGGGATTCGGCTGCCGAGCTGGCCCTCCGCGAGGGCGCGCGTCGCCTCGGTCAACCGCCGGAGCGGGGTCGTGACGCGGAGCGCCATCGCTGCGGCCACGATCACCGCGATCCCGAGCGCCAGGGCACCGACCGCGACCGTCACGGTCGTCACGTTGTCGATGGCCACCTGTCGGAACGTGTAGGGATTCGACAGGCGGACGATGATCCCGTACGGGTAGGCGCTGTTCTGGGATGGACGGAGCAGGGGGGTCGCGACGAACGATTCCTTCTGGAGACCGGGCCGGCCGGGCTCGTCGGCGACGGCGTGGAAAACGCCGTCCTGGGCCGGGATGATGCCCATGACATCGCCCTCGCCGATGGCGGGCAGGCCGAGCGTGTAGTCGACGTCGGCCTCGGCCAGCAGGTCCGCGATGAACGACTCGCGAGCGGGGTTCCGGAGCGCCGCCGAGACGCGCGGGTTCACGACGTTCGCGGCCGAGACGACCGGCTCGCCACGGGCGACGTCGCCGGCGAAGAAGTCGATGTACGCGGCCACGAGGTCGGTCTTGGCCCGGATGTCCGCCTGTTGCTGGGTCCGGAACTCGTCGTCGAGACGATTCAGGACGAAGACCGTGACGAGCAGGATCGTCAGGCCGACGACGCTCGCGAACCCCAGCGTCAGGCGACTCTGAAGGGTCTTCGGCCCGGCGCGTCGGATGAAGCGCGGGATCAGCTGCGGACGCGGGAAGCGTTGCCACCAGCCGGGCGCGTCCGGGTCGGCGTCGGACTCGTCGTCGAGGTCGACGACGCCGAGGTCCGGAGGATCGTCCCGGCCGGGTCGGGACGACGGCGACGTGTCCGCAGCCGTGTCCGGGCTACCGTTCGGCGAACGCATAGCCGACGCCGCGGACCGTCATGACGAACGCCGGCACGGCCGGATCGTCCTCGATCTTGTCGCGGAGATGGCTCACGTGGACGTTGATCGTCTTCTCGTCCTGGTCGAGGGCCTCGTAATCGCGGAGGAGCTCGAGGAGCTCGCTCCGGGTGTAGACGCGACCGGGCCGCGACGCGAGGTGGCGGAGGATCTCGAACTCGGTCGGGGTGAGGCTGATCCGACGGTCGCCACGCTGGACCCGCCGCCGCTCGAGGTCGATCACGAGGTCGCCGTGGCGGATCACCCGCCCACCCGCCGCGTCGCTCAGGTCGCCGTAGGCCCGGCGGAGGAGCGCCTTGATCCGCGACATCAGCTCGCGCAGCCCGAACGGCTTGGTCAGGTAGTCGTCGGCCCCCAGCTCCAACCCGATGACCTTGTCGACCTCGTCGTCGCGCGCGGTCAGCACCAGGACCGGCGCCTTGGAGCCGGACGCGCGCAGGCGGCGCAGGACCTCGAACCCATCCATCCCCGGCAGCCGGACATCGAGCACGACCAGGTCGGGCGCCTGGTTCGTCGCGAAGTCGAGCCCCTCCTCGCCGCTCTTGGCCACCGCGACCTGATAGCCCTCCTGCTGCAGGGCGTACTGGATGCCCCGCGCGACGGCGAACTCGTCCTCGACGATCAGGATCGTGGCACTCATGGCGGGCCGACTGTACACCGGCCTGCGCCGGGCCGGGCCCGGTCGGCTTCGGACCCGCTCCGTGATAAGGTGTGCGCCCGTTTCCGGGCGCCCCGACCGCGCCGTCGGCGAGTCGCGCCCGCTCCACATGAGCCCAACCGAGGTCCCGCCCCGATGTCCACCGCCACGACCGACCGCCTGAGCCTTGCTGCCGCGCCCCGCGCGGTCGTCGGCAAGAAGGTCGCCACGCTCCGCCGCAACGGCCAGCTGCCCGCGGTCGTGTACGGCCACGGCTTCAGCTCCGAGAACGTCTCGATCGACGCCCACGAGTTCGACCTCCTCCGGCGCAAGGCCGGCCAGAACGCCCTGATCGACCTGTCGGTCGACGGCAACAAGGCCCGCCCGGTGCTCGTCCACGGCGTCCAGGTCCATCCGGTCAACCGCCGGCCGCTTCACGTCGACCTGCTCCTCGTCCGGATGACCGAGGAGATGACGGTCGACGTCCCGCTCGTCGCGATCGGGATCTCGAACGCGGTCGAGAACCTGAACGGCACGCTCATGCATCAGCTCGAGTCGGTCCGCGTCCGGGCCCTGCCCGATCATCTGCCGCAGTCGATCGAGTACTCGATCGAGTCGCTGGTCGACTTCGACGCCGCGGTTCACGTCTCCGACCTGACGATCCCGGGCGACGTGACCCTGCTGACGGACGTCGAGGAGGTCGTCGCCAAGGTCCTCGCGTCCCGGCTCCAGGCCGAAGCGGCCGAGCTCGAGGCCGAGACGGCCGCGGAAGTCGCCGAGGCTGCCGAGGGCGAGGCGGCCGAGGCCGGCGAGGGTGCCGAGGAGCGAGCCGAGGGCGCCGGCGCCGAGGGTTCGACCGAGGGCGACTCCAGCGAGGGCTGATCCTCGGCATCGCGGTCAGCGGCGCTGGCCGCGGACCGTCACCGTCGGGAGGCGAAGCGCGAGCTCGTCGGGGCGGCGCCGTGCGAGCCGCGCACGCAAGGCCGCATCGAATCGCTCGCGCACGCGCGTCGGCAGGCTCTCGACGAGATCTTCTTCGTCGAACTCGGCCATGAAGCCCACGAATCCGTCCACCGTGAAGGGATGGACGAGCTCGCCGGCCGCGGCCTGCACGTCGGCGAAGCCGGCCCGGCGCATCTGGGCGATCGCGGCGGCCGGGTCGCGCAGGTCGCCGGGCCGGTCGGTCCACTCGCGAGGCTCCTCTCCGACATCGACCAGGGCGTCGTCGAAGTCGGCGTCCGGAGCCCATGGCCCCTCGTCCCGCTCGAGCCACGAGACCCATCCGAACTGACCGCCCGGTCGCAGGACCCGGCGGACCTCGCGCAGCGCACGGAAGCGGTTCGGGACGAGCTGGAGCACGAACGACGAGACGGCGACGTCGATCGACTCGTCCGCGAGGCCGAGGTCGTCGGCGAAGGCGACGCGGAGGTCGAGCCGTGCACGCTGATCGGGCGTCAGGAGTCGGTCGGCCTCGCCGCCTGCCTTGTCGATCATCCCGCTTGAGGCATCGATGGCCGTGATCCGGATGTCCGGCCAGCGCCGGACCAGCGCGACGGCGAGCGTCCCCGTTCCCGTGCCGACATCGAGCACCCGCCGGGCGCCGCCGTCGATCGCGGCCGCGATTTCGTCGATCGCCGCCAGGGCGGCCGGGGCGATCACCGGCGCCCACCAGCGGGCATAGCCCTCCGAGATCCGGTCGTAGCGCTCGGACTGCTCGGTCATGCGCGCCATCGTGCCACGAGTGGCGGGACGAAAACCGGTCCGCCAGGCGCAACAGTTGTCCGTTGCCGGTCGTCTCCGCTGGGCAGACGCCGACCCCAGCCTCGGTCGTCACGCTCCCAAGCCCCACCGACGAACCGAACGGAGATCGCATGACCAGACCCGTCGCCGTCCGGATCCTCGTCCTTGCCGCCGCGATCGGGTTCGTCGCCCAATGGCTGCTGTTCGGGAACCTGCTCGGGATCAATGCCCCGATCCTCGCCGCCGGCTTGCTCGGCGCCGCATTCCTGCTCCGTCCGGCCGGCCGCCGGATCGACCCGCTGGACCGCTGGCTGGCGCCGGCCGCGCTCGCCATCAGCCTCGGGATCGCCGTCCGCGCCGATCCGTTCCTGCTCGTCCTCGACGTGCTGGCCGCGTGCGCCCTGCTCGGGGCGTCGGTCGCGGCGATCGCCGGCGAGGCTGTCACGCGTCGGTCGGCGGCGCGCGTGGTGGAGCTCGGATTCATCGTTCTCGGCTGGGCGGGCATCGGGATCCTGCGCGTCGCTTCGGCGATCGGCCGCGTCGACCCGGCCTCGAACGGTGACGACCGAGCCTCGCGCCTGCCGCCCTGGGCGTGGGCGGTGGCCCGTGGCCTCGTGATCGCGATCCCGTTGCTGCTCATCTTCGGCAGCCTGTTCTCGTCGGCGGACGTGGCCTTTGACCAGCTGATGGGTCGCCTGTTCACCTGGAACGTCGACCTCGGCGAAGTGCCGATTCGGATCGCGGTCGGGTTCTTCATCGCGTGGGGCGTAGCGGGGCTGCTGGCCGTCGCGTCGGGCGCCGTGGGCCTGGCCGATAGCGTCGCCGCCCGAGCCGAGCAGACGCCGCTCGCGCAGTCGCTCGGAGCGGCGGCCTGGGGCCTGCCCGAGCCGGGCGCGTCGCCGGCGGCGTCCGGCGCGCTGCCGCGGGTCCGGCTCGGCGCGATCGAGTCGGCCACGGTCCTGATCGCGGTCGACGTCCTGTTCGGCGTGTTCGTGGTCCTCCAGCTGGCCTACCTGTTCGGCGGTCAGGACACGCTGGCGGCGACCGGCCTGCCCTACGCCCAGTACGCCCGGAGCGGCTTCTTCGAGCTCGTCTGGGTCGCCCTCCTCGCCGGCGGTCTGCTCGCGTCGATCCACGCGCTCGCGATCTTCCGGACCGGCGCGCTGGTCGGCGCCGGCATGGTGCTTGCCGGCCTGACGGCGGTCGTGCTCGCCTCGGCGCTGCTCCGGCTGCGGATCTATCAGGATGCCTACGGCTGGACCGAGCTCCGCTTCTACGTCCTGGCCACGATCGTGTGGCTCGCGATCGGGATCGGGATCACGGCGGTCCTGCTGTATCGCGACCGGATGGGCTGGCTCCTCCACGGGCTGACGATCGCGGCGATCGTCGTTCTCGGCGCGATCAACGTCGTCGGTCCGTCGCGCCTCATCGCCGAGCAGAACGTTGCGCGCGTCCTCGATCCGCGCCTCGTCCCGCCCGACGGCGAGACCGGCCTCGACGTGACGTACGCCGTCAGCCTCGGCGATGACGCCGTTCCGGCCCTCGTCGCGGCTCTTCCGGCGCTCGACCCGGCGGACCGTGCTGAGCTCACTCGCCGCCTCCAGGTCCGGCGCGAGCGCCTTGAGGAACATGAGGCCACGGCGTGGGCGGCCTGGAACGTCGGGCGCGAGCAGGCCCGCCAGGCGCTCGCGGGTCTGCCCGCTCGCTAGCGCCACGGTCGCGGTCGGCGCGTGCCGCTCCCGGCCGGTCCACCGGACCGCGACGCACGACCGCCCCGAGACTCAGCCTTCCCCGGCAGGCCCGACGGGCGGGGCAGCCGGGCCGACGGGCGGGAGGCCGAGCCCGCGCCGCCAGCCAATTCGGCGGGCGATCGCGATCCCGGCGAACCCGATCACGGCAAGACTGGCCAGGATCGGCAGCCAGACGATCGCGAAGACGATCAGGAAGCTGGCGATCGCCTGGCCGACGGCGATCAGCGTGGCGGAGGCTCGATCGACCTCCGCCGCCGGGTTCCACTTGGCGGCCGCCTCGGTCACCGCGACGACCTCGGTCCCGTAGGTGACGGTGAGAGTGGCCATGGCCGCCTGATCGGCGAGCGCCGACTGCTGCGCGGTGAGCCGCTCGATCTGGCCGCGGGTGTCGGTCAGGCGTGCCTCGATCTCGAGCAAGTCGGACGTCTTGACCGCTTTCTCGACATAGCCGACGAGGGCAACCTCGCTCGCCCGGAGGTTCCGGATCCGGGCATCGAGGTCGACGAGCTGATCGGTGACCTCGGTGGCATCGGTCTGTTCGGCGACCTCTGTCCCCAGGCCCCGGATCGCGTCGAGGGCATCCTCCCACCGGGCGACCGGGATCCGATAGGTCACGCTGGCGACGATCCGGTCGTCGGTCCGCTCGGCCTTCGAGGCGCCGATGTACCCGCCGAGCGCACGGATCGCGTCGCGAGCCGCGAGGATGGCCATGTCGGGGTCGGCGACGGTGATCTGGAGCGAGCCGGTCCGGACGATCTTCGTGTCATCGACGACGGCACCGTCACCGCCACCGCCGCCCGTCTGCTGTCCGGCACCGCTGCCGATGCCGGCCCCGGCCGATGCAGCCGCCTGCGCGGGCGCCCCGACGGGCACCTGACCGACCTGCGTCGCGGCGGACGATCCCGAGCATGCGGCGACGATGACCACAATCCAGGCTACGAGCACGAGGTGGATGACCGAGCGGCTGCGCCGATCGGTGCGAGCGAGATCGAACATGGCGTGTCTCCCCACTGGCCGTGCGGTGACGGCTCGGCGCGGGGACGTCCCGACCGAGCCGGTGGTTCCGTGGCGACGGCGACGCAATGGGCGACGGCAGCCGGCGACCGCTCACCCATCTAGACTCGCCGAATGCAACTTCCGTTCAATCCGCCGCTCGACCCGATGCTCGCCAAGGCCAGCAACGACCTGCCCGAGGGCGACGGTTGGCTGTACGAGCCGAAGTGGGACGGGTTCCGGGCGATCGTCTTCCGGGACGGCGACGAGATCCTCATCCAGAGCCGCGACCTCAAGCCGCTCGACCGCTACTTTCCGGAGCTTGCCGACCCGCTCCGAGCGTCCCTGCCGGAGCGGTGCGTCGTCGACGGCGAGGTCGTCATCTCGACCGATGGCGAGCTGGCCTTCGAGTCACTCCTGCTCCGGATCCATCCCGCCGCGTCGCGCGTGAAGATGCTCGCCGCCGAGACGCCCGCCAGCTTCGTCGCCTGGGACCTGCTCGCGCTCGGCGACGAGGACCTCCGCGAGGTGCCCCAGGTCGAGCGGCGCGAGCGGCTCGAGGCGGCGTTGGCCGGTGTCAGGCCACCGGTCCACCTGACGCCGGCGACCCGCGACCGGGCGCTGGCCGCCGACTGGTTCGACCGGTTCGAGGGCGCCGGCCTCGATGGCGTGATCGCCAAGCGTCTCGACGGGATGTACCAGCCCGGCAAGCGGGCGATGCTCAAGATCAAGCACCAGCGAACCGCGGATTGCGTCGTCGCCGGCTTCCGCTGGCACAAGAACGGACCCGGGACGCACGTCGGGTCGCTGCTCCTCGGGATCTACGACGACGAGGGCTCACTCCACCACGTCGGGGTCACGTCATCGTTCACGTGGGACAAGCGTGAGGCCCTGACCGCCACACTCGAGCCGCTGCGCGAAAACGCGACCGAGGGCCATCCGTGGCGAGAGTGGGCCGAGTGGTCCGGGATGGGCTCGGCCGACGCGTCGGGCCAGCGACTGCCGGGCGCGACGAGCCGCTGGAACCGGGGCAAGGACCTGTCCTGGGAGCCACTGCGCCCCGAGCGCGTGGTCGAGGTCGCCTACGACCACCTCCAGGGCGATCGGTTCCGCCACGGCACGACGTTCGTTCGCTGGCGCGACGACAAGCAGCCGGCCGACTGCCGCTACGACCAGCTCGAGGAGACGGCGCCCTACGAGATCGCGAAGATCTTCGGGAGCTGAGGGGGGCGCCTGAGGTCGGGCAGATCCGAGCCGGCCTCAGGCGCGATCACGACGAACGTGGCTAGCGGTTGATCGGCGTCTCCGGGACGACGAAGGATCCCGCGAAGAGCGCCATCCCCAGCCAGGCGAACGAGATCCCGCGGACATCGACGCCGATCGCGGTGAGCACGAACAGGACCACGGCAGCCAACAGGCAGACACTCCGAAGGGTCAATTGCATCGCGGCCTCCAATGGGGTCCAAGTGGACGATCGGATCATGGCGTGCTCGAAGGGCGATCGTCAGCCCATTTCGCCCCGAGCCGCGGAGATCAGCCGCGCGCCGGCTCGGACGCCCGCCAGAGCGCGATCGGCATCGGGAAGCCCTTCAGCTCGACCCGACCGATCGGGTCGAACTCCGCGACGCCGCGCGGCAGCGCGATCACGACGCCTTCCTCGACGACCACCTCGCCGGCGGCCGCCTCGTTGGCGATCCGCGACGCAAGGTTGACGGTCTGCCCGTAAGCGTCGCCGTCGCGGACGACGACCCGGCCGGCGGCGATCCCCGCGTGGGCCGGCGGCAGGCCTTCGGCGGCGACCCGGCGGACGAGCTTCAGGGTCGCCCGGAGCGCGGACGAGCGGTCCTCGAACAACAGGAGGACCCCGTCACCGAGGAGCTTGACGAGCCGGCCGTCGACACCGCGCACGGATTCCTCGGCGAGGGCTCGCAGCCGGTCGGCCGCGTGCGCGGCCGCCTCGTCGCCGTGCTCGACGGTCATCGTCGTGTAGCCCGACAGGTCGACGAAGGCGATCGCCGGCGGATGGTCCGGTCGAGCCTCGAGCCGGCCGGCCTTGACCAGGGCGTGCTCGAAGGCGCCGATGATCCGGGCGTTCAAGGTCCGTTCGAGTGCCCGGTCGTGAAGCCACGCGATCATCAGCCGGCCGATCTCGGCGCCGCGCAGGGACGCGTTCCGGGCAGGATCGGTCGGATCGCCTGGCTCCACGTGACCCGTCGTGGTCGGTCCGCCCTGCGTATCGATCCGTGGCCGGGCCGTCTCGTCCCACGCGTCGAGCCACGCCTCGCTGAAGCGGCGGGTCGTCTCGCCGGCGATGCGGGCGACGCGGACATCGGCATCGCCGCCCGGGTCGACCTCGGCCCACAGCGACGCGAAGCCGATCATGACGCGCTCCTCGTTCGAGCGCAGGTGATCGTCCGGGGCGGGCTCCGCGAGTCCGAGCGCGGCGTAGATCGAGGCGAGTCGCGGGCCCACGTCGCCGAGCTCGGCGACGACCTCGGCGTAGGTTCGCGTCGAGCGCGCCGCGGGCAGGGCGAACATCTGGCCGATCGACGAGACGCCGGCGCCCGCCTCGTCGAACGCCCACGCGAGGTCGTCGCGGCTGATCCCGGACGCGAGGAGCGCCTGGACGGTCGACAGCGTTGCACCGTCGTGCGCGTCGAACCGACCATCGGCGAGCGGCCGGAGCTGGTCTTGCGCGACGAGCCACTCCAGCAGGTCGACCGGCGACCCGGCCTCCGCCGCGAGCTCGTGGAGGGTCAGGCTGCGCCGGTGGTCGCCGGAGCCTGCCGCCATCGGACCGTGCATCAGCCGATTATTCCATCGCCGGAGGGCGAGCCATCGGCGTCCGTGCGCGGCGGCCCGGCGTCAATGCCCGATCGCGGCGGACACCGTCCACGTCGGAATCGAGCCCTGGTCGGTCCCGACGATCTCGCGGATCGCGATCTGGCGGCCGGCCGGCTCGCCCGCTCCGCAGCCGGCGCAGGTCCAGGTGACCTCGTGCGCCTTCCAGCGCGGAGCCCGGACCGACGTCGTCCGACCGCAGACGACGTCGTCGGCGACATCGTTCGTCCGGGACCCGTTGGTGAGGAAGTTCATCCCCTCGACGGTCGTCACGCGGCACGGGCCGTCGACGACGCCGTTCGGCCACACCTGGTCGACGAGGGTGCGCTCGTCATCCGGAAGCGCGATCGTGATCGACACCCAGGTCGCGGGATCCGGGCTGCGGAGGGTCGCCACCAAGCGGAAGTGGTAGATGTCCCCGCCGGGCAGGTGCTCTGAGGACGCGGCCGACGGCCCGGCGCCGCCCGGTCATCCCTCCGTCGGCTTCTTGCGCGGCGCGCGCTCGAGCTGGCCCGCCCGGTCCGGCCACTCGTAGCCGGCCCACGGGTCGTAGTCGGGATCGAGGGCCTCCTGGCCCGGCCGATCCCCTTCCGGGACGTGGATCAGATTGACCCGGACCCGATACCAGAGCGACGACCGGCCGCGCATGCCGTCGGTCAGGACGTCGGCGGGCTCCAGGTGCTTCGCCGCCTCGGGGTGGCGCGCCCGCCAGCGCTCGAGACCCTCGAGGGCCTCGGCCTTCGAGGCGGCGCGGCTGATCTCGATGACCGGAATCGAGGTCTTGCGCCGCCCGGTCGGCGTCGGGCGCGAGCCGCCGGGCGTGCCCTTTGGCGGCATGCCGGGCCACTCGGTCGGCAGGCCCGCGTTCTTGTCGCCGGCCGCGACCGCGGCTGCGCGCTCGGCGGCCACCTCCGGCGGCGGCCCGCCCGCCACCCCGCGGCCCGGCTCGTACTCGCCTTTCGGCCGGCGGGCCCGTGACGGCTGGACCCGCGGCGGCTCGCCGGCCTGCTTGGCATAGTTCGGCGGCCACGGCGCATCGCCCTGGCCCTCCGACTCGTGGCGGGCGCTCAGCTCCAGGAGCGCGTCCAAGCTTCCCGCGGGCGTCGTCGATGCCGGCCGCCGCATCGCCCCGCTCCGCGAAGATCGCGGGCACCGTCGCGATCGTGAAGTCCTCGGCCACGACGTCGCCGACCTCGGACCAGCGGAGCGGCATCGAGACGCGCGCATCGGCCAGAGGCCGGACCGAGTAGGCCGACGCAACGGTCCGGTCCTTGGCGTTCTGGTTGTAATCGAGGAAGACGCCATGGCGCTCCTCCTTCCACCACTTGCTCGTGGCCAGCGTCGGCGCCCGCGCCTCGACGTCGCGGGCCAGGGCGAGCGCCGCCCGGCGCACCTCGGCGTACGTCCAGCGCGGCTCGATCCGGACGTTGATGTGGATCCCGCGCGAGCCGGACGTCTTCGGCCAGCCGACCAGACCGACGGCCTCGAGGGCCTCCTGGCAGACGAGCGCCACGTCGCGGATCTGGGGCCATTCGATCCCGGGGACCGGGTCGAGGTCGACCCGCAGCTCATCCGGATGGTCGAGGTCCTCGGCCCGGACCGGGTGGGGGTTCAGGTCGATGCAGCCGAGGTTGACGACCCACGCCAGCCCGGCCGGCTCGTCGAGGACGATCTCATCGGCCGTCCGACCCGACGGGAACGTCAGCTCGGCCGTCCGGATCCAGTCGGGGGTGTTGTCCGGCGCCCGCTTCTGGAAGAACGGCTCCTTCGTGATCCCGTCGACGAACCGCTTGAGGGCCATCGGCCGCCCGCCCGCACCGCGCAGCGCTCCGTCGGCGACGGCGAGGTAGTACGAGACGAGGTCCATCTTCGTGTAGCCCGGCTCCGGGAAGTAGACCTTGTCCGGGTTCGAGACCGAGACCTCCCGGCCACCGATCTCGAGGATCTCCTTGCGGGTCGCCATGGTGGGATGCTAGCGGTCGATCGCAAGGAGGTGCCATGGCTGACGACGGGGTTCGGTTCCGCGGGCGGATCCGGTTGTGGGACGAGGCAGCCGGGAGTGGGCTGGCCGTCGTCGACGTCCCCGCCGACCTGGTGGCCGACCTCGGCGGACGGCGCCAGTACCGGGTCGTCGGAACCCTGGCCGGCGCTCCGTTCGCCGGCAGCGGCATGCTGGTCGCCGGGGGCGGCTACTGCGTCGGCGTCAGCAAGGCCGCCCTCAAGGCCGCGGGTGCCACGGTCGGGGACGAGGTGGAGGTCGCGATCGCCCGCGCGTAGCGCCGAGGCGACCATCAGCCGGATCGGATCCGGCTGTCGCGCGCCGCGACGTACATCTGGCCCGGATTGCCGCAGCGACACGCGCGGAGGCGATGGACCAGCCCGCCCGACCAAGTCGGCAGGTGTTTACGGCGCACAATCGTCATCCGGGCGCCACGATCCCGGAAACCTGCCGGCACGGCAGGTCGTGACACGCGCCGCGGAACGACCGATGATGGGCACATCCTGAGGGTCACCGTCACGATGCTCAACCAGGCCGAGCCCGCCTGCCTCGTCATCGCCGACATCAGCGGCTACACCAGCTTCCTGGCCGGTGCCGAGCTGGAGCACGCCCAGGACATCCTGGCCGACCTGATGTCGACCGTCGTCAGCTCGTTCCGGCCGACCTTCCGCCTGGCCAAGCTGGAGGGGGACGCGGCCTTCTTCAGCGCGTTCACCGAGACGGTCGACGGGCCTCAGCTGCAGGACCTGGTCGAGCGTTGCTACTTCGCGTTCCGGCGCCGACTCCGCGACATCGGCCAGGCGTCCACGTGCGAGTGCAACGCCTGTGTCCTCGTCCCCCGCCTGGACCTGAAGGTCGTCGCACACCATGGCCGGGTGGCCCGTCAGCGGTTCGGCTCGCTCGAGGAGCTCGTCGGAAGCGACGTCATCGTCGTCCACCGCCTGCTGAAGAACCGTGTCGCCGACGCGACCGGCATCGCGGCGTACGCGGTGTACACCGACGCCTGCGTCGGGGCGATGGGCATCGCCGACCCGGTCGCGGCCGGGTTCACCGAGCACGTCGAGGCGTTCGAAGGGGTCGGCGAGATCCGATCGTGGGTCCGCGACCTCGACGCCGCGTGGCAGGCGGAGCTCGACCGGGCGAGGATCCTGGTCGAGCCGAAGGACAGCGCCCGGATCTATGAGACCGTCGTCGTTGGGCCGCGGCCGCTCGTCTGGGACTGGGTCACGTCCCCCGCCCGGCGGCTCCAGTGGCAGGACGGCGTGACCGGGATCGAGATGGTCGAAGGGACCGTGGGCCGGCGTGGCGTCGGCTCGGTCAACCACTGCATCCACGGCAAGGACACGATCGTCGAGGAGGTCCTCGACTGGCAGCCGGTCGACTACGTGACGCTCCGGACGCTGTTGCCGGCGCCGGGTGTTCCGAAGCTCGTGAACAGCTTCGTCTTCAGCGACCTGGGCGATGGCCGCACGAAGGTCGAGCTGCGGCTCGGCTACCCCCGCTCGGCGAAGGACCGGGCGATCGCAGAGCAGCTACTCTCGATGCTCGACGTCAGCCTCGAGGCGGGACTGGCCGCGCTGCGCCCGCTGATCGAGGCGGCGGCCCGCGAGGCCGAGGCCGCGGCGGTCCCGGAGCCAGAGGTGCCGGCCGGGCACGGACGGAACGTGCGCGAGCCGCTCCCGTCGGCCAGTCCGGCCGGCTGATGCTGTCGATCCCAGGCCCGACCATTCGTCGTCCCGATAGCGGCGCGGCCGAGCGCGCCGTACCGCTCGAGGAGTCCGACCGATGCGCTACCTGCTCCTGATCTACACGGCGGAGACCGACGAGCAACCGCCGGAGGACGTCGCCAACGCCTCGCATGCGGCGTACGCCGCGTTCACCCGCGACATCCGCGAACGCGGAATCCTCCAGGCAGGCGAGGCCCTGACGCCGACGTCAACCGCGACCACGGTGCGCATCGTCGACGGCGAGATCGTCACGACCGACGGCCCGTTCGCGGAGACGAAGGAGGCGCTCGGCGGGTTCTATCTGATCGAGGCGCGCGATCTCGACGAGGCGATCGAGGTTGCCGCGAAGATCCCGGCCGCGACGTTGGGCTCGATCGAGGTCCGCCCGATCTGGGAGCTGCCCGCGGAGTACGCGATGGCCGAGGGCGAAGCGGCGGCCGCGGGAGCCGGCGCCGCGGGCTGACGCCCGACGATCGCCGTTCGCCACGCGCCAGCCTCGCAGGGGCCATTGACCACACGTTCCGAGGATCCGCACGCCATCGTCGATCGCCTGTTCCGCGAGGAGCAGGGGCGGGCGGTGGCCACCCTGATCCGCGTTCTCGGTGACTTCGACCTCGCCGAAGAGGCCGTCCAGGAGGCCTTCATCACGGCCCTCGAGACGTGGCCGGAGCGGGGCGTGCCGGACAACCCCGGCGCCTGGATCACGACGACCGCCCGCAATCGGGCGATCGACCGGCTCCGGCGAAGACGGGTCCTGGCGGAGAAGGCGGAGCTCCTCGGTCGACAGGCGCTGATCGAGGAGGAGCTCGCGGCGATCGATCCGGACGCGGCCCTCGACGGCGCTGATTCCATGAACCCGATCGTGGACGATCGGCTGCGGCTGATCTTCACCTGCTGTCACCCGGCCCTGGCGATGGATGCCCGGGTCGCGCTGACGCTGCGCACGCTCGGCGGCCTGTCGACGCCCGAGATCGCGCGGGCCTTCCTCGTCCCGGAAGCGACGCTCGCCCAACGCCTCGTCCGGGCCAAGCGCAAGATCCGCGACGCCGGGATCCCGTACCGCGTCCCGGACGACCGCGCGCTGCCCGAGCGCCTCGACGGCGTCCTGCGCGTCCTGTACCTCGTCTTCAACGAAGGCTACGGCGCATCGACCGGCGACCGCCTCGTGCGGCGCGATCTGTCGATGGAGGCGATCCGGCTCGCTCGCATCCTGGTGTCGCTCATGCCCGAGGCGCCCGAGGTCCGCGGCTTGCTTGCGTTGATGCTGCTCCACGACGCCCGGCGCGAGACGCGGACCGGACCGGCCGGCGAGCTCGTGCTCCTCGAGGACCAGGACCGTGGCCGCTGGGACCAGACCCGGATCGAGGAAGGGCAGCAGCTGCTCGAGGCGGCCATGCGGATGCGCCGGGTCGGGCCGTACCAGCTCCAGGCGGCGATCGCGTCGCTCCACGACGAAGCGCCGTCCAGCGCCGAAACGGACTGGGCCCAGATCGCGGCCCTCTACCGGATCCTCGGGGAGATGCAGCCGTCGCCGGTCGTCGAGCTGAACCGGGCGGTGGCGGTGGCCATGTCGGACGGACCCGCCGCGGGTCTCGCCCTGGTCGAGCGGGTCGCCGCCGGCGGGCAGCTCGAGGACTACTCGTACCTCCATTCGACGCGGGCCGATCTCCTCCGCCGGCTCGGGGATCGAGCCGCGTCGGCTGCCGCATACCGGCGAGCGCTCGAGCTCACGGCCAACGAGCCGGAACGCGCATTCCTCGAGGGCCGGATCGCCGAGCTGGGTCGGGCGACTGCGTGACGCGGGGGCTCGGCGCGAGGCCGGGGGCCGTCGCCGGCGGCACCGTCGTGAGCGCAGGCGCCGCGCGTCGGCGTCGCTTTGCAACACACCTGTATGCGTTCGGTCGGATCGTTGATCGGGCACGGAACTCTTCGCGTTCACGCTGGGCTGACACAGGCCTGTGGCCAGGTTCCATGGGTGCCCGCCGTCCGCCCGCTGCGGCTCCGGCGCGTCGAGGAGGAGCGCCAGCAACATGCGTCGATTCCTTGCAATGACGGCGGCGATCGTGATGGTCGTCGGCGCCTGCTCGAGCACCGGCTCGAGCCAGTCTCCGACCGGCGGGGCGAGCACCCCACCGGCGGCCAGCCCCGGGGCGGGCACCAGCGCCGCGCCGAGCGCCCCCGCGTTCGACCCGACCGCGATCACCGGCACCGCGACCCTGTCCGGGTGGCAGTCGTCCGACGCCGAGAACAAGGCCCTCCAGGACACCGTCGCGGCGTTCGAGACGGCCTTCCCGAACGTCAAGGTCGACTACAAGGTGATCGCCGGCGACTACCCCGTCGTGATGGCGACGAACTTCGCCTCGAAGAACGTCCCCGATCTCTTCTATGTCGATGCGAGCTACGCCCAGCCGTGGTCCGACCAGACCTTCCTGGAGCCGCTCGACGACTACATCGCGAAGTCGGGCTTCGACACGAGCACGTTCTTCCCCGGCTACCAGGACGTCTTCAAGGGCGCCGATGGTATGACCTACGGGCTCGCCAAGGACGGCAACACAATCGGGATGGCGTACAACACCGCCGAGGTGACGACCGCCCCGACCACCCTCGATGAGCTCGTCACGGCCGCCACGGCCCTCAAGGGCAAGTCCGGCCTCAAGGCTCCGATCTGCCTCAACCCGGGTCTGGATCGCGGGCTCGCGTTCCTCTACGCCCAGGGCGGCGCGATCGTCTCCGAGGACGGCGCGACCAACATGGTTGACACCCCCGAGACCAAGGCCGCGGTCCAGTGGTACCTCGACCTGTTCAAGAACGGGCTCGGGATGACCGCCAGCGACATGGGCGACGGCTGGTGCGGTGACGCGCTCGGCAAGAAGCATGCCGCGATCACGTTCGAAGGCGGCTGGCTCGACCCGGCGATGACCTCCGGCTTCCCTGAAGTCAAGTACGCCTGGGGCCAGATGCCGACCGGCACGTCCGGCAGCCCGGTGACGATCTCGTACACCGCCGCCTACGCGATCGGTGCCGACTCGCAGAACAAGGATCAGGCGTGGGTCCTGCTCCAGTACCTCGCCGGCAAGGACGGGATGACGAAGTGGACCGAGGGCGGCGTCGCGCTGCCGTCGCGCTCCGACGTTCCGACCCCGACGGGCAAGGATGTGCTCGCGGGCCAGGCCGAGTTCGCCCGGCCGGGCTCGGGGTTCATGAAGAGCTACGCCGATGTCCAGAAGGCGTTCCAGGATGCCTTCACCAAGGAGATCACGGACAAGACGTACTCCGCCGACGCGGTGATCGCGGCCACGAAGGCAGCGGTCGACGCGGCGCTCGCAAGCTAGTCATCGATCGGTCGCCGCCGGCTCATCCGGCGCCGACCAGTCATCTCCCACCCAGGAGGGAGCACCCGGATGGCGATCTCGAGCGCTCGTGACGCGCGAGCCTCGACAGGCACCGGCCGGCGATCCGAATGGCTCGCCGGCTATGCCTTCATCGCCATCCCGATGGCCCTCTACCTCGTCCTCAACATCGGGTCGATCCTCTACGCGATCTTCGTCAGCGTCTTCCAGTGGAACATCCGGAACGGCGCCGGCAGGTTCATCGGGACGGCCAACTACGAGGTCATCCTCAAGGACCCGATCTTCGTCCGGTCGATCACGAACATCCTCTACTACGCCGCCGTGTGGGTCCCGCTCACGATGGCGATCGGGCTGTTCCTCGCCGTTCTCGTCAACCAGCGGATCCGCGGCCGGACCTTCTTCCGCGCCGCCTACTACTTCCCGTCGATCGCCTCGTCGGCCGCGATCACGATCCTGTGGATCTTCCTCGCCGCGCCGGACGGATTCTTCAACGAGGCGCGCGCGGCGCTCGGCCTGAACCCGATCTTCAGCGCGCTCGGGTTCACCCCCGACCAGAACTGGATGGGCAACGCCAACACGGCGCTGAACTCGGTGATCCTCCTGAACGCCTGGACGACGTCGGGGACGTTCATGCTCTTCTACCTCGCCTCGCTCCAGACGATCAGCGGCGAGGTCTACGAGGCAGCGGCGATCGACGGCGCGGGCTCGTGGCAGATGTTCTGGAAGATCACGTTCCCGCTCCTCCGACCGGGCCACTACTTCGTGGCGACGGTCGCGGTGATCGGGGCGTTCCAGCTGTTCGACCAGGCTGCGCTCGCGGGCGGCTCCAACGGCGATCCCCAGAACGCGCTGATGACCCCGGTCCTGTACCTCTACAACCTGGCGTTCTTCAAGTCCGACTTCGATCGGGCGGCCGCCGTCGGGCTCGTCCTCTTCACCCTGATCTTCGTCGTGACGGTCATCCAGCGGAAGCTGTTCGGGTCGGCCCCGGCATGGTGAGGCTCGACCGATGACGTTCGATCCGCAGAGCGGCGCACCGGCGCCGGCGACCGTCGCGACAGGCCTGGCGACGGTGGGCCCCCCGATCGGGACGCCGCCCGCCGCCGATGCCGCCCCGACGACGCATGTCGGCGATCGCCGCGCGAGCGTCCGCCGCAAGCTCGCCTACGTCATCCTGATCGGCTACGCGATCCTGATGTTCATCCCGTTCGCGTGGTCCCTGATCACATCGTTCAAGACCCTGCCCGATTCGACCGCGCTGACGTTCATCCCCCAGCCGTTCACGCTCGATGCCTGGCGCTACGTCTTCGAAACCCTCGACCCGTCGATCTTCCGGCTGTTCGCGAACAGCGCCGGGATCGCGCTGGCGATCACGCTCTCGAACCTCATCCTGGCCAGCCTCGCCGGGTACGCGTTCGCCCGGCTCCGGTTCCCGGGCCGCGAGATCCTGTTCCTCGTGGTTCTCGCGACCCTGATGATGCCGGACCAGCTCCGGCTGATCCCGGTCTACCTGATGTTCAACGCGGTCGGGCTGACCCGTGGCCCTGGCGAATACCTCGCGGTCGTGCTCGTGATGGCGGCGATGGGCACGAACATCTTCCTGATGCGCCAGTATTTCCTGTCGATCCCGAAGGACATCGAGGAAGCCGCCCGGATCGACGGAGCGGGCTTTGTGACGACGTTCTGGCGGGTCATGCTGCCGCTCGCGACTCCGGCGCTGTCGGCAGTCGCGATCCTCCAGTTCCAGGGGGCCTGGAACGCGTTCTTCTGGCCGCTGATCCTCCTCCGCGAGCGCGAGTTCTTCACGATCCCGATCTCGCTGAACTTCTTCCGCTTTGCGGGCGGCATGTCGACCAACTACCCGCCCTTGATGGTCGTCGTCGTCCTCGCGACGTTACCGATTCTCTTGATCTACATCTTCTTCCAGCGCTACTTCGTCGAAGGGATCGCGGCCAGTGGCGTCAAGGGCTGACCCTGCGGCGAGCGGTCGCGCGCCCGCGTCGCCGGAACCGCGGGTCCCGCCGTCGCGATTGGGACTCGGCGGATCGATCCGGGTCGCGCTGTCCGACGCCTACTTCCATTCGTGGCGGTTGCTGCCGGCCAACGTGGTCTGGGCGGTCACCGCGATCGCCGTCCTGACCGCGGCGCTCGTGACCCCGTTCGGGCTGGTCTTCCTGCCGCTCCTCGCCCTCCCGACGGCGGGCGTCTTCCGGGTCACGACCCGGATCGTCCGTGGCCAGGCGGTGTCCTTCTGGGACGCCGTCGATGCCTGGCGGGTCGATGTCGGGCCGACGCTGGCGATGGGCGCCGGGATCGTTGCGGCGTCATTGGTGCTGTTCGCGAACGTCGTCATCGGCCTGAACGGGACGTCGGTGATCGGCTGGGGGCTGGCCACGCTCGCGGGCTGGGGGCTGCTGGCGCTCTGGCTGTTCGTCTGGACGCTCTGGCCGATCCTGCTCGACCCGGCACGCGCCGATCGGCCGCCCGCTGCACGCGTCCGGCTGGCAGCCCTTCTCACGCTCGCCCACCCGCTCCGGATCGGCCTGCTGGCCGTCGTCCTCGGCCTGTTCCTCGCGGTCAGCACGGTCGCCATCGTGGCGCTGGTCACGATCTCTGTGGCGCTGGCGGCCCTCGTCGCGAGTCGGTTCGTGCTGCCGGCGGCCGACCGGCTCGAGGCGCAGCTCCTGGCCCAACCGCCGGAGGCCGAGACGCCGCCCGAGATTGCGGACATCCCCTGACGGGGTCGGGCGCTGCAACAGCCCCACGCGCTCGCGCCGCGAGCCGTTCGCCGGGAGCAGCACGATGCCCGATCTCGCCACGCCGGAGGCCGCCCCGGGTCTCCACGACTGGGACTTCATCGGGGGCGCTGGAACGTCCGCCATCGCCGGCTCGCCGCTCGCCTCGTCGGCAACGCGGTCGAGCCCTTCGCGCGGAGAGCGAGCGCGCTACCTCGCTGCCCGGAAGGCGACAAGCGCGCGCTGAACGATCAGCCGCGGACATGGCGACGCCCCGCCGACCGAAGCCGACGGGGCGTCTGTTGACCGGTTGGATCCCGATCTGATCGGCGCTAGGCGGTGCAGACCGCGTAGGCCCGGAGAATCCAGGTCTTGTTCTTGCCCAGCGCAGCGGACCCGGTCACGGTCCGCGGCGCCGTCGAAGTCGTCACGGAGTCCTTTCGCCAGCCGGGTCGTCGACATGGATGAGGTGTGATGAGGGACGAACGACCGATGCCGGGAGCCGATCGTCCTTCCTCGCCCGACGCACCCGCACCGACCCGAATGGCGACGCGAACCCAGTACCTTCGGACCGGTCGGCCGGCTGGTGGCAGGTCCTCGCCCCACGCGAGTCCCCGACACTCCACCGGACTGCACCTTCGCCCGGTCGCGGCGGGTTCGGGGCGGTCCGTGTAGGGTCGCGCCATGCGCTCCGGTGTGCCCCTGGATCCACCATCGGCGAGGTCGGTCGAGCGGACCTACCTCGTCCTGACGGTCCTCACGACCCTGGCGTCGTCGTTCATCTGGGGGATCAATACGATCTTCCTGCTGGACGCCGGGCTAGACAACGCCCAGGCCTTTGCCGCCAACGCGTTCTTCACCCTCGGCCAGGTCATCTTCGAGGTCCCGACGGGGGTCGTCGCCGACACCCGCGGACGGCAGTTCTCGTACGTCCTCGGGGCGGCGACCCTGCTCCTTTCGACGCTTCTCTACCTGGTGATGTGGCAAGTCCACGCGCCGCTGCTCGGGTGGGCGATCGCCTCGATCCTGCTCGGCCTGGGTTTCACGTTCTTCTCGGGCGCGACCGAGGCGTGGCTGGTCGACGCGCTCCAGGCGACGGGCTATACGGGCACCCTCGAGCGGATCTTCGGGCGGGCCCAGACGGTCGGCGGTGCGGCGATGCTGGCGGGAACCGTGTCGGGCGGGTTCATCGCGCAGGCGACGAACCTCGGCGTGCCGTACCTGATCCGGACCGCGATGCTCGGCGTGACGATGGTCGTTGCGATCAAGTTCATGCACGATCTGGGGTTCGAACGGCAGCGCGGCGTCAGCCCGGTCACGGCCGTCCGGACCGTCGTCCGCGGCTCGATCGACGGCGGCTTCCGCAACCCACCGGTGCGCTGGCTCATGCTCGCGGTCCCGTTCAGCTCCGGTGTCGGGATCTTCGCGTTCTATGCCGCGCAGCCGTTCCTGCTCGAGCTGTACGGCGACAAGACGGCCTACGGCGTGGCCGGTCTGGCGGCCGCGATCGTGGCCGGCGTCCAGATCGTCGGCGGACTCATGGTCTCGCGGGTCCGACTGCTGTTCGGTCGCCGGACGAGCGCGCTCCTGATCGGGACCGTCCTCAACGTCGTCCTGCTCGGATTGCTCTGGCTGACCCGCGACTTCGTCATCGCCCTGCTCCTGCTCGCCGCCTGGGCGTTCGTGTTCGCGATCGAGGCGCCGCTTCGGCAGGCGTTCATCAATGGACTCATCCCTTCCGAGCAGCGGGCGACCGTGCTGTCGTTCGACTCGCTCATGGGCTCGGCCGGCGGGGTGATCGCCCAGCCCGCGCTCGGGCGGGTGGCCGACGTGAACGGCTACGGCCCCGCGTACGCCGTGTCGGCGGCGGTCTCGGCGCTGGCGTTGCCGTTCGTCCTGCTGGCTCGTCGCGAGCACGCCAGCTCGGACACGATCGAGCGCGACGGCGCCGAGTCGCCATCGCCTTGACGCTCGCCTCGGGCCGGAGCAGAATGAGCGTGTAAACGATTTCATGAGTTGTGGTCACGCGTGCTGCCCGGCGTGCGCGGTTGGCCGCACGCGACGGGCGAGCGGCCACGACCGATTTCGGACGTGAGGCAGGGCATGGCACAGATCGAACGCCCCGCGGCCGCGCGACACCTCCTCCGTCGCGCGGCCGCACCAGGTCCGGACGGCCGGATCGTGGCCGTCGATCCGGCGTCTGCGGGCTGGGACTACCTCGACTTCGCCGCCTACCGACTGGCACCCGGCGAGCGCGTCACCCAGGTCGCCGACAACCGCGAGCGCCTCGTCCTCGTCCTCGAGGGGAGGGCCACGGTCCGCTCCGGCGATCGCGACTTCGGCACCGTCGGCTCGCGCGACCGCGTGTTCGAGGGCCCGCCGCCGCCGGTCATCCTCATCGAGCCCGAGCGCCCGTTCGAGCTGGTCGCCACGACCGACGCCCTCGTCGCGGTCGCCGGAGCCCTCGGCGGCCCGATTCGCCGGACTTCGCTGGTCGAGCCGGACGATATCGCTGTCGAGACACGCGGCGCCGGCCAGACGGAGCGCCGGATCCACCACCTGCTGCCGCCCGGCGCGGAGGCCGGCCGGTTGATCGCCTTCGAGGTCTTCACGCCGGGTGGCAACTGGTCGAGCTATCCGCCGCACAAGCATGACACGGAGAACCCTCCGATCGAGGCCCGGCTGGAGGAGCTTTACTTCTACCGGTTCGCCAAGCCCCAGGGGTTCGCCTTCGCCCGGGTGTACACCCCCGACCGCTCGCTCGACGAGGCGCTGACGCCGATGGATGGCGATCTCGTCCTCGTTCCCGAGGGCTACCATCCGGTCGGCGCCCCGGCCGGCTACGACTGCTACTACCTGAACGTGATGGCCGGACTCAATCGCGCCTGGCACTTCACCGTCGACCCCGACCATGCGTGGCTGATGAACTGGGATCCCGCCGCACCGCGCGCGGCGGAGGAGGACCGACCCCGATGACGATGACGGCGACCGCCAGCCCGCTGGCCAGGATGGTCGAAACCACGCCGACGGACTACTGGAACGACTCCTGCTCCGTCGACGAGCTGACCTACGCCGTCGAGCGTGGCGCGACCGGCGCGACCTCGAACCCGGTGATCGTCGGCGAGGTGATGAAGAAGGAGAAGGCGCACTGGGAGCCGCGGGTTCGCGAGCTCGCGGCCGATCACCCGACCTGGTCGGAGGTGGAGATCACCTGGGCGCTGATCGAGGAGATGGGGGTCCGCGGCGCGGCGATCCTGGCCCCGGTGTTCGAGCGCGAGGACCGCCGCAAGGGTCGTCTCTCGCTCCAGACGAACCCCGCCAACTACCGCGATCCGGTGCGGATGGTCGAGCAGGCCGTCCACTTCAGCACCCTTGCCCCGAACATCCAGGTGAAGTTCCCGACCACTGCGGCGGGTCTCGCCGCGCTCGAGGAGGCGACCGCCCGGGGCGTCGTCATCAACGCGACCGTCGCGTTCAGCGTCGCCCAGGCGATCGCGGTCGGTGAGGCCGTCGAGCGCGGCCTCCGGCGGTACGAGGGGGATGGCGGCGACACGAGCCGGTTCAGCCCCGTCTGCTCGCTGATGATCGGGCGCCTCGACGACTGGATGAAGGTCATTGTCGAGCGCGACAACCTGGCTCTCGATCCCGACGCCGCCAACTGGGCCGGGATCGCGGTGTTCAAGCGGGCGTCCGGGATCTACCAGGAGCGCGGGTTCCGGACGCGGCTGCTCGCCGCCGCCTATCGCCACCGCCTCCACTGGACCGAGCTCGTCGGTGGCGACATCGTCATGACGATGCCCCACGCCTGGCAGGCCCGGTTCAATGCCAGCGGGATCGAGCCCGCGAGCCGGATCGACGATCCAGTCGACGCGAAGCTCGTCGACGATCTGCTCCGGCGAATCCCGGACTTTGCGCGCGCCTACGAGCCGGATGGCCTCGCGATCGCCGAGTTCGAGACCTTCGGGGCGACAGCTCGGACCCTGCGCGGGTTCGTCGCGTCGTACCACGACCTCCAGGGAGCGATCCGCGACCTCGTCCTGCCCAACCCGGACGTCCGCGCGTGACATCGCCGCGCTCGGCGAAGCGAACCGCTCGGCCGACCGATCCCTCTCCGGACGGCGCGACGACGGTCCGCCTGACGACCGCCCAGGCCCTGATTCGCTGGATGGTCGCCCAGCGGAGCGAGCTGCTCGACGGCTCGGAGGTGCCGCTGTTCGCCGGGGTGTTCGCGATCTTCGGCCACGGCAACGTCCTCGGCCTGGGCACCGCCCTCCACGCCGTCCGCGACGAGCTGCCGACGTGGCGCGGCCAGACGGAGGAGGGGATGGCGCTTGCCGCGGTCGCCTTCGCCAAGGCGATGGACCGGCGCCAGGTCATGGCCGCCACCTCGTCGGTCGGGCCGGGGGCGCTGAACATGGTGACGGCCGCCGGCGTCGCCCATTCCAACCGGCTGCCCGTCCTCCTCCTGCCAGGGGACACGTTCACCGGTCGCGGCCCGGATCCCGTCCTCCAGCAGGTCGAGCACTTCGGCGACCCGACGACGAGCGCCAACGACGCCTTCCGGCCGGTTGCCAGGCTGTTCGACCGGATCACCCGGCCCGAGCAGCTCCTGGCCTCCCTTCCGCAGGTCGTCCGGGTCCTCACCGATCCCGCCGACGCGGGGCCGGTCGTGCTGGCCCTGCCCCAGGACGTCCAGGTCGAGGCGTTCGACTTCCCGGCGGCCATGTTCGCGCCGCGCCTCCATCGCGTCCCGCGGCCAAGGGCGGACATCCGCGAGATCGGCGAGGCCGTGCGGATCCTGCGCGCCGCGCGGCGGCCGCTCCTGGTCCTCGGCGGAGGCGCGCGCTACTCGGGGGCCGGCGAGGTCGCCCGGGCCTTCGCGGAGCTGCACGGCATCCCGATCGTCGACACGCCGGCCGGCCGGACCCTGGTCCCGCACGACCATCCGCTCTACGGCGGGCCGCTCGGGATCATCGGCTCGGCGTCGGCCAACCGGCTCGCCGCGATGGCCGATGTCGTCCTGGCCGTCGGCAGCCGGCTCCAGGATTTCACCACCGCGTCCTGGTCGGTGTTCGCGGACGATGTCCGGCTCGTCTCGCTCAACGCAGCCCGGTTCGATGCCGTGAAGCATGCCGGCCATGCGCTCGTCGGCGATGCGCGCGTCAACCTGGAGGAGCTCACAGCACACCTCCCCGGGTGGCATGTCGACCCGCTCTGGACCGCCCGCCCGGCCGCCGAGCGCGCGCGCTGGGACAGCCACGTCGACGAGCTCCGTCGCGGGTCGGGCGGCCGGTTGACGTACGCCCAGGTGACCGGCGTCGTCAACGAGGCCAGCGGCCCCGAGGACTATGTCGTGACCTCGTCCGGCGGCATGCCTGGCGAGCTCCACGGCGGGTGGCGCGCGGTGGCGCTCGAGTACGGCGCCGTCTCCGGCGCGACGATGGATCTCGAGTACGGCTTCTCGTGCATGGGCTACGAGCTGTCCGGGGCCTGGGGCGCGGCGATCGCCCGGGCGCGGACCCACCCGGCCGGCCTCGTGACGACGATCCTCGGCGACGGGTCGTACCTGATGCTCAACTCCGACCTGTTCTCGGCGGCCTTCGCCGGCCACCCGTTCGTCGCCATCGTCTGCGACAACGACGGGTACGCGGTGATCCACCGGCTCCAGACCGGACAGGGTGCTGCCGGCTTCAACAACCTCCTCGGCGATGCCGCGGGTCCGGGCGCGACGTCCGATCGGGTTCGCGTCGACTTCGCGGCGCATGCCCGCAGTCTCGGCTGCGAGGTCGAGGCCATCGCCGACGACGCCAGCGTCGACGACCTGCGGGCGGCGTATCTCCGGGCGCGGGCGACCGCGGCCTTCACCCGGCGCCCGGTCGTCGTCGCCTGCCGGACCGATCCGGCAGCCTGGACCGAGGCCGGCGCCTGGTGGGAGGTCGGGGTCCCGGCCGGGCTGGCCGGCCGGTCGGGGTACGAGGCGGGCAAGGCGGGCCAGCTCCGCTGGGTCGCCTCCGACACGCCGCCCGAGTCCGACTCCTAGACCGTCGCTCGCGCCGTCAGGCCGGGGCTCGTCCCGTCGACTCGCGGATTCGCAGCGCGGTTTCCAGGCGGACGACCGCGGGCGCCGGCGGCTCGTCAGCGCCGTCCAGCGCCCGGGCCAGGGACTCCACGGCGAGCCGGCCCATCGTCGCCTTCTGCTGGGCGATCGTCGTCAGACCCGGGACGACCCACGACGCGGCCGCGATGTCGTCGAAGCCGATCACACTCACGTCCTCCGGCACGCGCCGGCCGGCCGCTCGGACAGCGCGCAACGCGCCGATCGCGGTCAGGTCGTTGTAGGCCGCGATCGCCGTGATCTCCGGATGCTCGGCGATCAGCTGCGCCGTTGCCAGCGCGCCGCCGTCAACCTGGCCGTCGGTGCGCGCGACGGGCGTCGTCGCCGGATCCAGGCGTGCTGCCGCGCACGCCGCCTCGAAGCCGGCCAGCCGAGCGCGAGCGGCGGTGAACGACTGCGGTCCCCGGAGGTACCCGATCCGTCGATGGCCGAGCTCGAGAAGGTGCTCGACCGCGCGCCGGCTGCCGCCCTCGTTGTCGCTCGCGATCGCCGCGACCCGGCCATCCGGTGGCTCGGCGTTGACGACGATCACGGGCACCGGCGACGCGATCAGCCAGCTCCAGCTCGCATCCGAGATCTGGCTGGATGCGACGATGATCCCATCGACCCGCCGGTCGACCATGAGGTTCAGGTAGTGGACCGCGCGCGCCTCGTCGAAGGCGGCGCTGCCGAGCAGGATCGAGTAGTCGATCGCCCGGGCTGCGTCGTCGGCGGCCCGGACGAGCTCCGGGAAGAACGGGTTCTGGACATCCGAGACGATCAGCCCGAGGGTCCGCGTCCGCTGCGTTCTCAGGGATCGGGCGACGCCCGACGGCCGGTAGCCGAGGGACGTGACGGCGGCGTTCACCGCCGCCGCCGTCTCCGGGCGAGCGCGGCCGATGCCCGCAAGCACGCGACTGACGGTGGCCGTCGAGACGCCGGCCCGGCGAGCCACATCGCTGATCTTCGGACGGGGCCCGCTCATCGGATCATGCGGTCCAGCATCGGTGGAGCGTAATCGATTGCGCATCGCCGTCCAAAGGCGAACCAGATCGGCCCGGGCTGACGCAGCGGGGCGACGGCGACCGGCCAGGCGGCGCGGGCGGCGAGCTACCGGCCCGGGCTCAACCAGACGCCGGGGACGTAGGAGTCGGGGGCGCCGAACGAGCCCACCACGATGGCCCCGGGTCCGCCCGGGGTGACGGCATAGAACTCGGCCTGCTCCTGGACGGGCGCCGAGCGCGCCCGGTCCCACCGAATGCCGTCGTCGCTGATCCACGACGTTGCCGTTCCACGCTGGAGGCCCTGGTAGTCCCCGACGGCGATCACCTGGTCACCGATCGCGACGACGTCCGTCATCCAGACGTAGCCGCCGGAGTACTGACGCGAAGCTTCCGTCGGAGCCCTCGTCCAGCGGCGTCCGTCCGGAGAGGTCCAGGCGACGGCTTCGCGCCGTTCGAGATCGGAGCCGACGGCGACGAAGCCGCCGAACGGCGCGCTCACGACCGCAACGGCCACGCCGGCCGCGAAGGTCGGATCGTCGACGCGACTCCAGGTCAGGCCGTCCGTCGACGTCCACGCCACCGCGCCGGACGGCTCCTGCGCCGTGCCGACGACGCCGACGGCCACGAATCCGTCGCCGAACGCCGCGATCGAGCGGACCTCGGCGTTGGCGAACACGGCGGGGTCATCCGGGACGGGCTGCCAGGCGATGCCGTCGGCGGAGGTCCAAAACCGGGCGCGACGGTCGAAGAGCTCGGGACCGACCGAGCCTCCCGCGACGTAGCGACCCGTCGCGGCCACGACGGTCGTCATGCGCTCGGCCACGTCGCCACTCCCGAGCACCGGCACGGACCGGCGGACCCAGGTGGCGCCGTCGACGCTCGTCCAGGCAACGGGCGCCCGGCCGGAACGACCGACAGCCACTGCCGCGTCGCCGGCCCCGCGCGCCAGCGCCACCGGAAAGGTGAACTCCGTTGCGTCCATGGGGTGGATCGACCACGTCGCGCCGTCCGGCGACGTCCAGGCCACGGGAACCCAGTCGGGCGGCACGTAGCCGACGGCCGCGAACCCGCCGCCCTGCAGCCGGATCACGTCCGCCATCATCGCCTGGCCCGGGATCCGGAGGATCGGGTGGGTCCCCTCGTACGCCGAGGCGCGCGGATCGACCTCGAAGTTGGCCGGACGTTCGACCGAGGCGGCGCGCGCCCAATCGATCCCGAGGGCGGGCGCGCCCGCCGGAGGCTCGACGCCGCCCGAGATCGACGGTCCGATCGCCGGCGATCCGCCGGTCGGTGGCGCGCTCGCCGGCGACATCGGGGCGCCACACCCGGCAGTCAGCAGCAGCACCGCAAGGATCGGAAGGCGGGTGGCTCGCCCGCCGCTCAAGTCGATGGGGCTCGAGGCGCTCGAGCCCGGAGCTGGCTGAACACGATGACCGTGGCCACCGGGATCCAGGCGTACAGCGGGGCGACGCTCGTCAGGTACGTGCCGATGTCCGACTTCGACATGACCAGGAAGTGGCCGATGTCGTTTGCGACCATGAGCACCGCCCACGTCGCTCCGACGATCAACCCCTCGGCGGCCGAGCCCTGCCCGATCCGGCGCAGGTAGTCGACCGCGAAGAACACGACGAGCAGGACCAGCACCAGCAGCCGAAGCGAGGGGAACGAGGGCGCCGACGTGAACGCATCCGGAGCGAGCTGGGAGAGGCCGATGAAGCCGAACCAGATCCACCAGATGAGGAATCCGTCGGCGATGGCACGGATTGGACGCTGCATGGGGTCCTCCTTGCAGTGCGGCCCGCGTCGTCGACGCGGCCTGAGGGCGAGGAACGCTCGTCCGCCTGATACTCCCCCCCAGTATATCGGCGCGGTCAAATCGTCCGCTCAGCGCGGCTCCGGCTCGAACCTGGATCCCGCCACGCGATGGGCCATTCCGTGCTCGACGCGCTGGGCAGCACCCCAGGCCGGATCGCCCGCGGTTCGGTCGAAGCCGGCGCTCGTCAGCGCGTCGAGCTCCGCGAACAGGTGTTCGTCCACGGTCGTGAAGTTGAAGCAGGACTTGCCCTGCATCCGCCGCCTGAGCTCGGGCGAGATCGTCCCGGCCAGCGAGGGATCGACGTACACCGGCATCAGGTAGTAGCTGACATACCGCCTGCCCAGGCGTACGCCGGCGAACCAGGTCGTCGGGTTCCGTTCGGCCTCGGGCGCGGCGTCGATCCCGTACGACGTCGGGCGATCGTCGGTCACATGGAGTCGCTGCCCGTAGGGTTCGAGAAGCGCCTTCAGGCGTCGGTAGACGGGCTCGAGATTGGTGGCCATGGACGCCTCCCCGTGGCGGAACGAGGTTCAGGATACCGATCTCGGGTCGCCCCAGGCGCCGACGCTTCGGCCCGCGACCCATCCGGCGGCTTATGGCCGCGATTGCGGCGGTCGCGACCGGGCGCGACTCACCAGATCGCCGGCCCGCGTTGTCGTCGGCGCACCCGGCATTGACCAATCGCAGCGCCTCTGTAATGCTTACTCGTTGTAAGGACGTGCCGACCGCGCTGTCGCCGGGCGATGCTGTTGGTTCCCGATTGGCTGCGCGCGATCCTGCATCGTGGCGGCCCTGGGGAGGCCCTCTCGCGGCAACCGCATCGCATCGCGGTCGCTCGTCGGGCCCGAGCTCTCCGGCTGCGGTCACGTCTGCGCCTCGTTGCGGGTCATGCGTTCGACACGCCGACCCCGCGGATCAGGAGCGAACACCATGAACGATCGAGCTGCCAACTCCGCCAACGCCGCCGGGGCAGTGCCGCGCGCCACGCTCCCCTGGCAGGTCCGGTTGTTCAGCCGGATCCTGCAGGCCCTTCTCTCGGCGGGCGTCCCGCTGGGGTTCAATCGACTGGTCACGATCCGCGGCCGGAAGAGCGGTCTGGCCCGAACCGCCCCGCTGGCCGTCCTCCAGGTCGAGGGCAGGCGCTGGGTCTGGGCGCCGTGGGGCGACGTCCAGTGGGTGAAGAACCTCCGGGCTGCCGGCGGCGCCGCGATCAAGGAACGCGGCCAGACGGACGACGTGCGTGCGATCGAGCTGGACCCGACCCAGCGCGTCGTATTCTTCCGCGACGTCCTCGGTCCGCTCGCGCGCCGCATCCCGTTCGGCTACTGGTTCATTCGCCTCGTCGATGGGGTCGATCTCAAGGACTCGGCTGCCGCCGCCGAACGCTGCCCGGTCTTCGAGCTCCACGCGGTTGCCTGATGTCCGATGAAAGGAGGAGGCCGTGACCTCCGCACCCAACGCTCGTCGTTCGCTTCTCGTCCTCTGCCTGCTGGCCGTCGGCGCCCTCACGCTGACCGCCTGCTCGGCGGGCGGCGCGGCCGCCTCGGTCTCGCCGCCACCCGACGCGGCGGCGACGATCGACGCCAACAGCCTCAAGTTCAGTGCCGCCGAGCTGGCCGTGCCTGCGGACGCCTCGTTCAAGCTCTTCTTCCGGAACCTGGAGGGCGTTCCCCACAACGTTGCGATCTACCGTGACTCGTCAGCGAGCGAGAAGATGTTCGTCGGCGAGACGGTCACGAACGTGGCGACGACGTACGCGGTCCCGGCGATCCCGGCGGGCGAGTACTTCTTCCGCTGCGACGTCCATCCGGACATGAACGGCACGGTACGGGCGGGCTGACCATGGCAACCATCCCGCGCCTGATGTTCGTCGAGGCGGTCGCCTTCGTGATCGCGTCCATCATCCACTCGGGCGTCCTGACCCGCGTGTCGGTCGACAGGGGCGCCAATGTCGCCGAGGGCATCATCGGTGCCGTGCTCCTGACAGGCGCCATCGTCGCCTCGATCCGTCCGGGCTGGACGCGATTCGTCGGCGTGCTCGCCCAGGGCTTCGGCCTCCTCGGCTCGCTGATCGGGTTGTTCCTGGCCGCGCGCGGTCTTGGTCCGAACACCGTGCCAGACCTGGTGTTCCACGTCGTCATCGTGGCGATGCTGGCGGTCGGGATCGTGGCGGCGTTCCGCGGGCCGGCAGCGGACGCACCAAGCGCGGCATGATCCGCGCACCCCGCCGGGCGCTGCCACCGTGGGCCCGCCCGGCTACGGCTCCTGCGTCTGATCTGCCTCGGGATCAGCGAATCCGGGATGAACGCCCTCGATGAGTCTCTCCGCGCTTGCGACACGCTCCAGCAGGCGGATCAGATCGTTGCGCTCGCTGGGCGACAGGGCCTTCGTGAACGCTTGCTCGTGATCTCGCCCCACGGCCATGACCGTCTCGAGGGCGCGATGCCCGAGCGGCGTCAGGTACAGCTCGCGCCGCCTCCGATCCGTGCCCTGTCTTCGTCGCTCGACCCAGCCCTTCGCCTCGAGGCGATCGACGATCCCGACGATCCGGCTGGCGGGGAGCCCGATCAAGGTCGCGACCTTCTGCTGGGAGCTTCCCTCGGCGAGCGCGACATGCCGCAGCAGCATGGCCTCGCGTGGTTCCATCCCGACGGCGGCGAGTCCGGCAGCCCACGCTCGAGCCGACTGGCCGCCGAGCTGAGACAGCAGGAAGGCGACGCCCGGGATCCGCATGTTCCGATCGGTCGCCTTCGTCATCCCATCCTCGCCACGTCGCGCCTGCTGGCGATCACGATACGAGGACGGGGCGTGAGTGTGCTCATCGTGCAGTGAGAGGAGCCGTCGACATGGAGCAGAAGAATCTCGACATCTACGGCCACGCGCCGATTCCGTGGTCGCGACCGCTCGGCGAGCTCGAGCAGCTCGTGACCGGCCCGGGCAAGAGCGCCTTTCTGTCCACGACGCGTCCCGACGGCCGGCCACACGTCGCGGGAGTCGGTGCGGTCTGGCTCGACGGAAAGTTCTACGTCGTGAGCGGGCCCGGAACCCGCAAGAGCCGCAACCTGGCCGAGAATCCGAGCTGCGCCATCGCGATCGGCCTGCCGGGGATCGACCTCGTCGTCGAGGGAGTGGCTGAGCGGGTCACCGACGACGCCACCCTCCAGCGTCTCGCGCACGAGTACAACGCCCAGGGTTGGGATCCCGTCGTGAAGGACGGTGCCTTCACCGCCGCGTACAGCGCGCCGAGTGCGGGACCGCCGCCCTGGGACCTGTACGAGATCACCCCGACGAGCGCCTTCGGCGTGGCCACCGCCGACCCGCAGGGCGCGACGCGCTGGCGCTTCACGGCCTGACCGGTCGAGCATGGCCGTTGATTCGTCGGATGGGCAACGCCCGCGGGAACAGCGTGGTGCCGCGGCGCTGGACGCGACCGGCCGTAGACTCGATCCGATGGCGACCTTCGCGTTCATCCATGGTGCCGGCGATGTCGGCTGGTACTGGCATCTCGTCGAGGCCGGGCTCCGGGCTCGCGGGCACGACACGGTCGCGCCGGACCTTCCGGTCGAGGACGACGACGCCGGTCTCGAGGCGTACGCCGCGACGGTGGTCGACGCGGTCGGCGATCGACGCGACGTGGTCGTTGTCGCCCAGTCGTTCGGCGGCTATGTCGCCCCGATCGTGGCGGAGCGGATCGGCGCCCAGCTCATCGTGCTCGTCGCCGCGATGATCCCGTCCGCCGGCGAGTCGGCCGACGAGATGTTCGCGACAACGCGCTGGGAGTCCGAGCAGCTCGAGGACGCGAGCGAACGCGCCTTCTTCTATCACGACGTCCCGCGCGAGCTGGCCGACGAAGCCCTCAGGCGAGGCCGCCGGCAGTCCGACACGCCGGGCCGGGAGCCGTGGCCGCTCTCGAGATGGCCGGCCATCCCGACCCGGTTCATCGTCTGTCGGAACGACCGGTTCTTCCCGGCCCGCTGGCTCCGGCCACTGGTCCGTGACCGGCTCGGCATCGAGCCCGATGAGATCGACAGCGGTCATTGCCCGGCGCTGAGCCGCCCTCGCGAGCTCGCCGAGCTGCTCGACCGCTGGTGGAACGAGCAGGCCCCAGCGGAGCCGGCATCCGACTCCCCTCGGGTCCCGTCATCCGGATTGCCGGGCCGGGGCACGCCCGGCTGAGGAGCGCGAGCGCGAGGCCGTGAGTCTGATCGCCTAGGCCGCCGGCGCGTCGACGGCGGCCTGGTCGACCGGCGCGCTCGGCGCTGCGGCGTATCGGCCCGAGAGCCTCCGATACGGACCCGAACGCAGCGCGAGGATCGTGACGATCAGCCCGATGACACCAGCGACGATGAAGATCAGCGCCATGCCACGGTCGGGTCCGGTGCCGAACCACGACCCGATGACATCGGCCAGCGCGCCGTCGGTCATCGATGGGATCACCCAGAACTGAGCGATCGGCCCGATGAGGAACGCGGTGATTGGCGAGGCCGCGGTCTCGATGGTCTGGCCGAACCCGAAGACGCGGCCCTGCTCAGCGAAGGGCACGACTTTCTGGATGATCGTCTGCTCCGATGCCTCGGCCACTGGAGCGAGGACCAGGTAGATGAAGAATCCGATGGCGAGCGGCAGGATCTCCGAGCGGATCGGAAAGAGGATCGTCACGGTCCACATCACCGCGTTCGCCAGCAGCAGCGTCCTCACTGGGTTTGCACCCAGCCCGCGCCGCGCGACGACGATCCCGCCCACGATGAACCCGAGGCTGGTGAACGCGATCAGGATGCCCCACGCCTCCACCGACATCAGCGTGAGCCCGTACGGATCCATCAGCGACATGAAGACGCCGCCCAGGAAGTTGTTGAACGTGGAGAACAGCAGGAGCGCGAAGAGCCCCGGCACGAGCCCGACTGCGCGGATCGAGCCCTTGAAATCGATGAGGCGCGGAGCGTCCGCGCTCGGTTTGGGTGGCTCCTCGGCGATGTGGATCGTCAGGAGATGGGCGCCGGCAAGTGCGGTGAGGACGACCGCGATTGCCAGGGCCCAGTCCATGCCGAGCAGCCCGATGGCCAGGCCGCTGAACACCGACGTGAGCGCGAACGCCACTCCATTCGCCGTTCCGACGAGCCCGTTCGCCCGGTCACGGCCGTCTTCCGGGACGAGCAGGGTCACGGTGGTCGAGAGCGCGACTGCGCGCAGGTTGCCGGCGATCGCGCCTGCGAGGATGAGGGCGATGAACACCCAGAACGCCGGGTGGCCGACGTCGCGCAGGGCCGAGCCCGGCGAGACGGCGTAGGTCAGGCCGGCGAGGGTGAAGGCCACGAGCGAGATCGCGCTCGACAGCAGCATCGAGGTCCGGCGCAGGTGACGGTCCACGAATGTTCCGAAGAACATCCCCGACACCGCGGCAAGGAGCATGTACCCGCCGCCGATCATCGAGGTCGCCAGCACCGACAGGGTCTCCAGATAGACCCAGAACACCAGCGCGAACCACAGGAAGTTGTTCGTGACGCTGGCGACGAGCGTGTTCGCGACGAGCAGGTGGAACGTCCGCATCAGGGACCCATGATGAGGGTCTCGCTAGGATCAGGGAGTGAGCACGGTCGATTCTGCGGCGCCACGCTGGGTCTCGCGGGTCGGGGCGCCCCTCGTCCGCATGATCGGGATCGCGGATGAGCCAGAAGACGACGACGACATCCGCGTCCGGAAGCGCGTCGGCGTCCTCGCGGGATACCTGACGATCGTCGCTGCGCTGACCCTGCCGATCCAGGCGATGGGCGTGCCTCTCAGCCTCGCGCTCGGGGCCGGTCTCGCGACGTTCAGCCTCGCGAACCTCGTCCTGCTCGCGCGCACCCGAGACCTCGATCGCTATGTGTACACGTTGATCGCCGCCGGCCTCGTGTTCGTCCCGATCGCCACGTTGCTGGGCGGCGGGATCCTCGGTCACACGACGGGGCTGGTCTGGGGCTTCCTCGTGCCCGGCTACGCGATCATGGCGCTGGGCCCGCAGCGAGCAACTCCCTGGTTCGTCGCCTACCTCGGGATCGTCGCGCTGATGGTCGTTCTCGACCCGATTGCCCGCGAGACCGCCGGGGAAGCGCCGTACGGGTACCGGCTGTTCGCCCAGGTCCAGAACGCGATCATGCCGCTGGCCATCGTGTTCCTGCTCCTGCGCTACACCGATGTCCGCCGTCGGGCAGCAGAGGCGCGCGTCGACGAGCTTCTGACCAACGCCATCCCCGCGGTGATCGCGTCGCGGCTCAAGCGCGGCGAGCGCCGGATCGCCGAGAGCTACGCCGCGACGACAGTCGTCTTCGCCGATCTCGTGGGCTTCACGCCGTGGGCGCAGCGGACGGAGCCCGAGCGGGTGGTCGCCTTCCTCGACGCCCTGTTCAGCCGCTTCGACGAGCTCGCGGAGGCGCACGGCCTGGAGAAGATCAAGACGATCGGTGATGCGTACATGGCGGTCGCCGGCGCGCCGGAGCCACGTTCGGATCACGCGGCGGCAGCGGTGACCTTCGCGCGCGCGATGGGCGAGGCCGTGCGCGTCGTGTCCGCCGCCCAGGGACTGCAGTTCCAGGTACGGGTGGGTGTCGCCAGCGGACCGGTCGTCGCGGGCGTGATCGGCCAGCGCCGGCTCCTGTTCGACCTCTGGGGAGATACCGTCAACCTCGCATCGCGCATGGAGTCGTCGGGTGTGCCGGGCCGGATCCACCTGAGCGCCGCGACCCGTGAGCTGCTGGGCGACACGGAGCGGTTCGAGCGGCGCGAGGTGCACGTCAAAGGGCTGGGCCCGCTGACGACCTACCTCGTGGAGGCCTGACGACGCGCTCGGCTTGATTCGAGGGCCCGGAAACGACAGAGCCGGCCCCTGCGGACCGGCTTTCGTGCGTGATCTGTGGAGCCGACACTCGGATTTGAACCGAGGACCTGCAGTTTACGAACTAGATGGGCCTAAGCGTTGTGGCCCAAGCGTGGAATGCCGAGCGTGGAGCGCTCAGTTAGCAGGTCTTCAATTCGAGCACGTTGAGGGTCCCTGCTGGTCCAGCCTCCGAGGTCGCGCCTTGATTCGTAGGCATCGTACCCGAAGGCAGCCAGAAACTACGATTTAGGAGATCGTCTGATTCAGGGTCAGGCGCCGGATTCAGGTCTCCCGAGCCATCGCGTGAGCGTGGGAGACCGCGATCTCCGTCCACCGGGAGGAGTCAGGTGCTGGCTGGCGCTATGGGCACTCTCGTCGGCACGTCGGCGACGTACGCCAGTCGGGTGTGGTCACCGACGACCTCGAGCGGTCATAGCCAGGCCCGTGCTGGCGGTGGCGGGTCAACCTGCATCCGGTGGCAACCGCGGTACGGAACCGGCAGAGCTTCTTTGTGGTCATCGTGCACGAGCGAGCCGCGGGTCGTGGTGGTAGCGGGCGGGGACGCCCGACAGGAGGTCGTTGTCGCGCAGCCGGGATCATCCCGCCCAGGCAAGCACGGCATAGACCCGTCGAGCGGCCCGAGCCGGAGCGGGCCCCAGGCGTCGCTCGATGCGAGCGTGCATGATTGCCTGGACGGCATCAGGCTGGGTCAGCCGTGCGAGCGACATGGTCGCGAGCTGCGGTCCTGGAGACCGGCCCAGCCTTCCGCTCGATGCCGCCCGGACCCATTTGGGCGGCCGTGCCACAGACGCCCTGCGCTTCAGCGGCCTTGGCTGCCGGCCAGCAGTCGAGCTCGATCCGGGTCACCGGGAGCGCCGGCCAAGACATTGAGATGGGCCGTACGATAAGCCACGAGAGCTTTCTCCACGTTGGGTCCTTAAGACCCCGAACCATGGGAATCACATCTAGCCGCCCGGAGCGGCGCCTGCGATCAAAAGCGCGCTTCGACGGCAAATTCGGCCAGCCGCCGAAGGAATCGGGCGGCATCCGCGCCGTCGACCACGCGGTGGTCGAACGTGAGCGACACCCCGACGGGCCGCTCGCGTGCGGGCTCCTGCCGGACCGCGCCGATACCGAGGACCGCGCACTGGGGTGGTGTGATGATCGGCGTGAAGGACTCGATCCCCAATCCACCGAGATTCGTGATCGTGAATGTGGGACCTGCGACGTCGGCTGTGAGGCTCCGGCCGTCGCGGGCACGCGTGACCATCTCGATCAGCGCGGCGTCGAGATCGGACGGAGTCCGCCGGTCGGCCTCGCGTAGCACGACCGCCGTGAGGCCCATCGGCGTGTCGACTGCAATCGCGATGTTGCGCGCGGGATGGACGACGACGGCACGAGCATCCTCCCGCCACGACCCGTTCAGCAGGTCGAACTCGGCGAGGGCCCGGCCGACGATGATCGCCATGAGGACATCCAAGGCTGGCTTGCGACCGCCAGCGGCCAGTCGTTCCCGCGCCGCGAGCACGCCGGCGAGCGGCAGCGTCCGGTGTAGGGTCACGGCCGGGATCGACAGCCAGGACTCGGTCATCTTTCGGGCGACGACGCGCCGAATCGGGCTAAGCCGGCGCAGGTCCTCTACCTGATCGGGCGAAACTGGCAGGCCTGGGTTGCTGCCAGACGATCGAGTCAAGGCCGCGAGCGCAACGGGTGCGTCCTCCGGTCGTGGGTGGAACGTGGGCCGGGGCGCGTGCTTTCAGGCGCGCCGCGGCTCGGGATGGTCGTTCTGGGCCTCCGGGAACACCTGCGGGCCGTTGTGGCCGGTCCGCCGCCACTTGAGGTACAGGTTCCGGAACTCGGTCGTGCGCTTGCCAAGCTCGCCGTCGTCAAATCGTCCAGCCTTCGATGTTCGTCACGGCGACATCCCGCGACAGCGTTCGCACCATCACCTCGTCGGTACGGGTGACGCAGCCGACGATCACTGCGGTTCAGTCTCGAGGTAGCCGAACGGGATGTCGGCGCGAACAAGGTCAGGTCCTGCCGCGATCTCGATCTGAACGACGCCGTCAGTCGAGGCCTCGATCTCTACCTGCGCCTTCTCGGTTTCGATCGTGAGCAGCACGTCCCCTTGGTGGACGACCTGACCGTCTGCCACGTGCCACTCGACGAGCGTGACCTCCTCGACCAGGCCCAACCCGGGCGCGCTGATCGGTTCCCGCATCTAGACCACCTCTTTGACGACTGCGCCCGTCATCAATTCACGGCATGCGACGACGATGTCCTCCACCGAAGGGACGACGGCGTTCTCCAGGGGAGGGGAGAACGGGATATGCGACTGAGCGGCTCCCACCCTGGTCACTGGTGCCCGGAGTTCCCGAAAGAGACGCTCGTGGATCTGCGATGCCACCTCCGCACCGAATCCACCGAATCGCCAGGCTTCGTGACAGACGACGGCCAGGCCGGTTTTACGAACGGAAGCCTCGACGGTCTCCATGTCGAGGGGGACGATGGTCCGAAGGTCGATCACCTCCACATCGATGCCCTCCTCGGCCAGGCGCTTGGCCGCCTCGAGGGCGTTGAGTGCCTGCATCGAGTAGCTCACGATGGTGATGTCTCGGCCCTCTCGAGTCACTTTAGCGACGCCTAGCGGAACCTCATAGAAGCCCTCCGGGACGTCTGCCTTGCGGGGCTGCACCCGCTTGTTCTCGAGGAAGATGACGGGATTGTCGTCGGCGATGGACGCGATCAGGAGCCCCTTCGCGTCATATGCGTTCGATGGCGCCACGACCTTGAGGCCGGGGATGTGGGCAAACAGGGCTTCGAGCGATTCCGAGTGTTGCGCAGCAGCCGACCGGATGATCCCGTCGGCGCAGCGAAGGACCAACGGGACGCGAGCCTGGCCGCCGAACATGTAGCGCAGCTTGGCCGCTTGATTGATCAATTCGTCCATCGCGCCCATCGTGAATTCGACGAAGCTCATGGAGATGACAGGTCGCATTCCTGTCGCCGCAGCTCCGACCGCAGCGCCAACCATCAAGGCCTCCGAAATCGGCATGTCGATGATCCGATCCGGGAACTCCTCATAGAGCCCTCGAAATTGGCCGAAGGAACCGCCCCATCGGATGTCCAGGCCGAGACAGACGACATGCGGGTCAAGCCGCATCACGACGCCCATCGCGTCATTCGTCGCCTGACCGAAGCTCACCAATGGCATAGCTACCTTGCGCTCCAATCCGCAGCCGTATCGGCATACAGGTCATCGGCGGCCGTCGATGGGTCCGGCAGCGGGACTGCCGAGAGCGAATTCCGTCGCGTCGTTCGTCTCGGCGCGCGCATCCGACCAGATCGACTCGATCTGATCCTTCGTGGCGCGACCCTCGGCGAGCAAGCGTTCCTCGAAGCGCGGGATCGGATCGAGGGCCTTCTGCTCGGCAACGTCGTCCTTGGTTCGGTATGCCTCGGGATCGCCCACGGAGTGGCCCTGAAATCGATAGGTGTCCGCGATCATCAGCGTTGGACCGTCGCCGGCCCTCGCTCGTTCGACGGCGGCCGTCGTCGCCGCGAGGACTGCTCGAACGTCATTGCCGTCGACTGCGATCCCGGGGATGCCGTAGCCGAAGGCACGGTCCTCGAGGGCGGATCCGGCCGTCGTCCGCTCGATCGCCGTGTACTGGGCGAATCGATTGTTCTCACACAGGAAGATGACGGGCAGGCGTTCGACCGCCGCGAAATTCATGCTCTCGTGGAACGTGCCCTTATTGATGCCCCCATCGCCGAAGAAGGACAGCGCCACCGCATCGGTCCCGAGATGTCGCGAACTCATCGCCGCGCCGACCGCCAACCCGAAACCGCCGCCGACGATCCCGTTCGCGCCGAGCATGCCCAGGGAGAAGTCGGCGATATGCATCGACCCGCCGCGCCCGCGACAAACGCCAGTGGCCTTGCCGTACAGTTCGGCCATCATCGGACGAAGCGCGACGCCCTTGGCGATCGCGTGCCCATGACCGCGGTGAGTCGACGTAATCCAGTCGGTGCGACGCAGGGCGCCGCAGGCCCCGACCGCCACGGCCTCCTGGCCGATGTAGGAGTGCGTGAACCCGGGCATCTTGCCGGCGCTGTAGTCCGTGAGGACCTGCTCCTCGAAGACTCGGATCCGAACCATCATGCGGAGTAGGTCGAGATCCGTTGGTCGCCCAGGCGGGTCGACCGGGTCGGCTAGACGACCTCTACCGTTCTTTGGACTTGACATCGTATTGAGCTCCGTCGTTTATTGGCCCAAGGTTGGCCCCGAGTCCGACGTAGGAAGGTGGTCCGTCCGCATGCGAGAATACTCCAAAGAGGACCTACCAATCAAGCACCGTCGAAGCGTAGAGTGAGCCGCTAAGCGTTCGATGTCGGACGATTGGCCCGACCTATCCCGATCCGGATCGATCTTCCAGTGAAGGTTTTGGATGACCAGCAATTCGGTTTCGGTCGGCGGCGAGGTGGCGCGAGATCATCCGACGTCGCGCGGCGCACCCGAATCGGCAGCGCAGATCCGCGAGCTGATCGTGAGCGGCGAGTATCAGCCCGGAGACAAGCTACCGCCTGAGCGAGAGCTGGCCACGCTATTGGGCGTCTCTCGGGGGGCGGTCCGGGAGGCGATCAGTGAGCTGGCAGCCCTGAATATCGTCCACGCCCGACAAGGGGCCGGCACATTCGTGTCATCCCTCAACTCCGAACGGCTCATGGCCCCACTCGACTTCGCCCTTCTGGTGGACCCGGATTCAAGCATCCACCTGTACGAATTCAGGAGGATCCTGGAGCCGGTCAGTGCGGCGATGGCGGCGGTGCGGATTTCGCCGGCGCGACTCGACGCCCTGCGGGATCTCATGGGCGAGTACGACGCGAGCTATGAGCGCTCCGACATGCAGTCGATGATCGAGCTTGACGAAGCCATCCACCATGCGGTTGCAGTCGCCAGCGGCAATCCACTGATGGCGGCCGTTCTCAGGAGCGTTGCCGGGGCTGCCCACCGCGCCCGGCTGGTCACGTCCTCCATGCCGACGACGCCTCCCTTGTCGCGACTTGAGCTTTCGGCGCTGGTGAAGGCGATCGAAGCGCGAGACCCGTTCCGGGCTGAGGCAGCCATGACCCGCCACGTCGCTCGGCTCGAGGATGCGGCGCGAGAGATCGTTCCGGCGCGGGAGTCCAGCTAGCAATCACCAGGCATCGCTGCCGGCCGACAATCCACCGTCCACGACGATGACCTGACCGGAGATGAAGGAGGCATCGTCCGAAAGCAGGAAACAGGCCGCGCGCGCGACGTCCGCGGGCTCGCCAAGGCGTCCGAGCGGGGTCGCGGCGACGGCGGCCGCCCCTTTGTCCGGGAATCGCGCGAAGTAGTCCGCCGTGAGCGGCGTCCGGATCAATCCTGGCGCGATAGCGTTCACGGTAGCCCCCATCGGACCCCATTCCAGGGCCAGGGCCCGGGTGAGTCCGAGCAAGCCAGCCTTAGACGCGATGTACGCCGATCGCCGCGGCGTCGCGTGGATGGCCGTCACGGAGCTCGTGATCACGACGCGTGCCCGACCCGTTGCAAGCGCCGTGGGTGCGAACACCTGGAGCGAGACCAACGTGCCGTACAGGTTCGTATCAAGGACACGACGGATGTCGGCATCCGGAACGTCGAGTGCCAGGTCTCTGGCCACCGTGCCCGCATTGGCGATGATGCTGTCCGGCTCGAATCCGGCTGCCAACAACGCACCGGCCGCCGCCTCGAGCTCGGAGCGAACACGGACGTCCGCGACGATCGCCTGGATCCGCTCCGCGTCGATCAGGTCCTGGACGTCGGCGAGCCCAGACGCAGCGTGCGTCGTGACCGCGACTCGATGCCCGCGCGCGAGCAACTCCTCGACCATGGACGTACCCAGCCCGCCGGTCCCGCCCACGACAAGGACCGACCGCCCACCTGTCGCACCCGATCCGCTGGTCGCCATCAAAGCCCTCCTCTCGCCGCTCTCATGACGGCCGGTCGCGGCGTCACCGGGGCCTGTTCCTGGGGATCCGGTCCTGATGGCTTCGCAGGTCTCATTTCGCGCTCAGAAGATGCAGAGCGGGTTGACAGGAGACCCGGTTCCGAGTGGGGCGGCCCATGGAGCGCACGTGACCAGGAACTCCGACCGACCGAACGTGGCACACGCGTTGACGATCGGTTCGGTCCGCGGGGAGTCGAGCATCACGAGCCCCATCGCGACCATCCCGACCATGTGCAGGGGGGAGATCAGGCGCGAGTAGGGGTGCGGGAGCCGCTCGATGCAGTCACCCGAGTAAGCGGCGATGTCTCGCTCGAACAGCCATGGGACGCAGTCTGCGGACAGTCCGGCGCGGCGGCTCGGATCCTCCATTCCGAGAGCGCGCTCTCGTGCCTCGAGCCCTGTATGGACAAAGATCACATCACCGGCTTCAACGGCCACGCCGGCTCGCCGCTCGGCCTCGTCGAGATCCTCTGGCCAGATGTATTCGTCCTCGTCCAGCCAGGCTGTGCCGCGAACCGCCGCGATGTCGAGCAGGACCCCACGCGTGAAGATCCCGCCCGCGAGTGCGCTGATGGACGCCCAATGGAGCCCATCGGTCCTAGCCTTCTCGGACGGGCTGCGTCCGTTGTACATCGATCCATCGAAGAACACGTGCCCGATCGCGTCGAGGTGGGTAACCGCGAAACCATGCGGCGCGATCTCGAACGTATCGACGCAGCCGATTGCCGCCTCGTTGCCAAGGTCGAGCATCCGATGAGTCGCCGGGAGGTAGTTCTTGGCGCTCGGCACCGTATCGATGCTGCGGCCGATGGGGACAACGACGCCGTGGCTGACCAGCTGCGCAGATCTGATTCGCTTCTCTGCCGAGATCAGGTTGAGCGTGCCCCGCTGATCGTCATCTCCCCAACGACCTCGATTGGAGCATGTCTCGAAGAGCTTGAGCGCGTCCAATTCAGGCATCGGCTCGCGCTGCGCTTGCGACTGCATCTGATCCTCTCCACCTCACGCGTCAGCGCGAATACGTCCCCTCCAGCGGCCCTCGCACGGAGCCTTACGCGACGGGCACCAGGGGCACGCATGGGTTGGATAGTCGACCCAGACCCTCGATCTCCACCACGACTTCGGACCCTGGCCCCAGCAGGACCTGTGGCTTGCGGAAATAGCCCACGCCAGCCGGAGTTCCCGTCGCGATGATGTCTCCGGGGTAAAGGGTGAAGTACTTCGACAAGTGGCTGATGATTTCCGCTACGCCGAAGAACATCTTCGAGGTATTGGAGTCCTGGAGGAGGTGTTCGTCCACGTAGCAGCGGATGGCGAGGTCCTGCGGATCTGGGATTTCATCGGTCGTGATGAGGTATGGCCCGATTGGAAAGAACGTGTCCAGCGACTTGCCGCGCACCCACTGCCCGTCACCGAACTGCAAGTCCCGCGCCGACACGTCGTTGCAGCACGCGTAGCCCAGGACGTGGGTGAGGGCATTCTCCACGGTGACGTCGCGGGCCTGCGAACCGATGATCACGGCCAACTCCGCCTCGAAGTCGACGACCGTTGCCAGCGCTGGGTCCCACCGGATCGGTCGACCCGCGGCAAGCAGGGAGCTTGGAAACTTCGCGAAGACCAATGGTTCGATCGGAGCATCGAGCCCGGCTTCGGTCGCGTGATCGCGATAGTTGAGCCCAATGGCGATGATCTTGGACGGATCCGACACCGGCGGCAGGTACTCGGCCTCCTCAATCGGGATTCCTGCACCGTCGACGCGGGAGACGCTCGCGGCCGCCGTCGAGAGTCGCTCCACCCCGACGGGCCCCATCGCCAACAGTTCGGCCATCGTGTCGGGCATCTCGGGTCCCAGGGACCGGGCAGGCACGACCTCGGTGTCGAAGACGATCCCGAGACGCTCAGTCCCATCGACCTGGATCGAAGCGAGCTTCATCTTGGCGGCATGCCTCGCGATTCAATGTCGGTTACCAAACGGACGTCCGCGGGAGCACCTCACGAGCCCTCTCGCCGAAGCCGTTGAACAGACCCGTGAGCCGGGCGTTCCGCGGGTCCCGATGCCAGGCAGCCCATGTGGTAGGGCCAAAGCCGCGGGCGCGGTCCGAGCGTATCGGCCGCCCGTGCGGATGTCAACGAGTTGGTCCAACCAATACACTACAGTGACCGTGATCCGTGGCGGATCACCCGTCCGACGACCTGCCCATCGTGTGTCGTGTTCGAGGCACCTGAGCAGGCCGGGAGCGCACGGCCATCGGGCAGGCGCCCCGCCAGCCCGCCCGGGGACCCATCGTGATGGCGCGAGGAGGTAGACCGTGACCCAAGCTGACGGTCATCGACGGCTCGGTTTGACGGCGCGACTGATTGACGATGCGGACGCCGCCGCAACGTACGATCGATACCACGCGAGCGTCTGGCCGGAAGTCGTCGCCGACGGTCGTGCCGCAGGTGCGACCAGGACGACGATCTTCCGGGACGAACGCCGGTTGTTCATGGTGATCGACGCTGACGACACGTTCGACCTGGCACGGTACGCGGAATCGCTCTCCAGCCCGCGAACGCTCGAGTGGCAAGGGGTCATGGATGCGCTGCTCCAGGATCAGCCAGGGGCAACGCCCGGGACGAAATGGCGCTTGATCAGCGAGGTCTGCGACGTCCCGTGATCGCCGACCGGCGACGTGAGACCTGGAGGGAGGCCCATCGTACGCGCGGATTGGATGGACCAATGGTGACGACATGCGGTGCCCGTCGGCGCTTTGCACGGATGGTGTCCGGAACTCTCTGCCGGAACACAGGAATGGCCCAACCAATCTATTGACAGGCCCGTTTGGCCCTCCTATGGTTCGGGCCTTAGGGATCCGAGTAGGAATGCGCGCCGTGGGTGCCCGCATCTACGTCCATACGTAGTCGAACCAGGAGGACGAACATGCCTACAATTCCGGCTCGGCGGTCCATTCGATCAGTTGTCGTTCTCGCCGCCATCGGGTTGATCGCGACAGCCTGCGGCAGTAGCGGCGCCAGTCAAGCGCCTGCCAGCCTGGCGCCCACCAGCGCGGGTGCGTCCGCGCCGGTCAGCCCGACGAGTTCGGCGGCGCCGGGCGACTTCGCGATCATCCAGGCAGTCGTCGCGCCGTATTACGCTTCGTGGCCGCAGGCTGCGAAAGATGCGGCCGCGGACTTTGGGGTGAAGGTCGAAGTCGGCTCACCGCAAAAGTTCGACCAGGTGGAGCAAGACGCGATCCTCAATAGCTTCATCGCGAAGGGCGTTAACGGAATCGCGGTCCAGCCCGTCGATGCGGTGGCCGGGACGGAGACCGTCAAGCGCATTGTCGCGTCGGGAATTCCAGTGGTAGGCGTGGGTGCCTGCGCCGAGCTGGATGGCAGCGGCGCCGTCATGTGCATCAACAACGCCCTCGGCGACTCCGCGTATGAAGCCACGAAGCTTGTGTGCCAGACGATCGGGGGGAGTGGAAACATCGTTCACTTCGATGGCCAGCTCGCCGACAAGAACACCGCTGCGCGGATTGCCGGTGTCGACAAGGCACTGGCTGAGATGCCCGGCTGCAAGCTGCTCCAGCGCATCACCGATGCTGACGCTCCGGAGGCCGGGCAGAATGCGGTGAATTCCCTCCTCGCCGCCCAGGGCGAGAAGCTTGACGGCATCGTGTCGGGCGGCTATCAGACGTCCGTCGTCATCGCCAACACCTTCACGCAGCGCAAGGAGCAGCGGATCAAGGCCGTGCTCGTCGACGATGACCCGGCGGTTCTAGCGGCGGTGAAGGCCGGCTACGTCCTCGCTTCCCGCATCTCCAATCCGTACATGCTTGCGTACCTCGCTGCCGATGCGTTGAAGCTAACCAACGACGGTTGCAAGTGGACCGGCGATTTCATCTATCCGAACAATTATCAGACCATCACGGCAGACAAGGTCGATACGATCGCCCAGGGCCAGATCGACCAAGCCAAGGAACTGGCGAACACCTGGAAGAGCAGCTGGTCCTGCGCCGGCTCCTAGGGCGCGAGTTTGGTGGCGTCCCGCACGGCGCCAGGTCGACACGGCGCGACTCCTCCTCGCGCCGTGTCGACGACTTCTGGCCCTGTCGGTCGAAAGCGGGGTTCATGTCAGGCAATCGCCAGCCCGTTCTGAGCTCTGGCCACGCACCGGGCGAGGATCGAAACGGTCCCCCGCTTTCCGTGATCCGACGAGCGCTTCTCGGATTCTTCGGCTCCGAGTTGATCGCGATCGCGGTTCCGGTCGTGCTTCTCGTCGCGATCTTGACCGTCGTCTTTCCCGGCTTCAGCCGGCCATTTAACATCGATGCCCTGCTGGTCACCATCGGCGTGTCCGCCGTGGTCGGACTGGCCCAGCTCAGCGTGCTGACCATCGGCCAATTCAATCTCGCACTGCCATCGATCGGTGCGTTCGCCGGGATGCTCGTCGCCTGGCTCCTCCAGGTCGCCGGCCTCGATTGGACGCTCGCGGTGGTCGTTGCGATCGCGTTCGCCGCGCTCCTTGGGTTTTTCCAAGGATTGCTGATTGCGTGGCTTCGCTTAAACGCATTCATCGTCACGCTTGGCCTGGCTGCCGCGTACACCGGTCTGATGTTCGTCACATTGGGAAACGAGCGCTACCAACACATCGGCAGCGTCTTGCCGCAGATCGGACGGGAGGATTCGGCCCGATCCCCAACGTCTTCATCCTCTCGCTCGTGACCTGTGGACTCGTCTGGGTTCTTGTTCAGCGCACGGTTCTTGGACGGCACCTCCTCGCAACGGGGGCAAGCCCACTCGTCGCGCGCTTCTCAGCAGTTCCCGTGGATCGGACGGTCGTCATCGCCCATTCGCTCAGCGGCGCCCTCGGCGGGGTCGCCGCCGTCCTGGTCGTAAGCCGTCTCGCGGTTGGTTCGCCCGCGATCGGCGCGGACTGGCTCCTGACTTCGTTCGCCGCGCCCGTTCTCGGCGGCACGATCCTCACCGGCGGCAGGGTATCGATCGTCGGGACGATCCTCGGTGCGGCGTTGCTCGCATTGATCGCGAATGCACTCGTGATCGCGGGTATCAGCCAGTATCTGTATCAGGCCGGTCTCGGCCTGATCGTCCTCGGTGCCGTCGCGATCGCACAGCTGCGCATCCGATTGCTCAGCTCGCGAACCCGATGACAACCAGCGCATCACCGGATGACGTTGCCGATGACACTCCGTCAAAAAGGGTGAGGCTGACGATCCCGGGCTGGGCGATCGCCGGCCCCGTGCCGGCTGCGGCCGGAGTGCTCGTGCTCGTGGTGCTCTTGACCCTCTCCACCTCGTCCTTCGTCACCGGCGAGAACCTGGGGGTGATCGCACGCGCGGCCGCGATCACGATCCTCGTCGCGCTTGCGCAGATGGTGGTAGTCGCCGCCGGCGGACTAAACCTCGCTGTGGGCGCGATAGGAGGACTCGTTGCGGCCGTTTGCGGTGGCCTGATGAACAGCTTCGGCGTTCCCCCGGCGCTTGCGGTGCTCGCCGGTCTCGCCGTGGGCACGACATCCGGCGCGTTGTGCGGCGCCGTCATCGCCCGATTCAAGATCTCGTCCTTCATTGTCACGCTCGCCGCCGGCAGCATCATTACGTCGATCGCGCTGAGCCTGACCAAATCCGTTCCGTACTACTCGCTTCCCGTGGACTTTCGGGCATTCGGCAATGCCAGTGTCGCTGGCCTGTCGCTCATTTTCGTCGTAACGCTCCTGGTGACCTTGGCGATGGGCCTTGTGTTTAAGTACGGGTCGTTTGGGCGACAGGTGCTTGCATTCGGAGCGAACCCCCGAGCAACCGAGCTGAACGGCGTTCCGCTTGGCCAGCTGCAGATCGCCCTGTTCGCCCTCTCGGGCCTCCTAGCCTCGATCGCCTCGGTCCTCCTCATCGCCCGCCTCGGCGACGCCGATCCGACAATTGGGAGCGACTGGCTGCTCGTGTCGTTCGCGGCCCCCATCATCGGTGGCGCGCGTTTGGCGGGTGGGTACGTGTCCGTCCTCGGGACGCTGTTGGCTGCCATTCTCTTCTGCGTGCTGTTGAATGGCTTCGTCCATTGGAACATCGACGTCTCCTACGTGCAGCTTCTATTCGGACTCGTCATCCTCCTGGCAGCGGCAAGCGATCGGATCCGCCAGGTCAGCTCCGAAGCTGCCCAGCGCCGTCAAAGGCGGACAACTTGACAGCCCCCACCGAGGCCCGCCGACCGGGGACACCGCGCGGTTCGCCATTGCTCACGCTCGAAGGCGTCACGAAGGTGTACCCCGGCGTCCGAGCCCTCGACGACGTATCGATCTCCTTGCTGTCCGGCGAAGTCCACGCGCTCCTCGGCGAAAACGGCGCAGGCAAAAGCACGTTGATCAAGATCATTGCGGGCGTCGAACGCCCAGATTCCGGCTCCTACGTTCTGGGCGGACGCGTCATGGACGTCCGCAGCCCTCGACAGGCATTACGGCTCGGGATCGGGGTCGTCCATCAGGAGAGAAACCTCATTCCCACGTTCACCGTGGGCGAAAACGTCCTCCTCGAGCGCGTCCTTGGAAGCGCTAGGGGATGGGTGGATCGCCGCAAGATCCACGCCGAAGCCGTGCCGTTCATGGACATGGTGGGGCTGCGACTTCCCCCGTCCATGAGCATGGGCCTCCTCAGCGTCGCGCAGCAGCAACTCGTCGAGATCGCGAGGGCTCTCTCGGCCAACGCCAAGATCCTGCTTCTGGACGAGCCCACGGCATCGATCTCCCTCCGTGAAGCCTCGGTCCTGCTCGACACGATCCGATCCCTGCGCGATCACGGTGTCTCCATCCTCTACGTATCCCACAAGTTGGAGGAGGTGTTCGACGTCTGCGACTCGGTCAGCGTCCTCCGCGACGGGCGGAACGCTGGTCCCAAGCTTCCCGTGGCCGGCCTCGAACGCGAAAAGCTGATCGAGCTGATGATCGGTCGCACCCATCTCTGGGATGCGTTGCCAAGCCGCCGACTCGACGATCGAGAGCCGGTCCTCGAGGTGGTCGATCAACCGAGCGAGATGTCGGCGCGGGGCGCATCCTTCTCCCTCCGCCGAGGAGAGATCCTTGGATGGTACGGGCTCGTGGGCGCTGGCCGAACGGAGCTGGCTCGCTCAGTCATCGGCGCGGACAATGTTCCAGGCGGAACGGTGACCGTCAACGGCAAGCGAGCGCGCATCAAGTCAATTTCCGACGCGCAGCGTCGGTGGCGCATCGGCTATGTCACCGAGAATCGCCAGCAGGAAGGCCTGCTGCTGATCCACTCCGTGGCGCGGAACATCGCGGTTCCCGTCTGGGATCGCCTCCGTCGACGGTTCCACCTCCTGTGGCCAAGCGACGAGCGACGCCTGGCCGAGGGCTTCCGGGAATCGCTCCACATCCGCACACACAGCGTCGCCCAACTCGTCGGCACCCTTAGCGGCGGCAACAAACAGAAGGTCAGCTTGGCGAAGTGGCTCGCGTCGAAGTCTGAGATCCTGTTCATTGACGAGCCCACGGTTGGGATTGATGTCGGGACGAAGTCCGAGATCCACGAGATCATCTATCGGCTCGCGGAAGACGGAACCTCGATCGTCCTGATCTCGTCGGACATGCCGGAGATGATTCGCCTCGCGGACCGGATCTTGGTCTTCGAGAAGGGGGCGATCGTCGGGGAGCTCGAGAACACCAGGGACTACGACGAGATGAGCCGACAAATCATCTCAATGATGGTTGGCCCGGCCAGTCGTTTCGATGGTGCCCGTCCGGCGCGCTCGACCGGATCCTGAGGCGTGGACGAGTGCAGGCTTGGCCCGCAAGGCCCGAACGTATCCCGGCTGGGCCTTGGCACAGCGCAGTTCGGAACGCGGGTCGATCGGGAGCAGGCCGCCCGACTTGTCGACCGTTTTCTGGCGAACGGCGGAACACTGGTGGACACGGCGGACATCTACGGGCGCGAGAGCGCCGGATCAGGGCAACGAGGTCCCGGAGCCAGTGAGGCTCTCCTCGGCGAGGTCTTGCGTGGCCGCCGATCCCGCGTGTTCCTCGCGTCGAAGGTCGGCCAGGCCTCCAAGCGCGACCCCGGGCATGACGAGGTCGGTCTCTCCCCGAGCCGGATCCGGGGGGCCGTCGACGCGAGCCTCCGGCGACTGCAAACGGACTGGATCGATTTGTATCAGTGCCATCTCTGGGATCCCTACGTTCCCGTAGAGGACACGCTCGGTGCGTTGTCCGATCTGGTCAGGGAGGGAAAGATCCGCTCGATCGGGGTCAGCAACTGGGACGGATGGCAGGTCGTGGACGGAGCATGGAAGGCGGCCAACCTGAGCCGGCCGGCGATCGTCTCGAATCAGCTCTGGTACAACCTGATCGACCGCCGGATCGAGAACAGCGTGGTCCCCGCCTGCCGTCAGGTCGGCGTGGCGGTCATCGCGTACGGGGCCATCGCTCAGGGGTTCCTTTCCGGTGGCTACCGCCGCCGTTCGTCTCGCGGCGACACGAGCGCTCGGTTCTCGCCTGAAGGGCTGCTCCCTGATCGGACCTGGGCGGGCTTGGCCACCACCAGAGGCTGGAGCATCGTCGAAGCCGTCGCTGCGATCGCCGACGAGCTCGGCCTGTCTCCTTCGGTCGTGGCCTCGCGCTGGCTCTTGGATACGGGCGGCGCCGATGTCGTGCTTCTCGGCCCCCGCGACGACGACCAACTCGCAGATCTCCTCGCCGTGACGGATGCCGTCCTGCCGCCCGAGGCTCGGGACCGCTTGACCGAGGTCAGCGAGCCCGACGCCACCTACCCGCGGTCGTTCACGGATTCCTATTCGCGGCGCGAAAGCCCGTACTTCGGTGGCATGGTCACACCCGCTCAGCCGGGATCACCTCCAGGCCCGGCATCGAGCGAGAACGAGGCTCCTTGAGGGCTGGGCTCCGGAGGACGGAGCGAGGGTGATCCGACATTCCGACGCAGGCCAAGGGTGATGTGGATGCGCGAATGGGGATCCAGCACGATCTGGACATGGGAGTTGTCGATCTCCACCGTGTCGTCGACAAGCCGCATCGGCTCCCGCCCGTACCAGATGCTGCCTCGGTACGCCCGTCCGCCGGGGTACTCGCTCACGCGGCGCTCGAACGCCGCCGTCGTGAAGCGATGCTCCGAGTACGCACCGGCCCGGACCCGGACACGGCGCGGGTGTGCCTCCAGGTTGACAAGCTCGAGCTCGATGCTCCCATGCTCGACCCGTCGCACGAGGGCTGCGACGCCCGGCGGGAGTCCCGCTCGCCGGCCGTCCGGGTCGTCGTAGAACAGGGGGGCGAAGAGCAGCCCACCGTTGTAGATCGGGGCGGGCGCGCCAAGCGTGAGCTGGCACAGCGCCTCGACGGTCACCGGATTGAACAACTGCCAGTCGTCGACGTCGGTGGCCTCGAGGTCGACGTCATCACCCTCGATCCGGTCCATGCGCTGCCGTACTTGGTCGTGCGCGACCAGGAGGATCTGCTCAGGGTATCCAGCGTTCCGGCCGGACAGGAACTCCAGCCACGGGCGCTCATGCCCGTTGTCGTCTCGAGTGAAGGTGGAGATCACCCGGCCGGGATCTAGGTCGCTCGCTGCGGTGATGCGATCCGCGCGAGCTCGATCCTCCTCGAATCCGGCCGCTGCCCACAGCGCGGTCGGATAGGCGAGGGTCATCGGATGCCAATCGAACCAGCCGGAGTCCGAGTATCGGTACGGGATGAGCCACATCTGCTCTTTCCCGCGCAGGGCGCCGAATTCATTTGCCAACGAGAAGAACTCGAGCTTCGCGGACTCGTGCGGCGGGCCTGCGCTCCTGCCTCGGTCGAACGATGCGTCGATCAAGCGTCGTGCGAAATCCAGGTATCGCGGATCGCCGCTCAAGAGGAACGCGTTCTGGCTGGCAACCGTCACCGCCAGCGACACGCTGAAGTAGCCGAAGGGCCACGTCCAGCCATAGTTGGCTCCATACCAACGGCCCCCGACATACTCGCCGACATCTCCGCCGAGACCCACGTTGTCCGGGACGACGCCCTCGAACGCCTTGGATCGCTCGATCCAGCCCTCGACGTAGTCCAGGACCCATCGACGGAACTTCTCTGCCCCCGTGAGGAGGTATGCCGTCGTCGCCAACGACGTCGCAGTCAGGTTGACGACGGCGTCCCCGCGACCCATCCGGTCCTCCATCGCGGCCGCCATACGGGCACCAAGGACCGGGTCGAGCATGTCGTCGAAGGTCCGGACACCTGGCACATCGTCGAACGGCAGCGGCGAGAACATCTGGTCATCCATCGGATCCCACCAGACGGAACGGCCCCCGTTGATGCCGCTTCGCGGGCCGCCGCTCCCGACGTGTGGTGCGCGAAAGATCTGATGGGCCTTGTCGAAGATCGGCTCCGGGACGCCTTCGTTCAGCAGGAACCCGGCAAAGCGCTCCGCGCGTAGGCCCGTCGCTGAATCCGTTGGATCGGCGACGGCCAGGAACTGGAACATCGCGTTGCCTTCGGATTGGTGGTACCAGTCGTAGGCGACGCAGTACTCCTGTTCCAGGAGCCCGAGCGCGTCCAACTGACGGGTGACGCCGTTCCAATGCTGACGGCTTCGGTCCAACAGATCGGGGCTTCCGCCGAGGGCATAGGCAAGGGGCCACGCCCGGAACGGTTCGTAGAAGTCGTCCCCGCCATCACGGTCGGGACTCCGGCGTGACGACCGTCCAGGACGTCCGTTCGAGTCACGCAGGGTGGATCGCCAGATCAGGCTGCCATCGGACCGACAGAAGCGTGCTTCGAATGCCAGCGACGCCTGCGCCAGCAGGTCGAATAGGTCACGTTCCAGGATCGCCCAAGCCGGTGGCGTGCCGAGCGGGACATTCGCGACGATCGTGGTCATCCGGCGGTTCTCCGTGCGGGCGCGACGTCACCGCGGTTCGAGGCGCCGCGTCGTCCGTGGTCCAACAACCCCGCGTCGACGAATCCTAGGTCGAGCAGGTCCTTCACGTCATGACGACATTGTAGGGCCGACCCCGTATATTGGTTGGACCACATTGTTGACATCGAGTCGTCGCGGCGCATAGATTCGATGCTTACCATCGTGCAAGGATGACGCCCCGATGCCAGGTCGTCGGCGGGGTCCGATCGACATGCGAGAGGCTGCGTGAGCTACACGACCCAAGGGCTCGAACAGATCACCGCCAACCTCTTTCGTCAGCGCGATACCGCGAACAGCTACCTGATCAAGTCGGGACGCACCGCGACGTGCGTCGACTTCGGCGACGGGACGATCCTGTCCAGGTTGGCCGACCTGGGGATCGACGCGGTCACCGACGTGGTCATGACGCATCACCATCGCGATGTGGCGCACGGCCTGCGCGAGGCTGTGAGCGCAGGGGCACGGGTCTGGGTGCCGCCGGTCGAACGCGATCTGTTCGCAGGCGTCGACCAGTACTGGCAGGACAGACCGCTCGATAACTACTACGACGTCCGAGACGATCGGTTCTCGCTCTTCAACTCGATCGAGATCGCCGGCACGGTCCAGGAATACGGACGGCGGCGCTACGGCGAGGTCGAGATGCTGGCGATCCCGACGCCCGGGCATACGCCCGGGTCCGTCAGCTATGTCGCGGAGGTCGACGGCGGTCGCGTGGCGTTCACCGGAGACTTGATCGCGGCCCCCGGCAAGGTTCACTCCCTCGCGTCGACGCAGTGGGCCTACAACGGGTGGAACGGCATCGTGTCCACGATCCTGTCCGGCCTCGACGTACTCGAACTCGGTCCGGCGGTCCTGCTGCCCGCCCATGGTGAGACGATCGAGGACCCGAAGGCGGCGATCCATCTGCTGAACGCACGGCTCCAGGCGCTCGTCAACACTCGGATGCCTGAGTACCAGGTTGCCGAGCTTCGGTCGGATCCGTTCGTCGAGATCACGCCCCACCTGCTCTGGAACGCCACGGGTCTCGCGAATTCGTACGCGCTGTTGTCAGACGACGGGGTTGCGCTGCTCATCGACTACGGCTATGACTTCGGACCCTTTCTGCCCCCGTTCGAGCAGATGATCACCACGCATCGGTCCGCGCGCCGACCATGGCTGGAGACGATCCCAGCGTTGAAGCGCATGCACGGGATCGACCGTGTCGAGGTCGTGTTGCCGAGCCATTACCACGACGACCACGTCGCGGGGTTTAACCTCCTGCGCGAGGTCGAAGGCACCCAGGTCTGGAGTCCGCAGAACATGACGCGGATCTTCCAGGAGCCCCTGCGGTTCGATCTCCCCTGTATCTGGTATGACCCGATCGGCGTCGACCGGGAGCTGGCCTTCGGCGAGCCGGTGCGCTGGCGGGAATATGAGATCACGTCGCACGAGCTGCCTGGCCACACGTTGTATGCCGCGGCCTATGAGATGCATGTCGACGGCCGGCGCGTCATCGCGACCGGCGATCAAGAGGACTTCGGCTACTCCTCGGACAGGCAGAGCGAGTTCCGCGGGTTCAACTACAAGAGCCGGTTTAGGCTCGACGACTACATTCAGAGTGGCGAGCTCTATCAGCGCCTCGCTCCCGACCTGATCATCAGTGGCCACTGGCCACCGCAATCCGTCGACGCGGAGGTGCTCGACCACAACCTCGACACGGGGAGGGAGCTCTCGTCACTGCTTCGCTCCTTGCTCCCGCTCGAGGAAGTCGATTTCGGTGCCGAAGGCGTGGGCGCACGGATCGAGCCCTACCGGTCCGAGATCGCCGCGTCCGAGGACCTGGCCATCGAGGTGAGCGTGATGAATCCATTCGGCTCCGCCGAGGACGCCGTCGTGCGCATCGTCGCGCCATCGGGCTGGGCTGCGACGCCACCGAGTCGAACGGTCCAGCTGCCGCCGAACGCGACCCAGATCGTGGAGTTCAGCATCCGGCCAGACGCTACCCCGGTCAGGCGCGCGCGGATCGGCGCGGAGCTCACGGTGGCCGGCATCCCGTTCGGCATCCAGGCCGAGGCGCTCGTGACGGTCTCAGCGCAAGGCCCCGTGGCTGTGCGCCCGGAGACCTCATGATGGACGTCGCGACGCAGGACGTCGGGGCTCCGGGCGTCGACGCGGACCAGTGGCGGCTGTACGAGCGCACGCCGCGCACATCTTGGCTCGTCATCGGCGCCAGCTAGGACCGGGACAGCCACGACCATGCGCCGAATCCCTCGCTGGTCCGATGTGCGGCCGTACCTCCAGCTCGCGCCGGTCCGCGGCTCGCCGGTCGATCGTCGGCTGGCGCGAGCAGCCGACATCGCCGACCTCCGCACCCAAGCGCGCCGGCACACGCCCCGCGCGGTCTTCGACTACGTCGACGGCGGCGCTGGAGATGAGGTCAGTCTGCGGCGAAACCGGGCCGCGTTCGAGGCCGTCGAGTTCGCCCCCTCTGTCCTCAAGGACGTGTCGATGGCGAGCACCGCAACGACCATCCTTGGCCGGCCCTCATCCATGCCGCTCGTATTCGGCCCGACCGGCTTCACCCGACTGATGCACCACGAGGGCGAGCGAGCCGTGGCCCGTGCGGCGCAGCGCGCCGAGATCCCATACGCGCTCTCGACCGTCGGCACGACGTCTCCCGAAGACCTGATCGCGGCCGTTCCGGAGGGTGACAACTGGTTCCAGCTCTACTCGTGGCGAGACAGGGCCGTCAGCCGCGAACTCGTGGCGAGGGTTCGAGCCGCCGGCTACTCGACCCTTGTCCTCACGGCGGACACTCCGGTCGGCGGAGCGCGCCTCCGCGATGTTCGAAGCGGGTTCACGATCCCACCAGCCCTCCGACCGAGGACCATTGTCGACATCGCAATGCATCCAGGTTGGTGGTTCAACCTGCTGACGACAGAGCCCCTCAAGTTCGCGACCCCGCCTGGATTTCACGGCACGGTAGCCGAACTCGTCGACCGAATGTTCAACCCTGCCCTGACGCTCGATGACGTCGACTGGCTTCGAGCTGAGTGGCCGCGATCGCTCGTCGTCAAGGGAATCCAAACCGCATCTGACGCCAAAGCCGTCGTGGATCGGGGTGTCGACGGCGTCATCGTCTCGAATCATGGCGGAAGGCAACTCGATCGAGCGCCGATACCGCTCGAGCAGCTGCCCTCGATCCTGGAGGCGGTTGGCGGCAACGCGGAAGTCCTCATGGACGGAGGCGTCAGAAGCGGGGCCGACGTCATCGCGGCAGTCGCCCTCGGCGCACGGGCGTGCCTGGTCGGCCGCGCCTACCTGTACGGGCTGATGGCAGGGGGCGAGCGCGGCGTGGATCGGGTGACCCAGCTGTTGCGGCAGGACATGGTCCGGACCATGAAGCTGCTCGGTGTGTCGACCGTCGCGGACCTCACGCCCGCGCACGTGCGAATGTTCAAGCATGGGACGAACGCCGGAGCGGGGCGTTGACGTCATGGTGGTAGTCATCTAGGTCGTAGAGGTGTGGCAGCCTCACGGCACTGGCTCAACGTCCTCGTCGGAGCCTAGACCTGCTGTTCGGAGACAGCTGGGCAAGAGGGGTTCCGGCGGCGGTTGCGGGCGCTCGACCGGCTCATGACCCGCCTGGTCGGTGCGTGTGGCGAGCAAGAGACTCGCAGTTAGCAGGTCTTCAGCGTTGTGGCACACGGGAGACACGAGATTCGCAGGCTGAACCCGCGATTCGAAACGGGAAAGGAAGCTGGAGCCGACACTCGGATTTGAACCGAGGACCTGCTGTTTACGAAACAGCTGCTCTACCACTGAGCTATGTCGGCGCCGCATGAGTATAGGCGATGCTCGATGCACATCTGCTGAACGGGGAGCTCCGCGTCTTGTGCAGACGGCCCGGTGGGGTGCTTCCGGTTGTCACACGGCCGACATCCGGACGCACGATGCTTGCCATCGAGTCCAGCCGGAGGGTTGTGTGGAGTTCCTCGGAGATCTCGAGCGCCTGTTCGCCTCGGCGATCTATCCCAACCGCCTTTTCGTCGCGATCGCCGGGGTCGTTGTCCTGGTGGGAATCCTCATCCGCGCACGGCGGCATCGCTGGGACCTCGCGGCGCGTCGGCACACGCGGCGGGCCATTGTCGCCACGCTCGTCACGCTGGCGCTCGTCGTCCCCCTCGGCTGGTATCTCGGCTCGCCGCTGCTTCTGACCACCTCGATCGACGAGGCCCCTCCCGTTGCCGCAGGAAACCCTTCACCAACACCTCCCCTGGCGTCTGCCGATCCGACGACTGAGCCGTCGAATGCGGCGCCGAGCGCGACTGCGCCAACGATCGAGCGAACCGGCTCGTTCACGGGTGCGGACCAGTTCCACTTCGGCGAGGGAACGGCCATGCTCATCGAGACAGCACCCGGCCAGTACACCCTTCGCCTCGAGGACTTCGCCGTTCGGAACGGCCCGGACCTGTACGTGTACCTGTCTCCCGACGCCGGTGGATACGCCGACGGCGCGATCGAGCTCGCCCGCCTGAAGGCGGACCGGGGTAACCAGAACTACGACATCCCAGGCGGGACGGACCTGGCGAGCGTGAAGAGCGTCGTAATCTGGTGCAAGCAATTCGCGGTGCTGTTCGCGACGGCCGAGCTCTCGTAGAGGCCGCGGTCGCAAGGGCGAGCCAACCGGCGACTGCCAGCCCGCCGAGCTTGCGCTTGGCGAAGGCCTCCGGTGGGTGGCAGAACATGTGCCGGCGACGCGGGCGGACCACGTTGCCTGTGCCGCGCGACAGGACCGTGACGATCGCTTGACGGCTCCGCGGTGCCGGTAGGACGCACCTAGGGCGACGCTTCTTTCGGCCCGTCCCGGCGTCTCGACACCCGCTTGCCATCGGCCGACCCGGGATCAAGTCGGACGTCCCGCAACGCGAACCCCAGAGCGCCGAGGGCCAACAGCGACGAGCCGATCGTCAGAAGAACGCCGATCGCGAAGATCGCCGGACTTCCGCCGCGCTCGGCCAGCACGAGCATGACATCAAGCGGGTCGAGCGCCGCGATGAGATAGGCGAATCCGCCAAGAGCCAGGGCGACGATTCCGAGCAACACCGGGATGCGCGACGCGAGGGCACCAAACGCGGCGGTCCGGTTGCCGACGACGTCAACACCCCGACGCCACCCGAGGATCGCGCCGGCCGCAGCGCCCCACGCCGTCGCAACGAACACGCCACCGACCGCGTCGGCCATGCGGTGCCAGCCAGCCAGAAGGGTGCTGACGCCAACGACGGCGACGACGATGCTTGACACGAAGACCGTGGGCGAGCGGAGGAGGGGCGGCAGGACCAGAAGCGCTCCGACTGCGACCGACGCGGCGGCGGTCGCGTGGCCACTTGGGAAGCTGTTGGGCAGCGGGTAGAACAGGCCATCGAGCAAGTCTGTTCGATCGAGGACGGCGACCTTGAGCAGCTGGGTCGTGGCATTCGCCCCGCCGATGGCGACGGTAGCGGCAACCGCGAGCCATGGTCGCCGCTGGGCGAGCGCGATCGTGATCACGCACAAGGTCCCGATGATCAATGACATTCGCGACAGCGTCGCGAGGACCTGCTCTGCGTCCCCGACGATCGCCGACGATGCGGGCCGTCCACCGAGGATCAGCTCGCCCACCAACTGGCCGACTCGCGTCTTCACGGTGACGGCGTAGAGTCCGATCGCCACGATCGCTGCCGCCGCGCTGACGAGCGCGAGCCGTCGCGCCACCCGCGGGGCAGTCGCCGCTCGATCACCGGCAGGCTCTCCCGTCGGGGCCGGATCAGGTTTGATTGTCACGCCCTCCGGAGGGTCTGTGGCTCAGCTCGGCGGGGAGGCTTCCGCTCGATGGATCCGAGCTTCGCATTTGTCGCACGACCCCAACCGCCACGACCATGATCCCGCTGCCCATGACGAGCCAGGAGGTCACGGTGAGCGGGCCGATCAGCACCCGCCAGTCGGCTTCCCGCCATGGCGCGAGCCGATTCGCGGCAGCGTCCAACACGCGAACCATGCCCTGACCCTCCCACCATGACCGCGCGGGCGGACCCGTCAATGAGCGCGGCCTGTGCCGGATGGTGCGCCCAGACCGCGCGAAACTCAAGATGCCGCGGACGACCACCGCAGCGTCCCACCCTCGTGACCGTGCAGGCGTGCCTGACCGTCAGCCCTTGGTCGCGTCGGTCGGCTGGCGCGAGTGGCCATCTGTCGGCACCGCACGGAGTAGCGCAAAGCCGCCCAAGCCCGCGATGACGGAAGCGGCAAGGACTCCGATCTTGGCCATCGCGAGCTCATCGGTACCGTCCCCGTAGGCCAGGGCTGCGATGAACAAGCTCATGGTGAAGCCGATCCCTCCGAGCCATGCAGCCCCGTAGATGTGGCGCCAGGTCACACCGGCGGGCAGCGACGCGAGGCCGAGTCGCACGACGGCGGCCGCGCCCAGCGTGATCCCGACCTGCTTGCCGATGACGAGACCGGCGATCACGGCGATCGGCACCGAGCCTCCCAGCGCGGATGCGAGACCGGCCTGCAGATTGACGCCCGCGTTCGCGAGCGCGAACAGCGGGACAATGAGAAACGCCACCCATGGATGGAGGGCGTGCTCGATTCGCAGCATCGGCGCCTGCGCGCGCTCCGTCGCCTCCTCCAGCTCCCACAGGGCAGCGTGATGCTCCTGGGTGCTCGCGTCCTCGCCGCCGACGGTGCGACCCTCGAAGTCGTCGATATGCGACCTCGCGCGCTCGACGTAGGCGTCGGAATCTAGGCGTGTCGTCGCTGGGATCGTCAGTGCGAGCAGCACGCCCGCGACGGTCGCGTGGATCCCCGACTCGTACACCGCAAGCCACAGGGCGAGGCCGAGCAATGCATAGACCGATGGGCGACGGACGCCGATCCGATTGGCGGCCATCAGGACTCCGAGCACACCGCCGGCGGCCAGCAGCGCCGGCAGCGACAGGTCGTTCGTGTAGAAGATCGCGATGACGACCACCGCGAGCAGGTCATCGACGATCGCGAGCGCGGTGACGAAGATGCGCAACCCGAGCGGGGCTCGAGTGCCCAAGAGGGCCAGGACGCCGAGGGCAAAGGCGATATCCGTTGCCATCGGGACGCCCCAGCCGCGGGCGGCGGTCCCGCCTCCGGCGAGGGCCAGAAAGATCAGGGCCGGAAGCACGGCGCCGCCCATCGCCGCCGCGATCGGGAGGGTCGCCCGGCGGAGCGTGGCAAGCTCGCCGACCAGGATCTCGCGCTTGATCTCGAGGCCGACGACCAGGAAGAACACGGCCATCAAGCCGTCGTTGACCCAGTGGAGGAGCGACTCCGACAGGTGCAGGCCACCGAGATCGATGGCGAGCTCCGTCCCCCACAGGTCGGCGTATGCCGACGCCAACGGCGAGTTCGCCCACAACAGCGCGACCGCGGCAGCGGCCATGAGGAGCACGCCGCTCGAGGCGCTTGCTCGCGAGAACTCGCGAAACGGAGCGAGCAGGCGGTCCACCGGTGGCGCTGCATTGGACGTCACCGGCCGACCCTATCCCATTGCCCGGTCCGCCGCCCGATGCCTGCCTCAGCAAACTCCGGACGACCTGTACTACCGGTCGGCTCGCAGCCAGGCTGCTCCGGGAGCCGGGATCGGGCTGTACGTCTGTCGCAATCTCGTCGAGGCGATGGGCGGAACGATCACCGCCCGATCCCTTCCGGACGGCGGAGCGGAGTTCGAGTTCAGCCTCGCGCCGTACGTCGACGTCGACGAGATCGCCGAGCCGGCGATCGTCGAGTCGCCGGCCCTCGAGGCGCCGGCTGCCGCGCCGCAGCTCGCCGAGCCGGGCGGCGCGCCACAGCTCGTCGAGTCCGCCGGCGACGAGGCCGGCTGGGCCAGGGCGGCCTCATGACGCTCGCGAAGATGGCGCGTCAGCGCTCGGCGGCGCGACCGCGCGCCGTGAGCGCGGCGCATCGCGTCTGACTCAGGTTCGCTCCCGGATCCGCTCCAGGCCGTCGAGGAGCAGGTCCAGCCCGAAAGCGAACGAGCCCGGGTTGTCGGGGCTGCGCTCCGTGAGATGCTGCTCGACGTGCTCGACGAGGTAGGGAAACTCCGCGACCGGCACCTGCTCGAGGAACGCCGCCGCGAGGTCCGGCAGCTTTTCCTCGTCGATTGCCAGGCCCGATGACCACAGCGTGAACCCCGCGATGTGGCTCTCCAGGGCGTGGTAGGCGAGATCCGTCATCTCGGCCGAGAAGCCCGCTTCGCGGAGGCAGCCGAGGATCGCGTTCATGTAGCGCAGCCGCGAGGACCGGATGCCGTCGAGCGACAGGCTGAGGCTCGCGGCCCAGGGATGGCGCTCGAAGGCGTCGTGGGCCGACAGCGCGATCGTCCGGAGGACGAGCTTCCAGTCGGCTCCTGAGTTCGGCAGCTCGATCCCGCTCTCCACGATGTCGACGATGCCGCTGAGGATCTCGTCCTTGCTCGCGACGTGGTTGTAGAGCGACATCGCCTCGACCCCGAGCGCCTGACCGAGCCTGCGCATGCTCAGGCCCTCGATGCCCGACTCGTCGGCGATCGCGATGGCGGCGCCCAGCACCCGCTCCCGGCTCAACGGGATCCGGGTGACGGGCATCGGCTCGGACTGCGTCGTCTTGGTTCTCCCTTGACAGACTTACGCTGTACGCCTAGCGTAGCAGCACATCGACTTACAGTGTACGTCCGCGAGCGACCGAACGGAGCCCGAATGAACGCGATCGTCTACCACCGCTATGGCTCCCCCGATGAGCTGGCCCTCGAGGAGGTCGAGACGCCGGTTCCGACCGAGGACCAGGTCCTGGTCCGGGTCCGGGCGGCGTCCGTGAATCCGCTCGACTGGCACGTCCTCCGCGGCCAGCCGTATGTCATCCGGCCGACGTCCGGCTGGCGCACGCCGAAGCGCACGATCCCGGGCGTCGACGTCGCCGGCGTCGTGGAGGCGGTCGGCAGCGCCGTGACCACACGCAAGGTGGGCGACGAGGTGTTCGGCGAGAAGACCCGCTCGTGCGCCGAGTACGTCTGCGGATCGGAGCGACTCTTCGTCCCGAAGCCCGCCCGGCTCACGTTCGAGGAGGCCGCCGCGATCCCCGTCGGCGGCGTCACGGCCCTCCAGGCGCTCCGCGACAAGGGCCAGCTCAAGCCCGGCCAGACCGTCCTGATCAACGGCGCGTCGGGCGGCGTCGGGACGTTCGCGGTCCAGATCGCGAAGGCCCTCGGCGCCGACGTCACCGGCGTCTGCAGCAGCGCCAACGTCGAGCTCGTTCGATCGCTCGGCGCCGACCGGGTCATCGACTACACCCGCGAGGACTTCACTCGGGACGCTCGACGCCACGACCTGATCGTGGACAACGCGGGCAACCGCTCACTGCTCGCGATGCGACGGGTGCTCGCGCCGTCGGGGAGGCTCGTGATCGTTGGCGCCCCGAAGGGCAACTGGCTCGCTCCCGTGGCCCGGATCGCGGCGGCCAAGCTCCTGTCAAGGTTCGGCAAGCAGACGTTCGAAGCCATGCTGACGGACATCCAGCGCGATGACCTGCTGTACCTGAGCGGTCTCGTCGAGGCCGGCACGATCCGGCCCGTCATCGACCGCTGCTACCCCTTGAGCGAGGTCCCGGACGCGATCCGCTACCTGGAGACGATGCGCGCCCGGGCGAAGGTCGTCATCACGGTCTAGGAGCGCGCGCCCGCGAGCGCGGCGGCGCGGATCGCCTTGAGCCGCAACATCACGTCGTTCCCGCCGTGGCCGCATTCCTCGTGGAGCCGGCGATACTCCGCGAACAGGGCGTGGGAGAGGCGGGACGGGGACCGGGTCGGGGCTGGTAGACGACGTCGCTCAACCGGGCCATCCGCTCGGTCGCCTCGCGGTCGTGGCGTAGCCGGTCCTTGAGACCGTCGGGTAGGCTGGCCCAATGGCGATCCGGCGCCACGGCGGTCCGTGGCCGGCTCCGCACGCTCCGGAGGCCCACGATGACCAATCTCGCCGATCTCGCCGAGCTCACCCCGATCCAGGTCTGGGACGGCGTCGTCGCTCGCCGCGTCCAGGGCGAGCGGCTGACCGTCGCGGTCGTCGAGCTCGCGCCGGACGCGATCGTCCCCGAGCACCGCCATCCGAACGAGCAGTGCGGGCTCGTGATCGAAGGCGAGGTCACCTTCCGGATCGGCGACGAGGAGCGGGTGCTCGGGCCGGGCGGCACGTGGCGGATCGCGGGCGACACGCCGCACTCGTTGATCACCGGTCCCGGGGGAGCGGTCGTGATCGACGTGTTCGCGCCACCCCGGGACGACTGGGCCGACCGGCCGACGGTCGGTACGGCCGAGGAGCCGGCGGTGCTCGTCTGGCCGCGCGGCCGCTAGACGGCCCGGCTGCCGCGCGCGGGGCTCCTGCCGCACGGCACGGAACCTCGGCCGTGCCATGATCGTCGCTGCGCCATGGACTACCTCGACCCGCGCCCCACGCGTCTCCGCCCTGTGACCGCGGCACGACCCGCTGCTGCCTTCGCCAGCCTCGCCGTCGTCCTGGTCCTCGTCGTCGCGGCGTGCGCGACGTCGGCGCACGCCGTCGCCGCTGCCCTCCAGCCCGCCTTCGACTCCGCCCTCAGCGGCGCCATCCGGTCCGCCACCGTCGGTCGGTCCGAGCTCGACGGCAATCAACTCCGCCGCGGCGGCGGCTGCTGCCGTCCTTGCGACGGATTCACGGTTCGCCGGGCTGAAGCAGCAGGACCCGAACATGATCGGCGAGTGCTGCTTCTGGACGGCCGTCCCGGCCGCGGACGGCTACGACGTCACGATCGAGATCGGCTGGGGAGACTGCCCGGCCGGCTGCATCGACCGCCATCACTGGTACTACTCGGTCTCGGCCGCGGGTGCGGTCACGCTCGACGGCGAGGATGGGCCGGCGATCCCGCCCGGGATCCCCGGGCCGATCGACGGGACGGCCGGCGGGCCGGGCATCCGCGGCGTTGCCACCGCGGGGCCGGTCTGCCCCGGTCCGGCGCGCCCGAACGACCCGGCATGCGCCGACCGGCCCGTGGCCGGTGCCACCGTCCATGTCCTGGACGCGACGGGCCTCGAGGTCGCGACGCTCGAGACGGACGCCGCCGGCAGCTTCGTGGTGAGCCTGCCGCCTGGCCGGTACCGGGTCCAGGCGGACGCGGTCGAGGGTGTGATGGGGACCCCGTCGCCGGTCGACATCACCGTCGGGGCGGGCCAGGCGCCGGTCGAGCTCGCCTACGACACCGGAATCCGCTGAACACCGTCATGCCGCCGTCCATCGGACGGCGGCATGAGCCGAGATCGAACGTGGCTGGCGCTACTGGGCGAGACCCATGTAGTACAGCGTGCTGTCGAGCGACGGTGGCTGCTGGATGCCGGCGGGGACCGACGGATTGGTACCGGTCGAGTACGGGATCGTCCCGATGAACCGGCCGTTGATCTGGTCGACCGCGGGCTGCGCGTAGCCGGTGATCACGAACGCCGCGATCGCGACGATGCAGTAGTGGAAGTTGTTGCCGTTGCCGCCGGTCGAGCAGCCGGGAGGTGCCGCCGGGTCGTTCGACTTCAGGACGATCGGGATCAGCACGGTCTGCTGGTTGTCGACCCACTGCTGCAGGCAGTTCCGGACGGCGCTGGCGTTGGTCTTGCCGGGATCGCCGGGGAACTGGTACGGCAGGCTGAACGCGGGATTGTTCGGCGTGCAGATCGAGGTCGCAAGCGAGCCCGCGCTGTTGCTGCCGTCCCACGACACCCAGCCGAAGTTGCCGGGGCCGTTCGAGCCGCTGGTGAGCGCGTAGACCGCGCCCTCCTGGGTCGGGAGCTCGGTCAGGCCGATCGGCAGGAGTTGGCCGGCGGGCGCGCCGGTGGGCTCCTGGGCGAGGGCCGTGGCCGACGTGTTCACGTTCCATGCCGACTGGCCGATGACGCCGAGCAGGTAGGTCCGCGGCGTGCGGTTGACGTCGACCCGGACGCCCAGGGCGGCCTGGCCCGCGACCGTCGGCGGATTCGGGTCGGTGGCGGCCACGGGACCGAGGTCGAGGAAGCCGGCGCCCGTCCGGGGGCCGACGTACTTCGCGGTCCACGTGCACGCCGACGAGGCGCCGCAGTTGTTCTCGGTCATCCGCGTCGCGATCGCGGTGTAGACGTTGTTGGTCGGGGTGTAGGCGGTGCCCTTGACGTAGTAGTCGGCCAGGCGCTTCGTTCCAGCCATGGCGCCGATGTCGGCGCCGTTCTGGCTGTCGCGCTGCTGGAGGAACACGTTCCCGCCGTCGATCACGAGACCGACGATCAGGATGATGACGAGGAGCGAGCCGGCGAACAGAGGCAGGATCTGCCCCTGCCGGGCGCGCGCCCGATCGGGTTGCATGAGACAGACCTCCTTGGTCATGGCAATCGCTGACGGGATGTTCACTGGACGGCCACCTGTGCCTGGCCGACGATCGTCGGAGGCGCGATCAGCTGGCTGATGACGGGGGTGAAGAAGGTGAACCGATTGGCGCCCGTTCCGCTGGTGAGCCGGACGTTGAGGATGTCGTTCGCGCTGCAGGCGACGCCGACCAACAGCGTGGCCGACGCGCCGTCGGTGCAGGTGACCGTCGACGCCGTCTGGTCCATCGCGTAGCCGATGAGCCGCTGCTGGGCGTAGGCCTTGCGTGCACGTGAACCGGGTCTGTGATGCGACGGGAACGCTCGCCGGACAGGCGAATGCCCACTGCTCGACCGCCCCAAACCGGGCGGCCTCGCGAGCGGCCTGGTTGAAGGCGTTGGTGACGTAGACGTACCGGCCGATGTCGATCAGACCGAACAGCAGCAGCAGGAACACCGGGAACACGATCGCGAATTCGAGCAGGGCCTGGCCGCGGCTCCCGCGGCGGGACCGAAGGTGCTGCATCACTGCGCCCCCACCACGACGGTGGTGTTCGCGTTCATGCAGGTGTAGGCCAGGCGGTTCTGGGTGATCACCGACAAGGTGTTCGCGGCCGCAGCAGGGGTGGTTGTGATGGCCCCGGTGAAGCTGGCCAGCGGCCACAGGGTCTTGGCCTGGAGGACCGTCTTGTTGGTCCCGTTCGCCGCGGGGTTCAGCGTGTCCACGAGGTTCGGGACGACGCGGTTGCTGCCGCCGCACGTGGCGGTCGTGAGGGTCAGGGTCTTCTGCGTGCCGGCGACGATGATCGCATTGGTCGCGTTGGCGGTCCCGACGAAGGCGTACGCCTGCGTCGCGTTGAAGGTTCGCGGGAAGACACAGGAGAAGACGGCGTTCGCGGCCAGCGTGCTCGGGACGACGCACGACGCGGGCAGGACCGGAGCGCCCGCCTGGGTCACCGACGCCGTGAAGTTGGCAGCGTCACTGCCCTGGTTGACGACCTTGAAGTAGAACCAGCCTGTCGGGTTCTGGATCTCGGGGATGGCCGAGGCCGTGTTCCGATTCAGGGTCAGGTTGCCGGTCGTGTAGTCGATGACGCCGAGCGTCCCGTTGCCGTTCACGCCCAGCCGGTACGGCGAGGTGAGCAGGGTGATCGCGAGGCGCGGGGCCGGCACGACATGGATCACCCCGGCCCCCGTCGTCTGGCCGGTCGGCAGGCCCTGGGCATTGCCCGAGGCGGTCGCGGCGATCGCGTAATCGCCCGTGCCCGAGAACGCCGCCGTTCGGGTGAAGGTGCAGTACGACGGCGCCGCACCCACGACGATCGCGGCCGGGAGGGTGTTGCAGTTGCCGGGCGCGGCAATGGTCGTGCCGTTCTGGGTGAATCCGTAGGTGAGCGCGGTCAGGTTGATGTTGCCCGTGTTGCGGACCCGGACCTTGTAGCTGACCGTCGTGTTCTCCTGGAACGAGAGGTAGGTGTCCACATTCAGCGCGTCCTGGCACGGCTGGTAGTAGAAGCCGGGCGAGGTCACGGAGTCGGCCGGGATGCAGGCGCCGGTGATCACGGCCGGATTGTCGGAGTTCGTCGTGCTGACCCAGACGAGGACCTCGAGACCGCTCGGGTCGAAGGCGTCGCTGATGACGGTCGCCTGGGACTCCGCATGGAGCGTCATCCCGGTACCGAAGATCGAGCTCAGGATCGGGGTGATCAGCCGGAAGGGATACGTGACGGTGACTTGGTATTTCATCCCGTCGAGGCAGTTGTTGATCGGCTGCATCAGCGTGCCGGCGTTGTCTCGGCAGGCGACCGTGGTGGTGAACTGGGATCCCAGGTTCGGCGCCTCGTTGCGAACGTGCCAGATGACGTTGTTCGGGTCGTCGCAGTTCGTGTTGACCCCGTCGTCGCACAGCGGATTGCGAGCGCCGAAGAACGCGCCTTCCTTGGCGGCATTCTCGACGGCGACGTACGCGTAGAACAGGCGACCGAGATCGATCGCCGCCGCCAGGAGCAGGAGCATGACCGGCAGGATCAGCGCGAACTCGACCACCGACTGGCCGAGCGTCCGCGCGGGGCGCTTCTCGGCGTCAGTTCGGCGCGCTGGTCGGAAGACAGACATGAACGGGCGTCACCACGTGCTTGAGGCGTCAGGCCAGATCGGCGCTCTCCATTGTTCGGGAGCGACCTTGCATGTCACCTTGCCTTCGGTACTGTTCCGAGCGCGCGCGGACAGTCAATGGTCCCGGGACGCAACGGGACCAATGGCGCCTCAAGCCGCCGGATCAGCCGCCCCGGAGCGGGTTCAGACCGGGGTCATGCGGAAGAACCGGCGCCACGAACGTGGTGCCGGTTCTTCGTTGTTCCTGAGTGCGGGCCGCGATCCAAGGCGACTCTTCGCCCCGCTCGTCCGCTATTCGGAAAGCACGACGGTGTATTGACCGAACGGATTCGTGGCGTCGATGAGGCCACAGGTTCCGGCTGCCTGCATGGCCGGCGTGCACACCCCGACCGACAGCGGCTTCGAGATGAAGTCGCTCAGGAAGTAGCCCGTGATCGTCTTGCTGCTGCCGCCCTGTGCAGACACCACGTGGAATATCGCCCAGCCCTTGAAGCAGCCGTTCTGATGAGACTGCTCGGGCGGCTTGCAGTTGGGATTGCCGGGACCGACGATCGGCACCGGCACGTCGTGGCCTGCCAGGTGCTGATTCACGTCGCCGTAGAGCGCCGTGTGATTGCCCTGGTTGTGCTGCCCGATGTACTGGTTCTGGACGATCGTCGCGGTGACGACGTTGCTGCCATCGATGATGCCGCGGACCTCGGCCGTGTTGACGTTGTTGCCGCCGTTGAAGTCGGTCCAGGCGATGTCGAGCGGGCTGATCGGGAAGTCACCGTTGCCCTCGCCGAAGTTCTGCGGATTGCCCGCCGTGTACTTCGGCGATCCATCGGCATTGAACGCGCCGATGTTCATCGTCCACGGGGCGGCGCCGTAGCCGGTGTCGACCAGGCCGGCGTTGGCCGCCGCTTGGACCGTGACGTTCCAACTGTTCATGCCCATGACCCGGGCGAACGAGTTCTCGTGGGGCGCAGTGAGCACGACCCGGACCTTCCCGCCGGACGACAGGAGCTCCACGGTGACGACGACGGCCGCGCCCCCGGTGCCGTGGGTGTAGCCGTTCCGGGTGGCGGCCGCCCGGGCCGCTGCGATCGCAGCCGTCGATCGGGTCGCGGCCGACGCTCCGACCCCGGCGTTCATGTAGGCGTTGGCCCCGGCTACCGCTGAGATGTCGGCCGCGCTTTGCTCGATCCGGCGCTGAGCAAATGCACCACCGCCGTCGATGACGAGCCCGACCATCCCGATGATCGCAACGAGAGCGAGGGCGAAGATGACGATGACCTGGCCGCGCCGCGCGGGGCGGACGTTGGAACGGGCTGGCGACAGGGAGCGCATGGGGGTCCTCATCCTGCTCATGGGATCTCCAGCGTGCTGCTGGACGTCAGCGTGATCGGCCCACCGAGGCCGAGCAGCGCACTTGGCCTGTAGCTCGAGGTCACGGTGACCTTGATGAAGTCGTGTGATGTGCACGGGTCATCGGTCGATGGCGTGCCATCGAACTCGAGGCACATGTAGGACGTGACCTGCATGCCCGGCACGAGGCTCTTCTGGAGCGCGACGGTCCGTTGGGTGGCGACGCTCGCGCCGAGCGTGCCCGCGTTGTCGTATGGAGCAATGATCGTCGTCCGGGCGATCTCGCGGGCCGCCTCGGACACCCCGTTGTAGGTGTAGATCCCCCGGCCGAAGTCGAAGACGACGAGCATCAGCAGCACGAAGATCGGGAGCACCAGCGCGAACTCGACCAGGGCTTGCCCTTGGCGGTCCTCTGGCGTGTGCCGGATGGTCATCGCCGTCACCCGTCCGTTGTCACAGGCTTGGTGATGAACGTGGTGCCGCTGGGATAGGTCACGGTCAGCGTGACGCTGTACGTTGTTCCCTGGCCGGCGTAGTCGTGCGAGACGGTCGACACGGCACCGGCAGACGTCTGGCCGTCGCCGAACTCCCAGCGCCAGAACGAGATCGCGCACGGGCCGGATGTGGGCGTGGATGTGCTCGTCAGGATCACCGGCTTGTTCTTGTTCTGCTGCGTGTAGGTGAAGTTCACGAACGGGGTGGGACAGGGTGCCACGGACGGCGGGGCCGACGGCGCAGCGGACGGCGCGCTCGACGGAGACCCGGACGGCGGGGCCGACGGAGCGGCAGACGGAGCTGCCGACGGAGCCGCCGACGGCACGCCGGCGCCAGCCGGAGTCGAGACGATGTCGCTGACGGCGACGGATTGCAGGGTGATGTTCGAGCCGCCCGTGAAGAAGGCGAGCAGCGGCGTGACCAACGTGAAGTGGCCGGTGACGGTCACGGTGACACGATTGGCCGGCGAGGCCCCCTTGGCGCACGACGGGCTGCAGACCGCAGAGACATCGGCGACGCCGACGGTCACGAAGGATCCCGTCGACTCCTTGGTGGCTGCGCACATGATCCGGTTGGACGCCCCGCACGCGTTGCCGGCCACGAACGACGTCGGGTTGTACGACGCCTCGACGGCGCCCGCGCGGGCCGCGTTGGTGACCGTGATCTGGGAGTAGAAGATTCGTCCCAGATCGATTGCGGCCAGGGCCAGGAGCAGGAAGACCGGAAGGATGAGGGCGAACTCGACGAGGGCCTGGGCGCGCGAGCGCGGTCGCCATCGCGATCGGAGGAGCGACGGAAGTCGCGGCGGGCGGCGTCGTCGGGCGTGATCGCCCGCGAGCCAGCGCGTGGCGCGAAGCCACCTGGCAAGGTGCATCGAATGAATCCCCGGCGGTTTGGTGCGGATAAGTCCGTTGCAGGACTATACCGGCGCGAACCTTGCAGGGAACCTTGCAATGTCGCCCGGCGACACCAGACATAGGACGTTTGGGCTAGGACCCCCAACGAACGGCCCGCTCGCTCGTTCGCGCGGGCGGGCCTAGAGGTCTTCGGGTGGCTCGCCCGGCAGGAACAGGCTGAAGGCTGCACCGCGCCCGGCAACGGGCGGCTCGAGCACCAGGTCGCCGTCCATCGCCCGGCTCAGCTCGCGTGAGACATACAGGCCGAGCCCGCTGCCATCGTCGGCCGTCCGCTCGGCGCCGCGTTCGAACCGCCGGAAGAGCCGGCCGCGGTCGAGCTCCGAGACACCCGGGCCGAGATCCGAGATCGTGAGACGCAGCCGGCCCTGCTCCGGGACGGGCACGATCTCGACGTGGATTGCGGAGCGTTCGCCGTACTTGAGGGCGTTGTCGAGGAGGGCCCACAGGACCTGGTCGAGCTGGTCGACGTCGGCCACGGCGAGCCAGCCGGCCGACTCGTCGTCGACCGTGAACGGCACGCCCTCGGCCGCCAGCGCCTCCCAGGCTCGCCGGATCGGGTGAGCCAGGGCGACGACCTCCCCGCGCGGCTTGAGCGCGCCGGACTCGAGACGCGTGACGGTCAGGAGCTGGCGGACCATCCGCGACAGCCGGTCGGTCTGCTCGGAGATGATCCCGAGCCGGCGATCGGGCCGATCGCGGACGAGCTGCTCGGCATAGGCCCGGATGCTCGTCAGCGGCGTCTGGAGGTTGTGGCTCACGCCGCGGAGGAAGTCGTCCTTGGCCGCATCGAGCTCGAGGAGCTGGCTGTTCTGAGCCTCGACCTGGGCAAACAGCTGACCGTTCCGGATCGCCACGGCGACCTCGCTGGCGAACAGCTCGAGGAGGTCCTGGTCGGCGCGCTCCCATAGACGCGTCGCCGGCAGATGGCCGACGAGGACGCCGAGGTCCTCGCCGCCGAGACGCAGGACCGCCCGGACCGGCAGCGACTCGCCGGGAATCCGCTCCTCCGGCGCGATCTGATTCGGATCGACGAGCAGGACGTACGCATCGATCATCCCGAACGCCGTCTGGGCGTCGTGAGCGGCGCGGCCGGCGATGAAGTCGGGGCTGTCGCGCGGGGACCCGCTCTCGATCGCCTCCAGGATCTTGCCGAGCTCGCGGTTCCGTCGCTCGAGATCGGCCGCGAGGCGGTTGTGGCTGTCCGCGAGCCGAGCGAGCTCGTCGTCGCCCGGCACGACGATCGGCGTCGAGAGGTCGCCGGCCGACGCCCGATCGACGGCGGTCGCGATGGCCCGGAGCGGCGCGGTCAGGTCGGCAGCGAGCAGCCACGCGAGGAGGATCGCGATCATCGCGGCGACGACGAACACGAACAGGAGGAGGCGACCCAGCGTCACGTTCTGGAACGGCGAGTCGAGGATCAGGACGATCGCCCCGAACCCGGCCAGCGGGATGAGCGACGCGGCCACGAGCCCGATCGTCAGTCGGGTCCGGAACGACAGGTTGAACCCGAGGCTGGCCCGGAAGTCCGCGCCGTCGCGTTCGATCTCGCGGTCGAGCTCGGCGAGGGCGGTCGCCCGGTCCTCGGCCAGCGCCGCGGCGCGGTCCTCGGCCCGGGTCAGGGCGCCGGCCGGAGCAGCCGCCGGGGCAATGGCCGGGGCGGCGGTCGTCACGTCGGGCGGGCGCTCGGCGGTCGTGACCGGCGTCGCAGCGTCAGGTCGGCCGGCCCGGTCCTCGTCAGTCATCGTCGGCGCCGGCGGGTCGACCGGGTTCAGCGTCCGCCCCCGGCGATGTCGTCGGGTCCTCCGCAGGGGGCTCACCGGCGACCAGCCGATAGCCGACTCCGCGGACGGTCTGGAGATGGGCCGGGTGGTTGGGGTCGATCTCGACCTTCTGGCGGAGCCGGCGCATCGTGACCCAGACGTACGACGGATCCGCGTCCTCGGTCTCCGCCCAGCCCCGGGCCAGCAGCGTCTCGGTCGTCACCGTCTGGGCAAGGTTGGCCGCCAGGGCGTAAAGCAGGCGCGACTCGGTGGGCGTGAGCTGGACCGTCTGGCTGCCGACCGTCGCCTCGCGCCGGTGGAGGTCGAGCGTCAGGTTCGGCCCGAGGACGAGGCTCTGGCGCGGCACCTTGTCGCCGAGCCGGCGCAGGATCCGGTTGATCCGGGCTCGCAGCTCCGGGTAGTGGTACGGCTTGGTGACATAGTCCTCGGCGACCTCCTCGAGCAGGTCGGCCTTGGAGTCGCCGGCATCGATTGCGGACAGGACGATGATCGGCAGGTCGGCCCGTCCCTTGATCTCTCGGGCCAGGGTCAGCCCGTCCATGCGCGGCATCATCATGTCGATGATCAGGAGGTCCGGCCAGCCGCTCTTCAGCCGGCGCAGCGCCTCATCGCCATCGCGGGCCGTCTGGATATCGAACCCATCGGCACGGAGCTGATCGGCGAGGAGAACGAGCAGGTTCGGGTCGTCGTCGACGATCAGGATCCGGGGCGACGGATGTCCTCGGATGCTGGGCGCGCCGCCGGGGGGCATGGTCGCGAGTATACGAGCGGCGTGGCACCGCGGAGGGGAGCGCCCGGCCCGGCCGCGCTTCGAGACGACCGCTCGCCGCTGGCGCCCTCGCGCAGCTTCGTCTTCAGGTCAGGGGTGCGCCGGGACCTTTTTCCTACTCCACTGCGCCGTGCCGACGCCGATGCTGCACCAAGCGGCCGCTGCGCCGAATTACCGCCGGGGACCCAGAGATGCATGGACCAACGTGGCCGACCGCCACGGTTCGATCCCACGTTCGCTCGCGGATCACGAGCACCCGAGCCGTCATCCGACCGGGTCGTGCTGTCTCCGCGCGCTCGCGGGCCGCTGCCTCCGGCTCCTGGTCCGCCACCGGGCAGGACTTCCGGTCGGGCTCCGTTACCCCGTCCGGGCTATGCACCGGGGCACCAATGAAAGCATCGATTCAATGTTGCGTACAGACGATGCCGGCATGAACCACCTCCCGCGGTTCCAGCTCCGTCGCCGCACCGACCGCGCCCGCAATGCAGGTCGCCGCGGTCAGTCGCTGGTCGAGTTCGCCCTCGTCTTCCCGATCTTCTTCACGCTCCTGATCGCGATCATCGAGTTCTCGATGGTCTACAACGCCCAGCTGTCGGTGAACTTCGCGACGCGCGAAGCGGCCCTGGCGGCCGCCGAAGCGGGCAACGCCGTCGGTGGCGACTGCGCCATCCTCCGCTCGATCGAGGACTCGATGGCGCCCCCGACGAGCGACGACCGGGTCACCCAGGTCGTCGTCTACCGCTCCGACACGGTCGGAAATGCGGTGCCGGCAGGTGCACCCGCGAAGAACGTCTACGCCCGTGGCGGCTCGATGCTCTGCCCGCGGTCCGGAAACCCGACGGCGACGGTCTCCTTCAGCCTCGTCGGCAGTGCGGGCTACCCCGAGATGTCGCGCTGCAACACGATCGCAGGCTGCGGGCCGGGCCGTCCGCTCGACCACGTCGGCGTCCAGATGACCTACGTCTACGCCTGGCACACGCCGCTCGCCTCGTTCATCGGGCTCGGCGGGACCGGCTACATCATGGTCGGGTCGAACGCGATGCGGATGGAGCCGATCCTGTGAGTCCCATCGCCCGCGACCCCCGTCCGACCCAGCCGCGCCGGAAGCGCACCGGCCAGAGCGTCGTCGAGTTCGCGGTCACCATCCCGCTCTTCATGATGCTGCTCCTGGGGATGCTCGAGTTCGGGTTCGTCTTCCGGCACCACCTGGGCCTGGAGTACGCCACCCGCGAGGGTGCCCGGATGGCCGCCGCGCTCGGGAGCGGGACCGATCAGGTCGTCTGCGACGACGTCGACACGAACGTCATCGCCGCGCTCCAGCGCGTCGCGACCTCGCCGGGCACCGCCATCAAGCTCGCGAACATCAGCGAGATCCGGATCTACCGGGCCGACGCGGACGGGTTCCAGATCGGCAGCCAGGTCAACGTCTGGGTGCCGGGAACCGGCCCCACGGTCGACGGCACGGCCCTTCAGTTCGCGCGGTCGACGCCGACCGATCCGTGGAGCGCCTGCGTCCGGAAGAACACCTGGACCCTGCCGAACACGCCGCCTGACTCGGTCGGCGTCAGCCTGACCTACCGCTACGACCTGATCACGCCCGCTCGGGACCTTCGTCCGGGCGTTCGGGTCGGGCTCCATCACGATCTCGGATCGCACAATCATGGCGGTCAACCCAACATGACGACATCGACCCGGCCCACATCGGCCAACCGCTCGCGCAGCCGCGGCCAGATCCTCGTGATCTTCGCCGCTGCCACCATCGTCCTGTCGGGCATGGTCGCGCTGGTGCTCGACATCTCCTGGTATTGGGGGAACTCGCTGAAGGTCCAGCGTGCGGCCGATGCCGCGGCCCTGGCGGGCGTCGTCTGGCTGCCGGCGGCCGAACCGAAGGCGAAGACCACGGCCGTCAGCGAGGCGCGCAAGAACGGCTACGTCGACGGCGCCGGGGCGACGATCACGGCCGCCAAGGACGCGGGCAACGATCGCCGCCTGAACGTCAGCATCTCGACGACGGTCGACACCTTCTTCATGCGCGTCTTCGGGATCAACAAGATCCCGCTCGTCCGCACCGCGAAGGCCGAATTCGTCTTGCCCGTGCCGATGGGCAGCCCGCAGAACTATTACGGGGTCGGCTTCTTCGAGGGCCAGACCGGCGGCGTCACTCAGACCCATGGACCGGGCCTCGCCACGTTCGCGGCCTCGGGCGGCACCTTCAACCAGTTCGCGAACCGGAACGAAGGAACGACGGTCAACAACCTCTACGCGACCGGCATCGTCGGGGAGGGCAGCGCCGGCCAGACCCAGACCTATGCCAACTTCGGCCTGACCGTTCCGGCGGCCAACACGGTCCGCGGACTCGAGTTCCGGGTCAAGGCCCAGGCCAGCGATCCGGCCGGCTGCCGGCTCGCGGTCGAGCTCTCGGACGACAACGGTACGACCTGGTCGTCGACGAACAAGATGATCGACCTGACGGGGTCCGATCCGGCTGCGGGCTCGTGGCCCGTGCTCGGCGGTCCGACCGACACCTGGGGCCTCTCGTGGTCGCCCGGGGACGTCGCCAACGGTCGCCTCCAGGCGCGGATTCGCGCCTTCGACCCCGAATCGAGCACCGACGCGTCGAACACGAACAGCGGAAGCTGCAACAACCTCGCCGTCGTCTCGGTCGACGCGATGACCGTGACGGCCTACTCGACAACGCCCCGCGTCAACACCGTGATGTCGGTCTACGATCCGCTCTCCGGCGCCCCGCTCGCGCCGCAGAACATCTGGGGCGCCATGTTCACCTCCGGCGGCGTCCGCGAGAACGGCGACCGGTTCGGCCCGTCGTTCCTCGGCAACGGGGCCGGTGGCAGCAAGGGCGACCCGAACCCCGACTACGACCCGAACGGCTACGACTACACGATCGAGCTCAGCGGCGGGGCCTCAAACGGCCAGGTTCACCTGTTCGATCCGATGTTCTGCGCGACCGGCGACAACGGGCACGGTGGCTCCTTCGGCGCCGGCGATCACTGGACCGACCACGCGCCGAGCCAGGTCATCGCGCCGGTCTCCGTGACCTATCGCCTCTATGACATGAAGGGCACGCCGCTCGACACGTCCGACGACGGGGCACCGGTCGCGACGCTGGCCTACGACCCGGGCACGAAGACGATGGGCGATTTCAGCGGCAACTTCGGGACACCGGCCAACAGCACCGACGCGAACGCCCAGAACTGCGGCTCGAACCCCGCCCATCACCAGTGGGTGGCGCTCGCGACGGGCCTCGCCCAGGGCATGTACCGCGTCAACGTCAACACCACCGTTCAGAGTGCCAACATCAACGTCGGGGCCGAGAACCTCTTCTCGATCTACGTCAACGCGACAGGCGGCAAGGCCCGCGTGTACGGCGGCGGGCGGATGGCGGCCTACGCCAACATGGACAGCGCCACCAGCCTCTTCTACTTCTGCCAGATCGAGGCCGCCCACGCCGGCAAGACGATGGTGATCACGCTGTTCGACCCGGGCGAGTCGTCGGGCGACGCGTTCCTCCGGATCAAGAGCCCCGATGGCAACGCCTACAACAATGTGAACTTCACGTGGTCGTCCGACGACGGGCGATCCGGTTCGGGCACCCAGATCCAGACGTCGGTCGGCGGTGCGGCGCAGTTCAACAATCGTTTGCTGACGATCACGGTCCCGCTCCCCACCACCTACGGCGTCGTCGGCCTGAAGCCGGCCGGCGAGACCGAGCAGGGCTGGTGGAAGATCGAGTACCAGATGAACGCCGCCAATGACACGACCACCTGGGGCGTGAGCATCAACGGCAACCCGGTGCATCTGCTCCTGCCGTAGGGAACCGCGCCGGCGCCGCCGTCGGCTCGCCCGACCTGACGGTCCGTGCGGTCAGGGCGCCTTCGGGTCCACGAACCGGCAGCGATGCCGGATCGGACAGAGCTCGTGCTTCGGGCGGAGCGCCTGGCAGATCTCGCGACCGTGGTGGATCAGCAGGACGTGCGTCTCGTACGACCGCTCCGGGCTGCCGGCGAGCATCGCGATGAACTGGTCGTGGGCGAGGTCCGGCGGTGCCTTGGGCGGCAGGAGCCCGATCCGCTTGGCGACCCGCTCGACGTGGCGATCGACCGGCATCAGTGGGTGGTCGAAGCAGAACAGCAGCAGCACCGACGCCGTCTTCTTGCCGATGCCCGGGATCGACGACAGCCAGTCGCGGGCGTCGATCGCCGGCATCTCGCCCAGGAACTCGAGCGAGTGGTCGCCGCGCTCCTCGCGGATCCTCCGGAGCGTGGCCTGGAGACGGGGCGCCTTCGTCGGGGCGAGGCCGCCGGGCCGGATGACGTCGATCAGCTCCTCGATCGGGGCGTTCTCGACGGCGGGCCAGTCGGGCGGCGCGCCGGGCGGGAGGCCGCCAGCGCCCCAGCCGGCGCCGGGAACATGGACCTCGACCGCGCCCTCCGACGGGTAGGCCGCACGCAGCGCGATGAACGCCTTCTCGGCGTTGATGTCGGCGCTGTTCTGGGTGAGGATCGTGAGGATCAGCTCGGAGGTCGGATCGAGCCGGCGGCGCCAAATCTGGGGGCCGTACAGGGAGCCAAGGGCATCGAGGGTGTCGGTGAGGAGGCCGGGCCGGTAGCGGGCCAGGTATTTCGCCCACGTGATCGCCGGGTCCGGCTTGGCGCGCTTGCGCTTTGGCTTGGCCTTCGGGCGCGGCTTCGGCTTCGCTGATGGCGCCGGGCGGACGGCCGACGCTCGATCGGGGCTCACGAGCCCGATGATGCGCCAACCAGGCGCCCGAGGTCGATCAGTCGCGCGAGGCGTTCGCCGCAGCGCTCGAGCGGCTGTGGTCCGGCGGCCATCGCCTCCGCGACGGTCTGGGGGTGCTCGACGACCGGTACGACGACCGCCCCGAGCGGCCGGAGCGCCTCGATCCCGTCCGGCTCGACGCCACCGCCGACGGCGATGCAGGCGACCTGGGCCGCCGCCGCCCGCCGGGCGACCCCGAGCGCCGTCTTGCCGAACGCCGTCTGGGCGTCGATCCGGCCTTCGCCGGTGATGACGAGGTCCGCCCGGGCGAGCTTGCCGTCGAAGTCGGCCGCGGCCATGACGACATCGATGCCGGGCACGAGCTCGAGCGAGGCGAACCGGTCCCTGAGGCAAAGCAGCCCGAAGCCCGTGCCGCCGGCCGCGCCCGCCCCGGGCGTCTCCCGCTCGGCGCGCCCGGTCGCCGTCTCGAGCGCGTCCGCGTATCGCGCCAGGCGCCGGTCGAGCTCCGCGACGTCGGTCGGTCGGGCGCCCTTCTGGGGCCCGTACGTTGCGGCCGCCCCGCGTCCACCGAGCAGTGGGTTCGACACGTCGCACGCGATCCGCAGCCGCACCTCGGGGAGCCGCCGGTCGAGGCCCGCCAGGTCGATCGCGGTGGGCGCGGCGGGATCGTTCGACGCCTCCGGCACGGTTGCCCCGAGCGCCCGGAGGATCCCCGCGCCGCCGTCGTTGGTTGCGCTGCCCCCAATCCCCAGCGTGATGTCGCGGACACCGGCGTCCAGCGCCGCCACCACCAACTCGCCCGTGCCGCGCGTCGTCGCACCCAGCGGATCGAGCTCGGTCGTGGCGAGCCGTGACAGGCCCGACGCCGCCGCCAGCTCCACGATCGCCCGCTCGCCGTCGTCCGACTGGAGCCAGCGCGCGGAGATCGCCCGGCCGAGCGGGTCGGTCGCATGGGCGACTCGCCAGTTCCAGCCTCCCGCGGCCTCGATGGCGACCGTGGTTCCCTCGCCCCCGTCGGCCAGCGGCGCCAGCAGGATCTCGTCAGCCGGCCGCGCCCGCGACCAGCCGGCGGCGAGCGCCCGGGCAACGTCGACCGACGTCAGAGAGCCCTTGAACGAATCGGGCGCAACGAGGACGGTGAGCGCGCCGGGAGCCGCCGGCGTCACCGTCGGACGGGTTCGAGCTCGTCGGCCCGGAGCGCGGCGTCGATGCTCGGCGACGAGCCGTTCAAGCCCTCGATGCCGCGCCGTCGCTCGAGGTACTCCGGGATCCGGATCATCGGCGGGCGCTCCTGGTCGGCCAGCTCGATCACCTCGAGCGAGAGCCGGCCGCGGCCGGAGCGCGGCAGCTTCATCGTCGAGCCGAGCTCGGCGAAGAGCCGCGCCTTGCGGCGTTCCTCGAGGCGCTTCATCACCGCCTGGAGGATCACGAACGACATCCGCGACAGGCCCTCGAGCTCCTGGTTGCGGTGGACGCGGCGCTCGAGGTCGACCTGGCCGAGGCCTTCGATCCCGACCCGCTCGGCCGCGTCGATCAGGTGCCCGATCTCGACCGCGTAGCCGGTGAAGAACGGGATCGATTCGAGCAGCGCCCGGCGACCCGCGTACTCGCCGCTGAGCGGCTGGATCATCCCGGACAGCTCGGGGTAGAAGAGGTTGATCAGGGGACGCGCGACCAGCTCCGTGACTCGCCCACCGCCGCCTTCCTTGAGCACGCCGCCCTCGACGATCGGGCGTTGGTAGTAGCCCTTGACGTACTGGAGCCGGGGCTCGTGGAGGAGCGGCCCGAGGGTGCCGTAGACCATCCGCGGATGCCAGTTCCGGACGTCGGTGTCGGCCCACACGATGATGTCGCCGCTGGCCTCATGGACCGACTTCCAGAGCGCCTCGCCCTTGCCGGTGAACGACCCGTAGCGCGCCAGGATGTCGGGATGCTGAACGACCCGGGCGCCTTCGGCCTCGGCGATCTCGCGGGTCCGGTCGGTCGACGCCGAGTCGATCACGAGGATCTCGTCGATCAGCGGGACGCGGCCCATCATCTCGCGCATCGCGCGGCGGACGATCGGGCCGACGGTCTCCTCCTCGTTCAGCGTCGGCAGGACGAGCGAGACGGTGACGCCCTGCTTCTCCTTCAGCTGGACCAGGCGGCGCAGGTCGGCGAACTCGGCATGGTGGAAGTTCGACTCGCCGAACCAGCGCTCGACCCGGACGGGGACGGCCCGCGCCTCCTCGGCGGCGCGATCGGCAGCGGCCAAGGTCTCGGCCCGGGACGCGAGCTGCTCGAAGATGGCGCGACCGATCACCTCGCGGGTCTTGACGACGATGACGCTCGGTCGGGCACGGGTGGCGATCGCCTCAGGCAGGGCGCCGAACAGGTAGGTGTCACCGTCGGTTCCGGCGGGCTGGGCCGACGCGCCCATCACGACGAGGTCGGCCCGCTCGGCCTCCTTGAGGATCGCGTTCCGGACGTTGGCCGCCTCGCGAACGATGCCCTCGCCGCGGCCCTTGAGGTGCTGCCGCACGAACTGGGCGAGGGCGTGCTCGGCCTGGGCCCGGACGGCGAGGGTGATGCCCGGTGGGACGAAGTGGAGGACGCTGACCGTCGCGTCCGTCCGGCGCGCGATCGCGTCGGCATACCGGACGGCGAGCTCGGCATGCGGGCCGCCGCGGACCGGAACGACGATCCGGCGAATGTCCTTCGTGCCGCGTTGCTTGACGACGGCGATATCGGCCGGCGCGTCGCGGACCACCTCGTCGATCGTGGGCGAGATCACCGAGCCGCCCTCGCGGCCGGCCGGCGCCTTGCCGCCCCAGCCGAAGATGATCAGGTCGGCCTCCTGCTCGGCCGAGGCCTCGATGATCCCTTCGGCGGCGTGACGGCCGATCCGGACGATCGGGTGGATCGTGGTGCCGTCGGGAGCGAAATCGAGGACGCGCTGGAGGAGCCGCCGGGCGTGGCGGGCGCGGGTCGCGCCCTCGCTCAGGGGCATGCCCTCGGGGACCTCGACGATGCCGAGGGCCGTCAGCTCGCCGGCCCGCGGGTCGAGGAGGGCGGCGCCGAGCCGGATCAGCTCCTCGGCGGTGGCCGGGTTGGCGACCGGGATCAGGATCCGGGCCGGGAGGGGACCGCGGGCTGCGGCGTTCATCGCGTGGGGCCGGCGGCGGCCGGAGGCGCAGGCTTGGGCTTCGCTCCGTTGCCTGCGACGCCCGCGGCGGCGGCGGAGGCCGACTTCGCGGGAGCTGGAGCGGGCTCGGCCGCCGGCTTGGCGACGTCCGCGGCGACGGACGTCTCCCAGCGCTCGACGAGATACGGCTTGAGCTGCTCGAACGCGCGCGCCTGTCGCTCGACCCGGTCCTCGGCCTCATCGGTCGTCTGTGTCCGGTTCTCGATGACGAAGCTGCCGACCCGCCCGAAGTAGATCGGCACCAGTGCCGCGACCAGGTTCTCGATCGGCGGCTCCTCGGACCGGGCGCAGATGATCAGGTCGTAGATGAGTCGCGCCCAGAGCTCATCGGAGAACGAGAACGACGACAGGGCCTCGGCCATGTCGAGCGTCGTGGCGGTGGTGGAGGTGCCGTCGCCGGCGATCCCGAGCCGCGTCCGCGCCGCGTCGACGAGCTTGCCCGCCTCGGCGGCCAGCACCAGGACCGTCTCGAGGTTCTGCGGCGCGAACATCTTCCGCCACGTGTCGACGAGGGTCAGCGATCCGCCATGGAACTCGGTCAGGAGGCGGAGCGTGTTCACCTCGAGCGGCGGCGGGTCGATGATCCGCTCGAAGCCGTAGGCCGGGATGTCGTGGCTGCCCGTGATCGAGACCCAGTTGGCGGGGTGGGTCGCGGCCAGGCGGAGGATCGTCCCGACGACCTGGCGGAACATCGGGCCGAGGTCGGCGCCGGGATCCTTCGGGTCGTGGACCTTCGCCCCGAGCCGGGCCTGGCAGACCGCGAAGCCGCCGGTCAGCGCCGACGTCGTCATCCAGATGTCGATCCCGAACTTGCTGATGTCGGCCGACCAGTTGTCGAGCGTCAGGTAGTGCTTGACGAGGTCGCCGCTGACACCGAAGTCGCCCCCGATCGGCTGGCGGATGCGGTTGCCGTAGAGGGCCCGCGTCAGCGGATACGTGACGGTGTTCGTGATCGTGCCGTCGTACTTGTAGCGGGCGTAGAGCGGCGCGACGTAGTCGTAGCCGCCCTTGAGGATCGGCCCGGCAAGCAGCTCGATCCATTCAGGGATGATCGAGCGCAGGTCGCTGTCGACGACGACGAGCGCCTGGACCTCGAGGGCGGCGGCGATCTCGAAGATCGTCCGGAGGGCCGCGCCCTTGCCGCCGACGCCGTCGATCTCGGGGTAGGTCAGGCTGACCCGCGAGAGCTTGTTGGTCGGGCGGGTGAGGAGGATCTGCTCGATGTAGTCAGGCGGCTCGGTCTCGATCACGACCCGGCCGGTGCCATCGGGTGAGCCGGCGTCGCTGTTGATCAGGACCGGACGGAGGTCCGGGAAGTACTGGACGAGCCCGGCCTGAGCGGCGCGCACGACGTATCCGATCGTCGCCGCGTTCTTGAAGCTCGGGATCCCGACCATGATGTCCGCGTGGCCCAGTCGGGCGATCTGGTCGCGGACAGCCGGGGTCAGTCCTTGGGCAGGCACCTCCAGACCGTACCACCGATCACGGACGGTCGCGGCGACGGACCAGGTTGCGTCGGCGCGGCGCGCCGAGCGTCAGACGGTGGCGTCCTCAGCCGGCTATTCGTCCGAGCACGCTCGACGCCTCGTCGCGCCGTTCCTCCAGTGCCCGACGCGCGTTGTCGACGACGCCTCGCTCCGCCCGACGCATGACCCGGATGAACACCGGGAAGACGAGCCGGAACCAGCCGCGCGGGGTCCACTCACCGCGCGAGGTCATCCGCGTCCCACCGTTCGGGGTCGGCTCCAGCGTGAGCGTCAGGACGAGGCTCACCGGCCCGCCGTTCTCGTAGCGCCACTGCCGGGGTCGCTCACGAAGCGTGCACTGGGTCTCGATGACCGGTCCCTGCTTCCACTTGGCACGGAACCGTGTTCCGACGCCCAGCGGCCCATCCGTCAGCTTCTCCACCAGCAGGCAGTCCGGGTTCCACTGCACCTCGTTCCTGAGGTCGGAGAGATAGTCGAAGACGGCCTCCGGTGATCGGGCGATGTCCACGGTGTTCTCGATGACGGCGGTCATGGGTTCCTCCCATCCAGGGCGCTCACTAGAGTGCTCACTAGTGAAGAGATGGAGTATTGTTCCCGAACATGGACGTCGTCAAGCCCCAACCCCGGCCGGCGGTCCGTCCGACCTCCCGCCGCGAGCGAGCCCAGGCCACCCGTCGCCGAATCATCGACGCTGCCCTGGCGCGCTTCCGCGACGAGGGATATGCGGCAACCACGATGGAGACGATCGCGGCGGATGCGGGCGTCGCCGTGCAGACCGTCTACTTCACGTTCCACACCAAGGCCGAGCTGCTTCTGGCGGTCGTGACGGTGGCCGGCGGCGAGCCGGGCGCTCCCGAGGACCCGGTCGAGCGCGGCTGGTTCAGCCAGGTCCTGTCGGCCGGGTCCGGCGTGCGCCGGCTGGCGCTCGTCGTCGAGCTTGGCAACGAGATCTACGGACGCATCGCGCCGCTGATGGCCGCGGTCCGTGCCGCCGCATCTGTCGATCCCGGAGTCGACCTCGCCTGGCGCGCCCTTGCGACCCGACGGCGGGACGGGATGCGCCGGGTCATCGACACGTTCGCGCAGCACGGCGAGCTGCGGCCCGGCCTCGATCCGACGTTGGCGCTCGACCTGCTCTTCGGAATCCACCGGTGGGAGACGTTCCACGTGTTCACGGTGGAGTGCGGGTGGCCCGTCGAGCGTTACAAGGCCTGGCAGTTCGCGGCGCTCGCTCGGCAGCTGCTCCCGGTCGCGGTGGCGGACGCGGCCTTGGCGGCGGACGCAGGGGACGCAGGGGGCGCTGGGGGCGCAGCAGACGTCGCGGGCCTCTCGTTCTCGGCGGAGCTCGCGTCGTTCCGCTGACGTGACGCGGCCGGCGATCAGCGCTGCGGGATCTCCGCGAGGGCCCACTCCTGGTTCTTCTGGCCTGGCAGGTAGCGGCTGTTCGCCGACTTGAACGCGATCCGCCGGAACCCGAACGCGCGCCACGACCCGAGCCACGTGTCGACCGGTGGCTTGACGTGGATCCCCACCCGGACGAGGTCGCTCTCGACGATGACCGACTCCAGGACCCGCTTGCGCTCGAGGAGGGGGACGTCGCAGAGCGACTCGTCGTCGAGCCAGAGCAGGTCGACGGCGACGAGGGCGAGCCGCTCGTCGGCTCCCTCGATCGTTCGCGCGCGGGCTTCCTCCAACTGCCGGGCGAGGCGCTCCTTCCGCTCGCCGCGGACGCCAACGATCATCTGGGTCATCGCCTGGCCGGGCTTCGGCAGCGCCACGATGTCGCGGCTCGCGACGCCCGGAGCAGCCTGGATCGGCTCCGGCGTCAGGAAGGCCTCGAGGAGGACCGTCGCGCCATCGACGGCCTCGCGGAGAGCGTCGACCACGTCCTCGTAGCCTTCGATGGGCTCGCCGTCGGCCTCGGTCAGCCGGACGGTGTCGCCCTCGACGAAGGCGAGGATCCGGGGACCGGTCCACAGTGGCTCGACGATCGGATCGGCGATCGTGGAGGCGCGCTTGTTCCCGAATTGCTGGAGTCGCCAGGTCGCGGCGGCGGACCCGGCATCGGAGGCGAGCATCTTGCCGATGATACGCGTGGATCGGCGCAAATCGTTCAGCGCGACCGCCACCCGCGAGACGCCGCCGGCCGCCGGTCGCTGAATCGCTCGCATCGGACCGCGGCGACGCCCCTATGATCCGGCGATGGCCGCCGCCGATCCCCGTTCGGTCGCCCGCCCGGGTCGCGGACTCGGTGCGCTGAGCCCGAGCGGACGCGCCGCCGAGCCCGTCGCCTGGTCGCTCTACGACTTCGCCAACACGATCTTCTCGTTCGCCGTCGTGTCGACGGCGATCGGGCTGTGGGCGACCGACGCCGGCCGGTTCGGCGAGCGCGATGGCAACCTCGTCGTCTCGGTTGCGGTCGCCGTCAGCGTCGCGCTCAACGCGCTCGTCTCGCCGATCCTCGGCGCCCTGAGCGACCGCGGCGGCCGGCGTCTGCCGTTCCTGCTCTTCTTTACGATCCTGTGCGTCGTCCCGACGGCCCTGATCGGGCCGAGCCCGCCGATCCTCGGGATCGCTCTGTTCGCGGTCGCGAACTTCGCCTACCAGGCCGCGCTGATCTACTACGACGCAACCCTCAAGACGGTCAGCTGGCCGGAGACGCGCGGCCGCCTGAGCGGGATCGGCGTCGCGGTCGGCTACTGCGGAACGATCTTCGTCGGGCTCTTGCTGGTCGTCCTGAAGGTGCCCGTCGAAGGTCGCTTCCTCATCGCCGCGATCCTGTTCGCCGTCTTCGCCGTGCCGATCTTCCTGATCGTGCGCGAGCAGGGCACGGTCGGCCGGATCCGGCGGTCGGACGTCAGCGGGTCCTGGTCGCAGCTGAAGACGACGATCGAGCATGCCCGCGAGGTGCCGGGCCTCGGCCGATTCCTGGTCGGGCGGTTCTTCTATTCGGACGCGGTCAACACGATCATCGTCGTGATGACCGTCGTCACGGTCTATGCCAAGGGACTGACCGAGTCGACGGCCCAATACGTGCTCCTCGGGCTGACGGTCGTCGCGGTCGCCGCGAGCTTCGGGTGGGGCCGTCTCGTCGACCGCTGGGGGCCGAAGCGGACGCTGCTGGCGGTCCTGCTCTCGTGGGCGGTCGGGCTCGTCCTCGGCGCGGTCTCGCTCGGCGTCGATGGCCCGATCGGCTTCGCCGCCTTCCTCATCGCCGGCGGGATCCTCGGCAGCGGGCTGGGTGGGGTCCAGGTCGCCGACCGGGTCCTGATGGTCCGGCTCTCGCCGCCGGAGCGGCTGGGCGAGCTCTTCGGCCTGTACGGCTTGGTCGGCAAGGGGTCCCAGGTGATCGGCCAGCTGCTCTACGGCGTGACGCTGTTCCTGCTCCTCGACACGCTCAAGGTCGGCGCCTACCAGCTGGCCGTCCTGACCCTGCTCGTCACGATGCTGATCGGCTATCGGCTGCTCCAGTCCGTGCCGGATTCCGGCGAGGGCCCCGCCGAGCCGCCGCTCGGCTCCATCCCACCGGAGCGCCTCGCGCCCGCGGCGGCCCCGATCGAGCCGCGCTGATTCGAGCCGTGCCGAGCGCCCCGTCAGCGGGCCGCTAGTCGAGCCGCCGTCCGGACGGGTCCAGATGGGCCCGGCGCCACGCCCACGCCGACGCGATCATCTCGTCGAGGCCGGGTCGCCGGGCGGTCCAGCCGAGCACCGCCGCCGCCCGATCCGGGGCCGCGACGAGCACCGGCGGGTCGCCCGCCCGTCGCGCGCCCGTCGTCTCGGGGATCGGCCGCCCGACGATGGACGCGGCCGCGTCAACGACCTGCCGGACGCTGAACCCTGCCCCGATCCCGAGGTTGCACACGAGCGCCGCATCGGTCCGCGGGTCGTCGGGCGCCGTCGCCTCGAGCGCCGCGAGGTGGGCGTCGGCGAGATCGGCGACGTGGATGTAGTCGCGGATGCAGGTTCCGTCCGGCGTCGGGTAGTCCGCTCCGTACAGCATCACCGGCTCGCCGGTCTCGGCCGCCCGAAGGACCGTCGGGATCAGGTGCGTCTCCGGGTCGTGGAGCTCGCCGTTCCGCTCGGTCGCGCCCGCGACGTTGAAGTAGCGCAGGCTGACGCTCCGGAGCCCGTACGCCTCGCCGTAGAAGCGGAGCGCCCCCTCGAACGTCCGCTTCGTCTCGCCGTACGTGTTGATCGGGCGGAGCTGCGCATCCTCGGGGATCGGGGTCGCGTCGGGCACGCCATAGACCGCGGCGGTCGAGCTGAACACGACTCGCCCGACCCCGGCCTGGCGGGCGGCGTCGAGCAGCACGATCCCGCCCGCGACGTTGTCGCGGTAGTAGCGCGCCGGGTCGTGCAGCGACTCGCCGACCAGCGAGCGCGCGGCGCAATGGAGGATGGCGTCCACCTGGGCACGCTCGAGCAGGCGGGCCAGGAGATCCGCGTCGCCATAGCTGCCGACCTCCACCGATGCCGTGGCCGGCACGGAGGCCCGATGGCCCGTCGACAGGTCGTCGAGGATGACGACCTCGTGACCGGCCTCGAGCAGCCGCTCGACCGAGACGGAGCCGACGTAGCCGGCCCCGCCGGTCACCAGGACGCGCATCCGGACCTCCGGGCTGACGGGCGAGATCGACCCATCATCGGCGACGGCCGAAGAGGCGCCCGACGAGACCGGGTCGGGCGTCCGACGTCGACGGTGCCGTGTCCGCTGGGGCCGGCGCCGTCTCCGCCGGAAACGCGTCGGCCGCCGTGCCTGCGACGACGTCGTCGGGGATCGCCTCGCCGCGGTTCCGGAACTGCTCGGCCATCCGCTTCGAGAGATGGCTCGCGATCGGGTTGTCGGGGTCCAGCGCGAGCGCCTGTCGGGCGTACGTGTAGGCGCCGCGCTGGTCGCCGCGCTCGAGGGCGACCCGGGCGAGGCCGGTCACCGCGATCGAGTTGTTCGGGTCGATGGCGACGACCTGGCGGTACAGGCGCTCGGCGTTGTCGTACAGGCCGATGCCCATCGCCCGCTCGGCCTCGAGCATGAGCTCGATCACAGCGTCGCGGCCAGCGGGTCCCAGTCGTCGGGCAGCGGCGGCGGGACGACGACGGAGCTGCCGACCGCCACGAAGGCCCCGTTCGCAGCGGACTCTCCGATCGCGGCCATGACGTCGAGCACGTGGAAGGCGAGGGCTCCGTCCGCCCGGTGGGGCCGGCCCTTGCGGATCGCGCGCGCCATGTCCAGGACGCCGGTGCCGCGCGACGAGACGGCGGTGGTCCGGGCAACCGTCTCGATCGTCTCGGAGCCGCGCCGCTGGATCCGGACCTCGCCGTCGAAGTTGTTCGGGTCGGGCAGGATGAGCGTTCCGTCGCGGCCGGTCAGCTCGAGGATGATCCGGGGCAGGGCCGAATCGAACGAGAAGATCGTCTGCGCCGACGGGCCGCCAGCGAACCGGAGCAACGAGCCGACGTGGCTCGGGACCGTCACCTCGAACGTCTCGCCGGCCCGCGGGCCCTGGCCGATCGTGCGCTGCGGGCGTGCCGTGGAGGCGAGCGCGGCGACCGCGTCGATCGGACCGAGAACCTGGACGAGCGCGGTCAGGTAGTACGGCCCGATATCGAGCAACGGCCCGCCACCGACCTGGAAGAGGAAGGCCGGATTCGGGTGCCAGGCGTCCGGGCCGGGGCCCTGGAGGATCGCGACGGCGGTCAGCGGCTCGCCGATGGCCCCGTCGGCGACCAGCCGGCGGACCGTCTGGAGCCCCGGTCCGAGGAACGTATCCGGCGCACAGCCGACCCGCAGACCGGCCGCGGCCGCGGCGTCCAGGACGGACTGGCCGCTCGCGCGATCCAATGCCAGCGGCTTCTCGCTCCAGACGTGCTTGCCCGCGGCGAGTGCTCGCTCGGAGACCTCGGCATGGGCGGCCGGGATCGTGAGGTTGACGACGATCTCGACATCGGGATGACCGAGGACGGCCTCCACGTCGCCGGCCGTCGCGACGCCGTGCTCGACCGCCTTGCCCCGCGCGGCATCCGGTCGCAGGTCGCCGACTGCGTGGACGGTCGTGTCCGGGAAGCTCGTCAGGTTCTCGATGTAGGTGTCGCTGATGACGCCCGCGCCGACGATGCCGATCCCGACCGGGCCGGTCCGGCTCACGCGCGACCGCCGGCAAGCCCGAGCAGGAAGGCCCGGCTGCCCCGCACGGCCTCCCACATGTCGCCGGCGGTGTCGTCGAGCTCGACGACGCGGAGCGCGGCCGGCGCGGCCGTGACGATGTCGCTGATCGGGAGCGTCCCCGAGCCGGCCGCGACCTGCCGCGTGGTGTCGAGGCTGCCGTCGCCGTCCTTGACGTGGAGGGCGGCCACCCGATCGCCCAGCCGCCGGAGAAGGGCCGGGACATCGGCGCCGCCGGCGTACGCCCAATACGTGTCGACCTCGAGCACGACGCCGGGTTCGAGGAGGCCGGCGAACACCTCGAGGGCGTGCCGGCCGTCGAGCATCGACGTGAGCTCGAAGTGATGGTTGTGATAGCCGATCCGGACACCGCTCTCGGCGGCCTGCGCCGCCACCGCGTTCAGATCGGCCGCCAGCTGCCGGACGCCTGCCTCGGAGTCCCAGAGCGCCGGCTCGGTCCAGGGCTGGATCAGCGTCCCGATCCCGAGCTCGACCGCAGCCGCGAGGATCCCGGCGACGTCCACGCCGCCAAGGAGCCCGACGTGAGCCGTCGGCGCGGACAGGCCGTAGCGGGGCAGGCCCTCGCGGAGCGCGTCCCGGAAGGTGGGGAGGTCGAACGGCTCGACCCGCCGGAAGCCGATCGCGGCCAGCCTGCCCAGCGTCGCGTCGGCATCGTCGGCCAGGAAGGTGCGCACGGCGTACAGCTGGACGGACAGGTTGGTGGCGGGATCGTCGAGCGTCGGGCCGGGGCGTTCGGCGGCGGGGCCTTCGGCGTGGGGGCGGCGTGGGTCGGCAAGCGCGCGGGCCGCCTCGATCAGCTGGGCTTTGTCGTTCATCCCAGGATTCTCCACCACGCGGTCGAAGAGCGTGGAGAGGATTCGGCCGAGACCCGGGCCGGCGGGCAGGCCGAGCTCGGACATCAGGTCCGCGCCGTCGACCGCGAGGGCCGACCGATCGAGGATCGGCCCGGCCGCCATCTCGGCGGCGATCCGGGCGCGGAGGCCGTCGAGATCGTCGGCGTTGGACGCGACGCCACTGCCGACGTTGTCGGCCTCGCGCAGGGCGAAGAGCTGGTCGACGGCATCCGGCCCGATCTTGGCGAGGAACCGGCGGACGGCGGAGTCGCGCCACGCCGGCTCGTAGCGGAACATGTGCTGGCGGACGAGGTGGACGACGCGAGTCCGGGTCTGGGTCGGGAGGTGGAGCCGATCGAGGAGCGCGTCCGCGAGGTCGGCTCCGACCGCCTCGTGATGGTAGAAGTGGCCGTCGGCAGCGGTGGCGGGCTTGCCGATGTCGTGGACGAGGGCAGCCAAACGAACGATCGTTAGGTCATCGTCGGGCGCGGGTCTCGTGGCGCGCCCCGCATCGACCGTGCGCATCGTGTGGTCCCACAGGTCCTCGCCGGGAATCTTGTTCTGGGCCACGCCACGCTGGGCGGCGAGGTCCGGCGCGATCGCTTCGAGGACGCCGCTGTCGGCGAGGAGGCGGAGCCCGATCGACGGCCGCTCGGCCCGGAGCAGCTTCTCGAGCTCCATGGCGATCCGCTCGCCGGACAGGTGGCCGACGAGCGGTGCGGTCGCCTCGATCGCGGCGAGGGTCCCCGGCTCGATCGTCCAGCCGAGCGTGGCCGCGAACCGGATGGCCCGGACGATCCGGAGCGCATCCTCCTCGAACCGCTTGCGCGGCTCGCCGACCGCCCGGATCGTGCGAGCGACGATATCCGCCCCGCCGCCGAACGGATCGACCATGCCTGGACCGCGGCCCCGCGCCATCCCCGGCGACGTCGGCTCCGGCGCCCCAGGCCAGGGCGTTCATCGTGAAGTCGCGCCGCGCCAGATCGGCCTCGAGCGACGTCCCGAACTCGACCCGGTGCGGCCGCCGGAAGTCGGCGTAGTCATGGTCGCTCCGGAACGTGGTGATCTGGTACTCCCGGCCGCCACGCCGGACCGCGACGGTCCCGAACCGGTTCTCGTATGCCGCGTCGTCGAACAGCGCGGTCGTCTCCTCCGGGAGCGCGGAGGTGGCGAAGTCCCAGTCCCGTTCATCAGGTCCCGTGATCGACCGGCCGGCCAGGACGTCGCGAATGGCACCCCCGACCACGTACGCGGCGTGACCGCCGCGCCAGAGCGTCGTCAGGATGTCGAGCGGCGGGCCGGCGATCGCGTCGGCGAGCCGGGCGTCGGCCGAATCCGTCGCGTCGGCCCCGCCGAGCGGCATCGGCTCGCTCAGTTCCGGCCGAGGAACAGGTACGTGCGCCAGGCCTCGTTGTTCTCGTCGGCGAGGTACGGGGTGAACATCGAGTAGATGTCGCTGCGCGGCTCGAACGGCGGCCGGGTCAGGCGGAACCGCGCCTCCTCGACCGTCTTGCCGCCCTTCCGGTGGTTGCACGTCTTGCAGGCCGTGACCAGGTTCTCCCACGTGTGGCCCCCGCCGCGGTGGCGCGGGACGATGTGGTCGAGGGTCAGGTCGTGGCCCTGCCGGCCGCAGTACTGGCAGGTGTGGCGGTCGCGGGAGAAGATCTCGCGCCGGCTCAGCTTGACCCGCGGGCGCGGCCGCCGGACCTGGTACTGGAGCCGGATCACCGACGGGGCGTGGTACTCGGCGCGCGGGGTGTGGATGATCTGGTGGTCGTACTCGATGATCTCGGCCTTCTCGCCGAACACGAGCCGGAATGCCCGCGGCAGATTGCACACGTTCAGCGGCTCATAGTTCTGGTTCAGGACGAGCACGACCCCATTCATCGTGGGCGCACGATACCAAGAACGGCGACGCGCGCTCGGCGCCAGGCTTCGGGCAGGTGATCCGACCCCGCTCGTGGCTCAGCCCCGTCCCGTCGGGAGGCCGGTGAGCGGGTCCCAGCCGCCCGCCTGGCCGACCTTGGTGGCGAGCGGCCTGGCGAGGGCGTCGGCGATGAATCGGGCGGCGCCGAGGACGCCGTCAAGCGCGACGCCGTGCTCCAGCCCGAGCGCGTCGAGGAGATAGACCAGGTCCTCGGTCGCCAGGTTGCCCGCGGCGCCGGGCGCGTACGGGCAGCCGCCGGTGCCGCCGGTCGAGGAATCGAAGCAGCGGATCCCGTCCGACATCGCTGCCGTCACGTTGGCCAACGCCGTGCCCCGCGTGTCGTGGAAGTGGTACGCGATGCGTTCCAGCGGGATGCCGGCGTCGACGGCGCGAGCGGTGAGCACGCGAACCTGCGGAGGGACCCCGACGCCGATCGTGTCGCCGAAGCAGACCTCCTCGACGCCGAGCTCGATGAGACGCTCGGCGACCTCCACCACACGGCGCGATTCGACCGCGCCGGAGTACGGACAGCCGAAGGCGGTCGACACATAGCCGCGTCGCCACCAGCCGAGCTCGCCCGCCCGGGCGAGGACGGGCGCAAAGGCCTCGAGCGACTGGTCGACGGTCATCCGGATGTTGCGCGTCGTGAACGCGTCACTGGCGGCGGTGAAGACCGCGATCGCATCGACACCGGCCGCCTCGGCGCGAGCGAGGCCGCGGACATTCGGGACCAGGACCGGATAGCGGACGCCCTCGCGGCGGGGGAGGGCGGCCATGAGCTCGGCGGCGTCGGCGAGCTGGGGGATCGCGTCCGGCGCGACGAACGACGTTGCCTCGATCTCGCGGAGGCCGGCGTCGGCGAGGAGCTCGAGGTAGCGGAGCTTGGTCGCGAGCGGGACCGGTCGTGCCTCGTTCTGGAGACCGTCGCGCGGCCCGACCTCGTAGATGCGAACGCGGTCGGCGGCGGTCACGGAGCCGGCGTCAGCCGAGCGGCGGATCGGCCGCTCGATCGATCGCGGCGATCCGGACCTCGATCCGGGCAAGCTCGTCGACCGCCGACCGGAAGTCCGGGCTGCCGAGCGGCGCGGCGTTTCGCCGTGCCCGAGCGGCGGCGTGGAGCTTCAGCAGCTCGGCCCGGGTGCGGGGGAGGCTCTTGTCGACGACCGTTGGCTGGCCGTGCGCCGTCGCTGCGTGGTGCTTGCTGTCCTTGGCCATCGATCCTCCTGTGCGCAGAGGGTAGCGCGTCGGAGCTCGCGATTCGCGTCAGGCGTTGATCGTCGCGAGGGCCTGGCCGCGGACGACCTGGTCGCCGGCCCGGACGCCGATCTCCGAGACCCGTCCGGAGCTCGATGCGACGACGACGTGCTCCATCTTCATCGCCTCGAGGGTGACGAGGGGATCGCCGGCCTCGACGACATCGCCGGCCGCCACATGAACCGTGAGGACGGCGCCGGGCATCGGGGCGACGACGCCGGCCGGACCACCGCCGTGGGCGTGGGCCGCGGCGGCCTTGGCCGCCCGATCCACGTCCGGTGGCGGCGCAACGCGGACCGCGACGGATCGACCGTCGACGTCGAGATGGACCGTGTCGCCCACGCGAACGGTCGCGATGGGCGGCTCGAGCGGGTCAGATGCCGCAGTGACCCACCGCTCCGTGCCGTCGTCGGCGGCCAGCCGCGCCCGAGCCGGTCCGTTCATCCGCCATCCGCCCGCGTCGAGAAGGCGGGCGGCCTCGGCCCAGGCGCGCTGTGGCGGGATGGGTGGAGCGGCGTCGCCCTCGCCCGGCTGCCAGGTCACGTCGAGCGTGTCGATCCGGGCCTCGCCGCGGACCACCTCGGGTCGTCGGACGAGCCAGCGCAGGAACCGCAGGTTCGTCGTCAGCCCGAGCACGACCGTCGCGTCGAGCGCTGTCGTCAGCCGGGCGAGCGCCTCGCGACGGCTCGACCCGTGGGCGACGACCTTTGCCAGCATCGGGTCAAACCGGCCGGTCACCGTGTCGCCCCCCGCGATGCCGGCATCGACGCGGACACCCTCGCCGGCAGGCCAGCGGACGTCGACGATCGGCCCCGTTGCCGGCAGGAATCCGGCCTCGGCGTCCTCGGCGTAGAGGCGGACCTCGATCGCGTGGCCGCTCGGCCGGACGTCGGCCTGCGCGAAGCCGAGCCGCTCGCCGGCCGCGATCCGGATCTGGTCGGCGACGAGATCGCGGCCGGTGACGAGCTCCGTCACCGGATGCTCGACCTGGAGCCGGGTGTTCATCTCGAGGAAGAAGACCTCGCCGGATCCGTCGAGCAGGAACTCGCACGTCCCGGCGCTGACGTAGCCGACCTCGCGGGCGAGGGCCAGGGCCGCGTCGGTGAGCCGTCGCCGGAGCGGGCCGCGGACCGCCGGCGACGGCGTCTCCTCGAGAACCTTCTGGTGGCGTCGCTGGAGCGAGCAGTCGCGCTCGCCGAGATGGACGCCGCTGCCGTGGGCGTCGAAGAGAACCTGGACCTCGACGTGGCGAGGGCCCTCGAGGAAGCGCTCGAGGATCAGCCGGTCGTCGCCGAACGACGCCTGCGCCTCGCGGCGGGCGGCCGCCAGCTGGGTCGCCAGGTCGCGCCCCGCGCGGACGGTCCGCATCCCCTTGCCGCCGCCTCCGGCAGCCGGCTTGACGAGGATCGGGTAGCCGATCCGCTTGGCTGCCTTGGTCAGGGCGGCGTCGCTCTGGTCGGCGCCGTCATAGCCCTCGATTGTCGGCACGCCGAGGCGGCGGGCGAGCTGGCGTGCGGCGGCCTTGTCGCCCATCGCCCGGATCGCGGCGGGCGGCGGGCCGATCCAGCGGAGACCGGCCGCGATCACGGCCTCCGCGAAGTCGGCGTTCTCGGCAAGGAAGCCGAACCCGGGGTGGACGGCGTCGGCTCGGGCCTTGGTGGCTGCGGCGAGCACCGACGGGATGTCGAGCAAATCGATGGCCTCCGGGCCGTCGGTGGCCGGGACGATCGCGACGATTCCGAGCCGGTCGCAGGTGCGGGTGATGCGGGCAGCGATCTCGCCGCGGTTGGCGATGAAGACCCGGGCGATGGCGCCGGCGACAGGTGCGGCGGCCGAGGCACCACGATCGCGACCGATAAACGCGTCCAACGCGTCAGACGCGACACGCCATCGTCCGCCGACCCGTCGAGCCGGCAGGCGACCCCTCGCGATCCAGCGCTGGACGGATCGAGTGGTCGCGCCGATCCGGGCCGCGGCCTGGCTTGGGCTGAGCTCCGTAGTCATGTCTGGCGCGATTGTCGCGATCAACCACGCCGGGCGCAAGGCCAACGCCCGGCGCGCCTCAGCCCCGCTGGCCGTCCCAGATCAGCATCGCCTCAAACACGACAGATGCGACAGGCTTGATGACCGCATGCCCGGGTCACTCCGGGTCCGGCGCCCAGCCGGGGCGCCGCTTCTCGACGAACGCCCGGAATCCCTCCTGGGCCTCGTCCGAGACGCGCTGGCGAGCGATCACCCGGGCCGTGTGCCACTTGGCCGAGCCGTGCCCGACGCCGCGGACCTCGCGGACGATGGCCTTCGCCGCCCGGACGGCCGTCGGACCCGAGGCCAGGACATCCGCGACGGCCTGGGCGACCGCGAGATCGAGCGCTTGGACGCCCTCGACGACCTCGTGGACCAGCCCGATCCGCTGGGCCCGGATCGCATCGAACCGGCGTCCACCGGGAAACAGCGCCCGGGCGTGGCTCTCGCCGATCTTCGCGATCACGAACGGCGAGATGACGGCCGGCAGGATGCCGAGCCGGGTCTCCGTGAAGCCAAACTTCGCGCCTGCCTCGGCGATGACGAGGTCCGCCACCGCGCACAGCCCAGCGCCACCGCCGAGAGCCGGGCCGTGGACCCGGGCGATGACGGGCACGGGACAGGTGTCGATCGCCTCGAGCGCATCGGCCATGGCCATCGCGTCCTGCTCGTTGCCTTCGACGTCGAGCTGGATCGCCGCCCGCATCCAGTCGATGTCGGCGCCGGCGCAGAACGACGGGCCGTCGCCGGCGAGCACGACCACGCGCAGGTCGGTCGGACCTTCGCGGGCGAGCGCGGCGAACGTCCGCCGCAGCTCCGCGATCAGGTTCGCGTTGAACGCGTTGTGGACGTCCGGTCGGGCCAGCGTCACGCGGGCGACGCTATCGTTCGGCCCGCTGCGCTCGAGGCGGAGGAGATCGTTCACCGGCGCATCCTATCCCGCGCGAAATGTCGAGATCGTCAGCGGTCGCTCGTCGGCTGGACGAGACTCATCCCCACAGGAGGCCGTTCGATGACCGATCCGCTCAAGCAGTTCGCGACGATGCCGGAGACCCTCGAGGCGACGACCGGGCGCTCCCTTGCGTCATGGCAGGAGACCGTCCGATCGCTCGGGCTCGAGAAGCACGGGCAGATCCTGGCGGCCCTGAAGGCCGACCATGGCCTGAGCCACGGCTACGCCAACATGCTCGCCCTGCTCCATACCGGCTACGGCCAGACGGACGAGGACGAGCTCGTCAGCGCGATGTTCGCCGGGCCGAAGGCCGGGCTCCGACCCATCTACGACCGGCTGCTCGAGGTCACCGCCGGCTTCGGGCCGGACGTGGAGATCGCGCCGAAGAAGACGATGGTGATGCTGCGTCGCTCGAAGGGCTTCGCGTGCTTCACGCCGTCGTCGGCGAAGCGGGCAGAGGTCGGAATCGCGCTCCGCGGCGACCCGCCGACGGAGCGCCTCCGGGAGAGCAAGGGCATGACCAGCCACGCGGTCTGGATCGACGACCCGGCGGCGATCGACGACGAGGTGGTCGGCTGGCTACGGGCGGCGTACGAACGGTCCTGACGCGATGCCCGCCGGCGCGGGCGGCGACGCGCGCCGCCGCGCCGGCAGTCAGGCGAGCTCGACCCGGTAGTGGCCGCGGGTCCAGACCCGCCGGATCCCGAAGAACTCGAGGTTGGCCGCCGAGATCGTGTGGATCTCGGCGGTCGACAGCACCTTCGTCGAACCGGCGGCTTGCGCCCGATGGACGCGATCCGCGATGAGCGCTCGCTGGATGCCGGCCCCGCGCGCCTCCGGCAGGACGGTGCCGGCGCCCAGCCACGCGACACGGCGGCGGTTGAACATCGCCGACGCGGCGACGTCGCGGCCGTGGACCGAGGCGATGAACTGCTGATACCCGCGAGACCGAACGAGGAACGGGTTGAAGCGGCGCCAGGCGACGGCCAGCGGTCCGTCGATCGCGAACCCGGTGACGAACAGGTCCGCCCAGCGGGCGACGTCGGCGCCATCATCGGGATCCACCCGACGGATCGCGAAGCCGTCGATCGGCGGCGCCGCGGCCTCGGCCTCGCGCGCCAGGACCGCCTCGACCGTCGCGACGTGGACGCCGACCGGCCACTCCGGCTCGCGACCCGCGAACAGCGGATCGTCGATGCCGGCGACGAGCCAGCCGCGAGTTCCCGCCTCGTGGAAGAGCCCCTCCATCAACGGCCGATGGATCGGGACCTGGCGCATCCCGAACGCGCGGTTGAACACCGAGCCTGGCAGGTCCGGCGAGGCGGCGGCGGCGATGTCGCCCTTCTCGAGCACGCGGACGTCGATTCCGGCCGCTCCGGCCGCCCGCCACATCGCCAGCCAGGCGTCGCGCTCCACGGTGTCGAGGAGGTCGAGGTCGTGGTGGACCGCGGCGTCCGTGTCGAGGCGGGCCGGAAGCACCCGGATGGTGTCGTCCTGTCGGACGACCCCGCCGCGCTCGACCCGGGCGTACATCCGCGAGTCCGTCGGATGCAGGAGGATCGAGATCCGGCCCGACTTGCCGTTGACGAACGCGTTCTTGATCACGTCGCACGGGTTGGCCGGACCGGAGATCTCGAGGACGACCTCGTCGCCGATCGCGAGGCGGGCACCCACCGGCAGGAGGGCGAGCTCGATCCCCTCGGTCGTCAGGTTCTCCCCGACGGACCCGGGCCCGACGCCCGTGTGACCGTCCGCCCGGACGCGCTCGATCGCCTCGATGGCAAGGAGGCAGACGGCGCGGTGCGGACCGCCGTGGACGGCGCTGTGGTCGTGATCGTCGCCCGCCAGCCCGTTGCGCCCGACCTCCGCCTCGCCAACCGGCAGCTTCGGGACGCCGCCGGGTGAGAGGTTGACCCGGACGACCCGCCCAGTCGGCAGTTCGGCGGTCATCGCGGCCGGAGGCCGACCGATTCGAGCTCGGCGCTCGCGAGCGCCTGGTAGCGACCGGACGCGAAGTCGCCCAGCGGATCGCGGCTGTGAGCGAGCATCTCCTCCCATGAGAGTCGGTGGAGGGCGCGGCTGGCGAGGAGGCGGTCGATCGATCCGAGCGTGGCGCCACTCGGGCGGTTGCGGATCGCGGTGGTCGCGGCTCGAAGCTGGGCAAGGCGGGCCGCCCGCCACGGCAGGTAGCGGTTCAGCCACGGGACGATCGCGACGGCCAGGACGAGCAGAGCCAGGACGCGCGCGATCAGCGTGATCAGGTCGACGAACTCGGCGCCGACGAAGACGAATGGCTCGCCGGCGCCGCTGAAGGCCCGCCGGGCGATCTCTCCGGCGCCCTGCCCGACCAGCGGCAGTCCCTCAAGCGACGATCCGACCTGACCACCGGCGTCCTTGATCGCGGCGCCGCCGCGCTCGAGCGCCCGGCCGGCCTCGGCGAAGTCCGCGATCGCTCCGTGGATCCGGTAGGCGACGACGGACCACAACCCGACCCACGCCCAGGTCGCAACGTCGGCGACGATCTCGCGCCGTCGCCGGCCGGGCGTCTCACTCCAGAACGTGACCATCGGCGTCTCCTCGGGGAGGCGCCAGTCTACCCAGCGGACGGCCCAGGAAGCCCGCCCTTCGATCGCGACCGTTACATCCGGAAGACGCCGAACCTCGTCTCCGGGATCGGTGCGTGGAGGGACGCCGCGATTCCGAGCGAGAGGACCTGGCGCGTGTCGAGCGGATCGATGACGCCGTCATCCCAGAGCCGGCCCGTGGCGAAGTACGGCGATCCCTCCCGCTCGTAGGTGTCGAGGATCGGCGCCTCGAAGGCGTCGCGCTCCTTGTTCGAGGCGAACGGGCCGCCGATGGTGGAGAGGACCCGCGCTGCCTGCGTCCCGCCCATCACCGAGATCCGGGCATTCGGCCAGGTCCACAGGAAGCGCGGCTGATACGCCCGGCCGGCCATCGCGTAGTTGCCGGCCCCGAACGATCCGCCGATCAGGATCGTGAACTTCGGGACCTCGGCGCAGGCGACCGCGGTCACCATCTTCGCCCCGTCCTTGGCGATGCCGCCGGCCTCGTACTCGCGGCCGACCATGAACCCGGTGATGTTCTGGAGGAAGACGAGCGGGATCTTGCGCTGGGCGCACAGCTCGACGAAGTGGGCGCCCTTGAGCGCCGAGGCGCTGAACAGGATCCCGTCGTTGGCGACGATCCCGACCGGCCAGCCATCGATGTGGGCGAACCCCGTGACGAGGGTCTCGCCGTAGCGCGGCTTGAAGTCGTGGAAGCGCGAGCCGTCGACGAGCCGGGCGATGATCTCGCGGACCTCGACCGGCCGGCGCGGATCGGCCGAGACGGCCGCGTACAGGCCGGCGACATCCGGTCCACCGCAGGGATCGACCGCCGGTGGCGCGGGCGTTAGCCGCTCCCACGGTGCCGGCGGCGGTCGGCGGTTCAGATTGGCGACGATCGACCGGCCGAGCGCGATCGCGTGCTCGTCGTCGAGGGCGAGGTGGTCCGCCACGCCGGAAATCGCCGTGTGGACATCGCCGCCCCCGAGGTCCTCGGCGCTGACCTCCTCGCCGGTCGCGGCCTTCACGAGCGGCGGGCCGCCGAGGAAGATCGTGCCGGTTCCCTTGACGATCACGGTCTCGTCGCTCATCGCCGGGACGTAGGCGCCGCCGGCCGTGGACGAGCCCATGACGAGCGCGACCTGAGGGATCCCGGCACCCGACATCCGGGCCTGGTTGTAGAAGATCCGCCCGAAGTGGTCGCGGTCGGGAAAGACGTCGGCCTGGAGCGGCAGGAACGCGCCGCCGGAGTCGACGAGGTAGACGCACGGCAGCCGGTTCTCCAAGGCGATCTCCTGGGCCCGGAGGTGCTTCTTGACCGTCATCGGGTAGTAGGTCCCGCCCTTGACCGTGGCGTCGTTGGCGACGATCACGCAGGTCGTGCCCTCGATCGAGCCGATCCCGGTGACGATCCCGGCGCTCGGCGCGTCGCCGTCGTAGAGACCGGTCGCCGCGAGCGGGCTGAGCTCGAGGAACGGCGCGCCGGGGTCGAGGAGCCGGTCGATCCGCTCGCGGACGGGGAGCTTGCCGCGCTCCCGATGACGTGCGATCGAGCGGTCATCGCCGCCCGCGCCGCGGTCGGCGACGGCGGCCTGACGTCCGCGCAGGTCGGCCACCAGGGCCGCCATCGCGTCGTGGTTGGCGCGGGTCTCCGGGCTGGCCGGTTCGAGCCGGCTCCGCAGGACGGGCATGGCGGCAAGGATAGGACCGATCGACGGGCCGGAACCGAACGCCCGCCGTCGTCGTCAGCGCGCCATGCGAACGCTGCCCGCGCTTCTGATCGTCCTGTTCGCCGCCGTCCTGGCCGGCTGTACCAGCGGGCCGGCCCCGTCGTCGCCGCCGTCTCGAGCGCCAAGCGTGCTCCCGGCCGAAACGCCGCCGCCGACGCCGACCGCATCGCAGGAGCCGCTCCCGATCCTGTCCATCGAGACCCGCGGCGGCGAGTGCGCGGAGGGCGCCTGCTCGCGCCTGGTCAACATCGACGACAACGGTCGGATCCACGAGGTGATCCCGAAGGATCGGGTGGTCGGCACGGTTCCCAAGGATGTCCTCGAAGCCCTCCAGATCGAGATGGTCCAGGCGAACTTCGCCCTGCTCCAGAGCAAGCCGTTCACGGGCGAGTGCCCAACGGCATTCGACGGCCAGGAGACGATCTACACCTTCCACATCCCGACCGGCGACGAGGAGATCGCGTCGTGCAAGGTCGCGATCGACGAGAACCACCCGCTCTTCCGGGCCGTCGCCGCGGCGCAGGCGTTCGAGACGCCCTAACGCCGTCCGAGGACTGCCGCCCGCTCCCGAGCGGGCCGCCCAGGCCGAGGTGGAACGGCAAGGCGAAGAGGCGCATCACGTACGCATCGGGTGCGAGGACGAAGCCGATGCGAGCGATCGCGACACGGACGCCGAGGCCTTCCGCCTCCGACGCGGCAGCCTCCCAGTCGGCGCACAGCTGCGCGAGGATCCGTGACCTATCGGGGATGCCTCGGTCGCCGGCACCAGGTCCTGGCCCTCGCAGCCAGCGGTGCCGGACACGCTCACGAGCACGCCAGGACTGTGCGTGGACGGAGAGCGCGGATGGCATCGACGATCGCGCGCGTCGGCTCGAGGCGACTGGCCCGGATGGCCCGTCGCGCCGCCGATCAGGGAGGCGGCCCGACCGGACGACCCGTGACGCCGACCACTGGACATCGGCGACCGTCCAGCGAGTCGCGCGAGCCCGGCCGGATCGTCGGCCGACCAGCGGGCCAGCCGGCCCGGGCCTTGGTGATGGCGGCACGCGCGTTCCGGGTTCCTGCTGAGCACGAAGACGTCATCGCCGCGCTCGGCCAGGGCCGCCGCGAGACGCCGGCCGATGTGACCCGTGCCGCCGGCGATGACGACGCGGAGGGTCACGACTCTCCCCGCCCGACGCCTGGGAGGTCCGATCGAGCCCAGCCGATCATTGCCGGGATCGCGAAGCCCACCACGTTCAGCCCTCCGTGGATCGCGGCCATGGCCGGGATGTCGAGAACCGGGATCCCGAAGGTCGTCCCGGTCGTGTACGCCACGGCCAGCGGCATGGTGACGAACAGGGTCGCGCCGCCGATCAGGAAGGCGCTCCGACTCAGACGATCCGTGACGGCGCTGGACATGGCGATCGTCACGAGCCCGATCCCGATCCCGCCGACGGCCACCAGCAGGGCGCCGATCCAGCTGACGATCGGCAAGCCGAAGAACCCCAGCGCGGTCAACGGCATGCCGACGATGAGCGACGCGACCACAGCATGGATGCAGGGGCCCGGCCGGCGGCGTGCCGCAAGCGAGCCCGCCAGTGTCAGCACGAACCCGGCGACGTGGAAGTGGACGGCCGTGAGCAGGACGATCGTCCGATCGAACCCGAACGGCTGGATCGCCGCCCGATCGACCACGAGCCATGTCGCGCCGACAGCGAGGAACCCGGTCGCAACCGCTGCGCCGAGCCGCCAGGGCTCGGCACGGAGGCGACCCGTCAGGAGGGCGTGGAGGACGCTCCACCCGGCCGAAAGCGCGATCGCGGCGGTGGCGAGCCACCACGGCGCGACGAGAGCTCCGGCAAGCGGCCCGCGCCCGACCGCGAGCGCGAGAAGGGTCAGGCCTGCCGCCACCGCCACGACCGGGGCCGATCGCGCCCGGATCGGCGGGGCGGTGAAGACGCCGATCGCGATCAGGAAGCCCAACGGGATCGCGCTGGCCAGGGCGATCCCGAACAGCAGCTCGATCAGCGCGACACCCGAGCTCGTCCCGCACACCAGCGCAGGTCGGCACGCCCGAAGCGGGCTGCCGGCGGGAGCCCGGCCCGGATCGACGCCTCGTCGAATGGCGTCCTCGGCAGCAGGTCGACGGGCAGCTCGTCGGCCGCCGGCAGGGGATCGACGATCCCCTCGGCAAGGATCCGGACCTGGGCCCGGGAGATGAGCGGGACGGTCATCAGGAGCTCGGCCGCCGCCGCGATCGCGCGATGAGCGGCAATCGGCAGGGGCACGAACCACGGACGGCGGCCCGCGACTGCCGCGACACGACGGACCGCCTCCGAGAGGAGCAGCTGGTCCGGTCCGAGCACTGCGAACGTCCGCCGTGACAGGCGCGCGTCGCCGCCGGCCGCCGCCGCCAGGATCCTCGCGACGTCATCGACCGCGACCGGTCGGACGGGCTTGCTCCGGAATCCGACCAGGCCGAACAGCGGGAACGTGTGGAAGGCGTGACTCAGGTGATCGAGCATGTGATCGCGGCGCCCGTAGATGACGCCGGCCTTCAGGACCGTCCAGTCCAGGCCGGAGCCGCGGATCAGCTCCTCGGCCGCCCACTTCGACTCGTGATAGCCCGATCCGGAGCCCGGTCGGGCGCGGAGGAAGCTGAGCATCGCGATCCGATTCACTCCGGCCCGGTGAGCCGCGTCGATGACCCGCCGGGTGTAGTCGATGTGGACGGACTCGATAGGTCTGCGACCCGATCTCGCGATTGATCCCGGCGCAGTGGACGACCGCCTCGCAGCCGGCGATCGCATCCGCCAGCTCGTCCCGACGGCCCAGGGCGACGACGTCGTGGCCGGTCGCCCGGAGTCGGGCGACGACGCGGCGCCCGACGAACCCGGTCCCGCCGGTGACTGCGATCTTCACGAATTCACCGTTCCTTCCGTGCTACTCTGACATAGCAAGTTATGACGAACGAACTCGCTACTGTCAAGTCGCACGTTTCGGATGGCGGTGCCGGCACGCGCCAGGACGCCGGGCCGGCCGAGCGCCTGCGCCTCCAGTTCGCCGAAGCCTGGGGCGAGATGAGCGCGTCATGGGGTGTCGCGCCGGCGATCGGCCGGGTTCACGCGTATCTGATGGTCCGCGACGAGCCGTTGACCGAGCGCGAGATCCGGGAGGCCCTCGGCCTCTCCCACCGGGCGGCCAGCCTGGCCCTGACCGACGCCGAGACGTGGGGGATCGTCGAGCGCGTCTCCGAGCCCCGCCGGGTGGGTCGGCGTGGTCCGGCGGGCACGGCCTACGTCGCCGTCGGCGACCACTGGCAGTGGTTCACCCGGGTCATCGCCGAGCGCAAGATCCGCGAGGGCGACCCGATCGTCGAGGTCATCGCCCGGACGGCCGGCCAGGCCGGCGCCCTCTCCGCCGCCCACCCGGCCGATATGGAGCTGGCCGGCCTACGCGACTGGCTGCAGGCGTTCTACGCCTTCGTGCGGCTGTTCGACCGGTCGGTCGGGCTGATTCCGAAGCTCGCGCCGCGCGAACTGGAGCGCGGGATGCGCCTGCTCGGCGAGGTTTCGGACGAGACGATCCTGCGCCTCATCCACCTCCTTGGCTCGCTGCCGGACGACGATGTGCTCGAGCTGGTCGAGGCACTGAGCCGCCTCTCGCCGACTGCCGCCCGGCGGGCGACGAAGCTGATGTCGGGGGTCGTGCGGACCATCGCCCGCTGAGCTCGGCGCCCGGTGACGGGTCCGGAAACGCCGCGATCTTTGGCATACGACAGCCCCACGCGAGTTCGGCGTCAGCTCACGGCCAAACTCGTGCTCAACCGGTCCGTATCGGGCCGCAGTTAGCCTTCGGCGGCAAATTCGGCGGACCGCGTCGTCGGCGAGAGCCCGAGAGCGGCGCTACGGCGCGCCTGGCTGCCGTACGGCAATTTCCGTGAAGGCGAGAGTGGCCACGGATCGTCGCCGTGGCTCGCACGGGACGGCATGACATAATCCTGAGCGCGCGAGGCGGCCCGACCGACTCGAACGGGCGACGACCCCGCGGCCAGCCCGGCCGGCAGACCCGCGCAGTGACACCGGAGCCACACCGCACATGACCGTCGAGACGTCCACCTGGGCGACGAAGAAGGGGCTCGCCCAGATGTTGAAGGGCGGCGTCATCATGGACGTCGTCACCCCTGACCAGGCGAAGATCGCGGAGGATGCCGGCGCGGTCGCCGTCATGGCCCTCGAGCGCGTCCCCGCCGATATCCGCGCCGCGGGCGGCGTCGCCCGGATGAGCGACCCGTCGATGATCGAAGGGATCATGGCCGCGGTCACCATCCCGGTGATGGCCAAGGCCCGGATCGGCCATTTCGTCGAAGCCCAGGTGCTCGAAGCCCTCGGCGTCGACTACATCGACGAGTCCGAGGTCCTCACCCCGGCCGACGAGGTCAACCACATCGACAAGCACGCCTTCAAGGTGCCGTTCGTCTGTGGCTGCCGGAACCTCGGCGAGGCGCTCCGCCGGATCAACGAAGGTGCCGCGATGATGCGGACCAAGGGCGAAGCCGGGACCGGCAACGTTGTCGAGGCCGTCCGCCAGCTGCGCGACGTGCTCAGCGCGATCCGCAAGCTCCAGGGCATGCGCGACGACGAGCTGTTCGTCGCCGCCAAGGAGCTCCAGGCTCCGTACGAGCTCGTCAAGCAGGTCGCCGCTGACGGCAAGCTGCCGGTCGTCAACTTCGTGGCCGGCGGGATCTCGACCCCGGCCGACGCGGCGCTCGTGATGCAGCTCGGCTCGGAGGGCGTCTTCGTCGGGTCGGGCATCTTCAAGAGCGAGGATCCGGCCCGGATGGCGAACGCGATCGTCCAGGCGACGACCCACTTCGACAACGCGAAGATCATCGCCGAGGTCTCGAAGGGTCTCGGAGCCCCGATGCGAGGCATCGCGATGGAAGCCATCCCGGAGCAGGAACGCCTCGCGGTCCGCGGCTGGTAGCGGCGCGCGGCACGCGCGGCGGACCGGCAAGCTGACGTGAAGATCGGGGTCCTCGCCCTGCAAGGGGCGTTTCGCGAGCACCTCCAGACGCTCGACGCCATCGGGGTCGAGGGCATTCCCGTGCGCCTGCCGGCCGATCTCGACGGCGTGTCCGGCCTGATCCTGCCGGGCGGCGAAAGCACGACGATGCGCCACCTGATCGAGCGCTGGGGTCTCGGCCAGCCGATCCTGGACCTGGCCGCGGCGGGCGCCCCGCTGTTCGGGACGTGCGCCGGGATGATCGTCCTGGCGAGCCAGATCGTCGGCGGCGAATCGCCGGTCCTGCCGCTCCTCGACGTCACCGTCGAGCGCAACGCCTTCGGCCGCCAGCTCGATTCATTCGAGGCCGAGCTGAACGTGCCGATCCTCGGCGACACGCCGGTCCACGCGGTCTTCATCCGGGCGCCGGTCATCGAGGCGATCGGACCGGATGTCGACGTCCTGGCCCGCCTCGACGACGGGCGGATCGTCGCGGTCCGTGAGCGGAACGTCATCGCGACCGCCTTCCATCCCGAGCTCGCCGGTGAGACGCGCTTCCATCGGCTCGTCGCGGCGATGGCCAGCGAGCACGACGACCCGGGCGAGGGTTCGGGCCGCCGGCCGCATCCCACTCGTCGCGCGCGGAACGCTTCATGACCGGCGCCCGCTCGTCCCGCTCCGGCCCCGGCGGCAAGGTCCGCGTCGCCCGCCTGACCGATCTCGCCGCCCTCGGCGAGCTGTCGCGGCTGTGCCAGGACGAGACGGCCGCGACCCGCTCCCTCGGCCTGCCGGTCAGCGGCCGCCCGATCGGCGTGTTCAGCCTGTTCCGGCTGCCGCTCGGGGCCTTCCAGCCGCACGATCTGATGTACGTGTACGACGAGGGCGGCCGCCTGTCCGGGCTGATCCGGGTCGAGCGCGACACGGTTCGCGACGAGTGGACGATCGTCGAGCTCGACGGGATCGGGAGCGGTCAGGCCGGTGACATCCGGTTCCGGCTCGTCAACCAGGTCCTGCGCGACGCGTCGAAGCGCGGGGCGTGGCGGATTCATGTCGCGTGCAGCGACCAGGACGGCAATGTCGAGCTGCTTATGCAAGCCGGCTTTGCGCGTTACGGCGATGAGCGGATCCTCCACCGGTCCGGCGACCAGCCGCTGCCGGAGACGTGGACCGACGAGCAAGCCCGGGCCTGCGGGATCCGGCCGGCGACGCCGCTCGATGCGCTGCCGCTGTCGCGTCTCTACGCGGCGGCCACGCCCCAGCCCGTCCAGCGGCTCGAGGGCATTCGCCTCCCCGACTGGGAGCGGCAGGGCACCAACTGGCGCGTGCCGCGCTCGAGCCTCGCTCCGATTCTGCGCTTCGCCGACGTCGAGGGCTTCGTCCAGGAGCGTCCCGACGGTGGCAAGGACGGCACCGCGATCGACGGCTTTGCCCAGGTCGGCGTCGCCAAGGAGGACCAGCCGCACTATCTCAAGCTGCTCGGTCGGCCCGATGCCGACCTCTCAACGCTGGCGTCCTTCGCCCTCGGAATCATCCGGGCCCGGACGGAGAAGGATGCCGCCTCGCGCCGCGAGCACGGGGTGATCGCCCCGGTCAGGACCTACGAGTCGCCGATCGATCGACGGCTCGAAGACGCCGGCTTCGGTACGATCGCCACCGTGACCCTGTTGATGAAGGACACGCTCGTGCGTGTCGCCGAGCCGGCCCTCGTGCCGGCCGGGGTCCGCTGACCCCCAAGGAGGAACGGTTGTCCGCTGAACGGCGCCGCGAATCGATCGACGACCTCGACGCGCTCCTGACGGCCCTGCCGCGGGAGATCGTCGACGCCGTCCACGCGCTGCCCGAGAAGGAGGCGCTGATCGAGGTCGTCCTCGACCTGGGTCGCCGGCCGGAGGCGCGCTTCCCCGACAGCGAGGTGGCGCTCCTCGACCGCGAGATCAACGAGTCCGACATCGCCCACGTGGTCGAGCACATCGGCACGTTCGGCGACGACAACCGGGCGGGGATCGAGCGGACCCTCCACCGGATCAGCGCGATCCGCAATCGGAGCGGCAAGATCGTCGGGCTGACCTGCCGGATCGGACGGGCCGTCTACGGCACGATCGAGATCATCGGCGACTTCGTCGACAGCGGGAAGTCGATCCTGATCATGGGCCGGCCGGGCATCGGCAAGACCACGATGCTCCGCGAGGCCGCGCGCGTCCTGGCCGATGACCTCGGCAAGCGGGTGGTCGTCGTCGACACGTCGAACGAAATCGCGGGCGATGGCGACATCCCGCATCCGGCGATCGGCAAGGCCCGCCGGATGCAGGTCCGGACGCCGTCGCTCCAGCACGAGGTGATGATCGAGGCGGTCGAGAACCACATGCCCCAGGTCATCGTCATCGACGAGATCGGGACCGAGCTGGAGGCCCAGGCCGCCCGCACGATCGCCGAGCGCGGCGTCCAGCTGATCGGGACCGCCCACGGCAACAACCTCGACAACCTGATGCTCAACCCGACCCTGTCCGACCTGATCGGCGGGATCCAGAGCGTGACCCTGGGCGACGAGGAGGCACGCCGCCGGCGGACCCAGAAGAGCGTCCTCGAGCGCAAGGCGCCGCCGACGTTCGACGTCATCATCGAGATCCAGGATCGCGAGCGTGTCACGGTCCATTCAGACGTCGCCGAGACCGTCGACTCGATGCTCCGCGGCGACTCCGTCGCGCCGGAGCTGCGCTGGCGCGACGAGGAGGGCGTCCACCGCAGCCAGGCCCGGCCCCGTCCGTCGCCCCGCGAGCAGATCGGCGCCGAGCGCTTCGCGGGCCTCGTCGGGTCCGGCCAGCCGTGGCGGATGGAGCCCGGCTGGCGTGGTGACGGCGGCTATCGGGGTGGCGGCTATCGCGACGCGGGCGGCTCCGGTGGCGCCGGCGGGGCGGGCGGCGCCGGGTTCCGATCCGGCTATCGACCCGGCGCGAGCGGCGGCTGGCGCCAGACGCGGGGCGGCTCCGGGCGCGAGCCGGCGCCGCGCGGATCCCAATCGGAGGGCGGCGCAACCGGCGTCCTGCCCGGCGAGCGGTTCGCCCTGCCGCCGAACGGCGGTCGCGTGGTCGGCGTCCGGCTCGACGACCCGCCGTTCGTGAGCGGCGAGATCGCCGATCGCGGTCCGCTCGAGCGCGGTGCTCCCGCCGTCGTCGACACGCGCGCCAAGGACGCTCGCGAGCTCGAGCGTCAGAAGGCGTGGCGCGACCAGGCCAGCAAGGCCCTCACCGCCCACAACGCCGAGGAGGGCCTGGCACCGGTCAACGCCGACGACCTCGACGACGATGACGATGCCCTCCTGCCGATCGGGATCGAGGAAGGGGAGAATGGCGAGGCCGTGCTCGTGCCCGGCGGATCGCCCCTGCCGACGCTGCGTGTGCTGCCCCAGGGGATCAGCCGGAAGCGTCTCGAGTCCGCGATCCGCGACCTCCAGCTGCCGGTCCAGATCGCTCGCGACGTGGACGATGCGGACGTCGTGATGACGCTCCGCAACGAATACAAGCAGAAGACGCCGATGCTGCGCGAGGCCGAGGAGCGGGCGCTCCCGATCTACGTCCTGAAGTCGAACACCGTGCCCCAGATGCAGTCGAGCCTGACCTCGATCTTCTCGCTGGAGATCGATCCGCGCGAGGCGGCGATGCGCGAGACCGAGGAGGCGATCGGCATGGTCCTCCACGGATCCGATCCGGTCGAGCTGTCGCCCCAGAACGCGTACATCCGCCGGCTCCAGCACCAGATGGCCGAACGCGCGAACCTCGTGTCGCGGTCGCGCGGTCGGGAGCCATACCGCCGGGTCCGGCTCTACCCCGACGCCGCCCGGCCGGCCTGGCGGTGATCGGGCGATGAGCGACGAGACCGAGGCGCCGACCACGGCGACGACCCGGCTGGGCCGGCTCCATCCGCACAACGTCGTGATCGACTGTGCCGACCACGATGTCGTGATCCCGTTCTGGGAGGCGGCGCTGGGCTGGACCGCGCACAGGATCAACGACCAGTTCGTCGCGCTGCGGGCGCCGGCTGACGAGGGGATCGGGTTCGACATCCTGTTCCAGAAGGTGCCCGAGCCGAAGATCGCCAAGAACCGCGGCCACATCGACTTCGACGCCGCAGACGTGGAGGGCGAGGTCGCCCGGCTCGTCGGACTGGGCGGCTCGAAGGTCGCCGAGCACGGCCTGCCGGGTGGCTTTCATTGGACGGTCGTCGCCGACCCCGAGGGCAACGAGTTCTGCGTCTCGGTCCGATGACCGCCGCCACGTCGTTCGCGGCCGTCGGGCCGATTGACTTCGGTGGTCCGATCGACTTCGGCGGGCCCGTCGCGGTGTCGCCGCGACGGGCGGCTGGGCCGGACGACGACGGCCCGCGGCTGGTGGTCCTGTACGACCGTGACTGCGGGATCTGCACCGCGTCCGCTCGCCGGCTCCGTCGCTGGGACCGTGCCGGGCGCCTCGAGCTCCTGCCGCTCCAGGATGCCGCGGCCTCCGGCCGACCCGATCTCCTCGAGGCGGTCCGCGGCCTGCCCCTGTCGGCGGCGCTGCACGTCCTGGATGAACGCACCGGGGAGGTCCGCGCCGGTGGCGATGCCGCGCTCGCGATCGGGGCGGCGCTCCCGGGCGGTCGGATCGTCCGGGTGCTCGGCGCAATGCCGCTCTTCCGCTGGGCGGTCGGGTTCGGCTACGGGGTGATCGCCCGGCACCGTCGCCGGATCGGCCGCTGGCTCCGGCTCGAGGGTCCCGTCTGCGAACTGCCGCGGTGATCATCGGCCCGTCGTCGCCCAGGGGATCGCGGCGACTCTCGATGGTGCTGCTGGGCTACGGGATCGTCGGCCTGAGCGTGGCCGCGATCGGGCTGATCGCCCTCGTCGTCGGCCTCGGCCGCGTCAATGGCCTGGCGGACCGCCTCCGTGCCGACGTCGGCGGGGTGTCGGCCGCCCTCGAGCGGACCGCCACGGTTCTGGACGATGCGGCGGCCTCCGCCCGCGGCTTCGGGACGACGATCGACAGCAGCACCACGGCGCTCTCGACGGCCGCCGGGGATCTTCGGGCGATCGTTCCGCAGCTCCGGGCGATCGAGACCCAGGCAAATGCCATCAGCATCCTCGGCAGCCAGCCGCTCGCTCCGATCGCCGGCCTGTTCGGCCAGATCGCCGGCCAGCTGACCGACCTCGACACGCAACTCGACGGGATCGCGACGAATCTCGGCACGAACCGGGCGGCGCTCGACAGGAACGCGGCGTCGCTGGCCGCGCTGGCGACCCAGACCCGGACACTCGGCGATCGCCTATCGGGCGACGCGCTGCCGGGCGCCGTCGACGACGTCCGCTGGCTGCTCGTGGCGCTGCTCGCGGTGGGGTCGCTGGGCGCGGCGGTGCCGGCGGCGGGGGCGCTTGCCGTGGGTTGGTGGCTCCGCCAGGGCTCGCGGTCCGTCGCGCCCTAAGCCTCGCTCGGAACGCCGGTCGGGCCGTCGGTCGGGCCGCCGCCGAGCGGTCCCGCGGTCGAACCAGATCCGCTCCCCGAGGAATCGTTGCGTGACGGGGTCCCACGGAAAGAGGATCAGGACCTGGAGCGAGATGGGCAGGCCGCTCGGCGCCGCCCCGCCCCACGGCCCGACGTTCGTGCCGGTCAGCGTCGCGACCTCGAACACGCCCTGCGGCCCGACGACGATCTCGGTCAGCGCGAACCGGTTGTCGGGAAACGCCGCGAACAGCTCGGTGTAGAAGGCGCGCGCACCGTCATGGCCGGTCCCAGCGCCGACCGGTCGGGATCATTTCGTAGACCGAGGCGGGCGAGAGCGTCGCGATCAGGCCGTCGATGTCGCGGCGGCCCTCGGCGATCGAGTGGCGGACCCACAGCCGCTTGATCCGGCGCAGCTCGTCGGGATCGAAGCCGCGTGCCAGCCGGGCCTGGATCGTCGGCTCGCTGCTTGGCCCGGGTCGGTCTGACACGCACCACAGTTTGCCCGACGCCGGCCCCGGGGCGTGGGGTCAGGCGCGCGCGGCAGTCCCCCGGAGATCGGCCGAGCCGTCGCCCTGCTCGCCCCACCAGTCGACATGCTCAGCGGTGACGCGGATCAGGCTGACGTTCGGATCGTCGGGGCCGTTCGGGAACCAGCCCTCGAGCTCCTCGAGCCAGTAGCGCTTCTTGAGCTCGGGATCGGTCTCGATCGAGGTCCGGCCGCTGACCGAGATGAAGCCGAAGCCCTTCTCGACTCGATAGGCGTTGACCGCTGCCGGCTCGGCCTGGAGCTCGGCCACGAGCCGGCCGTCGCTCGGGGCGAAGAACCACGAGTCACCGTCCCACTCGACCTGGCGGTTGTTCGACATCGGGCGGGCGTGGAGCTGGCCGCCCTCGCCGCGCGTCGCGAACACGCAGACGTCGATCTCCTTGAGCATCCCGGCGATGTGGGCGATGGCCTCGCGGCCCTGGGTCTCGGTCATAACGGTGCCTCTCGGTCCTGGTGGATCGTCCCGAGCGAACGATCACCGCTCCGACGAAGCGCGCCCGTCAACACCGCCACCCATCGCGCGACAGCGCCGTTGCACCCGAACCTCGCAGCCACGGCCCTCGCGGCCGGTACGGTCAGTGCTCAGTCGCGCCGGTGAACGTCCAGCCCTCGATCCGGACCGCGGGCACCAGAACGCCGCCGAAGTCGCCCTTGAGCGTCCGTCGTTCGCGGCCCACGGCGGCGACGCCGGCCAGGGCCGCGAGATAGCTCTGGGTGAACCGGAGATTCCGGACCGGCCCGACGATCTTGCCGTCCTCGACGAGGAACGTCCCGTCGCGGGTCATCCCGGTCACGATCGCGAGCTTCGGGTGGACCGGGTTCGTGTAATGGAAGCGCGTCACGAGCAGGCCGCGCTCCATGTCGCCGACGAGCGTCGAGCGGTCGGTGGCGCCGGCCGACATGACCATGTTCAACGGGAACGGTCCGTACGAGTTCGGGGCCGGCAGGCCATGCCCCGTCGACGGATGGTTGCCGCGGGCACCGGTCTGGGCGTCGTAGACGACGTCGCGGCAGACCCCGCGCTCGACGAGGACGACCCGTTGCTTCGCGACGCCCTCGTAGTCGAATGCCATCGGCATGGCGCCGGGCTCGGTGGCGTCGTCGACGATCGTCACGAGCTCGCTGCCGATGACCTTGCCGGGCTCGGCGAACGAGCGCTCCTCCTGGACGGCGAGGGCCGAGAAGCCCATGTAGGCGAGCATCGCCAGGAGGTCGACGACCGCCGGCTCCTCGAGGACGACGGTCCAGTCGCCGGGATCGACCGCGACGGGGTTGGCCGTCGCCCGGGCCTTCTCGGCCGCGTCGCGCCCGACCGCCGCGGCATCGATCGTCGTCGCATCGACCGACGCCTGCTCGGCGTAGCCGGACCCGCCGTCGCCGGCCATCATCACGGTCAGGAGCTGGGACGTCGTCCGGCGCTGGGCGGCCCGGATCCCCTTCGAGTTCGCGACCGCGAGGTACTCCGCGCTGGTCGAGAACGACCCGAAGGCCCGGACTCCCGCCGTGTCCGCCGCGGCGATGACCGCCCGGACCCCCTCGGCCCGTTGCTCTGGCGTCGAGCCGGCCGTGCCGTCCGACCAGGCCGCCGCGATCTCGGTGATCGGGGTCGGCTCAGGCAGGCCGCCCCAGTCCTCGAGCTCGGCCGAGTTGCGGGCGATCGCCGTCGGCGGTCTCGGCGAGGCGCCGCAGCCCCTCGTCGTCGAGCCGGTTCGAGCTGGCGACCCCCACCCGCCGCCCGATCGCCACCCGCAGGTTCAGGCTGCCGTTCGTCTCCGCGACGTTCTGGTGGATCTCGCTGTTGGCGAACCGGGTCAGCTGGGCTCGCTCATCCGAGACGAGGCGCCTCCGCCTCGGTCGCGCCCGCGGCCTTGGCCAAGCCGATGGCCCGCTCGGCGACGGCAAGGGTGTCGATCGACGGTGCGTCGCTCATGGCGCGCTCACCACTTGCCGACCCCGACCTGGACGTTCTGGAACCGGGCGCCCGAGCAGGCGTGACCGACGTGCCCGCCCTGGCCCGGCTCGCCCTTGCCGCAATTCGGTGTCCCGAGCATCCGGTAGCTCGGACTTGTCGCCGACGGCGTCGAGCGACCGCCAGAACTCGTACGTGATCCCGGTGTAGGTCGGGTTCTTGAAGAGCCGGCCCTTCTTGCCGCCCTTGATCTCGTAGGCGACCTCGGTGGCGAACTGGAAGTTCAGCCGCCGATCGTCGATCGACCACGAGCGGTTCGAGGCGAGGTACAGCCCGTCGTCGGTGGTCGAGACGATGTCGTCGAGGCTCATCCCGGGCTTCGGCAGGAGGTTGACGTTCGTCATCCGGATCAGCGGGATCCGGTTCCAGCCATCGGCCCGCATCGCCCCGCCGGACTGGCGACCGATCCGCGGCGCGGTCTCGCGGCTGCTCAGGTACCCGACGAAGATGCCGTCCTCGACGAGCGGCACCTGCTGCGCCGCGACGCCCTCGTCGTCCCAGCCGAACGTGCCCATCCCGCCGGGAGCGGTGGCATCCGCGACGATGTCGACCAGGTCGCTGCCGTAGCGGAAGCCCTCGTCGAGCTTGTCAGTCGTCAGGAAGCTCGTGCCGGCGTAGCTGGCCTCGGTGCCGAACACCCGATCGAGCTCGGTCGGGTGGCCGCAACTCTCGTGGATCTGCATGTAGAGCTGCGATGGGTCGAGGACGACTCGTGAACCGGCCGGCCGGGCATTGCGGAGCGCTCAACAGTGCGACCGCCTCCTCGGCCAGCGGACCGGCATGCTCGACAAGGTCCAGGCCGCGGACGTACTCGTACCCGGCTGCCCGGAAGGGCCCGCCGTCGGCGTCCGGATAGCTCCGCCGCTGGTGCTCGTCGCCCTCGATCGCATTGGCCTCGATGCCGGCGCCGACGTGGGTGAACGTCTGCTCGGTCCAGCTGCCGTCGGTGGCCCCGAACGTGCGCGTCTCGCGCTGGGCGTCGTAGCGGGTCTCGGTGAACGCGAGGCCCTTGACGGTATTGGCGGCCTCGTCGGCGGCGAGGAGGAGGCCGATCTTCTCCTCGAGGGGAACCGCGAACGGGTCCTCGTCGATCGGCGTTCGGTAGGTGCCGTGGGCCGGCGGCCGGTCGTCGAGGCGAACCCGGTCGCGGAGGGCGGTCGCGCTCGCCTTCGCGATCCGGACGGCTTCGCCGGCGACGCGGTCAGCCTCATCATTCGACAAGCGACTGGAGCTCGCGAAGCCCCACGCCCCGTCGACCAGGACGCGGACCCCGAAGCCCTCGCTTTCGCCGTCGGCGACACCCTCGACGCGGCCGTTCTTCACGGCGATCGATTCCTCGCGGCGCTCGACGACGCGCACGTCCGCATACGACGCGCCGAGCTGGACGGCCGTATCGAGGGAGCGGTCGCTGAGGTCGCGCATCGGGGCGGAACGGTAGCAGAGGATGAGGGTGCGGCTCGCTCGGGCGTTTGCCCTATCGGCGGCGGGGGGGCTGCCGCTGTTTGGCCGCCGGTTGACCGTCCTTACAGCACCGGCGATCCCGCCACGGCCTGCCACGTGAGCACGAGGCCGAGACTCAGGACGGCGATCGACGCAACCAGCGGCGCGACCGCGGCGAGCCGGCCGAGGCTGGATCGGCTCGGCATCCGATCGAGGCGCGTCCGGGCGAAGATCATTGCCAGGCCGACGCCGGTCATGACCGCCGCCATCCCGATCCCGAACGCGACAACGAGGATCAGCCCGAACGCGGGACGGCCGGCGGCGATCGAGCCGAGCAGGATCAGCAGGGCCGACGTCGATGGGATCAGGCCGCCGGCGAGGCCCAGGACGAACAGGCCACGCCAGGTCAGGGTGCTGCCGGGCGCCGGGACATGGCTGTGCCGGACGCCGCCGTGGCTGTGCTCGCCGGCGAGATGGTGTTCGCCGCCGTGGTCGTGGTCGACCTGATGCGGGTGACCATGCTCGGGCTCGCGCGGATGCGCGTCCCCGTGCGGGTGGGCGTGCTCGCGCGGATGCCCGTGATCGTGGGTATCGGCATGGGCGTCCGCGATCCCGTGCTCGTGCTCGACTCCGTCAGCGTGCTCGTGCCCGTCACCGTGCCGGTGCCCGTGCTCCGACCCCCCGCCTGCCCCTGCGCGTGCGCGCCGGCCGCGCGCCGCCGACGCAGCTCGCCGATCAGCATCCAGCCGCCGATCAGGACGATCGAGGCGCCGGCGATCACCGGCGTGACCCGGTACACGACGTCGGGCGGCAGCACGCTCCCAGCGCCGACGATGATCAAGGCAAGGGCGAAGATCCCGAGCGTGTGCGACACCGCCACCGACAGGCCCAGCCCGACGGCATGGACGGCCGTTCCCCGCGACCCGACCAGGTACGCGGCCATGAGCGTCTTGCCATGGCCCGGCGTCAGCGCGTGGCCGGCCCCGATCGCGACCGCGGTCAGGAGCGACGCCAGGACCACGAACGGCGTCAGGTCGGCCGTTCGGAAGATCGCTGGCAGCTCGCCGGCGACGCCACCCGGGACGCGCCGCCCGCGGTCGGCGGTCCCGCCGGCGACCGCCCGCCGCAGGCGTGGGCACGGTCGCTGGCGACGGCGACCGTCCGCCGGGCCGGCGGGATCCAAGCGGGCATCGATCTCCGCCCGGTCGGACGTCGAGAGGCGTGGCGATCAGGTCGGCCGGGTAGGCGGTCAGCTTCGCGCTCGGGCTCGTCGCGGGCAGGCCATGCGTGTCGAGGATGGTGCCGGCCGCCGTGGCGACGACCTCGCGCCAGCCGAGCCGCTCGAGGTAGGAGCGTGTCGGCGAAGGTGATCCGCGACGCCTGGTCGGTCAGGGCCGGCGTGACGGCGACGCCATACGCGCACTCGAGCCGCAACGTCGACAGGCCGCCGGCGCCGGCCGGAAAGGTGATCGACGCGGCGCCCGGCGCCGTCGTCAGCACAGCGCCGTCGCGCTCGACGACGAGGTGCTGCACGAGGTCCGCGCAGGACGTCGCCGCCCAGGCCGTCGACTTCCTCGTCGCTCACTGTGCCGTCGCCGTCGGCGTCCATGCGCTGGCGCTCCTGGAAGGCCGGAATCTCGGCCATGTCGATCACGACGTCGAGGTCGATCCGATCGGGCCGGATCGTCAGTCCCGCGTAGTGGTTGATCGTGAAGTTGCCGAGCGGATGGGCGAGGGCAGTCGCCGGGAGGAGGGCCCCGGCCGAGACGGCGAGCGCAACGGCGAGCAGGCGGAGTCCAGGGCGACGTCCCATGTCGGCGAGGGTACGACGCATGCAGCCCGAATGGATGACGAGCACGCCGTCCCGCGGGGTCCGGGCAGCTGATGCGCCCGCCCGGATGGCTCCGCCGTACACTCGCCCCGTGACACGCCCAGTCCCGGCCGCCGGTCGCGGTCGATTCATCACGATCGAGGGACCCGAGGGTGCCGGCAAGACGGTGCAGGCCGCCCGTCTCGAGACATTCGCTGCGCGCACGCGGGCTGACCGTTCGCGGAACGCGCGAGCCGGGCGGCACCCAGCTCGGCGAGCAGATCCGCGCGCTCCTCCTTGCCCCGACCTCGGCGCCGATCGATCCCCTGGCCGACGCCCTCCTCTTCAATGCGGCCCGGCGCCAGCTCGTCGAGGAAGTCATCGAGCCGTCGCTGGCCGCCGGGACGACGATCATCTGCGCCCGATTCGCCGACTCGACGCGCGCCTACCAGGGTTATGGTGGCGGGCTCGCGCTCGACCAGCTCGCGACCCTCGAGGAGATCGCGACCGACGGCCTGCTGCCGGACCTGACGCTCCTGCTCGACGTGCCGGTCGAGATCGGTCTGGCGCGCAAGGCGCCCGACGACCAGACCCGGTTCGAGACCGGCTTCGACCTGGCGTTCCACCGCCGCGTCCGCAACGGGTTCCTCGAGATGGCCGTTCACGAGCCGGGCCGTTTCCGGGTCTTCGACGCGACCGCCGCGGAGGACGAGGTCGCTGGGCGGATTCTGCGGGCGGTCGACCACCTGATCGTCGATAATCCGCCTGAAGTCGGTGAACCAAACCGGCCGATCGTGCGCATCCATCCATGAACGAGAGCCAACTCCGCCCCCGTGGACGCACGGCGTCGGCCGCCGACGACGCCGATCGGGCAGTCCTTGAACTCGTCGCCAACGGACAGCTCGACTCCCTTCAGGAACTCTACGACCGGTACAAGACCATGGCCTATTCGATCGCACTCCGAATCACGTCGGACGCCTCGCTCGCCGAGGACGTCGTGCAGGACGCCTACATGGGCGTCTGGCGCAACGCGGGCCGCTACATCGAGGGCCGCGGCAGCGTGAAGACGTGGATGCTGTCGATCGTCCACCACCGAGCGGTCGATGCGGTCCGCCGGCGCCGTCCGACGACCGAGCTCCCGGAGCGGGAGGACGTACCGCCGCCCGCGCTCCAGCTGCCCGATATCTGGCAGGACGTCGCCGCCGGTCTCGACCGCGACGAGATCGCGGCCGCGATGGCCACGCTGTCCGATGTCCAGCGTGAAGCCATCGAGATGGCGTACTGGGGCGGCCTGACCCAGCAGGAAATCTCGGAGCGGACGGGCACGCCGCTCGGGACCGTGAAGAGTCGCGTTCGGCTGGGGTTGCTCGCGCTTCGGCGGGCACTCGTCGGCGAGGACGACGGTCGGTCCGGGCAGCTGGCCGGGGATGGCGGCACGTGAACGAGGAGCCGATGACCCACGATCAGGTCCGCGAGCTCGCGGCCGGCTACGTTCTCGGGGCGCTCGAGCCATCCGAGGCAGAGGCTGTGAACGATCATCTGGCCAGATGCGCCCAGACCCACCCAGAGTTCGAGACACTGGGCAGCGTCGTGCCCGCGCTGCTCGAGATCGACGACCTCGTGCTCGTCGCGCCGCCGGCGTCACTCGGCCAGCGGATCATGGCCGCCGCCGCCGCGGACCTGGCCGAGCGCGCGGCGGCAACGGCGACTCCGGCGTCCGCGGCCCCCACGACGGCGGCGCGGCCGCTCGCCGATGGGCCCTCCGCGCGGCTGACGTTCCCGGGCGCCGCCGAGCGCGAGGCGCGACGCGAGCGCGCCCGGACGAGCCCGTTCGACTGGGCGCTCCGGATCGCGGCGGTCATCGCCATCGTCGCCGTGGGCGCGTGGGGACTCAACGTCCAGGGTCAGCTCGATGCAGCCCGGCGCTACGACAACGCGGTCGCGACCGTCATCCAGGCCGCCAGCCAGCCCGGCGCAAGGCCCGTGATCCTGAGCGCCACCGAGGGCTCGCAGGCCACCGGCATCGGCGCGATCGCGCCCGATGGCTCGGTCGTCCTGGCGATGCGCAACCTGCCCGCGACGAGCGGCAGCCAGGTCTACGAGACGTGGGTGATCGACGGCGAGGAGGCACCTGTCGCGGTCGGTGGATTCACCGTCGACCAGAACGGGACGGCGACCTTCACGAGCCGCCCGGCAACGACGCCACCCGGGGCCACGATCGCCCTGACGTTGGAGCCGAGCCAGGGCAGCACCGCCCCGAAGGGTCCGATCGTCAGTGTCGGTGTCGCCCTGGCGGCGCCAGGCGCGTCAAGCTAGCCGCGATTCTCAGCCGGCCTCGGTCGTCTCGACCGTGCCGCGTCGATCAGCCCGGGCACGATCGAGGGCGCCCTGGGCGGCGGCGATGATGCCATCCGCGTCGGTGCCGTCGGTCGGGAAGCGGGCGACGCCCGCAGTGACCGAGAGGGGCCGGCCATCGGCGGCCGGCAGATTGCGGACGCCGTCGAGGACCCGCTGGGCCACCATCACGCCTGCGGATCCGGGCGCAACGAGCAGGAACTCGTCGGCCCCATAGCGGGCGACCGTGTCGACGAGGCGCACGGCTCCGGACAGGACGGCCGCCACCGAGCGCAACACGTCATCGCCCGCGTCGCGGCCGCCGCCGGCGTTCATCGCGCCGAAGTCGTCGACATCGAAGATCGCGACCGACACCTCGCTGCCCTGGCGACCGGCTCGGGCCAGCTCCAGCTCGAGGACCCGCGTGACCGTCCGGAGGTTGGCGAGACCTGTCAGCGGATCGGTATGGGCGAGTCGCTCGAACCACTCGGACCGCTCGGAGACGGTCGACGTCAGGCGGGCGCGATCCACCGCGAGCGCGGCCACGTCGGCGAGCAGCGAGAGGTAGGTCGGGTCGACCGCGTCGGCGGCCGCGTCGTCCACGAAGGTGACGGCAAGGGCCCCGAGCGCTTCCTCGACCCCGCCCCGCGCGACGATCAGCGGTAGGGCGATCGTGGCGCCGGCGCGGGCCTCGGTGCGGTCGCGGCCGGCGGTCGTCAACGGGTGGGCCGGATCGGCGACCGCGGCGACCGCCGCCTGCTGGGCCGCCTCGTCGAGCCCGATCGTCAGGGTCAGCTCGGGATCGGGTCGGTCCGGGTCCTGGAGGCTGACCATCGCGCTGGTCGCGCCGAGCGCCGCGATCGCCGCCCCAACGAGCGTCCCGATGCCGTCATCGAGGTCGGCGCCGCGGACGGCGGCCGCGACACCGGCGGCGAGGGCGTCGAGCGGGCTGGGACGATCGGGCTGGTCGGGCACGGAGCTCTCCTGGAGACGGCACGGGCTGGTTCGCTGATCGAGGCGAGCGGCGACACGGCCCGCGTCGCTCGGCCGCCGCATCGTACACCGCGCCGACGGCCGTCCGACCGCCCTCGAAGCCGTGACTCGGCCGCGTCGGTCGTCGACCGGACCGGGCCGTCCGACGCTCGCCGGCGTGCCTATACTCGCCGCGTGAAACTCGTCGTCGCGATCGTCCATCACGAGGACGCTGGGGCCCTCGTTGACGCGCTGCTCGATCGCGAGTTCCGGGCGACCAAGCTCTCGAGCTCTGGCGGGTTCCTGAAGCAGTCGAACGCGACGGTGATCCTCGGGGTCGAGGACGACGCGGTCGACGAGGTCCTCGCCATCGTCCGCGAGGCCTGCCACTCGCGGACCCAGGTCGTCAACCCGATGCCGCCGATCATGGAGCCGGGCGAGTTCTTCATGCCGTACCCGCTCGAGGTCGAAGTCGGCGGGGCGACGGTGTTCGTGCTTCCGGTCGAGCGATACGAACGGATCTGAGCCGATGGACTGGCAGCCGCCGGCCGTCGGCAGCCGAGCGACCTGGACCCGGACCATCACGGCCGAAGACGTCGAGGCGTTCGCCTCGCTCAGCGGTGACCGCAACCCGCTCCACTTCGACGCCGACTTCGCCGGGCGGACGCGGGCCGGCGGGCTGATCGTCCATGGTGGGCTGACCACGGCGCTGTTCAACGCCCTCGTCGCCGAGGTGCTGCCGGGTCCCGGATCGGTCTTCCTCCACCAGGACTGGGACTACCCGGCGGCGGTCCCGATCGGCGACACCGTCGTCGCCGAGGCCGAGGTCATCGAGGCACGGTCGGACAAGCCGATCACCCGCCTGCGCTGTGTTGCACGGCGATCCGACGGGACCGAGGTCCTGCGCGGCGAGTGCCTCGTCTACACGATGCGGCCGGAGTGACGGCGAGCCAGCCGGCACCCGCGGCGGCCGGCGAGGCGCCCGCGGCCGCCGGCGAGGCGCCGCGGCGCTGGCCACAGCTCGCGATCCTCGGGATCGGGACGCTCCTCGCGATGGCGCCGTCGTTCAGCGCGTCGGCCGTTGCGCCGTTGCTCCGCATGGAATGGGTCGTCGGCCCGCTCGACCTCGCATGGCTGACCGTCGTCACCCAGCTCGGATTCGCGGTCGGCGCGCTGGGGCTGGCGGCGATCGGCGCGCCCGACGTCATCCCGGGCCCGCGCCTGTTCGCGATCGGTGCCCTCGTGGCGGCAGCCGCCAACCTCGGGTTCGCGCTCGTCGCGACCGACCCGGCGTCGGCCTTGCCCTTCCGGTTCGTCACTGGCGCCGCTCTGGCCGCGGTGTACCCGGTCGCCATGAAGCTCGCCGCGGGCTGGTTCCGGCGCGAGCGGGGCCTGGCGATCGGCGTCGTGAATGGCGCCCTGACCGTCGGCGTGGCCCTGCCTCTCCTGTTCCGCGCGGTCGGCGCCTACGCCGGCGTCGACTGGCGACCGGTCGTCGTCGGCGCGAGCGTCGCGGCGGTCGCCGGGGCCGTCGTGGTCGGCCGGCTCGGGCGGCCCGGCCCATTCGAGGTGCCGGCACCACGCTTCTCGCCGGCGATCGCGGCCCGGGCCTTCCGCGAGCCATCCGTCCGCCTCGCATCCCTCGGCTACTTCGGCCACATGTGGGAGCTGTTCGCGATGTGGACGTGGATCCCGATCTTCCTGATCGCGAGCTTCGCGGCCGCGGGCGCGGCCGACGCCGCGATCTCGTCGCTCGTCGCCTTCGCTGTCGTCGCGGTCGGCGGGGTCGCGTCGGCCGCAGCCGGGGCCATCGCCGATCGCGTCGGGCGGACGACCACGACCATCGCCGCGATGGCGATCTCGGGGTCGTCGGCGGTCGTGGCCGGGCTCCTGTTCGGGGCGCCGCCGTGGCTGCTGACGATCGTCGCGCTGATCTGGGGCGCCTCGGTCGTCGCGGACTCCGCCCAGTTCTCGACGGCCGTCTCGGAGCTGGCTCCACCGGGCACCGCCGGTTCCGCGCTGTCCGTTCAGACGGCCCTGGGATTCACGCTCACCGGGTTCACGATCCTCGGCGTCGGCCTGATCGACCCGGTCGATGCCGGCGGATGGCGCGTGGCGTGGATCGTGCTGGCGCTGGGTCCGGCTGTCGGGATCGCGGCGATGCTCCGGCTCCGAAGGCGCCCTGACGCGACGAAGATGGCCAGCGGTCATCGCTGAGTCCGACGCGATCTCGAGGCTCACCCGGGACGAATGTGGCGGCTGGTTCGTCCCAGGCGACTGGCCCGTCGGTCGGATCGTCGACGTCACGGTCGTCCGGTCGTCACTGATGACGACCGGGCCGCGCCCGGCGCAGTAGGCTATGAGGCGATGAGCGTGCGCGACGCCGCCGGCCGCCATCCGCGCCTGACGCGCGGTGGCCGACCGACGGACGATCTCGGCGCCCAGGGTCGACCTGCGCGTCGCCATCAGGCCCGCCAGGCGCGACCGACGCGGCCCCCCGCACCGGTCCGTCGGGGAGTCGGCCCGTACCTCGCCTGCCTCCTCGCCTTCAGCCTCGCCCTGGTCGAGGCGGTCACGGGCGCCGCGGGCAACGGCATCAGTCCGCCGGCGGTCGCCCTCGGCTCGCCCTCCCAGGTCCTGGCGGCCGTCGGACCGGGCCGCGTCGCGGGTGGGCCGGACCTGGTCGGCGATCCGGACCCGGCGGGCGATGCTCCGCGCCGGATTGCTCCCTCCGTGTCGATTGCAGCCTCGGAGCGAGCGGATGCCGCGAATGAACCGCCGGCCTGCACCCACGACGACGTCCCTGCCCTCAACTCCGCCTACGACGACTGGGCCACCACGATCGTCGACACGTCCTTCGCCCTGCCGGCCCGCTATCAGCCGCCGGATCTCGTTCCGGCAAGCGAAGCTGGAATCGCCGGCTGGGCCCTCGTCCGGTCGGTCGTCATCGACGACCTCCGAGCCCTCGCCCGGGCGGCCGAGCAGGCGGGCAAGCCGCTGGAGATCCAATCGGGTCATCGATCCCGCGAGCGCCAGGCCGAGGTCTACGCCGGCTGGGTCGCGAGCTCGGGCGAGGCCGACGCCCGGCGGTTCAGCGCCCGGCCCGGCCATTCAGAGCACCAGCTGGGCACGGCGCTCGACTTCCGCGCCGCCGCCGGCAGCGCGCCGTGGTCTGGCTTCGGGTCGACCGCGGCCGGGCGCTGGGTTGCCACGCATGCCCACGAGTTCGGGTTCGTGCTGAGCTATCCGGCCGGCGCCGAGAAGCTCACCTGCTACGGCGCCGAGGCCTGGCACGTGCGCTACGTCGGGCGGGCGATGGCCGCCGAGGTCGAGGCGTCCGGGCTGCCGCTCCGCGTCTGGCTCTGGCGGCACGCCCGCTCCGGCTGAACGATCCCGGACCGCTTGCGGCGGCTACCCTGCCGCCATGACGGCCGACTGGGTACGCGATCTCGAGCGGGAGGCACCCGACATCGTCGCGGCCTGGAACGGCATCGAGGCCGGCGAGGCCCTCTCCGTCCGGCGGCAGATCCGCCGACGGGCCGGCGCCGGGTCCGCCGAACGCCTGCTCGTCCAGCTGGAGGCGACGGCGGCTGCCCTGATCCGGCTGATCGAGGCCCTGCCGGACGAGGCGTTCGCGATGCCCGGCGGAGAGGCGGACTGGACCGTCGCCGAGGCGATCGGCCACGACGCCACCGCGCGCGCGGGGCTGGCCCTGGCGGCCTCCCTCGCGGCCCGCGGTCGATGGCCGAGCGACGCATCCGCGGTCGTTCCCGACGTTCCCGGCCCGGTCGGCGCCGATCGCGCCGAGCTCGTCCGCAAGCTCGTCCAGAGCCAGAAGATCGTTGCCCGGTCCGCCGGACCGATCGCCGGCCACGAGACGGACCCGTGCCCGCTCGAGCATCCGCTCGTCGGCCGGTTGCGCTGCGGCGAATGGTTGCTGTTCGCCGGCGTCCACGACGTGATGCACATCGAGCAGCTCCACGGCATCGCCGACTCGCTGGCGGCGGCGCCGGGTGTCGCCACAGCGCAACCGTCGGCGCCCGGGTCCGTCGGCTAGAATCGGGCCACGCCCGCCAGGAGATCGCCGTGCTCGACCAGTCCGCCAGCGCATCCGCCAACCGGCGGGTCTTCCGCTCGAAGGTCGACAGCCTCCGTCCGACCTACGGCTTCGAGGACGTGTCGCTGGCGCCCGGGACGGACACGACCGAGCCGGCCGACGTCGAGCTCGGCCAGGCCTTCTGCGGCATCGACCTCGCGATCCCGATCCTTGCGTCGGCGATGGATGCGGTCGTCGACCCGCGCTTCGCCGGTGCCCTCGCAGCGCTCGGTGGCCTCGCGATCCTCAACCTCGAAGGGGTCCAGACGCGGTACGACGACCCGGACGAGATCCTCGGCCGGATCGCGGCCGCGGCCGACGGCGACGTCCAGGACCTGCTCGCCGAGGTCTACGCCAGTCCGGTCCGGGAGGACCTGATCTCGCGCCGGATCCAGGAGATCCATGACGCGGGCTCCAAGGCGGCCGTCGCCGCGACGCCCGGGGCCGCCCGGCGGTTCGGCCCGTTCTGCGCCGAGCACGGGGCGGACCTGTTCCTCGTCCAGTCGCAGGTGAGCAGCGCCCGTCACCTCGCGTCGAGCTACGACCCGCTCTCGCTCGAGGAGTTCACCCGGTTCATGCCGATCCCGGTTGCGGTCGGCAACACGACGAACACCGAGGCGGCCTTCGCGCTGATGGAGCAGGGCGCGGCGGCGGTCTTCGTCGGGGTCGGGCCGGGCGCGGCGTGCACGACCCGCGAGGTCCTCGGCATCGGCGTGCCGCAGGTCACCGCGATCAGCGACGTGGCCGCCGCGCGCGACGCGTACCTCGCCGAGACCGGTCGCCACGTCCCGGTTGTCGCGGACGGCGGGATGCGTCGCGGTGGCGAGCTGGCCAAGGCGCTCGCGGCCGGCGCCGACGTCCTGATGCTCGGCTCGCCGCTGGCCCGCGCCGAGGAAGCCCCGGGCCGCGGGATGAACTGGGGCATGGCCGCCCCCTCGCCGACCCTGCCGCGCGGGACGCGGATCAAGGTCGGGACGGTCGGATCGCTCGAGCGGATCCTGCTCGGCCCCGCCCACGTCACCGACGGCTCGGAGAACCTGATCGGCGCGCTGCGCCAGTCGATGGCGGCGCTCGGGGCACGGACGATCCGCGACATGCAGCGGGTCGAGATGGTCTACGCGCCGTCCGTCGCAACCGAGGGCAAGTCCTGGCAGCGGAGCCGCTGACGACGACGGGCGACAGGACCGGCGGCGGATCGCCCGGAGCGAAGGAAACTTCGCCGCCCGGCGCGACTCGTGGCGGTGAGCGCATCCCCGGGGTCGACGAGGACCTCGCCGATGACCCGCGGTTCGCCCGACTTCGGACCCGTGGCCGCCGCAGCGGGGAGTGGCGGGACGCGACGGTCGGGTTCGTGGCCGAGCCCGACGGCTCGATCCTGGTCGCCGCCGGATCCCTCGACCGCGACTGGGCGGCGAACCTCCTCGCCGATCCGGCCGTCGAGGTCGTCGCCGCCGGCCGCTCGTTCGCCGGCGAGGCGGAGCTCCTCGACGATCGTGACCCACGTCGCGGCCACGCGGTCCGTGAGCTGATCCTCCGCTTCGGCACCCCGTCCGAGGGCCTCGGCAGCGGCCCGATCTTCGTGATCCGCCCGATCGGAGGCGCCTGATCGGACCGCCCCTCAAGGCCGAGCGCTGGATCGGGCGCCGCCGCGATGAACGTGTGATGCCCGTGCCATGCCCGGGCGATGGGCGTGCGATCCACGTCATGCGCTTGGGACAAGTACGTCATCCGTCGCATCACGCGGCGGACCTTCGGACGATGGCGATGTGATGGGGTAGAAGGCATGGTGTGGTCACGGCAACCGCCGGATGGCCACCAAGGGATGGACCGAAATGGACCCGCTCGGGACCCTGCTCGTGTCACTGGGAACGCTGATCGTCCTCGATCTCGCCGCGCTTCAGCTCGGTGGATCGCGACGCTCACGGACCCGCACCCGGGCCACTCGCGCGCGCTGAACCCGGCCCCGCCTCTCCCGGCGGACGCCGATAACTGAATAGCGTCGATGACCGGAGGTCTCCCTCCTCCTCCCGCCGGTCATCGTCTCTCCAGCCGAAGCGGCGCCGACCTCCTCCAACTCCCGGCGCCGCTTCTGCGCGTTCTGCCCAGGGGTTACCGACCCCTCGGGCCGGCCAACCCCGTCGAGCCGGCTCACCCTGTCGAGCCGGCTCACCCCGTCGAGCCGGCCGAGCCCCGGCACCACGGCGCTCGAGCGTCGTGCTACGTCATTCGGCGTAGCGCCGTCCGCGGCGGATGACGGTGGCCCCGGTCGCGACCGACGCCTAGCCTTCGGACATCGCATCCCATGCCCGGGATGCCGGCCACGAGAGGGGACTCGTCCATGGACCAGCGGATCTCGATCGTCGCGAGCCCGGCGCTCGCTCGACCGATCCACCGCGCCTGTGTCGTCCCCGGCTGCTGGTGCGGCGCGGCCCGCACGGCCGGCAGCTCGGCCGCCGACGATCGGCGCCGCGTCGCAGGCCGCACGGCGGTGCCACCGACCGCAACCGCTATCAACCTCACCCACATCGTCCTGCGCTCGGTCGGTCTTCCGGTCGTCTGACCCGATCCGACCGCCGCGCGCCTTACTCCCGCGTCCCCACAACTGAAGAACAACCGAAGAACAATCGAAGAGCGTTGCAGCAGCCTGCGACCGGAGCTGGTGGTGCCCCACCTCCTCCGGTCGTTCGGCGTTCACGTCCCGATCGCCCGCCAGACCAGGATCGGATCGTCGTCCGGCGCCAGGCGCGCTGCACCACGTACGTCCTGTCCGCGTCACGCCAACGCAATCACATTTGCCGTTGTCGACCGTCTTGACGACATGGACGTACGTCATCGGTCGTAATGCGGTACCGGCGAGCGCCGATGCCGTTGTAATCGGACGAGACGCACTGTACGAGCATCGAACCCGGACATTCCGGGCCGGCTCGGAGAACACGGAGACCGCCGCCATGGACAGCCAGCAGGTCAGCCATCAGGCCGTCGACCCGGGCCGTCGTGGTTGCCTGGTCGAGGGTTGTCCGTGCAAGGACGCCCGGATCGTGTCCAAGCGCCGCAGCGCCTTCTTCGCCGCGTGGGCCCAGGAGCACGGCGAGACCGCCGACCGGATGGTCGCTCCGGAGCTGGACTGGCGCATCCCTTCCTTCACTTCCACGGCCGCCTGACCTGATCTCAGACAGCTGACAGACAACCGAAGAACAATCGAAGACGCGTCCCACAACTGAAGAACAACCGAAGACGCCGCTCCCCGAGACGACCGAACCGCGATGTGCGGGCCGGTCGTTTCGATTCCATGCTCCAGTCGGGGTGATGGGCCGGCATCGTCATCCGTCCGGTCGGGTGGTCGCCCTCCGGCAATGGCCGGCCGCGTCGTGCGGCCCGATGCTCCGCATCGAATCAGTCACCCTGCCACTGCCACCAGGAGCGAAGACGCCATGTATCGCGGATCCCGCCTCGCCGCATCCTTCCTGCTCGTCCTGACCGGCTTCGCCACGTCGGCGATCGCCCTGTTCGTCGTCCCGGCTGCCTTCGACGCCGGCGCCGGCCGCTGGCTGATCCCGGTCGCGATCGTGTTCGCCGTCGGTCACTGGGCCGCACTCGTCGGCGTCGCCCGGGGCCGCGATTGGGGCCGCAACCTCGCGGTGTTCGTCGCGGAGCTCGGCGGCGGGCTGGCGATCCTCGGCGCTGTCGCCCTCCTGACCGGGGCGCGGCCGTTCGGCACGGACGCAGCGGCCGGGCCGGGTCTCGTCGCCTGGAGCGTCGCCGTCTACGCGCTGCTCGGGATCGCCGCGGGCCGCGTCCCGGTCCTCGCCCGGCTCGGCGCGCTCGAGCGCCGGCAGGTCATCCTCGGCCCGAGCTTTGCCGGCGTCGCCGGCTGACCCCAGCGGCGGCCATGGCGCCGGCTCCCTCGGCTCGTTTGCGTGCGCGACCGTAGAATCGGGCGCGTGATCGACGAGCCGACCCTGTACGACGCGGCCGGTGGGATGCCCTTCTTCGAGGCGCTCGTCGGCCGCTTCTATGACGGCGTCGCGAGCGATCCGGTGCTGCGCCCGCTCTATCCCGAAGCGGACCTGGCGGGCGCGCGCCACCGCCTGACGCTGTTCCTCGCCCAGTACTGGGGCGGCCCGCGGACCTACGACGAGGAGCGCGGCCATCCCCGGCTCCGGATGCGCCACGGGCCGTTCGCGATCGGGCCGGCCGAGCGCAATGCCTGGCTCCGCCTGATGCGCGACGCGATCGACCGCTCCGATGCGCCGCCCGCGGTGGCCGCCCGGCTGCACGGCTACATCGAGCTGGCCGCCGAGGCGATGCGCAACCGCGACTGACCGCGGGGTGACCGGGGCGCGACCCGACGGGTAGACTCCGCGCAGGGCGGACGGGGCGGATCGAGGCGGCGGAGGGTGACCATTGACGGACGGCGTGGCCGAGGCGGAGAAGGATCCATCGATCGATGAGGTGACGGCGGCCGCGGCGCCGTCATCGCCCGACGCGCAGCGCGGGAAGACCGTCCACGGAGAGGCGGCAAACGCCGGCCACCGCGTCCTCGCTCCGGACGACGCCGAGGTCGAGGCCTATCTCGAGACGGCCCTCAACGCGCCGGCCCCGACCCGGTCCGCATCCGACCGACTCGACACCGGCGAACCCGACTCGGTCGTCATCCTCGACTTCGGCAGCCAGTTCGCCCAGCTGATCGCCCGGCGCGTCCGGGAGCTCCATGTCTACTCGGAGCTCATCCCACACGACACGCCGTGGGCCGAGATCGAGCGCCGCCATCCAAAGGCGATCATCCTCTCGGGCGGGCCGATGTCGGTCTACGACGAGGGTGCGCCCAAGCCGGATCCGGGCATCTGGTCGGGCCGCATCCCGGTCCTCGGCATCTGCTACGGCGCCCAGCTGATGGCCCGCGAGCTCGGCGGCGATGTCCTCGCGACGTCCAAGCGGGAGTACGGCCCGGCCTCGGTCACGATCACGGATGGCGCCGGCCTGTTCGACGGCCTGGACCGCGACCAGCCGGTCTGGATGAGCCACGGCGACTCGATCACCCGGCTGCCGGATGGCTTCAGCGCGACCGCCCAGACCGACTCGACCGCCTTCGCCGGGCTCCAGGCGCCGGAGCGCAACCTGTACGGCATCCAGTTCCACCCCGAGGTCGTCCACACCCCGATGGGCCGCGACCTCCTCCGCAACTTCGTCGTCACGATCGCGGGCGCGTCGCCGACCTGGACCCCGGCCAACTTCGTCGACCAGACGGTCGCGGGCATCCGGAAGCGGGTCGACGAGCACGCGGCGACGATTGGGTCCGACGGGCGGGTGATCTGCGCCCTGTCCGGCGGGGTCGACTCGGCGGTCGCCGCCGCCCTCGTCCATCGCGCGGTCGGCGACCGCCTCACGTGCATCTACGTCGACCACGGGCTGATGCGCAAGAAGGAATCGGAGCTGCTTCGCGTCACCTTCGAGCGCGACCTCGGGATGAACCTCGTCATGGTCGACGCGCGGCAGCGGTTCCTCGCCCGACTGGCCGGAATCGAGGACCCCGAACAGAAGCGGAAGATCATCGGCGACGAGTTCATCCGGGTCTTCGAGGAGGAGGCCGAACGGATCAAGGGCGACGCCGGCCGGATCGACTTCCTGACCCAGGGGACTTTGTACCCGGACGTGATCGAGAGCGCGACCTCGGAGACGAAGGCGGCCCAGAAGATCAAGACCCATCACAACGTCGGCGGGCTGCCGGCCGACCTCAGCTTCCAGCTGATCGAGCCGCTCCGCTACCTGTTCAAGGACGAAGTCCGGGCCGTCGGGCTCGAGATGGGCCTGCCCGAGGCGATGGTCCTCCGCCAGCCGTTCCCAGGCCCCGGCCTCGCGATCCGGATCATCGGCGAGGTCACCGCCGAGCGGCTCGACACGCTCCGCGAGGCCGACTGGATCGTCATCGACGAGATCAAGGCGGCCGGGCTCTACCGCAGCCTGTGGCAGTCCTTCGCGATCCTGACCCCGGTCCGCTCGGTCGGCGTCATGGGCGACGGCCGGACGTACGCCAACGTCGTCGCGATCCGGGCCGTCACGTCCGAGGACGGGATGACGGCCGACTGGGCCAAGCTGCCATATGACGTGCTCGGCAAGATCTCGTCACGGATCGTGAACGAGGTCCCCGGCGTCAACCGGGTCGTCTACGACATCAGCTCAAAGCCGCCCGCCACGATCGAGTGGGAGTGAGCGGCGAGGGCAGCTGTCGCGAGCCTCGCTAGCCCACGCTCCAGGACTCCGAGGTGACTCCGAGGTGACTCCGAGGATCATCCGCCCGGCATGGCGGAACCAACCGGTTGTCTGACCGTTCGAGTCGAGACCTTGTACGTGAACGACGATCGGCCCCGATCCCGTGAACCGGACGATCTGGAGGCTGGTCCCGCCCTCGGTGCCGCAGCGTGTATCGATGGCTTCGGCGGCCTCGGACCTCTTGCGCTCAGGAGCGAGGCGCATCGCGAATCCATGTCTGTCGCCGGGAATCCAGCAGGTCACGCTTGGGCGACCATCGCGCGCGTGTCGTGCAGGCGAGTCGTTCCTGCGTGCCGGGGATTCGGAGCCACGCGGCGGATACCAGGCGAGACTCTCCTGAACGCAAGCGAATCGGACCTGCGGGGTCCGCAACAGGCGAGTCCCTCCTGAGCGCCGGAAATTGCCGCCGGCGCTCTGTCGCCTCAGCGCGCGAGATCGCCGCGGGCCTGAGAAGGGGCCGTACTCCGGACCGGGCCTATGCCGACCTAGCCCGATCGGGTGGTTCGCAGCCCAGCGCGATTCGGTACAGTGGGGCCATGCTGGACGAAGCCACGACCGGGGGGTCAGCAGCGGCGCCTCGCTGCAACTGGTGCTCGGCGCCGCTGCCGTCCGACCAGGAGACCATCTGCCCGTCGTGCGGGGCGACGCTGCTCGGCGATGGCGACACGTCCGTCCCCGGCCTGACGGCGATCGACGCCGAGGCGATTCTCCGCAACGCCCGGGCCGCGAAGGCCAAGCCGCGCAGCCGTCTGCTCGGCTGGATCAGTGGCGAGTACGACGACGAGAAGCCAGGGACCCGCGCCGCCCCCGGTTCGCTCGCCCCGCCGCCGGCCGACGTCCGGCGCGAGATGCTCCGGCTCGAGCTCGAGGCCCAGGTCGCCAATGCCCAGGCCGAGGTCGAGTCGATGGTCGCCGATGCGGCCGTCGAGGAAGGCCGTTCGCTCGCGGCGCCGGACGCGGACGCGGCCGATCCCGACGCGACTGAGGCTGAGGCTGAATCGCTCGACGCTGCCGCCGACGAGGCTGCCGACGACGACGCGCAATCCGAGGACGCCGGCGCGACGCGCAAGGCCGCCGATGACGAGGCTCCACCGGCCTGAGCGTTCCCCGTCCGGCGCCCTCCGAAGAGCGATCGCGTCGACCGGCTAAGGTTCCTTCGTGCCCGATCGCCTGCCCCCGCCCGGCCCGTCGTTCCTGCGCGAGCAGCTGCTCGAGGCCCGCGGCGGCACGCTCCGGATCGGGATGAGCCAGCCGACGACGACCGACGACGGCTGGTGGCTGGCGATGATCTGGGTGACGGACGCGGACGGGGTCGTGTCGTTCGTCGATCTCGCCCCGGCCGCGGGTCCGCGGCCCGAGCCGCCACTCGTCCGACTGGGTCCGTCCCTGGCCGGTGCGCTGAGCGGCTTGATCCTCGAGGACGCAGGGCGCCTCTGCATCCGCCTGGCGACGGTCGTGCCGGCCGACGATCCCGCACGGCCGTGGCGGGTGCCCGCGGCGGTTCGGACGGCGTTTCGCTGGGAGCCGATGCGGGCGGCGGCGATGCGCCCGAACGAGCTCGCCGAAACGGTCCTGGCCGCGTTCCGGCGGTCCGCTGAAGGCCTCGCCCGGCCGTAGGGGCTAGACTCGCCGCGAGTGGGTGACATGTTCGACGAGTTCATGAAGGAGCTGCGGCGTCGTCAGGCCGAGGCTGCCGGTCGGTCGCGCCCGTCCTCGACCGATGCCGACAGCCCCGACGAGGCCGACGACGACGCGGCCGACGACCCGGACCGCGAAACCTCCGAACCCGCGACCGACGAGGCCGGCGATCCAGGAGACGCCAGCGAGTCGGGCGATCCCGCCGGTCCGCGGCCGATCCCCCTCCGGCCCCCCGCCCGCCGCCGCGCAGGTCGCGAAAACGGGCCCGCGGGAGAGGGCAATGGCCGCCGTCGCCCGCCACGCCGGCCCGGGACGGTCGTGGGCGGGCCCGCCGATGGATTCTCGATCCGGTCCCGCCTGACCACGATCGTCGGCGTCGGGATCGTCCTCGTCCTGCTCCTGTTCTTCACCGTCGGCATCGAGCTCTGGACCGACGCCACCTGGTATCGCAGCGTCGGCTTCGACCAGGTGTTCTGGACCCGGCTGACCACGCAGGGCGGTCTGTTCGTGCTCGGTGGGATCGGTGCCCTGCTGATCCTGCTCGCGAACGTCTGGCTGGCGGGGCGCCTCATCCCCGCCGGCGGGTCCGGGGCGGTCGGCGGCGGGACGCTCCGCGGCTGGATCGACCGGCTCAACGAAGCGGCGGCGAACGCGGACCCCGGTCGCTCCGAGCGCGCCCAGTGGGATCGCTGGAACCGGTCGTCGAAGGGCGAGACGGTGGATGTCACGCCGCTGGAGCTGCCGGACCTGGTGCCGCTTGGCCGGATGGCCATCGTCATCGTGGCCGCGCTGGCGGCCCTCGGCGTCGCGGGGACGGTCGGCGGCAGCTGGGAGACGATCGCCCTCTGGCAGCATCGGGTCCCGTTCGACCCGTCGGGCGCGTCCGTCGTCGACCCGGTCTTCAACCGCGACATCTCGTTCTTCCTGTTCGACCTGCCGTTCCTGCGCCTGATCCAGACCGTGTTCAACGGCCTCCTCGTGGCCACGATTCTCGTCACTGGCGGACGCTACCTGCTGTCGGCCATGGCGGGCGCAGCCGTCTTCGACACGCGCGTCCGGGTCCACCTGGGCGTGCTCGCCGGGCTGTTCCTCATGTCGGTCGCGCTCGGCTACCAGCTCGACAAGTTCGAGCTCGTCCACAGCGACCGGGGGGTCGCCACCGGCGTCAGCTTCACCGATCAGAACGCCCAGTTCCTGGCCTACGACGTCCTGACCGGGATCTCCGCGATCGCGGCGGCATTCCTCGTCGGTGGCGCGTTCGCCCGGGTCCTGTGGCCGCTCGGGCTGACGCTTGCCGTCTGGTTCATTGCCTCGATCGCGATCGGCCGGCTCTATCCGGCCGCGATCCAGCAGTTCACCGTCGTCCCGAACCAGTTCGCCCAGGAAGAGTCGTTCATCGCCAACAACATCGCGATGACCCGCCTCGCGTTCGACCTCAACGACTGGACGGAGCGGGCGTACCGCGGCGACCAGCCCCTGACGCAGGCCGAGATCACGGCCGAGTCCGACACCTTCGCCAACGCCCGGCTGTGGGACTACCGCCCGCTCGGCGACACCCTCGACCAGCTCCAGACCGTCCGCACCTACTACGACTTCGTCGACGTCGACACCGATCGCTACCTGATCAACGGCGAGCTCCGCCAGGTGATGCTGTCCGGCCGCGAGCTCGACGTGTCGAAGCTCGCGTCGCCGGGCTGGGTGACCCAGCGGATCATCTACACCCACGGGATCGGCGTCGCGATGGTCCCGGTCAACGAGGTCGGCTCGCAGGGCCAGCCACGGTTGCTGATCTCGAACCTGCCGCCGGTGTCGACCGGCGGCGCGCCACCGATCTCGCAGCCCCGGATCTATTTCGGCGAGGCCAACAGCTCGTGGGTCGTCGTCGGCGCCCGCCAGCCCGAGTTCGACTACCCGCTCGGCGCGTCGGACGCCGATGTCGTGCCGACGAGCTGGACCGGCACGTCCGGCATCCCGCTCGACACGACATTCGACCGGCTCCTGTTCGCGATCCGGTTCCGCGACCTGAACCTCCTGATCAGCGACCAGGTGACGAACGGCAGCCAGCTCCTATTCCACCGGACGCTGAGCGATCGACTGCCGCGGATCGCGCCGTTCCTGAAGTTCGACAAGGATCCCTACCTCGTCATCGACGGCGCGGGCAAGCTGAAGTACATCCAGGACGCGTTCACGATCAGCGACCAGTTCCCCCATGCCGATCCGTTCGATCCCGACGTGGACATGCCGGCCCAGAGCGGGCTCCGCGGCGAGGACTTCAACTACATCCGGAACAGCGTGAAGATCGTCACCGACGCCTACGACGGGACGATGACGTTCTACGTGGCCGACGACGCCGATCCGCTCATCCGGGCCTGGCAGGGCGTGTTCCCGACGGTCTTCCAGCCGCTGTCGGAGCTGCCGGCCGACCTCCGACCGCACCTCCGCGTTCCGGAGGAGCTGTTCGACGTCCAGACCCGCGTCTTCGGCCGCTACCACGTCCAGGATCCCGAGACGTTCTTCTCCCAGAACGACCTCTGGACCGTGCCGATCGGGACGGGCAGCACCCAGAGCCTGCCGCCCGAGGCGTACTACGTGATGATGCGGATGCCGGGCGCGGAGGAAACCGAGTTCCTGCTGCTCCAGCCGATGATCCCCAAGGGCCGGCCGAACATGATCGCCTGGGTGGCCGCCCGGAACGATCCCCAGCGCTACGGCCAGACCAGCGTGTTCCGGTTCCCGGCCGACAGCACCATCTTCGGGCCGGTCCAGGTCGAGGCCCAGATCGATGCCGACCCCGAGATCAGCCAGCAGATCTCGCTGTGGGACGCCGCCGGCAGCGAGGTCGTGCGCGGCAACCTGATCGTCGTGCCGGTCGGCGACTCGCTCATCTACCTGCAGCCCGTGTACCTGCGGTCGAAAAGCTCCGGGTTCCCCGCGTTCGAGCGGATCGTCGTCGCGTCCCCGACGAACGTGGTCTGGGGAACGTCGCTGTCGAACGCCCTCACCCAGCTCCTCACCGAGCAGGGCGGGAACAACCCCGGGCCGTCGCCGTCACCCGGCCCGACGCCGACCCCTGGCCCGACTGCAACGCCGGGCCCGACCGCGACGCCGGGCGGATCGCCGCTGCCGGCCGACATCCAGGCGCTGCTCGCCTACGCCGACGAGCACTTCAGGCTGGCCGACCAGGCCCTTGCCAACCAGGACCTCGCCCGATACGCGTCGGAGATCGAGCTGGCGAGGCAGGCCGTGGCCCAGGCCCTGCTCCTGGCCGGTGGCGCGTCGCCGGCGCCGAGCACCGCACCGTGACGCCCGCCTGAGGCTGGCGTGACGACGCGGGGGCGAACCCTGGCGGCGCTCCTGGCCGTGCTCAGCCGGCCGAGCTGGTGGATCCTCGGTCTGGCCGGCTTCCTCGTCCGTGGCGGGATCGTGGTGTTCGGCCTCGCGATCGTCACCCTGCCGTCGCCACTCGCCCTCTCGAACGTCCTCGGGCCGCTCGTGACGCCGCTCTATCTCGGGCGGCTCGAGCCGGCGACGCTGGCCCTCATCAGCGGCGCGTTCAGCGCACTTGTCGCCTGGCTCATCGGCGGGTCGTGGATCGCCGCGGCAACCGAGGTGGTCCTCATCCGCGACGCCCGCCAGGCGGCGATCGAGGAGGGCCTGCCGACCGGCCCGGAACGAGGGTCCGGCAGGCTGCTGATCAGCCGTTCCGCGGCGGCCCACCTGCTCGCGCTCGCCCCGCTCGCGATCATCCTCAGCCTCGCGTCCGTCCAGATCTTCGCCGTCGCCTACCGCGAGCTCGTCAACCCGACCGACGCCAGCTCGATCGCGCTCCGGGTCGTGGCCGGGGCGTCCGGGCCGTTCGCGGCGATCGTCGTCGCCTGGATCCTCGGCGAGATCGTCGGCGGGATGGCCGTCCGCCGGATCGTCCTCGCCGACGAGCCGCTGATCGGGGCTGTCCTCCGGTCCGCGGTCGAGCTGGGCCGCCGGCCGATCGGCACCCTGCTGGCGCCGATGACGACGATTGCGATCCTCGTGATCGACGTGCTGGCGGTGCTCGTCGCCGTCGTCCTCGTCTGGACGGAGGTCCGGACGCGGCTGGTCCGCCCGCTCGACGAGCCGCTTGCGACGGTCCTGACGCTTGCGACGCTCGGGGCGGCATGGTGCCTCGCCCTGCTGATCACCGGGTTGATCGACGCCTGGCGGAGCGTGGCGATGACCTTCGATGCGGAGCGCGCGGCGGCGGTCGCAGCGCGCCGCGCGCGGCCGTGACGGCGGCACCGAGTCCGGGTCGTCCGCCGGGACATTCGGGGCATCCCTCCACCGCCGACCGGGGGATTGGTCTGCCGGCGATCGAGGTGGCAGCCTGTAGAGCCGGTCGACGCATGTCGTCCGGCCGGCATCGCGAGAGGTGGTCATGGCGGCGAAGACAGTCGTCTGCCGGCAGTGCGGAACGTCGGCGGCTCCCGGCCGCTACGCCTGCGCGGAGTGTGGAGCGCTGCTCGCCTCTGTGGCCCTGACGGCCCGGTCCGCTGCGCCCGAGCCGGAGCCCGCCGCCGAGCCGGAGCCCGCCTCCGAGCCGGAGCCCGTTGCGCCCGAGCCGGAGCCCGCCGCGATGCCCGTGGCCGTCGCCTCGCTGATCGATCCGGTCGCCAGCGCCGGGACAGACGTCCAGCAGCCGGGGCACGCCGTCCCAGTGCCGGCCCACGTCGTCGCCGAGCCTGTCCCGGCCCAAGCCGCCGCGGAGGACGCCCCGCCCGCCATCCCGGGGACCACGCGTGTCGCGACACCCAAGTACGCCAAGCTCGGCCGCCCCCGATCCGCGGCGCCTCCGCCCGACCTCCTGCCCCATGCCGGCGTCCTCGTCCCGTTCGACGAGGATGCCCCGATCGGCTCGCTGAACGACGTCTCGGCCGAGGCCGAGCCGGACGTCGCGCACGACCTGGCAACGTCCGCCCCCGCGCCGGACGCCGTCGCCGCCGGCGTTGGCGGGCCCGACTCGGTCGCCCAGCCGCGGCCCGCGCTCGCGTCGGGCGCCGTGCCCGGCTGGCCACCCGTGGGCGATCGCGGTGTCGTCGACCGTCCCGCGCCGCCGACGCCGGCCGGATCGTACCTTCCGCCGTCGGCCGTCAGTCCGCAGTTCGCCGGCGCCGGAGGTGCCGCGGCCATGGTCGGCGCCGCGTCGTTCGGCTCGAGCGCCGTCGCCCCACTTGCCGAACGCGACTCGACGTCTCTTGCCGAGCGCGGCTCGGCGGCGCTCGGTGGCGTGCTCAACGGCATCCGCGTTCCCGCGGACGCCACACGGCGAACGATCGTCATCGGGTCGGCGCTGGCGTCGGTCGGACTCCTCCTGCCGTGGATCAACGGCCTCGCGAGCGAGAGCCCGCTCGCCGGTTACCTCGATCGCTGGGGTCTGGCCGGACCGGGCATGTGGCTCGTGCTCCTCGGCCTGGTCGGCCTGGCGCTCGTCGCCGGTTCGTCGGGCCGCGCCGCGGGGTGGCCGATCGGCCTGCCGGCGGTCGCCGGTGCCGCCTTTCTCGGCGGCCTGCTGTGGCCGTACCTGGTGGGTGGGTTCAGCCCGTCGATCGGGATCTGGCTGGTCCTCGTGGGGGCAGTCGTGCTCGCGGTCGGCGGAATCCTTGCACGACGGGTCCGTCACGCCGGCCCGGAGCCGGCCGTCACCACCCCCGACGCCGAGGGTCGCTGACCGGACCCCCTGCTACACTGCGCCGGACGCCGAGCCCGAAGCCGGGCGGGACGCGGCCCGTCGTCATTCGATCGACGTTCAGCGCGACCGTAACGGAGGCAGGCAGCCAGATCCATGGATCAGATCCTTGGTGAGATCGGCAAGGCCCTCGCCGGATTCTTCAGCAGTCCCGTCGTCCAGTTCGTCATCTACTCGATCGCCGTCTACCTCGTCGTCCTCTGGCTGGCAAGCGCGTACTGGGTGTTCCGCGACATGCAGCAGCGGACCGAGAACGCGATCCTGCCGTACCTCGCCGCGAGCCTGGTGATCGTCTTCCTGCCCGTCTTCCCGCTTGCCGTCTTCGTGTACAAGATCATCCGGCCCCACGAGAAGATCGGCGAGGTCTACGAGCGGAACCTCGCCGAGGAGGCGCTCCTCGCCGAGGTCGAATCGATCAAGAGCTGTCCGACATGCGCCCGGCGGGTGAACGACGAATGGATCATCTGCCCGACCTGCCGGACCCGCCTGAACCGGGTCTGCCCGAACTGCAGCCGGCTCGTCGGCCTCGACTGGTCGCTGTGCGCATGGTGCGGCAAGGACTTCGAACGACCCGCGGCGGCGATCGCATCGTCGGCCGGCCGCCCGGCACCGATCTCGCCGCTTCCGGCCGGCGACGACATGGGGCGGATCGGGCGGACGGGCCCGATCGAGATCGACTCGGACCGGACCGCCATGTCGACGATGTCGCGGCCGCGCCCCTCGTCCCCGCGGTCGTCGGGGCCGCGCACCGCGCCCGACGTCCTCCCGGAGAGCTGACACGAGCTTGACCCGCGTGACGGCGTGACCACCGAGGAAGACCCACCCGAAGCTCCGGCCCAGCCCCCGGCTCGACCTGGCCTGTCGACGTTCACGATCGACGGCCGCGCCGCGCCCGGGCTGTTCGTCGTCGGCTGGCTCGCTTCGATCACCGGCCTCGTCCTGACCCTGATCGGCGCGGTGGCTCCGTCGGGGTTCTTCCTGTACTTCCTCGGGCCGGCGGTGCTGACCATCGGGCTCGTCGCCGGGGCCGGCAGCCAGGCGATCGAGCGACGGTCCCGCGGCGCCGCGTATGCCGGTCCGTCGCCGTACCTCGTGCTGGCCACGATCGTGGCGGCGGTCTACGCGGTCGGCGCCGTGGTCGGGCTCGGATTGCATCTCCTCGTCGGTGAGGCGGATGTCCCGGCCTATGTCGTCAACCTGATCGGCGTCGCAGTCCAGGCGGCCGTCTTCCTCGGGATCATCAAGCTCGTCGTCGTCGACAGCGGGGCCCTGTCCTGGGCGGAGATGGGCTGGCGCCGGTTCGACGGCGCCGCGCTCCGCAACCTTCTGTTCGGAGCCGCGGTGGCCGTGCCGGTCATCGGGCTGACGTCGCTCGTTGCGGGCGTGCTCGTCACGGTGTTCAACCAGGTGCCGGACTCGCCGCTGCCGCCGACCGGTCGCACGGACGGCCTGATCATCCAGCTGATCGCCGGAGCCTTGATCGCACCGATCGCGGAGGAAGCCGTGTTCCGGGGGTTCGCGATCACCGCCTGGCAGCGGACCGCCGGCGAAGGCGGGGCGCTCGTCCGGGCGTCCCTCGTGTTCGCGCTGGCCCATGTGATCAGCGTGACGGGCGACAGCCTGCCCCAGGTCGGCGGCCTGATCGCGGTCGGGTTCGGGACGCGGATCCCGGTCGCGCTGGCGCTCGGCTGGCTGTACCTCCGCACGCGCTCGATCTGGGCGCCGCTCGGCCTGCACATCGCGTTCAACGCGACGCTGCTCTTGCTGGGCGAGTACGTCCGGGCCAACCCCGCGGCCTGAGGCCTAGCGCGCGACTCGCGGCCTCCGCGTGGCGCCAGCCTCGTCGCGTCCGGCGGGCCAACCGACGCTTGGACCGCGCCGAGCAACCGTTCGTTCGTTGGTTGGCGCGCCGTGCGGGCCGCGCAGCTCCCGAAGCGCGGATTCCGGGTGCTTCCGGCTCGCTCGGGCGCCAGTTGGCCCGCCGCGTGCAACGCCGACGCCCGGCCATGCCCGCCCGCGCAAGCCAATGGCCCGTGCAGCCGCGGTTGATCCCCCGGTGAGGGCCGCCCGATAGGGTTCGTCGTGTTCCCGGATCCGGATGGCGGAAGGAATCGGCGGGCTTTCGTCGTTCGGGTCCGGGGACTCCTCCGCCCGCAGCACGAGGCAGGCGATGGATGACCGAGACGTTCCGATGCCCTCGGGTCTCCCACGGGGCCGGGCGATCCGGGAGCTGCCGGTCTCGGAGCGACCGCGCGAGCGCCTTGCGATGCGCGGCGCGGCCGGGCTGTCCGCGGCCGAGCTGATCGGGCTCCTGTGGGGCTCCGGCTCGCGCGGCCGCTCGGCGGTCGACCTGGCCGAGGACGCCCTGGCCCGCCACGACGGGCTGACGGGGCTCGCCCGGGCGGGCGAGATCGAGCTCGAGGCGTTGCCCGGCGTCGGAGCCGCGAAGGCCGCCCAGCTGACGGCGGCGTTCGAGCTCGGCCGGCGGCTCATGGCCGACTGGCCGACCGGGCGCTGGACGATCCGCTCGCCGCGCGACGTGGCGGATCGCCTGATGCTCCAGATGGGCCGCCTCGAGCGCGAGGAGCTGCGAATCGTCCTGCTCAACACGAAGAACGTCGTGCTTCGCGTGGCGACCGTCTACCAGGGCAACGTGTCGTCGTCGCTGGTCCGGGTCGGCGAGCTGTTCCGGGACGCGGTCCGACTCAACGCGGCGGGCCTGATCCTCGTCCACAACCACCCGTCGGGCGACCCCACGCCGTCGCCGGACGACCTCCACCTGACGGCCGAGGCTCTCGCTGCCGGCCGCCTGCTGGACATCGACCTGCTCGACCATCTCGTCGTCGGCCACGACGCCTACGTGTCGTTGCGCGACCGCGGCGTCTCGTTCGATCGGCCGGCTCGGCGGGTGGGATGAGGGTCCCTCACCGGCGCGCGGTTGACCGAACCCCTCACCGGCGCGTCCGGACGGCACGGGTATACTGCACGGGCTCTCCCGCCCGACACCCGAGCGCGCGATCCGCCCCCGCCCTGCGCGGAGCCGCTGCGACCCGGCCCGACCCACCAGCGCGAAGGACCTGCCCGCCGTCATGCTCGACCGTTTCCTCGGCATCTTCTCCCGCGACATCGGCATCGACCTCGGGACCGCCAACACCCTGGTCCACGTTCGCGATCGCGGGATCGTGATGAGCGAGCCGTCGGTCGTGGCGATCGACGCCAAGACGAAGCGGGTGCTGGCGGTCGGGGCCGAGGCCAAGCGGATGGTCGGCCGGACGCCGGCGTCGATCATCGCGGTCCGCCCGCTCCGCGACGGCGTCATCAGCGACTTCGACGTGACCGAGCAGATGATCAAGTACTTCGTCGACAAGGTCCACGACCGGATCGGGCTGATCGCCCGGCCGCGGATGCTGCTCGGCATCCCGTCGGGCGTGACCGAGGTCGAGAAGCGGGCCGTCCGCGACGCCGCCATGAACGCCGGGGCGCGCTGGGCCCGCCTGATCGAGGAGCCGATGGCCGCCGCGATCGGTGCCGGGCTGCCCGTCAGCGAGCCGTCGGGATCGCTCATCGTCGACATCGGCGGCGGGACGACCGAGGTCGCGGTCATCAGCCTCGGCGGGATCGTCGTCTCGCGCTCGATCCGGATCGGCGGCGACGAAATGGACCAGGACATCGTCGCGTTCGCCCGGCGTGAGTACAACCTCTTCCTCGGCGAGCGAACTGCCGAGGACATCAAGATCGCGATCGCCTCGGCCTATCCGGGCGACTGGGACTCGCAGCGCGTGTCCCTGCGCGGCCGCGACCTGTTGACCGGCCTGCCGCGCAGCGTCGAGGTCGGCGCCGACCAGATCCGCGAGGCGATCGAGCCGTCGGTCGTCCAGATCGTCGACACGATCAAGGACACGATCGAGGAGACGCCGCCCGAGCTCGTGGCCGACATCATGGACCAGGGGATCGTCCTGGCCGGCGGCGGCGCCCTCCTGTCCGGGCTCGACCGGCGCGTCGCCGACGCGACCCAGATGCCGGTCCACGTCGCGGACGATCCGCTGACCTGCGTCGCTCGCGGGACCGGGGTCGTGCTCCAGGAGATGAACACCCCGGCGATGGAACGGGTCCTCGTGTCCGACACCTACGCCCGGGCACCGCGCTGAGGCGCTCGCCACCCGCGGTAGTCTGACGAGACGATGACCACCCTCTTCGCCACGCGCGCCGCCCGCCGTCGGGCCGTCACGTTCACGATCCTCCTGTCGGTCAGCCTGATCCTCATGGCGATCTCGTCGAGCCCCGGCGTCACCGAATTCCAGAACGCGATGGCGTTCGCCCTCCGCCCGATCCAGGGCGCGCTCCACGACGCCGCCGCGACCGTCTCGAACGCGGTCGGCGCCATCGGCGAGATCCAGGGCCTCCACTCGGACAACGCCGCCCTCCGGCGCGAGAACGAGCGGCTGGCGGCCGACAACCTGCGGGCCACGGCCATCGAGCAGGAGAACGAGCAGCTGACCGGGCTGCTCCAGCTCCGCAACTCGTTCCAGTACGAGACGGCCGCCGCGGAGGTCATCGCCCGCGAGTCGAGCGAGGCCCGCCGGTCCGTCACGATCTCGAAAGGGACGGACGCCGGCATCGAGCAGGGCGACGTCGTGATCGCCGAGGGCGGCGCGCTCGTCGGGCGGGTCAGTGAGGCCGGCCCGACCTTCGCGATCGTCACCCTGATCAGCGATCGCAGCTCGACCGTGATCGGGCAGACCGAGTCGAGCACCGCCACCGGCGAGGTCGTCGGCCAGCTCGGCGGGGCGCTGATCATGCAGAACATCGACTCGACCGAGAAGGTCCTGCCCGGCGAACAGGTCCTGACCCCCGGCATCGAGGTCGCCGGCGGGATCCGCTCGTCGTATCCCAAGGGCCTCCTGATCGGTGAGGTCACGGACGTCCGGAAGGATCCCAACTCGGTCGTCCAGACCGCTTATCTCCTGCCGACGACGGACCTCGACAAGCTGGCATTCGTGCTCGTCATCCTCGACTACGTCGGCGGGCTGCCGGGTCCCGACGACACGCCGATCGACTGCAACCAGACCGGCTCGGGCGCCCTGCCCGGCGGCGAGCAGCCGTGCATCGAGCCGAGCGCGGCTCCGCGGGCCACCCCTCTGCTACCGTGACGGCGTGAAAGGGATCGTCCTCGCCGGCGGGACCGCAACCCGCCTGTTCCCACTGACGATCGTCACGAACAAGCACCTCATGCCGATCTACGACCGGCCGATGATCTACTACCCGATCGAGACCCTGGCCGGGATGGGCATTCGCGAGGTGATGGTCATCGTCGGCGGCAAGAGCGTCGGCGACGTCGTCGAGCTCCTCGCCGACGGCTCCCACTTCGGGCTCGACCTGACCTACCGCTACCAGCGCGGCGCGCTCGGGATTGCCCACGCCATCGGCCTGGCCCGCGACTTCGTCGGCGACGACGCGTTCTGCTGCATCCTCGGCGACAACATCCTGCGCGGGCCCGCCCTGGCCGACACGGCCGCCGAGTTCGAGGCGGGCACGTGGGGCGCCGGCACGCTCCTCTATCGCGTCAGCGACCCGGAGCGGTTCGGCGTCGCGGAGCTCGACGCCGAGGGCCGGGTCATCGGCTTCGAGGAGAAGCCCGCTCAGCCCAAGAGCGACCTCATCCCGATCGGGGTGTACTTCCTGCGGCCGGACGCCTTCTCGGTCATCGGCACCCTCGCCCCGTCCGGTCGCGGCGAGTTCGAGATCACCGACGTGCTGAACCACTACATCCCCGACGGCCGCCTGTTCAGCCGCGTCTACGACGGCCACTGGGCGGATGCGGGCACGGTGCCGTCGCTGCTCCGGGCCGCCGAGCTCGCCCGCGACGACGATGAGGCCGGCCGGCTCGCGGCCCCGGTCGAGCGGCCGGTCGGCTGACGCTGCGGTGACCGCCGACCCGACGCCGCCGCGGCTCGCCCCGGACGCCCGAATCCTCGTCACCGGCGGGGCCGGGTTCATCGGCAGCGCCTACGTCCGCGACGTGCTCGGTCGCGACGACGGGGCGCGGATCACCGTCCTCGACAAGCTGACCTACGCCGGCAACCGGGCGAATCTGGCCGCCGTCGAGGCCGATTCGGCCCAGGCCGCCCGCTTCCGATTCGTCCAGGGCGATATCGCCGACGCGGAGCTCGTCGGGTCTCTCGTCGCGGACGCCGACGCGGTCGTCAACTTCGCGGCCGAGTCGCACGTCGATCGGAGCATCCTCGACCCCGCCGCGTTCCTGCGGACCGGCGTCGTCGGCGTCCACGTCCTGCTCGAGGCGGTGTGCCAGGCGTCCGCGACCCGCGCCCAGGCCGGCGATCCGCCGATCCGCTACCTCCAGGTCTCGACCGACGAGGTCTACGGCTCGGTCGCCGAGGGGCGGTCCCGCGAGACCGATCGGCTCGATCCACGGTCGCCGTATTCGGCCGCCAAGGCCGCTGGCGAGCTGCTCGTCGGGAGCTACGTCGTGACCCACGGCGTCGATGCGGTCGTCACCCGCGGCTCCAACACGTTCGGCCCGTTCCACCATCCCGAGAAGCTGATCCCGCTCTTCGTGACGAACGCGATCGACGACCTGCCGCTGCCGATGTACGGCGACGGGCTCCAGCAGCGCGACTGGCTGTTCGTGTCCGATCACGCCGGCGCGATCGACCACGTCCTGCGCCGCGGCGCGACCGGCGAGACCTACAACCTGCCCGGCTCGGCCGAGATGGTCAATCGCGACGTGATCGCGGCCCTCCTCGACCGACTCGGCAAGCCGTGGTCGCTCGTCCGGACCGTCCCGGACCGGCCGGGTCACGATCGCCGCTACGCCCTCGACGGGTCGAAGCTGGCGGCACTCGGCTGGTCGAACCGGATCTCGTTCGACGATGGCCTCGCGTCCACGATCGACTGGTTCCGGGCCAATGAGGCGTGGTGGCGGGCGGCGAAGTCGGGGGATTGGGACGCCTACTACGAACGCCAGTACGGCGCCCGGCTCGCCAGCGGCCAGGCCGTGGCCGCAACCACCGCGCCCGAGGCCTGAGCGCGTGCGCGTCGCCGTGACCGGCGCGGGCGGGCGGCTCGGTCGGGCCGTCGTCACGGCGCTCGAGGAGGCCCCGTTCACGGGTCCGTTCGGGCCGATCGGCTGGAGCCGGGCGATCTTCGATCTGGATGCCCCCGGGGCCGCCGGAGCGCTGCTCGATCGCGACCGGCCGGAGGTCGTCGTCCATTGCGCGGCCTGGACGGACGTCGACGGCTGCGCCCGCGAGCCGGACGTGGCGATGCGCCGGAACGGTCACGCGACGGCGGTGCTGGCCGGGGCCGCAGCCGAGCGCGGGATCGACCTGATCGTCGTGTCGACCAACGAGGTGTTCGACGGACGGCGGACTGATGGGGGCGGTTACGGTCCGGAAGACGTGACCGGACCCTTGAACCCGTACGGCGCTTCGAAGCTGGCGGGGGAGGAGGGCGCGCGCGCCGCGTTCGGTGAGGGTTCGACGGCGCGGCCGGCCGGTGGGCCCGCGCTGGGGATCGCCCGTACGGCCTGGCTCTACGGACCGCCCGGCAACGACTTCCCGGCCAAGATCCTGGCCGCGGCCGAGCGGGCCCGGACGGCCGGCGAGCCGCTCCGGCTCGTGGCGGACGAGACCGGCTCGCCGAGCTACACCCTCGACGTGGCGGAAGCGATCGCCGAGCTGATCGGGTCGGCCACGATCGGCGGGACCCACCACCTGGTGAACGCGGGTCGCGCCAGCCGGGCCGAGTGGGCCCGCGAGCTGCTCCGCCAGGCGCGGGTCGAGGTCGCGACCGAGGACGTCCCTGCCGCGACCTGGCCGCGCGCCTCGACCCCGCCCGCCTGGGCCGTCCTCGAGCCGACGCCGCTCCCCGGTGGCGAGCCGCTCCGGCCGTGGCAGGCGGCACTTGCCGACTACCTGCCGACCCTGCTCCGGCAGCGCGCGGGGGCGGCTCGATGACGGATCTGACGCGGCCCGACTCGGCTCTGCCGGGGGTCCGCTACGGCGCGATCGCCCGCCACGCCGACACCCGCGGCGCATTCCGCGAGCTGTGGCGCGTGTCCGCCTTCCCGGCCCTCAGCCCGGCCGAGACGGGATCGCCAGCCGGGTCCGAGCCGCGCTTCGTCCAGGCCAACCTGTCGACCTCGGCGGCCGGCGTCCTGCGCGGGCTCCACTACCATCGCCGCCAGCTCGACTACTGGGTCGTCGCGTCGGGCCGGGCGTTCGTCGCGCTCGTCGACGTCCGGCCGGTGGCTGAGGGTCGGGGAGGGGCGGTCGTCGAGACCCGCGAGCTCGACGCCGACGAGTGGGTCGTCATCCCGAGTGGCGTCGCTCACGGCTTCCTCGCCCTCGAGCCACTCGACCTGATCTACCTCGTGACCAACGAGTTCGACGGCGGCGACGAGCTCGGGTTCGCGTGGGACGATCCGGCCGTCGCCGTACCGTGGCCGGCCGTCCCGGCGACGCCCGACGGCCGCCCGATCCTGTCCGATCGTGACCGCTCGAACCCGTCGCTCGCGGAGCTGGTGGCGAGCCTCCGCGTCTGATGGCGCCTTGCCCGCGGCCGAGGACCGCGAGCACGTGCGCACCATCAATGCCGCATGCCCGCGCACCACCGCGCGATCACCCGACCGCACTCGTCATCCCCGTTCCGTACTCGGCCGCGCCCGAAGGGGCCATGACCGGCGGGACCATCCCGCGATTGGTGTCAACACGCCCAGCGGCGACGCTTGTCGGGCAGTCATCCTTGTCCGTGGCAGCTCACGCCCACGGACCGTTCTCGCTCCGGAGCCCCATTGCGCAATCTCGTCGCCGCCCTCGCCATCGCCCTTGTCTCCGCCCTCGGCGTCGCCGGTCCGGCAGCGGCCGTCCAGACGAGCACGGCCAAGGTGGTGATCATCGTCGGGGCGACCCACGGCGCGACCGCCGGCTATCGCCAGAACGCGGACGTGGCCTACGCCGAGGCGATCAAGCACACCTCGAAGGTCACGAAGGTGTACAGCCCGAACGCGACCTGGTCGAAGGTCAAGGCCGCGACCGCCGGGGCGAATATCGTCATCTACTTCGGCCACGGCAACGGCTGGCCGAGCCCGTACACGTACGACCCGGCCTACACGACGAAGGACGGGATGGGCCTGAACGCCGACCTCAACGGCGACGGCAAGCTCTCGGACAACGAGAACAAGTACTACGGCGAGCCCTACATGGCCCAGCTCGGCCTGGCGCCGAACGCCATCGTGATGCTCCACAACCTGTGCTACGCCTCGGGCAACTCCGAGCCGGGCGGCGCCGCCCCGACGACGACGGTGGCCCGCCAGCGGATCGTCAACTACGCGGCCGGGTTCCTGAAGGGCAACGCCCGCGCCGTCCTCGCCGACGGCCACATGGGTCCGTCGTCCTATCTCCGTGACCTCTTCACGACCGGCCAGTCCGTCCTCGACCTGTGGCGCTCCGCCCCGAACTACCATCACCACGAGTCGTCGTTCGCCTCGAGCCGGTCGCCGGGCTACACCGCCTACTCCGATCCCGACAACGCAAGCAGCGGCTTCTACCGCTCGCTCGTCGTGAAGCCGGGCCTGACGACGACGGCGATCACCAAGGCCGTCGGCGACACGGGTCTCGACCCGGTCAGCCTCGCTGTCCCGGGCCGGGCCAGCGTCCAGGCGCCCGAAGCACCGCTCTACCCGACATCCACGGCCGGCCTCGACGACGAGGGCACGCTGAGCCTGCCGGAGGGGACCCGCCTCCGGACGGTCGCGACCGCCGTTCCCGCGGCGGCGGGCAGCCCCGCTATCATCCAGGTCGAAGGCCTCGACGACCCGTCGATCAGCGGCTTCATCTCGGCCGCCGACCTCGCCCCGCGCGACAGCCGGGCGCCGGTCCTGATCGGGATCGACTCGGGCGTCGCCCGCTTCTCACCGAATGACGACGGCCGCTTCGACGAGCAGGCCGTGACCGGGATCTTCTCCGAGGCCGTGGCGTGGTCGGTCGCCTTCAAGAACGCGGGCGGCACGGTCCTCGACACGACGTCCGGCAGCGGGTCGACGTTCAATGTCACCTGGGACGGCCTCGTCGACGGAATCGCGGTTCCGGACGGGACCTACACCTGGGTCGCCAGCGGCGCCGATGCCTGGCAGAACGGCGTCGCGACCGGCGGCGGCTCGATCGTGGTCGACACGGTCGGCGTCAACGTCAGCACGATCAGCCCGGACGGGTCGACGGTCGGCGTCTTCAGCCCGAACGGCGACGCCTGGGGCGACACGATCGCGACGACCGTGACGGTGCCCGAGGCGGGCTCGATCGTGACCTGGGTCACGAACGCCGACAACGAGACGGTCAAGTCGTGGGCCGGGACGTCGGTCGCCGGGGCCAACACGATCAGTTGGGACGGCAAGTCCCAGAACGGCGCCTACGCCCCAGACGGCGACTACACCCTCCACTTCACGGCCCGCGACAAGGCCGGCACGAACGGCGTCGGCAAGACCCGCGACGTGCGTGTCATCGGCCTCCTCGGCAACGTCAAGACGTCGCTCAAGGCGTTCTACCCGCAGGACGCGGACCGGCTCTCGCCGACGACCGCCCTGTCCTTCGGCCTGGCGCGGCCGGCGACCGTGACCTGGACGATCCGCAACAGCGCGAATGCGATCGTCGCGACCCGGTTCGCGGACGCCGCGCTCGCGGCCGGAACCCAGACCTGGACCTGGGACGGCCGGACGACCGAGGGCGCGATGCTTCCGGTCGGGATGTACACCTCGTACGTCACGGCAACGGACGGCACGTTCACGATCAGCCAGTCGGTCAAGGTCGAGATGAACGCGTTCTCGATCGCGACCTCGACGTCGACCCTCCGCCGCGGGAGCAAGGTCACCGTCACCGTCACGGCGGCCGAGTCGCTTTCGAGTGGTGTTCTTCTCTACGTCAGCCAGCCCGGCGTGGCGATGTGGCACGTGACCCTGACGAAGATCGACAGCCGGACGTCCAGGGCGACGATCACGATCAAGAACGCGGGCTCGGCCGGCACGACGCGGTTCCTCGTCAAGGGGCGCGACTACGACGGTCGGACCCAGTCGACGATCCGGTACCTGGCCACCAGCTGACCCGTCCGGGGGCCCGGCCCGAGGGGGTCCCAGACCCCATCCGACCCCACCGTACTGCACCCGATCAGGACCATCGACCGGGTGGCGCGCTTGAACTCGGGGCGTATCGTCGGTCGAGTCCGGTGCGTCGGCAACCGTCTCGCCCGCACCGTCGAGGAGCCGTCGCCCGCCGGTGACGGGGCAACCGCTGCGATGAGGACCGCCTTGGCATCCGGATTCCGCCGCTCCCTGGCTCGCCATCGTGGTCGGACCATCGCCGCTCTCGCGATCGTCGCGATCGTCGCCCCGATCGGCTGCGCTCCGGCGTCTGCATCGAGCACTCGATCCGGCCCGACCGCGGACGCGACGATCGCCGGCCTCACCGCCCGCGCGGTCGCCGCGCCCAAATCGAGCGATCTCACCGCCGATCTCGCGGCGTTCGGGCCCGCCACGGCCGGCCGCGACCTCAGCCTCGATGCCGAGGCTGCCGCCGTCGCAGCCGAGGCTGCCGCCGCCAACGCCGGCCTCCAGCCCTCGATCCAGTACGACGAGGCCGTCCGTCACGCGGACGACGCCATCGCGTTCACGCCCGGCGAGCGGGTGACCGTCGGCTTCCAGCCGCGCGCCGGCGACACGTGGCCGGTCGGCGGAGCCCAGCCCGCGGCCTTGCCCGCCGGCCGCCTCGACGGCAAGACGATGCGCGCCCAGGGGCCCGATCTCTCGGTCGACCTGCCAAGCGGCGGGCCGGCTCCGGTCGACGCCACGAGCACGTCGTTCCACGACACCGCCATGGGCCCGACCGGGCCGGCTGTCGAGCCGGACGCCCGGGTCAGCCCGAGCGGCCTGCGCCGCGAGATCTTCGGCTTCCTGCCGTACTGGCAGGTCAACTCGAGCTCGCTCCGTCTCGACTACGCCAAGATCTCGACGATCGCCTACTTCGGCGTCGGCGCGGACGGCAACGGCAACCTCCAGAAGCGCAACAGCGACGGTTCGACGACGGTCGGCTGGAGCGGCTGGACCAGCTCGAAGATGAGCAGCATCATCTCGACCGCCCACGCGAACCGCACCCGGGTCGTGCTGACCGTCCAGAGCTTCGGCTGGAGCACGAGCGGGCTGAACCGCCAGCGCCAGCTCCTCGGCTCGTCGGCCCATCGCCTGAACCTCGCCCGCCAGATCGCCGCCGCCGTCCGCGACCGGGGCGCCGACGGGGTCAACCTCGACTTCGAGCCGCTCGCCTCGACCTACGACGCCGAGTTCACCGCCCTCGTCCGGACGATCCGCTCGGAGCTGAACAAGGTCCACAGCGGCTACCAGATCACGTTCGACACGCTCGGCTCGATCGGGAACTACCCGATCGCCGACGCCACCGCCCCGGGCGGCGCCGACGCGATCTTCATCATGGGCTACGACTACCGCTCGTCGTCCTCGAGCCCGGTCGGCTCGATCGCGCCGTTGACCCGGAGCGGCTACGACATCCGTGACACGATCGCCGCCTACACCGCCCGGGTGGCGCCCTCCAAGCTGATCCTCGGCGTGCCGTACTACGGCCGTGCCTGGTCGACGAGCAGCAGCGCCCACCACGCCACGAACACCAGCGGCACGAAATACGGCGCCTCGACGACCGTCCTCTACGACACGGCCGCCGACTACCTCGCCGAGCACGGCCGCAAGTACGACGCCACGGAGGGCGTCGCCTGGACCGCCTATGTTCGCCGGAACTGCACGTCCACCTACGGCTGCGTCAACTCCTGGCGCCAGCTCTACGTGGACGATGCGACGGCAATCGGCGCCAAGTACGACCTCGTCAACAGCTACGGGCTGCGCGGCGCCGGAATCTGGGCGCTCGGCTACGACGGCACCCGGCCCGAGCTGTGGTCCGCGATCCAGCGCAAGTTCGTGACCGACACGACCGCCCCGAAGGCCGGCATCCGGACGATGAAGGCCGGCCAGCTCAATCCCGGCTTCAGCGTGACCTGGGCGGGTCGCGATGACGTGGCCGTGGTCAGCTACGACGTCCAGGCCTCGGTGGACGGCGGCGCCTGGAAGGGCTGGCTCAGCGGCACGAAGGCTACCTCGGCGACGTGGTATGGCGTCGACGGCCATGCCTATGCGTTCCGCGTCCGGGCCCGCGATCCGAAGGGCAACCTCGGCGCCTGGAACGTGACGTCGACGTCGCCATCGGTCGGGTCCTCGCTGGCGGTCGGTGGGTTCGGCGTCGTCCGGATCGATGGCCTGGCGATCCGATCCGCTGCCGGCGTAAACGCCACCACCGTCGGGGAGTACGGAGCCGGCGATCTCGTCGCAATCCTCGCCGGCCCGGTTGCCGCCGACGGCCACACCTGGTTCAAGGTCGTCGGGCCGCTCGCGGAGTGGGGTACGGTCCGGCCGACCGCTGCGGCCGCCTGGATCCCGACGAGCGGCGGACGGGCATCGCCGGCCAAGGCCCCGAACGCGACGCGGATCACCGCCGCCCTCGGTGACCTTGGGTTCGGCAACGCCGGCCGGTCCAGCGTCGGCTCGGGGGCCTCCGCCGTCGCCCATCGCGCGTTCTCGCCCAACGGCGACGGCGCCGGCGACACGCTCGCCCTCGACTGGACGAACGATCGTGCCTTCGACTACCTCTCCCTGCGCGTCTTCAAGGCCGACGGCACGCTCGTCGGCAATGTCGCCCTCGGCCAGCTCGACGCCGGCGCCCGCCAGGCATCGTGGAACGGCAAGGTCGGCAGCACGACGCTGCCCAACGGGCGCTATCTCGTGTCGCTCGTCGGCGGCGCCGGCGGGACCACGTTCTACAATCCGGCCGGCTCCTTCCGGAGCGCGGCGCTCGCCGCGTACGGCGTGACGATCGACACGGTCGCCCCGAAGATCACCTCCTCGTCGATCGGCGGATCGCTCATCTCGCCCAACGCCGACGGCATCCTCGATACGATCCGGGTCGCGCTCAACGCGAGCGGAGCGACCCGCTGGGCATTCAGCGCCGCGCCCGTGTCGGGCTCGACGGTCGGGGCCGCGGTCACGACCCGGTCCGGCCCCGGGAGCAGCGTCGCGGTGCTCTGGAACGGCCGCACGAACGACGGCGCCGCCGTTGCCGACGGGACGTATCGCCTGACGCTCAGCGCCGTCGACAACGCCGCCAACCGGGCCTCGCGCTCGTGGACCGTCCGGGTGGACCGAACACCGGCCACGCTCCATGCCAGCGTCACGCCGGCCCGGTTCTCCCCAAACGGTGACGCGTCGGTCGAGACGACGCGTCTCGCCTGGTCCGCCTCCGAGCGGATCAGCGGCATGGCCAGGGTCATGCGGGGGTCGACCGTGATCCGATCCTGGACGGTGACGAGCTCGACGGCCGGGGCGATCACGTGGAACGGGCTGACTGCCGCCGGGGCGGCCGCGCCGGATGGCACGTACACGTTCCGGGTGATCGGCCGTGATGCCGCGGGCAACCTCGCGAGCCGGAACGCCAGCGTCGTGGTCGACCGGACGCTCGCCGCCGTGCGCTGGAGCCGGTCGGCCTTCTTCCCCCAGGACGGCGACGGGATCACCCCGTCGGCCCGCCTGTCGCTCACGCTCCGCCGCCCGGCCGTCGTGAGCGTCGGGATCTACTCGGGCACGACCCTGATCCGGACGATCTGGTCGAGCCGCTCGTTCGCGGCCGGCACGCCAACCTGGACGTGGGACGGCCGGGATGCCGCCGGGGCGCTCGTCCCGCGGGGCGCGTACACCCTGAAGGTCAGCGCCCGGAGCTGGGTCGGCACGTCGGTCGCGACCCGGTCGATCCTTGTCGATGCGTTCGGGGTGGTCCTCTCCGCGAGCTCGGTCCAGGCCGGTCAGACGCTGACCGTGACGGTGACGGCGACCGAATCCCTCAGGGCCGCGCCGACCATCACCTTCACCCAGCCCGGGCGGGGCGTGGTCACGCGGACGGCGACCGCTCTCGGATCAGGGCGGTACCGGATCTCCTTCACGGTCGCCGCCGGCGCCGCCGGGGCCGCCACGATCCGGATCACCGGACGGGACACGGGCGGCGGACTCAACACCAGCACGAGGACGGTCACGATCCGATGAGCGCTCGATACACTGACCGTCGATGACGACCGACGCCGAATCTCCCCTCCCTGTCGTGTCCGGCGCTGCCGCCGGCCGTGGTGCCTGGATCGTCCTGCCGACGTACAACGAGGCGGAGAACCTGCCGGGCATCGCCGCCGCGATCCTGGCGGCCCTGCCCGAGGCGACGCTCCTCGTCGTCGACGACGGCTCGCCCGACGGCACCGGCCGGCTGGCCGACGGAATCGCGGCCGCCGACGCCCGGGTCCGCGTCCGGCACCGGCCGGCCAAGCAGGGACTCGGCCGGGCCTATCTCGACGGTTTCGAGATCGCGCTCGCGGGCGGCGCGACGATCGTCGTCCAGATGGACGCCGACTGGTCGCACGACCCGGCGACGCTGCCGGCGCTGATCGGGCCGGTGGTGGCCGGCGACGCCGACCTCGTCATCGGCTCGCGCTACACGAAGGGCGGCGGGGTCGTCGACTGGGGCCTCGGCCGACGGGTCATCTCGCGCGGCGGAAGCCTGTTCGCGCGGCTCGTCCTGCGACTCTCGCCGCACGACCTGACCGGCGGCTTCAAGGCCTGGCGGGCCACCACGCTGGCGACGATCCCGTTTGCCGGGATCCACGCCGGTGGCTACGTCTTCCAGATCGAGATGACGTTCCGGGCGACCCGTCTCGGAGCGCGGATCGTCGAGCGCCCGATCACGTTCCGCGACCGCCGGGTCGGCCAGTCGAAGATGAGCCGGCGGATCGTCGTCGAGGCGCTCGTCGTCGTCGTCCAGCTCCGGGCCGAGGAGCTCCTCGGTCGATTCCGCGGTCGACGCGGCCCTGGGGCCGTGGCCGGCGTGCCGGACTCGACCGCGCCTGCCGATCCCCCGACCGAGCCCGCACCCGCTCCCGGCTCCGATCGGCCGTGAGCCCGCGGGCGGCGCGCCTCGGCGCAGCCGCCGAGTCCGCGGCGCGACTCGGCGCAGCCGCCGAGCCGGAGCCAACGCGAGGCATCCGGGTCGTCCTCGATGTGCGGGCGCTCCAGGAGCCGGACCGGGCCCCGCTCACCGCCGGCTATCTCGACGGCCTGCTCCAGGCATACGACAGCGCGCCGCTCGCAGGCGAGTCGTTCGCGTTCCTCCTGCGGTCCGACCTCGACGACCCGACCGCCCGCTTCGCCCACCTCCAGGTCGTCGGGCGGCGCCTCCTGCCCCCGACCCACCTGCTGCGCTCCGGCGCCCTGACCGTCGACCCGTTCGTCCTGAGCGGGGCGAGCGTCGGCGCGGCGTGGCGGGCCGAGGATGGCGGCGCCGCCGGTGCGGTCTACCACGCCGCCGGCGGCGCGGTCCCGCTCGCGACCGGCCTGCCGCTCGTGGTCACCCTCCTCGACCTTGCGCCGTGGGAGCTGCCCGGGGCGTACCAGCGGACGCTCGCCGGCCGGCTCGGCCAGCGACTGCGCGGCCGCCTCCTGCGTGACGCGGCCGCGGTGATCGTCGGGACCGAGGCCGCGGCCCGGGCCGCCCGCCGGCTTCTCCACATCCGGCGCGATCGGTTGCGGATCGTGCCATTCGCCCCGCGACCGGCGTTCACCCTCCGGCCGTCGGACGAGCAGCCGCCACCGGCCGACGGCGCACGGAAGCCGTCGACGCCCGCCCGCGCCGAGCGCGAGCGGCTCGGCCTGCACGAGCGCTATCTCGTGTACTCGGGTCGCTACGACGCGCGCCAGGACCTCGCGACCCTTCTCCGGGCCCTCGCCTCGCTGGCGGCCGCCGGCCGGCCCGAGGAGCTGCCGCCGGACGTTCCGTGGCCGCCGCGCGTCCTCCTCGTCGGGACCTCACCGGAGGACCGCGCCTCCCTCGCTCGGGCCGCTGCCCGGGTCGACGTCGGCGACGCCCTCGCCTATGCCCCGACGCTGTCCGACGAGCGCCTGGCGACCCTCGTCCGCGGCGCCCGGGCGGCGATCCTGCCCGCGCTCTCGGACGCGACCGGCCTGCCGGCCCTCGAGGCGATCGCCTGCGGCACGCCGGTCGTCGCGTCCGCCGTCGGCGCCCTGCCCGAGGTCGTTGCCGCGGCCGGCATCCTGGTCCCGCCGCGCGAGCCGGAGCGCCTGGCCGCCGCCCTGACCACGATCTGGACCGACGACCGCGTGCACGAGCGCCTCGTCGAGGTCGCCCGCGATCGGGCCGAGACGGACCGGAGGACGTGGGCGGACGTGGCCCTTGAGACGCGCCGGGTCTACGCCGACGTCGGGATCCGGCGGCCGGCGACCGGCTAGAGCGGCAGGCTCCCGATCGGCTTCGGATCGGGCGGCGGCGGCTTGCCGGCCGTGAACGAGATCGCGTCGGTCGTCTTCATCACCTGGATGAACGTCTGGCCGACCGTCAGCACGACCGGCTTGCCCTTGGCATCGAAGAAGCGGGTCGGGTTCTTCGTCGACGTCTTCTTCCAGGTCCCCTTGATCGTGATGCCGTTGGTCGAGATCCAGGCCGGCCCGCTGCCGATGATGTCGGCCTCGAGGCGCTTCTTGCTCGGGTTGCCGTCGTTGAGCGGGCCGAAGCGGACCTTCATGACGATCACGTTCTTCGGGGCCACCCGCCGCTTCGTCGTCTCGTCGATCTGGCGCTTCTCGCCGGTGACCGAGCGGAGGTAGGTGTTCGACCTGCGGTCGTAGTCGTAGCGGATCTGGTTGGCCTGGTACGACACGACGATCCGACCGCCGACCGGGCGCCAGCCCATCACGGCGTCCCGGGCGGAACGTCCACGGGCCCTTGAGCGGACCGTCGCTCAGCGCCGACCGTCTTCGCGATCCCGCGAAGCTTGGCGCCGGTCGTGTACAGGTTGTGGGGCGCGAACTTCGGCCGGCCGACGCGATGGAACGAGCCGCCCCAGCGGAACTCGTCGGCGTTGTAGACGAGCTGGCCGCTGCCCTGGGCACGGAGGGTGGCGAGCGCCTGCGGGGAGCCACCGGAGTGGACGTACAGCGCCCGGAGCTCCGACGCCCACGCGATGTAGTAGTAGCGGGCGCTGCGGACGGGCCCGACGTCGGCCGGGATGGTCTCCTGGAAGATCAGCATGTAGCGCGGGATGCCGCCCTCGGCCGGGCGCCTGCCAGACGACGGACGCCGCGCTGAAGCCGGACTGCGGCCGCGCATCGAACTGGTCGTCGATCATGACCGCGATCGGGTGGCGGGCAGCCGCCGCCGGCGTGACGAGGCGACCGGTCAGGGAGGCGCCGGGACGAGGCTCGGCTTCGGCGTCGGGGTGGGCGCCGGCGGCACCGAAGGCGAGGCCGGAGCCACCGACCGCAGAGGGCGCGACGGACGGGCTGGCGGCCGGCGGCGGGGCTCGGGCTGGTGCTCGGCGCCGCGGATGGCGGCGTGCTGCCGAGGTCGGCGACGCGGCCCGAGCCGGACGGCGGCGACGCGCTCGGTCCGGCGGTCATCGCCGCGAGCATGCCCAGACCGAGGCCGCCGAGCACGGCCAGGAGCGCCAGCGCGAGGACGGCGACGCGATTCATCGGACGGGAGGTGACACGATCATGGGTTGAGCCCCCTCGAGTCGGCCGCGACGTCGCGGCGCTGCACCGACCAGGTCGTCGGTGCGCCGCACGGCAGACGGTGACGGTTCCGGGCGCAGGATAGCCCCGGCGGTCGTCGATCGGGGACCTGACGAGCGGACGTTACCGAATCGTGACGCGGGCGGAGGGCGCGCGGTAGGCTGATCGCCGACGTCCCGCCGGGCGGCCCGGACCCGATCACGCCGAGGGAGAACCATCGATGGCCGAGCGCGAGACCCCTGAGTCGCCGAGTGGCGACGCCCTCGCCGGAGCCGAGGCCGAGGCCGCCCGCGAGGCCGCCGCCGAGGCGTCACCGAAGGTCGTCAGGCCCAAGGCGCGGACGAGCGGCAAGCGGCCGAGCGCGCCGCAAGGCGAGCGGCCAGATGCCAGGGCGCGCCGCCGCGACGGCTGATCAGCGAAGGCACCCGCCGCCCGAGTCGCGCCAAGCCCGCGCCGGCTCGACGTGCGCGGCGAGCCGCGACGCCGCACGCGACGCGTCCCAGCGCGCTTGCCCGTCGAGCCGCCGCGGAACGTGTCGGGCGACACGATCACGATCCGCCAGGGCGGTGCCGACGTCGATCAACGCCACGAACGTCGACCTGCGCCAGGGCGGGATCGGGCGAGCCCGGGCGACGGACATCGCGGTGACCCAGGGCGGCGTCGGGGCGGCCCGGGCAGATCGCGTCTCCGTCGAGCTCGGCGGGATCGGGGCCGCACTGACCGGCGAGCTGACGATCACCCAGGGGGGCGCGGGCTCGATCGTCGCCCGGGAGGCGCGGATCGAGCAGTCGGCCGTCCGGCTGCTCATCGCCAACCACGTCCACATCGAGAAGCACGACCGGCGTCCTGTTCCTCGTCGCCCGCAGGGTCGAGGGCAATGTCAAGGACCGTCCTCGACTGGCGCGGCGCGCTGGCGTTCGGGGCCGCGTTCGGGATCGATCACCTCGGCGTTCCGGCTGCGCCGCCGCAAGTAGGCGCGCACGCCGCGCCGCTTGGCGCGCGGCCGGCGAGGCCACCGTTCGAGGCGGAACCACCCGAGGGCTATACTCGCCGCCCCGCACCGAGCCGCGTGCCCGCGGCCGCACCTGGAGACTCCGACTGCCGTGATCGACCTCTCAGCGCGCATCGACGCGACGGCCGACGTCGCGTCCGATGTCGGCGTCGGATCCGGGACCACGATCGGCACCCGAAGCCGGCTCGAGGCTGGCGTCCAGGTCGGTGCCGATTGCGTCATCGGTCGCGAGGTGTTCATCGACGAGGGAGTCGTGCTCGGCGATCGCGTCCAGGTCCAGCATCGGGCCCTGCTCTACCGCGGCGCCGTCGTCGGGACGGGGCGTGCTCATCGGTCCCGGGGCGATCCTGACGACCGATCGCTACCCGCGGGCCGTCAACTCGACCGGCGAGCTCGCGCTCGCGGCCGACCGTCCGGTCATTCCGACCACGCTCGCCGACGGCTGCACGATCGGGGCCGGGGCGGTCGTCGTCGCCGGCGTCGCGATCGGCTCCTGGGCAACGGTCGGAGCCGGGCGCGGTCGTCACCCGCGACGTCCCGAACCACGCGCTCGTCGTTGGCAGCCCGGCTCGCCGGATCGGCTGGGTCTGCGCGTGTGGAGCGCGCCTCGTCGACAGCAAGGGCGACCCGATGGCCGCCGAGCCCGGCCGCTACGCCGCCCACCAGGAGCTGATCTGCCCGTCGTGCGGCCGGACGTACGCGTACGTCCCGGACGCCGAGACGCTCGAGGAGCGGACCGGCCCTCGCCAGGGCGCACCCGCCTGACGGTGAAGGTCGCCATCGTCGCCGCGAACACCTTCCAGTACGACGCCCGCCAGCTCCGCACGGCGGCCGCGCTGACGTCCGACGGCCACACGGTGACCCTCGTCGGGCTGGCCGGGCCCGGCCTGCCCGGCGAGCGAGCGGCTCGACGGTGGGATCGAGCTCCGGCGGGTCAGTCGTCGACGGGACGATCGCGAGCGCCTTCCGGCCGCTGCCGATCGGCGCCCGGCGGGCCGTCGCCCGGCTGCTCGGCATCGATCCGGCTGCGACCGCGCTGCCGGCCGACGCGGCCGGCCGGCCTCGATCGGCTCCGCGCGCCGTTCCGCCGGCTGGCCGAGATCCTCGCCCACGCCCGCCGCGTCGGTCCGTGGAGCGCGGCGGTCGTCGCGGCCGCTGCGGACGCCGACGTCTTCACCTGCAAGGCGCTGATCGCCCTGCCAGTCATCCGTGCCGCGGCCCGGAAGACCGGCGGCCGCTTCGTCTACGACATCGCCGACATCCACACCGAGGCCGCGCGGCTGGCCCGGATGCCGGGCTGGTTCCGGGCCCTCGTCCGCGGGCGGGAGCGGCGCTGGATGCGGGAGGCTGCGGGTCTCACCGCCGTGAGCCCTGGCGTCGCCGACGAGGTCGTCCGACTGTTCGGCGTCGCTCGCCCGACTGTCGTCCTGAACTGCCCGCCGGCGTGGCGCCCGGGCGAGGTCCTGCCGGCCCGGACCGGCCGCCTGCGAGCCGTCACCGGCATCGCCGCCGGATCGGCCCGATCGTGCTCTACCAGGGCGGCTTCAGCGTCGATCGCGGGATCGAGGAGCTCGTCGCCGCCCTCGAGACGCCGGCCCTGGCCGCGACCGACGTCGTCGCCGTCTTCATCGGCTACGGCCGCCTCAAGGGCTGGCTCGACGAGCAGGCTGCCCGATTGCCGGGCCGGGTCATCGTCGTCGACGCGATCCCGCCGGCGGAGCTCCAGGACTACACCGTCGACGCCGACGTCGGGTTCGTCGGCCAGCCGCCGCGGACGCTCAATCAGCGCCTGAACCTCGCGAACAAGCTGTTCGAGTACCTCCAGACGGCCGTGCCCGTCGTCGTGGCCGAAGGGCACCGCCCACTGCCGGCTCGTTCGCGAGCTCGAGGTCGGGCAGTGCGTCGACATCGACGACCCGGCGGCGATCGCGAGCGCGATCCGCGGCCTGATTCGAAGCGCCGCCCGACGAGCGGGAGCGTCTCCGCCTCCACGCCCGGACGGTCGCGCTCGAGCGCTATACCTGGGAGATCCAGGGGGCGAACGTCGTCGAGCTGTACCGGAGGATCGCCGCGTGACCGCTGACGCGCGCCCGAAGCGGATCGCGATCGTGACCCACAGCGTGTTCGAGGAGGATCCCCGGATCCAGCGCGAGGCCGAGGCGCTCGTCGGGGCCGGCTGGGAGGTCGACGTCTTCGCCCTCCGTCCGCCGGACGACGCCCGCCGCTCCGCGACAAGGCGTCCGGACGATCCCGATCGACGTCGGCCGTCATCAGGGAGCCGGGGTGGGGACGTACCTGCGCGAGTACACGTCGTTCCTCGTTCGGTCCGGCTGGGCCCTGACGCGAGAGCAGCGACGCCGCCGGTATCGCGTCGTCGAGGTGGCGTCGCCGCCGGATCCGCTCGTGTTCGCGGCGCTGCCGGTCCGGCTGGCCGGCGTGCCGGTGATCCTCGACCTCCACGAGGCGACACCCGGAGTTCTTCAAGAGCCGCTTCGCCCGGGCCTCGAACCCGCTGTCGGACCGGCTGCTCCACCTCGCCGAGCGGGTCTCGATCGGCTTCGCGCGGATCGCGATCTCTGTCAACCAGGCGCGTCACGCCCGGCTGCTGGCGCTCGGCTATCGGCCGGACAAGCTGCGGGTCGTGACGAACGGGCCGTCGCTCGCCCGGTTCGAGGCCGTTCCGCAGACCGTCCGGCCGTTCATGGCCGACGGGACCCTCCGGATCGTCTACACCGGCGCGGTGACGCCGCTCTACGAGCTCGACCTCGTCGTCCGCGCCGTGGCCCGGATCCGAGCGCAGCGTCCGGACCTGCCGGTCGTGTTCGAGGTCTACGGCCGGGGTGACGCCGAGGCGGACCTGGTGAGACTCGCCGCTGAGCTCGGGATCGCCGACCAGGTCGTGTTCCACGGCCGGATCCCGCTCGAGACGATCCCCGCCGCCCTCGCTGCGGTCGACATCGGCGTGTCGCCGATCCGGCGCGACCCATTCACCGAGATCAGCATGCCGACGAAGGCCCTCGAGTACGCGGTGATGGGCAAGCCGGTCGTGGCCGCCGACCTGCCCGCTGCCCGCGAGCACTTCGACCCGCCGATGCTGTCGTGGTACGAGCCCGGCGACGAGGCGAGCCTGGCCGCGGCCGATTCTGCGCCTGGTCGACGATCCCGCGGCCCGCGACGCGGGAGCCGTGGCGGCCGCCGGCCGTGCCCGCGAGCTGTCGTGGGACCGCGAGGCGCCCGCCTACGTGGAGCTCGTCGAAGCCGTCGCCGAGCGGTCGAATCGCGCTGACGACTCAGCCCGGCGCCCGCACCAGGGGCCGGAGCAGCTCGTCGATCGTTCGTGAAGTACAGGCCGCGCTCGACGCGCTCCATGACCACGCGGTCGGGCGGGCCGACGAGCGTCGCGATCTCGGGGTGGTTCTGGAGATCGCCCATGTGGATCCAGATCGACTCCGCGAAGAACGGGGCGACGGCCGCCATGTTCAAGCCGAAGAAGCTGTCGTACACGACCACGGTCCGGCCCGGCACGAGCGGCCGCGTCCCCGCCTCGGCCGTGATCCGGTAGACGGCCCGGGCGTTGTTCGTCTCGACCGGCAGGTCGATCGGGGTCCGGACGATCTTGACGCTCGGCCGGATGGTCACGCCGGGAACGGTCTCCGCGCGGCTCAGGCCCATCTGCCGCGCGAGCTCCATCGCGACCCGCTTCGATCCGCCGGTGAGGACGTCGTCGTCGCGCCAGAGGTCCGGACCGAGCGACCGGATCAGCTCCCGGATCGCGGGCACCGCGCCGCTCGTCGTCCAGTGCGAGTCCTGGGTGTAGTAGAGCAGGGGACCGGCCGGACGGGCGGCCCGCTCCGCGCGCGTCGCCGTCCAACCGTCGACGGCAAACGCCGCGCGCGACGCCAGCTCGCGTTCCATCGCCGGCCGACGCTCGTCCGTGCAGGCGGGGCCATACGGCATCCCCGGATCGACCTTCTCGGGATAGATCACGTGCTTGTCCGGCGCGATCAGGAAGCGGAAGTCCTGGCCGCCGGCCGTGAAGGCTGCCTTCGCCCGATCCAGCGCAGCCGCGATGTCAGCCGGGCCGAGGTCGCAGCGCGGCTGGATCTCCTCGAGCGTGAACAGCCACCGGTCGAGGCCGCGAACGACCTCCGGGTTGCCCGTCCCGCCGGTGCGCCAGTAGGCCTCGCCGCGGGCCCGCACGGCGAGCGGCCGGACGGCCACGTTGTCGGCCAGGAACCGGTCGACTGCCGCGTACCACGACGCGTCGAGCAGGCTGCCCGGTGACGTCAGCGCCGGCGGCTCGAGCAGCGGCCGGTTCTCGATCGCCGCCGGCCGGATCCGGGCGACCATCAGCAGCCCGGGCACGATCAGGCCGAGACAGAACACGACGACGACGAGCCGGTCGAGCAGGCGCCAGCGGCCCGCGGGGCTCGGCGGCGGGAGGTGGGCGGAGCGGTCGAGCGGCGGGGCTGGCTCACGGATCGGCAGCGGGTCGTCGGTCATGCCCATCTCAGAACTGGAAGTACAGGAACGGGCTGAACGTGCCCGAGATGACGAAGACGAGCGAGGCCGGCAGCACCAGCCCCACGACGGCGAGCCGGAGCACGCGATGGCGCAGCGGCCGTGGGTTCTCGAGGCGGACCCCCGTCACCCATGTCCGCGGGATGAGCACCGAGCCGACACCGAACACCAGGCAGATCGTCGCGATCGGATCGAGGGCGACCCGGACCGCGAGCGGCAGGTCGAGGCCAGGCCGGAGCAGGGCGGCGTAGTAGCCGGCGGCGTACTCGACGCTCGGCGCCCGGAAGAGGACCCAGCCGAGGACGACGAGAACGACCGTGACGAGCTGCCATGGCGCCGGCCGGATCGCGGCGCCACGGCCGGCGCCGGTCAGCCGCTCCAGCAGGAGCAGGATCCCGTGATACCCGCCCCACAGCACGAACGTCCAGTTGGCCCCGTGCCACAGCCCCGTCACGAGGAACACGATCACGAGGTTGCGGTATGTCTGGAGGGATGTCCCGCGGTTGCCGCCGAGCGGGACGTACAGGTAGTCGCGGAACCAGCGCGACAGCGACATGTGCCAGCGCCGCCAGAACTCGGTGACGCTCCGCGCGGCGTACGGCCGGTCGAAGTTCTCGGGCAGCCGGATCCCGAACATCAGCGCCAGCCCCAGGGCCATGTCCGAGTAGCCGCTGAAGTCGAAGTAGAGCTGGACGGCATAGGCGACGACGCCGACCACGGCCCCGGCCATCTGGAGCTCTCCGGTCGACGTCCCGAACGCGGCATTCGCGACCGGCGCGACGGTGTCCGCGATCAGGACCTTCTTGCCGAGCCCGAGCGCGAAGCGGTAGATCCCGGCGGCGAACGCATCGACCGTCTCGCGCCGCTCCACCAGCTGCTCGCGAATCTCGTGGAAGCGGACGATCGGGCCGGCGATCAGCTGCGGGAAGAACGTGATGTACAGGACGAAGTCGATGGGAGACTCGAGATGGCGGGCGCTGCCGCGGTGGATGTCCATCAGGTAGCTGAGGGCGTGGAACGTGTAGAACGAGATCCCGATCGGCAGGATGATCGCGGCCCACGGGAGGCCCGGCGCGCCGAACGCCTCCAGCGCGCCGTTCCACGTCGCCACCCCGAAGTTGGCGTACTTGAACCAGCCGAGGAGGACCAGGTTGACGATCACGCCGACGCTCAGCCAGCGCCGGGCGAGGCGGCTGTCGCCGGCATCGCGGGCCTGCTCGAGCCGGAGGCCGATCACGAAGTTCGCGGCCACCGAGCCGATGAGGGCGAACACGATCGTGCCCGCACCCCACGTGTAGAACACGACGCTGGCGACCACGAGAACCGCGTTCCGGGCGCGGCGCGGTGCGAGGTGGTAGGCGCCGAGGACGGCGGGCAGGAAGAAGAACAGGAAGGTGACCGAGGAGAAGACCATGCGCGGCCGGAGGATACACCGGCTCCGGCGACCGCCAGCCCGCCCGTGACGTCCCGCATCCGGAGCCCGGGTCGGCCGTCCGCCCGGGGATGTCCGACCGGCCGGCGTCCGCCGTCGGCTAGACTTCGGCCGTCCCACCGCGCGCCGCGGCGATCACGATTGGCGCCGCCGTGGGCCGCTGGAGGTTCGGCATGGGTCACGACGCGCGGGTCGCCATCATCGGGCTCGGCTACGTCGGGCTGCCGCTCGCGATCGCCTTCGAGGAGGCCGGTCTCGAGGTCGTCGGCATCGACGCGAGCGAGGCCCGGGTGGCCGAGCTGCGCGGCGGCACCTCGCCGATCGACGACATCAGCGACGAGCGGCTCCAGGCGGCCCTCGGCAAGGGCCTCCGGGTCACCGCGCCGGACGAGACCAGCCTCGCCGACGCCGACGCGATCTTCGTCTGCGTCCCGACTCCGATCACCGATTCCAAGGATCCGGACCTCGGGCCGGTCCTGAGCGCCGCCAAGCTGATCACCACGGGCCTCCGGGCCGGCCAGCTGATCGTCCTCCAGTCGACGACCTTCCCGGGCACGACGACCGGCCCCTTCCGCGAGGTCCTCGAGCGCGGCGGCCTCGTCGCCGGTCGCGACTTCGACCTCGCGTTCGCGCCCGAGCGCGTCAACCCCGGCGACCCGGCCAGCGCCTCGCGCGACGTGCCGCGCCTCGTCGGAGCCACGACCCCGGAGGCCACGAAGCGGGCGGCGACCCTGCTCCAGAACATCAACGCCAACGTCGTCGAGCTGTCATCGCCCGACGCCGCCGAGATGGCCAAGCTCCTCGAGAACGTCTTCCGGAACGTCAACATCGCCTTCGTCAACCAGCTCGCGCTGCTGTGCGAGCGGATGGGCCTCGATGTCTGGGAGGTGATCGACGCGGCCGCCACGAAGCCGTTCGGCTTCATGCGGTTCACGCCCGGCCCCGGCGTCGGCGGCCACTGCATCCCGGTCGACCCGTACTACCTCTCGTGGCGAGCCCGCCAGTTCGACTTCGTCGACCGCTTCGTCGAGCTCGCCGGCGACATCAACCTGGCGATGCCGCGCCACGTCATCGATCTCGTGGCGGAGGCGCTCAACGAGCGCGGCCAAGCCGTGCGCGGGGCGAAGGTCGGCGTGATCGGGGTGGCGTTCAAGCCGAACGTCCGCGATGCCCGCAACTCGCCCGCGGCCGAGGTCCTCGCCGGCCTCGTCGGGCGTGGCGCGTCGATCTCGTACCACGACCCGCACGTCGCGACCTACACCGCCGCCGACGGCTCGCGGTTCGACTCGACCCCGCTCGACGACCTGGTACGTGAGTCGGACGTGATCGTGATCCTCGCCGCCCACCGGATCGTCGACTGGACGCGGGTCTACGCGACGGCCGACCTGATCGTCGACACGGTCAACAACGCGCGCGGCAGGACGGTCCGGCCGCGCCAGGTCCTCCGGCTCGGGGCCGGCTGGGCGATCCCGGCCGGCGCCAGCGATGGCGGAACGCGGGTGACCGGCCCGGTCGATGCGATCGAGACCCCCGCCGGCGAGGCCACGCCCGCGTGACAGCCGGCTCCGCGGTCGTCCATGTCGTCGGCGCCAGGCCGAACTTCATGAAGGCAGGCCCGGTCGTCAAGGCGCTCGCCCGACGCGGCGGTCGAGCAGCTCGTCGTCCACACCGGCCAGCACTACGACAGCGCGATGTCGGACATCTTCTTCCGCGAGCTCGACCTGCCGGAGCCGGACGTCAACCTGGGCGTCGGGTCGGGCAGCCAGGCCGCCCAGACCGCCGCTCTCCTGACCGCGCTGGAGCCGACCCTGCTCGAGCTCGACCCGGCCCTGACGATCGTCTACGGCGACATCAACTCGACCCTGGCGACCTCGATCGTCACGAGCAAGCTCCACCTGCCGACGGCCCACGTCGAAGCGGGCCTCCGGAGCTTCGACATGACGATGCCGGAGGAGGTCAACCGGCGGGTCACCGACATCCTCGCCGACCTCTGCTTCGCGACGAGCCCCGAGGCCCTCGACAACCTCGAGCGCGAGGGCATCGCGGCCGCTCGCGTCCACTTCGTCGGCAACCCGATGATCGACACGCTGCTGGCGAACCTCGACCGCTTCGACGAGGCCGCCGCCCGTCAGGCCTACGATCTCGTCGGGCCCTACGCGGTCGCAACCCTCCATCGCCCGGCCAACGTCGATTCACCCGAGGCCGCCGCCCGCCTCGTCGCGATGCTCGAGACCGTGACGGCCCAGCTGCCGGTCGTGCTGCCGCTCCATCCGCGGGGCCGGGCGATGCTGGCCGCGGCCGGGCTCGCGGCCGGCCCGCAGCTCCGCCTGATCGAGCCGCTCGGCTACGTCGCGTTCCTGTCGCTCGTCCGGGGCGCGGCGGTGGTCGTGACGGATTCCGGTGGGATCCAGGAGGAGACGACGATCCTCGGCGTCCCGTGCCTGACGGTCCGGCCCAACACCGAGCGCCCGATCACGATCACCCACGGGACGAACCGCCTCGTCGAGCCCGCGGATGTCGGTGCCTGGGTCGGCCGGATCCTGGCCGAGCCGGCCGCCGGTCCGGGGGCCGGACGCGAGGCGCCGCCGCTCTGGGACGGCCACGCCGGCGACCGGATCGCCGACATCGTCGTCCGCTGGCTGGCTGACCGGCGCGCCGGGGCGACCGCCGCCGTCTCGTGATCCGGCGCGAGATCCTCCGGCACGAGCGTCTGGCGCGGCTCTTGCGCCGCATCCGGCGGTCCGTCCGCCGTCTCGACCGGCGACCGTCGCCCGCAGCTCGCGCCGCGGCCTCCGGTCGGCGCCGCTACCCGACGGCGTTCCGCGTCCGCCCCGGACCGCGCGCGATCCCGGAGACGTGGCCCGAGCCGCCGGTCGTCCACAAGCCCTTCTCCGCGGTGGATGGCCCCGACCCGATCGTCGTCCCGGTCCGCTACGACCTTGCCCTGTTCGAGCAGCTCAACGCGGAGTACGCGGCGAAGCCGGTGGCGCCGACGGCGCCCGGCTACGACACGAACTCGATCTCCGCCCGGTCGAGGTCGCGGCTGGCGGCGATCCACGATCGGATCGACCTCGCGAGCAAGACCGTCCTCGAGATCGGCTGCGGCGCGGGCTACGAGGTCTGGTTCCTCGCCCGCCACTTCGGGTGCGACGCGTGGGGGATCGACATGTCCGCGCGGAACGCGTGGCCGTCCCTGGCCGGCGACAACGTCCACCTGGTCGTCGGCGACATGGCGGTCCCGGGCAGCCTCCCGTTGAACACCTTCGACCGCGTCCTGTCGTTCACCGTCTGGGAGCACATCGCCCGTCCGCTCGAGGCGATCGTCGAGCTCGAGCGGGTGATGAAGCCCGGCGGGCTCGCCTGGCTGCGCGCCAACCTGTACCGCGGCCCGACCGCGTCGCACCGGACCAGGGAGATCGCGTTCCCCTTCCCGCACCTCTTGTTCGACGATGCGGTGATCGACGAGGCGCTGCGCCGGGCCGGCAAACCGGCGGGCGGAGCCGCCTGGGTCAACCGGATGACCTGGGAGCAGTACGAGGCCGCGTTCCTCGACGCGGGGCTCGTGATCCGCTCGCTCGCCTTCACGAAGTACCCGCTCGACGAGGACTTCTACCGGCGGTTCGAGGATGTCCTCGGGCGGTACCCGAAGGTCGATCTCGAGCGCGGGTTCTTCCAGGTCGTGCTCGAGAAGCCGGCCTGACCGAACGCGGCTAGCCGGCGATCCGGCGGCGAACCGCGCGAGCCGTCCGCCGGATCAGGCCGACCGGAGCCTTGGCCGGACGGCCCGGCCCCGACGCCCCGCCCTTTGCTGACCCAATGTCGACGACCGGCCCGAGGAACGGCGCCAGGTCCGAGCGGGCGACGAACGTCTTGTAGGCGGCGATCTCCGTTTCCGGGAGGAGCGCGTTTGTCGTCCCGAGCCGCCCCGCGAAGGCTTCGATCAGCTCCATCTTCGACTTCCCGCCGGGCACGGCGAAGTGGCAGATGAACTGCTCGTCCAGCCGCTCCGTGTAGTGATACGGGCGGCTGTTGAATTGCTCCCACGGACGGGCCTCCCAAGAATCGGCCCACGGGCTGCCGTCGCGGCGGAGCTGGTAGACGAATGCGTCCTGGTCGCCGCGGGTGAACAGGCCGAGGACCTCCGGGTCCCACCAGGCGCGGACGACCGACAGGTCCGTGGCGAGCACGGCCTCGAGGAGGGCGGCCATCCGCGGCGTGTTGCGCAGGAAGATCTGGCCGGCCGACATGAAGGTCCAGCCGCCCTCCGGATTGACCGGGCTGGCGCAGAAGACGATCTCGATCCGCGGGTCTGTCGGCAGGAACGACCGGAGGTCGACGTCGAGGTTCGTGAAGAACGCGTCGTCGTCGACCCAGAACAGCCAGTCGGCCGTGGCCAGGTGGCGGCGCAGCACCTCGACCTTGTGGAGGTAGATCGAGCGGACCGGTGCCGGTGTGGAGTCGAAGACGTAGCGGAAGTCGTGACGCGCGGCGTAGACGGCGTGGTTGAGGGCGGCCGGCGTCCGGACCTGGGACGAGCCGCTGACGATGATGAGGCTCGATCGGTCGCCCGCGGGCGGGCCGGACGCGGGTTCGGTCATCGCGGCGCGCCGGCTTCGCCCGGCTCCTCGCGGACGGCATCGCCGCCGAGCGCCGGCGATCGGCGGTGATCGGGCACCAGCGCGGCGAGGTGGGGCAGGAACGCGGCGGTCCGGGCGCGCGCGGCAGCGACGCCCCGGGCGAGGCGGGCGGGCAGCTCGGTGTCGGCCATGGTGCGGTCGATCGCCGCCCGGATCGTGCCCGCGTCGGCGCCGAGCGGCAGGCACTGGTCGGCGGCGCCGAGATCGCGGAGGAAGCCAGCGACCTTCGGGTCGTACGCGAACCCGACGACCGGCACTCCCGCCGCGGCCCCGAGGACCAGGCCGTGGAGCCGGACGGATACGATCAGGTCGAGGTCGGCCGCGATCCGCCTGAACGCGGTCGCCGACTCCGGGGCGGGACTGCGGGTCCAGGTGGAGCCGGTCGCGGCCCGCACCGCCAGCGTCTCGCCGGCTGCGATGTCGTCGTCGCGGAGACCCGGTTGCGGCCGGACGCGAAACGGCACGAGCTGGACCGACGCACCGCCGGCCTGGACGAGACCGTCGAGGGCGGCCGCGAGCGCGGTGTGCAGGCGCTCCCCGGCGTCGCGCTCGAGGCCGGGCCGGCCGACCAGCTCCCGGGTGATGACGCCGATCCGGACGACGGAGCCGCGCGGGGTGTGCGACCGATCCGGTGCGGGCCCGCCGGCGTCGAGCGCCAGATCCCCGGTCAAGTGCGGCGCCGGGAGACCGAGCGCGACGATCCGCTCGGCGCTCTCCCGGTCGCGGACCGCGATCAGGGACAGCCGGCGGAGCCGGTCGGTGGCCTCGGCCACGACGCCACGGTCGCGCAGCTCCCCGACTGAGATCCCGATTGCGACCGTCGGCCGGCGAAGCGCGCGTGCCACCCGAATCCGGCGCAGCCAGAACCGCGCCGGGGCCACCGCGCCGCGCGCCTCGCGCACGAGATCGCCGCCGCCGAGCGTCACGAGATCGGCCCGCCAGAAGGCGCGCAGCATCGCTGGGTTGCGGTACCCGGCGCGATCCAGCGGCGGCAGCGGGATCGCACGGACGGGAAGCGCGGCGCTGGTCGCTGACGGGTCGGCGCTCATGACCGTCAGCTCGACGTCGCCGAACGCGCGCCGGAGGTCCGCGAGGAGGCCCTCCAACATCGCCTCGTCCCCGAGATTGCGCTCCCCGAACCAGCCGATGGCAAGCACGCGGACGGGTCGGACCATGCATGCGAGGGTAGCAGCGGTCGTAGACTGGCGCGCATGACAGCAGCGGGCCCACCGCTGCCCGCCCATCTCAAGCGGCGGGCAGCGCGCAACCGGTTTCGGCGCGTCATGTTCCAGCCCCGGAAGGCCCTGCCGATGCTCGTCCATGCCCTTGTTCCGTGGGGCTGGGAGCCCGAGCCGGCCGTCCGCCGGGCACTCCTCGACACGGCCGTCCATCAGGGCGATGCTGCGGCCGCTCGTGTTCGGATCGGCGAGCCGCCCGGCGCGGTGGGCAGTGCCGCGGCCCGGCGCCGGGCGGACGCGTTCGAGGTCCTGGCGGCGAACCTGCCGCCGACCGAGGCGCGTCGTGCGCGAGCGGTCGCCGCCTTCCTTCGCCAGTCTCGTCCGCCACGCGAGACCGCCGGCCGCGGGCCAGCGGGCGCGGCGGCCGAGGCGGTCGCGGCTGCCGGACGGCTGCGCGCCACGGGCCACGAGCGACCGCGCTGCGTGGTCACGTTGCCGGCGCTCGAAGGCAACCCGTTCACGGCGATGATGGAGCAGGCCTACGAAGCGGCCGGGCTCGCCTCCATCCACGTCGACACGCTCGCGGACGCGGCGGCGGTGGTCGACGCCCGGCACGACGGCGGATACGACGTCGTCCTCCACGTCAACGCCTCCAACCGGCTCGTCTGGGGAGCGAAGGACGCCGCCGCCGCCGACGCCGCCGCTGCGGCGGCCCTCGACCGGATCGACGCGTGGCGGGCGGCCGGAGTCCCCCTCGTCGTCACGGTCCACGACGGACCGATCCTCGACCGGACGCACGCCGCCGCCGAGCGGCGCCTCGCCCAGGGCATCGCCGATCGCGCCGAGCGGATCCACGTCCTGACCGCCACCACGCCGGAGGCGCTTCACGACTGGATCCGCCTCGATCCGGCGCGGACCGTCCACCTGCCGCATCCGTCGTACGACGCCATCTATCCGCCGCCGCCAACGCGTGCCGCGGCCCGCGATGCCCTCGGGCTTGACCCGGCCGACCCAGCCGACGGCGGCCTCGAGGTCGTCCTCGGGCTCGTCGGCATCCTCAGCGAGCGCAAGGGCGCCCGCCGCCTGTTCGAGGCCCTCGCCGCCACCCCGGATCCACTCCCTGATGGCCGCCGGCTCCGGCTCGTGATCGCGGGTCGGGTCGTCGACCCGGGCGGCGAGGAGCTGATCCAGGCGGCCTACGCCGACCCGCGCGTCATTCCGCTGTTCGGCATCGTGCCGGACGATCGGATGCCGTGGCTCCTCGCTGCCCTGGACGTGGCGGTCGTGCCGTACGAGCGCTACCTCAACTCGGGCTGGACGGTGCTGGCGCTGACGGCCGGGATCCCGGTCCTGGCGCCGGCCGGGGGGACGGCAACAGAGGTTGTCCGGCCGGGGGCGCTCCGGACCTTCGATCCGGCCGATCCCGCCGACCTGGCCCGCGCGCTGGCCGACGTTCCGACGTTCGTGACGCCGGCCGCGCGGTCCGAGGCACGGGCGTCCGTCGCGGACCTCCACGCGCCGGACATCTCGGCCCGGTTCGCTGCGTTGGTCCGGGGCCTGTCGGTTGGGGGCTGAGCCGACGGCGCTCGTTCCGGCCGCCGCATCGGCGTCGGCCGCGGCCGCGGCCGCCGCCGGCACGCGCGCCGCAGGCGGCACGGAGACCGACCAGCTGCCGCGATCGCCGCGCTATCTCAGCCTCGACCACGCGCGGGGCGTCGCGTGCCTGCTCGTCGTCCTGTTCCATTCGTCGTCCGTGGCGTTCCTGTCCGCCGAGCAAAGCGGCACGCTCGGGACGGATCCACTGGGCGATCTGCTCCTGCGGATCACCCGGATCGGCTGGATCGGCGTCCCGTTCTTCTTCGTGATCAGCGGCTACGCGATCTCCGCGACGGCCGATGTCTTCCGCCGGCGGGCGGGTGGCGCCGGGTCGTACTTCAAGCGCCGCTTCCGGCGGATCTACCCGCCGTACTGGGCGATGATCGTGCTCCAGATCGCGATCGTCTTCGCGGTCGACGTCGTCCTCCGGCCGGGCCTGCTGACGGGGAGCATCGCCCCGATCGAGCGGCCGTGGACCTTCGAGCCGGGCCAGTGGCTCGGCAACCTGACCCTGACCGAGACGTGGCGGGCGACGGCCCTCCCGCTGCGAAGCCCCACGGACTTCATCATCGGCCAGGCATGGACGCTGTGCTACGAGGAGCAGTTCTACCTCGTCACCGGCCTGACGGTCCTGCTCGCGCCGGCCCGCCTGTTCCGGGTGACCTCGGTCGTGACCATCGCGGCGGCCTTGATCGCGATCCTCGCGCCGATGGCCGGGATCCGGACGCGCGGCTTCTTCTTCGACGGCTACTGGCTCGCCTTCGCCTCCGGGATCCTCGTCTACTGGCAGGTCAACTACGGATCACGCGCCACGATCGCGCGGACGTGGGCCCTCCTGTTCGCCGGCGTGGCCTTCGCGGCGATCGTCCTGAACGGCCGGGCCGAGCTCGATCGCGACGTCGCGGCCGCGATGCTCTTCGCGATGTCCCTGCTCGCGCTGCACCGTTTCGACGGCCGGATCGCCGCCTCGCCACTGGTCCGGCCGCTGGCCTTCGCCGGCACGATCTGCTACAGCCTGTACCTGAGTCACGCCGTGATCGTCCGGCCGATCAGCCAGGTGTTGTACGACGCGGGCCTGCGCGGATCGATCGCCACGCTCGCGGTCGTCCTGCCGGTCTGCCTGGTCGCCGCGATCGCGGTCGGCTGGGGGTTCCACGTCGTCATCGAGCGGCATTTCCTGAACAGGCCGTCGGTCGCGGCGCCGTCGGGGTTCAGCGGGGACTCGGCGACTCCGGAGGGTCCAGCCGCTCCCGCAGTCCCAGCGCGAACCGCCGCGCCAGGTCCTCCGGGTTGAGCGCCGCCGCCGCGGCCGAGGCCGCGGCCCGTGCCGCCGGCGTCGCCAGCTCACCCGCCCGCTGCAGCGCCGCTCCCAGGGCGCCGGCGCGGGTCGCGTCGAACGTGTTCGCGAACGTGTCGTCGACCATCTCGGCCAGCCCGCCGCCGGCCGGGACGATCACCGGCAACCCGAAGGTGAGCGCCAGCATCAGGGCGCCGCTGTTGAGGGATCGCAGGTAGGGCAGGACCGCGACGTCCGCCGAGCGGAGGAAGAGCTGCATCTCGCCGGCCGGGATCTGGCGTGCGTGGAGCAGCACGGTCGGATGGAGGGCTGCCCGCTCGAGGACGCCGAGGACGCCGGCCTCGGCGGTCGGCCCGCCGGCGATGACCAGCCGCCTGGGCAGGTCCGGCGGCAGGCTCTCCCAGGCGTCGAGCAGCTCGGTCAGGCCCTTGTACGGCCGGATCGCGCCGGCGACGACGAACACGAGCTCGTCGGGCATGATCCCGAGCTCGTGGCGGGCCTGGTCGCGTCCGACGTGGTCTTCGTACGCACCGGCGTAGCTGGGGTGGGGCACGTGGAGCAGCCGATCGGCCGGGATCCGGAAGTACGGCGCGACGTGCTCGGGGGTGCCCTTGGCCAGGACGTGGAGGACGTCGGCACGTTCGGCCACCGCTGCCCGGAGCCGGCTCTCCTGCTCCTCGAACCGGGCGCCGTGGGGCAGGATGTTGTGGATGGTCCAGGCGATCCGGCCGCCGGCCGCCTTGAACCGGTCGAGCCGGCCGAGGAACGCGTCGCCGAGCTTGGTCGCGTCCTTGGCCGATCGGGCATGGGCGAGCGGCAGGTTCAGCCAGTGGAGATGGAGGACGGACGGGTGGCCGCGCCGGGCGAACTCGGCCAGCTCCTCGATCCGCTCCTCGCGGATGATCGGGACCGGGCCGATGCCGTACTCCCACGTCTTCTGGTACAGGAGGGCCTGGTACGGGTTCATCCGGGCGACCGGGTGGTAGCCGAGCAGGATCGGCGATCGATCGCTGGCCTGGAGGGCACGCAGCGCGCTGGCGGCTTCGACCGTGAACGCGCCGGCCGGCTGGCCGGACGGGCGTGGCTGACCTTCCATCAGCCGGCGCGCATCCTGGTCTGCGTTCCCGCTCGGGCGCCGGCCTTGGCGCCGGCCGTCGTGCCCGCGCCGCGCGCGCCGGCCGGGTCTCCGTCCTCGGTCCTGGCCCAGCGCTCGAGGACCTCGCGGTAGACGTCCCGGATCCGGCCGCCGTTCGTGGCCCAGCTCCGTTCCCTGATGACCCACGCCCGGCCTTCGCGACCGATCCGCTCGCGCAGGGCCGGGTCGTCGATCAGGCGCTCCAGGGCGGTCGCGAGGTCCTCGGCGTCGTCGGGCCGGAACGCGAGGCCGCGGGTGTCGGGCTCGGCGATCTCCGTCAGGGCCGGCAGGTCGGCCACGACGAGCGGCCGCTCCATCGCGAGGGCCTCGTACGGCTTGAGCGGGGTCACCGTCCGGGCGGCGCGTTCGTCGCGGCGCGGGACGACGAAGGCGTCGAGGAGGGCGTAGCAGGCGCGGACCTGATCGTGCGGCACCTTGCCGGTGAAGACGACGGCGTCGCCGACTCCGGCCTTCCGGGCGATTCGCTCGATCTCCGGCTTGCGCTTGCCGTCGCCGACGATCAGGCAGGCCACCCGCCGGCCGCGCTTCAGGAGGACGGCCGTCGCCGCAACGAGGAGCTCCTGGTTCTCGCGCGGATGGTCGAGGTTGCTGACGTAGCCGAAGACGAACTTGCCGTCGAGCCCGTAGCGCTGGCGGAGGGCGGGGTCGGGCGGCTGCGGCGTGAAGCTGGCGGCGTCGACCCCGTTCGGGATGACGGTCACGCGGTCCTCCGGAACGCCCCGCGACACGATGTCGGCACGCATCGATTCGGCGATCGTGATGACGTGGTCGGCGTCCTGCATCGCCCGGCTCTCCGCGTCGAACCGGCGGTGGTACTGCTCGCCGGACTCGTTCCAGTCGGCGTCGGCCGACCACGTCGCCTCGAAGAACGAGCGGACCTCGTAGACCATCGGGCGCCGGATGTGGGCACGGATCGCCAGCCCGACCAGCGCCGTCTCGAAGCCGCGATGACCGGACGAGGCGTGGATCAGGGCGGGCCGAACGGTGCGCGCGATCCCGGCGGTGAGCCAAGCCTGGTCCTCGAGGAGCTGGTCGAAGGCCCGCTCCACCGGGTAGTGCGGGCCGAGGTCGAGCCGGTGGTGAGGGATCCCATCGAGCTCGATGAGCGACGGCGCCCCTTCGACCCCGAGCAGGCGCGGGAAGCCGAGCGCGGTCACCACGTGCGGCTGGATCCCGACCGCCTGGGCGGCGAGCAGGTTGTAGCGGGACCGCATCGTGAAGCCGTTCGTGAGCTCCGGTGCCGACTCCTTGAGCAGGTGGAGGACGACGTCGTGGCTGTCGGGCGCGACCGGGCGGACCGGCCCGGGAATCCGGGGCAGCCAGCCCGGGGCGGTCTCGACGAGCCGGCCCAGGAGGAGGCGCTCGCTCTCGAGGCGCTCCGGGCTGCCGTCGAGGAGGTGCATCTCGTGGAGCATCCGGGCCTGCTCGACGATCACGCCCTGGCGGGCGAGGACCTCGCGCCGGAGACGGAGGACCCGCATGCTGTCGGGGTGGTCCCGGTAGAGGTGGTCGATCCGTTCGAGCGCCGTCCGGACGTCGCCGCCGTCGAGCGCGGCCTGGGCCGAGCGCAGCGCGACGACGTTGATCCGCGGCTCGCGATGGGACGAGATCCCCGACCCGCCCCGGATCCGGCGGCCGGTCAGGAACGTGTAGGCGGCTTCCGCGCCCGAGACGAGCGCGTCGTCGCGCGGCGACTTGAAGCGGCTCGCCAGCCCGCGAACGATCCGCTCGCCGCGCCGGACGACCGACGGATCGCTCAGCATCGCATCGCGCCGGCCGTCATCGGCGGCCACCCGCCGGACCGGCCGCCGCGGCCGCCGGAAGCGGCATGATGCCCGCCGCCGCTCGTTCGGCCTTGCGCCGCTCCGAGTGCTCCCGGTGGATCGCGACGACGTCGTCCGGGCTGCCGGACGCAACGATGTGGCCCTTCTCGAGAAGCATCGCCTTGTTGCAGTACTCGCTCACCCAGCCCATGTCGTGGGTCACGAGGACGATGGCCTTGGCCTCCTTGACGAGCTCGAGCACGCGCGCCTTCGACTTCTCGCGGAATGAGGCGTCACCGGTCGAGAGGACCTCGTCGAGCAGGAGGATGTCGGGGTTGACCGAGGTGGCGATCGCGAAGCCGAGCCGGGCCCGCATCCCCGACGAGTAGGTCTTGATCGGGGCGTCGATGAACGGCCCGAGATCGGCGAACTCGACCATGCCCGGCAGCCGCTCCTCGACCGTGGCGTGGGGCAGGCCCATGAACGCTCCTGCCAGCCGGATGTTCTCGCGGCCGCTCAGGTCGCCGTCGAACCCGGCCCCGAGCGAGAGCAGGCTCGACACATGGCCGTCGACCTCGACCACTCCGGCCGACGGGGTGATGATCCCGGCCAGGACCTGGAGGAGGGTGCTCTTGCCGGCCCCGTTCGGCCCGATGACCCCGAGCGACTCGCCGTGGACGACCTGGAACGACACGTCCTTGAGTGCCCAGAAGTGGGTGTCGTCACCTTCGAACTTGACCCGCCGCGTGAGGGACTGGCGGACCGTCGCCTTGCGGGTCAGCTTCAGGTTGTACTGGACTCCGAGGTTCTCGACATTGATCGCGATCTGCGCGCGCGAGGCCGGGTCATGAGCGATCGTCATCAGAGGACTTTGGCGAACGTGGGCTCGAGCCGCTTGAAGACCAGGATCGCCAGGGCGAGCAGGCCGAGCGAGACGAGCGACAGGATGGCCAGGCCGCCCCAGTCCGGCGCTCGGCCCTCGTAGATCACGTCGCGGTACGCCCCGAACAGCACGATCCACGGGTTGGCCAGGATGATCGGCTTGAGCAGCGGGAAGTGGTCGGCGCCCTTGTAGATCAGGTCGATGGCGTAGATCCCGGGCGACGCGTAGAACGCCAGGCGGAGGACGTGGCGGGCCAGGTTGCCGACGTCCCGGTAGAACACGTTGATCGCGCCCAGGATGATCGCCAGCGGCAGCGTGAACAAGAGCTGGACGAACGCGACGACGGGGATCAGCAGCAGGTACGGCGTGATGTGGGTGATCGTCCTGCCGGTGGCCGGGTCGAACACGGGCTGGCTGTAGAACAGCACCAGCAGGGCCGCAAGGGGGATCAGCCCGAAGAAGAAGTTGGCGATCCCGGCGAACACCGAGGCGACCGGCAGGACGAGCTTCGGGAAGCTGATCTGCTTGATCAGCCGCTCCATGCCCACGACCGAGCCGATGCCGTCGATGATCGACGAGTTGAACCACTTCCAGGGCAGGATCGCGCAGAAGATGAACAGCGGGTAGTCCGGCGTGACGCGGGAGAAGATCACCGACACCAGGAACACGTAGACCAGCATCTGGAGGAGAGGGTCGATGACCCACCAGACGTTGCCGAGAAGGGTGTCCGACCCCTTCTTCTTCAGATCCGCCTGGACCAGGTAGCGGATCAGCCGGCGGCGCGACAGCAGCTCATTAAATCCGAGCCGGATCAGGGTCAGCGGTCCGGGACGAATCGCCGACGACCGAAAGGACGCCGGTGCCTCGGAAGCGACTGCCATACCGGCGGGAGAATAGCATGGGGTCCCCTCGTGACCCCCTCGTGGCCGGGCGCCAGACCCTCGTGAACAGTGGCGACGACCGGCAGCGCCGGCGGGAGTGGGATGGCAAGATGCGTCGATGCAATCGGCCCCCATTCGCATCGCTCGGCGCGCCGGCAGGACGGTCAAACGACGGGTCACCTCGATCGATCCGCTGGCCTGGCTGCCACCGCCAAGACGCGCTGCGGGGGCTCGGCCCGTCGTCGGGCTGGTCGGGTTCTACGGCTACGGGAACTACGGCGACGAGCTCTTCCTCGAGGTCTTCCGCGAGCATCTCGGCGACGCGTTCGAGCTCCGCTCGATCCTCGATCCGGCGAGCAGCCGGAGCGTCGCGAACCGGCTTGGGGGCGGCGTCCGTGCCTCGGATGCGATCGTCATCGGTGGCGGCGACATCGTCATCCCGTGGGCCCGTGGATCGCGCTACTTCGAGCGCTCCTACCTGCGCCGGCCGGTGTTCGTGGCCGGCGTCGGCGTCCCGACCTGGCGCGAGTCGATCCCGTACATCGTCCAGCGCCTGCGCGTGTTCTTCACCCATCCACATGTCCGGTTCATCGGCACGCGCGACCCGGAGAGCACCGCCTGGATGGAGGAGAACCTCCACCCGAGCGTGCCGGTCAACACGGCGCCCGACCTCGTCTGCGGCCTGACCCTGCCGCCCGTCGAGCGGCCGGCCGGGCCGCCGATCTTCGGCGTCGCCGTGCGGAGCCGGAGCCAGCCGGATGACCTGACCCAGGTCCGACTGCTATGCGAGCGTGCGATCGAGCTCGGTTACCGAGTTCGCCGGATCGTCCTCGCGACGGGCAAGGTCCGCCAGCGCGACATCGAGGCGACCGAGCGGCTCGGCCTGCCCGACACCGAGCTGGTCTCGTCCGACGACCTCGACGTCATCAGTCGCGCGATCGGCGAGTGCACCGTGATCTCGAGCATGAAGTTCCACGGGGTCGTGGTCGCGACGATGTACGGCGTGCCGGCGATTGCCACGATGCCGACGACGAAGACCCGCAACTTCCTGCGCCGGATCGACCGCCTCGACCTGCTCTCGGTGTACAGCAGCCCGGAGCTGCCGACGTTCCTGCACGCGAACATGGCACCGATCGCCGACGAGACCCGGGCGCGGCTCAAGGCGGATGTCGTTGCCCACCTCGCCGAGCTCCGCGCGGGCATCGAGTCGACGCTCGGGTCGGGGGCCGGGATCGGGACGGGAGCCGGGGCGGGCGCGGAGGCGGGGCGGGACACTGGCGCGAGCCCGCCCGGCTGAGCGTGCGCGGGTGAGCGCGCGAGGGGCGACGTGCGCCCGGTGCGCTACGATGTCCGCCCGTCCGGCGGCGACGCCGCCGTCCATCCTTCACGATCAGGACCGCATTCCCCCATGACCATCCGAGTCAGGCCCGTCGATCGCGGCCGCTCATCCCGAGATCCCAACCGCCGCACGTTCTACGTGAACCTCGCCTTCGCGATCACGGTGATCGTGGCGATCCTCATCCTCGTCGCCGTCGGCGTTACGACCTGGTACAGCTCCCACCTCGCCCCGGCGGCGACGGTCGGCGGCGTGACGATCACCAAGGACCAGTTCTTCGAGCGCGCCAGCGTCGAGGCGTTCCGCATCCAGCAGCTCGCGGCGCGGGTCAAGGCGGACATCGACGCCGGGCGCCTGACCGCCGCCCAGGGCGACTCCCGGATCCAGGCCCTGAACGAGGCCCTGGACGATTCGCAGCGCGCCTTCTCGACGACGATCGTCGAGAAGCTGATCGACACCGCGCTCCAGGCGACGTTCGCAACCGAGCTCGGGGTCACCATCACGCCGGAGCAGATCGACCAGCGGATCGTCGAGGACAAGACCCGCAAGGAACAGCGCCATACGTTCCTCATCTCGGTCGCTCCCGAGGTCGCGACGGGGGCCACCGCGCCAACCGATGCCGCGAAGACGGCTGCCCGCAAGAAGATCGACGAGGCCGTGGCTGCGATCAAGGGTGGCAAGACGTTCGAAGAGGTGGCCAAGACGTTCTCCGGCGACGCGTCGAGCGCCAGCGGCGGCGATCTCGGTTGGATCGACACGACCGCGGCCGAGGACCCGGCTTGGGAGGACGCCGTCTTCAAGCTCGAGATCAATGCCATGACTGACGTCATCCTCGGCGCCGACGGCACCTTCCGGGTCGGCAAGATCACCGAGATCGTGCCGGCCCAGATCGACCAGACGTGGGACCAGAAGCTGGAGGACAACAAGATCAGCCAGGCGGCGTATCGCGCGGCGGTCGCCAGCGAGGTGATGCGGACCGTCCTCGGCGACAAGCTCGTCGCCGACGCGAGCGCGGCCACCGCCCAGCGCCAGGTCCAGGAGCTGCTCATCAAGGCACCCGACCAGGCGCCGGGCGAGGGCTCCATCAAGGTTCGCCACATCCTCTACTCGCCCAAGGGCGACCCGTCGGGCGCCGCCGACATCCCGGCGAGCGATCCGACCTGGACGGAGGCCGAGCTGAAGGCGCGCAAGGCCTACGACAAGGTCAAGGCCGATCCGAAGCAGTTCGACATCATCGCCCGGGCCGAGAGCGACGAGAGCCAGGATCGCGGCGACGACGGCACGGGCGGCAAGCTGCCCTACTTCGATCCCAACGCGAACATCGACGAGGCCTTCGCCGCGGCGATCTTCAAGGAAGGCCTGAAGCCGGGCGACCTGCTCGAGCCGTTCAAGAGCTCGTTCGGCTGGCACGTCGTCCAGCTGATGTACGCCCCGCCGGACCTCGACCAGATGACCAAGCTCAAGAACGAGGCCGCCGCCGGCGCCGACTTCGGCCAGCTCGTCCGCGACAACTCCGACGGGCCCAAGGCCGGCAAGGGCGGCGACATCGGCTGGGTCGGCCAGGGCCTGCTCGACGATCGCCTGACCAAGGTGATCCTGGCGACCCCGGTCGGGTCGTTCACCGACATCATCGATCTGCCCAACGACGGCCTGTATCTCTTCAAGGTCGTCGCCGAGAAGACCGCCGCGCCGGACGCGGAGCAGCTCGCCAAGATCAAGACCGATGCCTTCAGCAACTGGTACGTCGGGAAGAAGGCCGCGGTCACGATCACTCGCGATCTCCTCAGCAGCTAGCGACGACCGGCGATGCTCGACGCGCTGGTCGCCGAGGCACGGTTGCGCTGGGGGCTCGACCTCGGCGCCGGGCTCCAGGTGATTGCCGCCGAGCACCTCGTCGCGACGCCGATCGAACCGTCCCGGCCGGTCCTGATCGTGCCGGCCGCCGTCCTTCGGCACGACGCGGCCACTGGTGACGGCGCGGGCGGTTCCGGCGCAAGCGATCCGGCCGGCCTCGCCGCGGTGCTGCCCGGTCGCCACGGCCCGGCCGGCACGAATCCGCTGGCCGTTCTCGCGCGCCTGTATCCCTCGGACCACGCCGTGGGCCGATTCGGGACGGCGGACAGCGGCACGATCGCCGACCTGACGCTCGACCTCCTCCGCAGCCCGCTCTATCTCGGACCGGTGGCGCCGGACCGGGCGGTCGCGAGCCCGTGGGCGATGCCCTGGATCTCGTATCGCCTGCGGTTGCCGGACGGCTGCCCATGGGACCGCGAGCAGACCCACGAATCGCTCCGGAACCATCTCCTCGAGGAGGCCTACGAGGTCTACGACGCGCTCGGCGCCGGAGCGACGCCGGCCCTTGCCGAGGAGCTCGGCGACCTGCTCCTCCAGGTGATCCTCCATGCCCAGCTTGCCGCCGAGGCCGGGGTCTTCGACCTGACCGACGTCCATGCGGCGATCGCGTCCAAGATCGTCCGCCGCCATCCGCACGTGTTCGGTGAAGCCGAGGCCCGGACCGCGACCGACGTCAACCGTCAGTGGGAGCGGATCAAGGCCGACGAACGGGCAGGCGAAGCGAGCGGCCCGGATCGAGCGGTTGGTACCGACGCCCCGCCGAAGCGGGCCAAGGGCGCCCTCGACGGGGTGAGCCGGATCCTGCCGGCCCTTGCGGCCAGCCAGGAGATGCAGGAGCGGGCAGCCAACATCGGCTACGAGTGGCCGACGATCGAGGGCGTCCTCGACAAGGTCGTCGAGGAGCTCGCCGAGCTGCGCCAGGCCGCCAGCCCTGCCGACCAGGCCGAGGAGTACGGGGACCTGCTGTTCGTCCTCGTCAACGTCGCTCGTTGGCAGGGGATCGAAGCCGAGGCGGCGCTGCGCGCGGCGAACGACAAGTTCCGGCGGCGCTTCGCGAGCGTCGAGCGCCAGGCCGCCGAACGGGGCGTCGCCCTGCGCGACCTGGACTTCGCCGGGCTCGACGACCTCTGGAACACCGCCAAGACCGAAGAGCGAGCGGCGTCCGTCGCCGCGACGAAGGAGACCGCCCGATGATCGGCAACAACCCCCAGGTCCGGGCCGACGGCCGGGTCCCGACCCAGCTCCGCCCGGTCCGGTTCGAGCTCGGCGTCCAGAAGTGGGCGGAGGGGTCGTGCATCGTCCACTTCGGCGACACCCGCGTTCTGTGCGCCGCGACGATCGCCGACCGCGTCCCGCCCCATCTCCGCGGCAAGGGCACCGGCTGGGTCACGGCCGAGTACTCGATGCTGCCGCGGGCCACCGCCGAGCGGACCGATCGCGAGTCGGTCAAGGGCAAGCTCGGCGGCCGGACCCACGAGATCCAGCGGCTCATCGGGCGCTCGCTCCGTGACGCGGTCGACCTGACCCGGATCGGCGAGCGGACGATCACCGTCGACTGCGACGTGCTCCAGGCCGACGGCGGCACCCGAACGGCCTCGATCACGGGCGGCTACGTCGCCCTCGCGGCGGCGATGACGACCTACGGCATGGATCGCCACCTCGTCGCCAAGGTCGCGGCGATCAGCGTCGGGCTGGTCGGCGGCGAGGCCCTGCTCGACCTCGACTACAGCGAGGATTCGCGGGCGGACGTCGACTTCAACGTCGTCGGCACCGATGCCGGCACGTTCGTCGAGGTCCAGGGCACGGCCGAGGGCAAGCCCTTCGACCGGGCGGCGATGGACGGGCTGATGGACCTTGCCACGTCCGGGCTCGAGCAGCTGTTCGCCGCCCAGACCGAGATCCTGGCCACCGTCCGGAAGTGATCGACCGTCCGCGGCTGCTGATCGCCACCCATTCGGTCCACAAGCTGGCCGAGCTGCGCGAGCTCCTGAAGCTCGAGCGCGGCGAGCTCGTCAGCCTCGCCGACCTCGGGATCGCGGACGATCCAGCCGAGACCGGCGAGACCTTCGAGACGAACGCCCGGATCAAGGCTCGGTTCGGGGCGCGCCGGACCGGGCTGCCGACCCTCGCCGACGACTCGGGGCTCGAGGTCGACGCGCTCGCCGGCGGCCCGGGCGTCCGGACGAAGCGCTACGCCGGCCCGTCGGCCACGGACGTCGACAACAATCGCAAGCTCCTCGCGGCCCTCGATGGCCTGCCGCCTGAGCAGCGTGGCGGGCGCTACGTCTGCGTGCTCGCCGTCGCCCTCCCTCGTCCGGGCGCCGCGCTCGCCGAGGCCGTGCCGATCCGCACGGTCCGCGCCACGACCCGCGGCCGGATCGCGACGGCGCCACGGGGCACCGGTGGATTCGGCTACGACCCGATCTTCGAGCCCGAGGGCGAGCCGCCGGGCGGCCGGACGTTCGGGCAGTGGTCGGCGGCCGCGAAGCACGCGGTGTCGCACCGCGGCCGGGCGGCCCGGCGGATGACGCCGATCCTCCGCGAGCTCGGGTTCTGAGCGGGCCCGGGAGCGCCGCGGCGATGCCCGCGATCCGGTCGATCTGCCTGTTCTGCGGAGCGTCGAGCGGCCGCGATCCACGCTACGCGGCCGCCGCTGCCGACACCGGGCAGCGGCTCGCCCGGCGCGGGATCCGCGTCGTCTACGGCGGCGGCCGGCGCGGCCTGATGGGCGCGGTCGCCGATGCCGCGCTGGCGGCCGGCGGAGAGGTGGTCGGCGTGATCCCGCGCGGCCTCGTCGATCGCGAGCTCGCCCATGCCGGCCTGAGCCGGCTCGATGTCGTGGAGACGCTCCACGAACGCAAGGCGCGGATGGCCGCGCAGGCCGACGCGTTCATCGCCCTGCCCGGTGGCCTCGGCACGCTCGAGGAGCTCGCCGAGGTCCTGTCCTGGGCCCAGCTCGACCTCCATGCCAAGCCCATCGGGCTCCTCGACGTCGGCGGCTACTTCGGCGCCTTCGAGGCGTTCCTCGATCACGCGGTGGACGAGGGTTTCGTGGCCGAGCGCCACCGCCGGCTGCTGCTCCGCGACGACGACCTGGATGCGCTCCTCGCGCGCTTCGCTGCATGGGAGCCGCCGACCGGCCGGTTCGACCGGCCGCCTTCACCGGATCAAGCGCCGGGCTGAGGGCTGACGGCTGACGGCTGATGGCTGCCGTGCGCCCGCGCGGCACGCCGCGGCGGGTCAGGGAGCGGCGGCTGGTGTGCTTGGTGATGCGGACGGCGAGGCCTTCGGCACGGGCCACGTCGGATCGCCGCCAGGTGGCCCGAACACGACCGCAGCCATCGCCCGGATCTTCGCCGGGACCGGCACGAAGATCGAGCCAAACTGGGTCGTTCCGCCCGACTTGATCAGCGGTGAGCCGAGGACGAGCTTGAACGTCGAGGATCCGCCGATCTGCTCGGCCAGCGCGGCCAGCTGCGGCAGCCGATCCTGGGGCAAATCGGTCCGGACCGTGGCGCCGACCGCGTCGAGCAGGGAGGGGAGGCTGAACAGGATCCCCGCTCCGACCGCCCGGTTGCGGAGCGCGACGAGGACCTCCTGCTGGCGAGCGGCCCGGGTCAGGTCGCTCTCGCCGGCAGACTTGCGGATCCGGGCGTAGGCGAGCGCGTCCGTACCGTCGAAGTGATGGAGGCCGGGCTGGACCGACCAGCCGCGAGTTCCGTCGAGGCCCGGGTAGCGCGGATCGTCGAGCGCCTTCTTGACCGTGATGTCGACGCCGCCGACGGCATCGACCATGGCCGCGAACCCGTTGAGATCGACCCGGGCGTAGTAGTGGATCGGAATGCCGAGAAGGGCTCCGATCGCCTCCTCGAGGGCCTTGATCCCACCGCCCGGGAAGTCCTTCGGGTGGCGATCGGCCCAGCTCACGAGCGAGTTGATCTTCGGCCCGAAGGTGTTGCCGTTGCCGAGCGGCACGTTCGCGAGATCGCGCGGGATCGAGACCATCGACACCGTCCGGCCGATCGGGTCGAGCGACACGACGATCATCGAGTCCGTCAGCGCCTCGGTCCGGCCCGGTGCGGCGTCGATCCCGAGCAACAGGACGTTGAGCCGTTCCCGCTCGGCCGGGGGCGGAAGGCTCGAAACCGAACGGGCGATCGAGCTCGCGAAGATCTGACCGAACATCGCCTGGGCTGACGTGCCGTAGTTCCAGGCCAGGAGATGGGGGATGCCGGTGGCCACGAGGAGAGCGGCCAGGCCGACCGTCCCGAGCCGGCCCGGTCGCAACGGATAGCGCCGGTCCATGAACGCCTGGACGACGGCGATGGCGCGCCAGGCGAGGATGACGACGTTGAGGACCAGCAGGGCGCCGAGCACGGATGGGGCGATGGCGCGGGCGATCAGCATTGCCGGCCGGTCGCTCTGGACGATCAGCCAGGTGGCGCCGATCACGCCGAGCGTGGGGATTCCGAACAGGAGGGTTGGTCGGAGCCGCCCGTTGAGGGCCTGCCCGAAGCCCGGCAGGAGCGACGAGGCGATCGCGGCCAGCAGCCGGCGGCGGTCGGACGGGAGGGTGTTGCCGCGGGCCGGGCGGGCGGGGCGGCCCGGTCGACCGACGGCCGCGGACCGGCGGTCAGGCATCGGATCGGGAGTAGCGGCCTCGATCTCGTCGAGGTCGATCGACCGGCGCCGCGACGGCAGCGGACGTGCCTGGTCGGTGGCGATGGGACGGCGGGCCCGGAGGGGCGGGGCGGATGGATCGCGGACGGAGGGCTCGGCCATCGCGGGGAGTGTAGCTGCAACACCTGGCGGTTGCCGGCCCCCTGACAGGAGGGCGGCGGGGCCGGATGACGAAGTCCGGCGAGGACGTGGTGACGCCGGGCGATCGATCAGCCTGCCAGTGATCGCCCGGCGTCGTGTGTGTGACGCACGAGCCGCCACGTCTGTTCCGCCGACCTTAAGACGACCTGAACCGCGATCGGGACACTCGGGGCCTACCCGGGCGATCGGCCCACCTGACTGACACTTCAAGGAGCTCCGCCATGCGGAATCGACCCGATCGCGGCCGCGGCCGCCTGCAACTTGTCATCCTGTCCGGCCTGCTGGCCGCGGCACTCGCCGCCTGCGGCGGCAGCGCCGCGGCGACGAAGGCCCCGTCCGGCGCCGACCCGACCGCGGCCCCGCTCGACACGGAGCAGCCGACCGCAACGGCGCCGTCGGCGCCCGAGGACGTGACCATCGACGTGGCCAAGGAGGCGTGGTTCGCCGGATTCCACGTCACCTTCGGCAGCGCCACGCTCGAGCACAAGAACGGCCGTGGCACCGTGCGGATCGAGGCGATGTTCGAGAACACCGGCGACGACAGCGCCCGCCTCGACGCGACGATCAGCCTCGAGTCGGCCGGCGAGACGGCCAACGAGGCGTTCGACATGGACATCCCGGGCGTCGCCGGGTTCGGCAAGAGCAAGGGCCTGTTCGCGTTCTCGGTCAAGGACACGTTCTCGTTCGATGACGCCGTTCTGACCCTGGGCCTGCCGACGAACCAGCAGGCGATCATCCCGCTCAAGGGCGGCGCCGACGCGGCGGTCAGCCTCGAGCCGAGCCAGCTCACCCTGAGTGGGTCGGCCACGGCGGGCGACCTGAAGCTCGACGTGACCTCGGGCGAGCTCCGTGCCGACTCCCCGTGGAAGCACGGCCAGCAGAAGAAGGGAACCCTGATCCTGACGATCGGCTACAACGCGACGTTCGACTCGGACTTCGCGGGCGGGTTCGCCTTCACCGGCGAGAACGTCCGGCTGAAGCTCCCGGACGGCTCACTCGCCGCCGCGATCGGCGACGGCCAGAGCCAGTCGATCGAGCTGATCTCCGCCCACACCACGAAGAAGGACCTCCTGACCCGGTTCGAGATCGAGGATCCGGCCGAGGGGACCTACACCTTCGTCGTCGTCGACGGCGATGCCACCGGGGAGGCCAGCTTCACGATCGACTGACGTTCGATGGCGCTGGGGTGGCGCCGACGAACCCTCGCCGCCGCCGGCACAGCCGGCGGCGTCGCCGTGCCCGCCGCTCGGCTACGCTGTCGGCGGCGCCGGGGTGTGGCGTAGTTGGCAACGCACGTGCTTTGGGAGCACGAGATCGTCGGTTCGAGTCCGACCACCCCGACCAATCAGCCCCGGGCGTGCGTTCGGGTGAGCTCGGCGGCCCACTCGCGGAGGCGCGGCAAGTGCTCGGCGTGGTGCTCGGCGCCGGACTTGCGGACCCAGCGGTCGGCGGCATCCGAGCGCTCGGGCAGGCGGCCCCACACGGTCAGCATCTGGGCTCGCGCGGAGACGGCCTGGCCCCAGACGGTCGACCAGTCCTGGTCGTGCATCGCCAGGAGGAACTGGGCATTCAGGCCGTCGATGTCGACGGGCTCCTCGACGTACGAGCCGACCTCGATCCGGAGGAGCTGGATCTCGGCCTGGGCCATCCATGTGCCGAGGTGGCCGAGCATGTCCTTGACCGACCAGTCCGGATCGCGGAAGTAGCCCGGGCGGAGGCGGTCGTCGGGCGACAGGGAGCGGCAGAGGGCGGCAATCTCGGTCCAGCGCTCCCGCTCGAGGTCGAGCTCGGCGTGATACGGATGGTCGATGGCGAGCGTGGAGTGGTCCTGCATCCGGTCATGATCCACCCGTTGTCGGGCGGCCGTCATCGGGAACCGCACGTCCGCCATGCCGTCTGGGCCAAGACACGCCGCACGTCGAAGGGTCGCCGTGATCCGAGCCCTGATGCCGATCGTTGTTGCCCTGGTCCTCGCGAGTTGCGGAGACCTCGATGGGTCCGCGCGCCGGTTCGACAACGCCCCGCTGGTCGTTCGGGACCGCGTCGCGCTTCCGGAGTGCGGCGAGGAGACGGCACAGGGTCGGCATCGGGGCGAACACCGACGGGCGTCGCTGCCTGTGGGCGGCATACCAGCAGGATCGACCGGCTGAGTTCATCACGACCCAAACGACGATCGAGGGCGATCCGATCACCTTCATCTACCGCATCCTGCCGGGCGGCGCCGTCGAGGTCTTCATCGACTCGACCCAGGATGCGTGGTCGGCCAGGACGTGGCTCCATCTCGCCTGTCGCGAGCTGGCGTTGATCGACGGCCCCGGCCAGCCGGCGTTCGGAGTGGGGGACGACTGCACCGAGACGACGATCCGCTGATCGGGGTCGCCGGATGGGTTCGGTCCGGCGACAATGCCCTCCTGATGGTTCCCCTTCGACTCTCGATCCGTTTCGTCGACGACCACATGCCGAGGCCGCGATGATCCGCCCGCTGCGCGTCGGGATCCAGCTGCCCGAGGTCGAGCGCGAGGTTCGCTGGCCGGAGCTCGTCGACCTCGCCCGGACGATCGAGGACAGCGGGTTCGACGCGATCTGGCTGGGCGAGCACCTGCTCTATCGCTGGCCCGATCGACCCGCTCGCGGGCCGTGGGAGGCCTGGACGATGATGGGCGCCCTGGCCGCCGCCACGAGCCGGGTCACGATCGGGCCGCTCGTCGCATGCACGAACTTCCACAACCCGGCCCTCCTCGCCAAGCAGGCCGCGACGGTCGACGAGATCGCCGGTGGGCGGTTCGTGTTCGGGCTCGGGGCCGGCTGGAACGAGACCGAGTTCGCGGCGTTCGGGTTCGCCTACGATCACCGGGTCGACCGGTTCGAGGAGGCGTTCACGATCATCCGGACGCTGCTCCAGGACGGCCAGATCGACTTCGACGGCCGCTTCTACCAGGCCCGCGACTGCGAGCTGCTGCCGCGCCCGCGGCCGGGCGGGCCGCCGCTCCTGATCGGCTCGAACGGGCCGCGGATGCTCCGGATCGCTGCGCCCCACGTCCAGGCCTGGAACACGTGGTACGCCGACACCGACAACGCGCCCGAGGGCGTGGCGCGGCTGCGTAACATCGTGGACGCAGCCTGCGCGGATGTCGGGCGCGACCCCGCCGCGATCGCGCGAACCGTGGCGGTCCACGTCCGGATGCCGGGCGGCCGGGGCCGGACGATGGGCGACACGACGACGACCGACCGCGTGGTGCCCCTCGAGGGCTCATCGGAGCAGATCGCCGACGGCCTGCGGGCGTACGCCGCGGTCGGCGTCAGCGAGGTCCAGGTCGTCCTCGACCCGATCGACCGTCCGTCGGTCGAGCGATTCGCACAGGTCCTGCCGATCCTCGACGGCGCGTGAATCCCGCACGGTCCGGACACCGCAGTACCTTCGTCGGGGATGAATTCAGTGCGAAGGTCGTGCTAGCATCCCGCCGGCGATGCGACATTCGAATCATCATCACCGACCCAACCGACTGCCGATCGTGGCCGTCGGCCTGTTCGGCGTGATCCTCGCTGCGTGCGGCTCGGCCCCGGCCGCCTCCGCTCCGCCGACGCCGGCTCCGACGCCGGTCGTGACCCCGGATCCACACCTTCGCGAGCCCGTCACGGCCGACCAGATCTTCCGCGTCCTCGTGGCGGCGAAGCTCCGGATCGTCCCGAACAACGCGACCGCTGGCGGCAACCCGGACGTCGTCAAGCAGATCAATGCCGACCTCGGCGGCTGGCCGCTTCGGATCGTGGAATACCGCTCCTCGGCGGCGCTCGCGAAGTTCCTCGGCGCGAAGGCCGGTCCGGCACCGGGCCGCAACGACGCGCCCTATGCATTCGCCGCGCTGAACGTCCTCGTCCAGTACGGCCCGATCACCGCCCGCGTCCCGGCTCTTCCGGATGACGTCCGCCAGCAGGCAGCCGCCTCGATCCTCGCGGCCCTGGACCCGCTGTTGTGGCCGGTCGTCCAGCGCTCGGTCGAGCAGATTCCCGGCCGGACGGCCGAGCCGAGCGCCACCCCCGTGCCGCCGTCGGCATCACCGAAGCCGGCCAAGACGCCGAAGCCGAGCAAGAAGCCATGACGAGCCCGCGCCGCAGCGGCGGCCGCTCCGGCGACGAGGTCTCGGACCTCGACAAGCGGATCATCGAGCACCTCCAGCAGGACGGCCGCCGGCCGTTCACCCAGATCGCGGCCGATCTCGGGGTGTCCGAGGCCGCCGTCCGGGCTCGCACGAACCGGCTCGTCGAACGGGGGATCCTCCAGGTCGTCGGCGTGACGGATCCGCTCAAGCTCGGCTTCCAGCAGATGGCGATGATCGGGATCCGCTGCGAGGCGGACCACCTCATGGACGTCGCCGCGAAGTGCGCCGAGATGCCGGAGGTCGACTACGTCGTGATCACGGCGGGCACGTACGACATCCTCATCGAGACCGTCTGCGAGGACAACGAGGGTCTGCTCCGCTTCCTCGCCGAGCGCCTCCGCACGATCGAAGGGGTCCGCGAAACCGAGACGTTCGTGTACCTCCGGATGGTCAAGCAGTCCTACCAGTGGGGCACGCGCTGAGGACCGTTCCGGGTCCGGCCCCGTCGCGGTGCGTTGCGCCGCAGCACCCGAATTCCAGCACGACCGGACCGCGCAGGCGGCACGCTCGACGGTTCGGCGGCGTCTGACCGGCTAGGATGCGCCCAATGCGGGACGATTGTCCCGGGGTGCACTTGACGAGGTCCTCGCGTGCCGGTCGACCCTGGCCAGGCCCAGACGCTGATCCTCCTCGCGGTCATCGCGAACCTCGCGGTGATGGCCGCGGTCGTGGTTCCGCCGCTGCTTGGCCGGCGCGGACCGCTCCAGTCCAGCTCGGGCAACGGCAACGGCGGCGAACGCAAGACGGCGCAGCTGACGGCGGTCTTCGGTGATTCGAACGACATCGACCTGACCGATCCGGGCGGCGTCCCGCCCGGCGCCTACGACCGGGTCGTGCGGATCGTGTCGTGGGTCTTCATCCTCGCGACCTCCACGATCGTGGCGGTCACCGGGCTGTGGCGCGACAGCCAGCCGGCGATCTTCGCGCTCCTGGCCGCGGCCGGCCTGTTCGTCCTGGTCGTCCACGACCTCCTGCCGGCCGGCGCGCTCGGCGCCGCGAAGTTCGTCCTGGAGGGCAGCGTCGCGATCACGTTCGCGACGCTCCTGGTCGTCCTGACCGGCCGCGAGGCGAGCCCGTTCTTCTTCACGTTCCCGCTGATCGTCGGCGGGGCGGCGCTCGTCGTCAGCCCGCGGGTCACGTTCGGGCTCGCCGCGGCCGCCTCGATCGCGTACATCGGGGCGATCGCGCCGCCGGGCTCGGGCGGCATCCCGCCGAACACCGTCGCGATCGTGGGGATCAACATCACGGCCCTGATCCTGCTCGCCTACGTCGCGATGGTCATCGCCCGCGAGCAGCGCCGAGCCCGCGACGCGGCGATCCGCCTGTCGACGATCGACAACCTGACCGGGCTCTTCAATCGGACGTTCTTCTTCGCTGCCGTCGAGCGGGAGATCGCCCGGAGTGCGCGGTCCGGTCGTGGCTTCTGCCTGCTGATGATGGATCTCGACGAGCTCAAGCAGATCAACGACCGCCACGGCCACTTCTTCGGCGACCGCGTCCTGCGCGGCGTCGGCGAGGTGATCCGCTCGGGCGGGCGGCGGATCGATACGGCCGCGCGCTATGGCGGCGACGAGTTCGTCGTGCTGCTGCCGGAGACCGATCCGACCGGTGCCTACGTCCTCGCCGAGAAGGTCCGGATCGGCGTCGCCGACCTCCGGGTCGATGTCGCGGGCAACCTGATCCAGCCGTCGATCTCGGTCGGCGTCGTGAGCTATCCCGACGACGGCCGGACGAGCGACGAGCTGATGATCGCCGCCGACACCTCGATGTACCGGTCGAAGCGGGCCGGCAAGAACCGCGTGACGGGCGTGCCGGTGATGGACGAATCGGTCATGGCCGCCCAGATGTCCGCCGATCCGATCTCGAGCGCATTCGGCGAGCCGCTCGATGCGCGACCGATGGAGGTCGTCGCCAAGCCCGGCAAGCCCCGTCGGAAGGCCGCCGACAAGTCGGTGTAGGATCGGCCGGATGGCCGATCCCGAGGTCCGGCGCCCCGCCGGCGAGCACCAGCCCCGCGGGTTCGCGACCCGGGCGATCCGGGCCGCCCACCGGCTGCCGGTCGTCGACCAGGCGCCGACCTCCGTCCCGATCTACCAGACCGTGACCTTCTCGGCGGTCGACGCCGAGGAGTTGGGCGCCGTCGCCACCCGCGAGATCGAGGGCTACGCGTACGGCCGCCTCGACAACCCGACGGTCGTCGCGTTCGCCGCCGCGGTGGCTGAGCTCGAGGGCGCCGAGGCCGGCTTCGCCTTCGCCACCGGGATGGGCGCGATCCACGCCGCGCTCGGGACCGTCCTGTCGGCCGGCGACCGGGTGGTCGCCACGCAGGCGTCGTACGGCACGACCCGCGCCCAGCTGACCGGCGTCTTCGGCCGGCTCGGGGTGACGACCGAGTTCGTCGACGTCACCGACCTCGCGGCCGTCGAGCGTGCCCTCGCGGCGGCCCCGGCCCGGGTGCTCTACGCCGAGACGATCGCCAACCCGACGATCGTCGTTGCCGATCACGTCGCCCTGGCCGACCTCGCCCACCGCTTCGGGGCCCTGTACATCGTCGACAACACGTTCGCCTCGCCCTATCTCTGCCGCCCCGTGGAGCTCGGGGCGGATCTCGTGGCCGAGTCGGCGACGAAGTACCTGTCCGGCCACAGCGACGTCATGGCCGGCGTCGTGAGCGGCGCCACGAGCCTCGTCCACCGGGTCCGCGACTTCCAGGTCGACACCGGGGCCAGCCTCGATCCGCACGCGGCCTACCTGGCGATGCGCGGCCTGTCGACCCTCGCCCTCCGGATGGAGCGCCACTCGACGACGGCCGCCGGGCTCGGGGCGTGGCTCGAGGCGCAGCCCGGCGTCTCCCGGGTCTGGTACCCGAGCCTGCCGACGCATCCCCAGCACGAGGTCGCGACCCGCCAGCTGGCACGCGGCGGCGGGATGCTCGCGTTCGAGCTCGCGGGAGGGCGAGCAGCCGGCCGGGCCGTCATCGACGCCCTCGAGATCCCGGTCCGGACGGCGTCCCTCGGGAGCGTCTTCACGATCGTCAGCCACCCGCCCTCGACGACCCACCGCCAGCTCGACGACGCCGCGCTCGCCGCCGCCGGGATCACGCCCGGGCTGCTGCGCTGCTCGGTCGGGCTCGAGGACCTCGACGATCTCGTCGCCGACTTCTCGCAGGCGCTCGAGTCGGCTCGCGGCGCAACCGCGTCGGCGTCCGGGGCGTCCACGGTGGGGGCATCCGGCTCGACGCGCGAGCCGGCCTTCGACGCCACCCCCGAACCGACCCCCGTCTGACCGTTCCGGAGGACAGCGCGATCGCCAGCCCCGTCACGACGTGGGCCGACACGGCCCGGCCGCCCGCGCCCGACCTGTTCGAGCGGATCGGCCGCGCCGTCCTCCGCCTGTTCACCTCGGTCGATTTCGCGGTCGTCCAGATCATCGCCCTGTCGGTCCTGGCCCTGATCGGGATGACCATCCAGCAGCTGCCTTCGTTCGCGTTCCGGTCCGTCGGCGACTACGAGAACGCGATGGCCGACCTCCACGCCCGCTACGACCCGACGTTCGGGCGCGGGATCGTCGATGCGCTCGAGCGGCTCCAGCTGTTCCACGTCTTCACGTCGACCTGGTTCACGCTCGGGCTCGTCGTCCTCGTCCTGTCGATCGTGATCTGCACCCTCGATCGGACGCCGCGCCTGTGGCGCCAGTCGAAGGAGATCCGGGTCGTCCAGCCAGAGGCGTTCTACGACCCGACGCTGCCCGACCGGGCGGCCCTGACCGGGCTGGACGCCGCCGCGGTCAAGGCCGCGTTCCGGCGGCAGCGGTTCGCCGTTCGCGAGGCCGAGGCCGACGGGGTCCGCTACGTCTATGGCGATCGCCACCGCTGGACGAAGCTCGCGACGCTCATCAGCCACATGGGCCTGATCCTGTTCCTGATCGCCGGAGTCGTGACCTGGCGGTTCGGTGACGAGCAGGGCCTTGTCGTCGGCGAGGGCGATACGCTGACCGTCCAGCCGATCGGGACGCCCGGTCTTCTTCTCGTCAAGAACTACCGGTTCGAGGCGCCCGGCTTCCTCGAGACCGGCCAGGCGAGCGACTTCACGACCGACCTCGGCGTCTTCCAGAACGGCCAGGAGATCGCGCGCAAGACGATCCGGGTGAACGATCCGCTCGCCGTCGCCGGCTACACGTTCCACGAGAACGGGTTTGGGGCGGCGCCCGAGCTGCTCATCAGCGACGCCGCCGGCAAGCCGCTGTGGGACGGCCCGGTGCCCCTGACCGACACCGCCGATCGCCTGCCGTACGGAACGCTCGCGGTGCCGGGCCGCGACATCGGCCTGAGCCTGCTCCTCCAGCGTCAGGCCGACGGGACAGGCGTCCTGCTGGCCGTGCCGTACCGGGTGAACGGCGTCGAGACGGACGGGTCGCCAACGATCGAATACCTCGACAACGCCGCGGTCGCCTTGACGGCCGGCGAGGCCCGCCAGCCGAACGGCCTCGACTTCTCGATCGGCGTCCGACGCTTCTCGGACTACGTCCTGCTGATCGCCAAGAAGGACCCCGGGCAGGGGATCGTGTGGACGGCGTTCGCGCTCCTGATCATCGGCCTCGCGATCACGTTCTACCTGCCGCGGCGCCGGGTCTGGGCGCGGCTCGCGCCATCGGGTGACGTCCGGCTCGTCGCCCGGTCCGATCGCTACGTCGACCTCGACCGCGAGTTCGGGCGCCTGCTCGACGATCTCGTCGCGCGCCGCTCCGCTCCGGCCGGCTGAGCGCCCGGCGCGCCCACCGCTGATGGCGACGCTCGAGGCGCTCCGGGCCGCGGTGCTGCCCGGCGCCCGCTGGCTGGCGGCCGGTCCCGACGTGGCGCCGTCGACCGCGGCCAGCCTCGATCTTGCCTGGGTCCGCCTGCTCCGGGCACGGACGCCGGCCTTCGACGCCCTCGAGCCCGGCGACGTGGCGATCATGCCGGTCGCGACGCTCCAGCTCCTGGGAGCCGAGGGCGACGGCGCCGGTGGCCAGGGCGTGGCGACCATCGTCCGGACCTGCATCGAGGCCCGGACCGGGGGAATCGTCCTCGTCGCCGAGCCCGATGCCGCGGCTCCGTGGGCGAGCGCCGATCTCGATTGGCTCGTCTCGGCCGCCACTGCCGCTGGCCTTCCGGTTCTCGACGCCGGGCCGGCCGACGCGATCGCGGTCGAGCGGAGCGCGATCGGCTTCCTCGTGAACCACCGGGCGGAGCTCGAGCGCCAGGCGACGCTGCTCGAGACCCGACTCGAGCAGGTGGCGCTCGGCGGCGGCGGGCCGGAGGGCCTGGCCGCGGCGATCGCGGGGTTCCTTGGTCGGCCGATCGCGATCGAAGGACGGGGCGGCGCGACGCTCGCGGTCCACGTGCCGCCGGACGTGCCGTGGGCCGCGACGGCCGTCGCCGCCTACCACCTCCGGCGGCGCTCGGCTGCGACCCGGATCGCGCTGCCGATCCCCGGCGATCCCGGGGCGAACAGCGGAGCTCTCGCCCTCCTCGGCGAGCGCGCCCCGACCGAGCTGGAGCGGGTTGCGACGGCCCGGATCGCCGGCCTCGTGGCCCTCGAGCTTGCCCGGGACGAGGCGCTCGGACGGGCGGTCGAGATCGCCCGGCGCGAGCCGTTGCCGGCCGACGGGCCGCCATGGGTGGTCATCGTCGCCCGCCAGGCACCGCCCGGTGTCGATGGCCACGACCTGGACGATGACCGGGGAGCCGCGGCGATGCGCGGACCGGATCGGACCGGCGGGGATCGTGGCGAGGCGGAGCGTCGCGAGGCCGTCCGCCGCGAGACCCTCCGGCGCGAAGCCGTGCGGCGCGAGGTGCGCTCGCTCGCGCCCGCCCGCCGTCTGTCGCTCCGCGGCGACGTCCAGAGCGTGGAGCTCCGGATCGTGGCCGCAATCGACGCCTCCGACGCGGACGGGGCAGCCATCGGTGGGCGGATCGGGGAGCTGCTCGGCCGGATCGTCGCCGTCTCGCGCCCGTTCGACGCCGTCGCCGGCCGGTCAGCGGCGGAGGCCGACGCCCGGGCGACGCTCGAGGCCGTGGAGGGCCTGGCGGACGCCCCGAAGGTCGCCCGGGCGGACCGTCTCCCCGCCTATCGGCTCCTTGGCAACTTGCACAACCTGCCCGACGGCCCGCGTCAGGCGCGGGCCCTGCTCGCCCCGCTCCTGCGCGGCCGGCCTGACGTCCGCCGAGAGCGGCTGGCCACGCTCCGCGCCGTGCTCGATCATCCCGGGCTGGCCGAGGCCGCCGATACCCTTGGCGTCCATCGCAACACGGTCGCGTACCGGGTTCGCCGGATCGAGGAGGCAACCGGCTGGCGGCTCGCCGATCCCGAGCTGCGCCTTCCACTCGCGCTCGCGCTCAAACTTGTGCAAGATGACTAAGAAGTGGTCGTGGCCGCAATCTTCACCGAGACGGATCCGCGACGTATCCTGAGGCACGGCAACCACGCGCACCTCGGACTCGTGCGAGTCGCACAAGATCAGGAAATCAACCGTCACGACGACCCAGCGCTCGATGACGTCCGGTCTCGCCCGGCGGGCTGCGCCGAATCGACAGATCGACAGGAGACCCATGACCGCTCGTCAGACCGCGATCGCCGCGATCGCCGACCACAAGGTGGCGTCGAACCAGGACTACACCGAGCACGCCGGCGAAGAGATCTACGGCCAGTACGTCTTCCACGAGGTTGCCCAGCGGCAGTACCTCGCCAAGCCGATCTTCCTCCGGCTCCAGCGCGTCATCGCCGGCCTCGAGCCGTTCGATCCGGTCATCGCGGACGCGGTCGCCCACGGCGTCAAGGAGTGGGCCCTGGCCCACGGCGCGACCCACTTCACCCACTGGTTCGTGCCGATGACCGGCTCGACCGCCGAGAAGCACGACTCGTTCCTCACGCCGCTCGGTGACGGCAGCACGGTCGCCGAGTTCTCGGGCAAGAACCTCATCCAGGGCGAGCCGGACGCGAGCTCGTTCCCGTCGGGCGGGATCCGCGCGACCTTCGAGGCCCGCGGCTACACGGCCTGGGACGTCACGAGCCCGATCTTCCTCCAGGTCGAGCCGAACGGCGTCACGATGACGATCCCGACGGCGTTCGTGTCGTTCACCGGCGAGGCGCTCGATCACAAGATCCCGCTCCTCCGCTCCCAGGAGGCCGTCGGCGCCGAGGCGCTCCGGGTCCTGCGCTGGTTCGGCAACAAGACGACGAGCCGGGTGTTCACGAACATCGGCCCGGAGCAGGAGTACTTCCTCGTCGACCGCCGCCTCGCGGAGCAGCGGCCGGACCTCCTCCTGGCCGGGCGGACCCTGTTCGGCGCCCCGTCGCCGAAGGGCCAGGAGCTCGAGGACCAGTACTTCGGCTCGATCCGGCCCCGGATTCTCGCGTTCATGATGGATCTCGACCGCGAGCTGTGGCGGCTCGGGATCCCCGCCCGGACCCGCCACAACGAGGTGGCCCCGGGCCAGTTCGAGATGGCCCCGGTCTACGAGCCGACCTCGGTCGGGTCGGACCACAACATGATCGTGATGGCGACGATGCGCCGGCTCGCGCCGCAGCACGACCTGATGTTCCTCATCCACGAGAAGCCCTTCGCCGGGATCAACGGCTCCGGCAAGCACAACAACTGGTCGATGGCGACCGATGACGGCGAGAACCTCCTCGATCCGGGCAACGATCCCCACGAGAACGCCCAGTTCCTGGCGTTCCTCGTGTCGGTCATCCGCGGCGTGAACACCCACGCCGACCTCCTCCGGGCGAGCATCGCCGACGCCGGCAACGACCACCGCCTGGGCGCGAACGAGGCGCCACCGGCGATCGTCTCGATCTTCCTCGGCTCGCAGCTCGAGGACGTCATCGAGCAGCTCGCCAAGGGCGGCGCGTCGAAGTCGAAGAAGAGCGGCTCGCTCGAGCTCGGCGTGACGTCGCTGCCGGCCCTGTCGATGGACGCGACGGACCGCAACCGGACCTCGCCGTTCGCCTTCACCGGCAACAAGTTCGAGTTCCGGGCCGTCGGCTCGTCGGCCCCGATCTACTGGCCGCAGACGGTCCTGAACGTCGCGGTCGCCGACTCCCTCAAGGAGCTCGCCGACGCCCTCGAGGGGCTGAAGCCGGGCGACTTCGAGGGCTTGACGGGGATCCTGTCGGCGATCGTCAACGGCCACAAGCAGGTGCTCTTCGAGGGCAACGGCTACTCCGAGGAGTGGCATGCCGAGGCCGCGAAGCGCGGCCTTCCGAACAACAAGACGACGGTCGATGCGTTGCCCGCGCTTGCGACCTCGAAGGCGAAGAAGCTCTTCTCGTCGTTCGGCGTCCTGTCCGAGCGCGAGCTCGCGTCGCGGGTCGACATCGCGTGGGAGCACTACGTCAAGGTCTCGAACATCGAGGCCAGCTGTGCCCTCGACATCGCTCGGACCCTGATCCTGCCCGCGGCGGCTCGCTATCTCGGCGAGCTGTCGGTGGCGGGCGCGTCCGGGGCGTCGCGCGGCGTGGCTGCGGTGTGCGACCGGGTCGGTGGCCTGATCGACCGGCTCGTCGCCGCGATCGGACGCCCTCGAGCATGCCCAGCACGAGGCGCACGAGGCGGGTACCGTCGAAGCGGAGGCTCGAGCCTTCGTGGATCACGTGATCCCGGCCCAAGGCACCCTGCGCGAGGTCGCCGACGAGCTCGAGACCCACGTCTCGGACGAGCTCTGGCCGCTGCCGAAGTACCGCGAGCTGCTGTTCGCGTATTGAGGCTCGGGGCCGGCGCCGCCGGCCGATAGACTCGCGCGATGGTGAGCGTCCTCGGTCGCGCCGCCGAGCTCGCGACGATCGCGGCGTTCCTCGCGGATCCGCGCCGTCCATCGGGACGGCTGGTCCTGCGCGGCCTGGCCGGGATGGGGAAATCGGTCCTCTGGGAGCACGGGGTCGCCGCGGCCCGGGCGGACCCGGAGCGCGTGGTTCTGGCGACGCGCGCGTCGGAGAGCGAGGTCGACCTGCCGCTCGTGACGCTGACGGATCTGCTCGGTCCGGTCCCCGAACGGGTCGTCCGGGACCTGCCGGGTCCGCAGCGAGACGCCATCGACGCGGCGCTCCTCCGCCGCCGACCGACCGGCGGCCACGACCCGCGCACCCTCGGCACGGCCGTTCTGTCCGTGCTCGACCGGCTCGCCGGCGAACGCCCGGTGCTCCTGGCGATCGACGATGCCCAATGGGTCGACGGCGCCTCCGCCGCCGCGCTCGACTTCGCATTCCGCCGGCTGGTGGACCAGCCGATTGCGGTCCTCGCCGCCGCCCGCACGGCGGACGACGGATCGGACTCCGCTTTCAGCCGGGCCCTGACTCGCCCGCCCGGGGGCGCGATCCTCGAGGTCGGCCCGGTCAGCCTCGCGCTCCTCCATCACCTCGTGCTCGAGCGGGTCGGAAGCGCACTCACCCGCGTGCAGCTCGCGCGGCTCGCGGCCGAGTCAGGGGGAAACCCGTTGCTCGCGCTGGAGCTGGCGGGGGCGCTCGCTCGGCTCGAGCGCTGGCCGCTCCCCGGCGAGCCGATGCCGCTCCCGGCCGACACGGGCGCGCTTCTTCGGCAGCGGATCGGACGTGAAGCGCCAGCGGTCGGCCAGGTGCTCCTCCTCGCTGCGGTGTTGCCCGCACCGACGACGTCATCGGTCACGGCCGGCGGGACGATCGGCCCGGCCGCGGCAGCCCGGGCCATCGACGGGGCCGTCGGCGCGGGCCTGCTCGCCGTCGAACCCAACGGTCGCCTCCGGTTTCCGCATCCGCTGATCGCCTCGGCGGCGCTGGCAGCGGTTCCGTCCGAGGAGCGACGACGGATCCACGCCCGCCTCGCCGAACGGGCGAGCACGATCGAGGAGCGCGGCCGGCACACGGCGCTGGCCGCCATCGATCCGTCGGACGAGGTGAGCGCGACTCTGGCCGCGGCGGCGGTAGCGGCACGCGACCGCGGGGCGACGGGCATGGCCGCCGACTGGATGGAGCGAGCCGCAGCCCTGACGCCGTCCGGCGCGAACGAGGCCTGGGCCGCCCGGATCACGCGGGCCGCGGCGTGGCGGGCGGACTCGGGCGAGATCGATCGGGCTCGCAGCATGCTGGAGGCCGCGATCCCGGCGATCGCCCGCGGCGATCGGCGTGCGGAGGCCATGCTCCACCTCGCCCAGATCGTCGGTTGGGCCGAGGGAGCGGCCGCGGTCGTCGCCGCCTGCCGCGATGCGCTGGCCGAGGCCGTCGCGCCGAACCTCCGCGCCCGACTCCGGCTCAGGATCGCGTCCGAGGTCGAGCTCCTCGGGGCCGCCGGCGCTCTCGCCGAGATCGACGCTGCACTCGCCGACCTCGCCGACCGCGCCGGCCCGGGCAAGGATCCCGACCCCGACCTCCTGGCGTGTGCCCTGCTCCAGCGGGCGTCGCTCCGGCTCGCGGCCGGGATCGGGATCGACCACGACGCCGTCGCGCGCGCCATCGGCCTTCTCGCCCCGGAACCGCGCCGCACACCGGATGGCGACGAGCCGGCAGAGAGCCTGCGCGCCCACGCGCTCGTCTGGCAGTGGTGGAGCGATCTCGATGAGCACGAGCGAGCCCGCGAGCGGCAGTCTGCCGACCTTCAGCGAGATCTCGAGCGCGGGCACGAGCGGCCGACGCCGATCGGGGCGGCCGACCTGGCCGTGACGGAGCTCTGGCTCGGCGACATGGCTGCCGCGGAGCGTCACGCTTCGGACGCCCAAGCCTACGCCGAGCAGACGGGCGGGTCCGCTCAGAACCGGAGTGTCGCGCTCGGAGCGCGGGCGGCGATCGCTGCGGTTCGCGGCGATCTCGACGATGCCGAGGCCGCTGCCCTCGCGGGCCTGGCGCTGGTCGAGGACGACTGGCTGGCCGGTCGCCACCTGGCGGCCCTCGGGCTCATTGCCCTGACCCGCCGCCGACCGGACGAGGCGATCCTCCGGCTCGGCCCCCTCTTTGATCGCCTCGTCGTCACCGGTCAGGTCGAGACGGCCTGCACCCGGATGATCGGCGACCTTCTCGAGGCCGCCGCCGCCAACGGCGAGCTGGCTCGAGTCCGGGCGGTCGTCGCGGAGCTGGAGATCCGCGCCCGGACCGTGCCGCGGGCATGGGTCGCGGCAAATCTCGCTCGCGGCCGGGCGCTCCTGGCGGCCGCGGACGGCGACGTCGAGTCGGCGGCCGCGGCAGCCGGTGACGCGCTGCGCCATGCCGAAGCGCTCCGCATGCCGTTCGAGCTGGCGCGGATCGCCCTCCTGGCCGGACGACTCGACCGCCGCCGGAAGGCGCGTCGCTCCGCGTCCATCCACCTCGACCGCGCCCGTGCTGGATTTGCCGGCCTGGGTGCCGCGCGCTGGGTGGACATCGCGGATGCCGAGCTCGCCCGGATCGGCCGACGAGCCCCCGCGACCGACGCCCTGACCGAAACGGAGGATGCCGTCGCCCGGCTCGCTGCCCGCGGCCTGACGAACCGCGAGGTCGGGGAGGCCGCGTTCCTGACGCCAAAGAGCGTCGAAGGCGTCCTGGCCCGCGTCTACGGCAAGCTCGGGATCCGATCCCGGGCGGAGCTCGGGGCGTGGCTCAAGGATCAGCCGGGCGGCGAGCCCTCATCGGAGCGGGATTCCCCCGTTTGAACGGCGGGCCGGGGTCGGTACGGTCGGACCGACGCCCATCCGCTCTCGGGAGAACGCCATGTCACGCTCGTGTTCAGCCACGTGCGCCGCCGCAGCCCTCGTCGTCGGCCTCCTCGCGGGATGCAGCTCCGGGGGCCAACCGTCCGCCAGCTCGCCCGTGACGCCCGTCACCGCCACGGCCGGGCCCAGCGCGATCGCCTCGGAAGTGGCCGCCTCACCGATCGCAGGATCGTCCAGCGAGCCGGTCCAGCGCACGGCTGACATCGACGTCGGCGGCCGGACCCTCCATCTGTTCTGCGTTGGCACCGCGCCGGCGGGGAGCCCGACGATCCTGGGCGAGGCGGGACTGGGCGGTGACTCCCGGACGTGGAACAGCCTGGTGCACGCGCTCGCGAACCGGACCCGGATCTGCTCCTACGACCGGGCCGGCACCTACCTCAGCCCGGCGGCCCCCGAGGCGTCGCGGACGCTGGCCGACCAGGTCGACGACCTCGACCGCCTCATCGAGGCGGCCGACCTGGACGGGCCCTTCCTGCTCGTGACCCACTCCATCGGCGCCTGGCACGCGGCCCTGTTCGCGAGCCGCCATCTCGACGACGTCGTCGGGCTCGTGATGGCCGACCCCCGCGGCCCGAAGGTCAGCGCTGGGTGGCTGGCCGCTCTGCCGCCCGCCGCGGCGGGTGAGCCGACGGCGGTTGCCGTCAACCGGGACGAGCTGGCGACGTTCGAACAGGACCCGGCCTTGAACGACGAGCACCTCGACCTCCGCTCCGCCGCGAAGGAGGTGAACGCGGTGCTCGACCCGAAGGCCCCGCTGGTCGGCGACCGCCCGCTGGTCGTCCTGTCGGCCGGGCTGACGAGCAGGAACTGGGCGGATCTGCCCGCCGACCTCCGGACGACGTTCGATCGGATCTGGCACGACGGTCAGGCCGCGCTCGCCGCCGAGTCGACGAAGGGCACGTTCGAGGTCATCCCCGACAGCGACCATGACCTGCCGGGGATGCGACCGGACGCGATCGTCGACGCGATCGAGACGATCCTCGATCAGGCGGGCGGGTAGTGGCCAGCTTTCTCGTCGAGCGGTTCTGGCCGGGCGTGACCTTCGACGCGGCCGAGGCGGCCACGAAGGCGCTCCTCGCCTGCGGGGCGGCGGTCATCGAGACGATCGTCGCCCCGCCCGACGAGGTCTGCCTGTGGTACGTCGAGGCCGCCACCGCGGAGACCGTGACGACAGCCTTCGGTGCGGCCGCGATCCCGTTCGATCGCCTCACGCCGGCGACGCGGATCCCCGGCTGAACCGGAACGCGTTCGGGGTCGCCGCCACTACGCGCGATCGGCGAGACGGGCGACCAGCTCGCGGACGTCGGGGTGGAGCCATGGCCCGTTGCCGACCTCGGCGTTCGCCAGCGCATGCTCCACGGAGCGGGTCGCCGGGATCGCCACGGTCACCCGCGGATCGGACAGGGTCCAGCGGAGGAGCGCCTCCGTCCACGACTCCAGACCCGCCGCTTGGAGCTCCGCCGGGAACGGCCGGCCGAGAAGGCCGCCCTCACCGAACGGCCGCATCGCGACGACGCCAAGCCCGAGCTCCTCGGCCACGGGCAGGATCCGTCGCTCAGCGGAGCGCTCGAGCGGGTTGACCGGAACCTGGATCGCCTGGATCCGGCCGGTTCGCATCGCGACCTCGATCTCGTCGAGGGCGGACGAGCTGAAATGGGTCACCCCGATCGCGCCGATCCGGCCGGCATCCCGCTCCGCCTCGAGCCACGGCAGGTGATCACGCCAGGCGACCAGGTTGTGGATCTGGAGCAGGTCGATCCGAGCGCCGAACCAGTCGAGCTGACGAGCGACGTGGCCCCGGCCGTCCTCGACCGATGCGGTCCAGACCTTCGTGGCGACGAATGCTTCCGGCCGGCGATCCCCGAGCGCGGCTGACAGGACCTGCTCCGCCCGGCCGTACATCGGCGAGCTGTCGAAGACCCGAACGCCTGCGCCGAGGGAGGCTCCGACCACCGCGTCTGCCGTCGCCTGGCGGCCCGGTTCGAGATCGAAGACCCGCCACGTGCCGGCCCCGACGACCGGCAGCTCCGGACCGTCGATGCCGAGCCGGCGCTGGATCAACCGGCGTCCACCACGGACCCGGCCGCGACGGTGGCTGGGTCGCCCGGGTCGGCCGGCGGCACCGCGTCCGGTGCCGCGACCGGCAGGCTGAACACGAAGGCCGAGCCCACCCCGACCTCGCTCTCGAGCGTCAGCCGGCCACCGTGCTCCTCGACGATCTCCCGCGAGATCGGCAGGCCGAGGCCGGTCCCACGGGGCTTGTCGGTCAGCGAGTCCCCGGCCTGGGCGAAGGCCTCGAAGACCCGCGCCTGATCGTCGGGCGCGATGCCCGCCCCGGTGTCGATCACGCCGACCAGGACCTCGTCGGGCTCGACCACGACCCGAACGGTGACCGACCCGCTGGCCGTGAACTTGACCGCGTTGGACAGCAGGTTGATCACGACCTGGATCAGCCGGTAATGGTCGCCCAGCACGACCGTGACCGTCGCCGGCGCCTCGCGGATCAGCTCGAGGCCGGTCGTCGCGAACAGGGCGGACGTGGCCGCGATCGACTGGTCGACGACCGCCAGCAGGTCCACCGGCTCGCGCCGGAACTCCATCCGGCCGGCCTCGATCTTCTGGAGGTCGAGGACGTCGTTGATCATCGCGCTCAGGCGTTCGCCCTCCGAGGCCATGATCGCGAGGTTCTCGCCGATCTGGCGGACGGCCCGCTCGAGCTTCGGGTCGGCCGCGACACCGCCGTCCGGCAGCCCGGCGAGAGCCGGCGTCACGATCTCCTCGAATCGCTTGCGGACGAGCTTCGTGAAGCCGACCACGGACGTGAGCGGCGTCCGGAGCTCGTGGCTGACGCTGGCGAGGAAGGTGCTCTTTGTGGCGCTCGCGGCCTCGGCGGCAGCCCGCGCCGCGACCGCTTCCTCGGTCGCGTCGGCGAGCTGGGCTGTCCGCATCGCGACCCGCGCCTCGAGCTCCCGGTTCTGCTCCTCGATCTCGGCGTACAGGCGGGCGTTCTCGATCGCGGCCGCGACGAGGCTGCCGACGGTGAACAGGAGCGGCCCCATCGACCGCTCGAGCTCCCGGCCCGACAGCCGGTTGTCGACCGCGAGGACGCCGACCGTCCGCCCGTTGGTGACGAGCGGCGTGCCCAGGAACGAGGTCACCTCGAGCGCCCGGGCGAAGAGCCGGTTCGGCTCGTACGGGTCCGCGTCGATGTCGCGGAAGACCATCGGGCCGTCGGCGAGCGCCAGTTGGACGAGGGTCGAGCGCGTCTCGGTCAGGCTCAGGTGGACCTGCCCGACGAGGGCGGCCGTCTCGGTGCTGCCGCCGATCGCCCGGCCGCCGGTCAGCACGTTCGCCGCTGGCTCGACGAGGAGGATCAACGCCCGGTCGAACGGCAGGCGGTGAACCACGGCGTCGAGCGCCCGGCCGAGGAGCTCGTCGAGATCGAGGGTCGAGCTGAGGCCCGCCGCGAGCTCGTTGAGCGCGACCAGCTCGGTGAGGCGGCGCTGGAGCTCCGCGCGTGAGAGGGTCGTCTCGGCTGCCTCGCGGACGAGGGCGGTCCGCTGGACGTCGACGAGCGTTCGCTCCGCGGCCGTCTCCCGCGCGCGGCGGGCGGCCGCGGCGCCGTACAGGACGAGGCCGGCCGGCAACAGGGTCGCGCCGACGATCGCGACGGCCTCCCAGCCGGGTGGCCGGGCGAGGAGGACGGCGAGGACCGCCAGCGAGCCGCCGACGCCGGCGAGCAGCTCGAGCGGCGGGATCCGCAGCCGGGGCATCGGTCAGGCCGCCGGCAGACGAAGCGCGTCGTGCGGCCGACCCGGGCGGTGGCTCACCACGGGTCGTCGGTCCGGTCGACCGTCAGCCGGCCCGGACGCCGGACGTCTCGGGCGAGCCCGCGACCGCGCCGCCGTGCGAACCGGTCTGGGCGAGCGCCGGGCCGGCGATCGCGGCGATCGCGGCAAGGAGCTTGAGATCGGCGGCCCGGTACTCGATCCGCGCCGGCGACCCGGCCCCGAGGACGCCGAGCGTTCGCCCGCGCGCCACGACCGGTGCGGCGATGAGCGACGCCAGGGCACGCTCCGCGCCGGATGCCCGTGGATCCGCGGCGACGTCGTTGACCTCCTCGGCGACGGCCGATCCGGCGATCGCTCCGAGGATCCCGTCGCGGACCGCGGTCCGGGACAGGTCCGGGCCCTCGCCGTCGCCGACGGCCCGCAGCGCGCCGCCGCCGTCGTCGATCAGGAGCAGGAATCCCGAGCCGCCGGCCGGCAGGCGCGACGCCTCCGCGACCACGATCCGCCCGACCGCGTCGACGTCGAGCTCGCCACTCAGGCGGTCGGCCAGCTCGTAGACGAGGTTGAGCTCGCGATATCGATCGAGGGCCTCGCGGGCGAGGCTGCGCTTGTCCATCTCGCGGGCAACGGCATATGACAGCACCGCGGCGATCGCTCGGCCCGTCCGGTCGCCTTCGACCCAGCCGACGGTCCGGCCCTCGACCGTGATCGGGAACTTCTCGAAGCCGATCCCGGTCGACTCGCGCTCGAGGATCACCGTGCCCGCCTCGTCGCGGATCCGGATCCCGGCATTCGTCCCGGACAGGAGCGCGGAGAGCATCGGCGCCACGTGACGGTGGCGGACGATGAGGCGCGCGAGATCGAGCTCCATCAGCGAGCAGCTCCCAGCCCGAGCGCGGCGCGGGCGATGTCGAGGAGCTCATCCGGATCGAACGGCTTTGTCAGGTAGCGGTCGGCGCCCGCCGCCAGGCCCTGCTCGCGGTCGTAGGCCTGGCCCTTCGCGGTGAGCATGACGACGGTCGTGCCGGCCAGACCCAGGTCGTCCTTGATCGCGCGACAGACCTCGAAGCCGTTCATCTTCGGCATCATCACGTCGAGGAAGACGAGCTCGGGGCGATGGTTCCGCACGACGTCGATCGCCATCTCGCCGTCGGACGCGGTCTGGAGCTCGACGCCCTCATCCTCGAGGTCCTCGAGCGTCTGCTCGATGAGGAGTCGGATGTGCTGTTCGTCGTCGACGATCAGGACGGTCGGCATCAGGACCTCGTGAGAGTGCGGCCGCGTGGCGCGAGGGCGGGCGGGTGGGCGGACCGCCCGATGACGGTGACCGCATCGGGGCGGCGGACCGGACGATGACGGGAGCCCGCCAACGATGCCGGAAACGGGGAGCCGGCGCAACGTGCGGGCGCAGCCCACCGGCCCGGGCGCGATCGGGCACGATGGGGCGCGATGAACCCGGCTCCCCCAGCCCCCGCGGCCGCTCCCGCGCGCCCGATCAACCCCGACCTCACGCTCTGGCTGCTGTCGATCGCGCACGCGGTGAACCATGCCCAGGCGGTGCTCCTGCCACTGATCTACCTCCGGATCATCGCGGAGTTCGGCGTGACCGAGTCGCAGGTGGCCTACCTCGCCGCCATCGGCGCGTTCGCCAGCGGCGTGGTCCAGCTCAGCTTCGCGAAGCTGACCCGGATCGTGTCGCGGCGGACGCTGCTCGGGACCGGCGGGATCCTGTTCGGCGCCGGGTTCGCGGCCCAGGGCCTGACGCAGAGCTTCCTGCCGTTCGCGGTCGTGAGCGCCGTGTCGCGGATCGGCGGATCGCCGCAGCATCCGGTCGGCAACGGCCTCCTCGCCGAGCAGTACCCGGAGTCACGTCGAGGCTTCGCGATCAGCGCCCACATCAGCGGCGGCAACGTCGGGACCGTCGTCGTGGCCCTCGTCGGGGCCGGCCTGATCGCGACGATCGGGTGGCGCTGGGTCGTCGTCGTGTTCGGCGTGCCGGCGGTGCTGATCGCACTGGCCATCCTGTTGTTCGTGCGCGAGAGCGGCGTCGATCGGCGCGAGGCGGTGGCGCACGGCAGCGTTCGGGATGCGTTCCGGACGGTGCTCCGCGATTCGGATCATCGCTGGATCTATCTCGCGTCGGTGCTCGGCGGCGGCGGTCGCGGACTCGGCGTCGTCAACCTGTTCGCGCTGCTGTACCTGACGAGCGTCATCGGCCTGCCCAGCTCCACGACGGACCTCATGTACGGCGGGCTGATCGTCCTGTCGGTGCCGATGCCGCTCATCGCCGGCTGGCTGTCCGACCGGGTCGGGCGGCGGCCGGTCATCATCGGTGTCTACCTCGGCGGCGCCATCGCGTTCGCCGTCTTCCTGCTCGCGGGATCGTCGCTCGCCCTGCTCTGGCTCGGGATCCTGCTGATGGGTCTGTTCAGCTTCGCGGAGTCGCCTCAGCTCCAGGCGCTCCTCGCCGACATCGCGCCGCCGACGGTGCGCGACACGTCGTTCGCCCTGTACTTCACGCTGGCGTTCGGCGTCGGATCGCTGTGGACCGCCCTGTACGGAGCGCTGATCGACATCCTCGGCGACCAGGCGGGACTGCCGCTCGTGTTCTGGCTCATGGCGATCTCGTTCGCCCTCGCGGCGCTCGCCGTCGTACCGATCCGGGAGCCCGCCCGGCGCGTGGCCTCGACGCCGCTCGGCGACATGTGATCCGACGGCCCGCGACCGGGCGTCTGCTATCATGCGCTCGCCCTGAGACAACGGGCATCCGGTCGGGGCGTGGCGCAGCTTGGTAGCGCGTATCGTTCGGGACGATAAGGTCGTGGGTTCGAATCCCGCCGCCCCGACCAACTTCACCGGCCGACCTTCGAGTCGACCCATCTCAGACGGCTCTCAGCGGCCGTCCGGACCGTGAGGCCAGATGCCCACCCGACGGACCAGCCCGCGTCGCACGGCGACCCGCCCGAGCGGACTCCACGAGCGACCGCCCAGCCCGATCCGCGATGACGATTTCGACGAGCCCCGCGCCGGGTTCCTGGCCGACGCCGCACCGTGGCTGGCGCTGCTCGCCGTCGTGCTGGCCGCCGGAGCGCTCGGCTTCGCCGTGCTCGGTGGTGGCGGCGATCTGACGGCGTGCCGGACGGCGGCCTGGAGCGCGATCCCGAAGTCGAACGACCTGCCGGCAGACTGGACCCTCGGCTCGACCGACCTCAACGCCAACGGGATGACGATCTCGATCCTCGGCCCCATTCCGGCCGACGCGAGCGCCAATCAGCCGGTCGTCTACGCCAGCGTCACGTGCTACGGCGACGCCGCTGCCGCCGCCCTTGCCGCAAACAAGACGGCCGCCGACAGCGCCAGCTCGATCGTGCGGGACCGGACGTCGGCGGGCGACGCCTACGACGTCGAGAACCCGCAGACGAACTCCGTCACGACCCTGTTCCGCGTCGGCGGACTGGTCGGCCAGGTCGCCGACGCCGGGACCGCGAGCCCTTCGGAGCTCGATGCGATCACCGTCGCACTCGCGACGGCGATGGGCGACGAAGCCGCGGCGGGCAAGCCGGACATCGCCCCGCCCGATGACTCGAGCCCTGACCCGCTCGGATCCGACGACGTCGGGGTGGTCGAACCCTCCGCATCGCCGTTCGCGCCCGAGCTCGAGGCGTTGCTGCCGACATCCATCGCGGACAGCACGTCCACCGCCTCGCCGCCCGCGACGATCGCGCTCACCATCGAGAGCACGCCCGCCAGCGAGATCTTCGGCGGCGAGCCGAGCTCGCGCGCCCTGGCCGCACGGGTTCGCGCCATGGGCTCGACGTTCGACCAGCTCCAGGTGGCGCAGGCCTACGACGGGAGCGGGGCGCTCGACCTCCAGATCATCGCCTTCCGCCTGCCGAGGGCGGACCTGGCGAAGCTCCGGTTGGCGATCCTCGAGACCTGGCTGTCGGCCGATGCCGAGGGCGTGACGACTTCGACCGTCACGCTCGGCGGCAAGGAGGTCACCAAGGTCGACTACGGCGACGACCAGACGATCGAGTACGTCTACGCCATCGACGACTCGGTGATCGTGATCGACACCTCGGACATCGAGATCGCGACGGCTGTGGCCGAGCAGCTGAAGTAGGCGTTCGCGCCCTGGCTCGAGTCGTTGTCCGGGCTACGTCTTGGCCGGCATCGACCCCGCGTGGTCAAGCCCACGCTCGACCCAGCGCCGGATCGCGGCGTCGTCGGCGACGTCGGCCGTCGGGATGACCACGAACGACTTCATCGGCTTGCCGGGCATCGGCTCGAACGAGGATGCTCCGGCCGCCTTCGCCGGCTCGATCTCGGCATCGGGCAGGCGGACGACCCACTGGTCGGCGAACAGGCCGGTCGCCATGTTGCCGCCGACGAACGCCGCCGGGTAGCCGAACATCTTTCTGCGGGTGGCATCCGGATAGCCGTCGAGGACGATCGCAAATCGCTCGATCAGCTCGGCCGGCGACTTGCTGAAGGTCGGCGTCGCTCGCTTGGCCATTGGGTTGTCTCCTCAGCTGGAACCGCTACGCTTGGTTCGACGAGATCGGGAGGATTGCCATGGCAGGACGTACCGTCGACGAGTATGTCGCAGGCTTCCCGGACTGGCGCGGGAACGTCCTGGAGCGGCTCCGGGAGCTCGTGCGCGAGGCTGCCCCGGACGCCGTCGAAGCGGTCAAATGGGGTCAGCCCGTCTGGTCGTCGAATGGGCCGGCGATCCATGCCAAGGCCTTCGCGAACCAGGTCAACCTCGGGTTCTGGCGGGGCGCCGACCTGGACGATCCCGACGGCCTCCTGACGGGCGACGGCACGCGGATGAAGCATCTCCGGCTCCGGAACGGCGACATTCCGCCGGATGAGGCGATTCGGAGCTTCGTTCGCCAGGCGATCGAGCTGAACGCGGCGCTCGGCGACCCGACGAAGCGGTAGCCGACCCGCAACAGCGCAGACCTGACCCGGGCCATGCCCTCGCGACCTCGACCGGGACCGCCAATTGACGTGCGATCCGGTGGCCTCGATGCTGGTTGGCGTGACCCTCGTCTTGATCGCAATCGGCGGCGCGGCGGGTGCCGTGACACGGTATGTCGTCGACGGTGCCGTCGGGGAGAGGGTTTCGGGTTCGTTCCCGCTCGGGATCTTGGTCGTGAACGTGAGCGGTACGTTCGCGCTGGGCCTCGTAGCGGCCATCATCCTGGAGCGCGGGCTGCTGCCGTCTGAGCTGCGTGCCCCCGTGATCGTCGGCTTCCTCGGCGCGTACACGACCTTCTCGACCCTCATGCTCGACAGCTGGCGGCTGGCCGAGGACGGCCTGCAGATCCTGGCTGTGGCAAACCTTGCGGGCTCCGTCGTGCTCGGCGTGATCGCCGTCGTCGGCGGCCTCTGGATCGGGCGCCTCCTGGGTTGAGGACCCAAGCTCCGCCGCGTCGGGCGGCTGGCGCGGCGCCGGATGCGAGTCGCGGGCGCTGCCCTGGTCGAGGGCTTCCACACCGGTCAGATCGCCGCGATCGACCGCGGCGCGTAGCGCGGACCGAAGGCCGGTGGCCGGAGGCCGCTCGTCTCGAGGAGCCGGATCACGCGGGCCCGGTGTCCGCGCCACGGCTCGAGCAGCTCGAGCATCCGCTCGTCCGTTCCGCGAATCTCGCCGGCCAGGCTGAAGGCGACGAGATTCTTCAGGTGGAAGTCCCCGACGCTCACGGCGTCGGGATCGCCGGCGGCCCGGAGCATCACCTCGGCCGCGGTCCATGGTCCGATGCCCGGCACGGCGGTCAGCCGCAAGTAGGCCGCGTCGCGGGCCAGGCCCAGCACCTCCTCGAACCTGATCGCCCGGTCGGCGACCCGCCGGACGAGGTCGGCTCGGCGCCGCTCCACCCCGATCGGGTGGAACGCGTGGTAGGGGATCGCCGCGATCGCGGCAGGCTCCGGCAGGAGCCGAAGCCCGAACGGCCCCGGCGCAGGCTCGCCCCAGCCGCGGACCAGGCCGCGCAGCCCGCGCCACGCCTCGGTGCCGGTCACCTTCTGCTCGAGGATCGCCGGGACCAGGGCCTCGATGACCGCCCCGCTCCGCCCGAGCCGGATTCCACGGTGACGCCGATCCAGCTCGGCGACGAGCGGATGGTGGCGGGGCTCGAACCCTGACCGGTCGTCCTCGAGCCCGATCAGGGCGGGCAGGCTGTCGAGGGCCCGATCGCCCCCTGGTCCCCACGCTTCGGCGTCGACCCGGCCGGCGGCGGCGTCCTGGACGATCGCGAGCGTCGCCGGGCCGTCCGCGGTCCGCGTCGCCCGGACGATGCGCCCGGCCACGATCCGCATCGACGGGTCGCCGCTGCCGCGGAGATGGATCGATAGGGTCCGGCGCAGGTCGAGGGGGCCGTCGACGGTGACGGTGCGGGTCGGCATGATCCTCGAAGTCTGGCACGGAGCGGGCCCGTCGGGTCGTCCACGCCACCGGGTCGCCGGCCCGAGAGACGCAGTCGGGCGGAGGGTCCGGGAGCGGCGATTCCGCCGAGATTTGGGACACTTATCCACATTTCCTGGCGTCCAGATTCGTCGTTGTCACGCACACGCAACACTCCGGAGCGTGGCGTCGCCGGCAGAAACGAGACACTTGCGCTAAGGTTCCTTGGACGTGCGACGCCCCAGAGTCGTCGCGGGTATGGCGCTCATCGCCGTGCTCGCCGCGGCCGCCGTCCCCGGATCCGTTGGATCCCAGGGCCCCAGCCCTGACGCTTCGATCGACGCGACCCTCTTCCGAGGTGTGGACGCGGTGTCGATCGACGGGACAGCTGCGATGACTTACTCACTCGATCCCGCGTACCGGTCTGACGGTGCGCTCAGCGATACAACGGTCCTGCTCGACCCGGACGAGCGGCCTGCCCCGGCAGGCCGTCCCGATGCGGCACGGATCCAGCCCGACGCGCCCGTCGGGTCCGTGGCGATCCCGCAGTGGCATCGCGACGCGAACGTGTCGTGGTACGGCCCCGGGTTCTACGGGAATCGGACCGCGTGCGGTTACGCGATGACGAAGACCCTCGTCGGCGTGGCCCACCGGACCCTTCCGTGTGGAACCAAGGTCACCTTCCGCAACCCGGCCAACGGCCGCACGGTCACCACGAAGGTGGTCGATCGTGGACCGTATGTCTCGGGCCGGCAGTGGGACCTGACCGGCGGCCTGTGCCTGGCCCTGGACCATTGCTACACCGGCACCGTTCTCTGGAAGCTCCCGTAGCTCGCTGACTCGGACCGTCCCGACACCGGGGCCCGGTCCGATCATTCCCGCGCTGCTCAAGCGGCGAGGCACCGCCCGATGGCGGCGCTTCGCCATGTCCGGAGGGGGCGGCATCCGCGTCCCGATCCGGCCCGTGCGCCCGCTGGGGAGTGGAAGCCCTCCAATTCCGCCTCGGCGTGCGATGCCAGGTAGCGCTCGAGGTGGATGACCGCGTTCTTCGCGGCCTTGGACCAGCGGCCCTCCCCTCCGACGACCGCCCGGACGCCGGTCTGGATGGTCGAGCCGATCGTGGCCGTGGCCATGACTCGACTGTCGGGATCGCGAGCAGCCCGGCCGAGTCGAACAGCCACCGCGGCTGGTCGCAGGGACGGATCGCGGCCGGTCCGGTGTGCGGCGCTGCCCCCCGGGCGCGTGCAGGTCCGCGTGCCCGCGCGCGAAGCCCCGGGCCGGAACGCGGTACTCTCGGCACATGTGTCGAAGCATCAAGGTCCTACGCCGTCCGGACGAGCCGGCGACGACCGGTGAGATCGAGGCGGCCGCCCGCCAGTTCGTCCGCAAGGTCAGCGGCTACCGAACGCCGTCCCAGCGCAACAGCGCCGCCTTCGATGCGGCGATCGAAGAGATCGCAGAGGTGTCGCGGCGGATGCTCGAGGAGATCGGGGCCACCGTCGAGGTCGGGCCGGATCGCTGGAAGCCCGCGACCGGACAACACCGCCACCATACCCATCCAGCAGGGGCGTGACGGTCGAGACGGCCGATCCAGGCGATCCGCCCAGAGCCGCCACTGCGCCATGGTGGGATCGGCCGGGCCTGGAGGTCGTTGACGGCCGCCTGACGATCGCCGGCGACGACGCCGAGGCGCTCGCCCGCGAGCACGGGACCCCGCTCTTCGTCTACGACCGCCGGCGGTTCGCCGAGAACGCCGAGCGGATCCACGCCGCGCTGCGCGGGGCCGGACTCCGCCACCGGCTCCGCTTCGCCCTCAAGGCCAACCCCGACCCGCGGGCCCTGGAGGTCCTCCGGCCATCGGTCGGGATCGATGCCTGCTCGCCCGGCGAGGTCCTCCGGGCGATCGAGTGCGGTTGGCCACCGTCGGAGATCAGCGTCACCGCGACCAACCTGTCCGATCGCGACCTCGACGCGATCCTGACCCACGACGTCCACCTCAACCTCGACGCCGTCAGCCAGGTGGAGCGACTTGGGCGTCGGCTGGCGGCGCTCGGCCTGCCGCCGCGGCCGATCGGGCTGCGGATCAACCCCGGAGTCGGCGCGGGCTACAACGAGAAGCTCGCGTACAGCGGCGTCCGCCCGACGAAGTTCGGGATCTACGAGGACCGGGTCACGGAGGCGGTGGCGGTTGCCGGGCGTCATGGGCTGGCGATCGACACGATCCATCTCCATGCCGGCTCAGGCTGGCTGGCCGATGGGCTCCCGGCGTTCGAGGCGGCACTGGCCCGGGTCGTCCCGATCGTGCGGCGCCTGATCGCCGACGGTCACCCGATCGCCGAGACCAACGTCGGGGGCGGACTCGGCGTGCCCGCCCGGGCCGACGAGACGCCGATCGACCTCGACGCCTACGCGGCCGCGATCGCCCGCCAGCTCGGCGGGCTCGACGTCGCGGTCGGCTGCGAGCCCGGGGACTACCTCGCCAAGGACACGGCGATTCTCCTGGCCGAGGTCGTGACGGTCGAGGAGCGGGGCGGGACGACGTTCGTCGGGCTCGATGTGGGCTGGAACGTGAACTGCTCGCACTTCATCTACAAGTACGCCCAGGAGCTCGTCGTCTGCCGGTCAGCCGACGCCGCGCGCACCCAGCGCGTCACGGTGGCCGGTCACATCAACGAGGCGGGCGACCTGTTCGCGGAGGACTACGACCTGGCGCCGGTCGCCGAGGGGGACATCGTCGCGTTGCTGAACGCCGGCGGCTACCACCAGGCGATGAGCTCGACCCACTGCCTGCGACCGCATGCCGAGGCGTTGTTCCTCGATCGCTGATGGCGGCGCCCAGGGCGGTACGGGGCCCCGTCAGTCGGCGTCCAGGCTCCCCCACGACACCGACCGGATCACCGTGAAGCGCAGGATCGGGCGGTCCTCGAGGCGATGCGTGGCGTACTGCGGGTACTTCGCGCGGAGCGCGTCGACCGCCGCGGCGTGCTCCGCGAGCTCGTGCGGCTCGGGCTCGAGCATCTCCGCCCGCGTGTCGAGCCGGATCCACCCAAGGCGCGTCCAGTCCTCGGCCCAGCGGTCGATCAGGAGCGTGGCCTCCGGCAGGACGAGGATGTCCCGGACCCGGGCGAGCTCGTGCGGGTCGTCGCTCTGCTTCGGCTTGTCGTCGAGCGGGCTGTAGAGGCGGGCCCGACCGTCCGGCGCGTCCGGCCCGACCACGAAGCAGATCGGGACCAGGCGCGGCCGGCCGGACGGCGCGAGCGTGGCCAGCGTGGCGGTGCGGGCGGCCGAGAGGAAGGAGTGACGTCGGTCGTCGGGTGTCGAGATGTCCGGCATGGTCGGATCATGCCTCTCCTACACTCCACGCGTGAACCACGAACCCCTCGCACCCCCGACGCGGCACGTGACGACGACCCGGATCGTCGCCGTCCGCGGGTCGTCCCTCGAGTTCCGGGCCGATCGCGTCGTCGGTGAGGAGCCGCTGGAGATCCGGGCGGCCGGCCCCGGTCAGGATCCCGTCGCGGTCGCGATCACGATGCGCACGCCGGGCTTCGAGGATGAGCTGGCGATCGGCTTCCTGCTCACCGAGGGCCTGATCGACGGGCCGGAGGTCCTCCGCGTGACCACCGGCGATCCCGCCGCGATGAACCAGCCCGACGATCAGATCACGGTCCACCTGAGCCGCGCCTTCGACGCGACGCGGGTCGCGGAGCGGCACTTCGTCGCGACGGCCTCATGCGGGATCTGCGGCAAGGCGTCGCTCGACGAGATCACGGTCCGCTCGGCGCCGATCCCCGACGGCCCGGTCGTGTCGCGCTCGGTCGTCCTGGCCCTGCCCGACCTGCTCCGGGCGGCACAGCGGGCGTTCGACGAGACCGGCGGCCTCCACGCCGCCGGCCTGTTCACGCCCGCCGGCGAGCTCCTCGCCTTGCGCGAGGACGTCGGCCGCCACAACGCCCTGGACAAGCTCGTCGGCTCGCAGGTGCTCGAGAAGGAGATGCCGCTCCACGACCGGATTCTGATGGTCAGCGGCCGGGTCAGCTTCGAGATCATCCAGAAGGCAGCCGTGGCCGGCGTGCCGATCGTGTGCGCCGTGTCCGCACCCTCGGACCTCGCGATCGAGGCGGCCGACCGGCTGGGCGTGACGCTGGTCGGGTTTCTTCGCGGCGATGGCTTCAACGTCTACGCCCACGACGAGCGGATCGACCTGAACGACCTGCTCTCGTTCGACTGAGCGGGGCAGCGAGGCAACGAGCCGATCGCCGCCCGCGCGCGGACGCCGGGGTATCAGCCGCCGGCAGGGATCGCCACCGTCGCCCGGACGACGCAGTGGTCGCCGGCGGCCGGGCACGTCTCGTCGATCGCGATCGGCACGATGTCGGGCGAGGTGATGACGTGGTCGATCCGGAGCAGGGCGAGCCCGAGATCGCTCGGGCCGGAACGGGCGCCACGTCCAGCCGGGCCCGAGCCCGACCTGGCCGTGGACGTCGCGCAGGCCTCGGACCAGGCGGTCGAACGCCGGCTCCGACGTCGCCGTGTTCAGGTCGCCGAGCAGGAGCACCGGCAGGCCGCTCGCCATTCGCGCGTCGACGAGCCCGCGGAGCGTGTCGAGATCGGCGTTCCGCTGGCCCACGTCCAGCCCGACCGGGATGCGCGACGCGCCGAGCGACGCGATCTCGGCGTGGAACGGATGGGCGTGGACGATCGCGAGCAGACGCCCGCCGCCGAGGTCGAGGGTCGCTTCCTGGACGGCCGGATCGAGCCGGAACGTCGCGTCCAGGATCGGGAAGCGACTGAGCAGACCCAGACCGAGGACGCTCGCCCGGGCCTCGAGGACCCGGTAGGGGAACCGCGCCCGGAGGTCGGGATCGGCCTCGATCGCCGTGGCCGCCGCTGGCGTGAGCTCCTGCAGGCCGACGACGTCCCCGGACACCGACTCGAGCACGGCGGCCGACGACGCGCCGGTGCGCGACTCGACCTCGAGATTCCAGGTGATGACCTCGATCCGGGTTGCGTCCCCGCCGGCCGCGGCCGGCGGCAGCGAGACCCAGTCGCCGCTGAAACGGGCGATCGCGATCAGGAGCAGCGCGACCGAGGCCCAGCCGGCGGCCGGTCGCCGATCGATCAACGCGATCGGGATGACGACGAGGCCAAGGATCGCCAGGTGCGGGGCGAAGATCTGGACGACGCCGAGCGGACCGCCTTCTGGGACGGTGACCGCGAGCAGCCACTCGACGAGGGCGATCGCGCCGACGGCGGCGAGAGACAGCCGCGCGACCGCGCGGCGCAGGGGATGTGGGGTCATGCGTCCGTGACGGCTCGCGCCGGCGCCGCGTGACGAGCGGGTGCCTCAGGGTCCCGACTGCGGCCCGCGACTCTGCACGAACTGGAACCCGAACCGGCCCTTGACGCAGAGATGGCCCTCGGTGACCGACGAGTCGAGGGGCGACGTGACGGTCACGATCGTGTTGTCCTGGACATGGAGCTCGAGCGCGCAGCCGACGCCGCAGTACGGGCAGATCGTGTCGGTCACGGTCTGGCCGCTCTCGTCCCACGTGCCGGCCGCCCGCATGTCGAACTCGGACTTGAACATCAGCGCGCCGGTCGGGCACACGCCGATGCAGTTGCCGCAGTACACGCAGGCGGACTCCGGCAGCGGGACCGCCGACTCGGTCGAGATCCGGGCGTCGAAGCCACGCCCGGCCACGGCGATCGCGAACGTGTTCTGGGCGTCCTCGCCGCAGGCCTCGACGCACTTGTAGCAGAGGATGCACTTCGAGTAGTCGCGGACGTAGAGATCGTTGTCGACCTTGACCGGCTGGGCGACCGTCTGGGCCGCGTCGACCGGCGGCGGGTGGTGGTGGCCGGCCTCGTGCGTGTCGCGCTCACCGGACGCCGCTGGCCGCGTCGGCGGCGCCGTACCGCGCCGGATCGGCCTCGTACCGATCGATGTAGCCCTGCGCCGCGGGCGCCGTCGACAGGTCGACCGACGAGCCGAGGAACTCCATGACCATCTTCCGGCTGTGGCGGACCCGCTCTGAATCGGTCTTCACGTCCATCCCGGCCTCGACCTTGCGCGAGCAGGCCGGCACGAGGACCCGCGAGCCGGTCACCTCGACGACGCAGACGCGGCAGACGTTGACCGGGGTCAGGTTCTCGAGGTAGCACAGGGTCGGGGTGTCGATGCCCTCGGCCCGGCAGGCGTCGAGGATCGTCGAGCCGGCGGGGACGCTCACGGGGACGCCGTCGATCGTGAGCTCCACGGGAGCGCGGACCGGCGTCGGCGGGGCCTGCGGCGGACGGCTCGGCCGCGCCGCGGGACGGAGGAGGATGTCGGTCAGCGGCTGCGCCGCCGGCGGCTCGCCGGCGTGCGGGACGTTCCCGACGCCGGCCGGGTCGCGATCCATCGAGAGGCCGTCGCCGCTCACAGGGCCACCAGCTCCGGACGGCGGAGGGCGCTCTCGATCGCCGAGCTCGCGGTCTGGCCGAGGCCGCAGATCGACGCGTCGCGCATGACCTGGCCAAGCTCGCGGAGGAGGGCGAGCTCGTCGTCGCGCTTGCCGTGGGACGCCGCGGCGCCGGACGCCAGGCGGGCGAGCAGCTCTTCCTGGCGGACCGTGCCGACCCGGCAGGGGACGCACTGGCCGCACGATTCGTCGCGGAAGAAGCGGGCGATCCGGGTCAGGGCACCGACCAGGTCGGCGGTCTCGTCGAAGACCAGCACGACGCCGGAGCCGAGCGTCGCGTTGATCGCGCGGGTCGCTTCGAACGTGAGCGGCGTGTCGAGCGCCTCCGGGCCGACGAAGACGCCGGCCGCGCCGCCGAGCAGGACCGCCTTGAGCTCGTTCCCGCCGGGCACGCCGCCCGCCATCGCGATCAGCTCGCCCAGCGTGACGCCGAACTCGACCTCGTAGATTCCGGGCTTGTCGACCTGGCCGGAGACGCAGAAGAGCTTCGGGCCGGTCGAGCCATCCGTGCCGATCGCCCGGTACGTCGCCGCACCATCGTCCGAGCCGACGATCTGCAGGACGTTGACGAGGGTCTCGACGTTGTTGACCGCGGTCGGCTTGCCGAACAGCCCGACCTCGACCGGGAACGGCGGCTTGTTCCGGGGCTCGCCACGCTTGCCCTCGATCGACTCGAACAGCGCCGTCTCCTCGCCGCAGATGTAGGCCCCGGCGCCGCGCCGGAGCTCGATGTCGAGGTCGCCCAGGAGCCCGCCATCGCGGCTGGCGGCGATCGCACCCTGGATCCGGGCTTCCGCCAACGGATACTCACCGCGGATGTAGAGGAACGCCTTCGACGCGCCGACCGCGAACGCCTCGATCGCCATCGCCTCGACGACGGCGAACGGGTCGCCTTCCATCAGGATCCGGTCCTTGAACGTCCCGGGCTCCGACTCGTCGGCGTTGCAGACGAGGTAGTGGGGCTGGGCGGGCTGGCTCGCGACCGCCGCCCACTTCCGTCCCGTCGGGAACGCCGCCCCGCCGCGGCCGACCAGGTTGGCCGCGGTCACCTCGTCGATGACCCGCCGCGGTCCGATCGCGCGGGCCCGCTCGAGGGCCCGGAACCCGCCATGGGCCCGGTAGTCGTCGAGTGAGGTGGGGTCGACGACGCCGACGCGGGCGAGGAGGCGCAGGCCCGGCTGGCCCGCCTGCGGGATCGGGAGGTCGCGCTGCTCCGTCCCTCGGCCAGGGCTCATCCTGGCGACGACCCCGGCCGCGTCGACCGGCGCGGCGACCGTGGTCGTCGGGTCGGATCCCGCGACGGTGATCATCGCGGCCGGCGCCCGCTCGCACAGCGCCGAGGCATGGCGATCGGAGCCACGTTCGCTCTCCGGCGGCGTCCGGCGTCCCCTCCGGGCCGATCGTCCGTTCGAGATCGGCGCACAGACTCATCGGAGCCGGCCAGCCGGCAGGCCAGGTCGTCGCAGACGTGGGCGACGATCGGCGGCCGGGCGGTGGTGGCGAACAGGGCGTAGAAGCTCGCGACGCCGTAGGCCTCGGCCGGCGGGACGGTGAGCCGGCGCGACACGTAGTTCATGGCGGGTTGGCTGATCCAGCCGATCCGGGACTGGATCGCATGGAGGGCCGGGATCAGGAGATCGCGCCGGGAGCGAGCCTCGTGGCCGCCGCGCGCGACGTGTCCGTCGATCCCGGAGTCACGGACGCCCCCGCGCCAGCCCGATTCGGCGGGACCCAGCACCGCGTCGACCGCGGCACGCTCGGCGGGCGTCGCGAGCGGCCCGATGACGTGCAGATCCATCCCGACGAGTGTAGCGGCGGAGGTTGCAGCGACGTGCCACTCGTGCGGCGCGCGGTCTGTGGAGCGTGGCCCGCCTGGCTTGTCGCCGGGCGGGCCGGAGCATCAGGAGCCGGGCGCCCGGTACGAGGGATGCTTCGCCACAGCCGCGTCCATCTCCGTCGTCGTCAGCAGCACGGTCGTCCGGATCGACGCGGCGCCGGTGGCGCCGACTGTCGCCGCGACCGCCGCGGCCGACGCGTTGTCGGGCAGCTCGACGATGATGTAGATGTCGTCCCCGCCGAGCGCCCAATAGCACGCCTCGATGGTGCCGCCGACGCTTGTGACGAGGGCGTCGATCGCGGCCCGGCGGCCGGTGCCACCGTCCTTCAGGACGCCCTGGATGCCTGCCTGGGTGTAGGACGCGCTGATCAGGTAGTGGCCCATGGGTGGTCCTCCGGACGCCGACGCTGGCTACGTCGAGCAGAGCGACCATCGTCGCAGGTCGCGTCCCTGGCGCGCGGCGTGTTCCGATCGGCCCGGCCGCGCTGGGTCAGCCGCGCTCCGGCAGTCCGACCGGCTGCCAGGCGGCCGGATCCCACGCGGATTCGGGCTTCGCCAGCTCGCGGGCGAGGTCGTCGAGGTTGGCCTCGAGGCCGTCGATGATCTGCTGCTCGATCCCGGGCATCGTCTTGAGGGCGACGCCGAGCATCAGGTTGGCCGCGAACCCCTGCGGCTTGACCGTGAGCGCCATCGTGAGGTCGGTCTTCCCGTCGACGGTCGGGCTGAGGTCGACCGCACCCTCGCCGCGGATCCTGCCCTGGGTCGTTCGGAGCTCGATCCGGCTGGGACTTCGGTCGCGGATCTCGACCTCGAGCGGGCCGCTCATGCCGAGCGCCGTCGCGGCCTGGGTCCCGGGCTCGACCGGCGGCAGCTCGTCTCGGAGACGAGTTGCGAGCTGGAGGAGGCGGTCGTGGACGACGTCCAGCCGCTGGTCGACGATCCGGCTGGCACGGTGCCCGAGATCGGCCACCTCAGTCGATCGTGATCCGGCCGTCCGGGCCGATCGGGAACGACGGGTTGTAGCAGACCTCCCACGGATGGCCGTCGGGATCGGCGAAGTAGCCGCCGTAGCCGAACGGGAGGTCGGTGCCCGGCTTGAGGATCGTGCCGCCCGCGGCGACCGCTTCCTCGAGCGCCGCATCGACCGCCTCCGCCGACTCGATGTTGATCGCGAGGGTGATCCCGCCGAACGAGCCGCGGGTCGGCTCGACGAGATTGGCGTCCTCGGCCAGATCGTGCCAGCCGAAGATCCCGAGATAGCTGTCGGCGGTCCGGAACCAGGCGATCTCGGCCATCGAGGAAGGGCAGCGCTCCCAGCCGAGGGCCTCGTAGAAGCGGACGGATCGGGCGACGTCGGCGACGCCGATCGTCACGATGCTGACGCGGGCAGGAATGCTCATCCGGGCAGTCTACGACCGGGGACGAGTCAGCCCGCGGCGACCGGCTCCTCGAGCCGCTCGATCCGGATCGCCGTCGCCTTGAACTCGGCGGTGCCGGACTTCGGGTCCGTCGCGTCGATCGTCAGGAGGTTCGTCGCGACGTCGTCCTGGAAGTGGAGCGTCATGAACGTCAGGCCCGGCCGGAGCGACGGATCGATCCGGATCGGGACCTCGACCTGGCCGCGGCGTGACACGACCCGCACCCGTTCGCCGTCGGCCAGCCCGAACGCCTCCACGTCTTCCGGCGACATGTCGAGCGACTCGCCGCGCCGCAACGGCGACGTGTAGCCGCCGGTCTGGACGCCGGTGTTGTACGAGTCGAGGCGGCGGCCGGTCGTCAGCCGGATCGGGTAGTCGTCGGTCAGCTTGTCGACCGGCGGATCGTGGTCGACGGCCTGGAACGGGACGCGGTTGCCGGGGACCGGGTCCTCCCAGAGCCGGCTGTGGAGGAACAGCTCGCCCGGGTGCGTCTCGTCGTAGCACGGCCACTGGAGACCGCCGAGCTCCTCGAGACGCTGGTACGACATGCCGGCATGGACCGGTGACAGGGCCCGGATCTCGTTCCAGGCATCCTCGGCCGTCGTCCAGCCCCAATCGGCGCCCATCCGGCGGGCGATCTCCTCGATGATCCAGAGGTCGTCGCGCGCCTCGCCGGGCGGCTCGAGCGCCTTGCGCACGCGCTGCACCCGCCGCTCGGAGTTCGTGACCGTGCCTTCGCTCTCGGCCCACGACGCCGCGGCCGGCAGGACCACGTCGGCGAGCTCCGCGGTCGCGGTCAGGAAGATGTCCTGGACGACCATGAAGTCGCGGGTCGACAGCAGGTGCTTGGCGCGCTTCTGGTCGGCCTCGGACTGGACGGGGTTCTCGCCGATCACGTAGATCGCCTGGAGCTCGCCCCGCTCCATCGCGTCGAACATGCCGCTCAGGTGCCATCCTCGCTTCGGCGGGACGGTGACGCCCCAGCGCTCGTCGAACTTGGCCCGGAGCTCGTCGTTCTCGACGTGCTGGAAGCCCGGCAGCCGATCCGGCAGGGCACCCATGTCGCCGCCGCCCTGGACGTTGTTCTGGCCGCGCAGCGGGTTCACGCCGCTGCCCCAGCGGCCGACGTGCCCGCACAGGAGGACGAGGTCGATGAGCGCGACGACGTTGTCGACGGCGTTGTGGTGCTCGGTGATCCCGAGGGTCCAGCAGATCATCGCGGTCTTGGCGGTCGCGAAGCTGTGGGCCAGCTCGCGGATCGCCTCGGCCGGAACGCCGGTCTCGCGCTCCGCATAGTCGAGGGTGTAGCTCTCGACCTTGGCCCTGTAGGCATCGTAGTCGCTCGTCGCGCGGTCGATGAACTCCTGGTTCTGGAGGCCCGCGGCGATGATCTCGCGGCCGATGGCGTTGGCAAGGGCGATGTCGGAGCCGACGTCGAGGCCGAGCCAGACGTCGGCCCACTCGGCCGAGCTCGTGCGGCGCGGGTCGACCGCGTACAGCCGGGCGCCGTTCCGGACGCCGCGCAGGAGGTGGTGGAAGAAGATCGGATGCGTCTCGCGGGCGTTGCTGCCCCACAGGACGATCAGGTCCGTCTCTTCGGCCTCACGGTATGAACTTGTGCCGCCACCGGCACCGAACACGGTCGCCAGACCGGCGACGCTTGGGGCGTGTCAGGTGCGGTTGCAGCTGTCGATGTTGTTGCTGCCCAGCACGGACCGGCTGAACTTCTGGGCCGCGAAGTTGACCTCGTTGGTCGCCTTCGAGCACGAGAAGACGCCGAAGGTCGTGGGCCCGTGAGCGGTCTTCGCCGCCTGGAAGCCCGCGACCACCCGGGTGAGGGCCTCGTCCCAGCTCGCCGGGCGCAACGGTGCGTCCTTCGAGTCGCGGACGAGGGGCTGGGTCAGTCGAACGTAGTTCTTCGGCACGGGGTGCCTCCAGCGGATCGACGACGCCCCGAGTGTAGCGCCGCGCCGGTGCGGGTCGTGCTGCTACCCTCCGCCGATGCCCGTCCACCACGATCGATCCCGCGTCCACGAGGCGTGGATCAGTGGGCTGGCCATCATGCTGAGCCTGGCCGCCCTGATCCTGGTCGTGGTCTATGTCCTCGGCGGCTACGCCAACCGGGTCGTGATCGAGGTCGTCGCGATTCCTGCGGTGAGCACGGCGCCCTGACCCGAGCGCGGCAGCCGGTGTCAGTCGAGCGGTCGCCGGACGTCGCGACGGGCCTGGCGAACGATCCGGATGAACTCGCGGAGGTGGGCCAGCGGTCGGATGTGGGACGGCGCGCCGGCGTAGATCGTCCGGATCGGCACCCACGCGATCGTTCCGCCGAGGCGGATGCAGGTCGTGATCTGCTCAACCTCGAACGCAAACCCGTGCTCGTCGCTGGCCAGGGTCCGCTCGGCCAGGCGGCGACTGACGACGCGGTAGCCCGACTGGTTGTCCGGGATGTCCCGGCCGACCGCCCACGAGAACGCCCGGCGCCCGAGCTCGTTCGAGAGGCGGCGCACGAACGGCATCGCCCGGAAGCTCCGGTGACCGATGACCAGGTCGGGCCGCGGCTCCTGGTCGGCCGGCGGCCTCGTCCACGCGGCGAGGAACCGCGGGATCTCGGCCGGGTCGTGCTGGCCGTCGGCGTCGAGCGTCAGGATCGCGTCGACCCCGTCGTCGAGGGCGCGCCGGAACCCGGCTCGCAGCGCCGCGCCTTTGCCCTGGTTGGGGCGCTGCTCGATGACCGTGGCGCCGGCCTGGCGGGCCTGGTCGGCCGTGCCGTCGGAGGAGCCGTCGTCGACGACGATCACCGGCAGATGCTCGCGGGCCGCCGCGACGACGGCTCCGATCCGGGGTGCCTCGTTGTAGCCCGGGATGAGGGCGACGATCACTCGAGCCGGACGCCCGGGCGTCCCTGGCCCGGCGCGTCGCCGGCCGCGAGCCCTTCGACCCGGCCGACCACCCACTGCGTCACGCCGGCGTCGCTCAGTCCGGCGCGGACCGCGGCGATCCGGTCCGGGGCGATCGCGGCGAGCAGACCGCCGGAGGTCTGAGGATCGTGGGCCAGGACGACGAGCTCGGGCGCCACGCCGGCGCGGACGGTCAGCGCCGGCGCGACGAAGCGGCGGTTGTGGGCCGCGCCGCCGGTCTCGACGCCGGCCGCCGCCAGGGAAACGGCGCCGTCGAGAGCCGGCAGCGCGTCCGCATCGAACACGAACCGGGTGCCCGACGCGCGCGCCATCTCGAGCCCATGCCCGAGCAGCCCGAAGCCGGTCACGTCGGTCGCGCCGGACACGCCGTGGGCGACGAGGACCTCGGACGCCGATCGGTTCAGGCGCCGCATCTGGTCGATCGCCGCGGCGAGGTCCGGCTCGGACGTGCGGCCCTGGCGATGGCCGTTGACGAGGACCCCCGTCCCGAGACGCTTGGTCAGGAGCAGGACGTCGCCGGGCCGTGCGCCGCCCTTCCGCAGCAGCTTGTCGGGATGGGCCGCGCCGATGACCGCCAGCCCGTACTTGGGCTCGGGATCGCGGATCGTGTGCCCGCCCGCCAGCCTCCCGCCGGCCTCGCGGACCTTCGACGCCGCGCCGTCGAACACGGCCGCCAGCGTGTCGCGCGGCAGCTCCTCGGGGAATGCCGCGATCGACAGCGCGAAGAGGACGCGGCCACCCATCGCGAACACGTCGCTCAGCGCGTTCGCCGCCGCGATCTCGCCGAACGTCCGGGCGTCGTCGACCAGCGGCGGGAAGAAGTCGAGCGTGCCGATGATCGCGAGGTCGTCGCTGATCCGGTAGGCGGCCGCGTCGTCGGCCCGCTCGAGGCCCGCGAGCAGCTCGGCCGGCTCCGGCCCGCCCGCCGCTCCGAGTCCGCTCAGCGCATCGGCCAGGAGATCCGCCCCGAGCTTTGCCGCGCAGCCGCCGCAGTCGGTCAGCTCGGTGAGGCGGATCGGCGGCAGGGTCGGGGCGTCGATGGTCGGCACGACGGAATGATAGGAGGCGGACATGCGGAGGCGCCGGCGAGGGCCCGCAGGACGGGTCTTCGTCGGCGCCAACCATGTAGACGACGAACTCCCACGGAACTCATCGGTGCGTCGGTCAGGAGCCCGACGGCGATGGCGTGCCCGGGCACGACAGCCATTGCGCTTACCATCGTTCCACGGGAGTGCAAGGGTCCCGGTGGGTCCCCCGGTCTTCAACACCGGTGACGCTGCGCCCGGCGCGGCGTGGTGGGTTCGACTCCCATGCGCTCCCGCCAGCAACGCGATGGAGGTCCGATGTCGTCGCAGCCGGCCGGTCGCCCGCGCCCGCCGAGCGTCGAGCGTGTCCTGACCGCCGTGAAGGCACAGGCGGCGATCCCGCGCGACCACGAGGTGGTCGTCGAGATGGCCCGTGCGGTCATCGCCGACGAACGGGAGCGGATCGGGCGGGGCGAGGACGCCCAATCGCCCGACGCCCTCGCGGCCGAGATCCTCGAGCGCCTCGACGCCCACGTGGCCCGCGGCGTCGATACCGTCATCAATGCGACCGGCGTGATCATCCACACCAATCTCGGGCGGGCGCCATGGCCGTCGGCGGCCGCCGGGATGGCCCGCGCCGCGACGAGCGCGCTCCTGCTCGAGATCGACGGGGCGACCGGACGGCGCGGGGCGCGGTTCCGGGTCGCCGAGGACCACCTGATCGCTCTGACCGGCGGCGAAGACGCGTTCATCACGAACAACAACGCCGCGGCGCTCGCTCTCGCGGTCGGGCTCGCCGGCCGCAGCGGCATCGTCGTCTCGCGCGGCGAGCTGATCGAGATCGGTGGCGCGGTCCGGATCCCGGACATCATCCGGCGCGCCGGAGCGAAGCTCATCGAGGTCGGCACGACGAACCGGACGCGGGCCGCCGACTACGAGGCACCCCTGGCCGAGGGTCGGGCCCGTGCGGTCCTGCGCGTCCACGCGTCCAACTTCACGATGGCCGGGTTCATCGAGGCGCCCGACGCGGCGGAGGTCGCGGCGATCGCCCATCGCCACGGCGCGATCGTCATCGACGACCTCGGATCCGGGGCGCTCCTGGCGACGGAGCGGTTCGGGCTGGCCCACGAGCCGATGCCGCGCGAACGGCTCGCCGCCGGCTCCGATGTCGTGACGTTCAGCGGCGACAAGCTGGTCGGCGGTCCGCAGGCCGGTCTCGTCGTCGGCCGGGCGGACCTGATCGCCCGGATGCGACGCGATCCGCTGGCCCGCGCGATGCGGCCGGACAAGGCGACGCTCCTCGGGGTGGCCGCGACGCTCGGGCTGTACCGAGCCGGGCTGGCCGAGACCAGCATTCCGGTCTGGACGATGATCGCCACCCCGATCGAGGCGCTCCGCCTGCGGGCCGAGGCCGTCGCCGAGCGGATCGGCGAGCAGGCGACTGTCGTCGAGGTCGAGTCGACGATCGGCGGCGGAAGCCTGCCGGGCCAGACCTTGCCGTCCGCCGGCGTCGCGGTCGCGGGCGGGTCGGCCGACCGCCTGCTCGCCGCGATCCGCCGAGGCGGGCGAACGTCGGTGATCGGCCGGATCGAGGGCCGACGTGTGATCCTCGACCTCAGGACCGTCGAGCCCGAACGTGACGACGCCCTCGCCGCGATCGTCGCGGCTGCGCTGCGGCCGGGCCAACGAGCGTGACCGTCGTCGTCGGCACGGCCGGCCACATCGACCATGGCAAGACCACGCTTCTGCGCAGCCTGACCGGGATCGACGCCGACCGCCTGCCGGAGGAACGAGCGCGGGGGATGACGATCGACGTCGGCTATGCCCACCTGGTGCTCACCGACGGGTCCGAGATCGACTTCGTCGACGTCCCGGGCCACGACAAGCTCGTCGGGAACATGCTCGTCGGCGCAGCCGAGGTCGACGCCGCGCTGCTCGTGATCGCCGCCGACGACGGACCGCGGCCCCAGACGGTCGAGCACCTCGAGCTGCTCGACGCGCTCGGGATCGCGCTTGGGCTGGTGGTGGTGACAAAGGCCGACGCGGTGGCGCCCGAGCGGGTCGCCGCAGTCGTTGCCGAGGCCCGAGCGCTGATCGCCCCAACGCGGCTCGCCGGCTCCCCGATCCTGGCGGTGTCGGCGACGACGGGGGAGGGGCTGGATGACCTGCGCATGGCGTTGGTCGCGCTGCGCGACCGGGTCCTCGCAGTGGCCGAGGCCGACGTCGTGCCCGAACGGGGCAGCCGGCTCGCGGTCGACCGCGTGTTCTCGATCAAGGGTCGTGGAACGGTGGTCACCGGCACGTTGCGCGGCGCCGCGATCGAGCGCGGGGCGATCCTCCGGGTCGTGCCTGACGTCGACGGTCGCACGGTGCGCGTCCGCGAGGTCCAGGTCCACGGCCGGACGGTCGATCGGGCGGGCTCGGGGCGGGTCGCGCTGAATGTCGCCGGAGGGCGGGTTGCCGGTCTCGAGCGGGGCGTGAGCCTGACCGACGACCCGGCCGTCATCGCGACAGACCGCCTGCTCGTCGCCTTGCGGCCGGTTTCCGCAGGCGCCGCACCGTCTGGTGGCAACCGGCGCGGCCTGCCCGCCGACCGCGCTCGAGCGTCGCTCCACCTCGGGACGGCCAGGGTCGGCGCGGCCGTCGGTCGAAGCGGGCGCGACGCCGTCGACCTGGCGGGCGGCGAGGGGTCCGCGATCCTGCGCCTCGAACGACCCATCGCCGTCGCGCCGGGCGACTCGTTCGTCCTTCGCCGGCCATCGCCCGTCCTGACCCTGGCCGGCGGCCGGGTCCTCGATCCGCTGCCGGCTCGCGGGGTGGCCCGACGACGCACGACGCCGGATCGGTTGGCGGCCCTGGCGGCCGCGCCGGCCGGCTTGGGAGCGTGGCGGGACGCCCGGCTCGACCTGCACGGCGCGCTGGCGGGTTCGCAGATCGCGATCGCGCCCGACCTGGCCGCGGAGCTCGACACCCTGCTCGTCGAGCTGGTGGATCGACGACCCGGGATCGGCTCGGCCGAGCTGGCGCGGGCCGCGGCGGAGCGGCTGCGACGCCGGGTCGGCTCGCTCGGCGCGACAGCCGCGTTCGCGCGCCCGCCATCGTCAGCGGGGAGCGCGGATCCGACCCAGCGGGTCGCCCTCGCTCGGCTCGAGGCGCTCGTCGGCGCCGGTGGGCTGGTCCGCGACGCGGACCGGATCCTCCCGCCCGGTGGCGGTGCCGCCGGACCGACGGAAGCCGTCGCGGCCGCGATGGATCGACTCGTCGCGGCGCTCTCGACCGCGAGTCCGCCGTCGCTCGCCGCGGCAGCGCGCGAAGCCGGCTGTCCGTCCGAGGGAATCCGGCTGCTCGAGCGGGAGAACCGGATCGTGCGCCTCGAGACGGACCTTGCCTGGGCCGAACCGACCTGGCGCACCCTCGCCGGCCGCGCCGTCGCGATGGCCGCCGTTGCCCCGCTCGCCCCGGCCGCCTATCGCGACGCGACGGGGACCAGCCGGAAGTACGTCATGGCCCTCCTCGAGGATCTCGATCGACGGGCCATCCTGCGCCGGACCGCGGCCGGCCACGTCCCTGGTCCGCGGGCGGCGCAGCTCGCGGCCACGGGCTCGGCTGAGCCCGATCCAGCGGTGCCGGTCCCATGAGCGGTGTGCGGGCCGATCGGCCGGCGCCGAGCGCGATCGTCCTGGCCGGCGGGCGGTCCAGCCGCTTCGGCGGCGACAAGCTGGCGGCGCCCGTCGACGGCGGGACGCTCCTCGAGGCGGCCATCGCGAGCATCCGGGCCGTGGCGACCGACGTGGTCGTCGTCCTCGCCCCAGGCGATGAGCGTGATCCTGGCCGACGACCCGTTGGTCCGCGTCGCCCGGGACCCGGAGCCGTTCGGCGGTCCGCTGATCGGGCTGCTCGCCGGGCTTGAGGCCGTCGACCAGCCGCTCGTCGTCGTCTCAGGCGGCGACATGCCACGAATCCGAGCAGAGGTCGTCGACCTGATGCTCCGGACGCTGATCGCGGCCGACGATGCCTTCGGGGCGGTGGTGCTCGCGCGACGCGGCCGCCTGGAGCCCCTGCCGGCCGTCGTCCGGACCGGCGCCGCGACCGATCACGCCCGGCGCCTCGTGGCCGACGGCGAGCGAAGCCTGCGCAGCCTGTTCGAACGGCTTCCGACCCGCGTCCTCGACGAGGCGATGTGGCGCCCGCTCGACCCGGATGGCTCGACCCTCTTCGACGTCGACGAGGCGGCCGACCTGGGAGGCTGACGGCGCAGCGCCAGAGCCGTTGTCCGGAAATGCCGAACGCGCCCGCCGGGAGGACGGACGCGTTCGCGTGGAGGAGGAGCGGAGGAGGCTGTGGAGGTCAGCCCCGGTACGGGTAGTTGACGAGGTTCGGGGTCGCCGGCCGCTCGGCCGGGCCGCTCAGGAGCGACCAGACGCTCTTGAAGGCGGCGCCGAGGTTGACCTTGGGCTCGTGCGCGCCGGCCAGGGCGGCGAGGCGCTCGTTCGCGGCGAGGTTGAGCATCTCGTTCTGGTGAGCCGCGACGTAGAGGTGGCTGAGGCTGTTCACGTCTGATCTCTCCTTTCCGATCCCGTTGCTCGGGGACCATGACGAGAGAATGGGCCGCGCCTCGTGTCGGGCCCACCGTCGTCGGTGGGCAACTTGCCTACGTCATTCGGACGATCGCCGCTACGCCGCTCCGACGCGCGCCCGACCCAGCGTCAGCCGAGCGCGTCGCGCTCGAACACCGCGGCTCCGCCGACGAACGTCGCCAGGACCCGTCCGTCGGCGATCGCGCCGGCGTCCGGCGCGAACAGGTCGCGATCGAGGACCGCCAGGTCGGCGAGCTTGCCGGCCTCGATCGAACCGGTCTCGCGTTCCATGTGGTTCACGAACGCCGATCCCAGCGTGTAGGCCCGGATCGCTTCCTCGAGCGAGATGGCCTGCTCCGGCAGGAACGGCTCGTCGTCCTCGGTCCGGATGGTGGGGTCGTAGCGCGTCCTCGTCGTCCGCGTCACTGCCACGTGGATCGCCTGGAGCGGATCGGGCGTGGATACGCTCCAGTCGGACCCCATCGCCAGGCGTGCTCCGGCACGGAGGAGGGAGCCGAACGGGTACTGCCACCTGGTTCGCTCCGGTCCGAGGAAAGGGATCGTCAGCACGTCCATCTGGTCCTCGTGGGCCGCCCACAGGGCCTGGGCGTTGGCGACGACGTCAAGCGCGGCGAAGCGCGGCACATCGTCCGGGTGGATCACCTGGATGTGGGCGATATGGGGCCGCGTGTCCGACGGGCCGTTGGCCGACCGGGCGGCTGCAACGGCGTCGAGGCACTCGCGAACGGCTCGGTCGCCGATCGCATGGAAGTGGGGCTGGAGCCCGGCCGCATCGAGCTGCGTCACCCAGCCCCGGAGCAGCTCCGGGTCGATGAAGCTGATGCCCCGGTTGGAGGTCGGCGCTCCGTCGGCGCCCAGGTACGGCTCGATCATGGCCCCGGTGAAGGTCTCGAGCACGCCGTCCTGCATCAGCTTCACGCTGTTCGCGCGGAGCCGGCCGACCGATCCGGTGCGCGACCGCTCGATCAGCTCGGCGACCTGCTCGCCGCCCCGCTCGCGGTCCCACCACATCGCCGCCTCGACGCGGCCGGTGAGCCAGCCGGACTCAGCCGCGGCCCGATACACCGCCTGATCCCCGGGGTCGACGCTCGCATCCTGCCAGCCGGTGATCCCGAGCGAGTGGAGGTACGCCTGGGCGATCCGCAGGCCCTCGGCCATCGTCTCCGCCGTGGCCCCCGGCATGAGGCGCTCGACGGCATCCATCGCGTCCTCGTGCAGGCAGCCGGTCGGCGTGCCGTCGGGATCGCGCTCGATCCGGCCGCCGACCGGGTCCGGCGTGTCGCGGTCGATCCCGGCCAGCTCGAGGGCCTTCGTGTTGACCCACATGGAGTGGCCATCGCGGTTCGGGAAGTACGCCGGCCGGTCGGCCACGATCGCATCGAGGTCCTCGCGCCGCGGCGTGCCGCGCTCGAAGTCGGCCATGTACCAGCCGCTGCCGACGATCCACGGGGCGTCGGGGTGGGCGGCGACGTACGACCGGATCGTCGCCAGGACGCCCGGTCGACCGCGCGACTTGGCGGAGATCGCAGTCGAGCCGATCGACGCCGCCGCCGAGATCGGGTGGACGTGGACGTCCTGGAACCCCGGCAGTAGCAGGCGACCGGCGAGGTCGATGACCCGCGTTCGCGGGCCGATCAGGCCGCCGATGTCGGTCGCCGACCCGACGGCGGCGATCCGCTCGCCGCGAACCGCGACGGCCTCGGCGCGGGGGTTGGCCGGGTCGACGGTGTGGACGTGGCCGCCGGTGAGGACGAGGTCGGCGGGACCCTCGGAGCGCAGCATGGGTCCGAGGATGACAGCGGTCGGCGGGAGCCATCGCGTTCGGACCAGTCCGCGCGACGCGACAGCCGATACTCTCGACCCATGACCACCGTCGAACTGATCCACGCCGGCTACATCCGCGACGACAGCCGGGTCGGCAGCAGCATCAGCCTCATCCGTGATGGCGACGCGATCATCGTGGCCGATCCCGGCCTCGTCGCCTCGCATGCCCGAATCCTCGATCCGCTGCGGGAGCGCGGGGTCGCGCCCGGCGACGTGACGCACGTGACGTTCAGCCACCACCATCCCGACCACACGATGAACGCCGCGCTGTTCCCGAACGCCGAGGTCATCGACTTCTGGGCGCGCTACCGCAACGATCTGTGGCTCGATCACCCCGGCGATGGCTGGGACATCAGCGAGCACGTCCAGCTGTGGCTGACCCCCGGCCACACCGAAGAGGACCTGTCGCTGATCGTCCGCGCCGACGACGCCATCTACGCCCTGACCCATCTCTGGTGGCGCCAGGACCGGACGCCCGACATCGATCCGTACGCCCCGGACCAGGCCATCCTGGAGACGCAACGGGCGCGGGTCCTCGCGGTCGCCGATGTCGTCATCCCGGGCCACGGCGAGGCGTTCCGGGTCACCCGCTAGGCTGCGTCGGACGCCACGGATGGCATCCGGCAACAGCTCCGGTCGCCATCTGCCGCGTCGGACGCAACGACGCCAGCGCTGGATCGTCAGGCGCGGGTCGCAACGATGTTCAGGCGGACGTAGTCGATGGCCGGCTCGGTCATCCGGCCGGCCACCTCGCGGACGAACGCGTCGCGCTCGCCGGCGGGCAGCCGGGCGACATGGCTGCCAAGGACGACGGTCCGGAGGTATGCCTCGAACGGCTCTCCGGGCTCGAACCGCGTCGGCTCGGGCTGGAGCCAGGTCTGGACGGCCTCGAAGCCGGCCGCCTCGAGCCGGGCCGTCGTCGCCTCGGGCGTCTCGAAGTGGACGTCTCCGAGCCAGCCGTCGCCGATGGTCGCGAGGATCGCCTGGATCGTCGCGATGTTGCCCGCGCCGCCGCACTGGGCGACGAGCCGGCCGCCCGGTCGAAGGACGGCGGCGAGGTTCCGGAACAGGGCGTCGTGGTCGGGGACCCAGTGAAACGTCGCGGTCGACAGGATGGCGTCGGCGAGCGCGCCCCCAGGCAGCCGGAACGGTCGCCCGAGGTCGGCGACGAGGTAGGCGACCCGCTCGCCGAACCGATCGAGCCGGTGACGGGCCTCCTCGACCATCGAGGGCGAGCCGTCGACGGCGACGACGCGGCCGCGCGGCAGGCGCTTGGCGAGGAGCTCGGTGACGCGGCCACTCCCGCAGCCGGCGTCCACGACGGTCTCGTCGCCCAGGAGCGGCAGCCGGTCCAGGACGACCTCGCCCCAGCGGGTCATCGGATCGGCGACGCGGTCATACGTGCCGGCATCCCAGTCGCGTGGCGCGCTCAACGCCGCGACCTCCGCGCCGCGCATGTGGGCGGACACGCAGAACGACCCCGCCGATCGGCGGGGTCGTTCTCCGGGCTGGAACAGTCGATCACCCGACGGCGCGTGCCGCCTTGACGACGACCGTACCGGCGAACTGGTCGTGGAGCCCCTGCTTCGTCGGGCTCTGCGCCGTCGTGACGAGCAGCGCGATGAACCAGACGAGTGCGGCGAGGCCGATGATCAGCCCGAGGCCCGGCAGCGGGTTCAGGGCCTGCGCGATCCCGAACGGGGCGCCCAGGGCAATCCAGCGCCGGATGGCCTGCTCGGTCGTGAGGGTCTTGCCGTCAGAAGCGTTGCCGACCTGCATGCCGAGAACCTTCTGGCCGGGCGAGCCGCGCATCGTGGTCCAGGTGTAGACGAAGTACCCGGCGCTGACCGCCGTGAAGATCACTGCCTGGACGAGCCCGACGATCGGGTTGTACACGACGAGTGCGTTGAGCGTCGTTGCGTTCAGGTCGACCGTGAAGGCATTCAATCCCACGGCGCCCAGGATCGCAGCGATGATCAGATTGATGATCCCGAGGATGATCGCGTCGATGATGTAGGCGATCGTGCGATTCGGGACGTCCGCGTAGAAGAGGCCGGCCGGCCCCGGAGTGGCCGCAGTTGACGTGAGCTGCGACGTCCATGACGGCAAGCCGGACCCCGCGGGCGGTGGGCTGCCCGCCGGCGGGCCGCCGACCGGCGGGCCGCCGACCGGCGGGCCGCCGACCGGGTCGGGGGGCGGTGGACTTGCGGGACCGGGTCCTGTCATTGAGGCTCCCTCCTACGCATTGTCGCCGGCACGCAACCGACGCCAGATCTCATCGTGAGCGCAGGCCACCGATCCAGCGAGGCCCCGATCGCGATCAAATCGAGCATACACGTCGCGTACACGGTTTCTCGGCGGTTCGTGCGTCCTCGCCGGCGTCAACCGGAACCTGCGGCGACCTCGGTCCGGGTCGATTCCTCGGGCTTCGCGGCCGTCGCTCGACCGGTGTTCGGGCGCAGCCCGACGGCGCACGTCGCTGCGCCGGCGATCATCAGGCCGGCGGTGACGAGCGCGCTCAGGTGGAACGCGTCGACGGACGCGACCTTGGCCGCCGCGACCTGCTCCTCCGGCGTCCCGGCGCGCGGCGGGTTGAGCGGCACGATCGCGGCTCGAATCGTGGGATCCGCGGGGTCGAGGCCGGGCACCCGGGCGGCCAGCGCGCTGTAGAACGAGGCCGTGATCGCGACGAAGATCACTGCTCCGAGCAGCGGTTGGCCGACGCGCGAAAGGGCGTTGTTGATGGCCGATCCCAGGCCGCTGTTGCGGGCCGGGATCGAGCTCATCAGCGTGCTGGTGAGCGGGGCGACGACCATGGCCATGCCGGCCCCGAAGGCGATGGTGGACGGCAGGACGTCGATGAGGGCGTCGACCGGCGGGACCAGCGTGGCCAGTCGGCCGAGCTCCGCCTGCCACGGGGCCGAGGTGGCCGGGATCCGAGCAAGCCAGAGCTGTCCGGCGGCGACGATCAGCGGACCGCTCACGAGGAAGATGCGCGAGCCGAAGCGGGCGGTCAGCCCACCGATCCGGGCGGACAGCGTCGCCAGCAGGATCCCCGCCGGGAGGCCGATGATCGCCGCCCCGGTCGCGCTGTAGCCGAGCGTGCCCTGGTACAGGAGCGCGGTGTAGGTGAACGAGACGTACAGGGCGCCGTAGATCAGGAAGGTCGCCAGGTTGATCGTGGCGAACTCGCGGTTCCGGAACAGGGACAGCGGCACGAGGGGTCGTTTTCGGGTCGCCATGAGGATCGGGAACACGACGAGGCCGAGGGCGCCGATGCCGAGCGAGATCCAGGCGCGGCTGTCGGTCCACTGCGACTCCTGGCCGCGGATGGCGCCGAACGCCAGCCCACCGACCGCGACCGCGCCGACGACCGACCCGATCCAGTCGAAGTGGCCATCGTTGTCCGGGTCGCGCGACTCCTCGACGTGGCGAATCGCGGCCCACATGGCGATCGCGACGAGCGGGACGTTGATGAGGAAGGCGACCCGCCAGGACACGTTGTCGACGAGCAGCCCGCCGAGGATCGGCCCGAGGAGGGTCAGCGCCGAGGTCGACGCGGCCCACAGGCCGAAGGCCCGGGCCCGGGCGGCGCCGTCGAATGCGGCGGTGATGATCGCCAGCGAGCCCGGCACGAGCAGCGCGCCGGCGGCTCCCTGGAGGAGCCGGGCGAGGATCAGGATCTCGAGCGTCGGGGCGATCCCGCACAGGACGGAGACGATCCCGAACGAGGCCAGTCCGATGATGAAGATCCGGCGCCGGCCGTAGCGGTCGGCAAGGGCGCCCGCGATGATCAGGAGGGCGGCCAGGACGGCGAGATAGCCGCTGCCGACGTACGCCTGGCCCTCGAGCACGCCGAGCGCCGTGGTCGGCAGCTCCTCGCCGATCCTCTTGAGGGCCAGGTTCACGACGGTGCTGTCGAGGAAGACGATTCCCGAGGCGACGATCGCGGCGAGCAGCGTCCAGCGTTGGGCTCGGGTCATGAGGCGGGCAGTGTCGCACAGCCACGGATATGCTCACGAGCATGCCGGGATCGGGGTCCATCGCGCTCGTTGGATCAGGTGAGTTCCTGCCCGCGATGAGCGAGGTCGATGCCGGCCTGCTCGCCGCCACGGGCCGTCGTCGACCGCGCGTCGTCATCCTGCCGACCGCGTCCTGGCCCGACGGCGAGGATGTCTTCCGGCGCTGGGCGTCGATGGGTGTCGAGCACTTCGCCGCGCTCGGCGCCGAGGTCGAGCCGGTCCTCGTCCGGGACCGCTTCGACGCCGACGACGCGGCTCATGTCCAGGCCATCGGCGAGGCGGACCTGATCTACCTGTCGGGCGGCAAGCCCGGCCACCTGTCCCGTGCCCTCGTCGGGTCACCCGTCGGCGACGCGCTGCTCCGCGCCCACGATCGAGGGGCGACCCTCGCCGGCTGCTCCGCCGGCGCGATGATCCTGTCGTCGCGCCACTGGGACACCCGCCGCCGGCGCCTCTTCTGGCCGCTCCGCTGGCGTGATGGACTTGCTGTCGTCACGGGTGCGACGGTCATCCCGCACTACGACGCCTTCCCCGAGCCCATGGCGGCGTTCGTCGTGCTCCAGTCACCGCGCGGCCAGGCGACGCTCGGCATCGACGAGGAGACCGCCGCCGTCGGTCGCGACGGCTCGTGGCAGGTCCAGGGCCGGGGCCGGGTCACGGTCTGGCGCGGGGGCCACCGGACGCGCTACCGCCCCGGCGAGGTGTTCCGGGTCTGACGTACGCCGCGATCGGCCGCGAAGGCGCGACAGCCTTGAGCCTTGCCCCTGAATCGCGAACGCCCCGGCCAAGTGGTCGGGGCGTCAGGCGAGGGGGTCCGGGAACGCGGGTCTGGGGCGCCGCGCTCGACCGGTGTCGGCCAGGAAGCGTCAGTCGGGCTTGACCTGCCGGAAGCAATCGGAGCAGTAGACGGGTCGATCCATGCGCGGCTTGAAGGGGACCTGGGCCTGGTTGCCGCAGGATGAGCAGACGACCGCGAAATATTCCCGGACGACATGCTCGTCACCGCGCTCGTAGCCCCGCGGTCCGCCGATGTCGCGGACGTCGTAGCCGGCTTCTCGACTCGCCCGACGACTGGCTCGGCAGCTCGCGCAACGCTTGGGGTCAGAGGCGAAGCCCTTCTGGATGTAGTACTCCTGATCAGCGGCCGAGTGGATGAACTCCACCGCACAGTCGACACAGGTCAACGTTCGGTCGACGTAGGTCACGAAACCTTCCTCTCCTCTGGCGCGGTCGGCTCCGGGCGCGTCACGGGCGGCCACTTCGGCGGACGGGACGGAGCGGATGCGTCGGGAACGGCCGGCGCCGCGCTATCCAGGTGCCGTTATGGAGTCCCTGTCTCGGGCGCTCGGGTTGGTCGATGGTCGGGACCATACACCGATCTCCAGGAACGGGCGTTGCAACTGTCGGGACGGCCGGACCGCCAGCCGGGACAGTCCCAAGGCGGGGTGACCGCGCCGGACGGCCGGCGGCGAGGCACCGGTCTCGTCTGTCACAATGCGGGCGACAGTCGAGGTGGCGAGCGGGGCCGGGGGAAGCCCCACCCGCCCGGATCCGTGGGCGAGGACGGTCCCGGACCTGGGCGAGCACCGTCGCCCGATCGCCCACCCGCGACGGCACAGGGAGGCCAGCCCGACCGGATGCTCCGACTCCTCCACACCGCCGACGTCCATCTCGGTGCGCGCCACACCGACCTCGGCGAGCAGGCCGCCGCCCAACGAGAACGCCAGTTCGCCGCCTTCAAGGCAGCGATCGACCTCGCCCTCGCCGAGAAGGTCGACATCGTCCTCATCGCCGGCGACCTCTTCGACTCGAACACGCAGCCGCGCCGCTCGGTCGAGCGCGTCGCCGCCGAGCTCAAGCGGCTGGGCGCCGCGAAGATTCGGGCGGTCGTGATCCCCGGGACCCACGACGTCTACGACCGTTCGTCGCTCTTCCGGGTCCACGACCTCGCCGCCCTGGCCGGCTCGACCGAGGACGACGACTTCGTCACCCTCCTGACACCCGACCGGCCGAGCGTTCACCTCGCCGCCTGCGACGTCATCGTTCACGCGACGGTCTTCCCATCGAAGCGAGCGCCGCACAGCCCCCTGCGCGACCTGCGGGTCAACGGCGGCGACGGCGCGACGTGGCACGTCGGGATGGTCCATGGCTCGCTTGCGATCCCGGACCGGACCGATCGCGACGAGGTCGTCTTCACCCGCGAGGAGATCGAGGCGAGCGGTCTCGACTATCTCGCCCTCGGCCACTGGCACTCCGTCCAGCAGGGCAGGGCCGGCGTCACGACCTGGGCCTACGCCGGCGCCCCGGAGCCCGTCGCGGTCACCCAGGACGGGGCCGGCAAGGTGCTCCTGGTCGAGCTCGATGAGACCAACGGCAAGCGGACCGTCACGATCGAGGAGCGTCAGGTCGGCAGGACCCGCTTCGAGAAGCTCGACCTCGACGCCGCCACCGTCAAGGACCAGCCGGCGATCATCGCCGCGATCGGGGCGAAGACCGACCCCGACCTCGTCCTGGATGCCCGCCTGACCGGCGTTCGCCCGGACGAGCTCGACGTCTCGATCGACGAGGTCGAGGAACGCCTGAAGGGCAGCTTCCTGAAGCTCCGGCTGCGCGATCATTCCATCCCCGCCCTGACCCAGGGCAGCCTGCCGTCGCCGGATACGATCCCGGGCGCCTTCATCCGCAACGTCGAGGGCCGGATCGCCGAGCTCGAGGCGGATGGCTCCGAGGGCTCGACGCTCGAGGCGTCCGAGCTCCGCGACGTCCTCCGGCTCGGCCGGCTGCTGCTCGCCGGCCACGAGGTCACGCTGTGAGGATCACGAAGCTCACCCTGCGCGACTTCCGCCGCTACCGCGAGCTCGAGATCCCGCTTGCGCCGGGCCTGACGATCGTCCACGGCCCCAACGAGGCCGGCAAGACGACGATCCAGCGCGCGATCGAGCTGGCCCTGACCCGCAAGGTCACGAGCGGCGGCGCCGACATGGACGCCCTCCGCTCGTGGGATGCCGGCGACGACGCGCGGCCGGTGATCAGCCTCGAGTTCGAGATCGAGGACGACGAGCGCGGCGTCCGGAGGGGCACCCTCGAGAAGGCCTTCCGCGGCGCCAAAGGCATGGTCCGGCTCGATGTCGACGGGACCACGATCACCGACCCGACGCTCGCCGACCAGGCCCTGGCCGAGCTGACCGGGATCCCGAGCGAGGCGTTCTTCCGCTCGACGGCGTCCGTCCGCCACCACGAGCTCGCCGACCTCGATCGTGACGAGGCGGCGTTGCGCGATCGCCTCCAGGCTTCGATCAGCGGCGCCGACCGCGGCACGTCGCGAGCCCGCCACAAGCTCGAACGAGCACTCTATGACCTGAACACGAAAGGCGCCAAGAACCCCGGCCAGCTGAAGGTTGCCGAGGAGACGGTCGAGCAGGCTCGACTTGCCGTCGAGCAGGGTGAGCTGGCCCTCACCCAGCTCGAGCACGACCGCGACACGCTGTCAGGTGCCCGCGAGCGACGGGCCGAGACGGAGGCCACCCTCGAGGAGCGTCGGTCGCTGCTCGAGAAAGCCCGCCAGGCCGAACGCCTGATGGCCGAGCGGATCGCCGCCCAGGAGCGGTTCGAGCGCTACCGCCAGGCGGTCACGGTCTCCGAGGAGCTGACCGGGCTCCACGCCTCGCATCCGTCCGAGAATCCGCTTCCGGTCCTCGACCAGATCGTCATCCGCCTGCGCAGCCTCGACGCGAAGATCCGCGAGCTCAGGGCCGCCCTGTCGGGCGAGATCGCGGTCAACTTCGACGTTCCGCCGCCGCCGACCTGGCGGCCGCTGTCGCGGCTGTCTCTCGCCCTCGTGGCGGTCGGTGTGCTCGTGGCGGCCGCATCGTTCGGCGCCAGGGCGTTGGGCGTCGTCGATCTCGGGATGGCCCCGCTGCTCCTGGCTGGCGCCGCTGCCGGGATCGGCTTCATCCTCGCGTTCGTCGCGCGCTGGCTGCGCCGGAGCGACCGGATGCAGGCCCAGCTTCGTGACGTGGAGATCGACCGCCGGCTGCGCGGCCGGTCCGAGATGGAAGCGGAGCTGAAGCAGGCCGAGGCGGACACGGCCCAACAGCTCAAGGCCGTCGGCCTCGAGGACCTGGCGGCCGCCGAGGACCTCCTGGACCGAGAGCAGGAGCACGTCGGCCGGATCGACCGGCTGGCCGCTCAGCTCGAGGGGCTCGTCGGCCGCGAGCCGATCGACAGCCTGCCGACGCTGCGCGATGGCGCAGCTCTCGAGGTCGAGCAGAAAACGGGCGCCCTCGAGGCGCTCGGGCCGATCGCCAAGGAGCCGCGGGCCCGTGAACGGCTCGAGGTCGAGGTCCGCGATCTCGAGGCCGGCCTCGAGCGGTCACGCGACGACGAGGCGAACGCCCGCGCCCGAGTCGAGGCCAACTCGGTCGACGCCGAGCAGGTGGCCGGCCACAGCGAGCGGCTGAGCGGCTGGACCGAGCAGCTCGCCGCCCTGCAGCGCCGCGCCCGCGTCTACGACCGGACCCTCAAGGAGATCGAGTTCGCGGAGCAGGCCACGATGAAGACGGCCACCCGCTTCCTCGAGAAGCAGATGGTCGGCGACGTCGATCGGATCACCGGTGGCCGCTACCGGCGGGTCGCGGTCGACGATCGGACGCTCGACATCCAGCTCCATGCCCCGGAGAAGGGCGACTGGGTCGACGTTCGTTCCCTCAGTCAGGGCACCCTCGACCTCGTGTATCTCGCGGCCCGGCTGGGGCTGGTCCGGCTCGTCACCGGCGACCGCCGGCCGCCGCTGATCTTCGACGATCCGTTCGTGACCCTCGACGACGATCGCGCCCGGCGTGCCCTCGAGCTGCTCCGCGAGATCGCCCGCGACTTCCAGGTGATCTACCTCACGACCTCCGATCGGTACCACGCGTCGGCCGACGCGGTCGTGGCCCTGGTCGGCCCGACCGAGGTCGACGACGGCCCCGCGGCCGAGCCCGCGGTGGCGGGAGCAGCCCACGGCTGACCCGGCCGGCCCGGGTCTCGCCGTCGTCGTCCTCGGACTCGCTTCGGCCGTCGCCTGGGGAGCCGGCGACTTCGGTGGGGGCTGGACCGGCCGCCGCGCGCCCGTGCTCGGGATCGCGATCGGCGTCGACATCGTCGGCGTGATCGTCATGGTCGGGGTCGCGCTCGCGATCGGCGAGCCCATCCCCGGCCCGACGACGCTGGCACTGGCCGTCCTGGCAGGAATCCTGGCGGTGGCCGGGATCCTCGGGCTCTACACCGGCCTCGCGGTCGGCCGGATGGGGGTGGTCGCCCCGGTGACCGGGGTCATCGCGGCGACCCTGCCCGTCATGGTCGGGTTCGTCGGCCAGGGCTGGCCGCCGGTGCCGGTGGTCATCGGCATCGCGCTCGCCCTCGGCGCGGTCGTGCTCGTATCCGGCTCGACCGACCTGACGGGACGACGGTCAGGCATCGAGTACGCCCTGCTCGGCGGCGTCGGGCTGGGTCTGTTCAACATCGCGGTCGGCGCCTTCCCGGAACACCTCGTCGCGTGGCCCCTGGCGGTGATCAAGGCGAGCTCGCTGATCCCGATCGTCCTCCTGGTGCTTCTGGCTCGCCGGCCGTGGCGGGTTCCGCGGCCCGTCCTGCCAGCGTTGATGGCGGTCGCGTTCCTGGATCTCGCCGGCAACGGGCTGTACATCCTCGCAACCCAGGCCGGCCGGCTCGACGTCGCCGCCACGCTGAGCTCGCTCTACCCGGTCACGACCGTCGTCCTGGCGGTCGTCATCCTCCGGGAGCGGGTGACCTGGAGCCACCTCGTCGGGATCGTCATGGCCGGGATCGCGATCGCCCTGATCGCGGGCGGCTCGGCGGCGGTCGCGGCGTGACGGTCCTCGATCAGCGGTTCGCAATCTCCGACGTCCGCCGGGCCGTTCGCTCGAGCTCAGCGAGCAGCCCGAAGCGGGCCTGGTACGCCTGTCCATCCAGACCGATGGCGATCTGGCAGGCCCGAAGTCGATCGTCGAACCCCGGCACATCGAGGCCGATCTCTGCGTAGTGGCGGCGGGCCTCGGCGACGACGTCGATCTCGCTCCAGCTCGGGTACCACGGCGCCCAGAAGGCGATCCAAGCGATGTCGTGGATGAAGTCGCCGTACATCGACGAGCCCCAGTCGAGGATCCCGGTGATCCGATGGCCGGCCGCCAGGACGTTGCGGTTCACGAGGTCGGAGTGGACGAGATGGCGGGTCTCGGGGAGATCACGGGCGAGGTGCCGTAGCCGCTCGAACGCCGAATCGAACGGACCGGTGCCGACGGCCGAGGCCGCCAGACGATCGCGCCAGCCGTGATCCCGCCGACCGGGATCGTCCATCGCCGCGCTCAGCAACGCGTCCCGCCACGACGCGTGCGGCGCTCGCGCCTCGGCATTCCACACGCCGAAGCCAGTCGTCTCGCCGAGGTCGACCGCCCGCATCGCGTCGAGTGCCGCGAACAGCGACGGCAGGCGCGATCGCATCGTCACCGCATCCGCGATCTCGAACGGGTCGCCGGCGACGCGCTCCGTGATGGCGTAGAAGCCGGACTCCGTTGGCCCCATGTCGATGAACCGAGGGATCGGGAGCGCCGTCGAGCGAAATGCAGCGGCGCGTCGATCCTTGTGAAAGTCCTCGTCGAGCGCGCTCAGCCGCACGACCTCTTCACGCCCCTCATGGCGGTACGCGAAGGCCCGCGACCACGCGCCTGCGGTCAGAACCTCGAGTCGCTCGGGAGCACGGCCCAACATTCGAGTTAGCAACCGCTCGACGGTGCGGATCTCGGCACTGGGTTCGCGGTTGCCGGTCATTCGGGAAACGGTAGGCCGATTCGGCTCGAACCTCAGGAACGGGACCCGTCGGTCGCATCCGGATCATCGCGCGATTCGATCACGTGGACTGCGGCGAAGCCCTCGGCGCGGAGACGGGCGGCGATCTCCTCCGCGTCACGACCCAGCGTGGCGACGCGGGCGAGGTGGCGATCGACGATGTCCGCCGGGACGATGCGGCCGCTCCGCCTGGCGTTTCGAGCGTGGACGACCTCGGCAGGAGCGAGGACCACGATCGCGACGGCCGGCGCGCCCGCGTCCCGAGCGAGTCGGACCAGGGCGAGCCGCGCGCCGGTCTCGACGTTCGTGGCATCCACGGTCACCCGTCGCCCGGCGGCGAGCCGGCGCCGGACCTCGCGATGGACGATCCCGAAGACCGTTCGCGTCGCCTTCTGATCGGCGGGGTCGCCGCTGACGGCCGCGCGGAGGTCATCGGACGACACGATCTCCGTCGGATCGAACAGGCGAGCCGCGAGCGTCGACTTGCCCGCCCCGGCCGCCCCGATCAGGACGACCAGGCCCGGGACCGGGAAGTCGACCGGCTCGGTGCTCATGCGCCCGGCACCGATCCAGCCGCTCCAGGGACCCGGGAAACCGTCAGGTGGTGGCCAGCCGGCCGCCCGGCTCGCGCGTGTCGTCCTCGTCGGGAACGGCGAGGCTCATCCCCGGGCTCGCGGACAGTCGCGGGTCCGCCGCCGCCGCCAGGTCCGGAAGCACGGCGGTGTTGGCCTCGGCGACGCGCTTGAGGTTCTCGTACGTCCGGCGGAACTCCCGCTCGAGCAGACGACCGGTGAACGGCCCGAGCAGCGATCCGATGATCATGCCTGGCAGCTCGTACTCGAGGCCGACGTGAATCACGCAGCCCGCCCCAGCCGGTTCGATCATCGTGGTCCAGCGGGCCCAGCCGCCGGTCGTCGTCCCGTTCACCTGGAAGACCGTCGGGCGCTCGGCGGCGGTGACCACGAACCGTCCCGTCAGCCTCCGGCCGGCAACCCGGTAGTAGCCGACGAAGCTCGATCCGATCCCTCCGGGGCGGCCGGCGATGTCGCCCATTTCGGCGAGCATCGTCTGCCACTCGGGGCTTCGTGCAGGGTCGGCGATCAGGTCGAAGACCGCCGTCGCGGGCGCCTCGATTCTGAGCGTCGTCGCAAGGTGGCTCATCGATATCCCCCGCCAGACCTCGTACGCGCTGTCGTTGTTTCAGCGTCCCAGGCGATGCTACGCGGCCGGGGCATCGGCCGTCACTACGGATGATTCGATATTCGTCGATCGGGCAGCGGATCGTTGCTTCTCGGCGGGCGAACCGTCCGGGTCGCGATCAGACCCGGGCGCGATGATCGAGCTCAGCTCGCTCGGCGCTGGACCTCCCAGCCACCGCCTTCGGCCCGGCGAACGTCATATGCGGGCTGGTCGTACATGGCCGGGCCGCGGGCGACATGACCGTCGGCCAACCGGAACCGCGACCCGTGCCAGGGGCACTCGATGGCGTCGCCGACCACGGTTCCCTCGGCCAGGGGACCACCGGCGTGAGCGCACTGGGCGTGGACCGCGAGGATCCGATCACCTTCGCGGATCACGGCGAGCTCGTTGATCCCGGCCCTGAGCTTCGTGGGGCCGCCCTCGGGGATGTCGGGCAGGCTGCCGAGGTCGAGCTTGATCCACTTCGTGCCCGCACCGCGCCAGGCATGGCGGTTGACGTGGGTCCCGACGAGGTACACGAGGTCGCCGCCGATGTTGGCTCCGAGCGCCAGCAGGAGGTACGCGACGCCGGCGAGGACGATCGGGACGAGGCGGTCCGCGGGCTGGCCGCTCCGGATCAGCAGCGAGATCGCGTACAGCACCAGGGACACGACCATGATCACGGAGTGGACCGTGGCCCGGTTGCGGGCCGTGCCGTCCACCTCGGTGTAGTCGGCCAGACCGGTCACGGCCGACGCGATCATCGCCAGGATCCCCAGGACGAGCGATACGTCGGCCACGATCGGCTGGCTGATGACGTCAGCGACGATCGAGACGGTGAACGCGCCGATCGGGACGTCGGTGACGACCGCGTGGACCGGGTGGCCGAGCCATGTCCCGTTGAGGAAGTTCTGGATCGGACGGATCGGATGGAAGAGGGCGCTGAGCCAGCGGTGGTTGAAGTCGCCGAGGGGCTTCGACCAGCGAGCCTGGGCGTCGACGGCACGAGTCACGTAGCGACCGAGCATCCTTGAGATCCTCCTTGAATCGAGTGTACGCCGCGTCCCGGGACCGCGGTTCTGGCAAGCCGCTACGCTTCGCCGCCATGCCAGCGCAATCCGACGAACGAGAGGCCCGCGACCGCGACGGGCGGGCCGACTGGAAGCGGATCGTCGTCGTCTTCTGGTTGACGTCGATGATCGAGGGCGTCGGCGTCAGCCAGGTCTTCGCGTTCCTGGCGCCCTACCTGTCCATCGTCGGCGTCCCGGATGCCGACCGGGCGCCGTTCGTGGGCATCTTCTCGGCCCTGCTGTTCATCGTCGGGATGCCGCTCGTCCCGTTGTGGGGCGTGTGGGCCGACAAGTACAGCCGCAAGGCGGTCGTCGTCAGGAGCTGCCTCGTCGAAGCGGTCGTGTTCGCGTGCGTTGCGCTGTCCCGGGAGCCGTGGCAGCTCGCCGTCAGCCTCCTCCTCATCGGATTCCAGCTCGGCAACACCGGAATCATGCTCGGCGCGATCCGTGACGTCGTCCCGCGCCACCGAATCGGCACGATCATCGCGATCTTCGGCGCGTCGGGCCCGATCGGGTTCGCCGTGGGACCGACCCTCGGCGGCTGGCTCGTCGACGGGTTCGGCTGGCCGCTGGCGTCGATCTTCTGGCTTTCGGCCGGGCTGTCGATCGCGGCCGCGGCCATCGTCTGGTTCGGCTCGACCGAGGTCCGGCCGCCGGTCGTGCCGGCGGGCCGGGTGCTGCCGCTCGCGTACGGCGCGCTCCGAAGCGTGCTCGGCGACCCGACGGTCCGGCGGATCTTCGCGATCTACGGTGTCGCGTTCCTCGCGAACCAGATGAGCCGGCCCTACCAGGCGTTGATCGTCGAGTCGATCGTCGGCACCGGGCCGGGTCTCGCGTCGTCGATCGGGTTCGTGGCCGGGACGGCGGCGCTCGTCGGGGCCGTGATCGCGCCGCTCGGCGGGGTGGTCGGCGATCGGATCGGGTTCCGTCCGGTCCTCCTCGGCTCCCTGATCGTCGGCGCGTTCTCGCTGTTCGCGGTGCCCATGATCCATGCGATCCCGCCCCTGGCCGGTGCGGTCCTGGCCTTCACGGCGGCGAACGGTCTGGTCGGGGCGATGGTCTTCAGCCTCCTCGCGACCGAGGTTCCGGCGGAGCGCCGCTCGCAGACCCTCAACCTCGTCTACCTGCCGCTGTACGCGGCCGGGATCATCGGGCCGCTCGTCGGCGGTGCGGTGTCGGCTTTGGCCGGTCCGACCGGCCCCTTCTGGGCCGGAGCCGCCGTCTTCCTGGTCGGCGCGGTGGTCGTGGCGCTGCGCGTCCGGCCGCCAGCACGAGCCGCCCACGCCGGGTTGAGCGAGTCGAAGCCCGACTCGCTCCCATGACGAACGACGGGCGGACGACTCTCATCGTTCTGCAAGGTTGGCTTGAGGACACTGTCTCCCGTCACCTCGACAATCGTCGACGGGACGTCGCCGCCGCCCAAGGAGACCACGCCGTGGCGTTGCACCTTCCGCCCGCAGCTCGACCCGAGGCCGCCCTGCACGAGCAGCTCGAGGAGACCGATCGCGGCCTCGTCTACGACCTCTCGACCCTGATCGATCGGCGCCAGGTCCTGAAGCTCGCCGGGTACACGACGATCAGCGCGGGCCTGATGTCGATCGTCGCCTGCGCGCCCGGCGCCTCGGGTTCGCCCCTGTCATCGGCCGGTGCAACGAGCGGGTCCGGTGCCAGCGCCGCCGCCGGAGCGACCGGAGCGGCCGCCGCCGATTGCGCCGTCATTCCGGAGGAGACGGCCGGCCCGTATCCCGGAGACGGCTCCAACGGTCCGAATGTCCTGAACCAGAGCGGCATCGTTCGCGAGGACATCACCTCGAGCTTCGGGGCCTCGACGACGAAGGCGGCCGGCGTCCCGCTCACGATCAAGCTCACGATCCAGAACGCCGCCAACGGCTGCGCGCCGCTCCAGGGCGCGGCGGTCTATCTCTGGCACTGCGACAAGGACGGCAACTACTCGCTCTACTCGCAGGCCGCCGCGAACGAGAACTACCTGCGCGGCGTCCAGGCGACCGACGGCTCGGGGGTGGTGACCTTCCAGAGCATCTTCCCCGCGTGCTACCAGGGTCGCTGGCCGCACATCCACTTCGAGGTCTACACCGACCTCGAGGCAGCCACGGATGAGGCGAACAAGGTCGCGACGTCCCAGGTTGCGCTGCCGAAGGACGCCTGCGATCTCGTCTACGCCTCGGCCGGGTATGAGTCGAGCGTCCGGACGATGAGCCAGGTCTCGCTCGAGAACGACAACGTCTTCGGCGAGGACGACGGCGTCCACCAGCTGGGCACGATGACCGGGGACGTGACAAGCGGGATGACGGTCGCGCTGACGGTACCGGTCAGGGCCGCCTGATCGGGCTGCTTCGCTCCGGCAGGAGCGGGATCACGGCGAGCAGCATCGAGATCCCGCCGTACCAGAGCGCGGGCAGGGCAACCATCGAGGCCACGGGGACCGTCCAGCGGCGGTCCGTCCTGGCGCCCCATACGACCAGCGCGATCGCCACCGGCAACCGGACCCAGAGTGGGATCGGAACCGACGCCCAGGTCCCGCCTTTGCCGGCGTTACGGACCACGACGTCGACCCAGGTCCGCCACTGGTCGGGCATCAGCACGAACGACGCCACGACGATGGCGGCCGTCACGCCGAGGGCGATCGCGAGCGATCGCCATTCGCGTCGAACGGCGAACCAGAGCAGACCGATCCCGGGCGTGAGCTTCGTCAGCAGGACGATCGCCCAGGCCGCCGGCCAGCGGAACCCGAGGACGATCGCGGCCGCCAGCAGCAGCGACACGTTGCCGCCGGCGACCTCCATCGCCGCGAAAGGAAAGAGCAGTCCGGCCGCAAGCAGCCGCGGTCCGGTCAGGAACCGGACGGCGGCGACGAGAATCGCCGTCCAGACGGCCATGAATGCCTGCCACGGGAGCGCGGTCAGTGGCGAGACCAGCTGCAGGAAGGCCGGCGAGTAGACGTACGCGATCGGGTCGTTCCAGTCGCTGTGGAGATATGGGTTCGCAAGCGTCGCCTGCCAGTAGCAGCGAGCGTCCTGGCCAGTTCCCCAGAGCCTGCCCCATGGCTCACTGAAGACGACGACGAGCGCCCAGACGGCCAGCCCGACGGCGATCCCGACCCACGGCGCCGTCTCGAGACGCTCGAGGGCCGGCAGACGCCCGGCCGCTGCCCGCCGAGCGGCGGCGAAGAGGCGCTCAGCGGCGTCGTCGAACGCGACGAGGGCGTTGGTCACGGCCGAAGTATCGCCGCCGAGCGGCCCGAAGCGCGGCCGAAGCTCAGCCCGGTCGGCGGCGCGCGACGACGAAGGCTCCGCCACCGAGGAACAGCAGGCTGAGGATGACGGCGGCGGCGGCCTCGCGGGCTTCGACCTCGCGGTGTCGCTCGCGCGGGATCCCGAACTCGACATACGGATACTCGAAGCCACGATCCAGGATCGACGGGTCGTCCGCGACCAGCTCGTCCCACGTCAGCAACCGTCCATCCGGCAGCTCGAAGCGGCCCTGGCCGACGATCAGGTCGTTGCTGTACGGGTTGTCGCCCGTCAAGCGGACGGCATCGCCGGCCAGCAGCCTCGCGTCGACCTCGGCGATCGCGAGCAGCGTCGTGCCGCCGAGCACGAGGGCGAGGAGCAGCGTCGGGATCTGGCGGCCAAGCACCGACCCGACGGCGACGGCGACGCTGGCGATGAGCAAGGCGCTCGTCGCCAGCAGCACGCCGCGCGTGTGGAAGCTGACGAACGAGTTGGCCAGGTCGACACCGGGCGCGAAGAGGGCGACCAGCTGCTCGGCCACCATCCCGATCGCCATCGACGTCAGGACGACAACGACGAGGATCGGCAGGATCCGCTGGAGATACCAGCGCCGGCGCGAGGGACCGAGCGACCACGCCAGACGCGCCGTTCCCCGGTCGATCTCGCGGGCGACCAGCGGCGCGCCGAGGAGCAGGCCGGCGAGGACCGGGAACGCACCGGCGAGCTGTGAGGAGAACGAGGCGATCCTGCTCGCCCAGCGGCCGATGTCCTCGAGCTGGAGGCAGGCGACCGAGATCGACCCGTCCGTGACCAGGCACCTGTCGTAGCCGCTCGTCCGGATCCAGCCGATCACCGCCGCCGAGACGGCCACGGACACGATCGTCGCCACGAGGATCGCCCGGATCTCGAAGCGGTTGATGCGATAGGTCAGGCGGGTTGCCGTCAGCAGCGCCGCCATCACGCGGCCGCCTCGACCATGGTCGTCGTTCGGCGGAGGCGGCCGGCGGCCATGTGGCCGATGACGACCTCCTCGAGCGTGGCCGGCCGGCCGTCCCCTGGACCGTCCGACGACGGCGGTGGGGCGACCGGCACGCGGACGAGCGTCAGGCTCTCGCCGGCCGCCGACGGGAACGACCCGACGAGCCGGTCCACGGCGATCGGCACGCCGGGCGTCCCCTCGATCACCCGGTGATGCGCCAGCGCCTCGGAGATCGACAGGTCGAGGAGGGTGTGGCCCTTGCCGAGGACGATCAGCCGGTCGCAGGCCTGCTCGATGTCCGTGATCACGTGCGACGAGAGAAGGGCGGTGTGGCCTTCCGAGTGGACGGCGTCGACGAGGACGTGGAGGAACTCGCGTCGAGCCAACGGGTCGAGGCTCGCGAGGGGCTCGTCGAGCAGGAGAATCCGCGCTCGTGTGCCCAGGGCGAGCGCCAGCCCGACCTGGGCCTGCTCGCCGCCGGACAGCTCGGACGCCAGCGCCGACAACGGGATCGAGAGCCGCTCGATGTAGTGGGCGGCAAGACCCGCGTCGAACCCGTCGCGGAGGGTCGTCGCGAGGGTGATGTGCTCGGCGACCGTCAGGTTGCCGTAGAGCGATGGGGACTGCGGCACATACCCGACCCGCGCGACCGCTCCCTCGCGATCCGTCCGCGGATCGACGCCGCCGGTCGACAGCCGGCCTTCGGTCGGGCGCTCGAAGCCGATCCACGCCCGGATCAGGGTCGACTTGCCGGAGCCGTTCGGCCCGACCAGGGCCGTGATGCTGCCCTCGGGCACCTCGAGATCGACGTCGCGCAGCGCCCAGTTCTTGCGCCGATAGCGTTTGCCGAAGCCGTGGGCCTCGAGGACCGCCGTCATCCGTCCCTCCTCGGTTCGTGCCGGCCGGACCGGCGGTTCGTTGCTGACTGTACGTGCGTCCTGGGAGGCGCGCCCGCCAGGGGAAGCGTGCCGGCGCTCACCACCCCAGAGCGAGCGCCGGCCGCACGAGACGTGCCGGGCTCATCGTCCCGTGCCCGCAACGCGCGGCCCAGCCGTCACTCCCCGGCGAGCCGTTGCGGGACAACCCGGAACGGTCCGCGACGGCCATCTGCTAGCGTCGGTCCATGCTGACCGCCCAAGTCCGCGACCGGATCACCCTGCCGGCGATCGTCGTCGCCGTCGCGGCGTTGATCCTGGGCCTTGGGTCGCTGACGAGCTCCTACAACGCCGGAATCCATTGGGCGGTCCTCGACGGGCGCCTGGTCGTCGACTGGATCGAGCCCAACAGCCAGGCCGACGCGGACGGCATTCGGCCGGGCATGATCGCGGTCGAGATCAACGGCACGCAGCTCGTCCAGTTTCCGGAGCCGATCTTCGGCGAGCAGGACCCGGACCGACCGGACGATCCCCCGCCGATCCTGCGCTACGTCCCCTCCGCGCCGCAATTCGAGCCGACGACCATCGCCGAGGTCGCCGCCAATCGGTTCCCGATCACGACCCTCCAGCTGATCACGCCCGAGGGCCTGGAGCAGGGGACCCTCGGCAGCTGGCCGATTCAGGGCTACTACTACCCGGGCGCCGCGGACTTCGACGAGAACCGGCTCGCCATCCTGCCCGGCATCGCGATCCTCCTCGTCGGGGCCTGGTGGCTCCAGACGGGCCGGTTCGGCGGCGCCTTGCGCGACCTCGCGATCCCGCTCGCCGTCGCGACCGCCGTCCCGCTCCTGATCCTGCCGATGGCGTCGATCGGGACGTACCCGGCCCAGGCAGTCGCCGGGATCGTCGCCATCCTCGGGATGCTGCCGTTCGCGATCGGCCTCGCCCGGCTGATCCCGGATCGCGACGAGCGACGGCTCGTCGCCGTCGGCATCGCGGTGCTCGCGACCGCCGCGACGGTGCTCGTCCTCGGCAACTCCTGGCGCGACATCTCCGACACGCCCGGACTGCTTCGGTGGGCATTGATCGGGTCGATCCCGCTGCTGCCGGGGCTTGCCGCGGCGGGTCCGCTCAGCCTCGATCGCCTGCGTGCCGGCGGGACGGTCGGGCCGGGTGGCCTGATGCGCTCCACCGAGCTGGCCGTCGCCGGCGCGACCCCGCTGTTCGCCCTGGGATCGGACCGGGCGCCGTACTTCTGGCCGTTGCTCGGCTGGCTCCTGGCGGTGTTCGTGGCGGGCCGGTTCACGGTCCGGCCGCTTGCCCGCCTGGCCACCCGCGCGACCCTTCAGCGCGACCTCATCGTCGCGGCGACCGAGGCGGAGCGGGCCCGGCTGGCGGCCGACATCCACGACGACGCGCTCCAGGAGCTCACGCTGCTCGTGCGGCGGCTCGAGGCCTCCGGCGACACCGAGGGGGCGGACATCGGGCGGACCGTGGCCGATCGGTTGCGCGCGATCTGCGGCGACCTCCGGCTGCCGATCCTCGACGACCTCGGCGTCGGCCCGGCGCTCGACTGGCTGGTGCTCCGGATCGAGCGGCTTGCCGGCGGCGAGGTCCGCCTCGAGCGAAGCGACGACGCCCGCCACAACCCGGACGTCGAGCTGGCGATCTTCCGCGTCGCCCAGGAGGCGCTGGCGAATGCCGTGAAGCATGGCAAGCCGCCGATCGTCGTCCGCTACCGATCGACGCCGGCCGGGATCTCGCTTGCGATCGACGACGCGGGCCCGGGCATCACCGATGCCGCGCCGGCCGACGCCGAGCTCGCCGGCCGGTTCGGGCTCCTGAACATGGCCCAGCGAGCCGAGCAGATCGGGGCAATCCTCGACATCAAGCGCTGGCCGACCGGCGGCACCCACGTCGCCCTCGAGTGGCGGCCCCGTTGACCGAGGGTGCGGCGGCTGGCTCCGGCACGGCGCCGATACCGATCCGGCTCCTGATCGTCGACGACCACCCGGTCGTCCGCGACGGGACCGCGGCCCTCCTCGCTGCCCAGCCCGGGATCGACGTCGTCGGGACGGCGGGCTCGATCGACGAGGCGACCGCGCTGATCGCGGCGGTGCCGGCCGACGTGCTGCTTCTCGACATCCGTCTCGGCACGGACTCCGGGTTGCGGCTGCTGACCGAGACCGCCGCCGACGCGCCGGCGATCATCGTCCTGACCGCCTACGACTACCCTCAATACGCCGAGGCCGCGCTCCGCCTGGGCGCGTCCGGCTTCGTGCTCAAGACCGCCCCACTCGCCGAGCTGCTCGACGCGATCCGGCGCGTCGCCGCCGGCGGGATGGCGTTCTCGATCCGGCCGCGCGCCGGCGCCGGTTTGGCGCGGTTGAGCGAGCGCGAGCTCGACGTGGTCCGGCTCGTCGTCGACGGTCGCTCCAACGACGAGATCGGCGGCCGGCTCGGGATCGGTCCGAAGACGGTCGAATCCCACCTCCGCCGCCTGTTCGAGCGGTTCGATCTCGCCTCACGGACCGAGCTCGCGACGCGCGCCCTGCGCGAGGGCTGGCTCGACGTGCCGCCGGGCACCTGATGGCGGCAATTGCCGCGACAGCGGCGCGATCGACAGGCTACGATGCGGCCGACGCCATGAAGAAGCCTCCCAGTCCGTGCCGAACCTGCCGCCGCTCCCGCGCCCGCGGCTCCGCCGATCGAATCCGGTCGGCGATCTCGACGCGCCCATCGTCGAGGTAGAGGACCCGCGCGTCGTCGAGGCCTCGGGCCTCCGCTGGATCCACATCGACGATCCCCGCCTCGCCCACCGTGAGTGGCTCGAGCAGCACTACGACTTCCACCCGCTCGACTGGGAAGACGTCTACTCGCGCAACCAGCGCTCGAAGCTGGACGTGTACGACGACTACCTGTTCATCGTCATGCACTTCCCGACCTTCGAGAAGGCTTCTGGTCGGTTGCTCACCGCCGAGCTGGACCTGTTCGTCGGGTCCGACTACCTGATCACCTTCAGCGAGATCCCGCTGCCGCCGCTCCAGGCGATGTTCGAGCGAATGGAGGCCCGCGAGGAGCAGCGCGAGGCGATGTTCTCGAAGGGCTCCGGGTACCTCCTGTACAAGATCGTCGACGCCAACGTCGACGCCGCCTTCCCGATGCTCCGCAAGATGGGCAACAAGCTCGACCGGCTCGAGGACGACATCCTCGAGGGCCGATCGAGCGAGATCGTCCGCGACATCTCCAACGCCAAGCAGGAGATCATCAACTTCCGGCGGATCGTCCGGCCCCAGCGCGCCGTCCTGCGCGACCTCGAGCGGACCAAGCAGCGCTACCTGGCCGAGGAGCTCGAGATCTACTTCGACGACATCTCGGACGCCGCGGAGCGAATCTGGGACACGCTCGAGAACTACAAGGAGGTCGTCGAGGCGCTCGAGTCGACCAACGAGTCGGTGCTGACCCACCGCCTGAACGATTCGTTCCGGATCCTGACGGCGGCCTCGGTGATCCTGCTGCCGCTGACGCTCATCGCCTCGATCTACGGGATGAACGTGCCGGTCCCCGGCGAGAGCGAGCCGTACGCGTTCTGGCTGGTCGTCGCGATGATGGCGGCGATGCTCGTCGCGCTGGTGATCCTGTTCCGGCGGCGCGGCTGGCTGTAGCGGCTCGGGCGGCTGCGCAGTCGTAGAGGCTCGGCTGCGCGATTGGGTCGTTCCGCCGATGCCGACGCGGCGTTTCGTCGGTGCCCGGGCTTCTACTTCCTGGGCATTCCCTTCCAGTACGGGGTTACGTCGACGCTCATCGACGGCGCCGACCATGACGCGAAGCACGTGGTGGATCGGATCGCCGAGCGAGCCGGCTCGCCGGTCTCGGCCGGGCGGAAGCAGGCCGTCCCGGCCTGAATCAGGCGGGGAGGTCGCGCTCGTCGTGCCCGACGTACCGGACGTCGGGCCGGATCAGCCGGTTCGAGGCTGCCTGCTCGAGGACGTGGGCCGTCCAGCCGGCGTGGCGGGCGAGCGAGAACGTCGCCGGGAACAGATCCGGCGAGAGCCCGACGCCCATCAGGACCGGCGCGGCGTAGAACTCGACGTTCGTCTTCAGCGGGCGATCCGGGTACTTCTCGGCAAGCAGGCGCAGGGCGACGTCCTCGATGGCGATGGCGGTCTGGAGCCAGTCGGGCTTGTGCTCCATCCCTTCGGCGACCTTGCGCAGCGCCGCGGCGCGCGGGTCGTACGCCCGGTACACGCGGTGGCCGAAGCCCATCAGCCGCTCGTGCCGGTCCAGGGCGCCGCGCAGCCACTCCTCAGCGTGCTCGACCGAGCCCATCTGGGCGAGCTGGTCGACGACCTCGGACGGGGCGCCGCCGTGGAGCGGGCCCTTCATCGTCCCGATCGCGCCGGCGACCGCGGACGCGATGTCCGACATCGTCGAGGTGATCACCCGGGCCGTGAACGTCGAGGCGTTGAAGCCGTGCTCGGCGCCGACGATGAAGTAGGCGTCGAGGGCGCGCGCGGTCGCCGCCTCGGGCGTCTCGCCGTAGAGCTGGTAGAGGAAGCCCTCGACGAGGTCGAGCGCCGGATCGGGCGCGATCGGCTCCTTGCCCTCGCGGATCCGGGCGAACGCGGCGAGGGCCGAAGGCGAGAACGCCGTCAGAGCTCGGGCCTGCTCCGCGGTCGGCGGCCAGTCGAGCGTCTGCGTCGCACCCCACGCCGACACGGCCGTCCGGAGCGCATCCATCGGTTTGGCGCTTCGTGGCAGGGCGCGGAGGGTGGCCAGGACCGCATCGGGAACCGGCGCCGTCGCGAGCCGGGCGTCCGGGTCCCAGTCGCCGGTCCACAGCAAGTTCGCGACGGACGAGTACGTGCCGCGCTCGACGAGGTCGCCGATCCGGTAGCCGCGATACATCAGGCGGCCGTTCGCGCCGTCGACCTTCGAGAGCGAGGTCTCACCCGCGAGCACGCCCTCGAGACCGGGCGAGTAGGCGCGGTCGTCGGCGGCTGCGGGATCGCCGGTCCTGTCCGTCGCGGCGCTCGCGGCGTCGGTCGCGTTCGTCATCGGTCGATGGTAGCCCGACCCCGACGGCCGCGCCGGGGACCGCCCCGCGGGATCAGCGGCGATCGTTCGGGCTGATCGCCTCGAGGATCACCCGGACGACGATCGCACCGATGACCGACACGATCAGGACGGCGATGAAGGTCGGGCCGCGCTCGAACCCGAGCTGGCCGGCGAGCCAGCCGCCGACGATCGCTCCGAGGACGCCCACGACGACGTTCGGGAGGCAGCCGCGGGCGGTTCGCCCGCCGACGACCGCGCCGGACAGCGCGCCGGCGAGGAAGCCGATGATGATCCAGTAGAGGATGTCGCCCATGGTCGGTCAGTCTGCCATGTCGGGAGCCGCCAGGAAGCCCTCGATCGCGGCGACGAATGCCGGCGCGTGGGTGTGGTGGGCGGCATGCCGCGCGCCGTCGATCATGACGACCCGCCCGTTCCGCAGCCGCGCGTCGAGAGCGCGGGTCGCGGCCGCGAACGCCTCGCTGCTCGACCCGCCGAGGACCTGGAGGACGGGCTGGCGGACCGCGCCGAGGACGTCGAGCGAGCCCGCCGGCGACGTCTCGGCCCGCAGCTCGCGGATCGTCGTGTCGATTGCCGCCGCGCGGCGGGGCCAGATCGGGTCGGACCGGAAGGCGGCGAGATCCGGCTCCGGCATCCCGACGATGTCGCGCATGAACGTGGCGAGCGCTTCGTCCCGATCGCCCGCGGCGACGAGCGCCGCGACCCGCCGGACCGTGCCCGTGTCCTCCTGGTAGCCACGCTCGGCAGCCGGCGGCGCGCCCTCGTAGCAGACGACGCGCCGGAGGTTGGCCGTCCGAAGCGCCGCCCCGAGCGCGACCCGGCCGCCGTACGAGTGCCCGACGACGTCGACCGGCCGGCCCGCTTCGGCCGCGACCGCGTCCACGACCGCGGCGAGGTCGTCGAACTCGCGCTCGATCGCGTACGGCTCGCCGGGAGGTCCGTCATCGGACGCGCCCCGCCCGCGGCGATCGATGGCGTGGAGCGTGTGGCGGGCGGCCAGCAGCGGTCCGCTCGTTCGCCAGGTCGTATGGTCGGCCGTGGCGCCGTGGACGAGGACGATCGGCGATCCGCCCGAGCCCATTCGGAAGCCGGCGATCGTGACGCCGTCCGGGGCCGCGATCCGGCGGTCGGGCTCGACGGCGAACGCGCCGACGGCGAACGCGCCGGTGGCGAACGCGCCGGTGGCGAACGCGCCGGTGGCCCACTCGTCGTCGGTCACGGTCGCCACACGTAGCGCACGTCCGGCTGGCCCTCCTCGTTGTCGCTTCCGTCCCCGAGCCAGTCCGCGACGAACGCATTCCGCTCGTAGAAGCGGCGGGCGCGCGCGTTGACCTGGAACGTATGCAGGGTCAGCCCCTCCGGCGAGCGCTCCTTTGCGAGGTCCAGCAGCCGGCGGCCGATCCCCGTCCCGAGCCGGTCGGGCGCGACATACAGCTGATCGAGCTCATCCGGCCCGACGACCATCAGCCCGACAACCTCCCCGCCACCCGGCCCGCCGTCGCCGGACCCCTCGCCGTCGACCGCGACCCAAATCTCCCGGGCGGGCACGACGACATCGCGGATCCACTCGCGGACCTCCTCGTCGGTGTGGGCCAGGGGGAAGGCGTACGTCGCGTGGAACGAGCCGAGGTAGACGTCGGCGATGGCATCGGCGTCGGCCGCGGTCGCCCGCCGGAGGGTGATGGATCCGGCGGTCACAGGAGCCGGGCTGCCTCGCGGTCGACGATCCACGTGGCTCCCGGCCGGCGGGCGAGCTGCGCCGGGAGTGCCCGTTCGTCACGCTCCCCGTGGAGGACGTCGCGGAGCATCTCGGCCTTGCCCGCGCCGTGGGTCACCATCAGGAGCTCCGCCGCGGCCGGCACGATCCACGGATTCATCGTGACCCGCGGGACGTGTGGCTCGACATGCGTCGGCGCCGGAACGCCGAGCGCCCATTCCTGCCGATCGAACGTGTCCGATCCTGGGAACACCGACAGGATGTGGCCGTCCGGTCCGATGCCCAGCAAGATGAGGTCGAAGACCGGCCAGCCGTCCTCGTTCGGGTCCGGCCCGTCGGCCTGGAGATCCTCGGTGTAGTGGTGGGCGCACCAGTCCTGATCGTGGCCGCTCCCGATGGCCGCCGCGGTCTCGAACGGGTGGACCTGGTCGAGCGGGATCGGGACGCCGCCGACCCGGCCTGTGACGACGTCGCCGGGCAGGCCGCCACTGCCCGACTCGCCCGATCGATGGGCAATCTTCAGGAGGATGTCGTTGGCGATCTTGACGTTCGAGAGCGGATGGTCGAATGGGACGAACCGGTCGTCCGTCCACCACAGGTGGACCTTCCGCCAGTCGAGCTCGTCGCGCAGCGACGTGTCGGCGAGGTGGTGGTAGATGCCGGCCGGCGCCGACCCGCCCGTGGTCACCCAGTGCGCCTCCCCGTGGTCGTCGATCGCGACGTCGAGGATCTCGATGATCCGCTCCGCCGCCGCGAGGGAACAGGCGTCGCCGTCGGCCAGCGTGACGATCGTCGGCTCGGTCATGGGAGCGGTCCTCCGGCGAGCTTGGCTGCCAGCTCGAGTGCCTCGACCGCAACGCGATCGCGGCCGCCGGCCTCGATGGCCTCGGCGAGCAGGTCGACGTCCGTCCGGCGCGGCGCCGTGAACCCCCGCTCGAGGGCGTGGACCCCGTCCTGCCAGACCCGGACGTGGACGGCATCCTGCTCCGCGGTGACGTCGGCCCGGAGCTCGGAGCCGCGCCAGTCGGCGAGCAGCTCGACCCGGATCGTCGTGCCCGCCGGCATCTCGGACAGGACGGGTCGGATGACCACCGCCACGTCCGTCCGGTCCAGGCGGAGCGTCGCCCCGAGGCCGGCGCTCGGGTTGGCGAGCGGCGTGCTGCGGCCGCCCGTGCCGCGGCTCGGAGCCTTGCGCCCGACGCCGATGCTCATCGGGGACAGCGGCCTGACGATCTGCATGCCGAGCCGCGACCCGAGCCAGGCGACGTGGTACAGCGGCTTGACGACATTCGCGGTCTCGACCCCGAACTCGTCGCGAACGCCGTACGTGACCGCGATCCGCCGGAGGTGGCGGAGGTAGGGCAGGAACTCGGGGATGTCGAAGATCGCGGCGATCGCCTCGCGCCAGCGTGACTGGCGGACCATCGCGAAGTCGGAGATCGCGAAGGGCAGGCGCTCCGCGAACGCCGCCATCTTCCGGAGCTGCGGCAGCCCGGTGCCGTGCCAGCCCGATCCGTCGACGACGAGCCGGTCGGCCATCTCGAGCACGTCGTTGACGGCGGGACTTCCGAATGGCGGCTCGTCCGGCCACCAGACCGTGACCGGCAGGTCGTGGATCAGGAGCGGGGCGATGATCGTGTCGAGGTGACGCCCGCCCTCGCCGCCGCAAGTCATGTGGACGGTCTCGGCGCAGGTCTCCGGCGGCGTCGGCCCGGGGCATGATGCAGTGGGCGACGATCTGGGCGTCGAGCCACGACGGGCCGTCAGGATCCGCCGGCTGGACGATCAGGGTCCGCGACGGGTGGCGCCCGACGAGCCGCTGGATCGTCGCGGCGCAGCGCTCGCCGACCTCCGGCCGGCCGGCGATCACGACGAGGTTCATCACGCTCGTCCGGGCGCCGATATGGCGGTCGTTCACGTGGTCGCCGTCGACGTCCAGCGCGGAGTTCAGGTTCGGCCTGGGCCCAGATCCGGGCGAGCTCCTGCTCGACCTCCTCGATGCTGCGGGCGCGCGACCGCCAGCGGAGGACCGGCTCGTTGAGGCGGACGGGCGCGTCCGCGACGGCTCCGTCGCCGGTCACGGCACGACTCCTCGGCTCAGATCCGTCGCCATTTCTTGCCCTCGCGACCCAGGAGCTCGTCGGCGGCGTCGGGGCCCCACGAGCCGGCCTCGTAGTTCGGGAACTCGGGTGCCGGCTCCTCGGCCCACTGCTCGATGATCGGCGTGACGCGCGCCCAGGCGCCCTCGACCTCGTCGGCCCGCGTGAACAGCGAGGCGTCGCCGAGCAGGGCGTCGAGGATGAGCGTCTCGTAGGCGTCGGGCGAGTCGACCGTGAAGGCCGAGCCGTAGGTGAAGTCCATCGTCACCGACCGGACGTCGATCCCCAGGCCCGGGACCTTGGCCCCGAAGCGGAGCATGATCCCCTCGTCCGGCTGGATCCGGATCGCCAGCAGGTTCGGCTCCGGATCGCTGTTCGAGTCGCGGAACAGGCGGTGGGGCACCTCCTTGAACTGGATCGCGATCTCGGTGGCCCGCTTCGGGAGGCGCTTGCCGGTCCGGAGGTAGAAGGGGACGCCGGACCAGCGCCAGTCGTCGACCTCGAAGCGGGCCGCGATGTACGTCTCGGTCTCGGACTCGGGGTCGACCTCCGCCTCCTGGCGGTAGCCCGCCACGGACTTGCCGGCGACCCAGCCCGGGCCGTACTGGCCGCGAACGACGTCGCTGCGGATCTGGTCGGGGTCAGCTCGCCGATCGCCCGGATGACCTTGACCTTCTCGTCGCGGAGCGCGTCGGCATCGAACGTCGCGGGCGGCTCCATCGCGACCAGGCTCATCAGCTGGAGGAGGTGGTTCTGGAGGAAGTCGCGGCTCGCCCCGGTCTCCTCGTAGAACGCGCCGCGGTTCTCGACTCCGATCGATCTCGGCGACCGTGATCTGGATGTGGTCGATGTGGCGCCGGTTCCAGATCGGCTCGAAGATCCCGTTGGCGAACCGGAAGACCAGCAGGTTGCGGACGGTCTCCTTGCCCAGGTAGTGATCGATCCGGTAGACCTGCGACTCGCGGAAGACCTTGCCGACCTCGCGGTTCAGTCGGATCGCCGACTGGAGGTCGTGGCCGAACGGCTTCTCGATGACGACCCGGCGCCAGCCGCCCTCGTGGCGCTCGTGATCGAGCCCGACCCGTCCGAGCTGGGCCACGATCTCGGCGAAGGCCGACGGCTGGGTCGCGAGGTAGTAGAGGTGGTTGCCGCGCGAGTTCTGCTCGCGGTCGATCCCCTCCAGGACGTTGACGAGCTCGTCGTAGTCGGCGGCGTTGGCGAAGTCCAGCTTCTGGTAGCGGATCCGAGCCGCGAACGCCCGCCACGCCGCATCGTCGAGCGGCAGGACCCGCGAGAACTTCTCGAGCGAGGTCAGGAACTCCGCCCGGAGGGCGTCGTCGTCGTAATCGCGCCGGCCGATCGCGAGCGACCACGAAGTCGTGCGGCAGGAGGTTCGTCCGCCACAGGTGGTAGAGGGCGGGGATGACCTTGCGATGGGCGAGGTCGCCGGTCGCCCCGAACAGGACGAGCACGCTCGGATCGGGCACGCGCTCGAGGCGGAGGCCTTCGCGGAGCGGGTTGTCGTCGTTCTTGGGCGCTGCCTTGCGCTTGGCCTGGCGGGCGACGCGGAGGTCCTTCATCGTCCGCGGCGCGTCCTTCGCGCGGGGCGCCGGGTGGGGCGTCTTGTCGGGCGCGGATTCCGGCGCCACGGCGGGTGCGTCCTTGTCGCCCGACGTCTTGACCCGTTTCGGCGTGGTGGCGTCGGTCATCGTGCCGGGGTCGCGGGTGCCGATCGCGCGGCCGCCGATCGCGCGGCCGCCGATCGCGCGCGATCTTGCCAACTGCTCGCCAGGCGAGCATGAGCCCGGCCAAGATCGCTCCGCGCGGCCATGCGAGGGCCCGAGTTAGCCGTTGGCGGCAAACTCCGGGCCGATTCGTGGCAGGATTCGCCGGTCACGGTTGCCAACCTGTGGCTAGTGCTCACCACACGAGCAAATGCCAACTTCGGCAACGACGGCAGCGAGCCATCATTCACTCCGTCTTCACCGCATGCCCGCCGAACTCGTTGCGGAGCGCCGCCAGCACCTTGGCGCCGTACGAATCGTCCTGGCGGGAGCGGAACCGGGTGATCAGCGACAGGGTGATGACCGGTGCCGGGACGTCGTGGTCGATCGCCTCCTGGATCGTCCAGCGGCCCTCGCCCGAGTCCGCGACGTAGCCCTTGATGTGCTCGAGGTCCGGGCCGTTCGCCTTGAACGCACGGGCCGCCAGCTCGAGCAGCCACGAGCGGACGACCGAGCCCTGCATCCAGAGCTCGGCGATCGCGCCCAGGTCGAGCGGGTACGACGACGCGTGCATGATCTCGAAGCCCTCGGCGTAGGCCTGCATCAGGCCGTACTCGATGCCGTTGTGGACCATCTTCACGTAGTGCCCGGCGCCCGCTCCGCCGACGTGGAGGTAGCCGCCCTCCGGTGCGAGCGAGACGGAAGATCGGCTCGAGCGGCTTCACCGCGGCCTCGTCGCCGCCGACCATCAGGCAGTAGCCGACCTGGAGGCCCCAGATCCCGCCGGACGTGCCCGCGTCGACGTACTGGACGCCCCGCTCCGCGAGCGCTGCGTGTCGGCGCTGGTCGTCGTGGAAGTTCGTGTTGCCGCCGTCGATGATCGTGTCGCCCGGCTCGAGGTGCTCCATCAGCTCCTGCGATCTGGGCCTCGGTCGCGTCGCCGGCCGGGACCATGATCCAGACAGCTCGCGGCTTCTCGAGCTTGCCGACCAGCTCCTCGATCGAGTACGAGCCGATCGCGCCCTCGCCCTCGATCTCCTTGGTCTTCTCCGCCGTGCGGTTGTAGGCGACGACCTCGTGGCCGTCCTTGAGCAGGCGGCGGACCATGTTGGCGCCCATCCGACCGAGACCGACGAACCCGATCCGCATTGCGACTGGCCCTCCCTGGTGGTGGCGACGACCCGGACGGGTCGCGTTGGTTCCTCCGTCAGCCGCGCCCGAGCGCCGCGCGCAGCGCCGTCTCGAGGGCAGGCAGCCCGCGATCGAGATCGGCGAGGTGGACGCGGAGGATCGGCAGCTCGTGCGACTCGATCGCGGCGAAGTCGCCTTCGGCCTGGGCATCGATCAGGCGCCCGAAGGTGTACGGCCAGCCCGGGATCGGCCGATCGACCGGATGGTCGGACGTCAGCTGGAGGAACCAGCCGGTCGGCGGTCCGCCCTTGTGGAGCTGGCCGGTCGAGTGGAGGAAGCGCGGCCCGAAGCCGGCCGTCGTGGCGCAGCGCGTCGCGTCGCGGAGGAGGGCGCGGATCCGGTCGAGGGCGGCCTCGGCGGCGGGCGTCGGGGCGATGAACGCCTGGAGCGCGAGGTAGGCGTTCGGCTTGCGCCGGGCGAGGTGGCGGGCAAGCTCGCCGACGAGCGGTCCCGTCGCCGGCGGTCAGGCGCAGCGCGGCATCGCCGTGGAGGGTCAGGCCCGTATCCGCGTCCGCGACCAGCGCGGGCGGCGCGGCGCCGGCGTCGCGCCGCGCCTCGGCCGCGGCCAGGACCTTGCGGGTGAGGTCCTTCGCTTCCTCGACGTTGGGCTGGTCGAACGGGTCGATGCCGAGGACCGCGCCGGCGATCGCGGTCGCGACCTCCCAGCGGAACATCTCGGCGCCGACGTCGATCGGGTCGGCGAGCTCGATCCGGATGACCGGGTGACCGGCGGCCGCGGCCGCGTCGACGAGGGCGTCGCCGGCGGCCGCACCGCGCGCCGTCGTCGAGCGTCAGTCGGACGAAGACGCGGTCGGGGCCGTACGACTCGACCGCGACCGAGCGGCTCGCGGTCGACCGGCACGATTCCGGTGCCGTGCTTGCCGGTGCTCTCGGCGATCAGCTGCTCGGCCCACGCCCCGAAGCTGTCGATCGCCGGGTCGGCGACGAACGTCAGCTTGTCGCGGCCCGCCTTCGCCAGCGTCCCGATCGCCAGACCGAGGCTCACCCCGGGATTCGACTCGGGATCCGGCTCGCGACAGGCCCCCGCCATCGCCAGGGCGGACGCCAGCAGCGCGTCGAGATCGAGGCCGATCAGGCTGGCCGGCACGAGCCCGACGTAGGTCAGCGCCGAGTAGCGGCCGCCGATGTCCGGCGGATTGAGGAACACCTCGCGGAGCTCGTCATGGTGGGGGATGGCCTCGACGCTCCGGCCGGGATCGGTGATCGCGACCATCAGCTCGCCGGCGTGCTCGCGGCGCGGCGCGTGATGGGCGCGCAGGGCTCGCTCGGCGCGGTCCCAGGCGTCGGCCTGGAAGGCGAGCGGCTCGGTCGTCGTGCCGGACTTGCTGGCGACGATCCAGAGGGTCGCGAGCGGGTCGAGGTCGTCGACGGACGCGGCCACGGCCGCCGGGTCGGTCGAGTCGAGGACGCGCAGGTCGAGCCAGCCGTCGCCGCTGCCGAACGTCCGATGGAGCACGTCGGGGGCGAGGCTGCTGCCACCCATGCCCGCCGACGACGGCGGTGGTGAACCCGGCGTCGCGGATCCCTTCGCCGAACCCCTCGAGCGCCGCGACGCGTCGGCGAAGTGGGCCGGCGCGTCGAGCCAGCCGAGGCGGTCGGCAATCGCCGCCTGGACCCGCTCGTTCGTCGACCACAGCGTGGTGTCGCGGTCCCAGAGCCGCTCGGCCCAGCTGCTCGTCGCGGGCCTGCTGGACGGCTGCGTCGTAGGCGGCCGAGCCGTCGCCGAGGGTCAGGCCGGGGCGGGTGATGGCCGGACTGGAGATCGCGTCATCTGGCATCGGGTCCATGGTAGTCCGACTCCACCCGCCCGCACGTTGCGCCTGCGTGCCAAGGAGCGATGGACCGCCCGCGTCAGCCCCGCTGCTCGCCGGCCTCGATCGCGAGCACCTTGTCGAGGCGGCGTCGATGGCGCGCCTCGCCGCTGAATCGCGCGCCGAGGAAGGCGACGACGCACTCCCAGGCGGGCTCCGGACCGATGACCCGCGAGCCGAGGGTCAGGACGTTCATGTCGTCGTGCTCGACACCCTGGTGGGCGGAATAGGTGTCGTGGCAGACCGCAGTCCGGACGCCGCGGATCTTGTTGGCGGCGACGCTCGCGCCGACACCCGAGCCGCAGATCAGGACGCCGCGGTCCGCCTCGCCGTCGCGGACCGCGTACCCGAGTCGCGCCGCGAAGTCCGGGTAGTCGTCCTGCGGGTCGGAGCCGTCGCCGCCGAGGTCGATCAGCTCGTGGCCGAGGCCGCGCGGCCTCGAGCCGCCGGAGCAGCTCGTCCTTGAGGGCGGCGCCGGCGTGATCGGCCGAGAAGGCGACGCGCATCTCCGGCCGGCTCAGCTGTGTCCGGGATCGGACGACGCGGTCCGACCGACGCCGGCTTCGCCCTGGTCGAGGGTCGGGTGGTGACCGTCGCCGCCGCCGGTGTGACTGGCGGATCCGGCGTGGCCGCGGCGCGGCGCGGGCAGGTGGCCCGGCTCGAGCGTCGGGACGCGGGCCGTGGACCTTGCCGGCCAGGACGTCGCGCGCGACGGCGACGACCCGGTCGACCGTGAAGCCGAACTTCTCGAAGATCGTGCCCGCCGGCGCCGACGCCCCGAAGTGGTCGAGGCCGATGATCGCGCCCTCGTCGCCGACCCAGCGATCCCAGCCGAGCGAGACGCCGGCCTCGACGGCGACCCGGGCACGGATCGAGCGCGGCAGCACGGACTCGCGGTAGGCCGCGTCCTGGAGCTCGAACCGCTCCCAGCAGGGGAGCGACACGACCCGGGCGGCGATGCCGTCGGCCTCGAGCGCCTCGGCGGCCCCGAAGGCCAGCTGGAGCTCGGACCCCGTGCCGATGAGGATGATCTGCGGCGCCTTGCCACCTGCCGCGTCGCGCAGCACGTAGCCGCCGCGTCGCACGCCCTCGCGCGCCTTCTCGTCCGTGCCCGCGAGCGTCGGCAGCTTCTGCCGCGTCAGCGACAGCGCCACCGGCCCGGACGGATCCTCCTGCCCGCGTTCCACCGCCAGCGCCCAGGCGGCCGCCGTCTCGTTCGCGTCGCCGGGCCGGACGAACCACAGGTTCGGGATCGCCCGGAGCGCGGCGTAGTGCTCGACCGGCTGGTGGGTCGGGCCATCCTCGCCGAGGCCGACCGAGTCGTGCGTCCAGACATAGATCACCTGGAGACCGCTCAGGGCCGCGAGCCGGACCGAGCCACGCATGTAGTCGCTGAAGGTCAGGAACGTGGCCGCGTACGGGATGAACCCACCGTGATACGCGATCCCGTTCGCGATCCCGCCCATGGCGTGCTCGCGGACGCCGAATCGCAGGTTGCGACCCGGCGACGTCCGCCTCGAACGAGCCCTCGCCCTTGACGTCGGTCAGGTTGGACTCCGACAGGTCGGCGGCTCCGCCGAACAGCCGGGGAAGCGGCTTGGCCAGCGCCTGGATCACGTCCTGGCTGGCGTTGCGCGTGGCGACCTCGACGGCCTTCGCGTACGACGGCAGGCCCGCGTCCCAGCCGTCGGGCAGGCGGCCGTCGATGACCCGCCGCCGGAAGGCCGCCGCTACGTCGGCATGGGCGTCGGCGTAGGCCTCGAACGCGTTCTGCCACGCCTCGACCAGGTCGTTGCCCGCCGGGATCGCCCGGCGGAAGAGCTCGATCGCCTCGGGCGGCTCGAAGAACGTCTTGTCGGGGTCCCAGCCGTAGGCCTCCTTGACGAGCCGAACCTCGTCGGGCCCGAGCGGCGCGCCATGCGCCTTCTGGGTGTCCTGGCGGTTCGGGCTGCCGAACCCGATGTGGGTCCGGACCGCGATCAGGCTCGGGCGGTCGTCGGCTCGCGCCTCCTCGATCGCCGCAGCGATCGCCTCGATGTCGTTGCCGTCCTCGACCCGCGTCGCGTGCCAGCCGTAGGCCTCGAAGCGGCCGACGACGTCCTCCGACCAGGCCATGGAGGTCGGGCCATCGAGCTGGACGTGGTTGTCGTCATAGAGGGCGACGAGCTTGCGCAGGCGAAGGTGACCGGCGAGCGACGCCGCCTCGGACGCGATGCCCTCCTGGAGATCGCCGTCCGAGCAGAGGGTGTAGGTCCAGTGGTCGACGATGTCGTGGCCGTCGCGGTTGAACTCGGCCGCGAGGCGAGCCTCCGCGATCGCCATTCCGACCGCGTTCGCGAAGCCCTGGCCGAGCGGGCCGGTGGTCGCCTCGACGCCGGGCGTCAGCCCGTACTCCGGGTGGCCGGGCGTCTTCGAGCCCCACTGGCGGAACGACTTCAGATCGTCGAGCGACACGTCGTAGCCGGTCAGGTGGAGGAGCGAGTACAGGAGCATCGAGGCGTGACCGGCGCTCAGGACGAAGCGATCGCGGTCGGGCCAGTCCGGGTGCGTCGGGGCGTGGCGGAGGAAGCGGGTCCAGAGGGTGTAGGCCATCGGGGCGGCGCCCATCGGGGCACCCGGGTGGCCGGAGTTCGCCTGCTGCACCCCGTCGATCGAGAGCGTCCGGATCGTGTCGATCGCGAGGCGGTCGAGGGTCTCGGTGGCGGTCGGCATGGAGGTGGGCTCCCGCTGGTCCGGATCGGATCGATCCGGTTGCTGCGTTCGGTCTGGATTGTAGGCGCGGAGGCGCCCGAGGTAGGCGCGGCCGGCCGCGAGCCGTGCGCCGCCCGGGCCCGGGCGCCGGCCCCGGCCCATGCGCCGCCGCTATCCTCGGCGCATGCCGCCGAGAATTCCCGGTCGTCGACGCCGTCGCGCATCCAGCCCGAGGGTGCCGCGTGTCGTCGTGCTCGGCGACCTGATGCTGGACGTCGTGCTGGCGCCGACCCGGCCGCTCGCGGTCGGGACGGACGTGCCGGGGCGGGTGATGCTCCGCCAGGGCGGGTCGGCGGCGAACACGGCGCGCTGGCTTGCCCGGCTCGGTGCGCGGTCGACGCTGGTGTGCGCGGTGGGCCGCGACCCGGAGGGGCGCTCGCTCGTGTCGGCGTTGGAGGGCGACGGCGTCAAGGTTCGTGCGACCCGCGTCGCCGGCGAGCGGACCGGTCGGATCGGCGTGTTCGTCGCGCCGGGCGGCGAGCGTTCGTTCGTCGCCGATCGGGCGGCGGCAGACCGGCTGGCGGCCGCGGATCTGGCGGGGTCCGACGTTCCGCGTGGACCTGCTCCACCTGCCGGCGTACTCGCTGCTCGGCGAGCCGCTCGGGCTGGCCGGGCGACGCGCGATCGAGCTGGCGCGGGCGGGCGGGGCGCTCGTCTCGCTCGACCTGTCGTCGGTGGGCCCGCTCCTCGCCGACGGGCGGCGGGCGGCGCTGCGGTTGGTCCGCGAGGCCGCTCCGGACGTGCTGTTCGCGACGCGGGCCGAGGCCGAGGCGATCACCGGCGGCCGGGACCTGGTTGGGCTGGCGGATCTCGCGCCGATCGTGGCGGTCAAGCACGGTCGGTCGGGGGCGCGGGTCTACGCTCGATTAGCGAGTGGAGTGCGTGGCGCCGCCGGCGTGGGCGGCGCGGGCGCAGCGGATGTCGCCCCCGCTGCCGTTGCGAATAGCCGCATGTTTGATGCGGCTACGCGGAATGTCGGTGGTAGCCGCATGTTTGATGCGGCTACGCCGAATGTCAGTGGGTCAGGAGGCCGAGGCGACGACCACCTGACGTTCGACGTCGCGACGACCGCGATCGCAGCATCCGACACCACCGGGGCGGGCGATGCGTTCGGCGCCGGCTTCCTGGTCGCGTGGCTGGGCGTGGAGCCATCCGCCCGCCACCGACCGGCGACCCTGCGCCGAGCGGTCATGGCCGCCCATCGGGCGGCGGCGCGCCAGCTCCTGGCTCAGCCGCGCGAGCTGGTCCTGTGATCGCGGATCGCCTCGCGGTTGCGCCCGAGGTCGCGGACGCCCTGGCCGAGGGTCGGCCGGTCGTCGCCCTCGAGTCGACGCTGATCAGCCACGGGCTGCCGTATCCCGCAGAACCTCGAGGTCGCTCGGGCGTCCGAGGCGGCGGTCCGCGAGAGCGGCGCGGTGCCGGCGACCGTGGCGATCCACGACTGGCCGGCTGCTGGTCGGATTGGACGCGGCGGCGCTCGAGGCGCTGGCGACGGCGCCGGCCGGGTCCGTCCGAAAGGCCGCCCGGCCGAGCCTGGCGGTTGCCCTGGCCGATGGCGGCTGGGCGGCGACCACCGTCTCGGCCACGATGATCGCCGCTCACGCGGCAGGGATCCGTGTCTTCGCGACCGGCGGGATCGGCGGCGTGCACCGGGGAGCGCTCGGCGGATGCGACGCCGACGCTCGACATCTCGTCGGACCTCGAGGAGCTTGGCCGGACGCCGATGGTGGTCGTCTGCGCCGGCCCGAAGGCGATCCTCGACGTCCCGGCCACGCTCGAGTACCTCGAGACGCACGGCGTGCCGGTGATCACGATCGGTCAGGCCGAGCTGCCCGGGTTCTACGCCCGATCGTCCGGGCTTGCGTCGCCGCAGGTCGCCGCCGGACGTGACGGCTGCCGCGGCGATCGTCCGTGTCCATCTCGCGCTCGGGCTCGGTGGCGTTCTCGTGTGCGTGCCCGCGCCGGCGGCCGAGGCACTCCCCGAGGACGTGGCACGGAGCGCGGTCGCGCAGGCGATCGGCGAGGCCGACGCGGCCGGCATCCGCGGCCCGGCCACCACGCCGTGGCTCCTCGCCCGGATCGCCGAGATCACGGACGGCGCCTCGATCCGAGCGAACACCGCCCTGATCGTCAACGACGCGCGCGTCGCCGGCCAGCTCGCCCGGGAGCTCGCCGTGGTCCTCGCCTGACGGCCCGCTGTGTTCGATGCTTATCTCACACCTGGATGACGGCGCCCTTCCCAAATCGGCTCATCTGACGTAGACTCCGCGGTCCACCCGCCGTCCCACCGGGGAGCCCTGTGTCCGGTTCGCCCACGCCCGATCAGCCCGCCACCACCACGCCCGATGGCGCCCGGACGAGCGCGCCTGTCGCCGCGACCGCGTCGGCGACAGCACCCCCCGCGGCCACGGCGGCTCGCCCGGCCAATGCCCAGCCGCTCGCCATCGACGTCCGCGGCATCCGGCGCATCTACAAGGTCAAGCCGAAGAACGTCGTCGCGCTCGACGGCGTCGACCTCCAGGTCGAGCCCGGCGAGTTCTTCGGCCTGCTCGGTCCGAACGGCGCCGGCAAGACGACCCTGATCAAGATCCTGACGACGCTGCTCCTGCCGTCGGAGGGAACCGCCCACATCTTCGGCTTCGACGTCGTGCGCCAGACCAAGCAGATCCGCCGGATCATGAACATGGTCGCCGGCGGCGAGCAGTCGGGCTACGGGATCCTGACCGTCCGCGAGCAGCTCTGGATGTTCAGCCAGTTCTACGGCCTGCCGTCGCGCGACGGCTGGAACCGCGTCGACGAGCTGATCGACGCGGTCGGGCTCGACGAGCAGCGCGAGCAGCGGGTCAGCACGCTGTCGACCGGCCAGCGCCAGAAGATGAACTTCGCGCGCGGCCTCCTCAACGACCCGTGGATCTTCTTCCTCGACGAGCCGACGCTCGGCCTCGACGTCGCCGCCGCCCGCTCGGTCCGCGAGCTGGTCCTGGCCTGGAAGGCGGCCGTCCCCGGCCGAACCGTCCTCCTGACCACCCACTACATGGCCGAGGCCGACGAGCTGTGCGACCGGATCGCGATCGTCGACCACGGCCGGATCCTCGCCCTCGGCACGCCCGACGAGCTGAAGAGGCGCGTCCAGCGCGAGTCGATCTTCCGGCTCGAGCTCGACCGGCTCGATGGCGGCGTCGCGGCCCTCGCGCCGCGTGCCCGGCGTCGTCAGTGCCGCGCTCGCCGCCGGCGACCAGGCCGACGGCAAGGGCGATCGCCAGACGGTCGAGGTCAACCTCGCCCTCGTCGACGACGCGGCGCTCGGCGGGGTCGTCGGTGCGCTCGGCGGGCTCGGCGCCCAGATCCTCGCCCTCCGCAAGTCCGAGCCCTCCCTCGAGGACGTGTTCGTCGAGCTCGTCGGGCGCGGCTTCGGCGACGAGTCGACCGATGACGACGGCGGGACCGACGACGGCGACGAGGCACGGACGCCTACGATTCCGGGAACGGCAACGGTCGCGGCCGAGCCGCCGACGAGCCCAACGTCACCGACTCGACCGACGACGCCCGGGAGCGCGAGGTCGAGGTCGTCGGATGAGCACATTGCGCGCCGACGGCCGGCGGACGAGCGAGGCGGTCGGTCGCAACGCCTTCGTCTATCGCCCGACCGCAAGCCCGCAGGCCGCGGCAGACTGGACCCGGCGCCAGATCGCGATGACCAACCTCCGGACGGTCATGCGGCCGGGCCTATCCGCGCGTGACCGGGCTGTTCCGCGAGAAGAGCTGGATCGTCGTTCGAGATCCTGCTGCCGTTCCTCGCGACGTCCGCGTTCGTCTTCGTCTACCGGGCGCTCCAGGCGCCGCCGCAGTACGTCGGCTTCGTCGTCCTCGGCGGGGCGATGACCGCGTTCTGGCTGAACGTGATCTGGATGATGGCCCAGCAGCTGTGGTGGGAGAAGAGCCAGGGCAACCTCGAGCTCTACTTCGCCGCCCCGATGCACATCATGGCCGTCCTGTTCGGGATGGCCTTCGGCGGCTTCGTGATGAGCTCGACGCGGGCGGCTGCGGTCCTGATCATCGCCACGACGTCTACGGCGTGACGTTCTCGATCGACCAGTGGGCGCTCCTGATCGGGGTGTTCCTGCTGACGCTGGCCGCCCTGTACGGGCTCGGCATGATGCTCGCCAGCCTGTTCCTGATGTGGGGCCGCGAGGCGTGGCACCTGACCCAGCTCCTCGTCGAGCCGGTCTACTTCGTGTCCGGCCTGAACTTCCCGGTCGGCCGCCTCGGCGTCCTGGGCTCGGTCGCGATCAGCGATCCTGCCGCTGGCCGTCGGCCTCGACGCGATGCGCCAGCTGGCCTTCGCCGACGCCGCCTACCCGATCGGGACGCCCGGCGCCCGCGACGAGGCGCTGATCCTGCGTGGCGATGGTCGTCGTCTTCATCGGCCTGTCCGCCTGGATGCTCCGCGTCCTCGAGCGGATGGCCCGGGCCGAGGGCCGCCTGTCGGTGCGCTGGCAATGAGCACCGACGTGCGGGCCGCCGTGCGGGCCGCCGCCCGACCCGCCGGCCGCGCCCGATGACCGCCGCCGAGCCCGCCCTCCGACCCGACGCGGCCGGCCTCGCCTCGCCCGAGTGGGGCGGGTTCGACCACGCCCGAACGCGCGGCCGCGGCTGGGTCGACGTCCGGCGAAGCTTCCTGACCGCCGTCCGTCTCGGCTGGCAGATGGAGGCGAACTGGACGGACCCGTTCCTGTTCTTCATCTACTCGGTCGCCAAGCCCCTGGCGTCGGCCCTGATCCTCGTCGTCATGCTCGACGTGATCAGCGGCGGCGCCCGCCCCGACTATCGGGCGTTCGTCGTGGTCGGCAGCGCGCTCTGGTCGTTCGTCCTGTCCGGCATCAGCGGCCTCGCCTGGATGATCCTCGACGACCGCGAGCGCTACCGGATGCTCAAGTACCTGTACGTCAGCCCGAGCGACTTCCTCGCGGTGATCTTCGGCCGCGGGGTGGCCCGGATCGGGGTCGGGGCGATGGGCGCGGCGATCACGCTCCTCGTCGGCGTCGTGTTCCTCGACGTCCCGTTCGACATCGGCCGGATCGACTGGATCCTGCTCGTGACGACGATGGTCCTCGGCGTAGCGTCGATCCTGGCGATCGGCCTGCATCCTGGCGGCGATCTGCATGCAGACCCGTCAGGAGTCGTGGTCGTACCCGGAGGCCGCGGCCGGGGCGCTGTTCCTGATCTCGGGCGTCGTGTTCCCGCTGGCCGTCCTGCCGACGCCGGTCCAGGCGATCGGTCTCGTGACGCCGCTGACCTGGTGGATCGAGGGGATCCGCCTCGCCCTGTTCCCGGGTGGCGTCAGCGCGATCGGCGGTCCGGGCGCGCTGTACACCGAGCTGACTGGCGCGCCCTCGCCGGGTCCCGCGGAGATCGTCCTCGTGTTGCTGGCGACGGGAGCGGTGGCTACACTCGCGGCGGTGGCCGTGTTCCGGGTGAGCGACCGGCGAGCGAAGGATCGCGGGCTGTTCGACCAGACCACCGGCTCCTGATCCACAGCGACCGCGGGTCGCGCCGGACGCCGCGACCGGCCCGCTGACAGAGGGAGGCTCGATGCGCATCTACGAGGGAAGTCCGCGCCAGGACTTCGAGGAGGTCTTCCGCTCGATCGGGGCCTTCATCGATCAGCGCGGGATGCGCGAGATCCTCCTCGTCGAGGCTCCGGACGGGTTCATCGTCCAGGGCGTCGTCACCGCCGGCGCGGCCGGCGGAGCGTGGTCCGACTCGCTCGGCACGCAGGCGAAGGAGACGCTGACCTTCCTGGACGACGACATCGCCCGGTTCATGGAAGAATCGATCGCGCGACGCGGGCACCCCGGCCCCGAGCCGCAGCGCGATGCCGGCTTCTACGAGTCGGCGCTGCGGGTCATCGGCCGCTACGTCGACGAGCAGAAGCCGCGCGACGTCTTCTTCTTCGAGCAGGAGGGCGCGTTCGTCGTCCGCCTGTACCTCGGCGGCCAGGCCGGATCGCATCACACGCTCGCGGAGTTCACGCGAGACGACATCGCCGAGCTCGTGACGCAGGGCCCGGCGCTCCGGGCGCCGGTCATGCCCAAGCCGACCACCGCCTGACCGCCGCCCCACCGGCGAATCGATCGCCCATCCCAACCCCCGCACGGAGGAACCGACCATGAAGGCTCTCAAGACCGTTGCCGTCGCCCTCGGCATCACCCTTGCCGCGTTGATCGTCATCCCGCTCATCGTCCTCGCCGGGCTCTTCGTCTGGCTGAAGGTCACCGAGGAGCAGGAGGAGGACCTCCTCGAGCTCGATCGCGAAGGCGCCTAGATCGAGACGCCGAACGCCGCCGCGTCTCCGGACGCGGCGGAGGAGCCTCGAACGCCCGTCGGATCACCGGCGGGCGTCGATGTGTCTGCGCCGCGGGACGAGGCGCGCGCGCCGCGGCACGACCCGTCATCGCCGCGGCACGTCGCTCGCGAGCGTCGGATCGCCGAGATCGCCGTTCTCGCCGTCATGGTGCTCTGGGCAGCCAACTTCATCGTCGTGAAATCGGCGATCGCGGTCCTGCCGCCGGTCGGGTTCACCTTCCTGCGGTTCGCGCTGGCGTCCGCGACCCTGCTCGTCCTGCTCCGCTGGCGGGAGGGCTCGATCGGCATGCCCCGGCGCGACCTGATCGCGATCTGCGGGCTCGGCGCCCTCGGGTTCGGGGTCTACCAGATCCTGTGGACGACGGGCCTGACGACGATCGCCGCCGGGGACTCGGCGCTGATCATCGCGGCGACGCCGGTCCTGGTGGCGATCCTGGCGGTCATCGCCCGGTCCGACGTCCTGACCCCCGGCAAGCTCGTCGGCGGGATCGTGTCGTTCGTTGGCGTCGCGCTCGTCATCGCGAGCGGCCAGGGGCTGAGCCTCGGGGGGTCGCTGGCCGGCGAGGCGATCACGCTGCTGGCCGCGATCTGCTGGGCCTTCTACACGGCGTTCGGGGCGCCATTCCTGCGACGCTACTCGCCGCTCCGGGCGACTGCGTGGGCGACGGTCGCAGGGACGCTCGTCCTCGCCCCGATGGCCGCAATCCAGCTCGCGACCGTCGACGCGGCCGACGTCCTGACGCCCGGCGTCCTCGGAGCGATCCTGTACTCCGGGTTCCTGGCCGCCGGGATCTCGAACGTGATCGTCAGCAACGGAATCAAGGTGGTCGGGCCGACCCGGACCGCCGCGTACCAGTTCCTCGTTCCGGCGCTGGCCGTCGTGCTCGCGTTCCTGTTCCTGTCCGAGCCGATCCGCGCCGGCCAGGTCGTGGGCGGGCTCGTGATCGTCGGCGGCGTCCTCATCACCCGCGGCGGGGCGCCGCTCGGGCTCGCCCGTCGCGCGGCCGGCCGAGCCTAGCCTCAGCGCTCCCGCGGGGCGACGCGATCGAGGACCTCGGCGTCTGCTGAGCGACGCCCTCGGAGGCCCGTTCGAATTCGACTCCGGGGCCTCGTTTCGGTAGCATTCGAAAAACCCCCGGAGGACCCGACCCATGTCGAAGTATGTCTTTGTGACCGGAGGCGTGACCTCCTCTCTGGGCAAGGGCATCACCGCCGCCAGCGTCGGCCGGCTGCTCAAGGCCCGCGGTCTGCGCGTCTCGATCCTGAAGCTCGACCCCTACATCAACGTCGACCCCGGGACGATGTCGCCCTACCAGCACGGCGAGGTGTTCGTCACCGACGACGGGGCCGAGACGGACCTCGACCTGGGCCACTACGAGCGGTTCATCGACGAGAACCTGACCCAGCTCAGCAACGTCACGACCGGCCGGATCTACCAGGCGGTCATCGCCAAGGAGCGCCGCGGCGACTACCTCGGCGGCACGGTCCAGGTCATCCCCCACATCACGAACGAGATCAAGGAGCGGATCGGGCGGGTCGCCCGCGACGGCGATCCGGACGTCGTGATCGTCGAGGTCGGCGGGACCGTCGGCGACATCGAGAGCCTGCCGTTCCTCGAGGCGATCCGCCAGATGCGCAAGGACGTCGGCCGGGCCAACGTCCTGTACATCCACGTCACGCTGCTCCCGGTCCTCGCCGCCACGGGCGAGCTCAAGACCAAGCCGACCCAGCACTCGGTCAAGGAGCTGCGCGGGATCGGCATCCAGCCCGACGTGATCGTCCTCCGCTCCGACTACCCGGTGCCGGACGAGATCCGCGAGAAGATCGCGCTCTTCACGGACGTCGCCACGGACGCGGTCATCCCGGCCGAGACGGCCGCCACGATCTACGAAGTGCCGCTCGATGTTCGAGGAGGCCGGCCTCGGCAAGCTCCTCGTCCGCGAGCTCGGCCTGGGCGATCCCGAGAAGGCGCCCGACCTGGCGTCGTGGCGCGCCCTGGTCGACCGGATCAAGGCCCCGAAGCCGACCCTCGAGATCGCCCTCGTCGGCAAGTACATCGAGCTCCCGGACGCCTACCTCAGCGTCACCGAGGCGCTCCGCCACGCCTCGCTGGGCGCACGGCGTCGACGCCAAGATCCGCTGGGTCGATTCGGAGGCCCTCACGCACGACAACCTCCACGAGCGGCTCGACGGCGCCGCCGGGATCCTCGTCCCGGGCGGCTTCGGTCATCGCGGCATCGAGGGCAAGGTCCTCGCCGCCCACTTCGCCCGCGACCACCGCGTGCCGTACCTCGGGCTGTGCCTCGGGCTCCAGTGCGCGGTCATCGAGTTCGCCCGCGACGTCATCGGCTCGAAGGACGTCAACTCGACCGAGTTCGACATGTTCACCGAGAACCCGGTCATCGACTTCATGCCCGACCAGCGCGACATGGAGGACAAGGGCGGCACGATGCGGCTCGGGCTCTACCCGGCCAAGCTCACCGCGGGCTCGAAGGCCGCAGCGGTCTACGGCCAGGAGGTCATCTACGAGCGGCACCGCCACCGCTTCGAGGTGAACAACCGCTACCGCCAGACGCTCGAGGCGGCCGGGCTCGTCCTGTCCGGCCAGAGCCCCGACGGCCGGCTCGTGGAGATCGTCGAGCTCAAGGACCACCCGTGGTTCGTGGCGTCGCAGTTCCATCCCGAGTTCAAGAGCCGCCCGGAGCGGCCGCACCCGCTCTTCGACGGGTTCGTCGCGGCATCGCTCGCCGTCCGTGACGGGCTGGAGCCGCTGCTCCGGGCGCGGCCGGTCGCCGCCGGCGAAGCGCCCCACGGCGAACCGGTCATGGCGCCGGAGCGATCCGAGATCGGCGAGGCCGCGCCCAGCTGACCGGCGCACGCATGCCGAAGCCCGGTCGCCCGAAACGGGTGCCCGGACCTCCTCGCCCTCTCGTTGCGGTTCCGCGGTTTCGCGGCCGCGATCTCGAGCCCATCGCTATCCGCACGGGAGGACGGTCATCAGGCCGCACGCCGAGTGCGCGATTCGGCGACTCCTCGATCCGATCGATGAATTGGCCCGGAATCCGCGGCGGCGTCGGCTCGAAGCGCGGTTCGCAGCTCGCCAGCCCCAGGAATATCGATGCGGGCGATACGCCGCCGACCAGGGCCCTGGAACCGGGAGAACCGGGGAGACCCGCGGCCGAGGTGGCAGCTCGTTCGGGCGTAGACTCAGGTGACCGAACGACTGCCAGGAGCGCCCGCCATGAAGATCTTCCTCGACACCGCCGACATCAACGAGATCCGCCAGGTCGCCAAGTGGGGCGTCCTCGACGGGGTCACGACCAACCCGACCCTGTTCGCGAAAACGAGCGGCGCGACCTACGAGGAGGTCCTGAAGGAGATCTGCACGATCACGAGCGGGCCCGTGTCCGCCGAGGTCGTCGCCGATGACGTCGAGGGCATGCTCCGCGAGGGCCGGGCGTTCGCCAAGCTCGCCCCGAACATCGTCGTCAAGGTCCCGATGAGCGAGGAAGGCCTCGAGGCGATGTCGACCTTTGCCGACGAGGGGATCAAGACCAACTGCACCCTGATCTTCACGGCCAATCAGGGTCTCCTCGCGGCCAAGGCCGGCGCCTCGCTCCTGTCGCCGTTCGTGGGCCGCCTCGACGACATCAACCAGGACGGAATGATCGTCATCCGCGAGCTCGTCGACATCGTGACGATCCACGACCTCGAGACGGAGGTTCTCGCGGCCTCGATCCGGAATCCGCTCCACATGACCCAGGCCGCGCTGGCCGGCGCCCACGTCGCGACGATCCCGTTCAAGGTCCTCCAGCAGATGGTCCACCACCCGCTCACGACCTCGGGCATCGTCCAGTTCCGGACCGACTGGGACAAGGCGCGCAAGGCGCTCGAGAGCCAGAACGGCAAGGCGAAGGCCGACGCGGCCGCGGCCCCGACCAGGCCCGGCGCCTAGGGTTCAATCCCCGGCCCCGCCTCAGAGCGCAGGCCCGGCCCGGCCCGGCCCGGACAGGGAGTGCCCGGCTGACGAGTTGCCCGGCTAGGGAGCGGCGCTCGCCTCCGGCGCCTCGGACGGCGCAGCGGCGGGCTCGGTCACGGGCGCGGCGTCGGGCGCCTCGGTCGGATCCGGGGTCGGGCTCGGCGTCGGCGGTGGAGTCGGATCGGGTGGCGGCGTGGGGGTCGGCGTCGGCGTCGGGGTCGGCGTCGGGGTCGGCGGCGGGTCGACCGGCGGCAGGCCGGCCCGGATCGGGGCCACGATGACCCAGCGCTGGTACCACTCGGAGGGGCCGTGCCACGACGGGACCGAACTCCGCTTCCAGCCCGTCTTGTACGGGTCGTCGTACGGGCTGTCGGTCTCGCGGTAGGCCTGGAAGCGGACGCGCCACGTGCCGCCCTTGAACGACGCGTTCGAGAGCTTCTTGTTGACCATGTGGTCCGAGTACAGCGGATCGGAGACGTAGACGTAGCGGACGGTGAACGCGTCGGATACGCGCGGGTCCTCGCCGTCGACGACGTAGCCCGTCATGACCTGGGCGTGCTTGCCCGCCCAGCCGAGGATGCCGACCGGCATCCGGTACCGAGCGATCGCCCGGACCGCGGCCCGGACGGCGCTGTCGTACGACGTGTATTCCAGGTCGTCGTACATGCGTTTCGCCGGGTCGGTCAGCGCGGCGCTGCCCCAGCCGTAGTAGTTGAGGGCGTTCCGCCAGCCATGGCCGTCCGAGCCGGAGCCATAAGCCGACAGCGTGTCATGCGCCCGGGACCACCACAGGATCGACGTCATGTCGCGGGTGTCGGACCGGTTGGACGTGTTGTTCTTGACGCGATAGGCGGTCCAGCGGAAGCCTTCGCCGCCGGTCCGGCGATAGGCGACGGTGTTGAGCATGATCATCGTCGAGGCCGCGACGCAGGCCGTCCCGTACGGGTCCTGGTAGAGGAACGCCCGCGAGTCGTAGAGGTTCGTCGTCCACGTCTGGGCGGCGTTGACCGGGCCCGGGGCGGACTGGGCGAAGAGGGCGATCAGGCCGACGACCACGGCACGACACCGGCGCAGGCTCGCCGTGCGGCGAAGCCGGCCGGTCGCGTCCAAGGAGGATGGATCGGGTCGCACTGGTCAACTCACCCTAGTCGACGCCGATCGGGTCGCCAAGTAGCGCCATCGTCATGGGGCAGGGCGCGATTTGTTACAACTGCATGACGGGCTGGCGCCGGGCCCAGCCGATGCCGGCCGTCAGCCGTCCGACGGCCCGGCGTGCCACGTGCCCTCGCGCATGACCCGGCCGACCGCGAGCTCGCCGTCGAGCTCGACCAGGTCCGCTCGCTGGCCGACCGCGAGCCGGCCGCGGTCGCTGATCCCGAGCATCGCCAGCGGGTTCCGGCTGGCGGCGGCGCTGGCTGCCGGGAGCGAGGCGCCGTTGCGGACGACGTTGCGGACCGCCGTGTCGAGGGCGATCACCGAGCCGGCGAGGGTGCCGGACCCGTCGGCCAGCGTGCAGCGGCCGTCGCGAACCTCGATCTCGAGGCCCGAGATCGTCACGCGGCCGTCGCCCATGCCGGCCATGGACAGCGCGTCCGAGATCAGCATGAGCCGGTCGGCCGGCTTCGTCCGCTCGATGATCCGCCACACGGCCGGCACGACGTGATTGCCGTCGGCGATCAGCTCGACCCAGGCGTCGTCGCGGGTGAGGGCCGCCACCGCGACGCCCGGCGCCCGGTGGTCGACGCCGCTCATCCCGTTGAACAGGTGGGTCGTCGTCATGCCGCCCGCGTCGTAGCCGGCCAGGGCGCCGGCGAGATCCGCGCCGGAGTGGCCGATCGAGATCCGGACGCCCAGCGATGTCAGGCGTCGGATCAGCTCGAGGCCGCCCGGGATCTCCGGCGCGACCGTCATCACGCTCAGACCCTCGACGAGCGGCTCGATGTCGGACCACGCGACGTCGGCCGGGTTGAGGAGGAGGGTCGGGTTGTGGGCGCCCTTCTTGGCCTGTGACAGGAACGGCCCCTCCAGGTTGAACCCGACCGGCTCGGCGCCATTGGCGGGGGCGGCCGGGATCCAGGCCCGGACCCGGTCCGCCCACGCGTGCAGCACGGGCAGGGGGCTCGTGACGCCGGTCGGCAGGAACGACGTCACGCCGTGGCGGAGGAGGGCGCGGGCCATGCCGTCGAGTGCCTCCGGGCCACCCATCACGTCGTGGCCACCCCAGCCGTGGACGTGGACGTCGACGAAGTCCGGGCGCGACGAAGGGGAGGTCGGCGCCGGCACCGGGGGTCTCGTCATCGACGTCGACGGCCGCGATCCAGCCGTCCTCGACCGCCAGGCGGCCGAGGACGACCCGGTCGTCGAGAACGAGCCGGCCGCGGACGTCGAGCTGGCTGGTCATCGGGCGCCCTCCGGCGGTTCGGTTGCGGGTGGTTGCTCGACGTCGAACGAGACATCGAGGGCGTAGCGATCGGCGGCATAGCGCGACTCGGTGGATTCGATCCGCCGGCCGCGATCGTCGACGATCACCCGGCGCTCGATCAGGAGCGGGTCTCCGCGGCGGATGGCGAGCAGCCGGGCATCCTCGGCCGTGGCCGCGCCGGCCTCGACCGTGCCCGTGCCGTGGCTGAGCGTCTGGCCACCCACGGTGATCGCCGCGTGAAGCGAGCCGTGCTCGAGGTCGGCGGTCAGCACGCTCGGGGCGCAGCTTGCGACGACGACGGCCGACTCGAGGGCGATCGGCTCGTGGTCGGCCATCCGGATCCGGCGGACCTCGACGATCGGTTCGCCGGGAGCGAGCGCCAGGGCCTCCGCCTCGGCGCGGGTCGAGGGACGGATCGCGCGGGCCAGGAGCCGCGAGCTGGGGACGCGGCCGCGGCGCGTCATCTCGCTGCTGAACGTCATCAGCCGATCCGTCCGACGGTGGGCGGCCGGCGCGGCAACGAAGCTGCCGCGGCCCGGGTGGCGGGCCACGAGCCCTTCCTCGGCCAGACGCTGCATGGCGTTCCGGGCGGTCATCCGGCTGACCCCGAACTCGGCGACGAGCTCTGCGTCCGACGGGAGCCGGTCGCCCGGCTGGAGCGCCGTGATCCGCTCGCGCAGGACCTGCTCGATCCGGCGGTGGTGCGGAACGTAGCCGGCGTCGATCATCGGACTGCCGCCTGCTCCGCGCCGTGGACGCCCGCCCCGATCGCACCCGCCCACGTCCCGAGCTCGGCCGTCACGATCTCGACCTCGTCGACCGCGGTGGTCAGGACGCGCCGCCGGATCTCGGCCCGGATCTCGGGCAGGAGCAGATCCGCTGCCGCCGCGATCCCGCCGCCGATCACGACCCGGTCCGGAGAGATCACCACGATCATGTTGGCGATCCCGATGCCGAGCGAGCGACCCACCCGGCCGAGCCCTTCGAGCGCGGCCACGTCGCCGTCGCGTGCCCGAGCGAAGGCCTCCTCCGCGGTCGCCGTCCCGCACGCCTCGGCGATCCGGTCGGCGCGGGCAAACGCCTCGAGACAGCCGCGGTTGCCGCAGTTGCACGACGGCCCGTCCGGATCGATCGTCTGGTGGCCGACCTCGCCGGCGGTCCCGTCGTGGCCCTGGTGGACCTTGCCGTCGACCGCGATCACGCCGCCGACCCCCGTCCCGAGCGTCAGCCCGACCATCGACGAGGCGCCGCGCCCCGCACCGAGACGCAGCTCCGCCAGGCCGAACGCGCGCGCGTCGTTGATGAGCGCGACCGGCACGCCGAGCGCGTCCGACACCGGCCCGGCGACCGGGTAGCCGTCCCATGGCCCCGGCACGTTGACGAGGAAGCGGGTCGCCCCCGTCCGGGGGTCGTACAGCCCGGGGATGCCGATGCCCGCGGTCGAGACCGGCGGACCGTCGTCGGCCGACCAGCGCTCGATCGCGGTGAGGCCCGTCTCGGCCAGCTGCGGGACGATGGCATCGGGGCCGCCGGCTCGCGTCCGCACCTGGCCGCGGTCGAGAACGCGCCACGTGTCGCCGTCCCGCTCGACGACCGTCCACTTGACGTTCGTCCCGCCGAAGTCGAGCCCGAGATGGCGGCTCGTGCTCGGCTCACCCGGGCCCGCGCTGGCGTGACCCGGTGCCTCGCTCGTGCCGGTCCCCATCGGATCAGCTGTCGCCGCTGACCCGGGTGTAGGCCGCCGCGACGGCCACGATGATCACGCCGAACAGGACCTGACGGACGGCCTCGGGCATCTCCAGCACGGTGAGGAGGGTCGTCACCACGGTCAGGATCAGGGCCCCCAGGATCGTTCCGGAGTAGCCGCCGCGACCGCCCATGATCGAGGTCCCGCCGATGACCGCGGCGGCGACCGACGGCAGGACCTGCTGCTCGACGAGGCTGACCGTTGCGGTGTTGTTCAGGCCGGCGAGGAGAAGCCCGGCGATCGCCGCGAGGACCGCCGACAGGATGTACAGCGCCACGTGGACCTGCCACACCCGGGCGCCCGAGAGTCGGGCGGCGATGGGGTTGTCGCCGACGGCGAAGAGCAATCGGCCGAAGCCCGTCCGGCGGAGGCCGATCACGATCATCAGGGCGACTGGGACGAAGACCACGATGCTGTTGGGAACGAAGCCGAACGAGATGCCCGACCCCAGCCACAGGAGCTCCGCCGGGATCCGCGTGCCCGACTGGACCATGGCCAGCTGATAGACCGACGTGAGCCCGAGGACGACCAGGCTCATGCCCAGGGTCATGATCAGCGGGTGGACCTTGAAGACGCCGATCCCGATGCCGTTGACGATGCCGGCCACGATCGCCGCGGTGAGCGCCATGGCGATGGCGACCACGGGACCCTGGCTCGCCGTCTGGGTGGCCATGATGAACGCCGCGCTCGAGGCGACGGCGCCGACCGACAGGTCGATGCCGCCGGTGAGCATTGCGAGGGTCTGGCAGGCGGCGAGGATCGCGAGCGGGATGGCGGAGCGCAGGGTCGTCGCGAGCCAGTTCCCGTTCACGATCCCGGGGTTCGCGACCTCGAGCAGCAATACGAGCACCGCGAGGAGCATCAGCAGCGGGATGAGCGGCTGGTCGCGGATGATCCGCCGCAAACCGCCCGATGCCGCTCCATCGCGCGGCAGGCGCGCGTCGCCGGCCGCGCCCGCGGCCCCAGTGCCGGTCATGCCCGCACCTTGCGCATCGCGGCGAGGCTCCCGAACATCACGACCCCGATAAGGATCGCCCCCTGGATGGCGGTCGACAGGTTCGGGTCGACCCCGAGGAAGAACAGGTCGGTCCGGACGAGCGCGAGGACCATGACGGCGAGGACCGGGCCGAGCACGCCGCCGCGCCCGCCGGCCAGGCTGACCCCGCCGAGCACGATCGCGGCCACACTCTGGAGCGTGTAGGCGCCCGGCACCGGCGCGCCGACGCCACCGATCCCGGTGAGCGCGATGCCGCCGAGGGCTGCAAAGAAGCCCGCCAGCGCGTACGCGATGATCTTCGTGGGGGCGATCGCAACGCCGCTCCGGAACGCCGCGAGGGGATGGCTGCCGACGGCGTACATCGCGAGCCCGAGGGACGAACGCCGCAGCGGGATCCAGATCAGCGCCACGATCACGATCAGCACGACGAGCGCCTTCGGCACGAATGGCAGGAACAGCGGACCGGACAGGAGGCTCGTCAGGAACGGCGCCGACCCGCCGCCGGGCGTGCTCAGGATCAGGAGCGCAGTCCCGGCCCAGACGAACGACATCGCCAGGGTGACGACGATGTCGGGGACTTTCGTCAACACGATCAAGCTGCCGTTGATGGCCCCGACCAGCAGTCCGACCATGAGGACGCCGATCATGACGCCCACGCCGACGGCGTCGCCCTGGTCCTTCATCAGCACGGCCGACGTCACGCTGCCAAGGGCCATCATCGAGCCGACGGAGAGGTCGATTCCGCCGGAGATGACGACGATCGCCTGGCCGACCGCCGCGAAGGCGATCGGCAGCACATCGATCGCCAGGTTGACGATGCCGTCCGGCCCGTAGTTCGGGTTGATCAGGCGGGTGAGGATCAGGAAGGCAATGAGAAGCGCCAGGGTTCCAAACGAGGAGGCGTTCCGGCGCACCAGCTCGATGGCGGTGGACAGCGCCCCCCCGCCGGACCCCACGGTGCCTGCGGCAGCGGTCATTGCGGTCCCGCCGATCCGGATTCGCTGCCGACCGCCTGGACCGTGGCGTCACGCGCCTCGGCAGCAACCGTCACCGCAGCGATCTCCTCGGGCATCACGGCGTCGGGCTTGAGATCGTACGCCGCCCGGAGCAGGGTCGGCTCGTCGGCATCGGTGACCGGGATCTCGGCGACCACACGTCCGCGGAAGATGACAATCGCGCGGTCGCACGCAAGCTGAATCTCCTTGAGCTCCGAGGTGTAGAGCAGGACGGCGGCCCCGGACTCCGCGAGGTCGCGCAGGAGCCGGTAGATCTGTTGCTTCGTTCCGATGTCGATGCCGCGGGTCGGATCGAAGCACAGCATCGTGCGTACGCCACCCGCCACCCAGCGGGCGATCGTCACCTTCTGTTGATTGCCACCCGACAGGCGGCGGACCTCGGAGGCGGCACGCGTGTCGATTTCGAGGGTCGAGATCGCCGAATCGACTTTGGTCCGTTCGCCGCGGACGTCGAGCGGGCCCCACGAGCCGAACCGTGTCGCGAACGGCAGAGCGATGTTCTCGCGGACGGATCGTTGCATGAGAAGCGCTTCCGCCCGGTCCGCCGGGACGTACACCAGGCCGGCCCGGATGGCATCTGCGGGATGACGGAACGATGCGGCGGTGCCGTCGACGAGGAGCTCCCCGCCGTCCGGTCGATCCGAGCCCGCGAGGATGTCGAACAACTCGTCCTGACCCTGGCCTTCGAGCGCGACGACGCCGAGGACCTCGCCGGGATAGAGCTCGAACGACACGTCCGACAGCTTCGTGCCGAAGGCAAGGTTGCGGGCGCTGATCCGTGGGACAGCACCGGCCGGTCGGGCCTGCGAGGCCGGCGCGGCCCCGCCGTCCGTGGGGAGATCCCGCGCGATGTCCCCGAGCATGAGCTCGACGATCCGGTGCTCCGATCCGGCGGTCACGTCGACGACGCCGACGGTCCGGCCCTCGCGCAAGACGGTGGCCCGATCACAAACGGCCGCGATCTCGATCATCCGGTGTGAGATGAAGATGACGGAGCGGTCCGTACCGCGCTGGCGGGCGACGACCTCGAGGACCTTCTCGGTGAGGTTCGCGGGCAGGGCCGCGGTCATCTCGTCGAGGAGGAGGACGTCGGGCTCGATCGCCAGGGCCCGGGCGAGGTCCAGGATCCTGAGCGTGGCGAGCGGAAGGTCGCGCACCAGGTCGGCCACGTCGAGGTCTGGAATGCCGAGCTCGCTGAGCCAGTGGCGAGTCGCTTCGATTGGTGATTGGGTGAGGCGCAGATTCGACCGGACGTCGAGGTCCGGGATCAGGGCCGGCTCCTGGTAGACGGACACGATGCCGCCACGGCGCGCCTCGGCCGGAGAGCGGGAGACGAACGGCTTGCCGCGGACAAGGATCGTCCCTGCATCGGGGCGCACGCCGCCCGTCAGGATCTTCACAAGGGTGCTCTTGCCCGCGCCATTCGCGCCCATGAGTGCGTGAACCTCGCCGGGCCGGACGGCCAGTGACGCCGAGCGCAGCGCGAGGACCGCACCGTAATGCTTCGCGATGTCGGTCGCGTTCAGGAGCAGGTCAGAGCCGTTGTCGGTCACGTGCAAGTCGCGTCCTGGCTCGGGGGTTGACGGATTGAATGTGGGGGCGCCGACGGTGCCGGCGCCCCCGCTCAGTGGCCGTGGAGTGGTGACTACGCTTCGCCCGGGCCCTTGCAGGCGATGAGCTCGGGCTTCGTGTACGTGGTCCAGTCCTGGATCGTGAGACCCAGCGGCCACGTCTTCGGGAGCGTGGCGTCCGCAGCAGCGGTCAGCTTCGCCTTGCCGGCGTCGTCCTCGTTGCTCCACAGCTCTGGAGTGACGTGAACGGTCGTCTCGGTCGGCTTCTGGCCGCCGAGGATCCGGAGGGCGAGGGTGACACCGGCGGCACCGATGGAGGCCGGATTCGTGACCGCGGCGCCCTTCAGACCCGGCTCGTTGAGGAGCTGGGTCACGAAGCCCGCGTTGTCCGCGCCGACGATCGGCACGTACGGATGATTCGCTGCCTTGAGCGCGTCGACGATGTTCGAGTCAACGCCTGACGTCCAGATGCCGTCGAACTTCGTGCCGGCGCCCATCAGGTCGTTGATCTGCTGGGTGGCCGTGACCGGGTCCCACTTCGTGACCGCGGTGCTGGCGAGGGTGATTCCCGGGGCTTCCTTGAGGGCGCGCTGGAAGCCGGTATCGCGGTCCGTGTCGGCCGGGTGGCCGGCAATGCCCCGCATGTAGACGACCGCACCCTTGCCACCCATGGCCTTGAACAGCCACTGGGCGCCGAGGTACGCGTACTGCTCCTGATCGTTCGACAGGTTGTAGGCGCCCGGTGCGGTGACCGCGGCGTCAACGGCGATCACGGTGATGCCCTTCGCCACCGCCTCGGCGATCGCCGGGTTGAGCGCGTCCGGCCCGGCCGGGTTGATGATGATCGCGTTGACGCCCTGCGAGATCAGCGTCCGGATGTCGGACAGCTGCCCGGCTGCGTCCGTGTCGCGATGGACGATCGTGACCTTCGAGACGTTCCCGGCCTTGACGGCCTGCGCCTTGGCCGAGCAGAGCATCGCCTCACGCCAGCCGTTGCCGACGCCGCCTGCGTTCGAGAACCCGATCGTGTACTTGGCGTTCGCGCCGCCCGACGCCGCGGGTGTCCCGCTGCTGCAGGCGCCGGCGATGATCGCCATCGCCGCCACGGCCACCAGGCCGCGTGCCAATCCGAGTCGCTTCATGGAATTGCTACTCCTCCTTGCGCCGACCGCAACTGCCCTCGTGGGTCGTCGGCCGGACCATACATCGCTGGATTGCCTGTCGCATGTCGCTCCGTCACCCACCTCCTCGTTGGCCGATCGCACGGGCGAGCCGCCGCGCATGCTCTCGATAGGCTGCGTCGAACAGGTCCCGCGACCGGTCCGCTCCCACCACGCTGCCGCGGGTGAGGACGGGTGGCATGACGCCCCGCTCCGTGAGGAGCTGGGCCGTCCGGACCTTGATGGAGTTCACGATGGCGACGGCGGTGACCGTCGAGCCGGGACCGACCGGCGTATCGAGCCCCGGGATGTCGATCATCGCGTCGGCCGCCGGCGAGCAGAGGTCGATGACGAGATCGGCCTCGTCGAGAAGGCGGCTGCCGACGAGCGGGTCCACGTCCGAGGAGCGTGACTGGAGGACCGACGTGACCGCGACGACCCGCAGCCCGCGGCGTCGGGCGCCACGCGCCATCTCGACCGGTACGGCGGTCGTCCCACCGGCCGAGAAGACCATCATCACGTCCTTCGGGCCGAACGAGAAGTTCGACAGGATGACCTCGGCGAGGCCGGGCATCCGCTCGATGAACATCGCCTGGCGCTGGCCGTTCGCGCCGACGACCTGGGTGTGGAACGTCATCGACAGCTCGACGATCGGGTTGAAGCCGGGGTATGAGCCGTAGCGCGGGAACATCTCCTCGACCGGGATCCGCGAGTGGCCGGTCCCGAAGAGATGGACGAGCCCATCCGATCCGATTGCCTCGGCCGACCACTGGCTGGCGGTCTCGAGCGCGTCGGCCTGGGTGTCGGCCAGGCGCTGGAGCAGGGCGGCCGCGGCCGTCATCCAGGGCAGGTCAGGAGCGGCGCTCGGCGTCGTCACGAGGCCGAGGCGCCTGCGGCGGCGGTCGCGGTCACGCCGGGGCCGTCACGATCTGTTCGAGGGACTCCCAGTGGCCGCTCTCGATCGAGCGGTAGGCCGCGTCCAGGATCCGGTTGACGATCAGGCCGTCCTCGAACGTCTCCTGCGGCGGCCGGCCGTCGCGGAACGCGTTCACGACGTCGGCCATCATCGCGTCGTGGCCGTGGGCGTAGGTCTCGTTCGGGACCGGATACACCCAGCCCGTGTCGGCATCGACCTTCTCACCGAGATAGCCCGCCGGCCGCTCGATGAACGCCCGGAGCGGGCTCGAGATGATGTCCTGGACGATGCGCCCGCCGTCGCCGTAGGCCTCGAAGCGGCTCTCGAGCCCGCCCTTCGACGACCACGACACGTCCATCGTTGCCACCCGGCCGTCCTCGAACCGGATGAGCATCACGGCGTTGTCCTCGAGCGTCGTCCGGCCGCCGTGGACGAGCGTGTCGCCCCAGGCGAAGACGTCCCGGACCGCGACGTCCTTGCCGAACATCGCGCGGGCGGCCTCGGCGCCATGCGACGCCATGTCGAGCAGTGCGCCACCACCCGCCAGCTCGGCGTTCCAGAAGTGGGCTGCGTGCGGCCCGCTGTGGCCCTCGCGGGCGCGGAAGGTCGTGAGCTGCCCGATCGCCCCGGACTCGACGATCTCGCGCATCCGGATCATCTCGGCGTTGAACACGACGTTCTCGAGATAGGCGTGGAAGACGCCCGCGTCGGTGACGAGCCGGAGCATCTCGGCGGCCTCGGTCCCGTTCCGCCCGAGCGGCTTGGTGCAGGCGACCGCCTTGCCATGGGAAGCCGCCGACCGGACCGCCTCGAGGTGGAGGTGGTTCGGCAGCGAGACGACGACCAGGTCGACCTCGGGATCGGCGCACACCGCATCCAGCGAGTCCAGGGCGCGGCTGCCGAAGCGGGCGGCGAACGCCTCGCGCCGCTCGGGTCCGGCTCCCCAGTTCGCGACGACCCGCGTGGCCGGGATGTAGCGCAGGCCGTCGGCGTGGAACTCGCCGATGAACCCGGAGCCGAGCATGCCGATTCGGACCTCGCGCATCAGTAGCCGGCCTCCGCAGCAGCAGGGGTGACGGGCGCCGCGCCCGACTTGCGCGCCCGGAAGTCATCGATGATCGCCTCCGTGGCGGTCGCCCCCACCCGGGTCACGCCGAGGTTCATCACGTCGATCAGGGCGTCGAGCGTCCGAACCCCGCCGGCGGCCTTGACCTCGATGTGATCGGAGACGCTGCGGCGCATCAGGGCGAGGTCCTCGTGGGTGGCCCCCGACGCCGCGAACCCGGTCGAGGTCTTGACGAACTCGGCGCCGGCGGCCTCGGTGAGATGGCACGCCCGGACGATCTCGTCGTCGGTCAGGTAGTGGTTCTCGAAGATCACCTTGACGATCGCGCCGGCGGCGTGGGCCGCCTCCACGACCGCCGCGATGTCGGCCTGGACATCGCGGTCGCGACCGGACTTGAGGGCGCCGATGTCGATGACCATGTCGAGCTCGGTCGCGCCGTCCTCGAGGGCTCGGTGGGCTTCGTAGACCTTGGTCGCCGTCGTCGAGCTGCCATGGGGAAAGCCGATGACGGTCCCGACCTTGACGTCACTGCCGGCCAGGATGGCGGCGGCCCGCCGGACGTCGACCGGCCGGACGCAGACCGACGCGACGTCGTACTCCGCGGCGAGCCGGCAGCCGGCCTCGACGAACGCGTCGTCGAGCTCCGGCCGCAGGAGCGAGTGGTCGATGGCCTTGGCGATGTCGTGCTCGGTCAGGGTCTCGACGGTGACGGCTGTCATGGTCCTCACTTGATGTATGGGCGGAGGACGTCGCGGGCGAGGAGGAAGCCGCGCTTGATCAGGTCGTCGGTCTTCTCGAAGTCGCGGTCCTCGTGCTCGATGATCACGTCGCCGTCGAAGCCCGTGCGCCAGAGCGCGCCGAACAGGGCGTCCCACTCGACGTCGCCCAGACCGGGCAGCCGCGGCACCTGCCAGCCGATGCCCATCGAGAAGACGCCGCGCTCGTAGAGGCCCTCGCGATCGATCCAGAGATCCTTGGCCTGGACGTGGAGGATGTGCGGCCCGAACTCCTGGATGAACCGCGGGATGTCGATCATCTGGAGGATCAGGTGGCTCGGGTCGAAGTTCAGCCCGATCGTGCCACCCCACTGCTCGAGGATCCGGCGCCACATCCGCGGATTCGTCGCGAGGTTGTGCCCGCCCGGCCACTCGTCGTGGCTGAACAGCATCGGGCAGTTCTCGAGGGTGAGCTTCCGGCCGTGATCCTTGGCGAACGACACGATGTCGGGCCAGACCCGGAGGGCCTCCTCCCAGTTCTCGTCCTGGGTCTTCGCCCGGTCGGCGCCCATGAACGTGTTCACGAGCGGGACGTCCATCTTCTCGGCGGCCGTGATCACGTGCTTGAGGTGGCCGATGACGGTGGCCCGGTGCTCGGGATCCGGGTGGAGCGGGTTCGGATAGAAGCCGAGACCCGAGATGACGAGGCCCGTGCCCCGGATCTCGGCGGCGAGATCGGTCGCCTGGCTCGGGGACAGGTTGGCGACGTCGATGTGGGACGTCCCGGCATAGCGCCGGCTGGGGCCGGTCGACTGTGGCCAGCAGGCGATCTCGATCGACTCGAAGCCGTTGCCGGCGGTCCAGTCGACGACCTCCGCGAGGGGCGTATTCGGGAACGGGGCGGTCAGCAGACCGAGTCTCATCAGTGGGCCTCCGACAGGGCAGGGGCAGCTGTGGCGGCGCCGGCGGCGGACGCTCCGGCGCCGCCACGAGGACTGCGGTCGACATCCACCCAGCGCGCCTCAGCGGCGCTCCGCGCGATCGCGTCGTTGACGAGCATCTCGTCGTGGCCGGCGGCGAAGTCGGCGTACGGCGGATCCGGGTTCGGGCGGCCGGCAAGGACGTCGCCGTAGATCGCTCGGAACAGCGCCCCGAACGTGTCGCCGAAGCCTTCGACGTGACCGCCCGGGAGCGCGGCGGCCGCCTTCCCCGCCTCGCCCATGAGCGCCGGGTTGCGCATGAGGAGCTCGTTCGGGCGGTCGCGATGGCCGAGCCAGAGATGATCCGGCGTCTCGGAGTCCCACCACGCGGCGCTTTCGGACCCATCGATCTCCCATTGGAGGGAGTTCTTCCGGCCGGCGCTGATCTGCGACACGGCCACCGAGCCGCGGGCACCGTTGGCGAAGCGGAGGAGGAGCGTCGCCGTGTCCTCGGTCCCCATCGGCCGGGTGACCGTGTTCGCAGATCGATCGGTCGAGAACGTCTCGACCGGTCCGGTCGGCTCCTGACGGGCCGTCACGAACGTCGCGAGGTCAGCCATCACCGAGACGATCGGCTGACCCGTCACGAACGCCATGAGATCCAGCCAATGCGACCCGATGTCGCCGACCGCCCGGAGCGCCCCGCCCTGACTCGGGTCGAGACGCCAGTTCCAGTCGGTGTCGAGCAGGAGCCAATCCTGGAAGTAGTGGCCGGTCACGAACCGGACGTCGCCGAGCGTGCCCGCTGCGATCGCCTCGCGCATGTGCTGGTGGAGCGGGTAGAAGCGGATGTTGAAGTTGACCGCGTTGATCAGTCCGCTCGCCGCCGCCTGCGCGACGAGGCCGGCCGATTCTGCGGCCGTCATCCCGAGCGGCTTCTCGCACACGACGTGCTTGCCGGCGGCGAGGATCGCCGACGCCTGGGGGACATGGAGGTGGTTCGGCGAGGTGACGTGGACGACGTGGACGGCCGGGTCGGCCAGGATCTCGTCGAGGCTCGCGTAGGCGTGGCCCACGCTGAGGGCCGCAGCCCGGGCGGCGCCGCGCTCAGGGGTGCTGCCGAGGACGCCGCGCACGTCGACGCCGATCCGGCGGAGCTGCTCGATGTGAACCGTCCCGATGAATCCGGTGCCGATGACGGCGGCACCGAGGTCGGCGAACCTGCTCATCCAGCTCCTGACGGTGGGGCGGTGCGTGAAATCACGCGCTGACCGGGGTTGTCTAGACAATCTAGAGCGCTGTGGGAACGGGATCGGGACCCTGGGCTTCGGCGGACCCCCACATCCCACCTGCGGGTTCGATCGGTCACCATCCTACTTCGGATTGTCAAGTGCAAAAGTGGTTATTGCACGTGCTGAAGCACGGACGACGGCCTATCATCCCGCGGTGACCGGCCAGCTGCCCGACGAGGCCCTCGACGCGCTCGTGCTCGTCCTCGACGAGATCCGGCTCGGGCGCTCGCGATCGCGCTCCGAGCTCGTGGAACGGACCGGGCTGGGCCGGGCGATCGTTGCGCAGCGGGTCGGCGAGCTGATCGAGCGCGGGCTCGTCGTCGAAGGCGATCCGGGCCCGTCGACCGGCGGCCGACCACCGCGCCAGCTCACCTTCCGGGGCGATGCCGGCCATCTCCTCGTCGCCGATCTCGGGGCGACGAGCGTCGACGTCGCGATGACGACCCTCGACGGACGGATCCTCGGCCACCACGATGAGCCGGCCGAGATCGAAGCCGGGCCGGACGCTGGCCTGGATCGGGTCGAAGAGCTCTTCGACCAGCTGCTCGCGACCACCCACCACGTGCCGGGCCGGCTGTGGGGGATCGGGATCGCCGTCCCGGGCCCGGTCGAGTTCGCGACCGGCCGGCCGACCTCCCCGCCGATCATGCCCGGCTGGGATGGCTACCCGATCCGGGAGCGCTTCGCGACGCGCTACGGCGCGCCCATCTGGGTCGACAACGACGTGAACGTCCTGGCCCTCGGCGAGTGGCGGTCGGGGGTCGCGGCGGGCCACGACGACGTCGTCGTCGTCAAGATCGGGACCGGCATCGGAGCCGGGATCATCTCGGACGGGCGGCTTCATCGGGGGGCCCAGGGCAGCGCCGGCGACGTCGGCCACATCCAGATCACGGACGATCCGGCGGTGATCTGTCGCTGCGGGAACGTCGGCTGCCTCGAGGCGCTGGCCGCCGGCGGCGCGCTCGGACGAGCCGGCCAGGAGGCGGCGAGCGACGGACGCTCGGCCCGGCTCCGGACCGCCCTCGACCAGCGCGGGCGGGTCACGGCCGAGGACGTGGCGCGGGCTGCCTCGGCGGGCGACCCGGTCGCCGTTGCGCTGCTCCAGGCGGCGGGCCGGCGGGTCGGCTCGATGCTGGCCAGCGTCGTGAACTTCTTCAATCCATCGCTGGTGGTGATCGCCGGCGGCGTCGCAAACTCACCCGATCAGCTGCTCGCCTCGATCCGCGAAACCGTCTACCGCCGATCGCTGCCGTTGGCGACCCGCGACCTGCTGATCCAGCGCTCGTCGTTGGGCGGCCTCGCAGGCGTCATCGGCGCGTCGTCGATGGTCGTCGACCAGCTGTTCTCGCGCGATGCGATCGGCCTGTGGCTGGCCGACGGCGAGCCGGCCGGGTTGAGCGGCGCGTAGAGCGATGGCTGCGCTCACCGACCTCGGTGTGGGCGACGCTGCTGCGGCGATCCGCCGCGGCGACACGACATCGGTCGCGCTTCTGGACGCGTGCCTTGCGCGGATCGCCTCGACCGATGAGGCGCTGCGGGCGTGGGTGACCGTCGACATCGAGGGCGCGTCCGCCGCCGCGCGCGCTCGCGACGCGGAGCTCCGATCCAGCCGGCCGATCGGGCCGCTCCACGGGGTCCCGCTCGGGATCAAGGACATCATCGATGTCGCCGGACTGCCGACGACCGCCGGCGCCGCGGCGTTCGCCCACACGCTGCCGGCACGCGACGCCACGCTCGTCACCCGGCTGCGGGCCGCGGGAGCGGTCATCGTCGGCAAGACGTTCCCGACACAGTTCGCTTCGAGGGACCCGGCGCCGACCCGCAACCCGTGGTCGGTGGACCACACCCCGGGCGGATCGTCGGCGGGCTCGGGTGGTGCGGTCGCCGCACGCCACGTTCCCGGAGCGATCGGCACCCAGACGGTCGGATCGATCCTGCGTCCTGCCGCGTACTGCGGCGTCGTCGGCCTCAAGGGCTCGTTCGGCGATGTCCCGCTCGACGGGGTCGTGCCGCTGGCCTGGTCCATGGATCACGCCGGCCCGATCACTCGATCGGTCGCCGATGCCGCGTTGCTCGAAGCCGTGCTCGCCGGCACCGATGTCGAGCCGGTCCCGACCAACCCGCCCCGTCTCGCGGTCAGCCGGGAGCTGCTCGCCGCCGCCGAACCGCCACTTCGCGCGCATCTCGAGGCGGTCATGGCCGAGCTCCGTGATGGCGGGTCCGCCATCGCCGAGGTGGCCTTGCCCCAGTCGTTCGGGTCGATCGTCGCGACGACGCGCCTGATCCTCGAAGTCGAGGCGGCGGCGTATCACGCGTCGATGTTCGCGGACCACGGAGCCGAGTACGGACCGGGCATCGCGGAGCTGGTCACGAGCGGCCTGGCCAGGCGAGCGACGGACCTGGTCGATGCCGAGCGAGCCCGGGCGGCGTTCCGCGAGGCGATGGTGCCGATCCTCGACGCATGCGACGCGCTCCTGTCGCCGGTCGCGCCCGGCCCTGCGCCGGCTCGCGACGAGGGCACCGGCGACTTCTCCCTGTGCGCGCCATGGAGCCTCATCGGCGTTCCGTCGATCTCGATTCCCACGGGCGTGGACGAGGCCGGCCTGCCCCTCGCGATGCAGCTGGTCGGCGGTCCTGACCGGCTCGGGCGGATGCTTGGCGCCGCGATCTGGTGCGAACGGCTCATCGACTTCCAGGATCGGCCGCCCGGGCCACGCTGAAGCGCCTGGTCCCATGGCCGAGCGCGTCGAAGCCGAATCCTCCGTTGACCCAGGACGTATCGTGATCGCCTCGCTGAGAAGCGGTGCGCGTGCCGCCGCTGGCGAGGATGGAGTGCCCCCATGCGTCGCGCCCTGACGATGCTTGCGCCGTTCGTCCTGGTCCTCAGCGTCGCGTCACCGGTGAGCGCGGCGCCGCCCACCAAGGAGCCCCAGGAGGCGTTCTCGAGCGACTTCGCTCCCGGTGAGACCTGCGACTTCGCAGTCCGCGTCGAGACGACGGCGATCAAGGCGAAGACGACGACGTTCAACCGGAAGGACGGCCAGTTCAAGCAGAACCTGACCGGCAAGATCACGGAGCGGATCACGAACCTCGAGACGGGCGCCAGCGTCGTCCGGAACTCGTCCGGACCCGGCAAGGTGTCGATCAATGCGGCCGGCCACCTCGTGCTGCGCTTCGGCGGCGCCAGCGTCCTGACCTTCTTCGACGGTGACGTCACCGGCCGCGGCCTGCTCTACCTCAAGGGCGGCGGCGCCGAGTTCGAGATCGGCGACGATCGGATTCTTCTTCGTCCGCGTCCAGTTCCCGGCCCACGTCGAGGATCTGTGCGAGACCCTCGGCTGATCACCGCGGATCCCCGCTGAGCGCCGGTCAGCCGCCGGTCACCCGCCGGTCACGATCCGGTCGATGTAGTCGCCAGTGGCCGGGTCCTTGAGGATGAGCTTCGCCCGGCCGTCGGGCAGCAGCTCGCGCTTGATGACCGTCTGGCCCTCGTACGTCTCGGGGGTCTTGGCGATCCGTGGGGTCGATCCGCCGCGCCACTCGAACAGCTCGACCGGCTCCCACGAGCGGCTCTTCGCGGACCGATAGGCGGCGTCCATGACGGCGTTGACGACGTAGCCGTCATAGAACGTCTCGCGCGGCGGCCGGCCCGCCTCCATCGCGTCGAACATGTCGCTGAACATGTCGGGATAGCCGAGCTCGTGCTTCTCGTCGCCCACCGGGAACAGCCAGCCGGCCGCCGTCTCGGCCTTCTCGGCGACGTAACCCTCGCCGCCGCCGGCGGTGAACATCTCGAAGCCGGTCCGGAGGAAGTGGTTGAGCCAGATCGTGCCGTGCGTGCCCGCGATCTCGTCGCGCAGGTCCATCCCGCCGCGGAACGTCCAGCTGACCTCGAACTGGCCGATCGCGCCCGACTCGAACCGGATCAGGGCGATCGCGTTGTCCTCGTCGTCGATCGGGTGGACCAGCGTGTCGGTCGTGCACATGATCTCGACCGGCCGGTTTCCCTTGCCGACGAAGTTCCGGATGATCTCGATGCAGTGGCAGCCGAGGTCGATGATCGCGCCGCCGCCCGTCAGTCGCCCGTCCCAGAACCAGGCGCTGTGGGGACCCGGGTGCGTCTCACGAGAGCGGACCCAGGTGACGTCGCCGATCGCCCCGCCCTCGACGGACCGGATCGCCTTGAGCGTCTTGGGCGTGTAGCACAGGTCCTCGAGGTAGCCGCCGAACACGCCCGCCTTCTCGACGACCTCGAGCATCCGGCGCGCCTCCTCGGCCGTCCGACCAAGCGGCTTCGTACACAGGACCGCCTTGCCGGCCGCCGCCGCCAGCGCGACCGCCTCCTCGTGGAGATCGTTCGGCAGGCCGACGACGACGGTGTCGGTGTCGGGGTGCGCGACGGCGGCCTTCAGATCGGTCGTGTGCTCCGGGATCGACCAGCGCTCGGCGAACGCGGCGCCGCGCTCCGGGGACTTCGAGAAGGCGACCCGGACGTGGTCGCGACCGCGCTGGCCGTGGAGGGTGGCCGTGTAGAAGTCGCCGATCAGCCCGGTGCCGAGCATCGTGACGTGGTGGGCCTGCATCGCGGGATCCATCCTCCTCAGGTCGTGGCGTCGGTCTGCGATCCGGAGCGTACGAGGTTCCGACCGGCGACGAGCGCATTCAGCTTGGCGACGGCGAGATGGCGAGCGGTCTGGCTGAAGCCGCAGTCCGGGACGAGGGCGAGCCGCTCCGGCGGGACGCCGGTTGCGAGGACGGCGTCGATCCGGGCCGCGACCTCCGCTGGGCTTTCCACGTGGGAATTCTTGACGTCGACGACGCCGACCGCGACGTCCTTGCCCGCATCGGTGATCTCGCGCAGGATGCCGATCTCGCTCATCTCGCGATTGGCGCACTCGAGGACGAGCTCGTCGACGGCGAATTCGAGCATCGCCGCCAGGATCGGCCGGTAGGTGCGCGGCGCCAGGGGCCGGCCGAGGAAGTTCCCGAAGCAGAGATGGGCGCCGAGACGGGCGCGCCCGACGGCCGGCTCGATCGCGGCATTGAGCAGCGCGACGAAATCCGCGGGCGCGTCGGGGTGGATCGCGGCCGACGGCTCATCGACCTGGATGATGGCGGCGCCGGCGTCGACGAGGCCGCGGACCTCGGCCGCCACGATCGGCGCGAACGCCTCCGCGGCGGCGACCCGCGTCGCGTAGACCTGGCCGGGCCCGAACGCGAGCCGACCGGACAGCGTGTATGGACCGGGCAACGTGGCCTTGAGCGGGCGATCGGTCCGAGCTCGCGCCGAGCGGTACTCGGCGACGACGCCCAGTCCGTCGGGGGCCGCGATCGGCTCGTCGACCGCAAAGCGATGCAGCCCGTCGTGGGCTCCGACCCCCAGGCGCCGATCCGGCGCGAGGGGGCGGACGCCCGTCAGGTGGCGATAGAACTCGGCGGTGAAAAAGCCGGCACGGCGCATCTCGCCGTCGCTGACGACATCGATCCCCGCCAGTTCCTGGTCGCGGATCGCGAGGTTGACGCCGTCGTCGAGGAGCTCGGCGAGGTCCGCCGGCCCGTACTCGCCTCGAGCCGCAGCCGCGATGGCATGGGCGAACCAGCCCGGGTGGGCATGCGACCCGACGACGCTCGTCAGGAGCGGCTCCCGACCGTCGCTCATCGATCCACCTCCGAGAACGCGAACATCCGAGCCGGATTGTCGACGAAGAAGCGGCGCCGGATCGGGGCGTGCAGCCCGCGGGCGTCCATCTCGTCACTGAATTCCCGCAGCAAGTAGGGCAGCCCGGGCGCCCCGCCATACGCCGTGATGTAGCCCTGCCGCGCGGCATCCATGCCGAGCATCACCTGGCCGCTGTGGCCGTCCTCGACCGCCCACTCGAGCAGCTGGAGCGTGCCGTTCGGGCGATCGCCCCAGCGGAAGGCCTGGTCGTAGACGACCGAGGCGCCGGTCGCGAACAGGTCGCGGTGGTAGCCGCGGTCGACCACTTTGTCGACATGCGCGAGGGAGATCCGCTCGGCCGGGACATCGGCATCGCCGAGCAGCCGGATCTGCTCGAGGGCGCCCGTCCCGGCCTCGCAATGGGTGTGGATCGGGACGCCGGTGCGACGGTGGGTCGCGGCGGCCGCCCGGAAGATCGGCGTGTCACGGTCCGACGGGCCGCCCAGGCTGCCCGCGATCTTCATCGTGCCGGCCCGCCTGTTCGTCCGGCGGACGATCGGGCCGGTGTAGTCGCGCTCGTCGATGCCCACCTCGACGTCCGCGGTGAACAGGTCCGCCAGCTCGTCCTCCGTCGCCAGGAGGCTCCAGTGCGACGGACCCGTGAACCGCTCGTGGTGGAGCCCGGTCGCAGCGACCAGGTGGACGCCCGACCGCTGCGACAGCTCCGCGAGGAGCGTCGGGTTGCGGCCGCAGTCGGCCGGCATCATGTCGACGGCTGTCTCGAGGCCGGCCGCCGAGGCTGCTCGCAGCTCGTCGGTCAGCCTGTCGACGTCGTTGAGCTCGAAGTCCGGCGACAGCTCGACCGGCCGGCCGCCGTCGATGACGAGGTGCTCGTGAGCGTAGGTCACGCCGAGGAGCGCCGGGTCGATGTCGCCAAGGACCGTCCGGACGAATGTCACGCAGCCGGCTCCGGCTCCGGCGATACGGATGCGACCGACCAGCCGCCGTCGACCTTGAGGAGCTGGCCCGTCACCGCCCGCGACTCGTCGGACAGGAAGTAGACCGCCGCGTGGGCGACCTCGTCCGGATCCATCATCTCGCCGGCCAGGGGCTGCTTGCGCGCGGCGTAGTCCCGGATCGTCCGGTTCTCGGATGCGCGCCGGGCCATCGGCGTTTCCGTCAGACCCGGAGCGACCACGTTGACCCGGATCCGATCGGGCAGGTAGGCCGCCGCCATCGTCGTCATCAGCGCGGTCAGGGCGCCCTTCGCGGCCGCGTACGCGTGGGTCGCGAAGAACTCCGGCGCGGGATCGGAGCTCGTGACGCTGCCCATCAACAGGATCGAGCCGCGCGTCCCCGATCCGTTCGGCTCCTGGGTCCGCATCCGCGCGACGACGGATCGGCAGACCAGGGCCTGGGTCGTCAGGTTCAGCTCGAGGGTCCGGTCCCATGCCTCGCGGCCGACGGTATGGATCGGGCCGTCGCCGAATTGCCGCCCGCTGGCGCCGGCCACGGAGAAGAGGCCGTCGATCCGCCCGAATCGCTCGACGCAGGCGTCGACCGCGGACTCGGCCGCCGCCTCGTCGGTCAGGTCGGCCGCCGCCCAGGCGGCGTCGCCACCGCGAGCCTGGATCCGCTCCGCGAGCTCGCGCGCGTGAGCCTCCGTCCGCGAGCTGACGAACACCTGGGCACCCTCCGCAGCAAATCGGTCGGCGGCGGCGGCGGCCATCCCGGTCGAGCCGGTGACCAGGCAGACACGCCCGGCGAGGCGCCCGCCGCGCCCGGTGCCGCCTTCCGCCAGCGCGCTCACGCGAGCAGGCCTTCGGCGGTCGGCGCGTCCGTGACGAGCACGCCGATGACACCCGTTCGCAGCGCGCCGCGAAGCGCCGCGATCTTGGCCGGCCCGGCCGCAACGGCGACCACGCTCGGAACCTGCCGCAACTGATCGATGGAGATCGCGATCGCCCGCTCGGCCAGGTCCGGGGCGACGAACCCACCCTCGGCCGTGAACGGGTGGACCAGGAGGTCGCCGACGGCTCCGAGCCGCGTGAGGCGAGCGGCCTCGGCGTGCGACAGCGCGCCCGACCGGAGGAGCGACGAGCTGGCCCCGCGATCGGTCGTTCCGAATGCCCCGACTCCGACGACCGCGACGTCGATCGCCGCGAACCGTTCGACCGTGGCCGCGACCTCCGCCTGGCGGACGAGCGCCGCCCGCAGCTCCGCGGACTCGACGAACGCGGGCGCGTGGATTCGGTGATGACGGGCGCCCAGCCGCTCGGCGAGGACGCGGGTCAGGTCGCCGGGGTCGCCGGACGCATCGAGGCTCGTCGAGCTGCCGGCGAGCTGGACGACATCGATCGAGGGATCCACGCGGGCCGGCATCGCGCCAACGACTCGGGCAACGGTCGAACCCCAGGCGATCCCGATCGCCTCACCGGGCTCGAGCAGGCCGTCGACGACCTCGGCGCCGAGCCGGGCGAGCGACGTGGCGCTGCCCCCCGCCGCGACGACGCAGCGCCCGACGCCGAACCGCTCGGCGACCCGCCGACCGAGCGCCCGGTCCTGGGCGGGGGCGCCGCGGAACTCGATCCGGACGACCCCGTCGGCCAGCGCACGGTCGAGGAGCCGAGCGACCCGGAACCGCGAGATGCCGAGACGGGACGCGATCTCGACCTTCGTCAGCTGGCGCTCGAAGAAGAGCCGGGCGACCTGGTCGAGGAGGGCGTCGGGACCGGTGGCGTCGGGACCGGTGGCGTCGGCCGGATCGCTGAACGTGTCAGGCGTGGTGGGCGCGTCGAGCTCGCGATCGACCGTCATCGGGCGGCCTCGACCGCAACGACCAGCTCGCGCCGTTCTGCGCCGGTCATCCGCCCGAGCGCAGAGCCGATCCCGACCGCGACGGCGCCGGCCGCGAGGAACGCGACCGCGTTCGTTCGGTCGACGCCGCCGGTCACGATCGTGTCGATCTCCGGCAGGGGACCGCGCAGCTCCCGAACGTGGGATGGGCCGAGCGACGATCCCGGGAACAGCTTCACGAACGTTGCCCCGGCGCGCCACGCGGCGTCGGCCTCGGTCGGGGTGGCGGCGCCGGGCACGAAGGGCAGGCCGGCCGCGAGTGCCGAATCGAGGATTGCGCGGTCCAGGACCGGGCTGATGCCGAACGCCGCCCCGGCGTCGATCGCCGCGTGGAGCTGATCCGCGGTCCGGATGGTGCCGGCCCCCACCCAGGCGCTCTCGCGGGCCTGGTCGCGCACGGCTCGCAGGTCGCCCGCGGCCCCGGGCGCGTCGAGGGTGATCTCGAGGATCCGGATGCCGTCCGCCACGAGCTCGTCGACGAGAGCGAGGAGTCGCTGGCGCGGCTCGATCCGGCGCAGGACGGCGATCAGGCGCCGCTCGCGGATCGCGGTCGCAATCGGGCTCGAGCGCAGACCGACGGGATCGACGGACACGTCCGGAGCATAGGCAGCGCACAGATGGGCGTCAATCGCTCAGATGAGCGCGCGCGCGCCAACCCGGCACGCGCATTGACGCGACCCGGAACCGCGCGTATCATCCGACCATCCCAGACCGGCCTGCGCAGCGGAGCGATTCCGCGCGGCAACCCAGCCCGGACGCGGCTCTCGCTCCTCGCCCCACGACTCTCCGAGGGAATTTCCCACCCATGCCCCAACTCGGTCCCGACCAGCGTTCCCGGAATCGGCGGCCGCGCCGTCGCAACCAGGTCTCTTCGCGTGCCCCCGTCTCCGAATTCGAGGAGCAGCAGGAGCTCGACGCCGCCCGCGAACGGAACGATCTCGATGTGACCGACCTGCGCGAGATGACCGTCCCCGAGCTCCGCGCGGTCAGCCGCGACCTGGAGCTCGAGACCGGCACCCAGGAGCGCAAGGACGACCTCGTCGAGCGAATCCTCGAGCGCCAGACCGAGCGCGCCGGCCACGCGTACGCGAGCGGGATCCTCGACGTCGTCGACGAGGGCTTCGGCTTCATGCGCCGCCACGGCCTCCTGCCGAGCCCGGACGATGTCTACGTCAGCTCGAGCCAGGTCCGCCGCTTCGGCCTCCGGATCGGCGACCGCGTCAGTGGCGCCGTCCGTGCCCCGCGCGAGGCCGAGAAGTACTGGGGGATGCTCCGGGTCGATGCCGTCAACGGCGTCGATTCCGACACCGCCCGCCGCCGCCCGGTCTTCGGCGACCTGACCCCGATCCATCCGCTCGAGCTGATCAACCTCGAGAACGACCCGAAGAACCTCAGCCAGCGCCTGATCAACATCGTCAACCCGCTCGGCAAGGGCCAGCGCGCGCTGATCGTCAGCCCGCCGAAGGCCGGCAAGACGATGCTCCTCAAGCACATCGCGAACGGCGTCAGCACGAACTATCCGGACATCCTCCTGATGGTGGCGCTGATCGGCGAGCGGCCCGAGGAAGTCACGGACATGCGCCGGAGCGTCAAGGGCGAGGTCATCTCCTCGACCTTCGACGAGCCGACCGAGAACCACACCCACGTCGCCGAGATGGCCCTCGAGATCGCCAAGCGCCAGGTCGAGACCGGTCGCGACGTCGTGATCCTGCTCGACTCGATCACCCGCCTCGCGCGTGCCTACAACCTGGCCCTCCCGCCGTCCGGCCGGACGTTGTCGGGCGGCATCGACCCGATCGCCCTGTATCCCCCGAAGCGGTTCTTCGGCGCCGCCCGGAACATCGAGGAGGGCGGTTCGCTGACGGTCATCGCGACCTGCCTGGTCGACACCGGTTCGCGGATGGACGACGTCATCTACGAGGAGTTCAAGGGCACCGGCAACTCCGAGCTCATCCTCGACCGGAAGCTCGCCGAGAAGCGGATCTTCCCCGCGATCGACGTTCAGCGGTCCGGCACCCGCCGCGAGGAGCTCCTCCTCGAGGAGGGCACCCTCAAGATGGTCTGGACGATGCGCCGGATGCTGTCCGCGGTCGGGACCAACGAGGGCATCGAGCTGCTCCTCAACCGGCTCGCCAAGACCGAGAACAACGTCCAGTTCCTGGGCTCGCTGACGAAGAGCCTCGAAGGAGGCTGATCCTCGCGCTCGACGCGCCCGGGCGATCGGTGCGGTCTACCTCGACACACGCCTGACGACCTCGAGATCAGCCCCACTGGTTCGCTGCGATCAGCCGTGGCATGTTGGGTGCTCCTGCCGACCCACGCGGCCGAACGGCGCGCTCACGCATCGTTCGGACGTCGGCTGGCCGGCCGGTCGCGAGCCCTCATGACCTTCTGTGCCGTCGCTGGATCACTGGCGCTGGTCCCGGTCAGTCGAGTGGAACCAGGCGGCCGGCGCCCGCGGCGCCGCCGGCGCGGCAACCACACCCGCGACGCTCGGACGACGCCACCGCAACCAGCGTGGTCCCTGGTACGTTCGTTTGCGGTGCCGTTACGTGTCTGTTACGGTTCCCACCGAAGTCGACAGCCCGGTGGAAACACGGGCTCGGCCGCGGACAGAGACCCCCAGCTCAAAGACGCGACCCCCGGACGGTCCCCCCGAGCGCCCATCCCCGGCGCTTCCCCAGCCCGCGCGTTGGACCGCCCGGTTTCACCAGGAGACCGTATTGCGCAACGCAACGGTCGGTCTGCAGCGCCTCATCGCGCGCTTGCGTTCCGACCAAGGCCACCGCTCAGCGGCGGCTGTCACTCTCCAGCGACATGGCATCTCGATCGCCCGCGCGCTCGGCGTCGGATCGACGCGCCACCCCCGGCCCGAGACCCGCGGGCTGGGGAAGTCGCGCCACATCCGGCCGATGGCCGGACCCACGCCTGCCGTCAGGGCTCGCCCGTCCGGTGAGCGGCTCGCCTCGATCACCGCGGTCGGCCTCGTTGCCGTCGCGCTGGTCCTGAGCAACATCGGCAGCGACGCGACAGTCGGGCCGACGGGCAACACGAACGGCAACGGCACCGGCCGCGACCCGCGGATCGCGCTCGGTGGCGCCGTCTCCGGTCTCGAGGGTGCGCCGCAGGGCGACATCGACGATCGGGTGGCCGGCGGCCAGTTCGACCGCCGCCTGGGTGGCGCCGACGTCACGACCGATGCGCCCAGCCTCGCGCCCGTCGACCAGGTCGCGATCGAGGGCCCGTTCAGCTCCGACGGGACGCTCCTCAAGCCAGTCTCGGTCGACACGACCGTGGCCGACGGCTCGGACCTGATCAAGACGTATCGCGTCAAGTCCGGCGACACCCTCGTCGGCATCGCCAGCAAGTTCCACGTGTCGATGATGACCGTGTGGTGGGCGAACGACCTCAAGAACAAGAACGACCTCAAGATCGGCCAGACGCTCACGATCCCGCCGGTGAACGGCCTCGTGATCACCGTCCGGACGAGCGACACGCTCGCGTCCGTTGCGGCCAAGTATCACGCCGATGCGGCCGACATCATCGCCGTCAACGAGCTCACCGATCCGGTCCTCGTCGTCGGCCAGACGCTGACGATCCCCGGAGCACGCTCGGCCCAGATCCCGACCCCCAAGCCCACGAAGGCGCCGACCAAGAAGCCGACGACGACGTCGCGACCGACGAGCAGTGGCGGTGGCGGCTCGACCCGACCGCCCGCCCAGTACACCGGCGGCAAGTTCGCCTGGCCGGTCGCCGGCGGCTACATCAGCCAGTACTACCACTACGGCCACTACGGCATCGACATCGCGGCCGATCGCGGCACGCGCGTGATGGCGGCCGCGGGCGGGACCGTCACCTTCGCCGGCTGGAAGAACAACGGCGGCGGCTACCAGGTGTGGGTGGCCCACGGCTCCGGGCTCTACACGACCTACAACCACATGAGCTCGGTGGCGGTCGGGCGCGGCCAGCACGTCGGGCGCGGCCAACAGGTCGGCCGAGTCGGGATGACCGGCAACGCCACCGGCCCGCATCTCCACTTCGAGGTCTGGCGCGGGCCGATCTGGGACGGCGGCGAACGCGTCAACCCACTGAGCTACCTCTGATCGACTGACCCCAGCGACGCGTCGTCGGCTCGGAGGAGGGCCGACGACGCCTCGCAGGACGGTCGTCCGGATCGATCGCAGCGCGGCCTCGGCCGCCTCGGAACGACCGCCGGCGATCGAGGTCGGACCGATCGAATGCGACAATCCCGCTGATGTTTCTCGACCGCGTCAAGATTTTCGTCAAGGCTGGCGCGGGCGGTGACGGCGCGGCCACGTTTCGGACCGAGGCCCATGTTCCACGCGGCGGCCCGGATGGCGGCGACGGCGGCCGCGGCGGCTCGATCCATGTCCGGGTCGATGCCGGCCAGACGACGCTCCGCGACTTCCGCTTCAAGCACCATTTCAAGGCGACGTCGGGTGGGCGTGGCTCCGGATCGCGCCGTCACGGAGCCGCCGGCGACGAGCTGACCCTCGACGTCCCGCCCGGCACCGCGATCTTCGACGACGAGACGGGCGAGCTCCTCGCCGACCTCGTGGCGGTCGGGCAGGTCGCGATGATCGCCCGCGGAGGGCGCGGCGGCCTCGGCAACACCCACTTCAAGACCTCGACCCACCAGGCCCCGAAGCATGCCCAGAAGGGCGAGCCCGGCGAGGAGCGCTGGCTCCGGCTCGAGCTCCGTCTGATCGCCGACATCGGACTCGTCGGCCTGCCGAACGCCGGCAAGTCGACGCTCCTTGCCGCCCTGACCGCAGCGACGCCGAAGATCGCCGACTACCCCTTCACGACCCTCGAGCCGAACCTTGGGGTGATGGAGCTCGTCTCCCCCGACGACCCGACGGGCGACGAGCGGCGGCCGACGATCGCCGACGTGCCGGGGCTCATCGAGGGCGCCTCGAGCGGGGCGGGTCTCGGCCACGCATTCCTGCGCCATGTCGAGCGGACCCGGATCCTGATCCACATCGTCGACGGCTCCGGCCGCGATCCGGCCTGGGATTACGACGTCATTCGCGAGGAGCTGCGAGCCCACGATCCGGCCCTCCTGCAGAAGCCGATCGTCGTCGCGTTCAACAAGCTCGACCAGCCGGCTGCGGTCGCGGCCTGGCCGGACTTCAAGGCGGCCCGGAAGGCCGAAGGCCAGGAGGTCCTCGCCATCTCGGCGGTCGACGGGACCGGTCTCGATGCCCTGCGGGCCCGGCTCGCCGACCTGCTCCCGGCAGCCGCTGAGCTCGGCGCGCCGCCGGAGCCGGCGGGCGTCGTCGTCCATCGGATCGAGGCGATGGGCGACGGGTTCAGCGTCGAGCGGATCGAGGATGGCATCTTCCGGGTCCGCGGCAAGCGGATCGAGCGGATCGCCGCCCAGACGAACTTCGAGGTCGAGGAGTCGGCCGAGCGGTTCCAGCGCGACCTCGCGAAGCTCGGGATCGACACGGAGCTCCGACGGGCGGGCATCGTCACCGGCGACCTGGTCCGGATCGGGGCGACCGAGCTCGAATGGGAGGCACAGCCCTGGGAGGTCCGATGACGGGCGCGGCGGAGGACGCCGCGGTCGCGAGCGCGGCGGCCGCCAGGGCCGCGGGCGCCAGCGCCGCGGGCGCCAGCGCCGCCCCGGCTACCGCGTCGGTCGCCGTCCGACCCGGCTCGATCGGGATCCTGGGCGGCACCTTCGACCCGTTCCATGTCGGCCACCTGGCCCTGGCCCGGGCGGCCCGCGACCAGCTCGGGCTCGAGCGGGTGCTCGTCGTGCCGGCCGCCGTGCCGCCGCACAAGCAGGACCGGGCGATCCTGCCGGGTCCCGTCCGGCTCGGCCTCGTCGAAGCCGGCATCGTCGGCGAGCCGCGTCTCGAAACGAGCACGATCGAGCTCGAGCGCGAAGGGCCGTCATGGACCGTCGACACCGTCGAGGCGCTGGCTGCGGCCGAGCGCGCCGCCGGGCGCGAACCCGATCTGACCGTCATCCTGTCGGCCGAATTGTTCGCCGGCCTGGAGACCTGGCACGAGCCCGAGCGGCTCCTCGACCTGGCCCGGATCGCGGTCGCGCCGCGGGCCGGCCACCCGGCGCCGGACCCGGCCGCAATCGCCAGGAGCTTCCCGGGACGAGCCGACCGGATCGTCGTGATCGACGGCCCGCAGGTCGCCGTGTCGGCGTCCGACATCCGACAGAGGGCCGCCGCCGGCGAGTTGCTCGCCGGGCTCGTCCCGCCCGGTGTCGCGGAGGCTATCGCCGCCGATGCACTGTATCGTCACCCCGAGCCCCTGGAGGAAGAACCGATCGTGACCGACTCCGCGCCCCACGCCGGGACGCCCGCCGACCAGCAGTCGCCGCCCACCCACGCCCCACGTCCGGATGGGCTGCCGAACCGCGATGCCGCCGGAGCCGCCGCGGCGGCCGCTGCCGCCCTGCCCGCCGCCGAGCGACCGCCGCTCGACATCGCGCGCCGGATCGTCGAGCTCGCCGAGGACAAGAAGGCGGCCGACATCATCCTGCTCGACCTGACGGGCCTGACGACCCTCGCCGACGCGTTCGTGATCTGCTCGGGCGGATCCGAACGCCAGCTCGACGCGATCGCCGACGGGGTGATCGAAGGGATGCGCTCCGAGAAGGTCCGCCCGATCGGCCGCGAGGGGACCGCTGCGTCGCACTGGGTCCTCGTCGACTTCGGCGCCGTGGTCGTCCACGTGTTCACGCCGCCGGAACGCGAGTACTACTCGCTCGAGAAGCACTGGGCCGAGGCGCGGACGGTTCTTCGCGTTCAGTAGCTGTCGCGCCGGAACGACGATGGCGGCGTTGCCGCCTGTGGTCCTCGCTCACGCACGTCCGAGTGCGCTCGCTGGGTCCAGTGCGCCGGCGGCGCCTTGCCCTCGTCGCCCTTGCGCGACGAACGCAGTCGTGTCGTGGCTGGATTTATGAGTTGTCTCTAGCCCGAGTACCGCCGGGCGGGCGGTACCGTCGGGTCATGTCGGCGGCACGTGGCGCACCCCAGCATCCGGGGCAGGGATCGATCGCCGATCGATCCGGCCACGAGGCTCAGCAGATCCGCCGATGTCCCGCCTTCGCGAGCGCTGCCCAGGTTGCAGTCGCCGCCTGATCACCACCCGGTTCGACACGACGTTCCGGATGTCCGATCGGACGGAGCGACTCTGCTTCGGCATCCCCGGCGGGCTGTGCGAAGACTGCCATCAGCTCTACATCGACCCTGAGCTGATCGAGCTGCTCGACCTCCGCGACGGCCGTTGCGTCTTCGCGATCGAGAGCGACCTCGTCGTCCAGGAACAGGCCTGGTCCTCCGCCGACTGATCGGCCGCGACTCGGGCGCGTGAACGGCTCACGGCAACGGCACGCGACCGGTGCCCGCTCGATGGGTGATCGGACGACCGGGCAGCGCGAATCCGGTCCCCAGCATCGCAATTTCGCCCGTCCGTCGCGGTAACGCCCGGACATTGCGCGGATCGGCGGGCGAGAGCCGCCCCGGTTGTCACATGACCCGCCCGGCGGGCACACGCGGGGGTACCGCCGTGCCAGAACCGGCCAAACGTCAGCCCGAGCTTCCCGCCGCGGCGGCCAGCCGAGCCGCTCCTCCCGGAGCCACGTGGTCCCCGATCCAGAGCGCGAACGCCAGGCGATGGTGGGCGTCGCCGCCGCCTCGGCCGGGCGCACCCTTCACCACCGCATCGAGCTCGAGCAGACCGTCGATGGCGGCGATCAGCTCGTCCGGGCGCCACTTGCGCGCCTGCTCGGCCAGACGCCGGGCGCGGAACTCGCTCTTGATCCCCATCGCCAGCGCCGCCGCGGCGAGGCTCTTGGCGCCGGGCATCCGGTCCTGGAGCTCGAGCAGCTCCCGGATCCGGCGATGCAGGACGACGACGAGGACCGGCTCCGGCATCGACTCGCCGAGCGTCTCGAGCAGCTCGACCGCCTTCGAGGCGTGGCGCTCAGCCACGGCGTCGGCCAGGGCCCACGCGCTGCCGGGCACGGCCTCGGCGACGAGTGCCCGGACGTCGTCGGGCGAGACGATCGTGTCCGGCCGGTACAGGGCGAGCTTGTCGAGCTCCATCGACGCCCGGCGGGTCTGATCGCGCCGCTCGGCGTCGCCCTCGCGGACGAAGCCACCGACGCGGGTCGCGAGCTCCTTGGCCGCCCCGACCCCGAGCCGGATGCCGCGGTCGCGGGCCTCGCTGTCGATCCACGCGGCGAGCGCGCCCTCCTTCGGTGACTCGATCGCGCGGACCGGCCCGCCTACGCCGCGGATCGCCTCGGCGATCTTCGTCTGGCCGGGGTACTTGGCGCCACTCTGGCTTTGCTCGACGAAGACCAGGGCGTTGCCGTCGGCGACGAGCGGGATGAGGGCGAGCAGCGCGTCGCGATCCTCGATCCGGACCGCAAGGGCGCCGGCGTTCGTCACGACCGCGAGGGTCCCGCCGCCGAACATCGTCGGCGTGGCGACCCGGCCGTGGAGCTCGCCGATCTGGGCCGCCGCCGCGTTCCGCGAGCCGCGCAGGTCCCAGCGCTCGAGGGGCTCGCCGCCGTCCGCGACCTCGGCGCCGAAGCGGCGCACGACGCGGTCGATCGTCAGGTCGTCATCGCCGAAGACGTAGGCGACGCGGGCGGTGCTCATCCGCTCGATGGTATCCCGCAGCTGAAGGCGGCGACCTTGATCGGCGGGCGCGGGAACTCGGCGTTTGCTGCGGCGACCGCCGGACCGAAGGCCGCTGGCGAGCGGGTCGTCGTGCGCGGCCCGGACGACTCCACCGAGACCGTCCCGTCCGGATCGATCGTCGTCGTCACCGAGCCGTCCGTGTCGGTCCGGAGGACGCGAGCGCCGGTCGCGACGAGCCGATCCAGCGTCGACCGCTTCGGATGGCCGTACGGGTTGTCCGCACCGGCCGATACGATCGCGACCCGCGGCCGGACCGCGTCCAGGAAGGCCGGCGTGGACGCGGTCGCGCTGCCGTGGTGGGCGACCTTCAGGACGTCGATCGGCGGCAGGCCGCGCTGGGCGAGGATCGGGTCGACGTCGTCTTCCACGTCGCCGGTCAGGAGGAATCGCCGGCCGGCGACCTCGCCGAGGAGCACGATCGAGACGTCGTTGATGGCCCGGCCGCCGTCGGGCGGCTCGCGCGGGACGCGACCCGGATCCGGCCACAGGACGCGGAACTGGACGTCGTCGACGGCGATCCGTGCGCCGGTCGAGAGAATCCCGTCCGGCGGCGCCGCCGGGCTCGCGAGAGCGCGGCTGAACGCGCCGTATCCGGGACCGGGCCCGCGCATCCCGGTCTCGAAGGTCCGTCCGACGCGGTAGCGCTCGAGCAGCAACGCCAGGCCGGCGACATGATCCTCGTGGGGGTGGGTCAGGACCAGGATGTCGATTCGGCGATCCCACGGGGGCAGGCGTCGATCGAGCTCGACCAGCAGCAGGTTCGGATCGGGGCCGCCGTCGATCAGCATCCGGCCGCCGCGACCGCCCTCGACGAGGATGGAATCACCCTGCCCGACGTCGAGGACGGTGATCCGGGTCGTGCCGTCGGCGCGATGCGCGGCTGCCAGCCCGAGCGAGCCGACGGCGATCGCGAGCGCCAGGACGGCGAGGCGGGCGAGCAGTCGGCGGCGCGTGTTGGCCGCCGTCGGCTGGGTGCGTGATTCCGTCGCCGGCAGCGCGGGCACACCGGTCGCGGGCACACCGGTCGCGGGCGACCGGTTCGTCGCGCTCGTCTGTGGCTTGCCGCGCCGGCGGGTTCGCCACTGGCGGCGAGCGATGACGATCGCCGCCGGAACGATCGCCACTGCGGCGGCGACCACGACGGACCAGGGCGGCTCGATCGCGACGCTGGCCATCGGGAGGGACGCTCCGGCGCGGACGATCGTGCAGATCGCCGTCAGCAGTGCCCAGGCCGGCAGACCGGAGATCGTTGCGACGACGGCGGGTCCGCCCAGGATCGCGACCGCACCACCGAGCAAGGCCACAAGGGCCGCCGCCATCGCCGGCGCGACGAGCGGAACGATCAGCAGGTTGAGCGCGGGAGAGATGATCGCGAGGCGCCCGAACGTCGCGAGCACCACCGGCAGGGTCGCCGCCTGGGCGGCCAGTGACACCGCCAGCGATTCCGCCAGCCAGCCCGGCAGCCGACCACCGGCGACTGACCGAAGCCGCCGATCCAGCCCGTCCGCCCAGGCCAGGATGCCTGCCGTCGCGAGGGTCGAGAGCTGGAAGCCGGCGTCGAGGATCAGGGACGGCTCGACGACCAGGAGGATCGCCGCCGCCCAGCCGAGAGCGGCGGCCGCCCGGCCCGGCCTACCGGTTTCGCGAGCCAGCAGCACGACCCCGGCCATCGCGGCCGCGCGGACCACCGAGGGTGACGCCCCGGCGAAGAGGACGTAGGCGACGATGGCAACCGACAGGATGACTGCCCGACGCCGCCGACCGAGGCGACCGGCGAGCGCCGCGATCGTTGCGCCGACGATCGCGATATTCCAGCCCGAGATCGCGACGACATGGCTCGCCCCGACGGTGGTGAAGTCGGCCGCGAGGTCGCGGTCCACCCGGTCGCGCAGGCCGATGACGATCCCCGCAGCCAGGCCCGCCTCGGGCTCCGGGATGGCGGCAGCGAGCGCATCGCCGGCGCCGCGTCGCAGCCGCTCGAGCGCCGCGCCGGGTCCATCGGCGGCCCCGGTGATGGTGAGCGTCCGCGATCGGAGCGTCGCGACGACGCCGATCCGATGGAGATAGTCGCCGTACGGGCCCTCCGGCGGCGCCTCGAAGCGGCCGTCGACCGTGACGACCTGGCCTGGCTCGATCTCGGGATACCGGGGCAGGGTGGCCGCGACGAGCCAGCGCCCCGCGCCGGCGCCTCCGGCCTCCACCGAGCCCGTGATCCGGAGCGTCCCGACCTGCTGGCCATCGCGATCGGCGCCGCGCGCCTCGACCACGGCGGTCCAAGGTCCGCGTCCGTCCGGAACGGCGGCCGCCTCCACGCCGGGCGTGAGGGTCGCTGTCAGGAGCCGGATCCCGATCGCGCAGCCGCCGATCGACACCGCGATCGCCGCACGCCGCGGCTCCCGGTGGCCCGCCGGCCCGCCCGGTCGCCGCCAGGAGGCCGCGATGATCAGGGCCGTGGACGCCGCCACCATGGCAACGATCACCGGCCCGATGCCCGGCGTGACCAGTGCCGCGATCACCGCTCCGATGGCCAGCCAGCCGCTCGCGCTCATCGGCGACCTTCGCCCCGTCGCCGCCGCGCCGTCATCGGACGACGACGAGGTCCTTGACCTTCTCGAACGTGGCCGCGCCGAGAATCTTGCGGGTCCGGAGATCGTCCACAGAGGCGAAGGGCTGCTCCTCCCGAGCGGCGATGATCTTGGCCGCCGTCACCGGCCCGATCCCCGGCAGCGCGTCGAGCTCGCTGGCCGTCGCGCGGTTCAGGTCGACCGGGCCCGGCGCGCCACCACTCCCGCCACCGCCCGCCCCGGCCCCGCCAGGAGGTGTGGGCACCTCGGTCGCCGGATCGTCCCGCGATGGCACGATCACCTGGTCGCCGTCCTTGACGAGGGCAGCCAGATTGAGCGCCTGGCTCACACGCTCGGCGGCGACGCGCGCGCCGAAGCCGCCCGCCGCGGCGATCGCGTCGGCGACCCGCGATCCGGGCGCCAGCTCGACGATGCCCGGCCGAACGACGGCGCCCTGAACGTCGACGACGAGCCGGGCCGACCCGCCGACGCCCGACAACCCCGCACTGGCGTCCGGATCGCCAGCGAGCCTGCCTGTTGTGGCCGACCGACCCGGCACGGGACCGCCGCCGTCGACGACGACCGTCCCGTGGCCGCCCGAGAGCACGAGCCAGAGGGCTGCGACCGCCATGACCGCCGCTGCTACGAGGGCTCCGGCGGTCCAGGACAAGCGGCCGAAGCCCGCCGGCCCCGTTGCCGTCGCACCGGCCGCCGAACCTGCGCCGGCGCCCGAGGCCGCGCCGGCCCCTGCCGAGTCCTCCAGGGCACGCCACGGCGCCGCCGAGTCGCTCATCGATCCTCCGCGGCGGGCGGAACGCGTGGCGTCGAGCGGCGGGGGACAGCACGACGCCCCGCGACGTTGGGGGCACTTCCGACGTCGGCGGGGCGTCTGGCGGCACCTTAGGCGGTGCCGCTTATCTGCGGCTTACCTGCGATCCGAGCCCCTCGCGAGGACCGGATCGCCGGCCGAATCAGTGGGTTGTCAGGGTCACTCGACCGACCTCATCGTCGGCCGCCCGCGCGATCGCAAACGCGACCCGGGCGATCACTCGACGGACGCCGGCTGTGCGCGGCTCGCCGGGATTGGCGAATGCTGCGAGGCGCTGGGCCTCGGCCTCGGCCGCGCGCTGGCGGGCGAGATCCATGGCGATGAAGGCGTAGTAGTTGGAGAGATGCATGTCAGGGTTCCTCCAGGCGAAACCGGCGGTGCTGGTCGGGCAGATCAGCGAGCGTGGTCGTCACCGATCGGGTCGCGGCTGTCGACGCCCCACTTGAGGGCTGCAAGGTCGAGACCCACGAGAGCCACGAGGATGACAACGAGGGCGATCAAGGCGTCCATCGGACTCTCCCGTCTTCCGGTGTCGTAACCGGTATCTGGTGTTGTTGTGGTTACTTCGTACTCTAGCCCCTTGCGCGTAACCTGTCAAGCGTTGTAGAGTGGTTATGTGATCACGAACAACACGGCTCATCAGCCCGCCACGAGCGACCATGTCCACGACGCGGTGCCCCTCGAGACGGCCTTCGACTTCCTGAACACCCTCGAGTACGAAGCCGATGCGTCCTCGCCGAGATTCGGCGCGCTCGTCGAGCGATTGACGTCGCTCGATCGGGCCGCGACCTGGCTTGCGGATGCCGCCGTCGTGCCCGACGCGGGCACGATCACCGCTGTCGCGCGCTCCGCGGCCGATCGCGATGCGGCCCTCCATCGACTCGTCACGACCCGGACGGCCCTGCGCGACGTCGCCCACTCGGTGGCGCACGAAGAAGCGCCGCCACGTGAGGCCATCGACGAGGTCAACCGGGCGCTCGCGTCACGCGAGCGGATCGAGCTCGTCGCCGCCGACGACGGCGTCCGTCTCGGCCACAGCCACGTCGGCGACGCCATCGACGATGTCCTCGCCCGGATCGCGGAGCCGATCGTCCGCGAGATCGGCAACGGCCACGACGACCGGATCCGGATCTGCGCCAACGACACCTGTCGCTGGCTGTTCTACGACGAGTCGCGGGCCGGCCGCCGCCGCTGGTGCGACATGGCCACCTGCGGCAACCGGGCCAAAGCGCAGCGTCATCGGGAGCGCCAGAAGAAGACCGCCGAGGTCGCCGCCTCCGCTCCTGGGTAGGCCGACCCCTCAGTCGGTGGGACCTCAGTAGACCGAGCCTCGGTAGCATGCGGCGATGGCCGCCTCGCTGCGCCCGTTCGTCCTCCGCCACACTCGGCTCCGCGCCGTCCCCGGCGTCGAAGCGATCCGGCTCCACCTCGCCGACGAGGCACTGCCGCTCTGGCACGCCGTCCAGGTCGCGACCGGCGACCCTGACGCCGCCCTGCCGTACTGGGCGTTCGCCTGGGGCGGCGGGCTGGCGATCGCGCACTATCTCGCCGACCACCCCGATGCGGTGGCAGGCCGGCGCGTCCTCGATCTCGCGTCGGGCTCAGGGCTCTGCGCGATCGGCGCGGCACGGGCCGGTGCCGCCGCCGTGACCGCCGCCGACATCGACCCGTTCGCGGCGGCGGTGATCCCGCTGAACGCCCGCGCCAACGGCGAGCGCGTGACCACGGTCGTGCGCGACGTCCTCGACGACGAACCGCCCGACGTCGACGTCATCCTTGCGGGCGACGTCTGCTACGAGGCCGCCTTCGCGGCTCGGGTCGTGCCGTGGCTTCGCCGGGCGCACGAGCGCGGCATCGACGTCCTCCTCGGGGACCCCGGCCGGCGCTACCTGCCCCTTGACAAGCTGGTGGAGCTCGCGAGCTACGAGGTCCGGACGACGACCGAGCTCGAGGACCTCGAGCGCAAGCGGGGCTGGGTCTACGGCCTCCGGCCGAGCCCGCAGCTCAACCTCTGACGAGCGGCACGACCTCTCTGGCGAGCCGCGTCATCGACTCCTCGTCGTAGGGATTCGGGAACCCGGCGATCAGGTGGTGGTAGCCGATCTCGAGGTACGGCGCAATGAACTCCGCGACCTGCTCGGGCGTCCCGACCGGCTGGTTCTCCCAGGGCTTCGCCTGACCGTTGTTGGCGAAGATCGCGTCGGCGACCTTGCGAGCCTCCTTCGCGGAGTCGCGGATCACGACGACGCCGAGCCCGGTCGTCCGCTCGATCTCCGCGGGATCGCGCCCGACCGTCTCGCAGTGGCGGAGCATGACCGCCTCCTTGTGACGGACCTTTTCGATCCCTCCGCCGAGGTTGTTCGCGTCGGCGTATCTCGCCACGAGCTTGAGCGTGACCTGCTCGCCTCCGCCGCCGATCAGGAGCGGCATGCGGCGTTGGAGGGGCAGTGGATCGTTGCGGACCGAATGCGCCTTGTAGCGCGGTCCCTTGGCCGTCGGCGTGTCGCCGCGGAGCATCCCGCGCATGATCGGCAGCGCCTCGCCGAGCCAGCGCAATCGCTCAGGAGGCCCGTCACCGAACGGGAACCCGAACGCGACGTGCTCCTCCTCGAACCACGCCGCTCCGATCCCCAGCGTCGCCCGCCCGCCCGAGATGTGATCGAGCGTCGTCGCCATCTTGGCCGTCAGCGCGGGCTCCCGGAACGTGTTCGCCCCGACCATCAGCCCGATCCGGATTCGCTCCGTCGCCTGAGCCCACGCGGCCAGCGTGAGCCAGCCCTCGTACATCGGCCCCTGGCTGCTGCCCACGATCGGGTAGACGTGGTCCCACGTCCAGAGACTGTCGTAGCCCAGCGTCTCGGCTCGGGCGCCGGCGGCGAGGAGGGTCGGCCAGTCGGTGTACTGGTTCCAGCAGAGCGCGCCAAGGCGGACGTCGGGCATCGGGGTCTCCGGAAGGGAAGCGTCGGAGTCACGATCCTACTGCGACGACCGGCCCGCCGCAGTGGGCGGGCCGCCTGACGACCGGGGCGCGCCCAGCTAGCCCGCGAGCTGCTCCCACTCGACCCAGCGCGCGCCGTCCCAGAACCGGTGCCAGGTCCGGCCATCCCGGCCGGTCGCCCAGACGTCGATCCGATCGGCGGACCACGACGACGCCGCCGCACCTCGGACCGGATCCAGCTCGCCGCGGAGCGACTCCCACGGGTGCCAGCTCGTGCCATCCCAGTACCGGTTCCAGAGCTCTCCGTCCGGGAAGACCGCGAAGATCTGGAGCTGGTCGACTGCCCACGCGGTGACGCCCGGCGTCGAGGCCGGCGTCCCGCCGAGCGACTCGGTCTCGAGCCAGCTGCCGCCGTCGAAGATGGCGTGGAGCAGATCTCCTTCGGGCCCGATCCAGAACCGGTCGATGCGGCCGTCGCCCCACGAGACGGCCGCGACCCCGGACGACGCGTTGGGCAGGCCCTCGGCGAGGCCGAGACGCTCGACGTGCGGCACGATCAGCCCTCGGAGCGGGCCGCGATCTGGGCCCGGATGATGGTCACCACCACGGGCGAGGACGCCGCCTCCACCGACCGGATCTTGACGTGGCGGATCCGCTTGCCCGTGCCCTCGATCAGCCCGGACGGGTCGGGCAGGGCCGCGCCGTCGGCCAGCTGGAGGTTCACGTGGGACTGGTGGGCGATGATCGCGAACAGGAGCCCGCGGATCTTCATCGACCGACCGAAGGCGATCAGCTTGTTGGCGAAGTCGACCTGCTGGACCGCGTCCGGGAACTCGGCCAGGATCGTCGACCGAAGGGCACGTTCCATGGCCTGGAGCTCCGGCGAATGCTCGGCCAGGAGCCGGTCGATGTCGGCCTCGAGGTCGCCGGAGTCCGAATGATCTCCGGGGCGGGGCGCGCGGAGGTCGCGGACGTGGGGCACGGCTAGCCCGCGTCCTTGACCACGATGTTCACGAGCCGTCCGCCGCCGGCCACGATGATCTTCAGCGGCGCGCGGCCGGCGAGGACGCTCTGGACCCGCTGGCTCGCGAGGACGGCGGATTCGAGGTCCGCCGCCGCGATATCGGCCGCCACCACCACCTTGTCGCGAAGCTTGCCGTTGATCTGGACGGGTACCTCGCGGGTGGCCTCGACGACGGCCGACTCGTCGACCGCCGGCCACGCTTCGGCGTGGATCGACGACCACGCTGTGCCGGCCGTGGCCAGCCGGCGCGACCACAGCTCCTCGGTGACGTGCGGGGCGGCCGGCGCCAGCATCAGCAGCGACAGGCGGACGGCCTCGTCCCACTCGGGCGATCCCGCGACGACCGAGCCGCGGAACCGCATGAGCAGGTTCGCCAGCTCCATCAGCTTCGAGATCATCGTGTTGAAGTGGAACGCCTCGTAGTCTGCCGTCACGCCACGCAGCGTCCGATGGGCGGCCTGCCGGATCCGGAGGCGGGCCGCGGCCTCGTCGACGCCGGCCGGCAGCGTGCCGCTGTCCGGGTCGCCCGGCTCGCGCCCGCTCGGGTCGAGCGTGATCGTCCAGAGGCGGTTCAGGTACCGGTGGACGCCACCGATCCCGGTCGGGCTCCACGGCCCGCCCTGGTCCCACGGGCCCATGAACATCAGGAACAGTCGGACCGTATCTGCGCCGTAGCGCGCGACGAGATCGTCGGGATCGACGGTGTTGCCGCGCGACTTCGACATCCGCTCGCCGTCGAGACCGAGGATCTGGCCCTGGTTGAACAGCCGCTTGAACGGCTCGTCCTGCTCGATCAGGCCGACGTCGCGCATCATCTTCGTCCACTCGCGGGCGTAGAGCAGGTGCATCACCGCGTGCTCGGCGCCGCCGGTGTACTGGTCGACCGGGGTCCACTCGTCGACGAGGGCGCGATCGATCGGCCCGCCCGCCTTCTCCGGGGACAGATAGCGATACCAGTACCAGGCCGAGTCGATGAACGTGTCCATCGTGTCGGTCTCGCGCTTGGCAGGACCCTTGCAGACGGGGCACGTCACGTTGAGGAACGCCTCGTCGCGGTTGAGCGGGTTCTCGCCGCTGCCGCGGTAGTCGACGGTGTCCGGCAGCCGGACCGGCAGGTCCTGGTCGGGCACGGGGACGATCCCGTCGCGATCGCAGTAGATGACCGGGATGGGCGCGCCCCAGTAGCGCTGGCGGCTGATCAGCCAGTCACGCAGGCGGTAGGTGACGGCGGCCGTGCCCTTGCCGCGCGCCTCGAGCTCGCCGAGGATCGCCTTGCCGCCATCGTCCGCCGCCAGCCCGGTGTACGGCCCGCTGTTGACGAGTCGCTCGCCGGCGGCATGAGCGACGTCCGCGCTCTCGAGCTCACGCTCCTCGTCGCCAGGCGCCGCGACGACGCGCCGGATCGCCAGGCCGTACGTCTCCGCGAACGCGTAGTCGCGCTCGTCGTGGGCCGGGACGGCCATGATCGCGCCGGTCCCATAGCCACCGAGGACGTAGTCGGCGACGTAGATCGGGATCCGCTCGCCGTTGACCGGGTTGATCGCGTCGGCCCCGAGCGCGACGCCGGTCTTCTCGCGATCGGTCGACAGGCGATCGATCTCGGTCCGGATCGCGGCCTGGGCAACGTACGCCTCGACCTCGGCCGTGCGATCAGGGGCCGTCAGCTCCGCCACGAGCGGGTGCTCCGGGGCGAGGACCATGAACGTCGCCCCGAACAGGGTGTCCGGACGGGTCGTGAACACCCGCAGCTCGGCGCCGCCGGGGTGGTGCTCGGACGGCGCCGTGTCGAAGACGATCTCGCCGCCCTCGCTCCGCCCGATCCAGTTCGTCTGCTGGGTCTTGATCGGCTCCGGCCATTGGAGGCCGCTGAAGTCGAGGAGCTCGTCGGCGTACTTCGTGACCTTGAGGTACCACTGGGCGAGGTCGCGCTTCTCGACCTTCGCGCCGCAGCGCCAGCAGTGGCGGTCGACGCCCTCGACCTGCTCCCGGGCCAGCGTCCCATCGTTCGGGCACCAGTCGACCGGCGACGTCTGGCGGTAGGCGAGGCCGGCCTTCAGGAATTGGAGGAAGAACCACTGGTTCCAGCGGTAGTAGGCGGGGTCGGCGGTGACGACCTCCGCCTCCCAGTCGAACGTCGCGCCCATCGTCCGCAGCTGGCGCCTCATGTTGTCGATGTTCGACATCGTCCAGTCGCGCGGGTTGATGTTGTTCTTGATCGCGGCATTCTCGGCCGGCAAGCCGAACGCATCGAAGCCGATCGGCAGGAAGACGTTCTCGCCGTGCATCCGGTGGAAGCGGGCGATGGCGTCGGTCGGCGTGATGATGTACCAGTGGCCGATGTGGATGTCGCCCGACGGATACGGGTACATCGTCAGCAGGTAGAACTTGCGGCGGGCGGTGTCGTGGAGGTCCGTCCGATACAGCCCGAGCTCCGCCCAGCGCTGCTGCCAGCGGGGCTCGATCGAGGGCGGGTCGTAGCGCTCGACCCGGATGCGTTCGGTCTCGGTCGTCACGATCGGCTCACGACTCCGGATGGGCGACGACCCCCGGCCGCTCCGGCAGGGGGTCGTGGTTCGTCGGCTCTGACCGGCGGGGAGTATGGTGGAGCTAAGGGGGCTCGAACCCCTGACCTTCTGAATGCCATTCAGACGCTCTTCCAGCTGAGCTATAGCCCCGCGCCGGAGGCGGAACGATAGCACAACCTGAGCACGGAACGGTCACGGCGGAGGGCTGCTGGCCGCTCGAACCTGGGTCGTCACGGCGAGCCAGATCTTCGCTCCATCGGGGAAGTAGCGGACGTCTACGGCGACCCCAGCATGCTCGTATGTCCGCGCCAGCGTGGCTCCGCCGGAGCAGTCGATCCGGAACGGGTCGGGACTCTGGCTGAGTGCCGGGCCGGGATCGATGGAGCCGGTGAGGATCGTCTCGCCCGCGCAGCTGATCACGACCCGGACGTCGCCGCCGTCATCCGGCCCGATTCCACCCGTTCCGCCCTCGGCGCCGTCGCTGAGGTAGGTCGGGCCGAATCCGGTGGACATCTGCCACCCGTTGCCGTCCGGGGCCAGAGCGATGGGCGGCAGGTCCGAGACGACGAGAATCCGCCAGGCGGTCCTGCCCTCCGACGTGACGACCAGACTCGTGTCGCCGAGCTGCGGCAGCTCGACGCGGTCTTCATGGGCCGCCCCGTCGCACTCCACCTGGGTGAGCAGGAGGTCGTCGGCGATCGGGGCCGACGGGCCCTGTTCCGCGAGACGCTGCCGGAAGGCGTACTGGATCGGGCTCGGGCCGGCACAGATCACGATGACGCGATAGCGGTTCCGCACCGGTAAGCCGCCGAGCTCTTCCCCGGTCCAGATCCCACCGCCCGTTCCGGTCGCCGCGTAGTCCGGCGTGTCCGCCTGGCTCGCGACCTCGAGCAGGGTCTCGCCGTCGGCCGGCCGCGGAATGTCGGCAATGGACGCGGCGCGCAGGGCATCGCGCGGCGGCGCCTCGAGGACGAACCGCCAGCTGATGGCTGTCCCGGACCGGAGCGAAATCCAATCGCCGGACTCGAGGCCGACCTGACGTGACGTCGTCGACCCGTCACAGGAGATCAGAATCACCGGCTCAGGCTCAGCGGTGAACCCGCGAACCACGATCAACTGCAGCGGCGCGGTCCCGATGCAGGCCGTCCAGACGCGGTACGCGCCCGCGCTGGTGACCGGGGCGAACCCGACGCCGCCCGACGCGGCTGGGGGCTCCTCAGCGGTCGGTCCTGCGGCCGGCCCGACGGCCTGGGCGCGGACGATCCTTGCCGGATCCAATGGCGCGAGGAAGGCATCGAAGGATGGCAGGACGGGCCCGGACGGCGCGGCCGAGGGCGGTTCGCCGGACGGTGACGTGCTCGCGACCGCGACCGGGCTCGGGGACGGCGCGACGACGGGCCTCGTCTCGAACCAGCCACCCGCAACCCCGACGAGCCCGAGCAGCCCGACGCCGACGGCCGCCGCGAGGCCCAGGCTGGCCATCGGGCTCAGGCCACCGCGCCGGCGCAGCACGAGGCGGCGCTCCAGCTCGGCCGCCGTGATCGTGAACGCAAGCTGATCGCCCTCGCTCCGGAGCGCGGCCCGGAGCTTCTGCTCCAGCGATGGGTCATGCATGGCGGGTCTCCCGGGGCGTGGCGGTCTCGGCAGCGGGATCGGCGAGCGATCGGCGCAACCGGTCGAGCGCGGTCTGGAGCTGGGCCTTGATCGTGTTCGGGCTCTTGCCGAGGGCCGCCGCAACGTCCTCGACCGACAGATCGCTGTAGTAGCGAAGGACGACCGCGGCCCGCATCGCCGGCGGCAGCTCCGCCACCCCGGCCACCAGGACCAGGTGGCTCGCCGCGTCACCGGCCAGGTCGCCGGGCGCGGCCCGGTCGGGCGCGAGGTCGAGGCCGACCAGGCGCGAGCCGGTTCGCCGGAGCGCCAGGGCCTTGTTGGTCGCGACCTTGAGGAGCCACGCCCGGACGGCCCCGTCGTCGCGGATCGAACCGCCCTTCTCGAACGCGGTGAGGAGCGTCTCGATCGTGACATCCTCGGCGGCGAGACGGTCATGCAGGATGAGATACGCGACCGCCTGGATCTCCCGGCCGTAGGCATCGAGGAGATCGGCCAGCGTCTGCGGCCTGCGGCGGCGAAGCGCCTCGACGGTCATCGTCCCCTCGATTGGGTGGGCGGTCGTCCACAGGCGACGATTCCGCTGTCACCGATCAGATGGCTGGCGCGACCGGTTCGGGCTAGTGTGCGGGGGCACCGCTCATTTGCCGACCGGTGCACCTGTGCAACGGGGCACTAGCCCGATCGGACTATGCTCTGGCAGGACCTTTGGCGTCCGGCAGTCGAGATCCTTGCGAGACCGCCGGGCCGTCGGCCTTCGGACGCGCGTATTCGGGTGATCGGGACTGGTTCGGGGAGGCTATTGGATGTCGCTGCTCCAACGAGTGGAACGGGCGCAACAGTCGCTTGCTCAGCGCGAGCTGGCGGAGCGGCAGGCGGCCGAGGAGCGAGCCGCGGCCGAGGAGGCCGCGAAGCTGGCGGCCGCCAACCCGAGCGCACCACTCGGCCCGGTCCGGCGCGAGCCCGCGGCGCTCGTCCCCGTCATGGCGCCGACGACTCCGGCCGCACCGCCACCGCCCTCGCCCGCCGCGCCGCTGATCCGCACGCCGGCCCGGGAAGCACTCCTGCTCGACATCCGCCATCGCCTCATCACCGAGATCATCGGCGCCTTCGACACGCTGCTCGACGACAAGGCGACCGACGTCCGGACCAAGATCGAGGGGATCGTCGATCGGACGGTCAGGGAGAACGGCTTCGCGGTGACCCGCGATGAGCGGATGCGTCTCGTCGACGAGATGACCGACGACGTGACCGGCTTCGGGCCGCTCGAGCCGCTGCTCCATGACGAGACGATCACCGAGGTCATGGTCAACGGCCCGAACCACGTCTACATCGAGCGCGGCGGAAAGATCGAGCGGGTCGACAGCTCGTTCCTGAACAACGAGCACGTGATGCGGATCATCGATCGGATCATCACGCCGATGGGCCGCCGGATCGACGAGATGAGCCCGCGCGTCGATGCTCGCCTGCCGGATGGCTCGCGCGTCAACGCGATCGTCGAGCCGCTGTCGCTGGTCGGGCCGGTCATCACCGTCCGGAAGTTCGCCGCCAAGCCCTACACGGTCGACGACCTCATCCGCTTCGGCACCGCGACAGCGGAGATGTTCGAGTTCCTCCGCGTCTGCATCGAAGCGCGCCTCAACCTCTTCGTCTCGGGCGGGACCGGGTCGGGCAAGACGACGACGCTGAACGTCCTGTCGTCCTTCATCCCGAACGACGAGCGGATCGTCACGATCGAGGACGCCGCCGAGCTCCAGCTCCGCCAGGACCACGTGATCACCCTGGAGTCGCGCCCGCCGAACCTCGAGGGCGAGGGCGAGATCACGATCCGGCAGCTGCTCCGCAACGCGATGCACATGCGGCCCGACCGGATCATCGTCGGCGAGTGCCGCTCCGGCGAGGCGCTCGACATGCTCCAGGCGATGACGACCGGCCACGACGGCTCGCTTTCGACCGGTCACGCGAACACCCCGAAGGACATGCTCCGACGGCTCGAGACGATGGTCCTGATGACCGGCTACGAGCTGCCGCTGCGGGCGATCCGCGAGCAGATCGCGTCGGCCGTCGACATCATCGTCCACACGTCGCGGCTCAAGGACGGAACGCGCAAGGTCGTCAACATCACCGAGGTCTACGGGATCGAGGACGACGAGATCCTCACCCAGGACATCTTCACGTTCGAGCAGACCGCGTTCGAGAACGGCAAGATCCAGGGCGCGCTCGCGCCGACGGGCATCCGCCCGACGTTCATGGACCAGTTCCGCAAGGCCGGGATCACGCTGCCCGAGGGCGAGTACGGGATCCCGCCCGAGGACAAGGCCAAGCCCAGCCGGATCAGCTCGACCAAGGGCCGCTGGGGCGCCGGCGACTCGTCGGCCGGCCCGGTCGCACCGATCCTGCCGCTCGGCTACGGCAAGGCGGTCAAGGCCGGCGGCATGGTCTACGTCTCCGCGATCGGGCCGGTCGATCTCGACAGCGGTCAGATCGTCGGCACCACGATCAAGGCCCAGGCCCGCCAGACGCTCGAGAACCTCAAGGCCAAGCTCGAGGCCGCCGGAACGTCGATCGACAAGGTCGTCTGGGCGAACTGGTCGCTCCGCGACCCGACCGAGTTCGACCTGTTCAACGAGGAGTGGATCAAGATCTTCCCGGGCGACGGGCCGGTCGGCCAATCGACGCTGATGACGCCGCTCCAGCGCCGGGCCGGGTTCCGCGTCTCGATCGGAGTGATCGCCGAGGCCTGACGGACGTGTGGCACCATCGCAGTCGATGGCGCCACCGCCCTACGTCCTCCGCCGCTCGGCCCGCTCGCGCCGTCTCCGGATCACGATCGATCCCGAGCACGGGCTGGTCGTCACGGTTCCGCTCGCGACGCGCCGCGGCTGGGCGCATCCCGAGCGGCTGATCGACGCGTTCCTGCGCGAGCGTGAGCCGTGGATCCGGCGCCATCTCGACGCCCAGGCGCGCCAGCGCGCCGAGCTCCAGGCGCGAGGCGGTCTCGCCGATGGCGCCGTCGTGCGCTACCTCGGCGAGCTCCATCGGCTCCGCGTGACGGCGGTCGCGACCGGGCGGCGATCGACGGTCGGACGGGTCGTCGCCCTCGGCGGTCCGGAGCTCCACGTCCGGCTCCTTGCCCGCGACCGCGATCGGCCGGAACGCGTCCTCGAGACGTGGTTCCGTGAACAGGCCCGGTTCGCGATCGACGCCACGATCGCCGACCACGCCGCAGCGCTCGGGGTGGAGCCGGCCGTCGTCGCGCTGCGCGATCCGCGGAGCCGCTGGGGGAGCGCGTCACGCGAGGGTCGCCTCATGTTCAGCTGGCGACTCGTCCTGGCTCCGCCCGAGGCGCTCGAGACGGTCGTGGTTCACGAGCTGGCCCATCTCCGGGTCTTTGGGCACGGCCCGCGGTTCTGGGCGGTCGTCGCGTCGCGCCGGCCGGACCACGTCGCGTGGCGGCGCTGGCTGCGGACCCACTCGCTCGAGCTGCACGGAGCTCTCGCGACACCGGCCGATCAGCCGCTGGAGTCGTCAGCCGGCTGACGACTCGTCCGCGGCGGGGTCCGCGGCGACCGCGGCGACCGCGGCGATGACCTCGCTGGCGATCGCCGCCGGTCGGTGGTCCTCGATGTCCACGATCTGATCGGCCGCGGCAGCGTACAGGGGCGCCCGCTCGTTCACCCGGGCCGTGATCCAGTCGAGGTCGCGCGCATCCGCCCGGCGGCCGGCGCCCGTACCGATCCGGCCACGGAGGGTCTCCGGCCGGCCGCGGAGCCAGACGACGTGTCCGGCGCCGGCGAGCCGCGCCCGCTCGGTGTCATCGTCGACGACCGCGCCGGCGACCGCGATGATGGCGGGGCCATCTCGTTGCGTGGCGGCCCGGAAGGCCGCGGTCTCGGCCGCGTGGAGAGCGTCTTCGCCGTCTTCGGCGTCGATCGCCGTCGGCTCGCGCCCGGTCAGCTCCCGGACGAGGACGTCGTTGTCGAGGAACGGCCAGCCGGTTCGCTTCGCCAGCTCCCGCCCGACCGTCGACTTGCCCGCGCCCATCATCCCGATGAGGAGGATCCTGGGCGATTCGCCATCCATCCGCCCATGATCGCCCAAGTGGCATGGGATGGCACCGGTCCGCGACCGGATGACACCGGTTCCTGACGCGGGGCGCATGCACGCCGCGGGCACGCCGCGACCCGGGTCCGGGTCGGAGGAAGTGGTGGAGATGAGGGGACTCGAACCCCTGACCCCCGCGATGCGAACGCGGTGCTCTTCCAGCTGAGCTACATCCCCACGGACGTCGCGCGGAGGCGCAAACGGTCCCGAAGTGTAGCACGGGCCCCCTCCCGAACCGCCCTCCCGGGATACCCTCCGGCGGTGTCCATCGGTCTCGAGCTCGGCCTGATCGCGGCGCTCTGCTGGGGCTCGACCGACGTCTCGGCGGCCATCGCCGGGCGCCGTCTGGGCAGTCTCCGGGTGACCGCGATCGTCCAGGTCACGAGCCTCCTCGCGATCCTCATCCTGTGCACCATCCGCGGCTCGTGGTTCCCGACGAAGCTCGAGGACATCGTCGTCTCGTCGATCACCGGGGTCGTCGCGGCCGGGGCCTACCTGTCGTTCTTCACGGCTCTCCGGATCGGGCCGCTGTCGGTCGTCAGCCCGGTCGTCGCGGCCTACGGCGGACTGACGGTCATCCTCGCGGTCCTCGTCCGGGGCGAGACGCTGACGTCGCTCCAGGCGGTCGGGGCCGCCCTGGCGACGCTCGGCGTCATCCTGACCGGGCTGGTCTCGGACGGCGGCTGGCGGAGCACGAAGGTTGCCGGCAAGGGCGTCGGCTTCTCGATCGTGGCCCTGGTCTGCTTCGCGATCCTGACGATCGGCCTGGCAGGTCCGATCCGGAGCGCCGGCTGGCTGCCGGTCCTCCTGACGGCCCGGATCGCCAACGCAGCCACGGTCGCCGTCGTGCTGCTCGTCGTCTTCGCGTTCCGACCGCGCGCCGCCGAGCCGCTTCTCGCCGGCTCCACGGACCGGCCGCCCGGGCTGCTCCGGGTCGCCATCCTCGCCGCCGTCGTCGGCGGCGTGCTCGATATCGCCGGGTTCGTGGCGTTCGCGATCGGGCTCGAGCAGGCGCCGGCCTGGATCCTCGGGCTGGCCAGCTCGTTCGGCCCGGTCGTCAGCGTCGTCGTCGCGATCGTGCTCTGGGGCGAGAAGCTCCAGCCGAGTCAATGGGTCGGGCTGGCGGGAATCGGGCTGGGGCTGGTGGCGGTCGCCCTGCCGTAGTCGACGCGAATCCCTACGCCGGCAGGCTGAACCAGAACCGGGTCTGGCCATCCGCAGAGTCGGCTCCGACGCGCCCGCCGCTCGCCTCGACGAGCTGCTTGACGATCGCGAGGCCGATCCCGGCCCCGCCGCGCGCCTGGTCGCGCGACTTCTCGACCCGGTAGAACCGCTCGAACACGCGATCGAGCTCGTCACCCGGGATCGCGTCGCCGCTGTTGGCGACCGCCACGAGGAGATCGTCCGGCCGCCGCTCGGCGCGGACGGCGACCATTCCGCCGGTGGGCGTGTAGCGGACGGCGTTCGACAGCAGGTTGGCGAGGACCTGGGCGAGGTGGTCGGGGTTGGCCCGGGCCGGGAGCGAGGGTGGCACCTCGACCGACAGCCGCAGCCCGGCCCGCTCGATCGCCGGTTGGGCCAGCTCGACCGCCGAGCGGACGGCGGCCGCCAGGTCGATCGGCTCGAGCGTCGGCGGGCTGGTCGCGGCGTCGCCCTCGGCGAGCGCGTCGAGCGAGCGCGACAGGCGGACGAGCCGCTCGGCCTCGTCCCAGAGCGACTCGTAGGTCGCCCGGTCGGCGACGATCACCCCGTCGCGAAGGGCCTCGAGATAGCCCTGGAGGTTCGTGAGCGGCGTCCGCAGCTCGTGGGCGGCGTTGGCGATGAAGTCGCGCCGCATCCGCTCCTGCTCCTCGAGCGACGCCGCCATCTGGTTGAACGAATCGGCGAGGCTGGCGATCTCCTCGGGGCCGTCGCGCGGGACCCGAGCGGCGTAGTCACCCTCGGCGATCCGGCGCGCCGCCGCCCCGACCTCGCGCAGCGGTCGGGCGAGCATCCGGCCCATCACGATCGCCAGCCCGATGCTGGCAAGCCCCGCGACGACCACGGCGGCGATGACGACGGTCGTGACCGAGCTGTCGTACATCGACCGGGCGTGCTCGGCCGAATCTCCGGCCCGCATCATCAGGTCGGTGAAGACCTGGCCGCCGACGACGAGCACGCCGAGCGCCAGGATCACCAGACCGATCGCCGCAGAGGCGAGGGCGGCGAGGGCGATCCGGGTCGCGATCCCGCGGTTGCGCATCGCGATCACGTGACGGCCGTGGGGGCGGAACGATAGCCGGACCCGCGAACCGTGGCGACCCAGCGGGGCGCCTCGGGATCGTCGCCGAGCTTGTCGCGCAGGCGCCGGATGTGGACGTCGACCGTCCGATCGAGGACCTCGGATTGGTCGGAGCCCCATACGGCGTCGAGCAGCTGATCGCGGCTCAGGACGCGGCCGTCGGCCTCGAGGAGGGTCTGGAGGAGGCGAAACTCGACGTGGGTCAGCTGGACGGCGCGACCGGCGATCGTGACCTCGTGCCGCTCCGGATCGAGGACGAGGTCGTTGTGGTTGATCCGGGTTCCGGTCGGGCGGCCGGGCGGAGCGCTCACGCCGGCGGGCTCGGCCGCGGGCTGAGCCACCCGTCGCAGGATCGCCTTCACTCGGACGACGAGCTCGGCGGGCGAGAAGGGCTTCGGGAGGTAGTCGTCGGCGCCGTCCTCGAGCCCCGCGATCCGGTCGATCGTCGTGCCCCGTGCCGACAGGACGAGGATCGGCGTCGCGCCGGCCTCCTCGTCGCGGCGAACCGCTCGGATCACGGCCCGTCCGTCGAGCTCCGGCAGCATCAGGTCGAGGACGACGAGCGCCGGCTGGTGCGCCTCGATCGCGGCGAGCGCGCCGGGCCCGTCGCCGGCGGTCACGACGCTGAACCCGTCCCGCTCGAGGTACGTCCGAACGAGGCGCACGATCTTGGCGTCATCGTCGACGACGAGGATCGGCCGATCGGGCAGGGCAGGGGGCTGCATGGCAAGCGACATCATCGCCGACGCTACGGCGATCGGGTGACGGCTCGGTGACGCCGGGGTGGCGCTCTGTGTCGAGCACGGAGCCGCGGCCGGCTCGGATATCGAGCGCATGACGCGCCGTGACACCGACAGGTCCGGCCATTCATGCATTGCCAGACTGCGCCGCTCGACGTTTGTGCTTGCGAAGGCGGACGTGACGGACCTGTCTTACGTGGCGACCGGCCGATCAGTCCGGAGGTGGATATCTGGCCAGTTCTGGCGGCTTTTCGGGTCTTCGTTCCCTGGCTGATCCCATTGACGATATGGAACAAACGTTCTAGTCTGAGCGTCCGATGGCCAGCCTCTCCCCGGACGTATCGGCCGCTCTGGCGTCTCTCCAGACGCGATGGGGTGCCGCAGCTCCGCGGGTGATCGGAGCCCTGGCCACGGCGCCGCTCCCGGCCGAGCCGCCCGACGACCCATCCGAGCTCGCTCCTTCTCCCGCGAGCGAGCCGCGAACTGGCGTCGAGCGGATCGTCCGGACCGGCTTCCCGGCTCTCGACGCGATCGTCGGCCCGGGCGGGCTCCCGCGCTCGGCCAGCGTCACGCTCCGCGGCGCTCCAAGCTCCGGTGCCACGACCCTCGCCCTGCGGCTCGTGGCCGAGGCCCAGGCCGACGGCGCGATCGTTGCCTGGCTCGATCTCGCCCGGGCGCTCGACCCGGTCGAGGCCGTCGCCCGCGGCGTCCGCCTCGACTGGCTCGTCGTCCTGACGCCCGACACGCTCGACGAGGGTCTGTCGATCGCCGGGATGCTCCTCGCCGGCCGCTCGGTCGACGTCCTCGTCCTCGATCTGCCGCCCCACCCGAACGCCGGCACGACGCCGGCCAAGGTCGCCGAGCGGCTGCGTCGCCTGGCCGGGCTCGCCCGCCGGGCCGAGACGCTCCTCATCGCCCTCGAGCCACCCGGTCTGACCCCCGGTCTGGCGACCGCGGTGGCCGAATCCACGGGATTGCGCCTGGAGCTGATCCGGCGAGCGTGGATCCGGCTCGGGCGGGACGTCGTCGGCCAGCGGACCGAGGCGCTCGTGGCCCGCAGCCGCTACGGGCCGCCGGGGAGACGGGCGGAGCTCCGGATCCTCTACGCCGAGGGTGGCGAGCGGGACCGCTGTCTCCGCCACCCGGACCTCCTCCGCGACGACCCCGCCGCGACCACCGGCACCGTCGTCGCCTTCGCTCCCACTCAACGGATCACCCCGACCGATGCGACTCCTCCACCTCTACTGGCCCCACCTCCCGATCCGGATGGCCCGGTCGCGCCACTCCGACTCGTTCCCGACCGGCCGGCCGGTGGTCCTCGGCGGCCAGCCGTGGACGGACGGGCTGGTGATCGACGCGGATCCGGCGGCCCGGGCGCTCGGCGTCCGGCGCGGGATCCCGCTCGGGTCGGCTCATCGCCTCGCGCCTGAGGCGGTCTTCCTCGATCCCGAGACCGACGCCGACACGGCCGCCGTCGAGGCCGCCTTCGAGACGCTCGCCCGCTTCAGCCCGGGGCTCGCCGGCACGACCGACCCGACCGATCCCGCGTTCGGCCTGATCGAGCTCCAGGCCGACGGGCTCGACCGCCTGTGGGGCCCTGACGCGGTGCTCGTCCAGCGTCTCGTGGATGCGCTCAGGCCCGTCCTGCCCGGGGCACCGCGGCCGGGAATTGCCGGGACGCGGTTCGCGGCAACGGTCGCCGCCGGCCACGCGGAGCCGGCCGTCGCCCGGATCGTCGAGCCGGGCGAGGACGCGCGATTCCTGGCGCCGCTGCCGTCGTCCCTGCTCTCGCCGGACCCCGACGTCCGGGCTCGCCTCGCCCGGTTCGGGCTGCGCCGGATCGGGGCCGTGGCGGAATTGCCCAGGTCAGCGCTCGTCGCCCGGTTCGGGGACGAGGGCGGCCGGCTCCACGCCCGATCGCGCGGCGAAGAGATCGAGCGGTTCGTGCCGCGGCGCGCCCCGGAGCGTCTGATCCTGGCCCTCCCCATCGACCCGCCCGTCGCCGAGACGGAGTCGCTCCGGTTCGTCCTCCACCGGCTGGCCGGCGCGCTCGCCGCCCAGGTCGATGCCCGGGGGATGGCGGCCGCCCGGGCGACGCTCCGCCTGACGCTCGAGATGGCCTTCGCCCGCGCGGGCACGCCCGAGGAGCTGGTCGTCGAGCAGCGCTTCCCCGAGCCGACCGCCGACGCGGACGCGATCGAGCGCCTCCTCATCGCCCGCCTGGAGCAGGCACCGCCGCCGGCCGCGGTCGAGCGGCTCGAGCTGGAGCTGGCCGGGGTCGAGCCGGCCGCCGGTCAGCAGCTGCCGCTGTTCGTCCCGCAGGCTGCGCGGACGGCCAGGCTCGGCTGGCAGCTCGCTCGCCTCGCGCTGACGTTCGGGGAGGACCGGGTCCGGAAGGCCGTCGTGACCGATCCCGACGCGCCGCTCCCGGAGAAGCGCTGGAGCTGGCGATGAGTGACGCCGGCCGCGCCGCTGACCGCGGCGCCATCCGGGTTGCCGTGGAGCGACGCGCGTGACCCGCCTGCTCCGCGAGCACCCGTCGATCGACGTCGAGCTGGACGACGATGGGCGGCTGGTCGCGATCCGCTGGAACGGACAGCGCGAGCCGGTCGAGGTCTGCAACGCCTGGCGGGTCGCCGAATCGTGGTGGCGCGAGCCGATCGAGCGCGACTACTGCAAGGTCGTCGGGAAGCGCTGGCTGGCCCTCGTCTATCTCGACAGGATCGACGGGACGTGGCACCTCGAGCGGCTCTACGACTGAGCGACCGTCAGCCTCCTGGGCCGCATCCCCCGCCGGTGAACGACGCCCCGAGCAGCAGCATCGGCAGCAGCAGGAAGATCACCGAGAGCACCAGGAGCCGGACCCCGGCCCGAGCCGGCGACTCGTCGGAGTCGGGCCACGGATCGCTCCGGGTGGGATCGTTCACGCGATCGGCGCTCCGAGCATCACGGTCAGCGCGAGGAGCATCGCAAAGAGCGCCACCACGAAGGCGAGCGCCTGGAGATCGTTGGAGCGCGTGGATCGGTGCTGCACGCCATCACCCCTGGTCGAAGCCGGTCCCCTGCCGGCGGCCACAACGTAGACGGCGGCCGTTCACGGAGCGTTACGCGAGCCCACGAATCCGGGTTCCGGATCTCGACTGGGCGAAGCGCGTGGTGCCGCGGGGAGGCACCGGGCTCGAGATCAGGGCGTGATGAGAACGGCCGTCAGACATGAGTTGCCCGCGCCATCGCGAGCTCTGACATGCGCCGATCTGGTCTCCCGAGCGATCAGCTGAACGGGCACTCCGACCCGTACAGCACCGACATGACCACTGTGCCAGACATCGGCGTGAAGCGCACCTCCGCCGCGCAGCCTTCGGACCCTTCGGCCGCCTCGAGGACGACCGAGCCGTCCTCGAGGGCCGAGCCGACGTCGACCGTCCAGCCCTGGGCTCGAAGCGCTGCGGCCATCGCCTGGCTCGCCGTCGCGGCGTCCCCGTTCACAGCGAACGAGCCGCTCGTCGGCCCGGCACCGGTCTCGGCGGGCTGCTGCCCCGGGAGCTTCGGGAACGAGGACGGGAGGGCGTCCCAGATCGTGCCGAACTCGGTGTCGGTCGTGGTCGGGAGCGTCGCCGCAGGCGTCGGGCTGGCTTGGCCCGGAACCGGCGTCAGGACCGGGGCCGTCGATCGGGCTGGAGCCGACGGCCTCGCCGAAGCGGGCGCGGTCGAGCCGCAGGCGATCGCGCTCACGGCGAGCACGATCGCGACGATCGGGAGGATGGGAACGGCGGCCCAGCGACGAAGCGCGGTCACCGGGTCATCCTAGCCGGGCTCCGGCGACGCCGCGCCAACCGCGCCGGGTGAAAAGGGGGACCGTCGTCGAGCCCCAGCACGACGACGGTCCCAGGCTGTCGGATCCGCTCACCAGATCCTTCAGCAGGTCGACACCGATCTTCGCGACCGGTTGCCGCCCATTCGCCCTATGCCCCCAGGCCAGGACGGTATGTGGTTAGCGCGGGCCCGCCGCCTGGGCAAACGCCGCCGGAAGCAGAACGAAGATCAGGATCAGGGCAAACCCGACCAGGAACCCCGTCCGGAGCGTGGCGGCGACGAGGGTGACGGAGTCGCGCTTCATGTGTCGTTGTAGACGCCGGATGAGCCCGTTCTGTTTCATGGAATCGGGAACAATTTTCGAGCGATTCGCGACCGCGGCTGGGCGCGCCGACGGGTTGACCAAATCGAACAAACGTTCGATCATCGACGGTCCCACATGACCGCCTACGCCGAGCTCCACTGCCACACCAACTTCTCGTTCCTCGACGGTGCCTCGGCGCCGGACGAGCTGGCCGAGCGGGCGGCCGAGCTCGGTCTGAGCGGGCTCGCGGTGACCGACCACCAGGGCCTCTACGGCGTCGTCCGCGGCCAGACCGCCTACGAGGACGCGGGGCTGCGGGCCGTCCTCGGGATCGAGGTGGAGCTGCGCGACGCGATCGGCGGCGATCCGGATCGGGTGGTGGTGCCGGCGCGCCGATCGGTCCGGCGGGGCGGCCGGCGCCGGTCGGTCGAGGGGGTCGCGCTCGGCGGGACGGTCGCGGCTGCCGGTGAGGCCGTAGCCCGCGACGGGGAGCCGGATCGGCCGCGACCGGAGCGGGCCCGTCTGCCCGGTCATCGCGAGGCGGTCAAGGAGGACCGTCGCGGGGTCGGCGAGGCGCAGCGCGGCCCGCACCTGGTCCTGCTCGCCCGTGATGCGATCGGCTACCGGAGCCTGTGCCGGCTCGTGTCGCGGGCCAACCTCGCCGGGACGAAGGCCATGCCCCGGTTCGATCACACGTTGCTCGCCGAGCACGCGGACGGGCTCGTGGCCCTGTCGGGCTGTCGCGACGGCGAGATCGCGCGGCGGTTGCGGGTCGGCGATCGGGACGGGGCGCGGGCCGCCGCACGGGTCCTGGCGGAGCGCTACGGCGGGCCCGCCGGCGACGGCTTCCACCTCGAGCTGACGCACCACCACCTGCCCGACGACGACTGGCTCGTGACCGAGACCGTGGCGCTGGCCGGCGAGCTGAATCTGCCGGTCGTCGTGACGAACGACGTCCACTACGCCCTGCCCGAGGGCCGCGAGTTCCAGGACGTCCTGACCGCCATCCGCCACGGTCGGACGCTCGACGGGCTGGCCGACCTGCGCCGGCCGGACGGCGAGTCGTACCTGAAGTCGGCGGCCGAGATGGCCGCCCTGCCGCCCGGCGACGGCGCGCTCGGGCGTGACGTCGCGCGGGCATGGGCGGCCGGGATGGAGCGGTCGGTCGAGCTCGCCGCGGCCTGCCGGGTCGATCTCGGGTTCGAGCAGTACCGCTTCCCGGGCTTCCCGGTGCCGTCGGGCGAGACGCCGTTCTCGTACCTGTCGGGGCTGTGCTGGGATGGCGCGAAGAGGCGCTATCACCCGCTGACCTCGGCTGTCGTCAACCGGCTCGCCCACGAGCTCGACGTGATCGAGCGGGCCGGGCTCGCCGAGTTCTTCCTGATCTGCTGGGACCTGATGCGGTTCGCCAAGTCGCAGGGGATCCCGGCCCAGGGCCGGGGCAGCGCTGCGGGCTCGATCGTGGCCTACACCCTCGGGATCAGCCGGGTCGAGCCGATCCAGCACAACCTGCTCTTCGAGCGGTTCATCAACGAGGGCCGGACGACCTACCCGGACGTCGACATCGACTTCTCGTCGGCGCGCCGGGAGGAGGTCATCCAGTACGTCTACGGCCGCTACGGACCGGAGCACACCGGGATGGTCGCCAATCTCGTGACGTATCGGGCACGGTCGGCGGTCCGCGAGGTCGGGGTGGCGCTGGGATTTCCGCGGCCGCTCGTCGACCGGGTGGCGAAGGCGCTCGAGACGTACGACTCGGTGATGGTCCGGCGCGACCTCGAGGCGGACGGCGGGTTCGCCGAGTTCTTCAAGCGACCCGGCGAGGGCGTGCCGGTGGAGGCGCGGTCGGCGGCCGAGGCGGAGGAGCGCGGCCTGGTCGACGGGATGGGCCAGCTCAATCATCCGCGTGGCGGGCGGGTCCGGACCGGCGGCGAGGGTGAGGCGGGGAACGGGCGGTTGCCGCGAGTCGAGGATGTCGGCAGGGTTGAAGGCGACCCGGGCGCAGAGCTGGTGGATGGAATCGGGCAGCTGAACATGCGCGTGCCGCTCGTGGGGAAGGTGCCGCCCTGGCGCCAGCCGCCGAAGCCGGCGGACCCGGACGCGCCGCGCCCGTTCGGCTGGATGACCGAGATCCCGCTCGGCGCCGCCGCCGGCGCCGCGCTGCCCGACCTCGGAGTGACGCCCCAGCCCGGGTCGATATCAGCCGCGGTGATTGGCGCGGGCCATGGGGAGCCAGAAGGTGGTCCCGGGGCTGCACCGGGCAGCTCGGCCACGCTCGACCACGCTCAGGCAGCGGAGAATCCGGGACCCTACGACCGTTCTACGGCCGGCGGGATCACCAGCGCTGATCTCCGCGGGCGGAAGAGCGCGCTGGCCGCCGGCGCCCTGAACGACCCGACATCGACGCCATCGATATCCGGTGGGCTGCGAGAGCCTCAGCCCCCCGATCGAGGCCCGGATGGGGATCGCGCCACGCTTGCGAACAGCTCGCCCACGCTCAGCGAGCCATCCATCGTGGGTCCCGAGGAGGCTCACGGCCGATCCAGTGGCCGAAATACCGATGGGATCGATATCCGGAAGCGGAGCTGGGCGCCGGGGGCGCTGCCGGACGCGCTCGCGCCACGGACGGCGGTCCGGCCGGGACGGGGCGACGACGAGGGCGGGCCCGGCGACACGCCGGCGAGCGTTGCCTGGCTGCGCGAGGGTCGAGGGACGGGCTATGCAGCGGATCGCGATCGTCTGGTCGCACCCGGGTTGATCGATGGTCGCCAGGTGGATCCGGAGAGCGGCCAGGTCGAGCCGCCGGCGCGCCGCGCCGATGGACCGGGCACGGCCGGCCGCGGCACGGACAAGCTCGGCCGGCCGAACCACTGGGATCCGCCGGCACCACGAACGGCGGCGATGGGACGGGGCGGGGGAGCCGCCGACCAGTCGAAGGTCGCCCGCGTCGAGCCGGATCCGCCGCCGGAGGCCCGTGGCGGCTCGACGAAGAACCTCTCGGACTGGGAGCGCTGGCTCGAGTTCTGCGCCCGGATCGACGGCTTCCCGCGCCACCTGTCGATCCACTCGGGCGGGATGCTCGTCACGGCTGCGCCGCTCATCGACATCGCCCCGCTCGAGCGGGCGACGATGGTCGACCGGGTCGTCGTCCAGTTCGACAAGCGCGACGTCGAGACGCTCAAGCTGATCAAGCTCGACCTGCTCGGGCTCGGGATGCTGGCCGCGATCGACGAGACGCTCCAGCTCATCGAGCACGACTGCGCCGTCTGCCTCGACCTCGATCGGCTGCCCGAGGAGATCACCGAGGTCTTCACCATGCTCCAGGCGGCCGACACGGTCGGGGTCTTCCAGGTCGAGAGCCGGGCCCAGATGCAGACGCTGCCGAAGTCGCGCCCGTCGAGCCTCGACGATCTCGTCGTCGAGGTCGCGATCATCCGGCCGGGCCCGATCCAGGGCAACGCCGTCCACCCGTATCTCCGTCGGAAGCAGGGCCTCGAGGAGGTGACCTACCTCCACCCGAGCCTCGAGCCCGTCCTGCGCGACTCGAAGGGCGTGATCCTCTACCAGGAGCAGGTGATGCGGATCGCGATCGAGGTCGCCGGGTTCAGCCCGGCCGACTCGGACGGGTTCCGGCGGGCCATGGGAACGTGGCGCTCGAGCCGCGAGATGGAGAAGCTCCACGCCCAGTTCCACGACGGCTGCATGCGCCAGCCGGGGATGACCGAGGAGGTCGCGGAGGAGCTGTTCCGCCAGGTCGCAGCGTTCGCCTCGTTCGGGTTCGCGAAGTCGCATGCCGCGGCCTTCGCCCGGACGGCGTACGAGTCGTCGTTCCTGAAGCTGTTCTACCCGGCCCAGTTCCTCGTCGGGCTGATCAACGCCCAGCCGATGGGCTTCTATCCGGTCGAGGTCCTCGTCAACGATTCGAAGCGGCACGGGGTCGCGGTCCTGCCGGTCGACGTCAACCGGAGCACGTACAAGACGACGACCGAGTGGGTGGGCCGGCCGGGCTGGGTCATGGGCGAGGGCGACGAGGGTCCCGGCGAGCCACTCCCCGAGGACGCCGGCATCGAGCGTCGACCCATCCCGGTCCGATCGAGCGGCTGCGTGGTGCCGTCGAATGAGGCGCGCGGGCGGTGGGCCGCCGAGAGTGCCGTGGGCTGGGGCGTCCGGCTGGGGCTGGGGCTCGTCAAGGGGATCGGCGAGGAGCACGAGGCGCTGCTCGACGCCGAGCTGGGACGCGGGCCGTATCGCTCGCTGGCCGACGTGGTCGAGCGGACGGGGCTGCCGGAGGAGACGCTCGAGCGGATGATCCGGGTCGGCGCGCTCGATTCGCTGGGCCGGCCGCGACGCGAGCTCCTCTGGCAGCTCCGCGAGGTGGCGGGCGCGACGCGCGGCCGGGTCGATGGCCGCTCCACGAAGGGCGGCGCGTTCACGAAGGCGGCATCACGCCCGATGGCCCTCCGCCTGCCGGCGACCGCGGCGCCGACCCTGCCGGGCCTGACGGAGTCGGAGCGGATCGGCGATGCGTACGCGGTGGTCGGGCTCGATGCCCGTCGCCAGGTGGTCGAGCTCTACCGGCCCGCGCTGGAGCGGTTGGGCGCGGTGACGAACGCCGCTCTCGACGATCGGAGGCCCGGGACGGTCCGGATCGGCGGCCTTGTCGTCACGCGCCAGCACCCGATGACGGCCAAGGGCACGGTCTTCCTCGCCCTCGAGGACGAGACGGGGATGGTCAACGTCACGATGTGGCCGGACGTGTGGGCCCGGCTGCGAGGGGTGGTCCGGCGTCACGCCCTGCTTCTCGTCGACGGCGATCTTCAGCGCGAGGCGAAGGTCGTGAACATCATTGCCCGCGACGTCCGGCCGCTGATCGAGGTCGCGGCGAGCGCCGGGGCGCCGGAGCAGCCGCAGGGCGTCAAGCAGCTCGGCATGGCCGGGATGCGCAGAATGGGCTGAGCCAGATACGCGACTGCGTCCGTCGCGCAGTGGTCAACGCGGCGACCGGCCGCGAAGGCGCGACCGTCCTTGTTAGCGCCGCCGAGTTAGCGCCGCCGAGCGAGCATGGGCCGCTGCTGCGGCTTCTTCGGCACCTTGCCGTCCGGGCGGCGCGTCGTCGGATTGGAGGGTCGGTTCCGGTTCCGGTTCGGGTTCGCCCGGTTCAGGAAGCGGCGGTACCACGCCCCGGCGGAGGCCACGATCGCCGCCAGCGGGACGCCGGTAACGAGCGCTTCGTTGAGCAGGAGCGTCTTCATCTGGTCGATCGAGATCGGCTGCTTCGTCACCGGGTCCGTGGCGCCGTCGAGGGCTCCGCCGAACGGTCCCACGGCGAACGCCAGGGCCAGGAACCCGGCCGACGCGAGCGCCGCCAGCGCTCCGACGAGGTAGCTCGCCCGCGGCGCGAACAGGCCGGCGACGAAGGCCGTCCCGAACGGCGCTCCGCCCGAGAAGTAGCCGAACAGGACGCCGGCGATCGAGCTCGCGCCCATGAACGGCACGAGGGCGACCGACAGGCCGGCCAGCACGATCGGGACCCAGAGCGACCAGTGGCGGAGGATCTGGGGCAGGGCGCGGAGGTCGCCGCGCAGGTCGAGCGGACGGAACGAGGACCGGAACGCGGCCGACAGGCCCGGGCGCGGGGGCGGGGCGCTCCCTGCCGGGCGGGTCGCCCGCGGACCTGGCCGCGCCCGCGGACGCAGTCCGCCTCGCTCGGCGGTGTCGCCGGCTGCCGAATCGAGGTCGCCCTCGGCGAGCGGATCGACGAAGGACGCGCGATGGCGACGGCGAGCTGCGGCTCGGTCGGTGCGCTTGGCTCGGGCCACGGTGCCTCCAGGGTGGTGGGCGCCCGCACGGGCGCGAATGGGCGGTGTGTCGAGGAGTGCGGCGCTGGGCCGCGACGGGTCCCGGCATCGTACGCGTTCGCGAGCCCGCCTGCGGTCGAGGCCGTCGTGCAGCCGAGGGTGAGCGCGGCGGCATCCTCGCGAAACGCGCGATTGATCGGCCGTGCATCCGGCGGTGACCGCGGGGGAAGCGCCGCCTGCTACAACCGTCGCCTCGCTCCATCCGGGCCGGCCCGCATCGCGGCTCTCGAATCCCGACAACCCCGCCGGGAGGTCGTCGATGTCGCGCGCCCGACGCGCAGGGCCCGTTGCCCTGCCGCTTGCCCTGGTCCTCGCTCTCGTCTCCGCGTCGCTGGCGATGGCAGCTCACCGGCCATCGTTCCTCGCCCCGGCGGCGTCGCCTTCTCGGGTCACGCTCGCGGCGGCGGCTTGGCCGGTCTCGACCCTCGTCATCTCCGAGGTCGAGACGGGCGGGGCGTCGGCCTCGGACGAGTTCGCCGAGCTGGCGAACGCGGGCCCGCTCACGGTCGATCTGATGGGCCTCGAGGTCGTATACGCCACGTCAACGGGCTCGACGGTCACGCGCAAGGCGACGTGGACGGCGAGCCGACCGCTCGAGCCGGGCCGTCACCTGCTGATCGCCAACGCGGCCGGGATCCATGCGGGCTTGGCCGACGCGACGTACACGGGTGGGTTCGCGGCGACCGGCGGTGCGATCGTCCTGCGGCCGGTCGGCGGGACGCCGATCGATGCCGTCGCGTGGGGCGACGCGAGCAGCGCGTTCGTCGAGGGCGGCGCGGCGCCGGCGCCGGCCGCGGGATCGAGCTCGAGCGGCGTCCGGGCGGTCCGGCCGGCAACGGCGCGGACACGAATGACAACGCCGCCGACTTCGTCGTCGTCGGTCCCGAGCCCGCAGAACCTCGCGTCGGCGCCGACGCCGGTCCGGGAGCGACGCCGACGCCCGGCACCGAGTCCCACCGTCACGCCGGCACCGACGGCTATGCCGACCCCGACGCCGACCGCCGCGCCGACGCCGACTCCGACGGCTACGCCGACCCCGATCCCGACACCGACGCCCGATCCCGAGCCCGTCCCGACGCCCGATCCCGACACCGACGCCGACCCCGACACCGACGCCCGAGCCCGACACCGACGCCGGTCCGCCGACCCCGACAGCCGACCCTCGGTCCGCCGCTCGCCATCGCCGATGCGCGCGCCGCTGGCGGACGGCGTCGTCCGTCCGGATCGCGGGGACGCTGACGACCGACCTCGGAGCGATCGACTCGGCCAGGAACGGCTTCGTCCAGGACGGGACGGGCGGGATCGCGATCCGGCTCGACGCCGCCCTCGCGACGCCGATCCCGGCCGGGACCCAGGTCATCGTCGAGGGGACCATGGGCTCGTACTTCAGCCTGCGCGTCGTCAACGCCCGGGCGACGACGCTCGACGATCGTCAGCAGCGCGACCGCTGCCGGACCCGATCGGCAGCACGACCGGCGGCGCCGACGAGCTGCTCGAAGGGCTTCGCCTGTCGGTCGAGGGCGTCGTCACGCGAGGCCCCGGGCGCGCTCGCGGACGGCCTCGGCGTGACGATCGACGACGGCTCGGGTCCGCTGCGACTGATCGTGTCCGACGCTGCCCTCGCCGGCCAGGCGATCGCGACGGGCGACCGCGTGACGGCTGTCGGGCCCGCTCGGCCAGCGCGACAGCAGCGGCACCGGGCTCGCGGGCCATCGCCTTCACGCGACACGGCCGGGCGAGCTCGTCGTTCGTCGCGCCTCCGCCACCCAGCCCGACACCGATCACCGACGCCCACCGCCGCGCCGACACCGACACCGACGCCCGCTCCGACGCGCGACGCCCGCGCCAAGCACGACGCCGAGCGCCACGCCGAGCCCGACTCCCTCACCTGCGACCACGATCGCGATCGCCGCTGCGCGCTCGGGATCGATCGGCAGCCGCGTGACGGTCGGCGGGCGTCGTGACCGCCCAGGCGGGCCGGCTCGGAACCCCCGCCCTGATCGCGATCCAGGACTCGACCGCGGGCATCGTCGTCCGGCTCGGGGACACGACGCCGCGTCCTGCCGTCGGGACCTGGCTGGAGGTGACCGGGGCCCTGTCCGACCCCTACGGCCAGCTCGAGGTGCGCGGGCTCACCGCCATCCGAGCGACGGGCCCGGCCGGGCTGCCGGTCCCGATCGCCGTCGACGGGGGCAGCCTCGGCGAGGCCGCCGAAGGACGCCTCGTGACCGTCGAGGGTATCGCCGACGGCCGCCCGACCAAGGCGACGAGTGGCGATCTCACCTTCGTCGATCACGACCGGGCGCGGTCCCGGTCCGGATCGCAGCCGACGCTTCGGCCGGGCTGCCCGCCAGCGCGGTGGCGTCTGGCGATCGACTTCGGCTCACCGGCGTTGCGGGCCAGCGTGCGAGCCGCAAGGGCGCGGCCGACGGCTATCGGGTCTGGCTCCGCAGCTCGGCCGATCTCGTCCGGCTGGGCGGCGCGACGCCGTCCTCCAGCCCGTCACCGTCACCGACGGCCCCGTCGGGCACGACGATCCGAACCATCGCCGCGGCGATCCTGGCCGGCAGCGGCCAGGTCACGATCGAGGGATCGATCACGACGCCCGGGTCCCTCCTCGACGCGACCAGGCGCCGCGTCATCGTCCAGGATCGGACTGCCGCGATCGAGATCCTGCTGCCAATCGGAGCGACCGCGCCGCCGATCGGCGCGAACGTCCGCGTCAGCGGCGAGGTCGGTCGAGCGTACGGTGCCCCGCGGATCCGGGCGGTCACGATCCGGCGCGACGGAACGAACGCGCTCAGTCCGCTCGAGCTGCGGATCGCACCCGGCGCGGCGCACGAATGGCGCCTCGTGCGCGTTCGCGGCGACGTGGTCGAGGTCCACAAGTCCGGCAACCGCTGGACCGCCGAGCTCCGGGTCGGTGGCGCGCGGATCCCGATCGCGGGGCTGGCCGGCGCCGGGATCCCGGTCCAGCGCATTGAAGGAGGGCCGGACGGCCACCATCGTCGGGATCGTCCGGCGGCCGTACCCGTCCGCCTCGGATCGGCGCTTCGCGATCGTTCCGCGCTCGGCCCGCGACCTGACGATCGGCGGTACCGCGGACGACCATTCCGGCCAGGCGCGGCTCCGGCGGCTCCGGGACGAACGCGCCCGGAGCGAGCACGGCGCCCGGTGCCGGTGGGAGTGCCGGAGGCGGCGCGAGCGCTCCGCCCGACGTCGATCTCGCCAGCCTGGCCGCCCACGTCGGGCAGGTCGTCCGGGTCGGTGGCCTCGTCCAGGCAGTCGACGAGATCGGGTTCCGACTGGACGACGGGACGGCGGTGGCCCCGGTCCGGCTGCGTGCCGAGGCCGCGGACCTTGCCGGCTCGGTGGTCGTCGGTGATGCCCTCAGCGCGACGGGCCGGATCGAGCGCGATCCCGGCGACGGGACGGTGTTCATGGCGGTCGACGATCCGGCCGGGATCGCGCTCGTCGGTGGGCTCGGGCCGGACGACCCGGACGCCAGCACCTCCCCAGCCGCCAGCGATGGTCCATCGGGAGCGCCCGCGGACGGCGCCGCGCCGACCAACGGAGCCCGGGCCCCTCTCACGGCGGGGCTCACCGACCTCGGTGTGCCCGAGATGGGCGCGCTGGGCCTGATCCTGATCGGTCTCGCGTCGCTGGCCGTGACCTTACTTCGGCGTCGGCGAATGCGGCGCCGGCTGACGGCCCGGATCGCCGAACGCCTCGCGACCCTCGTTGCCGCCTCCGGCCCGGCCCTGCCGGCCCTCGCGACGGCCGCGTCAGGCGTCTCTCCGGCGCCGATCGGCGCGGGGCCCAGTCTCCCTTCCTCGACGTCGATGAGCCCGCCGCCGGCCGGTTCGACGGACCGCTCGATCGCCGGTCCGGGGGCGGACGGACCGTGAGCACGGGCCGGATGACGGGTCGCGGCGCTCCAATCGTGCGTGGCTCGTGCGTGGCCGTGCTTGACGCTCACGAGAGCGCGGGCCTATCCTCGGCCGAGTTTCGCGCCTGCGAAGCACGCCAGAGTGAGGGACGAGGTCTTGCCGAACGCGGATCCCCGCGTTGCCCTTCCCACCGGAGAACGGCAGTACCACATCGGACTCGGACCGGGTGACCTGGCCGAGTACATCCTCCTCCCCGGCGACCCCGACCGGACCTCCCGGATCGCCACACGTCTCGACAACGTCGAGTTCGAGCGGCGCCACCGCGAGTTCGCGTCAGTCACCGGAACGTATCGCGGCACCCGCGTCTCGGTCGTCTCGACCGGGATTGGTACGGACAATGTCGAGATCACGGTGGCAGAGATCCTGGCGATCACGGAACGGCCGACCTTCGTCCGGGTCGGATCCTGCGGGGCCCTTCAGCCGGAGGTGTCCCTCGGGGACCTGATCGTCTCGACCGGAGCAGTCCGGCTCGAGTCGACCACGAGCTACTTCGTCCACGATGGGTACCCAGCGGTCGCCGACTACGAGGCGGTCCTGGCGCTCATCGAGGCAGCGGCGCGGCTCGGGCATCGGACTCATGTCGGGTTGACGGCAACAGCACCGGGATTCTTCGGGGCGCAAGGACGTCCCATCCCGCAACTGCCCATCCGTTACCCTGACTTGGCGGAGGACATGGCGCGCCAGCGCGTGATGAACTTCGAGATGGAGGCATCGGCGCTTCTGGTCCTGGCGACACTCGCGAGATGTCGAGCCGGGGTGGTCTGTGCGGTCTACGCTCAGCGCACCACCGGAGCGTTCGTCGAGGGAGACGCCAAGGACGCGGCAGAGGCGGCGTGCGTGGAGACGGGGCTTGAGGCGCTCCTGATCCTGGCCGAGATGGATCGACAGAAGCGTGAAGCAGGGACGGATCGCTGGCGACCGTCGCTCTGGAATTGAACGTGAGATGCGGACACGGGACGAGGGTTCTCGTGACGCCACGCTGACCGAGGAGGAGCCCGCTCCATGGCTGAGGCCTATTGCGTCAAGGACAAGATGAAAGTCGAAGTCGTGAATCCCCAGAAGATCACGATGAAGAACGGCAAGCCGGCGCTCCAGGGCACGTGCCCGAAGTGCGGTGGCAAGGTCTTCAAGATCGGCGGCTGACCAGCCCTCGATTTCGAGCTTCGACGACGACCCCTGCCGGCAACGGCGGGGGTCGTTCGATTCCGGGACCGGATCGAGTCTGCCCGCCGGCCCGCCGGCCCGCCCCGCACCCGCAACCGATCGGTAACCGGCACGCTTCCTTCGTGCCGGACGGCCCGGCTGCGGCGACGTCGTACGATGGCACCGTACGGCTGCGGGTTTGTGCGCGCCCGGAGGCGCCCGACCTGGTGGCCCGAATGACGGACTTGACCCGGGCGCCCCGTGGCGCCCGCGCTCGCGGAGGAGACGGTTCATGACAGTGCGCGTCGGCATCAACGGCTTCGGACGGATCGGCCGTCAGTCGCTCAAGGCCCTGATCGAGCGGACCCCCGAGGTCGAGGTCGTGGCGGTCAACGACCTCGTCGACACGGCCATGAACGCGCACCTGTTCAAGCACGACTCGACGTACGGCGCCTATCCGGGCACGGTCGACCACACCGACGACGCGCTGATCATCGACGGGCGCGAGATCAAGGTCCTGACCGCCAAGGACCCGGCGACGCTGCCGTGGGGCGATCTCGGGGTCGACATCGTGCTCGAGTCGACCGGGATCTTCACCGACGCCGAGAAGGCCAAGGCCCACATCACGGCCGGCGCCAAGAAGGTGATCATCAGCGCACCGGCCAAGGGCGAGGACATCACGATCGTCCTCGGGGTGAACGAGGACAAGTACGACCCGGCGAGCCACCACGTCATCAGCAACGCGAGCTGCACGACCAACTGCCTGGCGCCGGCGGCCAAGGTCGTCCATGACCTGCTCGGCATCGAGCGCGGCCTGATGAACACGATCCACAGCTACACCAACGACCAGCGGATCCTGGACGTCGCCCACAAGGATCCGCGCCGGGCGCGGGCCGCCGGCCAGAACATCATCCCGACCTCGACCGGCGCCGCGATCGCCCTGTCCCTCGTGATCCCCGACCTGAAGGGCAAGTTCGACGGCTTCAGCCTGCGCGTCCCGACCCCGACCGTGAGCGTCGTCGACTTCACGGCCGACGTTCGGCGCTCGACGAGCGTCGAGGAGCTCAACGCCGCCTTCCGGACCGCTGCCGAGGGACCGATGAAGGGCATCCTCGGCGTCAGCGACGAGCCGCTCGTCTCGACCGACTTCCGGGGCGACACCCGCTCATCGATCATCGATGCCGACTCGACCATGGTCCTGGACGGGACGATGGTCAAGGTGATCAGCTGGTATGACAACGAGTGGGGCTACAGCTGCCGCGTCGCCGACCTGATCGGCTTCGTCGCCGCCCGGCTCCCGGTCGCGGCCGCCTGAGTGGAGAAGCTGACGATCCGCGACTTCGACGCCGCGGGCAAACGCGTTTTCGTCCGGGTCGACTTCAACGTCCCGCTCGCCGACGGCAAGGTCACCGACGACTCCCGGATCCGGGCCGCCCTGCCGACGATCACGACGCTTCTCGGCGAGGGCGCCAGGGTCGTCCTCGCGAGCCACCTCGGGCGGCCCGACGGCAAGGTCCAGGACGGCCTCCGCCTGCGACCGGTCGGCGAACGCCTGAGCCAGCTCCTCCGCAAGAACGTGCCGGTGACCGGCGACGCGCTGGGGGTCGGGACCGAGGACGCCGTCAAGCGGATGCGCAACGGCGAGGCGATCCTGCTCGAGAACCTCCGCTTCCACGCCGAGGAGGAGAAGAACGACCCGGACTTCGCCAAGGCGCTCGCCTCCTACGCCGACGTCTACGTCAACGACGCGTTCGGGACGGCCCACCGGGCGCACGCCTCGACGGTCGGCATCGCGTCCAATCTGCCGGCCTATGCGGGCCTGTTGATGGAGCGCGAGATCAGCGCCCTGAGCAGCCTCCTCGAGAATCCGAAGCATCCGTTCGCTGCGATCCTCGGCGGGGCCAAGGTCAGCGACAAGATCGGCGTGATCGATCACCTCCTCACGAAGGTCGACCTGCTGATCCTCGGCGGCGGCATGGCCAACACCTTCCTGCTCGCCCAGGGCAAGACGGTCGGCAAGAGCCTGGCCGAGCATGACCGGGTCGACGACGCGCGACGGATCCTCGCTGCCGCCGAGAAAGCCGGCGTCAAGGTCCTCCTGCCGGTCGACGTCGTGATCGCCAAGGAGGTCACCCGCGGCACCGAGTACAAGACCGTCGGGACCGAGAAGTTCCCGGCGTCGTGGCACATCGTCGACCTCGGCGAGGAGAGCCGGGCAGCGATCGAGGTCGCGCTGGCGAACGTCAAGACCGTCCTCTGGAACGGTCCGGTCGGCGTGTTCGAGATCCCGTCGTTCGCCCACGGCACGCGGGCGATCGCGCGCTTCCTGGCCGACAAGGCCGAGCACGGCGTCACGGTCGTCGTCGGGGGCGGCGACAGCGTGGCCGCGATCGAGCAGCAGGGCCTGGCGTCGAAGATGACCCACATCAGCACCGGCGGCGGCGCGTCGCTCGAGTTCCTCGAGGGTCGCGAGCTGCCCGGCATCGCCGTCCTCCAGGATCGACCGGCGCCGGTCAAGAGCTCGACCGGCAAGAAGGCCAAGGCGGGAGCAAGCGCGTGAACACGGTGATCGAGCTCGTCGACGCGCGGGAGATCCTCGACTCGCGCGGCAATCCGACGATCGAGGTCGATGTCGTCCTCGGCGACGGGTCCGTCGGCCGGGCGGCGGTCCCGTCGGGCGCCTCGACCGGAGCCCACGAGGCCGTCGAGCTGCGCGACGGCGACAGGACCCGGTTCGGCGGCAAGGGCGTCCTGAACGCGGTCACCAACGTGATCGACCGGATCGCGCCCGACCTGTACGGGATGGACGCGACCGATCAGGCCGGCGTCGACGATCTCCTGCGCGAGCTCGACGGGACGCCGAACAAGGCCGAGCTCGGCGCCAATGCGATCCTCGGCGTCTCGCTCGCGTGCGCCCACGCCGCCGCGGCCGCCCACGACGAACCGCTCTACCGCTACCTCGGCGGCGTCGGGGCCCGGATCCTGCCGGTCCCGATGTTCAACATCCTCAATGGCGGCAAGCACGCCCAGGACTCGACCGACTTCCAGGAGTTCATGGTCATGCCGGTCGGACTGGCCACGTACTCGGCGGCGCTCCGGGCCGGGGCGGAGATCTTCGGCGCGCTGCGGACGATCCTCCACGACGAGGGCCACGCGACCGGCCAGGGCGACGAGGGCGGGTTCGCGCCGTCGCTCGGCTCCAACCAGGCGGCGGTCGAGGTGATCCTGCGGGCGATCGAGAAGGCCGGCTACCGACCCGGCGAGGACATCGCGATCGCCCTCGATCCGGCGACGACCGAGCTGGTCGAGGAGGGCAGTGGCGGGGACGACGGGGGAGCGACTCGCTATCGGCTTGCGACGGAGGACCGGACCCTGGACTCGGGCGAGCTGATCGATCTGTGGGCGGACTGGGTCGACCGCTACCCGATCATCTCGATCGAGGACGGCCTGGCCGAGGACGACTGGGCAGGCTGGGCGGAGATCACCCGGCGTCTCGGCGACCGCGTCCAGCTCGTCGGCGACGACCTGCTGGTGACCAACGTCGATCGGATCGAGCGGGCGATCGAGGAGGATGCCGCGAACAGCGTCCTGATCAAGCTCAACCAGATCGGGACGCTGACCGAGACGATCGACGCGATCACGCTCGCCCGCCGGGCCGGCTGGACGGCGATCGTGTCGCACCGCTCGGGCGAGACCGAGGACACGACGATCTCCGACCTGGTCGTGGGTATGGGAACCGGTCAGATCAAGACCGGCGCTCCGTCCCGCAGTGAGCGGGTCGCGAAGTACAACCGGCTCCTCCGGATCGAGGGCGAGCTCGGCGACGGAGCGGTCTATCTCGGCCGCGACGCGTTCGGGCGGGGGATCGGCTCGCCGGTTCGGGTCGCCGAGAACGAGGTCGGCGCGGCCCGGTGACGCGCCTCGTCGACCGCGGCGCGATCGTCGCCGCCTATGTCGGGATCGGCATGGCGGTCACGATCGCGATCAGCTTCCTGCTCGTCATCCCGATCGAGCCGATCTACTGGCTCCTGGCGTTGCCGGCCGGCCTGCTGATCGGCTACTACGCCAATCAGCGGAGCGATCGGCGGACCGGGCCATGGGGGAGGATCGTCTTGAACGCGGTGTTCGCCGGGCTCGTGACGGGGCTGACACTGGCCGCGTTCCTGCTCGCGGTGAAGGCGCTGTTCTTCTTCGGCGACAGCGGCTACCCCGACTTCAACCGCCTGGACGCCCAGACGCGGCAGGCCGTCCCGCCGTCGTGCCCGAGCGGTGCCGGGTGCGTGTATGCGCGCTACCTGAAGATCGGGAGCGGCCCCGAGCTCGCGGCCGCCGGGATCACGAATGCCGACGCGTTCACCGGCTTCTACTGGCGCCAGCAGCTCTCCGCGACTGGGACCGTGCTCGTCCTGACGCTCCTCGGCGGGCTCGGCGGCGGGGTGCTGTACGGCGTGTTCCGCCCAAAGGGCGCGAGCCCGATCCGAACGACCAGCCCAACGACCCCAACCGCCGCGAGCTGAGGCGGCGAACCCGCCGGACATGACGACGCCCCGGACGGGGTCCGGGGCGGGTCGGGCGGCGGAGTGAGCGGCGGTCAGCTCTTGGCTGCGGCCTTCTTCGCCGGAGCCTTCTTGGCTGTTGCCTTCGTGGCGGTGGCCTTCGTGGCGGTGGCCTTGGCCGGTGCCTTCTTCGCGGGAGCCTTCTTGGCCGGTGCCTTGGCCGCCGTGGTGGTCGCCGCCGCCGTCCCGGCGTTCGACGCTGCCGCGGCGGCTGCGGCCGCTTCCGCGCGAGCGGTCTTCGAGACGGCTGCGCGAGCCTTGCCGGCTGCCGTCTGAGCGCCCTTCGCCTTGTTGGCCTTGCCGGCCGCGATCCGGGCCTTGGCCGCCTTCGCTGCCTGGGCCTTCGACGTCGTCTTGAGGACGCGACCCGAGGTCACGGCGACGCCGCCGGTCGCGGCGTTGAACTTCAGAGTCAGGCGCGACTTGCGACGCGCGGCCGCATTCGCGTGGATGGCGCCGCTCTTGGCCGCGCGATCGAGGGCCGCATGCGCCGCGGCGAGTGCCGTGGCGGCCGCCTCGGCGTCGTTGCCGGTCGTGGCGGCGGTGAGGGCGTTCGCGACAAAGGTCTTCGCGGCGGTGCGCCGAGGCTGAAGGATTGCGTGCCGGCGCTCGGCCTGGCGGACGCGCTTCAGTCCCGAGGGCGTACGCGCGCCCGTCCAGGTGCGGGGCGTCTTGGCCAAGGGGGTCGATCCTCTCAGAAGGGTGTCTGGGACGTGGAGGCCCGACACGGGTCGATGTCGAGCACGAAGGCGCATCGTATCAGAGGCACCGGCCGTGGCCAAATGAATGCGTGCGGTACGGTGCCCGGGTGATGCGGGGCCAGCCAATGACCATTCGCCGCTCGAGCGCCCCTCGTGGAGCGGGATTGGTCATCGTGGCCGGTGTCCTGGCAGTCGCGGGCTCGGCCGGCGACTGGGCGCTCTGCTCGACGACCGGATGCAACGGCTTCCTCCAGGCCTTCTCGACGCAGTCGGGCCTCGAGTTCGGGCACGGCTTCGTGACCGGTGTCGCCGGGATCCTGCTTGCGCTGGTCGGGGTCATGGCCGGGAACGCGACTGGGACCATCCGCTCGCGAACGCCCGCCATCGCGCTCGCCCTCGTGATCATCGCGACGATCACGATCTTCGTCGTCGGCATCTACGTGCTCGCCGACGGGGAGCTCCACATCTCGGGTCCGCCCGGGCTCGGTGCGATGCTCGCCGGGCTGGGTGGGGTCATCGGCCTCGCGGGCGGCGTGCGCCTGCGTCCGCTGACGAGCGCCACGGGCTCGCCCTGGCGGCGGTAGGGACCCCCACGACCCGGCGCGGCCCCGTCCGGTCGGGCAGACTTCGCCGAGGTGCTTGCGATTCTCGGCGGCTTCGGTGCCGCACTCTGCTGGGCGACCTCGTCGATGGCGTCCGCTCGATCCGCCCGCCTGATCGGGTCGTGGGCGACCCTCGGCTGGGTCATGCTGATCGGCACGCTCATTGCCGTCCCGGCAACCCTGGTCTGGGGCGAGGGTGCCGACTTCACGCCGACCGCCCTGACGCTCCTGGCCATCTCGGGCGTGGGCAACATCGTCGGGTTGCTCCTCGCCTACACCGCGTTCAAGGCCGGCAAGGTCGCCGTGATCGCCCCGATCATCTCGACCGAAGGGGCGATGGGCGCCGTCATCTCGATCCTCCTCGGCGAGCAGGTCGGGATCGCCGCGGCCGTCGTCCTGACCGCGATCGCGATCGGGGTGATCATCGCCTCGTCCGGCGGTGACGATGCCGTCGCCGAGCCCGGCGGCCTGGCGGCGAACACCACCGTCGAGTCACAGGCTCCCAGCTCCGGTCCCGGGCACCCCGGCCGCAAGGCGACGGTGATCGCGATCGCCGCGGCACTCGCGTTTGGGATCAACCTCTACGCCAGCGCCCGGATCGGCGCGACCCTCCCGATCGTCTGGTCGATCCTGCCCGCCCGGCTCGGCGGCCTGCTGTTCGTCGCGCTGCCGCTCCTCGCGACGGGCCGGTTGACCCTGTCGCGTGCCGCCGTCCCGTTCGTCATCACCATCGCGGTCGCGGAGGTCGTCGGGACGGCCGTCTACGCGTTCGGCGCGCGCGACGGAATCGCCGTGGCCGCGGTCACGTCATCGCAGTTCGGAGCGATCGCCGCGGTCGTGTCGGTCCTCGCCTTCGGCGAGCGGCTGCGCCGCACCCAGGTCGCGGGCATCGCGCTGATCGCCGTCGGCGTGGCGCTCCTGGCGGCGCTCCAGACGACCTGATCTCGCTTCGTTCAGCCGCGAGCGGCCGAGGTCCGACCAGATACACTCCCGCACCGTGACCATCCCCCAGGACCGACTAGGCGAGGCCTACCTGTGCACGTCCGCCGCGTCTCGTTCGTTGGAGTCAGGACCAAACGCTTCGACGCCATGGCCGCCTTCGCCCACGACGTGTTGAAGCTCGAACCGGGCCATCGGGACGATGGCTGGGCAGTGTTCCAGCTCGAGTCGGGGCCGCGCGACCTGTTCGAGGTCTATCGTCCCGGGCAGTACGACGAGCGTCTCCTGCCGGCCGACGCGGGCGGGGTCACGATCGCATTTGGCGTCGACGATCTCCTCCAGGCCCGGGCCGAGCTGCTCGAGGCTGGGACCGAGATCGTCGCCGACGTCGTATGGGCGGCCGACGCATTCGACGACCCGCGATTCGAAGGCTTCGGCTGGCTGTTCTTTCGCGCCCCCGACGGCAACATCTACGCGCTGCAGCAGGACCACGCGCCGTCGGCCGGAGTCGAGCGAGGCGACGCTTGACCGGCCCGATCCCCCAGGCTCGCCTGCGGAACTTCTCGATCATCGCCCACATCGACCACGGCAAGTCGACCCTGGCCGACCGGCTCCTCGAGCTGACCCACACCGTCGAAGGCCGGCACATGATGAGCCAGGTCCTCGACTCGATGGATCTCGAGCGCGAGAAGGGGATCACGATCAAGGCGCGTGCCGTCCGCCTCGAGTACCAGGCGAAGGACGGTCTGACCTACGGCCTGAACCTGATCGACACGCCCGGTCACGTCGACTTCGCGTACGAGGTCAGCCACAGCCTCCAGGCCTGCGAGGGCGCGATCCTCGTCGTCGATGCCACCCAGGGGATCGAGGCCCAGACGCTCGCCAACGTTCACCTTGCGATGCGCGAGGGGCTGACCCTGATCCCGGTCCTGAACAAGATCGACCTTCCCTCGGCCGACCCCGAAACGATCATGGACGAGCTCGAGAACGTCCTCGCGATCCCGCGCGAGGAGGTCCTCCTCGCCAGCGCCAAGGACGGCACCGGCGTCCCCGACATCCTCGAGGCGATCGTGTCGCGCATCCCGGCTCCGAAGGGCGACCCGGCGCGGCCGCTCCAGGGCCTGATCTTCGACAGCCACTACGACGCGTACAAGGGCGTGATCGTCTACGTCCGGCTGGCCCAGGGCACGCTTCGTCAGGGCGAGGAGGTCCGGCTGATGGCGTCGGGCGCCGAGGCCGAGCCGCTCGAGCTCGGCGTCTTCCGGCCGCAGCTCGTGCCGGTCAAGCAGCTCGTCGCCGGCGAGGTCGGCTACGTGGCGACCGGGCTGAAGAGCGTCCGCGACGCCCAGGTCGGCGACACGGTCACGACGGTCGCCCGGCCGGCCGCCGAGCCGCTGCCCGGCTACCAGCCCGCGAAGAGCCTGGTGTTCGCCGGGATCTACCCGGTCAGCGGCGAGGACTACCCGCTGTTGCGCGAAGCCCTCGAACGGCTCCACCTCAACGACGCCAGCTTCACCTACGAGCCGGAGAGCTCGGTCGCGCTCGGGTTCGGGTTCCGCTGCGGGTTCCTCGGGCTGCTCCACATGGAGATCGTCCAGGAGCGACTCGAGCGCGAGTTCTCGCTCGACCTGATCGCCTCGGCGCCGTCGGTCGAGTACCACGTGAAGCTCCTGTACGGCCGGGGCGAGGTCGCGATCGACAACCCGTCGCTCCTGCCCAACCCGTCGGACATCGAGGTCATCGAGGAGCCCTGGGTCAAGCTCGGCGTCGTGACGCCGTCGAGCTACATCGGACCGCTGATGGAGCTCTCGACGGGCCGCCGCGGGCTGTTCCAGAACATGGAGTACCTCGACCCGACCCGGGTCGTCCTCCACTTCGAGATCCCGCTCGCCGAGCTGATCATCGACTACTTCGACCAGCTCAAGAGCCGCAGCCAGGGCTACGCGTCGATGGACTATGAGGAGCTCGGCTACCGGCCGGCGAACCTCGCCAAGGTCGACATCCTCGTCAACGGCGAGCCGGTCGACGCCCTGTCGCTGATCGTCCATCGCGACAAGGCCCAGTCCGTGGGCCGCGGGCTGACCGAGCGGCTCAAGCAGCTGATCCCGCGCCAGATGTTCGAGATCCCCATCCAGGCGTCGATCGGAAGCAACGTCATCGCGCGCGAAACCGTGCGGGCGATGCGCAAGAACGTGCTGGCCAAGTGCTACGGTGGCGACATCACCCGGAAGAAGAAACTGCTCGAGAAGCAGAAGGAAGGCAAGCAGCGGATGAAGCGGGTCGGAGCGGTCGAGATTCCGCAGGAGGCCTTCCTCGCGATGCTCCGCATGGACGAAGGCTAGGCCCGCGTGGAGGCCTGGCTGCCGACGCTCCGGACGCTGATCGCGGTCGGGCTGGCACTCCTCCTGGTGATGCTCCGCCTCGAGGCCGTCCGCTTCAACGCCGCCGAGTACGACGACCCGGTCGACGGCCGGGCGCCGTCCTTCCGGCGCCGGGTGGCCTGGTATGCGACCGGGGTCTTGCTCGTCATCGCGATCTTCCTCGTCCACCCGGCGCCCCAGACGGACTTCGCCCTGAGCGCGGGCGACCGGTCGCAATCGCTCGCCTATGGCTTCCTGTATGCCGCGATCGGGACCGCGATTGCCCTCGGGATCGCGTTCTACCGGTACCGACGCCTGCGCTTCCCCGACGCGTGGTCGTATCCCGGCGCGCTGCTCAATGCCGTGATCACCGCCCTGGTCGACGAGGTCGCCTTCCGCGGCGCGGTCCTCGGGCTGCTGCTCCTGAGCGGCCTCGAGCCGACGGCGGCGAACGCGATCCAGGCGATCCTGTACGCATTGACGACGCGGCTCGGGGCGCCGGGCCGGAATCGCTGGATGCTGATCATGGCGATCCTCGTCGGGCTGGCCGGCGGCTGGGTCACGGCGGTGACCGGCGGGATCGCAGCCGCGTTCATCGGCCATGCCGCGACGCGCTTCGCCGTCTTCCTGTCGACCGGCCACGCGGGCCAGTTCCTGCCGCGCGGTCGCGAGGTCGAGGAGATCGAGGAGCGGCGGCGCCCGCCCAAGGGCTGGCGCGTCATCGGATCCCGGGAGTCCTCCACGCACGATCAGTGAGGCGTGACGCGGCGCGCTGGCGTCTCGGTGCGGGCGGCGCATTGACCCCGCGAGCCCGTTGCGAATAGCCGCATGATTCATGTGCAGTAGCCGCATGTGTCGAGGGCGAACGATGGCGGAACGGGCGGATCGCCGGAGGACGGAATGAGGATGACGGACGCGCCGCTCGAGACAGGCGATGCGCTCGTGGCGCTGCCGCCGGCCGGGCTCTACGTCCACATCCCGTTCTGCGTCTCGCTCTGCCCCTACTGCGACTTCGTGGTCGTCGCCGGCGCGGCCAGTCGCGGGCCGGCGAACCGCATCGCGGCGTTCGTGGCCGCGCTCCAGGCGGATCTGGCGCTCCGGGCAGACGACCTGGACGCGCGGTTCGGGCCGCCGGGCAGCGCGACCCGTCCGCCGCTCGACACGGTCTACCTCGGTGGCGGCACGCCGACGCTGCTCTCCGCCGAGACCATCGCGGAGCTGCTCGACACGGTTCGTCGGCGGTACGGGATCGCGGCCAGCGCGGAGGTCACGATCGAGGCCAACCCCGGGCCCGACGAGCGCGGCGACGCGGCCGCCCTGGCTCGGGTCCGGCATCAACCGGATCTCGTACGGCGCCCAGAGCCTCGATTCGGCCGAGCTGCGACGGCTCGGTCGCCGCCATCGGCCCCACCACGTCGCCGACGCCGTGGCGGAGGCCCGCGAGGGCGGGATCGGCTCGGTCAACCTCGACCTCCTGTACGACGTGCCCGACGGCTCACTCGCGACCTGGATCGACACCCTGGAGTCCGCCCTCGAGCTCCGGCCCGATCACCTGTCGCTCTACGCCCTGACCCTCGACGACCCCGACGCCGAGGGCCTGACCGGCGCCGACGGCGACCACCTCCCGACGACCCGCGGAGCCCGCCGCTGGCGAGACCTCGCGATCCCCGCCCAGGACGAGGATCGCGCCGCCGGCCAGTACCACCACGCCGCGCATCGGCTCGCGGAGGACGGCTGGCGCGGCTACGAGATCAGCAACTGGGCCCGCCCCGGCCACGAGAGCCGCCATAACCTCGGCTACTGGGAGCGCCGGCCGTACGAGGCGCGTCGGGCCCGGGGCCCATGCCTTCGACGGGGCAACCCGACGCTGGAACGCAGCTCATCTCGGACGCTACGTCGGAGCCCTGACGCCGCCGAGCGGCGCCCCGCCGGCCCCGCCGCCCGGCGGCACGGAGCCGCTGGACCTGGCGACGGCCCGCTCCGAGGCCCTCGTCCTCGGGCTCCGGACCGACCGCGGCGTGCCGCGCTCGGCGGCCAACCAACCGCCCCTGGCCGACACGTTCGGCTGGGCGCTGGCGGCCGAGCTCCTCACGGTCGACGAGGCCGATCGGATCGTCCTGACCACCCGCGGGCGGCTGCTGTCGAACGAGATCTTCGCCCGCCTGGTCTAGGGACATTCGCGCGGATTCGACGCGGTCGGGCGTTGACACTCGGCGGCTCGGACTGCTAGCATCCTTAGCACTCAGCACCATAGAGTGCTAACTCCCATCGAGGCAGCAGCGTGGCGCGAACCCGCCCCAGCGGCTCGCTGGATCTCCGTTCCGAGTCGATCCTTCGGGCCGTCATCGATGAATACGTCACGACCGCCATCCCGGTCGGCTCCCAGGCCCTCGTCGAGCGCTACAGCCTCGGCGTGTCGAGCGCGACCGTCCGGAACATCCTCGCCGACCTCGAGTCGAACGGCCTGCTGACCCACCCGCACACGAGCGCCGGCCGCATTCCGACCGACGCCGGCTACCGCTATTTCGTGGAGGGGATCTCGGACGCCAGCCATCTCGCCCCGGTCGAGCAGCTGATGATCCGCCACCAGTTCGGCCAGGTGCAGCACGCGTCCGAGCAGTGGTTCCGTCTCGCCGCGACGACCCTGGCCGCCGCAAACCGGACCGCCGGCCTCGCGACGCAGGCCAAGCCGCGCGCCGCTCACGTCCGACGACTCGATCTCGTGTCGATCAGCGACCGCCTCGCCAGCCTGATCATCGTGTTCCGCGAGGGCGCGCTCCGCCAGGTGCTCGTCACGCTCTCGGAGCCGGTCGAGCAGGAGGACCTCACCCGCGCCGCGGTCATCCTCGACGGCCTGATGGCCGGCCGGACCGCACTCGACGCCGAGCGGGCCCTCGCCCGGATCGACGGCGACGGCCCGATCGGGACCCTCGTCCGGCGAGTCGGCGAGCGGGTCCTCGCCGCGATCCGCGACTATGATTCGACGGGCATCGAGGAAGTCTTCAGCGACGGCCTCCTGCACGTCATGGAGGCGCCGGAGTTCGAGCGAAGCGCCAAGCTCCGGCGGGTCTTCGCCGCACTCGAGAACCGGGCCTACCTCGGCGAGCTCCTCGACAAGGTCGCCGGGACCGGCACCGTCCAGGTCTTCATCGGCGCCGAGAACGCGCCGGAGGAGATGCGCGACGTCTCGCTCGTCCTCGCCCCGTACGGCGAACCCGGCCGGGCGGTCGGCGTCGTCGGCGTCCTCGGCCCGACCCGGATGGGCTATGCCCAGGCGATCGGCACGGTCCGCTTCGTCTCGACCCTCATGAACGAACTGGTGCAGCACATCTATGCCTGATCCGCGCGATCTCCGGGGCCGGTCGATCGGTCCCCGCGAACCCCACATCGGAGGGCCTCGCATGCCCCATCGCAGCCGGGCCGAGGAACGGGCCGCCGAGATCGACATCTCGCCGGCCACGCTCCTCGCCGAGATCGAGCAGCTCCGCAACGAGCTGGCGACGACCACGGCCAAGTCCGACGAGTACCTCGCCGGGCTCCAGCGCGAGCGCGCCGAGTTCAGCAACTACCGGCGCCGGACGAGCGAGGAGCGCGAGGCGATGCTCGGGCTCGCCGGCGAGGACCTGATTCGGAAGGTCCTGGCCCTTGCCGACGACTTCGACCTGGCGATCGACAACCGCCCGCCCGAGCTGGTGTCGAGCACGTGGGCCGAGGGCGTGACGGCGATCGACCGCAAGCTCCGGGCGCTGCTCGAGAGCGAGGGCGTGAAGCCCGTCGAGGCCGAGGCGGGCAAGCCCTTCGACCCCCGCGAGCACGAGGCGATCGTCAACGTTCCCGGCACGGGCCGGGCCGAAGGCGAGATCGTCGACGTCATCCGGCGCGGGTACAAGCTCCGCGACCGGGTCCTGCGACCGTCGCTCGTGGCGGTCGCGGCAGCCCCCGATCCGGGCGCTGCGGCATCCGGGCCGGACGCCGCGGATCCGTCCGCCGACGGGTCCGCCCGGCCCAACTGATCCAACCATCGCTTCCTCATCCATCCCCGACCCCGACCGTAGGCCACCAAGGAGACACGACCACATGGGAAAGATCATCGGCATCGACCTCGGAACGACGAACAGCGTCGTCGCGGTCATGGAAGGCGGCGAGCCGACCGTCATCGCCTCGGCCGAGGGTGGCCGGACGGTGCCGTCGGTCGTCGCGTTCACGAAGACCGGCGAGCGCCTCGTCGGCCAGCTGGCCAAGCGCCAGGCGGTCACCAACCCGCAGAACACGATCTACTCGATCAAGCGCTTCATGGGTCGTCGCTGGGATGACCCAGAGACCAAGCGCGCCAAGGAGCTCGTCAGCTACACGGTCGAGAAGGACCCGAAGAGCGACGGCGTCGTCGTCAAGGTCAGCGACAAGACGTACAGCCCGCCCGAGATCAGCGCGATGGTCCTCCAGAAGCTGAAGGCCGACGCAGAGGCGTATCTCGGCGACAAGGTCACGGAGGCCGTCATCACGGTCCCGGCCTACTTCGACGACACCCAGCGCCAGGCCACGAAGGACGCCGGCCGGATCGCCGGCCTGGAGGTCCGCCGGATCATCAACGAGCCGACCGCGTCGGCGCTCGCCTACGGCCTCGACAAGAAGCACGACGAGAAGATCGCGGTCTACGACCTGGGCGGCGGCACCTTCGACATCTCGATCCTCGAGCTGGGCGAGGGCGTCTTCGAGGTCAAGGCGACCAACGGCGACACCCACCTCGGCGGCGACGACTTCGACCAGCGCGTCATCGAGTGGCTGCTGGCCGAGTTCAAGAAGGACCAGGGGATCGACCTCTCGAAGGATCCCCAGGCCCTCCAGCGCCTGAAGGAGGCGGCCGAGAAGGCCAAGATCGAGCTGAGCTCGACCTCCTCGACCGAGATCAACCTGCCGTACGTCACGGCCGACGCCTCGGGGCCGAAGCACCTCGTCGTGACCCTGACCCGGGCCAAGCTCGAGGACCTCGTTCGCGACCTCGTCGACAAGACCCGCAAGCCCGTCGAGGCCGCGCTGAAGGATGCCGGGCTCAAGGCCGGCGACATCGACGAGGTCATCCTCGTCGGTGGCATGACCCGGATGCCGGCCGTTGTCGAGGCCGTCAAGGCGATGTTCAACGGCAAGGAGCCCCACAAGGGCGTCAACCCGGACGAGGTCGTCGGCATCGGCGCCGCGATCCAGGCCGGCGTCCTGGCCGGCGACGTCAAGGACGTCCTGCTCCTCGACGTGACGCCACTGTCGCTCGGGATCGAGACCCTCGGCGGCGTGATGACCAAGCTCATCGACCGCAACACCACGATCCCGACCTCGAAGTCGCAGGTGTTCTCGACGGCCTCGGACAACCAGGGCCAGGTCGAGATCCATGTCCTCCAGGGCGAGCGCGAGTTCGCCGCGGACAACAAGACGCTCGGCCGGTTCATCCTCGACGGGATCCCGCCGGCGCCGCGCGGCGTGCCCCAGGTCGAGGTGACGTTCGACATCGACGCGAACGGCATCCTCGACGTGAAGGCCAAGGATCGCGCGACGTCCAAGGAGCAGCAGGTCCGGATCACGGCATCCTCGATGCTCTCGAAGGACGACGTCGACAAGATGGTCCGCGAGGCATCCGAGCACGCCGACGAGGATCGCCAGCGACGCGAGGAGGTCGAGACCCGCAACCAGGCGGAGCAGCTGACCTACCAGGCGGAGCGGACGATCAAGGACCTCGGCGACAAGGTGTCGTCCGAGGACAAGGCGACGGTCGAGAACCAGGTGTCGGCGCTGCGCGAGGCGCTCAAGGGCTCCGAGCTCGCGGCGATCACGGCGGCCGCCACGGCTCTCGCCGAGACCCTCAACAAGGTCTCGACCGCGGCCTACCAGGCGGCGGCGTCGGAGGCATCGTCGAACGGGTCGTCCGGCGACGGTGGCGAGGGCGGCGCCGGCGGCGAGGGAGTTGCGGGCGAAGGCGGAGAGCCGGCGGCCGAGGGCGAGCCGGCCGGCGCCGGCGCCCGGTCGGGCGGCGCCTCGTCCGACTCGTCCGACGACACCGTCGAGGGCGAGTTCAAGGAGGTCTGAGCCTCGGCCCGGTCATCGCTGACCGCAAGAACGCGACGCGCCCGGCTGGGTTGACCGGCCGGGCGCTTCGATTCGCGGCTCGTCAGTTCTGGGTCGGTCCGCGCCCGTCGCCTCGCCCGGGAAGTTGACGTACGAATCTCACCCGGTCGCCAGCGGGCCACCTTCTGTCAACCGTGCGCTGGGGGCGCGAGTGTTAGGAGTCGGGGCGTGATCCACGCTCATCTGACGGGCGCCGAGCGCGGACGCGCTGCCTTGCGACCGCCTGGGATTCGCTTGACAGAAACCAGAGGCCGCGCAGCGGTCGCCGCGCGTCCGGAGCACGCAGCCATGCGCGAATCCGAGCGATCCGATCAGGAAACGCACTCCCGAAGGTCGCGGCGTGCTGCTCGACCCGGCGCCGCGCAGTGCGGTCGTCCCGGATGACGAGCAACGTCGCGACGGCAGCCGCAACCCAACCTCGCGAACGGGCGATCGCCGGCGCGAGTCTGTGCTTGCGATCCAGGGTGACGAACGTCGCCTGGACGTCCGGCATGACGGACTTGACCTCGACGACGAGCAGCGCACGCGTCGCGGGGTGGAACGCGACGACGTCGATCGAGCCGCGCTCGCCCCAGATGTTGAACGACACCTCGGTGGCGACCAGCCAACCCGTCGCAGCGAGGATGCGGACAACCTGCTCGACGATCGCCATGTGGTCGGCGTCGAGCAGACGATCCAATCCTTCGCCTTGCCACGTCAGCCGGCAGACGACGCGCGCACCAAGGGGTCGAGCGGCTTACTCGAGCGTCGCGACGGTCACGCCCGAGCCATGGCCGGACTCGATCCGCGCGATCACGCCTCTGGACACGCCGCCTGAGCCGACAGGTCGTCCTGGCGGAGCCGCATCCGAAGGCGGAGCGCCTTGAACCCGCGCCCGAACGCGACGTCGTCCATCGCTCGAAGGATGGTCCGGATCGCCGATCGCGCGGTTACGGCGTCGGGCTCGGTCGTGGATCAGCCTGGATCTGGTCGACGAGCTCGTCCAGCGGGACACTCCCGACCTCGGTCCGGACGGAGTCCGCCTGGATGGACCAGAGCTGCCACGCCCTCACGACGCCCGCCTGCCCCGTGCGCGGGGCGGTCGCATCCAGGAAGACGACATATCGTCCGCCGGAGCTGATCTCCGGGACCGAGCTGAGGCGGAACTCGTCACAACCGATCGTGCCGCCGTTCACCCAGATCGTGACGACCCTCGGCTGCGCCGAGCCATGGATCGTCTCTTCGATCTCGAGGCGGACGAGCCGCATGACATCAAACCCGTCAACGGCCCATTGATCGCGCGGTCGACCGTCGGCGGCGTTCCATTGAGCCGCGCCGACCGCCGTGACCCGGGCCACGACAACGGCCGTCGAGCGCGCGGCATCCTGGGCCGGGCTCGTCAGAAATCGGTCGATGACTCCGTAGTGGCCGTTGCAGGGCGGCCGGAGCGTCTCGACGGGACCTGGAGGATCAAGAGGGACGAGCGTTGGCGCTGGTGAGGCGCTCGGACTGGCCGATGCCGTCGGCGTTGGCGCCGGGACCACGGCCACGACCGATGGCATGGCCGGTGTCGTGGCCGCGGGCTCAGATGTGGAGAGCTGACTGCCGATGGTGGCGCCGACCACGATCACGAGCGCCGCGCCGAACGCCGCCGCGAATGTCGGCACTGACCGTCCGGACCGCCGCCGCACCCTCGCCGGCCGATCCGGCACGAGGCCCTCGATCGCAGCGAATCGCGCCGCGAACGCCTCGAACGTGTCGCGATCGTGGTCGGTCATCGCAAGAGCTCCGGGTGAGCCCGCAGGACCTCGAGCGCACGGGCGACGAGCGACCGAACGCCCGACTCCGAGAGACCCATGATCCGGGCGATGTCCACGTCGGTCAGATCGCGCTGGTAGCGGAGGACGAGGACCTCCCGCTGACGGCTCGTCAGCGCGGCCGCGACGGCCCGGAACCACAGCCAGAACTCGGTCTCGGACAGTTCGGCGCGAGCGACGACCGGACGGCGCAGCCCGAGGCCCAGTTTGGCCGCGCGTCCGGCCCGGCGCCAGCGATCGGTCGCGATCCGACGAGCCGTCAACAGCAGCCACGGCAGGACCGGCTCCGGGACCTGCGACCAGGCTCGGATCGCTCGTTCGAATGTCTCGGCCGCGATCTCCTCAGCGTCATCGGGCGAGGCGGTCAGGCCGAGCAGGTAGCGGTGGACATCGTGGTAGTGGTTCGCATAGACGCGCTCGATCTCGACCAGCCGCGGCCGGGTCGACGCCTGGACCGGCGTGACGACCGGCTCGCCTACAGGCTCGGCGTTGCGCGCCGGTTGGGCCGGATCGCGGCCGGTCATCAGGAGCTCCACACCCAAACAACGAACGAACCGGCGCGGCCGTCCCGCGTGGTCAGGCGACTGCCCCGGTCAGCAGGAGCACGACCACCACAGCGACCTCCACCGTCATCAGGCCGAGGATGACGCCCGTCCCGATCGCCGCGCTGAGGCTGATCGGCCGCGACTCCGACCGCGCCCGTCGATGGGCTCGGATCAGACCGACCGTGGCCAGCGCGAGGAGCCCGAGGATGGCAGCCTCGACCGACGCCATCGGACCATTACCGCCCGATGAACAGGCTCACCGACGGCGCCACCGCGCCCAGGATCAGGGCCACGGCGTAGCCGGCCAGCAGGAGCAGCCCGGCATACAGGTGGACCTTCACGTTCACGCCCATCACGGCCATCAGGCCGTACGGGTTGTCGTAGTTCGGCTCGAGGCCGCGCGACACCTGGAGGGCCAGCGGGATCGTGAGGAGGGCGAGGAGCGCCGGGATCGGGAGCAGGCCCGCGACGACGCCGGCGACGAGGATCACGTAGGCCGCGATCGCCGCGCCGCGATAGCCGCCGATGACCGCGGCCTTCGAGAACCGGACCGGCAGGGTCCGCTTGCCGGCCCGGGCGTCGCCGCGCCGGTCGGGGATCTCGTTGACGTACAGGATCAGCGCGACGAGCAGTGCCACCGGCAGCGACGCGACGAACGGCTCCCACGACAGGGCGCCGCGCGTCTGGACGACGTACGCGCCGAGCAGCATCAGCGGCCCGAACCCGATCGCGACCGCGATCTCGCCGAGCCCGCGGTAGACGAACTTCAGCGGCGGCGCGGTGTAGCCGATGCTGACGATGAACCCGACGACGCCGATCGACGAGGAGCGCGGGCGAGCCGCGCAGCGCCAGCAGCACCAGGCCGATGACCCCGGCGAGGACGTAGAAGATCGTCGACAGCCCGGCCATCTGGCGGAGCGACACCAGCCCGTACTGGATGACCCGCGAGCCGCCACTGAACTGGGTCGGCGTCACGTTCGCGTCGTCGGCGCCCTGGATGGTGTCGAACACGTCGTTGGCGACGTTCAGCCCGAGCTGGACGAACGCCGCGCCGATCACGGTGAGGACGGCCGTCAGCAGGTCGAACGTGCCCTGGCGGGCGGCGATCGCGATGCCCAGCACGACCGGCACGATCGTGGCCGACAGGAACGGCAGGCGGGTCGTCCGCAGGGCGAGCCAGCCGAACGAGAGCTTCGGCTTGACCGGCGTGCCGCGCTCCACGGACAGCGCGTCGAAGTACTTCTTCGACTGGCCGGTCGAGCGCTCGGAGTACTCGAAGAACGGGACCTCCGCCTCGTCCCAGCCCCAGGCGCGGGAGGCGACGAAGGACACGCGGCCGGCATCGCCGGCCCCGTCGGCCGTCGCGCCGGCCCCAGACCGTGACGTGCCGGCGCTCGTCGTAGCCGTAGCCCGGCTGCGGCCGGATGTGCGAGCCGGTGAGGCTGATGTCGACCCCCGCCGGGACCGTCAGGCCGGCCGGCGCGGCAAAGATCGCGGTCCCCGCCGCAGAATCGATGGCGGCAGACACGGCGACGCTGACGGGATAGCCGTCGGCGTCGACGAACGTCAGGATCGCGAACGGATAGGTCGCGAGCTTGGTCAGGCCCTCGTGGAGGTCGAGGGCGGGGGTGCGGGAGGTCGCTGTCCGGGAATCGGTCGGCGTCGTCATCACGCGGCCGCCTTCCCGGCGCCGGTCACGACCGGGGCGCTGGCGGCGTCGCCGTCGGCCCAGTACAGGGCTCGCCGCGGCGTGATCTCGATCAGCGACCGCTCGAAGAACAGGGGCAACGCGACCCGCGCCTTCAGGAAGTACACGATCGAGGGTTCCTTCTTCTCCCAGATCGGGAGGAGCCGCTCCCAGCCGCCGTGGGGATCCTCCTCGATCACCCGGGCGTCGCCCTGGATCGTCACGCGATCGATCCGGCCGCCGACCGCGATCGGGTCCGTGATCGACAGCGACACCTCGGGGATTGCCCTTGATGTGCTCGAGCTTGCGCGAGAACAGGGTCGACGACGTGAGGTAGATCTTGCTCGCCGTCGTAGAGCGGGATCAGCGGGTACGTGACCGGATGACCGGTCGCATCGACGACGGTCAGCTCACCGACCAGGGCTGCCTCGAGCAGCGCTTCGACCGGCTCGGGAAGGGTGGACATTGCGCTGGCTCCTTGGCCATTTCTTTGTGCTACCGCACACTAGCATGTTTTCGCAGACGATGCAACGCTGGATCACTCGAACCTGCCACGTCCTGACGACGACCTCGGGTATCCTCACCACCCCATGCCCGGACCGTCTTCGACGCCTGCCCCCGCCCTGATCCGCGCCCGCGGCCTGACAAAGCGCTTCGGCTCGTTCGTCGCGGTCGACGGGGTCGACTTCGCGGTCGCCGAGGGCGAATCGTTCGGCTTCCTCGGGCCCCAACGGCGCCGGCAAGACCTCGACGATGCGGATGATCGGGTGCGTCTCGCCGGTCAGCGACGGGGAGCTCGAGGTCCTCGGCCGCGACCCCCGCGTCGACGGTCCGCGGATCCGGAGCCGGGTCGGCGTCGTGCCCCAGCAGGACACCCTGGACACGGAGCTGACCGTCCGCGAGAACCTCGTGATCTACGGCCGCTACTTCGGCCTGTCGCGCGACGAGTGCGGCCGCCGCGCCGACGAGCTCCTCGACTTCGCGCAGCTGACGGAGCGGGCGAACGACCAGGTCGAACCGCTGTCCGGCGGGATGAAGCGGCGCCTGACGATCGCCCGGGCCCTGATCAACGAGCCGGACCTGCTCCTCCTCGACGAGCCGACGACCGGCCTCGACCCGCAGGCCCGCCACCTGCTCTGGGACCGCCTCTACCGCCTGAAGCAGCGCGGTGTGACCCTCGTCCTGACGACCCACTACATGGACGAGGCCGAGCAGCTGTGCGACCGACTGGTCGTCATGGACAAGGCCAAGATCGTCGCCGAGGGCTCGCCCCGCCAGCTCATCGAGCGGTACGCGACCAAGGAGGTCACGGAGCTGCGCTTCCCGGTCGGCGTCCAGGAGACGTTGAACGGCCAGCTCGAGGGCCTCGCCGAGCGGATGGAGCTGCTTCCGGACCGGGTCCTGCTGTACTCCGACGACGGCGAGGCGGCGGTCGCCGCAGCACATGCCCGCGGCCTCCAGCCGGAGACCGTCCTGGTCCGCCGGTCGAGCCTCGAGGACGTGTTCCTGCGGCTGACCGGCCGCTCCCTGATCGAGTAGCCCGATGACCGTGATGACCCGGGTCGTCGAGCACCGGGCGCTCCAGTACCGGCGCACCTTCCGGGCGTCGATCACCTCCACCTTCCTCAACCCCGTCCTGTTCCTGCTGGCGATGGGCGTCGGGCTCGGGACGTACGTCGACCGTTCCGGAGCCGCGACGGAGGCGCTGGGCGGGCTGTCCTACCTCCAGTTCCTCGCACCAGGTCTGCTGGCCGCCACGACGATGCAGGCAGCCGCCTTCGAGGCGACCTTCCCGATCATGGGCGGCCTGACCTGGATGCGGACCTTTCATGCGATGTACGCCACGCCGGTCACGCCGCGCGACATCGTCGTCGGGCAACCTCACCTGGATCGCCCTTCGGCTGACGATGATCGCCGCGATCTTCACGGTCGTCATGGCGCTGTTCGGGGCGGCGGCGTCGCCCCTCATCCTGCTCGGGATCCCGGCCGCGGTCCTGACCGGGATGGCCTTCGCGGGGCCGATCGCCGCATTCAGTGCAACCCAGAAGACGCCCGAGAAGTTCAACGCGGTGTTCCGCTTCGGGATCACGCCGCTGTTCCTGTTCTCCGGCACGTTCTTCCCGATCTCCAACCTGCCCGAGCTGGTCCAGCCGATCGCCTGGCTGTCGCCGCTGTGGCATGGCGTCGAGCTGAGCCGCGCGCTGGCGCTCGGCACGATCGGCGAGGCGCCCGGGCTCGCGCTCGTCCACGTCCTCGTCCTCGCCGCGATCACGGCCGTCGGCGCGATCCTGGCGTTCCGGACGGTCGAGGCCCGGCTGGTCCGCGGATGAGCCGCCGATGACGGTCTCGAACCTCCCGCTCTCGTCGCTGTTCACGCTCGGCAGCCGCCGGGCGCGGTTCCTCGTCGAGCGCAACATCTACGTCTATCGCCACGGCTGGATCGTCATCCTGTCGGGCTTCTTCGAGCCGCTCTTCTACCTCGGCTCGATCGGGTTCGGGCTCGGCGCGCTGGTGGGGACCGTGACCGGCCCGGGCGGGCAACCGATCTCGTACCAGCTGTTCATCGCGCCGGCCCTGCTCGCGAGCGCCGCGATGAACGGGGCGATCGCCGAAGGGACCTTCAACTTCTTCTTCAAGCTCCGCTACAACAAGACCTTCGACGCGATCCTCGCAACGCCGCTGTCGGCCGGCGACGTGGCGGTCGGCGAGCTCGTCTGGGCGCTGATCCGGGGCGGGATCTACGCGGTTGCGTTCCTGGCCGTCATGGGCCTGCTCGGGTTGATCGCCTCGCCGTGGGTGCTGCTGACGGTGCCCGCCGCGCTCCTGATCGGGTTCGCGTTCGGCGGCGGTCGCGATGGCCGCGACGTCGTTCATGCGCTCGTGGCAGGACTTCGATCTGATCCAGCTCGTGATCCTGCCGATGTTCCTGTTCTCCGGCACGTTCTACCCGCTCGACGCCTATCCCGAGGCCCTCCGGTTCGCCGTCCAGCTGACGCCCCTCTACCAGGGCGTCGAGCTGCTCCGGTCGCTGGCGGTCGGCCACCTCGCGGGGTCGCTGCTCATCCACGTCGCCTATCTCGCGATCATGGGGATCGCCGGGCTGTGGATCGTGTCGCGCCGGCTCGACAAGCTGCTGCTCAAGTAGGCCGCGTGACGCGGGCGGTCGATCTCGCGGCGCTCACGGCCGAGATCGTCGCCTGCCGGGCGTGTCCGAGGCTCGTGGCGTGGCGCGAGCTCGTCGCGGTCGAGAAGGTGGCACGGTTCCGGGACGAGACGTACTGGGGACGGCCCGTGCCGGGCTTCGGCGATCCGGCTGCGGGAATCCTCATCGTCGGGCTGGCGCCGGCCGCCCACGGCGGCAACCGGACGGGCCGCGTGTTCACCGGCGACGCGTCGGGCGACTTCCTGTTCGCGGCGATGCACGCGGTCGGGCTCGCGAATCAGCCGGTCGCGCGCCGGGCCCACGACGGGCTCGAGCTGACCGGCGTCTACATCGCCGCGGCGGTCCGCTGTGCGCCGCCAGCCAACAAGCCGACGCCCGACGAGCGGGCGACCTGCCAGCCGTTCCTCGTTCGCGAGCTCGCCCTGCTCGGGGACGTCCACGTCGTCGTGGCGCTCGGCGCAATCGCCTGGGAGTCGGCCTTCCGGACGATCGCTGCGCTGACGGGCGACGATGCCCGGCCGCGGCCGTCATTCGGGCACGGGGCGGTGACGCGCGCCGGCGGCTTCGATGTCATCGGCTCCTATCACCCGAGCCAGCAGAACACGTTCACCCGGAAGCTCACCCAGCCGATGCTGCGCGACGTCCTCGCCTCGGCGGTGGCGTCCGCGGATCGACCCCTCGACAACCGACGGAGGACCCAGACATGACCGACTACCTCACCCCGACCCAGTTCGACGCGTCGGACGGCGTCGGCGACTGGCGCGTGATCTGCGATGGCGCGAACGCCTTCTTCCGATCGCCTTCGTTCGCCGCATCCGGGGCGTTCGCCCAGGCGGTCGCGGCACTGCCGCGGATGGGCGAGATCGGCACCGGCCTCGATCTCCGCCACGATGGGGTCACCGTCAAGCTGCTGACCCAGGCCGACGACTGGTGGGGTCCGAGCGCTCGTGATGTCGACCTCGCGCAAGCGATCTCGAGGATCGCCCGCGAACACGGTCTCGAACCCGATCCCAGCGCCATCCAGGGAATCCTCATCATCCCGGGCGGGCCGGACACGGCGTCGATCATGCCGTTCTGGCGCGCGGCGCTCGGCTACGAGCCGCGTCGAGACAGCCCCGCGGAAGACCTGGTCGACGGCCACGACCTCGGCCCGGCGTTCTGGTTCGAGGGGATGAATGAGCCACGTGCGGACGGTGGCGGCGCGATCCACGTCGCCGTCTGGGTGCCCTACGAGCAGGCAGAGGCCCGCGTACAGGCCGCGCTCGCCGCGGGCGGCCGGCTCGTCCGGGGCGTCGCCCCGATGTGGTGGACGCTCGCCGACGCCGCCGGGAACGAGGTCGACATCTCGACGACGAAGAACCGCGACTGAGCGCTCGTCAGGCGGGGACGAGCCAGCGCTCCACATACCGGTCGAGGCGGTCGAACACGAGGCCATCGAGCGCGCCGGCCGCGTCGATGAAGCGCTCCAGCATCGCCATCCGGTGGCCGCGTCCGATGCACTCGGGATGCATCGTGATCGTCAGCAGACCGCCCGGGGCGTGCGCCCACGCGTAGCGCAGCTCCTCGGTCCAGATCTCAAGCACCTTCGAGGGCGCAGACAGCCCGTCCCGGTCGCCGCTCGCCGCCGGCTCGAAGTGGGGCCAGTCGTCGAGCGCCCACGACACCGGGACCTCGACGAGCGCCCCTTCCCGCCCGAACCGCGATCCGTCGGCGATCGAATGGCGGTCGCCGACGCGAACGCGATACAGCCGGTAGTCGTCGGCCATGAGCGACGACTCGTAGACGAACCCGGCCGCCTCGATCAGCTCGAGGGACGCCGGGCCGAGCGACCAGTACGGCGCCCGCCAGCCCCGCGGCCGGGCGCCGGTCACCCGTTCGACCGCCGCGGCACAGCGCTCGAGCAGCTCGCGCTCCTCGCCGCGGGCCAGGGTCGCGGCATCCTCGTGGAACCACCCGTGGCAGCCGATCTCATGGCCGCCGGCGAGGATCGCCGCCGTCGAGTCGGGGAACGTCTCGAGCGTGTGCCCCGGCACGAACCAGGTGGATGCGATCCCGCGTTCGGCGAGCAGCTCCAGGATCCGCGGCGCTCCCACGCGGACCCCGAACTCGGCGTGCGAGAGCTTCACGGGCGAGTCGCCACGCCGGACGCCATCCGAGATCGAGTCGTGGTCGAAGGTCAGGGCGACCGTCAGGCGCGGCGCGCCCGCCGGAACCGGAGCAGCGACCCGCAGGTCAGGCAGGGTGGTCATCCCGGCATCGTAGCCACCAGAACGACGGTCCTCCCGTAGACTTCGCCGCGCAGATGGCCACCGAACTCGACTATTACATCGTCCTCGGGGTCGAGCGAACCGCGACCGATGCCGAGATCAAGAAGGCATTCCGCAAGCTCGCCCAGCAATGGCACCCGGACGTCAACACCGATCCCGGCGCCCAGGCGCAGTTCAAGGAGATCAACGAGGCCTACCAGGTCCTGTCCGATCCCCAGCGCCGCCAGACCTACGACAGGTTCGGCAAGGCCGGACTCGGCGGTGACGGCGGTCCGGGCTTCGATCCGGCGGGCTTCGGCTCTTTCAGCGACATCTTCGACGCGTTCTTCGGCGGAGCGGCCGCCGGCGGCACGCGGCGCGGCCACCCGACGGCCGGCTCGGACCTGCGCTACGACCTCCGGATCACGTTCGAGGAGGCCGTCCGCGGGACCGACAAGGAGATCGAGTTCCCGGTCTACGGCACCTGCGAGACCTGCAAGGGCAATGGCGCCAAGCCGGGCACCCAGCCCGTGGCCTGCGACAACTGCGGCGGCCGCGGCGAGATCCGGACGACGCGCCGGACGATGCTCGGCCAGATGGTCAACGTCACGGCCTGCCCGAAGTGCCATGGCGAGGGCAAGCTCGTCACCGAGCCGTGCGAGACCTGCCGCGGCGAGGGTCGAACGGAGCGCACAGCGGACGCTCCGGGTGTCGATCCCGGCCGGCATCGACGAGGGGCATCAGATCCGGCTCTCGAACGAGGGCGAGGTCGGCGTCCGCGGCGGACCGGCCGGCTCGCTCTACGTGGCCGTCCACGTCACGCCCCATCCCGAGCTGCGCCGCGAGGGCACGGAGCTCTACTTCGAGGCCGACGTGTCGATCGCCCAGGCCGCCCTCGGGACGACGATCGCGGTCCCGACCGTCGATGGCGACGAGCAGGTGGACGTCAAGCCCGGCACCCAGCCGGGCACCGAGATCCGGCTGCGCGGGCGTGGCGTGCCGCACCTCCGGCGGACCGGTTCGAAGGGCGATCTGCACGTCTTCGTCAACGTCGTCGTCCCGGCGAAGCTGTCGAAGCGCCAGCGCGAGCTGCTCGCCGAATACGCTGCCGACGCCGGCGAGACGGTCGCCCAGCAGCACGGCGGGATCATCGACAAGGTCCGCGACGCCCTTGGCTGAGGGCAATGCCGGGGCCGAGGTCGCGGTGAGCTCGTCGCCCGGGACCGGCGCCTGGCTGGAGCTGTCGGTGGAGGTCGACGTCGAAGCCGTCGAGGCCGTCTCCGAGATCCTCGGTCGGGTCGCTCCCGGCGGAACGAGCGTCGAGCCGGCGTTCGAGCTCGTCGAGGAGGGCCTCGGCGCGCGGATCGACCCGACCCGGCCGTCGACCGTCCGGGCGTACGTCCCTGCCCGCGATCCGGCGGCGGCGGAGCGGGCCGCCGCCGAGGCCGCCGAGGCGCTCGGCCATCTCCAGGCCTTCGGACTTCGCCCGATCGGCGAGCTGACGACGCGGATCGTCCACGAAGCCGACTGGGCCGAGGCGTGGAAGGCGCACTTCCCGGTGATGCGGGTCGGGCGCCGGATCGTCATCAGGCCGACCTGGCGCGACCACCAGCCGGCCGCTGGCGATGTCGTGCTCGATCTCGACCCGGGGATGGCGTTCGGGACCGGCCTCCATCCGACGACCCGGTTGTGTCTGGCCGCAATCGAAGCGGCCGCCGATCGCGGCCTCGTTGCCGGCGCCCGGATCCTGGACGTCGGTTGCGGCTCCGGCATCCTGGCCATCGCCGCCGCGAAGCTGGATGCCCGCTCCGTCCTGGGCGTCGACACCGACCCGATCGCGATCGAGGCGACCCTCGCCAACGCGGCCCGCAACGGCCTGGCCGGTCGGATCACGGCCCGCGACGGCAGCCTCCCGTCGGGCGAAACGGCCCACGACGTCGTCCTGGCGAACCTGATCGCCTCGGTCCTGATTGCCCTTGCCGCGCCGCTCCGCGACGAGCTCCGGCCCGGCGGGGTGCTGCTCGCGTCGGGGATCTTCGTCGACCGCGAGGCGGAGGTCCGGGCCGCCTTCGAGGCCGTCGACCTGGCGGTGATGGAGCGAACCGTGGAGGGCGACTGGGTCGCGCTCGAGGCGGTCCGCGGCTGAGGGTCGCTGACCCCGACCCGCCCTACAATCGATCGGATGCCGGCCTGGTTCCCGATTCTCCTCGTCACCCATATCGTGCTCGCCGTGAGCCTGTTCCTGCCGTCGATCCTGCTGCCGTTCGCCCTGCGCACGCGGCGGGCGGCCGCGGAGAGCCCGAACGCCGTCGTCCGGTTCCTCCTCTGGATGCAGGCCCACGGGACGCTGATCATCGGGATCGGGCTGGCGTTGACCGGCCTCGGGCTCGTCGTCACCCTCGGCGGATCGCTGCTCGGCCAGCCGTGGCTGCTCGTCGCGCTCACGATCTACGCAGCCAATCTCCTGCTCGCCTTCTTCGTCCAGCGCCCGAACCTGCGCCGCCTCGTCGGGATCCGGGCAGCGGCCGACGACCGGCTCTGGCTCGAGCGGGCCAAGCGCCAGCGCTACGTCAGCTACGCGATGGCGGCCCTCGTCGGGACGATCGGGTTCCTGATGAGCACGAAGCCGCGGCTGTGGTGAGGGCCTGACGTGGTCGCGGACACGGAGCGTCGCCCGATCCGGACCGCGGCGATCGCGAACCTGGGCTGCAAGGTCAATCAGGCCGAGATGGAGGGCGCGGCGCGCAGGCTCCGCGAGCTCGGCATCGCGATCGTCGACGGCGATCGGCCCGCCGACCTCGTCGTCGTCAACACCTGCACGGTCACCGCGGAGGCCGACGCCAAGTCGCGCCATGCCGTCCGGCGGGCCCGGCGGGCGAGCCCGGGTGCGCCGATCGTCGTGACGGGCTGCTCCGTCCAGGTCGGGCGCGACGCGTTCGCCGCCGCCGACCCGGCCGCGCGACTCGTCGACAACCGCTCCAAGGACGCCCTGTTGGCCGAGCTCGACGAGCTCCTCGGGCCGGCGGGCGCAGCGGAGGCGCCGGGAAGGGTGCTCGTCGGCCGAGCCCTGCCGACCCTGTCGGGCGTCGCGGTCGAGGGGATCGCCGACGACCGGGCGTCCGTCGAGCGGACCCGGGCGTTCGTCAAGGTCCAGGACGGCTGCTCCTTCTTCTGCACCTACTGCATCATCCCGGCCGCCCGTGGGCCGGAGCGGAGCCTGGCCCCGGAGGTCGTGCTCGGCGACGTCCGCCGAGCCCTCGGGGCCGGCCACCGCGAGATCGTCCTGACCGGGATCAACATCGGGACCTACGACGGCGGCTCGTCCGAGCGCGGGTTCCGGGGCGCCCACCGGCGGTCGGCCCTGACGCTCGCCGGGCTCGTCCGGCGGCTGCTCGACGAGACGGACGTCGAACGGATCCGGATCTCCTCGATCGAGCCACAACACGTCGACGGCGAGCTGCTCCGCGTGTGGGCCGACGGGGCGCCGCGGACCATGCCGCACCTCCACCTGCCCCTCCAATCGGGCGACGACGGCGTGCTCCGGCGGATGGGCCGGCGCTACGTCTCCTCGGAGTACGGCAGCGTGGTCCAGCAGGTCCGAGAGGCGCTGCCCGGCGCCGCGATCCACGCCGACGCGATCGTCGGCTTCCCGACCGAGGACGACGCGTCCTGGGCTCGGTCGCTGGCGTTCATTCGCGCGATGGGCTTCGCGGGACTCCACGCCTTCCGCTACTCGGCCCGGCCGGGAACGCCGGCCACCCGGATGGCGGGCCAGGTCGACGAGGCCACGAAGAAGGAGCGCGCGGCCGAGCTGCTGGCGGTGGCCGCTGACGCGCGCGAGCGCTGGGCGGCGAGCCGGGTGGGAACCGTCGCGGAGGTGCTGTTCGAAACGCGCCTCGACGACGGCCGGTGGGTGGGTCACGCGGCGGACTACACCTCGGTCGCTGCGCCGCCTCATGCCGACGCGTTGCTCGAGAACGCCATCGGTCGGGTCCGGATCGATGCCGTGGACCCGGCCCGGCGCGATCGGGTGATCGGCCCCATCCTGACGGTGTCGCCGCATCCCGGAGCTGCCTTCCATGCCCGCTGACCGCACGGCTCAAGCCGACTGCCTGTTCTGCCGGATCGTGCGCGGTGAGCTACCGGCCCGAACCGTGGCCGACGAGGATCTCGTGCTCGCGTTCCACGACATCGCCCCGCGCAGCCCGACCCACGTCCTCGTCATCCCCAAGGAGCACATCCCGTCGGCCGCCGACCTGACCGACGCGGACGGCCCGCTCCTCGGCCGGATGTTCGCGATTCTGGCCGGGATCGCCCGCGACGCCGGCATCGCCGGCGACGGCTATCGGATCGTCAGCAACATCGGGCGCTGGGGTGGCCAGTCGGTGGACCACCTCCACTTCCACCTGATGGGCGGACGCTCGTTCGACTGGCCGCCGGGATGACGGCCGTGGCTCGAACGGTCCGGCTGCGCCTCGCCGTCGTGTTCGCCGTGGTCTCCGCTGCCGCCCTCGTGGCCGGCTGCGGGATCGGTGCCGACGACACCCCGGCGTCGCTGCCGGTCGCGTCGGTCGGACCGGTGACGCCGGTGACCGGGGCCGTGGCCCAGACCCGGGGCGAGATCGCGGCGGCCCTCGCCTCGATCTCATCGATCCGGATCCAGTTCGCCGATGCCGGGACGCCCTACCGGCCACCAGAGTCGGGTCGGCTCCGCGACGCCCCGCGGGCCGTCTACCAGGTCCTCGTGCCGGACCGGCCCGATTCGGGCTACATCGTCGTCTACGAGTTCCCCGACGCGGCCGCCGCGGTCGACGCCGGCAACGAGGAGGCGGGATTCCTCGGCACGGGACCGGCCCGCGTCAACTTCCCACGCGATGCCCAGCACGTCCTGCGCCAGGTCGGCCCGACGCTGATCCTGTACTCGTGGTCGCCGTCGGATACGGCGGACCGGACCCCGGGCGTCGTCGCGGCCGTGCTCGGGACGCTCGGCGTCGGGTTCAGCGTCCCGAACTGACCGCGGGCTCGCCTGGGTCCGTTGAGGACGGCGAGGCGGGCACCCTGGGCGCCCCCGCCTCGGGCTCGCCGCCGGCCCACGCTCGGATCGGGTCGCGCCGGATCTTGAGGGTGTGGGTCCGCGGGAAATCGTCCTCGGGCCAGAGCCGCCAGCCGACGATCCGCTGCTGCGGCCCGAGACTCGCGTTCGCCGACCGGACGGCGGCGTCGACGATCGGCTTCGCAGCGGCCGCGTCCGCGGCGCCGACGCCCGTGAGGAGGACGACCGCCTCGATCCGGCCGGGCGCCGTCTCGATGACGATCGCATCGCGGACGCCGGCGATCCGGAGCGCGTTCTCGAGGTCCTCCGGGTAGACCTTGAAGCCGTTCGGCAGCACGATCCGGTCCTTCGTCCGGCCGCTCAGGATCAGCCGCCCGGTCGGATCGAGATGGCCGATGTCGCCGGTGTGGTACCAGCCGTCGGCGTCGACGGCCCTGGCCGTCGCCTCGGGATCCCGCCAGTAGCCCTTGAACAGGGTCGGCCCGCGGAAGAGCACCTCGCCGTCGTCGGCGACCCGGAGCTCGACCGGCGGCATCGGCCGGCCGACGGTCCCGAGCCCGTGGTCCTCGGGCGTGGTGCACGTCCCGAAGCCGTTCTCGCTGCTGCCGTAGCCCTGGACGACGATCACGCCGAGGTCCTCCCAGGACTGCTGCAGGGCCGGCGGCAGGAAGGCGCCCGAGCTCACGAAGAGCCGCAGTCCGCCACCGAGCCGGCGGTGGACGCTCCGGAAGATCAGGCGGCGGAGGCGATAGGGGAGATGTCGGGCGATCCGTCGGAGGCGATCGAAGAGGGCCCGCCGGCCGGACTTGTCGGCCTCGCGCTCGATCGCGCCCCAGAAGAGGTCGAGCACCTGGGGGACGGCGATCATGCTGGTGACGCGGTGCGTCCGGAGCGCCTCGAACAGGATCCGTGGGTTGCGGCTCCGGACGTAGAGGATGTCGGCCCCGACAGACAGGGCGTAGATCAAGCCGATCGCCTGCTCGAACAGGTGGCTCAGGGGCAGCACGCTCACGACCCGGTGCTCGAGCGGCGGCAGCACGCGGTTGATGGCCGACAACGTGGCGAGCAGGTTGTCGTGGGCGACCATCACGCCTTTCGGGGTGCCGGTCGTGCCCGACGTGAAGATCAGGTCCCAGACGTCGTCCGGGCGGGGCCGCGGCCAGCTCTCGATCTGGACCGCCCAGTCGGCCGCGATCATCATGTCGTCCGGGTCCGCGACAAGATCGTCGAGCGTCGTCATCGGGAAATCGCCGAGGCCGGCGGAGGCGGTGTCCGGCGCGTCACGCCCGGTGCCGAGAACGAGCCGCCGCGGCTCGGCCCGGGCGACGATTCCCTGGATCGCGTCCGAGCTCATCCGCAGGTCGAGCGGGACCAGGATCAGGCCCGCGCGCATCGCCCCGAAGTAGGCAGCGGGCAGGGCCGGCTCCGACGGGCCCCAGGTCAGGATCCGGTCGCCGGGCTGGAGGCCGAGCTGCTCGCGCAGGCGCCAGGCAGCAAGGCGGCTGCGCCGGTCGAGCTCCCGGTAGGTCCACGTCGTGGCCGAGCCGTCGTCGTGCCACAGCCCGAGGGCCGGCCGATCGGCGAAGCGCGTCATGGCCTCGTCGAGCAGGTCGAGGAGGGTCTGGGGCTCGGCCGTCGTCGTGCCGGTCCCGCCAGTTGCGCCGGTCGTGCCGGCGTTCGCGACCGCGCTCGCCGCCGCGACACCTTGATCACTCATGGTTGAGCGATGGTAGAGGCACTGGAGAGGGACGGGGCAGTTGAAGCTCTCATCCTCGGGCGGGTGGACCGGGCCGCACGAGGTGGCGTGAGGCCGCGCTCGCACACATGCCGCCGAGCGCGCCCACAACCCGTTCCGGCGCGATTGACCGTCTTCCGAGCCTCGGCTATGCTCCGGCGGCCCTGCCGCCCCGTGGCGGCGGGCGATCCGTGTCGGCGGCGGCTCCGCCCGACCAGGATGGAGACGAGACCCGAGCCGGAGGAGGTGAACCGGGATTGGCAGAAGTCCGAGTGGGTGAGAACGAGACGTTCGAAAGCGCCCTGCGTCGCTTCAACAAGAAGATCCAGCAGTCCGGCATCCTCGCCGAGGCTCGCCGTCGCGAGCACTACGAGAAGCCGAGCGTGAAGCGCAAGCGCAAGGAAGCCAAGCGCAAGAAGAACGCCCGAACGCAGGCCGGCTGAGCCGATCAGGCTCCGCGCGTCGCATGACGCGCTCGTCCCGCGTCCCCAAGGGCGTTCTCGAGCCGTCGGCCGCTGACCCGGCCACGCGCCCGCCCCCGCCCGAGGTAGCCATTCCGGTGTCCCTTCGCGACCGAATCCGGGCCGACGTCACCGCTGCGATGCGGAGCGGTGACGCGCTGCGTCGCGACGTCCTGCGGATGGCCCAGAACGCGGTCTATGCCGTCGAGAAGAAGGACCGTCGCGAACTGTCCGACGACGACGTCACGGCGGTCCTGACCCGCGAGGTGAAGACGCGCCGCGAGTCGGTCGACGCGTTCCGCAAGGGCAATCGCGAGGACCTCGTCGCGAAGGAGGAGGCCGAGATCGCCATCCTCACCGAGTACCTCCCCGAACAGCTCGACGACGCCGCAATCCAGGCCCTCGTCGGCGAGGCGGTCGCCGCGACCGGGGCCAGCAATGCCCGCGACCTGGGCAAGGTCATGGGCTGGCTGTCGCCGCGGACGCGTGGCCGGGCCGACGGCCGGCGCGTCTCGGAGCTCGTCGCCCAGGCCCTCGCCCGGGCCGATCTCGCCGGTCACGACACGACCGGCCCGCACGGAGCCGGCTGAGCCCACGCCGGGCTCGCCCTCGACCCGAGGACCATGCTGACCCAGCGCCTGACCACGATCAGCTCGACCTTCACGCGACGCGACCTGCGGCGTCTGATGGTCGGGGCCGTGCTGCTCGTGGCTTCGATGACGGCGATCTTTGCCCTCGATCTCGTGCCCGAGCCGCTCGTGATCCGGGCCGGCGACGTCGCGCCGTCGAACATCGTCGCGCCGCGGACCCAGAGCTACATCAGCGAGGTCGCGACCGAGGCCGAGCGCGCCGCGGCGATCAAGGACGTCAAGCCGGTCTACGACTGGGGAGCGCAGAAGGCCCTCCGGATCGCGAATGCCCAGGCTCTCCAGCTCACGGGCCGGGTGGCGAAGGTCGACACGGCATTCGAGCCCGAGACGCCGCAGGAGGAGCGGGAGACCCTGCTCGCAGACGCGATTCCGTCGCTCAGCGCGACCGCTCGGACGACGCTCCAGAACCTCACGGCGGAGCGCTGGGACGCCGTCAGGGCCGAGGCTTCGCGGGTCCTCGATCGGATCGAACGCGGCGAGCTCAAGGACATCGACGTCGAGCAGACGCGGGCCGACCTGCCGCTCGAGATGGGCGGCAACCTCGATGCCAACGAAGCGGCCCTCGCGGCCGAGATCATCTCCCCGCTGATCGTCGCCAACTCGTCGTACAGCAAGGAGCTGACGAGCCTCGCCGAAGAGGACGCGGCCCGGGCCGTCACGCCGGTCAGCGTCGACTACAAGCAGAACGAGACGATCGTCCAGAAGGGCCAGCGGATCACCCCCGAGATCCTGGAGGCGATCCAGCAGTTCGGGCTGACCGAATCCCGGCCCGACTTCGCCCGCCTCGGAGGCTGGTTCCTGCTGTCGGCGCTGGTCGTGGGGATCCTGCTCGGCTGGGTCTGGCGGTTCCGGCGACAGCTCTGGCACCGCACGAACGCGCTGGTCCTGATCGGCCTGATCGTCGTCGGGATGACGCTCCTGCTGAAGCTCACCGCGGGCCGGGCCGGCCTCCCGTTCATCCTGCCGACCGCGGCCGTGGGCATGCTCCTCGCGATCCTGCTCGACGCGAGCGTGGCCACGATCGTGATCGCGATGATCGCCCTGATCGGTGGCGCGGTGAACGGCACCCAGGGCTCGCTCGAGCTGATGGCCTACATCTTCCTCGGCGGGATGGCGGGCATCGTGGGGATCCGCCGCGGCGACCGTTTCCAGGTCTTCGTCCAGGCCGGGTTGCTGGTCGCGATCGTCAACGTCCTCGTCGTGGCGATGTTCGGATTCCTCGGGGTCCACGACGCCCGCGGCGTCATCGAGCTGATGGGGGCCTCGATCCTGTCCGCCGCGGGCTCGTCGGTCGCCGCGGTCGGCACGTTCGCCGTGTTCGGCAGCGTCTTCGGGATCCTGACGGTCTTCCAGCTGCTCGAGCTCGCGAACCCGTCGCAGCCGCTCCTGCGCCGGCTTCTCGTCGAGACGCCCGGCACCTACCATCACTCGCTGATGGTCGGCAATCTCGCCGAGCGGGCGGCGGAGGCGATCGGCGCCGATCCGTTGCTGACCCGCGTGGCGGCCTACTATCACGACGTCGGGAAGCTCTCGAACCCGGGCGCGTTCATCGAGAACCAGGCGGGCGGCGAGAACGTCCACGACCAGCTCGATCCGGAGACCTCGGCCCAGATCCTCAAGCAGCACACGGCCGACGGGATCGATATCGCCTACAAGGCCAAGCTCCCGAAGAACCTGATCGCGTTCATCCCGCAGCACCACGGGACCGCGATCATGAGCTACTTCTACGCCCGAGCGAAAGGCAACGCGGCCGAGCCCTACGGCGGGCCGCACACGGCCGAGGGCGCCCGCGCGGCCGCGACGGTCGACGAGCGCAAGTTCCGCCACTCCGGCCCGAAGCCGCAGTCCAAGGAGGCGGCCCTGATCATGCTCGCCGACGGCGTCGAGGCCTCGGTCCGGTCGCTCGCGTCACGCGACGAGCCGGCGATCCGGGCGATGGTCGCGCGGATCATCGACGAGCGGATGCAGGACGGCCAGTTCGACGAATGCGACCTGACCCTGCGCGACGTCGAGAAGGCCAAGGAGGCGTTCGTCCAGCAGCTGCTCGGGATGTACCACCAGCGGATCGCGTATCCCCAGAACAAGGTGGTCGAGCTCGAGTCGCGGCGCGGGACGGGGACGGGGAGCGGCAGCGGGGCGTGACCGCGGTCTACGTCAGCTCGTGGCGGATCGACGTCACGATCCGCGCCGCCGTGGTCGATGCCCACGGTGGCCGGCGACCGGTCGCAACGGCTCCGCTGTGTCGGGCGATCGCGGCCGCGCTCGTGGCCGGCGGCGCGCCGGAACCGGCGTCGATCGGGCTGATCATGGCCGACGATCCTGAGCTGGCCAGCCTCAACGAGGCCCATCTCGGGACGGCCGGCCCGACCGACGTCCTCTCCTTTCCGCTCCTCCCGGCGGAGGCGTTCCCGCCGCACGATGGAGACACGGATCGCGGCCCGCGGCCGCGGCCGGGCGACGCCGCCTTCTTCGCCGGCCCGCCCGGCCGGCGCGTCCACCTCGGCGACATCGTGATCTCGGTCGAGCGGGCCGCGGAACAGGCGGCAGCCGGTCGCGGCGGCCAGACCGGCGACGTCCGCTGGTCGACGGCTGACGAGCTGCGCCTGCTGGTGACCCACGGAGCACTCCACGTCTGCGGCTGGGACCACGCCGAGCCGGCCGAGGAACGAGCGATGCGGGCCCTGGAGCAGGAGCTGCTCGCCATCGGCCGCTAGCGCCGTCAGGGCATCGGACTCAAGCCCGGGCGGCGATGCCCCGGAAGACTCGCCCGGTCGAGGCCGGCACAGAGCGGGCCGGCGTTGGCCGGGCCGGCGACGCGCCCCGGAGGGCTCGGGCCAGCAGGCGCAGGGCCGACCGGAGCTCGAGCGGCTCGAGACGGCCGTAGTCGATGATGAGCTCGCGGTCCGCCGCCGACTGGACCCGGGCGGGCTCGAGCGAGTCGATCGCGATGCCCGCGCTCGCGGCGACCTGCACGACGTCGGATGCGGTCCACGCGGGATCCTCGATCGTCACGATCAGCCGGGTGCCTCCGCTCGCCGCGTGCGCGTCGCCGAGCCAGCCGAGCTCACGCTCGATCGACGCGAGCGCCGCGTTCTGGCGGTCGAGCAGCACCCGTCGGACGCGGGCCACGTGGCGGTCGAGCAGCCCGTCGGCCAGGAACCGCCCGAGCGCCCGCTGCTGGACCGGCGACGCTCCCGGATCGAAGGCCTCGAGGCCGGCCACGAACGGCTCGACGAGCGCCGGGGGCAGGATCGCGAAGGCGGTTCGGATCCCGCCGTGGAGAAGCGTCTCGAACGACCCGACATGGATCACTCGCCCGTCGTTGTCGAGTCCCTGGAGGCACGGCTGCGGTGTCGATCGGAGGAGGAAGTCGTCGAGCCGGCCGTCCTCCACGATCAGCGCGCCGCGGGCGGTTGCCCAGGCGAGAAGGCGCAGGCGCCGGGCGAGCGGCATCGTGGCCCCGGTCGGGACCTGGACCGTCGGCGCGACGACGACGACCTCGACCCCGTCCGGCAGGACGTCCGCCCGCAGGCCGTGTCGATCGACCGGGACCGCGACCGCCTGGCCGCCACTCGCGAGGAGGGCCCGCCGGACCTGGGGATCACCGGGATCCTCGGCCGCGAGCCGCCGGCCCTCGCCGAGCCACAGCCGACCGATCACCCCGAACCCGATCACGGCGCCCGACAGGACGACGACCTGCTCCGGCTCGCAACGGGCGGCGCGCGTCGCGCGGAGATGGGCGGCGATCACGGCCCGCAACCGCGCGTCGCCGGCCGGATCCTCGATCTCGCCGCCGCCGCCGCGCTCGGCCACCCGTCGGAACTCGTCGCGCAGGAGCCGCTCGAGCGCCGCGCCGACCGCGAGGCCCTCGGCTCGTCCCGCGCCGCCATCGCCACCACCGCCACCGCTCCAACCCGCGGCGGCCGAGCTGCGGAGGTCGAACCGGGCGCTCGACGAGCCGCGCTGGGCGGCGCCGACATCTGCCCTCCGCGGCGTGGATGGCAGCGAGCGCAACGCCGGCAACCGGACGGGCGCCGATTGCGGTGGACCCTTCCGCTGGCCGAACGGTGCGTCGTGGACCTCGGTCGTCGGCGGCTCGGGCGCGACGATCGTCCCGAACCCGACCCGGCCGACGAGATAGCCCTCGGCGGCGAGCTGCTCGTACGCGGTCGCGACGGTCAGGCGTCCGAGCCCGAGCTGACCGGCCAGAAGGCGGACGCTGGCGACCCGCTGGCCGGGCCGGAGGCGGCCGTCGTCGATCGCCCGGCGGAGGCTGGCGGCCACCTGTCGGTAGAGCGGCTCGGAGCTCCGTCGATCGAGCTCGATGGGCATCGTTGGCGACATCGGCGAGGGCGACCTGGATGCGGCGTGGTCACCCTGTCAGTAGCCGCGCCACGCCGGGTGGGTTCATCCGAGCACGCACGGACGATGCCGGCGCCCGTTGGACGCCGGCATCGAGCGCGGTCGCGATGGTGGCGGGCTCGTCCTCGAGTTGACGAGCCGATCGTGGTCAGCGGAGGACGACCCAGGCGTCCACGCCCACGCGCGGGTGGCCGGCGGTGCCGTTCACCACGATCTTGATCTTGTGAGTTCCGGGCGTCGACCACGTGAACTGGTAGACGACCTGGCGGAACTTCGTGGTCGCGTTGTAGCTGCTGAGCAGGCCCTTGTACGCGCCGTCGACGTACACCTTGAAGACGCCGCGCGATGCGGACTTCGTCGTGACGAAGCCGATCGATCGGGCATTGGTCGCGGTGAACGTGGCGGACCTGCCGGCGATCGTCGAGTACCGCTCGCTACCGCCCGAGTACGACGCGTTGCTGGCCGTGCCCCAGGTCCCGCCGTAGACGGTGCCCGAAGTCTGCTGATAGAGGTATGGCCGGATGGTCGTTCCGGTCCGGTAGGCGCTGGCGTTCCCGGCCGTGTCGACGGCCCGGACCCGGAACTGGTAGGTGTGGTTGAACTGGAGCTGGCGGGTGGTCGTCGTCGCGGTCAACGGCGTGACGGCGCCGAACGCGCCGCCGTCGATGCTCTGGGCGATCTCGTAGCGCGCCACGCCGCTCGTGGCGTCCGTCGAGGCACCCCAGGTCAGCTTGACCGGGATCGTGGCCAGGAGGTCGGATGGGGACACCAGCGTGGACGTCAGCGTGCCGGGTACGGTCGGGCTGTCGCCGTCCGCCACGAGCCGCACGACGTCCGTGCGCCATGTGCCGTCGAGAGCCGGGACCTGGTGGGTCGCCCAGACCGTGCCGGTGCCAACCGGGTCCATGGCGATCCCCGCGATGTCGCCCCAGCGCTCGCTGGTTGCCGGCGCGTCGCCATAGTCAAGCTCGATGGGTCCACCGAGATAGAGGCCCGGGGCGATCTGGTCGGCCAGCAGATAGGGGAAGTTCGTCGCCGACGACTGCGAGTAGACCGTGAACAGGGTGCCGTTGCGGCTCATCCCGATGGCGCCCATGAACGAGTCGAAGCCGTCGCCGTTGGCGACCGACTGGGCGGACGGATTGACCGGGGCGCCGGTCGCGGTCGTGGTGACGTTCCACAGGACGACGGCCGAGTTGAACGTGGCCCCACCGTCGTACGACCAGGGATAGGAGCTGACCCACCACATGTTGCCGTTCTGCCAGAGCGCATCGGTGGGCCGCTCGTCGACGACATCCGTGATCGTGTCGGCGGTCAGCTGACGCGGAGCCGGCGGCACCTTGAACGTCTCCAGGAGGCTCAGGTGGGTGTCGTCGACGATCTGGGCGCACGTGCCCGCGCCGGTGACGCGGGAGTACCACTGGTCGCCGCTCGGGACGGCTTCCATGATGAGATGGACGTCGTTGCTGGACGAGAGCACCTGGGCGGCGCGGGCGTTGAACCGCGAGTCGTCCGTGGTGCACGGGTTGTGGGTGGGGCTGCCTCCGGCCAGGATCGACGCCCACGTCCACGTGTGCATGTCGGCCCCGATCGGCGTCGACGTGGTGTCGAACAGGTTGTCCGTCACGACGACCTTGTCGTTCGACGAGGCAATCGACGGATACTCGGGTTGATCGTCGTCAAAGTCGATCGAGAAGATCCGCCAGCCGCCCGTCGGATCGGCGCCATCGGACACGGCCAGGTGCAGGAAGTTGTCGGTGAGGCCGGCATTGGTGCTGATGGTCGTCGCGAGCCAGCGGCCGTGGGTCGCGTCCCAGATGACGCGGGTGTCGGCCGGCGACTGTCCGACCGCGAGGTCGAAGAGCGACCAGGTCGGAACCGACGCGACCGCCACACCCGATCGATTCGAGATGCGAACCGTCGAATCCACGGACTGGACGACGTAGGTGGTGTTGACCGCGACCCACGGGTCGGGCGGATCGAAGCCGCCGCCCTCACTCTGGGTCATCCCGGCGAACTCCTGCAGGACCTCGACCGGAGGACCCGATTCGGCCTGCGGCACGGCGGCCGGCGCCGCAGCGGGCGCCGTGGCCGGCCGTGCCGGCGTCACGGAGGCGGGCTGCCTGGGGAGTCTTGTCGCGTCGGCCGACGCAGCGGGACGGTCGAGCTTGACGCTCCGTAGCGGCCGTGGTGTGGCCGTGACGTTGCGCGGGCTTCCGACGGCGGCCTTGGCCGCGTCCCGGATGGACGCGACGCTGCGGGTCGTCTGTGCCCGTTCTGTGCTGGCGGACCACGCCGACGTCTTCGCGGCGGGCGCGGCCGTCGTCGGCCCCACGGCCGACATCAGGAGGACGGCGGACGCCATGATGGCGCCGAACAGACCGCGACGGCGGGGTCCGGACTGGAGCGGGGCGGCGAGGCGCGGGGCAGGAGGCATCGTCGAGGTCCCTTCGACTTGCCCCGGCGCGCCCATGGCGAGCGGCTCCGAACCGGAGCGGAACGAAGAGTCTCGCACGTCGCCGTCGCCCGAGACCATCCCAACCGAAGCCATCGGGGACCGCCGGCGGCTTCACCGGTGCGCCTCGGCACCGGGCGGCGGCGGCGGCGGGGCGACGGCCGGGGCGACCGCCGGGCGACCGTGAGCTCGCGGGTCCGGTCCGGGCCGCGCTGGTACCATGGCTGCGGGCCCTCCCGCGACGGGAACGGGCCCGTTCGGCGTGCTGTGGACGCCGATCGAGAGGCGCCCTGCGGCGCCGGGAGACGGAGTGAAGATCGTCGTCGGCCTGGGCAATCCGGGCTCGCAGTACGAGAAGACGCGTCACAACATCGGCTGGATGGTCCTGGACCGGATCGCCGATCGGGCCGGCTGGGACGGCAAGGGCCGGACCCGTGATGCGGCCTCGATCGCCATGGGCCGGTTCCGCGGCCTCGACCTGACCATCGTCAAGCCGCTGACCTTCATGAACGACTCGGGACTGGCGGTCCGGAAGGTCCTCGCTCGTGAGCACGCGCCGCTCAACGACCTGCTCGTCGTCGCCGACGACTTCGCGCTGCCGTTCGGCAAGCTCCGGTTCCGGGAGAACGGCGGGCCCGGCGGACACAACGGCCTCGGCTCGGTCATCGGCGAGCTCGGGACCGAGAAGTTCAGCCGTCTCCGGATCGGGATCGGGCCGCCCGATCACCGGTTCAAGGACCACGTGCTCAACGAGTTCCAGCCCGACGAGCGGCAGCGCCTCGACGGCCTGCTCGAGGCGGCGGCCGACGCCGTCGAGGAGTGGGCCCGCCACGGGACGTCCAAGGCGGCGAACCGGTTCAACATGTTCGAGCTCCGGCCGGCCGACGAGACGCGCCTCGCCGCTCCCGGGGCAGTCGACGGTCCGCCCGACGATGCCGGCGTCCGCCGCACGAAGACGGGCTGGCGGCGAGTCCTCCGGCGTGAGGACGCCGAGTGACGGCCGGCCCGACGCTGCGCGGCAAGCGCGGCCGAGATCGACGCCTCGCCGCGTCGAGCAGCGCCTCGTCGGGGAGTGGCACCGGCGCCGGCCGGCGCCAACCGGACCTGTCGGCGCTGCCGCCGCTCCTGGCCGCCACGGGCTCGTTCGCGGACCTCCGGGCCCGACTCGCGTCGCCGGTGCCATCCGCGGCCCAGGCCGCCGGCCGCGGATGGCAACGGCCGTGCGGCTCCCCGCCGCGCGGGCCGCCACGTCGGCCTGAGCTCCGTCCCGCACGGGGCGAAGTCCTTCCTCGCAGCCACCCTCGCCGGCGTTGCCGCTGGCGAGCGCCTGACGTGGATCGCCCGCGACGCGGAGATCGGCGATCGCGTCGCGGAGGAGCTCGCTGCCTGGCTCGGCGACCCCGCCCTCGTCGTCGTCCTCGAGCCGCGGACGGCCCTCGCCTACGAGCGCAGCGAGCTCGTCGCCGACGAGACCGCGGCCCGCGTCGCGGCCCTGTCGGCGTGGCGCAGCGGCGGCGCCCGGATCCTCGTCGCGAGCGTCCAGGCCCTCCTCCAGCACACGATCGCGCCGGACGACCTCCCGAGCGAGGCGCGCCGACTCCGAAGTCGGCAGCCGCCTCCGTCCCGAGTCCCTGCTGCACGAGCTCCTCGCCCTGGGCTACACGCCGGCCTCGGAGGTTGCCGGCCGGGGCGAGTTTGCCCGGCGGGGCGGGATCGTCGACGTGTTCCCGCCGTCCGCGAGCCTTCCCGTCCGGATCGAGTTCTTCGGCGACGAGATCGACTCGCTGCGGGCGTTCGATCCGACCGACCAGCGGACCGTCGGACCGCTCGAGGAGGCGGTGCTGCTGCCCGCGTCGGAGTTCCTGGCGCCGCACGGGGGATCGGCCGCGCTTCGCACGAGTCTGGGAGCGAAGCGGGGCGGCGGGAAGCTTCCCGAGCGCCTCGCGGCGGATCTTGCCCGGTTCGAGGGCGACGACACCGCGCTCGGCGGCAACGGCACGACCTCCGCGAAGATGGACGATGCCGCGAGCCGGGCCCTCAACGTCGGCGACGCGGCGGAGGTCTGGGCCGCCCACCTCGCGCCGGCGACCGGCTTCGACCACCTCGAGCCGTCGACGCTCCTCGTCCTCGACGAGCCGGCCGAGATCGCCGATGCCGCCGACTTCCTCTGGCGCCAGGCCGACGAGCGCCGCGCCGAGCTCATCGCGAGCGGCGACCTGCCGAAGGACTGGCCGTCGACGTACCTCGGGCCGCGCGAGTGGAAGACCCGCCTGGTCGGCAGCCGGACGCTCGAGCTCACGTGGGAATCCGAGATGCCGGAGGCCGCGGCACTGGCCGCCCGCGGCCTGAGCTCCGGCGACCCGTTCGGCTGGCGCGAGCCGCAGCTCGCCGGTGACCCGCGCGGCCGGCGTCGCCGCGGCGGTCGACCGCTGGCAGGCCGACGACGCCAGGATCGTCCTTGCCAGCGACCAGGCGCCGCGCCTCGCCGAGCTGCTCGAGGAGGCGGGTCATCCCGTCGCGGTCGTGCACGCCCCGGACGCCCCACCGCCGGGCGCGATCGCGCTGGTCGAACGGAGCCTGAACGGCGGGTTCGCCGGCGGCCCGGACGGCCTCGTGTTCGTCACGGACCGCGAGCTGTTCGGCAGCGTCCGGGTCCGCCGCCCGAAGGCGATGCGGCGGGTCGTGCCGCGCGACATCCTCGAGCGCCTGACGCCGGGCGACCTCGTCGTCCACATCGACCACGGCGTCGCCCGCTACGAGCGGATGCTCCGGCGCGGCAACCCGGCCGAGGGCGAGGACCGCGACTATCTCGAGCTGACGTTCGCCGGCACCGACAAGATCTTCGTCCCCGTCGAGCAGATCACCCGGATCTCGCGGTACAGCGGCGCCGAGCATCCCCAGCTCTCCAAGCTCGGCGGCACCGAGTGGCTCCGGACGAAGCAGCGCGTCCGGAAGGCGGTCGCCGACCTCGCCGAGGAGCTCCTGACGCTGTACGCGCTCGCGCGCGAACGCGCCCGGTCACTCGTTCGCGCCCGACACGCCGTGGCAGGCCGAGATGGAGGCGAGCTTCCCGTACGAGGAGACGCCCGACCAGCTCCGGGCGGTCACGGAGGTCAAGCTCGACATGGAGGCCGGCCGGCCGATGGACCGGCTCGTCGTCGGCGACGTCGGGTACGGCAAGACGGAGGTCGCCCTGCGGGCCGCGTTCAAGGCGATCCAGGACGGCAAGCAGGTCGCGGTTCTCGTCCCGACGACCGTCCTCGCCGCGCAGCACCACCAGACGTTCGGCCAGCGCTTCGCCGCATTCCCGCTCAAGGTCCGGCTGCTGTCGCGCTACGTCGCGGCCCGCGAGCAGGCGACGACGATCGACGGTCTCGCCGACGGGTCGGTCGACCTCGTGATCGGCACCCACCGGCTCCTCAGCAAGGACGTCCGGTTCCGCGACCTCGGCCTCGTCGTCGTCGACGAGGAGCAGCGGTTCGGCGTCGCCGCCAAGGAGAAGCTCAAGCAGCTCCGGCGCGAGGTCGACGTCCTGACCCTCAGCGCGACGCCGATCCCGCGGACGCTCAACCTCGCCCTGGCCGGCGTCCGCGACATGTCGGTGATCGAGACGCCGCCGGAGGACCGCCTGCCGATCCAGACGCGGGTCGCCGAGGCGTCGGCCGGGCTCGTCCGCGACGCGATCCTGCGCGAGCTCGATCGGGGCGGCCAGGTCTTCTTCGTCCACAACCGGGTCGAGACGATCGAGGCCCAGACCGAGCAGCTCCGGCGGATGTTGCCCGGCGCCCGGTTCGTCGTCGGTCATGGGCAGATGGCCGAGGGTCACCTCGAGAGCGTGATGATCACGTTCGCCGCCGGCGAGGCGGACGTCCTCGTGTGCACGACGATCATCGAGTCCGGGCTCGACATCCCGAACGCGAACACGATCGTCATCGACCGCGCCGACACGCTCGGCCTCGCCCAGCTCTACCAGCTCCGCGGTCGCGTCGGACGCAGTCGTCGCGGCGGGCGTACGCCTACCTGCTGTACCGCCGCCGCGAGCGGATGAGCGAGGAGGCGCGCAAGCGGCTCCAGGCGATCTTCAACGCGTCGGAGCTCGGTGCGGGCTTCCAGATCGCGCTCGCCGACCTCGAGATCCGGGGCGCCGGCAACATCCTCGGCGGCGAGCAGTCAGGGCACATGGCCGCGGTCGGGTTCGATCTCTACTCGCGCCTGCTGGCCGAGGCGGTCGAGGAGCGCAAGGCCCTGCGCGAGGACCGCCCGCCGCGAGTCGAGCGGCCGCAGGCGGTGGTCGATCTGCCGGTCGAGGCCCACCTGCCCGACGACTACGTGCCGGAGGAGGCCCAGAAGCTCGAGCTGTACCGCCGGCTGGCCCGAGCCCGGACCGGCGGCGATCTGGCCGCGTTCCGCCAGGAGCTGACGGATCGCTTCGGGCCGATGCCGGCCGCCGGTCCTCCGTCTGGTCGAGGTCGCCGAGCTGCGCCTGACCGCCGAGGCGGCCGGCGTCGCATCGATGTCGCGCGAGGACGGCCAGCTCGTCGTCCGCTTCGGGGAGGGGATGTCGCGCGCCACCGCGATGCGACTGCTCGCGAGTGGCGGCCTGCCGGGCGTCAAGCCGTCCGACGTGACGTTCGCCACGCAACCAGGTCCGGATCCGCCTGCCGCGCGACGCGTCGCGGGCGTGGGGCCTGACCCAGGCCGTCGTCGGCCGCCTCTCGGCCGACGGCTGACGCCGGTCCCGAGCGGGACCATTTGCAATGGCGTTGCAAGGGCACATGCTGTTCAATCGGGCAATGATCCGGAGATGGACGCCATGACGATCCACGGCAAGGCGGTTGCCTCGGACCTCGTGCCGAACGTGGGACTCGATCCCGGCATCGGCCTCGCGGGGCTGCTCGGCTCCATGGTCCGGCCGTTGATGGCGCCTTCGACAGCCGATCAGGCGGCCGAGCCCGCGACGGACGAGCCGTACCGGACCTTCCTCGAAGCCCTCGCGGTGGCGGTCTACACGACCGACGCGGCCGGCCGGATCATGTTCTTCAACGACGCGGCCGTCCAGCTCTGGGGCCGGCGCCCCGAGATCGGCGAGGAATGGTGCGGATCCCTCCGCCTGTTCCATCGCGACGGCCTGCCGATGGCCCACGACGAATGCCCGATGGCGATCGCCCTGAAGGAAAAGCGGGCGGTCCGCGGCTGGTCGGCGTACGCAGAGCGACCCGACGGCCGGCGCGTCGCCTTCGAGCCGTACCCGACGCCTCTGCTCGGGCCGGAGGGCGAGCTGATCGGCGCGGTCAACGTCCTGGTCGACGTCACCGAGCGCGTCGCCGGCGAGGAGGCGCTCCTCGCCTCCACCCGCGCCCTGTCGGCCTCGAACGCCGTCAAGGACGAGTTCCTCGGGCTGATCTCACACGAGCTTCGGACGCCGGTCGCGTCGATCTACGGCAACGCCGTCCTGCTCAAGGACCGGATCCAGGCCGCCGAGCCGGAGGCCGGCATGATCCGCGACCTCGGTGACGACGCCGACCGGTTGCTGCGGATCGTCGAGAATCTCCTCCAGCTGACCCGGCTCGGGGCCGGCACGGAGCTCGACTGCGAGCCGCAGGTCCTCGAGCATCTCGTCCGCGCGGCGGTCGAATCACGTCAGCGCCGCCACCCGGATCGCCCGATCACGCTGGACATCGAGCGACCGACCCTGATCGTGGATGCCGACGCGACGTCACTCGAGATGGTGATCGACAACCTCCTGAGCAACGCCGACAAGTACAGCCCGCCGGGGGTGCCGACAGACGTCGTCGTCGGGACCGATGGCGAACGGGCCCTCGTCCGGATCCTCGACCGGGGGATCGGGATCACCCCGGACGCCGCGGACGAGGTCTTCACGGCCTTCTTCCGAGCTGACCTCGCGCGCCGGACCGCCGGTGGCGTCGGGATCGGGCTGGCCGTCTGCAAGCGGATCGTCGAGGCCCATCACGGCCGGATCTGGGCCGGGCCGCGGGACGGTGGCGGCGCCGAGCTCGGGTTCGCCCTGCCGCTCAGTGGCGACCTCGACGATCTCGACAACGGGTGACCCGGTCCCACCCGGACGACGCGCCCGGACAGACCGTCGAGATCGCGCTCCGGATCGACTCCGATGACGAGCTGCGCGCGCTGCGCGGAGCGCTCCTGGCCGCGCGGGCCACCGAGCTGAGCGAGATCCAGCGCCGGGCGCAGCGGCACGGCCTCGGCTACGGCTCCGACTCGGCCCGCAATTCGATGAGTGACGAGGTCACGACGCTCCGCCGCCGTTGGGAGATGCTCGATCGGCTGATCGGCGCGTTGCCGGCGGCGGCACCGGGCGGCGATGCGCCGCGCGGCGCCGGCGCGCCACGCGGCGCCGGCGCGCCACGCGGCGCCGGCGCGCCACGGAGCGACGCTGCCGGCGAGTGACCTCGCGGTCGACCCGGCTAGTCTTCGCCGATGCAGCCCTTCTCGTTCCTCGCCGACGCCTTCGACGCCACGTCCGCACGTGAGCTCGGCGAGCGCGCCCGGGCCGCCGAGGACCTCGGGGTCACGACGTTCATCCTGTCCGACCACCTCGTCCCGCAGCTCGCGCCGGTGCCGTTTCTCGCGACCGTCGCCGCCCTCACCGAGCGGATGCGGATCAGCGCCTTCGTCCACAACAACGACCTCCGTCACCCCGCCGTCCTCGCCCAGGAGCTGGCATCGCTCGACGTGCTGTCGAGCGGTCGGCTCGACGTCGCGATCGGGGCCGGCTGGAACGCGCCGGAGTACCACGCGATCGGCCTGCCGTTCGACCCGATCAAGGTCCGCCAGGCGCGGCTGGCCGAGGCGATCGCGGTGCTCAAGGGCTGCTTCGGACCGGAGGCGTTCTCGTTCAACGGCGAGCACTACACGATCACCGACTACGACGCCTACCCGAAGCCCGTCCAGCAGCCACACGTGCCGTTCCTGATCGGCGGCGGCGGCCGGTCGACCCTCGAGCTCGCCGCTCGCGAGGCGGACATCGTCGGGCTCGCCCCGCGGATCCTGTCCGGTCAGCGGCCGGACCCGCGCTCGATGACGTGGACCGCCACCGAGGAGAAGATCGAGTGGGTCCGCCAGGCCGCCGGCCATCGATTCGGCGCGCTGTCGTTCAACGTCTATCCATCGCAGTGGCCGATCACCGTGACCAACGACCTGCGCGGCGAGGTCCGCAAGGTGATCGACCGGCTGCGTGAACGGACCGGGATCGAGCTGACGGAGCAGGAGGTCATCGACTCGCCCCACTTCTTCATCGGCTCGATCGACCGGTTCGTCGAGAAGTTCAGCGAGCTGCGCGAGCGCCTCGGGATCAACTCGTTCCTCGTCGGATCGCTCGACGAGCTCGGGCCGGTCGTCGAGCGCCTGGCGGGCAGGTAGCCACCCAGGCACCTGGCGCTCCGCGTCCCTGCCGCGCGGCGCGGGCGCCCGCAAGCGGCGAACCGCGAAACCGCGACAACTGACCCAACATGCTGCCCGGGACTGGGAGGGCGGACTCTGAGCGAGAATCTGGCCCGATGACTTCGACGTCACGCGCGGACAGCCGACCGTGTAGTCCCTCGGTGCATGAATGGGCAGAAGTTCGCGGCTCGGCAGAGAGAAGGTCGCTCAGCCCCGCCGGTCAGCCTCGCCGATCCGTCGACTCGACGAAGTCGAGGAAGTCGAGCTCGCCGGGTGACCGTCCGGCCGCGGTCAGGAGCACGGCGGCGTCAGCGAACTGCTGGATCGCGTGCGTGTAGATGTGCTGCAGGTGGAACCAGAACGGATGCCCGACGCCGGACGCCTCGGTCCGGCACGGTCCGTCGAGCGCGGCCTCGTCGAGGGTCGCGATCCAGGCGCGGAGCTCGGCTTCGTCGGTCGCCCACCGGGCGCGGATCGCGCCAAGGTCGGCGAAGTCGGTGGCGACCAGCTCTTCGTCGTCGGGCGAGAAGACCGTCCGATCCTCGGCGGCCAACCGCACCCGCCAGCTCCACTCGACGTCGAGCTCGTGGACCAGGGTCGTCCGCAGGTCACGCACCGTCGGCGGCGACGGTTCGACGAACGGCGCCGACGGATGGTCGGCGGCCGTCAGGATCCGATCGCGGATCCAGTACAAGTGGTCGAACAGGGCGCTGATGTCGGTCGGTCGCATCGGCTGAGTCTGCCACCGGCGGCTCGATCGCGGCGGCGGTGGGACGGACGCACCCATGACGCTTGACTGGCAGGCCCGGAGGCGCAGACGGCGAGTGGGTCCTCATCCACCGTTGCCAGGGCTGCGGGACTTTGTCCTCGGACCGGACCGCCGGCGACGACAACCCGCTCCTCCTCGTCCGGATCGCGGTCAAGCCGCTGGCTCAGCCGCCGTTCCCGCTCGACCGGCTCGCGCTCCTGTGAGGGACGCGGGCCGGACGCCACGGCCCGGCGTCTCTCCCGCTCGGCGCCGATCCGGTAGGGTCGCTGCGGACCACACGACCAGCAGACAGGACCCGAGGAGGCGGAGCCGATGACGGACGGGCAGACGATCACGCGGGTGGGCTTCATCGGCACCGGCGTCATGGCGCGCTATCACCTCGACGGCATGCTCATCCGCGACGACACCGCGGTGGTCGCAGTGTGCGAGCCGTCGGAGGCGAACTACGTGAAGACGGTCGAGCTGTTCGACCGCCATGGCCAGCCCGCCCCGGACAACGAGCCCGACTGGGAGCGCTTCGTCGCCCGCTTCGGGGGCGAGCTCGACGCCGTCTTCATCCTGACCCCGCACGCCTTCCACTTCGCCCAGGCGACGGCCTGCCTCGAGGCCGGTCTCGACGTCCTCCTCGAGAAGCCGATGGTGCTCACGGCCGACGAGGCCGAGGCGTTGATCGCGACCCGCGACCGGACCGGGCGGCTGCTCGTCGTCGCGTTCCAGGGCAGCCTGTCGCCGCAGGTCCGCGAGGCGTCGCGCCTCCTGCGATCCGGCGAGCTCGGGTCCATCCTGAATATCAGCGCGACCGCCTGGCAGGACTGGGCGACGATCACGACGAACACCTGGCGCCAGCAGCCCGAGCTGTCGGGCGGCGGGTTCATGTTCGACACCGGCGCCCACATGCTGAACACGGTCGCCGACCTCGCCGGCGAAGACTTCTCCGAGGTCGCGGCCTGGCTCGAGGACGACGGCAAGCCGGTCGACATCCGGGCGGCGGTCATCGGCCGGCTCGCATCCGGCGCCCTCGTCACGATGAACGCCTGCGGCAGCGCGATCCCGTCATGTCACTCGGAGATCCGCGTGTTCACCACGGGAGCGATCCTGAAGACCGGGATCTGGGGCGAGTCGCTCGAGATCCAGCGGAATGGCGCATCGGCGCTGCGCAAGGTCCGGGCGGTCGCCGGGATCCCGGTCTGGGAGCAGTTCCTGAACGTCCGCAGCGGCGACATCCCCAACCCCAGCCCGCCGGAGGTCGGTCTCCGGATGGCGCGGCTGTGGGACGCGATCCGCGAGTCGGCGTCGAAGGCCGGCTCCGTCGTCCGGCTGCCGGCCGGCGAGGACGTCTCCGAGGTCACGATCGCGGCGGCGGGTCGATGACCAAGGTCACCGTCTGGACGGAGCATCGCCAGGAGCGAACGGATCCGGCCGTGGCCGCGGTCTACCCCGACGGGATCCACGTCGCGATCGCCGCCGGCCTGACCGAGGCCGGGTTCGACGTGGGAACGGCCACGCTCGACGAGCCCGAGCACGGCCTGACCGACGCCGTTCTCGCCACGACGGACGTCCTGACCTGGTGGGGCCACGTCGCCCACGGCGAAGTCGACGACGCGATCGTCGACCGCGTCCAGCGGCGGGTCCTCGACGGGATGGGCCTGATCGTCCTTCACTCCGGTCATCACTCGAAGATCTTCCGGCGGCTGATGGGCACGTCCGGCGACCTCAAGTGGCGCGAGGCGGCGGAGCGCGAGCGGCTGTGGGTCGTCGACCGGTCGCATCCGATCGCCGACGGGCTCGGCGAATCGATCGTCCTCGACGAGGAGGAGATGTACGGCGAGCCGTTCGACGTGCCGGCACCGGACCAGCTCGTGCTCATCAGCTGGTTCCAGGGTGGCGAGGTCTTCCGGAGCGGCTGCTGCTGGACCCGCGGACGAGGCCGGGTCTTCTACTTCCGCCCGGGCCATGAGACCCATCCGACGTACTTCCAGCCGGCGGTCCGCCAGGTGATCGCCAACGCCGCCCGGTGGTCGACCGGCCCGCGTGGCGCCCCAATCGTCGTCGCGAACCAGGAGCCGCTCGAGCCGATCCGTCGGGGCTGAGGCCGGCCGCGACCGGACGGTCGGGATCGTCGCCAAGCCCCGCCGCGTCAGTCGAGGACGACCACCTCGTCGCCGTGGGCGATCTCGCCGCCGGTCAGGATCCGCGCCCGCAACCCCGCCCGGTGGACGAGCGGCTCGAGCACCGGCTTGCGGAGCAGGTCGGCCAGGTACTGGCACGGCTCGCACAGCCGCGTGCCCTCGCATTCGACCGGACCGATCCGGAACCGCCGCCCGACCAGCTCGTTGAGGCGGATCCCGCGCGTCGCGACGTTGCGGCGCGTCTCGATGGCGGCGAGGACGATCCCCGCCCGCACCGCGAGCGCCTCGATCTCCTCGGCCTCGATCAACGTGACGTGGCGGTCGACCTTCGTGTCGGGCGAGTAGTGGCCCGTGCCGGCGGCGTAGCGGTCGCCCGCGAGCCCGACGCCCGCGATCGCCGAAACCCGCTCGACCGATTCCATCGGCGCGCCGCCGGCCGCGGCGATGTGGATCGCCTCGACCACGCCGCGACCCGGGTCCAGTCCGGCGGCGGGGTGCGGAGCGGTGTCGCGGCCCGGGAGGGTGGCAGTCATCGCCGCCATTGTCGCGACCGGATCGTCATCCGTCCACGGCGCGTCGGGCGCGGACCGGGCATTCTGACTCCGTGAACGACGGAACCCCGACGGCCGTGCCGGCGACGCCCCACCGCTCGCCCGCCGCCGGAGACGGGCTCTGGTCGCCTGGCCGCCGGGCGCTCACGATCGGGCTCATCCTCAACGTCACGATCGTCGCGTCGGAGGCGCTCGCCGTCGGCACGATCCTGCCGATCGTGGCCGAGGACCTCGGCGGCATCGACCTCTACGGCTGGGTCTTCTCGGGCTTCTTCCTCGGCAACCTGCTGGGCATCGCCGTCGCCGGGATGCTGATCGACCGAGGCGGGCTGGTCCGGCCATTCGTCATCGGCATCGGGCTGTTCTCGATCGGCCTGCTGATCGGCGGGCTCGCCCCGACGATGGCGATCCTCGTCGTCGCCCGGGTCATCCAGGGCTTCGGGGCGGGCGCGATCCCGGCCGTCGCCTACGTCTCGATCGGGCGGGCGATGCCGGAGCGGCTCCGGCCGCAGATGTTCGCCACCCTGTCGACGGCCTGGATCCTGCCCGGCGTCATCGGCCCGATCGCCGCCTCGGCCGTGACCGAGCTGTGGGACTGGCGGATCGTCTTCCTCGGCCTGCTGCCGTTCATCATCATCGCGGCGAGCCTGACCCTGCCGGCGATCCGGGCGGTCGCTCCCGCGCCGCGGACCGAGGCGACGGACGCCGAGATGGCGGCCAAGGTCGCAACGGATCGCCGCCGGCTGCCGCTGGCGGTCGTCCTCGTCGTCGGAGCCGGGCTGATCGTGTCGGGCCTGTCCGGCCTGTCACCGCTGCCGCTCGGCCTGATCGTGCTGGGCCTGGCGATCGGCGTGCCGGCGTTCTCGCGGCTGACCCCGCCCGGGACCGTCCGGTCGGCGACCGGTTTGCCGACCGCGATCCTGCTGCGCGGGATGCTGACGTTCGCCTTCTTCTGCGCCGACGCGTACGTCCCCCTCGTCGTCCAGGGCTGGCGTCACGAGTCGGCGTTCCTGGCCGGCCTGGCGTACATGTCGGCGACGCTGACCTGGACGGCCGGATCGTGGGTCAACGCCCGGCGGATCGAGCGGCTCGGCCCGGGCCGCTTCCTCCGGTCGGGCTTCGCCGTCCTCCTGCTCGGCATCCTGGGCTTCCTCGTCATCCTGTCACCTGACGTTCCGGCCTGGCTGGCGATCCCGATCTGGGGCGTCGCCGGGTTCGGGATGGGCCTGTCCTACTCCACGCCGTCGCTCGTCGTCCTGCGCGAGGCGCCCCAGCACGAGCAGGGATCTGCGACGGCCGGTCTCCAGCTGTCGGACGTGCTCGGGGCGTCGCTCGGCACCGGCATCGGCGGGGCGCTCGTCCACCTCGGGACATCGCCGGGAGCCCAGGTTCCGGGCTGGGAGGCGCTGGCCGCGATCTTCGTGGTGTCGGCGGTCGTCGCGGTGGCCGGGTTCGTCCTGACCGGCCGCCTCGGGACGCGCGTGGCGATGGGTCGGTCGCCGGTCCGCCCGGAGCCCGCGATCGCCTGAGGCACCGGTCCCGGCGATCCGGCCAAGACGAGGCCGCGCCGCGCGATCAACCGACGGTTCGGCCGCCGACGTGCGGTAGACTTGCGGACCGTCCGCACCGGAGCCCGACCGGCGGCCCGCTCACCCTGGAGGACCCTCGACCGATGTCTGCCGAGGAGCTTCGCGCAAAGATCCGCGAGATCCCGGACTTCCCCAAGCCCGGCATCCTCTTCTACGACATCACGACCCTCCTGAAGGATCGCGACGCCTACAAGGAAGCGATCAACCTGATGCTCGAGCCCTACGAGGGCGAGAAGATCGACGTCGTGGTCGGGATGGAGTCGCGCGGGTTCATCTTCAGCTCCGCGATGGCGTACCAGCTCCACGCCGGCCTCGTGCCGGTGCGCAAGCTCGGCAAGCTGCCGGCCGAGACGATCACGGTCGAGTACGCCCTCGAATACGGCTCCAACACGCTCGAGATCCACCGCGACGCGATCGAGCCCGGCCAGAAGGTCCTGATCGTCGACGACCTCCTCGCGACCGGCGGGACGGTCAAGGGCACGATCGAGCTGATCGAGCGCTTGAAGGGCGATGTCGTCGGGCTGGCGTTCCTCGTCGAGCTCGACTTCCTCAAGGGCCGCGACCGGCTCGACGGCCGGCGCGTCACGTCCGTCATCAAGTACTGAGGCCGAGGTCGACCTGATCGCGTCGCCGCGACGACCCGACCCCACCGCCAGCGAGACCGCATTGGCCGACGCGATCCACGAGCCGGACCCGAACCCCGCCGGAGCGGACGACGCCACGGCCCGGGCCGCCGCGGCTTCGGACGCCGCGAGCCCGCCTGCGACGCGCGACTCAGCGCCCAACGACGCAGCGCCCGCCGAGGTCGCGCAAGCCGATCCGGCGCTCGACCCGCCCAACCTGGCCCGCCGCCGGTTCTTCCGCCAGTTCGCCGGCGAGCTGATCCAGACCGCCGCCACGGTCGCCGGCGCTGCCCAGGCCCTCCAGCGCGCCTCGGCCGAGGCCGCCGGGGCGATCCTCGACCCGGTCGCCGGCGCCACTCGCCTCGAGGGCGGGCTCGAGCAGCCGGACCCCGGGTCCGTCACCGGGAGCCCGGATCCGGCGGCTCCGCCGACCGGCTTCCGGACGCCGTTCCGCGAGGACGACGGGCTCCTGTACCTGATCGACCAGCGACGCCTCCCCGATCAGCTCATCGAGGTCGAGGTCCGCAACGCGCCGGAAGCCGCAACGGCGATCCGCCAGATGGTCGTTCGGGGTGCGCCGGCGATCGGTCAGGTGGCCGCGATCGGGCTCGCGCTGTCGGCCGAGCGTGCTCGCGAGACGCAGCCGTTCGCCCGGCGGGCGATCCTCCGCGGTGGCGCCGCGGCGCTCCGGGCGGCTCGTCCGACGGCGGTCAACCTCGGCTGGGCGGTCGACCGGATCATGGCCCGGTTCGAGGCCGTCGGCGACCTGAACGAGGACGGCCACGCGGTCGCGGATGCTCTTCGGGCCGAGGCCGATGCGATCGTCGCCGAGGCGACCACGGACCACGGCCGCCTCGCGGAGTTCGGGCTGGCCGCCCTGCCGGTCAAGGAGTTCGGGCCGCTCCGGATCCTGACCCACTGCAACACCGGACCACTCGCCTGCGGCCAGTTCGGGACGGCGCTCGGGATCGTCCAGGTCGCCCACTTCGCCGAGCGCGAGATCAGCGTCTGGGTCGACGAGACGCGGCCGTATCTCCAGGGCGCCCGCCTCACGGCCTGGGAGCTGGCCCAGGCCGGCGTTTCGCACACCCTGATCCCGGACGTCGCTGCGGGCTTCCTGATGAGCCGCGGCGAGGTCGACGTGATCCTCGTCGGTGCCGACCGGGTCGCGGCCAACGGCGACACGGCGAACAAGGTCGGCACGTACCCGCTGGCCGTGCTCGCCGCCCGTCACGGCATCCCGTTCTACGTCTGCGCGCCGACGAGCTCGATCGACCCGGCGACCCCCGACGGCGCCGCGATCGAGATCGAGGAGCGCCCGGCCGACGAGGTCCTGCTCGTTCGCGGCGTGGCGATCGCGCCGCCCGGGACCGCGGTCCGCAACCCCTCGTTCGACGTCACGCCGGCGGAGCTGATCACGGGGATCGTGACCGAGGAGGGGGTGATCGGCGCACCGTACGCGACGGGTCTCGCCGATGCCGTGGCGGCCGCCACCGCCCGCTGGGCTCCGTCGCGACCGCCCGCCGTCGCCGCCCCCGTGGAGGCCGCGAGCTGATGGCCAGCGTCGCCACGACCAGTCGCCGGGCGCGCACCCTGGCGATCCGCGCAGTCACCGATCGCGGCGACCTGCGGGCGTTCCTGGAGACCGACCGCCTCTTCGCCGCCTACGCGATCTGCGACCTCGAGGACCGCGAGTTCACCAAGACCCGCTGGGGCGGCGCGTTCGACGGCAAGCGTCTCGTGGCGCTGGCCCTCGAGTACTCCGGCCTGACGCCGCAGCCGCTCTTCGCGATGGGCCGCGCCGACGGAATCGAGGCGATCCTCCGCGAGGTGGTCCGTCCGCGGGCTGCCTACGTCGCCGTCTTGCCCGAGTCCGTGCCGGCCGTCCAGGCCGTCTACCGCCTCGACCCCGGCCCGCAGATGGTCCGGATGTGGGTCGACCGGGCGCGCTTCCGGCCATACCCGGCCGAGGTCCGGCGGCTGCTGCCATCGGACATCGGCGAGCTCAACCGGCTCTACCAGCTCGGGTTCGCGTCGTGGCTGCCGTCGTCATCCATCGCCGACGGCGTCTATTTCGGGATGCGCGTCGGTGGCCGGCTCGTGGCGGCCGCGGGGACGCACGTCATCAGCCGTCAGGCGCGACTCGCGGTCGTCGGCAACGTCCTGACCCACGTCGACTACCGTGGCCGCGGCTTCGCCACGGCCGTCACCGGCGCGGTGACCGCCGAGCTGCTCCGGACGTCCGACGAGGTGGTCCTCAACGTCCGCGCCGACAATCCGCCCGCGCTCCAGGCGTACCGCCGACTCGGCTTTGCCGAGCACGTCCGGTTCGAGGAGCGTCTCGCCCATCGCCTCGGCTCGCCGTGGCCCGACTTCACGGCGCCGATCCGCCGCTTCTTCACCCGCAGGGAGAACTGACCTCGATGACCGATACCATCGCCGGCGCCGGGTCGCACGACGTCACGGACCTCGGCCTCGCACCCGAAGGCGTCCGGCGGATCGAGTGGGCCGAACGAGAGATGCCCGTCCTCCGCCTGATCCGCGAGCGGTTCGAGCGGGAGCAGCCGCTGGCCGGGATCCGGATCGGAGCCTGTCTCCACGTCACGACCGAGACGGCCAACCTGATGCGGACCCTCAAGGCCGGCGGCGCCGAGGTCTTCCTCGCGGCGAGCAACCCGCTGTCCACGAAGGACGACGTCGCGGCCGCCCTCGTCGCCGAGTACGGCATCGCCACCTTCGCCCGGCGCGGAGAGGACCGCGACACGTACTACGCCCACCTCAACGCGATCGCCGACACGAAGCCGCAGATCACCATGGACGATGGCTGCGACCTCGTCTCGCTCCTCCACAGCGAGCGTCCGGACCAGGTCAAGGAGGTCCTCGCCGGGACCGAGGAGACCACGACCGGCGTCATCCGGCTCAAGGCGATGGCGGCCGACAAGGCCCTCGGCTTCCCGGTCGTCGCCGTCAACGAGGCCCAGACCAAGCACCTGTTCGACAATCGCTACGGCACGGGCCAGTCCACGATCGACGGGATCCTGCGGGCGACGAACATCCTCCTCGCCGGGCGGAACGTCGTGATTGCCGGATATGGCTGGGTCGGCAAGGGGATCGCGTCGCGGATGGACGGGATGGGCGCCCATGTCGCGGTCATCGAGGTCGATCCGGTCCGCGCGCTCGAGGCGCTGATGGACGGCTTCCGGGTCATGACCGTCGGCGAGGCCGCGTCGTGGGGCCAGCTGTTCGTGACCGCAACCGGCAACGTCAACGTCTTCCGGCGCGAGCACTTCGCGGCGATGCAGGAGGGCGCGGTGCTGGCGAACTCCGGTCATTTCGACGCCGAGCTCGACCTGAAGGCGCTCCGCGAGATGGCCGAGGGCCATGTCCGCGACGCCCGCGAGAACGTCCAGGAGTTCGACATCGGCGGCCGGAAGATCAACCTGATCGCCGAGGGCCGGCTGGTCAATCTCGGCGCAGCGGAGGGCCACCCCGCGGCCGTGATGGACATGAGCTTCGCGAATCAGGCCCTGTCGGCCGAGTACGTCGTCCAGCACCATGCCGAGCTGACGCCCCAGGTGTACGTCGTTCCGGAGGCGATCGATGCCGAGGTCGCCCGGTTGAAGCTCGCCGCCCTCGGCATCACCCTCGACGAGATGACGCCCGAGCAGAAGGAGTACGTCTCCTCCTGGCAGCACGGCACCTAGGGCGTGACCGACGACGGACGCCACGAGGCCCCGTACGGCTCCTGGCCATCGCCGTTCCCGATCGAGCTCCTCACTCGCGGCGCGGTCACGTTCGGCGAGGTCGGCGCGGCCGGCGGTCGCCGCTGGTGGCTCGAGGGCCGGGCCGAGGAGGGCGGCCGCCAGGTGCTCGTCCGGCGCGACACCGACGGGAGCCTGACCCGCCTCACCCCGGAGGGCTTCAACGCCCGCTGCCGGGTCCACGAGTACGGCGGTGGGGCGATCCTGATCGACGGCGATCTCATCGTCGTCTCCGACTTCGCGACCGGCCGCCTCCAACGCGTCACGGCGCCCGGCGTCCTGGAGCCGCTGACGGCCGACGGGCGGGCCTGGCGATTCGCCGATCTGAGCCACGACCGCGGCCGCAACCGGCTCCTCGCGATCCGCGAGGACCACGAGCCCGCGACGCTTGCCCGGCATGGCCAGGCCGAGAACGCCGTGGTCGCGATCGACCTCACCGACGGCACGGTGACCGTCCTGGCCGCGGGCTCCGACTTCTTCTCGGCGCCGCGGCTGGCGCCCGACGGCCGGCGTCTCGCGTGGCTGCGCTGGGACCATCCGAACCTCCCGTGGGATGGCACGGAGCTGGTCCTCGCCGAGCTCGACGATGCCGGGCGCCCAGTCAACGAGCGGGTGGTCGCCGGCAGCCCGTCGGACTGGATCGCCCAACCTCGCTGGTCGCCGGCCGGAGTCCTCCACTTCGTCGCCGAGCCCGACGGCTGGATGAACCTGTTCCGTCTCCGCGCCGCGGGCGGCGTCGAACGGGCCCACGCGCCGATGGAGGCTGAGCTCGCGTTTCCCGACTGGGTCTTCGGCCTCTCCAACTACGCCTTCGCCGGCGACGGCACGATCGTCGCGGTCGGCCGGAGCGGTGGCTGCGATCGGCTCTACCGGATCGCCGCCGACGGAACCGCCACCCTGTTCGACCTGCCGTTCAGCGAGATCTCGTACGTGGCGATCGACGCCGGCGCAGCCGTGTTCCGGGCAGCCGCCACGGACCGGCCGTGGGCCGTCCATGAGCTCGACCTCGCGACCGGCGCAACCACCGTGCTCCGCCGGTCGACGGCGCTCGAGGTCGACCCGGCCGATGCGTCGCTGGCCGAGCTCGTCGAGTTCCCGACCGACGGCGATCGGACCGCGTTCGGGATCCTCTACCGCCCGACGAGCCGATCCGCGCGCGGCCCGGCCGACGCCCGCCCGCCGCTCATCGTCACGAGCCACGGTGGCCCGACCGCCCAGGCCTCGACCGCCTTCGCGGTGCTGATCCAGCTGTTCACGAGCCGCGGGTTCGCCGTGCTCGACGTCGACTACGGCGGCTCGACCGGCTACGGCACGGCCTACCGCAAGCGCCTGGAGGGCGAGTGGGGTGTCGTCGACCTGGCGGACTGCGTCGCCGGCGCGCGCTGGCTGGCGGCCGAGGGGATCGTCGACGGCTCGCGCCTGGCGATCCGCGGCGGGAGCGCCAGCGGCTACACGACCCTGTGCGCCGTCACCTTCAGCGACGCGTTCTCGGCCGGCACGAGCTACTTCGGGATCGGCGATCTCGAGACGTTCCTGGCGGAGACGCACAAGTTCGAGTCGCGCTACCTCGACCGGCTGATCGGGCCGTATCCGGAGCGCAAGGACCTCTATCACGACCGGTCGCCGCTGAACTTTGCCGAGCGGATCTCGTGCCCGGTGCTGATCCTCCAGGGTGCCGAGGACCGGATCGTGCCACCCGCCCAGGCCGAGCAGATCGTCGACGTCCTGTGGGAGGGCCACCTGCCGCACGCCTACATCCTCTTCCCGGGTGAGGACCACGGCTTCCGGGCGGCGGCGAACATCATCCGCTCGTTCGAATCCGAATTGTCGTTCTACGGCCAGGTCTTCGGCTTCGAGCCGGCCGACCCGATGGACCCGATCGAGGTCGCGTTCCTCGACGATCGCGCCCGCGTCGGCGCCGGCGCTGGCACCGGGGCGGGCGCGCGCGGGCCGCGGCCGCGGGTGACACCTCCGTCCGAGGGCGCTCGGCCCCAGGGGCAGGCGGTCGCTCGACGCGCGACCTTCCGACCGCGTGATCGCCGTCGTGACCGCCGTACGGGGCGGGGGAGCGGGCGTCGCGCTGCCCGCTGCCGCCGCCGATGCGGAGCTCAGCTCGTCAGCGACGACGATCGAGATCGTCCTCCTCCTCCTGATCGCCGCGACGGTTCTCGCGATCATCGCCCGCCGGATCGCCGTGCCGTACCCGGTCCTGCTCGTCCTCGGCGGGCTCGGGCTCGGCTTCATTCCAGGTCTGCCGGCCGTCGACCTGGCGCCTGACGTCGTGTTCCTCCTCTTCCTGCCGCCGATCCTGTTCGGCGCCGGCTACTTCACCTCGATCCGCGATCTCAAGGCCAACCTCCCCGCGATCGGGCTGCTGGCCGTTGGCCTCGTCCTGTTCACGATGATCGTCGTGGCCTTGGTCTTCCACGCCCTCCTGCCGAGCCTGGGCTGGGCGCCGGCGTTCGCTCTCGGAGCGATCGTCTCCCCGCCCGACGCGGTTGCCGCGACCGCGGTCTTCCAGCGTCTCGGCGTTCCGCGCCGGATGGTGACCGTCCTCGAGGGCGAGAGCCTGCTCAACGACGCGACGGCCCTGGTCGCGTACCGCTTCGCGGTGGCGGCGGCCCTGACCGGCACCTTCTCGCTTGTCGATGCAGCTGGAACCTTCGTCATCGCGTCGGTCGGCGGCGTCCTGCTCGGCCTCGCGGTCGGGGTGGCCGTCGCCTGGCTCGTCCGGCGGATCGACGACCCGGTCTTCTCGGTCGTGGTCACGTTCCTTGCGCCGGTCGTCGCCTACCTGCCGGCGGAGGAGTACCTCCACGTGTCGGGCGTTCTCGCGACGGTCGTCGCCGGGATCTGGGTCGGCCGCCACGCCCCGAACGCGCTGAGCTCGAGCGTCCGGATCTCGGGCGTCGCGTCGTGGCAGATCCTGCTGTTCCTCGTCAACGGCGCGGTCTTCATCCTGATCGGGCTGACCCTGCCCCAGGCCCTCAACCGGCTCGCCGGGCGGTCGCCCGGCGAGCTGCTCCTGCTGGCCGCGGTCGTGTCCCTGGCGGTCATCGTCGCGCGGATCGTCTGGGTGTTCCCCGCGATGTTCCTGTCGCGACGACTCCGGCGGATCCGGGAGGGCGACGACGATTCCCCTCCGCCGCCGCTGCGCAACCTGTTCATCGTCTCGTGGGCGGGGATGCGCGGGGTCGTGTCCCTGGCCGCGGCCCTGGCCCTGCCGTCCGACTTCCCCGAGCGCGACCTCCTGATCTTCCTGACCTTCGCCGTGATCCTGGCCACGCTCGTCGGCCAGGGACTGACCCTGCCGACCTTCATCCGCCACCTGAACATCGACGACGGGGCCGGCCTCTCCGGCCAGGAGGAGGCGTACGCCCGCTACATCGCCGCCGACGCCGCGACCGCCCGGATCGAGGGTCTCGCGGCGGAGTGGCCGGGCCACAGTGAGCTGATCGACACCCTCCGGGCCCAGTACGGCCACCGCAGTCGCCACGCCGAGCTCCGCCAGGACCTCGCCGAGCAGGACGACGATGCGGAGCAGGAGCTGCTCGAGCATCGCAAGATCCGGCTCGAGATCCTCAGCGCGGAACGCGAGGCGCTCCTCGGCCTGCGCGAGCGGGCCGCGATCTCCGACGACGTGTTCCGGCGGGTCGAGCGCGACCTCGACCTCGAGGAGCTTCGGATGGAGGCCTGAGAGCGAAGGTTCAACGATGGTCCGGACGGCGGTCGCGGCGGGCCGGACCCGTCAGGGAGCGAGCTCGACCGCGATGGTCGTGGCAATGCGGTCCAACGGCACGGACAGCGCGCTGACCCGGGCCGGGTCGGCAAGGTCGACCAGGACGATCTGGGCCGCCGAGTCCGGTTTTGACGTCCAGATCACGACCGCCGCAAAGCCGTCCCGGATGCCGAGCAGGCTCGCGCCCGTGATCGGTCCGGACGCGAGGATCGGAGGCTCGGCCTTCCCATCCAGGCCAATTCGGGCGAGCGTCGCGCTGTCCGCGAACAGGAGCGAGTCGGCCGACAGGACATATAGCGAGCCGTCGGCGTCCCAGCCCGAGCCGAGCGGCGTCGCGGTGTCGACCACGAAGGCGAACCCCGCGTCGGCGTTCCGGATCTCGAGGGTTGGGGCTCCACCGGTCGTATCCGAGTTCACGCGCCAGCTCGCGATCCGACCGGCTGCCGGGTCGACCAGTCGGCCGCCGACCGTCCCGGGCACGGGCAGGAGACCGTCGGGCCGCCCGACGCCGAAGTCCCGGACGGGCTCCACGGCGTGCCCGTCGACCGCCACCCGGAACTCGCCGACGAAGATGCCGAGCTCCGGTGAGACGACGCCGCCGTAGATCCAGCGGCCGTCGCCCGAGAACCCGAGCGGGACGGTTCGTGGGGTCAGCCGCGGGATCGTCAGCGATCCGATCGGGGTCGGCGACGGCAGGAAGATCTCGGGCGGCAGCTCGACGATGACGTCGGTGACCGGCCCGGTGCGCGCGATCGTGACCAGGTGCCATTGCCGGCCAGCGCCGGCGATCGCGATGAATCGCCCGTCGGGCGACCACACGCCGCCCGACTGGATGGCGAGATCGCTGCCCGTCCAGACGACGGAGCCAGATCCGTCCACGATCCGGGCCGTCTCCGCGTCCGACCCGGGCGGGCCATCGACCGATAGCAGGAAGATCGCGTCGCCGGGCGGGGCGACGACCGGAAAGACCGCCTCGTCCGCGACGGCCAGGACCCCGCCGAAGGTCCGGGTCGCGACCAGTCCGAAGCCGGCGGTCCACGTGAGGAGGCGCAGGTCGCGGCCGTCGCGCTCGACCAGCCTGAGTCGCGGCGCGCCGGCAAGCGCGACGTCGGGGATGTCCAGGAGGCGCTCGATCCGGGGCTTCGTGGACCGAAGGGGCGAAGCCGACGCGCCGGGCGACGACGCGACGACAGCGCTGCCCGCGGCAGCGGCGACCCCGGACGGCGTGGCCGCCGCGGGTGGATCCGCGGCTCGGCTGCCGGTCCAGCGGGCCAGCCCAAACGCACCGCCGAGGACGGCCGCAATCGAGACGGCCACGATGGCGGCACGGCGGCTGTCGCCACGACCGCCTGCGAGCCGTGCGACCGGGACCTCGAAGCGGTCATCGCGACGGGGATCGGTCATGGCGTGGTGACGGCGTCCGAGCTCAGCCGTTCGCGGCCGGGCGGCCGGGCGGCCGGGCAGGTGCGGCCGCCTGAGCCGCCTGGGTCGAGCCTCCGCCGCTCGCGAGATCGGCGAGGATCGCCATCCCGCGAGCCACGTCGTCGAAGCTCGTCGTCAACGGCGACAGGCCGAGCCGGATGGAGTCCGGCGCCCGGAAATCGGGCAGCACGCCGGCCGCGATCATCCGCCGCGTGAGCCCGCGGGCGTCGACCCGCCGGACGGAGACGTGCGAGCCACGGCGGGCCGCGTCGCGCGGGCTGCCGAGGCTGAACCCGAGCGGCGCGAGCCAGGCGTCGTGGAGCGCGATCGCGTACTCGGTCAGAGCGATCCCCTTGGCCCGGATCGCGTCGACGCCGGCCTCGACCGACACCCGGATTCCCTCCTCGGCCGCGGCCAGGCCGAGGACGCCGGGCGTGCCCGTCAGCCAGCCTCCGATTCCCGCCATCGGCCGGAAGCCCTGGCCCATCTCGAACTGCTCGGCCTGACCGAACCAGCCCTGGATCGGGTTGCGGAGCTCGGCCTGGAGGTCGGAGCGGATGTACAGGTAGGCCGGCGCGCCCGGTCCGCCGTTCAGGTACTTGTACGTGCAACCGACGGCCAGGTCGACGTGATGCTCGGCGAGCCCGACCGGCACGGAGCCCGCGGAATGCGACAGGTCCCACAGGACCAGCGCCCCGGCCTCGTGGGCGAGGGCGGTGATCGCGGGCAGGTCGGCGATCGCGGCCGAGCGGTAGTTGACGTGGCTCAGCGTGACGAGCGCGACATCGCCGGCGTGGGCGGCGAGGATGTCCGCGATCTCGGCGACGGTCGGGCCGTCGACGGGATCCGGGTCGAGCCACGCGATCTCGCGGCCGCCATCGCGGGCGAGACCCTCGAGGACGTACCGGTCGGTCGGGAAGTTCGACCGGTCGGTCACGATGAACCGGCGATCCGGGCGGGCTTTGAGGGCGGCGCTCGCCAGCCGGTAGAAGTCGACGGTCGTCGAGTCGCAGACGACGACCTCGTCGGCATGTGCACCGAGAAGCCCGGTCCCGAGCAGGTCGCCGACCCGCCGCGGGCCCTCGAGCCAGTGGTCCCAGCCCCGGATCAGCTCGCCGGCCCACTCCTCGGCGGCGACCCGGGCGAGCCGCTCGAGGGCGGCCAGCGGCGGCCGGCCGAGCGAGTTGCCGTCGAGGTACACCAGCGCGGGGTCCGGCAGGACGAAGCGTCCTCGGAAGGACGCCAGGGGATCGGCTGCGTCCAGCGCCGCCGGATCGGCGGCCGCGGTCGGCTCGAGGTCGAGGGTCACCCGCGGAGTCTAGTCGGGCCGGGCCTGGCCGAACCTCGTGCTACCCTCGCGGGCAATCCAGTTGAGGGCCCACATGACGAGCATCGTCGACGCTGCGCACTACCTGTTCACCTCGGAATCGGTGACCGAGGGCCACCCCGACAAGATGTGCGACCAGATCTCGGACGCCATCCTCGACGCGATCATCCGCGACGACCCGAACGCCCGAGTCGCGTGCGAGACCGCGACCACGACCGGTCTCGTCCTCGTCCTCGGCGAGATCACGACGAAGACCTACATCGACTTCCAGACGATCGTCCGCGAGACCGTCCGCGACATCGGCTACACGAAGGCCGAGTACGGCTTCGACTACCAGACGTGCGGCACCCTCGTATCGGTCAAGGGCCAGTCGCCCGACATCGCCCAGGGCGTCAACGCCGCCCTCGAGGTCCGCGACGACGCGGCGGCCAACGAGCTCGGCGCCGGCGACCAGGGGATGATGTTCGGGTTCGCCTGCCGCGAGACGCCGGAGCTCATGCCGCTCCCGATCGCGCTCGCCCACCGGATGGCTCGCCGCCTGGCCGAGGTCCGCAAATCGGGCCAGCTGCCCTACCTCCGGCCGGACGGCAAGACCCAGGTGACCGTCGAGTACGAGCACGGCGTCCCGAAGCGGGTCAAGACCGTCGTCGTGTCCGCCCAGCACGACCCCGACGTCCGCCCGGAGCGGCTCCGAAGCGAGATCGTCGACACGGTGATCCTGCCGACGATCCCGGCCGACCTGCGCGACGCGGACCCGGTCATGCACGTGAATCCGACCGGCCGGTTCGTGACCGGCGGGCCGATGGGCGACGCCGGGCTGACCGGGCGCAAGATCATCGTCGACAGCTACGGCGGGATGGCCCGCCACGGCGGCGGCGCCTTCTCGGGCAAGGATCCGACGAAGGTCGACCGATCGGCGGCGTACGCGGCTCGCTGGGTCGCGAAGAACGTCGTCGCCGCCGGCCTCGCCGACCGGTTCGAGGTCGAGATCGCCTACGGCATCGGGATCGCCCGGCCGATCTCGTTCTCGGTCGAGTCGTTCGGGACCGGCAAGATCGCCGACGAGGATCTCCAGCGCCTGATCGAGCGCCACTTCGACCTCCGCCCGGCGTCGATCATCGCCGCGCTCGACCTGCGCCGCCCGATCTACCGCCAGACCGCGGCCTACGGCCACTTCGGCCGGCCGGACCTCGACCTGCCGTGGGAGCGGACCGACAAGGCCGAGCTGCTGGCGTCCGAGGCCGGCGTGGCGCTGCCGGAGCCCATCTCGGCGGCGTGACCGTCCGCGCTGCCGGCGCGCCGCCGGCTCGGCCGGTTCGAATCGCACCTGCGGCAGCACACCGCGGTCCTGGAGCCGCTGACCGCCGAGCTCGCCGACCCGGGCCGCCGAGCTGACGGCGGCGATCGCCCGGGGCTGAACTCGGCTGTCCGGCTAAGCGGACTGCTCCGCGACGATCCCGGCGACGCCTCCGCCGCCGCGACCGCCCGCGCGGCGGGCCTGGCGCGTCAGCAGGTACTGCCCCAGGAGCAGGATGCCGAGGGTCACGAACAGCATGATCGCCGCGACCGCGTTGGTCGCGGGCGTCACTCCCTTCCGGATCGAGCTGAAGACGTAGAGCGGGATCGTCGAGGTCCCGCGGCCGTTCAGGAAGGTCGTGATCAGGTAGTCGTCGAAGGCGAAGGTGAACGACAGCAGGAAGCCGGCCACGATGGCGGGCAGGAGCTGCGGGAAGGTGATCTGCCAGAACGTCCGCCACGGAGTCGCGAACAGGTCGAAGCTGGCCTCGACCATCGTCCGGTCCATGCTCGACAGGCGCGCCCGCACGAGCAGCAGGACGAGGCTGATGTTGAACAGCGCCAGCGCGCTGACGATGGTGTGATAGCCGAACCCGATCTCCGCGCCGCCGGTGATGTCCTGGACGATGCCACCGCGCCCGATCGTGCTCGCGAAGAAGATCAGGGTCGCCAGCGCGATGACGAGCTCGGGGACGATCACGCTGACGTAGGTGATCGCGTCGAAGGGGATGCGGAACCAGCGCGGCGTCCGCTGGAGGCCCAGCGCGGCCATCGTGCCGATGAACGTCGCGATGATCGCCGTCGCGAGCCCGACGATCAGGCTGTTCAGGAAGTAGCGCTGGATCTCGCGGTTGCTGAACACGTACTCGTACCAGCGCAGCCCGAACCCGTCCCAGTCCGTCACCCGCCGGGTGGTCGCATTGAAGCTGAACACGACGACCACGATGATCGGCAGGTACAGGAAGGCCATGACCAGGAAGGTATGGGCGCGCAGCCAGACCTCGACGAGCGTGCCCGATCGGTCGGTCGCCGGCTTCGCTCGGCGGCCCTGCGAGCGCGGCTCGGCGAGCGGAACGGACTGCGCCGCCGGCGCCGGCACCGCGCGATCGCTCACAGGACGCTCACGTCACGAGACTGCCGGCCGCGGTTGGTGAACCAGAGGTAGACGGTGATCGTGACCAGCATGACAACGATCAAGGTCGCCGCATACGCGGAGCCGGCAGGCCAGTTGCGGGCCTCGAGGAAGCGCAGGACGAGGGCCGAGCCCATCGTGTAGACCTGCCCGTAGCCGAGGATCTCGGGGATCACGTACTCGCCCATCATCGGGATGAAGACGAGGATGCTGCCCGTGATCAGGCCGGGCAAGGCGATCGGCAGGGTGATCTGGCGGAACGTCGCCCAGCGTCCGGCACCGAGATCCTTGGATGCCTCGACGAGCGTCCGATCCATCCGTTCCAGCGTCACGTACAGGGGAAACACCATCAGCGGCAGGTAGCCGTAGACGAGCCCGATGAGGACGCCGAACTCGGTGCCGAGGATGCGGAACCGCTGGTTGCCGAACGTGTCGCCCAGGAAGCCGGCGATGCCCTCCGGACCCAGGATCAGGAGCCAGGCGTACGTCCGGATCAGGAAGCTCGTCCAGAACGGGATGACGAGCAGGACCATGAACAGCGCCTTGCGCTTGCCCGCCCGGGTCGCGATGAAGTACGCCAGCGGCAGGCCCACGAGCAGGCACAGGAGCGTGCCGCTGAGGGACAGCACCAGGCTCGTGATGACCGGCCCGGAGTTCTGGGCGACGGCGACGTAGTTGTCCCACGTGAAGCCACCGGCGTAGCCGCCCGTCGGGGCGCGCCGGCCGAAGCTGAAGACGAGGATGATCCCGAGCGGGACCACGAGCAGGACGATGTACCACGCCGCAGCCGGAAGGACGAGCGCGGCCGTCAGCAAGGCGGACAGACGCGATCTCGGGGAGCGCGCCGGCCGATCCCGGTCGGCCGGCGCCGCGGCGGTCATGCTTCGTCCCGGTCGATCAGCGGATCAGCCGCCGATGTTCGAGACGAACTCTTCCCAGATCTCGACCCGGAGGGGATCCGTGGACACGTCGGCCGCACCTTCGAGCTTGGAGATGACCTCGTCGGCCGGGAACACCCACGGATCCGCGAGGATCGCGGCGTCGACGTGCTTCTTCGCTTCGTCGTTCGCCGTCGCGTAGTAGTTGATGTTGGTTTCCTTGCCCTGGATCTCCGGCTCATGGATGAAGTTCAGGAACGCGTACGCGGCCTCCGGATGAGGTGCGCCGGCCAGGAGCGTCCAGACGTCGAGCCAGTACAGCGTCCCGTCGCTCGGGATGATGTACTCGATGTCCTCGGTCTCCTTCTCGGCCTTGAGCTCGTCGAGACCGCCCGTCCAGGTGATTCCCAGGACGGCCTCGCCCGACCGAAGCGGGTCCTCGTAGTGATCGGAGTCGAGCACGAGGACGTTGGGCGCCAGGCCCTTCAGCAGCTCGCGGGCCGCGTTCAGCTCGGTTGGATCGGTCGAGTTGAGCGAGTAGCCGAGTGCCTTCAGCGGCGCCGTCATCACATCGCCGGCCGACTCCACCACCACGATCTGGCCCTTGTACTTCGGGGCAACCTCGAAGAACTGCTTCCAGGTCGTGATCTCGTCCTTCACGAACTTGCGCCGGACGGCGATGCCCGTCGTGCCCCAGTCCTTGGCGATGTAGTAGTCGTTGTACTTCGCCTGCGGCCCGGCCGGGTCGAAGAACTGCTTGAACTGCTGGTTGATGTAGTTCACGTTCGGGGTCCGGGCGAAGTCGAGCCTCTCGATGAAGCCTTGATCGGCCATGGCCGGCACGAACTCGCAGGTCGGCGAGGCGATGTCGTACAGACCCGTCGCACCGCCCTGGAGCCGCGTCAGCAACTCCTCGTTCGACGGGTAGGTGTCGTACGTCCAGTCGGTGATCTTGTAGCGGGTCTTGAAGGTCTCGATGTTCTCGGGGTTGATGTAGTCGGCCCAGTTGTACATGAACAGGGCACCCTCGGTGGCGTACGAGGGCGCCGCGGCCGGGACCGAGGCGGACGGCGCCGCCACAGACGGGGCGGCTGCCGACGGAGCACCCGCCGACGGCACGGCCGCCGAGGGAGCCGCCGAGCCGGTGCCCCCGCTGCACGCGGCGATGAACGCCGCGATGCTCGTGAACCCGGTTGCCGCCAGGAACCTCCGCCGGGTCATCTCGTTCGCCGACACCCGCCGGACGATGGCTTCGATCTCGTGATCGCGCGATGGCATGCGTTTCCTCCTCCAGCTCGCCGCCGGCGAGCGATGCGCGTCGAACCTAGGCCACCAGGACCAGGTTCGCCTCCTCCCGCCAGCGCACGAGGACCGGATCACCCGGTCCGAGGCCCTGGCCGATGCTCGCCCCCATGGTGTTCTGGAGGCGGACGATGAGCTCGCCCGCCTGATCGGTATGGACGCGGTACTCCGTCTGATCGCCGAGGTACGTGCCCTGGTGGATCCGGCCGGCGACGGCCGTCCAGCCCGTCGCGGCCTGTGCGTCAGCTGGGGTGACCTCGAGACGTTCCGGGCGGATGACGACCGTGACGGCGTCGCCCACCGCGGGGCTGGCCGAGCGGTCCGTCACGCGGCCGTGCAGGGTCAGGCCGCGCTCACTGGAGACCGTGACCTGATCGCCGCCATCCGCCGACGCGATCGTCCCGGCGATGAAGTTCGAGGACCCGATGAAATCGGCGACGAACCGATTGCGCGGTCGCTCGTACAGGTCGCTCGGGCCGCCCATCTGCTGGATCAGCCCGTCGCGCATGACGACGATCACGTCGCTCATCGTCAGGGCCTCCTCCTGGTCGTGGGTCACGTACACGAACGTGATCCCGACCTCCTGCTGGAGGGCCTTCAGCTCGAGCTGCATCTCCTTGCGAAGCTTGAGGTCGAGAGCGCCGAGCGGCTCGTCGAGGAGGAGCACCGTCGGATGGTTGACGAGCGCCCGCGCCAGCGCGACGCGCTGCTGCTGGCCGCCCGACATCTCCCACGTTCGGCGCTTGCCGTAGCCCCCGAGACGGACCAGATCGAGGGCCTCCGCGACGCGGCGCCTCTCTTCGTCCTTCGTGACCTTCCGCTGGCGGAGGCCGTAGCCGACGTTCTGGGCGACGTCCATGTGCGGAAACAGCGCGTAGTGCTGGAAGACCGTGTTCACGTTGCGCTGGTACGGCGGCACGCCGGCGATCGGACGGCCCGCGAGAAGGATCTCGCCCTCGGTCGGCTGCTCGAAGCCGGCGATCATCCGGAGGGTGGTCGTCTTGCCGCAGCCCGACGGCCCGAGGAGGCTCGTGAAGGACGCCACCGGGATCGCGAGGTCCATCCGGTCCACGGCGGTGACGTCGCCGAAGCGCTTCGTGACCCCGATGATCTGGACGTCCGGATGGCCGCCGCCGGCCGTCGCCCCGGGACGCGCGCCGGCCCCGACGGATCCGCCAGCGGGCGACGCTGTCGGTCCGGGATCGGCGACGGTCGTGGGAACGGTCACGGGCCCCTCTCTGCGCAGCGGGATGGGTGCGGCAACCGGTCGGTGTAGCGGCGCTACAGCGTGCTGGGATGGTAGACGGCGCGCTTCCGCAGCGTCAACGAGACATGCGCACGAGATTCGAATCGAATGCTGGCCGGAGGCGAGGCAATTCGCGCGACCGTGCACCGACATCCTCGGTCCCGAGGACGTGATCCGAATCGGGCGCCGCGCGGCGCCGCGGTTGCCCGCCGTCGTCACGGGCCGCCTCGCAACGGCCCACGGGCGCCCGGTATCATCCCGGAGCATGTACATCGTGATCCTGGCGGGCGGCGGCGGGACCCGGCTGTGGCCGCTGAGCCGGCCGGATCGGCCCAAGCCGTTCCTGCCCCTCGTCGGCAGCGAGACCCTTCTCCAGCGCACCGTCCGCCGGATCCTCCCGATCGTCGACGAGACGGACGTGTTCGTCGTCGCCGATCGTCGCTACGGCCAGCTGGTCCGCGACCAGGTGCCCGATGTCGGGTCGATCGTCGAGCCGTCCGGGCGCAACACGGCCGCGGCGATCGCGCTGGCCGCGGCGGTCATCCAGCGACCCGACCACGAGGTGATGGTCGTCCTGCCGGCGGACCACTGGATCGTCGACGAGGACGGCTTCCGCGACGTCCTGCGGGTCGCCGGGGAGCACCTGGCACGCGGCGCCTTCGAGATCGAGCAGCCGCTCGTGACGCTCGGGATCCGGCCGTCCTTCCCATCGACCGACTACGGCTATCTCCGACCGGACACGATGCGCGGGGCGAAGGTGGAGGGGGTCCGGGTCAACCCGCTGCTCGGCTTCGAGGAGAAGCCGGTCGAGGCCCGTGCCCGGGAGCTGATCAACCTGCCGGGCGTGGCCTGGAACGCGGGGATGTTCGCCTGGCAGCGCGGTGCGATCCGGGCCGCGCTCGAGAAGTACACGCCGCTCTCGATGCTGATCGACCAGGCCGTCGGATCCGACCTTGCCCTCGCCAACGCCTACGAGCGGATCACCCCGATCTCGATCGACCGGGCCGTGATGGAGAGCGCCGCCGCGGACCACCAGGTGGTCATGGGCGCGATGGACGTCGGCTGGAGCGATCTGGGCAGCTGGACGGCCCTGCTGGCGGCGATCGCCGGCGATCGGGTCGATGGGGCGACCGGCCGGGTCGTCCAGTCCGGCGAGACGATCGAGATCGGGCCGGACGACCTGGTCATCCGCCCCGCCGGCGGGCGTCTGGTCGTCGAGGCCGGGCCGGCGGTGGCGGGCGGCTCGGGCGGTACGATCGTGGCCGACGGCGTGTGGGCCCACCTCGCCGCCGCGCGCCATCTCGACGCCGAGGTCCGCGACCTGCTCGACCGGGTCGATCACGAGGAGGTCCACGGGTGACGATCATCGCCGAGGTGCCGGTTCCGACGACGATCGTGTTCGGCACCGACGGCTGGCGGGCCAAGGTCGCCGACGACTTCACGTTCGAGAACGTCCGGCGCTGCGCCGACGGCGTGGCCCGCTACGTCGTCGGCCGGGGCGCCCAGGCGCAGGGCGTCGTCGTCGCCTTCGATCGACGGTTCGCCTCCGAGCACTTCGCCGCCGCCGCCGCGGAGGTGCTGCTCGCCCACGATATCCCGGTCTTCCTCGGGGCCCATGCGGTGCCGACCCAGATGAGCTCGTACGAGGTCGTCGAGCGGGGCGCCGCGGCCGGCATCGTGATCACCGCGTCCCACAACCCGTGGACCGACAACGGCTTCAAGGTCAAGGCGCCGACCGGGGCCGCGGCAGGCGCAGACATCCTGTCCGTCCTCGAGGCAACGATCGCGTCGAACGGCGGGACCGCGATCGAGCGCCGGCCGCTGGCCGATGGCGAAGCCGCCGGGCTCGTCGAGCGGTTCGACCCGTTCGACGGCTACGAGCGGTTCGTGCGCCGGACGATCGACCTCGACGCGCTGAAGGCCGCCGACCTATCCGTCCTCGTCGAGCCGCTCTACGGCGTCGGGTCGGGCTGGCTGCCCCGGCTCCTCCGCGACGGCCGGATCCGGATCACCGAGATCCACGGCGAGCGCAACCCGTACTTCGGCGGGATCAACCCGGAGCCGATCCGGCCGAACGTCGACGAGGCCCTCGCCAGGATCGCGGCCGGCGGGTTCGATCTCGGGCTGATGCTCGACGGCGACGCCGACCGGGCCGGCGCGGCCGACGAGCAGGGCACCTTCATCCACCAGCTCCAGGTGACCGGCCTCCTGATGTACCACCTCGCCGAGCATCGCCGGCTGCGCGAGCCGGTAGTCGTCAGCGTCAACAACACGTCGATGGCGGAGCGGCTCGGCGCCCACTACGGGATCACGGTCCACGAGACCCCGGTCGGGTTCAAGTTCATCGGTCCCGAGATGATCCGGACCGGGGCGATGCTCGGCGCCGAGGAGTCCGGCGGGTTCGGGTTCGGGATGCACCTCCCCGAGCGCGACGGGATCTACGCCGACCTGATGCTGCTCGAGCTGTTCCTGGCCGAGAAGGCCGCCGGCCGCTGGCCGGTGTCGAAGGCGATCGCCCACTTCCACGAGGTCGCCGGTCCGTCGTTCTATCGCCGGATCGATGTCCACGTCGACCGGACGCTGTACGCCGAGACGAAACGGCGACTCCTCGTCGATCTCCGCGAGCAGGCCCCGACGGAGCTCGACGGGAACGCGATCGCCCGGACCGTGCCGCTCGACACGAACGACGGCTTCAAGTTCTTCCTGGCCGACGGGACGTGGCTGCTGATCCGGGCCAGCGGCACCGAGCCGCTCGTCCGGGTCTACACCGAGGCGACGTCGGCCGACCTGCGCGAGGCGATGCTCGAGGCCGGCGAGCGCCTGGTTCGCGGCTCATGACCGAGACCGGGTCCGGCCCCGCCGGCGAGATCGCCCCGCGGCGGGTCGACAAGCCGTGGGGCAGCGAGCTGATCTGGGCGTTGACCGATCGCTACTGCGGCAAGGTGATCACGATTGAGACGGGCAAGCGGCTCTCGCTCCAGTACCACGAGCTGAAGGACGAGTCGATCTTCATCCTGAGCGGCCGGCTCCGGCTGCACCTCGAGGACGACGCCGGAGTGATGACCGCCCGCGAGCTCGGGGCGGGCGAGGCGGCGCATGTCGCTGGTCGGCAGGCGTCATCGCTACGAGGCGATCGAGCGCGTCGAGCTGATCGAGGTCTCGACGCCGGAGATCGGCGACGTCGTCCGGATCGAGGACGACTTCGGCCGCGAGGGGACGTCCAAGCCATAACGCCGAAGCCGGGGGCACGAACGCCGCGATGACCCGCCCGCGCCGCCTGCTCGTTCCGCAGTCTCGCTCCTCGTCGTCCTGCTGGTCGCGGCTGCCTGCGACTCCGCCGCCGCGCCCGGCTCTGCCGCCCCCTCGACCGGCGCGGGCGGCCCGGCGTCGCCGGCCGGCTGGCCCGGTCAGTCCGGGCGGCGGAGGCGGTGGCCCGTTGCCCGACGCGTCCGGCGCGCCGTCGCCGGCGGGACCGCCGGCGAGCTCGCCCAGCGCCGCGCCGTCCGCGACCCCCGCCCCGTCGACTCCGATCCCGACCGATGGCTACGACCCGGCCAAGTTCGGGTTTGCCGCCAAGGGCCTCCGCGGCGAGGTCATGGCCTTCGTCACGACGTCCCAGATCGACGACGCCCTCGAGCGCCTCGACTTCGAATCGACCTCGACGATCGCGTTCTTCAGCCTCGTCGCCGGCGCCAACGGCTCGATCAACAAGGACACCCGCTGGCGGACGTGGAACAGCCCGCTGGTCGACCAGCTGATCGCGAAGGCCCATGCGACCGGCACGAAGGTCGTCATCTCGCTCGCCCGCTTCTCGTGGTCGCCGAGCCAGACGAAGACGTCGGCCAAGCTCCTGGCCAGCGCGAAGGCCCGGGCGCGGCTCGCCAAGGCCGTCGTCGACGAGGTGGTCCGGCGCGGTGTCGACGGCGTGAACGTCGACTTCGAGCCGATCCCGCGCGGCCAGAAGGCGAACTTCACGGACCTCGTCCGACGGATCCGCGGCGAGCTGGACGGCCACGGTTCCGGCTACCAGCTGACGTTCGATGTCGTCGGCCACTTCGACAGCTATGACGTGGGCGCGGCGCTCAAGCCGGGCGGCGCCGACGCGGTCTACCTGATGGGCTACCACTACGCCGGGACGTTCTCGACGATCGCCCACGGGACCGCTCCGCTCGGCGGGTCGCGCTACTCCGTGTCCGATGCGATCCGCGGACTGCGCAAGGTCGCGAAGCCGTGGCAGCTGATCGTCGGCGTGCCGTACTACGGCCATCTCTGGCCGACGGTGAGCGGCGCGCTCAACGCCCGGACGACCGGCGGCGGCTACGACGTCCTGTACTCGAGCGCCCGCCAGATCGGGGCGAAACGCGGCACGAAGTACGACCCGAAGGAGCAGGTCCAGTGGTCGGCCTGGCGCGGCCGGACATGCGCGACCTGCCCCCTCCAGTGGTTCCAGCTGTACTTCGACGACGCCCGCTCGCTGGGCGCCAAATGGACCGAGTTCCGCCGGCAGGGACTCCTCGGAACGGGCATCTGGACGAATGCGTTCGAGGGCACGAGCGGAGCCCTCACGAAGGCGCTGCGCGCGGTCTGGCTCGACGGCGGCTGACCGGGTCCGGCCTCCCGCTGGCGGGCGCGAGCGACCGGCCAAGCCAGCGGAAGAGGCTTCCAGAGCGTGACCCGATCGTCACCCGAGCGGACGGCGTTTGGGGGATGACCGGAGCCCCGACGAGGTGTATGGTTGGACCACGACCGCCACACCGGTCGGGTGCACGACCGGATCCGGCGGCCTCGTGAATGCGCCCCTTGAGGGCTGCGGAGGTATGCGTCGATGCACAGCTCCCTGATCGGCAAGGTCGAGAAGGCGAACCGCTACGCGCGCGAGCTCGATCGGATCACGATCGACCGGCTCGCGCTCACGTTCCGCGGTGACAACGACACGCACCACGTCAGCCTCGACTCCGGTCAGTGGCATTGCACCTGCCACTATTTCGACAGTTGGCAGACCTGCGTCCACGTCCTCTCGCTCCAGAAGATCATGGGCGTGATGCTGCCCGAGGAATCCCAGGAATCGATCTTCTCCGCGCAGGCGGCCGTCCCCGCCTGACGCCGGCCGGCGCGCTGCCGGCCCAGCCGCTCGACGAGGGCGTCGACCGCGCGGTCGACGCCCTTGCGCTGTCCGGTGGACCTCATTCGAGCCATGCGATCGACACGGCCCGGTCGCCCGGGATCTCGATGCTGCCGACCTGACGCCAGGCCCCGTCGGCCACGACGAGGAGCTCGATCGCGGAGCCGGAGTCGGTCCGTCGGACGATCGCCAGCCGTCGTCCGTCCGCGCTGAGGGCCAGCCGCTCGACGCCCGCGCCCGATGGGCTGGAGAGGCGCGTCATCCGGTCGAGCCCGGCGTCGTTCATGTCCCGGCGGGCACCGACGAGGACCTGGCCGCTCGTGGCAACGTCGAAGGCGACGGTCGCCCCATCGGCCGTCGCCGCCAGCGCGACGCCGTACGAGGGGATGTCCGCCACCTCGCCTGTGGCGACCACGATCCGGGTGAACCCGGACGTCTGATCGTCCCGGATCGCGTGGGCGGCGACGATGTCCGGACCGAGCCAGACGGGCGGGCCGTCGAGACCGCGGGGCACATCGATCAGCCGCTCGGTGCCCGCGCCGACGTCGCGGAGGACGAGGTCGAACGACCGCGCTTGCATGGCCCCACTCGCGAGGGCCAGCGTCCGGCCGTCCGGCGACAGGCCGACCAGCGACGAAGCGGGTGTCGCGGGAGACGTGGGAAGCGGCGCCCATGCCCGCGACGTCGCCGCCGAGGGCCCCGAGACCCAGAGAGCGCGCGTCGCGTCGACGACCACGATGACGCCGCCGGCCGCCACGACCTCGACGCTGATCGCAGCCGGGCCATCGAACGGCTCGAGGGCGCCGGCCGCGCTGACCTGGAGGGCGCCGCCGGCCGCGACGAGCAGCCCATCGGCGTCGGCTGGGCGAGCGACCGGCGAGGCGGCCGTGGCGGCCGGCGCCGACCGTGACGGCGGGGGAGACGGACCGGGCGCAACCGGCGCAGCGCACCCGCCCAGCACGATCGTCACCAAGGCTGCAGCGCGGACGACCCGCGACCGACCCGACGGACGGCGTCGGGTCGGTCGCGGGATCACGGATCGGCGGGGTCCGGGTCATGCGATCGCGTCTCCACCGAGCACGCTGCCGTCGCCGGCATCGAGCCAGACCTCGACCGACCGGACGCGCTCGGCGAGCGCTCCCGTGGCGTCGAACCGGACGGCCCAGGCGAGCCGCAGCGTCTCGGCCGGCGCATCGAGCCGGCGTCCGCCGAACGAGTCGTTGGGGGCGATCCAGACCCGCTCCACGGCGACGACCCGCAGATCCCCGGCCGATCCGCCGGCCCGGGCCGCGACGATCGCGGTTGCCGCCGTGCGCGCTTCGCCGCCGGTGATCTGGCGGCCCGGCGCGGCGGCGAGGGAGCGTTCGCGTGCGGGTCAGGCCGTGGAACGTGCCGTCGGACCAGAGCGTGATCCGCAGCCCGTCGCCGCGGACCAGCGCGCCGGCGACGGTCCGCTGCCAGGAGACCGACCAGCCGCCTGCACCAGCGGAGCGGCGGACGTCCGGACGACCCGCCGGCGCATGGCCGGCGGCGCGGGCCAGGGCATCGGCCCGGTTCGTGGCGGAGGGGCCATCGAGGGCACGCCCGCCGGCCGGATGCCAGCCGAGCGTGAGGGCCATGGCGACCGAGCCGTCGAGCTCGAGCCGGGTGATCGCGACCTCGCGACCGCGGGCGTCGAGCGACGTCACCTCGTCGTAGGTCCGGTGCTCGAAGCGGTCGGCGAAGCGCTCCACACGCTGGCTGACACCGGGCAGACCGAGGGCGACGGCGATGTCGTGACCGCGGCCCCTGGCGCGGGCGGCGTCGACGATCGAGGCCGGCACGGCGCGGGTGGACCGCCCGCCGGCGACGAACGGATCCGCCGCCTGGCCGCCGGGGACGCCGACGACCAGCAGGCCGAGGATCGCGAGGACGGGAACGATCAGGCGGCGCAGTCGAAGTCGGGAAAGCATCACGTCGCCTCCTAGCTGCAGTTCGGGCAGGTGGTCCACGGTCCGGCCACCCCCGACCAGTGGTAGGTGCCCCACCAGTCGGCGTCGAAGCCGGAGTGCCCGAACCAGCCGAGCATCGCGACGTCGAACGCGGCCCCGACTGATTTGCCGCCGGCAAGCGCGTTCCAGAACCGCTGCTCGAAGATCCACTCGTCGCTGTCCCACTGGACGCCGATGTAGCCGACGAAGAACTCCGGGCCCTGGTTGGCGGCGCCGATCGACTTCGTCTTGGCGATCGCGAAGGCGTCCGGCAGGGTGGTGTTGGCGTCGGCCGCATGGCAGGTCGACACGAACACGAGGTTGCTCTGGCGACCGAGTCGCTTGGCCTTGATGTCCTTCGAGAAGACGACGCTCTGGCTGCAGTCCCCGGAGTCCTCGCGGAAGCCGGTGTAGCGCCGGCCGTCGGCGGCGTGCCAGTAGTAGTCGCCGTGGGAGTGGACGTAATAGCCCCACTCACCGGCGGTCCGGTTGAGCGTGGCTCCACGGGTGAACGCGGCTTTCGTGAAGGCCGCCGTCGCGTGACCGAGGCGGGTCAGGCCGGCCTTCGCGGCGGCCTGCATCTTGGGGACGATGCCGTTGGCATCGCCGTCGCACGGTGGATTGAACGCGGTGGTGTTGACATCGACCGAGGCGGGATAGGCGGCCATCGCCGTCGCCGCGGATCCGGTCATGAGGACCGCGACCGCGAGCAGCGGCGGAACGAGTGGGCGCCACCATCGAGCACGGGACACCTGGCTGGTACCTCCTCCGGCGGTTGACCTGGGGCGGGAGGAGGGCGAGAGCGAGGCGGCGATGGTGACGGACGCGGCTTATCCGCCAATCAACGCAGGCGGGCCGGCCGCACATCCCCGCCTGAGCCGGCGGAATCCGGGGCGGCACCGTGGTAGCATTTCGCGGCTACCTCGATTTGCCGCGGGGTCGCGAAGCCGGTGCGATTCCGGCACAGTCCCGCTACGGTGACCACCCGTCCGATGACGTGTGGAAGTCCGGTCGCCGGGCCCGCGGTCGATGCTCTACCTTCGCGAGAAAGGGCAGGCAACGATGCGCACGTCCGGCTGAACCACCCCTCCTTCCGTTTGAAGCGAGGGGTTTGCTGTGTCCGTCGCCCCCGCTCGGCCCCGACATCTTGGAGCTCCCGACGTGCCCGCCATCCGTTCGACCGACCGCCGCCCGCGCGGCCTCCACCTCCCGATCATCCTCAGCGCGATCCTGGCCGTCCTGTTCGCGGCCTGCGCAGGCGCCGCGACACCCCAGCCGTCGTCCATCCCGAGCGACGCGGCCGGCTCCCTCGTCGCCGCCCGCGACCGCGACGCCGCCCGCCAGCCCCTCGGTTGCCCCCCCGGCCTTCCCGCTGACCCTCACCGACGACGAGGGGACCAAGGTCGAGCTCACGGCGGAGCCGAAGAAGATCGTCTCGCTCACCCCTGCCACGACCGAGATCCTCTTCGCCCTCGGGGTCGGCGACCGGATCGTCGGCAAGGTCGAGGACTTCACGCCGTACCCCCCGGAGGTCACCGCGATCCCCGATGTCGCCACATTCGGCGAGGTCGATGTCGAGAAGATCGTGTCGCTCGGCGCCGATCTCGTGATCGCCGGCGGCAACAGCTTCAATCCACCCCCGAAGATCGCCCAGCTGCGCACGCTCGGCGTGCCGGTGATCGTCGTCTACGGCAAGGACCTCGCCGGCGTCCTGGCGGACATCGAGCTGACCGGCGACGCCGTCGGCCGCTCGGCGGAGGCGCGTGATCTCACCGCCTCCATGCAGGCAGCCTTCGACCAGGTCCAGGCCGCGACGCAGGACCTCCCGAAGCCGCGGGTCTTCTATGAGCTCGACGCGACCCAGAAGATCTACACCGCGGCCGACGATTCCTTCCTCGAGGAGATGATCACGCTGGCCGGCGGCGAGCCGATCACGACCGGCAGCACGACGAACTTCGAGATCCCGCTCGAGGCGCTCGTGACGGCCGACCCGGAGCTGATCCTCCTCGGCGACGCGGCGTACGGCACGACGGCCGAGGCCGTCAAGGCACGCAACGGCTGGGCGGAGATGACCGCGGTGAAGCAGGGCGCGATCGTGGCGGTCGATGACGTGATCATCAGCCGGCCGGGACCGCGCCTCGTCGATGGTCTGCGGTCCCTGGCGCTCGCCATCCATCCGGATGCGGCCGTCCCGACGCCGGCGCCTCCGGCATCGGGCGCGCCCGCCGCATCGGCCTCGACGGCGCCATGAGGGGAGCGCCGACGAGCCGATGACCCCCGCGCCTCACGTGTCGGACGCGCCGTGAGTGCGATGGCGGCCGGGGACCGGGTGCCCCGGCCGGCGTCGGGCCTGGCCATGCGCATCGCCCGGCCTCGCGGCCGGGTCGCGGCCCTCGCGCTCGGCGCCACGGCGGCCCTCGCCGTCGCCCTCGTCCTGGGAGTCGCGCTCGGCACGGTGGCCATTGCCCCGGGTGACACGATCGCCATCCTGGCCCAGCGCCTGTTCGGGCTCGACCTGGGTGGCACGTGGTCGCCGGCCACGGAGACGATCGTCTGGGATCTCCGCCTGCCGCGGGTCCTGACGGCGATGACCGTCGGGGCCGGTCTGGCGGTCGCCGGCACGACGTTCCAGGGACTCCTCCGCAACCCCCTCGCCGACCCCTACGTCCTGGGCACCGCCAGCGGCGCCGCGCTCGGGGCCGCCATCGCGGTCGTGATCCCGATCCGCGCGACGATCCTCGGCTTCGGGCTGATCCACGGCCTCGCGTTCTTCGGCGCCCTCGCCGCGGTCTACACGGTGTACCGGCTGTCGCGGATCAACGGCCTGTCGCCGCTCACGAGCCTGCTCCTGACCGGGTACGCCGTCGGGTCGCTGCTGGCGGCGGGGCTGGCGATGGCGATGTACCTGTCCGGAGCCGCCCTCCGCCAGATCTTCGCCTACCTCCTCGGCGGGTTCGACACCGCGGCCTGGTCGCAGCTCGGCGCGTCCCTGCCGCTCATCGCGGTCGGCACGGGGCTGATCCTGCTCCGGGCGCGCTCGCTCGACGGTCTCCTGCTGGGCGAGGAGGCGGCGATCCACCTCGGCGTCGACGTCAAACGCGAGCGGGCGATCCTCCTTGCCCTCGCCTCGCTCGTGACTGCCGGCGCGGTGGCAGTCAGCGGGTTGATCGGGTTCGTCGGGCTGGTCGTACCGCACGTCGTCCGATTGGCGGTCGGTCCGGGAGCGCGGCGCGTCCTGCCGCTGGCGGCGCTCGGGGGCGCCGCCCTGATGGCCTTCGCCGACCTGGCGGCCCGGCTGCTCGGCGAGATCCCGGTCGGGGTCGTGACCGCAGTGATCGGGGCGCCGTTCTTCCTGTCGCTTCTCCGCCGGACGCGAACCGGGTACGAGCTGTGATCGAGCTACGCGGCGTCACCGTCGCCTACCACGGCAAGCCCGTGGTCCGCGACGTCGATCTGGTCATCGGGGCGGGCGAGCGGGTCGCCCTGATCGGGCCGAACGGGGCGGGCAAGTCGACGATCCTGCGCGCGATCACCGGGCTCGTGAAGCCGGTCGCGGGCGAGGTCCGGCTCGACGGCGTCCCGATCGAGAAGCTCGATCGCGGGTCGATCGCCCGCCGCCTGGCCGTCGTGCCGCAGCAGGCCGCGCTGCCGTTCGCGACCCGCGTCGAGGAGGTCGTTGCCCTCGGCCGGCTGCCACACGAGGACCCGATCCGGGGCGCCCGGCCGGCCGACCGAGCGGCGACCGCGGCCGCGATCGAACGCGTCGGGCTGGGCCACCTCCTCGGCCGCGACGCGCGCGAGCTGTCGCTCGGCGAGCGCCAGCTCGTCCTGCTCGCCCTCGCCGTCGCCCAGGCGGCCCCGGTCCTTCTGCTCGACGAGCCGACGGTCCATCTCGACCTTCGCCACCAGGTCGGCGCGATGGAGCTCCTCGTCGACCTCAATGAGCGTGACGGGACGGCCATCGTGGCGGTGCTCCACGATCTGGGCCTCGCGTCGCTGTTCTTCGAGCGGCTCGTCCTGATCGACCGCGGCCGGCTCGTCGCCGATGGGCCGCCGGCCGAGGTCCTCAGCGACGAGCGGATTCGCGATGTCTTCGGCGTCGACCCGGCGATCGTCCGGCGGGTGGCTCCGGCAGCGGGCGCGGGCCTGCCCGGCTCGGTGCGCGGCTGACCGGCGACCCACCGATCGGCGATCATCGCCCGATGCGCATCGCCGACTTCGCCCTCGAGCGGTTCTTCGCCCGCTGGGAGTTCGCCGTTCGCCATCTGCTGTGCGCCTCGGACGTCGAGGGCTGGCGGATGGCCGACCTGCTCGAGCTGGCCGACGACGAGGCGGCGGGCCTGTGGGCGAACCTTCGCCTCGGCTACACGGAGGCGCCGGGTCACCCGCTCCTCCGGGCCGAGATCGCGACGCTGTACGACACGCTCGAGGCCGACGACGTGCTGGTGTTCGCCGGCGCCGAAGAGGCGATCTTCTGCCTGTCGAACGTGCTCCTCGGAGCGGGCGACCATGCCGTCGTCACGTGGCCGGGCTACCAGAGCCTGTACGAGGTCGGCCGGGCCGCCGGGGCCGACGTCACGCTCCACGAACTGCGCGAGGCGGACGGCTGGAGCCTCGACCCGGCCCGGTTGATCGCGTCGCTCCGGGCCGACACCCGGCTCGTCGTCGTCAACGCGCCGCACAACCCGACCGGGATGCTGCCGAGCGCAGCCGAATGGGCGGCGCTCACCGGAGAGCTCGCCGAGCGCGGGATCCACCTCCTCGCCGACGAGGTGTACCGCTTCCTCGAGCTGGACGAGGACGATCGGCTGGCCGCCGGGGCCGACATCTTCGCGCGCGGCGTGTCGCTCGGTGTCATGTCGAAGTCGTTCGCGATGGCCGGCCTCCGGATCGGCTGGCTGGCATCGCGCGATCGGAACCTGCTCGCCCGGTGCGCCGCGTTCAAGGACTACACGACGATCTGCTCGTCGGCGCCGGCCGAGATCCTCGCCCTCATCGGTCTCCGAGCGCGCGGCGTCGTCCTCGCCCGGTCGCGCCGGATCGTCGCGGCGAATCTCGTTCATCTCGACCGGTTGTTCGCCGAGCACGCCGGCCGGATGTCGTGGGTCCGGCCGCACGGCGGCTCGATCGGCTTCCCGCGCCTCCTCGACGACGAACCCATCGATGGATTCGCCGCCCGCCTTGTCGAGACCGAGGGCGTCCTGCTCTTGCCCGGCTCCCAGTTCGGATTCGCGGGCAACCACTTCCGGATCGGGTTCGGGCGGGAGAGCCTGCCGGAGGCCCTCGCCGGGCTCGCGCGGTTCCTGGATCGGCGGCCGATCTGAACCTCGCGGCCCATCCGCCCCTATCCTCGCCGAGATGGCCGAATGGATCTACTTCATCCACCCACCGCGCGACGATTTCGCGGCGACGATGACCGACGAGGAGCGTGCGGTCTGGTCCGTCCATTTCGAGCGCTTCGAGCGGCTGCTCGCCGAGGGAACGATCATCCTCGTCGGACCGACGCTCGGGCCGAAGAACACGGGCATCGCGATCTTCGAGGCGCATGACGAGGCCGCCGCCCGCCGGCTGATGGACGAGGACCCGGTGATCGCCGGCGGCTTCGCCCGGGGCGAGCTCCGGCCGTTCCGCGTCTCACTCCTCCGCGGCCGCGACTGACCGTCCGGGGGCGGAGCTGCCGCCGCGTCTGATCGTCCGGGTTGTCCCGCCTGGCGCGGATCGTCGATGATGCGGCTCCGGCGGCCGCTGGCCGTTCGACGATGCAGGCGAGGGGCCGGCCCGACCTCGGCTCGCTCGCGAGGGAGGACCCCGCCCGGTGGCCATCGATCCTGCTGCTCCCCGTTCCCGTCGCGCGATCCTCGCCGGTGCCCTGGCCGGGACCGGCGCCCTGATCGCCCACTCGCTCGGCCGGGCGACGCCGGTTGCCGCCGCCGACGACGATCCGATCCTGCTCGGCCAGGGCTCGACGGCGACCGAGAATGCCGCCACGCTGCCGACGATCGTCAACTCGACCGCGAGCCCGGGCCTGGCGGCTGTGACGCCCGGCGCGACCGCCCGGACCGCCCTGGAGGGCACGAGCGGATCCGGGATCGGCGTGCTCGGAATCAGCAACGGACCGGTCGAGCCGGCGACGGGCCGGTCGACCGGCGTCGTCGGCCTGTCCGGCGGCGGCGGCGGGCTGGACCCCGAGATCAACATCGACGAGACCGGTGTCTACGGCTTTTCCGACGAGTCGTTTGCCTCGGCCGGGATCTGGGGCGACACGATCCAGGGGATCGGCGTCGTCGGCACCGGCGACTGGGGCGTCTACGGCTTCGGGTCGACCGGCGTGCTCGGTGGCGTCCCGGCCGTTGCGACCGGTGTCTACGGCTTCGCCGGCGACGACGGCGAGATCACCCCGCCGACGCCGTCCGCCGGGGTCGTCGGCCGCGCCGGAAGCGGTGCGAAGTACGGCATCGTCGCCGCCGCCGCGGCCTCGGACCAGTTCGCCCTGTACGCGTCGGGGCGGCTCCGGCTCACGTCGTGCGGCGGCCGGACGACGATCGCCTCGACGGCGACATCGAAGAAGGTGATCCTCGCCGGGATCACGGCGTCGTCGTTCGTCGTGGCGACGCTCCAGACGAGCATCAGCGGCTGCTACGTCCGGGCCGTCGTGGCGACAACCGGTTCGTTCACGATCTATCTGTCGAAGGCCCCGGGCAAGACTGCGGCCATCGGCTACATCGTGGCCAACTGAGGCTCCGATGAAGACGACGAAGCACACGACCGGCCGGAATCGACCGGACCACGGTCTCACCAAGGCCGAGCGCGACACCCGGTTCCGAACCGTCGCCGGCTCGATCACAAGGCGCCTGGGTGCCCGAGCCACACCTGGGCCCCGGGCGGCCCCGCCGACGGCCGCCGACGCCCACGTGCGGGCCCTCGGCGTCGCCAAGCGGGTCGCGAAGGTCCGCCCGGCCGATTGACGAGACGCACCGTCGTTCTGGAATCCGGGTCGCATCGGCCGGATCGGTCGTTCATGATGGGCACCGTTCGATGCCGACCGGGGGCACGGGGTCCCGCCGGAGGTCGTCGGCGGCTGGTCGAGGATCGAACCGCATGGACATCCAGCTCGGGACGGAACGGATCTTCGTGCTCCGCGAGCGCGACGGTCCCGATCGGTACCGCCAGCAGGCGATGGACCAGCGGACGCACGCGTTCGGATCCGGCCTCGGCTCGATCCTGTCGCGACCGAAGGCCGAGGACGTCGAGCTCATCGCCAGCCAGGTCCGGCTCGAGCCGTTCTGGCATGTCTCGGGTCGCGCCCAATACGTCTACGAGCGACGGCGCGACTACCCGGTGGTCGCCAGCGGGCCGGAGGTCCGCGAGGTCACGATCGAGGGGAAGGCGTATCCGGTTGCCGAGGCCGGGCCGGGAGCGCGGACCTTCACGATGACCGCGCTCGAGCACTGCCGTGAGGAGCTCGCCCACGTCCTCGACGTCGATGCCCGGACCGGCCTTCGGGTGGCCGACGCCGCCGCGATCCTGTCCGGACCGCGCGACGAGATCAGCGATCCGGCCACGCTCGGGGCGGACGAGACGATCGTGATCCCGCCGGAGCAGCGGGCCTCCTTCGTCGTCCGGCAGCTGCTCGCCGAGATGCTCAAACCGGTCCAGGCCGACCGGATCCTCGAGGAGTCCCTGACCCTCGAGACGATCGACCTCTGCTACCGGCCGATCCGGGCGTACGAGTTCAACTGGAGGCCGAAGGACAAGCACGGCGTCGTCGAGATCGACGCGGTCACTGGAATCTATCGGGCCGGTGGGTCGCTCCTGCCCCAGCTCGGCAAGGTGATCACCCGCGATGCCCTGTTCGACATCGGGGCCGACACGATCGGGCTGCTGGTGCCGGGCGGGAGCATCGCGGTGAAGGTCGCGCGCGCCGCCCTCGACAAGGGCTATTGAGCGACGTGATCGACGCGACCGAGAACGGCAGCTAGGCGCTCCCCGCTTCGAGTCGGACGAGGGCGTCGAGGATCGTGGCGATGACCTCGAGGGTCGGCTGCGCGGGCATGTCGACGCGGATCGTCGCTGCCTCGGTGAGCATCGGGTTGTAGTCACCGGCCGAGCTCGCACCCGTCCGCATGTCCGTCCGAACCAGCACGATCTCCTCCTTCACGCCGAAGGCGTAGCCGACCTCCCAGCACGTGCCGGGGTCCGGGTCCGGGCCGTCCATGATCGCCACGGGGCCGTCGGCCCAGTCGATCCCGCCGACATCGATCGCGAAGATGCCGGAGACGTCCTTGCTGGGTTCCTGTTCTCGCAGGAACACCTCGGGCCGGCCTCCCGAAGGGCGGCGGTGACTTCGGCGTTCCAGACCCGCTCGGGCGTCGTGAACAGCGGACCCGCGAAATGGAGCTTCATGACCGCGAGCGGTTCATCGCTACCTGCGCGGGCCAGTGGGCTCGTGCTCGGACCAAGGTGACCGAGAACGACAGCTAGAGGCGCTTGCGCTCGAGATCCAGGAACGGCAGGTCGACGACTGTTGCCGGCACCCGGCCACGGCGGCCCTCGACGGTCCACTCGACGTCCACGTTCGAGCCCGGCGCCTCGTGGGCCGGCGGCACGGACGCGAGAGCGATCGCCTGCTTCAGGATCGGGCTCCAGCCGACCGATGTCGCCCGGCCGACCTGGCGGCCGCCGACGATCACCGGGCGCGGCGAGCGGTCGACGACCGGCGAGATCGCCGGCGGCAGGCCCTGGGCGCTGAACAGGCCCTCGATCCCGTACCAGTCGAGCTCGAGCCCGACCAGCCGCCGGGTCGGTCCGCCGGCCCGAGCTTCGCGTTCGAGCGCGAGCCGCCCGACGAAGTCGGCCTTGTCGACGGTGACGAGCCGGCCGAGGCCGATCTCGGCCGGGCTGTAGTTCTGCTCGGGGTTCATCGCGTGGCGGGCCGACGTGTAGTCGACCTCGAGCAGGATCAGCCCCGCCTCGAGCCGGACGACGTCCAGGGCCAGCATCCCGGCCGGGCGGATGGCGTGATCCTGGCCGGCTGCCCAGAGCGCATCCCACAGGGCCACCGCGTGCTCGGCGTCGATCCAGAGCTCGTAGCCGAGGTCGCCGGTGTAGCCAGTACGCGACACGTCGAGGGCGACCTTCTTTCGGCCGACCTTGAGCGTCGCCGCCCGGCGCCGGAAGTACCCCAGGTCGGCGAACGACTCGCCCGTCGCGGCCTCGAGCACCGCGCGCGACTGGGGGCCCTGGAGCGCCACCGCCGCCGTGCCCTCGGTGATGTCGTCGATCGTCACGTCCAGGCCGGCGCTGTTCATCCGGAGCCAGCGCAGCTGGGGGTCCGCCGCCGTCCAGCGGAACGTGCCGTCGTCGAGAGCGTGGACCGTGCCGTCGTCGATGACCTTGCCGTGCTCATCGCACCATGGCGTGTAGAAGACCCGGCCTGGCGTGAGCTTCGTGGCGTCTCGGGTGATGACCCGGTCGACGAGTCGCCGCGCATCCGGCCCGCCGACGACGTACTTGAAGAGCGGGCTGACATCGATCAGGGCGGCCGCCTCACGGATCGCGTTGTACTCGATGTCGTGGGCGTCGGCGTAGCTCGAGGAGGCGAAGAAACCCGACCACTCGCGCCACTGCTGCTTGCGGTTGAGCGGCGCGGTGACAGGGTGGAACGCGGTTCCGACGCTCACGGGCGGGCTCTCCTCGGCTGACGGGCCGGGCAAGTATCGCCCACGGTGCCGTGCGGCTGCGGCAGATGCGCGAACCGTGCGACGATCACGCTGAGCGAAAGGCGGGCGAGTGCGGATCGTCGTGACGGGTGGCAGCGGCAAGCTCGGGCGGGCGGTCGTCAGCGAGCTCCTCGACCATGACCACGAGGTCTGGAACGTCGACCTGGCGCCGCCGCGTGACCCGGTCCGTCCGGGGTCGCGCTTCACCCGCGTCGACCTGACCGACTTCGGCCAGGTCTACGAGCTGTTCCACGGCATCGACGAGGGCTGGGAGGCCGTCGACGGCCTCGTCCACCTGGCCGCGATCCCCGGTCCCGCGCAGGTGCCCAACGCGACCCTGTTCGCCAACAACATCGTCGGCAGCCACAACGTCTTCTCGGCGGCTCGCCACGCCGGGATCCGGAACATCGTGTGGGCATCGAGCGAGACCGTTCTTGGTCTGCCGTTCGACACGCCGCCGCCGTATGCACCGCTCGACGAGGACTACCCGGTGCGCCCCGAGACCGCCTACTCGCTGGCCAAGGCGCTCGACGAGGAGATGGCCCGCCAGTTCTGCCGCTGGGACCCCGGGTTGAAGATGATCGGGCTGCGGTTCTCGAACGTGATGGAACCCGCCGACTACCCGCGATTCCCGTCGTTCGACGCCGATCCGTTGCTCCGGAAGTGGAACCTCTGGGGCTACATCGACGCCCGCGACGGGGCGCAGGCGGCTCGTCTGGCCATCGAGTCGGACCTGGTCGGGATGGAGGTCTTCATCGTGGCCAATGCCGACACGGTGATGAGCCGCTCATCCGCGTCGCTGCTGGCCGAGGTCTTCCCGGAGGTGCCGATCCGCACGGAGCTCCGCGAGCACGAGACGCTCCTGTCGATCGACAAAGCGCGCCGGATCCTTGGCTACGAGCCGCGCCACAGCTGGCGAGACGAGGTGCCCCGAGCCTGACGCGCCTCTGTTCGTCGCGCCTCAGCTCGCGGGGACGGCCGTCCCCGCCGCCACGGCCTCGGCACAATGCCGGATCGCCGCGACGGACACGTCGGCGTCCGCCTCGGTCGTCGACCAGTTCGAGACCGAGATCCGCATCGCCGCCATGCCGTGCCACGTCGTCCCGCCGAGCCAGCACGTCCCGTCGGCCTGGACCGCGGCGATGACGTCGCGGGTGAAGGCGTCGACCGCCGCTTCGTCGGGCGCCGCGCCACTCGCGGCGGCGGCGGCGCCACTGCCCGCCGGCGGCGCGAAGCGGACGAGGACCTGGTTGAGGACGACGTCGTTGAGGATCGTCACGCCCGGAGCGTCGCGCAGCCCGTCGGCCATCCGCCGGGCGAGGGCGCAGCCGCGGTCGATCATCTCGGCCAACCCGTCCCGGCCGAGCGAGCGGAGCGCGGCGTAGATCGGGAAGCCGCGCGCCCGCCGCGACGACTCCGCGACCCAGTTGTACGGGTCGCGCTCGCCGCCTTCGGTCTCGACGTAGTACGCGGCACCGAGCGTCATGGCCGCATGGTGGGCGGCCACGTCGCGGACGATCGCGATTCCCGAGTCGTACGGCACGTTCAGCCATTTGTGGGCGTCGGTCGTCCAGGAGTCGGCATCGGCCAGCCCCGCGGTCAGGTGGCGCAGGCCGGGGGTCGTCGCCGCCCACAGCCCGAACGCGCCGTCGACGTGGAGCCAGGCGTTCGGCAGCTCGCGGACCGCCGCGACGATCTCCGGCAGCGGATCGAAGGCGCCGGTGTTGACGTTGCCCGACTGGGCGCACACGAGGACCGGCCGGTCGCGCAACCCGGCGAGGGTCTCGCGCAACGCGTCCGGGCGCATCCGGCCCTGCCCGTCGGCGGCGACCTTGAAGACGCGGTTCCGCCCGAGTCCGAGCATCTGGAGCGAGACGTGGATCGTGACGTGGGCCTCCGCACCGACGACGACGGCGATGTCCGGCGCGCCGATCAGCCCGTCCTCCTCGACGTTCCAGCCGAGCCGCTCCAGGACCCGGTGGCGACCGGCGGCGAGGGCGGTGAACGAGGCCATCGTCGCCCCGGTCGAGAAGCCGACCGATGAGCCTTCGGGCAACCCGAACAGGTCGACCAGCCAGCCGCCGGCGACCTCCTCTGCGACGGACGCCGACGGCCCGATCACGTACAGACCGGCGTTCTGGTCCCAGGCGCTCGTCAGCCAGTCCGCGGCGAGCGCCGCCGGCAGCGACCCGCCGATGACGAACCCGAAGAAGCGCGGCCCCGCCGTCGCGATCAGTCCGGGATCGGCGATTGTCGCCAGGTGGTCGACGACCTCGCCGGGCGCCTCGCCACGGTCGGGGAGGGGCCCGCCCATCGATGCGAGCAGTTCGTCATGACCGGCTCGCGGGGCGACCGGGCGGCGGTCGACGCCCTCGAGGAAGTCGGCGGCGAGATCGGCGGTCTGACGGAGCAGCTGACGGTGGTCGGGCATGCCGTGTGGTCCCCTTGGTGCAGGCGTCGCGGTCAAGGGGTGAACCATGCCACCAACGCCGGTCGTCGTGCAGAACGCGGCCGGTCCGGCGCGCGCCGCTCGGCTACCCTCAGGGCGCATTCCAGGCAGCTCACGGGAGGGGTTCGTGGCCGAGCGCTACGACGCGGTGATCATCGGCGGCGGCCACAACGGGCTCGTCAGCGCCGCCTACCTGGCCCGGGCCGGGATGAAGACGCTCGTCCTGGAGCAGCGCCACGTCCTCGGCGGCGCGGCGGTCACCGAGGAGCTGTACCCGGGCTTCCGGTTCAGCGTCTTCTCGTACGTCGTCTCGCTGCTCCGGCCGGAGATCATCCGCGAGCTCCAGCTGCCGCGCCACGGGCTCGACATCCTGCCGCTCGACGGGACGTTCACCCCGCTCCGGAAGGGCGAGGGCCCGAAGGGTGCCCGGGCGGCCGACATCGCCGGGACCGGCGACTACCTGTGGCGGGTCAACGACCACGGCCGGACGATCCGCGAGCTGCGGCGCTGGTCTGCCAGCGACGCCGAGGCCTACGAGGAATACGGCCAGCTCATGGTCGAGATGGCTCGCATTCATCAAGCCAATCCTCGGGATCACCCCGCCCGACCTGACCTCGCTCGACCCCCGCCCGCTCCTGCCGCTCGGCGGCCTGCTCCGGTCGTTCCAGCAGCTGCCGGAGCGCCAGCAGGCCGTCTTCGTCCAGCTGATGACGATGTCCGCCGCCGACTTCCTCGACCAGTGGTTCGAGACCGACCCGCTCAAGGCCACGATGAGCGCGTCGGGGATCATCGGGACGTATCTCGGGGTTCGCTCACCGGGCACGGCCTACGTCCTGCTCCATCACTACATGGGCGAGATCGACGGCGCCTTCCGGGCGTGGGGCATCCCGAAGGGCGGGACCGGCGGCATCTCGAACGCGATCGGGTCGGCGGCGCGCGCGCTCGGGGCCGAGATCCGGACCGAGGCCCCGGTCGAGCGCGTCCTCGTCAAGGACGGCCGTGCCGTCGGTGTCGTCCTCGCCGGCTCCGGCGAGGAGATTCGGTCCGACGTGGTCCTCTCGTCCGTGGACGCCCGCCGCACGTTCCTCGGCCTCCTCGAGCCGGGCTCTCTGGACAAGGAGTTCGAGGAGGAGATCCGCCGCTTCAAGTTCCGCGGCAGCTCGGGCAAGGTCAACATGGCCGTTGACCGGCTGCCCGACTTCACGTGCCTGCCCGGCACCGGCGAGCACCTCCGCGGGGCGATCTCGTTCAGCCCCGCGGTCGACGAGATGGAGCAGGCATACGACGACGCCAAGTACGGCCACTTTTCCACGAAGCCGTACATCGACATGATCATCCCGACCCTCGTCGACCCGACCATGGCCCCGCCCGGCAAGCACGTCATCAGCTGCTTCGTCCAGTACGCGCCGTACAAGCTGGCACCCGAGCTCGGCACGTGGGACGACCAGCGCGAGGCGTTCGGCGACGCGGTCGTCAACCGGATCAGCGAGTTCGCGCCCGGCTTCAAGGACTCGATCCTCTTCCGAAACGTCCAGACGCCGCTCGACATCGAGCGGACGACCGGATTGACCGAGGGCAACATCTTCCAGGGCGAGCTGACCCTCGAGCAGCTCTTCTTCAACCGCCCGGCGCCCGGCTACGCCCGCTTCAGGACGCCGATCAAGGATCTCTGGCTGTGTGGCTCGTCGACCCATCCGGGTGGCGGGATCATGGGCGCAAATGGCCGGATCGCGGCGCTCGAGGTGCTGCGCTCGCGCGGCCGGAGGGCGGCCTGATGGCGGCCAACGCGGCGACGACGCCGCCCGCCGAGGCGGCCGAGGCGCCGGCCATGTCGGGCGCGGCCGGGATTCCGGCCAGCCGGCGCTACGACGCGATCGTCGTCGGTGGCGGCCACAACGGTCTCGTCACGGCGGCCTACCTCGCGCAGGCCGGCAGGCGCGTCCTCGTCCTCGAGCGGCGGGGCCACATCGGCGGCGCGGCCGAGACCGCGGAGCTCGGCGGTGTCCGCGTTCCGCGTCTTGCCGACACCGTCGGACGGCTCCGGCCGTCGGTCGTCAAGGACCTCAACCTGCGGTCCCATGGACTGCGCCTGGTCGCACCGGATGTCCGGGTGTTCGCGCCGCAGCCGGACGGTCGAGCGGTCACGCTGTGGTCCGACCAGGGCCGGACCGTCGACGGCCTCCGAGCCTGGTCCGCCCATGACGCGGACGCGTACCCCGACTTCGACCGCCTCGTCCGCTCGCTGGGCCGGTTTCTGGCCGACCTGGCCGCCGAGACGCCACCCGACGTCAAGTCACCGGGGATCGGCGATGCCCTGCTGGGGCTGAAGCTCGGGCGGACGTTCCGCGGCCTTGGCCGGCACGACTCGCACACGATCCTGCGGGTCCTGCCGATGGCCGTCGCGGACTTCGTCGCCGAGGCGTTCGAGACCGACGCGCTGCAGGCCGCGATCGCGTGGCGTGGTGTGCGCCACTCGTTCCTCGGTCCGTGGTCGGCCGGCTCGACTGCGATCCTCCTCGGCGACGGTGCCGGCAACGACGGCGGGGCCGCCGGGCAGACGGTGTTCGCGATCGGCGGTCCGGGAGCCCTGTCCGAGGCCCTCGCGTCCGCGGCGCGGGCCGCCGGTGCCGAGATCCGCTGCGACGCCGAGGTCGTCGCGATCACCTCCCGCGACAATCGCGTCACCGGCGTCGCGCTGGCCACGGGCGAGGAGCTGGCCACCCCGGTCGTCGTGTCCGGCGTCGACCCGAAGCGGACCCTCGTGGAGCTCGCCGATCCGGTCACGATCGGCCCGTCGATGCGCTGGCGGGCGGGCAACTACCGGACACCGGGCGTCGTCGCCAAGGTCAATCTCGTGGTCGACCGGCTGCCTCGGTTCGCGGCCGCCGCAGGCGACGATGAGCAACTCCTCCGCGGCCGGATCATCGCGGCGCCCGGGATCGACGCGATCGAGCGGGCGTTCGACGCCGCCAAGTACGGCCGGGTCTCCGACACGCCGGTCCTCGAGGCGACGATCCCGTCGCTCGTCGATCCGTCGCTCGTCGACGGCGCGCCGGACGGGACCCACGTCGTGAGCATCAGCGCCCAGTACGCGCCGTACAAGCTCCGCGACGGGGCGTGGGACGACGCCGGTCGCGGCGCCGCCTTCGCCGACCGGGTCGTGGGAGTCCTCGAGGGGCTCGCCCCGGGATTCGCGGCGAGCATCCGCGCCCGGGAGGTGATCACCCCGCTCGATCTCGAGCGTGACTACGGGCTGACCGGTGGTCACCCGCTCCACGGCGAGCAGGCGCTCGACCAGTTCTTCCTGTGGCGGCCGTTCCTCGGCAGCGGCCGCTACCGCCTCCCGATCGCGGGCCTCTACCTGTGCTCCAGCGGCGCCCACCCGGGCGGCGGCGTGACGGGCCAGCCCGGCCAGAACGCGGCCCGCGAGATCCTGTCGGACCTGAAGCGCCGTCGCTGAACTCGCGGCCACGGCGTGCCGTACCGTCAGGCACCGTGATCAGTCGCCGTCGCCGGATCGTCGTCGCCCTTGCCGTTGCCGCCGCGCTCGGGGGCTGCGCGACCCGGCCCGCGCCGTCGCCGTCGATCGCACTGCCTCTGCCGACCGCCTCGCTCGGTCCCGGCGGCGTCCCATCCGGACCGAATCCGTGGATCCTCTCCGGGCGCGGCGACGGGGGGCATCCGACCACCTTCGACGACGTCCTCGCGATCGACGACGGCTTCGTCATCGTTGGCGGGTCGGGTCCAGCCCGAGACCACCCGATCGCCCTCCACTCGACCGACGGCATCTCCTGGATGGCCGAGCCGATCCCGGCCCATCCGGGCATGCGACCCTACCAGCTGACGTCCTGGGGCGACCGCATCGTTGCCCTCGGTGCTGGGCGCCCGCCCGACTGCCCGGAGCCGTTTGCCCTCGATCTCTGGGTCCGGGAGCCGGACGGGACGTGGACGGAGCAATGGCCCGATCCGGCCCTGTGCGACCTCGGATCGGCATCGGTGGTCGTCTTCCGCGACCGCCCCTGGCTCGTTGGCGATGGCCACGGCGATCAGCCGGTCCTGATGGAGCGCGGCAACGATGGATCGATGTGGAACGATCGGCACGGCATCCTCGGCAACGTCATGGTTGACGCCGCGGCGGCCGACGCATCGGGGATGTGGATCCTTGCCCGCACTCGCGAGGGGTCGCCGCTCACGATCCACAGCCGGGACGGCGTTACGTGGACGACCGAGCCGCTGCGCGCAGCGAACGGCGGTCCGATTCAGGTGAACGTGACCGCAACCCTGGGCGACGCTCTCCTCGTCATCGCCTCGAACTCCGAGGGCGGAGTCCGGCTTGTACGCGCGCCTGGTGGAGGCTGGGCCGAGACGCCTACGACGGGACTTCCGAACCCACGTAGCGCGCCCGACTTCGAAGCCGTGTCGGGTGGCGCCGGCTCGCTCATCGCGATCAGCAGCGGGTTCTCGCTCGAGCTCGGCGGCCTGTGGGTGTCCCCCGACGGCGTCGCATGGCATCAGCTCCCGATGCCGCCCCAGGTGGAGGCGACCGTCTCAGCAGCCGCAGTCCGAGGCGACCGAGTGATCCTCGTCGGAAGCGCCAAGATGCCGGCCGGATCAGGCACCGTGACCCGGGACCCGGTCAGCGCCATCTGGACAGCGCAGTCGTCGATCCTCGCTCCCTGACGCTCAGCCGGCGCCGACAAATCCTTTCAGCCGCTCGGGGCCGGGTGCATGCGGGGCGACCAGCCCGCCAACGAGGCGAGCGACAGCGAGGTCGTCGCGATCGTCACGCCGGCAACGACGATCGCCCCGCCGATGATCGCCGTCGGCTGGAGCTGCTCGCCGAGGGCCAGCGCGCCGAGCCCGACGCCGACGACCGGGATCAGGTAGTTCACGACGGCCGTCCGGCTCGCCCCCCAGCGGTCGATCAGGCGGAAGAACAGCAGGGGTGCCAGCCCCGATGCGACGAACCCGAGCCAGCCGATCGCCGCCCACGCGCCGGGGGCGACGGCGCCGAAGTCCGGCCGCTCGAGGGCGACGGCGAGCACCGCAGTGACGATGAACCCGGTCTGGACCTGACCGGCGGCAACGCCGAGCGGTCCGGCGCCGCGAAGGAACCGGCGCGTCCAGACGGCGGTCACCGCGTAGGACACGACCGCGCCGAGCAGTGCGACGAGGGCAACCGGCTCGCTCCCGCCGTGGATCCCACCCGACACGATCACGACGACGCCACTGAAGCCGAGGACCATGCCCGCCAGCCGGCGTAGCGACAGCGGCTCGTCGGAGAGGACGAGGCTGGCGAGGACGATCGTGAAGAGCGGCGTGGCGGCGCTGAAGATGGAGGCGAGCCCGGCGTCGATGTCGCGCTGGCTCCACGTGATCAGGCTGAACGGGATCACGAGGCCGGTGATCGACACGACGCCGATGTGCAGTGCGTCGTGGCGCGACGGCAGGTGCACGCCGCGCAACCGGATGACCCAGGTCAGGAGCGCCGCGCCGATCCCGAGGCGAAGGGCAACCAGCGTGAGCGGCTCCAGCGCGGGTCCGACGACCTCGATCGCGAGGTAGGTCGAGCCCCAGATCAGGCCGAGGGCGACAAACAGGACCGGTTCGACGGTCCTGCCGAGGAACGCCATGTCAGGCTCCGGCCGGAGCCAGCGGGCCGCCCGCGGACGCGGAGCCCGCCACCCTCGCGGTCACGCTGGCGGCGACGCGCCGGATCGCGCCGGCGAGACGGCGGTCGACCGGGCCGATTCCGGTCTCGCTGGCTGGCGCCGTCCGGCCGTGCCAGGACAGGAACCGGGTCGGGCGGATGCGGATGACCTGCGAGTAGGTTGCGAGGAATTGGTCGGAGGTCAGGCCGATCGCCGCCATCTGGTCGCGGTATTTGGCGAGATGGCTCGCGGGCAGGATGGCGGCCGACGGCTCGTCGAGGAGCTCGGCCGCGCCCTCGACCATGCCGACATCGAAGTCGTCGTCGGGCTCGCCGACGGCCAACATCACCGACGGGTTGGCCCGCAGGTTGGCGACCTTCTTCGCGTGCGGCTTGCTGGCGATCAGGACCGTGTCGCCGTCCCAGCTGAACCAGATCGGGACGAGATGCGGCGTGCCGTCCGCCGCGACGCTGCTCAGCCAGACGACGCTCTCGGTCCGGAGCATCCGGTCGAGTCGAGCGGCCGGTGAGGCGGCGTGAGGGGCGGCGGCATGGTCGTTGCTACGCGGGTCCATGCCGAGATCGTGCGGGCACGAGCCACTCCGGGGCGCCCGACAGGCGACCTCAGCGGGCATGGACATCCGTCGATGGGGCCGGCCGCCGAAGCGGCAAGAGGAGCCCTTGCGGGCCCGGATCAGCGCCCGCCGAGGATCCCGCCGAGACCGCCGCCGCCGAGCAATCCACCCAGCAGTCCGCCGAGGTCGGGCTGGTTCGCCGCCTCGCCGGGCTGGGGCGCCTTCCCGTCGGGCGTGAGGTGGTCGATGATCATCGGCAGGAACGCGGCCAGCATCGGAAGCAGGGACTCGATCGAGAGGCCCGTCTTCGCCGACAGCTGGTTGACGGTGTCGGGGCCGAGCGCGGCGCCGAGCTTGGCCGGCTCGACGGGCTCGTTCTGGCCGGTCGAGACCCACGAATCGACGACGCCGCCGAGGCCGCCGGCACGGAGCCTGGCGAGCAGCCCGTCCACGCCGCCTTGCAGGGCGAAGACCTCCTGGACGCCGCCGGCGAGCTTGGCCGGATCGACGCCGCCCTCGGCGGTGCCGAGCCCGGAGAGCAGATTCGAGAAGTCCATGGCGCTTCCTCCTGCGTTCGCGTGGATGGAGTGGTTGCTCAGCGGCGCTCGACCTGCTCCTCGGCACCGATCCGCTCCTCGACGGCGGCTCCGGCCGCATCGCCCGGTTGCGGCGGCGGTGGAGCGGCCTCGGCAAGGACCTCCGCCGCCGCGTCGGCCGGCGACGGCCAGCTCCAGGTGCTGAGCCGTCGCAGCAGGCGCCGGCCGGTCAGGTCGAGATGGATCGGGGTGATCGCGATCCGGCGGTTGATGACGGCGTGGAAGTCCGTGCCCTCGATCGCCAGCCCGGACGGTGGCGGCCCGCCGATCCAGAAGTACGGGATCCCGCGCGGGTCGAGCCGCTCGACGAGCTGGTCCTGGTAGACGCGCCGGCCGAGCCGGGTGACCTCGATCCCCTGGCATTCCTCGATCGTCGTCGCCGGGACGTTGACGTTGATCAGCTCGCCCCGCGACAGCCCGTGCTCGAGGATGTTGCGGGCGACGATCGCGGCCGCGACGGTCGCCAGGGAGAAGTCCGGGTGCTCGTAATACTCCTGGCTGATCGCGAACCCGGGGCAGCCATTGATGACTGCCTCCATCGCCGCCGACACGGTCCCGGAGTAGGTGATGTCGTCGCCGAGGTTGGCGCCGTAGTTGATCCCCGCCGCGACGAGATCGAAGCCATGCCCGAAGTAGCCGAGGAACGCGAGGCTGACCGCGTCGGTCGGGCTGCCGTCGACCGAGTACGCCAGCGACCCGTCGCCGAGCGTGCGCTCCCGGACGCGGAGTGGCCGCATCAGCGTCTTCTGGTGGCCGACGGCGCTCTGGTTCGTGTCCGGCGCGACGACGGTCGTATCGCCGATCGGGTCGAGCGCCTGCTTCAGCGCGAGGAGCCCGCGCGACTCGACGCCATCGTCGTTGGTGATGAGGATCTTCGGCCGGGTCGACCAGTCGTGGAGCGGCCGGGCGAGGGGCCGGAGGCCGCGCGGGCCGCCGCGGGCGGCGCCACCGGCGACCGGCTCGCCGCGCTCCTTGTCGAGGTCGCGCCGCTCCGTCCGGGCCCGTTCCCGGGTCATGTCGGGCTTGTCGTCCGGGCCCTCGTTGGCGGGTGTCGGGCGCGGGGATCGGGGCGGGTTCCGCGGCTCGTCGTCGCTCATCCGGTCAGACGGTCGTCTCGGGCGTGCCGGTGACGCCGGTCACGTCCGGGTCGACGCCGGGGACGGGCTCATGCGGGACGCGGATCGGGCGGCCCTCGCGCTCCTCGACCCGGCGTGCGGCGCGGGCGGCAATCGGCGACGGCTCGCGGGTCAGGATCAGGAAGTGGAAGAAGAACGCGGACAAGACGGCCGCGACCGGGATCCCGAAGATCGCGCCCGTGACGCCGGCGATCTTGCTCCCGATCAGGACCGAGCCGAGCACGACGATCGGGTGGATCCCGACGGCCTCCTGCATCAGCCGCGGCTGGAGGACGTTCATCACGATCACCCAGCCGACGCCCATGAGGATCGCGGCCGGAAGCGCGCTGTCGCCCGGGGTCAGGACGGCGACGATCACCGGCGGCGCCCAGGCCACGAACGGCCCGAAGAACGGGATCGCCATCAGGACCCCGGCCGCCGCCGTCGTGACCGCGAGGTAGGGGAGGCCGAAGATCGCGCTGGTAAGCGCGGCGACCGCCGCATAGACGATGCCGAGGATGGCCTGGCCTCGGAGGAATCCGCCGAACGAGCGGGCGACGCTCGTCTCGAGCAGGCGCGCTTCCTCCTTCATCGACGGTGGCACGACCCGGAAGAGGAACGACAGGATCGCGTCGCGGTCCACGACCATGTAGAGCGACAGGATCAGGACGAGCAGCAGGTTGCCGAGCGCCCCGAAGCTCGCGACCGCGAGGGACTGGACCGGGCCCGCGAGCTGCGCGGCGTAGGTCGCGGTGTTGTCGAGGAAGCTCGTCGCCTGGTCCAGCAGATTGACCTGGTCGAGGCCCAGCGCGTTCACCCGCTCCTGCCACGGCGCGAGCAGCTGCGGCAGGTTCTGGCGGAGGTCGGGGACGCTCGCGACGAAGGCCGCGATCGACTGGGCGAGGGCGCCGGCGACGAGCACCACGACGAGGACGATCGCACCGACGAGCGTCGCGTACACGAGCACGACCGCCCCGATCCGGGGCAGGAGCGGCACGACCCGGGTCAGCCCGGCAACGACCGGGCTCAGGATGAACGCGAGCAGCCAGGCAAGGAAGAAGACGAGGATGACGTCGCCGAAGGTGTAGAAGACGTCGGCGAGGAACCCGATCAGGATCAGCGCCAGGACGACCGCGCCGAGGACCAGCACCGCGGTCAGCCAGCGCCGTTGTCGTTCGGTCACACGTCACCTTCAAGCGATCGACCAGTCGCCCCATGGTAGACGCCGCGCGTTCGGCGGCGACGCCCGGTCCGCGTCAACCCGTTCGGGTCGACCGGCTGCGCGCCTATCGGAGGCCCATCTTCTCCTTGACCTCGGCCATCGTCGCCGCCGCGACCGGGGCGAGGCGATCGGCGCCCGCCTCGAGGATGCCGTCGATCTCGGCGGGGTGGGCCATCAGCTCGGCGTAGCGCTCGCGGGCCGGGGCGTAATGGCGGACGATCCGCTCGGCGAGCACCTTCTTCATGTCGACGCAGCCGGTGCGCGCCGTCCGCTCGCCCTCCCAGAGGTCCTCGTAGTCGTCGCCGAAGAATCGCTGGAGCTGGCAGACGTTGCAGACCTCGGGCCGGCCCGGATCCGTCCGCTTGATCCGCTGCGTGTCGGTGACCATCGACATGACCTGCTTCCGGATCACGTCCGGCTCGGCCAGGATCTCGATCGTGTTCCCGAGCGACTTGCTCATCTTCCGCACGCCGTCGGTACCGAGCACGACCGGGGCTTCGGTGAAGACGGCCTGCGGCTCGGGGAACGTCTCCCCGTAACGCCGGTTGAACGCCCGGACGATCTCGCGGCTGAGCTCCAGGTGGGCCGCCTGGTCCTTGCCGACCGGCACGGTCGCCGCCTTGTAGATGACGATGTCGGCTGCCTGGAGGACGGGGTAGGTGAGCAGGCCGTGGTTCACGTCGTCCGGCTGCTGCTGGACCTTTTCCTTGTACGTCGGCGTTCGCTCGACCCAGCTGACCGGCGTGACCGTGCACAGCAGCCACATCAGCTCGGTGTGCTCCGGGCGATGGCTCTGGACGAAGAGCGTGCAGCGGTCCGGGTCCAGGCCGAGGGCCAGCAGCGAGGCGGCCATCTCCCGGGTCTGGCTGCGCATCAGGTCCGGGTCGTGCAGGCTCGTGAGGGCGTGGTAGTCGACGATGCAGTAGATCGCGTCGAACTGGTCCTGCAGGGCGACGTAGTTGCGGATCGCGCCGAGGTCGTTGCCGAGGTGGACGATCCCCGACGGCTGGATGCCGGAGAAGATCCGTGGCCGGCCCGGATCAGCGGCGAGCGGAGCGCGCGAAGAGCCCGTCGCGAGGTCGGTCGTCATGGGCGGCGAGTGTAGCCGAGAGCGTTGACGCCCGGCCCGGGTCGGGGTAGCGTGCGCCGCACCACCACCAGTCGTGGAGCGGATCCGCCGGCGCGGATCGCACATGAGGGAGAGGGAGGAAGCGACCGCCGAGCACGTCGGATCGACCCCGGTCTGCTTCTCCACGGCAGCCGTCACCTGCCGGCCTGCGCATCCTCGTGAAGGAGCCCACCTTGGCCACGATGCCCGCGACCGCGCCTACCTACCGCCTGCCCTTCGTGATCTCGGCCTCGGCGGCCGGAACGATCATCGAGTGGTACGACTTCTACCTGTACGGCGTCCTCGCCGCGTTCTTCTCCTCGCAGTTCTTCCCGCCCGGCAACGACACCGCGGCGCTCCTTGCGTCGCTCGCGACCTTCGGCGCGGGCTTCGCGGTGCGGCCGTTCGGCGCGGCCTTCTTCGGCCGGTTGGGCGACCTCACCGGGCGCAAGTTCACGTTCCTGCTGACGATCATGATCATGGGCCTCTCGACGGCCCTGGTCGGAATCCTGCCGACGTTCGCCCAGATCGGCATTCTCGCGCCGATCATCCTCGTCATCCTCCGTCTCGCCCAGGGCCTGGCCCTCGGCGGCGAGTACGGCGGGGCGGCGATCTACGTCGCGGAGCACAGCACGGACGAGGAGCGCGGCCAGAACACGAGCTGGATCCAGACGACCGCGACCCTCGGCCTGCTGCTGGCCCTGGTCGTCATCGGGGTCACCCGGGTCAACATGTCGGCCGAGGACTTCACGAGCTTCGGCTGGCGGATCCCGTTCATCCTGTCGGTCGTCCTCGTCGTCATCGCGTTGATCATCCGGCTGCGCCTCCAGGAGACGCCCCTGTTCAGCCGGCTCAAGGCAGCCGGAAACTCGTCGACCTCACCGTGGCGCGACAGCTTCGCCAACGCCGCGAACCGCAAGCTCATCCTGCTCGCCCTCCTCGGCGCGACGGCCGGCCAGGCGGTCGTCTGGTACCAGGGCCAGTTCCAGTCGCTGTTCTTCCTCGGCACGATCAACGGCGTGAAGTTCACCGACGCGTATTTGATCGTCGGGACGGCGATCGTGCTCGCGACGCCGTTCTTCATCGTGTTCGGGCGGCTGTCGGACCGGATCGGTCGCAAGCCGATCATCCTCGGCGGCTGCCTGATCGCCGCGATCACCTACTTCCCGATCTACAACCTCATGACCCAGTTCGCCCATCCCCAGGGCGTGTTCGATCCCAAGGCCGGCAAGTACATGCTCGACGGGGTCGCCTCGGTGGCCCAGCCCGAGATCGTGCCGCTGATCGCCCTGGTCTGGATCCAGGTGGTCTTCGTGACCATGGTCTACGGGCCGATCGCGGCATTCCTGGTCGAGTACTTCCCGGCCCGGATCCGCTACACCTCGCTGTCGATCCCGTACCACATCGGGAATGGCTGGTTCGGCGGCTTCCTGCCGCTGATCTCGGCCGGCCTCCTCGCGGCCACGGGCAACATCTACGCCGGATTGATCTACCCGATCGTGGTCGCCCTGATGACCGTGGTCATCGGCGGGCTCTACATCAAGGAGAGCCGCCACGTGAAGATCTGGGATGAGGTCGGCGGCCACGCCGACGAGGCCCAATACGACGCGGTGCCACGCGTCGCCACCTGACCCCGCGTCGTCCGCACGAGCCCATCGAACGCGCCGGACCCCGTCCGGCGCGTTCTCGCACGCTCCGGCCTCGGCTACCATTCGGCGCGATGCCACCATCACGAGCCCATCGCCGATGAGCCGGCGATGAGCCGCGCCCTGCGCGTGGCGGTCCTCGGCGCAGGCACGGTCGGCCGCGAGGTCGTCCGGGCGCTCGTGGAGCGGGGCGACGAGCTGACCGCCGCCGACGGCGTGCCCCTCGAGCTGGCCGGAGTCGCCGTTCGCGACCTGCATCGGGCACGCGCCCGCGGCCTGTCGGCTGCCCTCCTGTCGGACGCCCCGGCCCACCTGGTCGCGGACCCCGAGATCGACATCATCGTCGAGCTCATGGGCGGCGACGAGCCGGCCCACACCCTGATCGCCGCCGCGCTCGCGGCCGGAAAGGCCGTCGTGACCGCCAACAAGCACGTGATCGCCCATCACGGCGCGGAGCCTCGAGGCCACCGCTCGCCGAACCGGGGCCGCACTGCGGTTCGAGGCGGCCGTCGGCGGGGGCATCCCCGTCCTCGGGCCGCTCGCCACGGAGCTTGCCGCAAACCGGGTCACGTCGGTACGCGGGATCGTCAACGGGACGACGAACTACATCCTCAGCGCGATGGATCAGGAGGGCCGGGAGTACGACGAGGTGCTCGCCGCCGCCCAGGCTGCCGGCTACGCCGAGTCGGACCCGACCGGCGATGTCGAGGGCCACGACGCCGCGAACAAGCTCATCATCCTCGCCCGGCTGGCATTCGGCGTCTGGCTCGATCCCGCCGACGTCGTCCGCCGCGCGCCCGGCGCACCAGGCCACGGCTGCCCGGGGATCACCGGCGTCACCTCGAGCGACATGGCCGCGGCGCCGATCCGCCGGCGAGGTCGTGAAGCTCATCGCCCGCGCCGAGCGGGCGTCCGACCGGGTCGTCGCCTCCGTCCTGGCGACGCGTGTCGCCCAGGACTCCGCGCTGGGCCGAACCGACGGCGTGCTCAACCGGATCGAGATCGAGGCCGAGCCGGTCGGCACGGTCGCGTTCAGCGGGCCCGGTGCGGGCGGCCCGGCGACGTCGAGCGCGGTCCTCGGCGACCTGATGGCCATCGGCCGCGAGCTCGGCTCGACCTGGGCCGGCCTGCCGCCGGCGGGTGCCGCATGAGCTCCGCCGGCGCCGTCCGGATGGCGCGACCGTCGCTCGTCGAGCGCTATCGGGCGTTCCTGCCGGTCACCAGCGCGACCCCCGTCGTCAGCCTCGGCGAGGGGATGACCCCGCTCGTCCACCTCCGCCGCCTCGGGGAGCGCCTCGGGCTGACGAACCTCCACGCCAAGATCGAGGGCCAGAACCCGACCGGGTCGTTCAAGGACCGGGGCATGGTCGTCGCCGTCGCCAAGGCGGTCGAGGACGGCGCGAAGGCGATCATCTGCGCCTCGACGGGCAACACCTCGGCATCCGCGGCGGCCTACGGGGCCGCCCACGGGCTCGAGGTCGTCGTCGTCCTGCCGGCCGGCCGGATCGCGATGGGCAAGCTCCTCCAGGCGGTCGTGGCCGGAGCGCGGATCGTGGCCGTGGAGGGCAACTTCGACGCCGCCCTGCGCGTCGTCCGGGCGCTGGCGGAGCAGGATGACCACCCGATCACCCTCGTCAACTCGGTCAACCCGTACCGGCTCGAGGGCCAGAAGACCGGGGCGTTCGAGATCTGCGACGACCTCGGCCGGGCACCCGACATTCTGGCGATCCCGGTCGGCAACGCGGGCAACATCAGCGCCTACTGGGCGGGGTTCCGGGAGTACGCAGCGGAGGGGCTCGTGGCGACCATGCCGGCGATGTTCGGCTTCCAGGCGGCCGGCGCGGCTCCGCTCGTCACTGGCCTGCCGGTTGAGCAGCCGGACACGATCGCGACCGCGATCCGGATCGGCAATCCGGCGTCGTGGGACAAGGCGATCGCGGCCCGCGACGAGAGTGGCGGCCGGATCGACGCCGTCACGGACGACGAGATCCTGGCCGCGTATCGTGCCCTCGCGACCGAGGAGGGGATCTTCTGCGAGCCGTCGTCCGCGGCGAGCGTCGCCGGGGTGACGCGACTGGCGCCGGCCGGTGACGGCACGATCGAGCGCGACGCGCTCGTCGTGTGCGTCCTGACCGGGACCGGGCTCAAGGATCCGGCGACAGCCGAGACGCAGATCGACGCGGGTCGGGTCATCCAGGCCGAGCCGACGGTCGGCTCGGTGGCGGTCGCGCTCGGATGGTGACGAACTGGCTCGCCGAGCTCGACGGCCGGCGGGTGACGGTCGAGGTCCCGGCGACGAGCGCCAATCTCGGTGCCGGCTACGACTGCCTCGGACTCGCGCTCGGGCTTGTCGAACCGGGTCGAGGTCGAGGTCCGCGGCTGGAGCCGCGGCGAGATCGAGCTGACGGTCGACGGCGAAGGGGTCGGCGAGCTGGCGGCCGATCGGACGAACCGCTGCGTGCGCGGGATCGAGGCGGCCCTGCGCGAGGTCCGCGGCGAGATCCCGGAGGGCGTCGGCTGGCGGATCGACATGCGCAACGAGATCCCGCTGGCGCGCGGCCTCGGGTCGTCGGCCGCGGCGACGGTCGCCGGCCTGGTCGCGGGCAACAGCCTCCTCGGCGAGCCGCTCACCTCGGCCGACCTGCTCCGCCTGGCGACGGCGATCGAGGGTCATCCCGACAACGCCGCGGCGGCGATCCTCGGCGGGTTCACGGTCTGCGCCGCGACCGAGAGCGGGATCGAGTCGCTCCGGTTCGATGCGCCGCGCGACCTCCGGGCCGTGCTCTTCATCCCGGACGTCCGTCTCTCGACCGACGACATGCGAGCGGCCCTCCCGGCCGAGGTTCCGCTCGTCGACGCGGTGGCCAACCTGAGCCGTGTCGCGATCGGCGTGGCGGGCATGGCGCTCGGCCGGTTCGACCTGCTGCGCGTTCTGACCGTCGACCGGCTCCACGAGCCGTATCGGGCAACGGCCTACCCCCAGCTCCCGCAGCTCGTCGAGGCCGCCCGCAAGGCCGGCGCGATCGGGGCGTGTCTGTCCGGCGCGGGGTCGACGATCCTCGCCTTCTCCGACTCGGTCCGGACGATCAGCCGGATCGAAGGCGCGTTCGGAGCCGCCGCGGCGGACACTGATCTCACAGGGCGGGTCGTGGTCGTATCGCCCCGAAACCTTGGCGCGCACCTGGTGAAGCAGACCTGACCGTTGGGGTGGTCCGGACGGCTGTGGGGTCGTCCGGTGCAATTGACGGTCGAGCGCAGACTCCCCGCATGGATGGTTTCGCACAGGCGATCGGAAGCGGGATCGGCGGGCTGGTCGCGGGCTCGTTCTCGACGATCGGTCAGGTGCTCCGGGCGATCGTCGATTCGCTCAATCGGGCGTTGCCCGGCGGGATGCTGGCCGTCGTCGTCTTCGTCGTCCTCGCGGTCACCGCCTGGCAGCTCGCAAAGCGCTAGGTCGCGTTCGCGTCGCCATCGTCCGATCGACGCTCGCCGCCCTGTGCCGGCGGCGTCCACGACCGATTCGCGTAGCGCTGCTGGCGCCGAACGAGGTCGTCCAGCCGGTCCTGGTCGAACCGAGCGAGCTCGAGCTCGCGTGCCCGCTCCTCCTCGTCGATGGTGGCCGCGTCGGTCGGCGGGGTCGCCGTCGCCTTCACGTCGGGCCCCTCGCCGTGGCCGCCGCCGCCCAGGATCCGGCGCAGGAATCCCAACGTCAGCCGCCGGTCACGATGTTGGGCGTGTGGCCGCGGACGAAGGTCAGCGTCTCGTCCCAGGCTTGCCTGCTCGCGTCGGCGTAGTCGGCCGCCTTGCGGTCGAAGAAGCTGTGCGGGGCGCCATCGTAGGTGACGAACCGGTGCTCCACGCCGGCCGCGGCGAGCGCGGCGTCGAAGGTGGCGATGTCGTCGGCCGAGGTTGCGCCGTCGGCGCCGGCCCAGATGCCGAGGATCGGGTTGGTCATCTCGGCCACCACGTCGGCGGGTGGCTGCGTCCCGGCCCGACCGGGCCCGACCGGGATGCCGTAGAAGGCGATCGACCCCGCCAGCTCGAGCCCGAGGCTCGCGGTCAGGTACGCGAGCCGGCCGCCGAAGCAGAAGCCGATCGTGAACAGGGCGTCGACGCGCCGCTCGTCCTCCATCCGGAGATGGTGCGCGGCCGCCCGGATGTCGTCAGCGACGCCGGCCCAGGTCATCTGGTCGACGTGCGGCTTGTCGTCGAAGTCCTCGCCCTGGGTGCCGGCGCCGGCGGTTCGCCCGAAGTAGTCGATCGCGAGGGCGTCGACGCCGTTCTCGGCGAACCGCAGCGCGAGCTCCTCGTAGAAGGGATGCAGGCCCCGGACGTCGGGCAGGATCACGACGCCGGCGCCGCCCGGCGCCGTGGCGCGGGCACGGAACGCGCGAAACGCGGTTCCGTCGGCGGACTCGAGCGTCAAGGGTGCCGCGTCGAGGGCGCCGCCGGCGATCGGCGCGATGGGCGGCCGGGAATCGAGATCGAAGCACATGCGGGGCCGTGTCCTCCTGGATCCGCGCCAAGGCTAGAACACCTTCGCTCCGAGCGGTCTGTTCTTCGTCTCGGCGGCCCGAGGATCCCGCAGCACGGGCGTTCGAGGCCGACGGGTCCGGGCTGAACGGGGACGACCCTCCGAATTCGAGCTCAACGATCGCGCCGGAGCCCCTTTAGCGCCCGCACGGCGGGAATATCGGACGACGGGTGGGCGCCACAACAGTGAATGCCCATCTCACGGGAATCCCGAAGACTTGCGGCGCGCCCGCCGACGACGGGCGATCAGCGTCGTTGCCGGCCCCTTGCAACCGTCCCGCGACCCAGGAGCGCGCACGCCGGGCGGTAGAATGGCTCGATGCCTGCCGCGCCGCTCGTCGTCCAGAAGTTCGGGGGGTCCAGCCTCGCCGACGCCGACCGGATCCGTCGCGTCGCGCGGCGGATCGCCCGCGAGCGTGCTTCCGGATCGGATCTCGTCGTCATCGTCTCGGCGATGGGCGACACGACCGACGAGCTCCTCGGCCTCGCCGCCGCGATCACCGCGACGCCCGACGAGCGCGAGCTCGACATGCTCCTCGCGACGGGTGAGCACCAGAGCGCGACCCTCGTCTCGATGGCCCTCCACGCGCTCGGCGTCCCGGCGATCAGCCTGAGCGGTCCGCAGGCCGGCATCACGACCGACGGCCGCTACGGCCGGGCCCGGATCGCGAGCATCGAGCCCGAGCGGGTCCGGCGCGAGATCGAGCAGGGCAAGGTCGTCATCGTGGCCGGCTTCCAGGGCCGTGCCGAGGGCCTCGATGCAGCCGGCGCCGACATCACGACCCTCGGTCGCGGCGGCAGCGACACGACCGCGATCGCCCTCGCCGCCCGTCTCGGCGCGTCGCGCTGCCAGATCTTCACCGACGTCCGCGGCATCTACACCGCCGACCCGCGACTCGTCCCCGACGCCCGCCAGCTGAGCGTCATCGGCTACGAGGAGATGCTCGAGCTCGCCCACCAGGGCGCCCAGGTCATGCAGACCCGGGCGGTCGAGCTCGGCTGGGTGAACGACGTCGTCATCGAGGTCCTCAGCTCGTTCGAGGACGCCCCCGGAACGCTGATCAAGGAGGACCCGCTCGTGGAGCAGCGGAACAAGGTCCGTGGCATCGCCCACGATCGGAATGTCGCGAAGGTGACGATCGTGGCCGTGCCGGACCGGCCGGGCATCGCCCGGAGCCTGTTCGACCCGCTCGCCGAGGCCGGCGTCAACGTCGACATGATCGTCCAGAACGTCGGCCACGGCGGCGAGACCGACCTCTCGTTCACGGTTCCCCAGGCGGAGCTCGGCAAGACGAAGAAGACCCTCGAGGCCATCGTTCGCGACCTCGGCGCCCGCGAGATGACGACCGACGCCTCGGTGGCGAAGGTCAGCATCGTGGGCGCCGGATTGCACAACGCGCCGGGCTACGCCGCCCGGATGTTCGGCACGCTCGCCGACGCCGGGGTGAACATCGAGATGATCTCGACGTCGGAGGTCCGGATCACCTGCATGATCGGCGAGGACGCCCTCGAGACCGCGCTCCGGGCGCTCCACGCGGCGTTCGAGCTCGAACGGCCCGAATCGGCGGCCGTCGACGCGGCCCAGAACGCGAGCACGTCGACGCCCGACCTGACGGCGGCCGGTGGGAGCTCAGCGGCGCGGTGACGGTCACCCGGGCGGTCGCTCCGAGCCTCGGCCGCCAGCAGCAATTCGCCTCCGTCGGCTCGACCAACGACGTCGTCAGCGACTGGCTGGCCGCGGGCGAGCCCGAGATCTGCCTCGCCCTGGCCGACGAGCAGACCGCGGGTCGCGGCCGCAACGGGCGGACCTGGACGGCGCCCGCCGGCTCCGGCCTTCTGCTGTCGCTCGGGTTCCGCCCGACGTGGCTTGTCCCGGATCACGCGTGGCGCCTCGCGGCGACGGTGTCGCTGGCGATGGCCGACGCCGCCGAGGCGGTCGCCGGGCTGCCCGATCGCGCGATCCGACTGAAATGGCCCAATGACCTCGTGATCGCCACCGACGACGCCGGCCGGGCGCTCGATCCGAGCGGGATCGCCGACGCGGGTCGCGAGGGCGGGGGAGCGACGGTCCGCAAGCTCGGTGGCGTGCTCGGCGAGACCGAGGGCCTTGGCACCGACGATCCGCGGGTCGTCGTCGGGATCGGCCTGAACGCGGACTGGGCGGCAGCCGCCTTCCCGCAGGAGCTGGCCGGGGCGATGACCTCGCTCCGCGCGGCGGCCGGCGAGCGCCCCGTCGACTCGATCCGCTTGCTCGACGCCTTCACCTCCCGGCTCGAGACCCGGATCGAGGCCCTGTTCGGCGGCCGCTTCGACGCCACCGACTGGGAGGAGCGCCAGATCACGACCGGCCGCCAGGTCGAGATCATCGGGCCAAGCGGCACAACCGAGAACGTCACGGCCCGCGGCGTCGATCCGGTGACCGGCGCGCTGCGGATTGTCGCCGCGACCGGCGACGATCCCGACGCCGAGCGGCGGGTCGTGGTCGGCGAGATCCGTCACGTTCGCCTGGTCGGGGTGTAACACGATGGCTCGCGCGGGTTTGGGAAGGGTGAGCGTTCGGGGAGGCAAGACGCCGGCCACGGCCGACCGTCCGGCCCGGATCGCCCATCTCGATCGCGACCGGCCGCTGGTGGAGGCAGCCCAGCGCGATCCCCTCCAGTTCGACGCCCTCTATCGCAGGTACCTGGCCCAGGTGTACAGCTACGCCTACTACGAGCTCGGCGATCATCACGAGGCCGAGGACGCCACGGAGCGGACGTTCCTGGCCGCCCTGGCGAACCTCGGGCGGTTCGAGGAGCGCGCCCGGCCGTCCGACGGCGACGGGCGCCTCGACCTTCCGCGTCTGGCTGTTCCAGATCGCCCGCAACACCATCGCCAACCAGCGCCGCGGGCGGCGCCGCCATCCCCAGGCGCCGCTCGAGGCGGCGGCGCTCGTCGCCGATCCCCTCGACATCGAGGATGGCGCGACGGGCCGGGACGAGGCCGCCGCCGCCTGGCGCGCGGTCGGCCGCCTGCCGGCCGATCGTCGCCGGGCGATGGTCCTCCGGTTCGTCGAGGAGATGTCGACCGCCGAGATCGCGGGGATCCTCGGCCGATCCGAGGGCGCGGTCCGGGTGCTGATCCATCGCGCGCTGCGAACGGTCGCGCGCGACCTCGGCGGCCGCGGCGGGCTCCGCGCCCGGCCGGCGACGACCCGGGATGACCTTCGATCGCGAGTCGGGCACGACGGACGCCCTCCTGACCGACCTCTATCTCGATGCGCTGCTGGCCGGCGCGGTGCTCGATGCCGCCACGGCCGGCCGGCCGCACGATCCCGGGGCAGATCTCGACCCGGCCGCGCGCAGGGCCGCCGACCGCCTCCGCCGCGATCTGGTCCGGGTCCACCCGTCGTTCCGCTTCGAGGAGCGGTTGGCGACCCGCCTGGCCGAGGCTGCCGTCGCGATGCGGGTCCAGTTAGCTGCCGGCGGCGAGGGCGGGCGCGTCGTCGCGTTCCGGTCCGGCGGCCAGCCGGCAGGCGACGACAACCTGATCCCGGGATCTGCCACGGATCCCGCTCCTCCGGGCTCGACGGACCTCGACCTCGGCCCCGACCTGGCCGATCCGGCGATCGCGACGGTGGTCGACGCCGCCGGCCGGCGGGTCCCGACTCGTCCGCTCCTGATCGGGGGCGCCCTCACCTCGGCGGCCCTGTCGATCGCCGGCGCAGCATTCGTCGCCTGGCGGTTCGGTCGGCCCGGGCGGGCGGCGACGCCCATGGCTCGCGCGGCCCGCGCCGTCCGCGATGCGCGGCTGGCGGCCACGGTCGGCACGGCGACGATCGGGATCGTCGGCGGCGTCGCACGATCCCGGCCGCGGCGAATGGACTGACATGCCGATCAAGCTGCCGTCCTTCCGGCCTCGTCGCGATGCCTACCCGCCCGATCTCTGGACGAAGTGCCCGTCGTGCGGCGAGATGCTGTTCAACAAGCAGCTCGACAAGGTCCTCCGGGTCTGCCCGTCGTGCGGCCACCACTTCCGGCTGTCCGCCGCGGCCCGGCTGGAGATGCTCCTCGACCACGGCTCCTTCGCCGAGCGCGATCCCGGCCTGGAGTCCGAGGACCCGCTCGGCTTCGTCGACCAGAAGGCGTATCCCGATCGCATCGCGGCCGCCCAGGCCGCGACGGGCATGCGCGACGCCGCGGTCTGGGGCAGCGGCGCCATCGACGGCCGGCCGGTCGTCGTGTGCGTCATGGACTTCGGGTTCATGGGCGGCTCGATGGGCGCGGTCGTCGGCGAGAAGGTCACCCGCGCGGCCGAGCACGCGCTCGAGACGCGGACCCCGCTCGTCATCGTCGCGGCGTCCGGCGGGGCGCGGATGCAGGAAGGGACGTTCTCGCTGATGCAGCTGGCCAAGACGGTCGGCGCGCTCGAGCGGCTGCGGGCCGCCGGCGTCCCGTTCCTGAGCCTCCTCAGCGACCCGACGACCGGCGGCGTCTTCGCCTCGTTCGCCGTGCTCGGCGACGTCAACCTCGCCGAGCCGAACGCGCTGATCGGGTTCGCCGGGGCGCGGGTCTCGGCCGGAACGATCGCCCAGGAGCTGCCGCCCGGGATTCCAGCGCTCCGAGTTCCTGTACGAGCACGGCTACCTCGACCGCGTCGTCCACCGCTCCGAGCTCCGCTCCGAGATCGCGACCCTGCTCCGCTACCTCGTCGCGCGTCCGGTCGCGAGCCGCCGTCGAGGGGCCCGACGGCGATCCGCTCGGCCTGCCGTCGTTCCGGCCGCTGTCGTTCCTGTCGAACCTCGCCGAGCGGGTCCTGCCGACCGAGGCCGAGATCGCCGGTCCGTCGAACGGCAACGGGACCAGCCCCGAGCGAGCCGCCGTCGCGCCCGAGCCACCGTCCGGCGAGCCGGTGATGGCAGACCATCGCCGGAAACCGGAGCCGGCCCCCGAGGAGGCGCCCCGTGGTTGACCGGATCCTCGGTCGCGGCCGGGACGGCGCCGGCCACACTCCCAGCGACGAGGCCGCCGAGCCGGCCGTGACGCCGGACGATCCGCGGGCCGAGACTGGGCTCGCGTCCAGCTCGCCCGGAACATCCGCCGGCCGCGGATCCTCGACCTTCTGCCAGAGGTCGCCGACGAGTTCGTCGAGCTCCACGGCGACCGGCTGTACGGCGACGACGAGGCGATCGTCGCCGGGTTTGCCCGGATCGGCGAGCGGCGGGTGGTCGTCATCGGCCAGCAGAAGGGCGCCGACACCGACGAGAACATCCGGCGCAACTTCGGGATGCCCCACCCCGAGGGCTACCGCAAGGCGATGCGGGTGATGGAGCTGGCCGAGCGGCTGGGCCTGCCGGTCGTGACCTTCGTCGACGTCCCCGGTGCCCATCCCGGCCCCGAATCCGAGGAGCGCGGGATCGCCGAGGCGATCGCCCGCTCGATCGGGCTGATGAGCCGCCTCCGCACGCCGATCGTCGTGGTGATCACCGGCGAGGGTGGATCCGGCGGCGCGCTCGCGATCGCCGTCGGCGACGTCGTCATCGCGCTGGAGAACGCCGTGTACTCGGTGATCAGCCCCGAGGGCTGTGCATCGATCCTGTGGCGAACGGCCGACGAAGCCGCGACCGCTGCGGTGGCGATGAAGATGACCGCGCCCGAACAGCAGGCGCTCGGGATCGTCGACCTCGTCATCGCCGAGCCGGCCGGGGGCGCCCACGCCGACCACGCCGAGACGGCGCGCCGGATCCGGAAGGTCGTCACCGAGCAGCTCGAAGCCCTGGCGGCCATTCCGCTCGACGCGCTGGTCGAAGCGCGCTACCGTCGGTTCCGGACGATCGGCGCCTACCGCGAGGTCGAGGCGCCGCCGCCGCCGATCGTCGAGCGACCCGGTCTCGGCGATCGCCTTCGCAACCTGCTCGACCCGGGCCGCTGGTCCGGCATCTCGACGATCCCCGCCGGCCGCCGCGACGAGCTGCCGGCCCGTGACGAGGTCTGAACTCCGTGGCCACCTCTCGCTCCAGGTCCTCCGAGCACGTGACTGAAGCCATGGCCGCCGGGGACGCGGCCGAGGCCACCGACGCGGCCGTCGCCGATGCCGTCGCGGATGCCGCCTCGGGCGCTCGCTCACCGGAGGCGCGGGTCGCGGACCACGCGACGATCGATCGGCTGGCCGAGGATCTCGTGCCCGCCCTGATCGCCAAGCTGTCCGCGAGCGGGCTCGGGGAGATCGAGGTGGGCGAGGGCGAGTGGACGATCCGACTTCGTCGGCCCGCCGACGCGACCGCGGGTCAGGGCCGCCGGGTATCCGACAAGGCGTCCCGCTCGCAGCCCGGCCACGCCGGCCACGGGCACGGACCGGGCAGCTTCGAGGGGCACCGCAGCGCTCGCGATGGGAAGCCCGGCGGCGATCCACCCCGCGTCCACGAATGGCGCGAATGCCGCGACGGCATTCGAACCGGGGTCCGGCAGCGGACACCACCGGCCCGTCGACGGCGGCGCCGACCCCCACCGCGTCGTGGCCACCTCGCCGGCCGTCGGCGTCTTCCAGCCGCGCCCGGACGTCAAGCCGGGCACGCGGGTCCGCAATGGCGATCGCCTCGGTGCCGTCGACATGCTCGGCATCCCGCAGGAGGTCGTCGCCCCGGCCGACGGGATCCTCGGGGCGAGCCTCGTCGAGGCCGGCCAGGCGGTCGAGTACGGCCAGGAGCTGATCGTCATCGAGCTGGCCGGACGGCCCGCCGACCGGAGCGAGGTCTGATGTTCAAGAAGGTCCTGATCGCCAACCGCGGCGAGATCGCGCTCCGGATCCTGCGCGCCTGCCGGACGCTCGGGATCGAGGCGGTGGTGGCGTACAGCGATGCCGATCGCGAGTCGCTTCCGGTGCAGCTGGCGGACGAGGCGATCTGCATCGGGCCGGCCGACGCCCGGCGCTCGTATCTCTCGGCGCCCGCCGTCATCAGCGCCGCGATCGTGACCGGCTGCGACGCGATCCACCCGGGCTACGGCTTCCTGTCCGAGGACGATGGCTTCGCCGAGGTCGTCCGGGCCCACGACCTGACCTTCATCGGACCGCCGGCCAACGTCCTCGAGCGATTCGCCAGCAAGGAGGCGACGCGTCGCCTGCTCGGCTCCCTTGGGCTGCCGACCATCCCCGGCTCCAACGGCATCCTCCGCGACGACGCCCACGCTCTCGAGGAAGGGGAGCGGGTCGGCTACCCGCTCCTGATCAAGCCCGCGGCCGGCGGCGGCGGCAAGGGCATGCGGATGGTCCGCACCCCGCGCGAGCTCGAGGCGGCCCTGAACGTCTGCCGCTCCGAGGCGCGGGCGGCGTTCGGCGACGAGACCCTCTACCTGGAGCGCTGGCTGGACGAGACCCGCCACGTCGAGGTCCAGGTCGCGGTCGATCGCTACGGCCGCGGGATCCATCTCGGCGAGCGCGACTGCAGCGTCCAGCGGCGCCACCAGAAGATCCTCGAAGAAGGCCCGACGCCGGCTCTCTCGGTCGAAGCCCGCAACGAGCTGTGCACCCGCGCCGTCCGGGCCGTCGTGTCGGCCGGCTACGAGAACGTCGGCACCCTCGAGTTCCTCGTGGACCGCGACGGCAGCTTCTACTTCATCGAGATCAACTGCCGGATCCAGGTCGAGCACCCGGTGACCGAGATGCTGACCGGCATCGACCTCGTGGCGATGCAGATCCGGATCGCGGCGGGCGAGCCGCTCGGCCTGAGCCAGTCGGACGTGATCACCCGCGGCCACGCGATCGAGTTCCGGATCAACGCCGAGGACCCCGAGCGCGAGTTCCGGCCCGCGGCGGGCGTCGTCGAGCGCTACCTCGCGCCGGGCGGACCGGGCGTCCGGATGGACTCCCACCTGTACGCCGGCTACGAGGTGCCACCGTTCTACGACTCGCTGCTCGGCAAGCTGATCGTCTGGGGCCCGACCCGGGCGGCCGCGATCGAGCGCGGCCAGGTCGCGCTCGGCGAGCTCATGGTCGAGGGCATCGTGACGAACGTCTCGATCCACCAGGCCCTCCTCACGAGCGAGGCGTTCCTCGAGGGCCGGATGACGACGAACCTGCTCGACCGGGTCGGCTCCGCTGCGTTCCTCGCGGCGGCGGCCAGGGCGTGATCGCTCCGGCTCGCGCCACCGCCAGCCCGCGCTGGTCCGCCCCGCGGACCAAGCGACAGCCGGCCGCCGGGAGCGGAGGTGCAGACCGGCGCTCCGTCGGCTCGTTGGTCCGCCAGCCGGTGCAGGCGGCACCCGGGAGACGGCGGGCGGTTCGCGGTCACCGTCCGTCCGTCACTTGGTCCACCGGCCGGACCTGCGGCGGGAGTGGATCGGAAACCCTGTGCACACCTGCAGCCACTCGCCAGCACGGCACGCTCGCCGCGCGGCACACTTGACCCCCACCTGGAGTTGCCCGTGACCGATGCCGCGATCGATGCCCCGCCGATGCCGACCAACCCGCCGACGAGCGAGCCCGCGCAGGACCCCGCGAGTTCGTCGAGCTCGCCCAAGCTCACGACGATCCACTCGACCCGCGAGATCGAAGGGCTGATCCCGCATCGCTGGCCCTTCCTGCTCGTCGATCGGATCGTCGAGTACGACGCCGACGCGAAGCGGATCGTCGGGATCAAGGGCGTGGCGGCAACCGAGTGGTTCTTCCAGGGCCATTTCCCCGGCCTCCCGGTCATGCCCGGCGTCTTCCAGGTCGAGGCCCTCGCCCAGACGATGGCGGTCTACGTCGCGAAGCAGCCCGGCTTCGGCGATCGGATCGGGCTGTTCGCCGGCATCGACGACTGTCGCTTCAAGCGGATCGTGGTGCCGGGTGACGTCCTCCGCCTCGAGGTCACGATGGAGAAGCTCGGCAGCCGGTTCGGCAAGGGCCGCGCCGTCGCGAGCGTCGACGGCGAGATCGCCTGCGAGGGCACCCTGAGCTTCGTCATCCCGCCCGCAGGCACCCTGCGATGACCGCCAGGGTCGCGATCATCTCCGACGTCCACGGCAACCTGCCGGCGCTGACGGCGGTCCGCGCCGCGCTCACGAAGGAGCGGCCGGACCACGTGATCATCGCCGGCGACCACGTGTTCCAGGGCCCCGATCCGGCCGGCTGCGTCGACGCCCTGCGCGAGATGGAGGCGAGCGGCGCCACGATCGTCCAGGGCAACACCGACGTCGCCGTGGCCGACTTCGACTACGGCGCGGCGTTCCCGTGGCTGACCGACGGCGTCCCCGACACGTACGTCGCGGCCGCCGAGTGGGCCCACGACGAGCTCGGCGACGAGCGGGTCGCCTGGCTGCGGCGCCTGCCGAGCGAGCGGCGTTTGATGCTCGACGACACGATGCTGCTCGGCTGCCACGCCTCGCCCGGGTCGCAGACCCAGGGCTTCGACGCCCAGCTCGACCCGAACGTCACCCTCGAGCGCGCCTCGCGGACGGACGCCCGGCTGATCTGCTGCGGCCACACCCACGTACCGGAGATCCGCGACCTGGGCTGGAAGATGATCGTCAACGCCGGATCGGTCGGCTACGTGTTCGACGGTGAGCCGACCGCGTCGTGGGCCCTCGTCGAGGTCGACGGCACCGAGGTCGACGCGGAGATCCGCCGGACGGAGTACGACACGATGGCCGTCGCCAACGCGATCTCGGCTCGCGGCCTCGCCGGCGACGTGTACCGGGCGGCGACCGTCCGAACCGGGAAGCTGGTCCGATGAGCGAGCCGCGCAGAGCCAACCCGGACTGGCCGGCCGAGCCGCGCCGGGTCGTGGTGACCGGGATGGGGATGCTCACCGCCCTGGGTCGGGACGTCGCCACGACATGGGCCGGGATGGTGGCCGGGCGGTCCGGCGTGGGTCCGATCACGCTCTTCGATCCGGAGCGCCTCGAGTGCCGGATCGCCGGCGAGGTCAAGGACTTCGACAGCTCCCACATCCTCGACAAGAAGGACGTCCGACGGACGGATCGCTACATCCAGTTCGGGCTCGTTGCGGCCCGCGAGGCCATGGACCAGGCGGGCCTCCCGGCGCGTCTCGAGGGCACGGAGGCCGAGCGGACCGGTGTCATCTACGGCACCGGCCTGGGCGGGGTCGGGACGCTCGTCGACGGGATCACGATCAACGCCCTCCGCGGTCCGGATCGGATCAGCCCGTTCTTCATCCCGATGGGAATCCCGAACGTCGGAGCCGGCCAGATCGCGATCAGCTTCGGGATGACCGGGCCGAACTTCACGACCGTGTCGGCGTGCGCCACGGGCGGTCATGCGATCGGCGAGGCCTGGGAGACGATCCGGCGCGGCGACGCCGAGACGATGATCGCGGGTGGCGCCGAGGCGGGCATCCGCGAGCCGCTCGTCGGCGGGTTCGACTCGATGCACGCCCTATCTCGCCGCAACGACGACCCCGAGGGTGCCTCGCGGCCGTTCGACCTCGGCCGCGATGGGTTCGTGCCGGGTGAGGGCGCCGGGGCGGTCGTCCTCGAGGAGCTCGATCACGCCCGAGCCCGCGGCGCGGCGATCTTCGCCGAGATCATCGGCTACGGCGCCACCGCCGACGCCTCCCACATCACGCTGCCCGCGCCGGGCGGCATGGGCGCGGTCCAGGCGGCCCACCGCGCGATCCGCAAGGCCGGGATCGAGGCGTCGGACATCGTCCATGTCAACGCCCACGCGACCTCGACGCCGGAAGGCGACAAGGCCGAGCTCCAGGCGATCCGGACCATCTTCGGCGAGGACGCCGGAAAGGTCACGGTGACGTCGAACAAGTCGATGATCGGCCACACCCTGGGCGCTGCCGGGGCGATCGAGGCGATCGTCACGATCCAGACGATCCGCGAGGGCTGCGTTCCGCCGACGCTCAACCTCGTCGATCCGGACCCGACCGGTGAGGGTCTCGATCTCGTCGCCGGCGCGGCCCGCCAGCAGGATGTTCCGATCGCCCTCTCCAACTCCTTCGGGTTCGGTGGCCAGAACACGGCCCTCATCCTGCGCCGGTGGACCGAATGACCGACGACGTCGCAGCCGGTGCAGCACCCGAGCTCGGGCACGGGCCCGACGACCACGGGCCCGACGGCGACCACGAGCACGACGCCGACGGGCAGGTCATCGCGCGGGCCGACGCGCTGACGACCGACGCCAGCCCCGCCGCCTCCGCGACGGCGCCGGATCTCGACCCGGGCGATGCGTCGCTCCTGGGGCTCGTCGACCGGCTCGGGTCGCTGCTCGACCGGAGCGAGCTGTCGGAGCTGGCGGTCAAGGCCGGCCAGACCCGGCTCATCCTGCGCAAGCCGATCGCGATCGCGGCGGTGGGGTCCGGCGGCGCGGGCGTGGCTCCCGCCACCGACCACGCTCCGGGAGCCTCGGCCGCCACCAGCGACACGCCAGCGGCCGACCCGGCAGCGCCCGCCGAAGCGCCGGCTCGACCGAGCGTCAAGGCCCCGCTGACCGGCGTCTGGTACGGCTCGCCGGCCCCCGGCTCGGCGGCCTTCGTCGCGGCCGGTCGCGAGGTTGCGGTCGGCCAGGTGATCGGCCTGATCGAGGCCATGAAGCTCTTCAACGAGATCAAGTCCGACCTCGCCGGGCGGGTGGTCAGGGTGATCCCGGACAGCGGCGCCCTGGTCAAGGCGAAGCAGCCCCTGATCGAGGTGGAACCGCTATGAACGAAGCCTCGGCTGCGCCGGTCGTGCACCGCGCCCACGTCACGGGCTGGGGTCGCTACGCCCCGTCGCAGGTCCTGACGAACGCGGACCTCGAGAAGCTCGTGGACACGTCCGACGAGTGGATCCGGTCGCGCACGGGCATCCGGGAGCGACGCGTCGCCGCTGCCCACGAGACGACCGCGTCGATGGGCGCCGTCGCGGGCTTGCGGGCGATCCGGACGGCCGGGATCGAGCCGGATGACATCGACCTGATCCTGCTGGCCACGCTCACGCCGGACTACTGGATGCCGTCGACCGCCGCGCTCGTGAAGGAGGCGATCGGCAACACGAAGGCGACCGCGTTCGACGTCATGGCGGCGTGCAGCGGCTTCGTGTACGGCTTCGCGACCGCCCAGGCGTACATCCAGGCGGGGCTGGCGAAGCACGTCCTCGTCATCGGTGCGGAGCTCCTGACCCGGTTCCTCGACTACACCGACCGGAGCACCTGCATCCTCTTCGGCGACGGGGCCGGGGCGGTTGTCCTGTCGGCGTCCGATGAGCCGGGCGGGGCGCTCGGGATCGAGATGACGACCGAGCCGCAGGGCGCCTACATGATCTGGCTGCCGGCCGGCGGCTCGAAGGCGCCGCCATCGGCCGGGACGATCTCGCGGGGCGAGCACTTCGTCCGGATGGAGGGCAACTCGACCTACCGGTTCGCGACGAAGACGATGGCGACCACGGCGCTCGAGTCGATCCGGCGGTCCGGCCTCGAGCCGGGCGACATCGACCTGTTCATCCCGCACCAGGCGAACGTCCGGATCATCGAGGCGGTCGCGAAGGGCCTCGACCTGCCGATGGACAAGATGTTCATCAACCTCGACAAGTACGGCAACACGTCGGCGGCGTCGGTCCCGATCGCCCTGGCCGAGGCGGTCAACGAGGGCCGGGTCAAGGTCGGCGACAACGTCACGATCGTCGCCTTCGGAGCGGGGTTCACGAGCGGCGCGGTCACGATCGAGTGGACGGCCGACCCGACGCGCGGCGTGATCGGCGATGCGGCCGTCCGGCCCGAGGACGTCAGCGTCCGGCTGCCGGTCGACTGGGACTCGGTCGACCCGATTCCCGACGCCCTGGCCGAGGTCATGAACCGGCCGGGACCGGTCGACGTCCCGCTCGACGACGTCGTGCCGGGCGAGCCCGAGCACGCCCACACGGAGGTCCACGCGTGATCGACCTGTCCGGCAAGAGCGCGCTGGTGACCGGGGGCTCGCGCGGGATCGGCAAGGCGATCGCGCTGCGGCTCGCGACGCAGGGCGCCGACGTCGCGTTCAGCTACCGCGGCAACGAGGCGGCAGCGACGACGTGCGCCGGAGACATCGAGGCGCTCGGCCGGCGCGGGCTGGCGGTCCAGGCGGACGTCACCGACCCCGATGCCGCGGAGGGCCTCGTCAAGACGGTGGTCGAGGCGTTCGGCAAGGTCGACATCCTCGTCAACAACGCCGGGATCACCCGCGATGACCTGATCATGCGGATGAGTGTCGAAGCATTTCGCGAGGTTCTCGAGACGAACCTCTTCGGGGCGTTCTACATGACCAAGGCCGTCACCCGTCCGATGCTCAAGGCAAGGTCCGGCCGGATCGTCAACATCACCTCGGTCAGCGGCCAGGCCGGCCAGACGGGCCAGGCGAACTACTCCTCGGCGAAGGCCGGCCTGATCGGGCTCACGAAGGCGACGGCCCGCGAGCTGGCGTCGCGCTCGATCACGTGCAACGCGGTCGCGCCCGGCTTCGTGCTGACCGAGCTCACGAAGGACCTGCCCGAGGCGCTCCAGGCCCAGATCACCGCCGCGACGCCGCTCGGCCGGTTCGGGACGACCGAGGAGGTCGCGAACGCGGTCGCGTTCCTCGCCAGCGACGACGCCGCGTTCATTACCGGGCAGGTGTTAGCCGTCGATGGCGGCCTCGTCATGATGTAGGTCCCGCGGCGGGACTTCCGGCTGTCGCGCCTGGGCACGCCATCGCGGCGTTGCCTGGCTGCGCTCCTCATTCAGCACCGTCCGTCGGACCGATGGCGCCGCGGAGCTCCGCCTCGGGCCTCCGGGGGCAGGATGCGCTCGTTCCGGTGCTCGCCGGCGCCTTGCGCTGACGCACCCATCCGCGACGAACGCGGTCGTCGCCCATTTGGCGACATGCGCGGCTTACGGCGTCCCGTCGTCGGGCGGTCAGGCCGGGAGTTCGCGAACGGCGAAGCGCATGTTCAACGGGTTGATCCCGTAGGGGAGCGGCCGGTCCGGCGCCAGCTTCGGCCTCAGGAGCGTGAACGCTCGCTGTCGGAGGAGCTCCGCGAGGCTGGCGGTGCCGAGCAGGAGGGCGAGGTTCCGGCCGGCACACTGTGCGCCGCCGCGCGAGAACACGTTCATCTGCCAGTCACCGTCGGCCGAGCCGTCGAGCCAGAGGTCGGGCGCGAACCGGTTCGCATGCGGTAGCCGACGCGCCCGATGGTGGGCGGCGACGGGGATGACGACCTTCGTGCCGATCGGCAGCGTCTCGCCGTACCACTCCGTCTCGGCCGCGGCGACTCGCACGAGGAGCGCGGCCGCGGGCCAGAGCCGGATGCTGTCCAGCAGGCAGGCCCGCACGAAGCCAACGTCGGCGAGGGCAGCGACCGCGCCCGGTCCATGGGCCCGGTCCGCCGTGCGGACCTCGGCCAGGGCGCGCTCGGCCGCGGCGGGATCGGTCGCCAGCAGCGCCAGCGCGTTGAAAACCGCGGTGCGAACCGCGTCGAGCGCCATCAGCCAGAACGGAGCCTGGCCGTTCGGCTGCGTGTCCGCCGCGGTGGGGGCGGACGCAAAGAGACTGACGAGCGTGCCGAGCTCGGCGGCGGCCGCGTACCGCTGGATTCGGGCGTCCATGGATGCCCGAATCCGAGCGTTCCTGCGCCGATTCCAGAACGTGAGCCCGAGCCAGTTGGCGCTCGCGCGCAGGTGGCTGTGCTCGTCGCTGAACGCCGTGTCATCGGCCGCGGCATCCCCGAAGGCGCAGCGTCGCGCGATCCTTCGAAAGGCCGCGAGCGACCGCTCGTAGTCGAGGACCTCTGCGTCCTCCAGCATCGCGCCGATCTCCTCGTGGACGACGCGCAGGAAGCGCTCCGCGAAGCGATGGGGATCGTGTCCGTAGTCCAGCACGGCCTCGTTGAAGGGCCGGCGCTCGGCGTGAAGCTCCGGCGGCGATCCGTTGAGCACGTCGGGCGCGAACTCGGAGAACACGCGCCGCTTCTCGCCGGCGTTCATGGCGTAGACGGACACGGGCGACTCGAGAACCCGGCGGACGTCATCGGCCGCGAGGACGAGGAGCGTCTGCCCGCCGCGGCCTCGAAGCATCACGGATCTGCCGGCGTAGCGCTCGGTCAGACGCTCCACCGTCGCCACGCCGCGTCCGTTGTCGAACCGGGTCGCCAGCTCGGTCCAGAATCGCTGCGGGATCAGGGCCCCGCGAAGCATGATCGGCAGCTGATACGTCAGCGTGAACCGGAGGTTCTCGCCTCGCGAGGCCCGCGGGATGGGTGCGGTCATCCTTTCCCCTCTGGAGCGGCGCCTGATTGTCGCAGGCCGGTCGAGGTGGCCGGGGCCCGGCCGATCGATCCCGAGGCCGATGCTACGCTCGTCGGCATGCAGATCCGCCAGTTCCGGGTCGAAGGGCTCGGCCACCTGTCGACCCTCGTCGCGGACGAGACCGCGGGCGTCGCCGCCGTCGTCGACCCGCGCCGCGACGTCGACATCTACCTCGCTGCCGCTCGGGAGCTCGACGTCCAGATCAGCCACGTGGTCGAGACACATCTCCACAACGACTACGTCTCGGGCGGGCGCGATCTCGCTGCATTGACCGGCGCGCGCCACGTGATCGGAGCAGGGGCGGAGCTGCGCCACGATCACGGCCCGGTCCGCGACGGCGAGACCTTCGACGTCGGCTCGCTGCGCTTCACGACCCAGGACACGCCGGGACACACCCCGGAGCACGTCGCCTACGCGGTCGCCGACATCGACCGCGGCAGCGATCCGGCCCTCCTGTTCAGCGGCGGCTCGCTGCTCGTCGGCGCGGTCGGCCGGACGGACCTTCTCGGTGAGGAGCACGCCCACGAGTACGCCCGGGCGATGCACCGCACGCTCCGCGACGTGGTCATGGCCCACGAGGACCACGTCGTCGTCCATCCGACCCATGGCGCGGGCTCGTTGTGCGCCACCGGGATCGCGTCGACGCCGACGACGACGATCGGCTACGAGCGCCGCCACAACCCAGTCGCCGGCATCGCCGATGTCGAGATGTTCGCCAAGCGACTCCTGCGCGGCCAGCCAACCGTGCCGCGCTACTTCGCCGCGATGCGCCCGACCAACCAGGCCGGGCCCGCGCCCCTCGGCGGACGCATCCCCGAGCCGCGGCCGCTGAGCCTCGACGAGACGCGGGGCGAGCTGAAGCGAGGCGCCCTCCTGCTCGACCTCCGTCCGCCCGCCGACCACGCCGTCGCCCATGCGCCGGCATCGCAATCCGTGCCGCTCGGCCCGTCGTTCGGGACGTGGCTGGGGTGGGTCGTGGATCCGACGCGACCGCTCGTCCTCGTGCTCCAGCGACCCGAGGATTGGGACGAGGCCATCCGCCAGGCCCTCCGGATCGGCGCCGAGGGCTCGATCGTGGGCCACCTGCGCGGCGGGTTCGGGACCTGGGCCGAGGGCGGCGGGCCGCTCGAATCCACCGGCCGCCTGAACGTCGACGAGCTCGCGGCCCGGCTTGAGCATGTCGCGCCGACCGACGCACCGCTGGTGATCGATGTCCGCCAGGCGAACGAATACGAGTCCGGGCACATCCCGGGCAGCGTCCACATCGCGGCGGGATCGCTGCCCGACCGGCTCGACGAGCTTCCCCGAGACCACGCGATCGTCACGATCTGCGCCGCCGGGTTGCGGGCGGGAGTCGCGGCGTCGATCCTCCGCTCGTCCGGCTTCGAGGACGTGTCGTGGGTCGCCTCCGGGGTGCCAGCCTGGCGGGCCCAGGGCCACCCGACGGTCCGTGGGGGTCAGCCGAACCGCACGCCGCCGTCGCGCCGCCGCGCCGCCGTCGGTTCGACGGAGGGCTGACTCCGCCACCTCGGTCGCCGCCGGCCTGGCCGGCCGTTCCTGCCAAGGTCGTCCGATCGCACGAACAGGGGCGGTACGTTCGCCCCCGGAGCGCGGTACCTCGGGCTGACAGCCACCGAGCCCGCCGGGTGGGACGCTCCAGGTGGCCATGAGCGCGCATCCGCCCACTCGCCCGCGTCGTCGCGACGCGCGCGTCGCTCCACGCCCTGCGAGGGCGCCGTCCTTCGACGCGCCCGCCACGCGCGCCGACGCCGTGCCGCCACATCCGGCGCCGGCCGCCCCGATCACGGCGGCGACCCTCGGATCGGACGTCGCGGTCGGCCCGACCGAGCCGTCGATCGCCGCCCTCTTCGCCCGCCAGCTCGAGGTCCTCCAGGCCGCATCCGCGCGCCTGAGCCGGGCCGAGGGCAGCGAGGCCGTCGGCCGGGCCGTCGTCGAGGAGACCGGCCGGATCATCGACTACCACAACGCCCGGGTGTACGTCCTCGAGCCGTCCGGCGACCTCGTCCCGATCGCCTTCGAGGGCCGCGTCGGCGCGTACGAGCACGTCGACTTCGCCGTCCTGCGGACCAGCCTCGGGGTGGGCTTCACGGGCTGGGTCGGCCAGCATGGCGAGCCGCTCCTCATCCGCGACGCGAACGACGACCCGCGGGGGGCGTCGATCCCGGGCACCGACGACGTCGATGAATCGATGCTGGTCGTGCCGATGCGCTACGACGACGCGGTCGTCGGCGTGATCACCCTGTCCAAGCTCGGGCTGGACCAGTTCGACAGCCACGACCAGCGGCTCCTCTCGATCCTCGCCGACCAGGCCGCGACCGCCCTCGAATCCGCTCGTAACCTCGCCCGCAACGAGGCGCTCGCCGGCGAGCTGCGGATGCTCCTCGACGTCAGCAGCCAGCTCGCCGGCAGCCTCGACTCGAACCAGGTCGCGAACATCCTTGCCCGCCACCTGGCGAGCGTGACCGGCGTCGAGGAATGCGCGATCTCGTGGTGGGATCGTGCCCAGAACCGGGTCGCGAGCATCGGCTACTACCCACCGGTTCCCGTCGTCGAGCTGACGCCCTTCTTCGACGTCTCGACGTACCCGCTGACGCAGCGCGTCCTCGAGAAGCAGGCGACGATCCTGATCGACACCCTCGACCCGGCCGCCGACCCGGCGGAGGTCAAGCTCCTCGTCGACGCCGGCCATCGGGCGCTCGTGATGCTGCCGCTCGTCGCCTCGGGCGAGTCGATCGGGCTGGTCGAGCTCATCTCGACGCATCCGATCGAGCTCGACGGCGACCGCTTGAGCCTGTCCCGGACGATCGCCAACGAGGCGTCGATCGCCCTCGAGAACGCTCGCCTGTACGAGGAGGCGCGGGCCCTCGCCGACCGCGATCCGCTGACCGGCTTCTTCAACCACCGCTATCTCCATGAGCGGTTCGGCCAGGAGGCCGTCCGGGCCCGCCGCAGCCACCGGCCCTTGAGCCTGCTGATGCTCGACCTCGACGACTTCAAGCTCGTCAATGACTCGTTCGGTCACCTTCTCGGCGACGACGTCCTGCGCTGGACCGCCGACCTGATCCGCAAGACCCTGCGCGCGTCGGATATCCCGGCTCGCTACGGCGGCGACGAGTTCGCGATCCTGCTGCCGGACGCAGACCGGGACGAGGCCGCTGCGACCGCGGCCCGGCTGGCCGAGGCGTTCGCGACCACCGCGTTCTCGCGCGACGGCCGGATGACGGTCCCGATCGGGGCGTCGATCGGGGCGGCGACCTTCCCGGCCGACGGCCGGACGGCCGCCGAGTTGATCGCCGTCGCCGATGCGGCGCTGTACCGGATGAAGCGGGCGACCCGGCGAACCGGCGACATCCAGTCCGCCTGACGGCCGCTCGCCAGGTGGCCGCCGGACCGCCGCCCGCCGCCGAAGGTCCTATCGCCGCCCGCCAGAAGTACTACGCCATCGGCTTGCGGCGACCCCCTCCGGACCGTCATGCTCAGCACCGAACGTGACGCCACCGACCGAGCGCCATCCACCCGGACGGACGGAGGATCCCAGGATCCGCCGCTCCTGGCTCATCTTCGCCGTCGCGTTCTTCCTCCTCGGTCTGCTCGCCGTCTTCCGGCTGTGGGCCGATCCCCGGCTCAGCAACTGGGCGATCGCCCTGCTGATCGTCGTCGTCGGGTTTGCCGCGGTCCTCCATCGGATCGCGGTCCAGGATCTCGAGGCGGGCCGGCGTGACGAGGCCGAGAGCTTCGCCCGGATCCTCCAGGGGCTGTCGCGCTCGGTCTCGCCCGACGCGATCGTCGGGGCCATTGTCGAGGATCTCGGCGCCGCCACGGGCGCCGACCACGTCGTCATCGTCCGTCGCCGACCAGACGCCCGCGTCCTCGAGGCGACCCTCGTCAACGCCCGGACCGGCGGCTCCACGTCCTCGACCCTGTTCCCGATCGGCGATCTCGAGGACCCGGCCGATCTCGACGATCGATTCGGGCGCGATCCGGTGGCGATCCCGATCGAGATCGACGGTGGCGGGGTCTTCACCGACCCGGTCCGGGACCTCCCGCCGCCGGCCGCTCCGCGGCTCGACGACGGGCTCGTTGGTCCGGCCGCGATCGGGGGCGCGCGCCGGAGTGGTCGCCGGATCGCCCACGGTGTCCCGGCCGCGGGTCTGTCGCCCGCGACGGCCGACTCCCGCGACCGGAGGGGAGTCCAGTGCCGCCTCGACCATCGCGAGCTTCGCCGGTCGACTGCGCGAGGTCGATCCGGAACGGATCGTCGCCGATCGAATCGCCCGTCGAGCCCGGGACATCTTCGGTCTCCGGAACACCCTGGTGGCGCCGCTGACCAGCGACGACGGGATGATCGGCGCCCTCGTCATCTCGCGCCGGACCGCCGGCCTGTGGCCACCGGCCGCCCAGCGGCTCCTGTTCGGCGCGGCGGTCGAGTCGTCGGCTGCCCTGTCGCGGGCCTACTCGCACCGTGAGGCGGAGGCCCGCGCCTCGACGGACGGCTTGACCGGCCTCCCGAACCGACGCTACTTCGACGAGTTCTGCGCCCTCCTGTCGCGCCGGCGCCGAGCCGAGGACAGTGTCGGCGTGCTCATGGTCGACATCGACCGGTTCAAGGTCCTCAACGACACCTACGGCCATCAGGTCGGCGACGAGGTCCTGCGAGCCGTCGCGGCGGCCATCGTCGGAGCGGTTCGCGAGGATGACGTTCCGGCCCGCTACGGCGGCGAGGAGTTCGCCGTCCTCCTCCGCAACCCGACGATCGAGATTGCCGCCGAAGTCGGCGAGCGCGTTCGCGAAGCGGTGGCCTCGCTCGACCTGGCCCGGTTCGGCGTCCCGTCGGTCAGCGTGTCGGTCGGGGCGGCCGTCGCCGAGGACCCCGACGAGCCGATCGCGACGACGATCGACCAGGCCGATCGCGCGCTCTACGACGCCAAGCGCGGCGGTCGCGACCGGGTCGTCGCCGCCTGAGGCTGCGCGGGCCGCGACGCTGCGCTCGCCCGCGACGCTGCCCCCGCCACGGCCCTCGAGAACCCGACCCCGCTACCATCGCGGCGATGCCCAGAGATCGCCCGTCACGGACCGCTCCGCCGTCGCCCCTTCGCGCCCTCGAGGCCGCGGCCGCGAACGGCGAGCCCACGGCCGGCCCGAGCCCGGGCCACCACGACCCCGACGACCCCCCCGCCGACGTCCTCGCCGATGAGGCGGCCGATCTCACCAACACCGACCTCGCCCGCGTCTTCCATGAGATCGGCGACATCCTCGAGGTCAAGGGCGAGATCGCGTTCAAGACGATCGCCTACCACCGGGCGGCGGACACGATCGGTCGCAGTCCGATCGATCTCGTCGCGGCCTATCGATCCGGCGAGCCGCCGAAGGTCGGCGGCGTCGGGCAGGCGATCAGCGACAAGATCATGGAGCTCGTGACGACCGGCCGGATGGCCTTCCTCGAGCGCCTCCGGGCGGAGGTGCCGGCAAGCCTGGTCGAGCTCCTCGACATCCCCGGGCTCGGGCCCAAGACCGTCCGCCAGCTCCACGAGGAGCTCGGGATCGCGACGATGGCCCAGCTCCGGGCGGCGGCCGAGGAGGGCCGGATCCGGACCGTCCGCGGCCTCTCCCAGCGGACAGAGAAGCTGATCCTCGATGGGATCACCCGGCTCGAGACGCAGCCGCCGCGGCGGCTCTACCTCCACCAGGCCGAGGAGCACATCGCCGCCCTGGTCGACATCCTGGGTGCCGTGCCGGGCGTCAGCTCGATCGAGCCGGCGGGCTCGTACCGCCGCCGCAAGGAGACGATCGGCGACCTCGACCTGCTCGCCGAGACGACCGATCCGGCCGCCCTGATGCAGCGCTTCGCAACCCTCGGCGGCCCGTCCGACGTCGTCGCCCGCGGCGGTCACAAGTCCGCGATCCGACTGCTGCGCGGGCCGCAGGTCGACCTCATGGTCATGCCGCCCGGCGCGGCCGGCGCCTATCGCCTTCACTTCACGGGATCCAAGGAGCACAACGTCCGGCTCCGGGCGCGAGCCCGCGATCGGGGCTGGAGCCTCTCGGAGTACGGGTTCCAGCGGATCGGGGAGGACGGCGAGCCGCTCACCGGCGACGCAGCCGAGGTGCGAACCTTCGCCACGGAGGACGAGGCCTACGCCTTCCTCGACCTGCCGTTCATCGCTCCGGAGCTGCGCGAGGACCAGGGCGAGATCGAGGCGGCGATCGCCGGGACGCTCCCGAATCTCGTCACGAAGGCCGATCTCCGCGGCGACTGCCACAGCCACAGCGACTGGACCGACGGCCGCCAGCCGATCGAGGTCATGGCCGAGGCCGCCCGGCGCCGCGGCTACCAGTACCAGGTCCTCACCGACCACACGCAGTCGCTCGCGATCACCAACGGCCTGACCCCCGAGCGGGTCGAGGAGGAGCGGGCCGTCATCGCCGGGATCAACGCCCGGTTCGCGGCGGAAGAGGCGGCCGGGACCGCGCCGCCGGAGACGCCGCGCGAGGGCTTCCGGCTCCTGCACGGCTGCGAGCTCGAGGTCCGGGCCGATGGCGAGCTCGACTACGAGGACGCCCTGCTCGCCCGGTTCGACGTCGTCGTCGCATCCGTCCACGTGGCGCGCCGTCAGTCACGAGCGGAGCTCACGAGGCGGACGCTCAACGCGATCCGGAGCCCCCACGTCGACATCATCGCCCACCCGGCCGGACGGATGATCCAGACCCGCGACGATCTCGACCTCGACTGGGAGGCGGTCTACGCGGCGGCGGCCGGCAACGGGACGGCCCTCGAGATGAACGGCTCGCCGCATCGCCTCGACCTGTCCGCCGAGCGGGCTCGCCGGGCGGTCGCCGCCGGATGCATCCTCACGATCGACTCGGACGCCCATCACACTGGCGAGCTCGACGACACGCGCTGGGGCGTCGCCCAGGCCCGCCGCGGCTGGGTCACGGCGGCCGACGTCCTGAACACCCGCTCGCGCGTCGACCTGCTCGCCTGGGTCGCCGCGAAGCCCGCCCGGACCGGCGGCTGAGGCAGCGGGATTCCGGCGGTCGCGGCGGGGTCCGGAGCGCGTACCATCCGGCCGATGACAAGCCCGTCCCCGACGCCGGTCCCGGCGGCCACGAGCACGCCCGCCCGGCTCGCCCGGCACCTCGGCGTTCCGCGCCAGCCCGTCCGCGACGACCTCGGCGCGGCCCGCCGCGATCTCGTCATCGCCACGTCGACGGTCGTGGGCATGGCTGCCGTCCTCAGCGGTCCGCTCCTCTGGGCGGCGGCGATCCTCCTGCTGCTGGCGACGATCCTCGGGGCGCTCCAGGTCCTGGGCGCCATCGACGGCGCGACCGACGATCGAGGCGTCCCGATCGAGACGCTGTTCCTGCCCGCGGTCGCGGCGATCGGGTGCCTCGGCGCGATCCGGCTCGTGCCGCTCGGCCTGGCCATCGCCCCTGCCCTCGTCCTGACCGGCCTGCTGATCGACCGGACCCTCGTCGTCGAGAGCCGGATCGCCGCCGCGAGCCAGGGTCCGTCCGACGAGGACCGCTCCCGGACGTCGGTCACGATGCTCGTCGTCGCCCTCGTCGCGTTCATCGGCGTGGCGGCGATCGTGCCCGGCGGGATCGCCGGTCGCGGTCCGACCGGATCGACGGTGCCGCTGGCCCTCGGCGACCTCGTCCTGCTCGCGTTCGCCGACGCGGTGGTGGCCGGGTTCCTCGGCTACCGGGCGGCGGCCCTCCGCGGCAGCCACGTCCGCGAAGCGCTCTGGGCGGCCCTCACCTACGCCGCCGCGATCGCCGTCGGGGCGGCCGCCATCCGGGCGATGGGCATCCCGCGCCTGATCGGGCCCGCTCTCCTGATGTTCCTGTTCTACCTCTGGGATTCCCTCCACGCGACCACGCCGACACGCCGGCGCGACCCGCGCTGGATCTGGGAGACGGTCGTGCTGGCCGGGCTCGGCGCCGCTGTCGCGTTCTGGAACCTGCGCCTGATCGGCTGAGGCGCGGCCGCGGGGCACGGATGCGTCCCGCCCGTGGGCCTGGGTGCGTTCCCGACGCGGGGCGACCGGCACCCGTTCTCCGTCCGGTCAGGCGGGCTGCGTCCAGACGAGCGTGCGATCGCGATCGACGGGCCACGCCAGGCCGTCGGCCAGGCGGACCAGCCGGACGTTGTCCACCCGGTCGATGACGAAGGCCCAGCGATCGTCCGGCGACACGTCGACCCGCACGCCCCGGCCGCCGAGGTGGGCGATCAGCGTCGGTCGGGCGTCCGCGAGGCGGCCGCCACGGGCGCGCCCGGCCGGGTCGTCGATCCGGTACAGGTCGGTGCCGGTGGTCGTCCCCAGGGCCAGCAGGAGCGACCGATGGTCGGCCGCGAATCCGACGACGTCGATCCCGTCGACCGGGCCGAGCGCGACGGGCCAGTCGACGACGATATCGTCGGCGGCGTCCTCATTGATCATCGACAGCACGACCGCGTCGCGACTCGGGTCGGCGATGACCTCGTCGATCGAGGCATGGGCTCGATCGACCGGCCGCATCGCGACGAGGTGGTGGTCCTTGATCCGGAGGCGTGCCGAGAAGGCGTACCGCCCCTCGCAGCCCTCGACGCAGATGCCGTGCCCGACGCGGAGCTCCGTGGCCGACCACCAGCCCTCGAGGCGGTCGTAGGCGCCGACGACCGGCAGGATCGTCGTGGCCCGTCCTGACGGCTCGGCGATCACGAAGATGCCCTCGAAGTCGCCGTTGGCCGACGCGCGACCGGCGCTGGCGGCGACGGCCAGGCCATCGGGTCGCCAGGCGACGTCGAACGCGTTGCGCGGCCAGTCGGCCGGCAGATCGAGGACGCGCAGCCCGGCGGCGCCGTCCCACAGCCAGCCCGCGGACCGCTCGGGGCTCTCGACCCAGATCAGGACATCCGACGAGTGCGGCCGGGGCAGCAGCTGGAGCTGCGGTCCGCCGTCGTCCGGCACCGCGGCAGGCCCCAGATCGAGCGGCGGCATGTCTGCCGCGACGCGGAGCCCGCCGCCCTCGGTCGGGATCAGCCGCTGGACGTGGACGATCTGGCCGTCGTCGGTTCGCTCGACCCAGCCCGACAGGAGGCCGTCGAAGCCCGCGACGTCGACGCCCGACGGCGGCGCGGTCGGCGATGGCGTGGGCTCGACCGCCGGCAGCGGCGCCGCCGGCAGGGGCACGCCCCCGATGACCCGGACGAGGAGCAGCTCCGCGACCGGGTCGATCTGGGGCAGCTCGAGCGAGCGGCCCGTCGCACGCTCGACGATCGTCAGGTTCGGGCCGCGGCGGTCGGTCGCGACCGCGAGATAGTCGCCCTCGGCCGACCAGCCGAAGTCGGCGATCGGGTCCGGACCGCTGAACAGGTCGCTGGCGCCGCCGGTGAACGACACGAACCGGATGGTCTGGGCCGCGCTGATCGCCACGCCCGAGCCCGTCGGGTCGATGCCGATCCGGTCGACCGACGGCAGCGTCGCGAGGATCCGAGGATCGCCCCCGCGGAGCTGCCACAGCCGGATCGCCGTGCCCTGGTCGTTCTCGCCGATCGTCGAATCGACCGCCACGCCCGCCGCCGGGTCGACGTCCTCCGACCAGTCGCTCGCCGGCCCGACGTCGGGCAGGCCGAGGAGCCGCTCGATCGTCAGGGTCGCCGGATCGACCCGCAGAAAGCGCCAGCTGACCACGACGCCCTGCGGCGACGGAACGTGCTGGCGCAGGATGAGCGCGCCGTCCTGATCGAAGCCCTGGACGATCGCGTCGTCGGGGATCAGCCCCTGGCTGAATGCCCCCGTTGACGCGTCGACGATCAGGGCCTCGCGCGGTCGGTTGTCCGTCCCGACCGAGGCGAGCGCAATGCGCCGGCCGTCACTCGACCAGACCGCCGTCTCGACCGGAGCGGCCGGCGTCCGGACCGACCAGATCGCGGCGCCGGTCGCGATCGAGACCGCCTCGAGCTGCTGTTCGTCGGGTCCCGGGACGAGCGCGATCGCCATCGTTCCGGCCGGGTCGACGATCCAGGTCCGGCCGTAGTCGACATCGGTCCGGCTGGCGACCACCCGGGCGAGCGACCGGCCATCGAGGCGACGCTCCATGAGGTGCGATCCGGCGGCGTCGAGGACCTCGTAGTACACGATCGGGCCCGCCACGGGCGGTCCGTCCGACGGAGATTCGCTGCCTCCGGGGCCGGGAATGCGAGGATCCACTTGGGTCTGGGCGGCGATGGCGAGGACGACGACCCACGTCGTGACCACCACTCCGAGCCCGATCCAGCGCGTCCGCTGTCCCCGCATGGATTCCATCCCCGCAATCATCGCCCCTAACCGGCGAGGAGACGCGCTCCGCTCCCCGGCTGTGGCGTTCGCGGCGCGCGGTCCCCGGCGGCGCCTTCGCTCGAGCCGAGTTGCGCGTCCGCCGCCTCGTGGGCCGTGGCGCGGTTTGACGAAGCGGCCCTGCGATGCTACAAGTCCTTGCCCGCCCGATCGTGTTCCGGCCCCTCGCCGCGGCCGTCCCATCGGGTTCGCACCGCACTGAATCGGAGATCCCTCTCGTGACCTTTCCCGACGTCGAGACCCAGGCACCGAGCGTCGTCAACCAGACCCGGTTGAAGCGCCAGCTGGCCGACCAGGCGATCGCCCAGGCGACGGCCGCCCAGTGGGTCGAAGCCGCCGACACGAACCGGCGCCTCCTCGAGCTCGGCCCGGACGCGGAGTCGGAGAACCGCCTCGCGAAGGCGCTCTGGGAGCTCGGCGAGCTCGGCCAGGCACGCGAGCACTACCAGACCGCGCTGGCCCTCGACCCGACGAACCGGATCGCCGAGCGCAACATCGACCGGCTCCGGATCCTCCTCGTCGATGCCGGCGAGAAGACCGTCCCGGCCCAGGAGGGCAGCAAGGCCCCTGTCTCGATCTTCGTCGAGGAGACCGGCAAGACCGGCTTCGCGTTCCTCACCGACCTGCCCCATCCCCGCAAGCTCGCCCAGGTGAACCCGGGCGACGCGGTCGAGCTCACGCCCGAGGGCGGCCGGCTCGTCGCGACGAGCAACGGGATGCGGATCGGGATCGTCGAGCCGCGCGTGGCGGCCCGCCTCCTCAAGCTCATGGCCGAGGGCAACAAGTACGCGGCGGGCGTGACGTCGCTCGGCGACAAGGACGTCCGGATCATCATCCGCGAGATCTACCAGGACCCCCGCAACTACGGCAAGGTGTCCTTTCCGACGGCCGCCAAGTCGACCGACCTGCGGCCGTACACGAAAGGCACGCTGGTTCGCGAGGAGATGGATCTCGAGGACGATCTCGAGGACGACGACGAGGACGAGGAGATCGAGGACCTCGATCGCGTCCTGCCGCCCGAAGCCACCACCGATGAGGCCTTCGAGGAAGAGCTCGACGAGGCAGACGAGAACTGATCGTCCGAACCCGCGAGGGATCCCGGCCGGCCCAGGCGCGACGGGGCGCACCCACCAGGACTAGGCTGTAGCGCATGGCCGGTCGAGCATCCCTGGTCCGCGCGGAGCCGGGCTTCTCCCTGCCGTTCTTCGATCGACTCGCGCCGCCCCCGCCACCCGGCCTCGTCGCCGCCCGGATCGAGGCGCTGACGAAGCCGGGCGACGTCGTCCTCGACCTCGCCGGTCGCGGCGGCTGGGTCGGCCGGGCAGCCGTCGACCGCCAGCGGCGAGCGGTCAGCCTCGAATCGACGCCCCTGACCCGGCTCCTCGCCGAGCTCGTCCTGCGTCCGCCCGACCTCCGCCACCTTGATGCGGCGTTCCAGGCGATGGGCGCCTCGTCGCACGGCCAGACGAGCCTCAAGGTCGCGGTCGGCGAGGCGTTCACGACCCGCTGCGCGACCTGCGGCCGGACGGTCGCCCTCGACGAGATCATCTGGCCGGGCCTGGCGGGCCCGGATGACGTCATCGATCCGGTCGAGCCGTTCGGGGCCGGTCCGGACGGACCGGGCGGCGAGCCCCGCCGTGCCGCCCCGCCCGACCCGGACCAGCCGTCGGCTCGCAAGCTCTATGCCTGTCCCGTCTGCCGCGGACAGCGCGGTCGCGAGCAGCGCACGGCCGGCCTCGACGCTGCGGACCTCGAACGCGCCCGGACGATCCCGGACGAGTACACGGCCGTCCGGGACCGCCTGTCCGACCGCTTCCCGGTGGTCGACGGCGGCACCGGTCTGGTCGACGCCCTCCTCGACCTCCACACGCCCCGCCAGCTCGTCGGCCTCGAGGCGATCCTCGACCGGATCGAGGGCGACCTGCGCGCCGCGCCGGTCGAGGCGGCGCTCCGTCTCGGGTTCCTCCACGCGCTTCTGCCGGCGAGCCGCCTCAACGGCTTCCCGGGCCGGATCGGCACGCTCCGAATCCAGGCCGGGCGGGTTCGCCCGCCGACCGCCGGTCAGTGGCGCGAGCGCCATCCGTGGCTGGCCTTCGAAGACGGGATCCGGACGGTGCGGGGGTTCATCCAGCGCCTCGAGAGCGGACCGGGCGGAGCGGTCCAGGCCCGGCTCGGGACCGATCTTCGCGCGCTCGACGAGGGCAGCGCCACGGCCGTCGTCGGCGTCAGCGGGCCATCGACGACTCGGGCCATCGGCGAGGAGGCGTCGCTGGGGCGCGGCTGGGAGAACGTCGCCTCCGGCGCGGGGCTCCGCCGCCGGATCCGGCTCGTGCTGGGTCAGCCGCCCGTCCGCCCGAACCAGGAACGGCTGTCGCTGACCTACTGGGCGACGGCCTGGACGATCGGCTCGGAGGCCGCAGCCGGGCTGCCGCTCGCCGCCCTGTCCGGCCCGCCGATCCGGGCGCCGTGGGGCTGGCAGGCGGCGTCGCTCGCACGCTCGCTCGCGTCGGTCGAGCCGTCGATCGCGCGCGACGGCCGGGTCATCGAGCTCGTCGACGGTGGTGCCGAGGCGCTCGTCGCCGCGGCGATGGGTGGCGTCGGCGCCGGGTTCCGGCTGCTCGCGGCCCGGCTCGGCGACGGCGACGACGAGGCCTTCGGCAACGTCGAGCTGGTCCCGCCCGGCGCGGTCCTGCCGCCCGGCCCGCGGACCCGGGCGAACGTCACGCTCGATCCCGTGACGGGCGGCTCCGGCGATCCCGATCTCGTGCCCGGCACCGGTCTGTTCGGTGCCCCCGAGCGCTTCGACCGGCGGCCGTTCTCGGCCGCCGACGTGCGCAACACGGTGGTCGAGGTTGCGGTCGAGAGCCTGAAGGCGCGTGGCGAGCCGGCGTCGGCCGACCGCCTGCTCGGCGAGGTCCTCGTGGGCCTCGACCGCGCCGGCCAGCTCCGCCGGCTGGTCGCCGAGCGCGACCTGGGAGTCCGGGATCGCCCGGCGGACGCAGCGTCGGAGCCGGCGCCGCCCGGTCCGACCCCGGACGACGGCGGTCTCGACACCCCGGCCGGGCGAAGGCCGTTCCGGCCGACCGCCGGTCCGGGCCCCTCGGCCCCGAGCGGGCCGTCCCGTCCGAGTGGTGAATTGATCGACCTGCAGGCGTCGCGGATCGGACCGCGGATCGCGACCGGCTCGGCCGACGTGCCGCCAGACCGCCCGGCCATCGCCGCGCGACGGACCGGTTCGGCCGACGCCCCGCCCGATCAGGTCGAGACGCTCCTCGCCCTGATCGCCGACGGCCTCGGCGAGACGGGCAAGCGACGGCTGGCCGAGGTCGCTCCGGGTCGCTGGTGGCTGGCCGACGAGCGCGATCGCGAGACGGCGGCGGCGCCCCTCGCGGACCGCGTCGAATGGGCGGTCTTCAGCCTCCTGTCCACCGCCGGCCCGATGTCCGAGCCGTCCTTCCTCCAGCGGATCGCCGGCCTGTTCAGCGGCCACGACCTGCCCGACGAGACGCTCGTCCGGGCCTGCCTCCAGAGCTATCGCAGCCGGGCCAGCACGCCCGACCGGATCGTGACCGGCGACGATCTCCTGCGGCGCGCCCAGGAGCACGCCGAGCTGATCGGCCTCCTCGCCGACGGCGGGCACCGGCTGGGTCTGAACGTCTGGATCGGCCGGCGCGAGCAGGCCCGCCGTCTGGCCGGCGGCCGGCTCGCGGACCGGCTGTACGAGACGGAGCTCCGGGCGCCGTTGACCCACATCAGCCGCGCCGCCGGCGAGATCGCCGAGATCGACTGTGCCTGGTACAGCCGGGGCAAGGTGTCCTTCCTGTTCGAGGTCGAGTGGACGGCGATGCTCGGCGAGCCGATCCTGCGCCGCCATGCCCGGATTCCGCAGGAAGACGGGACCGTCCGGTTCCTCGTCATCGCCCCCGAGCGAACGGAGCTCGTGCGTCACAAGATCGAGCGCTCGCCGCTGCTCCGCGAGGCCTTCGACCGCGACAACTGGCACGTCCTGAAGTGGAACCACCTGCGGTCGTTCTTCGCCCGGGACGAGCCGACGCTGGACGCCCTCGAGCCGTATCTCGGCCTGGATCCGGTCGCCGAGCGGAGCGGCGAGCAGATGGGCCTGTTCGGGTCGTAGCCGCGCCAGCCGACGGCGCCGTGCCGGCGGCTGGAATGCCTCACGCGCGCTACCCTGTCGCCACCGCTGTCCTCGGGGTCGACCGATCCCGTCCGTCCCCCGCCCGCCTTGGAGACGACCGTGACCGACCCCGAGCACCTCTCGCCCGTCGACCAGCTCGCCGACGCATTCTGGGAGAGCATTCTCGAGCTCAATCCGACGACGGCCACGGTCTACGGCGACGAGCGCTTCAACGACCGCCTCGAGGACACGAGCGCGGCCGGCCGGGCGAAGGTTCGGGCGCTGATGGAGCGGACCAAGGCCGACGCCGAGGCGATCTCGCCCGACGGCCTGTCGGTCGAGGACCGGATCACCCGCGACATGCTCATCGTCATCGCCGACCAGGGCATCGAGGAGGACGACCAGGGCGTCCACCGGCTGCGGGTCGTCGACCAGATCGGCGGTCCCCAGACGCTCCTGCCGCAGGTCTGCCAGTTCCAGCCGGCCGATACGCCGGAGCGGTTCGAGAAGTTCGTCGCCCGCCTCGAGGCGTACCGCGACTTCATGGCCGCCAACACGGACATCCTGCGCGAGGGCCTCGACACCGGCCTGACCGCGCCACGGATCGTCGCCGAGCGGACCGTCGCCCAGCTCGAGCGGCTGCTGGCCGTTCCGCCCGAGGAGGCGATCGTCGCCTCGCTGGCCCAGGTCGCCTCCGAGGCCGACCGCGATCGGGTGCGCGACATCGCCACGGAGGTCATCTACCCGGCGGACCAGGCGTTCCTGGCGGTGTTGAAGGGCGATTACCTCAAGGCCACCCGGGTGGAGCCGGGCCTGTGGTCCGCGCCCGACGGCGACTCGCTCTACCGGACCCAGATCCGGTCGTGGACGACGCTCGATCTCGACCCGACGGAGGTCCACGAGATCGGGATGGAGGAACTCCGGATCATCGACGTCGGCCGGCGCGACATCGCGTCGAGGGCCGGTGCCGCGAGTCCCGCGGAGTACCGCGAGCGCCTCGCCAACGACCCGGCCAACACGCCGGGCTCCAAGGAGGAGCTCCTCCAGCGGGCTCGCGAGGACATCGAGCGGGCGATGCTCGTCGCGCCGCAGTTCTTCGGGACACTGCCCAGGGCCGGCTGCGAGGTCAAGGCGGTCGAGGAGTTCAAGGAGAAGGACGCGCCGTTCGCCTACTACTTCCCGCCCGCGACCGACGGTTCTCGTGGCGGGACGTACTACGCCAACGGCTACGACCTGCCGAGCCGGAAGTACACGAAGCTCGCCACGACCACCTATCACGAGGCCGTCCCGGGCCACCACTTCCAGATCGCGCTCGAGCAGGAGAACGAGAACCTCTCCACCTTCCGCCGCCTGGGCGCCCGGATCGTCGGCGGTGCCTACGTCGAGGGCTGGGGCCTGTACAGCGAGAAGCTGGCCGACGAGATGGGTCTCTTCCGCGACGAGGCGGAGCGGTTCGGGATGCTCGATGCCGTGGCCTGGCGGGCCGCCCGGCTCGTCGTCGACACCGGGATGCACGCCCTGCGCTGGACGCGCCAGCAGTCGATCGACTTCCTGCTCGAGACAGGACTGTCCGAGACGGACGCGACGATCGAGACCGACCGCTACATCGCCTGGCCGGGCCAGGCCCTGACCTACATGATCGGTTGCCGCGAGATCGAGAAGCTCCGCCGCGAGCTCACCGACCGCGACGGCTCGGCGTTCGACCTGCGTGGCTTCCACGACCAGGTCCTCGCCCACGGCTCGCTGCCGCTGGCGACCCTGACCCGCGAGCTGCCGAACTGGGTGACGACCGCCGTCTGAGCTACGAGTCGAAGCCGATCCCGAACGCGTCGAGGGTCTTGAGGATCAGGCCACGCCGGCCCTCGTTCCGGTCGGCCCGGTCGAGCTCGTGGCGGACCACGTTGACCGCGATCGAGCGGAGCGGCTCGGGCGGGAACGGGACGGGCTTGCTACGGACGAACCGAAGCCGCAACAGGTCGGACTCGGGTCGGAGGATGAAGTCGCGGACGACGCCGCCGGCCCAGCGGCTCGCGCCCACGCCCAGACCCGTGTACCCGAGCGCGTAGGTGAGCCGGCCGCCCAGCGCCTGGCCGAACGTGACCGTGAACCGCGACGTCGTGTCGATCGCGCCGCCCCAGCGATACGGGAAGCGCAGGCCCGCCAGCTGTGGGAACGCCCTCAGGAAGTGGGCCTCGAGCCTCGTCGAACGTCGCCGGCCGCTGGTCGAACTGCGGCCCGACGCCGTTGTTGCGGTAGTAGATCGCGTCGTAGCCGCCCCACAGGATCCGGTTGTCGGCGGTCAGCCGGAAGTAGTGGAACTGGTTGTTCGCGTCGGCCATGCCCTGGCGCCGCTCCCAGCCGATCGACGTCATCTGATCGGGCGTCAGCGGGTCGGACACGAGGACGTAGTCGTAGACCGGGCACGAAGTGGCTCTCGAGCCGGCGTAGCCAGCCCGAGTACGCCGAGGTCGCGACGACGACGTGGTCGGCGTCGAGGGTCGCGCCCGCCTCGGTCGTCAGCCGGACGCCGCCGGCCCGGCGATCGACTGCCCGGACCCGGGTGTCCTCGTGGATCGTGATTCCGCGTTCCTCGCACACCCGGGCGAGCCCGCGGACCAGCTTCGCCGGATCGAGGATCACGTCGCGGCCCGGCGGCTGGTACAGGCCGGCCAGCCAGAGCGGCGAGTGGACCTCGGCCTGGATCGGCGTCGCGGTCGAGGAACACCAGCTCCTCGCCATGGGCCGCCGACTCGTCGACCGCGGCCCGGAACTCCTCGACCTGGTGGGGCTGGTCGGCGACGGCCAGGCCGCCGGTCTCCTCGAGGTCGCAGTCGATCCCGTGATCGCGCGTGAAGGCGATGAGCTCGCGGAGGTTGGCGATCCCCTCGCGTTCGAGGACGTCGATCTCGTCCGGGAAGTGGCGCAGGCCGTTGTCGAGGCCGTGGGTCAGCGACGCCTGGCAGAAGCCGCCGTTCCGGCCGGACGCCCCGAATCCGACCGTCTCCTGCTCAAGGACGGCGACCCGCAGCGACGGGTCGGTGTCGGTCAAGGCGAGGGCCGTCCAGAGACCGGTGAACCCGGCCCCGACGATCGCGACGTCCGCGCGTTCCGGGCCACGGAGCGGCGGCCGCCGCGGGCCGGCCGGCGACGCGACGAGCCAGTAGCTGATCGCGGAGGCGGCGTCAGCGTTCGTGGTCACCGAGCGAGGATAGCGGGTCGTCGGTCGGGCCCGGCGATCGTTCGGTCTGCGGTGGACCCAGGACCATTGGCTTCGGAATTCGCACGGGAATCGGGTCATCTGTGCGATATCCGCGTTGACGGAGCCGGCGGACCTATGCCAAGATGGAGACCCGCCTGTTCCGCTCCCCGGAACGCCCGTCGCGCATGACGGTCCAACCACCCCACGGAGTGACCGCAGATGGCCACCGAGCCCCGGACCACGAGCCAGACCCCCGCGCTGCGGCGCGACCGCCAGCTCGACATGTACCGCCGCGCGCTGAAGACGCTGCCGGGCGGCACGAACTCGAACTTCCGGGCATGGGGCGAGGACACGGTCTACATCGATCGGGGCAAGGGCGGACGGATCTGGGACCGGGACCAGAACGAGTACATCGACCTGCGGATGGGCTATGGCCCGGTGATCCTCGGCCACGGCGACGACCGGGTCGACGACTACGTCAACGAGCAGATGCGCCGCGGCGTCAGCTTCTCGCTCACGAGCGAGGACGAGGTCCGGGCCATGGAGCTCGTCAAGGAGCTCACCGGCTGGGTCGACATGGCCCGGATGACCGTGTCGGGCACCGAGGCGACGATGCACGCGATGCGGATCGCCCGGGCCTACACCGGCCGCAACAAGATCGTGAAGTTCGAGGGCCAGTACCACGGCGTCCACGACTACGCCCTGATCAGCGTCGCGCCCGACGACATGTCGGAGCTCGGCGACGCCGACAAGCCCGTCCGCCTCGCCTGGGGCCGGGGCATCCCGGATGCCGTCGCGGACACGATCATCCCGGCCCGCTACAACGACCTCGACCTGCTCCGGCGCCTGTTCGAGGAGCACGGCCACGATATCGCCGCGGTGATCGTCGAGCCGGTCCTCGGCAACGCCCAGGGGATCATGCCCCAGGCGGGCTTCCATGCCGCGATGCGGGCGATGACCGAGGAGTTCGGCATCCTCCTGATCTTCGACGAGGTCAAGACCGGCTTCCGGCTCGCCAAGGGCGGGGCCGCCGAGTTCTTCGGCATCAAGCCGGACCTCGGGACCTTCGCCAAGGCGATGGGCAACGGCTACCCGGCCGCGGCGTTCGGCGGGACGCGCGAGGTCATGAGCGTCCTGCCGGACAAGGTCAGCCACGGCGGGACGTACGCCGGCAACCGGGTCGCCTCGGCCGCCGCCGTCAAGACGCTCGAGATCCTGCGCGACACGAACGCGCTCGAGACGATCCATGCCACGGGGCGGCGCGTCCAGGACGGCCTCAAGGAGGTCCTGAACCCGACCGGGATCCCGTACATCTTCACCGGCCACCCGTCGATGTTCGGGATCATGTTCACCGACGAGATCCCGACCGAGTACCGCGACTGGGCGAAGTCGGACCACGAGCTGTACGACGCGGTGGCGCTCGGCATGCTCGCCCGGGGCGCGATGCCCGAGCCCGACAGCCGCGAGCCGTGGTTCATCTGCGAGGCCCACGCCCAGGGCGACACCGTCGACCAGATCGTGTCGATCTTCGAGGAATCGCGTGCACGCGGCGCTCGAGGGACGCGCCCACGGCGAGGTCGCCGAGCATGGTCACGGCGCCATGAGCCACCCAGCGGCCGGCTGACCGGCCCACCCGTCACCCAGGCAGCCTGACCACCGGGGGGCTGGTCAACGACTACGAGGGACAACAGATCGATGGTCCTCGACGGTAACGCGGTCCGCTCGGTCGACCGAGCGGCGGCTCTTCTCCTCGCCCTTGGCGACTCGCAGGGCGAGGCCGGCGTCACCGAGCTCGCCCGGCGGCTCGGCCTCCACAAGTCGACGGCGTCGCGCCTGCTCGCGACCCTCCAGAAGCGCGGCCTCGTCGAGCAGGACGACGAGACGGGCAAGTACCGGCTCGGGCTGGTCATCATCCGGCTCGCCGAACGCGCCGAGCGGACGCTCGACCTGCGCGGGATCGCGATGCCCGAGCTCGAGCGGCTCGCTCGCCTGACCCACGAGACGACCGGGCTCGGGATCCTCGACGGCGATTCGCTCCTGACCGTGGCCCAGGCCGACGGCCCGAACTTGATCGCGGTCGGCGACTGGACCGGTCGATCGACGCCGCTCCACTGTGTCGCGTCGGGCAAGGTCCTGCTGTCGGCGGTGGCCGAGCGCGAGGTCCTCCGGATCGTCCGGCGCGGACTCGTCAGCTACACCGAGCGGACGATCACCGAGCTCGAGCCGCTCCTCGAGGAGCTGGCCCGGATCCGGCGCCGCGGCTACGCCACCGCGCTCGGCGAGTTCGAGATGGGCCTGAATGCCGTCGCCGCGCCGGTCCACGACGCCCGCGGCAACGTCATCGCCGCGGTCGACATCTGGGGACCGGCATTCCGGCTGACGCCGCGCCGCATCCCGGAGCTCGCCGCCCAGGCCCGCGAGGCCGCCGCCGCGATCTCGGTCCGCCTCGGCGGCACCGGCACCGCGACCGCGGCCCAGCCGACCCTCGCCCAGGCGCTGTCGAACTCGTCGATCGCGGCGACGGAGCCGGTCCCGCTCCCGTCCGCTCAGCCGGCGCCGATCGCCGCCGAGGAGATTCCGGCCGAGGTCGGCGCCGCTTCCTGACCCGACTCGCTCACGAGTCCGGGACCTCGACCGTCTCGACGACGATCCCGCTCGCGACGTCAACTCGGACGAGCAGCATGTCGATGCACACACCGTCCTCGGCGACCTTCGTCCCCGGTGGCGCCGCGCGGCTGGTCGCCGTGCATTCCGCCTGGTAGGCGATCTCGATCACGCCGGGTGACGCCGGCTCCCATCGGATCGAGGAGATCGAGTCGTAGCGGCCGATTGCCCGGGCTGTCGGGCGATCGTTCCGGGCGATCCACTCCGCCGCCCGCGCCAGCGGCCGCGGGACGCCTCCGAGCTGCGTCCCGGATCGACTGAGTGTCGGCAGCCATCCGCGGTTGGCGTAGCCACCCATCAACCACCCGTCGAACACGTCGCCGGCAGCGCGGACCCGGCCGGTCGCGCTGACGTGGCACAGATCCAGCTGGCAGTGCCCGCCGATCACCAACTCGCGATAGGGCTGCCCGTCGATGGTCACGATCGCGTTGCCGAGCGCGGCGAGTAGCGGTGCCCGGCGCTCGTCGGGCATCTCGGCGAGCTCCGGCCCGTCCGGGAGCGGTCGACCGGCGTACGGTGAGCCTGGCGTCGGGAGCGCGACCACCGGTCGCTCCGCGGCGATCGGCCGATCGGCCCGCAGGTCCTCGGCCAGATTGGCGCCGCGGACGCCGGGATTGCGGAGCAAGGCGGCGATCAGACCGCGCTCCACGACCACGAACGCAGCGTCCGGGGAGAGCACGTCGCCCCGCCCGCCGCGCCGCTTCGCCCACGCGACGAGATCGGCTGCGTCGGCGACCTCGACGACGGCCTCGATGAGCTCGCCCCGCTCGACGACCGCAAGGAGCTCACGCGACGTCGGGTCGAGCTTGGCGAGGGCCGGATCGGCCACAGCTGTTGGCAGCGGATCGATCGGGGGAGGGGAGTCGGTCGGGCCGCCCTCCGTGGACGCCAGCGGCACCGGACTCGACGATCCGAGTGGGCCGGCGCTCGTCCGAGCCGGGGCATCGCTGCCCGGGGCGTCGCTGCCCGGCGGCTCCGGACGCGCGATGCATCCGCCGGCGAAGGCGGCGATCGCGAGCAGCGCGGTCAGGGCGCAGCGCGTCGTGGTCGGCACGGGTCTCGGACGCTCGGCCGCCGCCGGTCGTGACCTCGTGAGCGGGCTACCATCGAAGACCATGGATTTCTCGGAGCCGCCGCTGAACACGATCGTCGAGGTCCTCCGCACGAACGGGCTGCGGATCCTCGTGATCATCATCGTCGCGATCATCGCCCTGCGCGTCTCGACGCTGTTGGTCCACGGCATCGTCAAGACGCTGCTCGACCGCGAGGCGACCGAGGGGACCGCCCAGGAGCTGTCGGCGATCGAGGTCCAGAAGCGGATGGACACCCTCGACGAGCTGATGGGCCGGGTCATTCGCGCCTTCGTCGTGATGATTGCCGGGATCATGGTCCTCGGCGCGCTCGACCTCGACATCGGACCGGCCGTGGCTGGGCTCGGCGTCGTCGGGATCGCCGTCGGCTTCGGCGCCCAGAGCCTCGTCAAGGATTACCTGAACGGCGCATTGATCCTGATCGAGAACCAGTACAGCAAGGGCGACGTCGTCTCGATCGCGGGCGTCAGCGGCACGGTTGAGGACTTCAGCCTCCGGCGGACGACGCTGCGCGACCTCGACGGCATCGTCCACACGGTCCCCAACGGCGAGGTCAAGGTCGCAAGCAATCGGACCCGGACCTGGGCGCGGATCAACCAGAACGTCACCGTGGCGTTCGGGACCGACATCGACCGCGCCATCGAGGTTGTCGAGGAGCTCGGCAAGACAATGGCTGCCGACCCGATCTGGAAGCGCCGGATCCTCGAGCCGCCACGAGTGGAGCGCGTCGAGTCGATCGATGAGCGTGGTGTGACGCTCAAGATCCTGGGCACGGTCCGGGCCTCGGAGCAGTGGGCAGCCGGCGGCGAGTTCCGCAAGCTCCTCCTCGAGGCGTTCGCCCGGCACGGGATCCGTCTTCCGCGGCCGCCCCAGGTGTTCGTGGCCCAGTCGGAGGCGACCGAGGGCGTCCAGATCGGCCCTGCACCGACCCAGGACGATCTGGCGGACGAATAGCCTTCGGGCCGGAGCTCACCGGATGCTGTAAGGCCGCCGCGAGGGTCGCCCGGCCTCCGGCCCGCTCGACCGAACCCCGTCGCGGGGTTCACTGTCACGATGGCAGCACCTGGCGATCTCCTTGCCGGGCGGTACGAGCTGGTGGAGCCGATCGGCTCCGGCGGAATGGCGATCGTCTGGCGGGCTCGCGACCGACGGCTCCGCCGCGCGGTCGCGGTGAAGATCCTGCGACCGCAGTTCGCGGCGGACGCCGAGTTCGTCGAACGCTTCGCGGCGGAAGCCCAGCATGCCGCGAGCCTCGCCCACGAGAACGTCGCCGCGGTGTACGACACCGGGGTCGAGGGCGACACCCGCTTCATCGTCATGGAGCTCGTCGACGGTCCCTCGGCGGCGGATCTCACCCAGGCGGGCGGGAAGCTCCCGCTGCCGCTCGCGATCAACATCGCGAGCGCGGCGGCCCGGGCGTTGGCAGCGGCCCACCGGCGTGGTCTCGTGCATCGGGATGTGAAGCCGGCCAACCTCCTCATCGGCCGCGATGGGCGCGTTCGGCTTGCCGACTTCGGGATCGCCCGCGCCCTGTCGGCCAGCAGGGTGACGACCGCCGGCATCCTCCTCGGTTCGGGTCCCTACATGAGCCCGGAACAGCGCCGCGGCGACGAGGCGATGGCCGCGTCGGACATCTATTCGCTCGGGGTCGTGCTGTTCGAGATGGTTCACGGACGGCTGCCACCCGGAGCGGAGCCCGGCTCGACACGCGGATCATCGCCAGGGGAGCCGGTCGACGAGCTTCCGGCTGGCCTCGAGGCCGTCGTCGAGCGTGCCATCCAGGCGGATCCGGGCGGGAGATTCCCGAGTGCTCGCTCGTTCGCCGAGGCCCTCGACGCGGCCGCCCGGCGACTGGCGAAGGAGGACCAGGCGGATGTCCTGGACGGCGCCGTCCCCACGACCGCGGACGTGCCCGCACATCCAGTCGAAGGGCTCGATGGCACCTCCGCGGCCGCCGGCCTTGCGTCGGAAGTCGCCGACCTTCCGCCGGAACCGTGGACCCAGATCGGAGTCGCGTCTCCCAGCAGGGCGCTGTCGGCAGGTGCCGGGCAGCGACCCAGGAAGCCGTCTCCAACGGCACGCCGGCCGCGGCCCGCTCCGGAGCTCAGACGACGAGCTCCCGAGGATGGGCGGAAGCGTCGCCCCCGACCGCTGCCGATGTGGCTCGGGATCGGAGTCCTGACGGCGTCGATGGTTCTCGCGGTCGGGTTCCTGACGGCCGGCGCCGACCTGGTCGGAGGCGTCCTCGAGGCGACGGCCACGCCCGCGATCGCCCGCGCCCCGGCCTCTGCCCCTGAGCTGTCGACCGCGCCGTCGACGGTTCCATCGGCCGGCGTCTCGGCGCAACCGTCGGCGATCCCATCGGTATCGCCGACGCCCAGCCCGTCACCGTCGCCAACACCCGTGCCGACGCAGCGGCCGGTCGCAACGCCGCGGCCGACTCCCATCCCGACTTCGGCTCCACGGATCACGCCGGCCGGAGCGGTCGCGGCGTTCTACGGCGCCGTCGAGGACCACGAGTGGGATGCGGCAACGGCGCTCTGGTCGGCCCGGATGCAGCGGCGGTACCCGCCGGACGAGTGGCTCGTCGGGCGGTTCTCGAGGACGACGCGGATCAACATCATCGGGCTGCGGCAGACGGCTCTCGACTCCGCGGCGGGCACGGCGACCGTCGCGGTCTCACTGATCGAGTACCGGACCGTCGAGCCGTCGCCGCGACGGTTCGACGGCTCCTGGGATCTCGTGCGGTCCGGTGGCCGTTGGCTTCTCGACGAACCGCACTTCTGACGCGCCCGCAGCCGACGACCGCGAGGGACAGCCCACCGCCGTCGGCCATGAGCCGCGTAGAATGGCCGCTCAACGCACCCCCGGTTTGAGCCGCCCGATCAGCGGCAGGAGCGGCTACGTGAGCGTCGACCAGCGTCCCGAGATCGAGAACCTCCTCCTCGAGGAGCGCGTCTTCCCGCCCGATCCCGCGTTCAGCGCCCAGGCCAACGCCCAGGCCGAGCTCTACGAAGAGGCCGCCCGCGACCCCGAGGCCTTCTGGGCGAAGATCGCCCGCGAGACCGTGACCTGGAACGAGCCGTTCACGACGACCCTCGAGTGGGACCTGCCGTTCGCCAAGTGGTTCGTCGGCGGCAAGCTCAACATGAGCGAGAACTGTGTCGACCGGCACGTCGCCAATGGACTCGGCGACAAGGTCGCCTACCACTGGATCGGCGAGCCCGGCGAGACCCGCACGATCACCTATGCCGACCTCCTTCGCGAGGTCCAGAAGACGGCCAATGCCCTCCTCGAGCTCGGCATCGGGACCGGCGACCGGGTCGCGATCTACATGCCGATGATCCCGGAGCTGCCGATCGCGATGCTCGCCTGCGCCCGGATCGGTGCTCCGCACACGGTCGTCTTCGCCGGCTTCTCCGCCGAGGCGCTGAGCGGCCGGATCGATGACTCCCAGGCGAAGCTCGTCATCACCGCCGACGGCAGCTACCGGCGCGGCAAGGCGATGCCCCTCAAGGCGGCGGTCGACGATGCCGTCGCGGCGAGCCCGACGATCGAGCACGTCCTGATGGTCCGCCGGCTCGGCGACGACGCCCCCGACACGACCGTCGTCGACGGCCGCGACCTGTGGTGGCATGACGTCGTCGATCGCCAGTCCCCGGACTGCGCGCCGATCCCGCTCGACAGCGAGCACATGCTCTACCTGCTCTACACGTCCGGCTCGACGGCCAAGCCCAAGGGCATCACCCATACGACCGCCGGCTACCTCGTCGGCACGTCGTACAGCCACAAGCAGGTCTTCGACATCAAGCCCGACGACGTGTACTGGTGCGCGGCCGACGTCGGCTGGGTCACCGGTCACAGCTACATCGTCTACGGCCCGCTCGCCAACGCCACGACCAGCCTGCTGTACGAAGGCTCGCCCGATACGCCGGCCTGGGACCGCTGGTGGCAGATCATCGACGACTACCGCGTCACCGTCCTGTACTGCGCCCCGACGGCGATCCGGGCGTTCATGAAGCAGGGCGCCGAGCATCCCGCCAAGCACGACCTCACGTCCCTGCGCGTCCTGGGCTCGGTCGGCGAGCCGATCAACCCCGAAGCCTGGCTGTGGTATCGCGAGCACATCGGCGGCGGCACACGGCCGATCGTCGACACGTGGTGGCAGACCGAGACCGGCCAGATCCTGATCACGCCGCTGCCCGGGGTCACCACGACGAAGCCCGGCAGCGCGACCTTCCCGTTCCCGGGGATCGACGCCGACATCGTCGACGGCGACGGCAAGTCCGTGCCGAACGGTGGCGGCGGCTACCTCGTCCTGAAGCGGCCGTGGCCGGCGATGCTCCGCGGCATCTACGGCGACCCGGAGCGCTACAAGGAGACGTACTGGAGCCGCTTCCCGGGGATGTACTTCGCCGGCGACGGGGCGAAGCGCGACGAGGACGGCTACTTCTGGCTGCTCGGCCGGGTCGACGACGTGATGAACGTGTCGGGCCATCGCCTGTCGACCACCGAGATCGAGAGCGCCCTCGTCTCCCATCCGGCCGTCGCCGAGGCGGCCGTCGTCGGTGGGCCCGATCCGGTCACGGGTGAGGCGATCAACGCGTTCGTCATCCTCCGCCTCGGGTTCGAGCCCACTCCGGAGCTCGGCGAGGAGCTCCGCAAGCACGTCGCGACGAAGATCAGCCCGATCGCCAAGCCGAAGGCGCTGATGTTCACGCCCGACCTGCCGAAGACCCGGAGCGGCAAGATCATGCGCCGCCTCCTGCGCGACATCGCCCAGGGTCGCCAGCTCGGCGATACGACCACCCTCGCCGACTCGGCCGTGGTCGAGACGATCCGGGAGAACAGCTTCAAGTCCGAGGACTGACCGGGTGCCCCTGAACTTCCTCCGTCGCAAGAAGTCCGACGCCGTCGCGGCACCTGCCGCGACCGCAGCCCGACCACGGGTGCGGACGGGAGTGGCGTTCGACGGCGTCACGGAGGAGTGGCGGCTGATCGGCCGGATGAACGTCGAGGGCCGCCTGTCCGACGCGCTGAACCGGCGCGAGGCGATCGCGATCCACGACGTCCAGTGGGCCCCGATCGACGGCTCCGCCGGGTTCGCCGAGGCGCCCGGCCTCCGGAGCATCGACCCGTACGACCTGATCCTCGTCCTTGCCGGCGAAGGGTCGATGCCCGAGCTGACCGACTCGGAGCGGGCCGCCCACCGCGTCCACAAGGTGTCCTACGACGTCGCCCTCGAGGTGCCACCGTTCCGCGTGATCGGGACGGTGTTCCTGCACCCCGGATCCGAGCCCGACCGCCTGCTCGATCGGGCGACCGAGATGTTCGTGCCGGTCGTCGACGCCGTCGCGATGCTCGGCGACCAGCGGGTCGGTGACCCGGACGTCGAGACGGTCCTTGTCAACCGCTTCTACCTGCGCGGCGTCGAGCAGGTCGACAAGCGGACCGGGCTCAAGGCGCAGAAGCTGCCCGGCAGTCCCCTCGGCGGCATCACCTGGCAAGACCGCTCGTAGCCGACCGACGACCCGCCCGAGGCGGCGTGACGGTGAACGGCCTGGCGGAACTGCCCGGCGCGATCGCCGGGCTGGGCCGCGACTAGACCCGGGCGACTTCCTTCGAGCGACCGAACGGCAGGCGGAAGCCGCCGACCTTCGTCGGGACGGCCTGGGGCGCGTCCTCGACGTTGAAGGTCCGGACGAGCCGCTCGGCGAGGGCGTCGAAGTCCTCGGCGATCCGTTCCTTCGGGTACATCTCGATGACGGTCCGGCCCTCGTTCGCGGCGCGGACGAAGAGCAGGCCGCCGGACCGGATGAGGGCGAGGGCCGGCATGCCGACCGTCCGCTCCATGTCCGCGACCGACACGCCGCTGTTCGCCCGGTTGACGATCAACGCCAGGCGATCCTGGACGCCGAGCTCGATCGCCACCTCGCGAAGCTGGACCGCGGCGCGCAGAGCCGGCACGTCCGGGGTGACCGGGACGAGAATCTTGTCCGCCTTCTCGAAGACCGCCTTGTTCAGGCCGCTGTACGACGGATGGAGGTCCACGACGATGAAGTCGAAGCCGGGGCGCGAGGCCGTGATGGCGTCGGCGATCCGCGACGGCTCGAGGATCTCGGTGTTGATGGGCGACGAGGTCAGGGAGACCACGGACATCCCCGATGGATGGGCCGAGGCGATCTCGATGAACGACTCGGCGACGCCGTCGTCGGCCTGCTCACGCCAGCTGTCGGCAACCGTCCTGGTCTGCTCGAGTCCGAGCGACGTGGCCACGTGGCCCGTCACGGTGTCGGCGTCGACGAGCAGGACCCGCTGGCTCATGTGGAGCTGGAGGGCCGATGCGAGGTTCGTCGCGATGGTCGTCTTGCCGACCCCGCCCTTCGGATTGAAGATGGCGATCACGGTGGCCCGCTTGGACCAGGCGTCCATCTCCATCGAGCCGCCCTGGATGATCGGGCCCGAGCCGTCGTCGACGGTCACCGACCGGATGCACATGGCCTCGACCCGCCAGCGGATCGAGTCGGCGGTGTACGGCCGGCTGAAGAACTCGTCGGCCGACGTCGGGCTGAACATCTTGTCGATCGCCTGGGGCGACATGACCATGAGGGCCGCGATTGAGCGAGCGCCTTCGTGGAGCAGGCCGTAGTACTCGAGCGACATGTCGAAGTCGTTCTCGCCATCGAGGATCGCGACCGCGATGTCGTTGCGAGCCATCAGCAGGGCGTCGAGCTCGTCGGGCGTCCCGATCGTGATCGCCTCGAAACCGGCCGCCCGAAGCTCCTCGGCGACGGGTCCGCGTTCGGCCGGCGGAAGGGCGATGACGATGGCAGGTCGTGCCACTTTGGTGATACCCCCAGGTCCTGGTGCGGTGAGCTGGACGCGATCGATCCGGCTGGCGCCGGGTTACGCGTCGGCCTCTGGATCGTGTGCGGTGACGTGGACCACGCCGTCGGACGAGCCGGTGACGCGAGCCTGGAAGCTCGGCAGCGACGGGATCGCATCCTTCAGCGAGATGTCGGTGCCGTGGTTGACCGTGAAGACGAACTCGCCATCGGGCCCGGACGACACGCCGACCGACTGGACACCGGTGACGCGGCCGAGGTGGCGCTTGAAGCTCGCGATGCTGGCGACGCTGACCAGCCCGACCACGACGACCTGCGTCGCGGCGGTGTCGCCGGCCTTGTCGCTTGCGGCGCCCTTGCCCTTGCCGGGCACGAGGCCGGCCAGGCGGGCGGCCAGGGCGTCGTCGTCGATCTCGGGGATCTCCTCGTCGGAGGTCCCGGCAGCGGCCAAAGCCTCGGCCTCGGCGGCGTCGTAGTCGGGCGAGAGCCCGAGTGCGGCGAACCGCGGATCGGCCTCGTTGGTTTCGTCCTCATGGTTGCCCATGATCTCGATCGCGACGTCGGCGACGGCCTCGGCACGGGCGGCCGCTCCGGCGGCGACCTCGGCGCTGGCGGCGGCCTCGGCGGCAGCCTGGATCGCGGCGAAGGCGGCCTCGCGGTCGACCTCGCCATCGCCGGTCTCGCCGGACGCGCCATCGGCACTCTCGACGGTGCCGCTGACGGCTTCGCCGGATCCGGCGGTTTCGGCGTCGGCCGTGGCGGTCTCCGCGGTGACGGTCTCCGTCTCGGCGACGGCTGCCTCAGGCTCGACCTCGACAGCCGCGTCGGCCACGGCGGCCTCGGCCTCGACCTCGGCGACCTCGACCTCGGCGCCCGCGGTGTCGGCCGACTCGGGCTCGACGGTCTCGAGGATCGCTTCCGTGGTGCCGTCGTTGTCGCGCTCGGCGATGGCGCTATCGAAGGTCGGCGGCTCGGGCAGGTTCTCGGCCATCGTCGCGAAGCGGCTGGGATCCTCTTCGCCGAGCAGCCGCTCGAAGAAGAAGGCCATCTCCTCCTCGAACGCGGCGACGGTCTTCTGGACCGCGTCGATCTCGCGCTCGATGACGCCGGCATGCTCCTCGATCTCGGTCTCGAGGCGGGCCTTGCGGTCGCTGATCTTGGCCTCGGTCTCTTCGCGGATCCGGGCGATCTCGGCCTTCGACCACTCGCGCACGGCGGCGACATCGTCGTCGGCGTTGCGGCGGAGGCCGGCAGCCTCGGTGGAGGAACGGCCGTGGATCGACTCGACGTGGGTCTTGGCGTCCGCCTGGAGCTGGCTCAGGGCCCGGCTTCGCGCATCCTCGGCGGCGGCCTGCATGGCCTTGGTGAGGTCGGCCATGAACTTGGTCGGCTTCTTGCCTGGCTTCGGCGGCTGCGGCGGGCTCGCGGTGGGAGCCTCGGGGCTGGCAGCGGCGGCGACCGGCGCGTCGGCGGGGGCATCGGCAATCGCGGCGGCCTCGGCGACGGGTGCCTCGGTCGCGGCCGTCTCGGTCGCGGCGGCGTCGCCGACCTGCTGGGCGGCGTCCTCGCTCGGCCAACCGGCGGCGGTCTGCTGTTCGGTCATCGGATCACCATCGGTCGAATCGCTCGACTGGCGGTCGGAGCTCCACGGAAGCCGGAATCCGGGTCGGGCGTCGGTCTGAGCCATGCGTGATGTGCCTCTCCAGGTTTCGCGACTGTCAGGGGATCCAAGGCGTGTCCGCATTGTGTCGAGGTGGGTGGGTGTGATGGAGTCCGCTAGAGGTACCAGTGGAGCAAGCCGGTGGTACCGCCGGGGAGCGGACCCGTCGATCCCGCGACGGGTCGGTGCCCGCCCGCACCCGGATTTCCATGGCAGCGACGCACCACGCACCGGGGTGCGCGGCGGCTCTTCCGGCGGCCCGCGGTAGGATCACGAGGATGGAGTCACTCGCCTCGCCGGCCACCGCGTCCGCTGCCGTCGCCGATGTCCTCGGCCGGCCGCTCCACGACCTCCGGATCTCGGTCACCGATCGCTGCAACTTCCGCTGCACGTACTGCATGCCGAAGGAGATCTTCGGTGCCGACTTCGCCTTCCTGCCGCGGTCCGAGGTCCTGAGCTTCGAGGAGATCGAGCGGATCGCCCGGGTGTTCGTCGGATTGGGCGTCGAGAAGCTGCGCCTGACCGGCGGGGAGCCACTCGTCCGGCGCGACCTGCCGCTGCTGGTCGAGATGCTGGCGGCCCTCCGCCGGCCCGACGGCGAGCCGCTCGATCTGACCCTGACGACGAACGGCTCCGTGCTGCGGAAGCTGGCGGCGCCGCTGGCCGCGGCGGGTCTGGGCCGGGTGACGATCAGCCTGGACTCGCTCGACGACGCCGTGTTCAGCGCGATGAACGGGGTGGACTTCCCGGTGGCCAAGGTCCTCGACGGGGTCGCGGCAGCGCAGGAGGCCGGGCTCGGGCCGGTCAAGATCAACATGGTCGTCCGCCGCGGGATCAACGAGGCCAGCGTGCTGCCGATGGCCCGCTGGGCTCGCGACGCGGGTGTGACGTTGCGGTTCATCGAGTTCATGGACGTGGGCCACACCAACGGCTGGCGCATGGACGAGGTGGTCGGGGCGGAAGAGCTCATCGCCATCGTCGATGCGGAGATGCCCGTCGAGGCCGAGCCGCCGCGCTACCGGGGCGAGGTCGCGACGCGGTTCCGCTACCGCGACGGGGTCGGTGAGGTCGGGGTGATCGCGTCGGTGACCCAGCCGTTCTGCGGCGATTGCACCCGGGCCCGGCTGTCCGCGGAGGGTCGCTTCTACACGTGCCTGTTCACCGGGGAGGGTCACGACCTCCGGGCGGTGCTGCGCGATCCGTCGCTCGAGGATCCGGCGGCCAACGACGCCGCCCTGCGCGACGCGATCGCTGCCGTCTGGCGGGTCCGCGACGACCGCTACTCCGACGAGCGGACCGAGGCCACGTCGTCGAGCCTGCCGCGGCTCGAGATGTTCGCGATGGGTGGCTGACGGCCCGGTCTCATTGCGCGCGCCACGCGCGCGCCGCGGGCGCGCCGCGCGCGGCGCCGCGGGCCGCGGGCCGCGCCCCGCGCAGGCATGAAGATCCGCGCTGCCATTGCGAGTAGCCGCATGAATCATGCGGGCTAGCCGCATGCCGGCCGTGTGGTCGCGCTCGAGAGCGTCGCGATGGGGTCGGGTTGTCCACGGGATGTCCACAACGGTGGAGAACTCGTGGATACTCGTCGGCGTGGACGGCGGCACTTGGTGGACAACTCGGTTGACCCTCCAGTCGGACGGGCCGTATGGTCGGTCTTGCCCGAAGGGGCCGTCAGGAACCGGAGACACCGAGATCACATCAAGGACCTCCGCTCCACGCCGGTCGCTTCGGGCGCTTCGTTGTCCGGACCCGACGGCTTCGGCCGCTCCCGCCCGGGTGACGACCGCCCGACGGACTGCGACCGGCATCCCGGTGTCGGTACGTCCGTCGGGCCTTCGCCTCAGCGGGCCTCGGAAGGCTGCCCCCAGGACGCACATCCGGAGGCCCGCACGCCCGTGACCACCCCCGATGCTCCCGCCTTCGACCGCGCCCGCTCGATCGCGCCCGCGGATCAGCCCGCCCGGATCGCGGCGCTCGCGGCGGCGGTCCGCGCCCGATCCGACCTGGTTCCGAAGGTCGGGATCGTCCTCGGGTCCGGGCTCGGCGGCCTCGCCGACGACGTCGAGGATCCGGTCGCCATCCCGTTCGCCGAGCTCCCCGGCTGGCCCGCAGCGACGGCGCCCGGCCACGCCGGACGGCTGCTGCTCGGTCGTCTCGCCGGGACGCGGGTCGTCCTGCTCCAGGGCCGCTTCCACATCTACGAGGGCAACGATCCGGGGCTCGTCGTCCAGCCGGTGCTGCTGTTTCGCGCGCTCGGCGCGGAGATCGTGATCCTGACCAACGCCGCCGGCGGGGTGGATCCGTCGTTCGGGCCGGGGACGCTGATGGTGATCTCGGACCACCTCAACCTCACCGGGCGGACGCCGCTCCTCGGCCCGAACGCCGACGACATCGGGCCACGCTTCCAGGACCTGACCGACGCCTGGAGCCCGCGACTGCGGGAGGCGCTCAAGGCCGCCGGCGTGGCCGAGGGCGTGGCCCTCGAGGAGGGCGTCTACGCCGGCCTGCTCGGGCCACAGTACGAGACCCCGTCCGAGGTTCGGATGCTGCGGACGCTCGGCGCCGACGCCGTCGGCATGTCGACGGTCCTCGAGTGCATCGCCGCCCGCTGGACCGGCCTCGAGGTCTGCGGGGTGTCGCTCGTGACGAACGCCGGAGCCGGGTACAGCGGCGAGCCCCTGAGCCACGAGGAGGTCATGGCCGCCGGCGCCGAGGCGGGCCCGCGTCTGGCGAAGGTGATCCGGAGGTTCGTCGGCGGCCTCTCCTGAGGCACGTCCAGATCGGCCGCCGAACCGTCAGGCCGGGGCGGTCCCCAGGAGCCGGGTGCGGAGCAGATCGAGGGCCGCCTCGAGGGCTGGCACGGCGACCGGATCTGGCTGTGTCGGGTGGGCCGCCCGGGCAAGGACCGAGTGCTCGGTGCCGATCGGCTCGATGACCACGTCCGTGCCGAACTCCGTCTTGTACCGATTGATCCGCTCACATGCGGACTTCGTGTCGAGCGTGTAGCGCGCGGCCAGGACGCCGAGCGACCCGTCCCGGAATCGCGTCCGAACGCAATCGACATCGGCCGGTGACAGGCCGAGGTCGCGGCCGGATCCAGGGAGGAGGGGCCACGGCAGGGCAGGCTGGCTCGCGACAGCTGCCAGCACCGAATTGTCGACCGCGGCCGCGAGGGCGAACCCTCCCGAGAAGCACATCCCGATGACGCCGACACCGGGATGGTCGCCGCGCTCGCGACGGGCAAGGGCGCGAAGCCACACGGCCACGGGGCTCGTCCGGCCCGTGAGGAACACATGGACCTCGCGCGAGATGCAGATCCGGATCCCGTTCACGCCCGCCGACCGCCGGCTCCCTTCGCCGCCGGCCCGTCCGACGAGAAGGGGGAGCACCACTCGGAACCCTGCCGCACACAGGCGGTCGGCCACGTCGAAGGTCGACAGATCGAGCCCGCCGAGCTCGTGCATCAGGATCACCGTCGGTCCTTCGCCGCCCGTGTAGAGGTCGTGGCTTCGTCGGGCGTGGGTGAACGATCCGCCTCGGTAGGTCCGTCCGGCGCGCGATACGAGATCAGCGGTCATGGTCGGTCTCCCTCTCGAGACGGAGTCTCGCTCCCTGGCGTCAGCCCGCCGTCTCGTCCGGCCCACGGACCGATCCTGACCGTTGGGCGATGGCGGTCGAACTCACTTGGATCGGCCGATGCAGCACCCGCCCGCCGGGGATCAGGCCTGCCTGCGCTCCTGATCGCCATCCTCGTCGCCCGGCGCCCCCCGGCGCCGGCCTCGGTCGGTCGTCCATGGCTGGCCGTCCATCTGACCTGCGAGAGTGGTCGGAGTGACCTGGGCGCGGAGGCGTCCTGGCTCGATCATGGGATCTGCCTCCGCGGTTTCCGCGGCCGACGTCGTGATCGACTACCTGACGGTCAGCCCGCGCCCGGCCGCCTTGGCGGCCTTCGACTTCTCGGCCCAGGCGCCGAGGACGTTGTCCTTGTGGGGTCGGATCGGGCAATGCTCGTCGCGGTTGCCCATCTCGTCGCAGTAGCCGAGGGCGACGCACTTTGGAGCGAGGAACGAGCCGAGGAACGGGCTGACCTGGAAGATCTCGTGCCGGATCAGCTGGAACAGCCGGCGGATCTCCCACTGGGCCATCGTGCACAGCCGGAGGCCCGACATATGGATGAGCGCGCGGAGATTCGTTGTCATGACGAGATTGGTCCGGGTCGCGTTCGGGAAGACGAAGCGGGCATCCTCGCCGGGGATCCCGGCGCCGACGAGCTCGCCGTACAGATCCATCGAGCCCGCGATCTGCTCCTGGTAGGCGTCGCGGATCTCGGGGTCGGCGTCCTCGATCGTCGCGGGCAGCATCGTCGAGGCGCCCTTGAACGTGACGTAGCGCTGGCTCTGCTGGTCGAACGCCACGCCCGCCCGATGGCGGACCAGCTGGTGGCTGAGGGTCCGCGAGACGCCGCTGATGCCGAACGTGAACACCACGTGTTCGATCGTCGAGCCGTGGCCGGACTCGATGACGCCGCTGATCAGCTTCTGCATCTTGGCCTGATCGATCTGGCCGGTCGCGGCGCGATCGAAGATGTCCTCGGGCGTGAGCTCCGAGTAGCACGTCCGGCAGGCGGTGTAGATCAGCGGGACGTAGTACTGCTCGACGATGTCCTTGTTCGGGAAGAGGAGCGTCGCCTTCATCCCGAGGTCGCGCCGCCCGGGGTTCTTCGGGATCGCGGTCTTCTCGCGCACGGCGGAGGCGGCGGCGGGCGCCGGGACGGGGTCGGTGGCGGGCGGCTGGGTCGCCTCGGCGGTCATCGCCGAAGTCTACGACGGCGATCGATCGGCGGCGCGGACGGGGCAGTCTGCCCCGACCGGACCGTGGTCCGCCCTGCGGACCACGGGACGATCGAGCGGCAGGCCCGTGCGGTTGGGCGTCGATGCCGCTGTCAGGCAGTCCATGCCGCGGACCATCGGGCGCCGGACGAGGCGGAATCGTCGAGAGCGCCCCTTGTCGCCGGGCGCCAGCCGTCGCTTGGTCCACCACGCGGACCGGCCACGTGGCCGCGACGCGACGATGCGACGACGAACCGACGCGACGACGCGATGACGAGCGCTAGTAGTAGTCCGAGCAGGACAGGAAGTAGCCGCAGCGACAGATCAGCTTGCACTTCCGCTCGTCCATCGCCGCGCCGCAGTTGGCGCAGGTCAGGACGACGACGCCGGGATCGTCCTCGACGACCGCAGGCCGGGACGCTTCCGCCTCGTCGTCGAGCATGATCAGCGGACGAATTTCCATCATCGGTTCGCTCCCGCGTGGTCGTGCGGCGCGAGCGAATCGATGTCCGTCTCGAGCGCGAACGCGACGCTCTCGTCGAGTGTCATGGTTCGACCCTCCTGGGCCAGCCGATCGAGCTCCGCCGGGTCGATCGTATCGCGCGTGCTCGGTCGCCCGTAGAACTCGAACTGGGAGTCGACGAAGTCCGCCAGGCCGACGCCGCCGGCCGCGGAGAGCGCCCGCGCGGCCCCCCAGACCTTCGCGGCGCGCGGCAGGTCGCCTGCCGCGATCGCCAGCGACGCGAAGTCGTCGAGTGCGAGCGTGATCCCGGCCACGTCGCCGAAGCGATGGAACAGGCGCATCGCGGTCTCGATGTTTGCCCGCGCCTCGTCGAGCGCCTGACCGGGCCGGATCTGGGCGGTCCCGAGCATGTGATGGGACCACGCTTCCATCGTCCGGTCGCCGAGCTTTCGGAACACACCGACCGCTTCGTCGAACTGGCCGATCCCACGATCGTCCGCGTTGTGGAAGTAGAGCCAGTTGCCGATCCCCCACAGCGCGTTCGCCCGGCCCCGCTCGTCGCCCGCAGCGGCCGCCAGGTCGCGCGCGCGATGCATCTGCTGGTAGCCCAGCCGATCGGGGTCACGCTTGCCGCCCATCTCGCTGACGGCGTAGCGGAACGAGTCGTTGTAGAGGGCGTTCGCGATCTCCGCCGGATCGCCAATCGCCTGCCAAAGCTCCAGCGCCTCGGCGTAGGCGCTGCCCATCGCCGGGATGTCGGCCTGCCACCAGCAGACGCCGCCGAGCGCCTCCATGAGCCGGGCGCGAAGCCGCGGGTCGTCGTGCGACCACGGCGCGTCGGCCATGGCCTGGAGCCGGCGGCGCGCCTCCGCGAGGTGGCCGCGCTTCTGCCAGTAGCGCCACATCGCGAACCCGAGCCCGATCGCCGACGGCGCGTCCGCCGCCGCCACGGCCCGATCCAGGACGGCCCGGATGTTGTCGTGGTCGCGTTCGAGCCGGCCGAGCCAGCGCCGCTGATCGTCGCCCGCCAGCAGCGGCCGGAGGGTCTCGACCTCGGCGAGGAAGGTCACCGTGTGGCGCCGCTCGATCTCCTCGCGTTCGTCGCGGGCGACCAGCTGCTCCGCGGCAAACTCGCGGATCGTGTCGAGCATCCGGAAGCGCAGCCCGCCGTCGATCTCCTCGGCCCGGATCAGGCTCTGGTCGGCAAGGAAGGTCAGGCAGTCGATGACCTCGACCCCGTCGAGCTCGGACGGCGGTCCGCACACTGCCTCGGCGCTGTCGAGCTCGCAGCCGCCGACGAAGACCGACAGCCGGGCGAGAAGCCGGCGCTCGCCCTCGCCGAGCAGGTCGTGGCTCCAGGCGATCGCGCCGCGCAGCGTCTGCTGCCGTGCCGGAAGGTCGCGTGACCCGGCCGACAGGACGCCGAGCTGGTGCTCCAGCCGGTCCAGGATCGCCTCCGGCGGAAGGAGCTTGACGCGGGCGGCGGCGAGCTCGATCGCGAGCGGCATGCCGTGGAGCCGCGCGGCGATGCCGGCGACGGCCGGGGCGTTCTCGTTCGTCACCTTGAAGTCGGGCCGGACGCTGACGGCGCGGGCGATGAACAGGCGAACCGCCTCGAATGTCGTCGCGGCTGCCGCGTCCAGGAGCCGATCGCCGGCGGGCAGGTTCATCTTCTCGAGGTCCGACAGGGCCAGGACGTCGCGCGGTGCCGGCAGCCCCGGAACCGGGTACTCCTGCTCGCCGCTCACCCGGAGGGGCGCCCGGCTCGTCACCACGATGGAGGTCCGGGGCGCCGCCCGGAGCAGGTCGGCGACGACCGGCGCGCCGTCGATCACCTGCTCGAAGTTGTCGAGGACGAGGAGGACCTGGCGCGGCGCCAGCCATTCGGCAAGGATGTCGCGGGCCGGCCGGCCGCCGGCTTCGATCAGGCCGAGCGTCGTCAGGATCGTCCCGGCGATCAGGTTCGGGTCGCGGACCGGCTCGAGGGCGACGAACCAGATCCCGTCGGCGAACCGTTCGGCGACATCGGCGGCGAGCTGGAGCGAGAGCCGGGTCTTGCCCGTGCCGCCGGGCCCGGTCAGGGTCAGGAGCCGGGTCGTTCCCAGGAGCTCGCCGACCGCGCGCAGCTCCGCGTCCCGCCCGACGAAGCTCGTCAGCTGGGTCGGCAGGTTGTTCGGACGGCGGTCGAGCGATCGGATCGGCGGGAACTCCGTCCGCTCGCCTTCGATGAGGAGCTGGCAGATCTGCTCTGGGCGGAGGTCCTTCAGGCGGTGCTCGCCGAGGCCGCGCAGCCCGAGGCCGGGCGGCAGCTCGTCGGCGACGAGGGTCGAGGTCGTCTGCGACAAGAGCACCTGTCCGCCGTGACCCGCCGCCGCGACCCGCGCCGCGCGATGGACGTCGGCCCCGACGTACGAGCCGTCGGCATCGAGCCGGCCGTCGCCGGTATGGATGCCGGCCCGGACGCGGACCACGGCGTCCTCCGGCCAGGGCTCGGCAGCGATCGCGCGCTCGGCGGCGACGACCCCAGCCACCGCGTCGGCGGTCCGGGCGAAGACGAGAAAGAAGCCGTCGCCCTCGGTCGATACCTCGACCCCGCCGTTGGCCGCGACGGCTGCCCGGATGAGCTCGCGGTGGCGGGCCAGGATCGCCTCCCAACGCTCGCCGGGAAGCGTCTGGGCCAACTTGGTCGAGCCCTCGATGTCGGTGAAGACGAAGGCGACCGTGCCGGTTGGAAGCGAGGTCATGGGACGGACGTGTGCGTGGCGGACCCCGGTCAGTGCTGCGTGTGCTCGGTCTTGGCCCGGAGCCGGGCCGACAGACCGCGGAGGATCGCCAGCCCGATCGTGGGATGGTCGAGCACGAGCCGCTCGAACTCCCAGCTGGCGAGGGCCAGGCAGCGCGTCGGCTCGGTCGTGACGACCTGGGCGACCCGCGGCAGCCCGTCGATGACCGACATCTCGCCGAAGAAGTCGCCGGCCCCGAGCCGGGCGAGCTCTTCGCCGTCGCGGACGACGCGCACGGCCCCCTCGACGATGACGAACAGTCCGGTCCCGATCTCGCCCTGGCGGGCGATCACATGGTCGGTCGGGAAGTCGACCTCGAGCGCGCGCTCGCCGACCGCCGCGAGGTCATCGGCGCCGACGCCGCCGAACAGCGGGCAGCCGCCGAGGAGCGCGGTTCGTCGGTCCTGGGTGAGCGTCACGGGTCCTCCTGTGGCAGGGGCTGATGCTGCGCGTTCGATCGTGCCCGCGTCAACCGCGAACGGTCCGGATGGCAGGCCGTATCGACTCCGACGATCCGGTGGCAGAATGCATCCACCGGACGCAGACGAGGACCCTCGCCCATGGCCACCCGCGACGAGATCGTCGACCAGATCGCCGGCTTCGCGCTGTTCGCGGACCTGACGACGCCGCAGCTCGAGCGGATCGCCCACATGTTCGAGGAAGAGGTCTTTCCTGAGGGCGCGCGCGTCCTGCGCCAGGGCCTGTCCGGCTCGGCGTTCTACGTGATCCTGGACGGCGAGGCGGAGGTCGTCATCGACGGCCAGCAGCGGGCCACGCTCGCCCGCGGCGACTTCTTCGGCGAGGTCTCGATCCTGCTTGGCGAGCCGCCCGGCGCCGACATCGTCGCCAAGCGGCCGCTCCGGACGCTCGTCCTCGCCGGACCGTCCGTCAAGGGCGTCCTCCAGGAGAACCCGCCCCTGATGTACCGGATGCTCCAGGCGCAGGCGCGCCGTCTGCGGAACGCGAACCGGTGGCGGAGCTGAGCCAGGGCGGCGACGGATCGGCCGACACACCGGCCGCCGCGGCGGGCGCCGATCGGCCCTATCCGCCGGGCGACTATCCGGTCGTCGTCGTCGGCAGCGGACCGGGCGCGATCCAGGTCTCGTACTCGCTGCGTCGTCACGGCGTCGACCACGCCGTGATCTCGGACGATCCGTCGCCGGGCGGGATGTTCCGGCGCTGGCCGTTCTTCCAGCGGCTGCTGTCATGGACCAAGCCGTACGCCCCGGTCGATCGCGACTCGCCGGCGTACGAGCGCTACGACTGGAACTCCCTGCTGGCCGACGACCCGGGCCATCGGGCGGTCATGCCCGACCTCATGGACGGCTCGTCGTACTTCCCGTCGCGGCCCGAGATGGAGCGCAACCTCGCGATGTTCGTGGAGCGGACCGGGACGCGGATCCGGTACGGCTGCCGCTGGACCGCGACCCGTCGCGAGGAGGGCCCGGACGGCGAGCAGTTCGTCCTCGAAACCGTCGACGGGGAGTACCGGGCCCGGGCGCTTGTCTTCGCGGTCGGTGTCGCCGAGCCGTACTCTCCGGCGACCCCGGGGATCGAGCTCGCCGCCCACTATGCCGACACTCGCCCAGCCGAGAGCTACGCCGGCCGGCGCGTCTTCATCATGGGCAAGCAGAACTCGGGCTTCGAGCTCGCGACCGGGCTGCTGCCCTGGGCTCGCCGGATCATCCTGTGCTCGCCGTCGCCGGCCAAGCTGTCGGTCAACACCCGCTCGCTGGTCGGCGTCCGGGCCCGCTACGTCCAGCCGTTCGAGGACCATGTGCTCGGTGGCGGCGTGGCGATCCTCGACGCGTCGGTCGGCGGGATCGTGCGCGGGCCCGCGGGCTCCGACGCGCCGTTCGTCGTGACCCTGCGCCCGTCGGACGGCGGCGAGGATCTCGTGCTCGAGGTCGACGAGCTGATCGCGGCGACGGGCTTCGTGACGCCGCTCCAGGATCTGCCCGCGCTCGGGGTGACCACGTTCGGGCAGGCCAAGCTGCCCGCCCAGACGCCGTACTGGGAGAGCGCGACGGTGCCCGGAATCTTCTTCGCCGGAACGATCGGGCAGGGGTCGGCCGGTCTGAAGAAGCACGGGATGCCGGCCAACTCCGGGGCGGTCCACGGCGCGCGCTACAACGCCCGCGTCCTGGCCCGGCACATCGCCCGGACCCACGGGTCCGGAGGCGGGGTGGGTCCGGCCGGCGCGACCGCTGGGGGCGGGTCGCCGGACCGCGCGCTGACGGCCGGAACCCTGGTCGACGCGATTGTCTCGGACCTGGCCACGGCGCCCGAGCTCTGGCATCAGCGGGCCTATCTGGCCAAGGTGATCTCGCTGGATCCGACCGCCGGAATCGCCGATGCAGGTGTCGTTCCGCTCGCGGCGTTCGTCGATGGGGTCGGGGACGACGGCAACGGCGATGCCCTCGCGATCACGCTCGAGGCCGACGGCACGGGCGCGATCTACCCCGTCCTGTACCTCCGCCGGGCCGGCAAGGTCGACGAGCGCCCGATCGAGGCGGACGCGCTCCTGCGGTTCGACACTCCGGCGACGCGGACGGGGATCGAGGCGATCCTGGCCGAGGCCGGGGTCCGTTAGCCGTATCCGGCTAACCGGCTTGCAATTAGTCGTTGACGGCTAATTCAACGTCCGTTAGCCTGCGGACGTGCCCGCCCTCGTCCTGTTCGGGGATGTCATCCGCTCACGCCGCGACGCGATGGCCGCGACCACCTGGTTGCGTGTCCTCGCCGCCGATCTGGCGAGCGCCTATCCGGCCGAGGCAGTGCTGGCTCCGTTCGAGTTCACCCAGGGCGACGAGCTCCAGGGCCTGCTCGGCGCGACCGCCGACCCGACGACCGCCATCCTGCGGGCGGCGCTCCATGAGAAGGCCGTGGCGATGCGCTGGGTCGTCGTCGCCGGCGAGATCGACCCGGGTCGCGGGCCGGCGACGCAGCGCAGCGGACCGGCGTTCATCGCCGCCCGCGAACGGCTGGCGGTCTCGGCGGCCCGCCGCGAGCGGCTCGCCGTCGTCAGTGGCGATCCCCAGACCGATGAGCTGCTCGACGGGCTCGCGCCCCTTCTGGGCGAGCTCCTCGCGGACCTGACCGATCGGCAGCGCGAGATCGGCTGGCTCATCCTCGTCGAGGGCCTGCGCCGATCCGAGGCGGCCGAGCGGTTGGGGGTCAGCCGGGCGACGATCTCGGTGGCAGCCGATCGCGCCCACCTGCGCTCGATCGGCGAGCTCGCCCGCGTCGTGCGGGCGTTGCTCGGCCGGGCGACGATGAGGGCGTGATGGCCGATCCGATCCTCGTCCTGGCCTGGCTGGTCCTCGCCCACCTGCTCGCCGACTTCGTGTTCCAGACGGGTCGCATCGCGCGGGCCAAGTCGAGCCACGGATCCGGTGCGATCCGCGGCCTCATCGCCCACGGCCTGATCGTCACGATCTGCACGACGCCGATGGGCCTCGCGTTCGGATCCTCCGGCTGGGCGTTCGTGGCGATCGTCGGGGTCAGCCACGTCGTCATCGATCGATCGAAGGTCATGCTGACCCGGCGGGCCGCCGCCCGGGCCCTGCACGCTGCGCACGAACGGCACGAGGGGCCCCAGCCTGCCGAGCATCTCGGCCGGGCCTGGACGCCCGAGCCGGCGGCGCTCTTCCTGGCCGATCAGGCCGCCCATCTCGTCGTGATCGGGGTTGCGTGGGCGCTCATTCCGCCGCTCGCCAGCCTCGAGCCGGGCTGGGTCGATGCCGTGAACTGGGTGCTCGGCTCCCACGATCGGGCGGCCGTCCATCAGATCGTGGGCGTCGCGGTCGTCCTGCTGTCCCTCCTGATCGTGAACGTCCGGGCGGCCTCGCTCTTCGTCGGGATTCTCGTCCGGCCGGTCGAGGCCGGGACCGACGGTGAGCATCGCTGGGGGTCTCGCGCGGCGCCGGCCGTGCCGCCGACGCCGCCCCAGGCGCCGCCGGTCGCCACGACCACCCGCTGGTCGATCCGGCTCGGTCCGATCGAGGGCCGGGTCACCGCCGAACCCGGCGCTGCCCCACCGGCCGGCGCGGCGGCGGCGCCGCTGCCGGCCAGTGCCAGCGCCAGCGTCGGCTCCACGATCGGGATCCTCGAGCGGATCCTGATCGTCGTCTTCGTCCTGACCGGCACCGATGTCGCGATCGGCTTCGTCGTCGCCGCCAAGACGCTGGCCCGGTTCAAGCTCCTCGACGATCGCGCCTTCGCCGAGTACTACCTGCTCGGCACGCTGGCGAGCGTCGCCGTCGCGATCATCAGCGCCCTGGCCGGCCGGGCCGCGCTCACCGCACTGCTCGCCTGACCCCCCGTGGCCGCCGCGAGCCTCGGACCCGGATTCGTGATCGGGATCACGATCGCGCTCTGCGGCGCGATGCTCCTGGACTGACGCTCGCCGCGATCCTGATGCTGGCAGCGTTGGCGATCCGCTTCGCCGCCTGAGCGTCAGGCGCGCGTCACCGGGTTGAGCGCCACCAGCCGGTCCGCGGCCGCGCGCAGCGTCGCGAGCCGCTTCGGGAAGGCGAACCGGAGCTTCGTGCGGCCGAGCTCGGGCCGCGAGAAGAACGACGAGCCGGGCACCGCGGCCACGCCCGGGTCGGCGATGAGCCGGCGGGCGAAGGTCACGTCGTCGTCCTCGGTCAGGTCGCGGATGTCGGTCATCGCGTAGTAGGCGCCGGCCGGTCGATGGACCCGGAAGCCGGCCGCCTCGAGCGCGGGCAGGAGGACATCGCGGCGCTCGCGATAGCCGGCCAGGAGGTCGTCGTAGTAGGCGTCGGCCATCGTCAATCCGGCGACGGCCGCCTGCTGGAGCGGCGCCGCCGCGCCGACGGTGAGGAAGTCGTGGACACGCCGGACGCCGACAGTCAGCTCCGGCGATGCGATCACCCAGCCGATCCGCCAGCCGGTCACCGAATACGTCTTCGACATCGAGTCGATCGAGACCGTTCGCTCGGCCATGCCGGGCAGGGTCGCGAGCGGGATGTGCTCGCCCTCGTAGACCAGGTGCTGATAGATGTCGTCCGTGAAGGCGATCAGGTCGTGCTCGCGGCAGAGGTCGGCGACGAGGTCGAGCTCCGCGCGCGTGAACACCTTGCCCGTCGGGTTGTGGGGCGAGTTGACGACGATCGCCCGGGTCCGCGGCGTGACCGCCGCCCGGAGCTCGTCGGGATCGATCCGCCAGTCGGGCTCGTGGAGGGTCACGTAGCGCGGGATCGCGCCGGTCAGGATCGCATCCGGGCCGTAGTTCTCGTAGAACGGCTCGAAGACGATGACCTCGTCGCCCGGGTCGAGCAGCCCGAGCATCGCCGCGATCATTCCCTCGGTCGCGCCGTTGACGACGGTGATCTGGGTGTCGGCGTCGACGACCCAGCCCGGGTGGAACCGGGCGGTCTTGGCGGCGATCGCGTCCCGCAGGGGCTTCGATCCGAAGGTGATCGCGTACTGATTGTGGTCGGCGTTGACGGCCTCGGTCACCGCGGCCTTCAGCTCGGGCGGACACGCGAAGTCGGGGAATCCCTGGGCGAGGCTGACGGCGCCGGCGGCGACCGCGAGGCGGTTCATCTCGCGGATGACGGACTCGGTGAACGACTCGGCCTTGCGGCTGATGCGGAGCATGGCCCGTATCGTAGGCTCTCGTCCGTGCAACTTGACCTTCGATTCATCGTGCCCGGGTCCGGCGACGGGACACTCCTGGTCGCGACCGGCGGGACGCTGCCCCGGGGCCTGGTCGATGGCGACGAGGACGAGGCCACGGTGGTTGCCGCGACGGCGCACCTCCGCGCGTCGTGGCGGTTCGAGATGCCGATCCTCGAGACCCACCCGAAGTCGGAGGGTATCCCGGACGGCGAGCCGATTCCGACGCTCGTGATGACCGAGCCCGCCCCAGCCGGCTGGGCGCCGCCGGAGGGCTTGACGTTCGTACCGATCCCACCCGACGTCGCGCCCATCCTCGGGGCCCTGCCGCCCTCGATCCAGCCGCGGGCCGAGGAGCTGATGGCCGAGCTCCGGACCGGAGCCGAGCCGCCGGCGCTCCGGCCGCGCTGGGCGCGGCGAGGCTGGCACGTCCGGGCCTCGACCTGGATGGCGGAGGCGCTGGCGTCTGCCGGCCGGCCGCTGCTCGGGCCGCCCAGCCCGTTCTACCTCCGTGGCATCTCGGCCCTGCTCCGCGGCTCGACCGCCGCCGGCGACGTCTTCCTCAAGGCGGTCTTCCCGCCCTTCCACCCGGAGCCCCTCGTGACCCGGCTGCTCGCCGGCCGATTCCGGTCGTCGGTGCCGCGCGTCCTCGCGATCCACGCCGAGGAGGGCTGGCTGATCCTCGAGGATGTCGCCGCACCGTGGATCGGCGATCTGTCGGCGGAGCCGAAGGTCGCCGGGCTCGTCGCAGGGGCGCAGGCCATCGTGGCGCTGCAGCGAGCGCTCGAGGGCGACCTGAACTCGTTCGTCGCAGCAGGCTGCCCGACGCGTCCGATCGCCGATCTGGCGGCCGCCCTGGACGCGGCACTCGGGCCCGACGGGGTCGCCCTCGCGGAGGGCGCGCTGTCCGACGAGCGCCGTGCCGGCGCCGTGTCGGCGACTCGAAACGCCGCCGCGCGGGTCGCGGCGCTTGGCTTCCCGACGACCCTGGTCCATGGCGACTTCCACCCCGGCAACGTGGCCCTCGTCGACGGCCGCGCGGTGATCATCGACTGGTCCGATGCCGCGATCGGCAACCCGGTCGTGGACCTCGTCACCTGGCTGGCCTGGAGCAGGGACCATCCGGACGAGCAGCGGATCGCGACGGATGCCTGGATCGACGCCTGGGCGGTCGTCGTCGATCGCGAGGCCATCCGGCTCGCCCTCGACGCGATCCTGATCGTTGGCGCCGCGTACCAGGTCGTCAGCTACGACGGGATCCTGCGAGCCCTGGAGCCGGCGACGCAATACACGATGGCCGACGGCGCGATGCACTTCCTCGGGCAGCTGGAGGCGCAGCTCCCGACGGGCTAGGGACGCCCCGCTTGGCCGCTAGACCAGCCGGCGCGGGATCGTCTCGAGCCAGCCGCGCTCGAAGAACGGGCCGCCGTCGAGGCTGACCGTCAGCCCGACGTTCATGTGGAAGTCCGTCTGCGTGGTCCGGATCGTGCCGTTCGCCTCGATGAGGATCTCCGAGCCGTCCTCGCGGAGGCGGTAGACAACCTCGTTGTGCATCCGGGCATTGGCAGGGTCGGCGTCGCGGGCCGTCATCTCGAGCCGCTCACCGGCGTAGAGGGTGGTCCGGCCGTCGGCCAGGGTCGTCTCGCCGAACTCGCTCGTCAGGACGGTCACCGACCCGTCGATCACGTCCTCGATGACCTGCCACGTCGGCGGGTCGCCGTGGTACGAGCCGATCGCGCGCAGGCCGGCTGGCGTCGTCTTGAACGGAGGCACGAATGCGCCCGCGTGACCGGCGGGCAGGACCGGAAGGGTCAGGCGGGATCCCGTCGCCGGATCGCCGCCGAGGTGGAGCCCGTATTCCGCCGCGAACGGTGACGGCCAGACGACGGGCCACATCGACGAGGCGACCGACAGCCGGATCCGGTGTCCGGCATGGAAGCGATGAGCCGTCGCGCGGAGGGCGATGCGGACCTCCGTCACGACGCCCGGCTCGAGCGCTTCGGGCGTCTTGTGCGACCCGCGATGGGTCAGGTTCAGGATGCCGGCGCTGACCTGGAACGGCGTCCCGTCCGGAGCGACGTCCTGGAGGCGGACGACCGCCGTCGCGACCGGCACCGGCGACTCCCAGCGGAGGACGACCGAGGCGACGCCGACGACGTCGAGGTCGGCGTCGAGCGGGTCCGACGTGAACGTCGGCCCCAGCGCATCGTCCGGGCGGAGGTCGCGGGCGACCCCGTTCGGCTGCCCGCCCGCACCCCAGGAGAGCCCGGCGCGCGTCCCGGTCGTCGCCCGGTGACGGAATCGCTCGATCCCGGAATCGGGCGGCGCCGCGTGGGTGAGGCGACCGGCCAGGGCGATGTCGCCCGACGCCAGGTGCAGGACCGTCTCCTCGAGATCGGCCGGCGGCCACGCTGCCTCGGCGATCCACGCGCCGGGCCAAGCGGCCGGGAAGGGCTCGGGCTCGGCCCAGTCGTGTCGGAAGGCGACGAGCTCCGGTTCGGTCATCGCGCCGTTGTCAATGCCTTTCAGCCAGTGGTCGAAGAAGCGGACCAGCTCGTGCTGCCAGTCGACGTTCGGGCCGGGGTAGGCATCGTCCGGCAGGTCGTGGACCCAGTTCCCGATCAACGCCTTGCGCGGCGCGTTCGTGCAGCGCTCGAGCATCCGCAGGGCGGCGTCGACGTACTCGTCCATCCAGCCGCCGATCAGGAACGTCGGTGTCGTGAGCCGGTCCCAGTTCGGCGCGAGCGAGCCCTGCCGCCAGTACGGCCCGTCGTGCTGCTGGCGGAGCCACTCGAACAGCCAGATCGGGGTCTGCTCGAGTCGCTCGCGCCACTCGTCTGCCCAGCCGGCGCCGCGGTACTCCGACCGCGGCGGCATCGCGTTCATCCCGACCATCGACACCGCGTACTGCGACAGCTCCGAGACCGTCGCGCAGCCGCCGAGGTAGTGGACGTCGTCGGTGTAGCGGTCGTCGGTGGCCATCATCGGGACGATCGCGGCGAGATGGGGCGGATGCAGGAGGGCGACCTGGATCGACGTGAAGCCGCCGTACGAGATGCCCCACATCCCGACCTTGCCGTTCGACCACGGCTGGGCGGCCAGCCACTCGACGGCGTCGTAGCCGTCCTGCGTCTCGCGCGCCGTGTACTCGTCGAGCGCGACCCCGGGCGACGAGCCTGTGCCGCGGATGTCGAGCCGGCAGAAGGCGTAGCCGCGCGCCGCCAGCCACTCGCCGCGGCTCTCGTCGCTCGCCGCGCGCCAGTCGTCCTTGCGGTACGGGATCATCTCGAGGATCGCCGGGAAGAGCTGCGGCTCGTCGGCGGCGGGCAGCGGCTCCGGGAGCCACAGGTTGGCCGACAGCTCGAGCCCGTCGGACACGGGAATCCGGACATCGCGTAGCGCGGCGACGTGATGGATCGGCTGGCTCGCCGGCCGCTGGCGCTCGACGTCGACGGGATCGACCATGACCCGAGGATAGGCGCTTGGTCGTGTGGCGCCACCGGTCCGCCCGAGCCGTGCGACGATGCCGCGATGACGGATTCGGATGCCGAGATCGGCGAGCGCGTCGGCCCGTGGACCCGCCGCTCGCGCCGGATCGCCTACGACAACCCGTGGATCACGGTCTGGCACGACGATGTGGCCCAACCCGACGGCAGCCCCGGCGTCTACGGCGTCGTCCACTTCGCAAGCCTGGCCGCCGGAGCGGTCGTGCTCGATGACGAGGATCGGGTCCTGCTGGTCGGGCAGCACCGCTACACCCTCGATGCCTACTCGTGGGAGATCCCCGAGGGCGGCGTTCCGGAGGGCGAGTCCGCCCTCGACGGCGCAAGGCGCGAGCTCCGCGAGGAGACCGGGGTCGAAGCGGACGAGTGGCGGGAGATCGTCCGGTTCCATTTGTCGAATTCGATCAGCGACGAGGCCGGCGTGCTGTTCGTGGCCCGGGCGCGGAGCCACGGCGCCGCATCCCCGGATCCGAGCGAGGAGCTGGCGATCCGCTGGGAGCCGTTCGACGAGGCCCTCGCGATGACCACCGATGGCCGGATCACCGATGCGATGACGATCCTGGGCATCCAGCGGATCGCCCTCGAGCGCGCGACGGCCGGCCGCGCAGCGCCGGCCCGCGTACCAGGGGGCAACGCAGGATGACCGAGCTCCATGTCCTCCGCGTGTTCGCCGGGGCGGGTCGTCGCGGTGGCAACCCGCTCGGCGTGTTCCTCGACGGCACGACGATTCCGCCCGACCGCCGCCAGGCCGTCGCGATCGATCTCGGGTTCTCCGAGACGGTGTTCGTCGACGATCCGCAGGAGGGCGCGATCCGGATCTTCACGCCGGGCCGCGAGCTGCCCTTTGCCGGCCATCCCACGGTCGGCACGGCGTGGCTGTTCCGGGAGAGCGGCGTTCCGGCCACGACCCTCCGCCCACCCGCCGGCGACGTCCCGTTCCGCCACGACGCCGAGCGGACGTGGATCCGCGCTCGTCCCGAGTGGGTCCACCCGATCGAGGTCGAACAGCTGGCCGGCCCGGACGCGGTCGAGGCCGAGCGAGGCCAGGCGATGGGCGAACCGGGTCGCTACGTCTGGGCGTGGATCGACGAGCCGGCCGGGACCCTGCGCTCGCGCTACTTCGCCACCGACGTCGGCATCCTCGAAGACGAGGCGACCGGGGCGGCGGCCGTCGTCATGGGCGGCCTCCTCGGCCGGCCGGTCACGATCCGCCAGGGTGTCGGGTCGGAGATCCTGGTCTTGCCGCAGTCCGACGGGTCGATCGAGATCGGCGGCAGGGTCGAGCTGGTCGCGACGCGCGAGTACACGGTCGAGTCATGAGTTGGGGCCTAAGCCTGGGATCGATCGTCAGGTCACGTCATTGTCGGACCACCCATCGTTACGACGAATGTGACACGGCTCAGCTGGCGAGCCCAGCCGCTGGGATGTCTGGAGTTCGGAACGACTGGGACGCGATCGGTCAGTAGGTTCGGACCAGCACCGGCGTCACCGCGAAATCGCGCACATTCCGGGTCAGGACAGCGGCGCCAAGGGACTCCGCCGCCGTGGCAATCAGGGCGTCGGCGAGGCTCAAGGTCCGGCCGCGGGCTCGGAGCTCGGCTCGCCATCGGCCTGCCGTGAGGGCGTGGGCCGGTCCGGGCTGAATGAACTCAACCGGCTCGAGCAGGGCGACCAGGAACCGCTCGTCTTCGGCGCGCAGGCCGGCGCGCACTTCACAGACGACGACCTCGGTCACAAAGGGCTCGTCGCCGTTTGCGAGGATCTCGGCCAATCCGTTGACGGCGGCGGGAACGCCGCGCAGATGGTCGATCACGAACGTAGAGTCCAGCAGCAGCCTCATGGGGCCGTCTCACCTGGGTCCGTGACCTCGGACCGTCGCGCGCGAACCCATTCGACCACCTTCTCGGAGGTGGACCACTCTGGATAATCCTCCGCGCGAAGAACACCAGCCGTCTGTGCGACCGCCTCGCGGAGGCGATCGCGCCGGACCCGGGCGCGCAGTGCCTCGGCAACGTAGCGACTCCGCCCGCGCTCGCCGGCGAAGTGATCGACCTCCTCGACGAGGTCCTTCGGCAGGAGCAAGTTCGTGCGCACGTTCATGCGCACAAGATGGCGCACCTAGGTGCGGACGTCAAGCACCACGCCGGGCCGCACGACGGACTCCGTGCCGCGCGACGGCGGCGCGTCGTGGCGGTCGTCGCGGCTACGATCGCTGCGTGCGGAACGACTGGGACGCCATCGTTGTCGGCCTTGGGGCGATCGGGTCCGGGGCGGCCTACTGGCTGAGCCGCCGGCTGGGGGCGGGCGTCCTCGGCGTCGAGCAGTTCGAGCTCGGTCATGCCAACGGCGCCGGCCAGGACCACAGCCGGATCATCCGGCTGTCCTACCATCGGCCCGACTACGTCCGCCTCGCCCGGCGAGCGTACGAGGCGTGGGCCGAGGTCGAAGTGGAGAGTGGCACGACGATCGTGACCCGGACGGGGGGTCTGGACATCGGGCCGCGCGAGGCCGCGATCCCGCTCGACGACTACACCCGATCCATGACCGCCGAGGGCGTCCCGTACGAGCACCTCGACGGCCCGGAGATCAGCCGGCGCTGGCCGCAGTGGCGCCTCGGCGACGAGCATCACGGGCTCTTCCAGGCCGACGCAGGCATCGCCGACCCGAACAAGGGAAACGCCGCTCACCAGCGACTCGCCCGAGCCCACGGCGCAACGCTGCTCGAGCACGCGCCGGTCAGCCGGCTGCGCGCGCTGCAGGGCGGTGGAATCGAGGTCGAGCTCGCCGACGGGTCGCTCCACCGCGCTCCGCAGGTCGTGCTGGCAGCCGACGCCTGGACGAATGATCTCCTCGGATCCTTCGACCGGCGGCTGCCGCTGACGATCATCCAGGCCCAGGTCACCTACTTCGCCGCGCCCGACCCGGCGCGCTTCGCCCCGGATCGCTTCCCGATCTGGATCTGGATGGACGACCCGTCGTTCTACGGCTTCCCGACCTACGGCGAAGCCGGCCCGAAGGCCGCCGAGGACGTCGGCGGCGACGAGGTCACACCGGCGACCCGGACGTTCGATCGGAACGAAGTCGGGTTCACCCGCCTCACCGAGTTCCTCGAGCGCCACCTTCCCGAGCACGTCGGCCCGGAGATCTACACGAAGACCTGTCTGTACACGCTGACCCCGGACCGCGACTTCGTCGTCGATCGCCTGCCGGACGCGCCGGGCGTGCTCGTCGCCCTCGGCGCCGCCCACGCGTTCAAGTTCGCCTCGGTCCTCGGTCGGATCCTGTCGGAGCTGGCCGTCGACGGCGCGACGCCGTCCGCGGCCGAGATCGAGCGCTTCACGGTCGACCGGCCGATCCTGCTCGAGGCCAACCCCGTCACGAGCTATCTGGTATGAGGCAGCGATGACCCGCGACGATGCTCCCCGCAAGCCCGCCCGCCTCCGCGAGGGCGACACGGTGGCCGTGGTCGCGCCCGCGAGCAGCTGGGAGAACCGCAGCGAGCTGCTCCGCGGCGTCGTCGCGCTCGAGGCCTGGGGGCTCCGGGTCAAGCTCGGCGATCACGTCAACGACCGCCACGGCTACCTGGCCGGACGCGACTCGGATCGCGCGGCGGACATCCATGCCGCCCTCGCCGATCCCGAGGTCCGCGCGATCATGTGCCTCCAGGGCGGCTACGGCATGCCGCGCCTGATCCCGCTCCTGGACGACGCGCTGTTCGCCGCGAACCCGAAGGCGATCTGCGGCTACAGCGACCTGACGACGCTCCATCTCGCCCAGCAGCGGTGGGGCAACGTGATCAGCTTCTACGCGAACGGCGTGACCGGGATCGGGTCGCCGGAGGTCACGGACTTCTCGAAGGACAGCCTGAAGCGCGCGCTCTTCAGCGACGAGCCCTACGGCCAGATCGGGCCCAACCCGGACGACCCCTATGTCCGGACGCTCGTCGGCGGTCGCGTGACCGGGCGCCTGACGGGAGGCTGCGCGGGCCTCCTCAGCTCCGCGATCGGGACGCGCCTCCAGCCGGACTTCCGAGGCCGGATCGTCGTCCTCGAGGAGATCGACAACGAGGGCTACGTCCACGACGGGATCCTGACCCAGCTCCGGAACGCGGGCCTCTTCGAAGGCGCCGCCGGCATCGTCGTCGGCGACATCAAGGCGAAGTGGTCCGGCGGGATCGCCGAGCTGTCGGCCGAGGACATCGTCGAGGAGGTCCTCGCGCCGCTCGGCCTGCCCCTGATCTTCGGCCTGCCGATCGGCCACAACAAGCACCACGCGACCGTGCCGCTGGGCGCCCTGGCCACGCTCGACGCCAGCGCCGGTACGCTCGTCGTCGAGGAGGTCGTCACGGCCGGCCCGTGACGGTCGCCCGGGTCGGGCCCACGGTACGGGTCGCGTGGCCGATCCCCGGATCAGGTGTGTAGACTGCGCGCCGACCGAGTACCGTCGGGATGTTCGCCGAACGAGACCGGACGGGCGGTTCGGGTGACCGGCGACGAGGAGGAGAACGGCATGCCATCGTCCCTTCGCGCCCGAGCCGGGCGGGTCGCCGTCGCGGCGATGCTGGCCCTCGCGGCCCTGATCCCTGGCGCGGCCCCGGCCGTTGGCGCCGACCTGATCCTGCGCGTCGGGACCGACCAGACCTTCTCCGGTCTCAACCCCTGGCAGGCGGTCTATGTCCTCGACTACGAGGTGTTCACCCTCAACTACGACCTCCTCGTCAGCTACGACCAGAACCTCGGCAACGCGCCGGGCTTCGCCGAGTCGTGGACGACCTCGCCCGACGGGCTGACGACGACCTTCAAGATCCGGGCCGGGATGAAGTGGTCCGACGGGGAGCCGGCCACGTCCGCCGATGCGGAGTACACGTACAAGCTCGCCCTGGAGGCGATCACGAAGGAAGTCACGATGGGCTCGGGCTACATCGACGGCTACCTGTCGTCGGCCGGCCTCAAGGCGGTCTCGGCGCCGGACCCGACGACCCTGATCGTCACCACCGAGACCCCGACCGCGCTCCTCCTGCCGGCCTATGTCCCGATCCTGCCCAAGCACATCTGGTCGAAGTTCACCCTCGAGCAGATCGCCGACGCCGAGGCGGAGGGCGCGTTCCTCAACGACGCCCCCGTCGTCGGGACCGGCCCCTACACCGCGGTCGAGTACAAGTCCGGCGACTTCATGCGCTTCACCCGCAACCCGAACTACTGGGGCAAGCAGGGTGCGGCCGCCGAGGTGATCATCCAGCACTTCGCCAGCGACGACACGATGGTCACGGCCCTCAAGAACGGCGAGATCGACTACGCCCGCGGCATCAGCGCGGACGCGTTCGATGCGCTCAAGGCCGACCCGTCGTCGGGCGTGACGACGGTCGAGGGCTTCGCCAACGGCTACTCATACCTCACGTTCAACGGCTATTCGAAGGCGATCCCGGGTGGCGGCTCCTCGACGTCGGCCACGCGCGATCCGGCGTTCCGCGACGCGCTCGCCTACGCGATGGATCTGCCACAGCTGGTCGACCGGGTCCTCGCCGGCCACGGCACACCCGGCACCAGCCTCCTGCCGCCGTTCCAGGCCAAGTGGTACGTGGCGCCGGCCGCAGACAAGCTCCGTGTCTTCAACATCGAGACCGCCAAGAGCAAGCTCACCGCGGCCGGCTACGTGCTCGACTCGTCCGGCAAGCTGCTCGACAAGGACGGCAAGGCCATCACCCTCCGGATGACCTGGCCGAGCTCCGAGCCGGAGCTGGCGACGGTCGCCCAGTTCGTCAAGGACTGGTGGGCCCAGCTCGGGATCGGCGTCGAGGCGGCCGTGACCGAGGACGACACGCTGCTCGTCGACCTCACCGCGCCCGAGAACGACGGCAAGGCCAACTTCGACACGTACCTCTGGGGCTGGGTCGGCGACGTCGACCCGACGTCCCTCCTCCAGCCGTTCACGACCGACGAGATCGCCGGCGGCTCGAGCGACACGTTCTGGTCGAACGCCCGCTTCGACGAGCTCTTCGAGGCGCAGGGCAAGGAGCTCGACGAGACCAAGCGCAAGGCGATGATGCAGGAGATGCAGGAGCTCTTCTACGCCGAGGTCCCGAACGTCCCGATCTACTTCGACTCCGAGCTCCACGCCTACCGGACCGATCGGTTCGGTGGCTGGGTGAACCAGCCGCCCGAGACCGGCACGCCGCTGTTCGGCTTCGGGCCGATCGGGTACACGCTGCTGACGGACGCCAGCATCCAGCCGAGCCCGTCGCCGGAGGCGTCCGCTCCGGCCGCCAGCGGCGGGGCGGCCACGCCCGCTCCATCGGCCGGTCCGACCACCCCGGCAACGTCGACATCGGACAACACGACGCTCCTGATCGTGGGTGCGATCGTGGCCATCGCGATCGTCGCGGGCCTGTTCATGACCATGCGACGGCGAGGGCAAGCGGCCGACGAGGAGTGATCCTCGGGCCGTCCCAGCCGGGGGCCGACGACGGGCGGGTCGCTCCGCCCGGCGTCGGTCTGCGCTGACGGCCGGCGATGGGTAGCCGCTATCTCGCGCGGCGGATCGTCCAGGCCGCCGTCACGATCGTGTTCATCGTCCTGCTCAACTTCGTCCTGTTCCGGGCGATGCCCGGCTCGCCGGAACGGGTCCTCGCCCGCAACCCGAACGTGACCCCGCGCGCGATCGAGCAGGTGCGCGAACGCTGGGGCCTGAACAAGCCGCTCTTCCCGGACCAGTTCGTTGCGTACATCGGGGCGACAGCGCGCGCCGACTTCGGGTTCTCGCTCGTCGAGAAGGGCCGGCCCGTGACCGAGGTGATCGGGAGCCGCCTCGGCGCGACACTGATCCTGTTCGGGGTTGGGGAGGCGATCGCGATCGTCGTCGGCCTCGGGATCGGGGCGTACTCGGGCTGGCGACGCGGCGGGCCGATCGACTACGTGGGCAACGGGGCGTCGCTGATCCTGTACTCGATGCCGTACTTCCTCCTCGGGATGATCCTCCTGCTCCTGTTCTCGGCGACCTTCCATTTGCTGCCGTCGTTCGGGATGCTGACCCCGGGCGTGCGCTACGCCTCGTTCGTCGACCAGCTCGCCGACTTCGGCCGGCACTTCATCCTGCCGGTGGCGACGGTCTCGCTTGGGCTGATCGGCCAGTACGCGATCCTCATGCGCTCGGCGGTCATCGACACGCTCGGCGAGGACTACGCGACGACCGCCCGGGCCAAGGGCCTGACCGGTGGCCGGATCCTGCGTCACCATCTCCTGCCAAACGCCCTGCTGCCGGCGGTCACGTTGATCGCGATCAACCTCGGCTATGTCGTGGCCGGCGCGATCACCGTCGAGTACGTGTTCAACTGGCCCGGTCTCGGCAGGCTGACCGTCGACGCGCTGAACGCGCGCGACTACCCGGTCCTCCAGGGCGTGTTCCTGCTCCTCGGCGTGTCGGTCGTCCTCGCGAACCTCGCGGCCGACCTCATCTACAGCCTGCTCGATCCGCGGGTGCGGGCATGACCGCACCGCTGACCGGCCTCGAGCTCACCAAGCCGGTCGGCCGGACCGGCTCGACGCCGGGGTTCCTGCGCCAGGTCGCTTCGCGAAGGACCGGTCTCGTCGGGCTCCTGATCCTCGTGTTCTTCGCGGTCCTGGCGATCGTGCCGGACCTCGTTGTCGGGCCGCTTCAGACCGTCACGACGGCGACCGGCGATCGACTCGAGCCGCCATCGGCCCTGCACCTGCTCGGCACCGACGAGAGCGGTCGCGACATGCTGAACCAGACCGTCCACGGCACCCGGATCGCCATGGTGATCGGGCTCCTGGCGACGCTGATCACGGTCCTGCTCGGCGGCGTGATCGGCGTGATCTCGGGGTTCGTGGGCGGCTGGCTGGACACGCTCCTGATGCGGATCTCCGACTTCTTCCTGGTCCTGCCGACCTTCGTCCTCGCCCTGATCCTGACGTCGATGATCCGCGAGATCCTGGGCTCCGGCGCCCGGGAGATCTTCGGCATCCGGTTCGGGTTGATCGCGATCGTCATCGTCATCGGGATCACCAGCTGGTCGTCGACCGCGCGGATCATCCGGGCCCAGACCCTGTCGCTGAAGGAGCGGGCGTTCGTCGATCGCGCCCGGGTGATCGGCGCCGGCAACCTCCACATCATGGTCCGCCACATCCTGCCGAACGTCGTGAACCTGATCGTCGCCAACGCGGTGCTCGTCTTCGCCGGCGCCGTTCTGACCGAGACGACGCTGTCGTTCATCGGCCTCGGCGATCCGTTCCAGCCGTCGTGGGGCCAGATCCTCAACGCAGCCGAGAACGCCGGCGCGGCCGGGCTCGGGGCCTGGTGGTATTTCCTCCCGGCGGGCGCGTGCATCGTGCTCGTCGTGCTGGCGTTCACGATGGTCGGGATGGCGGTCGACGACGTGTTGAACCCGCGCCAGCGGAGCCGGCGATGAGCGTCGTGCCGGCGCCAGGCGTCCCCGCCGCGACGCCTGGCGCGCCACGTGCGCCACGGACCCTGCCCAAGCTCGCCGTCCAGGGCGCCCCGCTCCTCGAGGTCGAGGATCTCCGGATCGACTTCGGGATCGAGTCGGGCACGGTCCAGGCGGTCGGTGGAGTCAGCTTCCGGTTGGAGAACGGAGAGGCGCTCGGGATCGCCGGCGAGTCGGGCTGCGGCAAGACGACGACCGCGCTGTCCCTGATGGGCCTCCTGCCAGCCAACGGCCGGATCACGTCCGGCGCGATCCGGCTGTACGGCATCGACCTCGTTCCCAAGTCCGAGAACGCCCTCCGGCGCTATCGCTGGCGCGAGATCTCGATCGTCTTCCAGGGCGCGATGAACGCCCTGAATCCGGTCCAGCGAGTGATCGACCAGATCGCCGAGCCGATCGAGCAACGCCTGGGCGTCTCGGCGAAGACAGGTCGCAAGCGCGCGTCGGAGCTCCTGGAGCTGGTCGGCATCCCGCGCAAGCGCGGCAGCGCGTACCCGCACGAGCTGTCCGGTGGGATGCGCCAGCGGGCGATGATCGCGATGGCCCTTGCCTGCGATCCCGCGATCGTCATCGGCGACGAGCCGACGACGGCCCTCGACGTCATGGTCCAGGCCCAGATACTCGAACTGCTCGAGGGCCTCCGCCACAAGCTCGGTCTGTCGCTGGTGCTGATCACCCACGACCTGTCGGTGATCGCGGAGACATGTGATCGCGTCCTGATCATGTACGCCGGCAAGGTCGCCGAGGAGGGCCGGGTCGACGAGGTGTTCCGTCGGCCACGTCATCCCTACACCCAGAAGCTGCTCTCCGCGTTCCCGAACATTCGGGCGGACCGGCGGACGCTTGACGTGATCCCGGGCTCGCCGCCCGACCTGCGCAACCCGCCGCCCGGCTGTCGATTTGCCCCGCGCTGCGCGTTCGCGATGCCCGTCTGCTCGGAGGTCGTCCCGCCCGAGGTGACCTTCGACGGCACGCGCGTCGCGTGCCATCTCTATCCCGAGGGCAGCGACGGGACGCCGGTGACGGCGGCGCCGTCCGCGGTCGTGGGCGCCGATCAGGACACTCCCGCGGTGGCTCCGCCGACCGCCGCATCCCCTGCGGAGGGGTCGCGATGACTGCCAGTCCGGCGGAGCCGCCGGGCCCGCGACCCGGCCCCGGCATGGACGGGGAGGAGATCCTTCGCCTCGAGGGGCTCAACGTCCACTTCCCGGTCCGGAGCGGGTTCATCGACACGTTGCTGCGGCGACCGCACGGCGTCGTCCGGGCGGTGGACGGCATCGACCTGACGCTCCACCGCGGCGAGGTCCTCGGGCTCGTCGGCGAGTCGGGCAGCGGCAAGACCACGACGGGACGGGTGATCGTCAAGTTGACGCGCCAGACCTCCGGCACGATGCGGTTCGACGGCAAGGACGTGAGCAACCTCCACGGCACGAACGCCCTCCGGCCGTACCGCCGTCGCGTCCAGCTGATCTTCCAGGACCCGTACGAGACCCTGAATCCGAAGCAGAGCATCAACGACTTCGTGATGGAGCCGCTGATCGTCAACGGGCTCGGCAACGACCGCGCGGACCGCCAGCGGCGGGTCCACGGGGCGCTCGAGGCGGCCGGTTTGCGACCGGGCGCAGACTTCGCGGCTCGCTATCCGCACGAGCTGTCGGGCGGCCAACGCCAGCGCGTCGTCATCGCCGGCGCCCTCGTCATGGGTCCGGAGCTGATCGTGGCCGATGAGCCCGTCTCGATGCTCGATGTCTCGATCCGGACGGAGCTGCTGCGGCTGATGCTCGACCTCCGGACCGAGCGCGGCCTGACGTACCTCTTCATCACCCACGACCTGTCGCTGGCCTGGGTGATCGCCGACCGGATCGCGGTGATGTACCTCGGCAAGATCATGGAGATCGGCCCGGCCGAGCGCGTCATCCGCTCGCCGCACAACCCGTACACCCAGGCCCTCGTCTCGGTTTCGCCGTCACCCGATCCACCGACGGCCGGGACGCGCGCCAAGCGGACGATCCTCGTCGGCGAGACACCCGACGCGGCCCACGTCCCGACCGGCTGTCGGTTCCATCCGCGCTGCCCGTACGTCTTCGACCGGTGCCGGGTCGAGGAGCCGCCGCTTGTTCGACGTGGGCGCCGGTCACCAGGCCGCGTGCTGGCTGGCCGAGGGCGGGCGATCGCTGCCCGTCCTGCCGCCGCACGAGGTTGGCGAGGTGGTCCAGCCGGGGAGCGCCGCCCCGGACGTCCCGCCGGCTTCGGACGTCCCGCCGGCTCAGGCTACCGCGGCCGAGCCGGACGAGGAGCCGGGCCCGACGACCCCAGCCGGGAGGACCTGATGAGCTTCGATCCAGCCGACGTTTCCGCCGTGGACGGCCTCGAGCCGCTCACGCCCACCCAGGTGGCCGGCTTCCTGCGCGCGGCGCGCGATCACATCGTGACGGAGCTGACGATGCTCGGCGATGCGGGAAGCCAGTGGCGGCCGGCTCCCGACGAGTGGTCGGCCAACGAGTGTCTCGGCCACATCATCGAGGCCGACAAGCGCGGCTTCGGCGGCAGGATCGGCCGGATCCTCGAGCAGGACGGCGTCGCGGAGCAGGGCTGGGACCAGGTCGGCGTGGCTGCCGCGCGAGCGGACAACAGCCGAACCCTGGCAGCGATCCTGGCCGAGTTCCAGGCGGGTCGTGACGCTGGGATCGCCCTGGTTGAGGGGCTCCATCCGCACCAGCTCGGGCGGACCGCGGTCCACGATCGCGTCGGCACGGTCACGGTCCGCGACCTCATCCACGAGTGGGTCTTCCATGACCGTAATCACATCCGCCAGATCCTTGCGAACACCCAGGCACGAGCGTGGCCGGCGATGGGCAACGCGCAGCGGTTCAGCCATCCGGATCGCTGAATCGTCGCGCCCGGGGCGGCGCTCGCGCCAGCGGCCCTACGGTCGCGAGCGCTTACCGATTGTCCGGTCGTCGTCCTCGTCGTCGGTCAGACCGATCTGCCGGGCGTAGTCGCGATCGAGGCTCTCCTGCTCGACGGCGGCCGCCTCGGCGATCGCCCGGCAGTGCCCGCACTCGGCGCACGTCGAAGGCTTGAGCGCGCTGCGCATGTCGTACAGCGTCAACACCATCGCGGCGAGGAGCGCGAGCAACCCGATCGATGGGAGCATCGATTGGTCCATCCGCTCAGCGTGCCGTGTCACGCATCCCGGATGCGCCGCCACCCGCGCCGTCAGACTTGCGAAGGCGTGACGACCGTCCGCAGATTGCGAGGCCTCGTTCTTCCGGACATCATGCGCCCGCGCCCGGCTCCGAGCGGTCGCTGACGCGCGTCAGTCGGCGGAGCGATCCTCCAGCGCCCGGTAGACCGCCCAGCCCAGCACGGCTCCGACGAGCGGCCCGGCGATCCAGACGATGATGTTGCTGTCGAGCGTGCCGCCGACGAGGGCCGGGGCGAGGGATCGAGCCGGGTTCACCGAGGCGCCGCTGAACGGAATGCCCGCGAAGTGGATGACCGTCAGGGTCAGCGGGATCGCGAAGGCGGCATGGTTCGGGGCGCGCTTGGTGACGGTCAGGATCACGAGCAGGAAGATCGCGGTCAGGAGCACCTCGACCACCAAGGCGTTGAACATCTTGTCCGGCGGAAATCCGCTGGCGGTGTCGCGAACGGCCTGCTGGCTGGCGACGAGCAGGACCACACCGGACGCCGCGATCGCGCCGATCACCTGGGCGACCATGTAGCCGATCGCGTTCATCACGTCGATCCGCTTGTCGAGCAGGGCCCCGAGCGTGACCGCCGGGTTGAAGTGCCCACCCGACACGTAGCCGGCCGCTTGGATCGCCGCGAGCAGTCCCAGGCCGAAGCCGAACGGGACGACGGCCAGGATCGGCGCACCCGTCGCGCCGGCGGCCACGATCGTCATGGACCCGACCACGACCAGAATGAACGTCCCGACCACCTCGGCCAGGTACTTGCGAGCATCCATCCCATCCTCCATCGCACGAACCCCACAACCACGCGCCAGCCGAGTATGGCGGCTGGGGCGTGGTCGGCGGAGGCCGACGTGCAGGGCGAGACCCAATGCGCGTTCAGGCGGCGATGGCGAGCTGCTCGGGATCCGGGGCGATCTCGACCGTGATGCGGCAGTCCGCGCAGTCGACGCTCGTCGCGTCGAGGCTGTCGAGGGCCAGCTCCGCCTCACACCAGGTGCAATCGATGGTGATCATGGCGGGAGCCTGCGCCGCGTCTGTGACAGCTAGCGTGTCACGACGTGGCAGCCGCTCCACTTCGACCGTCGACAATGCCCTGGTAGCGGAAGCACATCGAGAGGTGATCGTCGACGAGGCCGATGCTCTGCATCAGGGCGTACACGATCGTCGAGCCGACGAACCGGAACCCGCGCCGGCGGAGATCGGCCGACAGGGCGTCCGAGACCGGTGTGCGAGACGGGATCCCGCCCGGGCCCACGTCGGCGGCAATTGGTGCCGGCGGTCCCGGCACCATCGTGGCGAGGTACGCGTCGACCGTTCCGAACTCTCGCGCGACCGCCAGCCAGGCCGCGGCGTTGCCGATCGTCGCGTCGATCTTGGCCCGGTTCCGGACGATGCCGGCGTCGGCCATGAGACGGTCGCGATCCGCGTCGTCGAACGCGGCGACGACCGCCGGGTCGAACCCGCGGAACGCGGCCCGGAAGGCGGCGCGCTTGTGGAGGATCGTCGACCAGCTCAGCCCCGCCTGGAACGACTCGAGCGCCAGCCGCTCGAACAGCTCGATGTCGTCATGGCAGGGCGTGCCCCACTCCTCGTCGTGGTAGCGGACCATCGCCGGATCCGGACGATCGCTCAGGGCGCCCGACCACCAGCAGCGCGCGACGGCCGGGTCGAACGGGAGCTCGGTCATCCGCCGACGATAGCGCTCGCCGCCGATCGTGGCAGCGCCCCTTGCCCGCTCAGGGAATCGGCGCGGTGTCGAAGAGCGTGCTCCGGAGCTGTGGGTCGCCGGCCGGCTTGCCGGCATTGAACACGGAGCGGAACACCTCGCCCGACACGGTCTTCGTTCCCAGGTCGCCGGTCAGGGTCAGGCTGATCAGGCGGCCCGAGACGCCGCGCCGGCTGAGGTCGATCGCCGTCAGCGTCCCGACGTTCGTTCTCGGGTCGGTTGCCAGGAGAGCGCTGAGGGCCGCCGCCGTGTAGGTCGCGGTCTTCCACGTCGAGTAGGGCGACGCCTTGTCGAAGGAGGTCCCGTCGTCGGCGCGGTCGCTCGCCCCGCGCAGGTACGCCACCGCGCCGGCCACGATCGCTCCGGTCGAGCCGACGAAGACGTTCTCGTTGTGCTCGGTCCAGCCGCCGTCGGACGAATGGAACAGGGCATTCACGAGCGACGTGCCGCTCAACAGCACGCGGCCGGCCGTGGCGCTGACCGCCAGGTTCGTCGCCGACGTCTCGACGCGCTTGCCGCGGTAGACCTGCGAGCGCGTGTCGTCGTACACGTCGAACAGCCCGGTCGTCGGATGGACCCGGTACAAGGCGTACGACCGCGCGGCGATCGCCTGCGCCTTGAGGGCCTCGGCGGGCCAGGATGACGGCATCTCGAGCGGCACGACGCTCTTGAGGTACTGGTCGACCGCGATGTGGTTGGCGACGAGCGCGGTCGCGGTCAGGCGGATCCGGAAGAAGCCGCGATAGACGTTGGTCGTCGTCGCCTTCGAGGTCAGCTCGAACACGGTCGCCGCGGTCACCGGCCGGACGACGACATCGGCGCCGACCGTCCTCGTCGCGAGCGCGGCACCGGTCGCGGACCGGATGCGCAGGACCCAGGTCGTGGCATTCGGGGCCGACGGCGTGAGCGTGAGGCGGGCGTTCGCCGGGAAGGCCGAGACGATCCCATCGACCGTCCAGCTCCCGACCAGGCCGACCAGGGTCAGCGGCTTGGCCGCGGTCGCCTTGAAGCCGGTCAGGAGCAGGACCCGGACCACCGTCGCGGCACTCCGCGACCCGAGCGTCGTCTTCGCGTAGTAGTGCGCGAGGATCTCGGGTGCGAGCTGGCCGGCCATTGCCCGACCCCGCGCGCCGTACTGCGCCATCCCGACACCGTGGCCGTAGCCGCGGCCGTGGAACGTGAGGTCGGGCAGGCTGGGAAGGCCGTCGGCAGAGACGGTCGCGACTCGGAGCGCCGGACCGAGCGCCGCCAGGGAGATCGCTGCAACCACCGCGACGACGAGCGCCACCCGCGAGCGGGCGGTCCGCGCTGGCGCCCGCCCGCGGCCACGCCGCGACGGCGCCGCGGCCGGCGTCGGCGACGTGCTGGCGGGATCGGCTGGGCTCGAGGTCGGCTGGGGCGGCATCGATTCCTCTGCGGGCACGACCACCATGGTCGGTGCCACGGCGCACCGGCATGGCCCGACGGGGCCAGCCGCGCCATCCGATCGGGTCAGGGCGCGGTGAGCGCGGTCGCGGGCGCAGTCCCGGGCGCTCGCGGTCTACCCTGTCGTGGATGGCGATCCGAATCTACATCGGGCATGGAGCCAGCGGCACGGCGGCGAGCATGGCGAACCACGTTCGGGGCCTCGTTGCTCGGGGCATCGACGCGCGGGCGATCGACCTGCCGGTCAAGAAGGCCGAGGCCGCCGTCCCGGTGTTCCGCTCGATCGTTCCGGACGGCCGCGGCGCGCCCGGTGCCGACGGGCTCCCGATCGCGGTCGGTGGCCAGTCGTACGGCGGGCGTGTCGCGAGCCTGGCCGCCGCCGAGCCCGACACCGACTATGCCGCGCTCGTCCTCTTCAGCTTCCCGCTCCATCCGCCGGGCGCACCCGACAGGGCCGAGGAGCGGACGGCCCACTTCCCGGCGATCCGCTGCCCGGTCCTGTTCCTGTCGGGCGATGCGGACCCATTCGCCCGGGTCGAGCTTCTTCGTGCCCGGATCACGCTGATCGGCGACGCGGAGCTCGTGACCTATCCCCGTCTCGGTCACACCTTGAAGCCCGTCCTCGACGATGCGCTCGATCGCACGGCGGCGTTCCTCCGGGCGCACGAATCCGCCTGACATCGCGGGTTCCGGGACACAGCCGGCCCTCGGCGTTTGCAACGCACCCGCAACCTTGGGAGCTGGACGAGGCCCGTATGCTGGGCCGTACCCCAGGGGCTGCGGCGTGCGGGAGGATGACGCGCAGCCGAACCGAAGACGTGCCGCCGGAGTGCTCACCCCCGACGCGCTTGCCTCATCCGAGGCGTTCGCCTCCGTTCCCCGAGGCGCCTTGCGCGACGCTCCGCGGCCCCAGCCCGCCCATCGCTCGGCACGCTCACCGTGCCGTCCCGGTAGGAAGGAGCCCCATTGCCAGACGTGACTGGCCGCCGTCGTGCGGTCCCCGTGGCCCTGTTGGTCGCGGCATTCCTCGTCTCGATCGTTCCGTCGGTCGCATCCGCGAGTGCGCCCCCCGGCCTCGAGCGCTTCCTGTACGCGCTCGGCCAGGTCGAGTCCGGCGGCAGCTACACCGCTCGCAACCCCACGAGCGGTGCCTACGGCAAGTACCAGATCATGCCGGCCAGCTGGGCCGCCTGGGCGAAGCTCTATCTCGGCTCGTCGACGGCGCCCCAGACCGCGACCAACCAGGAGATCGTGGCCCATCGCAAGGTGACCGCCCTCCACGCCTGGCTCGACGCCTGGCCGACCGTCGCCCACTGGTGGCTGACCGGCTCGTCCGAACGGAACGCCAACCTCTGGTCGTCGTTCTCGCGGTCGTACGTCCAGAAGATCATGACGATCTACGCGAACACCGGCGACGCGGCCGGTTCGGCGCCGATCAGCACGACCGCCTGGATCGACACCGGTGACACGCGCGTCGGCGAGCGCTCGACCGCGATCGACTACCGCTCGACATGGTCGTCCGCGCGCTATGCGGCCTATTCCGGCCGGCAGGTGAAGTACGCGACCCGGACCGGCGCCTCGGCCACCATCACGTTCAACGGCAAGGGCATCGCCTGGGTCGGCCCCGTCGGCCCGACCCGCGGGACGGCCCGTGTCTACATCGACGGCAAGGCGGTCGCGAACGTCGATCTCCGCAAGTCCACGTTCGTCGCTCGCAAGGTGCTGTTCGCCCGGGCTCTCGCCGACGGCGCGCACACCCTGCGGATCGTCGTCACGAGCAGCGGCCGACCGGTCGCGATCGACAACTTCATCGTCGGGAACTGACCGCCAGCACCCCCAGGCACAGCGCTCGACGCCCGTTCCGGTCCGCCGGGACGGGCGTCGGCGCGTTCGTCGCCATGCGGGCGCGGCGCCCGGACCCGATCAGCGGGCGGCGAGGACCTCGATCTCGATCCGGGCACCCAGTGCCAGGCGGCTCACGCCGACCGTCGCCCGGGTCGGCGGCTCCGTCGGGAAGACCTCGCGGTAGATCGCGTTCATCGCGGCGAATTCGTCGAAGTCGGTGATGTAGACCGTGCACTTCACGACGTCGGCGTAGTCGAGCCCGACCGCGCGCAGGAGCCGCCCGACGTTGTCGAGCATCGCCCGGGTCTCGGCCTCGATGCCGCCCGGGACGGGGCCATTCGAGCCCGGCGCATCGCCGATCTGGCCGGCCAGGAAGACGAACCCGTTGGCCTCGACGACCTTCGAGAACGGCAGGCTTCCCTGCTCGAGGTCGGGACCCTGGGGAATGGACTTGGGCATCGTTGGGGCACCTCGTGACGGGATCGGGGAGCTGCCGATTCTAGCGGTCCGGACCTCGGTCAACGGGCGCGGGCGCCGAGGCCACGGCCGACGGCGTCGCGGGCGGCGACGAAGGGGCCGCGGGCGACGCGGCGCGACCGCAGCCGGCCGCGAGCAGGATCAACGCCCCCACGAGGGCGCGGACGCGGTAGCCTTCGGCACGCATGGACGCCCTCACAACAGTCGCTCTGACGAAGGCATACGGACATGCCGCCGGTCCGGTTCACCGGCCGGGTCGGGGCGCGACCGGCGAGGTCCGAGCGCTCGAGGATCTCTCGATCGCGGTCCACGAGGGCGAGATCTTCGGCTTCCTCGGCCCGAACGGGGCCGGCAAGTCGACCACGATCCGCTTGCTCCTGGGCTTCCTGCACCCGACGTCTGGCTCGGCGACCGTGCTCGGGCTGGATGTGGTCCGCGACAGCGTCGCGATCCGCAGCCGCGTCGGCTACCTGCCCGGCGGCATCGCGCTGTACGACTCGCTGACCGGAGAGCGGCTGCTCGACTATCTCGGCGAGCTCACGGGCCGGCCGTCGACGCGGCGGGCAGAGCTGGTCGACCGCCTCGAGCTCTCGGCCCGGACCCTGGACCGGCCGGTCCGCGACTACTCGCGCGGGATGCGCCAGAAGATCGGGATCATCCAGGCCCTTCAGCACGACCCTGAGCTGGCCATCCTGGACGAGCCGACCGAGGGCCTCGACCCGCTCATGCAGCGGGCGTTCTACACGATCCTCGACGACCTCAAGGCCGCCGGGCGAACGATCTTCTTCTCGTCGCACGTCCTGTCCGAGGTCGAGCGGGTGTGCGACCGGGTCGCGATCGTCCGACGCGGCCAGCTCGTCGCCCTCCAGGACGTCGCGAGCCTGCTCGAGCATCGCAAACGGAACGTCGAGCTGCGGGCGGCCGAGGATGACCTGCCGGCGCTCGAGGGCGTGGCCGGCGTGAGCGGCCTCGGCCGGACCGCCGACGGCCGGATCACGTGCCAGCTCGAAGGGGACGTGGGGCCGTTCCTCGCCGCCATCGCGGGCCACCGGATCACGGACCTCACGATCGAGCCGGCTCACCTCGAGGAGGCGTTCCTCGAGCTCTACGAGGACGTCGAGCCGGACGCGGCCACGGCCGTGGGAACACCGACCGCCGCCGGAGCCGCGTCGTGAGCCGGGTCCTGTTCGGCCACCTGTGGCGATCGCAGCGAACGAAGCTCCTGATCGTCTGCGTCGCGATGGCGGCGTGGAGCGTCTTCCTGCCGGTGATCTACCAGGCGTTCGGCAGCCAGATGCGGGCGCTCGTCGACTCCGGGATCATCCCCCGCGAGCTGATGAACTTCGGCGGCGGCGACGTCTTCAGCCTCGGTGGTGCGATCGCCCTGGGCTACGTGCACCCGATCGCGATCAGCCTGGTTGCCGTCTTCGCGGTCGGGTTCACGACTGCGGCCATCGCCGGAGAGCGGCAGCGGGGCACCCTCGAGGTCCTCCTCGCCCGGCCGCTCTCGCGCCGGCGGATCTACACGACCGAGCTCGTTGCCGCACTCCTGTTCATCGGCCTGATCCTGGCCGCGGCGTCGGTCGGGACGCTCATCGGTGCGAGCTTAGCGGGCGTCCTCGGCGAGCTTGCCGTCGAGCGACTCCCGATGCTCTGGCTCAACGGCGTCCTGCTCTGGGGCGCCTTCGCGGCGATCGGCCTGGCGGCCTCGGTCTCCTTCGACCGCCTCTCACCGGCCATTGGCGTGACGATCGCGATCGTCATCGTCATGTACTTCCTCGACATCCTCGGCTCCCTTTGGCCGGACGCGAAGGGGCTGCAGCCGTACTCGCTGTTCCACTACCTGGCGGCGCGCGACATCCTGTCGGGCACGGTCAACCTCGCCGGTCTTGCACTTCTGGGCGCGGTCGCGGCCGCCGCGATCGCCTATGCCCTGGCGATCTTCCCGCGGCGAGATCTCGCCGCTCCCAGCTGACGGCTCGCGTCGCGCCGATGGACGGCCCGCCGATCCCGCGCCTGGAGACCGAGCGCCTCGTCCTGCGCGAGTGGCGCGACGCCGACCGCGAGCCGTTCGCAGGGCTGAACGCCGATCCGCGGGTCGTGGAGCACCTGTCCGGCCCGCTGGACCGCGCCGCGAGCGATGCCCTCGTCGATCGGATCGTCGCCCGCTGGGCGAGCGACGGCCATGGGCTGTGGGCCGTCGAGCGGCGTGCGGATCGCCGGTTCCTCGGCTTCGTCGGACTGGCGGCGCCGGGCTTCGAGGCCGCGTTCACGCCGTGCGTCGAGGTCGGCTGGCGGCTCGCGCCGGATGCCTGGGGCCACGGCTACGCCACCGAAGCCGGACGCGCCGCCCTCCGATTCGGGTTCGAGCGGCTCGACCTGGACGAGATCGTGTCCTTCACCGTGCCCGAGAACGTTCGATCGCGAGCCGTGATGGGGCGTCTCGGGCTGACCCGCGATCCCGCCGACGACTTCCTCCACCCGAGCTTTCTGGACGGGCATCCGCTGCGACAGCACGTCCTGTACCGGCTCCGACGGGCCGACTGGCGGACGAGGAACCCGAGTAGGGCTGCCGGTCCGCGTGGCGGACCAAGCGACGGACGGCGTGCCGGCACGCTTCCGTTCAGCGCAGAGATTCCGAAGACATCCGTCGCTTGGTCCTTGGCGTGGACCACGTGACACGCGGCCGGATCCGATTCGGCGCGCGCCAGCTGGCTGGCTGTCACTTGGTCCGCCGGCCGGACCAGCATCCACCGAAGGCGCTCATCGCGATGCAATAAACCGCCAAGAGATCCCTCGGCACCAACATGTCGGCGTGAGCACGAGAGAGCGACCCGCCGATCGCGGGCGGCGGCGAGCCCTGGAATCGATTCGGCTCCTCGGTCGTGAGGCGCGTTCTGCCCGGATCGGCGCCGGGCTGAGCCTGCGCGCCGTCGCGTCGGCGTCAGGCACGTCTCATCAGCAGCTGTTCCGATTCGAACGTGGAACGATCGACCACGTCTCTGTCCAGGACGTCGGCGCCTGGTGCGCGACGATTGGGCTGGATCTGGTCTTGCGCGGCTATCCGGCCGGCGATCCGATCCGCGACGCCGGTCAGCAACGGCTGCTCGCTCGCCTTCGGCCGCATCTCCATCCGACCCTCGCGTGCGAGACGGAGGTGCCGATCCCGATTCGCGGTGACTTGCGAGCGTGGGATCTCGTCGTCAAGGGTCGAGGATGGCGAGTCGCCGTCGAGGCGGAGACGGTCCTCGACGATCTCCAGGCGCTCGAGCGGCGCCTGCACAGGAAGCAGCGGGACGGCGGGATGGACGTCCTGATCCTGCTCATCGCCGACACGCGTCGCAACCGTCGTGCGATCGAGGTCGCGCCCGCATCGTTTGGCGAGTTCAGCCGCGACGCCCGCGCCGTGCTTGGCGCCCTGCGCGCCGGCTCCCGTCCGAGCGGGAGTGCCATCGTCTTCCTCTAGCCGTCACAGGATCCGGCCCGCCGCCTCGACCGCTCGTTCGCACCACCAGGCGAGGTCGTCCGCCGCGCTGACCCCCGACGCGAGGGTGATCCCCGCCTCGGCGTCCATGCCCTTGCGCCAGCCGCGGAGGAGCAGCCCGACGAGAATCGCGATGTCGTCCTGGGTCCCGGGCGACGTCCCGCGGAGGGCCCAGTAGCGCTCGAGGATGGCGGCGGGCGGCAGGGGGAGCGCGTTGACGTTCGCGACGAGGAACCAGCCGAGCTCAACGCCCGGCGGCGCGACGGTCACCATCTGCCAATCCACCATCTCGACGGCACCGTCCGCAGCGATGCCGGCATTCGCAAGCTTGAGGTCGCCGTGGATGAGCGAGGACGGCGCCGCGACCATGGCATCGAGGAGTGGCTCGACGTCGCCGGCGAGGTCCGCGATGACGCCCCGCGCGGCTGGGGTTGCGAGGCGGTCCCAGGCGTCCCAGCCCGGCAGGAGCCGGTCTGCGACCGCGTCGTGCGCCGGCCCGGGACGCTCGAGCGAGGGGCGGCAGATCAAGGTGATCCGGTCCTCCCATCCCGTCCACGCCGTCGTGTCGTCGGGCGGCCTCGCGGCGTGCAGCCTCCCGAGGGCGGTCAGCACCGCCTCGAGCTGCCGGCCCGTCAGCTTGGCGTTCCAGTCGAAGAGGACGTCGCCCAGGTCGGGCATCAGGATCGCGACCTCGCCGTGAACCGCCGTCCGTGCGGCGCCGAGCGCCGGGTTGCGGATGGGCCAGGGCAGCGTCGGACCTTCGACGGCGAACCAGGCCTCGCGCAGGAGCGGGGCGTCCCGTGTCGCCTGCGCGATCCAGTCCCGTTCGAGCGAGTCGCGCTTCAGCACGTACCGCCGGCCGGCGGCGTCGATCAGCCGTGTCAGGCTGGCACCGGACCAGCCGTCGTTCGGAAACGGCTCCTCGGTTGCCGGGTCGATTTCGTGGCGGGCGAGAAGATCCCCCAGCGGCTCGAGCTCGTCCTCCTCGATCATTCCTCGTCGAGGTAGTGGACGACCGAGCCGGGACAGTTCCGGCTGATCACGACGACCAGCGGCTCGGTCTCCGACGCGTTCTCCTCGACGTGGACCTCGCCCGCCGCGATGTAGACGAAGTCGCCCGCTTCCGCCTCCATCGACTCCTCGACGCCGGTCGGCCCGAACGTGTAGCGGGCGCGTCCCGAGGCGATCCAGATGGACGTCTCGCACTCGCCGTGGTGGTGGATCCGGGTCCGGGCGCCGGGTGCCGTCGTCACGACCGACGAGTACAGCCCGACCGAGCCGACACGCTCGGCCGAGATCGCGATCGAGCGCTCCATGTCGGCGTTCTGGCCGGTCGAGGTCGAGCGCTCGTCGGGGCGGATCCGGGTGGCCATGGCGCGAGGCTAGACGGAGACGGGATCCGGCGCCCACATGACGCGCCAGACGCGCCACAGGGCGGACGGATCGGACAGCGGGTCGCCGTGGACGAGGACGAGGTCCGCCGGGCCTCCCTCGCGGAGGACGCCGGCATCGGGCTCGCCGAGGAGCTCGCCGCCCCGCCACGTCGCGGCGCCCAGGGACTCCCATGGCTCGAGGCCGGCGGCGACCAGCGACTCGACCTCCCAGGCGAGCTGGTTGGCGCGGGTCGAGCCGCCGCCGAAGTCCGTCCCCGTCGCGATCCGGACCCCGGCCGCGCGGGCGATCCGCACCGACTCCTCGGCGCGCTCGCGACGCGCGGCGATCCGCTCGCGGCCCTCGCCACCGGTGAACCGTTCGATGCCGGTCGTCGTCGCGAAGGTCTCCCACGATCGGAACACCGACAGCGTCGAGACCAGGAAGGTGCCGCGCCGGGCCATCTCGGCCGCGATGTCCGCATCCAGCTCGAACCCGTGCTCGATCGCGTCGACGCCGCCCGCGACCCCGATCCGCGCGCCGTCGATCTTGCCGCTGTGCGCCGTCAGCCGTGCTCCGCGGTCGTGGGCGGCAGCGACGGCCGCGGCGACCTCGTCGGCCGACCACGGGCAGACGGCCGGGTCCGGGCCGTCGAGGTAGAGCTTGATCAGGTCGGCGCCGTCGTCGAGCTGGCCGTTCACGGCGGCGACCAGCGCGTCGGCGTGGGCTGCCTCCGCCCCAAGGTCGCCCATGACATTCGCGCCGCTGATCCACGTCCCGGCGGCCCGGATGTGGGGCCAGCCGGCCCGTCCACGGGCCCGGTCCCGGACGCCGAGCGAGAGCGCCCGACGGTGGCCGTCGACCGGGTCGACACCGGGTGGCGCGCCGACATCACGCGCCCATCGGACGCCGGCCTGGGTGAGGAGCGCGGCATTCCGGGCGGCGTTGCCAAGGATCACCTCTGGCGCGTCGCCCCAGTGGTCCATCCAGTGGGCTCCGCCGGCGCCGGCGAAGTGGCTGTGGCCGTCGACCATTCCGGGCACGATCGTCAGCCCGATCGCGTCGACGACCTCGAGCCCGGCAGCCGGGCCGGGATGCTCCTCGCCGTCGGTCGGGCGGATCCAGGCGATCCGGTCGCCTTCGACCAGGACGCTCATCCCGAGCTGGAGCCGGTCGCTGCGGCCGTCGGCGAGAGCGGCGTCGCGGAGGAGGACGCGGCGGGCGGGGTTCGCGGCAAGGTCCGTCACGGTCCCGCGAGCCTAGCACCGGCTACGATCGGGAGGTGATCATCCCGCCCGGCATCGCCGGTCTGCCGCGGTTCGGCCTCATCGACGGCCCCTCTCCGCTCGCGCCGCTCCGCCGGCTCTCCGACGCGCTGGGCGGTCCCGCGGAGGTCTGGATCAAGCGCGAGGACCTTCTGCCGCTCGCCTTCGGTGGCAACAAGCTCCGCAACCTCGAGTTCCTCGTCGGAGCGGCCATGGCGGGCGGCGCCGACACGCTGATCACCTCGGGCCGGCGCTGGTCGAACCATGCTCGCTTGACGGCGGCCGCCGGCGCGCGCGCCGGCCTCGCCGTGGAGCTCGTCCTGACCGGGCCGCCGCCCGCGCCCGGCGCCGACGGCCCGAACCAGCGGATCGACGAGCTCCTCGGCGCGGGCGTCCATTTCACCGCGGGTGAGGACCGCGCCGAGCGAGCGGCCCTCGTTGACCGCCTCGCCGCCGAGGCCCGGGCGGCCGGCCGCCGGCCGTTCGTGATCGGGGTCGGGGGGACCGGGCCGATCGGCGCATCCGGCCAGGTTCTCGCCGGGCTCGAGCTCGCCGACCAGCTGGCCGAGGCAGGCGTGGGCGGCGCGACCGTCGTCCTGCCGACAGCGACCGGCGGGACCCACGCCGGCGTGCTGACCGGGGTCAGCCTGGCCGGCTCGCCGATCCACGACGTGCTCGGGGTCGCCGTGGCGGCGCCGACCGCGGATCTCCGGCCGACGATCCTCGGGATCCTCGACGGGCTGGTCGAGCTGATCGGGCTGCGCGTGCCCGACGAGCGGGTCGTGCTCGACGACGACCAGCTCGGCGACGGCTACGGGCGATCGACGGCCGCCTCCGCGGAGGCCACCCAGCTCCTCGCCCGGACCGAAGGCATCCTCGTCGACCCGATCTACACGGCCAAGGCCCTGGCCGGCCTCATCGCCCGCGTCCGTGACGGGCGGTTGAGCGGCCCGGTCGTGTTCTGGCACGCCGGCGGAACGCCGGGCATCTTCGAGCGGCTGCCCTGAGGTTCGCGGGCCCGGACGCGACCCACGCGCCGGCGACGTCGCCCTAGCCGCGGCCCGAGGCTCGCCAGGCGTCCCGAAGCTTCATCCGGGCACCGGTCTGGAGCACCGCTCCGCTGTAGACCCGGCCGCCGACGACGAACAGGGCCCAGATCGCAGCGCACATGACGACCGGCGCGAGCGACGATCTCCCATGGTTCGATCGCGCCGAGGGCGGCCCGCAGCGGCACGACCATCGGCGCCACCGGCGGCACGAACGTCGCGATCCGGGCGGCGACGCCCGCCGGGTCGTTGAGGGCGACAAGCAGCGAGAAGAAGTACGCGGCCATCGCGACGAAGGTGATCGGGCTCGAGGCGTTCGATGCTTCCTCCATCCGCGAGGCGAGCGCGCCGAGAACGCCGAGGGCGGTGGAGTAGAACGCGTAGCCGAGGATGAACCAGACGAACAGCATCACGACCGCCGAGGCGGTGGTCGGGGGCAGGCTGAATCGGCCGCCGGCTACGCCGGCACCGAGCCCGACGGCGACCATCACGACCAGCTGGAGGAGCCCGAGGAGTCCGATCCCGAGCACCTTGCCGATCAGGAGGTCGCGGGCCTCGATCGTCGAGAGGACGACCTCGACCACGCGGCTCTGCTTCTCCTCGACGACCCCGGTCAGGACCCAGGTCCCGAACGTGAAGATCGCAATGAACAGGAGGATGACGCCGACGTTGGCGAAGACGAACGAGATGTCGCGATTCGGGTCGGGCGGCGACGAGCTCGCGGACCGTGATCTGCGGTGGCGCCGTGAAGTCCGGCGACGACGATCTGCTGGAGGAGCTCGTCGCCGCGGGTCTTGACGATGTAGCTCGGCGTCGAGCCGTCTGGTGGGACGATCGAGGACCGCGGCGAGCGTCTCGTCGCGAAGCCGGGCCTCGGCGGTCGCGACGTCCGGCACGGACTCGACCTCAACGGTCAGGCCGACGCCCTTGGCATCGCTGCTGGACCTTGGCCGAGAACCCGCTCGGCGGCTCGCCGACGATCCCGAGCCGTTGCATGCCGTTGTCGCTGCCGATCAGTCCGGGCAGGAAGATTCCGGCAAGGATGATCGCAACAGACAGGATCAACGAGAACAGGAACGCCCGGCTGCGGCCGCGCTCGAGGAGCTCGCGACGGGCGACGAGCCAGATGGCCCGGAGGCGGCTCATGATCGGACGACCTCCATGAAGAGCTCGGACAGAGTCGGCGGCTGGAAGGCGAAGCGCCGGACCGGTCCCGGCCGCGGAGGCCGCGGCGAGGGCCGCCGCCAGATCGACGTCGGCCGGGACGAGCAGCCGGGCGAAGTCGCCCCGCTGCTCGACGAGCGTGAGATCCGGCCGGCCGGCGAGCCAGGCGTTGTCGTTGCCGACGACCTCGACCTCGAGGTGGCGGCGGGCCGAGGAGGCGCGGAGGTCGTCGATCGCGCCGGCCGCGGCGATCCGGCCGCGGTTGATGATCACGACGTCCTCGCACAGGTCCTCGACCAGATCGAGCTGGTGGCTCGAGAAGACCACGCCGACGCCGGCCGCGGCGCGCTCGCGGAGGATGCCGGACATCGTGGCGATCCCGAGCGGATCGAGGCCGCTGAACGGCTCGTCGAGGACGAGCAGCTCCGGATCGTGGACGAGGGCCGCGCCCAGCTGGACCCGCTGCTGGTTGCCGTGCGACAGCGCTTCGAGCTTGGCCCCGGCCCGATCGCCGAGCCCGAGCCCGTCGAGCCAGCGCAACGTCGCGGCGTTCGCGTCCCGGGCGGTCAGCCCGTGCTGCTGGGCGAAGTAGCTCAGCTGGTCGGCGACCTTCATCCGCGGGTAGAGCCCGCGCTGCTCGGGCATATAGCCGAAGCGCAGGCGATGGCTGCGGTCGATCGCGTGGCCCTGCCAGGTGATCGCGCCGCGGTCGGGCCGGGCGAGGCCGAACACGCAGCGCATCGTGGTCGTCTTGCCGGCGCCATTCGGCCCGAGGAAGCCGACGAGGCGGCCGGGCCGGACGGTGAAGCTGGCCCCGTCGAGCGCGACGACGGACCCGTAGCGCTTCGACAGGTCGCTGATCTCGAGCATGCGGTCGCACTCCTCCGGCGGCGGGACCCCGACTCTAGCGGTGATCGCCGTCGGCGGCAGGTCGCGTCATCAGCGCGTCAGCCCCGAGCGGTCCGAATGGTTCGAGGGCGAACACGGCTTCGACCGGCAGGCCGAAGAGCGCGGCGATCCGGAGGGCGAGGTGGAGGCTCGGGGCGTACTCGCCGCGCTCGAGGTAGCCGACCGTCTGGTAGTGGATCCCGAGGGCCTCGGCGAGGTCGGTCCGCGACATCCCGCGATCGGCCCGGAGAAGCGGCAGCCGGTTGTGCACGAGCTCGCGGTCGGCCGATCCGCGCTGGGCGTTCATCGCGCGCCGCGGGCGCCGCGGGCGAGAGCGTCCTCGTCGGCGGGCAGATCCTGCTCGATCCAGGCGAGGACCGCGAACGGCAGGAACGGCACGTACAGGGCGAACACGACGATGAACGGGATGAGCGCCGGGAAGTCGAGGACGAGCGGCTCGTTCGAGGCGACCCCTGCCGCCGCACCGATCGTCAGCCCGACGGCCAGGGTCAGGATGCGATAGCTGACGACGAGGGCGCGATCGTGCATCGACCGCTGGCGCTCGTCCAGCGGACGCCCGTCGCTCATCGCCGTCCCGAAGAACGGGAACCAGCCCGGCACCATGCGGTCGCGGGCGTAAGCCGTAGACCAGGAACACGCCGGCGAGGGTCACGCCGAAGAGCGCGACGGCCATCGGCACCCAGGCCGCCGTCGCGAGGCGACCCGGCGCGACGAATGTCGCGTAGCCGATCTGGAGGAGGGGATAGCCGGCGAACGCGGCGATGACGGCGACACGCCGCCGGGTGCGGCCGAGGAACGGCAGATTGCGGTAGAACGACAGCGGTGAGACCATCACAAGAGCACTCCGGGACGTATGGTTGACATCACGCAATATAGTAGTACTGCTACATCTTGTCAACGATCAGCGTTGCCCAGCCGGCGATTGGCCCGTCCGAATCGAAGAACCCCGGGCCGAAGCCCGGGGTTTTCCGGAGTCGCGTGCGGAGCCTGGGCGGTCGCTACTTCGCGACGATCGTCCCCGTCATGTTCGTGTGGACGTCGCAGCGGAAGAAGTACGAGCCGGCGGCGAGGGCCGGGACGACCTGGTCCTTCTTGGCCGAGGAGACGATCTCGCCGATCGAGACCTTCTGCGAGGCGGCGCTGTCGGTGTAGATCGCGACGTTGTGGGGCGCGGCCTCCTGGTTGTCGAAGTGGAGGGTGAAGTTCGATCCGGCCTTGACCTCGACGGTCGACGGGCTGAACGCCATGTCCTTGGCGACGATCGTCGGGCCGTTCGCGTCGACCGGGCCGGACGGGATGGGCTGAGCGGCAGCGGACGAGCAGGCCGCGCTGATCGTGGCGAGGGCGACGAGGCCGAGCGAAAGAAGGATGCGCTTCATGGTTGGCAGGCTCCGCAGTGCTGTACTCATCGAGATGGGCGGCGGGACCCGGTGCAGCCGGGTCCCGCGGGAAGGGAGGGTCAGGCGCCCGCCGGGCCGGTCGCCTGGCGGCGGCCCAGCTTGGAGGCGAGGAGGGCGAGCTCGCTCTTGACGACCTTGACGGGGTTGCCGTCCATCCGGGCGAAGTCGACCACGAGCAGGGTGATCAGGGCGCCCTCGATGCCCTTCGCGAGGAAGGCCGTCGAGTAGTACGGGCCCTGGACGGCCCAAGCCACGATCGCCGTTGCGGCGTAGCCCATGAGGCCGAGGCGGACGAACCAGCGGAAGCGGATGGCCAGCCCGAGCGGGATGACGACCGCGACCGCGGCCACGAGATAGCCGACGGCGTTGAGGGTGAAGAGCAGGCCACCCAGGGTCGAGTGGATGTAGGCGGTCCCGAGCGTCAGGCCGACGATCGCGATCCGGATGACCACGTCGAGGGGGCGCAGGCTGCTGCGAGGAGTCATTGGGTCGCGTACCTCAAGGCTGGTGGGGCGTTCGTTCGTAGCGCTTCGGTGCGCTGCGCCGGGCTGTGCGTCGGCGTCGAGATGGATCGTCATGGCTGGCCGGGTCAGGCGCGGTCGGCTCGGGTCGACAAGCGGAGCCGACGTTGGCCGCGTCCGTCCGGTCGTCGACGGGCGATGCCGGGTGCCGTCGTCCGTCGGCCCGGGACGCGACAGATGACGTAGACGGGGGCCACGGACGCCGATCCCGCGTGCACGGGGCGCGTCGTATCCTCCGATCGTGGCCACGACCCGACCTCCTCGCCGATCGCACGCCGTGCCGGACGCCGAGCCGCCCGCGCCGCCCGAACCGATCGCAGACGACCTCGACGAGCCGGATTCGGCCGACGACGGCGAGCCGTCCGGCGCCGAGCTCGTCAGCGCCGAGAACCGCGAGATCCTCCACCACGCCCTCGAGGAGGCGGCCCGACTCCTCCGGTCCGATGGGGCGATGGCCTACCTCCAGGATCCGGCCAGCGGCATCCTCCGCTTCGCCGACGACGCCGGGATCACGGACGACCGCCGCCGACGGTGGGTCCGGACGCTCAAGGTCGAGCCCGGGGTCGGGCTGTTCGGGCGGACCGTCGCCGAGCGCAAGATCCATCTGACCGGCGATTACCCGAACGACCCGAGCTTCGTCCATTTCCCGGGCGCCGACCGCCTGGTCGAGACGCTGTCGATCCGCTCGTTCCTGGTCGCGCCGCTGCTGGCCGGCGATCGCGTGTTCGGCGCCATGGGCACCTACTCGAGCCGGCTCGACACGTTCGACGAGAACGACGTCGCCCTCGTCCGGGCGCTGGCCGACCACGCCGCGGCGGCGATGGCGAACGCCGAGCTGATCGAGCAGCTGGCGGGGTCTCGGGCCGAGGTCGAGCGACGGGCCGATGCCGAGCGCGCGCTGCGCCAGATCGGTGCTCGGATCACGGCCGTCCAGGATCCTGCCGAGGTCCTCCAGCTGGCCGTCGACGAGGCGGCCGGGCTGCTCGGGGCCGATGGAGCACGGATCGATCTCCTCCACGACGACGGCGCGCTCTACTGGGCCTACGACGCGACAACCGGCAAGCGACCCGGCCTCGGGCCGATCGGTGGCAGCGGTGAGGCAAAGGCCGGCGAGGGGATCTCGGGCCGCGCCGTGCGGGAGCTCCAGGCGGTGTTCACCGGCGACTACCTCAACGACGACCGCTTCGAGCACGCCGAGCTGCCCGACGCCCACGTCAGGAAGTACGCGATCCGGTCGGTGGTGGCGGTGCCCCTGCTCGGCGACCGCGGTCCGCTCGGGACCCTGACCGTCTACACCGGCACGACCGACGCCTTCAGCGAGGCCGATGCCCGGCTGCTCGAGGCGCTCGCCGGCCAGGCCGCGATCGCGATGACGAACGCCGGCCTGATCGAGCGTCTTGCCGCGTCGCAGGCCGACGAGCGCCGGCGGGCCGACGAGGAGCGCGCCCTGCGCGAGATCGCCGCCCGGATCACGGCGATCCGCGATCCGTCGGACCTCCTCCAGGACGTCGTCGACGAGGCCGGGCGACTGCTCGGAGCGGAACGGGTCCGAATCGACCTGATCGGCCGCGGGGCGGGCCGCGTCGGTTACACGTTCCTGGGCGCCGGGCCGCACATCGGCGGCGCTGCCGTCGACGAGGACGGCCAGCCATACCTGTTCGGAGCGTCCGGCAAGGCGATCCAGGAGCGTCGGACCGTCATCGTCCAGGACTACTTCGGCGACGACTCGTTCGAGCACGTCCCGGACCTCGATGCGGCCGTCCGTGAGGACGGGATCCGGTCGCTGGTGATCATCCCGCTGATCGCCGAGGACGAGCTGCTCGGCGTGCTCCAGGTCGGGAGCATCGACACCGAGGTGTTCGGGCCGGACCAGGTCGAGCTCGCCGAGGCCCTTGCCCACCAGGCGTCGATCGCCATCCACAACTCGCGCCTGATCCAGGCCCTCGAGCGGTCGTCGGTCGAGATCGGACGGCGCGCCAAGGCGGAACAGGCGCTGCGCGAGATCGCAACCCGGATCACCGCGATCACCGATCCTACCGACCTGCTCCAGCATGTGACCGACGCGGGACGGAGCCTCCTGAACGGCGAGCGGTCGCAGCTGGACATCGTCGACCCCGCCACCGGCCTGATCCGCTGGACGACTGCGTCGGGAGAGGGCCTGTTCGGCGCTGCGCTGCCGGGCACGACCCAGGGCACGGACGCCGGCGTCGGGATCAACGGCGCGGCGATCGACGCCGGCGGGGTGGTCATCACCGGCGACTACCTGAACGACGAGCGGATCCACCACATCGCCGCGTCCGATGGCTTCGTCGAGCGGACCGGGATCCACTCGGTTGTCGCCGCGCCGCTGATGTCGGACACGGACCTGCTCGGCATCCTCAAGGTCGCGACGACCCGCGAGGACGCCTGGGACGACGAAGACGCCGCGCTCATGGCGGCGTTCGCCGACCAGGTCGTCGTCGCGATCCAGAACGCCCGCCTGATCGACGAGCTCGGCCGGTCCCGCGAGGAGATCTCCCGCCGCGCCGACGCCGAGAAGTCCGTGCGCGAGATCGCCGCCGACATCTCCGCCCTGCGCGACGTCGAGGCGATCCTCCAGAAGACCGTCGACGAGGCCCGCCGCCTCCTCGCCTCCAACTCGGCCCGGATCGACATGCTCGACGACGACGGCGTGACGCTCCGCTGGGCGTACGCATCCGGCGAGGACGCGATCCGGACCCGCGACACCGGGTTCGACGCCGAGTTCCAGGTCGGGGAGGGGATCGCCGGGCTCACCGTCCGGAGCGGCACGGCCTTCCGGACCGGCGACTACCTGACCGACGACCGGTTCACCCACGTGCCACGCAGCGACGCCCTGGTCGAGGCGACCGGCTTCCGCTCGGTGCTGTCGGCGCCGCTCCTCGGCGAGGCCGGGCCGCTCGGCGCGATCTCGGTCAGCAGCGAGCTGGCGGATCACTACGACGACAACCAGTCGGCCCTGCTCCAGGCGCTCGCCGACCAGGCCGCGATCGCCATTCAGAACGCCCGCCTGATCGCCGAGCTCAACGCCTCGCGCTCGACCCTCGCCCGGCGGGCCGACGAGGAGCGGGCCGTCCGCGAGATCGCCGCCCGGATCAGCGCCACCCGTGGCGCCCAGGACGTCCTCCAGCGGACGGTCGACGAGGCGGCCCGCCTGCTCGACGCGGACGAAGCCCGGATCGACCTCATCGATGACCGCTCCGGGCTGCTCCGCTGGGCCTACCACTCGGCGACGACCACGCCGAACGAGAAGTGGGACTGGCCGGACATGGCCACGGAGCACGATGCTCTCTTCCACGACGAGAAGATCGACGAGGGCGTGTCCGGCATCGCGGTCATCGAGCGCCGCGTCGCGTGGACGGGCGACTACATCAACGACCCCTCGTTCGTCCACGGCTCGGGCCCCGACGCGTTCGCGGCTCAGGCCAACATCAACTCGGTGATGTCGGGGCCGCTCCTCGGCGAAGGCGTGCCGTTCGGCGCGATCACGATCTACACCACCCGCCTCCACGCCTGGGGCGAGGAGGAAGCGCGGCTGCTCGAGGCGATCGCGACCCAGGCTTCGATCGGGATCCAGACCGCGCGGCTCATCGAGGAGCTCGACGCGTCGAGCACCGAGCTGGCCCGCCGCGCGGATGCCGAGCAGTCCCTGCGCGAGATCGCCGCCCAGATCACCGCCACCCGCGATCCGGGAGCGCTGCTCCAGCAGGTCGTCGACGCGGCGCGCCGGCTCGTCGGCGCCGACGGCTCCGTCCTCGACCTGGTCGAGCCGGACGGCGAGACCCTGCGCTGGGCATTCGACGCCGGCGTCGCCCACCACTTCACGGCCGACGAGATCGCGAACATGACGATCCCGGTCGGCGTCGGCGCGAGCGGCCAGGCCGTCGCCGAGAACCGGGTGATCACGGCGTCCGACGACCCGAAGCGCCTGTTCCCGGACTCCGAGATCAACGACCGCTTCTTCGACGGCACCGGCTACCGCTCGATGATCATCGCCCCGGTCAGCGGCGAGAGCGGCCCGCTCGGTGCGCTCGAGGTGTACTCGACCCGGTCGGCGGCATTCGACGACGACGATGCCGGCGTCATCCGTTCGCTCGCCGCGCAGGCCGCCATCGCCATCACGAACGCCCGCCTGATCGAGGAGCTCAATCGATCCCGCCGGGAGATCGGCCGGCGGGCCGGCACCGAGCAGTCGCTGCGCGAGATCGCGGCCCGGATCACGGCGATCCGGGAGACCGGCGAGCTCCTCCAGCACGTCGCCGACGAGGCCGCCCGCCTCCTCGACTCCGATGGCGCGATCATCGACCTCCTCGACCCGATCAGCGGCTCGATCTCGGTGGGCTATGTCGCCGGCCTCGACCCGGACCGGACGGAGCGCTGGTCCGGCAGCCGGGTCGGCGAGGACATCGTCCGGCGCGCGCTGTCCGGGCGGGCGCCCCTGTTCACCGTCGACTATCTCGACGACGACCGGTTCACGATCGACGCCGACGCGGCCGAGGCCGCCCGGTCCCTCGGGCTCCGATCGATCGCCATCGCCCCGCTGGTCTCGGAGCGAGGCGCTCTGGGCACGATCGCCGTGTTCTCGCCCGAGCCCGGCCGGTTCGGCGAGGACCACGCCAACCTGCTCGGCGCTCTCGCCGACCAGGCCGCGATCGCGATGCTCAACGCCAGCCTGATCGACGAGCTGGAGAAGTCGCAGATCGAGCTCGAGGCCCGGGCTGAGACGGAACGGTCGCTGCGCGACATCTCGGCCCGGATCACGTCGCTCGGCGACCCCAGCGAGATCCTTGCCCGGGTCGTCGAGGAATCGCGCCGCCTGCTTCGCTCGGACGGGGCCCACCTGACCCGGATGTCGGAGGACGGTACGTACCTCGTCCCGGTCATCGTCGCCGGCGGGATGGACGTCGACACCGAGTCGTGGCTGAAGGAGATGACCTTCCCGCTGGGCGGCGGGATCAACGGGCTCGCGGCCGAGGAGGTCCGCCCGATCTGGACGTACGACTACCCGGCCGATCCGCGGATCCCGCACGAGCCCGGCGACGACGAGGCGGCCGACCGGCTCGGGCTGCGGGCGATGGCCGCGGCCCCGTTGCGGGCCCCGGCCGGCGAGGTCATCGGGACGCTCGCGATCTCGTACGCCGAGCCGCGCGAGATCCTGCCCGACGAGCTCGACCTCCTCCAGGGCCTCGCCGACCAGGCCGCGATCGCCCTCGCGAACTCGAACCTGTACGAGCTCCTCGGCGAGTCGGAGGGCCGCTACCGTCATCTCGTCCAGAACTCGCCGGACCTCGTCTGGTCGATCGACGCCGACGCCCGGTTCACGTTCGTGTCGGACTCGACGAGCCGGCGCCTGACCGGCTGGGCGGCGGACGAGCTTCTCGGCAGGCACTTCGGCGCGCTCGTCCACGAGTCGTCGCGCGAGGTCGCCGAGATCGACTGGACCGCCGGCATCGACGGCCCCGCGGGCGAGGACGTGTCCGGCGGCCGCGAGCTGCGCGGCCGGGTCAATCTCCTCCACCGCGACGGCCACCCGGTCCCGGCCGAGTTCATCGCCTTCGCGACGCGCGACGAGGCCGGCCAGTTCGCCGGCGCCAACGGCAGCGTCCGCGACATGAGCGAGCGCGATCGGCTCGAGCGCGAGCTGCGCGCCTCGGAGGAGCGCTTCCGGTTCTTGATCGCGAACTCGCCCGACATCATCTTCGCGATCGATCCGGATGGCCGCTTCACGTACGTCTCCGAGACCGTCCGGCGGTCGCTCGGCATCGATCCGGAGGCGCTGGTCGGGACGCAGTTCGTCGACCTGATCGACTACCCACCCGGCGAGGTCCCCGGCGAGCGCTTCGCGATGCTCGCCGACAACCCGGACCTGGAGCTGACGAATCGGATCAATCTGAGGACCGGCGACGGCGGGCTCCGACCGTTCGAGGTGAGCTCGGTCGGGATCCGGCGCGACGGCCGGTTCGCCGGGATCCAGGGCGCCGCCCGCGACGTCACCGAACGCGAGCGCCTCGAGCGCGAGCTGCGCGAATCCGAGGAGCGCTACCGATTCCTCGTCGAGAACTCGCCCGACATCATCTTCTCGACCGACGCCGAGGGGGTGTTCACGTACGTCTCGGACTCGATCGAGCGGATCACCGGGTTCACGCCGGCCGAGTACACCGGCAACCACTTCTCGCTCGTCGTCGACCCGCCGTCGGTGCCCGCGGCGGCCGAGCGCTGGAACGCCCTCCTCGCCGATCCGGCGACCCGTCAGGTCGTGAAGCTCGAGCTCCGCCGCAAGGACGGCGGCGCGGTGCCGGTCGAGGTGAGCTCGATCGGGACGACCGTCGACGGCGCGTTCGCCGGGATCCACGGGGCGACCCGCGACATCACCGAGCGCGAGCGGCTCGAGCGCGATCTCCGCCGCCAGGCCGCCGAGCTGTCGTCGAGCCAGGAGCGCGCCCATCTCGCCCGCGAGCTCCACGACTCCGTCACCCAGGCGCTGTTCTCGATGACCCTCGTCACACGCTCGGTCGAGCTGCTGATCGACCGCGACCCGGCCGTGGCCAAGGAGAAGCTGACCTCGCTGCGAGATCTCCAGCGCGAGGCCCTGGCCGAGATGCGAGCCCTGATCTTCGAGCTCCGGCCGGGCAACCTCGAGCACGACGGCCTGCTGCCGGCGCTTCGGACCCACACCACGGCCCTCCAGGGTCGGATCGGGCTGCCGGTGGTCGTGACCAGCGAGCTGACCGAGCGGCTGCCGCTCGAGGTCGAGGAGGTCCTGTACCGGATCGCCCAGGAGGCGCTCCACAACGTCGTGAAGCACGCCGGGGCGCGCCAGGTCAAGCTGGCGCTCGATCGCCGCGGGTCCGATGTCGTCCTCCGGATCCGTGACGACGGCAAGGGCTTCGACCAGACCGCCGTGCCGGACGGACATCTCGGCATCACCGGGATGCGGGCCCGGGCCGACAGGATCGGGGCCACGTACACGGTCACGTCGCGGGCGGGGGAGGGAACGACGGTGGAGGTGGTGGTTCCGCCCGAAGCGATCGAGCGGGCGGCCGGCTCGGCGGCCGTCGCCGCGGGCGCAGCCGCCTCGCCGGGCGAGTCGATCCGCGCCGACTGACGACCGCGCGAACACGAGGGCCCGACCGGGCTCTCCCCAACCCGTACCAGATGCAACTGGCGGAATGACGTACGTCGATTCGGGACGTCCATCCCTGTCGGCTGCGGGTCGGTCAACCGACACTCAACGCATGACCGACCCTGCTGCAGCGCCGGCTCCGCTCCGCGTGCTCCTCGTCGACTCCGACGACCGCGTCCGCGAGAGTCTCGCCGGCCTGTTGAAGATCGGTGCGAAGTGCCTCGTGATCGGCACCGCCGGGACCGCCGACGGCGCCGTCCTCCTCGCCGCCGAGACGGCGCCCGATGTCGTCGTCGTCGATCCCCGCCTGCCGGGCACCGACGGCGCCGCGCTCATCACCCGGATCCGGGCGGTCGCGCCCGCCACCCGCGTCCTCGTCCTGAACTGGTCCGAGACGGCCGACCTGACGAGCGGCGCCGACGCCTACGCACGCAAGACATTCCGGCCCCACGAGCTGATCGACGCCGTCGTCGCAACGACCCGTCGCTCGCTCGCCTGAGACCGGCGGAGGGCTCCACCTTGCTAGACTCGACCGCGCCCAGCGCATCCTCGACCCGCGGCGCTCAGCCGATCCCCAACGGAGGCCACGTGGAGGAGAACTCCCGGATCCGCGTCCTGATCGTCGACGACCATGCTGTCGTCCGGATGGGCCTGCGTGTCTTCTTCGACCTCCAGGACGACATCGAAGTCGTCGGTGAGGCCGCCGACGGCAGCGAGGGCGTGGCTATGGCCCGCCGCCTCGAGCCGGACGTCGTCCTGATGGACCTGCTCATGCCGAACATGGACGGGGTCACCGCGATCGGGCGGATCAAGGCCGAGCGGCCCGAGACCGAGATCGTCACGATGACCAGCTTCATCGAGGAGGAGAAGGTCACCGCCGCCCTCGAGGCCGGCGCGTCGGGCTACGTCCTCAAGGATGCCGAGGCCGAGGAGGTCGCCACCGCGGTCCGTGCCGCGTTCGCCGGCGAGGTCCATCTCGACCCGGCTGTCGCCCGGCTCCTCGCCCAGCGGATGCGGGCCCGGAAGAGCGGCGAGGGCGAGCCCGTCGAGCCCCTCACCGACCGCGAGAAGGACGTCATCCGGCTGCTCGGCCAGGGGATGAGCAACAAGGAGATCGGGTCGGCCCTGTTCATCACCGAGCGGACCGCCCGGACCTACGTCTCGAACATCCTCGGCAAGCTCGGGCTCGCGTCGCGGACCCAGGCGGCGCTGTGGGCGGTCGAGCACAAGCTCGCCGAGCCGGTCCGCGACTGACCGTGGCCGGCCGGCGTCAGAGCCCGCGACGATGACCGGTTGCCGCCCGGCCGGACGCGCGTGACCGCCTCCTGCCGGTCGCCGCGACGATGACCGGCCAGCAGCCCGCCGACAATCGCGGCGGCGTGATCCTCGGGCTCGTCCTGATCGCGCTCGGGGGGCTGTTCCTGCTCGATCGCGTCACGGACATCGATCTCGCCGACGCCGGCTGGCCGCTGTTCGTGATCGTGCCCGGCGTCCTGGTCCTGATCTGGGGCGTGACGACGACCGGGCGAGAGGGCGTCGGCCTGGCGGTCGGAGGCGGGATCACGACCGTGGTCGGGCTCATCCTCGCCGTCCAGAACGCCACCGGCCTGTGGGCGACCTGGGCGTATGCCTGGGCGCTCGTCGGGCCGGGCGGCACCGGGATCGGCCTCCTGGCCTACGGCCTCAGCCATCGCGACCAGGGGCTGATCACCAACGGCCTCCGGTCACTCGGCTCCGGGCTGGGCCTGTTCGTGGCGTTCGGGCTGTTCTTCGAAGGCGTCATCGGGCTGTCCGGCACGCCGTTCCTGAGCACCGACATCGGACCGGTCGTCCTGATCGGGGCCGGCGTCGTCGTCGTCCTGTTCGGGCTGTTCCGCGGGCGCCCTCGCCCCGCCTGACCTCGTCGCCGGCGGTCGAGAGCGGGCGCGCGCCCCACCCGCCGGCGGGCGGCCGGCCGCCCGGGCTCTCCGCTCCGCGTTGGACGGATGACGACCGCCGCTTGACGACGGCGATCGGCGCCGCTCGTCGGTGGTCGCCGGATGGTCGCGCCACCGATCATCCAGAGGCGGCCGAGATCTCCCCCTCGGCTGCACCGACGGTCCGTCCGTCGCCCGACCGTGCTCCCTGACCACGGCGAGCGGCATGGATCCCCCGCATCCCCTCGACCGCGATGAGCCCCGACCGGTGACCCCGGTCGGGGCTTCGTCATGCCAGCTCGACGATCCGGTAGTGGACCTCGCCGCGCGGCGCTGCGACCGCGACATCGTCACCGGCCGATCGCCCGATCAGTGCCCGCCCGACCGGCGACACGTTCGAGATCCGGCCCGCGGCGGGATCGGCCTCCGACGAGCCGACGACGACGTAGGTCATCCGCGCTCCGGTGTCGTCCTCGACGGTCACGGTCGAGCCGAGCGTCACCCTGTCCGCCGCCTCGACCGGCGTCTCGATCACGGTCGCGACCCGGAGCGTGGCCTCGATCTGGGCGATCCGGCCCTCGAGGAACGACTGCTCCTCGCGGGCCGAGGTGTAGTCCGCGTTCTCCTTGAGGTCGCCGAGCTCCTTGGCCGACTTGATCCGGCCGATCACCTCGGGGCGCTTCACCCCGGTCAGCTCGGCATGCTCGGCCTTCAGCCGCTCGAGGCCCTCGGCCGAGACCCACGTCGTCTCCGTGGCCGGGCGGTCACCCGGCTTCCGCCGGGCGGCCGTCGAGCGCGGCGTCGCCGACGTCGCCCGTGGCCGGGCCGGAGCCGACCCAGCCGCTCGCGGCGCCCGTCGGATCGTGCCCCCGGCCGCGCGGCCGGTCACGCTGCCGGCGCCGTCGGCTGCGCCCGGCGCGACGTCGACCACCCGCCCGGCCGGGCTCGGTCGAACCGGGTCGGCCGGGACGAGCGAGTTGGCCAGGCCGGTCGCCTTGCGCTCGCCGGTCGCGGTCCGGAGGTTGGCGAACGGCAGGACCACCGATGAGTCGTGGAGGGCGGCCCGCTCGGCCGGCGGGATCGTCTCGGCGAAGGCGGTCAGGAGCGCGTCCTCCGATTCCTCGATCGCGTTGGTGGCCGCCCACCAGACCCGGGCGTTGTCGAGCCCGGTCAGGGCATGCAGCCAGTGGCCGCCGGGATGCGGCCGGCGCGCGCCGAGGACCGTGTTCCGGATCGCCTCGATCCGGCCGCCGATCGAGCCGTCGGTCGTGCCGACGAACAGGACCCGGCTCGAGGGCAGCCAGAACGCCTCGAGCCGAGCGGCGAGGGCACGCGACGTCGGATGCTCGCCGTCGAGGCGCAGGCCCGGCACCAGCTCGAGCCACTTCCCGATCCGGGTGAGCTCGAGGGGTGCGTGATGGAGAGGCGCCGGCAGCTCGACGACGAATACGCCCGAGCCGCGGGCCGGCACCGGCCGGCCCCAGACGACGGGTCCGTCGGCCATGAGGCCGACGGTCCGGAACAGGGCGGCCGCTCCGTTGTCGGCCGCCGTCGAGGTCGCGCTCCGCTCGCCGGTCACGCGGCGCCTCGGTCCGGCCCGATGATCTCGTCGACGTTGCCGTCCGCCGCGCGTTCGTGGTTCCACGCCAGCCCGCCGTCGTGCTGCGGCTCGCCGATGAAGTCGATGCCGGCGGCGACCATCGCGGCCCGGCGAGCCTCGAAGTCGTCGACAACGAGCCCGACGACCGGTCCGGATCCGAAGCAGTCGTGGACGGCGTCGTCGGCGGCGTAGACCTGGATCGCCGCGCCGTCGTCGGCCTTGAACCAGGCGGCACCGGGCCGGTCGACGATCGGCTCGAGGCCGAGCACGTCGCGATCGAGCGCGGTCTTCTCCGCGAACGGCGCTCGTCCGGACGCCAAGGAACCCGAGCGATCGGACCATGCTGCCTCCATCCATCGTCGGCCGGACCTCGACGGCGTCGCCGTCCAGCGGGGGTATCGTCGCACCGACATGGCCATCCCTGCCGCCGAACCTGCTGCGGAGCCCGCCGCGGACCGTGCCGCCGACCTCGGCCGCACGCGTCGATTGCGCCGGAGGCCCGGGCGCGTGGGCGGGGCACTCCTCGCGACCGTCGCCGGGCTGGCCGTGCTCGGTGTCGGCGTCGTCCGGACCGCCACCGGCCTCGTCGGACCGCCGCCGGGCATCGCAGCAGGCGGCTCCGGGCTCGGCTCGGAGGTCCCGTCGGCGCCGGCCGCGCTCGGATCGCCGGCGGCCGGACCGAGCGGCGGCACACCGTCGCCGTTGCCGTCGCCGCGCCCCGCCAACTCGCCGGGGCCGACCGCCTCGTCCGGGCCGGGCTCGCCGTCGCCGTCGCTGTCGCCGCCGTCGCCCTCGCCCCTCGATCCGGGCGCGGTGGCGCTCGAAACCCGCCTCCAGGCGACGCTCGACCGGCTGCGGGCGAAGCTCGGGATGCCCGGCGTGTCGGCCGCGATCGTGTTCCCGGACGGGACGCGCTGGACCGGCGCCAGCGGCCTCGCGATCGTCGCGTCGAAGACGAGGGTCACGAGCGACACGGCGTTCGCGCTGGCCAGCGTCAGCAAGACGTTCACGTCGGCGCTGATCCTGCAGCTCGTCGGAGAGGGTCGCCTGCGGCTGACCGACCCGGCCGCCGGCCTCCTCCCGCCGCTCCGGCTGCCGATCGATCGCCGGATCACCGTCGGCATGCTCCTGAACCACACGAGCGGCCTGGCCGACTACTTCCTGAACCCGAAGATCGACGGCCCGCTCCAGGGCAAGCCGAGCGTCGCCTGGACCGTCGATCGGACACTGCGCTACGTCGGCAAGCGGCTGTCCGCGCCGGGCGCGGCGTGGCACTACTCGAACACGAACTATCTCCTGCTCGGCCTGATCGCCGAGCGGCTGACGGGGCAGACCCTGGCCGATGCGATCCGGATCCGCCTGCTGGAGCCGGCCGGTCTCGCTGCGACCTGGTACCAGGCCGTCGAGGCGTCCCGGGCGACGCTCGCCCACGGGTACCGGCTACCCGGGACGAAGATCACCGTCCGGCCGATCGACCTGTCGGACGGCACCGGGCTCGCCCCGTTCCGATCGGTCATCACGGCCGCGGCCGGCGCGGGCTCGATGGCCGGCACCGCCGCCGACCTGGTCACCTGGGGACGCGAGCTCTACACCGGCCGGGTGCTCGGCCCGACGGGCACGGCGATGCTCCTGAGCGGATTCTCGAAGACGACCAGCTACCTGCCCGGCGTGGCGTACGGCTATGGGATCCAGGCGATCTCGATCGACGGCCATCCGGCGCTCGGCCACAGCGGCCGGCTGCTCGGCTTCCGGTCCGTCGTGCGCCACTTCCCGCTCGACGGTCTCACGATCGCGGTCCTGACCAACCAGAGCCGGGCCGATCCGGGGGTGATCCTCCGGGCGCTGCTCGCCCAGGCCCGCCCGCTGCCGCGGTCCTGCCCGCTCTGCTCCGTTGCCGGCTGATCGGCCCGCGACGCTCGCCGACCCACCGGACGAAGGGACCGCAGCGCCGAGTACCGATGGGTCATGCACCATGCCCGAGAGCGGCGCACACTCGGCTCCCTGCCGGGAAGGGAAACGGGGAATGCCGATCCGGGTCGAGATCTATGAGCTCGCGGGTGTGGCGATCGGGGTGGTCGCGCGAGCCGGGCGGCTGCGCGAGATCCTCGAGAGCGGGCTCGACGTGCTCGTCGAGCAGGCTGCGTGGCATCCCCTCGATGGATCACCCGCCCAGCCCGCCGGTCAGGTCTCGGTCGTCGAGGACGACCTGTACCTGGCGGTGTCCGAGGAGATCGAGGACGGCCCCGTCCACGCCCAGTGGCACGACATCACCCTGGACATCGGGCCGTACCGCGTCACCGGCCAGATGCCGACGATGCCGGGCTTCGATCCGGGTCGGGCGCTGGCCCGGCCGACGGGCGCCTTCGTGCACCTGCGGGACGTCCGGATCGCGCTCCTCGGCGACCCCGACGGACCCGCGGTCAACCAGACGGCCGCCTACGTCAACCGCTACGTCGTCGACCGCGTCGCGGCCGACCTGATGCTCGGGTTCTTCTTCCCAGGAGCGGAGATGATCGTGACCGGACAGCCACGAGCAGACCGGCGGCGGGGGTGTCGAACCGACTCCCGGGACGGCCCCGCTCGCGTCGCCAGAGCTGTCGGCGTCGCCGACCCCGGCCACGACGACCGCCTAGGAGCGGCCCGCCCCGGCCCGGTACTGGACCGGCTTGCGATGCGGGTGATGGGTCGGGCGGGCGCCACCCCGCGAACCGCCGCGAGCGCCGCTGGTCATGTCACCGCCGCGGAGTGGCCGCGGCTCGACGTTGCGATCCGGGGTGAACCCGTCCTCGACCGTCCACGGGATCGCCTTGCGGAGGAGCCGCTGGACGCCGCGCAGGAGGTCCGTCTCGTCGATGCACACCAGGCTGATCGCCTCGCCCGTCGCGCCGGCCCGGCCGGTCCGGCCGATCCGGTGGACGTAGTCCTGCGGGTTCCACGGCAGCTCGAAGTTCACGACGTACGGGAGATCCTCGATGTCGAGCCCGCGGGCCGCGACGTCGGTCGCGACGAGCACCCGGATCTCGCCGGACTTGAACTCCTCGAGGGCGCGCGTCCGCTCGGGCTGGGAGCGATCGCTGTGGATCGCCACGGCGTTGAGGCCCTGCCGGTCGAGCCAGGTCGCGAGCCGGGTCGCGCCGATCTTCGTGCGGCTGAAGACGAGCAGCTGGCGCAGGTCGTCCTTGCGGATCAGGTGGGCGAGCAGCTCTTCCTTGCGGTCGCGATCGACGACGTAGACGAGCTGGTGGATGGCCTCGACGGTCGCGTTGCGCGGGGCGACCTCGACCTCGACCGGATCATGCAGGATCGTCTTCGACAGCCGCCGAATCTCGTCGGCGAACGTCGCCGAGAACATCAGGTTCTGGCGCTTCGCCGGGAGGAGGGCGATGATCCGCTGGATGTCCGGCAGGAAGCCCATGTCGAGCATCCGGTCCGCCTCGTCGAGGACGAGGATCTCGACCTGGCCGAGGTTGGCGACCTTCTGGCCGACGAGGTCGAGCAGCCGGCCGGGTGTCGCGACGAGGATCTCGATGCCGCCTCGGAGGGCCTTGATCTGGGGATCCATCGGCATCCCGCCGTAGACGACGGTCGAGCGGAGCGGCACGGTCCGGCCGTACGTCTGGACGCTCTCGTCGACCTGGACCGCGAGCTCGCGCGTCGGGACCAGGATGAGCGCCCGGACCGGATGGCGGGCCGGTGAGAACGACGTGTTGGCGTGCTGCCGGAGGCGATCGAGGATCGGCAGGGTGAACGCCGCGGTCTTGCCGGTGCCGGTCTGAGCGGCGGCAAGGATGTCTCTGCCCTGGAGGACGAGGGGGATGGCCCGTTCCTGGACCGGGGTGGGCTCGGTATAGCCCTCTTCTGTCACGGTTCGCAGCAGGTCGGCCGACAGGCCGAGGGTATCGAAGGTCATCAAACTCCTGGTGCGCCGCATCGCGCGATTGGGCGCGTGAGCGGGGCAAGTGAACGGCTCCTGCTCGCCTCCCTTGACGCCGTGCAAACGGCGCGGTGCGAGCCCGGATCGTCGCGAGCATAGCCGATCGCGGCGCCGTGGGGGCATCCGGTCAACGTTCGTGCGGGGACCCCGTCCCATCGGCCCCATCGGGCATGGTGCATCTGGGGGACGCGCATCCGGGGATGGGCTGGCATACTTTCGCAAGGCCCCCGGGCCATTCATCCCAGGCAGACAGGCTGAAAACAGAAGACGCCGCCCCCCACGGCAGGACCCTGTCGACCTCGGTCGCGGCCCGATCACCACGTTGATCCGGCGCGACACCCCGCCTCCGGTCGGACCTCACCCCGACTGCCCCCATCTCGCGCTGCGCGCCCGTCGCGTCTGCGTGCTTGTCCCTGTCGCCGGCGGCACCACCCACCGTCACCGTGCCCCTGCGCGGTGTTCCGGCGGAGAGGAGGCAAGAGCGTTGCCGTTGCCCAAGGAAGGCGCCCAGCGGGCGTCTCGTCAGCCATCGTTCCGAGCGCTTCGGTTCGTCGCCATCGCTGCCATCGCCTCGGTCCTTGCCGTCGGCGGGCTGGCCGCCCATCCCGAGCAGGTTGCCGCAGCGGGCAAGAAGGTCGTCATCGTCGTCGGCCCGGCCGGCTCGAGCACCAAGGACTACATCTACAACGCGAAGAAGCTCGCCGCCCAGGCCCGCTCCTATGGCGCATCGGTCTACGAGATCTACACCCCCCACGCGACGTGGGCGCGGGTGAGGAGTGCCAGTCAGGGAGCCAACGTCTTCATCTACCTGGGCCACGGCAACGGCTACCCGAGCCCCTACGGCGCCTTCAGCAAGTACTCGAAGGACGGCCTCGGGCTCAACTCCTACGACGGCAGCTCGTCGCACAAGTATTACGGCGAGTACTACGTCGACCGCTACCTGAACTTCGCCCCGAACTCGGTCGTGATCCTGAATCGCCTGTGCTACGCGTCAGGGAACTCGGAGCCGGGCCGGGCGCTGCCGTCGCGCTGGACGGGGATCAAGCGGGTCGACAACTACGGTGCCGGCTTCCTCCGCACAGGCGCTCGGGCCGTGTTCGCCCAGGGCCACAGCAGCGCGTCGTACATCCTGTACGGCCTGTTCAAGAGCGATCGGAACATCAGCGAGATCTTCTGGTCGGACCCGTCGAAGGTCGGGCGCTACCCGCTCAGCTTCAACTCGACCCGGACGCCGGGCCGCCGCGCGATCATGGATCCGCAGGCTGCGGGCAAGTACTACCGATCGGTCATCGGCGACATCGGGATGGAAGCGTCGTCCTGGCGCTCGGCCGGCGGCTGACGCCCGGAGGCTGACCGGCTGGGGCCGCGCTCCTCAGAACTGACGGCAACGGAACGTGACGACCGCGTTCGCTCAGGCGAACGCGGTCGTTCCCTGTCGGGCGGGCAGCGGGAGCGGGCGGCGGACGCGACCGGACCGCTCGATCTCGATGGCCGACCGGCGGATCGCCTCGAGCAGGGTCGTGGGCCGTCCGCCCGCCGTCGTGGCGGACGAGGCGTGCGCTGTGGCGCAGAGCTTGATCGTGCGCACGGCTCGGATCTCCAACTGGCGCCCGACGGATGCGGTCGGGTCTGACGCCATCCTCGACCCGCACCATCCGGCTCGCCATCGACCCAGGTGGGCTGGCGGCCTGCGACGTTCGGTCCACGGCCGGGCGCGTCATCCGTCGTAGACGCGCCTGCGGGGGACGGCGGCCCCACGAGAGCGCGACCGGCGTGGGAATGCGGAGGCCCTGGTCGGGTTCACCGCATCGTGAACCCGCCAGGGCCGTGGAGCTCGCGTGCTCGGTCCGGGTCGCCGTCCGTGCGACGATGGGCCCGGCCGGCGCGACCTGCTAGGCGAACGCCGCCTGGGCGACGACCCCGAGCAGGGCGAGGACGAGAGCGAGGACCAGCAGGAACGCCGGGAAGGCGCCGGGCAGGTCCGTCTCGAGGCGCTGCGTCTGGGCGGTCATTCGGGACGTCTCCTTTCGGTCCTTCAGCGGCGATCGTCTGATCGCTCATGGACGTACCGTACGGTCCGCCTTCGGCGCGGCCAGCGGTCCTGCGTCGACAATCCGGCCGAACGTCCGGCCGGGCCCCGGCTGGACGGATGACGATCCTCAGGCGGCGGGCACTGGGTCATTCGGGACGGCGTCGCGGGCCGCGGCATCGGGCGCGGCGTCGTTCCGGCGGTAGCCGAACAGGGCGACGAGGAACCCGAGTCCCGTGATGACGCCGGCGACGAAGAAGACCTCGCGGATCCCGATGACGTCGCCGGCGATCCCGGCGAAGCCCATCGACAGGACGCTCGTCGCGGACATCGCGGCCTGCAGGACCGACAGGACCCGCCCGAGCTCCCCGTCGGGCGTCGACTGCTGGACGATCGTCGAGATCGCCGCCTGGAGGGGGACCAGGAACCAGCCGAGCACGAACATCAGGACGAGCAGCTGCCAGATCGCCCCGACGGCCCCGGCCAGCCCGATCACGACCGCGACTCCGGCCATGCCGATGGTGACGATCGAGCTCGGGGCGAGACGCCGGGCAAGGAAGGAGATCAGGGTCGACGCCAGGATCATCGACGCGCTCTGGGCGAACTCGACCGGGCCGAGCCAGATGGCACCGACCTGCAGGGTGTCGACGACGAAGGGCACGAACAGGACGTTCACCGCTCCGAGCCCGAGCATCGACACGGCCAGGGCAAGGACCGTGGTCGAGAGGACGCGCGACCGGCCGATGGTCCGCAAGCCGACCAGGAGGGCGCTCCGGACGCCGGCCGCGGCATGGCCGGCGTCCTGGATCCGACCGAGGGCGGCCGGCAGCCGGACGAGGAGCAGGAACGAGACGAGGAAGGACGCCGAGTCGAGGATGAACGCCGGCCAGAACGTCCCGGCCACGCCGACGATCAGCCCGGCCAGCCCGGCGCCGACGACACCCGACACGACCCGGGTCGCCTGGGCCAGGGAGTTCGCCGCCAGCAGCCCTTCGCGCGGGACGACCCGGGGCAGAATCGCACCGCGAGCCGGGGCGAAGAACGTCCCGACGGCGGACTGGGTGAAGGCCAGGATGTACAGCAGCCAGAGCTGGTCGCCACTGCCGACGAGGATGAAGCCCAGCACGACGACCGCCCGCAGGAGATCGGACGCGAGCATGATCCGGCGGCGGTCCATCCGGTCCACGTACGTGCCGGCGACGAGCCCGATCGTCAGCGGCGGGATCGCGAGGACGATCGCCATGCCGGCCAGCGCGGCGGTCGAGCCGGTCAGGGCGTTGACCAGGAGGAGGAGCGTCAGGTTCGTCAGCCCGTCGCCGGCCTCGCTCACCAGCTGGCCCAGCCAGAGGACCCGGTAGTCGCGGATCCGGAGGATGGCGCGGACGCCGAGCGGCGCCGCGACCGGTGCGGATGGGTCAGTCATCGGACGGGCCCGGGGTGACTTCGGCGGTGGTGTCGTGGCGGGTGTCGCCGACGGGGTACATGGCGAGCAGCAGGCCGAACGGGGTGCCGTCGGGGTCGTCGGCGTCCTTGTCGAACTCGTCGAGGAGCGCCGTGAGTCGATCCATCAGCTCGGCCGCGCGCGTCGATGTCAGACGCGTCAGCTCCTGGCGCAACAGACCATGCCTGGGCGCGCCCTCGCGGTCGATCGGCATCGCGCCGCTCCGAACGGCGCGGCCGATGTCGTCGCGGGCGGTATCGAACACCGACCGGAGGAGCTCCTCGACGGCGGCCGTCGCCTGGTCCGGGGGCGTCGACGCCGACAGGAGGGCGCGGTCGAGCCGGACGCTGAGTTGGGCCACCCGGTAGCGGGTCTCGATGATCCCGGACACGACCCGCGTCCCGGCGACCCGGATCAGCTCACGCTCCTCGAGGATCGCCATGTGGTGATAGAGCTTGGTCGGGCCAACGTCGAGCGCGGCGGCGATCCGCTTGACCGTCCAGTCCTCGTTGGCAGCCTGGATCATCGTTTCGAGGATCCGGAGGCGGACGGGATCGGACAGCGCCTTGAGCGTCTCGACGTCGGAGATGACGCGCTCGGGGGCCGGTGCCAGGTCCGCGGCGCTCGGGGTCTCGATCACTCGTTCATGCCTCACACACCATTCAACAACCGTTGAACGTTACGTGGGCATCAAATCACACCGTGTCAAGCTGGTTTCGTTCAGTCGGGTGAGTCCGTTTGCGAGCGCCGCGTAGAAGTCTGGGGTGGCACTAGCTCGGTCGCCGGGCCCGATTCGACCCGAAACCGAGCCGCACGCGCACGTGAGACGTCAATTGGGCAGGAATGCCGCGTTGCCATGACCGAATGCGCGCGTGAGTGTCGGATGGCGCATCCAGCGCCGCGGCCTCGGTCACCGCGCCTGTCAGCCTCGGACCGACTCCAATCCGGCCTGATCGCGGCGCCCGGTTGCGGCGTCGCCACCGCCGGCCGCCGGGAATGGCGCGGCCTCGACGGAGATCTCCTCCATCTTCGTCGCATAGAAGCCGTAGCGGCGGCGCGCCTCCCCGTGGCGGCCGGCCGCGAGCAGTGCCGCGACGAGCCCGAGGTGGGCGCCCTCGTCGAACGGATCTCGCTCGAGGATCCGGAGATAGAAGCGGGTCGCGCCGTCCGCGTCGCCATCGGACGCCGCGTTCTCGGCGAGCGTCCGGGCCAGGGCGATGTACGTCGCCTGGGCCTCCTCGCGCAGCCCGACGGCCCAGTCCTCGTACGGGTCCTCCTCGAGGAAGTCGCCGCCGTACAGCGACTCGGCCAGCTCGCGGCTTGCCCGCGCCCCGGACGCGTCGCCGCCCCGTGCCAGGCGGGTCGCGTTGGCCGCCGCGCCGAGGAACAGCTCGACGTCGAGCTCGACGTGCTCCAGGTCGAGCTCGATCGCGCTCTTGTCGGCCGGCACGAACCACTCCGCCGGATGGCGCTTCTCCGGGTCGAGCACGGACCGGACCGTCGCCAGTGCCACCGACAGCCGGTTGCCCAGCGGCTCGGGGTCCTCGTCCGGCCAGAGCAGCTCGAAGAAGGTGTCGCGGGTCGTCGGGCGACCGCGGCGGGAGACGAGGATCTTCAGGAGGTCGCGGGCCTTCTTGGACTGCCACGCCGTCGTCGGGACGACGTCGCCGTCGCGGAGGACGCGGAAGCGACCGAGCGACTGGATCCGGATCGGGGGACGGGCCGCGCGATCGATCGCGTCGATGATCTCCTCGGCGTCGGCGGCCGGTCCCCGTGCGCCCATCGACCGGAAGGCGCGCTCGGCCTCGACGGCGGCCGCCCGACCTTCGGCGCCGCCGGCGATCCGAGCGAAGACGAGCCGGTTGCGAGCCGTGCCGTACGGTGCCGGCGAGCGCATCCAGACCGACGCAGCCTCCTCGACCAGGCTGATCGCCCGCTCCGGGTCGAGCGCCGTGAGGGCCTCCAGCTCGAGGCCGGCGGCCATGCCCGGGTCGTCACGCCGGGTCCGCGCGGCGGTCGTCGCGTCGTGGGCCATTGACTCTGCGGCCGCCCGATCGCCGGTCGCCAGCGCCACCCGGCCCGCCCCGAGGAGGATCGTCGTCGGGGCCAGGTCGCGCCCGAGGGCCAGCGCCTCGGCCGCCAGCTCGGCCCCGGCCGCCGGATCGTCGAGCACGACGGCCTGGGCCAGCCCGATGAGGGCCGGCGCCAGGGCCTGGCTGTCGCCCGTCGACCGAGCCGACCGGACCGCGTTCTCGAACGCGGCTCGAGCCAGGTAGGCGTCGCCGCGCAGGGCATGCATCGAGCCTTCGCGGGTCAGGGCGTAGGCGATCGACGGCGAGCCGATCCGCTCGTAGATGTCGCGGGCGTTGGTGAAGTCGGCCATCGCCTCCTCGAAGCGGCCGACGCCCTGGCGCGCTCGGCCGCGGTTCACGAGGGCCCGTGCATGGAAGGAAGCGAAGCCGACCGCGTCGCCGAGACGGACCGCCTCGTCGAGGACCTCGAGTGCGGGCCCGAACCGGCCGAGCTCCAGCTCGAGCGCGCCGCGGGCGTTCAGGATCCGCACGATCTGGAGGGCGTCTCCGGCGCGCTCGGCGGCGGTCAGCGCGAGGGCATATTGGGCCGCCGCGTTGGTCGGGTTGTTCGACAGCTCGTTGCTGTTGCCGAGCGCCGTGTGGGCGGCGGCCAACGCTCGATGATCGCCGGACTCGGTGGCCCGGGCGAGTGCGGCGGACGCTGCCACCCGCGCTTCGTCGACATCGCCGCGGTGGTAATGGGCGGAGGCGACCCACGCCGACAGGAGCGCTTCGTCGATCGGCTGGCTGCCGTCCACCTCGGCCCGGGCGTAGATCGCGAGCGCGTCGTCGTATGCGCCCCGCAGGCCGTGGACGAGGCCCATCCGCCAGGCCGTCGCCGCGTCGAGCCGACCGTCCTGGCGGGCTGCCCTCCGGAAGTGGTTCATCGCGTCGCGCCACTCCCCGCGGACGAGCGACGCCTCGCCGCAGGCCCGCTCGATCCGCGCGTCGCGCAGGTCATCCGGCAGGGGAGCGGCGGCTTCGACCACCTGGCGGGTCGCGCCTCCCAGGACCAGGGACTGGGCGTGCTCCGCCAGGAACCGGGCGAGCGCCGGGTGATCGCCCGCCGCGACCCACGACGCGAGCGCCGACTCGTGGACGCCCTGGGCCTCGAACCAGGCCGCCGCCGCTCGATGGAGCTCGCCGACCTCGGCTTCCGGCAGCGGCAGGCGGGCAAGGGTGTACTCGCGGATCAGGCCGTGGAGCGAGAACCAGCCGCGCTCGCCGGGCAGCGGCTGGAGGAACAGCGCGCGCTTGGCGAGCTCGCCGATCGTGTGGGCCGCGTCCGGGACGCCGACCGCCTCGAGCAGGGCCACGTTGAACCGGTCGAAGTGGACGGCCCGCCGGACGAGGGTGCGGGTGGCCTCGGGTGCAGCCGACACGACCTCCTCGGCGAGATAGGCGAACAGCGGTCCTTCGGGACGCTGGAGCCGGTCGAGGACGGCGCCGTGCTCGCCCGGTCCGGCGCCGCGGACCGCCTCGATCGCAAGCCGGACTGCCGCCGGCCAGCCGCCGGTCGCGGCGTGGATCCGCCCGGCCGCCTGCTCGCGATCGGCGACGTCGGGGATCTCGGCGCCGAGCAGGATCCCGACCAGCGACCCGATCTCGCGTTCCGTGAAGGCGAGCGTGCTCCCGCCCAGGTCCATCACCTGGCCCTGGCCGCGGAGCCGCTCGACGCCGAAGGGAAGCTCGGATCGCGAGGTGATGAGGATGCGCAGGTCCGACGGGGCCAGCCGCACGAGCGCCTCGACCAGGCGCCACGCGACCGGGGCGCCGGCGAGGACGTGGACATCGTCGAGGACGAGGAGCAGGGGCTCGTCGAGCACGCCCTCGAGGCCGTCCGACAGGAGTGCCGCCGCGGCGTTCGCCCGGCCCAGGATCTCGGCATCGTCGGTCGCCTCGATCGATCCCTCGATCGGGCCGGCGAGGTCGGCCGGCAGGTCCGGCAGGGCCACCCGGAGCGCCGCCACGATCCCGGCGGTGAGCGATCCGAGATGGCGATCGCCGGCGTCGAGCGTGTACCAGGCGGAGCGTCGGGTGGCGGCGATCCGGGCGGCCAGGGTCGACTTGCCGAACCCGGCGCCACCGACGACGACCGTCAGGCGGCGGTCCGTGCCACCCGTCAGGCGCTGCTCGAGGACCGGCCGGCGGAGGGTGCCGATGGGATCCGTCGGGGGCAGGAGCTTGGCGGATCGACCACCACTGGCCGCACCGCCGGCCCGATCCCGGGCGGAACGCGCGCTCGCGTCGTCGACCGTGGCGGAGTCCTCGCCGGTGGACGCGTCGGGTCGATCTGACGGGTCGGTCACGGTCCCTCCGAGGTAGGCGCGCATCGTAGCCCGGCGGCTGCCGGGCGCGGTTGGCGGGGCTCGTCCGGTGCCCTGCTCAGGAAGTGTGCCGACCCGCCACGATCCAGCGACAAAGATCAACAAAGTGAAAACCGACATTGACAAAGTGAGTTTGCCGGACCACAATGCACGTACTCACCACGGAAACGAGGCTTGCATGGCACACGACGTCATCTCCACCTGTCCCGTCTGCTCGGGCGAGCTCGCGGTCACGCGGCTTCGCTGCGGCTCGTGCGGGACCACCCTCGAGGGTGAGTTCTCGGTCGGCCGGTTCGCCCGCCTCGGGCGCGACCAGATGGCCCTTCTCGAGAGCTTCCTGCGCTCGCGCGGCAACCTCCGCGACATCGAGCGGGAGCTCGGGATCAGCTATCCGACCGTCCGGGCCCGGGTGGAGGCTCTCGTCCGCGCTCTCGGCTTCGGTCCTCGCAGCGACGAGGACGTCCCGGCCGACGACGAAGCTTCGGCCGCTCCGCAGACCCGCGAATCGATCCTCGAGCGGCTCGCCCGCCGGGAGATCACGGCCGAGGACGCCGCGACGGCGATCCGGGCCCTTGGGAGGAAGTCCTCATGACGACGACCGACGACAACAGCACCGTGGTCGCCGACCATGTCATCGGCGATCGCGGCCGGCTGACGGTTCGGTTGATCGCGGCCGAGCTTCGGGTGGCCGCGGTCGACGGCGAGCGGGTCGTCGTCCGGACACCGGCCGGCCGGCCGCTCCCGGATCGGGTTCGGATCGAGGCGACCGACGACGGCGTCACGATCCGCGAGAAGGACGGAGACGGGCTCGGCTTCCCGGGCAATCGGACGGTCGTCCAGCTCGAGGTCGAGGTGCCGCCGATGGCCGAGGTCGCGATCGACACCGCCAGCGGCTGGCTCGACGTCCTGGGGCTCACCGGCGAGCAGCGCTACCGGGCGGTCTCGGGCGAGGTCCGCCTCCGCGGCGGCGCTGGCCAGATCCAGCTGAACACCGTGTCGGGCGACGCGACCATCGAGCTCGCCGGCGCGACCGATCTCGCGATCAAGTCCGTGTCGGGCGACACGAGCGTTCGTGGCGGCCAGATCGATGCCCTGCGCATCGCGACGACCAGCGGCGACATCCGTGTCGACAGCCCGCTCGTCGGGCCCGAGAACAAGATCGAGACACTCAGCGGCGACGTCGAGCTCGTCGCGGGAACCGGCATGCGGGTCGAGGCCCGGACGGTGTCGGGCGATCTGCTGAGCGACCTGCCCCATCGCAGCGAGGGGCGGATGGGCCGCCGGACGATGATCATCGGCGACGGCTCGATCGAGCTGACGTTCCGCTCGGTGTCCGGCGATCTCCGGATCCACGACGGCTCCGGCCGGCCGGTCGCTCCCGTGCCGCCCGTTGCTCCGGTGCCCCCGGTGCCGCCGACCTTCAGCATCGAGCTGCCCGAGATGCCGGAGATGCCCGAGATGCCGGCGATGCCGGACCTGTCGGGCATCTTCCGCTCAAGCTCGGGACGTCGCCGACCAGCCCTCGCCGGCACCCGCCGACGCGGTGGCCGTCGACGACGAGGTCGAGACCGAGCGGATGGCGATCCTGCGAGCCCTCGAGCAGGGCGAGCTGGACGTGGCCACCGCGATGGACCGCCTCGCCGCCCTCGACCGGGCCGATGGCCCGAGCCAGGCAGGGGAGGCCGCCCATGAGTGACGCGCTCGCCCAGGTCCTTCGGCTCGTCGCCGATGGCCGGCTCACCGCGGCCCAGGCCGCTCCGATCCTCGACGCCCTCAGCGCCGCGGACCTGGACGGACCGGACGACGAAGAGCGGGCAGCGGACGACGGACCGTCGGAGGCACCGGCCGCGGCGCTCGCCGAGCGAGGCAAGGTCACCGCGATCCGGATCGAGATCACCGAGGGCGGCCGCAAGGTCGTCAACCTCCGGGTCCCGGTGTCCCTCGGCCGGATGGCCCTCGATCGAATCCCGGGACTGTCCGGCTCGAATGTCGATCTCGTCCGCCGGGCGCTGTCCGACGGCCGGTCCGGGACGGTACTCCACATCGACGAAGAGGACAGCGGCGTCCGGATCGCGCTCGAGTGACCGTGATCACCCTGACGACCAACCAGCACGTGACCACCCACCACCAGACAGCCAGGAGAACATCCCGATGACGTACGACCACAGCTCCACCGACATCCACCGCGCCGACCTCGACCGCGAGATCGACACGATCCGCAACGAACGCCTGATCGCCGCGAGCGACACCGACCACATCGGCCTCGTCGAGCGCGCCCGGGGCGCCACGGGCCGCGGGCTCATCGCGATCGGCACCGCCCTGATCGGGCGCGACCGCTCCGGCCTTCGGACGCACCGCGCCTGATCGGTCGGCGACGAGACCGACCGTCGCTCCCAGGAACCGGAGGATCCCGACCATGCGCTGGCTTCCCGCCGCGACGCGACCTGGCCTCGGGCACATGCGGTCAGCCGGCGGAGCCGCAGACCGGACGCCGGATGGCCAGGATGCGGACGAGGAACTCGGCGGCCCAGCCTGGCTCGCCGATGATGCCGATCGTTCCTTTCGGGACGTGATCGACGTCGACGCCGCCGGGGATGACCGGATCCGGGACACGTCAACCGCCGAGGCCCCGGATGGGTGGAGCGACGGCGTTCTCCGCCTCCGCCACGCGGACCGCGCCTGACTCCCGAGAATCCGTCGGCGCTGCTGGTCGGGCGACGCCAACCGGCCTACCATTCCGGCATGACGACGACGACCGACCTCCTCCCGTTCACCGGCAACGACGATGCCGACCGGCTCCTCGTCAGCGATCCCCTGGCGCTCCTGATCGGCTTCGCCCTGGACCAGCAGGTTCCGCTCCAGAAGGCGTTCTCGGGACCGCTCGAGCTGAGCCGCCGGATCGGCGGCCTCGACGCCAGGCAGATCGCGACGATGGAGCCCGAAGCCCTCGACATGGCGTTCCGGACGCCCCCGGCGCTCCATCGCTTCCCGAACAGCATGGCGAAGAAGGTCCGCGACCTCGCCGCCTATCTGGTCGAGCGCTATGACGGTGATGCGTCCCGGATCTGGCGCGAGGCGAGCGACGGGAAGGACCTCTACACCCGACTCCGTGACCTGCCCGGCTTCGGGCCGATGAAGGCCGAGACGCTGGTGGCGATTCTCGGCAAGCGACTCGGCCGCGCGCCGGCGGGCTGGGAGGCGTTCGTCCCGGACCACATGACCCTCGGCGATGTCGATGGACCCGAATCCCTGCGCCGCTACCAGGACTGGAAGCGCGGGATGAAGGCCGAGAAGCGGGCGGCCGCCGAAGCCTGACGCGCGGCGGGGCTCAGAGCCCTGGGCCGATGTCCATGGATCGGATCGACGGCCGGCGACTGCACCGCGCCGCCGACCCGCGACGATCGGATGCATCGATCCGACCGGCTCGGGCCGACCCACAGGAGATCACCGCCGGACAGCCTCACCCGCGGTCGTTGCTGGCGAGACGCCACTCCGGGTCGCGTCGGCAGCGCCGGTGGGAGCCCCGGCCGCCGCCTGAGGACGAAGCGCGATCAGAGATCGGTCGCGTTGAAGGTGTCGCAGCCTCTGGGGTCGCCGGACTGGTAGCCCTTCGTGAACCAGCGGACGCGCTGCTCCGACGTTCCGTGGCTGAAGCTGTCGGGATCGACGCCGCCGCCGCTCGACTGCTGGATGTGGTCGTCACCGACGGATGACGCGGCGGCGTCGGCCGCGGCGATCTGCTCCTGGGTCAGCGGCTGCAGGAACTTGGTCGCTTGGGCGTGGTTCGCCCAGACGCCGGCGTAGCAGTCGGCCTGGAGCTCGGTCCGGACGGATCGGCTGGTCGGTCCCGTGTCGCCGCCGCCCGGTTGGAGATCGCCCAGCAAATCCTGGACATGGTGACCGTATTCATGGGCCAGGACGTACGCCCGGGCAAACGGCGCGTCCTTGGCGCCGAACTTGTCCTGGAGTTCCTGGAAGAACGTGAGGTCGAGATAGACGTTCTTGTCGGCCGGGCAGTAGAAGGGGCCGGTCTGCGAGGTCGCGCCGCCACAGCCGGTGTTGACGGCCTCGCTGAAGATCACGGTCTCGGCGTGCTCATATCCCTCGACGGCCCCGGTCCAGTACGTCTCGATGCTGTTGACGTAGCCGACGATCTGGCAGTCCTCGCGAGCGTTGGCATCCGTGCCGGTCTTGCACGACGCGAGCGCCGAGCTGTTCGGGCCGGTGATGTCGGGTCCGGTGCCGCCGCTGCCGCCGCCCAGCAGGGCGCCAGGGTCGCCGCCGAGCAGGAGGTAGACGATCGCGATGACCAGGCCGAGCCCGCCGCCGCCGACGGCGAGGCCGCCACCGCGCCCGCCGAGACGGCCCGATCCGCGCGCGTCGGTGACCGACGTGGGATCGAGCTGGGCATTTGGATCGAATGTCATTCTGGGTCGACCTCCGGGCACTGGGGAACCGCTGGAGTTGTAGCCGATTGTGCGCTCCTGCTCGCCCACCGGCCGGCCGGGTGGTCGTGGCAATCGCATTGCGGCTGTCGTCGCGGGGATCGCGCCGCGCTGCTCTCCGGGAGGCACGTGTGCCTGCCAGATCCGACCGAACATCGCGACTCATGACAGGTTCTGGCAGGTTTGTCTGGCATGCTCCGGGAGTGAGCAACAGCGGTCACAACGATCGCCCAGATGAGGTGCGGAATGCTGCATTCGGAGACCTTCATGCGAGCCGTCCACGCCGATCGGGTGCGGGATCTCGAACGAGCCGCGCGCGACCGCCGGCTCCTCGCTTCGGCCGACGTGCCGGTCCAGGAACGTCCGACGGCGAACCCGACGCGAATCGCTCCGGCGACGGGCCGTGGCACCTGCAATGACTCGGCCGGCGTGCCGGCCTGACCCGCGGATCGACTAGCCGGCGAGGACCTCGACGGGCCCGGGCGCCGGCTCCGGAGGCGGCGGGGTCGTCGCGCCGTCGGGGCTTGCGGAGGCGGTGTAGTGCGACGCGACCCGGCGGGCCTGGGCGGCGATCCGCTCACGAAGCTCGACCGGCTCGAGCAGCTCGCATTCCGACCCGACCGCGAGGATCTGCGAGACCACCTCGTTCGGCCAATCGAGCTTGACGCGGACGCGCAGCCAGCCATCAGGATCGGGCTCCTCGATGCGCTCGATGGTGTCGTATGGCCGGTCGCCGATCACGCCGTGGAGTCGCGACAGACGGTCGCCGGCCAGACGCAGCACGACCTCGATGCGCGGAGTGTCGCGCTCGTACGCCGCGCTCGATTCGGTCCAGAAGGCGGCGAGGTCGAACGTCTCCGGCCGCTCGAATCGCTCGTCGAGGACCGTCACCCGGGCGACCCGCGACACGCGATAGGTGCGCGGCTGACCGTCGGCGCCGGCGACCACGTACCAGACGCCGGCCTTGAGGACGAGGCCGAGTGGCTCGAGGACCCGATCGACGGTCTTGTCGCCGCGGTCATAGGCGATCTGGATGCGCTGGCTTTCCCAGACCGCCTCGGACAATGGCCCGAGGAGGGGCACGGGCTCGTCGGCGTGATACCAGGCGGCCGCGTCGAGATGGAACCGCTCGACCAGTCGCGATGCCCGCGCCCGGAGCTCGACCGGCAGCGACGCCAGCACCTTCAGCCGCGCCGCCGCGACGACCGTCCCGAGGCCAAGCTCGGCGGCAGGGCCGGGCAGCCCCGACAGGAACAGCGCCTCGGCCTCGTCGGCTGTCATCCCCGTGAGCCGCGTCCGGTAGCCGTCGACGAGGCGGATTCCGCCGTGCGGTCCGCGATCGGCGTAGATCGGGACGCCGGACGCGCTCAGCGCATCGACGTCGCGGTGGATTGTCCGGACCGAGACCTCGAGCTCCTGGGCAAGCTCCGCGGCGGTCTGACCACCGCGCGACTGGAGGAGGAGCAGGAGCGAGACGAGTCGGGACGCACGCATCCCATGCAGGATAGCAAATGGTGACAAGAATTGTCAGCTACGTCCGTGGTCCGAAGGCAATCTCTGACTTCGTTCCGGCGCGACAGCCGCTAGTTCCGTGACGTCCCTTGATCGCGGAGGAACTGCTCGATCTCGGTGATCAAGTCGTCGCCGGCCGGCAGGCGCTCCTCGTCGACCATCGCCTCGAGGCGCTCGACGTAGCCGCGGGTGTTCTCGTCGATCGAGGTCGCGGCGTCCAGCCGGGTCCGGAGCTGATCCGATTCCTCGTCGAGCGGGCCGCTGTCGAGCGCGACCTCGACGTGGCGCGCCACCGCCTTGTGGAGCGCCAGCGCGGCCGGCGGGTACGGTCCGCTGACGTAATGGGGGACCTGGGCGAAGTACCCGACTGACGTGATCCCGGCCGCTGCGGCCCGCATCTCGAGGACACTGACCAGGGCGGCCGGCACCCGCAGGAGACCCTGTGGTCCGGGCCGGATGTCGCCGCGCAGCAGCCCCGGCTGCGATGCGGTCCCCAGAATCGGCACGGCGCGCGTGTGCGGGACGGCGGCGGGGATCGCCCCGATGCTGACCCACTCGACGACGCCGAGCGCCTGGGCGACCTCGACCACGGCGTCGGCCAGACGCGGCCAGCGATAGTCGGGCTCCGGGCCGGTCAGGATGAGCAGGTCGCGCTCGTCGTGACGGACGAGCTGGATCTGAAACGCCGGCCACGTCATCTCGGAGAGCCGGCCGTCCTCGATCTCGAGGGTCGGCCGCCGGGCGCGGTAGTCGAAGAGCCGGTCGGCATCGAACGTCGCGACGGCCCGCCCGCCGGCGGCCATGAGGGCGGCAGCCGTCGTCGCGGCGCTGCCGGCGTCGACCCAGCCGTCGAGGGCCACCACGAGGGCGGGTCGAACGAGCGGCCCCGGGTCGTCGAGTCTGTAGAGCGCCATCGCGACAGGATAGGCGTCTCCGGCGCAGCGCCTCGCGCCGCGCCCGGTCAGGCTGTCAGCGCGGCGGCCATCGAGCGAATGGACGCATCGATCCGGTCCCGCAGTTGGGCCGGCTCGATCACCCGGGCCTCGGCGCCGAGCCCGAGCACCACGCCCTGGGCGACCTCGATCGCATCGGCTTGGATCCGGCACGTCGACCAGCCGTCCGCTTCGGGGTCTCCGGTCTCGATGACCGACAGGTACCGCCACCAGCCGGACGTGAGCCGGTCGAGGCCCGCGGGCGACACCCGGATCGTAGCCAGGTATCGCGGCAGGCGGGCCACGAACTCTGCCCGCGACCGGCCCCAGAACTCCGGCAGGTCGAAGCCTGCCGGTCGCTCGATCGGCTCGTCGAGGAGCTCGACGGCGCGGATCCGCGATGCGCGGTACGTCCGCGGCTCTCCCTCGCTTGCCGCCACCAGGTACCAGACGCTGCCGTTGGCGACGAGCCCGAGCGGGTTCGTCCGGCGCTCGACGACCGAGCCATCGGCCCGCTCGTAGGTCATCGCGATCCGGCGATCCGTCCGCAGGGCTTCGTCGAGCGCCGCCAGCTCCGGCGCCGCGTCGTCCGTCCGGCGCCAGCCGCGGGGATCGATGTGCAGGTAGCGACGCGCCGTCTCGACCTGCCGTCGGCGCGCCTCGGGCAACCCGGCGAGGAGCTTCATCACCGCCCGGTCCGCGGCGTCGGTCAGGCCGAGATCGCCGAGCACCGCGGGCGCCGTCGTCAGCGCCAGGCTGCGCAGCTCGGACTCGGTCAGGCCGGTGAGATCGGTCCGGTACTCGTCGGTCAGCTGCCAGCCACCGCCCCGTCCGCGCTCGGCCCACACCGGGACGCCGGACATCGACAGGGCCTCCATGTCCCGGTCGATCGTTCGCTCGGACACCTCGAGCCGGGCGGCGAGCGAACGGGCCGTCATGCGCCCGTTGCCCTGGAGCAGGAACAGGATCGAAAGGAGGCGATCGGCGCGCATCGACAGCAGTCTGCCACGAAAAGGCGACAGGACATGTCGCTTGATCGCGATACCGTGGACCACATCCACCGATTCCAACGAGGAGGACCCCGATGAAGGCGTCATCTGCAACCCGCCCGGCCGCACCCGACGCCCCCGTGCCGGATCCGATCGCCGAACGCCCGCGTGTGCCGGCCGGCTACGGGATCCCGAAGACGACCCGCGGCCTCCTGGCGTGGAGCCACGTCGAGAAGCGGCTGACCGACGCGATGGTCTACTGGATCGCGACGTCCGGCCCGGGCGGGCGGCCTCGCGTGCGCCCGCTCGACGGGCTGTACCTCGACGGCACGCTCTATGTCGGGGGCAGTCCGGAGACGCGCTGGGCGCGCGACCTCGCGACGAACGAGCGAGTGGCCGTCCACCTCGACGACGGCAAGGACGTCGTCATCCTCGAGGGCGTCGCCGAGCTGCTCGAGACCGGCGTCGGGCCCGAGACGGCGGAGCGGCTGGCGGCGATGTCGAACGTCAAGTACCCGGCCTACGGGATGACGGCGGACAGCTACCGCGGACCGGGCCCGTATGCGATCCGGCCCTCGCTGGCGTTCGCCTGGACCAGCTTCCCGCGCGACGTGACCCGCTTCCGCTTCCCCAACGAGCCCGCGACGTAGGGCTCGAACGAGTCCTCGGCGCGCCGCGTCCGTGATGCGACCCGCGGGACGGCGGGTTCATCACGCGGGACGCGGCGCTTCGCCGCGGCACGGATGCGCGACCGTCCGGAGGCCGTCCGGGCGACGGCCGCGACGCCGGTTCGCTGGGCGAGCGATCGATCGGCGGTCGCCGACGGCCTGACCAACGAGGACTCGATGATCCGCACGACGCCGTTCCACGATCGGACGAGCGCGGCCAATGTCGCCGGGCTGTGGGAGCACTGGTCGGGCTATCTCGTCGCCCAGAAATACCAGCTGTCCGAGAAGTTCGAGTACTTCGCGATCCGCAACAGCGCCGGCCTGTTCGACTCGTCGCCGCTGTACAAGTACCGGATCCACGGCCCGGACGCCGAGGCGTTCCTCGGCGGAGTTCTCGCCCGCGACATCCGGACCTGTGCCGTCGGGCATGGCCAGTACACGGCCTGGCTCGACGACGGCGGCTTCGTCGTCGAGGACGGCGTCATCTTCCGGAACGCCCCGGACGACTACCTGCTGACCTGCGCCGAGCCCAACCTCGCTTACTTCACGGCTCTCGTCGGCCGGCACCGGGTCGGCCTCGAGGACGTGAGCGAAGACTCGGCGGTCCTGTCGATCCAGGGCCCGCGGTCGCGCGACATCCTCGGCTCGCTCGCGCCCACGGTGTGCGACCTGCCGTACTTCGGCCTGACCGACGCGAAGATCGGCGGCGCGAGCGTCACGGTCTCGCGAACGGGCTACACGGGCGACCTCGGCTACGAGCTGTGGATCCCGGCCGACAAGGCGCTCGCCGTGTGGGATGCCGTGAGCCACGCGGCCGAGGGCCAGGGCGTGATCCCGTTCGGGCTGATCGCCCTGTACATGGCCCGGATCGAGGCCGGCCTTCTCCTGCTCGACGTCGACTTCGGGTCGAGCCGCTACGCCTGGACCGACGCCAACCGCTCGACCCTGATCGAGCTCGGGCTCGGCTGGATGGTCAAGGATCTCGCCGCCGACAGCCGGGCGTTCATCGGCCGGTCCGCGATCGAGCGCGAGCTCCGCGACAAGACCTCGCGCTGGAAGCTGACCGGGCTGGTGCTCGACTGGCAGGACTACGATCGACACTACGACGCGGCCGGCCTGATCCCGCCCAAGGACCACACGCCGGTCCAGGACGAGTACTACGTGTACGACGACCGCGGCACGCAGCTGGGGTACGCGACGAGCCTGATGTACTCGCCGATGCTCCAGCGCCACATCGCCCTCGCCCGCGTGCCGCTCGACCGGACCAAGCCGGGCTCCCGCGTCAAGCTCGAGCTGCCGGTCAACCATCGCTACGAGTACTTCGATGCCGCCGTCGGCCGGCTGCCGCTCTACAACCCCGATCGGAGGACCGCCTGATGGCCAGCTCGACGAAGGCCGCCACGCGGGCCGCCGGCAAGGCATCGGCCGCCAAGGGGAGCTCCGACGGGAGCGCCAACGGCACGGATCCGGTGACGAACCTGCCGGATCGCCGCGCCGCGGACCGGACCTATGACGCGATCGTCATCGGCGGCGGGCACAACGGCCTGGTCAACGGCGCCTATCTCGCCAAGAACGGGCTCAAGACACTGATCCTCGAGCGGCGTCATCTCGTCGGCGGAGCGGCAATCACCGAGGAGCTCCGGCCCGGCTTCTGGTTCACGACCTTCTCGTATGCGCTGAGCCTGCTCCGGCCCGACATCATCCACGACCTCGAGCTCACGAAGCACGGCTTCATGCCGCTCCTGATGCCTTCGACGTTCGCCCCGATGGAGAATGGCGACTACCTCCTCCTCGGCCAGGACCACGGCGAGAACCTGCGCGAGATCACCCGCCACAGCCCTCACGACGCCGACGCCTACGAGGCGTTCAACCATGACGTCCTCCAGGTCTGCCGGGCGATCAAGCCGCTCCTCGACCAGGTGCCGCCGGACATCTTCAGCAGCGACCCCGAGGAGCTGATCGCCCTCGCGTCGCTGGGCTCGCGCTTCCGCTCGCTCGACAAGAAGGTCCTCCATGACGCGGTCCGGCTCCTGACCGGGTCGGCGGCGGACTTCCTCGACGACTACTTCGAGTCCGAGATCCTGAAGGGCTATCTGGCCTCGTCCTCGATCATCGGGACGAAGGTCGGGCCGTACTCGCAGGGATCGGGGCTCGTCCTGCTCTACCACATCCTCGGCGAGCATGACGGCGAGTTCGGGGCCTGGGCCTTCCACAAGCAGGGCAACGGCGGGTTCACCAAGGTCCTTGCCCGGGCAGCCCAGGCGTTCGGAGCGGAGATCGCCCTCGAGTCGCCCGTGGCCCACGTGATCACGAGCAACGGCCGCGCGACCGGCGTGGCTCTCGCCGACGGGACGGAGTTCCATGCGCCGGTGGTCGTCTCGGCGCTCGACCCGCGCCGGACGTTCCTCGAGCTCGTCGACCCACGCGAGCTCCCGACCGATCTCGTCGACGCGATCGAGCGGTTCCGCTTCCAGGGGACCTCCGCCAAGGTCAACTTCGCCCTCGACGGCGCCCCGCGCTACCCCGCCCTCGGCGATCGGACGGACCAGTACCGCGGCTTCACGAACATCGGCCCGTCGATGGAGTACCTCGAGCGGGCGTACGACGACGCGAAGTACGGCTGGTACTCGAAGCGCCCCTACATCGACACGGCGATCCAGTCGACGATCGATCCGGACATGGCACCGCCCGGCAAGCACGTCATGAGCTGCTTCATCCAGTACGCGCCCTACCACCTCAAGGGATCGGACTGGGACACCGAGAAGGAGCGCTTCGGCGACACGGTCCAGGCGACACTCGAGTCCTTCTTCCCGGGCTTCGGCGACCTCGTCCTCCAGCGCGAGATCCGGACCCCGCTCGATATCGAGCGGACGGTCGGGCTGTCGGAGGGCAACATCTTCGCCGGTGAGTTCCTGGCGCCGCAGATGTGGCTGTTCCGGCCGGCCCCCGGCTATTCGCAGTACCGGACGCCGATCGACGGCTACTACCAGTGCGGCTCGGGAACGCATCCCGGCGGCTGCGTCATGGGCGCCCCGGGCAAGCTCGCCGCGGGCCAGATCCTCAAGGACCGCGCCCGGAAGGGGAGCGCCGCCGGGACCCGAACCGCCGTCGGAGCCGCCCGCGCCTGATCGTTGCGGCGGGGGCGATCCGAACCGCAGCGCCCGCCGGGGTGTACAAGAGAGCATGATCCACCGCCGTCCCGCGTCGCCCGGCGTTGCCCTCGCACGCTCGATCGGGGCCGCGTTCCTCGTCGCCATCGCGATCGGCGGCCCGGCCCAGGCCGCCTCGGCCGCCCCGTCCCCGCAACCGGCCGACACGAACATCGAGGCCTGGCTCGACACGCCGATCACGCCCGACGCGACGGCCGGCGCCGCCGTCGGGAACGGCGTCACGATGTGGGACCGCGCCCACGGCGACCTGCTCGAGCTCAGCGACGCCTACGTGAAGCTGTATCCCGCGAAGGGCTCGGCGAAGCCGACCGAGACGCGAGCCCGCTCGGATTGGCCCGGCCACCTCGCCTTCGAGATCGACGTCCCGCGCGGCGGGCCCGGCCAGATCGAGGTGGGGTTCGAGGGCAAGACCTGCACCGAGGGCGGCACCTGCACGACGTCCCGGTTCCCGTTCGCCTTCGGTGGGACCGGGCCGCCCCCCGACGCCCCACGAGCGATCCTCGTCGAGACCGACGTGCTCGCGCCGACGTCGCCTGTTCCCGCCGGTGAGCTCGTCGATGTCATCGTCGACGTCGTGCCCAGGAGTCCGTGGGATCCCACGGCGCTCGGCCTGCCCGACCGCCTCGTCGCGTACATCACCGCGGGCAGCGGGAGCGGGGAGGATCTCGCGACGGCCGAGCTGCAGGCGACCCACGATCCCCGGCCGGAACCCGGGACAACCTACACCGGCCACATCCAGATCCCCCAGCCCGGCAGCCTCCGCCTGGTGGTCGCGATCCCCGGCAACGGCAGCGAGGACCAGGTGCTCGGCCGGCCGACCAGCCTGACGGCGAAGGGGTCCGACGAGGCGTCGAGCTCGGCGCGACCGGCGTCGGGCGCGCCGTTGGCGCCGACTCCGACCGAGCCGCCGTGGCCGCTGATCCTGAGCGGCGTGGGGATCGTCATCGCGGGCGTCGTGATCCGCCGGGTGTTCGCCGATCTCTGACGCCTCGAGCGGCGGGCGGGCCGGCCCGGCGTCCGGCCGCGGTGCCATGGCGCACCGTCGAGATTTGTCGTCGGCAGACGAATTCGGCCATCGCCGGTAGGATTGGCCCGGACGCGCGCCGGGGGAACGAACCACTGCGGAGGAGACACGCATGCGGTTCACGGCTCGACGCCTGGCCCTGGTTGCCAGCTTCGTCGCGCTCCTCGTCTCGGCCAGCCCGGCCGCGGCGATCACCCACGGCCAGCTCGACGCCGGCGAGCACCCGTACGTCGGGCAGCTCTTCTTCTACGACCCGAGCTACCCGGATCCGCGCTTCAGTGATCCGGGCGGATGGTTCAACTGCTCGGGCACGCTGATCAGCCCGACGATCGTCGTCACCGCCGGCCACTGCACGTTCCCGACGGGCCTCAACGGCGCGACGACGGCGAACGGGTTCGGTGGCAACGACACCTGGGTCAGCTTCGACGCCGAGCCCGACTACACCGGGATCGCGGCCGCCCCGTTCATCCCCGACGACAACGCCGGTCGCTACGCCCACTATGTCGAGCAGCTCGCCGAGAACGGCTGGCACCGAGGCACCGCGTATCCCCATCCGGAATACGACGACGCGGCGTTCTACCTCCACGACGCCGGCGTCGTCATCCTCGACGAGCCGGTCCAGATGGCCGCCTATGGCCAGCTGGCGGGCCTGAACTACCTCGACCAGTTCACCGGCAGGCTCAAGGCCCACACCCTGTTCGAGGCGGTCGGCTACGGCTTGACCCGCTCGCGCCCGACCGGGGACGAGGGCGGCGACATCCGGATGAAGAGCCAGCAGGTCATCGTCAACGCGAACGGCGTCTACGGCCAGCACGACAAGTCGTCGATCGTGTTCTCGAACAACAACGGAAAGCCCCACCGGGGCGGCACGTGCTCCGGCGACTCCGGCGGGCCGTTCCTGCTCAACAACACGACCCTGATCGTGGCGATCAACTCCTACGGCGTGCCGCCGAACTGCACCGGCGGCGACGGCGCCTATCGGGTCGACCAGCCCGACGACGTCGCGTGGTTCGCGGCCGTCATCGCCGGGCAGCCACGCTGATCTGAGTCACCCCGCGCCGGCCTTCCGCCGGCGGCGAGCACAACGACCGACGGCCCGTCCAGAGCGCTGGACGGGCCGTCGTCTGTCGGGCGGCGTGGCCTATCGCCGCAGCGCCGGTCGTCGTCCGGTCAGGCGGCCAGCGGCGCCGTCGCGAAGAGATGGCTGAACTGCTTGCACCAGATCACGACGCTGGCCATCCGGTCCGGGTCATCGAGAGCGCCGGCCGGGACCGGGTAGTTCTGGTTGCCCGTGTCGGCCTTGAGCCGCCCCAGCTCGATGGCGCCCTCGGCGTAGCCGTCGGCGCTCGGCGAGAGATAGACGTAGAGGTCGGGCCCGTTCCGGACCGCGAAGTCCTCGAGGCGGACGACGAACGAGCCGGGCGAGGTCTCGATCAGGCGAGCCGTGCCGCGTCCGAAGTGGAACTCGTCGCTGCCGTGGAACGCGCCGGATCGGGCGACCAGAGGCGGAGGGGTTGGGGTGGCCGCCGCGGAGGCCGCGGCCGATGGCCCGCTCGACGGTTCGGCCGTGGCACTCGCGGTGACGGTGGGTGACGGCGCCGGGAGCTCCGGGCTCGCTCCCGCGGTCGCGACGACCGGAGGCGCCTCGTCGATCGAAGCGCTCAGGACGAGCGGCGACGTCAGGTACCAACCCAGGGGCAGCGCGATCGCGAGCAACGGAACGACGATGGCGACGGTCGCCCGCGGGTGGCGACGGGCGGCCTGGATCCAGCCCAAGCGTCGGGCGGTCGCCGCGAGCGCCAGCACGATCGCCGCCACGACGAGCAGGGCGAGAAGCGGGGCTGCCACGGCGGCGCCGAGCACCGTCGAGCCGAGATCGTAGAGCCAGACCATGGGCCGGAGGATGGCACAGCCGCGCGACGATCCGATGACGGCTGTCAGGATCCCGGGCGTCGTCCCCTCGGACGACGCCGCATTGCGCCGGGATGACTAGGATGAACCCGTCACCCGGACGCGGTGGCGGCGCCGTCGGAGGGCGACGCACGGACCCTGCCCACGACCATCGGATGGTGGCACCCATGCGTGTTCGTCGCGGCCTGCTCTTCTGGGGCCTGTTCCTGATCCCGCTCGATCCGGGTCGTTGCGGTCGACTGCTCCAGGTCCGCCTCCTCGACCTTGTCCGGTTCGGCGCGTGACCACCGGTTCTGATCCCGCCACCGACCGGGCCGCCCTGGAGGCGAGCCTCGCCGGCCACGGCGACTATGAGCTGTTCGCCTGCGATCCGGCCCTCGCGGACACCGCGGCGTTCTGTGCCGCGTACGGGTTCGCGCCGGAGGATTCGGCCAACACGATCGTCGTCATCGGCAAGTCCGACCCACCGGTCTATGCGGCATGCGTCGTCCTCGCGACCCACCGCCTCGACGTCAACCGAGTCGTCAAGCAACGGCTCGGCACCCGCAAGGCGTCCTTCGCATCGCCGGACGAGACGCGGGTGCTGACCGGGATGGAGATCGGCGGCGTCACGGCGTTCGGGCTGCCCGACGGACTGCCGCTGTGGGTCGACGGCGCGGTCATGGATCGGGCGCGGATCGTGCTCGGCGGCGGGAGCCGAAGCTGGAAGGTGATCGCTCCGCCGGCCATCCTGCGGACCCTCCCGAACGTGGAGGTCGTCGCCGACCTGGCCGCCCCGCGCCCAACCGACTGAACGTCAGGCGGCGGTCACGACCTGGTTGCGGCCGGCTGCCTTGGCCTGGTACAGCGCGACGTCGGCCCGGGCGAACCACTCGTCGTCGGATACGGCAAGGTCGGCGCCCGTCATCAGCGCGGCTCCGAGGCTGGCGGTCACGACGCTGTGCGGCTCGTTCTGGGGATGGTCGATTCCCAAGCCTGCGATCGCCAGGCGGAGACGTTCGCTCAGCGCCTGCATCCCGGCGGCGTTCTCGACCCGGGCGATCACGAGGAACTCTTCGCCGCCGAACCGATAGACCTCGTCATCGCCGCGGATCGTGGCCCGGACTGCGCCGATCACGGCCCGGAGGACCTCGTCGCCGGCGAGGTGCCCGCGCTCGTCGTTGATCTGCTTGAAGCGATCGAGGTCGAACGCGATCAGGGCGTGCGAGTCGCGGAGCCGACTCATCCGGGCGCGGACGGTGCGGAGGTCCTCGGCCAGCCGGATCCGGTTCCTGGCTCCCGTCAGTGGATCCGTCCGAGCCGTCTCCTCGAGCCGGCGGTGGACGCGGGCGAGCTCCTGCATGTTGGCGTCGGCGCGACGCCGGAGCTGGGTGATCTTGCGAACCTGGCTGTGGTTCCGGATGGCCGCCACCTGGAGCAGGGCATGGCCGGCCAGGCTGGCGCCGAGCGCGACGAGATCCACGACGACCAGGTCGGACCGCTCCTCGGGCGTGAGGCCGGCCGCCGGCGCTGCCACGAGGAAGCCGAACGCGACGGCGGCCCATGCCGCCAGCCACCGGAGATGGGTCCGCGTGCTCCACGGCAGGATCAGGGTCACGACGACGGGAATGAGGATCAGGTAGCCGGCCGACTCGATCGCGAGGTCCGGGATGACGAGACCGGTGGCGGCGGTCGCGCCCGTCAGAGACAACGTCACGATCGTCGCGACCGGATCCGGCCGGTGGTCGAGGCCATGCGCGAGCAGCCACCAGCCGGCCACGCCGAGCAGGGCGACGCCGCCGTTCAGGAGGAGGAGCAGGAGCGCTTCATCCACGCCGCGATCGAGCAGCGCGACGGCGTCGAACAGCGCCGCGCCGGTGATGACCAGGAAGCCCGTTCGGGCGGCGACGACGGTGCGCCGCCGCTGGTTGGCGCGGAAGCGGGCGCTCGTCCCGACCGTCAGGTACGCGCTCGAGCGGATGCGATCCGGAAGCGCGACCAGGCCGGCCAGCCAGGTTGCGAGTCGCGGCGCGCCGATCCGCAGGTCCCGGACATCGGTCGAGGGATGCATGGAACAGGATCATCTGCGGATGAGCGTGCGGCGACAGTCCGCAGGAGGTCACCGTCGTCCAACCGGTGGTCCTAGTGCCGGTTGGTGAGGGGATGCGACGGTTCGCTCCCGAGCAGGCGGTCGCAGGCCGGCCTCGGAATCGAGAACGCCGCCCTCCCGGAGGAGCGCGGCGTGGTCGTTCCGTCAGGCCGACGGATCAGTCGGTCACGTAGTCCCGGAGCTTGCGACTTCGCGACGGGTGGCGCAGCTTGCGCAGCGCGTGGGCCTCGATCTGGCGGATCCGCTCGCGGGTCAGCCCGAACTCGTGGCCGACTTCCTCGAGGGTCCGCGGCCGGCCGTCGTCGAGCCCGAAGCGCAGGCGGATGACCCGCTCCTCGCGACCCTCGAGGCTGTCGAGAACCTTGGCGACCTGCTCCCGGAGCATCGGTCTCGGAGACCGCCTCGATCGGCGAGATGGCGTCGGGATCCTCGATCAGCGACCCGAGCTCGGTGTCGCTCTCGTCGCCGATCGGCGTCTCGAGCGAGACCGGGTTGCGCCCGTACGACCGGACCTCTTCGACCTTCTCGGCCGTGATCGCGGTCTTCGGGTCCTCGGACAGGACTTCGGCGATCTCGGCGTTCGTGGGCTCGCGACCCAGCTGGACCGTGAGCTCGCGCGACGTCCGCGTGACGCGGTTCATCGTCTCGACCATGTGGACCGGGATCCGGATCGTCCGGGACTGGTCCGCGAGGCCACGCTGGATCGCCTGGCGGATCCACCACGTCGCGTAGGTCGAGAACTTGAAGCCGCGCTCCCACTCGAACTTGTCGACGCCGCGCATCAGCCCGGCGTTGCCCTCCTGGACGAGGTCGAGGAGGCTCATGCCGCGGTTGATGTACTTCTTGGCGTTGGCCACGACCAGCCGGAGGTTGGCCGAGGTCAGGTGCTCGCGGGCCGTGAGGCCGGTCGCCACCAGGGTCGGGGTCATTGCCTCGACCGCTTCGGCGTCGTGCCCGGCGTCGAGCCAGCGGCGAACGGCCGGCAGGGCCACCTCGTCGCGGGCCCAGGTCCGCATCGCCGCGATCGCCGCGTTCTCACGCAGGACCGGTCGACCGGACGCGCCGAAGACCCATGTCAGCGTGGCCAGGAACGTCTCGGCGTCGAGCCGCTCGTTGTAGACGGCCCGCATGTTGCGGGCACGCTCGAGCAGCTCGGCCGCTTCGCCGGTCGCGGCTGCGACGGCCTCGGTCAGACCGAAGCGCGGGGCGGTGACGAGGAACTCGGCGGCGTCGTCGGCCTCGATCGCCGCGTGGACGATCCGGGACGCGACGTCGGCGAACGTCAGGGTGTAGCGAGGGTGCTTGGCGCGCGCCGTCGGCTCGCTGGCGTTGGACGTCCAGACGAACAGGTCGAGCACGGCGAGGGCCGGTTCCTTGGTGATCCGGAGCCCCAGCTCCATCGTCTTGGCGAGCATGACTTCCTCCTCGGCCGTGAGGAGGGGCACGCGGGCGATCTCGCGCAGGTAGAGCCGGGTCGAGTCCTCGATGTCGAGCAGATCGTCGTGCTCGGCGACGTCCGGCTCGTCGTCCGGGGCCGCCTTCGCCGCGGCCGCCGTAGCGACGGGCGGGGTGACGAGGGTCGGGTCGTGCTCGACGACCCCGGCAACATCCTCGCGGGTCGGCGTCAGCTCATCGAGAGCCGGCGTCGTGCCGACGCGGTTGTCGAGGTCGAGTTCGGGGGTCTTGTCAAGAAACGTTGTCAAGGCTGCTCCAGGTGTGTCGATGCGCGAGGCGAGTCGCGCGGCGAAGACGTTGCGGGATGCTGAGTGGCGACTGGACCGCGCATCCGCCGAGGCGGCCCAGGGGTGCATCCGCTTCCGCCAGGAGCCGGACACACGTACCGGCGTGTCAAGAGTTGACACGCCAGCGATGCATGAATCCTACTCGATCCGGGGCGATTTGACAACCCCCTTGTCAATACTCCGGGCGGGTATTCCCGGATGGCGCCGGCGGTGCCGAGCCCGGCCCGCGACGGTGGTGGCGACGAATGGCGGGGGTCTCGGCGCTACGAGCGGGACTGCCGGGCCCGGGCGTGCCGCAGCATGCTGTCGGCGGGTGTCTGCTGGTCCTGGCGAGCGGCATCGATGACGTCGACGGCGACGCCGAGCAGGACGGCCAGGAGGAGGCCCGCACCGGCCAGCCAGAGCACCACATCCAGGTTGGTGGCCACGGCGATGAACAGCAGCGTCATCGTCGTGATCAGGACCGCGGACTGGCCCACCACGCGGCGGACGCCCGGGTACTGGCCGGGGCCGGTTCGTGCCGCCGTTCGCTCGCGAGCGTCCCAGACGGACCAGCGCCACGCCCCGACGCGACCCACGATCTGGAAGGCAACGACGACGGCGAGCACGCCCAGCACCAGCTGGCCCGTCTCCTTGAAGAAGACGATCGCAACCAGCGTTGCCAGGACGATGATCCCGGCGACGTGCCGAACGTCCGCCCCGGCGCCGCAATCGAGGGCGATCCCGGGCTGCCGCTGGCGGCGGTGGCCGACCGCGTCGGATCGATCGCCCGACCCGCGCTCCGGTCCCTCGCGGACATCCGTGTCTGTGTCGCTTGTGGTGGTCATCGCCCGGCTCGACCTCGGCTCCGAAGGCGCTTGCCTGCCCGCCGCCGGCGCACAGACATCAGATCGCGGTCACGATCTCACCCACGCGTCGCGCCAGCGTTGCGCTTGCGAGGGGTCTCGGTTGGCCCGGGCCACAGCCTGTCGTGCCGTCACGAGGCCTCCACCGGGTCGCCGAGCGCGACGGCACCGGGAGTGACGACCTCGGCCCAGACGCCGAAGGGGAGTGGCTCGCTCGACGCGAGGTGGCCGCGCCGGTGCTGGAGGACGTGGAGGGTGTCGAACGACGGCCGGCCCGTGTCGGGATCGTGGGTCGTGACCGCGCACCGGCCCACGTTCCCCGCGACCCGGACGACCGCCGAGCCGATCCGGACGTCCCGCCCGATCCAGCGATCCTCGGCGTAGGCCGGAACCCCGTCGATCCCGAACGTCATCCGGAATCGCCGCCGATCGAGCGGGGCGTCGGCACCGCCGGCGACCGCGAGGTCGGCCAGGGCCGCCGTCGAGAGGAGCGTGGCCGTCGGTCCGCGATCGGCGCCGTCGCCGGGATCCATCGCGACGATCCGGAACGGCATGCCCGACCAGCGGGCCAGCGCCGCATCCCACGGCCCGTCGAGGAGGTGGGCCGGCCGGGGCTCCCCGAAGAAGATCGGCTCGATCGGAGCGCCGCGGGCGACGCGACCGTCGGCGACCGAGCCGTCGGGGAACCGCAACATGAGCGTGCCGGCGGCGGCGTCGTGCTCAGCGACGACCGTCGCGAGCGGACCTGCCCGCTTGTTGTTCACGAGCCGACCCTGATCGTCGATGACCGCGAAGGCCCGGTCGCCGGGAATCCCGTCGGGGCCGACCTCGGTCCGGTCGAGGAAGGCCAGGGCCATCGCCTTCACGGGCGCGATCGCGATCCAGGCGACGCGCCCGGTTGGTTCGGTCATCCGGGGATGATCGCCGATCCGGGGCCGGTGGACGGGAACACCGTGCAGAAGCTTGTCGAGCTGGCCGGCGCCGACCGCGAACGGCAGCGCGGCGTGGCGAGCCGGCCCGCGCGAGCCCAGTCTGGCCTGCATCGACACCTATCTGGACACCGTCCTCCACGAGGCGGCGATCGATGGTCTCCGAGCGTCGGAATCGACGCCGCAGATTGACCAACGGTCGGAATCCGTGCGCAGGCGTGCTAGAATTGGCGCTATCGCCGCTGTGGTGATGCTCCCGTGTGGTCGACCGCTTCTCGAACTGACCGTACGCCTGAAGCTTTCGTTCGAGAAGATTGTGGAGGTCACTGTGACCACCGGTACCATCAAGAAGGTCGTTTCCGAGCGCGGTTTCGGCTTCATTTCGGGCGAAGACGGCAAGGAATACTTCTTCCACCGTGACGGCCTGACCTCGTCCCTCAACTTCGACCGCCTCGCCGGCGGGGAGAAGGTGGAGTTCGAGATCGAGCAGAGCCCGAAGGGCGCTCGCGCCAAGAACGTCACCGCAGCCTGACCCAGGCTCGACCCGACCGCCCGTTCCGTGAACGGGCGGTCGTTTTCTTCCCGGCCGCGTCGCGCGCCGTGACCGACCGACCAGCGAGGGCCCATTCATGACCAAGCGCTCGAAGTACGAACAGGCCCAGCGAGCCGCCCAGACGGTCCGGGTCAAGGAGATCGAGGCCGCGTGGCTCGGCAGCCTGCCGGCCGATCGCGCCAAGGCATTTGTCGCCGCCGTCGAGGTCGCTCGCAGCCGTCCACCGGCCGCGCCGCCCGAGCCCATGGCTCCGGGCACCCGCCCGAATCCGCCGCGACCCGGCCACGAGCCGCGTGTCCCGAAGGAAGAGCGCACCCGCCGCCCGAGCCGCGACTGACCGTCAGCGGGCCGGATCGAGCAGTCCGAGCCCCACGAGATCGCGCCGCAGCGCCGCGGCATTGCTGAACCGAACCGCCACGAAGCCGAGCGCGGCCGCGGCGACGACGTTCGCCTCGAGGTCATCGACGAACACCGTCCGGTCGGGCTCGAGACCGTGTCGCTCGACGAGCAGCCGGAAGATCGCGGGATCCGGCTTCACGAGCCCTTCCTCGCCGCTGACGATGATCGATTCGAACCAGGCGAGGAACGGGAACCGGGGCGGCGCGTGGACGAACGTCTCGGCTGACCAGTTCGTCAACGCCAGGAGCCGGACGCCCGCGTCGCGGAGCTCGGCGAGGACGTCCACCGTCGGCTGAATCGGACCGCCGAGCATCTCCGGCCAGCGGTCACGGAACGCGGCGATGAGTTCCGCCTGGTCGGGATGCCGGCGCGTCAGGAGCGCGATCCCGTCGTCGAAGGGCCGCCCGCGATCGTGCTCGAGGTTCCACTCCGCGCTGACGACGTCGCGGACGAAGCGCTCCATCTCGGCCTCGTCGGGAATCAGCCGGCGGTACAGATGACGCGGATTCCAGTCGATCAGGACCCCGCCCAGGTCGAACACGGCCGCGGTGGGGCGGTTCGTGGCGGGTGAATGACCGGTCATGGCCCCGAGTGTCGCAGGCGGCGTCGCGCGTCGCAGGCGGAGCTGCGTATCGCACACGGCGGGGCCTGTCGCCGATCGCGCCGACCCGTCACCATGGATGGCGACGTCCGGCGCGGGGTCGCCCGGCCGATCGAACGAAGGAGCATTGATGGACGAGGCGACGTTCTGGAGCCTGATCGACAAGTTCGACTGGAGCAAGGACGAGGACGACGACGCGATCATCGAGCCCGCGGTCCTTGCCCTCGCCCTCCTGCCCGACTCCCAGATCGCCGGCTTCCAGCAGATGCTCGCCCGCAAGCTGTACGCCTTGGACGGCCGCGCGTGGGCCCGCGAGAGCGGCTCGGAGATCTGGTTCGGCGACCCGGACCGCGTCGCGGTCGACGGCTTCCTCTACGCCCGCTGCCTCGTCGTCGCGAATGGCCGCGACTTCTACCAGTCCGTTCTCGCCGACCCCGCGACGATGCCCAAGGACGCCGACTTCGAGGCGATCCTGATGCTGGCCGCCGATGCCTACGATCGCAAGACCGGCCTCGTCTGGGAGGAACTGGACGACACCGACGTCTCCTACGAGACCTTCTCGAACGAGGCCGGCTGGCCGGCGATCTGAGCCGTCGCCGGGCCTGACGCAGCATCGGCGGCGTCGTCGATCGGCAGCTGGAGCTCGGTCACGAAGTCGGCGTCGCGCTCGACCGTCCAGCCGCGCGGCAGGCGCAGATCGGCCTCCGCCCCGAACTGGAGATAGAGGATCCGGAGCGGGCCGGTCGCCACGTGGCCCGCAGCCGAGACCCAGTCGCGGAGCCCGGCGAGGGCCGCCGGCAGCGAGGCATAGGGACCGTGGTGCAGGATCGTCGCGGCAGTCGTCGAGCTGAGGCGCCGGACGGCGATCCGCTCGGTCGGCGCGATCGACCGGCGCAACGGGACGAAGATCAGGTCCTCGTCCGGGACGGCGCCCGGCGGACGATGGGCGCGGGCACCCGCGTCGCGGACGTGGACCTCCAGCTCGTGGAACGCGGTCGCGATGTCGTCGTCGGGCGCCAGGCGCGGGTCCATCGTGGCGACCGTCTCGGCGGCGAGGTGCCGGACGACGATGTCCGTATCGGCCGACCCGGCTCCGTCGCGCCCGACCCGGATGTCGAGGATCGCGAGGCGCCGGTCGAGCTCGCGCCGCTCCGCCTCGAGCGCGATCCGGCGGCGTTCGAGCGTCGCGCGGAGATCCGCCCCGCCGCCGACCAGGTCGCCGATCTCGGCCCGGCTGAGGCCGACGTCGCGGAGCGCCTGGATCCGGCGCAGGTTCGGGAGCTGAGCGGGCGAGTAGTAGCGATAGCCGGACGAGCGGTCGACCCACGCCGGAGCGAACAGGCCGGCTGCGTCGTAGGCGCGCAGGACCTTGGCCGACACGCCCGCCAGACGAGCGAAGCCGCCGACGGTGAACATCGCCGACAAGATACCACTTGACCTTGCCCCTTGGGGAAGGTTGAAGATGCGTCACGAAGCCCGCCGTGCCGCCCAGCCCAAACCCCGGAGGTCGTCTCGTGCATCCGATCCGCATCGCCGCCCAGCTCCATCCCCAGCACGGTGCGTGGCGCGACCTGCGCGCCGCGGCGCTGCGCTCGGAGGAGCTGGGCTACGACATCGTCTACACGTGGGACCACTTCTTCCCGCTGTACGGGTCGCGCGATGGCGCGCACTTCGAGTGCTGGTCGATGCTGGCGGCCCTGGCCGAGGCCACGAGCCGGGTCGAGATCGGGCCGCTCGTCGCCTGCAACTCCTATCGCAACCCGCAGCTTCTCGCGGACATCGTCCGGACGGTCGATCACATCTCCGGCGGTCGCGTGATCAACGGCATCGGGGCGGGCTGGAAGGAACGCGACTACGCCGAGTACGGCTTCGAGTTCGGGACGGTCGGCTCGCGGCTTGGGGCACTGGAGCGGTCGATCCCGTTGATGCTCGACCGGCTCGAGCGGCTCGTGCCGCCGCCCGTCCGGCGCGTCCCGCTCTTGATCGCGGGCGTCGGGGAGCAGCGGACGCTCCGGCTCGTGGCGACGTACGCCGATGGCTGGCACGCGATGTTCCCGGACCACCCCGAGGAGCTCGAGCCCAAGGTTGCGGCGCTCCGCCGCTGGTGCGACGAGCTCGGGCGCGACCCCGCCGAGATCGAGTGGGGCGTCGGCGTCGAACCGGAGGACCTCGACCGCTTCCTGGCCGAGGACGGCCAGACGCTCGTCGAGATGGGCTTCAGCCAGTTCACGCTCGGCTTCAACGGCCCGGACTGGCCGGTCGACGACGGCGCTCCGTTCCTCGCCTGGCGCGACGCGCGCAACGCCGGGCCCGATGACGGCACGGCGCCCGAGGCTGGTCGGCCGGCTGCCAGCGCCGTGGAGCACGTCAGCGTGGCGTGACGCCTCCAACGACCGTCCGGCGGCGACCGGGCGACCGCTCCGCAGGCAAATCCCGCTTTGCGCGGTTCCGCAACCCACCGGTGTGACCGTTGGCGCGCGCGTGCAAGGCGCCCTGCGGCAGGCTGGGTCGATCGGCGCGACGCCGATGAAGGAGGCACCTCCATGAAGACCACGGCCCCAGCCTTTTCGAGCTTTGCGGTCGACGATCCCGCGGCCGCCCGGCGGTTCTACGCCACGACGCTCGGCCTCGACGTGCGCGACTCCGACGAGCCCGGCATGCTCGAGCTCCACCTGGGCGGCGAGACGCCGGTCATGGTCTACCCGAAGCCGGACCACAAGCCGGCCGTGTTCACGGTCCTGAACTTCCCGGTCCCCAGCGTCGACACCGCCGTCGACGAGCTGACCCGAGCCGGGGTCACGATGGATCGATATGACGTCGGCGATTCGAAGCCGGACGCCAAGGGCATCCACCGCGGCAACGGCCCGACGATCGCCTGGTTCAAGGACCCGGCCGGCAACATCCTGTCGATCCTCGAAGTCGAGTCCGGCGCGTCCTGACCCGACCCTCTGATCTCGGCGATCCGGTGGGGCGCCGCGACTGACGTCGCAGCGCCCCACGGCATGCCCGGCCGGGCGGCACGACCGGCCGGACGGAACGCCCGGCCGGATCGCCGCGTGCCCGTCACCGCACAATGGGCGCGGTGACCACCCACAAATCCGTCCCCCTCCTCCGCGACCCCAACTTCGGCCGGCTCTGGTTCATCCAGGCCTCGACCCAGGTCGGCGGCAACATGGCCCTCTACGCGCTGACGATCCTCGTCTTCGCCACGACCCGCTCGAACGCGGCGGTCAGCGCCCTCGTGATGTCGTTCCTGATCCCGACGATCCTGCTGTCGGCCGCGGCCGGCGTGCTCGTGGACCGGCTCGACGTGCGCTTCGCGCTGATCGTCCCGAACGTCGTCCGCACGCTGCTCACCCTCGGCCTGGCGATCGCCGGGGTCAACGTCGCGATGCTCCTGCTCCTGAATTTCGGGATCAGCCTGACAACCGTCGTCCTGACCCCGGCCGAGGCGTCGATGATCCCGAGGATCGTCGCGAAGCACCAGCTCGAGACGGCGATGGGGATCTTCAACCTGACCCTCCAGGCGTCGTTCGCGGTCGGCTTCGCGTTCCTCGGTCCGCTCCTCGTGACGATCGCCGGTCCGTCGTTTGTGCTGGCGGTGGTCGTCGCGTTCTATGCGGCCGCGACGATCGCGACGGTCGGCCTGCCCGCGGCGCCGCCGATCGCCCGCGAGGCCGGCGCGGCGCGGCGGACCTTCCACGAGCCGATCGAGCAGCTGCGCGAAGGCGTTGCCGCGATCAGCGGCGATCGTGAGGTCAGCCGGCCGCTCATCCACCTCGCGGCGGCGGCATCGCTCGTCGGCGTGATCGGCGTGCTGGGACCGAACCTGGCGGCCTCGCTCGGGCTCGATCCGAAGAACCTGATCGTCGTCGTGCTGCCGCTCGGGCTGGGGGTCGTGGCGGGCGTGTTCGGGCTGCGACGGTTCGGCGGCGGCTTGTCCCGGCGACGGGCGGCGGAGGGCGGCCTCGTCTCGTTCGGCCTGCTGGCGGCGGGCATCTCGGCGGTGGGTCCGCTCGGTGCCGCCGCCGGCCTGCCGGTCATCCCGCTCGTGATCGTCCTCGCCTTTGCCGCCGGGGCGGCCTACGCGACGACGACCGTCTCGGCCCAGACGGCCCTGTTCGAGAACATGCCGGCCGGCGCGCGCGGCCGGATCTTCGGCGTCCTCGCCTCGATCGTGAGCGCCGCGAGCCTCCTCCCGATCCTCGTCGCCGGCCCGCTCGCCGACGCGATCTCGGGGTCGGTCGTGATCGCGCTCACCGCCGCGGGCATCCTGATCCTGGCGGGCTGGTCGGCGATGATGTTCGGGCCACGCCGTGCCTGACCTCGGCGCGGCGTCGCGTCAGCCGATCGGGAGGATTGCCATGAGCGATGTCCATCACGACCGCGGCCACATCGTCGCCTTCGACGAGCTCGTGCACAGCGAGCACTCCCACGAGCTCATCGGCGCCGAGCACGGCGACGTCCCGTTCTCGGTGATCCTCGTCCACTCCCAGCCGGGCGTCGGGCCGAAGCTCCATCGCCATCCCTACGCCGAGGTGTTCGTGGTCGAGGCCGGCCAGGCGACGTTCCGGATCGGCGACGATACGGTCGTGGTCGACGGCGGCCACGTCGTCGTCAGCCCGCCGGGCGAGGCCCACGGCTTCACGAACACGGGGTCCGGCGAGCTGCGCCTGACCAGCATCCACGGCGCCGGTCGGTTCGACACCGAGTGGTTGGCCGGCCCGGACCCGACCTGGACGTCGAAGCGAGGGGAGTGACCCGGGGTGGCCGGCAACCGAGCATCGGACGTCACGCTCCGCGAGATCACGGACGCGAACCGCGAGGTCGTGCGGGCACTGCGCGTGGCTCCCGGCCAGGACCAGTTCGTCGGCGGCGTCGCCGAGTCGATCGAGGAGGCGACGGCGACGCCCGAGGGCAATCCCTGGTACCGCGCCGTCTACGCCGGCGAGAATCCAGTCGGGTTCGTGATGCTGAGCTGGAACGTGACGCCGAGCCCCGGGATCATCGGGCCGTGGTTCCTGTGGCGGCTGCTCATCGATCAGCACCACCAGGGCCGCGGCTACGGCCGGGCGGCCCTCGATCGGATCGTCGAGACCCTCCGGGCGGAGGGCGCCACCGAGCTCCTGACGAGCTACGTCCCGGGTGACGGCGGGCCGTGGCCGTTCTACGAGACCTACGGCTTCGTGCCGACGGGCGAGACCGAGGACGACGAGGTCGTCATCCGGCTGGACCTCCGAGACGGTGGCGAGACGACGACCGCCTAGGGTGGCGGCGCTCAGGAATTCAGCGAGGGACCCAACACCGACCGTGGCGACGTGACCACGCCAGCCGCATCGCCACCGCAGCGTGGTCCCGGCGACGTCGCGCCGCTGGCCGAGGCCAAGCCGTGCGTCGGCGTTCTGCTCGTCCATGGCGCCGGCGATCACGGCGTCGGAGCGACGCTCGTCGAGTTCGGCGAGCCGCTCGTCTCGTGGCTCGACGGCTGGCTCGCGCACGCCGAGCCCAGCCCGACCAGCGACGCGGATCGGGCCCGGGTCGGTGCGACCCAAATTCTCGTCCGGGAGGCCGACAGCGGTGCTCCGGCCCATGCCCGGGTCACCGCCCGGTCCCGCCTGGACGACGCTCCGCACAGCTGGCTCCTCGCCGAAGCGCGCTGGGACGAGGCGTTCACCCCACCGGCGTTCGGCCAGGTCCTGCGATGGGCGATCGGCGTCGTTCCGTGGACGGTCCTGACCCAGTTCCTCGGCCCGCTTGCCCGACAACGGACGTTCGTCGAGGCCAACCCGTGGTCGGTGCTGGGCTTCCTGTGGCGGGTCATCGTCGCGGCCACGACGGCGCTGGTCGCGGCGGCGATCATCCAGGTGTTCGCCCTGGTGATCCTCGTTCTGTCGATCATCCCCATCACGGCGGTCCGGGAGCTCGTCAGCCGCCTCCAGCAATTCGCGTCGACCGGGGTCGGAGACCTCTACATGGTCCTGGCGAGCCCGATCCAGCGCGCGGCGCTGACGAGCGCCGTCCAGCGCGACATCGACTGGCTCCGTGGCCAGGGCTGCGATCGCATCGCGGTCGTCGCGCACTCTCAGGGCGGGTATGTCGCCTATCAGGCCCTGGCCGACCCGTGGCATCGCACGGTCGAGCTGTTCATCACGTTCGGCTCCGGCCTCATCCGGCTGGTGGAGTCCGAGCGCGCTCGTCGCAGCGGCGTGCTGGTCAGCGCCCTGATCGGGACCGTCGGAGCCCTGGTCGCGATCCGCTTCCTGCCGACGGCCATCCTCGGCGAGGCCGGCATCTGGGACAAGCGCCAGGCGAGCGGGCTGGCGTTCTTCGTCGGCGCCCTCGTGAGCCTGCTCCTGGTCCGCGTCCTGCTGCGCTATCTGCGCGAGACCTTCCAGGTGCGCGACCTCCCGAACCGGATCCGCTGGTACGACTTCCTGACGAAGGAGGATCCGTCATGAACCGCCACCGGACCGGCCTGCTGCCGAGCCGGGTGCGCCTCGTGCGGACCCAGAACCGCGGTTCGGTCATCGCCGACCACGGCTCGTACTGGCTGAACAGCGACGAGTTCGTGGCGCAGGTCGCGCTGCACCTGGCGCGGCTCGATCCCGACCTGAGCCTGCTCCGGGCCGGTCCAAAGCCGACGTGGATCGAGAACGGCCGCCACCTCCGCCGTTCCTTCGAGCAGCGCCATAGTCGCGTCGCCGCGCTGCGTCTGAAGGGCGCCCTCCTGATCGCGGCCACGCTCGGGCTCATCCTCGTCCGGTCCGACCAGCTCGCCGCCGTCGGCCGTCCGGTCGGGGCGTGGTTCCAGACGTGGCCGGACGTCCTCGTCAACTGGATTCCGGACATCATCCGCTCGGTGCTGCCGATCGACGGGCTGGAGGAGGTCCTGCTCGGCGCGGCCGTCATCGTGCTGATCTCGGCGCTCGCTGCTCGGATCGGGTCGTCGCTCTGGGATGCCTGGGGGCGGGTGGACACCACCGATCAATGGGCCGGCCGGGACCCGGCCGTGATGGACCGCGCCGCGATCGCGTTCCATAGCTGGACGATCCTCCACCTCATCGTCCTCGGCCTCGTCGCCCTCGTTGGTCCGGCGACGCTGGTCGACGGCCTGGGCTACCTGGCCCGCGAGCAGGATCGCGTCGTCCAGGCCTGGGCCCGGCACTGGCCGTGGAGCCTCGCGGTCGGAGCGATCGCGGCGATCCTGCTGATCCGCCGTCGCGGGCGGCCCTACCGGCTCGCGATCCCGGCGTGGCTGATCGTGGCGATGGTGCTCGCGGTCGCGATCGAATTCGGCGTCGCCTATCGATTCCCCGGCGCGACGCCGGCGCTGACCGCCATCCCGTGGGCCATCGTCATCGCGATCGGCTCGCTGGTCGTGGGCTGGATCGGGTGGCCGCTGCTGCGCCGCGCGATCGCGATCCTGGCGGCCATCGGCGAGCGCCATCGGGACGAGAAGCGGGAAGCGCTCGAGCCCGCCTCGGCGATCGACTATCTCGGGGTCATCGGCGCACTGATCGCGGCTCTGACCGTTCCGATGGTCGTCTTCGCGCGGTCGGCCTCGCTCGTGAAGGCGGACGCGTTCTGGATCTTCACCGCGCTGCTGGCCTTGATCGGGATGCTCCTCGGGATCACGACGGCGGCGAACGGCAAGGGCATGCGGATCCCCGGACGCGGCCTGCTGAAAATCGATCTCGTCGCGCCCGCCTCGTCCGGGTCGATGCGGCTCGTCGGCCTGGGCGCGGCCCTGGTGGGGTGGCTGACGCTCGTGGCGGCGATCGCCCTGCTCGCTCGCGAGCTGCAAATCCTGTCGTAGGCAGGGCGCGCGGCGCTGTGGTCGCGCCGCGGCGCGGCCCGCGCGGCGACGCGCGATTCGGCGATGCGCGGCAGGATGGAGCCATGCACGGCCACCGCCGCCGCTCCGCGGCCAGCCGAATCCTTGCCCTCGCCGTCCTGGCGATCGCGGCCGTCGCCGGGCTGGGCGGCGCTCCGCAGCCGGCCGCCGCGGCCGGTCTCCCCGCCTGGCAGGGCGGCATCAACCTGTACCGCTCGGGCGCCTTCTCGACCCAGAAGACGTTCCAGTGGTGCACGGCCGCCGACGTCCAGATCATGCGCAACATCGTCGATCACCAGTCCGACCACTCGCGCGCGAACCAGCAGCGCTACTACTCGGCGATGCGCGTCCACAATCGCTACGACGTCCCGGCTTCCGATGGAGTCGACCCGGCCGGCTGGACCTGGGGGCTGCGCCAGTTCGTCGACAGTCGCTACCGGCTCGTCTCCAGCGGCAGCTTCAACGCGGCGCTCCGGTCAGCCGTCACGAGCCTGCGCAAGACGAACCTGCCGGTCGGGATCACGGTGGCTCGCGGGGGTCATGCCTGGGTCCTGACCGGTTTCACGGCCACGGCCGATCCCGCCAAGACGACCCGGTTCACCGTCACGAGCGTCCGCGTGACCGGGCCGTTGTGGGGTCTCCAGAGCCGGAGCTACGGCTACGACATGCGGCCCGACACGAAGCTCACCCCGAAGCAGCTCGCCGGCTTCTTCACGCCCTGGCATTACGCCAGGATCCGGATGGCCTGGGAAGGCCGCTGGGTCTCGATCCAGCCGATCGGCAAGGCATCGTCGGCGGCGCCGCGTCCGGCGGCGACACCGGCACCGAAGCCCACCCCGCGCCCGACGGCGAAGCCAACGCCGCGCCCGAGCGCGCCAGCTCCGAGCGCGGCATCCTCGCCGAGCCCGATCGCTGCCGCCGCCTCGCTTGGACCATCGGCCCCGGGTGACGTCGCGGTCGTCGGCAACGGCGGCTCACCACCGACGGGCGCTGAGCCGGCGACGTCAGCGGCCGGCGGCGGAGAGCCGATCGATGCGACGATGCGTGGTTGGATCGCGGCGGGCGCCGTGCTGATGCTTACCGCCCTGGCCGCGATCGGCTTCGCCGCCGCCCGGAGCCGGAGCCGGAGCCGGCAGCGCGGCCGGCGACCGGGCCCGGCGACCCGCTAGGGCTGGGCGACTGGCGTCAGCCGCCCATCGCCGCCGGGTCCATCGGGCTCATCAGCTGGAAGTAGTTGTCGTCCGGGTCGGCGAGGGTCGCGATCGACATGTCGGTCGGGTCCGCATCGAACCCGTAGGGCTCGGCGATGACGATGGCCCCGGCCGCCTTCATCCGCTCGAACTCGCCCTTCACGTCGGGCGTCTCGATGTTCCAGATGATCCGGCCCGGATGGACGCTCTTGCCGGTGACCTGGTCGTGCGGACCGATCGACATGAACCCGCTCCCGATCAGCCAGCCGGTGTACCCGCCGTCCTCCATCGTCGGCTTGCCGAACAGCTTCGTGTAGTAGTCGACGAGCCGCTGCGGGTCGGCCGAGCCGATGAGGATGCTGTTGAAGTTCATGTCGTCTCCCTGTCGTTCTGGTGCGCTGGTCATGACGCCGAGCGACGATCAGGCGTCCGGCCGGTCGAGGAACGCGTTCGCGGCAGCCGCGAAGAGCGGTGAGATGGCCAGGTTGTAGTGGGTCGTGTTCGGGAGGATCGCGAGGGCGTGTCCGCCCTTCGGGCGACCCTCGCCCATCCAGCCGCCGTCGCGCAGGCCGCCGTCGAGCAGCGCGAACATCTCGACGTAGTGCGAGGGCGGAGCCATGTCGGCGTCGGCGCAGACGATCAGGGTCGGGACCTGGAGGCCGCTGAACTCCTCGCTGAAGTCGAATTCCTCCGCCATCGACGCGCCGATCTTGTCGAGCAGCCGCGGGAAGTCCTCGGGCCGCGGCGCGACCCGCTCGTACAGCTCCCACATCGGCGTGTCCTTGAGGAACTCCGCGGCGGCCGCGCCGACCTGCGCCTGCTGGGCGAGCATCTCGGGCGGGATCGCGTCGCGTCGGATGTGGGCGGAGGCCATCACGAGCCGGCCCACGAGCTCCGGATGGCGGGAGGCCGTGAAGAAGGCCACCCCGCCGCCGAGCGAGTAGCCCATGACGTCGGGCCGGTCGAGCTTCAGATGCTTGATCAGCGCCGCGATGTCGTCGGCCATCAGGCGGATGTCGATCGGGCGATCGATGTCGGCCGTCCGGCCGTGGCCCTGCAGGTCGACGAGGATCACCTGGTGCTCGTTCGCGAGGGCGGGCAGGGTCGGCCCGAACATCTCGCCGGATCCGAGCCCACCGTGGAGCAGGATCAGCGGGCGCAGCCCGGCCTTCCCGTGCGTCTCGTAGTACAGGCGGATCCCGTTGACGTCGGCGTACTGCCCCGCACCCTGCGTCTGCGTGCTCAACTCACTGATGGCCATGGTCGTGTCCTCCGATCGGTCGGTGTTGTGCCCATTCTGACCCTCCGAGTCGGAAGAACTCATCGGCGCGACCTGAGGGCTTGACGACACACACTGTGTGATGCACACTATGCCTCACACATGGTAATCCACGACGCGACCAGCTCCGCCGACGGCACGTTCGAGAACCTGCGTCTCGAGCTGCGGCGCGGCGCCCTGGTGCTCGCCGTGCTCGCCCGGCTGCGGACCGAGCACTACGGCTACGCGCTCCGCAAGGCGCTCGTCGAGCAGGGGATGGACATCGACGAGAACACCCTCTACCCGCTGCTCCGTCGTCTGGAGACGCAGGGTCTCCTCGACAGCGAGTGGCGCGAGGAGGACAAGCGCCCCAAGCGCTTCTACCGGCTCTCGACGGAGGGCCACGCGATCCTGGCACGGCTGCTCGAGCAGTGGACCGAGCTGGACGCATCGCTCCGTCGGATCATCACGGAGGACCTGACATGACCCTGATCGAGCGCTACGTGCGGGCCGTCCGCGACAGCCTGCCTCGTGCCCAGCAGGACGACATCATCAACGAGCTGTCCGAGAACCTTCACGCCCGATTCGAGGACGAGGAGGCGGCCCGCGGCCGGCCGCTCACCGAGGACGACGAGATCGCGATCCTCAAGGCGTTCGGCCACCCGATGGCGGTCGCGGCACGGTATCGCGGCGACGAGCGGTCGGTCACGTTCGGTCGCCGGCTGATCGGGCCGGAGCTCTTCCCGACCTACATGAAGGTCCTCGGCGTCAACGTCGCGATCACGCTGCTGATCGGCGTGATCGCGCTCGTCGCGTCGGTCCAGATCTGGCCGGGCTTCCTCGGCGTGCTCGTGCCGCTGGCGATCCAGTTCGTGTGCGTGACCGCGATCTTCGTGGTCATCGACGCCCGCTGGGTGCGCGACCCGGACGGCTGGGACCCGCGGACGATCAGCTCGATGGGCCCGGATGTCGACGTCTCGACCCTCGACGGCCTCGCCGTGCAGATGATCGGCAAGGAGCACTCCCGCGCGGTCGCCGTCACGACCTCGATCCTGGAGATCGGACTGCTGGCCGTCGCGCTCGTCGTCTGGCGCGCGATCGGGTTGCCGGACGGATCGGGTTCCTGGAGCCGGGGCCCGGCTGGAAGGATCTCGTCGACGCCGATCACGGTCGTCATCGTGGGGTCGCTCCTGACGCCCGTCGTGACGCTCATCCGCCCGACCTGGACGCGCTTCCGGATCGCCGCCCACATCGCGATCGACGCCGCGACGATCGTCATCGGGGCCGTCTCGCTGGCGCTCGGCAGCTGGGTCGTCCTGATCGATCCGGCGACAGCGACCACGGATCAGCGGTCGCTTGCCGAGCTGGTCAACGGCATCGTCCGCTTCTCGATCGCGGGAACGATCGTCCTGACGGCGATCAACCTGGCGCTCGAGGTCCGGCGCCTGGTCCGGTTCGATGCGACGCGGGGCGCCGCGAGCTCCGTGGTGGCCGGCTGAGCCTCAACTGCCCGGCCAGGCGGCCGCCGACCCTCGCGGGCGGCGGCCGCCGGTCCCTCTCGCCCGCTCCTCGCTCGCGCTCGGGCGGTCGCGGATGCAAGATGGTCGCGAACGCCTAGACGGCGGCGCCCCGACTGGCTCCGTCCGATCCGCCTGGGAGGATCAGCGGAGTGACGTCAGCACCAAAGGCGCCGAGCGCGACCGGGTCGGCCGGGCTGGCCGACGACGCCCTCGGTCGCGACCAGCACCGGACGTTCCTCTTCACCGACGTCGAGGGCAGCACCCGGCTCTGGGAGCAGCATCCCGTCGCGATGCGATCCGCCCTCGCCCGCCACGACGCGATCCTGCGAACCGCGATCGGCGGCGCCGACGGCGAGATCGTGAAGTCGACCGGCGACGGGCTCATGGCGATCTTCGGCGAGCCTGCGGCGGCGGTCGACGCGGGGATCGAAGCCCAGCGGGCGCTCCTCGCCGAGCCGTGGCCGCAGCTGTGCGCGATCCGGGTCCGGGTCGGGATCCACTCCGGTGAGGCCGACTCGCGCGGCGGTGACTTCTTCGGTCCGGCCGTCAATCGGACGGCCCGGATCATGGCCGCGGGCCACGGTGGCCAGATCCTGCTCTCGGGGTCGACCGCGGAGCTCGTCCGGCCGCACCTTCCGACGGCCGCCGCGCTGCGCGACCTCGGCGAGCATCGGCTCAAGGACCTCGGCCGGCCGGAGCGCCTGTTCCAGCTCACCCATCCCGACCTGCCGGCCGAGTTTCCGCCGCTGTCGACCCTCGATCTGCGCCCGAACAACCTGCCGACGCAGACCTCCGCCTTCGTCGGTCGCGACGCCGAGCTCACGGCGATCCGGGCGCGCCTCGACGACCCCGGGATCCGGCTGGTGACGCTGACCGGACCCGGCGGCACGGGCAAGACCCGCCTCGCCCTGCGCGCCGCCGCCGACCAGATCGACCGGTTCACCGACGGCGTGTTCTTCGTCGACCTGATCACCGCGACCGATGGCGACGCCGTCCTCGCCCTGATCGCGATCGCCGTCGGGCTGGCCGAGACGACCGAGCGCGCGCCACTCGACGAGCTGCGCCGGAAGCTGCGCGCTCAGCACGTGCTCCTCGTGCTCGACAACTTCGAGCAGGTCACCGTCGCGGGGCCGGTGCTCGTCGATCTCCTCGCCGACTGTCCCGGGCTCAAGGCGCTCGTCACGAGCCGCCAGGCGCTCCGGGTCCGCGGCGAGAACGTCGTCTCGATCCCGCCGCTGTCGCTCCCCGCCGAGGCGGCGCGCGCCACCTCGGCGAACGAGCTGAGCCAGTTCGAGGCGATCCAGCTGTTCGTGGAGCGCGCCCGGTCCGTCCGGTCCGATTTCCGATTGACCGACGACAACGCGTCGGCGGTGGCCGAGATCTGTCGCCGGCTCGACGGCCTGCCGCTCGCGATCGAGCTCGCGACCGCCCGGATGAACCTGTTCTCGCCGGAGGCGCTGCGCGATCGGCTCGGCAGCCGGCTCAAGCTGCTCGGGAGTGGCGCGCGCGACCTGCCCGAGCGGCAGCAGACACTGCGCGCGACGATCGAGTGGAGCTATCAGCTGCTCGAGCCGGCCGAGCAGCGGCTGCTCGAGCTGCTGTCGATCTTCGCGGGCGGCTCGATCGACGCGATCGAAGCGGTGGCGGCCGGGCTCGACGAGGCGGCCGGCGTCGGACTCGATGCCGTCGACGGCCTGGGCTCGCTCCTCGACAAGAGCCTGATCCGGCAGGCCGAGTCACCTGCGGGCGAATCGATGCCGCGGATCGTCCTGCTCGAGACGATCAAGGAGTACGCCACCGAGCAGCTCGACGCGCGACCCGAGTACGCGGCCGCGGCCCGCGACCACCATGCCCGCGTCTACGCCGAGGTCGCGGCCGCGGCAACGGCGAGCGCGGGGGCCGACGGGGACGACGACGATGCGGCCGTCGCGTTCGGGGTCACCCTCGCGCCCGACCTCGACAACCTCCGAGTCGCGTGGCGCCACGTGGTTGGGCAGCGCGATCACGCGCGGCTCGAGGCGCTCCGCGACGCGCTGTGGCCGATCTACGAGGGGCGCGGCTGGTATCACGCGAGCGTCGAGCTCCTCCAGGATCAGCTTGCGGTCCTGGCGACCGCCCCGGCGCGCACCGACCGCTGGCAGCAGGAGCTGTCGCTGCGGATGAGCCTCGCCCGGACGATCACGCTGCTGCGCGGCTACACGGGTCCGGTCGAGGACGCCTACGCGGAAGCGCTGGCGCTGTTCGAGGGCCAGCGCGAGGTTCCGCAGCTGTTCCCGGTCCTGCGCAGCCTGACCAGCTTCTACGGGTTCCGCGGCGAGTTCGACAAGGGCATCGAGTACGCCCGCGAGATCATCCGTCTCGCCGACGCCCAGGGCGATGCCAGCATGCGGGTCGACGGGCAGTTCCTGATTGGCGCATACGTCGGCTTCACCGGCCAGTTGGTCGAGGGCCTCGGGCACCTCGACCAGGCGATCGCCGCGTTCGAGAGCCGCGGCTACCGGCCGCGCCGGCTGCGGCTCGGGATCGACGCCCGCGTGTCGTGCCTGACGACGTCGGGCTTCTTCCTGTGGCTCCTGGGCTTCCCCGATCAGGCGGTCAGGCGGGCCGACCGGGCGATCGAGATCGCCGCCGACCTCGATCATCCGTACTCCCATGCGTACGCCCTGTTCCACTCCGGGTTCCTGCACCTCTGGCGGCGCGAGTTCGACGTGGTGGAGGATCGGGCCAGGCGGGCGCTGCAGGTCGTCGAGACGAGCGAGCTCCCCGTCTGGCGCGCCCTCGGGACGTGCCTCCTCGGCGCGGCAACGAGCGCGCTCGGGCGACCGAATGACGGCCTGGCGATGATCGCCGAAGGGCTCGATCAGTATCGCGGCCTGCGAACGCCGCCGGTCTTCTGGCCGATGATCCTGTTCATGGAGGCCGCGGCGTTCGCCGACGCTGGGTCGCCAGGCCCCGGGTTCGCGCTGATCGACGAGGCCCTCGGGATCGGTGGCCCCGACGATGTCACGGGGACGCTGTTCCACGTCGTCCGCGGCGATCTGTCGCTCCTCGGGCCGGAACCCGATGTCGCGGCGGCGATCGCGTCATACGAAGAGTCCTTCGCGATGTCCGCCCGGTTCGACGCGCGCGGCCCGCAGCTTCGGGCCGCGACGCGACTGTGCCGGGTGGCGACCGACTCGGATCGGGCCGGGCGGCTGGCGGCACTGCGCGCGGTCCATGAGACCTTCACCGAGGGCTTCGATGCCCCGGATCTCGTCGAGGCGGCCGTCCTGCTTCGTTGACGCGCCGATGGGCCTGCGATCTCCGTAGAGGCGACGCGAACGAGACGCGGCCGGGCCGCGGGCGACGTACCGTATTGACCGGCCCCCATCGAACCCGGGTCGCTCGGTTGCGGCCGTCACAGCACACTCGGAGGCCTCGGTGCCTGACGACCCTGCCTCGATCTCGCCCGCCGAGGCGACGCCGCCTCGGCCGCCGACCGACCGGCCGACCGGCCTCGCCGTCGTCGGCGCCTCGGTGAAGGCGGCGGTCGCAGCCGTCCGCCAGGCGCTCGCCAACGACGGGATCCGGCGGCTCGGCTTCTCGTGGACTATCGGGATCGCGGCCGACGCCGCGTTCACGGTCGTGACCCTCGTCACGGTCTTCAACCTCGGCGGAATCCTGGCCGCGGGACTGCTCGGCGCGATCCGCCTGGTCCCCGCCGTGTTCCTCGGCCTGTTCTCGGGCGCGCTGCTCGAACGGTTCCGGGGCGACCGGATCCTCGTTGCGATTGGCCTCGTGCGGGCGGCCAGCGCCGCCCTCACGGCCCTCGCGATCGCGACCGCGGGCACGACCATGGCCGACCACCAGACCACGATGATCCAGCTGTTCGTGTTCGCGACGATCGCCGGAGCGGCGAGCGCGCCGATCCGTCCGACCCAGATCACCCTGATGCCCGCGATCGCGCGAAGCCCCGGCGAGCTCGTCGCGGCCAACACGGCGTGGAGCACCGGCGAGGGATTGGGAGCGTTGGTCGGCCCTGCCGTCGCCGGCGCCCTGATGGCGGTGAACCAGCCCGCTGCCGTGGCCGCGGCCGCCGCGGTGGCGTTCGTCGTGACGGCGGTCATCGCCGCCGGTCTTCGGTTCGAGCAGGAGGCCGACGCCTCCGGAGACGGCCGGCGGTTGTCGCTCCGCCGGCGGCTCGCGGCCGGCGTTCGGGCCATCGGCAGCCGGCCGATCATCGGGTGGTCGATGGTCGGCGTGTTCGGGCAGGTCGTGACCCGTGGCCTGCTCAATGCGCTGATCGTCGTGGCGGCGCTCGAGCTGCTGGACATGGGCCAGTCGGGGCCGGGTCTGCTCAGCGCGGCCCTCGGGATCGGCGGGCTGGTCGGCATCGTCTTCGCGATGTCGTCGACGCGATCGCACCAGCTCGTCCGCACGATGCTCGTCGCGCTCGCGTTCTGGGGCCTGCCGCTCGCGTTGCTCGGCATCGCGCCGCTGGCCCAGATCGCGCTGCTCGCGATGATCGTCATCGGCGTCGCGAACGCGACCTACGACGTCGCGCTGTTCACGATCATCCAGCGCGGCAGCACGAACGAGGATCGGGCGTCCGTGATGTCCGTCCTCGAGGCCGTGATCGGACTGGGCGGGGTGGCCGGGAGCCTGATGGCGCCACTGTTCCTGGCCGTGCTGGACACGCGCGGCGCGCTCATCGCGGGCGGCCTCATCCTGCCGGTCCTGTCCGTGCTCATGTTCCTGAAGATCGGCCGAACCGAGCGGATCACGATCGTCGACGAAGAGGTCGTCCACCTGCTGCGGTCGGTCCCGGCATTCGCCGAGCTGCCGATGACCGCGGTCGAGCGGGTCGCCGCCGGTCTCGAGCCGTTCGCCGCCCCGGCCGGGACGGCATTGATGACGCAGGGCGAGCTCGGCGACACGTTCACCGTGATTGCGAGCGGCGAGATCGAGGTCCTCGTCGACGACCGGTCGATCCATCGCCTGGGTCGCGGCGCCGGCGTCGGCGAGATCGCCCTGCTCCGGCGCAGCCCGCGGACGGCGACGGTGGTGGCGATAACGGACGTCACCGGCTACAGCGTCGACGCGGCGACGTTCCTGTCGGCGATCGCCGGGCCGGCGGCGGCCGCGGTCACGGAACGGATGGCCGAGGCGAACCTGCGGCGGGCGGCGGCCGCGACGTCCTGACGCGACCGGTCAGCGAGCCGCCGACCGTCGGTCCAGGCCGTCGAGGATCCAACGCCAACGCCGGCCTTCCATCGCGCGAGACCGCAATCGTGATTCTGGAGCCACGCGTCTAGCGGTCCTCGACGTCAGGCGCCGGGCACCACCTCCGCGACCTGACCCGGCTCCGGGCGGGCATCGCCGACCGGGGCCGCTCGCCGGCCGCGCAGATACCACGTCTCCATGGCGCCCTTGCCCTTGACCATGATCGTGCCGCGCGGCTCGCACTCGAACTCGTCGGCGATGAGCTCGTACGTGGCCCGGGTGATCTGGATCTGGCCCGGCGTCCCTTGCGACTCCATCCGGCTGGCGGTGTTCACGGCGTCGCCCCACAGGTCGTACAGGAACCGCTTCCGGCCGATGACGCCCGCCACGACCGGGCCGGAGTTGATCCCGATCCGCAGCTCGAGGCCGAGATGGCCGACTTCGTCGCTGGTCCGCATCGCGTCGACCATTTCGAGGGCCATCCCGGCCAAGGCCTGGGCGTGGTCGGGCCGGGTGGTCGGGACGCCCGCGGCCACCATGTAGCAGTCGCCGATCGTCTTGATCTTTTCCAGCTCGTAGCGCTCGGCGAGGACGTCGAAGTGACTGAAGAGGTGGTCGAGCACGCCGACGACCTCCGCGGCCGGCAGCGCTTCCGAGAACGGGGTGAAGTCGACGACATCGGCGAACAGGATCGACGCCGAGCTGAACTGGTCGGCGATCGTGTGGGAGTCGACCTTCAGCCGGTCGGCGATCGCCCGCGGCAGGACGTTGAGGAGCAGCTCCTCGGCGCGGTCCTGGGCGATCTGGAGAGCCTTGAGCGCATCCTGGCGCTGCTTCGCGAAGAGCGCGAGGAGCGTGAACACCATCGTGCCGCCGACCGCGATGTTCAGCGCGAGCATCGCGCTGACGAACCACACCGGCAGGGGGGTGAGGTTGCCCAGGATCTCGCCGAGCACGCCCGACCCGAGGAAGACGGCGAGGAACGCGACGTACCAGCGGATCCCGGATCCCACGCCGCCGAAGACGAGCGCGCCCATCGGCGCGAGGATCCCCCACACGCCGACGCCGGTCGACGTGATGAACCCGCCGAGCGGGATCATCGACAGGTTCGGGGCGAGCAGGATGTCGAGCAGCTCGATCCGCAGGAGCAGGGCGAAGTCACGCGTCCTGGTGAACACCAGGATCGCTCCGAGCGAGATCACGAAGTAGGCGAACGCGAGCAGCCCCGACGGCGCCCCGAGCGCGAGATAGAGGCTTCCCCACAGCAGCGAGATCGGCAGGATCAGCACCGAGATCAGCAGGAGCAGTGCCTTGCTGTTGCGGGTGTCGGCGTCGTCCCGCGGATCGGCGCCGACCTGTGCCAGTCGCGCGATCACGGCGGCCGAGACGGTCCGGAAGCGGCTGACGGGGCTCACGCCGGAGACGTTACTCCAGGCCCTCGACACCCCGTCGCTGGATTCAGCTGGCGGTGATGAACCCGTCGATGTCGATCCGCGGCCGGCCGGCCGTTCCGAGGACGACGATCTTGATCGTGTGGGTCGAGCTCGTCGGCCACGACTTCTGCCAGACCAGGTACTTCTTGTGGACCGTCGGGAGCCACAGATTGAGGGTCGTCGACAGCTTGCCGTCGACGTAGATCCTGGCGTTGCCGCGGGTCTTCGCCGACACGCTGACCCAGGCGATCGCCCGACCGGTGAACGTGTACGACACCGTGGATCCGGTCGTCGACGAGCTCCGGGCGGTGCCGCCCCACCAGATCGACGAGCTGGTCACGTTGGACCACGGGCCGGTGTAGTGGACGGCCGGGATGGACTGCGAGATCGCCCGCACGCGGGAGACCGGGCCGTAGGCCCACTCGCCGACGTTGCCCGCGTTGTCGGTCGCCCGGACCGCGAACTGATAGAGATGCCCGAGCGCGACCGGCCGATCCAGGAGCTGAGCCGTCTGGGTCGCAAACGTCACGAACGGCCCGCCATCGGTGGACTGGGCGATCTCGAGCTGCTTGATGCCCGTCGCGTCGTCGGTGCCCGACACGCGGAGACTGAGCTTCGGGAGCTGCGTGGCCAGGCTGAACCCCGTCTGGATGTACCAGTCGTCGAGACTTGCGGTCGGGGCGACGTTGTCGAAGGTGATGTCGTCGGTGACCGGTTCGGACCAGTTGCCGGCCCCGTCCTTCCACTTGACCCACACGAACTTGTCGCCGCTGTCCGGCAGGAGCGTCCAGGCCTGCGTGTCGGCGTACGGACGTAGCGTCCAGGCCAGCCCGTCGTTGGACAGCTGGATCTCGGTGACGCCTGTGGCGTCATCGGTGGCTGGCGTGGCGACCGTCACCGAGAGGCTGGTCGTGTGGTCGGCGCCGCCTTCGATCGACACGGTTCCGACCGGCGGCGTGATGTCCGGGGCGGCCAGCGCCGCTGCCGGAGCGACGAGGACGGCAACGAGCGATGCGACGAGAATACGGATGGCAAGGCGGTTCACGTCGGACACCTCTGACGGGTCGAGTGCACGCGAGTCCTGTATGCAATCTAGCGATCACGCGCCGGCCGCGATACCCCTCCCGCCGGCTCGCCGGTAACGGTTGCGTCACGACCCGTCCGAGCCATGCCCGCCTGCGATCGAGGACCTACGGCCGCGCAACTCAGTGGTGCCGTGGTGCACCGGCTCGAGCGCAGCCAGGCGATAGGTCGCCGAATGCATGACGTCATCAGGGGACCTCGCCCGGAGACTGAGGGCATTCGCGTCCGGCCTTGCGCCGACCGCTGCAGCCGTTCCGAATCCAAGGGTTTCGAACCCGGTCGGAGGACTTCGCGGCGGGGCCACGGCACCGTCGCGAGATTGGGGACCGCATGGACGTTGCCGAATGTCGGCTCGAGGAACGGCCCGAACGACGTCCAGGGCCCGATCAGAGTCGTGGGACCTGAAAAATTCGATCTCGATCGTGGCAACGACGGGATCGGTAGTGAATAGGAGTTTCCGGATGCGTGATCGATACAACGCGTTCATCGCGAGGCATCACATCGCCTGGGAGCTCGGGATGGGATTCCTTGCGGCGATCTATGTGATCGTCGGCTTTGGTTCCGACGATGCCCCGGCATCGATGCAGCCCAGTTTGGCGGCGGCAGAGACGATCCTGACCGCGATCTTCTTCCTTGAGTTCGCGACACGCTTCGGCGCCAGTCGCACGAAGGCCAACTACCTCAAGTCGCACGCGATCGACCTTGTCGCTCTCCTCCCGTTGGCACGTGGTCTGCGGATCGCACGCCTCATTCGGCTGGTCCGGCTTGTCCGGACCTTCACGGGCTTCCGACGGGCTTTCAACCGTATCGATCGGCTCGCCGACCACCAGGCGCTCGGCACGCTCGTGATCGCCTGGATCGGGACGATGTTCCTGTGCTCGTCGATCTTCTATGCGGTCGAAATTGGCACGAATGCGAGCGTGCGCGACGCATCCGACGCAATCTGGTGGGGGATCGCGACGCTGACCGGCGGTAAGACGGACATCCAACCCGTGACATTCGAAGGACGACTCGCGATGGGAACCTTGCTCATCCTGGGCGTCGCCCTATTCACTGCCATCACGGCGTCGCTCGTGAGCTTTCTTGTCTCTACCGGTCATCCCGCTCCCGCAACAGCGCCAGCAATGCCAGACTCGGATCCGCTCGACGCCTTGGACCGCTTGGCGAAACTCGCCGATCGCGGCGCCATCACCGCTGACCAGTTCGCCCTCAAGCGTGCGGAGCTGCTCGCCCGCATCTGACTCCGCATCGGCAGTGGGTCGACGCTTTCGCGAGATGCGTCGCTCGCATGCACCGGACCATCGATTGGGTTGGCCGATCCGGCCGGCTCCGGTAGGGTGGGGAACCCGCCGCCGCCTGATCCAGAGGTCATTCGTTGCACGCATTCCGGCATCTCGGCCTGACGCTCTCGATCCTCGTTCTCGTCGTCGCGAGCGCGATTGCTCCCGCGACGGCCCGGGCCGCCGACGGTCGCACCCTCTACGTGTCGACGACCGGCAAGGACTTCAACCCAGACGGCTGGACGGTGCCGCCAAACAGCATCGACACCCCGTGGCGCTCGATCGAGTGGGCCGTCCGGCGGGCGTACGCCGGCGACACGATCGTCGTCCGCGGCGGCACCTACACCGAGGCCGTCGGCTGGGGCGCCCGGAAGGGGACGGCGGCCGCGCCGATCCGCCTGGAGTCGTATCCCGGCGAGCGGGTCGTGATCAAGGGCACGCTCGCCCTGAAGGGCGCCGACTACTGGATCGTCCGCCGGATCAACGTGACCCGGAATCCCGCCATCGGCCGCCACGAATCGCTGGTCGCGTTCATGGGCGGCGTCGGCTGGCAGTTCCTCGACTCCGAGGTCTGGGGCACGAACGGCGTGTCGAACCTGATGGTCACCGGCTCGTCGACCTGGGGCATCCCGAAGAACTACCGGATCGCCGGCAACTGCATCCACGACAACCTCGCCACCGGCGACGGCCCCGTGCAGGATCACAACATCTACATCTACCCGGGCTACACGTCGGGTCCGGGACTGATCGAGCGGAACATCTTCTTCAACGCCCGCAACGGCTCGCACATCAAGGCAGCCGGGCCGAACTCGTCGACGGGCACGGCCTACCTGACGATCCGCTACAACACGATGGTCCGCGGCTCGGCCGGCGTCTCGATCGGCTACGGCTCGCATCACACGAAGCTCCAGCGGAACCTGATCGGCGTCCAGTGGGGTGGCACCAGCACGTACATCGCCGCCCTGATCGGCAACCACCTCACGGGCTACTACAACAACTCGTACGACATGGCCGTGTGGGGCTACAAGAAGTCGATCAACTCGGTGAACAGCACGGTCCGGCCGATCACGTCGGCCCGGACGGTGTGGGTCCGTCCGACCTTCGACACGACGCTGAGCTGCTCCGGCTTCCACCCGAAGGACGCGGTCAGCCAGAAATACGGGCGCTACGCCCCGTAGCTCGCGCCCCGTGAGGACCTAGCCGCGCGCCTCGTCCAGGACGTCGCGCAGGCTCTCGACCGGGCCCCGGTGGTCGAGCTTGTCCGGGTTGACGATCGAGCGGACCGTCGCCACCCGGCCGTCGATGATCTCGAACGACATCATCGAGAAGATGCCGCCGTGCGGGCCCCGGAAGGTGACGCCCGGCTGGGCGTTGATCCGGTGCGGCTCCATCGACGCGCCGAGGCGGCCAACCTGCGTCCCCATGCCCGCGAACATCCGAGCGACCTTGTCCGCGCCCTCGATCGGGTTCGACCGCTGCCTCTTTCTCATCTACCCCCAAGACGAGATGGGCGACCGCGGTGTGGAAGCTCCATTGCATTCGGTCGCTCGGCAGGCGACGATCCAGATCCATCAGGGGACCGAGCATGACCGTCCAGCCCGAGAAGAAGAGTCCGCGTCTGCCTCCGCCGTGGTTCATCCGTGGCGCCTGGGCCGTCCACCGCGCCGTCGTTCGGCTGACGGGCGGCCGCCTGGGCATCTGGAACCCGAAGGGCGAGAAGTGGGGAACGCTCCGGCTCAGGACGGTCGGTCGTCGCACGGGCCGGGAGCGCGTCGCGATCCTCGGGTACTACGAGGACGGCTCGAACCTGGTCACGTTGGCGATGAACGGCTGGATGCCCGGCGAGCCGGCCTGGTGGCTCAACCTCCAGGAGCACCCGGAGACCACGATCGAGCTGGCGGGTGGACCGCTCCCGGTCCGCGCTCGGGCCGCCGCGGGCGACGAGCGCGCACGCCTGTGGGCGATGTTCCGGGGGAAGGGCGACCAGCTCGACGCCATGGCGGCCCGCCGACGATCGGAGACCGCCGTCGTGATCCTGGAGCCGATCACTCCCGGCTGACCGTCGTCGAGCTCGACGCCGGGTTCGCGCGCGTCCGCGACGAACGATTCGAACCATCCGCTAGGCTCGCATCGTGGCCACACCCTCAACGCATCGCCGCCCTCGATGACGACCGACGGGGGCACGTCCGTCGTGGCACTCGAGCACCTGTGGTCGGCGCCGCCGCGGGCCGGCGAGATGTCCACCACCCGCGGGCAGCCGATGCCGGAGGTGCTCTCGGCGCGATACGGCGGGCCGCTCGAGATCCCCAGCCGTCCGGGCCGGCCGACGCTCCTCGTCAACTTCGTCGCGACGATCGACGGGATCGTCGCCCTCGGTCCCGGCGAGGCGCCGGGCGGCGGCGTGATCAGCGGCTTCTTCGAACCGGACCGGTTCGTCATGGCGCTGCTCCGCGCGGTGTCCGACGTTCTGCTCGTCGGGGCGCGGACCATCGCCGGCTCGAGCAGCAACAACTGGACGGCCGAGCATCTCCAGCCGGACCTCGGCCCGGCGTTCCAGCAGTGGCGGCGCGACCTCGGCCTCGCTCCGCATCCGACGACCGTGATCGTCACCGGCAGCGGCGACGTTCGCCTCGGCCGGCGCGGCGTCGACGATCCCGAGCTGCCGGTCGTGTTCGCGACGACGCCGGCCGGCTCGCGTCGGCTGCGCGAGCGCGACCTGCCGCCGCACGTCGCCGTCGAGGTCGTCGGCTCCGGGGACCGCGTCCGACCGGAGGAGCTCGCGGCATTCATCGCCAGGTATCGCGATCAGGTCGTCCTGTCCGAGGGCGGGCCGCACATCATGGGCGAGCTCGTCGCCGCGGACGTCGTCGAGGAGATCTTCCTGACGGTCGCGCCGCAGGTGATCGGACGCGACGGGGATCGGCTGGGACTCGTCGAGGGCGTCGGGCTCGCACCGGACGATGCCCGCTGGCACGCGCTCGCGTCGGTCAAGCGCGCGAGCGATCACCTCTTCCTGCGGTACCGGCGGGCGACCGCCGATCCGAGCGGCCGGGACGGCTAGCTGCCGACGATGAACCCGTCGACATCGACCCGCGGTCGACCGGACGTGCCGAGCACCTTGATCGTGATCGTCCGTGTCGCAGAGGTCGAATAGTTGGCCGACCATACGACGCGTTGCTTCAGCGTCGTCGCCGAATACAGGTCGATCGTGCCCTTCAAGACGCCGTTGATGTAGACATTGGCCTTGCCCCTCCCGAGGCCCTTCAGCCCGACCCACGCGATCGACTTGCCGGTAAATCGGTAGGTCACGGTCGAGCCGGCCCTGGAGCTGGCTCGCGCGGTGCCGCCCCACCAGACGGTCGAGGTCGACGTCGCCCAGGTCCCTGCATAGCGAACGCTCGCGGCGGACTGCGACACGGCGCTCAGCCGGAACGACGTGCCGTACCGCCACCCACCGAGGTTTCCGGCACGATCCACGGCACGGACCCGGAACTGATACCGGTATCCGGCAGTGAGACTGGGCGTCTGCGAAGCGGACGTCACGATCGAGGGGGTCGACCAGGCCCCGCCGTCGGTGCTTCGTGCGACGTCGTATCGAGCGATTCCCGACCGCTCGTCGGCGCCGCTCCAGGACAAGTGAATCGGGGCGCGGCCGGAGGTCAGGCCGCCGACGATCGAGCTCGAGACCGGCGCGGTCGTCGTGGGTGCCACCGTGTCGAGGACGATCGAATCGCTCTTTGGATTCGACCACGTCCCGAGCGCGTCGCGCCACTTGACCCACACGGTCTTGGTGCCGTTTGGCCCAGGCAGTGACCACGACTGCGAGGGGGCGTACATCCGAGTGGTCCAGGTTGCGCCGTCGTTCGAGATCGCCACGCGGGTCGCGTTCGCCGCCGGGACCGCGAGCGTCGCGCTGCTCGCCTTTGTCGCGCTCGCGCCGCCGTCGATGGCGACGCTCGACCCGGCCACCGGTGGCCGCTCGACATCGAGGAACCGCACGACCGCCCGCTGCGTGCCGCCGGCAACTGCACCGAGGTCGAGCATGTCATAGCCGATCGACACGCGCCCGTTCGATCCCGAGGCGACCGTGACGCCGCCCGAGTGGCGCGGCACGGACGCGAGGATCGTCAAGGGCTCACCGATCGCGTTGACTTCCGCGCCGACGAGCGACACGCCGTCGTTGCCCCACCAGACCGCCTGGTAGGTGAGGCCGTTCCACCCGACATCGGCGCCCTGCAGGCCCGGCGTGGCCGGCGAGAGATCAAGCGGGGTCGGATCGAGGACGGTCCCGGACGTGTCGATCCGGGCTGCCTGGACGAGGTCGATGTCGCGGCGGATCCAGACGACGAGGGCCTGATCTCCGCTCGACGCGATCGCCGGCAGTTCCTCGTAGAAGTCGGTATCCGAAGACGAAAGGACGAGCGGCGTGGCATCGATCGGTGTCCCGTCGGCGGCCAGGCGCTTCGCTTCGATCCGGGTCGTCGACCACGATGCGGCGAACCCGTCGCCGAGCGGGGCAAGGCCGACGAACGCGCCGTATGCCTGCGGGACGATCACGGTCGACGGACCGGCCGGTGTCGCGTCGCCATCGAACATCTGCAACCGGAGCTCGTTGGTCAGGTTGACGATCCGGCGGCCCCAGGCGACGGCGAGCCCGGCGCTGCCGGCGGCGACGGCGGCGCGGTGCTGCGCAACGCCCGTCCCGAGGACGATGACGGAACCGGCCGGCGACCCATCGGGGTTCATCCGTCGGGCAAGCATCCGGCCAACGTCATCCTGGTCATCCCACCACGTCACCAGCACGTGCGAGCCATCCCAGCCGACTGCCGGGAAGCGCTCGAACGCCGTCGTCGCGGCCACGGCCACGCCCTCGCCGTCGAGCGGGTCTCCGTCGGCCGACAGCCGCCCCATCCGGATGTCCCATCCGGTGTCTTCATCCTCCTCGGCCCAGACGGCCACGAGCGACGTTCCGACGTCGACGAGAGCCGGGTCTCGTTGATTGCGCGCAGCCGTCGCGAACCGAATCGGCAGCTCGTCGAGGACGGCGCCATGGACGACCCGGATGCCCAGGACGTCCCGTCCGGCCCCGCCATTGAAGTCCTTGTCCGTCGCCGTCACGAAGTACCCGGGGCCTGATGCGGCGACGGCGGCCACGTTCTCCGACTCCATCCCCGACGTGATTGAGAACGGGTCGCCCGCGACGACCTGGAGCGAGACCATCCGGCCCATGACCTTCGAATCGTCATCGACCACCGTATTCCAGGCCACGAGGTACCCGTCCGATCCCCAGCTGACCCGCGGCATCTCACCGGATCCGGCGATGGTCACGCCCGGGCCGGCGGGCGAGCCGCCGATGAACCGCCGGGCGTGGACGACCGGCTCGACGCCGGACGCGCCTCCCTCGAACGCGGTCCACGTGGCGAGCACGCCGGATGGTGAGGCCGCGACGCCGCCGGCGACCTGGTTCACGGTGCCCGTGACGATCGGGAACCCGTCGTCGAGCATCCCGCCGCTCGCGTCCAGCAGGTTCATGTAGATGTTCGTGCCGTCGCCCGTGTCCGAGTCGCGGGCGTCCGTGTAGATCGCCACGGTCGTCGTTCCGTCGACCGCCAACGACACGTTGCTCTGCGCGAATGACGAGGCCGCGAAGTTGTTGTCGTTCGGCCCGATCGTCTCGAGGTCGGCCGTCAGGCGCTCCACCCGGATGTCCGAGCCATTGCCCACCATCGCGGTCCAGGCAACGACCCAGGCCGAGCCGTTCCAGGCGACGTCCGGCTGCCCTTCGTCGACGATGCCCGCCCCGATGGGCACGCCGTCCGGATCGAGGACGAACCCGTCCGCGGAGATCCGGGCACCGTAGATGTCATCGCCGGTGCTGCGGAACGGGTCGTCGAAGTCCGTCCACACGACGAGGTACTCCGAGCCCGACCAGGCGACGCGCGGCTCGGCCTGCTGGCCTGACGCGGACGTGACGCGGATCCCGCCTGGATCGAGGATCGTGCCGTCGACGTCGATGCGCGCCGCGTAGATCTCGGCGTGGTTGGTGTCGAAGGTCCGGAAGTCCGACCAGACCGCGAGGTACCCGTCGGCCCCAGCGACGACGTCACCCGCGTCACGGCCCTGTGGCGAGCCCTGGTAGACCGGGGTCGAGACGGGATAGGGCGAACTGACCTGCGGCGGGTCGACGGCAAGGACCGTCCCGGCGGCGGGGGCCAGCCCGGAGAGAAGCAGCGCTCCGACGAGCGGAACTATCAGCCGCATGGCCGAGCGATGCACGAGGGCCCTCCACGAAGATGTGACGGTGACGCGATGGTTCGGCAGCCAATGTATGCGACGCGATCACACGCGCCTATAGGTACAACGGCCGACGCCGCCGCCCCGCTGCTGATCGGCACCCGCGGGGACGTCACGATGCGATACTCGGACCATGCCGTCCGCACCGTCATCGATCGTGGGCCGAAGGGGAAGCGCTCCGTCGCCTTCAGCCTCGACTGGCCCGGCTGGAGCCGGGGCGAGAAGACCGCCGAGGCCGCCCTGGAGACGCTCGAGTCCTACCGAGAACGCTACCGGGCGATCGCGGACCTCGCCGGGATGGCGCCCGAGTTCGACGCCGCCGGCCCGCTCGAGGTCGTGGAGGACAAGATCGGCACCCCCTCGACCGACTTCTGGGCGATCTCCTTCGCGCCCTCGTCGACGGAGCGCGACGACCCGATGGACGAGGCTCGGATGGAGCGCGGGATCACGATCCTGCGCGCGTGTTGGGCGTTCTTCGACGGCGTTGCCGGGCGGGTGTCCGAAGAGATGCGCAAGGGACCGCGCGGCGGCGGCCGTGATCGGACCCGGATCTTCCGCCACACGATCCGCACCGAGAGCGAGGACTTCGCGAAGCAGGTTGGGCTGAAGATCCCGGAGGAGGGTGCGCTCGCGCCGGACGCGCTGCGGTCGTACCGCGAGGACTACGTCGCGGCGATGCGCGCGTACAACGCCGGCGATGTCGAGAAGCGGATGAAGTCGTGGTCGCTCCCGTTCCTGATCCGCCACTCCGCCTTCCACACGCTCGACCATGCGTGGGAGATGGAGGACAAGGACCTCACCGCGCCGACCGCATGACGTTCCAGCCCGAGCCCTTCGTCATCGACGTTCCCGATGACGTCTACGTCGACCTGCGCGAGCGGATCAGTCGCACGCGCTGGCCGCGCGATCTCGACGATGGCAGCTGGCGCCTCGGTGCCGACCTGGCGTTTCTCCGCGATCTCCTCGATTTCTGGAGCGACGGCTTCGACTGGCGGGAGGTCGAGCGGCGGCTCAATCGCTTCCCGCAGTTCCGGGTCGACATCCAGGGAGCGTCGACGCACTTCGTGCACCTCCGAGCGGCGGACGCCGGCGACTCCAGCGGCGGCAGCTCCCCCGAGACGGCGATCCCGATCCTTCTCGGACACGGCTGGCCGAACACCTTCGCCGACCTCCTCGACCTGGCTCGTCGCCTGACCGACCCTCAGCGGTTCGGTGCGGGACCGTCAACGCCCGTGTTCGACGTCGTCATCCCGTCGCTCCCGGGCTACGGCTTCTCGACCCTGCCCGATCGACCGTTCGCGTGGCGCGAGGTGCCGGGGATGTGGGTCGAGCTCATGGCCGGTCTCGGCTACGAGCGGTTCGTCGCGCACGGCACCGACATCGGCGGTCAGGCCGTCCGCTGGCTGGCCGTCGACCATCCCGATCGGCTCCTCGGCATCCACACGACTTCGCCGTCGGTCAAGGATCCAGGTCCGCGTCCGCTGACGGATCGCGAGCGGGCGATGCAGGCCGAATACGAACGCTGGGAGCGCGAGGATGCCGCGTACACCTACATGCAGGAGACCCGTCCGATGACGGCCGCGTACGGCCTGACCGATTCCCCCGCCGGACTCGCCGCCTGGATCGTCGAGAAGCTCCGTGAATGGAGCGATCTCGAGCCCGACGCGGACTTCGAGCGGGTCTGGCCCAAGGACAAAATCTGCATGCTCCTTACGCTGTACTGGGTCACGGGATCGATCGGAACCTCGTTCTCGTCCTACTTCGACCCGATGCGGGACGTCGACCGACCGTGGCACCCGAGCGACGTCGCGGCGGCGTTCGCGCTCTTCCCTCGCAACATCACGCCGGCACCACGCGAGTGGGCGGAGCGCGGCCACTCGAACATCGTGCGCTGGACGGAGATGCCGCGCGGCGGGCACTTCCCGTCGGTCGAGGCGGTCGATGACCTGGCGGCGGACATTCGGGCCGTCGACTGGCAAAACGTGCGGCCGAAGGCTGGTTGAGGCACTTGAAGGCCGTCGCACACCATCCGCTGCGCATGCAGAGGCTGGGCCGAGACGCAACCAAGACGGACGCCCGGCAGTATTCGAACCCAGAATTGTCCTGGCCATAAGCGAGGGAGGCCGACGGAATGGGTGATGGCTTCGATGATCGTCCGGTGACTGTGGTCTACGTCCACGGGGCGGGCAGGCAGGGCACTGAGCAGCGTCTCAAGGGCGCCTTTGACTTGGCGCTGTTTGGTCGTCCCGAGAGATCGGTGGTCGCTCGCTACGCGCAGGTGTACTGGGAGCGCGACCCGTTCGAATCGCTGGGCGGCGAAGACGACGCCATCGATCAGATCGCGATGCAGGACGCGCCCCCCAGCGTCCTGGCTGATCAGGTTCTCGCGAAGATCGCCCCGCATGACAGCCTGGAGTCCATGGGTGATCCGAATGCAGACGCAAAGGCCAAGGCCCTGAATTCAGGACTACTTCGAACGGGCCGATCAACTAGAGCAGAGCGCTGTGCTGGAAGCCCTTCCGAATTGGATCTTTCGCAGGCTGGCGGCCAGGGCGTCGGCCGACGTCGCCGCTTACCTATTCAAGGGTTGGGCCGCGGAGATGCGCGAGCCGGTCATCTCAGCGTTCAGGAACGTCCTTGATCCGATCGTTGTCATCGCACACAGTCTCGGCTCGATCGTTACGTATGACGTGTTATGCCGGCCAGAGTTCGCAAGGCGCGACGTCCGCCTCTTCGTTACCGCCGGCTCGCCGCTGGGAATCGCGAACGTGCAGGACGGACTGAACGATGGTGGCGGGCCGGGGACCCTGCCATCGTCCATCCCCACCTGGATCAACTTCTCTGACGGCGACGACCTCGTGCCCCTACTCGGCCATACGTTGGCTGACAAATACGACGCACCGCCACCGATCGTGGACGAGACCGATGTCGACAACCCCGCCGACAACAATCACGATCTGACAGGCTACCTCGGGCTCCAGTCTCTAAGGGTCGCCGTGCTCCAAGCCGTGTCCGGCGCTGCCCCGCCGCGTTGAATCAAGGTCCAGGCGTCCTGTCGCGAAAGTCGTGAGGAAAGTCCATCAATGGTCGATTCGGCGAAAACCTGGAAGCCCGCATTCAGACAGGCGCTGATTGGCGCCTTCGATCAGCCCGCGATGGCAATGTTGGTCTCGGACTACTTTCCGCCGGACACGCTCGACAACCTCTCCCCACCGGGCTTCGGCAAGACGTTCGAGACGCGGCTGTATGAGGTCATCCAGCAGGCGGAAATGAATGGCTGGCTGTTCGACCTCGTTGCGGCGGCCCATGAGCGCCGTCCGACGAGCGCGCCGATCACCGCCGTCGCCGAGCGTGTTGGTCTCACGGCAATCGGCGTGCGATTGGACAACCCGAGCGGCGTCTCGCTCGAGGCGCTGGTCCAGAAAAACGCCAAATCGATCAACCCGGTGTTGCTGCGCGAGAGACTGGCCGCGCTTGAGGGTCAGGTCTGCTTTGTTGATATCCCCATCAACCGCGGTGGGACCGGGTTCCTCGTAGGCCCGGACCTGGTGATCACGAACCAACACGTGATCAAGCCGCTCATCGACGGCGACGTGCGGTGGCAGGACGTCATGGTCCGCTTCGACTACAAGCGGGCCATCGATGGCACGGAGCTCGACCGCCGCAAGCAGACCGAGGTCGGCCTGGTGGGCGCGGGCTGGTGCGTTGACAGTCGCCCGCCGAGCAAGCTGGACGGGCACCCGGAGCTGGGCGACGCAGGACCGGACGAGACGGACTGCGCGATCATCCGGCTCGCGGACCCAATCGGAGACCAGCCGGTCGGCGGCGACACGCCGGACCCGAAAGCGACTCCACGTGGGTTCATCCGGGTCGACTTGACGCCACCCGCGGTCGCCGCCGGCAACCAGGTGTTCCTATTGCAGCATCCGCTCGGCGAGCCCCTTCAACTTGCCATCGGCGCCGTGCAGGCTTTCAACGGCGCCGGTACCCGGATGCGCCATGACGCGAACAGCCAGCGCGGTTCGTCCGGCTCGCCGGTGTTCGACGCGGACCTTCAGCTCGTGGCGCTCCACCACGCCCGCGATGCCGCCGAGCCGCCCACCTGGAACGAGGCGGTTCCCTTCAATTCCATTCAGAAAGCGTGGGCGAAATTCCAGGTCGTCGTCGCCTGAGGACCGCACAACATGCCGCTGAACGGGACCCAGATAGCCGAGCTCGCGGAGGCGATCGGCGGCGTCCTCGACGAGTCGGCGCAGAAGCTGTTTGCGAGCAACCTGAATGTCGACTTGGCCACGACGATCGACGTCAGCGGCACATCGCAGGCGATCGCCATGAACTTCGTCACGTGGATGAACTCCCGGATCCCGCCTCGCGACGGGGAACTGCTGGAAGCCCTTGCCGCACACCCCAACCGAGGCCTGCGGACGGTCGCCCGACGTCTGCTGACACCGGCATGGTTCTCTCCGACCGCTGACCCGATCGATGCCATCGCACTGGGAAAGACGGCGTTTGTCGATCGCTCGGAACTCCGGGATCAATTACAGCAGTTCGTGATCCCCTCGCCCCAGTCCACCCGGCTCCTCATTGTTCGTGGGGAGGAGCCGTGCGGCAAGTCGTATTCGTTCCAGTTCCTGCGTCACTTCGCGCAGAACGTTGCCGGCGCCAAGCCGATGCGGCTGCAGTTGAGAGGCTGCAACTTCACGCCCCGCCAATTCCTCGACAACGTCTTCGCGCTCCTGGGGATCACGGTCGATACGTCGACGCTCAAGGACGATCCGCAGGATGTCCTCGTCAGCCCGGTCATCAGCTCGTTCAAGAACCGAATCGCGACATTGAGCGAGTCCTACTGGCTGATCATCGATGACCTCAACGACCGCAGCGTCACGCGATCCGTTCGCGAAACGGCCTTCGCGCTCGCGAAGGCGATCGAGGACCAGCGGTCGGACCGTCTGTCGGTCGCCTTGCTGGGCTACAACCTTGAGGTCGATCCCGAGTACAACAACGTGGCGCAGGACGACCCATCGTTTCCGACGCCAGATCTCGTTGCCCAGTTCTACGTCGACATGGCCAGTCAGAGCGCAAAGCCGCTCCCGCTCGCGGATGCAAAAAAGTACGCGAGGACTGCGTTCTCGGCGTTTCCGACGATCGACAAGGCCGCGATGACGCAGCTCACCGGAATCATCGAGACGATGGGCTCGAAGCTCTCCCAGGGACTGCGCCCATGACCGAGTCGGGATCCACAGCGACCCTGACCTTTGCCGACATCGCGCGGTTCGTCGCGCCCGACGAGCCGGACATCAACCTCGAGCGGCGGCTCGAACCGTACCTGGCGGCGGCAGCGGTCCTCGCTGGATTTCGATCCGAGCCAGCTCAAGCCCATCGGTGGCAAGGGCGGCAGCGCGCCGCCCGACAACGTTCTCAGCGCATTGCTTCCGCACTGCGATCCGATCACCCTCGGGCCCGATCGCGGATTGTGGAACCTGTTGCTACCGGACCGCCGGGCGGCGCTCGGGCGGCTCGCCACGCGGAGCGCCATGCGCCATGCGCTCCGGGTGAACAGGGTCCGCTCAGGATCGTCCCTCCAGCGGATGTTCGATCGGGTGCTCGCGCCAGCTCAGATCGATCTCGCGAAGCTCGGTCGCGACGACCTCGCGTCCCTATTCACCGTTCTCGAATGGACGGCGGGCATCCTCGACGGACTCCCGAGCCGGTCGGACATCGAGCGGACCCTGACCAGGGTCGATCTGCTTGCTCCGATGCAGCGGCTCGCGGGCACGACCTTCGTGAACCGTGTGAGCGAGCTTTCACAACTCACGGCCTTCGTCTACGGACCGCCACAGTCCGCGCCGCTTTTCGTCTACGGTCCCGGCGGTGTCGGCAAGTCGACGCTGATCTCGCAGTTCATCCTCAAGCGGGTCGATCCGTCGAAGACGCCCTTTGCCTACATCGACATCGACCGACCGGCGATCCGGCCCGACCGTCCGCTCACACTGCTGCTCGATGCGATCGAGCAGCTAAAGAGCCAGATCGCTGTGGACCGCGACGCCGTCGAGTCGCTGACGAAGGAGATCGGATTCGCGCTCCGCCGAGCTGAGGCCGGCCGTTCGTTCGAGTCCTCAAGGGGGTACCGCGGGCTCCTCAGCCAGTTCGCCCGCGTGTTCGGCAAGCGGCCGGGTGATGGCATCGCCCTGCTCGTGGTGGACACGTTCGAGGAGGCGCAGTTTCTCGGCAGCGATGTCGTTTACCCGTTGATCCAGTTTCTGACCGAATTCTCTCAGGCCGCACCGAACGTCCGCGTCATCATCTCGGGTCGAGCCCTCCCAGTTGAGTACCTGTCAATCGCATTCCCCCGGATGCCCAACATTCCGATCGACGCGGGGGTGGGGGAGCCGTCCCCGATCGACACGATCCCGCTGCCGATCCGGCCCATCAACCTGGCGGTCCTGGGCCCGGGACCGGCAAGGACGCTGCTTCGTCGCACGATGAAGGAGGCCGAGCTGCCGGCCTTGGCCCAAGCTGATCTCGACGACGTGATCGGGATTGTCAGCCGCAACCCGATGTGCATCCGTTTGGCCGCCCGGCTGCTGAAGGACGAGGGCGTCCACAAGCTTCGGACAGCCCGCAGCGAGATTCTGGCGAGGCTGCGCTCCGAGAAGATCCAGGCATTCCTGTACGGGCGGATCCTTCGTCGGATCGCCGATGAGGACGTCAGGAAGGTGGCCTATCCGGGACTGGTGGTCCGGCGGATCACCGCCGACGTGATCCGCGAGGTCCTTGCGAAGCCGTGCAAGCTCGACCTCGGCGGGGCGCACACCGAGGGTTCGATCTTTGAGGCCCTGCGAGGCGAAGCTGCTCTGGTCGACTACGACCCATCCGACAACAGCCTCCGTCATCGGGTCGACGTCCGGCGGGCGATGCTCGAGGACCTGACGGATCAGGTCGGCGAGGACGTCGTGCTGGCCATCGACACCGCTGCCGTGGCCTACTACAGCACGAAGTCCGACGCGTCATCCCGAGCCGAGGAGATCTACCACCGGCTGCGCTTGCGCCAGCCCACGGAGACCGTCGAACAGCGCTGGATGCCGATTGCGGCCGACCGGCTCAAGAACGCCGGCGACGAGCTCATGGCCCAACAGCGGATCTGGCTCGCCGGAAAGCTCGGGGTCACGCTGGATTCTTCGGTCCGCGCTACGGCGAGCCAGGAAGCCTGGGAGGAGCAGGCGGCACGGAGCGTGAATTGGCTCCTCGCATCGAATGCCGCCGACAAAGCGCTCGAGATCCTCGGGGAGCGATCGGAGCGGCTGCCGCGCAGCCCGCTCTTCGCGCTTGAGGCCGAGGCGGATCGCTTCCTCGGTCGCCACGCCGCCGCCCTGAAAGTCGCCCGGCGCGGCGTCCAATCGGCCAGCACGGCCGGGTCCATCGACATGGCCCTCGACCTGCTTCTGAAAATGGTCGTCATCGAAGAGGGGCGCGACCGACTAATAGCGGCCGACAAGCTCGTTCACGAAGCCGAAGGCGTCGCGGCGAACAGTTCGAGCGAGCTCCTTCGCCTGCGAGTGAAGGTCACCGCACTGCGGCTTCAACGGCAGCTTCGGCCCAGGGCACGCAAGGAACGAACCAATCTCCGGACCGACGTCCTGGCCAGTCTTACCGACGACCTGATCGCCAGACTCAGGACCTACCCGGTTCAGCTCCGGGAGGCAGCCGCCGAGCTCGCAAAGGACCACGCCGGACTCGCCGGGGCCGCGATCGAGGTTCTCGGCCTGGAAGTCACGACCGATGCGCAGGCGTCCGCGCTTGGCCACGCAATCGAGAAGATTCACGCCTCGCGCGCCGGTGACGAAGATGTTGACCCAGATGTGGCTGCCGGCGTCGAGGAGTGGAACCAGGCAAGGTTCGACCCTGAGGTTGTTCGCAAGTGGGCGACCGAGAAGATGTCCGGAACCGCGACCAGGCGACTCGGAGTCACGGTTTCAAAGAGCGCCGCCGGCGCAGAGTCACTGCGCGGCGTCCGCGACTACTTCAGGGTCGGCGTCTCGAACAGCTTGAAAGGCCTCTAACCGGCCGGACGAACCGTACATTCAGGGGTCCACGGCGAGCCTACGGAACGAAGCGGAGCACCACCGCGAGCACAATCCCCAGGACGAGGATGAGGACAAGGGGCTCGGCTAGGTCGGACGCCAAGTCCCGCACCTGTCGCATCGTCCCTTTGCGTGAATCCCCGAAGAAGTCGTCGAAGTCCCAGGTTCGGAAGCCGAATTTCGTCGCCGCGCCGCTTGCCAGAAGTTTTCCAGAGCTCGTGGCGAGGAGGTACACGGCCTGGACGGCCCCAAGGAAGCTGACCTCCGAGTTCCAGCTAAGCGGACTCTTCTTCGTGACGACGTCGCCTCCCGACGCCGTGACGTCAAGCCAAAGAAGGCACGGGTCGTCGTCGCCGCTCATGACGCGAATTCGTCTGTCGCAGAGCCGCCTGCGCCAGCGGTGGGCTGCCGCCTGCGAGCGCCGTCGCGATCGCGGCAAACAGGGTGTCGAATGCCGTCAACGACACCTTGGCCGAGTCCACGACGGCCCGCGCCCCCTGATACCGGGCATTCGCGAGATCCGCTGCGATCGCCGCCTTCTCAGCCGCGATCGACGGCAACAGATTGTCGGCCTTCTTGTCCCCGTCCGCGACCAGCTTGTCGTGCGTCGCCTGAAGCTGAGCAAGGTGCGCCTGTGTTGCGGCGATCCGGGCGGCCACGGGGTCGACGTTCAGATTCTCGAACGCGTCGACGCGACGAGCGACGCTGGCGCGACGGACGATGAGCGTTCGCGCCTCGGTCAGGATCGGCGCGTCCCTGATCATCGCGATTGTCGGCAGGATCACATTGGCCTCAGCGCCCAGCAACCGAACGACCTCTGCCAGCAAGGTCAGCCGATCGACGCGGACCCCGACGTTCTGAACCTGATAGTCAGATCGGAGCATTCCGATCACGTCGCCGACGAGCCCGAGTGGGCCTGCTGCGGACGATGCCGCTCCTCCGCCGGAAGCGCCGGAGCCGCCCGCGGCCCCCTCGCCTGCGCCTTTGTCGGCCGCTTCGCCGCCCCCCTCGCCGCCTTCCCCGCCGCCGCCATCCAGAGACTCGTACGGACCTCCGTCTGGCGGTGACGACGCCTCCCGCACCAGTGACGCCTCAACGTCGTCGAGGAGGGAATCGATCGCGGCGATCGAGCTCTGAACGTCGACCAGCACGAGGTCGGACAGAGCGACGGCGCGATCCTCAACGATGACGATAGGCCTGTTCTTGCTGGGAAGCCGGAGCGCATCTGCAATCGCCTTCGCGGCGGCCGTGAGCTTGTCCGCTGCCACAACCGAGGCGAGCGACGTTCCCGAGTCGGCGCCGATCTTGATGTCGCCGGCAACCGGAGCGGTCGACCCTCCCGGCACCAACGCCGTCACTCGAGCGGCATTGGCCTCGGCGGTCTTCTGACGGAACTCGGCCTTGAGCTGCTCGAGTTGAAGCCGCTCCCCTTCGGGATCCAGCTCGACCTGGGGCGCCGTCTCAGCCATTGCTCTTCCTCCGCTCCGTTCGTCGACGGCGCCCATCATGGAACCTTGGCGTTGGACTGGCGTCACGCCAATCGGAGTCGGACGTGGTTGCGGCCAACGCCTCCGAAGAGCCGCCAACCCTGGCAGCCGGCGGCGGCGAGCCGCCGCGATGACGCAACGCTCAGGACCCCGGACCTGCGCAGGCTCAGCGCCCAACCGCAGCGGGACCGCGCCCGCGCCTTGGCCGGCCGATGCCGAGCGCGAGCCGTCAAGATGACGCCTGTGTTCCGCAAGCTCGTCTCGCGACTCCGACCGGGCGGCGCCTTTCGCCGAGGGTGAAGCCGCGCTCGAGCGCGGCGACTATGACGCTGCGGTCCTGGCGTTCGAGGCGGCCCTGTGCGACGACCCGACGTGGACGAACACCTGGTACAACCTCGGGCTCGCCCACAAGTTCCGACGCGACTGGCAGGCCTCGCTGATCGCCAACAAGCGAGCGGCCGAGCTCGACGCAAAGAACCAGCCGGCGTTCTGGAACTGCGGGGTGGCGGCGACGGCGATCCGCGACTGGTCGACGGCGCGCTGGGCGTGGCGCGGGATCGGTCAGGACCCGGGCGAAGGCGATGGACCGCCCACTGGAGACCTCGGGCCAAGCCCGGTGCGGATCAACCCCGATGAGGCCGGCGAGGGTCGTGTGGGGTCGCCGGATCGACCCGTGCCGGATCCGGATCGACTCCGTTCCGCTGCCTGACAGCGACCACGCCTGGCACGACGCCATCCTCCACGACGTGGTCCCGAACGGCGAGCGTGTCGCCTGGGGCATGACGTTCTCCGTCTTCGACGAGCTGATCCGGATGGACCCCAGCGGCGAGCCGACGTGGCAGACCGAGCTGACCTCGCCCACCGAGGACGACAAGCTCGCCCTGCACGAGCGGTTCGCGTCGGCAGACCTTGGGATCGAGGACTGGTCGACGGTGCGGATGCTCTGCAAGCAGTGCAGCGAGTCGAACCCGCACCAACACGCAAACCCGGATGATGCGACGCCGATCCGGCGCGTGGCTCGCCCGTACGCGTTCGCCGGCCCGCGCGATGCGATTGAACGGAACCTGTCCGCGTGGACCGGCGAGGGACCCGGCCGCGAATGGGCGGGTCAGGAAACGGTCGAGCGACCGGCCCACCAATAGAAGAACCGCCGACCCGGAGGGCCGGCGGCCACTGAACGAACAACCGATTCGGGCGCTCGACGGAGCCGGGCTACCCCTTGACCACGCCGAGCGGCGTCAGCCGGCGAACCGGCCGGACCAGGGACGTCGACGCGGCCATGACCACCTCGATGTCCTTGTAGGCGGACGCCGCCTCCTCGGCGACCCCCTTCGGGTCACCGCTGAGGAGCGACACGCCCAGAGCGGCCATCTCGTCGTAGACCTCGGCCGAGGTCTTCGACTTGCGGGCCACCGTCCGGCTCATCGCCCGGCCGGCACCGTGCTGGCACGTGTTGAACGACTCGGGGTTGCCGAGTCCCTCCGCGACGTACGACGCGGTGCCCATCGAGCCCGGGATCAGGACGGTCTCGCCCGCCCGAGCGCGCACGGCGCCCTTGCGATGCACGATCCCGTTCTGCCCGAAGTGGTTCTCCCACGCGGCGTAGTTGTGGTGGACGTCGACCACCCGCTCGATGCGGCTGACCGACGTGAACGCCCACAGCGCCTCCTCGACGACGTCGAGCATCCGCGACCGGTTCACCTCGGCGAACCGGAGCGCGTACGTCATCGCCGACCAGTAGCCCGTGTACCCGTCGGTGTCGACCGGCAGGTACGCCAGCTCGTCGTGCGGCAGCGCCGAGTGCCAGCGCCGGTTCTCCGCGAGCGCGGTCTTGTGGAACGCGTCGCAGATCGTCTTGCCGAGCGCTCCGCGAGCCCGAGTGGAGCATCACGAACACCTGGCCGGCCTCGTCGCGCTGGACCTCGAGGAAGTGGTTCCCGACCCCCGAGCGTCCCGAGCTGCTCACCGGGCCCGATCGAGCCAGGCGTCCTTGATCGACGCCGGCTTGTCGAGCCCGATCGCCTCGTCGGCCTCCGCGCGCGGCACGGCGTCCGGCAGGCGTGGCGAACCCGACCGGCACCCGGTCGGCGACGTAGCGCAGGACGCGGTCGAGGACCTCGGCCCGGCAGCGTCTCGACCGTCAGGTCGGTCTCGACGAGGACGACGCCGCAGCCGATGTCGACCCCGATCGCGTACGGCACGACGGCGCCGTCGGCGAACAGGACGCCACCGATCGGCATGCCGTAGCCGGCATGCGCGTCGGGCATCAGCGCGACGTGACGGATCGCGAACGGCAGGTTCGACAGGTTGGTCGCCTGCTCGAGGACGCTGCCCTCGAGATCGGGCACCCAGCTCTTGATCGGGACCTTGCCGGTCTTGCGGACCCGCGGGAGGGCGGTCAGGTCGGCGTCGGCCGCCTTGTCCGCCTTCGACCGCCACGTCGACGACTCGGGCGTTGTCTCGGATGTCATGACTGCTGGACCTCCGGCCAGCTGCTGTGCGGCCATGGTGGACCGCGGTGGTCCGGCGGATCTCGCCGCCGGTGGATGGAACGAGGGAAATACGAAAACCGGCTCCTCGTCGGAGGAGCCGGTCGAAGGACGCTCGGGGGCGTGCGCACTACCCCTGGTGGTCTCTCCGATCGATCTCCAGCCGATGACCGAGTTCGGTCGCGGACAGCCGGAACGAGCCGTTCGCCTTGCGGGCGAGCCGGTCGATCGCGTCTGGTCGCAACGTGAGCCTGGTCATCGGATCCTCGTTCGTGGACACCTGCACCCGCGGCCGCGAGTGGGGCAGGAGGGTCAGGTTACGACGGGCTGTCAAGCTTGCCGCTCAGATTGATCGCCACGGTGGGCGACCCTCAGGAGGGAGGAAGAGTCGGCAATTGTTTGAGTGGCACGACAAGTGCCCCTGGAATCAAGGTCCCGAGAACGGACCCCTGGGCTCAGATGTCCAGTTCGACACCACGTTGACGCCATCGCTGTCGACCGTTCTGGGTCAGTCGCGTATAGGTTCCAGACAACCTCCAAGGCGCTTAACGCGCCGACGCTGGTTCGTGGTCGAGGGACATCCACTGCCGAGAGCGCTGTCGGCTCCAGCTTTCTAAGGCCGTCCGGGTAACTGCGACTGCGACTTTCCAGCTGCTCCTGAGTCTCGCGAGACATGAACGATATCGACCAAGCCGCTCGATCGGCCAGCGATCCAGCTTCTAGGAACTCAACTACATAGAGAGTGTTAGTCGCCGTCAGATCCCGCTTCTGAATGAGAGTGAGCCGGGGTCCCGTCTTTGTCATTCCACTCACGACCGCATGGACGTTGGTGGGGAATTCAACCCGGTACCAGGGGTCGCGCTTCTTCACCCACCCGGATCGCCGACACCCGCCATCATCTGGACTCCGCTCGGCGTAGGCCCGTACGAGAGGTTCGTCGAGGTTTGTCGGCGAGAATAGCCAGCAGCGCTTCCCCAAATCGCGATGATGACTCCAAGCCTGATTCGAAATCACCGCGTGTGTCAGATCTGATGCATGACTCAAGATCGGCTTGACTGCATCAAGCGGAATTCCGGCAGCGACTCGCTCCGGATCCGTTAGAAGAAAAAAGGCCGCGTCGCCGGTTACGGCGCCAATTCGTATGCGGGCGACCGTTGAGAATGGCGTGACGGTCCGTGCATTCGACAGGCTCGGGAGTTTCTTCACGTCTGGGGATGCCGAGGGCGAGCCGAGGATTTCGATGACCTCGGGAAGGCCTGCCACTCTGGCGGAACGCACGCGGATCGGACTCGCAGGCGTGGAGGTGCGGGCCTGCGCAATGAGCACGACACACCCGTCTTTGACGCCCTTGAACAACGGCCGTCCGCTACGAATGACTCGAACGTCCTCGAATGACTTGGCGACAAGAGACCGAGCTGTGAGCGCGTAGTCCGCATACTCGAAGGCGGCCGGCAAGACCAAGCCAAGACTGCCTCCGCGGCGCAACACATGGACCGCGCCGATGAGGAACGGGAGCCAGTAATTCCCTCGACCATCGACCCGACAATCGGTGCGCCTTGCCAACTCTGAGACCGCTTTGCGCAGCGTTGGGTCCAGTCGATCGAGCCCAACGTAAGGTGGGTTCGTAGCGACTCGGTCGACGGAATCACGATGGTCGAGCGCCCACGAGACAAAATCCGTGCCGCGATGCGTTCTTGCCAGACTATCTCCTGCCCCGGGGGCTGAGGAAATGTCCAAGGCTAGGATTCGCTCACGGGCGATTCCGGCGTCACTGAACGCCCGGACAAACGCGCCGTCACCTACGCACGGGTCCAACCAGACCGCATCATTGCCGGCAGGAAAAATCGCCTGCACGATCGCGCGGCTCAGACCGGACGGAGTCGCAACAACGCAGCTGTCCGGAGGTTGGACAACCGCCTCCAACCGCTTGGACATCAGGATGTGAACAAGTCGGCTGGTGGCCTCTCGCGTTTGAGCCTTGTCCAGGGCGAACCCAAACCGGTCGCCACGACACGGCTCTGCCAGGCGAATTGACCCAGAAGGCGCCGCTGCTGAATGGGCCTCCACCGTTTCATCTGGCCAGTCTCCCGAGCGGCATTCTCGGCCCAACGCTCCTGAAAGAGTTCTGCAAGGACGAACTCAATGGCGCCGGGCAGTAGGACGACGTTGGTTGGCAAGCGCGGAACGTCGATGCTCTTGGGAAACGGATTGGCTTCAACTTGGCCCCGAATCTGCGTGTGGAAGAAACAGCCAGGACTCGCATCGTCTCCAATCTCCATGCGCCACATCGCGCACTCTTCGCCCGTGTTCGCATCGAACAACTGGACGCGTGCAGACGCCTGTCCGCCGAGGCTGAACAAGCGCCCACCGAGACTCTTCGTGTTGTGAGGACCCAAAGGATCAATTTCCCACACACCGTCGACAGCCGCGAAGAGGGATCGACCGCCGCCGTACTCTCCGTCACTAACGATCGTCCTGATCGGCTCCTCGGGCCGTATCTCCCAGCGCTGGAAGCGCCCGGTGGGCGCAGACTTCGCGTCCAGAAGCCGTCTGCGAAACCGATCGAGAATGCTTGGAGCCGTAGCGTCTAGGAAATCGTGCGAGATTCCTCCAAACGAAGTGAGTTCCTCATCGCATTCGTTGAACGAAAAAACGAGACGCCCATCGGGAACGATAGGAGCTGCGGTCATAGAAGGTACAGATCTTGCTCGAGGGTTATGGCCCGTAGGAGTTCAGACTCTCGAACCGCAGTCTTCAGGCCCCACGCCTGGTCGGCATACGGCGGCCAGTCGTCGGGCTGCAGCCGAACGCAGTCGTCCGCTGGCACCAAGGATTTGCCGCGCGCGAAGTCCTCGCCGATAACCTCTACGGGATTGGCGACACCGACCGCCACCAAAGGCGTCCCCAGCGTCGAGGAGGCAAAGTTCTGGACGATCACAGGGTCATCCGACATGCCGTCCGTGCTTGTGAAAAGCACGGACTCGATTCCTGCGCGCCACCAGCGGCGCCCCAGAAATTCGGCCAGGATCCCTTCGTACGACGCCTCCGTGAACGCACCTTGCCGAACGGCCAAGGCGCCTTGAAGGGAATCTGGGTCGACGCGTAGCCGGGCGGCCAGTTGCATATCGTCCAAGAGAAAGCACGGATACGGAAGGATCCGATGAAGCAGCCAGCGGACGAACGACAACCCGTGTGATCCGGCTGCCAGCTCGTGGATTGGAGCACGACATTCCTGAACGTCGCGCCAAGCGCGCTCCAACCAAGATTGGTCGCCGAGGCCCAGAAGAGCTTTAGCTTCGGTCTCGGATGCTGCCTCTGTCCAGATCTCGGGCAAGCGAGCGACCGCGCGGGCCAGGCTAGATATCGCGATGACCAACTCTTCGACTGGCCGGCCAACCTTGGGGAATACCCACTCCAGGTCCAGTCCGCGGGCTAGAGCATGTTCCCGAATCTCCCGCGGGATCTCCTCACCGAGATCACCGATGTGGCCCGTGTGTATCGCGACGGCCAACGGCCTGGTTCGTGCTGTGAGCCGGCTCCGGGATCTCAATGCTGAGGCAAGCGCCACTCCGTTTGCGGGCAAGAAGGTCGGCTGCGTCTCCATTCCGACAAGCCAAGAGTCAAGCCGGTAGTCCACAAGCATGAGGTCCGCGGACTCAAGATCGGCCGTCGACACTTCGTCCGGGGCTCGGACCTCGGCTGCGCCATCGACGCCAAGGAGGGCCCCTAGGGTCTCAACTTGGTCGCGCTCGTCATCCACGACCAAGACTGCATAGTTCAAGTCCGCCATCGGACTTCGATTGCGGTCGACATACCCTGAGAGGGGGCCACAAACTCAATCGTTCCGCCGTAGTCGAGGACTATCCGTCTGCTGATGGGCAGCCCCATCCCCATTCCTTGCCCCAGAACCGGATCTGCGTCGTTTGAAGACGACTCGAACGGACGAAACCAACGCTCAGAGTCTTGAAGGTCGACTGCGTCGCCGCTGTTTTCGACCCGCAACACTAGCGGCTGGCCAGAGCCGCGGATGGAGATCCGGCCGCCGCTGCCCGCAGCTTTGACGGCGTTTGAGAGCAAATTCACGAGTAGAGCCACGAATTCTGCACGGAAGATCGGTGGCGTTGTCGCATCATCGGAAATGTCAGATGAGACGGTGATTCCTCGGGCACCGATCGATGGCGAAAGCAGGTCCATGACCGATTCGACGCGCTCTCGAACAGGCTGCCGCGACCTACGCCGCCGAGCATCCGTCGCCAGAACGTCAACGAGGTATGACGCTTGGCGATCGAGGCCTTGACGCAGCGAGGTAACTGTTCGGTGAAGAGCCTGCAATTGACGGCGTACAGCGAGGTCTTCCGTCGTCCGAAGCGTAAGTGCATCGAGGGCCGCCTCTGCCGCCTCGGCAGCCGCTACCAATCCGCGAACCTCGTGAACGAATGCGGCCATTTGGGTGCCGACCGATGCTAGTACGCGGAGCATGCTCGTCTCCGTCATAAGGCCACTAAGTTGAGTGTCCGCCTCGATCAATAGTCCGCTCGCGCGCCCAACACCCCCCCGTGCCTCAACGGTGGCGCCGCGCGACAGAAGCGATCCCACAGAGTCGACTTCTGCCCGCGCCGCATCAATGGTCCGCCGCAGTTTGGCCGCGGAAGTCAGCTCCGGCGCGGGTTTCTCAGGCTTCTCCGGTCGCGGCGCTGCTGAGCGCACTCGAACGGAGAGAGATACAGCGCGACGCATAGCCTCCGCTAAACCATGAAAGACAGCATCGGGGACAAACCCCTCACGATTCACAAGCATTCGTAGGGAGCTCGAGCGATTCTCCGTCAGGAACACGGCTCCGAAGTACCCGGCATTCGGCAGATTTCGGAGCGCAGCATCTTCGTCCACGGCCTCCTCTTCCACGCCCTCACCGAACTCGAACACTCGGCTTCGGCGGGCGTAGTCAGAGTCAAGCGAAAGCCAGTCGTTGCTTCGTTCTCCGTACGGCAGCACACGAAAGCCTTCGAGGAACACGCGCACCCCTGCGACGCGTGATGCCCATTGCGCTATCGCCGCCGGTACGGCAAGCCGGCCTTCGCGGATCAGGACTCGCGCTTGGAATTGGGGTCCCACCCACTCCAAATCATTCTCGAATTCGATAATTCGCCGTTCGGCGCCAGGCCTTCGCTCGCTTGTCAGGACGGTCGGTGCAATCCCAACCGTGGTTGAGGTTCGAGTCGCGTCGACCTCTACTACCCAGCTACTGGCTTCGGCGACGGTTTGCCAGTAGTCCTCGCCCGGAGTCAAGTCGCCTTCAAGATGCACCGCGAACCCAGGGTCTGTGACGGAACTGTCCCTAACAGTTGGCTCGTCAAATAGGAGAGGCCGAGCAAGCACGGATCTTGGGAGCCCCTTCATCAGCACCGGCGGTGGCGAGAACGTCTCCACCTCTGCGAGGAATCGTGCGCGTTCGGCCCCTGTCCAGGCTTTTCTCAGACGTCGAAGCGTGATGGTCGTCCCGTGGTCTGAATTCGACTGGAGGGCGCGAACAGAGATTGAGTCCGATCCCGAAACGTCGTCAAGCGTTTCGAATCTCTCAATTGCGTCCCAGTCAATGGATGCAAGCACGCCGATGTCGTCCGCACGCCCTTCCAAGTCCGGCGTCGACTGAACCTCAAGAAGGGCAGCAAGCTTGTGGGCCGCCAAGCGACCTATTCCCTTCGCGCCCGTATATCGGCGCTCAAACTTCTTCGATCGCCTCGTGCCGCTTTCTTTGGTGCGCGAGGCGATTCGGAGAAACCCCTCTTCGAATTGCAGCTCCGTCATGCCAGTGCCGTCATCTGTGAGGCGCACGAATCCATGCCCCACATCCTGGAGCTGGTCCGCGTATACGACGACTCGGGTAGCGTCGGCGTCGTAGGCGTTCTTGATCAGCTCGACGAGCGCGGTGGAATCACGTCCGACCAAGAGCTCGCCGAGTTCGCGGAAGAGGTGCGTGTCGACTGAGAACTTGGGCATGGGACCCCACGTTCGCGAAAGTCGAGTCCAAAGTCAACGAACCGGCCTCGCAGCCGGCTCGTTGCTTGTCTCTAACGTCGGGTCAGCTGCAGCCGCTCGTGGAGCCGCAGTTCAGGCACTTGTAGCAAGAGCCGTTGCGGACCATGATCGAGCCGCATTCGGCGCAGCTCGGGGCGTCCTCCTGGATCTTGAAGGCGACGTTCGCCTTGCCGAGCGACAGCGTCACCGTCGACCCGTTCCCATTCGACGCCTTCGCCGGCGCCGCGTGCCCATTGGTCGCAATGACCGCCAGCTCCCACTGGTCGCACCGACGTTGGCGTGGCCGCGGGCACGGCCGGAGAGCTGGCAGCGGCCGTCGCCGCGTCCTTCACAGCGGTAGCCGTGTCCACGGCGACGCTCGCCTTGGGAGCGTCACTTGGTTGCCGAGTGCCGTCCCGCGGTTCGGCCGTAGGCCGGTCGGGCTGAGTGGTCGATTGGACCTGAGCCGCAGCGAGAGGTCCGCCCGACCCGAAGCCCGAACCGGCCGAGAGGCCGAACGCGGGACTCTCGGAGCTCGAGGCACGCTCCTGCAGACCGAGCGCCGCCTTGTCGTCGGGACCGAGGAACCTGGACCCGAGCCACCGGAAGATGTAGTCGATGATCGACTTGGCGATCGGGATTTCCTGGTTGCCCGTGAACCCACTCGGCTCGAACCGAACGTGGGCGAACTTGTTCACGAGGTCGCGCAGCGGCACGCCGTACTGGAGCGCCACCGACACGGTCGTCGCGAAGCGAGTCCATCAGCCCCGAGACCGTCGAGCCTTCCTTCGCCATCTTCAGGAAGATCTCGCCGGGCTGGCCGTCCGGGTAGAGCCCGACGGTGATGTAGCCCTCGTGCCCCGCGATGTCGAACTTGTGGGTGACCGCGGTCCGCTCCGACGGGAGCCGCCGGCGATGGGGGAGGGCAGCCTCGGCCTGGGCCTTCTGAAGGTCCTTCTTCAGCTTCGCGACGACCTCGCTGTCGACGATGTCGCCGTCCTTCTTCTTGCCGGTCGAGAGCGGCTGCGAGCGCTTGGAGTTGTCGCGGTAGACCGCGATCGCCTTCAGGCCGAGCTTCCAGCCCTCGAGGTAGACCTTCTCGATCTCCTCGGCGGTGGCCGCCTCGGGCATGTTGACGGTCTTGCTGATCGCGCCCGAGATGAACGGCTGGATCGCGCCCATCATCCGGACGTGGCCCATGTAGTGGATCGAGCGCTCGCCGTTGACCGGCTTGAACGCGCAGTCGAAGACCGACAGGTGCTGCGGCTTGACGTGCGGCGCGCCCTCGATCGTCTCGCGATCGTTGATGTAGGCGAGGATCTCCTCGACCTGCGTGGCGTCGTAGCCGAGCTTGCGGAGGGCTGACGGGACCGTCTGGTTGACGATCTTCAGGAAGCCCTCGCCGACGAGCTTCTTGTACTTGATCAGGGCGATGTCCGGCTCGACCCCGGTCGTGTCGCAATCCATCATGAACGCGATCGTGCCGGTCGGCGCCAGGACGGTGACCTGGGCGTTGCGGTAGCCGTGGACCTCGCCGAGCTCGAGCGCCTCGTCGTAGACGGCGCGCGCGGCCGCGATCATGTCCTTGGGCACGGCCTGGTCGGCCGGGATCTTGTAGGCCGCGTCGCGGTGCTTGTTGATCACCCGCAGGAACGGGGTCCGGTTCTCGTCATAGGCGAAGAACGGGCCGCCGTGATCGCGGGCGATGATGCTCGACTGCTTGTACGCCTCGCCGTGCATGATCGCGGTCAGGGCGGCGGCGTAGTTCCGGCCCTCGTCCGAGTCGTACGCGAGGCCACGGCTCATCAGCAGCGCGCCGAGGTTGGCGTAGCCGAGGCCGAGCGGGCGGAACTTGTGCGAGTTCTCCTCGATCCGCGGCGTCGGGTACGACGCGTTGTCGACGAGGATCTCCTGGGCGGTGAGCGTCACCTTGGCGGCGAAGCGATACGACTCGACGTCGAACTCGCCGTCCGCGTCGACGAACTTCATCAGGTTGAGCGACGCCAGGTTGCACGCGGTGTCGTTCAGGAACATGTACTCGGAGCACGGGTTCGACGCGTGGATCCGGTCCGTGTTCGCGGACGTGTGCCAGTCGTTGATCGTCGTGTCGTACTGGATGCCGGGGTCGCCGCAGACGTGGGCCGCCTCGGCCATCTTGCGGAACAGGTCGCGAGCCTTGTAGGTGTCCATCGGCTTGCCATCGACGACGGCGTGGGTGGTCCACTCCTTGTCGTCGACGACGGCCTGCATGAACGCGTCGGTCACGCGGACGCTGTGGTTGGCGTTCTGGAAGGCGACCGAGCCGTAGGCCTCGCCGGTGAAGCTCGGGTCGTAGCCGGCCTCGATCAGGGCCCAGGCCTTCTTCTCCTCGTTGAGCTTCGAGTCGATGAAGTCGACGACGTCCGGATGGCCGGCATCGAGGATGACCATCTTGGCCGCGCGGCGGGTCTTGCCGCCCGACTTCACGACGCCGGCGAAGGCGTCGTAGCCGCGCATGAAGGAGACGGGGCCGCGAGGCGGTGCCGCCGCCGGTCATCTTCTCGCGCGAGCTCCGGATGGTGCTCAGGTTGCTGCCGGCGCCCGAGCCGAACTTGAACAGCATCGCCTCGGTCTTGGCGAGGTCCATGATCGAGGACATCGTGTCCTGGACGCTGTTGATGAAGCAGGCGCTGCACTGCGGGCGCGCCTCGATGCCGACGTTGAACCAGACCGGCGAGTTGAAGCTCATCTTCTGGTGGACGAGAAGATGGGTCAGCTCGGCCTGGAACGTCTGGAGGTCCGCGTCGGTCGCGAAGTAGTGCTGCGTCTCGGCCCAGCCGGCGATCGTGAGGACGACCCGATCGATCAGCTGGCGGACGCTCGTCTCGCGCTCCGGCGTGCCGAGGTGGCCGCGGAAGTACTTGCTGACGACGACGTTCGTCGCGAGCTGCGACCAGAAGTTCGGGACCTCGACGTCCTTCTGCTCGAAGACGAGCTTGCCCGACTCGTTGCCGATGGCGGCGGTCCGCTGCTCCCAGGTGATCTCGTCGTAGGGATGGACGCCGGGCGTGGTCCAGCGGCGCTCGAAGGTGAGGCCGGTGGCCTGGTGGCCGTGACCGTCGGTTCCGTCGAAGCTGGCGCCGTACGGGCCGCTCAGCTGGCGGAGCGCGGTCGCCGCGGCCTTCTTCGCCTTGGTCGTCCCTGTGTCGCGGTCCATCACCGGGGTCGCGTCGCCGCTCTGTCGGGCCATCGTGTCGGTTCCTCCACCGTGTCACCGAGCGGTCCGGGTTCTCCGTCCGGATCGCTCGTTCTCAGGCCGCTTGCCCCGCCGCTGCGGTAGCTGCGACCACCTCCCTGTTGCGATCGCTTCGGAGGGCCGTTCCTGGGTCCATCGAGGCCGGCGGGCATGGCCGGCGGACGGTCCTGAGGGGCGGCGCGGAGCGATCAGCGCGAGGCTCCAGCGTACGCCTGGGGGAGGGGGCAGTCAAGCCCCAAACCACAAGATGTAGTGGTTGCTCGCTCGTGCGCACCGCAACATGTGGTGACGAGCGTCGATTGCCGTCATCCACGCTCAGTGCACGATCGGGGGGTGGGTTGCCCACGGTGGCGGGGTGGTTGTCCACGGTCGTTGGGTAGGTTGTCCACCGGCTCGGTGGCGGTTGTCCACGCCATGATAACCGAACATGTGTTCGGTTGCGGCGCTGCGGCCAGGGCCGCTGCCCGAGGCAACCGGCCAGGCAGTCACCCCGGGACTCGGCGGCGCAGTCGCGCGCGGGGATCGCGCCAATACGCCGCCGGCGCCGCTCGGGACCGCGCCACGCAGTCCCCAGGTGAATGCCTGGCCGGATCGTGTCGCCGAGCGGGCGCGGCGCCGGCTCCGAGCCTGTCCAACTGGCCACATCGTCCCCCCGGGACTCCGTGGCGCGGTCGCGTGCGCGCCCAGGGACGAGAGCGACGCCGATGGAGCGTGCGACCGCGCCCCGCAGTCCTCGCCCGCGTGAATGGCCAGATATGCCCGGGTGAAGCGGCGTGGTCCAGGCTTCTGGCCCATGGACGATCAGCGACTCGGCGCAGTGATCCGTCGCGTTCGCCTCCGGGCCGGTCGCACCCAGGCCGGCGTCGCTCAGGCAGCGGGCGTGTCGCAGTCGACGGTGTCGAGGGTCGAGCGCGGGCATCTCGGTCCGCTCCAGCTCGAGACGATCCGCTCCATCGGCGCTGCGGTGGAGGTCCGCATCGACCTGATTCCTCGATGGCGCGGCGCCGATCTCGATCGCCTGCTCGGTGCGGCCCACGCTGCACTGCACCGCTCGGTGGCTGAGTCCCTAGCGGGACACCGCGATTGGACGTTCCGGCCGGAGGTCTCGTTCTCGATCTGGGGCGAACGCGGCATCATCGACATCCTCGCCTGGCACGCCAAGCGCAAGGTGCTGCTCGTGATCGAACTCAAGACCGAGGTCGTCGACCTGAACGAGCTGCTCGGCACGCTCGACCGGAAGGTTCGGCTCGGACCGGAGATCGCGCGAGCACAGGGATGGGCCGTGCCGCCCGGTGCGCGTGTCTCGGCCTGGGTGATCGTCAGCGACGGACGGACGAACCGACGACGGATCCATGCCCACGCGGCCATGATCCGCGCCGCCCTGCCGGACGACGGCCGAGCCATTGCGGGTTGGCTGGGGCGACCCCGACGGAACCTGCGCTGCCTGAGCTTCTGGTCAGCGATGCCGCCCCGGCATCAGCGGCCAGGTCGTACGCGGGCGTAGGCCGGGATCCCGAGTCGACCACGCTCACGATTGGGCCCAGCAGTCCCCGGGAGGGTCGGTGGCCTGGTTGCCATGGACGCCGGGAGCGAGGTCGCGGCGGGACCGACCGCCGCCGCGATCGAGGAACGCCGGGACCGCCGCGCTACAGCCCGCTGTACGAGTGCAGCCCGTTGAACCAGAGCGAGCCGGAGTAGGTGACGAGCACCATCCCGAACGCCACGACCAGGAGCAGCGCCGCCGGCCGGCCCGCCCACGACTTCTGGTTGCGAGCGTGGAGGTAGACCGCGTAGGACAGCCAGGTGATCAGCGCCGCCGTCTCCTTCGGGATCCCAGCCCCAGTAGCGCGACCAGGCGATCGAGGCCCACCACGAGCCGAGGATGATCATCGTCGCGAAGATCGGGAAGCCGATGATCACCGACCGGTAGGCCACCTCGTCCAGGACCTTGTGGCCGGGCAGCCAGGCGAAGCGGTCCTCGGTGCCCTGGATCAGGAACGCGACCCCGGCCGCGAAGCTCGTCGCGAAGATCCCGTAGCTGAGCACCGCCAGCCCGACATGGATCGTGATCAGCGGCGGGTTCTGGAGGGCCGGCACGAGCTGGCTGATCTGCGACGGCAGGCTCGCGGCGTAGAGCAGCAGGGCCAGCGCCACGCCGGTCGGGATGAAGCCGATCGAGCGGATCGGGTAGCGCCGCGACAGCCACAGGTAGCCGCCGACGATCGACGTCGCGAAGGCGACGGTGAACTCGAACATGTTGCCCCACGGCCCGCGCCCGACCACGAGCCCGCGCGCCAGGAGATAGCCGGCCAGCGAGGCAAACCCGACCAGCGCGATCACCCCGGCTGCCCGGCCGAGCGGCGTCGGGGCCAGCCCGAGCGGGGTGGCGGCCGGGTCAGCGCCGGCGGAGGCAAGGCGGGCGTCGGCGAACGAGCCGCTGACCGCGCCGGCCCAGGCCGGCGCCGCGTTCGATCGGTTGAAGGCAAGGGCCAGCGGCCGCCGACCGTTGGCCAGGAGGACCGCGTGCCCGACATGGGCGGCGAACGCGATCGCGATCGCGACGACGCCGATCGGGAAGAGGATGGTGGCGATGACGTTCATGGTTGCCTCAGCGACGGTTCGCGCGGATCGAGGGTTCCGGCCGGCTCAGCGAAGCGGGCTCACGCGAGCGCCGCGCCGCCGGGTGGCGGGCCGTCGGTCGAGACGATCATCGTCCTTGGCCGCAGATCGAGCGTCAGGCCGCAGTTGCCGCACTCGGGGATGCCGGCCGACCGGACGACCTCGCACTTCGGGCAGCGCAGGAGCAGGTCGGACTTGTCGAGGTCGCAGCGGACCGCGCCGGCCGCGATAGATCAGGCCGTCGCGCGGGCAGTACGGCTCGCCCGCGGGGATGATCGGTCGCCCGAGATGGTCGAGCGGCGCGACCTTGGTGCCCTCGTTGTAGCGAACCTTCACGCGCGGCTTCGTGACCCCGTAGCCGAGCCAGGCGAGCGCCGCGAGGCTCAGCAACGGCCCGACGACGCCGACCAGCACGAACAGCGGCAGGAGGGCGATCAGGCCCGCCCAGTCGGGGATGACGAGCGTCGACAGGAAGCTCAGGAAGTCCGACCAGAGCTGCGAGATTCGGTCGAGGACGGTCACTGCCGCATTCTAGCCGGGTCGGGCGCGACGGCGGCGCCTCAGCGCTTCGCGGCGCGCTTGCCGTTGCCCTTCTTCGACGTCGCGCCGCGACCGGGCGACCAGCCCCGGCCGGCGTCGTCGGCGGCCGTCTCCTGGACCGAGCCGGGGGCTGGCTGCTGCAGCCGCGGCGGCACCGGCGGCCTTCGATTCCCGACCGACGGCGACGACAGCGTCGAGCGGGCCATCCGCTGGACGAGCCACGACGCGCCGGCCGTCCGCGCGCCGCGGTGCTGGATCGCGAAGCGCAGGGCGCGGTCGTCGGTGACGACGAGGATCGACTCGGTCGCCAGCGAGCCGCCACCGGCCGGGGCGCCCGCGGCCATCGCGACGTCCTCGACCAGGGTCACGAGGATCGTGTCGGCCGTGTGCCGCCCGCCATACCGGACCGAGACGCCGTGGGCGATCCGCTCGCCGCGCAGGCCGCGCTCGGCCGGGCCGTCGAAGACGAGCTCGATCGCGACGTCCGGCGGGATCGCGGCCCGGAGCCGGCCGATGAGGGCGGCCGGCGGCTGGCGCTCGGGGCCCGACGACAGCTGGTGGAGCAGGTTCGTGCCGTCGACGAGCAGCCGGGTCGTGCCGGTCATCGGGTCGTTGCGGGGCGAGAGGCGGGTCACCGGCCAAGCGTAGTCGCTCCGGTAGCATTCGCCGCTGATGTCTGCCCTTCGGCCCGCCGATGCCCCGACCGGCCTGCTCCTGCTCGTCGACCTCGACGGCGTCCTGTACCGCGGCGCGGATCCGGTGCCGGGGGTCGGCGCGCTGCTCACGGCGCGGGCGGCCCTGGGCGATGACGTCGTGTACGTCACGAACAACTCGATGTGGTATCGCGCCGAGTACGTGGACCGGATCAGGGGGATGGGCGCGCCCGCGACGCGCGGACCGGATCGTCTCGTCGCCGCGCGCGACGGCGCTCTACCTGCGCGACCACGAGCCGTCGATCCGGCACGTGCTGACGCTCGGGGCGAGCGGGATGGACCGCGAGCTCGAGGATGCCGGGTTCCGCGTCACCCGGGCCGGCGATGTCGCCGAGCTGATCCGCGGCGAGGGCATCGAGGGCACCGACGGCGGCAACGGCTGGGAAGCGGCCGGCCGGCCCGACGCGGTCGTGGTCGGGCTCGACCCGAAGATCGACTACCTGCGCCTGACGGTCGCGACCGACTGCATCCGGGCCGGTGCCCGCTTCATCGCGACGAATCGCGACCCGGTCTACCCGACGGAGCGGGCGCTGCGGCCGGGCGCGGGCTCGATCGTGGCGGCGGTCGAAGCGGCCAGCGGCGTGACGCCGGTCTCGATCGGGAAGCCCGAGCGCTACCTGCTCGAGGAGGCGGCGCGAGCCGTCGGCCGCGAGCCGACCGAGGCGATCATGATCGGCGACGGCCTGACGACGGACATCGCGGCGGCCCGGGCGGTCGGGGCCCGGAGCATCCTGATGCTGACCGGCGTCACGAGCCGAGCGGACGTCGAGGCGGCACCGACCGGCGAGCGCCCGACCGCCGTGGCGGCTGATGCTGCCGAGCTGGCCACGATCCTGGAGCGCCTCGCCGGCGTCTGACGGCGGTCGGACGTCGGACGATCACGCGTCATCGCCGCCGCCGGCGCGAGTACGGGGCGCGCTTCAACGACCCGGCGCTGGCCCACCTCCGCATCCACCGTTTCCGCTCGACCGCGGACGCCCACGCCTGGCTGGCGACGCTTCAGGCCTGATCCGGCTCGGACCAGGCGTCGAACTCGGCCCGCAGGCGGCCGAGCGTCGCGTCGTCGGCGAAGGCGACGTCGAGGGCGCGGCGGTCGATCGTCCAGAGCTCGTCGGGCGTGAGCCCGATCTCGTCGACGGCGCGCTCGTACTCGTCGGTCAGCGAGAGATCCGACACGGTCGTGTCGTCGGTCGACAGGGTGACGGACACGCCGAGGCGGTGGAGGCGGGCCAGCGGGTGGGCGGCGATCGAGGGGACGATGCCGGCCTGCCAGTTCGAGCTCGGTGCCAGGTCGAGGGTCACGCCGCGGGCGATGAGCTCGCGGCAGAGGTCGGGGTCGTCGATCGCGCCGGGGCCATGGGCGATCCGCTCCGGTTCCATCTCGAGCGCCCGGCGGACCTGGGCCGCGCCGCCCCACTCGCCGGCGTGGAGCGTGATCCGGAGGCCACCGGCGCGCGCCGCGTCGAACGCCGCCGGCGTGGAGGGCGGGGTCCGGGAACCGCTCCTCGGGTCCGGCCAGGTCCCAGCCGGTCAGCCCGTCGTCGCGAAACCGAGCGGCGACCTCGGCAAGCTCCCGGTTCTCGGCGGGATCGTGCGACCGGAGCGCTGTGCAGATGAGGCGAACCTCCGTCCCGGTGCGAGCGGCGGCGTCACGGGCTCCGCGCGCCACCGCCGCGATGCCATCCGCGAGGGAGAGCCCGCGCGCGACGTGGAGGAGCGGTCCCCACCGGATCTCGACATAGCGGACGTGCTCGGCGGCCTTCGTCTCGACGAGCTCCGCGGCGATCCGTTCGAGCGCCTCGGCGTCCTGCATGAGCGCGATCGGCAGGTCGAAGGCGCGCAGGAGCTCCGCCTGGGAGGTGCAGGGCATCGGGGCGACGAGCGCGGCCCGCATCCCCGCGAGGTCCCGCGGCGCGTCGACGTCCCGTGTCCGGGCCAGCTCCAACGCGGTCTCGATCCGGAGCGAGCCATCGAGATGGAGGTGGAGCTCGGCCTTGGGCATCGCCACCAGGCGCCGGCGACGTGCCGCGCGCGCGGCGCGGCCGCTGCCGTCGGCGGGATCGGGGCCGGTCGGAACAGCCATGACCCGATGCTACGATGCCGGCGATGACCCGGTCCCCCCAGCGCGTCGCGCTCGCCGTCGTCTGGCTGGCGATCGTGGCGGTCGTGTCGATCGGCGGCGCCGGACTGGTCGCGGCGATGGCGAACCAGCCGGGGACCGCCGCCCGGGCCGAGCTCACCAACGACACCGACGCCGCGGCGATGGCCGCCCTCGACGACGCCCGCGCCGAGCTGGCCGAGCTGACCACCGAGGTCGATCGCCTGGGGGAGCTCGGTCGCGGCGCGCTGACCGCCCTCGTCTCGAGCGATTTTGCGACCCTGGATGCCGCGGTCACCGAGGGCGAGACGCTGGCCCGCACGATCGACAGCCACGCCGCCCGGATCCGCGAGGACCTGCTCCTGCTGCCCGGCAGTGGCCCGAACGAGGCCCTGCTCTGGTCGCCCGAGATCGGCCGGCGGCGCGACCTGGCGCTGGCCGCGGTCCGGGCAACCGGCGGCCTCGAGGTTGGCTGGTCGCGGTTCGCGGCCGGCTCGACCGTCGCCAACCGGCTGACGACGCTCCTTGACCGACCACGACGTCCGGGCGGGCAAGGCGGCCGCGACGGGGCGCGACCGCAAGTACGCGGCCGCGCTCAAGACGCTCGCCGAGGCGCAGGCGATGCTCACCGAGGCGAAGAGCCTCCGGGATCGGCTCGCCAACACGGTCGACGTCACGACCCTGACCCAGTGGATCGGTCGCAACGAGGAGTACGACACGGCCCTCGCCCGCCTGTACCGCGCGACGATCGACGCCAAGGGCAAGATCACGCAGGAGCTTCTGGACGCGGCCACGGCCGAACGCCGGGCGCATGGCTTCCTGCCGTCGAACACGAGCGGGCTGGTGATCATCCTCGCCGAGATCGGACGGGGCGGGCTCAATCAGGCGGTCATCGGCATCGAGGAGACGCGGGCGACCCTCCAGGCGGCAGTCGATCGATTGAGCGCGCCGGCGGCCGGCGAGTCGGGTGCGCCGGACGACGGTCTCGAGGCATCGCCGGGTCCCGGCTGACGCCTCGGCGACGCCCGGCGTCGCGTCGGACGGCGCCCGCCCCGCCGCGCGCCGTCACCCTTGGCTATCGCCCGGCGCTCCGCGCACGCTGACCCGTCGGCAGCGCCCACCGCGGGTACACTGGCCCGACTGTCCGCCATCCGCGCTCGACCTCTGAGCGCGACCTCGCAACGAGGAGTGCCCATCCGTGCAGCTGCGCGTCGTCACCGATCAGCCATGGGACGTCAAGGCCGACGTCCTCGCCATTCCGATCGTCGGCGAGCCGGCGTTCGACGGGCCCCTCGGCGAGCTCAACAAGCGGACCGGCGGCGAGCTGGCATCGCTCGCCGAGTTCGGTGAGCTGCGCGCGAAGCGCTACACCTCGACCGTCGCGGCCTCCGGCGAGCTGGCGGCAGGCCGCGTCCTGACGGTCAGCGCCGGCGACGCCGAGGAGCTCGATCGCGAGACCGTTCTCCATGTCGGCGCGGCGGCCGAGCACCGGCTGGGCGGCCGTCATGCCCGCTCCCTCGCGGTCTGGCTGACGCCCCTGGCCGACGTCCTCGATGGCGGCGTCGAGGCCGTCGCGGAGCTCGTCGCCCGCGGGGTCGTCGAGGGCAGCTTCGACCCCAAGACCCTCTACCGCGACCACGACGACGTGGCGACCGCGCCGCCGGTGATCGAGGAGCTGATCCTCGTCGCCCCGGGCGCGGACGCGGCTGCCGCCCAGAAGGCCGCCGAGCGCGGCGTGATCATCGGCGAGGGCGCCAACCACGCCAAGTCGCTCTCGAACCGCTCCGCCAACGACATCAGCCCCGAGGTCCTCGCCCAGGAAGCCCGCGACGTCGCCCAGAAGCACGGCCTGTGGATCGACGTCATCGAGCCCGACCGTGCCCGCGAGCTCGGGATGGGGATGTTCCTCGCCGTCGGCCAGGGCAGCGACAACCCGCCGCGGATGATCGTCATGCGCTCCGGCGGGGAAGGGGAGAAGGACGCCCTCGACCGCCACCTCGCGATCGTCGGCAAGGGCGTCTGCTTCGACTCCGGCGGCATCTCGATCAAGCCATCCGAGCGGATGGAAGAGATGAAGATGGACAAGATCGGGGCGTGCACCGTGATCGCCGCGATCGCGACCGTCGCCCGCCTCGCACCCGGCACGCCGTTGCTGGCGGTCGCGCCGGCCGTCGAGAACATGCCCGGCTCGCACTCGACCCGGCCCGGTGACGTCGTCAAGGCGCTCAACGGCAAGTGGGTCGACATCACGAACACCGACGCCGAGGGCCGCCTGATCCTGGGCGACGCGATGACGTATGCCGAGACGCTCGGCGCGACCCACATCGTCGACGTCGCCACGTTGACTGGCGCGGTCTCGCGCGCGTTCGGGCATCTGATCACGGGCGCGTTCGGGACGCCGCAGGGCTGGTACGACGACGTCATGACGGCCGCCGACAAGGGCGCCGAGCGCTACTGGCAGATCCCGCTCGTCGACGACTACGTCCCGGACATGGAGAGCTGGTACGGCGATCTCCAGAACTCGAGCTCGGCCGAGGGCTCGCTGATCAAGAGCGGCCTCTTCCTGCGCGAGTTCCGGACGGTGCCGTGGGCCCACCTCGACATCGGCGGCACGGGCTACTTCCGCAAGACCCTGCCGTACGCGGCGCGTGGCGCGACCGGCGTGACCCACGCGACGCTCGTCGAGCTGGCCCTGGCCGGGGCGAAGCGCTGACGATCCGGCCGAGCCGGGTCATCACCAGCCGCCGCACGATCATCAGCCGCCGGCTCGTCGACCGACCGTGAACGGCGTCGCGCTCGCGTTCGCGATCGGAGGGGCGCTGTTCGGCGCCCTCGCCGACCGGTTCGCCGTCCGCTGGCCCGAGCACGACGAGGAGCATCCGGCCGGCCGCGCGGTCGGTTGGCGGACCGTCGCCAGCGCCGGGATCGGGGCGTTCGCGTTCTGGCTCCTGGTCGATCGGCTGGGAACGGCCGAGCCGATCGTGCAGGTGCTGTTCGGCCTGTGGTTCGCGGCCCTCGTCGTCGGGTTCGCGATCGATCTCGATCAGCGGCTCCTGCCCGACGAGCTGACCCTGCCGTTCATCGGGCTCGGGCTGATCCTCGACGTCGTCGGGAAGAACCCGTTCGTCGGCGACAGCCTGCTGATCACGGCCGTGCTCGCGGTCGCCGTGCCGGGGATCATCTATGTCGCCTCGATCCCGTTCGGCGCCGGGGCGTTCGGCTGGGGCGACGTGAAGCTGCTGGTCGGGGTCGGGCTGATGACCGGCTTCGTCCGCGCGTTCACCGGGCTGCTCGCGGGGTTGTTCGCCGCCGGCCTCGTGCTGGTGATCCTGCTCGCGATCCGACGGATCGACCGGCATTCGTTCATCCCGTTCGGGCCGTTCCTGATCTTCGGCGCGCTGTGGGGGATCTTCGTCCGGTATTGAGCGCCGCCATCGAGGGCGGCGAATGTTTCCGGTGCGGTGCGGCATCGCTTCTGGGCTGATAGGACGATCGTCAGGCTCGTTGCGGTGTTACAAGTTGGCTACAGTCGACAGCCCGGGTATGATCGTGCTCAGCCGGTCGTCGCCTTGAGGGTGCCCGTCGGGGCGATCGAAACGGCGGGCGTAGCCGCCACCCGCGCCAAGCGCGCAACTGTTGCGCACCAGACGCGACCAACGGAGTTTGCTCGCACGATGACATCGCCCCTGTGATGCGCCCCAGCGCGCACACGGACAAGAACCCGTCACGCAGCGCTCGGTCCCGCAGGACCGGCGAGCCGCCGCGCCCTCTCGCGCCGCGACCCCTCGCAGCGCTGGGCACGCCGCGCCGCCAGCGGCGCGGGCTCGCGCGTCTGCCGCTTCTTGTCCTGATCCCGCTCCTGGTCGCCCTGTTCGGCGGCCCGACCTCGCCGGTCGGCGCCGACGAGCTCAGCGACGCCAAGGCGCGCCAGGCGGCCCTCGCGAAGCAGCTCCGCGACCAGAAGCAGCAGGTCGCCCAGATCAACGCGCTCCAGACCGACCTCAGCTCCGAGATCTCCGCGACCCGCCGCCAGCTGAGCGGCATCAACGCCGACCTCACGGCGGTCAAGAAGTCGATCGGCTCGATGGTCGTGAAGATCAACGTCGTCCGCCGGAACTATCTCGCCCAGGTCGGCAAGCTCCAGCAGCTCGACATCCAGCTCGACCGGATCACGGTCGAGGAATCGGTCATGACGATCAACCTCCGCGAACGCAAGGCGCTGCTCGCCGAGCGGCTCCGCCAGGCGTACGACACCGACCGGACGTCGATGCTCGAGACCTTCCTGTCGGCCGGCTCGTTCACCGACGTCCTGTCGCAGGTCAGCTACACGATCGACGTCGGCGAGCAGGACAAGGCGCTGGCCGAGCAGATCGTCAGCGACCAGGAAGCGCTCAACGCGATGCGCCAGTCGGTCGCCGAGACCCGGACCGCCACCGACGAGCTGCGGATCGCGACCGCCGCCCAGAAGGTCAAGCTCGACGCCGCGCTCAAGGAGCTGAAGGCCGCCCAGAAGGAGCTCCGCAAGCTCGAGGTCGCCACGGCTCGCGCCCTCGCGATCCAGAAGGCGGCCTACCGCAAGCTCGCGGCCAACAAGACGAATCTCGCCAAGGCGATGAAGATCACGGCCAAGGCCAAGGCTGCGCTCGCCCGCCAGATCAGCGACCTCGTCGCGCAGCAGTACGCCCAGGGCAACATCCCGTCGCAGTACAACGGCACGCTCAAGTGGCCGATGGTCGGACAGGTCACCCAGGACTACGGCTGCACCGGCTTCAGCTGGGAGCCGCCGCTCGGGTCATGCGCCCACTTCCACCAGGGCATCGACATCGTCGCCCCGAACGGGACCCCGGTGAAGTCGTCGGGCGCCGGCAAGGTCGTCTACTGCGGCTGGAACTACGCCGATGGCGCCGATCCGGCCTGGATCGTGATCATCGCCCACAGCCAGGCGCTCGAGACCTGGTACGCCCACCTCCAGCCGAGCTGCCCGGTGAACGCCGGCGGCAGCGTCCGCGCCGGGCAGACGATCGGCCACGAGGGCAACACGGGTCACTCGACCGGCGCCCACCTCCACTGGGCGGTTCGGTTCAACAACGAGTTCGCCAACCCGCGGCTGTTCCTCTAGGCGCCGGCCCGCCCGGACGCCGGGCCACCACGGCACGCGGGCCCGCAACCGGGGCCCTCCGCCGACCCGCGAATGGCGCTCGTCGACCACGAGAACGCAACGCGTTTCGTCATCGTCCGATGACGAGGCCGAATCCCGGCGGTGCTAGCATCACTCCATGAAACGGACGATGGCTGTGATCCTCGCCGGCGGTGAAGGCGAGCGCCTGTCCATCCTGTCCGGGGTCCGCGCCAAGCCGGCGGTCCCGTTCGGCGGCAAGTACCGGATCATCGACTTCACGCTCTCGAACTGCGTGAACTCCGACGTCTCGAACGTCGTCGTGCTGACCCAGTACAACCCCCGCTCGCTCAACGACCACATCGGGCTCGGCCGGCCGTGGGACCTCGACCGGAACAACGGCGGCGTGAAGCTGCTCCAGCCGTACATCGCCCGCGGTCGCGTGGCGGAGTGGTACCGCGGGACGGCCGACGCGGTCCTCCAGAACTTCAACGTGATCGAGCACGACGCGGGCGACGTCATCCTCGTCCTCGCCGGCGACCACATCTACAAGATGGACTACCAGCCGTTCATCGCCGCCCACAAGCGCAAGCGCGCCGACGTGACGATCGCTGTCCGCCAGGTGCCACTGGCCGAGGCGTCGCGGATGGGCATCCTCGCCCTCGACGAGATCGGATCGCGTCGTGGAGTGGCAGGAGAAGCCCAAGCATCCCAAGAGCGACCTCGCCTCGATGGGCGTCTACGTCTTCTCGAAGCGCGCCCTCCGGAAGTGGCTGAGCGAGGACCGGATCGATTTCGGCCGGGACGTCATCCCGGCGATGCTCGACGGCGGCGCCCGCGTGTTCGGCTACCACTTCGACGGCTACTGGCAGGATGTCGGCACGATCCAGTCCTACTGGGAGGCGAACCTCGCCCTCCTCGAGGATCACGCCGCGCTCGACCTGTACGACCGCGACTGGCTGATCCACACCCGGTCCGAGGAGCGGGCGCCGGCCCAGGTCGGCCCGACCGCCCAGGTTCACCGCAGCCTGATCAGCCACGGCTGCGTGATCAACGGGACCGTCGTGAACTCGGTGCTGTCGCCGGGGGTGCGGGTCGATGTCGGCGCCGTCGTTCGCGACTCGATCGTCATGTTCGACTCGGTGATCCGCTCGGGCGCGGTCGTCGATCGCGCGATCCTCGACAAGGAGGTCGTCGTCGGGCCGGGCGCCATCGTCGGCGACGGGCCCGATTTCGACACGCCGAACAAGCAGGAGCCGGGCCGCCTGAACACGGGCATCACCGTCGTCGGCAAGCGGGCGATCATCCCTCGCGGCGTCCGGATCGGGCGCAACGTGAAGGTCGCCGGCGACACCAAGGCGACGGACTTCCCGAGCCGGAACGTGAAGAGCGGTGCCTCGATCGAATCGGCCCGGCCGAAGACAGCCGCCGCGCGGCTCGCCGCCGCGCAGCGGGCCGCCGAGCAGCGGATCGCCGTCCGGTTGGAGCCGTCGTCCAACGGCCAGCACGAGGTCGTGGCGGCGGTCACGAGCGCCCGAACCGTCGCCGGCCGAGCCGCCAAGGAGCGCTGAGCCCGCTCGCTCGGCCGATCACGAGCGACGGCCCGGATCGGGCGCTGACGGTAGACTCCCCGCCATGTCTCCTTCGCAGCCGGGCACCCTCGAGGCCCGGCTTCGCGCCGACGTCGAGCGCTGGCTCGACGAGCTGGGCCTGGTGCCCCTCGCGCGGGCCGATCGCGACGGCGTCACGTCCTGGGACCTCCGGCTCGACGGCCGGCGGCGCTTCGACCTGCCCGTCACCCTGATCCTCGACCCGTCGCTGGCCCTGATCTGCTGGGTCCACTTCGCGCCGCCGATCGGCGACGCCTTCCGCAAGTCGTATCGCAAGCTGCTGCGCTGGAACGACGAGTTTCCGTTCGTGAAGTTCTCGCTGGCCGAGGACGACCGGCCGGTCCTCGCCACCGAGCTGCCGCTCCGGACCCTCGACCGCGACGAGCTCGGGCTGGCGATCGCCCGCTCGCTGCTCATCGCCGACCAGCTCCTCGAGGAGTCGGCCGGCTGGCTGTGGATCGGCGGCCGGATCCCCGATCAAGCCGGGCGCGTGAGCCGCCAGGGCGACCTGATCGCCCGTTACGCCGACCGCCTGACCGAGCTCGTGGCGGGGGCTGGCGAGGGCGCGCCCGGCGAGCCCGACGAGGCCGCGGCGGCAGTCGCCGGGACGTCCTCGTGATCGCCTCGAGCGCCCGGTCAGGCCACCGTCCGACCGCGCGTCGGGTCATCGTCCTCGGGCTCGCCCTGCTGGCCGCCCTCGTCGCGACGCCGGGCCTGGCGCTCATTCCGGCCGATGCCCCGCTTGTCGGCCCGCTCGGCGCGCCGCCGGCCGCCGCTGCCACGACCGGCCTGACGATGACCGCCGACGCCCGCTACGTCGTCGACCCCGCGAAGCGGCGGGTCCACGTCGCGGTCGCCCTCGCCGCAACCAACCATCGGAAGGACACGAAGACCCGCCGCTATTTCTTCGATCGCGTGTTCCTGGCCGTCCAGCCGGGCACGACCGCGTTCAAGATCGCCAGCGCCGGCACCAACCCGACCGTCCGTGTCGAGCGCAAGGCGAAGACCTACACGCTGCTCCGGATCGACTTCGGCAAGCAGCTCGGGGCCGGCGGGACGCGCCGCTTCAAGCTCGCCTTCGACATCGCCGATCCGGGTGGCGCGGCGACCCGGACGACCCGGATCGGGACCACGCTCGCGTCGTTCGCCGCCTGGGGCTTCGGGACGAGCGGAACGCCCGGCGGCACGGTCACGGTCGTGTTCCCGAAGGGCTTCTCGGTCGACGTCGACGCGCCGGAGCTCGGCAAGCCCACGACCGACGCCGCCGGCAACGTGACCTTCGCGACCGGCCGGCTGGCCACGCCCCTCGAGTTCTTCGCCTACTTCGTCGCCGACCGGCCCGGGGCGTACAAGGAGACGACCCTCCAGGTCGCGATCGGCGCCCGGACGATCCCGATCGTGCTGCGGGCCTGGCCCGACGACCCGGCCTGGGCGAAGCGGGTCGGCAGCCTCCTCAAGCGCGGCCTGCCGGCGCTCGCCAAGGACATCGGGCTGCCGTGGACGGTCGAGGAGCCGCTCGTCGTGTCGGAGGCCCTGAGCCGCAGCACGACGGGATTCTCGGGCCGCTACAACCCGCCCGCCGGCCAGATCGAGATCGCGTACTACGCGACGTCGTTCGTGATCCTCCACGAGGCGGCCCACGCCTGGTTCGACGGCGCGTTGCTCGCCGACCGCTGGGCGAGCGAGGGGTTCGCCTCGTACTACGCGCTGCGAGCCGCGACGGCCATCGGCGAGAAGAACGTCAGGGGAGACGTCCTGACGCCGGCTCTCGAGAAGGCGCGCATCCCGCTCAACGCCTGGGCGGCACCGGGCGAGGACCCGGCCGCGGTCGAGAACGCCGAATACGCGGCGGCCCTCGCGCTCGCGACCGAGATCGGCAAGCGGGCGGGCGCCGACGGGCTCGCCCCGGTCTGGCAGGCGATCCACGAGCGCCGGGCCGCCTACCAGCCGAGCGGGTCGCGGGCGAGCCTCGAGACGAGCGAGGCACCGCCCGATTGGCGCGGCTTCCTCGACCTGCTCGAGGAGCGGACCGGCGGCACGTTCGACGACCTCTGGACGAAGTGGGTCGTCCGACCCGGCGATGCCGCGCTGCTCGCCGACCGGGCCGCGATCCGCGGCCGCTACGAAGCGCTGACGCAACGCGCGGACCCCTGGCTTCTGCCGCGCGTGGTGCGCGACTCGCTTCGCGCCTGGCAGTACGACCAGACGACCGAGCTGCTCGACAGCGCGACCCTGGCGCTCGACGATCGCGACGCCGTCCTCGACGCGGCCGCCGGCGCCGGATTGACGCCGCCGTCGACGATGCAGACCGCGTTCGAGGGCCCGCGCGGGTTCGCGGCCGCGTCGGCCGAGGCCGAGGCCCAGCTGGCCGCGATCGGGGCGTATCGGTCGGCCGCGGCGACGCAATCGGACGAGTCCGATCCGATCGCGAAGATCGGCCTCTGGAACAGCGACCCGAACGGAGCGATGGGCCGGGCGGCCGCAGCCTTCCAGGCCGGCGAGCTCGAGGCGAGCGTCACCTCGTCCGCCTACGCCCGGACGATCTGGACGTCGGCGGCGGAGATCGGCCGCAACCGGCTGCTCGCGATCGGCGGCCTGCTGACGGCCCTCCTCCTGGCGGCGTGGCTGCTGTTCCGGGCGGTCCGCGATCGGAAGGTGCGGCGTCGCCGCCGGCTGGTCATGGCCCATCGCAGCCGGACCGGCCCACGCGTCGGTCAGGGCTGACCCGGATGGGGGGCGGGACGAGCCGAGCCAGCGTGACGGGCCGAGCCGGCAGCACCGGCCGAGCCGGCGGGACGGACCGGTCCGCTGGCCACGGAGTCGGGCAGCGCCGGCTGCTCCTCGCCCTCGCGGCGACCGTCCTTGCCCTCACCGGGACCCTCGCCCCGGCCCGGGCGCCGATCGCCCGGGCCGCGACCGACGGGCTCACGCTCAGCACCGCGGTGACCTACACGCTCGTCCCGGCGCGTCACGTCGTTCGCGTTCGCCTCGACATCACGGCCCGCAACAACAAGCCGAACGTGACCGCCGGCGGGATCGTCACGAGGTACTTCTACGAAGGCGCCCGGTTCGCGATCCAGAGCGAGGCCAGCGCGGTCCAGGCGACAAGCGACGGCGTCGCGCTGACCACCACGACGAAGGCCGACGACGGCTTCCGGATCCTCGAGATCCGGTTCCGGAGCGCCCTCTTCTTCCATCAGACGGCCCGGGTCCGGGTGACGTTCGACCTGCCCGGCGGCGCGCCGCGTTCGGCCAGCGACATCCGGGTCGGGACCGCGTTCGCGACCTTCGTCGCGTGGGCGTTCGGTGACACCGCCAGCGTCCGGATCGTCGTCCCGGCCGGCTTCGAGGCCGAGGCGACCGGCTCGACGGTCGCGAAGTCGACGAGCAACGGCGCGACGATCTTCCGCGCGACCCGGATCACCGACGTCGGCGCCTGGTACCTCGTGGTCAACGCCGATCGCAAGAGCGCCCTGACCAGCGAGCGGATCGACCTGAGCGGCGGCGAGCACGTCGTGATCCGCGGCTGGCCCGAGGACGACGAGTGGCGCAAGCAGGTCCGCGAGCTGATGACGAAGGGTCTGCCCGAGCTGGTCGAGGCAACCGGGCTCGACTGGCCGGTCGCCGCCGACCTGTCGGTGTTCGAGGTCCACACGCCGCTTCTCGAGGGCTACGCCGGGGTCTTCTTCGTCGGCCAGGACCGGATCGAGATCAGCGAGGACCTCGACGACCTCACGATCCTCCACGAGGCATCCCACGCCTGGTTCAACCGGGCGTTGTTCGATGGCCGCTGGATCAACGAGGGATTCGCCGACACGTATGCCGCCAAGGTGCTGACCGGCATCGCCACCGGGAGCTGGACCCCGAAGCCGGTGAGCCCGACCGACAAGGCCGCGGTCCGCCTGGTCGACTGGGTCCATCCGGGCCGGATCACCGACGACGCGACCCGCGCCCGCGAGCGCTATGGCTACGACGCGTCGTGGACGGTCATCCGCTCGCTCGTGCTCGAGGTCGGCGACGACCGGATGCGGGACGTCTTCGACGCGGCCCAGGATCGCCGGATCGCGTACGTCGGCGGCGGCACGCCGGAGACGGTGACGGACCGGAACGACTGGAAGCGGTTCCTCGATCTCCTCGAGGAGGTCGGCGGGTCGACGTCCGCGGACGAGGCCTTCCGCCGCTGGGTCGTGACCGACGCCCAGACCGAGCTGCTCGACGCGCGGGCGGCCGCGCGCTCGGCGTACGGGGCGCTGGTCACCGCCGGCGCGGGCTGGCAGGCGCCGTTCTTCGTGCGGCGCGCGATGAGCGACTGGAGCTTCGTCGCCGCCACGAACCGGATCGCCGAGGCGACGGCGCTCCTTGCCCGGCGCGACGCGATCGCCGCTTCGGCCGCCGCGCTCGGCGTCGCGATCCCGGACACGCTCCGGACGGCGTACGAGGCGGCCCGCGACAGCTTCGCCGACGCGAACCAGGCCGCGGACGCCCAGGAGGCCGCGATCCGGGCCCTGACCACCGCCGTCGCGGCGGTCGCCGCCGAGCGGGCCCCGCTGGTCACGCTCGGGCTGGCCGGGACGACCCCGGAGCTGGATCTCGCGGCGGCGCGCGACGCGCTCAGTGCCGGCCGGCCCGACGCGGAGGTTCGGGCGGCGGCCGTCACGGCCCTGATCGACGGGGCGGTCGAGGTGGGACGGGACCGGATGACGGCCGCGATCGTCGGCCTGGTCGGCGTCGCCGTGCTCTTGCTGGTGGCGATCCTCCTGCTCCGGCGCAGGCGCCGCCGGCGACGAGCGCTGGAGGCGGCGACGGCGATGTTCGGCTCGGGCGGGGTACGAGCGCGCGATCAGGCTCACCCGATCGCCGAGCCGCCCCAGGTCGCCGTCGCTGCGGCCGACGACGCCGACCCTGCCGCCGGCGACGCCGTCGCTGCCGCCGGCGACGCTGCGGCGGACGCTCCCGCCGGCGACGCTGCGGCGGACGCTCCCGGGGACCCGGCCGCGGCTCCGCCGTACGCTACACTCGCCGACCAGTCGAGTCGCCCACTCGACGGCGACCCGGTCCTCGACGACGGCGAGCCGCCCACCGATCCCGGCGACGCGACGACCGACACCGCCGAGGCCAACGCCGACGCCACCGAGACCACGGACGGGACCGAGCCGGCACCCGCCGACAGGGGAGACGCATCGTGAGCGAGCAGCGCTGATGGGCCTCGTCCGCACTCGACCCTCGCGCGAGATCCTGTCCGGCGACTCGGCCGACGTCTACTTCGCCCGCGCCGAGAGCGTCCTCGAGCGCGAGGGCCTCGACCCGATCGTCACGATGGAGGTCTTCGCCCGCCAGGACGCCGTCCTGTGCGGGATCGACGAAGCGAAGAATCTGATCGGCCACGCCCTGTCCGGCGCCGACCTTGACGAGACCCGCGTCGAGGCGCTGTCGGATGGCGACCGGATCGCGCCCAAGGAGGTCGTCCTCCGGATCCACGCCCGGTACCGCCAGTTCGGGCTGTACGAGACCGCGATCCTCGGGATGATGTCGCAGTCGACCGGCTGGGCGACCGCCGCCCGCGAGTGCGTCGACGTGGCGGCCCCGGAGCCGGTCGTGTCGTTCGGGGCGCGTCATGTCCACCCCGACATCACCGACGTCCTGGACTACGCGGCGATCGTCGGCGGCTGCGTCGGCGCGTCGACGCCGGCCGGGGCACGGCTGGCCGGCCTCAACCCGACGGGAACGATGCCCCACTCGCTGGTCCTGATCTTCGGCGACACGGTCGAGGCGGCCGTGGCCTTCGACCGCAACCTCGACGCCGACGTCCCCCGAATCGTCCTCGTCGACACGTTCAAGGACGAGGCCGAGGAGGCGCTTCGCGTCGCCCACGCGCTTGGCGACCGGCTGTACGGGATCCGCCTCGACACGCCCTCGGAGCGGGGCCGCGTCACGGCCGATCTCGTCAAGGAGGTCCGCGCCCGGCTCGACCAGGAGGGCTACGGCCACGTCAAGATCGTCGTCTCCGGCGGGATGACCCCCGAGCGGATCACCTACTTCAAGGAGCAGGGCGCCCAGGTCGACTCGTTCGCGGTCGGCTCCTACATCAGCGGCGCGACGCCGATCGACTTCACCGGCGACATCAAGGAAATCGACGGCAAGCCGATCGCCAAGCGCGGCCGGATCCCCGGCACGACGCCGTCGCCGCGACTCCAGCCGATCGACCTCGCCAGCTGGCGCGACGGCGGCGGCTGAGGCTCCGCTCTCTCGACCGCGCGTCGCCGCGCGTGGCCGGTGCGGCGTCTCGACTGCCGACGCTGACGTCCGGCGCTGCCCGTGCCACCATTCGGGCGTGAGCGAGCAGGATCACGGTGCCGCGGAGCCCGCCCCAGACGACGGCCCGGACGACGCCGACCGCGAATCGGCGTACGAGCTGCTCCAGCGCGGCCAGGACCTGCTGACCCAGCGCCACTTCGCCCAGGCCGCGGTCGTCCTCGAGCGGGCCGATCGGGAGGAGCCGGCCAAGGCATCGATCCTCGAGGCGCTCGGCCGGGCGTACTACAACTCCGGCCAGCACGAGCGCTCGCGGGCGACCTTCCAGCAGCTGCTCGAGATCGACCCGTCGGCCCACTACGCCCACTTCGCCCTCGGCCAGAGCCTCAAGCAGCTCGGCCGGCGGGACGCGGCCCGGACCCACCTCCGCCTGGCCGTCGCCCTGAGCCCGAGCTCGAAGCTCTACGCCGGCGCCCTGGCCCGGCTCGGTCCGGCGGACGCGCGGGCAGGGCCGGCGGCGGACGACGCCGACGAGGATCGGCCGGACGCGTCCGCGACGGGCGATTAGGCGAGCGTCGGCGTCAGGCGCCCGTCGACAGAGCGTAGTGAGGCCACTCGACCTCGGCCGTGAAACCCGTCGCCCGATAGAGCGCCAGCGCTCGATCGTTGGCTGCCTCGACGTTGAGCTCGATGACGCCGGCGCCGCCGTCCCGGTTGAAGGCGATCGCCCAGTGGAGCAGCTCCCGCCCGAGGCCCCGCCCGCGCCAGGCCGGCAGGACGCCGAGGAACGACACGAAACCGCGTCGCTCGTCGGTGCCCTCGCGCGCCTCGTGCTCGGCCTTCGCCCAGCCGATCGGCGTCTCCGGATCGTCAGCCGCGAACACCAGGAGCGTTCCTGCCGGATCGAAGTCGGGCAGGCTGTTGGCGTGGCCGACACCGGCCTCCGTGAAGCGGAGTGGCGTCGGATGGTCGACGAAGGACGCGTTGGCGACGGCGACGAACCGGGCGAGGTCGTCGTCGCGGTAGGTCCGGACCGTGACGGACTCGGGGAATCGCGGGGGCGCCACCTCGACCTCGGGCGCGAGCTCGAACAGCCACAGGCTCGATCGACGGACGAAGCCGAGCGCCGCGATGAATGCGAGAGCGGCCGGCCGATCCGGGCCGTGGAGGACCAGGTCGGGCTCGCCCTGCTCCCGTTTGCGGTCCAGCCAGGCCGCGACGAGCCGCCGCCCGTGGCCGCGCCGGCGACGATCGGGGTGGATCGTCAGGTCGTCCATCCGCGGCGCACAGTAGCCGACGATCGCGCCATCCTCGGTCGCGACGAGCGTCCCGGCCGGGTTGCCGCGAATCCGGTCGACACCGTGGAGCAGGTCCTGGCGGGTGATCCCGGGCAGGCGATCGACCGGCAGCGCGGCGTCGATGACGGCGATGATCGCGGGCTCGTCGCCGGGCTCGAACTCGCGGACGGCGTCGAGGGTCATCCGAATGGCGACGTCATGGGGGTCCACCCGACGACCGGACGGGCCGCCCATCGGGCCCGAACCCGTGCTCCGCGGCAAAGCGTCGGATCTGGCCGATCTCGTCGGCGTTGAAGATCCGGACCGGCACGAAGAACGTCTGCGGAGGGAGATCGAACCAGAGGAACCGGCCGGACTCGCGGATCCGGGCGAAGTCCTCCCAGCGATTCGTCGTGCTCGCCGACGCGGAACGGTAGTCGATGCCGGATGGTCGGATCGTGACCGTGACCTCGGGGAGCACCCGCGACCGGTACCGCCAGACGGCGAACAGGGTGAAGGGAACGAGCAGCAGGCCGCTCAGCATCGCGACCCCGATGACCAGGGCGGGCAGCCCTCCAAGGCTCGAGTCCGTGACGAGCGGAAGGATGCCGATCACCGTGAGGATGATGCCGAATGCCTGCGTGAACCGTGATCGCTGGGAGAGCAGGACCGTCGCCGTCACGATCTCGCGGACCGTTGTCTGGTAGGTCCGTTGGATCGCGATCGGGTCGTCCGCGTCGCGACCGGACGGCACCGCGTCCCGGCGTTCCTCCGCCGCCCCTGCGGCCATGCCCCGCGATCGCGCGACCCAGAGGAGGCCGACGATCGACTTCGCGTCGGCGATCTCGCCGCCCTCGACGGCGGCGAGCGCGTCCGCGAGGGAGCGCCGCTCGAGTCGCAGGTGCTCGTCCTCGTCAGGCCCGAGCCGCTCGTCGGGATGGGCCGGCAGCAGGTCCGTCGCGAGGTAGAGCGTCATGTGCTCGCTCGTGAAGCCCGGGGCGGTGAAGAACGAGGTCAGGCGCTCCCAACGGCCCGCCCGGTAGCCGGTCTCCTCCTCGAGCTCGCGCCGGGCGGCCAGGTCGGGGTCCTCGATCGCTCCGGTGGCCGCGTCGACGTCGAGCGTGCCGGCCGGGATCTCGAGGAGGACTCTGGCGGCCGGCGTTCGCCATTGGCGAACGAGGAGGATCTGGCCGTCGGGATCGATCGCGACGACGGCGACCGCGCCGGGATGACCGGCGATGTCCCGCTCGGAGCGGGTGCCGTCGGCCCGCTCGATCGTGTCGACCCGGAACTCGAGGTAGCGGCCGCGGTGGAGGACGCGCGAGTCGACGACGCGCTCGACGAGCTCGGCGTCGGCCGGGCCGGGATCGGTCGCCGCCGCGGCTGGCGGGTCCAGGTGGCGACCCGAAGCGACGTCGGGCGCGGTCGCCGGATCCGGCGCCGCGCCCGTGGCGGGGGTGGGGATCGGACCGGTCGAGCCGGTCCGATCGATCGGATCCGTCAGGCGGCGACCGCCTCGCGGTCCGAGGTCAGGCTCACGCCCGACTCGGCATCGAAGAGGTGGAGCTTGCTGAGCGGCAGGATCAGCTTGAGCACGTCGCCCGGCTTGACCCGGTGGTCGGAGTCGACGATCGCGACGATGTCCTTGCCGGCCGCCGTGACGTGGAGGAGCTCCTCGTTGCCGAGGTACTCGACGACGTCGGCGTTGCCCGGGAAGCTGACCGTATCGCCCTCGACGCCTTGGAGCTCGAGATGCTCGGGCCGGAAGCCCGCCACGAGCTTGCGGCCGCTGGTCGCGCCGACCGACTGGGCGAAGCGGGTGGGAAGCGCCGCCGACCAGTCGCCGGGGCCAACCAGCCGCGGCGTGCCGCCGGACGAGTCGAACGTCACGTCGAGGAAGTTCATCGACGGGCTGCCGATGAAACCCGCGACGAAGCGGTTGGCGGGCTGGTCGTACAGGACCTGCGGCGTGCCGACCTGCATCAGCAGGCCGTCGCTCATGACCGCGATCCGGGTGCCCATCGTCATCGCCTCGACCTGGTCGTGGGTGACGTACACGAACGTCGTGCCCATCCGCTGGTGGAGGCGGGCGATCTCGGCCCGGGTCTGGACGCGGAGCTTTGCGTCGAGGTTCGAGAGGGGCTCGTCCATCAGGAACACCGAGGGCTCGCGGACGATCGCCCGGCCGAGCGCGACGCGCTGGCGCTGGCCGCCGGACAGCTCCTTCGGCTTGCGGTCGAGGAGCTTCTCGAGGCTGAGGATCCCGGCCGCCTCGTTGACCCGCTTCTCGATGTCGGCCTTGGGCAGCTTGCGCAACTTCAGCCCGAACGCCATGTTGTCGCGGACGGTCATGTGCGGATAGAGCGCATAGCTCTGGAAGACCATCGCGATGTCGCGATCCTTGGGCGGGACGTCGTTCACGACGCGGTCGCCGATCCTCAGGGTGCCGGAGGTGATCTCCTCGAGACCGGCGATCATCCGGAGGCTGGTGGTCTTGCCGCAGCCCGACGGCCCGACCAGGACCATGAACTCGCCGTCGTTGATCGCGAGATCCATGTCCTTGACGACGTGGACGTCGCCGTAGCTCTTGTTGACCTTCTCGAACGTGACCGTAGACACGGGCGCACCTCACTCCACCGGGGCATCGCGGGTCCTTGCATCCAGCCGCCGTTTGGCGTCGTGGACGGACCCCGTACGAGGAGCCGGCTCGAGTGGGAACGATGCTAACACCACGGCTGTCGCGCCTGGACGACGCTGGGCGCGTTGGCGGCTGCGGTGCTCGCTCACGATCGTCCGAGGTCGCTCGCTCCGCTCCTCGCCACCGCTTTCCCAGCCTCGCTGATCCGCGACGAATGCGGTCGCCGGCGGGCCGCTGCGCCGGATGGCAACCACCGATAGCATCAGTCGGTGATTCCGAGCCCACGGACCGAACGTTCCTACCGCGCCCTGCTCACGGTTCCGGGCCTGCCGCGGATCCTCGTGTCAATGCAGCTGAGCCGCATCGCCCAGTCGATGGTCGGCGTCGCCCTCGTGCTCTTCACCCTCGCCGAGTACGACTCGCCGGCCCTGACCGGGATCGTGACCTTCGCCAGCGTCTTCCCGGGCCTCGTCGTTGCCCCGATCGCCGGTGCGCTCCTCGATCGCCACGGCCGGACCCGGCTCGTCATCCTCGACTACGCCGTCGCGCTCCTGGCCCTCGTCCTGATGGGTGCGCTTGCCCTGGCCCACGCCCTGCCCGTGCCGCTCCTGCTCGCGATCGCGGTCGTCAGCTCGCTCACGTCGATCCTGTCGCACACCGGCCTGCGGAGCCTGTTCCCGCTGCTTGTCCCGGAGCGCCTCTGGGAGCGCGTCAACGCGGTCGACTCAAATGGCTATCTCATCGCGACGATCCTCGGCCCGCCGCTGGCGGCGGCGCTGGTGACGATCGTCGGTGGCGCGACCACCCTGATCCTGATCGGGATCGTGTACGGCGCCGCGACGATCGCGATGCTCGGCGCGCCCGATCCGATGTCGACGACGTCGTCCACGGGCAATCTCCTCCGCGACGCCTGGGACGGCGTGAAATACACGGTCCGGAACCCGACGCTGCGCGGGCTGGGAATCTCGATCTCGCTCCTCAACCTGTCGGGCGGGATGGTCACGATCGTCGTCCCGCTGATCGTGATCGACCGGCTGCATGCGGCGGAGGTCGTGGTCGGGCTCGTCTTCGCGGTGTCCGGCGTGGCGGGGATGGTGGCCGCCCTGATCGCCGGTCGCCTGGACAGTCGAGGTCGCGAGTGGCATCTCCTCGTCCTGCCGATGGCCGGGATCGCGGTCGCCGATCTGTTCCTGCTGGCAGGGGCGGGTGCCGCCACCGCCCTGACCGGCGTGCTGTTCGTGGGGCTCGGGCTGGCCCTCGGCGGGGCACTCAACGGGCCGATGGACGTCGGGCTGTTCACGATCCGCCAGCGCCGGACGGACCAGGCGTGGATGGGCCGTGCGTTCGCCGTCTCGATGGCATTCAACTTCACGGGCTATCCGGTCGGGGCAGCGCTGGCCGGTCTCCTGGCGGCGTCGTCGATCGAGGCCGCGATCATCGTCGGGGCGGCCGCCTGCATCGCGGCCGGCGTGGCGGCGGCGGTCTTGATCCCGCGCCAGGCGCCGTCGCTCAGCGGGACGGCGGACGCGGCTCGCAGGGCACGGGCCGCGGCTGCCGCCGAGGCGGCGTCCTTGCCGGACGGCGGGCCGACGCGGCCCGCCTGACCTCGGGCGGGCCACCAGCCCGCCGGACGCCCGCTGTCCGCCGCCAGTCCTAGCTTCCCGCGGGCACCAGCGTGACCGTGCTGGCCGGACCAACGGTCCGGCCCGGCGCACCGCTTGCCGTCGGTCCGCCGCCCTGGCCGCCGTTGCCGTTGCCGTTGAATGCGCCTCGTCCGGCCTGGAGCTGGACGATGACGGTGCTGCCCGCGGTCACGTCGGTGGCCGTGGCGCCCTCCCGCTGGTACCACGTCGTCTGGGCGTCGGTGGGGATCGTCAGCGACTGGCCGCTCGGAAGCTCGACCGTGATGGAGTCGGCCGTCACCGCGGTCACGACGCCCTGCAGCGAGACGCCACCCGCGGCCCCACCCGGACCGCCCGTGAACCCTCCGGGAGCGCCACTGGCCGTCGGCCCGCCGACGAACCCACCCGTGCGCGGAGCGGCGGTCGGCGGCACGGTGACGCGGCCGACGGCGAATGCCACGCCACCCACGGCAACCACGAGGGCCACGCCGAGGAGCACGTTGACGAGCATGCCCATGGCGCCTCGCTGTCGGGCCGTCGGAACCTCGAGCGGCGGCAGCGGCATCTGGGCCGCGGGCGCCGCTTCGGGCGCGGCGGGCAGGAACGGGTCGCGAGAACGGTCGTGGGACATGAGGCTTCTCCTACTCGTAGCGGAGGGCGGTGATCGGGTCGAGGCGAGCGGCCTGGCGAGCCGGCCAGACGCCGAACACGACGCCGACCGCAAGGCTGAACACGACGGCGGCGGCGACCGTCGTCGGGTTGAACTGGAAGCCCCAGCCGGCGAGCTGGCCGATCAGGGCGGAGAAACCGAGCCCGACGGCGATCCCGATCAGCCCGCCGAGCAGCGACAGGGTCAGCGCCTCGATCAGGAACTGGGCGAGGATGTCGCGGCCGCGCGCCCCGACGGCCTTGCGAATGCCGATCTCGCGGGTCCGCTCGCGGACCGACACGAGCATGATGTTCATGATCCCGATGCCGCCGACGACGAGCGAGATCGACGCGATCCCGCCGAGCAGCAGGGTCAGCGTCGCGCTGATCGACGACGCCGCGTCGAGGAGCTGGGTCTGGTTGAACACCGAGAAGTCCGCGGCGTCGGTCGCGGCCAGCTCGTGGCGCTCGCGGAGCAGGGCGGTGATCGCCGTCGTCAGCGCGGTCATCCGGTCATCGGAGACGACGCTCACCCCGATCGTCCGGACGGTGTCGCCGGCAACAAAGTACTTGCTGACCGTCGCGAGCGGGACGAGCACCTGGTCGTCCGGGTTCTGGAACCCCGTGCCGCCTTTCGGCTGGAGAATCCCGATGACCTGGAACGGCAGCCCGCCGATCGTGACCGTCGAACCGATCGACGCGGCGTCGAGGCCGAGATCGGACGCCGTCGTCGCTCCGAGGACCGCGACGCGCAGCCCGCGCTCGACGGTCGTCGCGGTCAGGAACGATCCCTGCCACATGTCGTACGCCCGGACGAGGGCGTAGTCGGCGCTCGTCCCGACGACCGACGAGGTGGTCGTCTTCGTCCCGACGGCGATCGTCGCCGAGGTCTGGAGCTCCGGCGCCACGGCCGCGACGCCCTCGACCTTCGCGATCGCGGCCGCGTCGTCGAGGGTGAGCGAGGCATCGGCCCCGCCGGTCGGGCTGACGGTCAGGAGGTTCGTCCCGAGGCTCGCCAGCCGGGAGGTGATGTTGGCGGTCGTGCCCTGGCCGACGCCGACGAGGGCGACGACCGACGCCACGCCGATCACGACCCCAAGCATGGTCAGCGCCGCCCGAAGCCGGCTCGTCCGGAGCCGCGACAGGGCCAGGCGAAGGAGCTCGATCGCGTTCACGCCGCGATCTGCCCGTCGCGGATGTGGACCTGGCGCTCGGCCGCGGCGGCCACGTCGGGATCGTGGGTGATGAGGACGATCGTCCGGCCCGCGGCGTGCAGCTCGCGGAGGACGCTCAGGACGTCCCGGCCGGACGCAGTGTCGAGGTTGCCCGTCGGCTCGTCGGCCAGGATGAGGGCCGGGTCGGTGACGATCGCCCGGGCGACGGCGACCCGCTGCTGTTGGCCGCCGGACAGCTCGGTCGGCTCGTGGTCGAGCCGGTCCCCAAGCCCGAGCCGCTCGAGGGCGGCGCTGGCTCGGGCCAGGCGCTCGGATCGACGAACGCCCTGGTAGAGGAGGGGCGTGGCGACGTTGTCGAGCGCCGACGTCCGCGGCAGCAGGTTGTACGACTGGAAGATGAATCCGATCGTCCGGCTCCGCAGCCGGGCGAGGCCGTCGTCGCCGAGCGACGCGATCGGCGTCCCCGCCAGGCGGTACACGCCGGCCGTCGGCCGGTCGAGGCAGCCGATGATGTTCATCATCGTGCTCTTGCCCGAGCCCGACGGCCCGACGATGGCCACGAACTCGCCTTGCTGGACCTCGAGCGAGACGTCGCGCAGGGCGTCGACCCGGACGCGCTCCATCGCGTACGTCCGGCTGATCCGGTCGAGGCTGACGATCGACGGCGTCGTCACGGGTTCGTGACGAAGCCGCGCGGGCCGCCGCCACCACCCGGAACGGCGATCCCACCGGCGCCTCCGCCGGTCCCGGTCGTCGATCGCTGGGTGCTGCTCGTCCCGGTGACGACGACGTCGCCGGCGGTCAGCCCCGAGGTGATCTCGACGAGCGAGCTCGTCACGAGGCCGACCGTGACCGGCCGAGCCTCCGCCGTACCGGACGCCGGGACGACGAGGACGGTGTGGTTGTCCGCGGTCCCGCGGAGCGCCGCGGCCGGGATGGCCAGGACACCCGTCGCCGACGCGGTGGTGATCGTGACATCCGCGGTCATGCCGGCCCGGAGAGTCGTGGGCGGATCGGTCAGCGCGACCGTGACGGCGTAGGACACGACGCCACCGGACGAGTCGGTCGACGCGATCGGCGCGATCGCCGTCACCGTCCCTGCGACCTCGGCACCGATGGCCGACACCGAGACGGTGGCGGCCTGCTGGAGCTTCATCGACGCGATGTCGCTCTCGACGACGTCGGCCGTCACCACGTACTCCGTCGAGGCGATCGAGATGGCTGCGCCGGACGGGGCGTCGGCGCCGGCCGCGATGTTGATCGCCGTCACAATCCCCGCCGCAGGCGCGGTGAGCCGGTTGCGAGTGGCGGTCGCCTTGAGGTCGAGGAGCTTCTGATGGGCGGCGGCGGCCACGTTGCGGGCATTGAGCAGCGAGCTCCGCGCCTGGCGGATCGCGCTCGTGCTGCCCGAATCGACGGCATCGTCGTAGCTCGCCGACGCCTGCTGCCGCTGGAGCTCGGTTGCCGTCCAGTCGTTCTTCGCCGCCGTGAGGTCGGCCGCGAGCGTGGCGTTCGCGGCGCTGGCCAGAACCTGGTCCTTGGCAACGACATCGCCGACCTTGACCGCGACCGTCGCGACCGTCCAGGTTCCGTCCTGGCTGGCGGTCGTGTCGGACGGGTCCGCCGTCGTCGGTGGGACGCCGAAGGTGAGGCTCCAGGTGGTCGACGAGGCGATCGATCCGGTGGCAGCGACATCGTCGCGAACGTCCGTGACGGCCGCCGTGCCCGTGAGGAACGAGGTCGCGCCTGCGGCACTGGTCGGCAGACCGCCGACGGCCATGAAAACGGCAGCGCCGCCGACGACGAGAAGAACCGCGATCGCGACGAGCTTCAGTCTCATGCAACGGCCACCGAGCGGGGCGCGGAGGTGGTGCGCCCGATCGCCGGAAGGCTCAACTGGCCGGGTGAGAAGTCCGTGAGAGCCGAGGCGCCGCGTCGGACGGGCTGATGAGGGAGCAGGCGGCCGGCGGCGGGCTGAGCTCGCGCCGGCGTCGGGTCAGCGGCTCCTGGCGGCGGCCTCGTGGGCGCGTCGATATTCCTCGCGGAGCCGGTCGACCAGGGCGTTGGCCTCGGCAGCCTCGGCCGAGCCGGCGTCAGCCGCCAGCGCGCGACGCTCGGCGTCGCGCCAGTCGGCGAGGACCGCCTGGATCGGGCGAACGGTGTTCTCGATCGAGGTGTCGGGTGCGTTCGGCGACCCGGCCTCCACCTGGCCGTTGACGATCCTGGACAGGTCGTGCTGGCGCGTCGTGGCAGCGAGGATGCGCCCGGCGATCTCCTCGATCCGGGCCGCCAGCTCCACCAGGCGCGGGTCGCCCGGCTCGAGCGAGCGCTTCTCCTCCTCGATCGTGACGAGCACCTCGAGGTCGCGGAGGAGTCCGTCCGACGTCTCGCGTAGCGCGGTTCCAGTTTCCACAGCGTCCCCTCGGGCGCCCCGGCAGCCCCCTCGATGCCGACCGTCCGATCGACGGTCGGGGGCGAGCATACCCGCCACCGGCGGACTGGTCGAACGCCGCCGATGCCGTCCGCTCAGCGTTCTCCGGCCAGGTAGGCGTGCCAGAGCAGCCGCGCCGCGACCGCCCGCCACGGACGCCAGGCCTCCGCGACCGCCCGCTGCGTCGCCGCGTCCGGGATCGCTTCCAGGTGCTTGGCGCGACGCATCGCCGCAGCCAGTGCGAGATCGCCGTCCGGGTAGACGTCGGGCCGGCCGAGGGCCATGAGCAGGTAGATGTCGGCCGTCCAGCGCCCGACGCCGAGCAGCCCGGTCAGCTGCTCGCGGGCGGCATCGTCGTCGGCGCGGGCCAGGGCCGCCGGGTCGAACCGTCCATCGAGCGTCGCGTCCGCGAGCGCGACCACGTAGCGCGCCTTCTGGCGGGTCTGACCGGCTGCCCGGGCGCCGTCCTCGCCGAGGGCCGCGATCGCCGCCGGATCGAGGGATCCCGCCGCCCGGCGGAGCCGATCGAGGGCGGCCACGCCCGAGGCGAGCGAGACCTGCTGCTCGAGGATGATCGCGGCCAACGTCGCGAACCCCGCCGGGCGGTCCCACAACGGCGGCGGTCCGATGCGATCGACGATCGCGGCGAGGTCCGGGTCGCGCTCGGCGAGGACCGCCACCGCGGCGTGGAGCGTCGCGAGATCGAGCGGCACGGTCGTGGTGGGCATCCCACGGACGGTAACCCGGTCGCGGGCCGGTCGGTTGCGCCCGCCCGCGCTTTTCATGTCGCTCTCATGCGGGCCCTCGAGCCTTCGGTCCAACGGTCCGGTCCAACCGAGGGAGGTTCGCCACCAGACCATCAGCCATCTCGCCCGTGCCCACGGGTGCGGAGACCCACGTGAACGAGCCGTTCCGCGACGAGCCGCCGGTCCGCGACCTGGCCGCCTCGACCCCCGACGCGATCGACAGCGCGATCGATGCCCGCCGCACCGCCGAAGCCGTGCTCTACGAGATCCGGCGCGTGATCGTCGGCCAGGACGCGATGCTCGAGCGGGTCCTCGTGGCGCTCCTGGCCGGCGGCCACCTGCTCCTCGAGGGCGTTCCGGGTCTTGCCAAGACGTTGACGATCAAGACCCTCGCCGACGTCCTTCACGCATCGTTCCGACGGATCCAGTTCACCCCGGACCTCGTCCCGGGCGACCTCGTCGGGACCCGGATCTACCGCCCCGACCGCGGCACGTTCGACACGGAGCTCGGGCCGGTCTTCTGCAACTTCCTGCTCGCCGACGAGATCAACCGTGCCCCGGCCAAGGTCCAGAGCGCGCTGCTCGAGGTCATGCAGGAGCGCCAGGTCACGATCGGCCCGGAGAGCCACGCCGTCCCCCGGCCGTTCCTCGTCATGGCGACCCAGAACCCGATCGAGTCGGAGGGCACGTACCCGCTGCCCGAGGCCCAGGTCGACCGCTTCATGATGAAGGTCGTCGTCGGCTACCCGAGCGGCGAGGAGGAGGCGCTCGTCGTCGAGCGGTCGCTCCGGCCCGCCGCCATCGTGACCCCGATCCTGACCGCCGACGCGCTCGGCGCCCTCCAGGCGATGACCGCCGACGTCTATGTCGACCGCCCGATCGTCGACTACGCCGTCGCCCTGACGGCCGCCACGCGCCACCCGGAGCAGGTCGGACTCCCGGCGATCAAGCCGTACATCGCCTTCGGGGCGAGCCCGCGCGGCTCGATCAACCTGATCCACGCCGCCCGTGCCCTCGCCCTCGTGCGCGGCCGGCGCTACGTGATCCCGGGCGATGTCGTCGACCTCGCGCGCGACGTGCTGCGTCATCGGATCGTGCCGAGCTTCACCTCCCTCGCCGAGGAGGTCACCGCCGACATGATCCTCGACCGTCTGGTCGAGGCCGTGCCGGTGCCACGGGTCGCCCACGACGGTCTCCTTGCCCGGTCCGAAGCGGCCGAGCGGGGTGGTCCGGTCGGACGGGCTCGCCTCAATCCGTCGGCCGAGCCATTCGGTGCCGCCGCGCAGCCCGAGGAGCGCTCCGCATGACCGGCTGGAACAACGCCATCGCAGGCGCCCAGCGGACCCCGGCTCGACCGGGGCCCGGCCCGACGCCCGAGGCGCTCCTCCGCGCCCTCGACCTGACGATCGGACGGCGGATCCGCGGCCTGCTCCCCGGGGAGTACCGGGCCCACGACCTCGGCGGCGGCACCGAGCTCGCCCAGGTCCGGCCGTACGAGCCGGGCGACGACATCCGCCGGATGGACTGGAATGTCACGGCCCGGACCGCGGTGCCGCACGTCCGGGTCCACGTTCCGGAGCGGGCCCTCACGGCGTGGCTCCTGCTCGACGTCTCGCCATCGATGACGTTCGGGACCGCCGACCGACGCAAGGCCGACGTCGCGGACGGTGTCGCCGTCGCGATCGGCCATCTCGCAACCCAACGCGGGAACCGACTCGGGATCGTGACGTTCGGTGGCTCGCGCGATCGGCGCCTGCCGCCGGCCGCGGGCCGGGCCGGGCTGCTCGGCCTGCTCCTCGCGAGCCAGGTCGAGACGGTCGAGGAGGGCGTCGGGGCGACCTCGCCGGTTGATGCCCTTCGACTCGCCAGCGCCGCTGCGCCACGAGGCGGCCTGGTCGTCCTCGTCTCCGACTTCCGGGGGCCGCGGAACTGGCGCCAGCCCGCTCGCCGCGTTGGCCGCCCGCCACCACGTCCTGGCCGTCGAGATCGACGATCCACGCGAGTCCGCGCTGACCGACGTCGGCGAGCTGACCCTCGTCGACGCCGAGACCGGCCGCGAGGTCCGCGTGGACACCTCGTCGTCGCGGCTCCGCGAGCGGTTCGCCGAGGCCGCCGCTGCCGAGCGGGCGTCCGTCGCGACCGACGCTCCGACGGATCGGCGTCGACCACATCGTCCTGTCGACCGCCGGCGACTGGCTGCGGACGCTCGCCGGCGAGCTCCACCTCCGGGGGCTGCGGTCATGACCTTCACCGATCCGCTCCTGCTCCTCGGGCTGCTCATCGTGCCCGCCGCGCTCATCGCCTACGGCCTCATCCAGCGCCGGCGCAGCCGCTACGCGGTCCGGTTCACGAACGTCGACCTGCTCGGCAACCTCGTGCCCCGGACGCCGGCCTGGCGGCGCCACGTGCCGCCGGCCCTGTACCTCGTCGCCATGGCCGCCCTCGTCCTCGCCCTGGCCCGGCCGTCCATGGCGATCCAGGTCCCGCGCGAGGAGGCCACGATCATCCTGACGATGGACGTCTCGGGGTCGATGATGGCCACCGACGTCTCGCCGACCCGGCTCGCCGCCGCCCAGCGGGCCGCCAACGACTTCGTCGACCAGCTGCCGGCCGGCGTCAAGGTCGGGCTCGTGGCCTTCTCGACGGCGCCGCGTGTCGTCGTCGCCGCGACCACCGACCGGGCCGCCCTGCACGAGGGCATCGCCAACCTCCGGGCCCGCGGCGGGACGGCGCTCGGCGACGCGATCATCACGTCGCTCGAGGCAGCCGGGCTCGATCCGGCCGGGACGCCGGGCGATCCGGCAGCCACACCGCCGGGCGACCCGTCCGCCTCGGACGATCCGCCGGCGGAGCCCAGCGCGGGGCCGTCCGCCTCGGCCTCGGGCGAGCCGGGAGCCGCGGAGGCGCCGGTCATCGCGACCGTGCTGCTGTCCGATGGCGCCAATTCGACCGGCGAGATGGAGCCGCTGCCGGCCGCCGAGCAGGCCGCCGTCCTCGGCGTGCCGATCTACACGATCGCGCTCGGGACGGCGGACGGCGTCGTCACCGTCCCCGACGACGAAGGAGAGCTGCATACCCTCAACGTTCCTCCCGACACGGAGACCCTGGCCGCGATCGCCGAGACGACCGGGGGACGCGCCTTCGAGGCGCCGACCGCGACCGATCTCGCCCAGATCTACGAGAGCCTCGGCTCGCGGATCGGCTACACGACCGAGGAGCGCGAGGTCACGCAGTGGTTCGCCGCTGCCGGCCTGCTCCTCGTGGTGACCGGCGCCGGGCTCGCCGCCCACTGGTTCAACCGCTTCCCATGACCAGCACTGGGGCTCGCCGCCCGACCCGCTCGGCGTCGCGGGGGCTTCGCCGGCCGGGACCGCCGGGGGCGGTCCCCGCTCCCTCCCGTGGCCGACCCGGCCGCGGTCCACACCCGCTGGCTGGAGGTGCCGATGCACGACCGATGAGCCGCGACGACCCGTTCGCCCACCTTCTAGGAGAACTCATGACCTGGTCCGATCAGCCGGCCAACCAGCCGGCCCACTCCCCGCCCGCAAGCTCGCCGTTCGCGGCGCCCGACCCGGCAGCCAACGACCCGGCGGTCCCCGCATCGTTCTCGCCCGCCCCGACGCCGGCCTCGGCCGAGCGCCGCGGACGGCCGTTCCTCGGCGGTGCCCGTCGGACGATCGCCACCGCCCTCCTCGCCGTCGGCCTGCTGACGGTCGGTGGCGTGGCGGTCGTCTTCGCGGCCGATCCGTCCGCGTCGCCGGCACCGAGCGGCGCGGCCGCGCCGGCCACGGACGGCAACGGCACCGCTCCGAGCAGCGGGACGAACCGCGCCCAGCGCGGAGCGGCCGGGACCGACGGCGTCGACTGCCCGGACAAGGGGACCGGCGGCGGTGGGTCCACGACCCCCGACGCGTCGCAGGCTCCATCGACCGACGAGCCGACGACGGATCCGTCCGCCGAGCTCTAGCAACCACCGCGGACCGGCGGCTCGCTTCGGCGGGCTGCCGGTTCGCCGATTCCGGTGGCCCGCCCCGGGCGCGGCTCGCGGGCCCTCAGGTGGCCGCTCAGCCGCGGGCGGCGCGCACCAGGGCGGATCGGTGGGTCGCGATCCACGCGTCGTCGGCGGCGGCCCGCTCGTCGCCGCCGGCCGACGCCCAGTTGCGGATCCACGACTCGTTGCCGGCGGCAATCTCGGCGCGGATGTTGGCGACGGTATGGACTCGTTGCTCGACCAGGACGTCGACGAGCTCCTCGGCGGCGTCCCGCGCGAGGCCGTAGCCCCGGGCCAGGACGCCGACCCGGGCGATCCCGTCCAGGTCGAGCGGGTGCTGGTCGCGCCGGACCGGATCGCCGAGCGGGCCCCACATCTCGGCGGCGATCGCGACGTCCCACAGCGGCCGGCCCGGGGCGGCCATCGCGAAGTCGATCAACGCGACGACGCGCCCGTCGCGGAAGACGACGTTCTCGGGAAAGAGGTCGTCGTGGCAGATCGTGGCCGACGGGTCGCCGGCGCCGGCCGTGGGATCGGCCCAGTCGGGCGCCCACTCGGCGTCCGCAGGCGGGAGGAACGTGGCCGCCGCCTCGTGGAAGCGCCGCACGAGTCCCCCGAGGTCGGCCAGCGCACGATCGGTCATCGACCAGGCCGGGTAGGGCGGCAGCGGGACGTCGCCGTCGATCCAGGACAGGACCTCGCGGCCCTGCTCGTCGGTCCCGAGGTGGCGCGGTGCGCCGTCGAAGCCGACCGCCTCGAGATGGAGCAGCAGCTCGCGGACGGCGTTGCCGGACTCCCCGGCATGGCGCCGCACGGTGTCGCCGACCCGGACCGGCGCCCAGCGCGGATCCATGCCGCCGACGAGGGGCACCTCGTCGGTCATCGCGCGGTCATCGCGCGGTCGCGGCCTTGCGCTGGCTGATCTCGAACAGGTGACCGTCTGGATCGCGGAAGAACGCCCGGATCTCCCACGGATACTCGACCGGATCGGCGAGGAACGTGGCGCCGCGGGCGACGAGCTCGGCGTGAGCCGCTCGGCAGTCCGGCACGGCGACGATGAGCTCCGCGCTGGCCGTGTCGGGGTCGGACGGCGCGGCCATCGTCACGGTGGGCTTGTCCGCGGTCGGCCCGCCGCCCGTCACGAGGAGCAGCCAGCAATCGACGAAGCGGAGCACCGCCGACGTCCCGCCGTACTCGCCGACGACCTCGGCGCCCAGGACGTCGCGATACCAGGCCACGGAACGGCCGAGGTCGGTGATGACGAGCAGCCGGGTCAGGTCGGTCGCGTCGGCGGGGAAGACGGGCATCGGGCACCTCCTGGCACGATCATCGCGGAACGGAGGGCGATCCGCGCGCCGGGTCCCGGCGGGCCGGCGGTCGCAGGGCCCGGGTTGCGTCAGTCCCGAGGCGAGGCGGACGCGGCCAGGGCCGCGATCGCATCCGCGGCGGCAGCGATCAGGAGGATCGCCATCCCGCCTGGACGCCAGGCGTCTCGATTGGCGGAAACCGGTGTCCGGGCTCCAGTCGTAGAATCGATCGATGGAGGCTCCGCCGCTGTCGCGCCGCCTGTTCCTCGCCGACCTCGGCCGCGGCGCGTTCGCCGTCGCGGTCATCGGAATTGCTGGCTGCGGGCCGGCCGCCGCGACGGCCCGTCCCTCGGGCTCGGCCTCAGCGCCCGGCACATCGGCATCGCCTGCCGGCTCGGGTGCTCCCGGTGCGTCCACCCCGGCGGGCTCGGTCGCGCCGCCCGCGTCGGCCGGCGCGCCGGCATCCGGGAGCGACCGGCGCCGTCACGTGGACCCGGGTCAACCTCGGCTTCGTGTCGGCGTATCTGCTCGTCCGCGGCGGCGAGGCGGCGATCGTCGATACCGGGGTCGCCGGTAGCGAGGACGAGATCGCGGCCGGGCTGACCGGGATCGGGCTCGACTGGTCCGCCGTCGCCCATGTGATCCTGACCCACAAGCACGGCGACCACGCCGGGAGCGCCAGCGCGATCCTCAGCGCGGCCCCGGCGGCGACCGGCTACATCGGCGCTGCGGATCTTGCCTCGGTCCCGACGCCGCGGGCGCTCACCGCCGTGAACGATGGCGACACGGTGTTCGGCCTGCGGATCATCGGGACACCTGGTCACACGGCCGGCCACGTCGCGGTCCTCGACGAGGCTGGCGGAGTCCTCCTCGCCGGCGATGCGCTGCGGACGCAGGGCGGGACCCTGGCGGGATCGAGCCCGCAGAACACCGAGGACGCGACGCAGGCCCAGGCATCGGTCGTGAAGATGGGCAATCTCACGTTCGAGACGCTCCTCGTCGGCCACGGCGAGCCGATCCTGACGGGCGCGGCGGCACAGGTGAAGGCGCTCGGCGGCGGCTGATCGCGGTACCCTCGGCAGGTGCCGAACGATCCCCGCGCCGGCCAGCCGGCCGACCCCGCCGACCTCGTCGACATCGCCGCCCTGTTGCGCGCCTACGACGAGATCCAGCCCGATCCCGGCGATCCGACCCAGCGCGTCGCGTTCGGGACCTCCGGTCATCGCGGCTCGGCGTTCCGCGGCGCGTTCAACGAGGCCCATATCCTCGCCACGACCGAGGCGATCTGCCGCTATCGCGAGCTGCGCGGCTACGACGGTCCGCTCTTCATCGGCCGCGACACCCACGCCCTGAGCGAACCCGCGACGCGGACGGCGCTCGAGGTCCTCGTCGCCCGCGGGGTCGATGTCCGGGTCGACAGTCGCGACGGGTTCACGCCGACACCGGCCGTCTCCCACGCGATCGTCGTCGCCAATCGCGGGCGCCCGGTACCCGCCTCGGACGCCCCGGCGGCAGCCGGCCGCGGCCTCGCCGACGGGATCGTCGTCACGCCGTCGCACAACCCGCCTGACGACGGCGGCTTCAAATACAACCCGCCGAACGGCGGCCCGGCCGACACCGACGTCACGGGCTGGATCCAGGCCGAGGCCAATCGCCTCCTCGAGGCGTTCGGCACGGAGGGGCTGGCCGGGATCCGGCGCGTCCCCTACGAGCGAGCCCAGGCGACGGCGGGCGGCCACGACTTCCTGGCCAACTACGTCGACGACCTCCCGTCCGTCGTGGACCTGGCGGCCGTGGCCGCGTCCGGGCTCCGAATCGGGGTCGACCCGATGGGCGGAGCGTCCGTCGCCTACTGGGGCGCGATCGCCGAGCGCCACGGGCTCGACCTGACCGTCGTCAACGACCGCGTCGACCCGACGTTCGGCTTCATGACCTACGACTGGGACGGCAAGATCCGGATGGACCCGTCGTCGCCGTCGGCGATGGCCGGCCTGATTGCCCTGAAGGACCGCTTCGACATCGCCCTCGGCAACGATGCCGACGCCGATCGTCACGGCGTCGTCACCCCGGCGGCCGGCCTCCTGAATCCGAACCACTTCCTGTCGGCGGCGATCGCGTACCTCTACGGCGGCGGCCGGCCCGACTGGGGAGCGGAGGTCGGCGTCGGCAAGACGCTCGTCTCGTCGTCGATGATCGACCGCGTCGTCGCCGACCTCGGACGACGGCTCGTCGAGGTGCCCGTCGGCTTCAAGTGGTTCGTGGCCGGGCTCGTCGACGGCTCGCTCGGGTTCGGGGGCGAGGAGAGCGCCGGCGCGTCGTTCCTGCGCCGCGACGGGACCGTCTGGACCACCGACAAGGACGGGATCATCGCGGATCTTCTCGCCTGCGAGCTGACGGCCCGCACGGGTCGCGATCCAGGCGTCGCATATCGCGAGCTGACGGACCGCTTCGGGGCTCCCTCCTATCGCCGCATCGACGCGCCGGCCAGCCCGGCCCAGAAGGCGGCCTTGGGGCGCCTGTCGCCGTCGGATGTCACGGCGAAGACCCTCGCCGGCGACCCGATCACCGCGATCCTGACTCGCGCGCCCGGCAACGACGCTCCGATCGGCGGCCTGAAGGTCGTGACGGCCAATGGTTGGTTCGCAGCCCGCCCGTCCGGCACCGAGAACGTCGCCAAGGTCTACGCCGAGAGCTTCCGCGGCGACGACCATTTGACGAAGCTCCTCGAAGAGGCCCAGGCGCTCGTCGCCAGCGTCACCGGCTGACGCGTCCGGGACGCCGCGGCTAGGGGAGCGGCCGCCAGAGACGCCCGAGCAGCAGCCCGAACGCAGCCAGCAGGCCGCCGATCGCGACGAACCCGGCGCTGACCTCGACGGCCTCGCTCCGCAGGATCAGGCTCGTCGGCAGCTCGGCGAAGACCCGCTCGAGCTCCACGGCGCTCGTCGCCGGGTAGTACGCACCGTCGGTGACCTCGGCGACCTCGCGCAGCGTCGGCTCGTCGATGCCGCGCGGGAACCGGCCGCCTCCGCCGCCGCCGAACCCGCCCCCGAACCCGCCGCCGGGCTCGTTGCCGATGAACTGGCGGCGGCAGACCGGATCGATCTGCCCCCCGTCGACCGACCCGAACCCGATCGTGTAGACGCGCAGCCCGCGGTCGGCCGCCTGGCGGGCCGCTTCGACCGGCTCCGGCCCGCTGTTGCTGGCGCCATCGGTGAGCACGACGATGATGCTCGGCGAGTACTCGCCCTCGGCGACCGGCGGTGGCGCAGCCCCGGCCCGGCCCGGGACGACGCTCCTGGCGACCGTCGGGTCGACCTCGGCGATCGCGTCGATCGCCGACAGGATCCCGCTGCCGATGGCCGTCCGGCGGGCCGTCGTGAGGCTCCGGATCGCGTCGATGAGCAGCGTCTCGTCGGAGGTGGGAGCCTGGACGATCGCCCCGAAGCCGCTGAACGCCACGATCCCGATCTGGGTCCGCGACTTCTGACTGGTGACGAACGCGATCGCGGCCGATTCGGCCGCCTCGAGCCGCGTCGGCTCGATGTCGGTCGAGCACATGCTGCCCGACACGTCCATCGTCAGGATGATCGTGGTCTGGTTGGCCGGCACGCTCAGGACGACCGCGGGTCGGGCGACCGCAAGCACGATGGCCCCGGCCGCCGCGGCGAGGAGGGCGAACGGCAGGTGCCGCCGGAGCCGTCCACCGCCGGGCTGGGCAGCGCGGATGAGGGCGAGGCTCGAGTACCGCGCTGCCTGCGGCCGATGGCGACCGAGGCTCCAGACGTACAGGGCGACCAGCGCCGGGACGATCCCGAGGAGGAGGAGCAGGCCAAGCCACTGGAAGGTCATGGCGTCCTCCGCCTGTTGCGGTCCAGGCTCATGGCAGCCGGCCGGACCGGGCCAGCGACCCGGCCGCTCCGACGATGAGGAGCACCAGCCCGAGCGCGGCGACGAGCGCGGTCAGCTCGAGGCCCTCGTCGCGGCCGACGAGGTTGCGGGCGAGCCCGTCGTAGACCGTGGCGGGATCCAGCTCGGCGGCGGGCTGGTACGTCCCCGCGGTCAGGTCGGCGACTTCGCGCAGGGCGTCCTCCTCGAGCCGGGTCTGGACCCGGAAGCCGTCCAGCTCGAGGGTCGTCCCGGCCGCCGTGCCGACCCCGACGGTGACGATCCGGATCCCGCGGTCCGCCGCGGCCTGGGCGGCGGCCAGCGGATCGGGACGCTCGTTGTTCTCGCCGTCGCTGAACAGGACGATCGCCGCGGCCTCGTGACTGCCCGGGGCCACCGGCACCGCCGCCGCGCTCGGTTCGGCCGAGCGGTTGCTGTAGTAGCTGGCGGGCGTGTCGGTCTCGGCTCGTTCGATCGCCCCGATCGTGGCCAGGATGCCCTGGCCGACGGACGTCCCGCGGCTCGGCGCCAGCCGGTCGATCGCCTGCATGACCCGGGCCGTCTCGTTCGTTGGCGTCTGGACGGCGAGGCCGCCGTCGCTGAACGCCACCACGCCGATGACGACGCCGTCGGGGCGACGCTCGACGAGGGCCTTGGCGGCGGTCTTGGCGGCCTCCATCCGGGTCGGTGCGACGTCGTCGGCGGCCATGCTGCCCGAGACGTCGAACGTCAGGACGAGCGTGCCCTCGATCCGGGGCACGGAGACGGTCGCCTGCGGCCGGGCCAGGGCCACCGCGAACACGACGAAGGCGGCAACGATGGCGGCGGCCGCCAACCGGTCCGCCAGCCGCCGCCCGGCCCGGCCGGCTCCGACCGCCCCGACCGCCCCGCCCGAGCCGCCCGAGCCGCCGGCTCCGTTGGCGTCGCGCCCGAGCCCGCCGAGACCCGCCAGCCGGGCTCGTCGTCGCCGGTCGATCCGGCGCGCCGCCAACAGCCCGAGCGGGACCAGCCCGATCGCGAGCAGGGCCGGCGGCCAGAGGAACGTCATGCCGGAACCCGCCGGCGAAGCTTGTGGCCGGCCGCCATCCGGACGATCGCCCGGACGAGGTCGTCCTCGGTGGACAGCGTTGCCGCCTCGACCCGGGCCCGGCGCAGCGCCGCCGTCACCTCCGCCTCGCGGGCGTCGGCGGCCGCCCGGAAGCGCTTGCGGAACCCGGCGTCGGCGGTGTCCACGTAGAGCTGCTCGCCGGTCTCCGCGTCCTGCATCACGAGCGGGCCGACGTCCGGCAGCTCGATCTCGCGGGGGTCGACGAGCCGGACGGCCAGCAGCTCATGGCGCCGGTTCAGGAGCTCGAGCGGGCGGTCCCAGCCCGGGACACCGATGAAGTCCGAGACGAGGATCAGCAGCGACCGGCGCCGGATCCGGCGATGGGCAGCCTGGAGCAGCGGCCCCAGGTCCGTCACCGGCGCGACGGCGAGACGCGGCTGGCGCAGGAGGTCCTCGATCAGGCGCAGGACGTGGACCCGGCCCGAACCGGCCGGCAGGACGTGGTCCTCGTTGCCGGCCCACGCGATCGCCCCGACCCGATTGCCGCGCCGGGTCAGGAGCCGGGCCATCGTCGCCACGAAGTCGATCAGGACCGTCCGCTTCTCGCGCTCCGTCTCGACCGTTCCGAAGTCGACGGACGGGCTGAGGTCGAGCAGGAACCAGGCCGTGATCTCGCGATCCTCGTGGTACTCGCGAACCCATGGCGCGTCCATCCGGGCGGTCACGTTCCAGTCGATCGCGCGAACGTCGTCGCCGAACTCGTACTCGCGGAGGGCGGCGAAGTCGAGCCCGGTGCCGTGGAACAGGCTCCGGTCGTCGCCCTGGAGCAGGCCGTCCAGGCGCCGGACGACCTGCCAGTCGAGTCGCTGGAGGATGCGCTCAGGCGCCGACGCGAACGCCATCTCGCTCCTGGAGGGGGACGACCGGCATCGGGACGCGGCCCAGGATCGACGCCAGGATCCGGTCGGCCGAGATGTCGTCGGAGAGGGCCTCGAACGACAGGACGAGGCGGTGGCGCATCACGTCCATCGCCATGTCCCGGACGTCCTGTGGCAGCGCGTACTCGCGGCCTCGGACGTGGGCCAGGGCGCGGGCGGTGAGGATCAGGTTGATCGAGGCTCGCGGGCTCGCGCCGTACGTCAGGTAGCGGCGAAGCTCGGGCATCCCGTGGGCCTCCGGCTCGCGGGTCGCCGTCGTGAGCCGGACGGCGTAATCGATGAGCGCCGGGTCGACATACACCGCGTCCACGACGGTCTGGAGCCGAACCAGCTCCTTCGTCGTCAGGACCTCGTTGATCGTGTCGCGCCGGCCGGTCATCCGCTCCACGACCGCGAACTCCTCCGTGGGCGACGGATACCCGACGAGGACCTTGAGCATGAACCGGTCGACCTGGGCCTCGGGCAGGGCGTAGGTGCCCTCGGTCTCGATCGGGTTCTGTGTCGCGAGCACCAGGAACGGGTTGGGCACCGGATGCGATTCGTGGGCGATCGTGACCTGCCGCTCCTGCATGACCTCGAGGAGGGCGCTCTGGACCTTGGCCGGGGCGCGGTTGATCTCGTCCGCCAGGAGCAGGTTCGTGAAGACGGGCCCGAACGACGTGGTGAACTCGGCCGTCTTCTGGTTGTAGATCCGGGTCCCGATCAGGTCGGCCGGGACGAGGTCCGGGGTGAACTGGATCCGCTTGAAGTCACCGCCGATGGCCTCGGCCAGCGACTTGATCGCCATCGTCTTGGCGAGGCCCGGCACGCCCTCGACGAGGAGATGGCCGCGAGCCAGGAGGGCGACCGCCATCCGCTCGAGCAGATGGTCCTGGCCGACGATGACCTTCTTGACCTCGAACAGCAGGCGCTCCATCGGCGCGGCCGGGCGGGTGGTCTGGGCGGGGTCCAACGGGGTCACCTCCTGCAAGGTCAATACGGCGGCAGGCCGGCGGCGCCGCCGGCGACGTCGATCGGCACGGCCAGGCCGATCCCGATGAAGACGTCCTGCTTGGTCGGGTTCACGAGCGCGGTCACGATCCCGACGACCCGGCCGTTGCGATCGAGGAGCGGTCCGCCGGAGTTGCCCGGGTTGATGGCCGCATCGACCTGGATCAGGCCGCTGATCGTCTGGTCCGTGCCGGGCTGCTCGTACGAGCGGTCGAGGGCGGAGACGACGCCCGTGCTCAGCGAGCCGGCGAGGCCGAAGGGATTCCCGACGACGTACGCCTCGCTCCCGATCCGCATCGCGGCCGGGTTGCCGAGCGTCGCCGGCAGGAGGCCTGCGGGCGGCTCGTCCGGCTCGAGCACGGCGATGTCCGACTCGGGCGTGCTCGACGCGATCGTCGCACTCGAGCTGGAGCCGTTCGCGTAGGTGATCTTGATCGTCGTCGCGCCGGCGACGACGTGGAGCGCGGTCAGCACGAGGCCGGCGTCGTTGACGACGACCCCGCTCCCCAGCCCGTGGCCATCGTCGGCGCCGTCGTTCGCGCGGTCGGTCTCGATGATGACGAGCGACGGCCGGACGACGGCATAGACGAGCTCGGATCGTGGCGCGGCGGGGGTCTGCGAGGCGAGGGCGCTGGCGACCGCGATGTTGACGTCGCGCAGGGTGATCGGCGGCCGGCCCGGGTTGACGATGCCGAAGGCGGCGATCGCGAGGAAGGCGGCGGCGATCCCGGCCACGAACGGCGTGGCGCGTCGAACGCCGGCGGCGGCGCGCCTCCTCGCCCGCGGTGGCGGTGCCGTCTCCGCGACCGCAGGACGGCGCGGGACGGGAGCCTCCGTTCGAGGCCCGAGGCGGCGTTGCTCGTCCGGCTCGTCGAACATCGACAGCGGGGACTCCGTGTCATCCTCGGCGGGAGTGTCTCTCCCGTGAGCGAGCCTTCCGGCGGAGCGTCGGCGGCGTTTCTGAGAGTTGCCTGAGACCGTTCCGACGGAAGTCGCCGGTGGCGATGGTGCACCGACGCCCCACAAGTCTAGGCCCGTGCTCAACAACGTGGCCAAGAATGGCTCGACGAGCGCCGTCTGCGTCGTAGACTCCGCCCATGACCGGTCCCCGCGCCAACCTCCGGATCCCGCTCCTCGGACTGCTGATCGTCGCGCTCCTGGTGGCGGTCGCGATCCCCGCCCTGGCGGCGGGTCCGTCGGCGTCGCCGGACGCGGCCAATGCCGCCGCATCGGGCAAGCCGGACAAGCCGGGCAAGGGGCCGAAGGCCTCCAAGGAGCCCGAGGTCGCTGTCACCCTTAGCGGGGTCGTCACGGCGACGACCGATGCCGACGGCACGACCGGCTACGCGATGACGGTCGCCGGCAAGACCGTCCGGCTGGAAGCGGGCCCATCCTGGTTCTTCGGCGACAAGCATCCGCTCAAGGCGTTCGTCGGCAAGACCGTGACGATCGTCGGCGGCCAGCGCGGCGACGAGGTCGACGTCGAGACGGTGGACGGAGTCCGGCTCCGAGAGGCGGGCAGGCCGCCGTGGGCGGGCGGCTGGAAGGCCGTCGGCTCGGCCCATCCCGGCTGGACCCAGGAGAAGTGGGACAAGTGGCAGGCGAAGCAGGCCGGCAAGGGTGACAAGCGCGGCGCGGCGGCCGGTGCCGGCTGCTGGCCACCCGGTCACTGCAAGGGCCCGAAGGCGTCGGCCGAGGCGCCCGACCCGAACGGCGGCTGACCGCCCGACGCCGCGCCGGATATCGTTGACGCCGTCCAGCCCGATCCCGGGCGGGCGCAGCGGAGCGGCCCGATGACCCTCGTCGACGACTACCTCGCCCGGACGCCGCGGTCGCGCGCCCTCTTCGAACGTGCGACCACGTCGCTGCCCGGGGGCTCGACCCGGACGACGGTCTACAGCGCGCCCTATCCGCCGTACGCCGATCACGGCTCGGGCCTGGCCCTGACCGATGTCGACGGCAACGTCTATCGCGACTTCCTCGGCAACTACACGTCGCTGATCCTGGGCCACGCCCATCCGGCCGTCGTCGCGGCCGTCGAGTCACAGGTCCGGCGCGGCTCGGCGTTCGCGGCGCCGACCGAGACCGAGGTCGAGCTGGCCGAGGAGCTCCGGCGCCGGGTTCCCTCGATCGAGCACCTCCGATTCACCTCGTCGGGCACGGAGGCGACGATGTTCGCGATCCGGGCGGCCCGCGCCCACACCGGGCGGCCGCTGATCGCCAAGTTCGATCACTCGTACCACGGCACCCACGACCAGGTCATGGCGGGCACGCCGGGCGTGCCCGACGCGATCGGCGGCCTGATCATCGAGCTCCCGTGGGGCGATCCGGCCGGGATCGAGGCCGCGCTGCGCGGGCGCGAGGGCGAGCTGGCGGCGATCATCCTCGAGCCGGTCCAGGGCGCCGGCGGGGTCCGCCCGCCCGAGCCCGGGTTCCTCGAGCTCCTCCGGTCGCTGTGCGACCGCGTCGGTGCGCTCCTGATCTTCGACGAGATCATCTCGTTCCGGATCGCGTCCGGCGGGGCGCAGGAGATCCACGGCGTCCGGCCGGACCTGACGACCCTCGGCAAGATCATTGCCGGCGGCTACCCGCTGGCGGCATTCGGCGGCCGGGCCGATGTCATGGCGATCTTCGACGCCCGGCGCGATCGGGCGGTGAGCCACGGCGGCACGTTCAACGGCAATCCGGTGGCGGCCGCGGCCGGCCTGGCCACGCTCCGGGAGCTCACGCCCGGCGCCTACGAGCGGCTGTCGGCGCTGGGCGACCGGCTGACGGCCAGGCTGACGGACCGGATCGCCGGCGCCGGACTGGACGCCCGGGTGGTCAACGTCGGGTCGCTGTTCCAGGTGTTCCGGGGCGAAGCCGGGGCCGCCTACGCCGCCGGCGCCGGCAAGCCGTCGGAGCTGTACCTGCGTCTGCTGCTCGCCGGATTCCTGATCGCGCCGCGCGGCATGGGTGCCATCCCGACCGTCGCGACGGAGCAGGACGTCGACGACCTCGCGGACGCGATCGGGCAGGCCCTGGTCGAGATGGAGCGGGCAGGGGAGCCGGCCCTCGCGCGCTGACAGGACGCCACGAAGGCGGCGGCCGGGCACATTCCGGCGATCGCGTGCACCATGGACGAACGCGTTCGCCTCGCCCAGCCACGGAGATCGATGTCATGAGTCTCTTCGGCCGTCCGTCTGACGCCGGCTCGACGTCCACCGACACGGATGCTCAGGCGCTGGCTCGATATCGGTACATGCTCGCGACGGCGCCGCCCGAGGACATCGAGCGGGCCCACGAGGAGGCGTTCGCGCGCCTGACACCCGAGCAACGCAAGCAGGCGATCCAGGCGCTCGCCCAGCATGTCCCCGAGGGCGAGATCCGTGGCGACGACCCGGCGTCTCTCGCGCGGGCGGCGACCCGGGCCGAGATCCGACAGCCGGGCACGATCGAACGCGCGTGGGGCAGCGGCGGGGCCGGATTCGGGCTGGGCAGCTGGTTCCTCGCGACCCTGGCGGGGAGCTTCATCGGAACGGCGATCGCGCAGTCGTTCTTCGACAACGATCCGGGACCGGCGCCCGATGGCGACGCGACGGGCGATGCGAATGGGAGCGGCGACGCCGGCCAGGGCGACCTTGCCTCCGGCGACGGCGACCTTGCCTCCGGCGACGGCGACTTCGGCGGCGACGTGGGCGGCGATGTCGGTGGCGGCGACTTCGGGGACTTCGGCGGCTTCTGACCGGCGGCGCCATCGCCGGGAGGCGGCGGCCGGTCAGGTCAGCGCGGCGGCGCGGCCTCGGAGACGTACGCGTTCACGCTCCCGCCCCAATCGGACGCGAACAGCACCCGCTTGCCGTCTCGCGAGGCCACCGCATGCGGTTGCCCCGCGTAGTCGGCGCGCGTGAGGTGGGCGAACCCGAACGGGACCACCATACCGTCCCGCTTGACGGCGACGATCTGGTCATGGCCCGGACGGCCGGCGGTGAGCGCGGTGTCGTAGTTGGACAGGATCGGGAGCGGACCGCGCCCACTGACATGCCCGTACTCGAACGCCGATCCGGTCAGCAGCGTCGTTCCGGCGCCCGTGGCGAGGTCGAACGAGACGACGTTCGGGGCGTTGTTGGCGACGAACGCCTCACGCCCGCCGACGATCGCGTTGTCGCCGTGGTTGGCAAACGGATACAGGACGCGGCTCGACGAGAGATCACGCGGATAGACCCGGGTGTCGCCCCCGACCACGACGACGAAGTTGCCCAGGCGACTGATCTGGGCGCTGTCCATCGGCGGAGCCGCGATGTCGCCCGCCGGGGCGTTGGCGACGAGGTCCCACACGATCAGCCGGCCGCCCGCGGTCAGGCAGACGTAGCGGTCGTCGTCGGAGATGCCGCCCTCGTAGTTGCCGATGCTCACCGGGCCGGCGAAGGCGTGGACCGTCGTCACGGCACCGGTCGTCGCGTCCTGCCGGACGAGGTCGTTGCCCCGGGCACCGAAGATCAGGTTCGGGTCCGTGTTCGACCACATGGCAAATGGCACTGGCACGAACGGACCGAGGTCCGCGTAGGTCCGCCCGTCCAGCATCCTGCCATCGACCGGTGTGAACGAGAGCAGGAGGCGCGAGCCGTCGCTGTTCCACGGTTGGATGCGGGCGTAGGAGTGGCGCGCGCCGGTGCTGATGCGGGTGATCCTGACCCCGGCTTCGACGAGCGACTCGAGGTAGCCGGGTGGCGAGCTCGCCGGGGTCGGAGCGAAGGCGAGGGTCGTCGTCGGGATGTGCGTCGCCCCGCGGAACGTCCGGCTGTCCACCCCGATGAGGCTGAGGCCGAGGAAGAGGACGACGAGACCGATCACGCCGACGCTGCGCGACTGGACGATCGACCGCTGGGGAGGCAAGGCGTCAGGCTCGGATCACGGGGAGTGCAGCGGCCAATGCCGCCATCGTCGTTCGGGCGCGACGGCCGTCCCGCCACGGGTTCTGATGGGGTGGCCTACGGGGGTCGAACCCGTAACCGCTGGAGCCACAATCCAGTGCTCTACCATTGAGCTAAGGCCACCATGCACGCACGCCGGCGGCGAGGCCGGCGTGGGCCACGGGAGTCTACCGGATTCGGCGTTCGCGTCGACATCCCGAGGAGCGTCTGTACAGCGCGCGCGTCACCTGCCATGATCCGCGTCCGCCGGCCCAAGGTGGGGAGGACCGCGATGACTGATCGCCGCCGCGTCACCCGGCTCGTCGTGCTCGTCGTCGCCGGTCTGGCCGTCGCCGGCACGAGCGCTCCGACGCCCCCGCCCGGCCCGACCCAGCCGCTCAACAGCGGCGGAACCCTCCACATGACGGCCGATCAGCCGGTCGCGGTCCAGCCGCTGGTCTTCGTCGTCGAGCACGGCCAGCTCGCGTCGATCGCCATCACGCCCACGATCTCCGGCGCTCCCGATCAGGGATCGATCCTGACGTCGATCGTCCGGACGGATCAGGTCGGATCCGGATCCGACCCCGCGATCAGCAGCCCGTCGGGGCCGCCCACCCGGACCTGGTCCGCCGGCTGCCAATCGAACCCATGCGTCGTTCGCTACGCCCTCGTCGTCACGTGGTTCGACGCGCCTCCGCGCGGCGAGGTGGACGTGACGTGGGCCGTCGACGCAACGGCGACGTATGCGGGCTCGGCGCCGGCCGGCGCCACGCCCGGTCGGGTGACGCTGGCCGCTCCGGCGGCCGAACCCGGGGCGCGGGCGACGCTGAGCCACGAGACGAGTGGCAAGCCCGTCCACCTGACGGAGGGCGACCGCTTCCGCTCGTGGACGATCACCCTCACCCGAGACAGCTCGGCCGAGCCGGCGACGAGCTCCGCGCCGACCACCCTCGCTCGACTCGACCTCACCGCGGCCCAGGTCGCCGGTCCGGCTGTCGTCCTGGGCGAGGACGGCCAGCCCGAGGATCGCCGAGCCCGGAACCGGCCGGACCCGCCGGTCCAGCTCCGCCTCGATACCTCCGACAGGCGGCAGACCACGAGCTGGGCACCCGACCGACCGATCGAGTTCGATCCGTTCGTGTCGTGTCGGGTGGACCTGCCGTGCGAGACGACGCTGACCATCCAGGTCGTCTGGGCCGACGGCCGGCCGGACACGGCGTTCGACGCCGGCTGGACGCTCGACCTCGCGTCGATCCACGCCTCCGAGCCACCTCCGGCGATCGAGGCCACGGTCGAGGCGGTTCCGCCGATCCATCTCGCGTCGGCATCGGCCGGCGGCACCTTCGACGAGCCGGGTTCGTTCAACCAGCCGGCGGTGCACTTCGTGGTGAACGCGCCACCCTTCCGGGACCAGCCGTCGGACGCGGGCCGGACCGTGCCGGCTCGGGCGTTGGCGACGGTCATGGTCACCTCTGTCGGCGCCGTACCGCTGCCGGCCGACGCCGAGATCTCGATCTTCGCCGGTGCCTACGGCGTCATCGTGCATCCCGGCGAATCGGCGACGTTCGCCTTCGAGCCGCGGGGGCTGTGCCGGGCGGACGTCCTGGGCACCTGTTCCGCCGAGGGAGCGCTCGGCGCCGCCATCGTCAAGCCCAATCGCAACCAGACCAAGATCGACGGCATGGTCGCCCGGATCGAGTGGACGATCGAGGCCGCCGTCGGGACGGTCGACAAGGGCACGGCGGTCTTCCTCGTGGAGCCACAGCCGACGAGGCGCCCATGACCGACGGCCTGTCGGCGGCGGGCGGGACCAACCGGCCGGTGACCCTCGATGGCGTCGAGCCGCGAGGGCGCGTGATCGCCGGCGACGGCCTGCTCCACCCGGTCGTGATCGGCGGCGATCCTCGTCCTCCTGGTCAACGACCAGGTCCTCAAGCGGGCGTGGCCGGGGGTCGTGACGGGCAAGCTGTCGGACATCGCCGGGCTCGTCTTCGCACCGCTCCTCCTCGTCGCCGCCGCGGAGCTGCTGACGAGCGTTGCCGGTCGCTGGGACGCCCCGAGCCGGCGCTGGCTGACCGCGGCGGTTGCGGCGATCGGGCTCGGGTTCGCCGCCGTGAAGCTCATCCCCGAGGCGGAGGCGCTCTGGGAGGCGGGCCTCGGCGCCGTTCAATGGCCGGTCTCGGCCCTCGGCGACTTGGCCGCAGGACGCGGGCTGCCCCCGATCCGCCCGATCGCGTCGACGCCGGACGCGACGGACCTCGTCGCGATCCCGGCGGTCTGGCTGGCGCATGCGATCGGCCTCCGGCGGGTGGCTCGCGGCTCCGCCGAGCAGGCGGCGACCGTCGACCGGGCGGTGACACGAACGGGGAACTGGTGGTACGAGCTTGCGGTCGCGACCCTCGCGGTGGCGATGCTCGCGGGCGCCACGATCGACGGCTGGGCCCACACCCACGACCCGACGTCGCTCGAGACGATCCTCACGCCGTGGCACGCCGTCGTCTACCTGTCGTTCGCCCTGGTCGCGTTCCTCGTCTTCGCGCCGCTGCTCGCGGCGCGCCTGGAGGGCCGCGACACGGTCCGGGCGATCCCGCCCGGGTTCGGCTGGTCGGTCGCCGGCGTCGTCGCCTTCGCCGTCGTCGGGCTGCTCGATCTCGGGTGGCACCTCGTGTTCGGGCTCGAGGCCGACACCGAGGCCCTGCTCAGCCCGACCCATCTGGGACTCGGCGTGACCTCGGCCATGATCGCGAGCGGTCCGCTCCGCGCGGCCTGGATCCGCCGCGACGATCGGCCCGGCGAGGCAATCTGGCCGTCCTTCCTGCCCGCCGTCCTCGCCGTCGTGGCGATCGTCGGCGTTGCCGCCTTCGCCCTCCACCCGGTCAACCTGTTTGTCGATGCGTGGCCGCGCTGGCCGTACGGCCGGTTCGACGCGACGTGGTACGCCCCGAACCTCGGCATCGCGGGAGCGATCATCCCGACCCTGCTCGTCGTCGTGCCGCTCCTCGAGCTGCTCCGGCGCTGGCCGGTCCTGCCGGCCGGCACCGCGACGATCCTCGTCGGTGCGACGATGGCCGGCCTCACGTTCCTCCACGACGGCTGGGTGCTGGTCGGCGCCCCGATCCTCGGCGGCCTCCTGATCGACCTCGTCCTGCTCGCGGTGCCCCGCGGACCCCTTCGGCCGTGGCTCGTTGCGGGCGTCGGACCAGCGCTCCTGTTTGTCGCCTACTTCGTCGTCGTCGCTCGGACCGGGCCCGTCACGTGGACCGCCCACCTGATCGGCGGAACCGTCGCGATCGCCGCGTTGACCGGTCTCGCGCTGGCGCTCCTGGCGCGACAGCCACGCACGATCCAGTCCGCCTGATTGACCGCGCCGCCAACCCGGCCTACCATCCGCCCACAACTGAAGACGCTTATCAAGAGTGGTGGAGGGACCGGCCCTGTGAAGCCCGACAACCGACCGGCGGCGACGCCGGCACGGTGCCAAATCCGGGCAGGTCCTCCTGCGAGATAAGGTCCTTCAGACGGCCCTTCCTCACAGGAAGGGTCGCTTGGTTTCTCGGGCTCGATGACGGCGGCGGTCCTCCACGATGGAGACGACCACGATGACGCTCGAGACCCCGATCCGGCCGGCCGAGCCGGCCGACACGCCGCCGACGACCCCATCCCATGTCCGCGGGCTGCGCTGTCGCGCGTGCGGCCGGCCCGACGAGCTCGGCCCCAGCTTCGTCTGCGTCGCCTGTTTCGGGCCGCTCGAGGTCGTCTACGACCACGACGTGGCTCGGGCACGCTTGACCAAGGAGTCCATCGCCGCGCGTGCGCCGGGGATCTGGCGCTACCTGGAGCTGCTGCCGGTCGCCGCCGCGCCGGAGCGCGGCCTCGCGGTCGGCTCGACCGCCCTCGTCCGGGCCGATCGACTCGGCCGCGACCTGGACCTCGGCACCGGCACGACCCTCCGCCTGAAGGACGACACCCGCAATCCCACCCTCTCGTTCAAGGACCGGGTCGTGGCCGTCGCCACCGCCCGAGCCGTCGAGTTCGGCTTCGACACCCTCGCCTGCGCCTCGACCGGCAACCTGGCCGGCGCGACCGCGGCGGCGGCCGCCGCGACCGGCCTCCGGGCGTTCGTGTTCGTCCCGGCCGACCTCGAGCCGGCCAAGGTCGAGCACGCCCTGAGCTACGGCGCGACGGTCGTCCGGGTCGACGGCACGTACGACGACATCAACCGCCTCAGCCTCGAGATCGCCGATGAGGAGGGCTGGGCTTTCGTCAACGTCAACCTCCGGCCGTTCTACGCCGAGGGCAGCAAGACGATCGCGTTCGAGATCGCCGAGCAGCTCGACTGGCGCCTGCCGGATGTCCTGGTGGGGCCGATCGCATCCGGCTCGATGTTCACGAAGATCGCCAAGGGCTTCGACGAGCTGGCGGACATCGGCCTGGTCGAGCGCAAGGACGTCCGGTTCGTCGGTGGCCAGCCGGAGGGGTGCGCGCCCGTCGCGACCGCGTTCGCCGAGGGCGTCGACGAGATCCGGCCGGTCCGGACGCCCGACACGATCGTCCGGTCGCTCGCGATCGGCTCGCCGGCCGACGGCGGCTACGCGCTGGAGCTGGCGCGCCGGACCGGCGGCTCGATCGAGTCGATCCCGGACGCTGCGACGGCGTCGGCCATCCGGAGGACCGCCGCGAACGAGGGGATCTTCGTCGAGACGGCCGGCGGTGTGACCGTGGCCGCGGTGGAGGCAGCCCGCGCTCGTGGCGTGATCCACGACGGCGACGAGGTCGTGGCGATCCTCTCCGGCAACGGGGTCAAGACGCCGGACGCGCGCCGGTTCGGGCTCGATGGCGAGGCTGAAGGGTTCGCCGATCCGATCGCCGCGACGTACGCGGCGTTTTCGGAGCGCCATTCCGTCTGAGGCTAGACGACACCCAATCGCAACCGTCCCACGGGTTGCATCATCCACTCCGACGATGCAAGGTATGCACATGCACCGCATCTTCTTGACCGACGAGGCGAAGAAGAAGCTCTGGCGGCCCTGCCGGGAGGCACGGGCCCTGGGGCTCTGACGGCGCGCAAGCGAACACCGACAGGAGTCTCCGGGCACGGAGGCTCCAGGGGCCGCGGCACCACGAGGTGACCGCGGCGTTCTGATTCCTGGCCTCCCTCGACCGCCCGGCGGCTCCTCGACAGCGACGAGGAGACACGCGGATGACCACCACGATCGTTCTTGGTCGGGGCCCGCTCGGCCGGGCGGTGGCCGAGGCGCTCGGCGACCGCGGCGAAGCGGTCGAGGTCGTTGGCCGGCCCGCCGACGGCCGGCACGCGCCTGCCACGTTCCTCGGCACCGACGTCGTCGTCGACGCCTCGCGGGCCGAGGCCGTCGCCGGCAACGTCGAGGCGGCGCTCGACGCCGGATGCCGCGCCTTGGTCATCGCGACGACCGGTTGGCAGACCGACCTTGACCGCGTCGGGGCAGCGCTGCGGCGGGCGGGCGCGGCTGCGGTCGTCGCGCCGAACCTGGCCCTCGGCGCGGCGCTCTTCCTGCGCCTGGTCGACGAGGCCGCCCGACTGGCCGGGGCGATCGGCGGCTTCGAGCCGTCCGTCCTCGAGTGGCATCGCCGGTCCAAGGCGGATCGGCCGTCGGGGACCGCCCGCGAGATCGTCCGTCGCCTTGCGGCCGCCGACCACCGGATCGACAGCGACGAGGTCGCGGTGCTCCGGTCCGGCTCGATGCCCGGGATGCACGTCGTCGGCTTCGACGGCACCAGCGAGACGATCGAGCTCCGGCTGACCGCCCGCGACCGGTCGGGCTACGCGACGGGGGCGCTTGCCGCGATCGACTGGCTGCGGGCGATGCCCCGTACTCCGGGGATCCACGCGTTCGACGAGGTCGTCGACGAGCGGATCGCCGCCGCTCGCGGCGGATCGCGAGAGCTCGAACCGGTCGGCGCCACCGCCTGACCGAACCCACCAACGATTTCGCCACGTTCGACTGGAGAATCCCATGACCCCGCTCTTTCGCGACAACACCACTGCAGCCGCCACCCACCCACCCTTGAGAGGTGCGCTGACCGCCTTGGTCACGCCCTTTGCCGCCGACAACTCGGTCGACGAGGATGCCCTCCGCCGTCTCGTCCGCTGGCAGGTCCTCGCCGGCATCGACGGCATCGTCCCCGTCGGCACCACCGGCGAGGCCCCGACGCTGACGCCGGCCGAGCGCGATCGGGTGATCGCGATCACGGTCGAGACCGTCGCCGAGCGGGCATCGCGCGGACGGGTGCCGGTCGTCGCCGGCACCGGCACGAACGACACGGCGGCGACGATCGCCGCCACCCGCCGGGCCGCGGAGCTCGGTGCGGACGCCGCCCTCGTCGTCGCCCCGTACTACAACCGGCCCGACGGCCGGATGCTCGACGCCCATTTCCGGGCCGTCGCCGACGACGGCGACCTGCCGATCGTGGTCTACAACGTCCCGTCGCGGACCGGCACCAACGTCCCGCTGGACGTGTTCCTGCGGCTCGCCGAGCACCCGCGGGTCATCGGGATCAAGGAGGCGAGCGGCAACCTCGAACAGATCGCCCGGATCTGTCGCGATCGGCCGCGTGGCGTCGCGGTCCTGGCCGGCGACGACGCCTGGACGCTGCCGATCCTGGCCATGGGCGGCGACGGCGTCGTCTCGGTCGCGAGCAATGAGATCCCGGGCGAGCTCGTCGCGCTGTGCGACGCGGCGCTGGCCGGCGACTGGGACGGCGCACGCCGGATCCACGAGCGATGGCTGCCGCTGTTCTTCGCCAACTTCGCCGGCGGGCCGAATCCCGTGCCGGTGAAGGCGGCGCTCGAGCTGATGGGCCTGCTCGAGGCGGACGTCGTCCGACAGCCCCTCCTGGCGCTCGCGCCGGAAGCCCGGATCGACCTCGCCGCGACCCTCCGCGGTCTCGGCCTCGTCGAGGCGGCCGGTGGACGGATGCGGACCCTGGTGGAGGTGCCGGCATGAGAGGGCTCGTGGCCGATCGCCGTCCGCCGCCCGCGCCGCCCGCGCCGGCCGACCTCGCGGACCTCGCCGACCTGGCGGACCTCGCGCCGGCCGACCTGTCGACAGCCGACCTGCTGGCGACGCTCACCGCGGGCCGGCTCCGTGCCGCCGAGCCCGATTCGACCGCGCCCGATGGCTGGCGCGTTCGTCCGGACGTGAAGGAGGCGATCGTCGCCTGCTTCGCGGACCGGACGATGACGTCGTGGCAGGTCGGGCCGCTGGCGTTCCACGATCGGGCTGCGCTGCCGCCGATCGACCCGGGCGCGGATCGCCGGATCGTGCCCGGTGGCACGGCGATCCGGGCCGGCGCGTGCCTCGCCCCGGGCGTGATCGTGATGCCGCCGTCGTACGTCAACGTCGGCGCCTGGATCGGCGCCGGCACGATGGTCGACTCGCATGTCCTGGTCGGGTCGTGCGCCCAGATCGGGGAGCGCGTCCATCTCGCCGCCGGGGTCACGATCGGCGGCGTCCTCGAGCCGGCCGGCGCGCGGCCGGTGATCGTCGAGGACGACGCGTTCGTCGGCGCCGGGAGCCGCCTGCTCGAGGGCGTGCTCGTCGGGGCCGGCGCGGTCATCGGGGCGGGCGTGGTGCTGACCGGGTCCTCGCGTCTCTACGACCTGGTCGACGAGCGGGAGCTCGTCGGGACGGCGGAGCGACCGCTGGTCGTGCCGCCCGGCGCGGTGGTCGTGCCCGGCAGCCGCCCAGCGAGCGGCGCGTGGGCCGAGGCGCGCGGTCTCGCGATCACGACGGCGATGATCATCAAGCGGCGCGATCCGGGGACGGATGCGCGGGTCGCGTTGGAAGCCGCGCTGCGCTGATCGCGGGATCGCCCGGCCGCGGCTGGTGCGGTCAGGTGCGGACGCGTGCGGTCAGGCACGGTGCGGACCACTCCGGGGTGATCCGCCACGTTGCGGAGTGGCGACTGGTACCCGTGCCCGGTGCGTTCGGGACCATCGCGTCGCGGTTGGCACCACCCGCGCGGCCTAGGGTCGAAGCACGCCCGACTCCCCACCAAACGACCGCACGAGACCAGACCGCTGATGACCGTCCGCACCGCCCGCCGCCCAGACCTCGACCTCCGCGCGCTCCTCGCCGATCCGCGGCGGTTCGCCGTCCTGACCCTCGTGGCGTTCACGCTGACGGCGGTCGGCGTGCTCGCGACCCCGCGCTCGACCCTGGCCTGGAGCGACAGCACCTTCAGCTCGGCGTCGGAATCGAAGCTCGTCAGCCTGACCAACCAGTCGCGCGCGGCGGCCGGCATGAAGTCGCTCAAGGTCGACTCCCGGCTGTCGGCGATCGCCCGCTCGCGCAGCAAGGACATGATCGTCCGCGACTACTTCAGCCACACGATCCTGGGCAAGGGCTACCAGGTCTTCCGCGTCCTCGACATGAAGGGCTATTGCTACAAGATCGCCGGCGAGAACATCGGCTGGAACAACTACCCGGACGACGTGGCGACGACCCAGGTCCATCACCAGTTCATGAACTCGGCCGGGCATCGAAAGAACATCATGGGCAAGGCCTGGGACGTGATCGGGATCGGTGCCTACAAGGGTACGGACGGCAAGAAGATGTGGACCGTCCTCTTCGCCGACAAGTGCGGCAGCTCGTCGGCCCCGAAGGCGACCCCGAAGCCCGCCCCGCGGGCGACGCCCAAGCCGCGCCCGGCAGCCACCCCGCGACCGACCGCCAGGCCCACGCCACGGCCGACGCCGAAGCCGACGCCGACGCCGGTCCGCGTCTTCATCCTCCCGTCCGATCCGCCCGAGGACACCGGGCTCGGGCTCGGGCCGGGCGGCCCGCACGACGGGATCGCCGGCGACGAGACCGGCGAGGGGATCGACCTGGCGGCGCTCGGCCAGGTCCGCGGCGCCGACCCGGCAACGTCCGAGGGCAGCCTGCGGGTAACCGACCCGACCACGCCGCCCGGCCTGTTCGAGGCCGTCGTCGGCGGCGTGGCCGGCTTCTTCTTCGGCGGCTGACGACCGCCGGGCCGACGCCCCCGGCACGTCCCGACGCGCGGGCGACGCCGCGCGACCCGGACGACCGCCCGACCCCGCGGGCTACACTCCCGGCGATGGCCGCGATCCTCGAGGCGCACGATCTCGCCAAGCGCTACCGCCTCGGCGCCACCACCGTCGACGCGCTGCGCGGCGTCTCCCTGACCGTCGACGCGGGCGAGTTCGTCGCCCTGATGGGCCCGTCCGGATCGGGCAAGTCGACCCTCCTCCAGCTCCTCGGCGGCCTCGACCGGCCGACCTCCGGCGAGGTGATCCTGCAGGGCGAGACGATCAGCCAGCTGTCCGACGACGCGGCGACGAAGCTCCGCCGCGACCGGACCGGCTTCGTCTTCCAGTCGTTCAACCTCATCCCGCTCCTCGACGTGACCGAGAACGTGGCCCTGCCGTTCACGATCTCCGGCGCCGACACCGGCAAGGGCGAGATCGCCGAGCGGATCCGCGACGTGATCGCCCTCGTCGAGCTCGCCGGCAAGGAGCGCCACAAGCCCGACCAGCTGTCGGCCGGCGAGCAGCAGCGCGTCGCGATCGCGCGTGCCCTCGTGACGAGGCCCGCCCTCCTGTTCGCCGACGAGCCGACCGGCAACCTCGACTACACGACCGGGACCGAGATCCTCGAGGCGCTCTGGCGGTCATGCGTCGAACGCCACCAGACGGTCGTCCTCGTCACCCACGACTCGAAGGCCGCCGCCTACGCCGATCGGGTCCTCGTGATCAGCGATGGCCGGATCCGCGACGAGATCGTCCTCGGCCGGCGCGACGAGCACGACACCGGCCCGTTGGTGAGCCGTCTCGCCGAGCTCGGTCTCTGACGGTGGACGAGCGGCGGCGGAGCGCGGCGTGATCTCGCTCGCGATCCGGAGCCTGCGAGCCCGTCGCGGCAGGACGGGCCTGTCGATCATCGGGATCGCCCTCGGCATCGCGGTCCTCTACGCATCGCTCGCCACCGACGCCGGGATCAGCGCCTCGATCGGCCGAACCGTCCGCGACCTGGTCGGTCGGGCGGATCTCCGGGTCGAGGCGTTCGGACCGACCGGCCTCGCACCGGCCAGCCTGGCGGCCATCGAGGACGCCCCGGGGGTTGCCCTCGCGGCACCTGCCCTGGAGCGCCGGACCTATCTCTTCCCGTCCCTCACGGACCCGTCGCCATCGGACCCGGTCACGGCCCTCGGCGTCGATCCTGCGAAGGAGTCGGCCGTACGTACTCTCGTCCTCGAATCGGGCGCCACCCTCAGCGGACCCGACGCGTTCGAGGCGCTCGTCAGCCAGACGCTGGCGACGGCGATCGGCACGACCGTCGGTGGTTCCGTGACCTTCCAGGCCGGCGACGGGACGCCGGTCGAGCTCCGGGTGGTCGGGATCGCCGTCGGTGACGGCCCGCTCGTCGGCTCGTCGGGCCGGACGGTCGTGCTGCCCCTCCGGACGATGCAGCGGATCTTCGGCGACGACACGGTCAGCCGGGTCGATGTCATCGCGGGCGAGGGCGCGACGCCGGCGGAGGTCGCGACGGCCATCGGCGTCGCCCTGACGAGCGGCCCGTACGTCCTGTCGTCGCCGGCCGACGTCGCGAGCTCCCTGCGCAGCTCGACCGCCGACTTCCGCTCGACCACGGCGTTGATCGCGGCGGTGGCGCTCTTCGTCGGCGCCTTCCTGATCTTCAACACCCTCTCCATGACCGTCTCGGAGCGGGTCCGCGAGCTCGGCCTGCTCCGGGCGGCCGGGGCGACCCGCCGCCAGCTCGTTGCCTTCGTCGTCATCCAGGCGGTCGTCCTCGGCCTGCTCGGGGCCCTCGTCGGGCTCCTCGCGGGCTTCGCCCTGGCCGAGCTGATGGCGCTCGATCTGCGGACCATCGCGGCGATCCCATTCGAACGGGTCGATCCGAGCCCGGGCTCGATCGTGGCCGTCGTCGCGATCGCGCTCGGCGTCACGATCGCCGCCGCGATCGAGCCCGCTCGCCGGGCCGGCTCGATCCCGCCCGTGGAGGCGCTCCGCGATCGGATCGATCCGGCCGCCGCTCGCCGCGCGCGGCTGCGCTGGCTGATCGGCGTCTTCGTCGTCGTCGGGATCGCGGGCCTGCTCGCGTGGCCGCGCGACGCGGGCATCGCCGGCCTCGCCCGGTCGGGACTCGTCTACCTCCTCCTGCTCGGTGCGGTCCTGATCTCGCCGTTCGTGCTCGGCGCGCTCGGGCGGCTTGCCGGGTTGCCGTTCCGTGGCGTCCTCCGGCTCGAGGAGCGGCTCGCCCGGGCCTCGATCGTCCGCGACCGGGCCAGGACCACCTTGACGGTCGGGGCGCTCGCGATCGGCCTGGCGATGGTCGTCGCGATCGGCGGCGTCGCCCACCAGTCGCGGCTGGCGGCCGCCGCCTGGCTGGCGGAGGTCATCCCGGGCGATGCGCTCGTGACCTCGATCCGGCCGATCGCCCTCGACGAGGACGTCATCACCGATCTTGGCGCGATCGACGGCGTGGCTCGGGTCAGCCCGTTCGCGACCTTCGAGGTCGCCCGCGACGGCGTCCGGATGGACGCGGCCGCAGTTGTCGGTGGCGATCTCCTCGCCGATGGGCGGCTGCGGTTCGTCGTCGGAGACCGGACGGCGGCCCTCGAGGGGCTCGACGCCGGCGGCGTTGCGATCCTGCCCCGGAGCGTCGCCGACCGGATCGGCCTGACCGTCGGCTCGACCCTCTCGCTGGCGGTCGGCGAGGGCCGGGTGATCGACCTGCGGGTCGCGGGGATTGTCGAACGGACGCTGCCCGGGAGCGTCGGCGAGACGGTCCTCGTCGGCTGGCCGGACGCGAGTGACGTGTTCGGGGTCGCGGGCGCCGACGTCCTCGCGGTCCGCTATGCGCCCGGTCGAGCTGCGGACGCGGCGCCGCGGCTCGAGGACGCCGCCCGGGAGGCGGCGCTCGTGCCGAACCCGCTGGCGAGCGTCGCCGGTGCCGTCGACGAGGCCCTCGGCGAGGTGTTCGGCCTGTTCGACGCCCTGGCGATCGTGGCGGTGATCGTGGCCGCGCTCGGAATCGTGAACACCCTTACCGTCAGCGTCCTCGAGCGTGTTCGCGAGCTCGGCGTGCTCAGGGCGGCCGGGATGACCCGCGGCCAGGTCCGCCGCACGGTCGTGGTCGAGGCGGGCATCCTCGGCATCGTCGGATCGGCGCTGGGGATCGCGACCGGGCTCGTGGCCGGCGCGATCCTCGTCCTGCTGGCCGGCGGCGGACGGCTGATCCTCGACCTGCCATGGACATCCATCGCGGTCGCGATCCTCCTCGGACTCGGCGTGTCGATGGCGGCGTCGTGGTACCCGGCACGGCTCGCCAGCCGGCTCGCGATCGTGGCCGCCGTCCAGCACGAATAGGCCCCAGACGGGGCGGAAGCCGGTGGTAGACTCGCCGGGCCGCCAGCGTCCGGGAGAGGGACCCGAGGACGCGTCGGCATTCACGCGAGGGAACCGTCGACCGAATGGACATCGCCAGCCCACGCCTGAACCGCCTGCCGCTCGACCAGCGGGGCCTGACGATCGCGGACTTCCTGCTCCCGATCCGGGTCGGGGAGCGGATGGGCACGCGCCTCCGTCACATCGCGCTGATCGCCCTCGGCACCCTGGTGATCATCGCGAGCTCCCGGATCGCGATCCCGCTCCCGTTCACGCCGGTGCCGATCTCCGGTCAGACGTTCGGCGTGCTGCTCGTGAGCGGCGCCCTCGGCTTCCGGCGCGGCGTCTTGAGCATCGGGCTGTACGTCCTGATCGGATCGATCGGGCTGCCGGTCTTCGCCGAGGGCAAGAGCGGGACGACGGTCGTCCTCGGAGCGACCGGCGGCTACATCGTCGGGTTCCTCGTGGCCGGCTCCCTGGTCGGCCGACTGGCGGAGCTGGGCTGGGATCGCAAGATCGTCGGGGCGCTCGGCGCGATGGCGATCGGCAACGTGGTGATCTACCTGATCGGCGTTCCATGGCTGATGGCGGTGACTCGCCACGACCTCGCCTGGGGCATCGCCAACGGCTTGACGCCCTTTCTCCTCGGCGACGCCCTCAAGCTCATTCTCGCCGGGGCGGCGTTCCCCGTTGCGTGGTGGGTCGTCGGCCGCCGGGCCGGCGAGGGCTAGACCGCCCGATCACCCTTCGCGAGCGCCGCGTGCAGCTCGCGATACGCCTGGCGGAGCAGCCGGGCCACCTCGGGCCAGTAGCTGAGGCCGCGCCCGGTCGGCCCGTCAGGATCGGCGGACGCGCCGCGATCGCGCACCTCGGCCGCCTCGCCACGCAACCGGCCGGCCTCGGCGACCTGGGCCTCGGGTACGGCGTAGATCGCCGCGTACAGCCGGGTGATCGCCTCGCCCGCCGCTTCCCCGGCCGCGAGGCCGATCTCGCGCCGGACGACCCACCAGCGGAGCTCGCGCCGGGCGACCTCGACCGCGTCGACGTCTCGCGGCAACCCGATGAGCCGGTAGCCGCGGGCGATGTCGGGCGCGAACCGATCGTAGTCGCCGGTCGATCGGGCGAACCCGGCCGCGCCCCGGGTCAAGAAGAACCCGGCCGCGATGGCCCGTGGCCACGAGGCGTGGCCCTGCTCGCGCAGGCCCTGGATCAGGAGCCCGAACAGGCGCGCCGGCTGGCGGCGGTAGTACGCCTTCCACATCCCGGTCTCCAGGTCCGCCAGGCGGTCCGGGTCGAAGTCAGCGCCCCAACGTCCCATGCCCGATCCTTCGCTCATGACGCGGCCGCGGATCATCGACGCCCACGACGCCATCGGACTGTACGGCCCGGCGTCCGAGGCATGGGCGCTCAACCGCGAGGCGATGCTGCTGCTCGGTGCCGGACCGCGCGCCCTCCTGCTCCAGCTCGCCCACCCCCAGGTTGCTGCAGGCGTGGCCGATCACAGCGACTTCCGATCCGATCCGTGGGCTCGGCTCGACGGCACGCTCCGGAGCTACCTCCGGATCGTGTACGGAACGACGACGGCGGCCCGTGCGGAGATCCGCCGTCTGAACACGCTCCACCGGACGATCACCGGCCCGACCTACCAGGCTCGCGACCCGGAGCTCGGGCTGTGGGTCCACGCGACCCTCGTCGATTCCACGATCGTCGTCGCCGACCGCTGGCTCGAGCCGCTCTCGCCGGCGCGCCGCGCCCGCTACTACGCCGAGACGCTGCCGATCGGGCGGGCCTTCGGAATCCCCGAGGCGCTCCTCCCGCCCGATCTCGCGGCGTTCGAGGGGTACATGGATGGGGCGCTCGCGCCGGGCGGCCCGGTCCAGGTCGGCGCGACCGCCCGCGAGCTGGCCAACGTCGTTCTCCACCCGCCGCTCGGTCCGGTCGCGCCGCTGCTGGCTGGCCTGCCCGCGTGGTCGTACTCGTGGACGCTCTGGCCGGCGATCGGGCTCCTGCCGCCGGTCGTCCGCGAGGCGTACGGCCTGCGCTGGGGGCCGATCGAGCGGGCCGTCAACGAGTGGCTCGTCGCCGGCTGGCAGGGCTGGCGGCCGCTCCTTCCGCGAACCTTCCGCCAGATGCCCCAGGCCCTCGCGGCCGACCGCCGGCTCGCGGGCGACGACCGCGGCAGCAGAATTCGCCCGCGACGGCGACGAACCTCGGCTCGCGAGCGACGACGGCACCGACGATCGCTCCGCCTAGATCGTGACCGCGCGCCCGGTCGTCACGGACTCCAGGGCCGCGTCGGCCATGCGCAGGGCCTGGCGGCCGTCGCGCGGACCGGTCGGCATCGTCGATCCCTCCTCGATGGCGCGGAGGAACGCGTCCAGCTCGTTGCGATAGGCGTCGGCATAGCGCTCGAGGAAGAAGTTGAGGAGCGGTGGGCGGGCCTCGGTCTCGTCCGCGCCGAAGCGCCGGACCGTCGTCGGACGCAGGTTGTCGTTGAGGAGCATCCCCGCCGACCCGTGGACCTCGATGCGCTGGTCGTAGCCGTAGGCGGCCTGGCGGCAACAGTTGATCACGCACTGCCGGCCGGAGGCGGTCCGGAGGACGACCATGACCGTGTCGAAGTCGTCGAGCTCCGCCAGGAGATCGGGGTCGACCAGCCGGCTCGCGGTCGCGAAGAGTTCGACCGGCTCCTCGCCGAGCAGGAAGCGCGCCATGTCGAAGTCGTGGATCACCATGTCGCGGAAGATGCCACCCGAGTGCGCGATGTAGTCGCGCGGCGGCAGGCCCGGATCGCGGCTGGTGAGGATCACCTGCCGGACGTCGCCGATCTCGCCGGCATCGATCGCGCGGCGGAGCTCGATGTTGGTCGGATCGAAGCGCCGGTTGAACGCCATCATCACCGGCACGTTCAGGCGGCCCAGCTCCGCGACGGCCTCGTCGGCCCGGGCCAGGTCGTTGTCGACCGGCTTCTCGCACAGGATCGCCTTGCCGGCACGCGCTGCCAGGAGCAGCAGGCGGGCGTGGGTGTCGGACGGCGTGCCGATCACGACCGCGTCGATGTCGTCGCGGGCAATGACCGCGTCGGAGTCCGTTGCCGCCTCGCAGCCCAGCTGGTCGGCCAGGGCGCGGGCCGCGGCCTCGACCGGGTCGACGACCGCGACGAGGGTTGCCTGCGGGTTGGCGGCCGCGTTGGCGGCGTGGATCCGGCCGATGCGGCCGGCACCGAGCACGGCGAGGCGAATCATGAGATGCCCCCTGCTGATCGGGTGTGGGCCAGCTCGACCTGGCGCATGGTCGTCTCGTACGAGGTTCGGGCCATCACCTCGAGGGGCTGCCTGCGGAAGATCTCCGAGATGATCTCGACACCGTAGTACGGCGCGTCGAAGCCGGTTGCGTGGACGGCGCGCAGGAAGCGCGGCACGTCGAACGCGCCCTCGCCGCACAGCCGGCGCCGGAAGCGCGTGTCATCGAAGAGCGTTCCGACCACCGCAGCGTCCGCGTCGTCGAGCTCCACGCCCTTCAGAAATCGCGCCGGGATCGTCGCGATCTCGGCGAGATCGATGCCGCCGCGGGCGACGTGCCAGATGTCGAGGAGGATCCCGCCGTTGGGCTCGTCGGCTCCGGCGATGATCGCCATGGCCGTGCCGATCGTCTTCACGTTCGTGAACGGCATCATCTCGATCAGGATCGTCGTGCCGCCGCCCGCGTCCCGCGCCTGCTCGCACAGGCGCGCGAACGCGTCGCGCATCCGCGGGATGTCCGGCGGCTCCGTGGCGAACAGCCGCGGCGAAACCTTGAGGTTGCGGGCGCCCAGCTCGGCGGCGCTCTCGAGGAGCGCCGCCCGCACCCGGTCCGACGCCCGGCGCGCGGGGTCCGACGCGTCGAGGTCCCAGTCGCTGAGGAACTCGACCTCGACGTGCTCGATGGCGTGGTCATCGAGGATCCGCCGGATGCCGCCGTAGCCGATCCGCGCCACGTTGACGACGAGGTCCTCGTGGACGAGGCCCATACCCGTGTAGCCGGCCGCAGCCGCGGCGGCAGCACGGTCCGCAAGAGAGAACGGGCTGACCTCCGACGGCGCGCCCGGGTAGACGTCGCCCGCCAGGGTCCAGTAGGCCGCGAGGAGCGTCGGCGTGTTCGCCATCATCCCGGATGATCGCTCTCCGAGCCGACGTCCGTTCAGTACAGGCCGGGGAAGCGCGGCTCGTAGCGCGGGACCAGGTTCAGCGGCGTCCGCGCGTCCAGCTTGTCGAGCAGCGCCTTCGTGCTCCCGATCTTGAACCGGTAGGCGGTCAGGTAGTCGCGCATCCCGGCCCAGAACGCGGTCGAGCCCATCCGCTTCCGGGTGTCGTCGAGGAAGTTGCCGCCCTGGATGTAGATGGCCTCGTAGTAGCACGAGCTCGAATACTGGTAGATCGTGAGGTCGAGCCGGGCGGTCGCACAGCGGGACCCGCGTCGCAGGCCCGTGACGTAGCGCGCCACGAAGTCGGCGGCGGCCTCGTCGGCGTAGGGCTGGCGAGCCTGGTCGTTGCCCGCGATGCCGTAGAACCACTGGTGGGCGGTCTCGTGGGCAACCAGGTAGACGAGGCTGCCGGCGCCGGTGGGGATCCAGGTCAGACCCGGTGACTCCATCCCGTAGCCGCCGCCGGTCTGCGCGATGTCGTAGGTCTTGTAGGGATAGGCGCCGAGCAGCTTCGCCTCGCGCGACAGCGCCGTCTTCGCGGCGGACAGGACGGTCGAGGCGGGGAAGCCGGTCCGGTACCAGACGTGGATCAGGGCGCCGCCGACGGTGGCCGAGACCGTCTTGTAGTCGGGCGCGCCGGCGATCACGAAGTCGCGCACGTTACGAGCCTCGAAGGACGTCGTCAGCCCCGTCGGACTGGTCTGCTCGCCGGTCGTGGCCCAGCGGATCTTGCGCTCGGTGATGATCGTGACCCGGACGCGCGGGCTCGATGGCGTGACGAACGGGTCGCCGTGGTTCGGTCTGGAGAACGGGGTTGGCTTGCTGATCCACGGCAGCCAGCGGTGGACGGCGGCGACCCCGTTGGCGCGGCTGAACAGCCAGTTCGAACCGCCGGTGTCGCTGCGCAGCCGGGCCGCGTAGTCGATTCGGACGGTGACCGTGCCGCCGGGTTGGAGCGTGCCGCCGAGCGGGACGCGGATCGTCTGGTCGGACACCGTCGCCGCGACGGCGTTCCCGTCGGACTGGGCGAGGGTGATCTTCATCCCACCGAGGCGGGCCGCGATCGTGTTCAGCTCGATCCGGTCGATCGACCCGCCCGACGTGTTCGTCACGGTCATCGTCGACGAGACCCGAACGTAGCGCGTGCCGAAGTTCAGCTTGAGGGTCGCAACGTACTCGGCAGACAGGTTGATGCTCGTTCGGTTGACGGCGCCGGGGACGAGCCCGACGGCCGCGGGCGCGGGGACGATGTGCGGGCGCCGGCGCCGGCGCTGATCCGGGCGGCTCGGATGTCGGCTGGACGCCGGCCGAGGCCGCCGGGGAGCCCGGCACGGACGACGGCGATGGCTTGATCGCGGCCGACGGGGCCACGGCCAGGTGGCTCGTCGCGGCCGTGAGCGTGGCGTCGGCAGCGCCCTCGACGGCCGGTCGGCTGGCCGCGGCCAGGCCGATCGCGGCAGGCACGACGAGCACGAACGCGAGGGCGGCGAGCCAGACGACGGTCGTCCGACGAGCGCGGGTGGCGCGGGTCATCCAGACCATCGTAGGCGGCTGGTCCGGATCGGTCGACCGTCGATAGACTGGCGGGCATGGCGACGATCGAGCGTCCGGGACCGCCGTCGGCCGGGGCTGGCGTGCCTGTCGCGCCCGTCGACCCGGCTGTCGGTGCGCGGCTTCTCGGGGCGATTCGCTCGACGTTGCCCGGCGTCCGGCTGCTCGAGGACGCGGTCGATCGCGAGTCCTACCGCAACGACGAGACGGCCTACCTGACCGCCGGTCTGCCGCTGGCGGTCGCCCTCCCCGAGACGACCGCAGAGGTGGCCGGCCTCGTCCGCCTGGCCGCCGAGCACCGCGTGCCGGTCGTGCCGCGCGGTGCCGGCTCCGGGTTGAGCGGCGGAGCGGCCGGGATCGAGGGCGGGCTGACCATCGCGCTGACCCGGATGACCCGGGTGCTCGAGATCGATCGGGCAAATCTCGTCGTCGTGACCCAGCCGGGGATCCTGAACGCGGATCTCAAGGAGGCCGTCGCGGCGGAGGGCCTGTTCTACGCCCCGGACCCGGCCAGCTACGAGATCTGCTCGATCGGCGGCAACCTCGGCACGAATGCCGGCGGTCTGTGCTGCGTGAAGTACGGCCAGACTCGCGACAGCGTCCTCGGGCTGGAGGTCGTCCTGGCCGACGGTCGCGTGATCCGGACCGGCGGCAAGAGCGTCAAGGACGTCGCGGGCTACGCGCTGACCCACCTGTTCGTGGGGTCGCAGGGGACGCTCGGGATCATCACCGAGGCGACCCTCCGGCTCCACGTCGCGCCGCCGCCGCGGTCGACGATGCTCGCCTTCTTCCCGTCCGTGCCCGCGGCGGGCCAGGCGGTCGCCGCGATCCTGGCCGCCGGCCTCCATCCCGTGACGCTCGAGCTCCTCGACCACGAGACGATCCTCGCCGTCGACGATGCGTTCCAGCTCGGCCTCGAGCGTGACGCTGCCGCGATGCTCCTCGTCGAGAGTGACCTGCTGCCGGCCGCGGCCGAGGCCGAGCTCGTCGCCGCGGTGGCCGCCTGCGAGGGCGTGGGCGCGACGAGCGTCGTCCGCGCCCAGGACGCGACCGAGGCGGACTGGCTGCGCCAGGCGCGCCGACTTGCCCTCCGCGCGCTGGAGAAGCAGGGGATCGTCCGGATGGAGGACGTCGGCGTGCCCCGCGGCCGTGTCCCGGAGCTGCTCGTCGCGATCCAGGCCGCGGCCGATCGCCACGGCGTCCGGGTGGCGACATTCGGACACGCCGGCGACGGCAACCTCCACCCGAACTTCATCTTCGACCACGACGATCCGCGGGCGCCGGAGCTGACGGAGCGGGTCCGCGACGAGATCTTCGCGGCGGCTCTCGCGCTCGGCGGGACGGTGACGGCCGAGCACGGGATCGGCCTGTCGCGGCGGGCGGCCCTGGTCGATCAGGTCGGTCCCGACGTGATCGAGGTGATGCGCTCGATCAAGACAGCGCTCGATCCGCTGGGGATCCTGAATCCGGGGCGCGTCATCTAGCCTCGCCCGCGTGATCTGATCCGCTGCGGGTCCGGCCGCGAATGACCGGCGTGGCACCCATCGACCGCGGCGGCAGGACGCGCTTCGTCATTCTTGCTCTCCTTGCGATCCTCGTCGCCGCGTGCGGCGGCGGATCCGCGGCGCGTGCGACGGACCCGGCGGTCGCACCGACCACCATGCCCCAGATGCCCGCCTCGCCACCGCCCGCCGGCTCGCCGGCCCCCTCCGCGGCGGCGCCCATCCCATCGCCACCGGTCTCTCCGACGGTGGCCGAGATCGCTCGCCTCCAGGCCCTCGTGACCGCGGACCCGGCCGACGCCGATGCCCAGCGCGACCTCGGTCTCGCCCTCAGCCAGCGGGTCCGCGAGACGGCCGATCCGTCGTTGTACGCCCCGGCCCTGGCCGCCCTCGAAGCGGCGGTGGCGATCGCGCCGGACGATGCCCTCGCGTGGGTCGGCGTCGCCGGGATCCAGCTCGGCAAGCATGAGTTCGCCGACGCCCTGGTCACCGCCCGCAAGGCCATCGCCGCGTCGCCGTCGCTCGTCGCTGCCCATGCCGCCGAGGTCGACGCTCTCATCGAGCTCGGCCGGTACGACGAGGCGGACGCGGCGGCCGCGCGGATGTTCGGGCTCAGCGCGAACCTCTCGAGCCTTGCTCGGGTGTCATACCTCGCCGAGCTGCGCGGCCGGATCCCGGCCGCGATCGCCGCGATGCGCTCGGCGGCGGTGTCACCGGGCCTCGCTCCCGAGAACACCGCGTACGTCGACGCCCTCCTCGGCAACCTCCTGACCTACGCCGGCGACCCGGCGGCGGCGAAGGCCGCGTACGAGGCGGCCCTGGCCCTCGTCCCGGATCATGCGCCGTCGCTGGCCGGGCTCGGACGTCTGGCGGTCGGGTCGGACGATCTGGACGAGGCCATGACTCGGTTCGAGCGAGCCGCCGCGGTCGTCCCGCTGCCGGAGTACGTGATCGCGCTGGGCGACACCCAGTCCGCCGCGGGTTTGGACGCCGCGGCCACCCGGAGCTACGACCTGGCCCGGGCCGAGATCCAACTCTTCCAGGCCGCCGGCGTGATCGTCGACACCGACCTCGCCCTGTTCGAAGCCGACCACGGCGATCCCGCCGCCGCACTGCGCTACGCGACGGCTGCCTACGAAGCCACCCCGACGGTGCGCGCCGCCGACGCCCTGGCCTGGGCGCTCCATCGCCTGGGCCGCGACGAGGAGGCCCGCGATCGCTCGCGGGAGGCGCTCCGCCTCGGCTCGATCGATCCCGTCGCGCACTACCACATGGGCGCCATCGAAGCCGCCCTCGGCAACGACGCTGCCGCCCGCCGCCATCTCGAGCACGCGCTGAAGACGGATCCCGGCTGGTCGGCGACCGCGGTCGCAGACGCCCGCCGTCTCCTGGCCGGTCTGCCATGACCCCGTCGGCACCGCAACGGAACCGCTCGGTCGCCACGAAAGGAGGAGCCTCGACTCATCCCTGACGCCAGCCCCAGCATCGAGGATCCGTCGCGGGACGCCGGATCGACCGTCCATCACGTTCCAGGAGACTCCCGTGCCCCACAAGTCGAAAACCGTCGCATTGATCGGCGCGATGCTGATCGTCGCGACGTCGGCCGGAAGCGTGTTCGCTGCCAGCCACCGCGAGGCGCCGCTCATCTCGGGCGACCCCGGCGCCGACAACACCGACGTCTACGCGTTCGTGACGCCGGGCGCCACGAACACCCTGACGATCATCGCCAGCTTCGCTCCGTTCGAAGAGCCGGCCGGCGGCCCGAACTTCTTCCCGTTCGACGACAAGGTCCGCTATGAGATCCATGTCGACAACAACGGCGACGGAGCCAGTGACATCGACTACGACTTCAGGTTCACGCAGCACCCGAAGGGCCGGAACTTTGCCGGCATCCCGACGTACCTGTACAACGACGGTCCGGTCACGACCCTCGGCGACCCGAACTGGCTCGTCCGTCAGTCGTACGACGTCTGGCGCAACGGCGTCCTGATCGGCAACGACCTGCCCACCCCGCCGGCCAACGTCGGACCGCGGTCGACCCCGAACTACGAGGCCAAGGTCGGCGCGGCCGCCGTCCGGACCCTCAACTATGGCGTGCAGGTCTTCGCCGGCCAGCGCGACGACGGGTTCTTCGTGGACACCGGTTCGATCTTCGATCTCGGTGGTCTGCGACCGTTCAACGGGGCCCATGTCGCTCCGCTCGACACCGATCCCGGCGTCGACGGCGTCGGCGGGTTCAACACGAACACCATCGCGATCAAGGTGCCGCTGTACCAGCTCACCCGCGACCGCGCGCTGCCGACCGGGCCGAACGATCCACACGCCGTCCTCGGCGTCTGGGCCGCATCGAGCCGTCAGGCGAACCGAACCATCAACAGCAACGGGACCGTGAGGACCTCGGGCCCGTGGCGCCAGGTCTCGCGGCTCGGCAATCCGCTCATCAACGAGGTGATCATCCCCCGTTGGCGCAAGGACTACTGGAACAGCCAGAAGCCGTCCGGTGATGCGCAGTTCGCTCGGTACTACAAGAATCCCGAGCTGGCGGCCCTCGTCAATGTCCTGTACCCGACGCTGCCCGACGCCCGCACCAGCGGACGCGACGACCTCGTCGCCATCCTCCTGACCGGCCTCGACCTGCGCGACGTCGGCGGACCGATCAACCTCAACAAGACCGGCAACAAGCTGGCCGACATGCTCCGGGTCAACACCGGCATCAAGCCCAACGCGGACGGTGCTTGTGTCTTCGGGGTCGCTGACGGCGGCACGCCGAGCCGGCTCGGCGTCCTGGAAGCCGACCTGTGCGGCTTCCCGAACGGCCGTCGCCTCCTCGACGATGTCACCGACATCGAGATCCGTGCCGTCGCCGACGGCTATGGCCCGGTCGTCAACAGCTTCTACGGCTCGCTGACGCCGAACAATGCGCCGAACAACGCGATCGGCGACGGCGTCGACGAGAACGACATGCCGTGGCTGGATCGCTTCCCGTTCATCTCGACCCCACACCAGGGGTACGAGCACACCCACCATCAGGTTGGCCCCGTTCCGAGCTGAGCCTGATCGCCGCAGTTCGAATGACCCGGGCAGCGCCCGGGTCATTCAGTTTCCGGACGACAACCGCCGCCTGCCCGCCCCGCGACGCCGGACTGCACCGAACCACTCCGGACCGCCCGGACCGTCGGTCATCCAAAGGCCCTGCCGCCGCGAACCACTAACGACAGCCGACCGGTGAGGAGTCGCGACGCACCGTCCGGCAGTGCCCATCCAGACCCCGAACGACCTTCGGGACTGCCCCGACCCAGACCGGAGACCAAACCGTGTCCAAACGCTCCCGAGCCGCCGCGCTCGCCGGCGCCATGATCATCGCCACCACGTCGGTTGGCGGCGTTCTCGCGTCGAGCCACCGCGAAGCTCCGCTCATCGCCAACGACCCGGCCGCGGACAACACCGACCTGTACGCGTTCCTGAACCCGTCCGACCCGACGAAACTGACGATCATCGCCAACTACGTCCCGCTCGAGGAGCCCGCCGGCGGCCCGAACTTCTTCCCGTTCGACCCGGCCGTGCGCTACGAGATCAAGATCGACAACAACGGCGACGGCAAGTCCGACATCACGTACCGGTTCAAGTTCAAGACCCGGACCCAGGCGAAGAACTTCGCCGGCATCCCGACCTATCTGTACAACGACGGTCCGGTCACGACCCTCAACGACGAGAACCTGCTCGTCAAGCAGACCTACAGCGTCGAGCGCAACGGCGTCGAGATCGGCGACGGCCTGCGGACCGCGCCGGCCAATGTCGGCCCGCGATCGACCCCGAACTACGCTGCGACGGCCGCCCAGGCAGTCCACAGCCTGAAGTACGGCACGAAGGTCTTCGCCGGCCAGCGCGACGACGCGTTCTTCGTCGACCTCGGATCGATCTTCGACCTCGGGGGCCTGCGGCCCTTCAACGGCGCGCACCTCATCCCCAAGGGCGCGAAGGCCGGAGTCGATGGCGTCGGCGGGTTCAACACGAACTCGATCGCGATCGATGTCCCCGTCAAGCTCCTGACCAAGGACCGGGCCCTGCCGTCCGGCCCGAACGACCCCGATGCCGTCCTGGGCATCTGGGCGACCGCCAGCCGCCAGCAGATTCGCGTCCTCGGCTCCGACGGCTCGATGAAGTCCTTCGGTCGATGGATCCAGGTCTCGCGCCTCGGCAACCCGCTGATCAACGAGGTGATCATCCCGCGCGTCGCAAAGGACAAGTGGAACGCCTCGAGCCCGGCCGGCGACGCCCAGTTCGCCAAGTACTACCGGTCGCCGGAGCTGGCGGCTCTCGTCAACGTCCTCTACCCGACGCTGCCGGACGCCCGAACGAGCGGGCGTGACGACCTCGTCGCGATCCTCCTGACCGGTCTCGACCTCCGTGACGTCGGTGGTCCGATCAACCTCAACAAGACCGGCAACAAGCTGGCCGACGAGCTCCGGGTCAACACCGGCATCCTCCCGAACGCGGCCGGCGCCTGCGTCTTCGGGGTCAGCGGGGGCGGAACGCCCAGCCGGCTCGGCGTCCTGGAAGCCGACCTGTGCGGCTTCCCGAACGGCCGTCGCCTCCTCGACGATGTCACCGACATCGAGATCCGTGCCGTCGCCGACGGCTACGGCCCGGTCGTCAACAGCTTCTACGGAGCGCTGACGCCGAACCTCGCGCCGAACAACGCGATCGGCGATGGCGTCAACGTCAACGACCGTCCCTTCCTGAGCGCGTTCCCGTTCATCGGGACCCCGCACCAGGGCTACGAGCACAGCCACCACAAGCTGGGTCCCTCCCCCAGCTGAGGATCGCTGCTTCTCGCCAACGGCCCGGGCACCTTGCCCGGGCCGTTTGGATTCACGGCAGTTGACGGGTTGGACGCCCGTGGGGGATCATCGCGCGCACATCTGTATCGTGCAGATGTGCGCACCTGATCGTGCGTCGACGCCAACCGTCCGGAGCACCGTGTCCGACGTCCAGCAGCTGATCCAGGCGAGTCGCCTGTACTACGAGCTCGGGGAGACGCAGTCCCGCGTCGCCGAGCTGCTCGGCGTCACGCGGCCGCAGGTCTCGCGGCTGTTGAAGCGTGCCCGGGCCGAGGGGATCGTCGAGATCCGGATCGTCGACCAGGCATCGGCCGAGTCGCCGGCCGCCGACGACCTCCGACGCCGGTTCGGACTGGCCGCGGTCCATCTCGCGCCGCCCCTCGTCGGGCCCGAGGAGATCAGCCGGCGGATGATCGGCCGCCTCGCCGCGGACGTGCTGCGATCCGCGATCCGCGATGGCGCGGTCGTGGGCATCGGGGATGGTGCGTCCATCTCGGCCGTGGCGGATGCGATCGCCGCCGACGATCCGCTCCACGAGACCGGTGCGACGGTCGTGCCGCTGGCCGGTGGGTACTGGTTCGGCGGCCCGGCGCGCGAGCCGTTCCGGCGCGTAGCCGACGGGATCGGCGGCGTGCCGCTCGGCCTGCTCGCCCCAGGCCTCGTCGACGATCCCGCCACGAAGACGTCGCTGTGCGCCCATGCCGGCGTCCGGCGGATCCTCGACCTCTGGGATCGGCTCGAGGTCGCGGCGTTCGGGATCGGCGGGCCGGTCTGGAGCGCGGCCGCACTGGGCGCCGACGTGACGACCGAGCTCGACCGGGCCGGCGCCGTGGGGGAGGTGCTCGTGAGCCCGTTCGACCTCGACGGGCGCCTCGTCTGTGATGCCCTCCGCGATCGAACGATCGCGTTCGACGCTCGCGAGCTCGGCCGGATCCCCGTCCGGATCGGCGTGGCCGGCGGGGCGGGAAAGGTCCGCCCGATCCTCGGCGCGCTGCGGGGCGGATTGCTGACGACCCTCGTCACGGACCAGCGGACCGCCGAGGCGGTCGTCGCGCTCGATGACGAGACGCCCGCGGCGAGGGCCTCGGCATGAGGGCCTCGGCATGAGGGCCTCGGCATGAGCGCGGCGAACGGCGGCCCCGGCCGCGAGGCGGCGGTCCTGGCGATTGACCTCGGGACGACCGAGGTCAAGGTCGGCCTCGTCGCGCTCGACGGGCGGCTGCTCGGTCTCGCTCGCGCCGGCTACGCGACCGACACCGATCCGGCGACCGGGCGCGCCGAGCAGGACCCGGAGGCGTGGTGGGGCGCGATCGGGCTCGCGGCGCGCGAGCTCGTCCGGCTCGATGCCGGCGACGTGGTCGCGGTCGGGATCGACGGGCACGGCCCGACGCTCGTCGCGGTCGACGCCGCGGGCCGGCCGACGCACCCGGCGCTCATCTGGCAGGACACCCGGGCCGTGGCCGAGCAGGCGGAGCTCGCCGCCGCGACGGGTCTCCAGGGCTGGAGCCTGGCCGGCCTGCCCGCGGCGCTCTGGCTCGAGCGACACGATCCTGTCGCGGCCGCCGCGACCCGCTGGTACCTCGCGACCTGGGACTTCGTCGCGCTCCGCCTGACCGGGGTCGCCACCACGAGCCTCGCCCACGGTCAGCCGTTCCCCGATCCGACCATCCTCGACGGCGTGGGGTTGCCGCCAGCCAAGGTGCCGCCGTCGATCGCTGCCGGGTCGGTGATCGGCACGGTGACGGGCGATGTCGCGGCCTCACTCGGAATCCGGGCAGGCACGCCGGTCGTCGCAGGCATCGTCGATGCGTGGGCGAGCTACCACGGCGCGGGCATGATCCGGGCCGGCGACGCGATGGACCCGGGCGGCTCGGCGGGTGGGTTCGGCGTGTACTGGGATCGACCCCTCGTGGTGCCGGGCTCGTATTCGACGATCGCGCCGCTGCCCGGGCTGTACTCCGTCGGCGGCGCGATGGCTGCCACGGGCCGGGCCGTCGACTGGTTCCGGGTCGACGTCCTGCACGGAACGGCGACGACCGCGACATTGATCGAGGAGGCGGGCGCGATCCCGGCCGGGGCCGACGGCGTCGTCTTCCTGCCCTATCTCGCCGGCGAGCGATCGCCGCTGTGGGACCCCACCGCGCGCGGAGCCTTCGTCGGCCTGGCGCTCGGTCACGGTCGGGGGCATCTGACCCGGGCAATCCTCGAGGCGTCGGCGTTCGCGATCCGCCACGTCGCCGAGCCGATCCTCGCGGCCGGCGCGGAGGTCCGGGCGATGCGCGTCTGCGGCGGTCCGGCCCGGAGCGAGATGTGGAACCAGATCAAGGCCGACGTCACCGGCTTCACGGTCGAGGTGCCGGCGGTCCTCGAGACCGCGGTGGCGGGGTCGGCGATCCTCGCCGCGACCGGTGTGGGCGCCTGGCCTGACGTGCCCAGCGCGATCCGGGGGATGACCCGATCAGCCCGGCGGCTCGAGCCGAACCCGGCGAACAGATCCCGGTACGACGCGACCTACGCGGCGTACCGCGACCTTCATCCCGCGATCGGCCCCATCGTCCGCCAGCTCAACGCGAGGGTCGCCCCGGCCGCGGCGAGCCCCACGCCCGGCGCGGGCCTGCCCGCGACGACGGGAGGGACGCGATGACCGCCGGCGACCCCGGCACGATCCGGTCCGACCGGGCGGCCCGCCCCGGCCAACTCATCGCGGAGGATCTCCGGGTCGCGTTCCGCGCGCCGACCCGTGGCGCCGCCCCGACGGTCGCCCTCGACGGGCTGACGCTCGACGTCGCCGGTGGCGAGATCGTCGCCCTCATCGGACCGAACGGCTGCGGCAAGTCGACGTTCCTGCGGGTCGCGGCCGGCCTCCTCGCCGCGGACCGCGGGCGGATCACCCTGGATGGGCGCCAGATCACGGCCCCGGACGAGCGGATCGGGCTCGTCTTCCAGGAACCGCGCCTCCTGCCATGGCGGACGGCGGCCCGCAACATCACGTTTCCGCTTGAGCTCGCCGGCTGGCCGCCCGAGCGCCGGGCCGAGCGCCTCGCGGAGCTCCTCCAGGCGGTCGGCCTCGAAGCGGCCGCGGGCCTCCGACCCGTTCAGATGTCGGGCGGGATGCGCCAACGGGCGGCGATCGCGCGATCCCTCGCCCTGTCGCCGGACGTCCTCCTCCTCGACGAGCCCTTCAGCTCGCTCGACGCCCTCACCCGGGAGCGGTTCAACCTCGACCTGCTGCGCCTCCAGGAGCGGACCGGGACGACGATCGTGATCGTCACCCACAGCATCCCCGAGGCGATCCTCGTCGCCGACCGGGTGCTGGTCCTGACGCCCCGCCCCGGCCGCGTCGCCGCGGAGGTTCGGATCGGCGCCCCGCGGCCGCGCTCCCTCGAGCTCCTCGACGGGGCGCTCGTGTCCCGTGCCGCGGCCGAGATCCGGGCCCACCTCGAGCTGTCCGAGAACGTCGCATGAGCCGCGAGCTCGCGACCCGCCCGGACCTGTCGCCCGGCGCGGTCCGACTCGGCCGGTCCGTCGCCGACCTGTGGCCGGTCGTCGTCGCCTTCGTGGCGTTCGTCCTCGTCTGGAAGGCCGCCGCGGTGGTCGCAGGGCTCGCCTTCATCCTCCCGGGGCCCGAGGTGGTGGCCGGCCGGTTCATCGATGCCTGGGCGGACGGGACGATGGCGCCGCACGCGTGGACGACGCTGGTCGAGGTCGTCCTCGGCTTCGCCGCGGGAGCCGCAGTCGGGCTCGTCGTCGGTTACGTCATCGCCCGGTCGCGGCTCGTCGAGCGCTTCGTCTCACCCTATCTCGTCGCCGCCCAGGCGGTCCCGATCCTGGCCCTGGCGCCGCTCCTGGCGCTGTGGTTCGGGCCCGGCCTGCTGGCCAAGGTCATCATCTGCGGCCTGATCGTGTTCTTCCCGGTCGCGATCGCGACGATGGTCGGCATCCGGTCGGTCGATCGGGGCCTGCTCGAGCTCGCCGCGTCACTCCGGGCCACGCGCCGCCAGGTCCTCACCACGATCGAGATCCCGGCGGCCCTGCCGTCGATCCTCGGCGGCCTCCGGGTGGGGGTGACGCTGGCCGTCGTCGGCGCGATCGTCGGCGAGTGGGCCGGGGCCGACAAGGGCCTCGGCGTCCTCATCAACCTCGCCCGCGGCAGCCTCTTCGACTACCCGCTCCTGTTCGCGACCCTCGTGACGATCGCGTTGCTCGGGATCGCCTGCTACGTCGTCGTCGTCCTCGTCGAGCGCCGCCTCGTCGGCGTTCGCTGATCAGCCACTGGAGGAAGTTCGTGCCCGCTCGTCGTCCCCGTTCCATCGTCCTGACTCTCGGCGCGGTCGTCGCCATGCTCGCCGCGTGCTCGCCGTCAGCCGGCAGTCCGACGCCGATCCCTCCCTGCGGCGACAGCTTGCCGCCCGCAGCGGCCCAAGCCAGCGCGCCCGTCGCCTCGGCCGGCTGCGCGGGTCCGCCTCCGACCCCCGCCAGCCCGTCGTCCGGCGCCAGCGCTCCGGTGGCCACGATCGCCCTGAACGTCGGCCTCGGCTACATCCCGAGCGTCCAGTTCGCCGGCTTCTACCGGGCCGACCAGGCCGGCTACTACGCCGCCGAGGGCCTGGCGGTGACCTTCCAGAACGCGATCGACGCCGACCTCGTGCCGAAGGTCGGCGCGGGAACGCTCGATCTCGGCCTGTCGGACGGCACGAGCGTGATCCCGGCCGTGAGCCAGGGCGTGCCGATCAGGTACATCGCGACGGTCTACGCCAAGTTCCCGTCGATCGTGTTCGCCAAGGCCAGCAGCGGCATCACCGACGCCGATGGGCTCGTCGGCAAGAAGCTGGGGATCCCCGGCAAGTACGGCTCCTCCTGGATCATGCTCCAGGCGCTCCTGGCCTCGAAGCAGCACACGGTCTCCGACCTGACGATCACCGAGTACCCGGACTTCGGGCAGGGCGCGGCCGTCGCGGCCGGGGCGGTCGACGCGGCAACGGGCTTCGACAACAACGAGCCGGTCCAGCTCAAGCTGACCGGCGAGGCCGTCAACGTCCTGCGCGTCGACGATGTCACGCCGTTGCCCGGTCCCGGAATCATCGTCGGGACGGCCACTCTGGCCGCCAAGCGTGACGCGGTTGCGGGCTTCGTCCGAGCCACGCTCAAGGCGATGAACGAGATCGCGACCACGCCGTCGGTCGGCGTGGATGCGGCCATCCAGGCCGTGCCCGAGCTCGCCAAGAACCGGCCGCTCCAGGAGGCGATTCTGGCGGCCACCATCGCCGACTGGCGCCCGACCGGTGGCCCGGCCGACGCCCCGATCAGCGGTGCCGTCGACACGGCAGCGTGGGAGAAGACGCTGGCATTCATGACCACGCTCAAGCTCGTCCCGAAGCCGGTCACCGTTCCGGAACTCGTCGACACGACGTTCGCGCCGGGGTCGTAGCTGGTCCCTATCATCGGTCGATGCCACCGGCCGCCAGTCCCCCGTCTCGTCCGCCGTTCACGATCCGGTCGCGGGTCGTCTCCCCGTTGGCGGCCGGCGGCACGCTCGACCTCGCCGACGGACTGGTGGAGGTCGACGAGCGCGGTCGCATCGTGGCGGTCGGGGCGGTGGGGGATCGGGCTGGTGGTCCGCCGGTCGACGCGATCGATCTCCGGCCGTGGGTCATCCTGCCGGGGCTGATCGACCTCCACGCCCACCTGCCGCAGGTCCCGAACGCCGGCCTCGGCTATGCCCTGCCACTGCTCGCCTGGCTCGACCGCCTGACGTTCCCGACCGAGCGGTCGTGGGCCGATCCGGCCGTCGCCGAGCAGCTCGCGCCGGCGATCTTCCGAGCCTTCGCCGCGGCCGGGACGACCACGGTGCTTGCCTATGGCGTCGTCTATGAGGCGGCGATGGATGTTGCCTTCCGGGCCGCGGAGGCGCACGGGATCCGGGCGATTCTCGGGAAGGTGATGATGGATCGCCTGACGTACGACGAAACGATCGACCCGGCGGCGATCTTCGACCGGACGCTCCGCGAGAGCGCCGACCTGGCCGGCCGCTGGCACGGCGCGGCAGAGGGCCGGCTCGGGTATGCGGTCACGCCTCGCTTTGCGGTCTCCTGCACGGCCGAGCTGCTCGCGGCGTCGGCGACCCTCGCCCGCGACCTCGGCTGCTGGTGGCAGAGTCACGTCTCGGAGGACCGCGGCGAGATCGCGGAGGTCGCCCGGCTGTTCCCCGGGGCGCGCGACTACGTCGATGTCTACGACCGGGCCGGCGCGCTGGGTCCGCGATCCGTGCTTGCCCACGCGATCCACCTGTCGCCGAGCGAGGAGGCGCGACTGGCCGAGACCGGGACGCCGATCGCCCACTGCCCGACCTCGAACCTGTTCCTCGGCGCCGGCGTGATGCCCCTTGCCGATCGGCTGGCGGCGGGGATCGCCGTGGGGCTCGGATCGGATGTGTCCGGCGGGCCGGACGTGTCGCTGTTCGGGGTCATGCGGACCGGGGCCGATGCACAGCAGGCGCTGCGCGCCGCCGCGCCGACGAGCGAGCCGGCCCTCGCGCCCCTCGACTGGCTCCGGCTCGCGACGCTCGGTGGCGCGCGGGCGCTGGGCCTCGACGATACGATCGGCTCGATCGAGGCCGGCAAGGAGGCCGACCTGATCGCGGTCGATCCGGGCGTGACGGCGCCGCTCGGGCCGGATCTCGACGACGCCGGCCTGCTCGACGATCCGGGGTTGCTCGTCAGCCGCCTGATCTTCCGAGCCCACCCCGACATGGTCCGGGCCACCTGGGTCCGCGGCCGGCAGCTGGAGGGTCCGTCGTGATCGACGCGCGATTCGGCCACGTCAACGTGATCGCCCGCGACTGGCGGTCGCTCGCGACGTTCTACACGGAGGTGTTCGGCTGCACGTTCGTGCCGCCCGAGCGCGACATCAGCGGTCCCGTCCTCGAGCGCGGGACCGGGATCCCCGGCGCGGCCCTGACCGGCGCGCACCTGCGCCTGCCGGGCCTCGGTGACGACGGTCCGACGATCGAGATCTACCAGTTCGCGGTGATGCCCGACGAGACGCCGTCGACGCCCGAGCGGCCCGGATTCCGCCATATCGCGTTCCAGGTGCCGTCGGTCGCCGCGGCGCGTGAGGCCGTGCTGGCCGCCGGCGGCGGCACCGTCGGCGAGATCGTGACGACCCAGACGAAGGACGGCCGCTTCGTGACATGGGCGTATCTCACGGACCCCGAGGGCAACATCCTCGAGCTCCAGGCGTGGTCCGACACGGCGCCGTGACTGAGCCGTGCCCGTGAGTCCGTGCCCGTGCGGTCGCCTCGCCGTGGGTCACAGGATCACGATCGCGCTGCGTGCGGGCTCGTGCCCGGCACGAAGGTCGCGGAGCGTGGTGCGAGCGTCGCGCGCGAACCCTGCGAGCGTGGCGGGTGCAGCCGCCAGCGCTCGACGGTTCCGACGCGTGTCGGCGACGAGGAGGATCACATGATCCTCGTCGCCGTCGCGACGCTTCAGTGCGAGCCGCCGCTCGAGCGCCTGGAGATCGTCGAGGACCGTCTCCGCCTCGACCGGCATTCGCCAGCCTTGGCCTCTGATCATCGCGTCCCACGCACGAAGATCGCCTTCGATCGGGAGCGGAACTTCCGTGGACCAGCGCAGGCTCGGATGCAGGCGGCTCCGAAGCCGTTCGAGGAGCCGCTGCTGGCCCGCATCTCGGATCGGGTCGCCGGCTGGGTAGACGCGAAGGGCCAGGTCCAGCCCGACCACGGCACAGTAGGCGCCAAGAAATCCAAGGTCCGGAAATGGCACCTCGCCGCGCTCAAATCGGCCGACACGGGCATGCGACACCCCAATCGCCCGACCGACCTCAGCCTGGCTGAGCCCGGCCCCGATCCGTGCCCGTCGCCCATCGTCTGTCAGCCGGCGCACGGCAATCTGGCATCGTCGACGACCGCGATCAGCGGGCCGCTCCCGGCTCGTCATGGAGCCACATGCTGTCACTCAAGGCTCTCCTCCGGCTTATCTCCCGCATGCGGATCGCTGGGCGTTCAAACGGACAAACAGCGTGGGGCTGGGAGGTCAATTCCGGGCCTCCGAACTCCGTTTGGAACGCGAGGCGATCCGATCGGCGGCCAGGACCGCGGAATCTCCGAGGCGGCGCCGGGTCCGGCATCCGTTCGAACGCTGGGCGTTCAACGCCTGATCAACTCCCCGAGTTGGGCACCGGAGCGGCAGGGTCATGACTGAGCACGTCGACCTGCTTATCAGCGGCGGCACCATCGTCGACGGAACGGGGGCGCCAGCCCGGAGCGGCGACCTGGCGGTCAACGCCGGGCGGATCCGCGAGCTGGGACCAGCCGGCACGGACGACACCCCGCGCGCCACCCGCACGATCGACGCCCGCGGCAAGGTCGTCGCCCCGGGGTTCATCGACCTCCACTCCCATTCGGCCCTCATGATCCTCGCCGACCCGGACCACGGAGCGAAGGTCCGCCAGGGCGTGACGACCGAGCTGGTCGGCGTCGACGGCCTGAGCTACGTGCCCGCGACGAGCCAGCAGGATCTGGACGACATGGTGGCGATCAACGCTGGCCTCGACGGCGACCCGCGCGACGCCGACGGCGCCCGCGGCACGAGCACCAGGGGCCACCCCGTCTCGATTGACTGGCGCACGGTCGAGCAGGTGCTTGCCCGCTACGACTCGGGTACGGCAGTCAACGTCGCCCAGCTCGTCGGCAACACGCCGCTCCGGATCGCCGCGCTCGGCTGGGATGACACGCCGTCCACCCCCGAGGCGACCCAGGACCAGCGTGCCCGCCTTCGCGAGGCCATGCAGGAGGGCGCGTTCGGGGTCAGCAGCGGGCTCGACTACCCGCCCGGCGCCTATGCCACGACGGACGAGCTGGCCGATCTCGCCAACGAGGCCGCCAGGCTGGACGGGATCTACCACACCCACGTTCGCTACGCGCTCGGCGACCGGTTCCTCGATCCGTTCCGCGAGGCGATCGAGATCGGCAGGCGCGGCGAGGCGCCGGCTCACATCACCCACTTCTACCATCGGGCGACCTTCCCGGGGACGCCCGACCAGATGCTCGACCTCGTCGACGTGGCCACGGCCGCCGGTCAGGACGTCAGCTTCGACCTCTACCCGAGCGAGTGGGCGAGCACCCGGCTCCTCATCCTGATGCCGATCTGGGTTCTCGAGGGCGGCCCGCGCAAGACCAAGGAGCGCCTGTCCGACCTCGGCGTCCGAGAGCGGATCCGGGATGACCTGCGGCAGCGCGGCCAGCTGTTCGCCGGAGCCGGCGGCCTGCGCGACATCCGGATCGGCTACCTCCGCCGGCCGGAGAACCTCGAGTGGGAGGGCCGGACGCTCGGCGAGCTGATCGATGCGGGCGGCAAGGACCCGGTCGAGACGCTCTGCGACCTGCTGCTCGCCGAGGACCTCCGACCGAACGAAGTGACCCCGGGCCCCAACCTCGAGGGCACCCGCCGGTTCCTCCGCCACCCCGGCGCGATGATCGGGACCGACAGCGTCTTCGTCGGCGCCCGGCCAAGCCCGCGGACGTTCGGCAGCTACCCCCGGATCCTCGGCCAGTTCGTTCGCGACGAAGCCCTGCTCGGTCTCGAGGATGCGGTCGCCCGGATGACGTCGATGCCGGCCGCCCGGCTCGGCCTGCGCGATCGCGGCACGATCCGCGACGGCGCCGTCGCCGACCTCGTGATCTTCGACCCGGCCACGGTCCGAAGCGACGCGACGATCGACGAGCCGACCCGGGAGCCCGAGGGCATCGACACGGTGATCGTTGGGGGCACAGCGGTGATCGACCAGGGCCGGCCGACGGGCGCTCGCCCCGGACGAGGACTTCGCCGCGGACGAGACTGAGGACGGCGGGCCTCTGAGCTCGAAGCGAGCTCAGGGCGGTCAGGAGCTGGTTGCCGGCAAGCCTGGAGCAAGTCCCTCGGTGCCGGTGGCAACCTCCGCTTCCGGCAGGCCGGATCGTCGGCGCTCGGCGAACATCCGCTGCTCCGCCTCGGCCCAGGCCGCCTGGGCGGTCCGGTCGGATCGGATCTCTGACCAACCGATGGACAGGCGAAGGGCCACCGCGCCCGCCGCCAGCCACAGGTCGCTCGCGCTCCGGACCCGCTCGATGTAGTTGATGGCCCTGACCTCGTCGGTCTCGACGAGCAGCACGCCGAACCGAGTTGATGCGAGTTGGGCGATGTGATCGGTGGCCCGGGCGTGACGACGGATCGTCGCCGCGACTGGCGGGATCAGCCGGTCGGCGGCGGCGGGCCCGATCCGCTCGGCGAGCCGCTCGAGCCCGCTCAACTCGATCAGGACCACGGTCGCCGAGCGCTGGTAGCGCGCGGTCCGGGCGGTCTCCTCGTCGAGCCAGGTCAACCACGTCGCCCCCGAGGCCGGCTCGGGCATGGGCCGACTGGCGGCGGGCCGGCGATCGGCCGAGGGTTCGTGGGCGCCCGCGGCGGGGAACCACGGCCGGCCGGCATCGGCATCGACGGGATCAGGCCGGCGTGGCCCGGCAGCGGCTCGCAAGGCGGCCGATCGGGCCTCCTGCCGCCGGTCCAGGCGGGCGCGGAGGCGGGGCAGGATCAGGGCCGCGGCGAGGACGAACACGTTCACGCCGAGCGCGATCCAGAGGAGCGCGACGTACTCCGGGGTCAGCATCGAATCGGTGCTCCGGTGATGAGTGCAAGGACGCGGGATGAGAACGGATGAAGCTTGACGATAGTGGCTCGGGGCCGCCCCGGACGATCGTTCGGAGGCGGCACCCCGGTTTGGCGGTGCGGGCCGACACCGAGCGGGTCGGGTTCGATCGGGTGCGGGCCGGTCGGTTGCGGACCTGTGCGATGCAAGGCGGTGCAAGGCGGTGCGGGGCGGTGGATGGGACTCCGGTGCCATGAACCGGTCCCGAGCGTTCTCCCGTGTCCGCGGGGCACGATCGACGCTGGTCCGGTGGTACCCTCGCCGTCGAGGAGGGACCCGCCCACGCGATGACGATCCGGACCTCGCCCAGCCGGACCACGACCCCGGTCAGCCCCAGCCGGAGCGCGCCCGACGCGCTCGTCGTGGAGCGCGGCGTGACCACGCCCGGACGAATCCGCGCGCCCGCCCCGCTCCGGCGCGAGGGTCCGGCCAAGCTCACCGGCGAGGCGAAGTACGCCGACGACCTCGTCTTCCCCGGCGCGTGGTACGGAGCGACCGATCCGCTCGACCGTCGCCCATGCCCGGTTCGACGGCTACGACCTCGATCCCGCCATCGACTGGTCGAAGGTCGCGGTTGTCACCGCCGACGACATCCCGGGCGACAATATCGTCAGCCTGATCAGCGATGACCAGCCGGTGCTCGTCCCGGTCGGCGGCGAGATCCAGCACCACGCCGAGCCGCTCGTCCTCCTCGCCGCGGCCGATCGCGAGACGCTCCGCCACGCCCGCCACGCCGTCGCGATCCGGACGACGGCCCTTGCCGCCGGTCTTCGACCCGCTCGAGAGCGAGCACGTCTTCGCTCACTACGAGATCGCGGCGGGCGACCTCGAGCGCGGCTTCGCCGAGGCGGATCTCGTCCTCGAGGGCGAGTACCGGGTCGGCCATCAGGAGCAGCTCTACATCGAGAACAACGCGATGATCGCCGTGCCACGCGAGGACGGCGGGGTGGCGGTCCACGGCAGCCTCCAGTGCCCGTACTACATCCACAAGGCCCTCAAACGCTCGCTGAAGCTGACCTCCGAGCAGGCCCGGGTCGTCCAGGCCGAGACCGGCGGCGGGTTCGGTGGCAAGGAGGAGTACCCCTCGATCGTGGCCCTCCACGCGTCGCTTCTCGCGCGCAAGACCGGCAAGCCCGTCCGGATGATCTACGACCGCCACGAGGACCTGGCCGCCACGACGAAGCGCCACCCGGCGATCGTCACCCACCGAACCGGGGTCAAGGCCGACGGGACGCTCGTCGCCCAGGACATCGAGGTGGTCATGGACGGCGGCGCGTACTGCACCCTCACGCCCGTCGTCCTGAGCCGGGGCGCCCTCCACGCCGGCGGGCCGTACCGCTGCCCGAACGTCCGGATCCGGGCCCGCGCCACCCGGACGAACACCCCGCCGAACGGGGCCTTCCGCGGGTTCGGGGCGCCCCAGACCGAGTTCGCCGCCGAGATCCAGCTCGGGCGCCTTGCCGAGGCCCTCGGTCTGAGCCCGCTCGACATCCGCCGGCGCAACCTCTACCAGGTCGGCGACGAGACGCCGACCGGCCAGATCCTGCGCGAGAGCGTCGCCGCCGAGGAGGTCCTCGAGCGCGCCGCCGAGGCCGCCGAGTTCGAGGGCGTCGCGGCCCGGACGACGACGGCGCGTGCCCGCCGGGCGGGCTCGGGCAACGTTCCCGGGTCGCCGCTCCGGACCGGCCGGGACCGGACTGCCTCGGGCATCGGCGTGGCCCTCGCCTGGCACGGCGCGGGGTTCACCGGCTCCGGCGAGGTCAAGCTCGCCAGCGTCGCCTCGATCGAGCTGACCGGCGAGGGTCGCGTGCGGATCCTGACCGGCTCGACCGAGATGGGCCAGGGGACCAAGACGATCTTTCCGCAGCTGGTCGCTGACGAGCTCGGCCTGGCGGTCCACGAGGTCGAGATGGCGCCCCAGGACACGGCCGAGGTGCCGGATTCGGGGCCGACGGTCGCGAGCCGGACGGCGATGGTCGTCGGCGGGCTGCTGATCCACGCCGCGCGCCGATTGCGGGCGACGGTCGAGGATCGCAATCCCGGCACGACGTTCGCCGACGCGCGGGTGGCGGACGCGGCGACCCATGGCCCGACCCGCGATCGACCAGCAGTTCGAGCCGTATCCCCACGTCCACTTCGACGACGAGACGTATCGCGGCGACGCCTATCCGGCGTTCGGCTGGGCGGCCTGCGTCGCCACGGTCGACGTCGATCTCGACAGCGGCGAGGTCACGGTCCGCGACGTCGTCGCGGCCGACGACATCGGCACGGTCATCCATCCCGTCCTCGCCGAGGGCCAGGTCGAGGGCGGCACCCTCCAGGCGATCGGCTACGCCACGATCGAGGAGATCAAGCTCCGCGACGGCCGCTATCTCAACGATCGGCTCGCGACCTACATCATCCCGACCTCGCTCGACGCGCCGCGGATCCATTCGATCCTCGTCGAAGCGCCGTTCAGCGGTGCACCGCACGGCGCCAAGGGGGTCGGCGAACTGCCGATGGACGTCGGCGCGCCGGCGGTCGTCGCCGCGATCCATGACGCGACCGGCGTCTGGATCCACGATCTGCCGGCCTCGCCGGAGCGGATCCTGGCCGGGCTCGGCGTCACGCCGTCGGCCGCGGCGCCGGCACCGCACAGCGCGACGGCCGCGGACACGATGTCCGGTGACCCGACGGCGGTCGACGACGCGATCGACGCTCCGATCGATGCCGGCACCGATCCCCGCCCGGACGCGCCGACGGATCCCCAGCCGATGCGCGGCCCGCGCGATCCGGGCGAGCCGCGATGAGCCTCTGGCAGTTCACCGTCAACGGCGAGCTCGTCGAGGTCGAGGCGCCCGGGATGCGACGCCTCCTCGACGTCCTCCGCGAGGAGCTCGCCCTGACCGGCACGAAGGAGGGCTGCGGCGAAGGCGAGTGCGGCGCCTGCACGGTCCTGGTCGATGGCGCCCCGGTCGACTCGTGCCTCGTCCCGGTGTGCCAGGTCGAGGGGGCGCGGGTCGCGACCGTCGAGGGCCTGGCCGGCCCGTCGCCGGAGGGTCCCGTCCTCGACCCGCTCCAGCAGGCGTTCCTCGAGGCCGGCGGCGCCCAGTGCGGCATCTGCACGCCGGGCATGCTGATGGCGGCGCGGGCGTACCTGGACGCGGGCGGGACGGCCGACGAGGCGCCCATCCGCGAGGCGATCGCCGGCAACCTCTGCCGCTGCACGGGCTACACGAAGATCGTCGACGCGATCGCGATCGCAGCAGGAGGCCGCCGATGACCGACCGGACCGATCTCGAACAGGCCGAACGCGACGCGGAATCCGAGGCCGATGCGGCCGCCGATGGCGCGGTCGATCGCCAGGCGCTCATCGACAACGACGAGCCGGTCGAGGGCGGCGAGGACGTTCCGACCGCGAACGAGTACTCCGTCGCGTTCAGTCCGAGGAATGTTGCCGTGGGCCTGGCGATCGTGGCCGGGCTCGTCGCCGTGGTCGCGGCGCGGCGGCACCGGAAGCCGCCGAACGAGGGCGACTGAGACATGCCCGTGGAGCCGCCGATCGAGACGCCCGCATCCCTGCCCGACGCGTACCGCCTGCTCGCCGGCTCGACGGCCGACGCCCCGCTCACCCCGATCGCCGGCGGCACCGACATCATGGTCCGGATCACCGGCGAGATCGGCGAGCCGCCGGCCCGGATGATCGATCTGTCGCGGGTCGCCGAGCTCGGTGGAATCCAGGTCGATGGCGGCGCGGTCGTGCTCGGCGCCCGGACCACGTACACCGAGATCCGCCGTTCCGATGCGTGTCGTGAGCACCTGCCGGCCCTGGTCGACGCCGCGGCCACGATCGGGGCCGCCCAGATCCAGAACCGGGGGACGCTCGGTGGCAACATCGCCAACGCCTCGCCGGCCGGCGACACGCTGCCGGTCCTGCTCGTCCTCGACGCCGAGATCGTCGTCGGTGGCCCGCGCGGCGTCCGGACGATCCCCGCGGCCGACTTCTGGGTCGCCTACCGCCGGACGGCCCTCGCGCCCGACGAGCTGATCCTGCGCATCCGGATCCCGGTCGCCGGTGGCCGCGAGGCCCGCTTCCGGAAGATCGGCACGCGCCGGGCGCAGGCCATCAGCAAGGTCGTCCTGGCGCTGGCCTGGCGGGATCGGGGCCGGCTGGCCGGGGGGCCCGCGGTCGGCTGGTCGGACGTCCGGCTGGCGCTCGGGTCCGTGGCGGACCGGCCGATCCGGGCGCCGGCGACGGAGGCCGTCCTCGAGGGCGCCGTACCGACACCGGAGACCGCCGACGCCGCCGCGGAGACGCTGGCAGCCGAGATCCAGCCGATCGACGACGTCCGCTCGACTGCCGACTACCGGCGCGCCGTGGCCGCCCGCGCGCTCCACCGGATGATCCGCGACGCCGGCGGCTGGTAGGAGCGTGCCCGGCCGAGCCGGCGCGCCCGACGCAGCGCCGGCATTCGACGCGGAAGCGGCCCGACCGGCCCGACAGCCACGACCGGCCCGGCTGGCCCGACCGACCCGATCGACATGACCGACGCGGACCCGCTGAACGACGTCCGACCGGGTACACGCCGCTCGTTCTGGCTGCGCGAGGCCCTGGCGGACGAGCCGCCATCGCTTGCCGCGGACCTTGCGGCGCCGCCGTTCGCCGGCCGGGCCACGGCCGACGTCGCGATCCTCGGCGGCGGCTACACGGGTCTCTGGACCGCGCTCCGGATCCGCGACCTGGAGCCGACGGCCCGGGTGGTGATCGTGGAGCAGGATCTGTGCGGGTCCGGGCCGTCGGGCCGGAACGGCGGGTTCGTCACCGGCTGGTGGGACGAGATTCCGGGGCTGATCCGCTCGTTCGGCGAGGCGGAGGCCTTGCGGACGGTCCGCGCCCTGGACGACGCGATCGCCTCCCTCGCCCCGTGGGCGGCGGCTCACGCCGTCGAGACTGGCCTCGTGGCGAACGGATTCCTGCAGGTCAGCGCGGCAGCGGCACAGGATGACGCCTGGCTCGAGGCGACCGACGCGTGTGCCCGTCTCGGCGAGGCCGACCGCTGGCAAGCCCTGACCGCCGGACGAGGTCGCCGCCCGCGCCCGATCGCCGGTGTTCCGGGGCGGGGCGTTCATGCCCGGCGCGGCGACCGTCCAGCCGGCCCGCCTCGCCCGCGGCCTGCGCCGGGTCGCGCTCGAGCAGGGGATCGTCATCCACGAGCGGACGACCGCGACGCCGCCGCCCGATCGGTCCGAAAGCCCCGGCGGACCCGTCGAGATCGGGACGACGTCGGCGGAGGGCGCCGGCGTCATCTCGGCCGACCAGGTCGTCGTTGCGACGAACGCCTGGGCCGCCGGCTGGCGTCCGGTCGCTCGACGCCTCCTCGCGTGGTCGAGCTACATCGTGATCACGGAGCCGATCCCCGACCGCCTCGTCGAGATCGGCTGGACCGGCGGCGAGGGGATCGCCGACGCACGGTTCACGCTCCACTACGCCCGGACAACCCACGACGGCCGGATCGCGATCGGCGGCGGCGGCGGGCGGGCGGGTTTCGGCGGCAGGATCGGGCGGGAGTTCACCCATGACGCCGGATCGGCGCGCCGGGCGGCAGAGGGGCTGCGGCGCTGGTTCCCGAGCCTGGCGGACGTCCGGATCGACGACGCCTGGGGCGGGCCGATCGACATCACCGACGACCACCGGCCGTGGTTCGGGACGCGGCCCGGCGGCCGGATCCACCACGGTCTCGGCTACAGCGGAAACGGCGTCGCGCCCGCGATCCTCGGTGGCCGGATCCTGGCGGCATTGGCGACCGGCCGGGGTCGCGACGACGACGCGACGCTTCCGATCGTCGGCGACCGGGCGACGCCGCGGGCCTTTCCGCCGGAACCGTTGCGGGGCGTCGGAGCGCGGGTGTTCCGCGAGGCGCTGGTCCGTCGCGAGCGTGCCGAGGAGTCCGGCCGCGCGCCATCCCGCCTCGTCCGAGAGATCAGCCGGATCCCGCGCCGCCTGGGCTACCATCTCGGGCCCGAGTGACCGCCGCGGCAGGCTCTACGATGGCGCCATGATCGAGGTCACGGGCGCCGGCGTGCCCGGCATCGACGACATCCTGACGCCGGACGCTCTGGTCTTCCTCGCAGACCTCCAGGCCACGTTCGGGCCGCGGCGCGAGGCGCTGCTCCAGGCTCGACGGGACCGTCAGGCCGCCATCGACGACGGTGCGGACCTCGACTTCGACCCCGCCACCGCGGACGTCCGCGACGACGATTGGACCGTCCGACCCGCGCCTGCCGACCTCGACGACCGGCGGGTCGAGATCACCGGCCCCGCCGAGCCGAAGATGATGATCAACGCCCTGAACTCGGGCGCCCGGGTGTTCATGGCCGACCTGGAGGACGCCCTGAGTCCGACCTGGGCGAACGTGGTCGGCGGCCAGGTCGCGCTCCGGGACGCGGTCCGGGGTCAGCTGGCCTTCACGAGCCCGGAGGGCAAGGCCTACCAGGTCGGGGAGCGGCCTGCCCAGCTGGTCGTCCGGCCGCGCGGCTGGCACCTCGAGGAACGGCATCTGGCGCTGGACGGCGCGCCGGTCAGCGCCTCGCTGGTCGACGCCGGCCTGTACCTGTTCCACAACGGCGCTGAGCGCATCCGGCGGGGAACGGCTCCGTATCTCTACCTGCCGAAGCTCCAGTCCGGCGCCGAGGCGGGGCTCTGGGCGGACGTCTTCCGGCGCTCGGAGGAGCGGCTCGGGATCCCGGCCGGCTCGGTCCGGACGACCGTCCTGATCGAGACGATCCACGCCGCCTTCCAGATGGACGAGATCCTCCATGCCCTCGGGCCGTACGCCGCAGGCCTCAACGCGGGCCGCTGGGACTACCTGTTCAGCTGCATCAAGACGTTCCGCGGCCGGGCGGACCGGATCCTCCCGGAGCGCGCCCAGCTGACGATGACGACGCCGTTCATGCGGGCGTACACGGACCTGCTCGTCCGGACGTGTCACCGGCGCGGCGCCCATGCGATCGGCGGGATGGCCGCGTTCATCCCGTCACGGCGCGACCCAGTCGCGAACGAGGCCGCGATGGCGAAGGTCCGCGAGGACAAGGAACGCGAGTCGCGCGACGGCTTCGACGGGACCTGGGTGGCCCACCCGGACCTCGTGCCGCTCGCGACGGAGATCTTCGACGGCGTCCTCGGCCCGCGCCCGCACCAGAAAGACCGGCGCCGGGACGACGTCCGGGTGACGCCATCCGAGCTCCTCGACTTCGCCGTGCCGGGCGGGCGGGTGACCGAGAACGGCGTCCGGCTGAACGTGTCGGTCGCGCTCCAGTACCTCGACGCCTGGCTGGCCGGCAACGGCGCGGCGGCGATCAACAACCTGATGGAGGATGCCGCGACGGCCGAGATCTCGCGCTCGCAGCTCTGGCAGTGGCGCGTCGGTGGGGCACAGCTGGAGGACGGCCGGTTCGTGACCGGCGGCCTCTACACCGCCATCCGCGACGAGGAACTGGCCGCGCTCGGCGGCGCCGGCGGCGGCAACGGCCACCTGGTCGATGCCGCGGAGATCCTCGACGGCCTGGTTCTCGACGACACGTTCACCGAGTTCCTGACGATCCCGGCCGGCTCTCTGCTCGACTAGCTGCGCGCCGCGCCCTCGGCGCTCGCGGAACGCCGACCGGCCGTTGGAACGCGGGCGTTCCGTGGCGTCGACGTGCCCAACCGCGCCGAGAGGCACGCACAACCCGATCTTTGTCCAGCGACTTGACAAAGCAGGTCGCGATGGCGCACTTTGTCCACGGACTGGACGAAGTCGGCGCGGAGGAGCGCGGATTCGGCCCGGTGAGGAGGCTTGATCGGCCCGATGGCGCTCCCGACCAAGGCGACCCATCAGCAGACCCGCGTCCACAACGAGCGGCTCGTCGTGCGCACCCTGTACGACCTCGGGCCGATCAGCCGCGCCGAGGTCGCCCGCCTCACGGGCCTGACCCGGACCACCGTCTCGGACGTCGTCTCGACGCTCCTCGACGACGGCGTCGTCCGCGAGATCGGGCGCGGCCCGTCGAGCGGCGGCAAGGCGCCGATCCTGCTCCAGGTCGACGACGACGCCCGGCTCGTCGTCGGGCTCGACCTCGGCGAGGAGCACTTCGCGGGCTCGCTCGTCAACCTCCGCGGCGAGATCCGGCGAACGGTCGAGCTGGCGGTCGACGGCCGCGACGGCGACGCCGCCCTGGCCCTCGTCTTCGACCTCCTCGACCAGCTCCTCGACGGCAGCGCCGCACCGCTCCTCGGGATCGGCATCGGGACGCCCGGCCTGGTCGACAGCCGGACGGGCACGATCCGGCGGGCGGTCAACCTCGACTGGCGCGACCTGCCGCTCGGCGAGATCGTCGGCGAGCGCTACGACGTGCCCGTCAACGTCGCCAACGACTCGCAGGCGGCGGCGCTCGCCGAGTACACCTACGCCGGCGGCGATCGCGTCCCGAACCTGATCGCGATCCGGGTGGGGCGCGGCGTCGGCGCCGGCCTGATCCTGCGCGGCGCGCTGTTCCAGGGCGATGGCTCGGGCGCCGGCGAGATCGGCCACGTCGTCGTCGAGCCGGACGGCGACCTCTGCCGGTGCGGCCGGACCGGCTGTCTCGAGACCGTCGCCGGGATGCGCGCCATCGAGGCTCGCGCCACGGCCGCCACCGGCCGTCCGACCGACCTCGCCGCGGTCAAGGCGGCCGTGGAGGCGGGCGAGGCCTGGGCTCGGGCGATCGCCGACGACGCCGGCGCCGTCCTCGGCCGGGCCATCGCCGGTCTGATCGGCGCGCTCGACGTCCAGCGGATCGTCCTCCTCGGCCCGGTCACCGAGCTCGGCGCCCCGTGGCTCGACGCGGTCCGCCGCGAGGCCGGCGGTCGCGCCCTGGCCCTCCTCGCCGACGACGTCGACATCGCCGTCGCCCGGCCGACGACGAACGTCGTGATCCGCGGCGCGTCGGCCCTGCTCGTCGCCCGCGAGCTCGGCCTGAGCCTCGTCCGATGACGACGCCGCTGACCCCGACGGCCGCCGCGACCGCCGACGGATCGGGTGCCCGGTTCCGGGTCGGTGTCGACATCGGCGGGAGCAAGATCGCCGTCCTCGTCGTCGATGCGAGCGGCAGCCGTCTGTGCCCGGCGCCACGTCCCGGCGGCTTCGTCGGAGCCGGACGAGGCGATCGCCCAGATCGCGGCCGTGATCCGCGACGCCGTCGCCGAGGCCGGCGCGACCATGGCCGAGGTCGAGCGCGGTCGGGCTCGGCGTTCCCGGCCGGGTCGACAGCGCCAGCGGCGACGTGACGTTCGCGGTCAACCTCGGCTGGCAGCACCTCCCGCTCGGGCGCCGCCTCGCCGCCGCGCTCGGCGTCCGCTGCGTCGTCGAGAACGACGTCCGGGCCGCCGCCGTCGGCCTCCACCAGGGGCGAGACGTTCGGCCGGACCGACGACCTCGTCTACCTCGGGATCGGGACCGGGATCTCGGCCGGCGTGATCCTCGACGGTCGTCTCCACCGCGGGGTCCGCGGCCTGGCCGGCGAGATCGGCCACGTGGTGCTGGACCCGGCCGGCGCCCCGTGCGCCTGCGGCCTGACCGGCTGCTTCGAGACGATTGCCGCCGGAGCGGGGATCGCCCGCGCGGCCCGCGAAGCGGTTGCGATCGCCGCCACGACCGGCGATCCGACCAGCCTTGCCACCTTCGCCGACCCGACCGCCGCCGATGTCTTCGCCGCCGCCGCGGCCGGGGACGTCGCCGCCGGCCGGATCGTCGACCGCGCCGCCGCGGCGATCGCCCGGATGGTTCATGAGCTCGTCCTCGCCTACGACGTCGAGCTCGTGGTCATCGGCGGGGGAATCAGCCGGGCAGGAGATCCGCTGCTGGAGCGGATCCAGGCCGGTCTCGATCGGATCGGCGCACCGTCGCCGTTCGCCGCCGAGCTGCTCGCCGAGACCGACGTCCGACTCGTCGGTCCGGACCACGACATCGGGACCCGCGGGGCGATCGCCCTGCTCGGGGCCGATGTGAAGGGGGTGGTCGCACGCGAAGCCGTCGGTTGAGGGACTCGGGCCGCGCCGCGGCCCGCCGCCCGAGCGGACATCCAATTCGAGGAGGAGCACACCGGTGAAGATGAAGCGAACCCTGACCCTGGCCCTGGCGACGAGCCTGTTGTTCGCCGCCTGCAATGCGGCGGCCTCGCCGTCCGTCCCGCCCGTCGCGAGCACACCGCCTGCCGCGAGCACCCCACCCGCCGCGTCGTCGGGCGCGTCGGTCGCCCCGCCCGCATCGGTCGCCCCGACGCCGTTGGCCGTCGACCCGGCCGAGGCGATCATCACCGGCGTCGAGTCCGGCGCCGAGATCAGCTTCTGGACGTTCTACCTGTCGCCGACCTTCGACGACTACATCAAGGAGACGATCGCCCGCTTCGAGGCGACCTATCCCGGCGTCAAGGTCAACTGGGAAGACCACCAGGGCACGTTCCAGGACGACCTGAAGAACGCGTTCGCCGCCGGCAACGCGCCGGACGTCATCAACCTCTCGGTCAGCGAGGGCTGGGTCTCCGACTACGCGTCGAAGGGCCTCCTCCTGAACCTCGACGACAAGGTCGACCAGTCGGTCAAGGACATCTACTTCCCGGGTCTCTGGAAGCAGCAGCTGATCGACGGCAAGAACTACCAGTTCCCGTGGTACCAGGGCCTGAACGTCGAGCTGATCAACAAGCGCCTGTTCGAGGCGGCCGGTCTCGACCCGGCGGCATTCCCGAAGACGATCGACGGCATCCCGCAGCTCTGCCAGACCCTCAAGGACAAGGCCGCCACCGTCTGCGACATCCGCCTGACGGTCAACGACCTGATCGCCCAGATGGTGTACGAGGGCAACGTCAAGCCGATCAGCGATGACGGCAAGACCTTCACGTTCGACTCGCCCGAGGCGGTCGCGTGGCTCCAGATGTACGTCGACATGGTCAAGGCCGGCACCGTCGACACCAGCATCATCACCACCAAGGAGGACCGGACCGGTCTGCTCCTCTTCTCGGCGGGCCAGGCGCCGTTCTACGCGACCGGCCCGAACCTGATCCGCGACGTCAAGTCGAACAACGCCACCCTCTACAACGACCTCGCGGTCGCGATGGCGCCGCTCGGCAAGTCGGGCGTCACGGGCAAGGGCCTGATGAGCATCTCGGTCAAGGGCGACACGAAGTTCCCGAACGCGTCGATCGCGCTCGCCCAGTTCTTCACCAACCCCCGGAGCATGGTCCAGTTCGCCCAGAAGGTGTCGATCTACCCGTCGTCACCCAAGGCGTTCGAGGATCCGTTCTTCTCGTCCACGTCCACCGCGATCGAGGACAGCGCTCGACCGCTCGCCGGAGCGATCGTCGCGACCTACGCGGACATCGTCCCGACCATCCCCAAGAAGGCCGACGTCAACGACCTCGTCCTCAAGGCGGTCGAGCAGGCGCTCTTCAGTGACGTGTCCGCGCAGCAGGCGCTGTCGGATGCCGTCAAGGCCGCCAACGAGCTGATCAAGTAGGTCCGCCAGGCACATCACCGAGCGTGGCTCGACCGAGCGTGGCTCGCCGGCCCGTCCTCGGACGGATGGAATCGCGGAGCTCCTCCTCCGACCCCGGAGGGCGAGCATCCGATCATCGTTGACCACCGTAGCCAATCTCATTGATCGCGGTCCGCCGTCCTCCCCCCGGCGGGCCGCGATCAGCTCACCAGGACGATCCACCAGGACCTCGTGATGACGACCCGACGTTTCCGCGCCACGCCGTACCTCTTTCTGTTTCCGGCGATCGCGCTGATCGCGGTCTTCGTCGTCTACCCGATCCTGGCGGTCTTCTACTACTCGTTCACCGATTACGACATCGTCCGGCCGCCCGTCTGGATCGGCCTCGACAACTTCGCCAAGATCTTCGGGGACAAGACGTTCTGGCTGGCGCTGACCCACTCGGTCGTCTACCTGCTCGTGACCCCGATCCTGATCTTCCTCTCGATCGGCATGGCGATCGTCGTCAACCGCAAGCTGCGCGGGATCCAGATCTACCGCGCCCTGTACTTCGTGCCGGCGGTCAGCGGCTCGATTGCGATCGGGCTGTCGTGGCGCTGGCTGTTCGACCGGAACGGCTTCATCAATGGTGTCCTCCAGTCGTGGGGCGTCATCGACGTGCCGATCCAGTGGCTCTCCACCCCGGCCCTCGTCCTGCCGATCGCGATGCTGCTCACGATCTGGGCAGGCGTCGGCTACTACTCGGTCATCTTCCTGGCCGGGCTCCAGAACATCCCCGAGGAGCTCTACGACGCGGCCCGGATCGACGGCTGCAGCGACCTCCAGAAGCACTGGCACGTGTCGCTGCCCGGCCTCCGCCCGCAGATCGTGTTCGTCGCGGTGATCTCGTCCCTGGCGGCGCTCAAGGTGTTCGACGAGATCTACATCCTGACCGGCAAGACCGGCGGAATCCTGGACTCGGGGGTGACGATGGTCTTCTACCTCTGGAAGCAGGCGTTCGTCCTCCAGCACGCGGGCTACGCGGCCGCGATCGCGATCATCCTGCTGGCGATCACCCTGGTCTTCTCGATCGTCAACGTCCGCCTCCTCGAGCGCCAGGACGCCGATCGATGACGGGCTCGCGGCGATCCGAGGCGGGCCAGGCGGCGACGGCCGTCGGCGCGGCCGCGGACGCCGCGATCGTCGCCCCGGCCGCGATCCTCACGGGTCGCCGGGTGCGCGGCCGCGGCCGCGGCCGGCGCCTCCTCTCGACGGTCGGCTGGTACGCGATCCTGACGTTCCTCGCCTTCATCACCGTGTTCCCGTTCCTGTGGATGCTGCTGACCTCGCTGAAGGGCGCGGCCGACCCGCTCACGTCGGTGCCGCCGCAGTTCATCCCGGCCCACCCGACGCTCGCCAACTACGAGCGGGTGCTCGACCTCCTGCCGGTCCCGACGTACTTCCAGAACAGCATCATCGTCGCGGTCCTGTCGACCGGCCTGAACGTGCTCGTCTCGGCGATGGCGGCCTATCCGCTGGCCAAGATGCGCTTCCGCGGCCGCGAGGCGATCTTCTATCTCCTCCTCGCGACGCTGATCGTGCCGGCCCAGCTGACCTACATCCCGAGCTTCATCCTGGCCGTCCAGACGTTCCACTACTACGACACGCTGGCGGCGGTGATCCTGCCGAGCATCGCGAGCGCGTTCAACATCTTCCTGATGCGCCAGGCGTTCCGGGGCGTCCCGAACGATCTGATCGACGCGGCCCGGGTCGACGGGGCGGGAGAGTGGCGGATCTGGTGGAAGGTCCTGCTGCCGGTCGTCCGCGGCTCGCTCGCCGCGGTCGCGATCTTCACGTTCGTCACGTCGTGGAACGACTTCCTCTGGCCGTCGCTGATGCTCCACAACCGGGACGGGCTGACCCTGCCCGTCGGGCTCGTCGCGCTCCAGGGCCAGTTCGTGTCCGACTTCCGGGCGACGGCCGCCGGCGTGACGATGACCGTGATCCCGATCCTGCTGTTCTTCGTCGTCGTCCAGCGCTGGTTCGTGCGCGGCCTGGCCGGCGCGGTCAAGGGCTAGGTCCGCGAGCCGTGGCGGTCCGCGAGCCGGGGCGACCGGCGTGACGACGACGGCGACACGGGATCGACTCCTCGTCTCGTTCGAGGGGTTCGAGCTCACGGCGGCCGCGGCCGAGGCGATCGCGGCGCGGGCCGCCGGGGTCACCCTCTACCGGTCGCTGAACATCGACACGCCGTCGCAGGTCCGCGCCCTGACCGACACGCTCCAGGCCGCGGCGCTCCGGCTGGGGCTGCCGCCGCTCGTGATCGGGGCCGACCACGAGACGGGCCAGCTCCACGCGATGGGTCCCGGGGCGACGGCGTTCGCGGGTGCGATGGCGTTGGGCGCGGTGGGGGACGTGACGCTCGCGGAGCGCGTCGGCGCGGCGATCGGGATCGAGTTGCGGGCGATGGGCGTGACGCTCTGCTACGCCCCGGACTGTGATCTCGCGACGAACGCGCGGAACCCGGTGGTCGGCATCCGCTCGTTCGGCGACGATCCGGTGGCGGTGGGTGCGCTCGCGGCGGCGACGGTCCGCGGGCTCCAGTCGGCCGGGGTCGCCGCGACGGTCAAGCACCTCCCGGGTCACGGCCAGCCGGGCGGCGACACGCATCACGAGCTGCCGGTCATCGAGCTGACCCGCGAGGAGCTGCTGGCTCGGGAGCTCGTTCCGTTCCGGACGGCCATCGGCGCCGGGGCGCGCGTGGCGATGGCCGGCCATCTCGCGGTCCCGGCGCTGACCGGCCGGCGCGACCTGCCGGCGACGCTCGCCCGGGAGGTCGTCACGGATCTCCTGCGCGCCGAGCTCGGGTTCGACGGACTGGCCGTCAGCGACGCACTCGACATGGGTGCGTTGACCGGGGGTGCTGGCGGGCTCGATGTCGCCGCCGCGCTCCGGGCCGGGACCGACCTCCTCCTGTGCGGGCCCGATCCGGCGGCCCAGGCGCGGGTCGAGGCGGGGCTGGCGGCGGCGTTCTCCGGACGGGTCGCTCGACGCCGGCGAGTCGGCCGCGTCGGTTGGCCGGCTGGCGGCGCTCCGGCGACTGGCTGGCCGGGTTCGAGCAGCCCTCGATCGACGTCGTCGGATCGGCCGAGCACCAGGCATTGGCAGCGGAGCTCGCGGCCCGCTCGATCACGCGAATCCGGGATCGCGACGGACTGGTGCCGCTGCGGATCGCCGCGGGCGGCCGGATCCTGGTCATCGAGCCCCGGCCGCGATTGCTGACCCCGGCGGACACGACGGCGTCGCTCGCGCCGGGTGGCCTCGCCGCGGCGGTCCGGGATCACCATCCGGGCACCGACGGCGTCGTGGTCGAGGCCGACCTGTCCGGATGACGAGATCGCGGGCCTCCGGGATCGGGCGGCCGCGGCCGACCTCGTCGTCCTCGGGACGGTCGACGCGCTCGGCGACTCGTCGGTGGCGGCGCTCGCTCGCGCCCTGGTGGCGACGGGGTCGACCGGTCGTCGCGGTCGCCCTGCGAGGGCCGTGGGATGCGGATGCGTACCCCGAGATCGGCACCGTCCTCGCGTCCTACGGGATCCAGGCGCCGAGCCTCACGGCCCTGGGCGACGCGTTGGTCGGCGATCGGGCCATGGGCGGACGCCTCCCGGTGCATGTGGCCGTGCGAGGCTGACCCTCAGTCCTCCGGTCTCGGGCGAGCCGGACGGCCGGGTCCGCCGGCCAATGGCCCGAGGCCGGCGATCGAGACGAGCTCGTCGATGTCGTATGCGGGGACGACGTGACCCGGCTCGACCGGGTCGGCGGCGATGGCGATCACGCCACCGGGCTTGACGCGGTCCGCCCAGGTGTCGGGGACGATCGAACGGACGTCGGTCTCGAACCGGCGCCGACGGGGCAGCTGGACCTCGAGGTGGAGGTCGAACTCGTGGCGATCGCCGACGACGTGACCGGTCGGTCGCGCCGAGATCACCGTCGCCCGCCCGATCAGGCCACGCCGCCGGATGTCGTCGTCGGCTTCGATCGGCGAGGAGCGGGCGGCGCTCCGCCGCCGGATCGCCAGGCCGATCGTCAGCGCCAGCGCCAGCCCGATCGCGATCACGATGGCGACGGTCACGCTGCCCGACGATGCGAGCCGGGCGGCCCCGATGATCAGCCCGGCGCTGATCCCGACGAGCAGCGCCAGCGACCTCATGCGCCCGCCTCGCCGCGCTCGACGAACGCCCCGAGCCCGCGATCGCCGACGGCGACGCCGTCGCGGATGACCGCCCGGCCGCGCACGAACACGCTCCGGACGGCGCCTGCGACGCCCATCCCCTCGTACGGCGTGAAGTCGCTCGTGTGGTGGAGGTCGCATGGCGCGGATCGTCCGGCGGGCCGCCGGATCGAACAGGACGAGGTCGGCGTCGCGGCCGGCCTCGATGGCGCCCTTCCGCGCCAGCCCGAAGCGGCGCGCAGGCTCGGTGGCGATCAGCTCGACCATCCGCTCCACGGTGATCCGGCCGGCGGCGACGCCTTCTCCGTACACGATCGAGAGAAGGGTCTCGATCCCGGGCGCCCCGTTGCTGATCCGGTCGAACGAGACGCCGCGGGCCGCCTCGCCCTTCTCGACCGCGACGCGGTCCGGGACGTGGTCGGTGGCCACGAGCGACAGGTCGCCCGCCGCGAGTCCCGCCCACAGCGCCTCGCGATCGGCCGCCGGCCGGAGGGGCGGGGAGATGACGCTCTTCGCGCACTCGAGCGGGTCCGGTTCGTCGTAGCGGGCGTCGGTCAGCGCCAGGTAGTGGGGGCAGGTCTCGGCGCTCGCGCGAACCCCGGTGGCCCGCGCCTCTGCCACGTGGGCGAGCGCCGCCGCGCAGGACAGGTGGACGACGTGGACCGGAGCGCCGGTCGCCCGGGCGAAGGCCATCGCGCGGTAGGTCGCAACCGCTTCCGCCTCGGTCGTCCGCGTCGCAGCGTGGTGACGTGGTGACGTATCACCATGCTGCAACGCTGAAGCGACGGCGGCGTCGATGAGGACCGGATCCTCGCAGTGGACCTCGAGCATCCCGCCGCGAGCCGCGAGGATCGCCATGGCGTCGTAGATCGCGCGATCGGCGAGGCGGAAGTCGAACACCATGAACGCCTTGGCCGTTGGCACGCCGGCGTCGACCATGGCCGGCAGCTCGGCCAGCGGATCGTCCATCCCGCCGAGGATCGCCGGGCTCAGGGCGAAGTCGACCGCGCTGTCGGATGCGGTCACCCGCCGGAACTCCTGGATCCCGGCCAGGATCGAGCGGTGGGCCGCCGGTGACGACCCCGTCCCCGGGTTGTTGAAGGCGAGGAAGGTCGTCGTCCCGCCGAAGGCCGCGGCCAGCGAGTCCTGGTAGAAGCGGTCCGGCTCGGCGTCCGATGCAACCCGGGTGTGGGTGTGGACGTCGACGGCGCCCGGCAGCACGAGCAGGCCCGACGCGTCGACGACAGCGCGGGCGCCCCCGACCAGCCCGGCCAGGTCGGCCTCGACCGCCTCGATCGACCCGCCGCGCACGGCGACGTCGGCTCGCCGCGATCCTGCCGCGGTCACGACGGTCCCGCCGAGGACGAGGAGGTCAGGCCCGAGCCGTTCGATCGACGTCGTCACATGCCGAGCATACCGATCGATCGCCGCGGCTCGTGGTGGCGCGTAGGCTGAACCCGATGACCGGCCCTGCCCCGATGTCCGCAACCGACGTCCTCGCCGTCATGGTCAAGTTGGGTGACGCCGGGATCCGAGGCCTGGATCGGTGGCGGCTGGGCGGCCGACGCCCTGGGCGGCCAGCAGATGCGCCCGCATCGCGACCTCGATCTGGCCGTGGACGCGAGCGACCTCGACGAGGCCATCTCCCGGCTCGGCCGCCTTGGCTACGCCCGGGCCCGCGACTTGCTCCCCGTGCGCCTCGTGATGAACGGCGTCGACGGCCGGTCAGTCGACCTCCATCCGGTGACCTTCGACCTGTCGGGCCACGGCCGCCGGCCAAGCGACGACGGCCGCGTCTTCGAGTACCCGGCCGACGCGTTCGACCACGGCACGATCGACACCGTCGTCGTGCCCTGTCTAGGCGCGGCTCAGCTCGTCCGGTTCCACCACGGCTACGAGCCCCAGGAACACGATCGTCAGGACATGGCGATCCTGCGCGAGCGGCTGGGCGTCGATGTGCCGCCACCCTACTGACCCGCCGTCCATCAGGCGATCTCGCGGATCACGATCTCCTGGGCTCCGTCCCACAGGCAGCGCCGGCCGACCTCGCGCAGGCGATCGGCCCAGCCCTCGTCGGGGACGATCGACGCGAAGTGGTTGGCAGCCAGCTGGCCGACCTTCGAGGCCGTCGCGCAGGCCCCGTAGGGAACGAAGATCTCGCACTCGCTGATCCCGCCGGGGTACATCGCGAGCATCCCGGGCGCCGGGTGCGACGTGTGATTCTCGTAGTCGATACCCGGTCGGAAGTCGCCATACGGGATCCAGGTCGACTCGCCGCTCCAGCGACAGTGGATGAGCTTCGAGCGGATCGGCAGCATCCGCCGGATCGCCTCGATCGTCTGCGGCGCGGCCGCCTCCCAGCGGGCGCTAAAGTGGAGGTCGCCGACCTCGATCTGGAGCGTCGTCATGGACGGAGGATACCCGTGGCCGAGAGCGCCCGACCGACGATCTCGACCCACGTGCTCGACACCGAGCGCGGGCTTCCGGCCGAGGGCATTCGTGTGGCCCTGTACCGGTTGGATGTCGGCCAGGCGCCGATCCGGATGACCCAGGCGCTGACCGACGGCGACGGCCGGATCCGCGACCTCCTCGAGCGACCCCTGGCGGCCGGCGACTATCGCCTCGAGTTCGACATCGGCCGCGAGGCCGATGCGTTCTTCCGCCGGATCGCCATCGACCTGCGGGTCGCGGACGCGACGCGGAGCTATCACGTTCCGCTGCTTCTGGCGCCGTTCTCGATGACGACGTACCGGGGCAGCTGAGTGGCTGCGTCCGACGTCGCGGTGGCCGAGCTCGACGCCCTCCCGGACGAGGCGTTCATCGCCGCCGTGGCGCCGTGGTTCGAGGGTGCGCCGCGGTTCCTCGCGCGGCTGGCGGCCGCGCGACCGTTCCGCGACGAGTCCACGCTCTTTGCCCGCGCGGCCGCGATCGCCGAGGCCATGCCGGAACCCGAGCAGGTCGAGCTGATCGACGCCCATCCCCGGCTCGGCGCCCCGCCGGCGTCGGTGTCGGCCGCCTCGTTCCGCGAGCAGGGCTACGACCGCGAGACCACCGCCGCCATCGCCGTCCTGGAGCGACTCAACGCAGCGTACGAGGCGCGGTTCGGCTTCCGGTTCTGCGTGTTCGTCGACGGCCGGTCGCGTCCGGAGCTGGTGCCCGTGATGGAAGCCGCGCTGGGCGCAGATCGCGACGACGAGATCCGGCGCGCGCTCCGCGACGTGGTCGCGATCGCCCGCGATCGCGCTCGCAAGGCAGCACAACCCGCCGAGGTGGCATCGTGATCGAGGTCGGCTCGAACAGCTACGGGAAATCGGCGATCCGGCTGGTCAAGGTCGACCGCCACGCGACGCCCCATCGCGTCCGGGACCTGACGATCGCGATCGCGCTCGAGGGCGACTTCGATTCGTCGTATTCGCACGGCGACAACTCGGGCGTCATCGCCACCGACACGATGAAGAACACGGCGTATGCCCTCGCCGGCGAGCACCTGACCGGCTCGATCGAGGCGTTCGCGATCGTCCTCGGGCGCCATTTCCTCGAACAGCCGCAGGTCGAGCGAAGGTGATCGTGGGCATCGAGGAGCATGCCTGGCGTCCGATCGGCTCGGCACCGGACGCGTTCACCCGCGATGGGTCGTCCACCCGGACCGCGAATGTGGCCGTTGACCGAGCGGGCGCCTGGGTCCGGGCCGGCATCGATGGCCTGTCGGTGATGAAGACGACGCGATCGGCGTTCAGCGGCTTCCCGCGCGACCGATTCACGACGCTCAAGGAAACCGAGGACCGGATCATGGCCACGAAGGTCACCGCGCAGTGGGACTACGACACGGCCGCCGACATCGACTTCGACACGTCGTACGGCTCGATCCGGACGACGTTCCTCGACACGATGGCGGATCACCACTCCGTGTCCGTCCAGGCGTCGATCTGGATCGTCGGCAAGGCCATCCTGGAGCGTCACCACGAGGTCGAGTCGGTCACGATGAAGCTCCCGAACCTCCACCACTGGACCGTCGACCTGAGCCCGTTCGGGATCGACAATGACCGTGAGGTCTATGTCTCGACGACGGAGCCGCACGGGCTGATCGAGGCGACGATCTACCGATCGGAGGCGGAGTCGACTTCCTCGTGACAGGCTAGGTGTCACGTGACCGGGTCATCGTCCCGGTCATGGAAGCCCGCACGATCCTCCAGCTCCCGACCACGGACGTTCGCGTCGATGGCGAGCGAATCCTCATCGACCGCCTGATCGTGCGCGACGCGTCGCTGGCGGCGATCGTCGCCGACCGCGAGGCCGCGGATCGCCCTGCCTTCATCGAACGCGCCCTCAAGATCGGCCTGACGGCGCTCCAGGACGCGACGGTCAGCGTCGATGTCGATCTCGTCCGTGACGAGTTCGACAAGCTGCTCCGCTCGTCCGAACAGGCGAACGCCAAGGCGGCCGAGGCGCTCGACCAGGTGCTCCGCTCGAACTTCGCCGACGGCGATGGCCGCCTGCCGCGGACGCTCGAGAAGTTCCTGGGCGACCGCGGTGCGCTGCGGACGTTCGTCGGCGAGCTGTTCGACGAGACGAAGCGGGACAGCGCGATCGGGCGGATGCGGACGCTCCTCGGCACGTACTTCGACGGCGACGCGTCGAAGCTCGCCGTGCTCCTCGACCCGACCCGCCAACACTCCCCGATGCACCAGTTCCGGACCGAGGTGTCGGCCGGCTTCGAGAAGCTGAACGATCGCCTCACCGCGATCGAGGCGGCCGCCGCGGCTCGCGGCGTGGAGCGGGCCCGGTCGACGGCCAAGGGTGGCGACTTCGAGGACACGCTCGAGGCGATGCTGGCCGACCTGTCGCGCGGCTCGGGCGATCTGGTCGACCGGACCGGCGGCGAGACCGGCGAGCTGCTCCGCTCCAAGAAGGGCGACTTCGTCCTGACCGTCGATCCGGCACGGACCGGCGGGGCGGAGGTCCGGGTCGTGATCGAGGCCAAGGACCGGCCGATGTCGATCCGGGCGATCCGCGAGGAGCTCCGCGAGGCGAAGGAGAACCGGGTCGCGGCGGTCGGGCTGGTCGTGTTCAGCCCGGCGCACGCCCCGGCCGGCATCGCCCCGTTCGACGTCCGTGCCGGCGACGTGTACTGCGTCGTCGATCCGTCCGACCCGGACGCGGCGACTCTGGAGGGCGCGATCAGGCTGGCTCGACTCCTGGCGATCGCCAGCCTGCGCGACGTCGCAGCCGAGATCGACGTCGAGGCGGTCCGAGCAGCGCTCGCCTGCGTCCGCGCCGAGCTCGACGCTCTCCGCGGGATCAAGTCCACGCTCACCTCGATTGCGACCAGCGCGACGGGTCTCCAGCTCGCCCTCGATCGCATGCGCGATGGCGTGATCGCCCGCGTCGTCGAGGCCGAGGACCAGATCCGGGCCGCGCGGGCCGCCGCGATCTGAACGTGGTGCCCGGGCGCGACACACATGACGACGGCGGAATTGATCGGTTTGGAGCGGTGGGTTAGGGTCTGGGGTGGTTGGGACATGCGGCCCATCCGTCCATGGGACCACCGGGTCCTGTCCTGGAGCGGCGTCCGCGACGGACGCTGAGCACGTCGTCGCACCGACCGGACATGAGGGAGTCCGACGCGACGGCTCGTGAACCGATCCTCGACGGGAGATCTCGACATGCGACGCAGCCTCGCCGCCCTGGCCGCAGGGGTCCTGCTCCTGTCGACCGTCGGTGGCGCGATCGGTGCCGAGCCCGCCCCCTCCGCGAGCCCCGCCCCGATCATCGAACCGAGCCACCGGCCGGAGCCCACGCCGTCCCCCGACCCCGTTGCACCCGATCCCACCCCTGGGCCCGTCGACCCGGCCCCGTCCGCCGATCCGTCTCTCGAACCGGCGCCCTCGGCCGCCCCGGACGAGCCCGTCGCGGCGCCCATCGTGTCCGGAACGCCCAGTCCGTCGGGCGCCGATGCGACAGACCGAACCGTTCGCTCCGCCACCGACCCCACAGACCGCTGGATCGTCGTCCTGAAGCCGGGCACCGACGCCGTCGCCGCCGCCGATCGCCAGGGCAAGCGGATCGGATTCACGCGCGATCGGACCTACCGCAACGCGATCCGCGGCTACAGCGCCACGCTCGACCGGGCCAAGGTCATCGCGCTGAGCCGCGATTCGGCGGTTGCGATGATCGTGGCCGATGAGCGGATCGAAGCCGAGGCCCAGGGGATGCCGACCGGGATCACTCGGATCGGAGCCGACCGATCGGCCGTCGCGAGGATCAACGGCATCGACGAGCGAATCGACGCGGATGTCGCGATCGTCGACACCGGCATCACACCGGCAGCCGACCTGAACGTGGCCGGCGGCTACAACTGCTCGACCTCGAACCGGGCCCTGTGGCGTGACGTCTACGGCCACGGCACCCACGTCGCCGGCACGGTGGGCGCGATCGACAACGGCTCCGGCGTGGTTGGGGTGGCCCCCGGCGTCCGCCTGTGGGCGGTCAAGATCCTCAATGACTCCGGCGAGGGCCTCCTCAGCTGGTACGTCTGCGGCCTGGACTGGATCGCCGCCCAGCGCGACCCGAGTGACTCGAGCCGGCCGCGGTTCGAGAGCGTCAACATGAGCGTCACGAAGTGGGGCTCGGACGATCGGAACTGCGGCGCGACGAACAGCGACATCCTCCACGCCGCGATCTGCCGGCTCGTGGCCAGCGGGGTCACCGTCGTGGCCGCCGCCGCCAACGACTCGTCCAGCGCCGCCGCCCGCGTCCCGGCGGCCTACAACGAGGTCATCACGGTCTCGGCCCTGGCTGACACCGACGGCAAGCCGGGCGCCCTCGGTGGCAATCGCTGCTACTCCTGGGGCACCTATGACAACGACGATTCGTTTGCGGACTTCAGCAATCGCGGCTCGGACGTCGATCTGATCGCGCCGGGTAAATGCATCTGGTCGACCGTCCCCGGTGGCTACGCGTACATGTCGGGAACGTCGATGGCGGCGCCGCACGTCGCGGGTGCCGTCGCCCTGCTCAGGGAGAGCCGGCCGCAGCTCACCCCGGTCGAGGTCCGCGAGGCGCTCGTCTATCTCGGCAATCTCAACTGGAAGTACTGGACGGACCCGGACGGGGCGCCCGACCGGCTTCTCGACGTCTCGCGCATCGGGCCGCGCGGCAGCTTCACGGTCGCGGCAGGCCCATCAGTGACCGTCGGCGAGACCGGTGGGGCGGCACGGTTCCCGATCACGATCAGCCGATCGACGACCTCGTTCGAGCGGATCCGGCTGTCGATCAGCGGCCTGCCCAGCGGCGCCACCGCGTCCTTCGACCAGCCCAGCCTCTACGGCTTTGCGGGCGTCGCCTCGACCCTGACCGTGACGTTCCCGGCCGGCAAGCCGGCAGGTTCGTACCCGCTGACGGTCAGCGCAGATGAGCACGGAAACACCCGCACCGCGACCGCGACCGTCATCGTCGAGTCGGTGGCGCCGGTCGCCCAGCCGCCGGCCACCGCTGCGCTGACCAACGCGACCCTCGGCTCCACAACCGTTCCGACTCGCGTCACCTGGCCGACCGCCACGGACCAGAGCGGGATCGCCGGCTACGAGCTCCAGACGAGCGTCAACGGCGGGCCGTTCACCACGACCGCCGCGACGACCGCGACGGTCCGGAGCAAGCTCGGCAACCAGAGCATCGGCCTGGCGTATCGCTATCGCGTCCGCGCCCGCGACACGGTCGGCAACTGGAGCGCCTGGGCCGACGGCCCGAGCGTGACCGGCGTCCTCGTCCAGGATCGCTCGAGCGCGACCAGCTACACCGGCACCTGGCATCGCGCCTGGTACACCTACGCCTCGGACCGGACCACGATGTACGCAACGGCCGCCGGGGCCCGCGCTCGGACGACGTTCAGCGGCCGCGGCGTGGCGATCGTCGCGCCGACCAGCAGCACGCGTGGCTCCGCCGCTGTGTACGTCGACGGCGTCTACCGCGCGACCGTCAGCTTCCGGACCGCCACGAATCACGGCCGGGTCGTCATGTACTCGACGACCTTCGCCACGCTCGGCACGCACACGATCGAGCTCCGCCTCAGCGGCAACGGCCGGGTCGACCTGGACGCGTTCGTCATCCTGCGTTGACGTTCGGGCCGGTTCCCGCGAGGCGGACCGGTTGCGTTGCCGCGTATCATGCGGAACCCGGCCGCGCCGCACGTGCGCCGCGACCCACACGACCGCACGAGGACCTGCCGTGGCGCGCGCGATGTGGAAGGGTGCGATCCAGTTCGGGCTGGTGACCATCCCGGTCAAGCTCTATCTCGCGACCGAGTCCGATTACACGATCCGCTTCAACATGCTCCACGAGAAGGACCTGTCGCGGATCCAGATGAAGACCTGGTGTCCGGTCGAGGACAAGCCGATCTCTCGCGCCGACACGGTGAAGGGCTACGAGTACTCGCCTGGCGAGTACGTCGTGATCACGGACGAGGACCTCGAGAAGGTGCCCCTCAAGACGGTCCGCTCGATCGAGATCGAGCAGTTCACGAAGGCCGATGACGAGGAGGCCGAGAAAACCCGCTTCGTCAAGCAGGCCTACTACGTCGAGCCCGACAAGATCGGCCGCAAGCCCTTCTACCTCCTCCGCTCGGTCCTCCAGGAGGAGGGCCTCAAGGCGATCTGCAAGGTCGTGATCAAGGACCGCGAGGCGCTCGCCTCGCTCGATCCCTTCGCCGACACGATGCTCCTCACCACCCTCCACTGGCCCGACGAGATCCGGGCGACGAGCGAGCTCGACCTGCCCGACGAGGACTACGACTTCAAGCCGGCCGAGCTCGCCATGGCTCGCCAGCTCGTCTCGGCGATGACCGGCGAGTTCAACGCCTCCGAGTACAAGGACGAGTACCGCGACGCGCTGATGCAGGTCATCGAGTCGAAGATCGAGGGCCACGAGGTCAAGGCCGTCGAGCAGCCCGAAGAGACCGGCAAGCTGATCGACCTGATGGCCGCGCTCGAGGCGTCGGTCAACGCGGCCAAGGCGGCCCGATCGAGCGACAAGCCGGTCAGCGTCGCCGAGGCGAAGAAGGCACGCGCCGGCAAGGCCTCGACCGCGAAGACTGCGGCGAAGTCCAAGGCCAAGGCAGACACGCTCGCCGAGGAAGCCGCGCCGGCCAAGACGCGCAAGCGCAAGACCGCCTGATCCCGCGCTCGCCCGCCGGGCGACGATCCGGACGGCGGCCGGATCGGTCGACCGCGGCCATCGTCGTTCGCGCCGACGCGCCAGACTGAGCGGCGATGCCGCTCGAGACCTACAAGCGCAAGCGCGACTTCGGCAAGACCCCCGAGCCGGCCGGCAATTCCCCGGCCGGCGGCACGGGCCGGTTCGTCGTCCAGCGCCACCGCGCGACCCGGCTCCACTACGACTTCCGGCTCGAGATCGACGGCGTCCTCGTCAGCTGGGCCGTCCCGAAGGGCCCGACCCTCGACTCGACGATCCGCCGGATGGCCGTCCACGTCGAGGATCACCCGATCGAGTACTTCGACTTCGAGGGCGTCATCCCGCACGGCCAGTACGGCGCCGGCGACGTGATCGTGTGGGACTGGGGGACCTGGACGCCGGAGGCCGAGACGCCCGATCCGGCCGCCGCCGTCGAGAAGGGCGAGCTGAAGTTCGTCCTGTCGGGCCAGAAGGTGAAGGGCCGGTTCACGATCGTCCGGACGAGCCGCCGGCCCGGCAGCGCCCCGACGACCGCGTTCGAGGACGACAGCGAGCAGTGGCTCCTGATCAAGAAGAAGGACGCCACCGCCGTTGCCGGCTGGGACGCCGAGGACCATCCGCAGAGCGTCCGGACCGGGCGGACGAACGACGAGGTCAAGGCCAACCGCGACGCGATCTGGATCAGCGAGCAGCCGGCGGCCCTCGCCGAGATCGACCTGACCGGGGCCGTTGCGAAGCCGATGCCCGACCGGATCGAGCCGATGCTTGCGACCCTCGCGACCCGCGCCTTCAGCGACCCCGACTGGCTGTACGAGATCAAGTGGGACGGCTACCGGGTCGAGGCCGTCATCCGCGACGGCACGGCGAAGCTCTGGACGCGCAGCCTCAAGGACGCCGAGACCTACTTCCCGAGCCTCCTCTCGCCGCCGACCTGGATCGACGCGCGCGAGGCGATCGTCGACGGCGAGGTGGTCGCGCTGGACGAGGAGGGCCGGCCCGACTTCTCGCTCCTCCAGGAACGGATCAGCCAGCGGCGCGGGCCGGGTCGGGCGGCCGCGGCCGCGGCAGGTGCGCCGACCGGGCCACTCGTGTACCAGGTGTTCGACCTGCTCTACCTCGACGGGCGCTCGCTCCTCAACGTCCCGCTCGAGGACCGCAAGCGGCTGCTCCGGAGCGTCTTGCGCGAGACGAATCGCGTGCGGTTCGCGTCGCACGTCGTCGGCGAGGGCGAGGCATTCATGGCAGCCGCGGAGGCGCAGGGCCTCGAGGGCATCGTCGCCAAGCTCCGCCGCTCGCGCTACGAGCCGGGCAAGCGGACGCCGGCCTGGCTGAAGCTGAAGATCCGGCCCGAGCAGGAGCTCGTCGTCGGTGGCTGGACGCCCGGCGAGGGCAACGCCCGCGATCTCGGCGCCGTTGCTGTCGGGGTGTACGAGGGCGACCACCTCCGGTTCGCGGGCAAGGTCGGCTCGGGCTTCACCGCGTCGACCCGCAAGCGGCTCCTCGCGGCGATGACGCCGCTCGTGACCGACGCCCCACCGTTCGACCCGCCGCCGCCCAAGGACTATCGCGGCCGCTGGGGCGGCGATCTCAACGGCGTCACCTGGATCCGGCCGGAGCTCGTCATCCGGGCCGAGCTCGGCGGCTGGACCCGCGACGGGAGTGTCCGCCAGACCGCATTCAAGGGGATCGAGGTGGGACGTGATCCGCGGCTCGTCGTCCGCGAGGATGCGGTCGCGTCGGCGCAGGCGGTGGCGGCCGCCGAGGCGTCCGAGCCCGAGACCGGGGAGAATGCGGACATGAGCCCGAAGCGAGCCGCCGCTCCGGCGGCCACGACCGCGACGTCGAAGGCGAGGGCGACCAAGCCGGCCGGGGAAGGCACGTCGACGTCGGCCAAGCCCGGCAAGCGGGCCGCGGCCACCAAGCGCCCCGCGTCTGGCGGCGGGGCCGACCTGCCGCAAGTCGCGGAGACCGACGAGCTCGAGCGGCTCGCGACCATGGCGGCCGAAGGGGTCTGGCACGTCGGCGGCAAGCGTGGCGACGATCTCAAGCTGACCAACCTCGACAAGGTCCTCTTCGGACCGCCGGCGTCGGACGCGTCCGTGCCGCCGGTGACGAAGCGCGACCTGATCGGCTACTTCGCCCGGATCGCCCCGACGATGCTGCCCCACCTCGCCGAGCGGCCTCTGAACCTCCAGCGCTTCCCGAACGGCGCGAACGGGCCGAGCTTCTGGCAGAAGGACATTCCCGAGTCGGCGCCGGGCTGGCTCCGGCGCTGGCGCGAGGTCGGGGTCGACGGACGGAAGGCCAATGAGCATCTCATCGCCGATCGCGTCGCCACCCTGTGCTGGCTCGGCAACCAGGCCGCGTTCGAGGTCCACGCCTGGACCTCCCGGCTCGAGGATCCGTCGCGCCCGACGTTCGCCCTGATCGACATCGACCCGGGCACGAAGACGACATGGGACGAGACGCTGGTCCTGGCCCGGCTCTACCGGACCGCGCTCGAGCACCTCGGCGTCCGCGGCTATCCGAAGACCACCGGCAAGCGCGGGATCCAGATCTGGATCCCGATCGAGCCGCGCTACTCGTTCTCCGACACGAGCGACTGGGTCGAGCGGATCAGCCGCGCGATCGGATCGACCGTGCCGGACCTCGTGTCATGGGACTGGGCGAAGGCAAACCGGGGCGGCAAGGCGCGTCTCGACTACACCCAGAACGCCACGATCAAGACCCTCGTCGCGCCGTACGCCGTGCGACCCTCCGCGGGCGCCCCGGTGTCGGCGCCGATCGCGTGGGACGAGCTCGACGATCCGACGCTGCGGCCGGACGGCTGGACGATCCGAACGGTGGTCGAGCGGGTCGAGCGGGTCGGCGACCTGTTCGCCGGCGCCCAGACCGACGCTCAAGTGCTGCCGCCGGTGTGAGGCAAATCGAACGGGGTACCGGCTCAGCTCCCGCCCCGGCCGCCGTTCAACGAAAGGCCGCGGGGTCCTTCGCCGAGTAGGGCAGGATGAACCAGCCGAGAAGCGACTCGCCGGTCGACTGGCTCAGGCTCGTCGGGCGCAGGGCGTTGTCGAGATGGATCGTGATGGAGACGTCGTCGCGATCCGGCCAGTTCGGGTCGTAGATGCGGAGGGTCACCTCCCGCCCGTCCTCGACGTAGCCCCAGGCGATCACCTGGTGGTTGCGCGTGAGGTTCCGCGGGTCCCGGGCGGCGACCCGGATCAACCCGATCGGGACGAGGCGGCCCCGGTCGAGGTCCGCCTGCGCCCGGGGCCATTCGCGCTCGAGGGTCGATCGGGCGCGATCGCCGCCGAACGAGCCGCCGAGCGCCATGCGCCGCCAGAACCGGACGGGGACCGACAGGTAGGCAAGGGATTCGACCTGGCGTCGCACGATCGACTTGAAGCGGGGCGAGCCGTTGGCCGGCGGCTCTCGATCGGGGGGGACGGCGACGCCGGCCGCGAACAGATCGGCGACCGTGTAGACCATCCCGCCGCACAGCCCCGTCGACGCGTCGCCGACCCCGACGATCCGCGGATCGAGCGGCCCGAGCCGGACGGTCGGCCCGGATGGCCAGGCGTTGGCGAAGTGGAAGCCGTGGATGCTCGGCTTGAACCCGGGAACGGATGCCTCGGTCACGGGCGAATCCTAGACCCGCGGCGTCTCGCGCGCGTCTGGCCCGACGCTAGCGGGTGACGGTGATTCGGACGATGCCGGGTGGCACGCCGGCCGCCGCGAGCGACCCGGTCGTGGGATCGAGCACATCGAGGACGAGGAGGTATTCGCCCGCAGCGGCAGGCGCCACGAGCCGGAACGCCACGTTGACGGACGCACCCGGCGCCATCCCGGCCGGCAGGATCGAGCTGGCGAACATCGCGGCCGGCGTCGAGGTGGCGCCGACCCCGCCGAGGTCGACCCAGCGGGCAACCAGCGTGGCCCGCTTGGCCGGCACGAGCTCCGCCGCACCGACCGAGTGCGTCTCGGCCACGTGACCCCACGCCCTGCGGCCGAGGTTCGTGACCCGGACGTTCATCTGGAACGGGGCCGCGGCGGCGGCCGTCGCCGTCGGCGGCGCACTGTACGTCGCGGTCAGCGGGCCGGTGACGCGGACCACGAGAGCCGGGACGAGCGCCTGGGTGGAGGCGTCGTAGGCCACGCCGTCCGGTCGATGGACCGTGGCGACGAGGCGGTACAGGCCCGGGGTCGATGGGACGGTCACCGGGACGGAGATGCCACCGCTCTTCAGCCTCTTGGCCAGAACGGGGGCGACGACCTCGCCGGCACGCTCCGGCACGACCAGATCGATGGCCGGATCGGCCGGCGCGGTCGTTCCGGGATCGTTTCCGTTCACGGTCGGGGTGCCGGCCGCCGGGCTTGGGCCTGGCGAGGCCGCCGGTGCCGGGGTCACGGGCGCGGCCGGGCCGGCCGGGCTCGCGGGCGTGCCCGCGTCGAGGCGATCCCAGCGCGTCCCGACCATCAGCTCGGCCGGCAGCAGGGCGGCAGCCTCCCTCGCGATCGGCAGCGTCAGGTTGGTCTTCGCACCGGCCGTCGGTGGCGTCGTCAGGTCCGGTGCGCCGAACGTCACGCCCAGCCCGATCAGCGAGGGCTCGATCGGGATGACGGGGACAGCTCGGCTCGATCACCGCGTTGCCGACCACCTGGCCGCTCGTGAGCTTCGCCTTGAGGACGATCGAGCGATGGAAGCCGGAATCGACGTTGTCGGGATCCATCTGGGCGATCGCGCCCTTGGTCCGCTGGCTGGCGAACCGCAGGAAGTGATCGTTGCGGTTCGGGGCGTTCTTCCAGATCGAGTCGATGCTCCGCGCGCCGCGCAGGATCGACTGGAGGTAGTACGTCGGCGCGAGGTAGGCGTCGGCGATGACTGCCCCGGCCCCGGCCCGGAAGAAGCCGGCAGCGTAGTTGTCGACGCGCTGCTGGGCCTGGGCGAGCGTGCCCTCCGCGAGACCCGGCTCGGTGTTGCCGCTCGCGTAGCAGAGGTGGCTGAAGATCACGACCGCGTCCTTGGCGAGCTTGATCTGCGAGCCGATCTGCTCCTCGCCGAAGTACTGGTGCGAATCGGCGGCGCCGGCATGGGGGTTCAGCCCGAAGCCGTTCTGCGTCAGCGGGTAGAGCGCCTCGCGGTAGATGCTCGGCCAGCCGTTGCCGTGACCGAGATAGACCACGACCGATGCGCCCTGGAGCGCGGCCTTGACGTTGGTCCAGGTGGCGTCCGGCGAGTAGACCTTGACGACGTTCGGCGTGAGCTTCGTGGCGGCCGCGGCGGCCTCGTCGGCGAGGCGCCGGTAGTAGGGCGTCGCCCCTCCCGCCGGCCCGACGATCAGCACGACCTTTGGGGCGACCCGGGCTGCGGCCGCATCCGCCCGCGGGGCGAGCGGACCCGCGCCCAGGACGAGGGCGGCGAGGGCGGCCAACAGAACGAGGCGGGCGCCGCCCATGCGGCCACCGCCGGATTGCCGAGTCACGCCGATTTGAAGCTCCCTGGAGTCACTCGAACGATAGTCCGCCGGACCTCGACGGACCATACCCATTGAACATTCAGTTTCCGTTATCCAAAGGTTCACGCGCGATCTCGGTGACCCCGTGCACCGCGGGCACCCGGTTCGCATCACGGCACGCCCGATTGCCCCGATCAGACGGTCGCGGGACGCCATGCGGTTCCGCCACCATGACCGCGCAGAGGCCGCCGGACGCCGGAGCGCGGTGTTCGAGGCGTCTGGTGTCACGAGTCGGAAGCCTTAACCTTTACGTCAACGGCAACCTTGTGGCATCATGATGGCGCATGAGCCATCTCGACCACCTCGATCCCGTTGCGGCCGTCGCCGAGCCGGATGCCGCTCCGCTCCTCCGGATCCAGGAGGTCGCCGCGGCGCTCGGACTCACGACGCGCACGATCCGCTACTACGAGGAGCTCGGCCTGCTCGAACCGGCCGGCCGATCGGGCGGCGACTATCGCCAGTACGACGCCGACGACATCGAGCGGCTGCGCTTCATCAAGGGCCTCCGCGACGACGCCGGGTTCAGCCTGGCCGAGATCGGCCAGCTGCTCGAAGACGACGTCGCCCGGGCCCGCAACCGGGCACGCTTCCGCTCCGCGACTGATGCCGCGGAGCGCCGGGCGATCCTCGACGACGCCCTCGCTCGGGTCGATCGCCAGATCAATTCGCTCCGCGCCAAGCTCGGTCGGCTGTCGACGATGATCGAGGAGGCCGATGGCCGCCGCGAGCACCTCCTGGATCACATCGCCGAGGTCGAGGCGGGCGTCGAGCCGGCGCCGCACGACCATGCACGTCCGGCCCGCGCAGCCTCGCCCGCGCGCGCGGCCAAGTCGCCGCGATGACGATCTCGTTCCAGGGCGCTCGCGCCTTCCGACACCGCAACTACCGGCTGTTCTTCGCGGGCCAGGCGATCTCGCTGACCGGGACCTGGATGCAGCAGGTCGCCCAGGGCTGGCTCGTCCTGCAGCTGACCCACGATCCGCTGTGGCTCGGCCTCGTGTCGCTGGCCCAGTTCGGACCGGTGATCCTGTTCGGGCTGTTCGGTGGGGTCATCGCCGACCAGCTTCCGAAGCGCCAGACCCTCATGGCGACCCAGATGGCCTCGATGCTCCTCGCGTTCATCCTGTTCGGGTTGACGGCGACCGGCGTGGTCGAGGTCTGGCACGTGATGGTCCTCGGGGCCTTGCTCGGGATCGCCAATGCCGTCGACATGCCCGCCCGCCAGGCGTTCGCGGTCGAGATGGTCGGTCGTGACGATGTCGCCAACGCTGTCGGGCTCAACGCGGCGCTGTTCAACGCCTCGCGGATCCTCGGCCCGGCCGCTGCGGGCCTGCTCATCGGCGCGTTCGACATCTCCATCGCGTTCCTGATCAACGGGATCACCTTCCTCGCGGTCATCGCGAGCTACGCCGCGATGCGCGACCACGAGCTGCGCCCGGTGCCGCCCAGCCCGCGCCCGACCACCTGGTCGGCAGTCGTCGAGAACCTGGCCGAGGGCGCCCGCTACGTCCGCTCGACGCCGCGCGTCCTGCTCGGGGTCGTGATCGTCGGGTTGGGGGCGACGTTCGGGATGAACTTCCAGGTCCTCGTCCCGCCGCTGGCCGACAACATCCTCCACGTCGGCGCGTCCGGCTACGGGTTCCTGATGGCCGCCTCCGGCATCGGTTCGACCGCGGCCGCCCTGTGGGTCGCGTTCAAGAAGAAGCCCGGCCCGCGCCCGATCGCGTTCGGCGCGATCGCCCTCGGTCTCGCGTCGATCGTGCTGGCTCTGTCGATGTCCTTCCCGATCTCGCTGCTCGCGATGATGATCGCCGGCGCCGGCGCGATCGCGATGGCGGTCTCGGCGAATGCCACGATCCAGCTCGCGGTCCCGGACCAGCTCCGCGGCCGGGTGATGAGCGTGTACACGACCGTGTTCGCGGGCTCCGTGCCGGCGGGCGGGCTGCTGATGGGCGCCGTTGCGTCGGCCTGGGGCGTCCCGCTGGCACTGTTCATCGGGGCGCTCGCAACCACCGCCGTCGGCGTCGGCGGATGGTTCTGGCTGCGCCGGATCGAGGCGCGAACGCCACGCGTCGTGCCGACTCCACGGCCCGAGCTGGTTCGGACGACGATCGCGAACGCCGACATCGGCGCGATCGATCCGGAGGGCCGCTCGGCGGGATCCGTCTCCGGAGCACGACCGAGGTAGGTCGCGAGCCCCTAGCGCACGACCTCGCGGTCGAACCGCTCGGCATCGGCCAGCATCTGGTCGGCGGTCGCGACATCGAAGTGGAGGGCGAGGTGCGCGATGCCGAGCGCCGTCCACTTCGCGATCTCCTCCTTCACGTCGTTCGCCCCACCGCGCATCGCGTAGGAGCGCGCCTCGGCCGACCGGACCGGCTCGTCGAACTCCACCCGCACGCGCGCCGACAGCGTCGGCATCGGGCGGCCGGCGGCCTCGGCCGCCGCGCGGATGACGGCGAGCCGGCGGCCCACCGCCTCGGGTGACGAGGCGGACGAGTGGTACCCGTCGGCGGCCCGGCCGGTCCGCTCGAGTGCCTTGTCGGCTCGGCCGCCGATCCAGATCGGCAGGTCGGCGCCCTGCGGCGGCAGCGGCCCGAAGACATAGTCCTCGAGCTGGTGGAAGCGGCCCCGGAACGGCTCGCCCGAGCCGCCCCACAAGTGGCGCCAGAGCGCGATGGTCTCCTCGAGGTAGGCGCCACGGACGGCGAACCGGTCGCTCATCCCGAGGTTGGCGAACTCGTGCTCGCTCCAGCCGACCCCGACGCCGGCGATCACCCGCCCGCCGCTGAAGGCATCGAGCGACGCGAGCTCCTTCGCGAGCACGACGGCGTTCCGCTGCGGCACGACGATCACCGACGTCCCGAGCTTGATCGTCGGATACCGCGCCCCGACCCAGGCCAGCGTCTGGATGGCGTCGTAGTTCGTCTGGTACTCATCGGCCCGCTCGCTCGAGTCGACGAGGACGTGGTCGGTCGTCCAGACCGAGTCCCAGCCGAGCCGCTCGGCGAGCCCGGCGACCGCGTCGATCGCGTCCGGAGTGGCGAGCGTCGTGAAGTTCGGGAGGCAGAGTCCGTAGCGCATCCGCGAAGGGTAGCGAGTTCGCGCCTACCATTCGGCCATGGCCAACCGACTCGCCGGAGAGACGAGCCCCTACCTCCTCCAGCACGCCCACAACCCCGTCGACTGGTACCCGTGGGGGCCCGAGGCCCTGGCTCGAGCGAAGGAGCTCGACCGGCCGATCTTCCTGTCGATCGGCTACGCCGCGTGCCACTGGTGCCACGTCATGGAGCGCGAGAGCTTCGAGGACGCGGCCACCGCCGCCGACCTGAACCGCGACTACGTCGCGATCAAGGTCGATCGCGAGGAGCGGCCGGATCTCGACCAGGTGTACATGGGCGCCGTCCAGGCAATGACCGGCCAGGGCGGCTGGCCGATGAGCGTCTTCCTGACGCCCGAGGGCCGCCCGTTCTTCGGTGGGACGTACTTCCCGCCGCAGCCGCACCACGGGCTGCCGAGCTTCCGCGACGTGCTGGCCGGAGCCGCCCGGGCCTGGCGCGAGCAGCGGCTCGACGTGGTTGCCGCCGGCCAGCGGCTCGTCGACACGCTCGTCGCCCAGAACCGGCTCCCGACCGACGGCCCGGCGCCGACCGCGGAGCTCCTGAGCAGCTCCGTAGACGCCCTCCAGGCGCGGTTCGACACGCTCAACGGCTCCTGGGGCGCCGCGCCGAAGTTCCCCCAGCCGATGACGCTCGACTTCCTGCTCGCCCGGATCGCCGCCGGCGACAAGCGGCCGATCGCGATGGTCCGCTACACGCTCGACCGGATGGCCGACGGAGGGATTCGCGACCAGCTTGGCGGCGGGTTCCATCGCTACGCCACCGATCCGATCTGGCTCGTGCCCCACTTCGAGCAGATGCTCTACGACAACGCGCAGCTCGCCCGGACGTATCTCCGCGCCTGGGCCGTGCTCGGGATCGAGGCGTACCGCAGCGTGGCCGAGGGCGTGCTCGAGTACCTGCTCCGCGAGCTTCGCCGCGAGGACGGAACGTTCGCGGCGAGCCAGGATGCCGACACCGAGGGCGTCGAAGGCTCGACCTTCACGTGGTCGGCGGCCGAGGTCCGTGAGGTTCTCGGCGACGACGCGCCGCTCTTCACCGCCGTTTACGGGGTGCGCGACGACGGCAATTGGGAGGGCCGGACGATCCTTTCGCGGCTCCAGCCCGCGGCCGGGGACGACGGCGTCGTCGATCCTGGCCGGGAGGCGCGGCTGGCCGACGCCCGCGGGCGGCTCCTGGCGCGGCGGGCCACGCGATCCCAGCCCGCGCGCGACGACAAGGCGCTGGCGGCCTGGAATGGGCTCGCGATCGGGGCGTTCGCCGATGCCGCGCGGCTCCTGGCGTCGCCCGTCGCGGAGCGCTATCGCGCGGCGGCGACCGCAGCCGCAGACCAGATCCTGGTCGGCCTGCGCCGCCCCGACGGTCGCCTCGGGCGCTCGTGGAAGGACGGACGCTCGACCGGCGACGGGGTTCTCGAGGACTACGCCGATCTCGCCGACGGGCTCCTCGCCCTCTACGAGGCGACCTTCGAAGAGCGCTGGTTCGTCGCCGCGCGCGAGCTCGCCGACACGATCCTCGGGCACTTCGTCGACCCGGCTGGCGGCTTCTTCGATACCGCCGACGACCACGAGACGCTCGTGACGCGGCCGAAGGACCCGCAGGACAACGCGACGCCAGCCGGCGGATCGATGGCCACCCGCCTGCTCCTTCGCCTCGCCGCGCTCACGGGCGACAACCGGTACGGGGTCACCGCCGACCGCGCCCTGGCAACCGTGACCACCTACCTCGAGCGCTATCCGACCGGGTTCGCGAACTGGCTCTCCGCGGCCGAGCTGGCCGTCGGCGGGATCGTCGAGCTCGCAATCGTCGGAGAACCGGACGACCCTGCGACTCGGGCACTCCTCGACGTTGCCCGCGCCGGCGGGCGGGCGGATCTCGTCGTTGCCGTCGCGGCTGATCCGGGCTCGTCGGCCGTGCCCCTGCTGGCAGATCGGATCGCGCTGGACGGTCGCCCGACGGCCTACGTCTGCCAGCACTTCACGTGCCGCCTGCCCGTCACGGATCCGGCGACCCTCGTCGACCAGCTCGCGGCTGCGTCGACCGTCTGGTGACGCCCGTCGTCCCGGTCGCGGCCGCGACGGTCGTCCTGCTTCGCCCAGGGCGCGACGGCGCGGAGGTGCTGCTCACCCAGCGGCCGGCGTCGATGGCCTTCGGCGCCGACCTCCACGTCTTCCCGGGCGGCAAGGTCGACCCGGAGGACTCGGCGTCCTCGTCGTCCGATCCCGCGCGGGACGCATTGGGGGCCGCCCGGTCGCTCGGCGACAACCTGGCGCCGGGCGAAGCGCTCGCCGTCCACCACGCGGCGCTCCGCGAGCTGCGCGAGGAGACGGCCGTCAGCTTGTCTGGGATCGGTCGGCTCGCACCGATCGCCCACTGGACGACGCCGCGGTTCATGCCGCGCCGCTTCTCGACGTGGTTCTTCGTCGCCGACCTGCCGCCCGACGTGACGCTCCGCTTCGCCCCCGACGAGATCGCGGGCCATCGCTGGCTGACCGCGCCGGCCGCGCTCGAGCAGGTCGCGTCCGGCGAGATCACGATGTGGGTACCGACGACGAGCGTCCTCCAGCGCCTGCTCGAGATCGGGGCCGAGACCGCGGTGGACGTCGCGCGGGCCGTGACATTCGCCCGCGAGCTGGAGCCCGAGGTCGCGATCGATGAGCCCGCCCGGGTCGAGATCCGAATGCATGCGGCGGGAGCCACGCCCGGACGGACCGGCGTCGCGACGCTCCATGGCCGACACGAGCTCGTTCTCGTCGATCCGGGCGATCCGTCCGAGGCGGCCATCGACGCGATCGAGGCCGCCGTCACCCGCCGTGGTGGCGCCATCCGGGCGATCCTTTTGACCGCGACCGACCCGGATCACGCCGCCGGCGCCGAGGCCCTGGCGATCCCCCTCGCGATCCCGATCCTCGTCGCTCCGGGCGCGGGCCGCCACCTCCCGTACGTGACGATCGAGGCCGGCGACGGCGACCCGCTGCCGGCCGATGTCGATCTCCGCGTCCGTCTCGGGCCGGCCGGTTCCGGTCGCCTCGAGGTCGTCGCGTCAGCGGGGGAGTGACGCCCCGAGGTTGCGCAGGAAGTTGAGACCGGCCGTGACGTCCTTGACCGGCGCGTACGGCCCGGGCATGAGGAAGCAGGGCCGCCCGGAGAGCGCCACGCCGTCGAGCTGGCCCCACGGCTCGGCCAGCTTCCGCGCGGCGACGATCTCGGCCGCCCGCTTGTAGACGAACACGATCGCCGCCGGCCGCCAGATCGCGACCTTCTGCCAGAGCGGTCCGACGCCCGACCGGAGCGTCTCGTCGGTTGCCTCGTCGCGCGGCGTCGGCAGCTTGAGCAGGTCGGTCACGCCGTGTCCGGCGGCGACGAGCGCGTCATCGGCGGCGGCGATCTCCGTGTCGGGCGGGAGGATCGCCGCGGTGATCAGCCGCCCCCAGAAGCGCAGCCCGAGATCGCCCTGGAAGTAGTGGCCGGCCTCGACGCTGACCGGCGACGGGTTCAGCCCGACGAACAGGAGCCGATCGCGGAGCGGCGGCAGATCCGCAAGGGTTTCGACGGGCCGCCCGCCGATGACGATGGTCGTCCGATGGGGACCGGGTCCGGGACGCTCGAGCAGGCTCTCGACGTCGGGAGGAATCGCGTCGCTCATGGGTTCCGCGGCTGACCTCGTCGGTCAGGCGGGCGGATCGTCGTCCCTGCGGTCGGTCAGCTTGGCGGCCTCGGACCGCGCCTCGCGCACGCCGCGCCCGAGCGCCTGGCCGATCTTCGGCAGCGTCTTCGGGCCGCGCCAGATCAGGACGACGACGAGGATGACGATGAGGACGATGATCAGGTCCGATCCCATGGCCGGATGGTACTCGCCTCAGCGCTTCGGTCGGAGCGCGACCGGGATCACGAGGCGGAGCGCCGTCCGCGCAGCCGAGAACGACACGACCTTGTTGTCGACGAGGCCATGCTCGCGGGCGGCGGCGATGACCTCGACGTCGCGGAGCGTCGCCGCCTTGCCCTTGCGCGACACGACCCAGATCGCGCCGGCCGGCCGGATCCGCGTCCGGAGCTCCGCCAGAGCGGCCAGCTCGGCGGTCGAGTCGGCCGCCACGAGGACGATGTCGGAGCCCGGCTTCGGGCGGCCGTCCGTGATGTCGCTCGTCCGCTCCGTCAGCCGTTCCCGGAACGGACCGGCCGCGACAACTTCGTCGTCGTCCTCGAGCGCGCCGACGATGGCCACCCGCATCCCCGGCCGGATCCCGAGCTTGTCGAGGAGAGGCGTGGTGTAGACCCGTTCCATCGCCGGTATCGTGCCACCCATGCCCGACCAGCCGCTCCTCGTCTTCGGCCCGCGCTCGCTCGAGTACGACTTCGGGCCCGGTCACCCCCTCACGCCGCGCCGGTTTGGTCCCGGCATCGATCTCCTCAAGGCCGTCGGCGCCGAGGTCGGCCTGGCCCCGGAGCCGGCGACGGACGACGAGCTCGAGCTCGTCCACACACCCCGCTACATCGACGTCGTCCGCCGGTTCTCGGACGTGGATGCCGGCTGGCTCGAGCCGGAAGCGGGGATCGGCGTCGGAGGCGACGATCCGCCATTTCCGGGCATGCACGACGCGGCCGCCGCCGTCGCTGCCGGCTCGCTCCGGGCGATCGAGGCCATCCTTCGCGGCGACGTCGAGCATGCGCTTCATCCCGGCGGCGGGCTGCACCATGCGATGGCATCGCGGGCATCAGGGTTCTGCATCTACAACGATCCCGCCGTCGCGATCGCCCGGGCCCGGCAGGACGGGCTGCGCGTGCTGTACGTCGACCTCGACGTCCATCATGGCGACGGCGTCGAGGTGATCCACGCGGCGGACCCGGGGGTCCTGACCGTGTCGTTCCACGAGAGCGGCCGCTACCTGTTCCCGGGGACCGGGTTCGCCGCCGAGATGGGCGAGGGCGCCGCCGCCGGGACGATCGTCAACGTCCCGCTCCCGCCCGAGACCGGGGACGGCGCGTGGCTCGGCGCGGTGACCTCGCTCCTGCCCGAACTGGCGGACGAGTTCGGGCCGGACGTGGTCGTGTCCCAGCACGGCGCCGATAGCCACCTCTGGGACCCCCTGGCCCACCTCCGGAACACGGTGACCGCGATGGGCGCCGCCGCACGGCTCGTCCACGACCTCGCCCATGAGCACGCGGGCGGGCGCTGGCTCGCGACGGGCGGCGGCGGCTACGACGCGTACCGGGTCGTGCCGCGCAGCTGGTCGCTGGTGTGGCTGGCCGCGGCGCACCGTGCGACGCCGGCCGAGACCCCGGAGACGTGGCGCGAGCAGTGGGACGCCGAAGCGCGACGCTACGGCCAGGCGCCCCTGCCGCGGACGTTCGACGACCCGCCCACGCCCACCGAGCCGGCGGTGGCGCGCGCGATCGAGCGAACGGTCGAAGGAGTTCGAGGGTCGGTCATTCCCCGGTTGCGCGAGGCCGTGGCGCGCGGCTGAGGAGTTCACCGATCTCGCGCGCTCGCTCGAGTCACGATCGTTGCGGACCCTGCGGCCGTTGTCGCCCAGAGAAGTGAGGGGCCCGGCCAAGGGGCGCCGTCGCGAAGGGCCGCGATCACAGACCCCGTGGATGCGGGAAATGCTGCGTCGAACGTGTTCCGATGGGCGTCGACGATGGCCCGATTGGCGCGTGTTGCGCGAATCACGAGGAGACGATCGATGTGCGGCGGAGCTCGCCGCAGAAGGCGCGCCCAGAGGTCTGCTGACGGCAGCGCCTCCGCTTTGGCGCTGGACCAGCGAATGATCTGCTCGACGCTGCGGAGCTCAGAGTGCACCTCGACTGCAACGACGAGCTCGTCACGAACCAGGACCACGTCGATGACACCGCGAACAGGGCGCCGCACGGCTACCTCGACATGCGAACGCCATCGTGGGCTCAAGCTGGCGAGGAGTGCCTCGACGATCGGTGCCTGGTGGCGATCACGGATCGATGGACCGGTAGCCGCGAACAGTCGAATCGCCACGTCCAATCCGAGCACCTGTGCGACCGCCGCCAGCACCGCGAGGCTTGCCTCCCGCGCACCACGCTCGATGGCCGACAGGTGCGAAGGATCGATGCCGGCCGCCTTCGCGACGGCCCGCAGCGAGAGTCCCGCGTCCAGGCGATGCCGACGAAGGTCGGCTCCGAGGCGACGTCGAAGGTCGCTCGCAGCGCGGCCCGTCGCGGTCCGCAGATCCCGGCGGCTTCGAGGATTCGCCATCCGCGAAGAAGACCGCATGGTCCTTACGTGGCGCTCATCCGAGCGTCCTCCGCCCGGGTCCTGTGGCTTGAGAGTCGACGATTTCGGGGCTGCGGACGCGAATCACACGGTTCGCGGGCCATTCGTGGGCTGTCAGCGCACGAATGGAGGTTGAAGAGCCCGCGCTCGGCGCCCGAACGCCGATTCGTCGACTGTGGGCCCACATGGGAGGTCTCGCCGACCATCAGGCCCGGCGGGGCTGAGGCCCCGCCGGAAACGGGAGACCCGGGTCGGGGAACCCGGGTCTCCGAACGGATCAGGACGGATCGGCTCGGAGGAGGTCGGGCCCATCCGCCCTTCGTCATGAAGCCGATCTTCCGACATCGCCCGAGATGGGCTCGATGGTCGGGTCAGGACGAAGCCTGCGCCCGGGCGACCCGGCCGCCATGACACATCGTCATCCGCCGCGGACGATTTCGAACGGGTGGTCGAAATCGGTGCCGACGCCTATACTTCCGAGTCCCGTGGCCACTGTGTCGACCCCGCCTCGCAAGCCCGCTGCCAAGGACCCGATCGACGATCCGCTGGCGCCCTTCTCGCCGGCCGTCCGGGCCTGGTTCGAGAGCTCGTTCGCGGCGCCGACCCAGGCCCAGTCCGAGGGCTGGGCGGCGATCGCCGACGGCCACCACACGCTGATCCACGCCCCGACCGGCAGCGGCAAGACGCTCGCGGCCTTCTTGTGGACGCTGGACCGTCTGGCCGCCAGCCCGCCCCGCGCCACCCCCACGAAGCAGAACCCCGGCAGCATCCGCGTCCTGTACGTCAGCCCGCTCAAGGCCCTGACCTACGACGTCGAGCGCAACCTCCGGGCGCCACTGGCCGGGATCGCTCTGGCCGCGGCCCGGCTCGGCGTCCCCGCTCCGGACATCACCGTCGCCAGCCGGACCGGCGACACGCCCGCCGAGGATCGCCGGACCATCGCGCGGCGCCCGCCGGACATCTTGATCACGACCCCGGAGTCGCTCTACCTGATGCTGACCAGCCAGGCGCGCGACGTCCTCCGCGGGGTCGAGCACGTGATCGTCGACGAGGTCCACGCGATCGCCGGCTCCAAGCGCGGTGCCCATCTCGCGCTCTGCCTGGAGCGGCTCGACAGGCTCGTGGTGGCCCGCGACGGGGCAACCCCACCGCAGCGGATCGGTCTCAGCGCGACGCAGCGACCGCTCGAGCTGATCGCCCGGTTCCTGGGCGGGGTCGGACCGGACCGCGACGTGACGATCGTCGACGCCGGCGGCAGGAAGGCGCTGGACCTCCAGGTGATCGTCCCGATCGAGGACATGACGAAGCCGGGCGAGCTCCTTCCGCTGGACCAGCAGCCCGGAGGCCCGGCCGCCGGACCCGAGGCCCGGGTCAGCATCTGGCCGGCGATCCACCCCCGGATCCTCGAGCTGATCCGGGAGCACCGGAGCACGATCGTCTTCACGAACTCGCGCCGCCTCAGCGAGCGTCTCGCCCAGCGCCTGAACGAGCTGGCGGGCGAGGAGCTCGTTCGCGCCCACCACGGAAGCGTGGCCCGCGAGCAGCGCATCCAGATCGAAGAGGACCTGAAGGCCGGCCGGAGCCCCGCGATCGTCGCGACCAGCAGCCTCGAGCTCGGCATCGACATGGGCGCCGTCGACCTCGTCATCCAGGTCGAAAGCCCAACCTCGGTGGCTCGCGGCCTCCAGCGCGTCGGGCGGGCAGGCCACCAGGTCGGCGCCCCCAGCAAGGGCGTGATCTTCCCGAAATACCGCGGCGACCTGCTCGAAGCGGCCGTCGTGACGCGGCGAATGCACGAGGGCGCGATCGAGGCCACCGCCATCCCCCGCAATCCGCTCGACGTCCTCGCCCAGATGATCGTGGCGATGACCGTCATGGACGACTGGACCGTCGACGACCTGCTCACGACGATCACCCGCGCCACGCCGTACGAGACGCTCAGCCGGGAGGTCCTCGAGGGCGTCCTCGGGATGCTGTCGGGCGCCTACCCGTCCGACGAGTTCGCGGAGCTGAAGCCGCGGGTCACGTGGGATCGCACGACCGACGTGATCGCCGGCCGGCGCGACGCCCGGGTCGTGGCGGTGACGAGCGGGGGGACGATCCCGGATCGCGGCCTCTTTGGCGTGTTCATGGTCGGCGAGGCGGGCACGCCCGGCCGGCGCGTCGGCGAGCTCGACGAGGAGATGGTCTACGAGAGCCGGACCGGCGAGGTGATCACGCTCGGCGCCAGCAGCTGGCGGATCGAGGAGATCTCCCACGACCGGGTCACGGTCTCGCCGGCGCCCGGCGTGCCCGGGCAAGCTGCCGTTCTGGCATGGCGATGCGGTCGGCCGGCCGATCGAGCTGGGGCGGGCGCTCGGGTCGTTCGTCGGCGAGGCCGAAGCGGATCTCGGCCGGGGCGCGCGCGGGCGAACGGCAGTCATCAAGCGTCTTCGCGACCACCACGACCTCGACGCCTGGGCGGCCGAGAACCTCGTCGCCTATCTCGAGGACGAGCGCGAGGCAGCAGGCGCCCTCCCCACCGACAAGCGGATCGTGGTCCAGCGCTTCCGCGACGAGCTCGGCGACTGGCGGCTCGTGATCCTGACGCCGTTCGGTGGCCGGGTTCACGCTCCGTGGTCGCTGGCCCTCGAGGCACGCCTCGGCGAGCGCCTGGCCGGCGAGGTCCGGACGATCTGGTCGGATGACGGGATCGCGATCCGGCTGCCGGATGGCGACGAGGTCGTCTCGATCGCCGAGGAGCTGCTCTTCCCGGATCCCGAGGACGTCGAGGACATCGTCGTCGGTCAGGTGAGCTCGTCGGCCCTGTTCGCGTCGCGCTTCCGGGAGAACGCCGCGCGGGCGCTCCTCCTGCCGCGTCGCCGACCCGGGACCCGGACGCCGCTCTGGCAGCAGCGCCAACGGGCCGCGGACCTGCTCGCGGTTGCTTCGCGCTACGGCTCGTTCCCGATCCTGGTCGAGACGTATCGCGAGGTGCTGTCCGACGTCTTCGACCTGCCGGCGCTGCGCGACGTCCTGGGCGGGATCGCCCGACGCGAGATCGCGATCCACAGCGTCGAGACGCCGAAGGCCAGCCCGTTCGCGAGCTCGCTCCTGTTCGACTATGTCGCCGCGTACATGTACGACGGCGACGCGCCGCTGGCCGAGCGGCGGGCCGGCGCCCTGACCCTCGATCGCGACCTCCTCCGCGAGCTCCTCGGCCAGGAGGAGCTGCGCGAGCTGCTCGACCCGGACGCCCTGGCCGACCTCGAGCTCAGCCTCCAGTCGCTGACCGAGGACCGGCTAGCCACGACCGCCGACCAGCTCCATGACCTGTTGCGCCGGCTGGGCGACCTGTCCGCCGACGAGATCGCGGCGCGGTCCGAGGGGGGCGCCGCTGCCGGCGACGCGTGGCTGACCGAGCTGATCGCCTCGCGACGCGCGGTCGCCGCCCGGATCGCAGGCGACGATCGCTGGATCGCGATCGAGGACGTCGCCCGCTACCGCGACGGGGTCGGCGTCTCGCCCCCGGCGGGCGTCCCCGCCGCGTTCCTCGGTCCGGCCGTCGGGGCGCTCGACGGGCTGCTGGCGCGCTACGCCCGAACCCATGGCCCGTTCCTCACCCCGGAGCCGGCACGCCGCTGGGGGCTGCCGGCCGGTGTCGTCGGGGACTCCCTGGAGCGGCTCCTGGCGGCCGGCACGATCCTGCGCGGCGAGTTCCGGCCCGGCGGCGCGGAGCGCGACTGGATCGACCCGGACGTGCTGCGGCTGCTTCGACGCCGTTCGCTGGCTCGGCTCCGCAAGGAAGTCGAGCCGGTCGACCCGGCCGCGTTCGCCCGGTTCCTGCCGGCCTGGCAGGGGGTCGCGGCGGTCGGTGTGGCCGGTCCGCCACTCCGCCAGAACGCCGCCCTCGAGCGCCTGGCCGAGGTGATCGATCAGCTGGCCGGGGTCGCCCTGCCCGCGTCGGTCCTCGAGCGCGACATCCTGCCGGCCCGGGTGCCCGGCTACCAGCCGCGCCTGCTCGACGAGCTCGGCGCGCTCGGCGAGGTCGCATGGGTCGGGCGCGGCAGCCTCGGCCGCGACGACGGGCGGATTGCACTCGTCCGGCCGGGTCGCGAGCTCCTCCGGCCGGCCGGTCCGGTCGATGCCGGCGAGCGTCCGGCGGATCCCCGGCACGAGGCGATCCGCGAGCACCTGGCCGGGCGCGGCGCATCGTTCTATCGGGAGTTGTACGCCGCCGCCGGCCGCGGCCCGGATCGGGAGGTCCTCGACGCGCTCTGGGATCTCGTGTGGGCCGGCGAGGTCACGAACGACACGTTCGCGCCACTCCGCGCGCTGCGCTGGAAGCGGACCGGCGGGAGCAGCATGCGGCGCCGTGGGCCGGGACGGCTGACGGCACTCGGGCCGCCCGAGGCGGCCGGGCGCTGGTCGCTCGTCGCGCCCCGGACTGGATCGCCGACCGAGCGACTCCACGCGACCGCGCTGGCGCTGCTGGATCGCCACGGGATCGTCACCCGGGAAGCGGTCGCGGGCGAGTCGATCGACGGTGGGTTCTCGGCGGTCTACCCGATCCTGCGCGCCCTCGAGGACGCCGGCCGCATCCGGCGCGGCTACTTCATCGATGGGCTCGGCGCAGCACAGTTCGCCCTGGCCGGGGCGATCGAACGGTTGCGCTCCGTGCGCGACGCCGGACGCGGACCGGCCGACCGACCGGTGCACGTCCTCGCCGCGTCCGATCCGGCCAACCCGTACGGTGCGGCGATCGCGTGGCCGCGGCGCGGTGACGATGATCGGCGGCCATACCAGCGGGCGGCTGGCGCCCACGTGGTCCTCGTCGATGGCGTGGCCGCGCTGTACCTCGACCGCGGCGGCGGGTCGATCCAGGTCCTGCCCGCCGGCGACGATCCGGAGATCGGGGAGACCGCAGCCCGTGCGTTGGGCAGCCTCGTCGAGGATGGCCGGACCCGCGAGCTCATCATCACCAAGGTCGATGGCGGGCCGGTCGCCGAGTCGCCGTTCCGGGATCGGCTCGTCGCCGCCGGGTTCGCCGCCGGGTATCGCGGGCTCGTCCTGCGCCGCAGCGGGGATCGGCCCGGGGCGCCCGGTGCAGGCGGAACGAGCGGGCGTGCCCCGGGCCCGAACGGCGCCCGCGGCGCCGCCGGCTCCGGGTCCCGCTGACCGCCAGATGCCCGAGGGAGACACGCTCCACCGCACGGCGCTCGGCCTCGCGCCGCACCTTGTCGGCCGGATCGTCAGCGCCGCGCGGGTCCGAGCGGGAGGACCGCAGGTCCAGCGGATCGTCGGCGCGCTGATCACGAGCGTCGAGGCGATCGGCAAGAACCTCCTGATCCGCTTCGACAATGGGCTCGAGCTGCGGACCCACATGCGGATGAACGGGTCGTGGCATCGCTACCGGCCGGGGGAACGCTGGCGCCGGCCACCGGCCCGGGCGCTCCTCGTCCTCGAGGTCCCGGGCGCCGTCGCGGTCTGCTTCGACGCACCGGTGATCGAGCTGTTCGAGAGCCGGGCCGAGACGATCCACCCGACGATCGGGCGACTTGGGCCGGACCTGCTCGCCCCGGATTGGGGGCCGGCGGCGGCCGAGGTGGCCTTCGCCCGCCTGCGCGATCCGGCGCGCGCCGCGACGACGATCTCGACGGCGCTCCTCGACCAGCGGGCACTCGCCGGGATCGGCAACATCTGGCGCAACGAGACCCTGTTCCACGAACGGGTCGATCCGTGGCGCCAGGTCGGGGAGCTCGACGACGAGACCATCCGGCGCCTCATCGGTACGGCGCATCGCCTCCTGCGAGCCAGCGTCGATGCCACGCCCGGCCGCTCCCCGATGCAGGTCTACCGACGCGCCGGCCGGCCGTGCCGCCGCTGCGGAACGCTCATCCGATCGGCGGCACAGGACACTGCGATCATGCGGACGACCTACTGGTGCCCGAGCTGCCAGCCGGGCGTGCGACCGTGACATGGTCGGTGGACGTGGCCTGCACCGGAAACGTGAGAGCTGGGTGGACGTGCTTCGCGACGGTCCGCGGCGAAGATGGACGCCCGTCCGAATTCGAAGTGCGGGTCACCAGCGAGCACCTGGATCGGCTGGGCCGAGGCGCCGCCGAACCGACCGACCTTGTCCGACGCTCGTTCGCATTCCTGCTGGAGCGCGAGCCACCGTCAAGCATCCTGCGGACCTTCGAACTTCCGACGATCGGCCGCTACTTCCCCGAGTACGAGGCGACGATCACCGGCTCACTCGAGGCCTGACGGGTCAGGGCAGGCGGTCGAGGTGGAGATCTTGATCGGCTCAGGCAGCGCGAACGGCTGGGTGTGGGCGATCGTCAGCTGCTCGTAGACCAGGGTGACGTGTTGGATGGAGTAGGACGCATCCCCTCGCGGATCCGGGGTGGGGATCGCGCACCTGCCTGCCATGCCCAGGATCGCGACGTTGACGGAGGCTCCGGGCGCGATCGTCACGGGCACGAACCGTTCAGCGGCCTCGGCGAGAAATGCGTCCTGGGGCAGGTTGGCGATCGCGACGAATTGAGGCAGGGTCGCCGGCTCGCTCCCGGAGCCGATCGTCACGTTTCCCGCTTCCGGGACACCGACGAGCGTCAGAGGCAGCCGCGAGTCATTCGACACCGTGAGGACCAGCGTAAACGGCGAGTCGCCCGTCACCGCGACGACCATGCCCGTTTCGTCGCCCGAGGTCGCCCGGGTCGGCGAGAGGCCATATCCGCCCCCCGTGAAGGCGAGCGCGTTGGACGTCCCGATCGTCAGCGCGACGAAGGCGATCATGAGGCAACCCACCGAGGCCGCGATCCGCGTTCGTCGATTCGTCGTCCCGAGCGCGGTCAAAAGCAGGAGGGCCAGGGTCATGATCCCCGCGAGCGTCTGGACAACGGGGTAGCCGACCGACACGACGCCGTCGCCCGTGGCAAGCCGGTACGGCGTCGATGTCGCCGGAGGCGCCGACGCGCCCGGGCCATCGACACCCGGCCGCGTGACGACGAGGCCCAGCACGATCATCGCGGCCACGCCCGCGACCGCGGCAAGACTGACAGCGGAGCGAACCCAGACCGGAAGGCGGCTGGCTCCGCGGTCGGCCTGGATCCGGGCTCGGACCGTGCCCGCCAGCGACGCCGGCGCCGGCCCCGGATCGCGCGATGCCAGGAGCGCACGGAGGTCCCGTTCGAGGGTCATGTCATCGATCACCGGTCGTCCTCCGCGCTCGTGAGAGCGCCCCGTACGTGCATCGTTGCGTAGTGGAGTCGCGACTTGACGGTCCCGGCCGGGATCGCCAGCCGTTCCGCGATGGCGTCGACCGTCAGGTCGTGCCAGAACCGCAAGACCAGCACGATCCGTTCGTCCGGCTCGAGCGTCTCGAACGCCCGACGCATGGCGTCGCGGGCGTGCACCCGCTCGCGAAAGTCGGCTGCGTTGTCCGTGCTGCCTTCGCCGTCGACCTTGTCGGCCGTCAGGAGGACGACGGGACGCCGGCCGCGGGCCCGCAGCCGATCGCGACAGCCGTTCACGACGATCCGCCCGAACCACGCCTCAAAACGGCCGCTGTCGCGGAGTCGATCGCGCGACCGCCACGCCGCCAGCGCCGCATCGGCGACGGCATCCTCCGCCTCGATGGCGCTGCCGAGAATCACGGTCGCCAGCCGGAACGATCGGTCCAGCTGGGGCTCGACGAGCGCGGCGAAGGTCCCCGCTTCGTCCGTCACGAGGCCGCGACCGATTGGATAGGGCAGGGCGCCGTCGGGTCCATCCATCCTCGCTTGCACCTGACGCCCGACCGAACCGGAACGTTCACGCAGCATGGGCCTGTCGCAGCGGCCTCGACGCTATCATCGCCGCCGATGTGCGAGCACTTCGTCGCCCGGGCCGCGGAGCCGTTCCGGCTCGATGCGCTCTGGTCCTTTGCGGACCGCCTCGAGCACTTCGGCATGGCGGGCTTCGGCTGGGGTGCCGCCTGGCTCGCGAGCGACGGCACGATCGGCTCCTACCGCGACATCCGCGCGTTCCGCGACGACCCGGCGGCGACCGGCCTCGGGACGACCGAGACCACGAGCCTCCTCGTCCACCTCCGCCGGCCGTCGAAGCTCTCGACCCTCCAGCTCGCGGACACGCAGCCGTTCGCGGATCCGGCGGGCCGCTTCGCCTTCAGCCACAACGGCGACCTGCGCGACGTCGCGACGGCGCGTCGCCGATTCCAGGCCGAGGGCCGGATCACCGGCCGGGCCGACACGGAGGTCGGCGCGCGCTGGCTCGAGGACCAGTGGGACGCCTGCCCGGCACCGGCCGACGCGCTCTCGGCCCTGCACGCGACGTTCGGGGGCGAGGCCAACCTGGCCGTGATCGACCGCGCCGGCACGGTCGTCTCGTATGCCGGCAACACGGAGAACCCGGTGTTCACGTTCCGGCTCGGTCGGATCGGCGTCGTCTCGACCGCGCTGTACTCGATCGATCGGTCGCTGTTCCAGCTCGTGGCGCCGGACGCGACAGATCGGCGCCTCGTGCGCCCGGGCATGGCCGCGACCATCGATCCAACGGGAACACCGCTCGTCGCCTGAGGCCGCGGCGCACAATCGCAGCGGTCCGGCGTCGTACGCTTGACCGGGAGGCGCCTTCGGGGAGCGGAGGGTGGGACGTGACGGACATCGCGCGCGATGAGCCGGATGGCCGAAGTGCGAGCGACGAGGCGGGCAGGCGACCCACCGCGGATCTGCCGGTCGGCCATCTCGTACGGATCTCGCTGTACTGGCTCGGCCTGACCGCGATCGACGGCGCCGTCGGCGTCTTCATCCAGAACCGGCTGAACTACGACGGCTTCGCGCCCGAGCTCGAGATCGGGCGGACTCTCTTCCTCCTCTCGATCCCGGTGGCGCTCCTGTCGATCCTGATCCAGCCGACCCTCGGGGCGATCAGCGACCACACCGTCAGCCGCTGGGGACGCCGCAAGCCCTACATCGTCTTCGGCTCCCTGCTTGACCTCGCCTTCCTCGCCGGGATCGCGACCGCCAACAACGTCCTGATCCTCGGGGTGTTCGCCTCACTCCTCGCGGTGAGCACCAACATCGCCCGCGGACCGTTCCAGGGCTACGTTCCGGACCTGATCAGCGAGCGCCAGGTCGGGATGGCCAGCGCCCTCGTCGGGCTGATGCAGATCCTCGGCAACGTCGTCGGCTTCCTGCTCGTGACGATCGCCGTCGCCCTCGACCGGATGGAGCTCGCCATCCTCGCGGTGGCGATCGTCGAGCTGGCGACGATGGTCGCGGTCGTCGTTCGGGTCAGCCCCGGTCCGGCGCCCCTCGATCGGGCGGGCCGGTCGTGGGTCGCGATCGCCCGGACCGCGTGGGGCACCGACATCCTGCGCGAGCGGTCCTACGTCTGGCTCGTCGTGTCGCGCCTGTTCTTCCTGATGGGCGGGGCGATGCTGGTGAACCTCGTGATCACCTACCTGAAGCAGACTCACGGGCTGTCGCAGGACGCCGCGAACGGCACGAACACGATCCTGCTGGTCGTGGTCGTCGTCGCCAATCTGATCGCCATCGTGCCCAGCGCCCGGGCGTCCGATCGGATCGGGCGCAAGCCGGTCATCTACGCCAGCTGCGTCGTCGGGGCGCTCGGACTCCTGGTCTCGGCGCTGGCGCCGTCGGTCCCGTTCCTGTTCGTCGGGGCGTTCCTGTTCGGCGCGTCGGCCGGGACGTTCCTGGCCGTCGACTGGGCCCTGATCACCGACATCATCCCGCGCGCGTCCTCGGGTCGCTACATGGGCCTCTCGAACGTCGCGACCGGCTCGTCGACCGTCTTCGCGGTCATGACCGGCGGGCTGGTCCTCGACGCTTTCAACGGCGTGTTCGGGGTGGGGACGGGGCCGCGGGCGGCGTACGTCCTCGGCGCGGTCTACTACCTCGTCGCGATCGTCTGCCTTCGCCCCGTCGTGGAGCCGAGCCGCCGGCGATCGGCCGAGATCGAGGCGCCGGCCGCCGCCTGAGCCCGGCCGCGGCGGTCCGATCTAGTCGAGCTCGGTGTCAACCGGCTCGGGCACTTGACCGCGGCGGTCTTCGGGCGAGCCGTGCGGCAGCCCGAGCCAGGTCCGGAGGCGGCGCGTCCGGGATCGCCGCTCGGCCCGGACCTCGGCGAGGCGATCGCGCCACCATCGAAGGCGAAGCCAGTCGAACGGCTCGTCGCGCTTCCAGAGAACCGGGACGAGCGCCCACAGGAAGACGATGTAGTCGAGCCGGATGGGTCGCCGGCCGAAGCTGACGAGCGCCTCGAGCTGAGCGATCGTGCCGGGCAGGGTCGCCAGGCTCAGCAGCACCGACACCGCGAGGAACAGCAGGCCCCACCAGCGGGCCTTCGGGGAGAGGACCGCCAGGAACACGACCGGGACCCACTTCATCCAGGCGGCGACCGCCCACAACGCTCCGGCGACGCGGGGGCCGCTGAAGAGGGCGCCCCACAGGATCAGGGTCAGGAGCAGGTTGATGTTGCCGGTGTCGAGGTTTGCCCCGAACGGGAACCCGAGCAGGGCGACGACGACGGCCGTCGCGAGCGGCCGTCGACTGTACGCCCAGTGGATCGTCCAGAGGAGCAGCAGGATCGTGCCGCCGCGCCAGACGTACCACGCGACGTCCCACGGCAGGAGGGCCCACGGCGCGAACAGCGGCAGCATCCACGGGGCGTAGACGTAGGGCAGGAACGGTCCGGTCGGGCGGTACGGGTCGCCGCCGCCGAGCCACACGCGGACGGCCGCCCAGTAGGCGCGGGCGTCGGCCCCGGCGGGCTCGCCACGGGCGACGAGACCGGCCGCCAGACACCCGAACGTGATGATCAGCAGGGTCATCGCGATCAGCCGGCGCCGATCGCGCAGACGGTTGACCTCGTGGCGAAGGGCGCGCCGGATGACCTCGAACCGTCGCCGCCGGGGGCTCGCCGGGAATGGCGCGCGGCGCGTGACCGCGGTCCCGGTCGGCTCGACGATGTTCGTCATTGCCGTCGGATTGTGGCATCCGAGTCGTCATGGAACCGTCGCCCAGGCGTCATTGGGGCGAGATGCCCGAACTTCAACCTCGCTCCAATAGCAACGGCGCAGCCCGTGCATCTGTGGAGGATCCATCGTGAAGCATCGTTCCAGACTCGCAATCCCGGCCATCGTCGCCCTCCTCGCGCTCGGTGGGGCCGGCTCGGCGGCAGCCGGCAACGGCGGGGCCGGCTCCGTTTACACCCTTACGAACGCAGCGGCCGGAAACGCGGTCCTCGCGTTCTCGCGAACGGCCTCCGGCTCGTTGTCGCCCCTGGCGACGTATCCGACGGGCGGGCTGGGCAGTGGCGCCGGCCTCGGATCGCAGGGCGCCGTCACGATCACGGCGGACGGCGACTGGCTCCTGGCCGTTGACGCCGGAAGCGACGAGATCAGCTCGTTCCGGATCGCCAGGTCCGGTCGCCTCACGCTCACCGACCGGATCGCGTCGGGCGGCGACCACCCGATCAGCGTCACGACCCACGGCCGCCTCGTCTACGCCCTGAACGATGGCGGCGCGGGCAACATCGCCGGCTTCACGATCGATCGCACCGGCGCGCTGACCCCCCTCGCCGGTTCGGCCCAGCCGCTCAGCACCGCCGCATCGGCCCCGGCACAGGTCGCGTTCAACCCGGCCGGAAACACGCTCGTCGTCACCGAGAAGGGCACCAACCGGATCACGACCTACCAGGTCGGTCGCGGCGGGCGAGCCGCGGCGCCGTCCTGGATCGGTTCGGCCGGTGTGACCCCGTTCGGGTTCGCGTTCGATCGGCGCGGCCGGGCGATCGTGTCGGAGGCGTCCGGCGGCGCACCCGATGCGAGCACCCTCTCGTCGTACGCCACGGGCCATGGCAGCGCGGCCCTCGTCGACGGCCCCAATGCCACGACCGAGACGGCGGCCTGCTGGGTGGCCGTGACCCGCAATGGTCGGTTCGCGTACGTGGCCGAGACCGGCAGCGGCACGGTCACGGGCTTCGCGATCGAGCGCGACGGCGATCTCGACCTGCTCGACGCGAATGGCGTGACGGGTGTCACCGGCGGCGCGCCCGCCGACCTCGCCCTGAGTCGGAACAGCCGCTTCCTCTACGTTCGCACCGGGGGAATCAACGACGTCGTCGCATTCGCGGTGGAGTCGAACGGTGGCCTGCGGTCGATCGGCTCGATCGACGTGCCGGCCGGGACGGTCGGCATCGCCGCCATCTGAACCCCGCTGCTCGCCGGGCCGAGGTTCGACGTGTCGGACCTCGGCCTTGGCGCGCCCCGGCCGCGGATCGCCTCCGAACCGCAACGATCGCGTCGCACCCTGGCCGGTCGAGTGGAGCCTGCCCGCGCTATCCTTCCCCGATCCGAGACGAGGAGCGCGTGCGTCCGTGACCGACGGGACCGTCATCATCATCGGCGGGGCCGAGGACAAGATCCGTGACCGGGTCATCCTCAACCGCTTCGTCGCGCTGGCCGGCGGTCGCGACGCCACGATCGTCGTCATCTCGACCGCCTCGAGCCTCGGCACGGAGGCGGGCGAGCGCTACCGCCACATCTTCTCCGACCTCGGGGTGGGGACGGTCCGGCCGCTCCACGCGTCGACGCGGCCGCAGGCCAACGACGAGACCGTGGCCCTCGCCCTGCGCGACGCGACGGGCGTCTTCCTGACCGGTGGCAACCAGCTCAAGCTCGCGTCCACGATCGGCGGGACCCGTCTCGCCGACGCGATGCTCGAGCGCTTCCGGCACGGCGCGGTCATGGCCGGCACGTCCGCGGGGGCGTCGGCGATGAGCAGCCACATGATCGCGTTCGGGGCGTCGGGCGCGACGCCGAAGCACCGGATGGCCCAGATCGCGGCCGGCCTCGGGATGTTGCCCGGCGTGATCGTCGACCAGCACTTCCAGCAGCGGAACCGGCTCGGCCGGCTGCTGTCGCTGATCGCCCAGAACCCGTCCCTGCTCGGGCTCGGCGTCGATGAGGACACGGCCGGCGTCGTCGGCCCGGACCACATCATGGAGGTCATCGGACGGGGGAGCATCACCGTCGTCGACGGGGCGGCTTCGGAAACTGACGCCTGGGAGATCCGCGGCCACAAGCCGTTGATGATCAGCGGCGTGACGCTCCACTCGCTTCCGGCCGGCTACCGCTTCGACCTGCGCCGCCGCAGCCGGCTGGCGACGCCGACGCTCCATGCCCTGCCGGGCGGCATCGACGAGGCCGCCTCCTCCTGACGTGGCGTCCCGAGCGACAGGACCCTCTAGGATCACGGCGTCGCGCTCTTCGAAGACCGAGCTCCAGGCCGATCCGCCAGAGGGCCTTGCAGGTCTGGTCGATCTGGCTAGAATAGCCAGATGAAGACCGCGACGATCACCCAGGCGAAGAACGGACTGAGCGCGCTGATCGACCGGGTCAAGAGCGGCGAGAGCATTCTCATTCTCGACCGCGGCACGCCGGTCGCGCGACTCGAGCCCATCGTCGGAGTTGGCGACGCTGAAGGTCGCCTCGAGCGCCTGGAGCGCGCCGGACTGGCTCGTCGGGGCCTGACTGCGCCGCCCGTGGATCTCATCAGCCAGCCCGCCCCGGCCCTGCCGACTGGCGTCAGTCTCGTGGACTACGTGATCGAGGAGCGCCGAGAGGGCCGCTGAAAGTGAACTTCTGGGACACGTCGGCGGTCGTGCCATTGCTCCTCGCACAGCGAGGAACCGATGCGATGTCGGCCGCCTATTTGCAAGACCCCGAGATCATCGTCTGGTGGGCAACGGAGGTCGAGTGCGTGTCCGCAGTCGCCCGCGCCGAGCGCGATGCCGCGATCGCAACGGGGACCGCGCTCAGCGCCTATGCCAGACTCGATGCGTTGGCTGCGGCGTGGAATGAGATCGAACCCGTGCAGGCCGTCCGAAGGGCCGCGGCTCGTCTGCTGCGCGTCCACCAGCTCCGGGCGGCCGATGCCCTGCAGCTTGCTGCAGCCATCACGGCCAGCGAGGGTGATCCCCGTTCGATGCCGTTCGTGACGCTCGACGATCGGCTGGCACAGGCCGCCCGCCGGGAGGGCTTCCCGGTGATCGAGATCCCTCGCTCCTGACCGCCGACGGCGGGTACACTCGGGGCTCCGATCGGGACGAACACGGCAGGAGGGCTCCGTGGCGCAGGCGGCACCCAGGGCAGGCTCAGGCAAGGCCAAGGCGACGACCCAGAACGAGGGCACGCCTCGAACGAAGCGACGCGCGACCGACGGCCCCACCAACGGATCCCGCCCCGAGCCGTCCCTCACGATCGGCGAGACCCGGATCCTGCGTGGCCCGAACTATTGGGCCCGCGAGCCGGTCGTCCGGATGGTCGTCGACCTCGGCGTCCTCGAGAATTTCCCGAGCAACAAGATCCCGGGCTTCGTCGACGCCCTCGTCAACCTCCTGCCCAGCCTCGAGGACCACGCCTGCAGCCTCGGCCGGCGCGGCGGGTTCATCACCCGGCTCCGCGAGGGGACGTGGGCCGGCCACATCAGCGAGCACATCGCGCTCGAGCTCCAGAACCTCGCCGGCACCGACGTCCGCCATGGCAAGACGCGGAGCACCGGCGTCCCCGGCCAGTACAACGTGATCTACGAGTTCCGCGAGGAGGCCGTCGGGGTCGAGGCCGGCAAGATCGCCGTCGCCCTGGTCAACCACCTCGTCGCGCCCGACGACCCGGCCGTCGCAATCGACTTCATGGCCGAGATGGAGCGCCTGATCCGGCTGGCCGAGAAGTCGGCGTTCGGGCCGTCGACCCAGGCGATCCTCGACGAGGCGGCAAGCCGCGACATCCCCTACATCCGGCTCGACCGGCACAGCCTCGTCCAGCTCGGGCAGGGCGTCCATCAGCAGCGGATCCGGGCGACGATGACTTCGAAGACCTCCGCGATCGGCGTGGACATCGCGAGCGACAAGAGCCTGACCAACCGGCTCCTTGACTCCGCCGGGCTGCCCGTCCCGAAGAGCGCCGTCGTGGACAATGAGGAAGCAACGGTCGAGGCCGCCCGGCGGATCGGCTTTCCGTGCGTCGTCAAGCCGCTCGACGGCAACCACGGCCGCGGTGTCCATCTCGACCTCCGCAGCGACGAGGCGGTCCGGGCCGCCTTCCACGGCGCGCGGGCCCAGAGCCGGAGCGGCGATCTCGTCGTCGAGAGCTACGTCGCCGGCAACGACTACCGCTGTCTCGTGATCGGCGGCAAGGTCGCGGCGATCGCGGAGCGCGTCCCGGCCAGCGTGACCGGCGACGGCGAGCACACCGTCCGCCAGCTCGTCGAGACGGCCAACCAGGATCCCCGCCGCGGGATCGGCCACGAGAAGGTCCTGACCCGGATCAAGGTCGACGACGCGGCGGCCGAGCTCGTCCGGGACCAGGGCTTCGGGCTCGACTCGGTCCCGCCCGAGGGGTCGTTCATCAAGCTCGCCCTGACCGGCAACATGTCGACCGGCGGCACGTCGATCGATCGGACGATCGAGGCCCACCCGGACAACGTCGAGATCGCCGAGACGGCGGCCCAGATCGTCGGCCTCGACATCGCCGGCATCGACTTCATCTGCCCCGACATCGCGACCCCCGTCCGCGAGACCGGCGGCGCGATCGTCGAGGTCAACGCCGCGCCCGGCTTCCGGATGCACACCCACCCGACCGAGGGCGAGCCGCAGTACGTCGCCCGGCCGGTCATCGACGGCCTGTTCCCGCCCGGCAACCCGTCGCGCATCCCGATCGTCGCGGTCACCGGCACGAACGGCAAGACGACGACCGTCCGGATGATCGCCCACATCCTCAAGCTCAAGGGCAAGCGGGTCGGCATGACGTCGACCGACGGCATCGTCATCGACGGCCGGATGATCAAGAAGGGCGACATGTCGGGCCCGAAGTCGGCCCAGATGGTCCTCCAGAACCCGACCGTCGACACGGCGGTCTTCGAGGTCGCCCGGGGCGGGATCCTGCGCGAGGGCCTCGGCTACGACCGCAACGACGTCGCGGTTGTCACCAACGTCACCGGCGACCATCTCGGGATCGGAGGGATCGACTCGATCGGCCAGCTGGCCAACGTCAAGGGCGTGGTCGTCGAGGCGGTGCCGCGGTCAGGGACGGCCGTCCTGAACGCCGACGACGGCCACGTCTACCGGATGGGCCGCCACTGCGCCGGCAAGGTCGTCCTGTTCAGCATGGCGACCCACAAGGGCGAGGACGGCTTCGACCGGGTCGACGGTCACACCTCGCGCGGCAACGCCGCGTTCGTGCTCCAGTCCGGCCCGGAAGGCGAGCTGATCATCCTGCGCCACGGCCCGCGGACGATGCCGGTCCTGTACACCCACCTGATTCCGGCGACGTTCGGCGGGCGGGCGCGGATGAACGTCGCCAATGCCCTGGCGGCCGCCGCGGCGGCGTGGGCCTCGGGCGCCCACCTCCACGACATCCGCCAGGGTTTGCGGACGTTCTCGACGTCGTTCTTCCAGGCGCCGGGCCGGCTGAACCTGCTCGACGTCGGCGGCATCCGGATGGTCATCGACTATTGCCACAACGTCGACGGGATGCGCCAGCTGGCCGACTTCGTCGAGCGGATGATGACCGAGCCGCAGTCGAAGGCCGGCCGGATCGGGCCGGCGACGAACGGGCACTCGCGGAGCGGCCGGGCGATCGGCGTGATCGGCATCCCGGGCGACCGGCGCGACGAGGACCAGATCGAGTACGGCTCGATCGCCGCCCGCGCGTTCGACGAGCTGATCGTCCGCGAGGACAAGAACCTGCGCGGGCGGGCGCCCGGCGTGTCGGCCGGCAACGTCATCGACGGCGTGCGGGCGTCGAAGGCCAACGGCGGTCGGACGCTCAAGGCCGAGAAGGTCCTCGACGAGATGACCGCCGTTCGGCTGGCGCTGCGGCGGGCGGCCCCGGGCGATCTCGTGGTGGCCTGCGTCGACGATGCGATCGGCGTCTACCGCGAGGCGATGGCCGCGGCGGGCCATGCCCGTGGCGCCACCGCGTTCGCGGATCCGGGCGAGTTCGAGGTGCCGGAGGGCTGATGAGCCGTTTGACGCGGCTCGATCGCGAGGCATACCGGGACTGGCTCGAAGCGGCGGAGTTCTCCGGCGTCGTCCACGTCGCCGGCGACGACGACGAGGAGCCGCTCACGATCGCGATGGGGCTGGCCAACCGCGCCGCCGGTCTGCCCATCCACCCGGGGACGCGGTTCGGGACGGCGTCGACGACGAAACTCCTGACCGGCCTGGCGGCCGCCCGCCTCGTCGAGCGCGGCGTGCTCCGCTACGAAGATTGCCTCGTCGACCTCCTCGACCCCGACGTGCGCCCGGCCGACCTCGACGAGGGCGTGACGCTCCACCACCTTCTCAGCCACACGTCCGGCGTCGGCGACTATGCCGACGAGTACGACGGGCCGCCGTACGAGCAGATCTGGGAGGCGGTCCCGCCGGGCACGATCCGCACCCCGCGCGACCTGGTCCTGCGCTTTCGAGACGTGCCCCGGACGAGTGATCCGGGCGAGGCGACCCGCTACAACAACGGCGCGTACGTCCTGGCTGGGCTCGCCCTCGAGGAGGTCACTGGCCGCTCCTTCTACGAGCTCGTCCGGACCGAGGTGTTCGAGCCGCTCGGCATGGCGTCGAGCGGCTTCTGGGCGCTCGACGACCCCGACGAGCCCGACCTCGCGATCGGCTACCAGCCGCCCGACCCGGAGGCCGCCCCCGGTTCCCTCGCGGCGGCCTGGCGGACGAACGTCCACGGCATGCCGGCCATGGGCATGCCCGATGGCGGCGCCCAGGCGACAGCCGGAGATCTGGCCCGCTGCCTCGACGCCATCACCGGCACCGGCCGCGGCGCGGACTACCTGTCCGGAGCGGCTCGGGCGCGGCTGATCGGGCCCCATGCGACCAGCCCTGAGATGCAGGCGGACCTCGGGCTCGGGGCGATCACTGCCGGCGCCGACCGACCGGCGCGGATCGGCCATGCCGGCGAGGACCCCGGGTTCAGCTGCCGCTGCTGGGTCTACGTCGCGACGGGCGAGCGGATCGTCGTGCAGTCGAACGTCACGGAGGGCTCATGGCAGCCGTTCGTGCGCCTTGACGAACTGCTCGAGAGCGTGCCGCCGGCCTGAGACGCCGACGCTCAGTGGCGGCGCGGGCGGGCCTGAAGCCGTGGGATCAGCGTCGTCAGCTCGCTGCCGAGATCGATCGGACGACCGCCGAGCTCGGTGATGAGGCTGAACACCTCTTCGCGCTCCTCGTGGCACATCAGGACGATGACCCGGAGGGCGTCCGGCTTGGCGGCGCCCTCGCCGTTACGAGCCAGCTCGGAACGGAGGGCATCGGTCTCGGACTCGTAGATCGGCACCTCCGTCGCCGATCGGCCGGCCGAGACGACGCCCGCCATGATCTCGCCGACGATCGACTCGCGACTCCGGCCGCGAAGGTACTTGAGGGTCTCCTTGATCGCCACCCGCTGGGCCCGCTTGCCGGCGATCCGGCCGATCCCGCGAAGCGTGTCGTCGGGCCGGTCGCCGGCCGTGCCGATGATCGCGGTCACGGGCGCTGCCCGGCCCGCGGCGCCGCCCGCAATCCCGTCGGCAACGTCGAGGACGGCGTTGACGCCCGCCTCGTTGTGGGCGAAGTCGACGACGACGACGCGCGAGCCGACCCGGAACAGGTTCAGCCGGCCGGGCGATCGCTCGGAGGTCGGGTGGAAGTCGGCCAGGCCGTCGCGAAGCTGAGCCAGCGTGATCCCGAGCCCGCGCGCGGCACCGGCCGCGGCCAGGGCGTTCGCGACGTTGTGGCGGGCGAGTCCGCCGAGAGTGATCGGCACCCGCTCGACCTCGATGATCCGGTGCTCCGTCGGCTCGCCGGCCCCGGCCGAGCCGCCACCTGCGCCGTCGCCGCGGCGGCCGTCGAGCTCGACGAGCCAGCCGTCGCGGAAGACGTAGGCGCGGCCGCCGCTCGCCAGCGTCCGGCGGACCACGGCCGCCCCGCCCGCGCCGACGCCGAGCGAAAACACGGCGACGTTCGCGCGGACTCGCCGCGACATCGCCGCCACGAGCGGGTCGTCCGCGTTCAGCACCGCCCAGCCGCCCTCGCGGGTCGCCCGGACCACGGTCGACTTGACCTCGGCCAGCTCCGGCAGGGTGTGGATGCCCTGAAGATCGAGGTGGTCCGACGAGATGTTGGTAACCACGCTCGCGTCGTTCAATTCGTAGCCCATCCCGCGCAGGACGAGCCCGCCGCGCGCGGTCTCGAGGACGGCCACGTCGATGTCGGAGCGCTCGAGGATCTGCCAGGCGCCGCCCGGACCGGTCCAGTCGCCGGGCTCGACGAGCCGCTCGTCGACGAGGACGCCGTCGGAGGTCGTGGTCCCGACGCGCCGCCCCGCGACCTTCAGGATGTGGGTCGTCAGCCGGGTCACGGTGCTCTTGCCGTTCGTGCCGGTGATCGATACCACCGGCATTCTGCGATCCGCGTCGCGGACCCACGCCGGCGGCGTCGTCCGGGAGTCGGCGATGCGGGCCGCCCAGCGGGCGACGAGCCGTTCCTGGCTGCCGGTCAGGTGGGCCCGCCGGACCGACGACACGTCGCGCTCGGTCAGGGCGAGGGCCGCCTCGGCGATCGTGCGAGCGCGCTCGGCGCCGGACCAGCCGTACGTGACGATCCAGTGCCCGGGGTCCGACGAGCGATGGACCGCGACGCTGCCACGACCCTCGCCATGGTCGACCCGCAGCCGGCGCAGCCAGCCGACGAACTCCTCGATCGGGAGTGGCCAGTCGCGGGCCGGGACGCTGGCACCGAGATGGACGAGCGCATGGCGGCCGGGGCTCCGGACGCCGTACCAGGTCCGCCGCCGGCCGATCGCGACCTCGACCTTCACCACCGGCTCGAGCCGGTAGACATTCGGGCCCTCGAGCAGGCGGATCTCGATGAGTCGCACGGTTCGGCGAGGATAGCGCTCCGGACCGGCTGCGCGGCGCACGTTTCGGGGCTCCCACGACCGCCCGGCGACCGCCCGACCGCCCGCCTAGACTTGCCCGATGGATCCCCTGACCGCCCCCGGCGGCGCCGTCGCCGACCCGGAGCTGACCGCTCTCGAGGCTGCTGTTCGGGCCGCCGAGCCGGCCTATCTCGCCGACCTCGAGCGGCTCGTCAACATCGACTGCGGCTCGTACACACCGGCCGGGGTCGACGAGGTCGGGCGGTTCGTCGCGGCATTCATGACCGGGCACGGTGCACGCGTGGAGGTCCGGCCGGATCCAGCGGGCACACGCGGGGCGACGGTCATCGGGACGTGGGACGGCAATCAGGGCACCGCCGGCGCTCCCCGAATCATCCTCATCGGCCACATGGATACCGTCTTCGATCCCGGAACGGCGGCCGCCCGGCCGTTCGCGATCGATGCCGACGGCATCGCCCGCGGCCCAGGGGTGACCGACATGAAGTCGGGCCTCCTCGCCGGGCTGTATGCGATCCAGGCGCTCGCGGCGTCCGGCCCGCTGCCGTTCGAGCGGCTGACCTACGTCACCAACCCGGACGAGGAGATCGGCTCGCCGAGCTCGACGCCCCACATCCGCGAGATCGCCGCCGAGTCCGACGTCTGCCTCGTCCTCGAGTGCGCCCGCGCGAACGGCGACATCGTCTCGTCGCGCAAGGGAATCCTCGACGCCCGGGTGACCGTCCACGGCCGGGCCGCCCATGCCGGCGTCGAGCCCGAGAAGGGTCGCTCCGCCGTCCTCGCTGCGGCCGACCTCGTGACCCGGCTCCACGCCCTGAACGGTCGCTGGGAGGGCGTGACGATCAACGTCGGCGTGATCAGCGGCGGCACGCGCCCGAACGTCGTGGCCGAGGCGTGCTCGTTCGAGGTGGACGTGCGGGCGGTTCGGCGGGCCGACCTCGAGGCGGCCGAGGAGGAGATCCGGTCGATGCTCGGCTCGCTCGTCGTCCCGGATGTGACCGCCGAGCTCGAGCCGATGGCGCGCTGGTGGCCGATGGAGAAGCTCGAGCGATCCGGCCGGCTCGTGGACCACGCCCAGGCGATCGCCCGGCGGCTCGGCTTCGAGGTCCACGACGCGGCGACCGGCGGGGCGTCGGACGCGAACACGACCGCCGGGATGGGCGTGCCCTCGATCGACGGGCTCGGCCCGATCGGCGGGATGGATCACTCGCCGGCCGAGTACCTCGAGGTCGCCTCGATCGTGCCGCGAACGGCGCTGCTGGCCGGTCTGCTCCTGGCGATCGGGCGGGATCCGGTCGTGGCGGAGTGGCGGGCCACCGGGGCAGCGAGCCGGGCGTGACGAACGCCCGCCGGCTCGTCTCGTCCGGCAGCCCCTACGAGGCGCGCTACGGCTACAGCCGGGCGGTCGTGGTCGGCGACGCGTGCTGGGTCGCCGGGACCACCGACGCCGGACCGGACGGGACGTCTGCGCATCCGGGCGACGCCGCGGCCCAGGCCCGGGCGGCGTTCGGGATCGCGCTCGGCGCGCTTGCTGAGGCGGGCTTCGCGGCCGAGCACGTCGTTCGGACCCGGATGTACATCGTCCGGGCCGAGGACGCGTCCGCGGTCGCGGCCGTCAACGGCGAGCTGTTCGGCGAGATCCGACCGGCATCGACGCTCGTCCGCGTCGCCGGCCTGATCGATCCGTCGATGCTCGTCGAGGTCGAGCTGGAGGCGCGGCTCGGCTAGGGTCGATCGATCACGGAAGGCCGACGGCGCGCCCCGCGATCGCGATCGCCACGGCCGCAAGGAGCCCGAGGAACAGGTTCCTCCGCCACGCCACGATCGCGATGCAGGCGATGACGGCCAGCCACGGCAGCCCGACCGTGAATGCCGATCGGCCGTCGGTCGTCACGACCATGACGTTGACGGCCGCCAGGGCGGCAAGGACGGCCGGCCCGACGAGCTGAAGGTACGCCAAGGCGCGGCGCGGCAGCCGGTCGATCGCCGGGTTGAGCAGCCCGATCGCCCGCGACGGGTAGGTGACCGCCCACATCAGGACGGCGAGCGGGACGAGGTCGGTGCTCACGATCCGCCCCCCGCGGCGGAACCGGACGGCGCGGACGGGGCGGGCCCGGGCTCGGTCGGCCCGGCCAGCAGGTCGAGCGAGCCCGGCGTCGGCGGGACGAGCAGCCCGATGAACGGACCGAGGACCCCGCCGGCGATGACGCCGATCGTCGGGCTGATGGCCAGCGAGGCCACGACGCCGATCGCGGCGCCGGCCAGCGCCGCCACGACCTCGCGCCGGCCGGTCAGCAGCCCGACCATCAGTCCGCCCATGGCGGCGGGGAAGATGACGTCGATGCCGAACCGGTTCGGCTCGACGATCGCGTCGCCGAGCGTCACGCCGGCGAATGTCGCGACGTTCCACGGGATGAGGGTCGTCACGATGGCCGGATACCAGTAGCCGATCGCGTCGAACCGGCCGAGGCGCTTGAAGTGGGCGACGGCGAGCGCGAACGACTCATCCGTGAGCAGGTGAGCGGCGGCGACCCGCTCCGCGAAGGAGCGACCACGGAACCACGGCGCGAGCGCCGCGGAGTAGAGCGCGTGGCGGGCGTTCAGCAGGAACGTCAGGAGGGCGATCGCCGGCCAGGCGAGCCCGGTCGTCACCCAGCCGATCGCCGCGAACTGGGCAGCCCCGCCGAACGCGATCACGCTCATCGCCATCGCTTCGACCGCCGAGAAGTGGCCCTCCGTCCGGGCGGTCAGGCCGTAGACGAAGCCGAAACCGGTCGCGCTGACGACGATCCCGAGCCCGTCGAGGATGAGCTGGCGTCGGGCCTGGCGGAGGGCTGCGGCCTCGGTCGGAGCCGGGTCAACGGCGGTCAGCGGAGGAACGTCTTGCCGCAGGTCCCGTCACAGACGACGAAGAGCGCGTGCTTCTCGGCCGCGTAGCCCGCCACGTGGAGGAGACCGGGGCAACCGGCCGTCGGGCACTTCCAGACCCACCAGCGCTCGTTCTCGTCGAGCGGCGTCGTCTCCGCCTTGAGCGTGTCGGACAGGCCCTCCCGCTCGCTGACCAGCGCGCCGATCCGGGTCGCGCGGTCGGCCTCGGATTCGCTGGTGTACGGGTAGCTCTGGCCGACGTTCGAGCTCACGGGCAGCTCCAGGATCGAGGAGGGAGGGAGCACCGGTGGCGGCGTCGTGTGAGCGCAGCCCGCCACCGGTGGACGGGAGGATAACTCCAAAGCCGTCGCGGTGGAACAACCAGGCCGGCGCTGCACCGAACCGTTGGCTCGGCCGCACCCGTGCCGCGCCGCTGCTGACATGTTGCTGTCGGCACCACAGGTGACAGCTGGCAGGCGTCCGCCCTCGGTTGTGGTTCCTGTCGCAACGGCGGACGCTGAGCTGCCGTCGGCAGCGATCCGAGCTTGGTCGTTCGTCGCTCGTGGCGCTCACCACAACCATGTGGCCGCGATGTGCTCCCGTGATGGCGGCGACGCTTCTCCCTGCGGGGCGACCTACCAGACCGCGGGCAACCCCGCGCTGCGCGGGTCGGTGGCCGCGGCAACGGAGCCATCCACGGCCGCCGGCCCGCCGGCCACCAGCTCGATCGCGTGGGCATGGCCGAGCGAGCCGTTGAACGGGATCGTTCGGGTCACCGGGTGGCCCATCGCCTCGAGCTCGTCGAGGACCGCCGCCGAGTACCGTCGCTCCGCCCGGACGTTGACCGGCGGCGCGAAGTGCTCCTCGCCGTCGACGAACCAGCGCGGCGCGCCGACCGCCGTCGCGACGTCGACCCCGCCATCGACCAGCGACGACACCACCTGGGCATGGACCTGCGGCTGAGCGTCGCCGCCCATCGACCCGGTCACGATCCACGGCCGCCGCTCGCCGGCCCGGAACAGCATCCCGGGCAGCAGCGTGTGGAGGGTGCGCTTGCCGGGCGCGAGGACGTTGGGGTGGGACGGGTCGAGCGAGAAGTACGACCCGCGGTTCTGGTAATGGATCCCGGTCACGGGGTCGACGACGCCGGACCCGAAGCCCATGTAGTTCGACTCGATCAGGCTGACCGCGTTGCCCTCGCCATCGACCGTGGCGAGGTAGATCGTCCCGCCGCCGCGCGGGTTCGTCGCCGGCGCAGGCCGGGACGCCCGCCCCGGGTCGATCCGCACAGCCAGGTCGCGGGCGTAATCCTTCGAGGTCAGCTGCTCGACCGGGATGTCCAGGAACGCCGGATCGGTCAGCCAGCGATCGCGATCGGCCATGGCGAGCTTGGCGCCCTCGATCCCGAGATGGACCCAACGGGCCTCGTCGACGCCGTTCGGCCCGAACGAGGCCGCGGGCGGCGGGTCGAACGTCTCGAGCAGGTTGAGCAGCTCGAGCGCCACGATCCCGGAGCTGTTCGGCGGATGGGTCGTGATCCGAACGTCGCGATAGTCGGTCGCGATCGGCTCGGTCCACGTCGAGGTGTGGCCGCGCAGGTCGTCGACCGTGATCGCCGAGCCCGCCGCCGCCAGCCCGGCCGCCTGGCGCTCGCCGAGGTCGCCGTCGTAGAAGTCGTCGAAGCCGACCTCCGCCAGGCGTTCGAGGGTCGATGCCAGCGCCGGCAGGCGGACCCGCTCGCCCGGCTGCCACGGTCGCCCATGAGGCCGGTAGACCTGCTCGAAGCCGGACCGTGGACCGAACGTCTCGACGACCCACGGACGTGACCCCTCGACGGCCGAGATGAACCCGTCCCAGGCCGGGAAGCCATCCCAGGCGAGCTCGATCGCCGGCGCCAGGATCTCCGCCCTCGACAGCCGGCCGTGGCGGTCATGCGCGTCGCCCCACGACCGGACGGCGCCCGGGACCGTGATCGTCAGCGGTCCGCGGTAGGGGAGCGTCGTGAGCCCGCGCGCCCGGATCGCCGCCGGATCGGCCGCGGCCGGGGCCCGCCCGGAGCCGTTCAACGCGGTCTGGCGCCCCGCGCCCTCGTCCCAGATCAGCCAGAACGCATCGCCCCCGATCCCGCAGCCCGACGGCAGGACGACCCCCAGCACGGCGTTGGTCGCGATCGCCGCATCGACCGCATGCCCGCCGGCGCGAAGAATCGCCAGACCGGCCGCCGTCGCGAGGTGATGCGGCGCGACCACGGCGCCGTGGCTGCCGCGCGCGAGCGGCATCGGCACCAGGGGGTGGTTGGGTGCGCCGCTCACGATCGACGTGGCCCGGCCTCGTCGTCGACCGCCAACATCGGATACTCGACCGCCAGCTGGTGCTCCTGGCGACGCAGGAACGCGAGCGGTCCCAGCGCGATCAGGAGCAATCCGAGCGTCGCCACCAGGAGCCCATCGATCCCGCGCAGGTCGGCCGCAAGCCCGCCGATCAGGCTGCCGACGATCTGGCCGACGGCCAGGAAGACGCTGTAGAGCCCCATGATCGCGCCACGGTCCGATGGAAACCGCTCCGACATGTCCGCAAGCAACCCGAGGGCCGCCGGCGTTGCGCCCGCAAGCACGAACAGCCCGAAGGCCATCGCCGCGAGCCCGGCCAACGGGACGAGGAGCGACAGATCGGCCGCGTGATTCACGATCAGCCCGCCGACGACGAGAACCCCGCCACCGATGATCCCGTACAGGATGATCGTCGTCCGGCGAAGGCTCTTGAACCGGTTGCCCCAGTACACGAGGCCGGCCCCGAAGATGATCCCGATCACGACCGCCGCGAGGGAGATCTGGACCGCCGAGAAGCCGCGCAGGAGCGCCTGGTCCGGAAAGCGCGGATCGGCCTTCGAGAACTGGAAGATCGACTGGCTGAACCACAGCCCGATCGAGGCGTTCACGGCGATCCAGGTGGGGGCCAGCAACCAGATGTGCGAGCTGCGGAGCAGGGTCCCGTAGCGGCTCCAGTCGATCCGTCGGGTCGCGCCGTCCCCGCCGGCGCCGGCCGCATGGGCCGCCGCGCGTTCGGCCGCATCGCGATCCTCGACGCCGAACTGATAGATGAGGAACGACACGCCGTAGAGGAGCGCGTTAAGGAAGAACGCGGTCGGACCGAGGGCGGCGAAGAGCAGCGGCGCGACCGCAAAGCCTGCTCCGATTCCGGCCAGGGTCGCCGCCTCGAATCTGGCCGCCGCCTTGCCACGCAGGAGCTCGTTCCCGGCCGTCGCGAGCGCGATGTACCCGAGGATGCTCGGGATGCTGGCGGCCGTGGAAGCTCCCTCGAGGAGGCGCGTCCCGCCCAGGATCGGGAGATTCGTCGTCAGCCCGGTCAGGATCACCGCCACGGCCCCGAACGCGGGCCCGACCAGCATCATCCGGTGGTGGCCGATCCGGTCGGAGATCACGCCGAAGACCGGAGAGAGCACCAGCTCGGACAGGTAGAAGGCTGCAGCGAGGAGAGCGAGCGTGGACGCCCGGACCTCCTCGCCACCGTGCTCCGGCAGCTTCGCGAGGTAGACCGCGAGCATCGCCCCGGTCAGGCCGGTCGAGAAGCGCAGGGTGAACGTGCCGCCGAGGACGGCCCACATCGATCGATCCATCGATCCAAGCGTAGCGGAGGGCTGCCTGCCGCCGCCGCGCGACCGGGGACAGCTCCGGCGAGGCCAAGGTTCGGACCGGTTTCCGTTCGCTCCGTCCCGTATCATCGCGTGGGGATCGCCATGCTGGAGGGAACCCGTGGGCCGCATCGTCTTCGTCACCGACTCGGCGTCCGATCTCGACCCGACCGTCGCCAAGGCCCACGGCATCCGGGTCGTGCCCCTCGTCGTGACCTTCGGACCGGACACGTTCCGGGCCGGCGTCGACCTGAGCACGGCCGAGTTCTGGGAGCGGATGACCGCCGTCGGCGCCGCCTTCCCGAAGACCGCCGCATCGAGCCCCGGTGAGTTCAAGGCCGTGTACGAGGGCGCGTTCGCCGAGGGCGCCGACGCGGTCGTCTCCGTCCATGTCGCCGCGACCCTGTCCGGCACGATGAAGAGCGCCGAGATCGCGAAGTCGATGCTGCCCGACCGCGAGATCCATCTCGTCGACTCGCAGGGCGCGTCGATGGCCCAGTCCATCCTGTGCTTCATGGGCCAGGACCTGGCCGACAAGGGACTGCCGGCGAACGAGATCGCCGACATCCTGACGGATCGGGCGTCCGATCTGCGGATGTACGTCTCGCTCGAGACGCTCGAGTACCTGAAGAAGGGCGGCCGGATCAGCGGCGCCCAGGCGGCGATCGGGACGCTCCTGTCGGTCAAGCCGATCATCGCGGTCGAGGCCGGCGTCGTCGAGACCGCGGACAAGCCGCGGACCCGTTCGAAGTCGCGCGAGCGCTGCATCGAGCTGATCACGGCCCGCCCGATCGAGCGGGTCGCGATCCTGCACACGATGGCGCCCGACGTCGACGCCTTCCGTGACGAGGTCGTCCGCCGATCCGGCCTCGATCCGGCGGACGTGTCGGTCTCGATCGTGGGACCGTCGGTCGGGCCGCACCTCGGGCCGGGCTGCGTCGGAGCGGCGGTCCTCTACCAGCGCTGACGAGCGGTGCTGAGGCGCCAACTCAGCTCGCCCGTCGGTCGCCGATTTCCGTCGCTCAGGCGCCAGCCTCCTGTCGCGTGGCGGCGGACCGAGAATCCCTGCCACTCAGGATTGAGGCTCCTGGTACGCGCGCCTTCGGGCCGAATCGCCGTACCTGAGGAGCCACGTTCCTGGGTGACAAGCGCCGCTGGCACGGCCACGCTCGCGACCACGCCCATGTCTGGATTCCGCATGCGCCAGCCGCCGATGTGCAAGAAATCCGTCGCGAGCCTTGGTAGCCAGGTCGGGGATCGATCAGGGCGGCGACCACGTTCCACATCGCGGCATCAATGCCATCGACGCAATCATGACGAGGGTCGTCACCGTCAGGGTTGCAACGCCCGCGATCAGCCGAAGAGGGCGGGACCTGATTCCGGGCGCGAGGTAGGCCAGAACGAAGAAGACGATCACGGGCGGAACGATCAACAGCAGATGCGGCCCGACATCGACCTGATGCCAGCCGCGTGGGGGTGGCGCGCAGAGTCCTCCGCCGGCTCCGCCGACTCCACCGACAGACGCCAGCGCCGTCGCGACGATTAAGGCGCCGACTGCCGCGATGACCAGCCGCCGACCAGTCGGCCACGGGGAGCGAAGTGGCTCCGTCATGCGCGACATCGTGCGCGCCAGACGCGCTCGCTCCAGTCCTGGGTGGGCGCCACGTCGCGCCTCGGACCGGAGTGACATTCGTCCGCAACGAGGCGGGACCTTGGTTGCGCTTCGGTTGCGGGGACGTTGCGCTACGGTGGTTGGACGAGGACCAGCACGGGGACCCCGGGCTATACTCGAACCGGCTCATCTGATGCGCCGACCGCCCTCGTGCCGGGCGCGGCGCCCCGTGGGGTCGTCCGGGAGACGACCCAAGCTCGCGGCCGGATCTCGCCCGGCCAACACGGAGGCTCGCCTCACACCATGACCATCGAGCAGACCGCCGCGTCCATCAACCCGTGGCAGGTTGCCCAGCAGCAGTTCGACCTCGCCGCCGAGCGGCTCAGCCTCGACCCCGGCCTGCGCCGCGTCCTCCGCGAGCCGCGCCGCGAGCTGATCGTCCACTTCCCGGTGAAGATGGACGACGGCTCGGTCCAGGTCTTCACCGGCTACCGCGTCCAGCACAACCTCGGCCGCGGGCCGGCGAAGGGCGGCATCCGCTACCACCAGGACGTGTCGCCTCGACGAGGTCAAGGCCCTCGCGATGTGGATGACCTGGAAGTGCGCGGTCGTCGGCATCCCGTACGGCGGCGGCAAGGGCGGCGTCATCGTCGATCCCAAGAAGCTCAGCCAGAAGGAGCTCGAGGCGCTGACCCGGCGCTTCTTCACCGAGATCGAGGTCCTCATCGGGCCCGAGAAGGACATCCCGGCGCCGGACGTCAACACGAACGCCCAGATCATGGCCTGGATGATGGACACCTACTCGATGCACGCAGGGCTACACGGTCCCGGGCGTCGTCACCGGCAAGCCGATCAGCCTCGGCGGGTCGGAGGGTCGCAACGAGGCGACCGCCCGCGGCACGGTCTTCTGCATCATCGAGGCCGCCCGCCACCTGGGCATGGAGCTCGCGAAGGCCACGCGTCGCGATCCAGGGCTTCGGCAACGCCGGCTCGATCGCGGCGACCCTGATCGACGACGAGGGTGCGACCGTCGTCGCGGTCTCCGACTCGACCGGCGGCATCCACAACCCGAACGGCCTCGACATCAAGCGCGTCATCGCCTGGAAGAAGGAGCACGGCACCGTCCAGGGCTTCCCGGGCGCGAAGGACATCAACAACGCCGCAGGTCCTCGAGGTCGACTGCGACATCCTCATCCCGGCCGCGCTCGAGAACCAGATCACCGAGCGGAACGCCGGCAACATCAAGGCCCGTCTGATCGCCGAGGCGGCCAACGGGCCGACGACGCCCGAAGCCGACCAGATCCTGTTCAAGAACAGCAAGTTCATGATCCCGGACATCCTCTGCAACGCCGGCGGCGTGACCGTCAGCTACTTCGAGTGGGTCCAGGACCTGAACCGCGACCACTGGAGCGAGCGCGTCGTCAACGAGAAGCTCAAGGAGATCATGGTCAAGGCGTTCAGCGAGACGCTCGCCATCGCCCGCCGCGAGCAGATCAACATGCGGACCGCCGCCTACCTGCTGGCCGTCCAGCGGGTCGCCGACGCGACCGCGATGCGCGGCCTCTACCCGTAAGCCGCTCCCCGATCCCCGAACGAACGCCCGGTCCCGAGGGCCGGCGCTTCGCATTTCCACGAGGCTGCGCCCGAGCGGGTCGCCGCCGCGACGTCAGCGGATCGCGCCGCGGATCTCGCCGCCGGGCCACGTCCAGCGTGTGCACGTTGGTATAGGTCTCGCCGGCGCGGATCTTCGCGATCAGCTCGGCGATGTTCGCGATCTCCGCCGGGCGCAGGCCGCGGACGGCCGGGCCGCCGGGATGACGTTGGCTGCCGTGATCGATCCCTTCAGCCAGCGACGCCGTTCTCGGTCACGCCGGTCGACGCCGCGATCCGGATGAGCCCGACGGGACGCGACCTCTGCCCGTCGCATGGCTGCGACGCGTGACGTCGTCCCGTTGGCGACGATCGGGCCGGTCCTTGCCGGTCTCGGGCCACCCGGCTCCACGCAGCTCCTCCTGCTCGAATCTGTTCGTCCTGTTCCCGGCGGGGATCTACCTGCCGCTGCTCGTGCCCGCCCTCCGGAACGCCGCGCTTGGCGCTCCCGCTCGATCGTCGCTCGGCGGCTCGTCCATCGAGCTCATGCCAGCTCGCGATCTCGACCGTCCTCGGCTTCCGCTACCGGTCGATCGACATCGACGACGCGATCCTCAACGGCACCGGGCTGGCCCTCGGCTGGCTGGTCGTCGTCCTCGGACTCGCGGTGCGTTCGCGCGCCCAGGCGGCGCCGCCGCTGACCGTCGGCCGAACGGGCTGCTGCTACCATCGGCGCCATGCTCGATCACGAAGAGAAGTTCCTGTTCAAGGAGGAGATCCTCCACCTCGCGAACGCGGTGGCGGAGCCCGGCACGCTCGACAACGTCGAGGACCTCCTGACCGACGTCATCACGAGCCCGCGCTTCGACTCCGAGGTGTTCACGCTCGAGCGGAGCCTCCAGGTGATGCTCGGGCCGCGGGCGGGCACGACGCTGGTCGGGCTGCTGACGGTCGCGCCCGAGGTGTTCGAGGAGGTCGCCGAGGTCCGGATCCCGTCCGAGGTCCACGAGCGCCTCGTCGCCTGGCGGGCCCGGTTCGGGCTGGCGATCGACAACGCCCTGAACTTCCTGAACAACCCCGACGGCATCCAGGGCCACAACTTCGCGACCCAGGTCGCCCACGTCGAGGAGCGCCGCGTCCTCCAGGGCCGGCTGACGCTCGTTCGCTACAACAACGAGCCGCAGTTCTTCGTGGCCGACGCCAGCGTGTTCCTCGGCCTCGTCACCGACATCATGGAGCGGCTCGGGCCGTACCTCGAGCCGGACGCGGTCGACGCCGAGACGCTGTCGCGGCTCCGCGACGCGGTCGCCCTGATCGAGCGCAAGACGGCTCGTCGCGCGGCTAGGCGGATGACCCTTCGGCGGGGCGCGCTCGGCGTCGTCGTCTGGACGGTCCTCTTGGCGTTCGTCGCCGTGACCGGCGTCGAGCTCCGGCTCCGCTGACACGTTGCGCCAGCTCTACCTCGCCGCGACCGGGCCAGAACCGCGGCAAGACCACCGCCTCGCTCGGCCTGTTCGACGGGTTCCAGCAGGCCGGGCTGCGAACCGGCGTTCATGAAGCCGGTCGGCCAGCGGACGGTCATCGATCACGGCCAGCCGGCCGACGAGGACGCCGTCCTCATGCACGAGGTGTTCGACCTCGCCGGCCGACTACGCCGACATGAGCCCGGTCCACATCCCGCGCGGGCTTCACGAAGAAGTACATCGCGGGCGAGGTCGTCGAGGACCTCGGGGCGCGGATCGTCGGCCGCCCGCGACACGTTCCGCGGCGAGCACGACATGCTCCTGATCGAGGGCACCGGGCACGCCGGCGTCGGCGCGGTGATCGGGCTGTCGAACGCGGTCGTGGCGGCGATGCTCGGCGCGCCGGCGATCATCGTCAGCGAGGGCGGCGTCGGCCGGCCGATCGACGAGATCGTGCTCAACGCCTCGCTCTTCGCGCGCGCACGGCGTGCCGGTCGCCGGCGCGATCGTCAACAAGGTCGACCTCGACGGCGCAGCCCGGCATCGAGCAGGTCCTCGAGCGCGGCCTCGCCCTGCAACGGCATCCGCGCTGCTCGGCGTCCTGCCCGTCCGGCCGATCCTCTCGAACCCGACGCTCGGGATGGTCCTCGAGGGCGTCGGCGGCGAGACGATCCATGCCGGCCCGGATCTGGACCGGGTGATCGACGGCGTCGCGATCGGCGCGATGGAGCCGAGCCACATGCTCCAGCGGGTCGGGCCGGGCACGCTCGTGATCGTGCCGGGCGACCGCGAGGACGTGATCCTGACCCTGACGACCGCCCACCTCGCCCGCCGCGTCCGGGTCGCCGGCGCCGCCGAGGCCGCCCGGATCGCCGCGTCGCCGCCGACGCGACGAACGAGCGGACGGCCAACGTCGAGGGTCACGAGGGCGCGGCGATCGGGCTGCGTGCTGACCGGCGGCTACCGGCCCCGCGATGCCGGTCCTCGCTGCGATCCGCCAGGCCGACCTGTTCGCGACGATCGTCCCCGAGGACACCTACGTCGTCGCGTCGGAGGTCCACGACCTGCTCGTGAAGACCCACGCCGCCGACACGGAGAAGATCGCCCTGATCAAGGCGCTGGTCGCCGAGCACCTCGACATCGAGCGGATCCTGGAGGTCGCCGCCGAGGTGCCGACGGCCTGAGCGGCGCGACCTCAGGCTTCGAACGACGCTTCGCGCCGCCGGACCAGCCAGCGCCCAAGGCGGTAGACCTGCCAGCTCCCGAGCGCGATGGCGAGCCCGCCGAGGACGAGCGGCACGCCGACGATCGCCAGCCAGATCCCGATTGACGTCGACGTCTGGCCGATCCGGACGAGCTTCGCCGTCGCCCGCGCGACATCCGACCCCGGGATCCCAGCCGGGCGCCGGGGCGGGCGTGGCGGCGGGGGCCGGAACGACCGGGAGGTGGAACCGCACGGCGAGGCTCCCGAACGACGCCTGCTCCTCGAGGTGCTGCTTCTTCGCGACCAGCTGCTCGATCTCGCCGCGCGTCGTCGTCAGCTGGCGCTGCACGTCGAGGACGTCGCTGATCTTCGCGGCCCTGGCCATGATCGCCTGGAGCGCCGCCTCGGTGGCGCGCAGATTCGCGATCCGGGCGGTCAGGTCGACGACCTGGCCGGTCACCTCCTCGGTCTTGATCTCTTCCTTGTCGACCTTGGCCGCGATGCCATGGAGCACTTCGAGGGTCGCGTTCCAGTGGGCGCTCGGGATCCGATAGGTCACGTTGGCCGACGTCTTCGCCGGTCTTCGTGCTCGGGTCGAGTCGCTGACGTAGCCGCCGGCCCGGACGACCGCAGCGTCGCCGTCGCGGACGGCGGCGTCGAGGTCGTGGACCTCGAGCGTGAGGTCGCCGGTGCGGACGATCAGGAGCGTCGGGATCGTCGCGGCGGCGTCCGCCACTTGCGGACCCGTCGCGGACCCGGCGCCCGCGTCCCCAGCGGCGCCGGACCCGGCGCCGGTGCCCGCGCCGGACCCGGCGCCGTCCTCATCGGCGTCGCCGCCGCTCGTGTCTGCGCCCGACCCGCTGCCGTTCTGCGTCACGTCGACGGCGGAACCGACCGTCGAGAGGATCCGCGACGTCTGACCGCCCAGGAAGATCAGAGCGAAGCACATCGCGCCGCCGACCAGCAGCGACGCCGACGACGATGAGGGCCGGCTTCGAGTGCTCTTCCATCGGCCGATCGTGCGGCCGGCCGCCACGATCGCGCGAGCGATGAAACCCCTGAACCGCCCGGCGCTCAGCCCAGCGGCTCGTTGTCGATCAGGCGGGTCGAGCCCGGAAGCGGACCGCCAGCGACAGGAGGGCCGGCTCGCCGTCGAGCCGATCGAGCTCCGCCAGGGTCCGCCCGTCGGCGACGCTGACGTAGGCCGGGGTCGCGAGCGGCTCGCCTGCCAGCACCTGCCCCATCGCGTCGCGCAGGGCGTCGCCGGATCGCTCGCCGGCTTCCCACAGCGGCGCGCGCCGCGAGCAGCGCGCGCCGCAGGACCGGCGCAGCGGCCCGCTCGGCGGGCGTCAGGTGGACGTTCCGCGACGACAGCGCCAGGCCGTCGGGCTCGCGGACCGTCGGGCAGGCGATGACCTCGGTCGGGATCGCCAGGTCGCGCGCCATCTGGCGGATGACCATGACCTGCTGGGCGTCCTTCTGGCCGAAGTACGCCCGATCCGCTCCGATCAGGTTGAACAGGATCGCCACGACCGTGGCCACGCCGTCGAAGTGGCCGGGCCGGGCCGCGCCCTCGAGCGGCCGGGCGACCGCGCCGACCGACACGGTCGTGTCGAAGCCGCGGCGGGTAGACCTCGTCCACGTCCGGCGCGAACACGAGGTCGATGCCCTCCTCCTCGCAGATCGCCAGGTCGCGCGCCTCGTTGCGCGGGTAGCGCTGGTAGTCGGCGGCCTCGTTGAACTGGCGCGGGTTGACGAAGATCGTCGCGATCGTCGTCGCGTTGTCGGCGCGGGCCCGCTGCATGAGGGACCGGTGGCCGGCGTGGAGCCAGCCCATCGTCGGGACGAGCCCGAGCGGTCGATCGACCCCGGCGAGCGCCTCGCGCAGCTCGGCTCGTGTGCGGATGACCCGCGTGCGGGTGCGGTCGTCGGTGCTCGTCACGCGGTGAGGCTGCTCGTCACGCGTTGTGGCTAGAGGTCCCGATCGAGCGGGATGCCGCCGGGGATCATGTCGGCTGCCGGTGCCGCGGTCGTGCTCGCCGCGGCCGAGGACCTCGTCGAGGACGTCGTCGTCCATCCGGACCGTCTGCTCCGGTCCCGGGAACGTGCCGGCGGCGACGTCGTCGGCCCACGCCTGCGCCGCGCGCGAGGATCGTGCCGCGCAGGTCGGCGTACGGCTTGCTGTGCTTCGGATGCCACGTCTCGATCCCGAGCAGGTCGGTGATCACCTGGACCTGGCCGCTGCAGCCCGGCGCCCGCCCCGATCCCGATCGTCGGGATCCGGAGGCGATCCGTGATGGCCCGGGCGAGCTGCTCCGGCACGAGCTCGAGGACGATCGCGAAGGCGCCCGCCTCCTGGACCGCGAGGGCGTCGTGGAGGAGCGACCGGGCCTGCTCGCGGTTCTTGCCGAGGACCCGGACCTTGCCGGCGGCGTTGGCGGCCTGCGGGCGTCCAGCCGATGTGGCCCATCGTCGGGATGCCGGCCTTGACGATCGCCTCGATCGTCCGCGCGGTCCGCGTGCCGCCCTCGAGCTTGACGGCCTGGGCGCCGGCCTCGGACAGGAAGCGGCCGGCGTTGGCGACGCCGGCCTCGGGCGTGGCGTAGGACAGGAACGGCATGTCGCCGATGACGAGGGCGCGCCTGCGCGCCGCGGGTGACCGCCGCGGTGTGGTGGAGCATGTCGGCCATCGAGACCGGGATCTCGTTCTCGTAGCCGAGCATCGCCCGGCCGAGCGAATCGCCGACGAGCAGGAGCGGGATGCCGGCCTCGTCGAGGAGCTTCGCGGTCGGGTAGTCGTAGGCGGTCAGCATCGGGATCGGCTGGCCGTCGGCGTGGAGCTTGGCGATGTCGCCGACGGTCAGCCGGCGGACGGTCTCGGGAGTGGCACTCACGCGTGGGTCTCCTGCGTCATGGGCTCAGTCTGCGCGGCGCCGTCGCGGGCGTCCAGCGCCGCGCGCGACGCGGTCGAGGATCTCGTCGGCGACCGCGCGCTTCGAGCGGAGCGGCAGGTCGACCTGGCTCGCCGTCGGCGGCGAGGATCGAGACGCGGTTCGTGTCGGTTCCGAAGCCCGGAGCCCGCCTCGGCGACGTCGTTGGCGACGAGGAGGTCGACGCCCTTCCGGCGGAGCTTGTCGGCGGCCCGCTCGAGCGAGCCCGTCTCGGCGGCGAACCCGACGAGGATCGGGCGGCGCCGGATCGCCGCGCGGCGGGAGCCGCGGCGGCGACGCCGGCCAGGATGTCCTCGGTCGGCTCGAGCTCGAGCGTCAGGCCGTCGCCGCGGGCGAGCTTGGTGGTCGCGACCGTGCGCGGCCGGAAGTCGGCGACCGCGGCGGCCATGACCAGGGCGTCGGCGCCGTCGAGGGCCGCTCGCGGACGGCCGCGCCCATCTCGGCGGTGGTCTCCGCGTGGACGATCGCGACCCGCCGCCGGCCGGCAACGGGACGCTGACGTGGCCGACGATCAGCGTGACGCGCGCGCCCGCGATCGAGCGCGGCCTCGGGCCAGGGCGACGCCCATCTTGCCGGTCGAGCGGTTGCCGATGAACCGGACCGGGTCGATCGGCTCGGCCGTGCCGCCGGCCGTGATGACCACGTGGCGGCCGTCGAGGTCGGCGTCGCGGGCCTCGGCGACGACCGGCGGGCGGGCGGCCGGGTCGGGCGCGCGGACGGGCCGGCCCGTCGACCGCGGCGACGACGGCGTCGACGATCGCGCCGGTCTCGGCCAGGCGGCCGCGACCCGTCTGGCCGCTCGCCAGCGGGCCGGCATCGGGCTCGACGATCCGATAGCCGAAGTCGTCGCGCAGCCGGGCGACGTTGGCCCGCGTCGCCGGGTGGCCGTACATCTCGCCGTCCATCGCCGGCGCGACGACGACCGGCGCGGCCGAGGCGAGGACCGTCGCCGTGACGGCGTCGCCGGCCATGCCCGTGGCCATCGCCGCCAGCCAGTGGGCGGTCGCCGGCGCGACGACGATCGCATCGGCGCTGTCGGCGATCACGATGTGGCCGATCCGCTGGTCGGGCAGGAGGCCGCCGACGTCGGTCTCGACGGGGTGGCGGGTCAGCGCCCCGAACGTCAGCTCGCCGACGAAGCGGGTCGCGGTCGGGGTCATCAGCACGACGACGTCGGCGCCCTCGTCGCCGAGCCGGCGGACGAGATCGGCGGCCTTGTAGGCGGCGATCGAGCCGGTCACGCCGACGGCGATCAGGCGGCCGGCGAGGCGGCCCGCCGGACGATCGAGCGGCGTCGGTCACGTCGGCAGCCCGAGCTCGAGCGGCTGGCCGCCGCCGACCTCGGCGTGGAGGATCGCGAGGCCCTTCAGGGTCAGGTCGGGGTCGATCGCGTCGACGCCGCCGACGCCGCGGGCCCACGGAGCCGCCGCCAGGCCGCCGGTGAGGATGACCCGGACGTCGGCGATCGGCCCGCCCGACGGCATCCGCCAGCTCGCGCCCGGATCCGTCCGATCAGGCCGTCGACGAGGGCCTGGTAGCCGAGGATCGTCCCGCTCTGGATCGCGCTCACCGTGTCGCGCCCGATCGCCCGATCCGGCGCTCGCAACTCGACCCGGGGCAGCTTGGCGGTCCGTGCCGCGAGCGCCTCGAGCCCGAGCTCCAGCCCCGGCGCGATCGCCCCGCCGACGAACGCCCCGTCGCCCGCCACGCAGTCGAACGTCGTCGCGGTGCCGAGGTCGACGACGATCGCCGGCGTGCCGTGGATCCGGGCCGCGGCCAGGGCGTTGACGAGGCGGTCCGCGCCGACGTCGGCCGGTCGATCGACCCGGATCGCGATCGGGACCGTGCCGGCGGCGGCGATGAGCAGCGGCCGTTCGCGGCGCTCGGCGACCGACTCGAGCGCGGCGGTCAGGGCCGGCACGACCGAGCAGCACGCGATCGCCGAGACGTCGGCGAACGAGGCGTCGTCGAGCCGGAGCAGGGCGTCGAGGAGGTGCTCCAGCTCGTCGGCCGATGCGCGGGCGTGGGTCGTCGCCCGGCGCGTCGCGGCCAGCGACCCGTTCCGGAACAGGCCGATCGTGACGTTCGTGTTGCCGATGTCGACCGCGAGGAGCATGCGGGGATCATACGGGCCGTCGCACGAACCGATTCCCGCGCGTCCTTGGGGCACTCATCGCTTCTTCGCCGCTTCGGCGGCCCGCCCAACGGAGATCCTGATGCACCCGTTCCATCGTCGCGCTCGCATTGCCCTCGCCCTGCTGGTCGGTCTGACGGTGTCCGCCTGCACGACGACGACGCCGATCACGGGTTCGGGCGGGCCGCCCGCCGCAAGCGCGAACGACCTGCCGTCGCGCGCGCCGAGCCCGTCCGCCACCGCGATCGCATCGGCAAGTCCCGATGTGGTCGCGACGGTCGCGCCGTCAGACGTTCCCGAGCCCACCCCGGACCCGACGCCGGAGCCGACCGAGGATCAGGGCACGGCGGGACCCGGTTGCGGGACCGGTCGCGCCGGCTTCTTCGCCCATCGGGGAGAGGTCCCGACGGAGCTCCAGTTCGGTGGAGCGACGGTCGAGCTCACGACCGCCGCCATTGGCCTCCGCAACGAGACGTTCTGGGCGGACGACGTGATCCCCGGCGGCGTCGGGCTGACGGCCGACGAGTTGGCCGTGCGGGTCGATCCGGGTACGCGGATCCTCCTGCGCGCCAGGGATGTCACGCTCACGCGAGCGCACCCCGAGGCAGTGCCGTGGTCGACGGTCGACTTCTCGGGCGGGTTGGGGTCGTCCCCGGCAGATCCGGTCGACCTCGACTGGCGGGTCCGCCCCGATGGCGCAATCTCGATCGCCGCGCCGACGGCGTCCGGCGACTACATGGTCGCGTTCCAACCGGTCTGGCAGACCACATGCCTGGCCGGCGATGGCACGGCGTACGGCCGGATCAAGGTGAACTGAGAGCGTCGGCCGCCCGGCGCCCGAACCGATCGGGCCACGCCTGGCGAATTCGGGCGCCGATCGGCCGATCGCTGCGCTACCATCGGCCTGCCCACCGCCCGCCGTCTTCCCCAGGAGACCCGTCGTGTCGAGCGCCGAAGTTCTTCGTCAACCAGGGCGTCGTCACCAGCCGGGTTGACATGCAGAACCTGCTCCGGCCGCTCCTGAAGCAGACGGTGTCGTATCGCTACCAGCGCGGCCGCGAGCTGATCGCCCACGGCACCGGCTGGGTCGAGCGGATCGTCGTGGACGACTCCGAGACCTCGACCTACTTCACTCCGATCTCGATCAGCCTCAACGTCGATTCGTTCGAGCATCTCGAGTTCGACACCCGCCCCGACCAGCTCCTCGTCTACAGCCTCGTCCAGGGCGACGAGCGCGTGATCATCGAGTACGCCCCGCTTTCACCCGACGTCGACGGCGCGCACGGCGCCCAGCAGCTGGAGTTCGACACCAGCGGTTTCGTCCAGATGGAGCTGCAAGGCCTCGACGCCCGCGAGGTCGAGTAGCGCGTCCGGGTCGGCCGATGTCGGCCGGCAGCCAGGAGGGATCGGGGGGAGGGAGTGCTCGCCGTGAGGGACGGCGAGGGTGAGGCCAGCCGCCCACGGCGGTGACGGCCAGCGGTCTGGCGTGGTCCGAGCCCGCCCCGTGGCCCGGCGCGCCCAGGAGAGGAGGAGCTGTCCACGTGGACGCCATCGCCACGTACTTCAAGTTCGCGGAACGCGGGACGACGCTCGCCACCGAGGTCAAGGCCGGTGTGACCACGTTCATGGTCATGGCCTACATCCTGCTCGTGAACCCGGCGATCCTGTCGAACATGTTCGGGCTGCCCGGCTCGGCCGAGGCGAATGCCTTCATCCCGGCCGCCGCGGCCGCCACGGCCCTGATCGCGGGGCTGATGACCTTGCTGATGGGTGTCGTCGCGAACGCCCCGATCGCGCTGGCAACGGGTCTCGGGATCAACGGCGCCGTCGCCTTCGGCCTCGTCCTCACCACCGGTCTCACGCCGGCCGGGGCGATGGGCGTGATCGTCCTCGAGGGCATCGTCGTCACGATCCTCGTCCTCGTCGGCCTGCGCGAGGCGATCATGCGCGCGGTTCCCCAGTCGCTCAAGCGGGCGATCGGCGTCGGAATCGGCCTGTTCATCCTGTTCATCGGCTTCGTCGACGGCGGGATCATCGTCAAGACCGGCGGCTCGTCGGCGGAGAACCCCGTTCCCGGTCACGTTCGTGTACCCGACCGAGCCCGCCCACTTCGTCTTCTGGCTCGGCCTTCTCCTGACCGTCGCGCTGTGGGCGCGGAAGGTCCCGGCGGCGCTCCTGATCAGCATCCTGGTCACGACCGTCGTCGCCATCGCCGTCGGCGTCCAGAAGCTGCCCGCGACCTTCACCGCGACGCCGGACTTCTCGACCCTCGGTGACTTCGACCTGGGCAACGTGTTCACGGTGCTGGGCGGCGCTGGCGGCGGTCCTCACGATCTTCAGCTTCATGCTGACCGACTTCTTCGACACGATGGGCACGGCCACCGCGATCAGCGAGCAGGCCGGCCTGGTCGACGAGGAGGGTCATCCCGCAGAACGTCGGCCGGATCCTGCTGGTCGACTCGGTCGCCGCGGCGGTCGGCGGCGCGGCCGGCATCAGCTCGAACACGAGCTACATCGAGAGCGCGGCCGGAGTCGCCGAGGGTGGCCGGACCGGCTTCACCTCGGTCATCACCGGACTGCTCTTCCTGGCGGCGATCCTGCTGACCCCGCTCGCCGTCCTCGTGCCGTACGTGGCGACGGGGCCGGTTCTCGTCTTCGTCGGGTTCCTGATGGTCAGCCTGATCAAGGGGATCGACTTCGACGACATCGAGGAGGGCTTTCCGGCCCTGCTCGGGATCATCCTCATGCCGCTCACCTTCAGCATCACCGTCGGCATCGGGGCGGCGTTCGTCTCCTATGTCGTCATCAAGGTGGTCCGCGGCAAGCTGACCGAGATCCACCCGCTCCTGTGGGCGGTCGCGATCGCGTTCCTCATCTACTTCATGCAGAACTGGATCAATTCGGTGATCTGAGCGACGCTCCGCGCGAGCGAGGAGGCCGGCGCGCCCTGACGGGTCGCCGGCCTCCTCCTGTTCAGAGCGGGTGGTCCTGTACCATCGGCCCCGATGTTCGAACGTACCGCGCTGGCCGGTGGGCCGCGCGTGATCAGCGCCAGGCTTGCGGGCGCCCGTTCAGTCTCCATCGCGGCGTACGTCCTCGCCGGTTCGCGTCTCGAGACGCCGGAGGAGGCCGGGGCGGCCCACTTCATGGAGCACATCACCTTCAAGGGGACGAAGCGCTTCCCTTCGACCCGCGCGATCTCCGAGGCGATCGAGGGCGTCGGCGGCTCGTTCAATGCGGCGACCGATCGAGAGTCGACCGTCTACTGGGTTCGCGTCCCGCTCCGCGAGGTCACGCGGGCCATGGATGTCCTCGGTGAGCTGATCGTCCGACCGACCCTCGACGAGAAGGAGATCGACGGCGAGCGGACCGTGATCGTCGAGGAGATTCGCTCGTATCTCGACGACCCGGCCGAGTACGCCCAGACGCTGTTCCAGACGGCGATGTTCGGGAATGGCGCGCTCGGACGCGAGATCTGCGGCGACGAGGATGGAATCCGGGCGCTGCCGTCGGACACGATCCGCGGCTTCTGGCGAACGATGTACCGGCCGGCCAACACCGTGATCGCGGTCGCCGGCGACCTCGAGCACCAGCAGGCCGTCGATCTCGCGGGCGCGGCCTTCGGGACGGGCAACGGGGCGATCCCGGGCTTCGCGCCGGCGCCGACGCTGCCGGCCGGCGAGCGGGCGCTCCTGCGCGCGCGGCGCGACACGAGCCAGGCCCAGTTGATCGTCGGCGTGCCGGCCCTCCGGCGCGACCATCCGGATGCCTGGATCCTGGCCGTCCTGAACGCGGTCCTCGGCGACGGGATGTCGAGCCGCCTCTTCCTGTCGGTGCGCGAGGCGCAGGGCCTCGCCTACGACGTCTCGTCCGGTCTCGTCGACTATGCCGACGCCGGGTCGATCGAGGTCTCGGCTGGCGTCGACCCCTCGCGGCTGAAGGCGGCCCTCGACGCCGTCCTCGTCGAGCTCGCCCGCCTCCGCGACGAGCCGGTCCCGCCCGAGGAGATGGCCAAGACGAAGGCCTACCTGTCCGGCGGCCTGGAGCTGCGGATGGACGAGACGCGTCACCTCGCGTCGTGGATCGGTGGCCAGGAGGCGCTCCACGATCGCGTCCTCGATCTCGATGAGGCGCTGGCCGCGGTGGACGCCGTCGAGGCGTCACAGGTCCAGCGCCTCGCCGGCGAGCTCTTCCGCGACGACGTCCTCCGGCTCGCCGTCGTGGCGCCCGCCCGCTACCTGCGGGGTCTGGAGCGTCGGCTGAGGCTGCCGGCGTGACCGGCCCGACGACCGCGGCACCCGGCACCGCGAGGGCGTCCGACGCGCCGCGTGATCCGGACCTGATCCTGGCCCGGGTCCATCTGCTGCTCGGCTCGCTGAGCCTCGCCCGGACGGAGCTCGAGACGATCGCCGGCCGCGGCGAGCTCGACGACGACGCCATCCGCGACCTGGCGGAGGCGCGCTGGCGGACCGGCGACGTCGCGGGTGCCGGCGAAGCCGCTGCCGCCTGGCTGGAGCACCACCCCGACGACATCCTCGGCCTCGTGATCGCGGCCGAGGCCCAGTCCGCGCTCGGCCGGCCGAGCGAGGCGCGCCGGCTTGCCGGTCTCGCGATGGAGCAAGCCGACGGATCGCTCGATCCGGTCTTCGCCGGAATGCAGCGGAGCTCGATCTGGCCGGGCGACGCGTCGAGCGTCGAGCGGTCCGGTCGGCGTCCTGTTCGACGACCTCCATCCGGGTCCGGTTGCCGTTCGCCCGCTCCATCCCACGGCCCATGTCGCGGCGCGATCGGGCGGGGGCCCGGCTGCCGGAGCAGCGAGCGTGGCGGGGCCGCCGGCTGACCGGCCGGCCGACGACACGCCGGCTCCGCTCGACCCCGCGGTTCCGGCGGCGCTCGCCGCGGGGCCGAGCCTGTGGGGCGAGGACGCCGACGGACTGCCGGTCGACGGCGACGAAGCCCTCGACCCGACCGTGCTGTTCCATCGGGCCCGTGTCGCGCTCGACGCCGGCAAGACGGCCGAGGCGGCGACCGGCCTGATCCTCGCCCTCCGCGCGTCGCCGGGCCTGGCGCCGGCGGTGCTCGACCTCCTGTCCGGCCGGGGCGAGCCGATCCTGGCCCTCGTCCGCGGCGACGCCCAGTGGGTCGTCGGGCGCGAGGTCGAGGCGATGCACGATCATGCCGTCGCGGCGGGTGGGCTTGGCCGTGCATCGCCGGCCCACGGCGGACACGCCGCCGCCGGCCCTGCCGCCAACCCCGAGCCGGACGCCGAGCCCGGCAACCGGGCCCCCGACATCGAACCATCATCAACCTCAGACCTGGAGGACTCGTGAACGAACGCACCCTCGTCCTGATCAAGCCCGATGGCGTGCAGCGCCTGCTCACCGGCCGGATCCTCGCCCGCTACGAGGACCGCGGCCTGAAGCTCGTCGCGCTCAAGCTGATCCACGTCTCGCCCGGCCTCGCCGAGCGCCACTACGCGGTTCACCGCGAGAAGCCGTTCTTCCGGGGCCTGGTCGACTTCATCGTCAGCGCTCCGCTGGTCGCGGCCGTGCTCGAGGGCCCGAACGCGATCGCCGTCGTCCGGGCGATGAACGGCGCGACCCGGCCGCACGAGGCCGCGCCGGGCTCGATCCGGGGCGACTTCGCGCTGGAGACGGCCCAGAACCTGGTCCACGCGTCCGACAGCCCGGAGAACGCCGCGGCCGAGATCGCGCTGTGGTTCGAGGGCGCGGAGCTCCTGTCCTACGACCGCGAGATCGATCGCTGGGTGCTCGCGCCGGACGAGTAGAACGATCGCGTCGACGCGGCGCTGAGCTCAGCCTCCGGAAGGCGTCGCCGGCGAGCGGCCGGCACTCGGGGCGGGCGACCCGGATGGGCTCGATGATGACGATGGCGACGGCGACGGGCCGATCGGCTGGAATGTGAACCCGGGTGTGTCGTCGGGACCTGCCGGGCCCGACGGCTCCGGCGTCGGGACCGGCTCGAGCTCCTGGCCCGGCCCGCCAACGATCGGCACGGCCGCGGCCGCCTGCGGCACGCCGAGCCCGCCGCCGCTGACGACGAAGGCGAGTCCGGCCAGGGCCAGGACCGCAGCGAGGCAAGCGGCATGCGATTCAGCCGCCCGGCGGCCGGCAGCGCCCACAGGAGGTCGAGCAGGGCGCCGAACGCGTGAGCGATGCGCTCGACGAGGCGCTCCGTGGTGCCCAGACCGACCATCGGGCGGCGCACGATGGGCGTCGGCCAGCTGGGCCGTTCGCCGCGGCCCGTTCGAACGGTGGCGACCGGGCGGACGGGTTCCGATCAGCAGGATCCGGAGCGTAGATCGCGGCGGCTGCGACCGGTGCGGCGGCCACCAGTCCGGCCAGCCAGGCCGGTAGCGAGAGGGCGCTGAGCTCGGCCCGCGCCTGCCACGCGACCAGGCCCGGCCAGCCGACGGATGCGACGGCGATCACGACGAGGGCCAGGGCGAGGATCGGCGCCCGGCGGGCCCAGCCGCCGAGCTCGGGCAGGCGCCGGGTGCCGAACCCGCCATGGATCGCGACCGCCCAGGCGGCGAAGGCGCTCCGGCCGACGACGAAGACGAGGATCCAGGTCCGGCTCGGCTCCCAGACGGCCGGGTCGAAAGCCGCCAGGCCGAGGACCACGAACCCGGCGTCAGCCACGATCGTGTAGCCGACGACGTGCTCGAGGTCGTCCTGGATCCAGGCGGCGATGATGCCGAGGACGACACTGACCGCCCCGATCGTCGCGATCAGCGCTCGCTCGCCGCCGAGGTCGAGCGCCAGCGGCGCCACCGACTGGTCGATCCAGGTGAGGGCAACTGCCGCGAAGGCGGCCGGGCTCCAGGCCAGGAGCAGCGGCAGAGCGACGCCGGGAGCGGCGTCGGCGACACGTGCCGCCCACAGGTGGAACGGGATGGCCCCGAAGCGGATCGCGACCGCGACCGCGAAGGCGACGTAGGCGAGGCCGAAGACCGCCGGGGCTGCGATGAGGTCGCCGAGGGGCCGGGCGAGCCAGGCGGTGGCGACGATCGCCAGCGCACCCGCGAGGGCGAGGGCGCGCAGCTCCCGGACGCCGACGAACGCCGCCCGCGCCGCCGCCCCGACCGGCGCCGCGACGAGGATCCCCGCCAACCCGCCGGCCGTGGCCGCGAGCACCGCGACCCCGGCGTCGGGCAGGGCCAGGGCGAGGACCGACGCACCGAGCCCGAGGACGAGGATCCCGGGCACGTCCGGCTCGTGGACCGCGGACGCGTCGACCGCGACGAGCAGGAGTCCCACCACGCTGCCGAGCAGGGCGTAGAGGCGCAGCCACTCCGACGCCATCAGGACCGAGCCTCCGATCCGGATCCCGGCCGACGGTCCGATGGACGCCGCGAGCACGGCCATCAGGGCTAGCCCGCACGACGGCGATCCCGGTCGACGGGCCGCGGTAGCCGCGGACGAGCAGCGATGCCGTGCCCGCGGCCGCCGCGACGACGAGGAACGGCAGGACGGTCACGTGTCGTCCTCGGAGGTGCGGTCGGGGTCGGGCCGAGGGTCGGGCCCGGGCGGGCGCCGGCGCGGCGGCGACGCCGGTCGTCGATCTGTCGGGAGGATCGGGCTCGTCGGCGCGCGACCCGTCGTGGGGGACCGGTCGCGCGCTGCATTCGGCGCGGGCCTCGCCGCCTCGCGTGACGTCGGCCGGTGGGCGTCCGGCAGCCGACGGCCCGCACCGCCGAGCCCGCCGGCATCGATCGCGTGGAGTCCGCCGGCACCGCGCGCCGCCGACGACGATCACCGCGACCGCCCCGCCGAGGGCGATCGTCAGGATGGACCCGACGAGGTGCTCGGCGTCGGCCGGCGCGCGATCGAGCCCGGAGCGGATCAGTGAAGCCGCGACGATGAGCAGGACCGCGCCCGCCGCGACACGGAGGGCGTCGCGGCCCGTGACCAGCGGCGCGGCGGCCAGGACGCCCAGCGCGAATCCGGCGGCCTGCGCCTCGGCCGGGCCGAGCCCGTCGGACCCGAGCCCGTGGCTGCCGAACCCGATGACCGCGGCGGCCGCCGGCAAGCAAGGCCTCGGCCGGCCAGCCGATCCGGCTCCCGCTCGTCGTCGCGTCGCCGCGCAGCCCGATGTCGATGAGCCGGATGGCGAGCAGGCTGGCCGCGATGCGGGCGAGGATCGCGACCGGGCCCGGCCACGGGTCCGCGATCAGCGGCGCCCCAAGCAGGGCGACGAGCAGGCCGAGGAGCGTCGTCCGGACATCCCGGGCGGAGACCGCCAAGATCGCGCCCGCCGATCGTCACGACGGCGACCGCGGCGAGGGCCGGGTTCATGCCGATCGGCGCCGGACGCGGCCGCTCACGGGGCCGGGGTCGCGAGCTCCGGGTGGGTGGGTGTCTGGAGGATCGAGAACGTCGTGATCGGCCAGTAGCGGAGCCACGCCCGGCCGATCACGGTCGAGACGTCCACCGGCCCACCCTCGCGCGAATCGGACGATCGTTCGCGGTGGTCGCCCATCAGGAACAGTTGCCCGTCGGGGATCACCCAGCGGTCGACCCCGTTCGAGCGATTCGGTCGCCTGGGTTCCGCCGTTCTCCTGGAAGACGTAGGGCTCGATGAGCTGCGTCCCGTTCACGAACACCGACCCCTCGCGAATCTCGACCGTGTCGCCGCCGATCCCGATCACCCGCTTGATGAAGGGCTCGCCCTTCGAGTCGATCCACGTGTCCGGCGGCTTGAACACGACGACGTCGCCGCGCTTGTAGTGGTCCCACCTGGGCGTCAGCTTGTCGACGAGGACGTACTGATCGGGCTCGAGCGTGTGCTGCATCGATTCCTGCTGGACCCGGAATGGCTGGGCCACGAACGTCTGGATGACCCAGAAGATGATCAGGGTCAGGACGAGGGTCTCGACGATCTCGATCAGGCATCCGAGGGCGGGCTTTCGGCTCGGGCGGCGGGGACAGGCGTCACCTGGTCCGGGTCGAGGTCAGGGGTCACAGGCGGGGAGTATAGGTCGTCCGCCACGGGCGGCCGCGACCGTCGTACGCCCAGGTCGGTCGGCCGCCGGACATCGCGAGCGAACGCCGTGACGCCCGCGCGGGGTCAGGGCCGCGGCGTCCGCGTTGGCTTCGGCGTCGGCCGGGCGGACGGCTTCGACGACGGACGGACGGAGGCCGAGGGGCGCGGCGACGGGCTCGCGAGCTCCGGGTGGCTGTCCGTCGGCAGGACGCCGAAGACCGGCGAACGGCCAGTAGCGCAGCCACGCCCGGCCGATGACGCTGCTGACCAGGATCGGGCCGAAGGCGCGCGAGTCGGACGACTCCTGGCGGTGGTCGCCCATGACGAACAGCTCGCCGTCGGCGATCGTCCAGCTGGCCCCGCCGTTCTGGGGTCCGGTCGGCTGGGCGACGCCGCGGACCTGGAAGAGGTACGGCTCGTCGAGGGCGATCGCCGTTGACGAAGACCTTTCCGTCGCGGAGCTCGACCTTGTCGCCTGCGACGCCGATCACCCGCTTGATGAACGGCCGCACGTCGGGCGCCTCCGAGGTGGCCTCCGGCGGCGTGAACACGACGATGTCGCCGCGGTGGTACGGATCGAAGCGCGGCGTCAGGCGGTCGACGAGGACGAACTGGCTGTCCTGGATCGTGTCCATCATCGATCGCTGCTGGACCTGGAACGGCTGGGCAACGAACGTCTGGATGACGAAGAACAGGATCGCCGTGAGGATCAGCGTCTCGATGATCTCGATCAGGCAGCCGAACGATCGCCGCTTCGGCGGCGCCGGCTGCTGAGGATCCAGGGACGGGTCGATCACGGCCGGTGAAGCATAGGGTCCCACCGGTGATCGAGCCGTCTGGCGGCGGCAGTCTCGCCTTTGCTAGACTCTCCGCGGCCCGCCCGCCGACATCGCCAGCGGGCTGCCCGGTCCCACGGACGACGCGCTGGTTCCCTGCGCGATCCGCGAGCCCGGCCCCCCAGGAAGAGTGGAGGACCCCGAAAGCCTGATGAGCGCAGACACGCTCCAGTTGATCATCCTGCCCGCGGGCATCATCGCCGTGCTCTTCGCCCTGTACCTCGCTCGCGACGTGCTGGCGCGGGACACGGGGACGAAGGAGATGGAAGACGTCGCCGGGACGATCTTCGAGGGCGCCGTCGCCTTCATCCGACGCCAGTACACGACGATCGCCATCCTCGCCGTCGTCGGCGCGGTCATCATCGGCGCCGTCATCTCGTTCTTCGAGACGAAGGCGGTCGCCGAGACCGACATCTTCGGGCTCGACCTCGGGTGGCGAACCGGCGCTCGCGTTCCTCGTTGGCGCGGCCTGCTCGATGGCATCCGGGATCATCGGCATGTACATCAGCGTGAAGTCGAACGTCCGGACCGCCGCCGCGGCCCGGCGGAGCCTCGTCGAGGCCGTCCAGGTCGCGATGCGCGGCGGGGCCGTCTCGGGCTTCCTCGTCGTCGCCCTGTCGCTCCTCGGCGTCTACGGGATCTTCAGCCTGTTCGGCGGTCTCGGCGGCGGCCAGGCCACCAAGGACGCGCCGTTCCTGATCGTCGGCTTCGGCTTCGGGGCGTCGTTCGTCGCCCTCTTCGCCCAGCTCGGCGGCGGGATCTACACGAAGGCCGCCGACGTCGGCTCGGACCTCGTCGGCAAGGTCGAGAAGGGCATCCCCGAGGACGATCCGCGCAACGCGGGCGTCGTCGCGGACCTCGTCGGCGACAACGTCGGCGACTGCGCCGGCCGCGGCGCCGACCTGTTCGAGTCGACGGCCGCCGAGAACATCGGCGCGATGATCCTCGGCGTCGGCGTCTACACGATCGCCCTCGCCGCCGGCTGGCCCAACCCCGAGGCGTGGATCTTCTTCCCGCTCGTCATCCGCGCCTTCGGCCTGCTCTCCACGATCGTGGCGATCTTCTTCGTCCGCGGCAAGGAGACCGAGGACCCGATGAACATGCTCAACCGCGGCTACTGGGTCACGACGATCCTGTCCGTCGTTGCGCTCCTGTTCACGACGAACGTGATGCTCCAGACCAACGGCAACTCGCCGATCAACGGCCTTCCGGTCTGGCTCCTCTTCTTCGGCGCCGGCGTCGTCGGCCTCGCGACGAGCGTCGCCTTCGTCTACATCACCCAGTTCTACACGGCCGGCGGGTTCCGCCCGGTCCGCGAGATCGCCGAAGCGTCCAAGACCGGCCCGGCGACGAACATCATCTCGGGCACCGCCGTCGGCTACGAGACGACGTTCGTCACCGCGATCACGATCGGCATCGCGCTCTTCGCCAGCCACTGGCTCGGCTCGCAGGCCGGGATCGTGACCGCCGACGGCCGTGACGTCGGCGGCATCTTCGGCACCGCCGTCGCGACGATGGCGATGCTCATGACCACCGCCTACATCCTCGCGATGGACACCTTCGGCCCGATCACGGACAACGCCGGCGGCATCGCCGAGTTCAGCCGGGCCGAGGCCGGCGCCCGCGAGATCACCGACCGCCTCGACGCGGTCGGCAACACGACCAAGGCCCTGACGAAGGGCTACGCGATCGCCTCGGCGTCGCTGGCGGCGTTCCTGCTGTTCAGCGCCTACATCGACAAGGTCAACCTGATCCAGGCTCGCCGGATCGTCGCCAACGTGCCGGGCGCGGCACTGCTGGAGTCGGTCAACCTGGCCAACGTCAACGTCTTCATCGCCGCCCTGATCGGCGCGATGCTCGTCTACTTCTTCAGCTCGCTCGCGATCCGCGCGGTCGGCAAGACGGCCCAGTCGATCATCGTCGAGGTCCGCCGCCAGTTCCGGGAGATGCCCGGGATCATGGACTACACCCAGCGCCCGGACTACGCCCGGGTCGTCGACATCACGACCAAGGCCGCCCTGCGCGAGATGATCGCGCCGGGCCTCGTCGCGGTGGCGACGCCGATCGTCGTCGGGCTGCTGCTCGGCGCCGAGGCGGTCGCCGGCATGCTGATGGTCGGCACGATCGCGGGCGTCATGCTCGCGACCGTCCTGAACAACGGCGGCGGCGCGTGGGACAACGCCAAGAAGTACATCGAGTCGGGCAACCTCAAGGACGACCAGGGCAACGTCCTCGGCAAGGGCTCGGACGCCCACGCCGCGGCCGTCGTCGGCGACACGGTCGGCGATCCGTTCAAGGACACCGCCGGCCCGTCGCTCCACGTCCTCGTGAAGCTCCTGGCCACGATCACATTGGTGCTCGCCCCGCTGTTCATCCGCTAGTCGTGACACTCCGACGCCGGCCAGGTCCCCGGACCGCGCCGGCGTCGTCGTGTCCGGTCCGGCGGCGCGTCTTCCAGAACCTGCCTGATCCGTCCGGTTGGGCCTGATGGACGAGACGGTCGCGGCGATCATCATGGGCATCGTCCAGGGGCTCACCGAGTTCCTGCCGGTGTCGTCGAGCGGTCACCTGATCCTCGTCCCGTACCTGCTCGGGATCGACGATCCGTTCATCACCTCGCTCGAGTTCAGCGTGATCCTCCACATCGGGACGCTGGTCGCGCTGCTCCTCTACTTCCGGTCCGACTGGCTCCGGCTCATCCCGGCGTTCTTCGCCGCCATCCGCGACCGATCGCTCGGCGGCGATCCGGACCGCCGCCTCGCCTGCCTGCTCGCGGTCGCCACGATCCCGGCCCTCGCGCTCGGCTTCCTGCTCCACGACCTCGAGGACGTCGTGCGCGAGCCCGGGCTGGTCGCGGTGATGCTCGTCGTCGGGGCGGCGATCCTGTGGCTTGCCGAGCGGAGCGGTAGCCGGCAGAAGGTCGCGCTCGACCTGTCGTTTGCCCACGTCCTGGCGATCGGTGGAGCCCAGGCCATCGCCCTCATCCCCGGCATCAGCCGGTCGGGGATCTCGATCTCGGCCGGATTGTTCGCCGGGCTGCGGCGCGAGGAAGCGGCGCGGTTCAGCTTCCTGATGGCCACCCCGATCACGGCGGCCGCCGCGGCGTACGAGGTGCTGTCGGTCGTCCGCGGCGAGACGATCGCGATCCAGGTCGGGCCGCTGGCCGCGGGCCTCGTCGCGTCGTTCGTGTTCGGGCTGCTGGCGATCACGGTCCTGCTCCGCTTCCTGCGGACCCGCTCGACGGACGTCTTCGTCGCCTACCGCGTGATCTTCGCCGCGTTCGTCCTGGTCGTCTGGCTCGGGTGAGCCGGAGCACGGACCGTCGAGACGGTACCCTCCTGACCAGATGGAGGTCATGAAGCAGCTCCGCCACCGGGCGATCCGCGACCTCGTGTCGACGCGGCCGATCCGGACCCAGCAGGAGCTCGCCGGCGCCCTCCGCGAGCGCGGCTTCCGGACGACCCAGGCGACGATGTCGCGCGACGTCGCCGAGCTCGGGCTCGTCAAGGAGGCGCGTGACGGGATCCAGGCGTACGCCCTGCCGAAGCGGCTGGTCGAGGCGGAGACGTCCGGCGAGGATCGCCTGCGAGCCCTCCTCCGCGACCTGCCGATCGAGCTCCGCGAGGCCGGGCTGCTGCTCGTCATCCGGACGCTGCCCGGCTCAGCCCATGCGATCGCCGCCGCGCTCGACCGGGCGCGCTGGCCGGAGGTCGCCGGCTCGATCGCCGGCGACGACACGGTCTTCGTGGCGTGCCCGGATCGGACGGCGTTGCGGCGGGTCGCGGCGCGGGTTCGCGAGTACGCGGGGTAGAAGCGGCGTGCGTCGAGCCGATCGCGTCCGGTCAGCAAGATCGATGGGATCGCCGTCCCGTACCTTGCGAACGACCCGAGCGCCAAGTCGGGACCTGCCGCGGGCAGAAATCTGGGCATCCTGGGCGGATTCGGCCGGTTGACCGTCAGTTCGAGAGCGCTGTTCATGGCGCAAGGCAGAACATGGAGACCCGATCGATCTTGGGACCGCCTGAGGGGCTGAAGTCGGGTCCGTTCCTTTGACACGGAACCCCCTCCGCGATACCCTTTCGGCCGGTCGAACTTCAGGCGCGACGAGTGGTGCGCAGCCTGGAGTTCTTTCCTTTATCTGAAGCCCGCGGACGCGCCGAACGGCCCGTCGACCCAAGACCTGGGGGCGCCCGACCCATGCAGAACAAGCCGACCTATCTGTCCAAGGAAGGCCTCGACAAGCTCCGCACGGAGCTCGACGAGATGACCTCCGTCAAGCGGCCCGAAGTCGCCCAGCGGATCCACGACGCCAAGGAGCACGGCGATCTCAGCGAGAACGCCGAGTACGAGGACGCCAAGAACGAGCAGGCGTTCGTCGAAGGCCGGATCCAGACCCTCCAGGCGTTGATCAAGAACGCCACGATCATCGACGAGAACCACTCGACCGACCACGTCCAGATTGGCTCGACCGTCAAGGTCGCCAGCGACGACGGCGAGGAGTCGTTCACGATCGTCGGCTCGACCGAGGCCAAGCCGACCGAGGGTCGGATCTCGAACGAGAGCCCGGTCGGACGCGCCCTGCTCGGCAAGAAGAAGGGCGAGAAGGTCCTCGTGAAGGTGCCCGCGGGCGACTTCACCTACAAGGTCGTCAGCATCAGCTAGCGGCGACCGAGCCCCGCGGCTCGCCTGGGCCGCCCGGGCCGGCATCGCGCGGAGGCAGCACATGGACTGGGCGGACGAGCTCGCCGCCAGCGTCAGCGGACCGCAGGTCGTCAACGACAGCAAGACGCCGTCGGGTACCGTCCATGTCGGTTCGCTTCGCGGGCCTGTCATCCTCGACGCCATCTGGCGTGCCCTTCGCGCCCGCGGCGTCGAAGCCAGCCTGCTCTACGGCGTCGACGACCTCGACCCGATGGACGCCCAGGCGCTCCTGACCGACGACGCGATCGACCGCGAGATGGGCCGCCCGCTGGCCCACGTTCCGGACCCGGCCGGCGACTGCCACGCGAGCTATGCCCGGCACTTCGCGAGCATCTTCATCGAGACGTTCCGCGGCCTCGGGATCGTGCCCGAGCGCTACTACTGGATGAGCGACATCTACCCGACCGGCGACATGGACGGCTACATCCGAACCGCCCTCGATCGGGCCCAGGTCGTCCGCGACATCTACCGCCGTGTCGCGAACGTCCAGCATGCCGACGACTGGCACCCGATCAACGTCATCTGCGAGAGCTGCGGCAAGATCGGGACGACGATCGTCACCAAGTGGGATGGCGAGCGGGTGTTCTACGAGTGCCGCGAGGCCCTCGTCACGTGGGCGCGCGGCTGCGGTCACTCGGGCTGGGTCGCGCCGTTCGGCGGCCGGGCGAAGCTCCCGTGGAACCTGGAGTGGGCCGCCCAGTGGTCGCTCCTCGGCGTCACCATCGAGCCGTGCGGCAAGGACCTCTCGACCGCGGGCGGCTCGCGTGATCGCTCCGACGCGATCGCCCGCGAGGTCTTCGAGCGCGAGCCGCCGTTGAACGTCCCGTACGAGTTCATCAACATCGGCGGCAAGAAGATGTCGACGTCCAAGGGCCGCGGCGCCGCCGCCCACGAGATCGTCGAGGTCATCCCGCCGGAGCAGCTCCGGTTCTTCTTCCTGCGCCCGAAGCCGAACACCGCCGTCGACTTCGAGCCCAACCAGTCCGACGCCGTGCCGCGCCTGTTCGACGAGTTCGACCGGTTCGCCGCGGCGACCGCTGGCAAGGAGGTCCGGGGCGAGATCGCGCCCGGCTTCGAGGGCACGTTCCGCTACTCGCTCCTCGACCGCGAGGCGGATGTCGCGGCCGAGGCCGCCCGCTTCCGGCCGGCCTTCTCGCACCTTGCCCTGCTCGTCCAGATCCCGAACGTCGACGTCCGGGCGCGGGTCCAGGCGGAGAAGGGGAGCGAGCTCGACGCCCGCGAGGAAGCGATCCTCGACGAGCGGGTCCGGGCCGCGCGCGCCTGGTTGGAGGCGTACGCCCCGGATCGGGCGATCGTCGCCGTCCGTCCGGAGCTCCCGGTCGACGCGGTCGACGAGCTCGACGACGCGCAGCGGAGCTACCTCGCCCAACTCGCCGACGCGGGGCTTCCGGATGCGGCGTCCGGCGAGGCCTGGCAGGACCGGATCTTCTCCGTCGCAGCCGAGACCGCCCTGCCGAACGGGAAGGCCTTCGCCGCGCTCTACGCCGCGTTCCTCGGCCGGACCAACGGTCCGCGCGCAGGCTGGCTGCTCGCGTCGCTCGATCCGCAGTTCGTCCTCGACCGGCTCCGGGCCGCCGGCGCCGCCGCGCCGCAGGTGCCCGCATGAGCGTCGGGTTGCAGCGCCTCCGCGAAGACGCCGACACGATCCGGCGCGGTGCCGTCGACAAGGGCGAGGACCCGACCGTCGTCGATCGCGCGCTCGAGCTCGACACCCGGCGCCGGGCGCTGCTCGGCGAGGGCGACACGCTCAAGGCGGAGCGCAACGCCACGAGCAAGGAGGTCGGCCAGGCGATCAAGGCCGGCGCGAAGCCCGACGGGCCGGAGGTCGCCGCGCTCAAGGCAGCCTCGGTCGAGGCTGGTCGCAAGATCGAGGCGATCGACGCCGAGCTCGCCACGGTCGAGGCCGAGGTCGAGCAGCTCCTCCTCCGCATCCCGAACCCGGCCGACCCCGACGTCCCGGTCGGCGGCGAGGAGGCGAACGTCACCGTTCGGACGTGGGGCGAGCTCCTGCCGGTCGAGCAGCCGGTCGTCGGCGAGATCGGGGCGGACGCGGCGCCCGGCGCCGCCACGTGGCGGCGCCGTCCTCACTGGGAGATCGCAACCGACCTCGACATCATCGACAACCCGCGCGGCGCGAAGATCGCCGGCTCGGGCTTTCCGGTCTACAAAGGTGCCGGCTCGGCCCTCCAGCGTGCCCTGATCAACTTCTTCCTCGACGTCCACACCCGCGAGAACGGGATGACCGAGATCTGGCCTCCGGCCGTCGTCAACACCGCGTCCGCCATCGGCACCGGCCAGATCCCGGACAAGGAAGACCAGATGTACGTCGCCACCCGCGACGACCTGTACCTGATCCCGACATCGGAGGTCCCGGTCACGAATCTCCACCGCGACGAGATCCTCGACGCCGACCAGCTGCCGATCCGCTACGCCGCCTACTCGCCGTGCTTCCGGCGCGAGGCCGGCGCGGCCGGCAAGGACACCCGCGGGATCCTCCGGGTCCACCAGTTCGACAAGGTCGAGATGGTGTTCTTCGAGAAGCCGTCCGACTCCTCCGAGGCGCTCGAGTGGCTGACCGGGCGAGCCGAGATCCTCCTCCAGCGGCTGGGCCTCGCCTATCGCGTCGTGCTGATGGCGACGAAGGAGATGGGCTTCGTCCAGGCGAAGAAGTACGACCTGGAGGTGTGGGCACCGGGCGTCGAGAGCTGGCTCGAGGTCAGCTCCTGCTCCAACTTCCGTGACTACCAGGCGCGCCGGATGGCGATCCGCTGGCGACCCGAGCCGGGCGCCAAGCCGGAGCTCGTCCATACCCTCAATGGCTCGGGTCTTGCGTTGCCGCGCGTCGTCGCCGCGATCCTCGAGACGTTTCAGCGGCCGGACGGCTCGGTCGAGGTGCCCGAGGTCCTCCGCGGCTACCTCGGGCGCGACGTCATCGGGGCCGCGGCCCTGGGAGCCGAGGCCTGACCCTCCGCCAGGAGCTGGGGCTCCGCTGGGGAACGATCTGGCGGGTTGGCGTCCTGTCCGGCCTCCTGGTCGTGGCGATCCTGCTGGCGATCGCCATCCTGCGGACGCTGACCACGTCGGTCCCGACCACGGCGCCCGGCAGCCACCTCGTCTTCGACCGGCCTCCGAACTGGCGATCCGCCGATGCCGGCGTGGCGTTCGACGATGCCTGGGCGGTCGAGCAGAAGCGGAAGTATCCCCTCGACGCACCTCTCATCGACTCACTGGTCGAGGGTGTGAGGTCCGGCGGGCTGTCGTGGTTCGCCGTCATCGACACGAACGGTGATCAGGCCGGCGACGGATGGATCCTGATCGCCGTCCAGGAACGCAGCGCCGTGGCGAAGGACCTCCGCGACGAGGCGACGACGAGCGTGATCTTCCAGTCGGTCGAGCTCCGGGAAGGCACCACCGCCGTGGACGTCGCGCTGCCGATCGGACCCGCCGTCCGGCTCGACTGGAGCTACGACCTCCGCAACGCGGACGGCACCTCGGAGATCGGCACCGTCCGGTCGTACTGGCTGGCCGATGGGCCGAACACGGTCGCGGTCCAGCTCACGTACTACGGCGAGCACCCCGAGCTCGTGACGAGCCTCGACGAGGTCGCGACCACCTTCCGATGGACTCCCTGAACCGGGTCAGCCGCTATCCTCTGCCGCGGAGAGGTGGCAGAGCGGTCGATTGCGACGGTCTTGAAAACCGTTGACCGAAAGGTCCGTGGGTTCGAATCCCACCCTCTCCGCCAGCGAACGGGAGCAGGATGACGACCGAGCACGACAGCGCACGACCAGCCACGACCACGACGCCCACGATCAGCACGATCACGAGCACCACCATCACGATGGACCGCACGACTACGGCTCGGCCATCGCGGGCTACCGCGCCGAGAAGGACGCGTTCTTCAAGTCGGCCCCGGGCAGCCCGATCCCCGTCGACGAGCGCGAGGACTTCACCGGCCTGCCGTACTACCCGGTCGACGAGGACCTCGTCTTCGAGGGCCTGACGCCCGAGCCGTACGCCGGCGACGAGCCGTCGCACTTCCAGATCCCGACCTCGGACGGCAAGCTCCGGCCGGCTCATCGCGCCGGCGTCTTCCGGTTCGATCTCGGCGGGGCCGCGCGCCAGCTGACCGCCTACGAGCTCGAGGGCGCCCACAGCGATGGGCGCCTGTTCCTGCCGTTCCTCGACGCGACGAGCGGGACCGAGACGTATGGCGCCGGTCGCTACCTCGACCTCGAGCCCGACGAGGACGGGACGTACGCGATCGACTTCAACCTCGCCTACCACCCGTCGTGCGTGTACGCGCCGCAGTTCTCGTGCCCGATCACCCCACCGGAGAATCGGCTCGCGACGCGGGTTGAGGCGGGCGAGCGACTGGGCGAGAACGACCACTGATCTCCGTGCGCAGTCGCGTGAGGGCGGTCGCCCTGGCGGCACTGCTCGGGGTGGTCGGCGGCTGCGCGAGCGCGCCGCCCCCGTCGATCGTGCTCGGCTGTCCGCTCGACCGGATCACCGGCGTGCTCGAGCCGCTTGGCCTGCCCGGCTCGATGGGAATCTTCGCCGGCGGCGAGCACTTGGTCCTTACGTGGGGCGACGGGACGCGAACCGTCGACGTCGCCGGAACCCTGACGGTGGTCCTTCCCGATGGTCGGGTCAGCGCGCGGGTCGGCGACCGGGTGACGCTGACCGGCGGACGGATCCGGGCCGGAGAGTTCGTCGCCTGCGGCCCCGAGCCCGCATCCTGACAGGCGGGCCGCTCACCGGGTGCGGCACGCCGAGCGCCTCGCTGTGCCGTCGCGCCAACCGTTGCGTCGATTGGGTCAAACGACGACTGGCGGGGCGATCGATCCCGACGTCACCCGTGCGGTCGTCAGCGCGGACAACGCGCAGGGCGCGCCGCGCCGACTCTGGGCCGCTCAGCCGGGGTGCGGCACTCCGAGGGCCTCGCCCATGGCCGCCAGGTGGGCCGGCGACGAGCCGCAGCACGCCCCGATGATCCGCGCCCCGGCCGCCCGGAACGCCAACCCCGCCTCGGCCATCGTCGGAGGATCGGCTCGATAGACCGCCCGCAGGTCGATCAGCTCGGGCATGCCCGCGTTCGACTTGGCGACCAGGACGGCGTCGGGCGCGACGGCGGCCATCTTCGCGATCACCGGCAGCAGCTCGTCCGGGCCGTTGCCGCAGTTGCCCCCGATCGCGTCGGCGCCGGCCTCGAGCAGCGACCGCGCCGCCTGCTCCGGCGAGACGCCCATCATCGTGTAGCCGCGGGTGTCGAACGTCATCGTGGCGATCACCGGGATCTCGGCCGAGGCCATCCGTGCGCCACGGATCGCGGCGCCGATCTCGGACAGGTGCGACATCGTCTCGATCCAGATGACATCGACGCCGCCGGCGATCAGCGCCGCCGCCTGCTCGTGGAACACGTCGACCGCCTCGTCCACGTCGAGCGTCCCGAGCGGCGCCATGATCTCGCCCGTCGGCCCGATGTCGCCGGCCACGAGCGCCCGCCCACCCGCCGCGTCGACCTCGGCCCGAAGGAGGATCGCCGCGGTCCGGTTCAGCTCGGAAACGCGCTTGTCGAGGTTGTGCAGGCGCAATCGCAGCCGGTTCCCGCCGAACGTGTTCGTCATCACGATCCGCGACCCGGCGTCGAGATAGCCGCGATGGATCCGCCGGACGACCTCGGAGTTGCTGACGTTCCAGGCCTCGGGCGGATCACCGAACTGGAGCCCGGACGCGAACAGCATCGTGCCCATCGCGCCGTCGGCGAGGATCGGGCCGCCCTCGGCCAGGAGCGCCCGCCAGCGGGCATTGGCCGGTCCGGGCGCGGCCTGGTTGCCGGGCACGATCGCGCCCTCGGGCGCCGGACCCGCCGCCGCCGCATCCGCCGCCCGCGAGCCGGGCGCCGGCGCACGTCGCGACGGGCGCCGGGCGGGTGCGACGTCGTCGACCACGTCAGCGGCTCATCGAGCGGTAGCGTCGGACGCCGAGCGGGCCGAAGATCGCGATGGTCACCACGACCCAGCCGAGGGTCACGAGGATCGGTTCGGTCGTGGCGAGGCTGGTCGAGGTCGAGATGCCGGGGTTGCCCCAGAGCTCCCGCAGGCCGGCCGTCAAGGTCGAGGTCGGATTCCACTCGGCGAACGGCTGGAGCCAGCCGGGGAGCGCCTCGAGCGGGACGAACACGTTCGAGATGAACGTGATCGGGAAGAGGACGGTGAAGATCACCTGCTGGGCGACCTCGACCGTCGGCACCATCAGCCCGAGCCAGACGCCGAGCCAGGCCATCGCGTAGGCGAAGACGAGCAGGAGGAGGAAGCCCGCGACGAGCGCCGGGATGCTCTCGACGCGCCAGCCGACGACGAAGCCCGTGACCATCAGGACCACGAGGATGCCGGCGTTGTAGATCACGTCCGAGAACGTCCGCCCGGTGATGACCGCCGAGCGCGACATCGGAAGCGACCGGAACCGGTCGATGATCCCCTTGTTGACGTCGTCGGTCATCCCGATCGCGGTCGTCGCGGCGGCGAACACGATCGTCTGGGCGAAGATCCCGGGCATGAAGAAGTTCGTGTAGTCACCGCCCGAGATCGGGATCGCGCCGCCGAACACGAAGACGAACAGCAGCACGAACATGATCGACTGGAGGATCGCGAAGATCGCCAGCTCGGGGATCCGCGGGATCCGCTTGAGATTCCGCCAGCCGACGAGGAGGCCGTCGTTCACGGCCCTCGCGACTGTGCCGCGGGACGGGGTGCCGACGGCGGCAGTAGAGCTGGTCATGCCGCCCTCCCGGGGGGATCGGCCTCGGCCAGCTCCTCCTCGACGGTCGCGTGGCCGGTCAGGGCGAGGAACACGTCGTCGAGGGTCGGCCGGCGGAGCGCGATGTCGTCGATGTGGATGCCGGCCTCGTCGAGGTCGCGGACGATCTGCACGAGCGTCTGGGCGCCGCCGTGGGCCGGCACGGTCAGCTTGCGGGTGTGCTCGTCGAGCTTCGGATCCTCGCCGCAGTCGCGGGCGAGCAGCTCGCGCGCCGTCACGATGGCGCTCCGGTCGCGGATCACGACCTCGATCCGCTCGCCGCCGACCTGCGACTTCAACTCGTCGGCCGTGCCCCGGGCGATGATCTTGCCGTGGTCGACGACCGCGATCATGTGGGCCAGCTCGTCCGCCTCCTCGAGGTACTGGGTCGTGAGGAGCAGCGTCACGCCGTCGCGGACCAGGCCCCGGATCACGTCCCACATGCCGAGCCGGCTGCGCGGGTCGAGCCCGGTCGTCGGCTCGTCGAGGATGAGCAGGCTCGGCCGGCCGATCAGGGCGCTGGCGAGGTCGAGCCGGCGGCGCATCCCGCCGGAGTAGGTCTTCACGACCCGGTCGCGCGCGTCGACGAGGTCGAACTGGGTGAGGAGCTCGTCCGCTCGCTGGTGCGCCTCGCGTGAGGACAGCTGGTACAGCCGGCCGAACAGCCACAGGTTCTCGCTGCCGGTCAGGTTCTCGTCCACCGCCGCGTACTGGCCGGACAGGCCCATCAGGCGCCGGACCGCATCCGGTTCCTTGACCACGTCGTGGCCGGCGACGGTCGCGCTGCCGGCATCGGGCTTGAGGAGCGTCGCGAGGATCCGGACGGTGGTCGTCTTGCCGGCGCCGTTCGGGCCGAGCAGGCCGAGGACCGTTCCTTCGGGCACGGCGAGGTCGACACCGTCGAGGGCGCGGACCTCGGACTTGCGGCTCTTGTAGATCTTGACGAGCCCGTGGGCAGAGATCAGGTCGGTCATCCGGGAACCTCGAGCGTGCCGGACCTGGGCAGCCGGCGCGAAGGTCAGAGGATACCGACGTTCGCGTGATTTCGACAGCGACCGGACCGGTGGCGACGGGGCGAACTCGGCCCGACGATCCGCCCCACCGATCCGCCCCACCGATCCGCCCCGTTCATCCGCCTCGCCCTCGGCCGGTGTACGTTGCCGTCATGCAAGCAACCTGCTCCCACCTCGACCAGGTCGCCGACGTCGGACCCGGCGTGGAGATCTGCGCCGCCTGCGTGGCCATCGGCTCTCCGTGGCTCCATCTTCGCCAGTGCCGGATCTGCGGCAACACTGCCTGCTGCGACACGAGCCCGAACAAGCACGCGACCGCGCACTTCCGCGAAACCAGTCATCCGATCATGCGGACGCTCGAGGAGGACCAGACCTGGTCCTGGTGCTTCGTCGACGAGCAGACGCTCGAGCAGGACGCCGCCGGCCGCTGGCAGGCCGTCGACGGCTTCTTCGACGCCGGGATGTGGTTCGCACGCGAGGTTCTGGACTCGGGCGCCGCGGAGCTGCCGTTCCCCCGGGAGGCAACGGCCGGCGACGGGTTTCCGCTCGGCGTGTGGGAAGCGACCTACCGGGGACGGCACCGGGCCGGGACGCTGGACCCGGACCAGGCCGCGGAGCTGGAGACCTTGCCAGGCTGGCGCTGGTAGCTCGTCGCGCTTGCGCCCGGCGCGGCTGGTGCGGTCTCGCACCGACCTCTCGGGACCCCTGAAACAGGACTTTCCGGTCATTGGGACCACGGCAAACGGTACCTAGGCTTGGTCCAACGCGGGACGTCCTACCCGAGGTGGATCGACGATGCTCGGCTCCCGGCGGCGAACGCGCCGGCCAATGCTCCTCGTCCTCGTCTTCGGCGCGTTCCTCGCGATCATCGGGATCACCGCGACCGCGCAGGCCATCATCGTCTCGCTCGACTTCTCCACGGGTGTCCTGAACACGGTCCTTGCCGGCAATTCGGCGACCGTCCGGGCCGTCCTCAACGACTCCGTCCAGCTCCGCTACCTGGATCCCGAGACCGGTCCGACGGCGGGCGAGCGGGCGAAGCTCGACGCCCAGCTCAAGGCTCTCACCGCTCCCCGCGAGATCGTCCGGGTCGAGATCCGCCGTCTGGACGGGACGACCGTTGCGGGCAGCGGCCCGGCCCCGGCCGACCTCCCGGGCGGCACCGCAGGCTCCGCCGCTTCGGTCGCCGCGGGTCAGCCCGCCGCCGAGCTCCTTCCAACGGTCGATGCACAGGGCAAACCGGGCGCCTTCGGCACGACGTCGCTCTTGCACGAGCTCTTGCCGATCAGCGCCGGCGGCCAGGTCCGCGCCATCGTCGCGGTCTGGCGCGACGGAGCGCCGATCCAGGACCGGGTCGAGCGCGTCCGGCGCGACGTCGTGGTCGTCACGCTCAGTGCCGGGCTCGTCGCCGCGATCGTCCTCTTCCTGATCTTCCGCGCGGCACAGGGTCGCCTGACCCGCCAGACCGCGGCCCTCGTCGAGGCGACACGACGCGATCCGGTGACCACCGAGCTGAACCACGGTGCGCTGGTCGAGCTCCTCGCCGTCGAGATCGAGCATGCCCGGGCCGCCGGCACGCCGCTCGGCGTGGCGCTCGTCGACATCGACAACTTCCGGCTCCTCAACGACAACCACGGCCACCGCGCCGGGGACGAGGCGCTCCTCGCGGTCGTCGCCGAGCTGCGCCGGCAGCTGCCCGAGGGCATCGTCATGGGCCGCTACGGCCCCGATGAGTTCCTCCTGATCGCGTCGGCCGCCGCCGTCCACGAGATGGAGCCGTCCGTTGCCCGCGTCAGCGCCGCCCTCGTCGACCAGAGCCTGAAGTTCGACAGCACGGAACGCCTGCCCATCACGGTCAGCGCCGGCCTGTGCAGCTACCCTGACAACGGCTCCTCCGTGACGGTGCTCCTGGCGACCGCGGCCCAGACGCTCGGTGAGGCGAAGGCTTCGGGCGGCGACACGATCCGGGTCGCCGGCCTCGGCGATGTCGGGGAGTCGACGCCATCGGGGTTCGACATCCTTCACGGCCTGGTCCTCGCCGTCGACACGAAGGACCGCTACACGAAGCGCCATTCGGAGGACGTCGCCCGCTATGGTGTCTTCCTGGCGAGCCAGCTGAAGCTCGACCCGGAGCTGATCCGATCGATCCAGGTCGCCGGCATGCTCCACGACGTCGGCAAGATCGGCATTCCGGATCAGATCCTGCGCAAGCCCGGCAAGCTCACCGCGGCCGAGTACGACATCGTCAAGCAGCACGTCGCCCTCGGCGACATGATCGTCCGCGACCTGCCGGACCTGGAGCTGGTCCGGGCGGGGATCCGCCACCATCACGAGCGCTGGGACGGCGACGGCTACCTCGACCGACTCGAAGGCGAAAACATCCCGCTGATCGCCCGGATCCTGGCGATCGGTGACGCGTTCTCGGCGATGACGACGACCCGTCCGTACCGCAAGGCCCTCGACCTGCGCGAGGCCCTGACCCGCCTCGAGGATGCGGCGGGGACCCAGCTCGACGAGCATCTCGTCCGCACGTTCGTCACCGGCATCGAGACGGCTCCGGACGCGCCACTGCCCGGCACCGAGAATCCCATTCGGGCGCTGTGGGCACCACGACGCGTCGCCTGACCGCGAGGTCGATCATCGGCCGGCGCCTCGCCATGAGGGCCGGGTTCGTGGGCGTCCTGCTCATGACGACGTTCGCGGCACCCGCGGCGCGGGCAGGCTTGCTGGTCACGGCCAACGACGACGCCTACACGGTCAGTCACGATCGCCCGTTGTCCGTCGCGGCGAGGGGTGTCCTGGCGAACGACAGTGGCGGGGGGTTGACCGCGGCCAAGACCTCGAATCCCGCACACGGCTCGGTGACGGTGAGTGCGAACGGCGGCTTCACCTACCAGCCCAACGCCGGGTACGTCGGAACCGACTCCTTCACCTACGAGGCGCGTGTCCTGAGTCTCGGGATCCTCCTGACGGACCCGGCCAAGGTCACGATCACCGTCAAGAACAGCGCGCCGGTCGCCGTCAACGACCCATACACGGCCGTCACCGGGGTCCAGCTCACGATCCCGGGACCGGGTGTGTTGACGAACGACACGGACGCCGACGGCGATGCGCTCACGGCATCGCTCGTGAGTGGCGGTGGTAACGGCTCGCTGGACCTGTCCTCCAACGGCGGCTTCCAGTTCAAGTCGGGCGGCTCGTTCGTCGGGATCCGGACCTTCACGTATCGGGTCTCCGATGGGATCGCGTCCTCGACGACAGCGACGGTGTCGATCAACGTCGGGCCTCCCGCGCCCACGCCGACGCCGGCTCCGACACCCGTTCCGACACCGACCTCGACACCGGCGCCGACCCCGACCCCGACGCCGCGACCGACGATCCTGCCGACGCTGCCGCCGCTGCCGACCCTCTCCCCGGTCCCGACCCTCCTGCCGACGCCTCGACCGACCGCCACGTCCGTTCCGACGCCGACCGCGACGCCGGCCCCGACGGCCGTCCCGGCCACGTCCGCGCCATCCACGGGCGGATCCGGCGGCGGCCCGGGCAGCGGCACGACCGGCCAGCCGCCCGGCGGCGGATCGACGGGAACCCCGTCGGCCGCACCGGGATTTATCGTCGGGCTCGGGCAGGACGACCCGGATCGCTTCCCGGGCACCGTCGACATCGGCCTCGCCGGCTTCGGCGGGGTCATCGACTGGGCGGTGCCCGCGCTGGTCCTGACCGTGCCCGGGCTGCTCCTGGTCCTCGCCGTGCTCGGCCAGGGGATCGCCGGCTTCCTCTGGCTCCCGTTCGTTCGCCGCTCGCTCGGCGGGTTCGGTTTCCGCCGCCGCCGCAGCGCTGCCGCCGTCCGTCGCTGATCCAGCCGGGTCCCGCGTCAGGAGCGCCACGTTCCGCGCTACCGTGAGCACGATGAGCGCGAATCCGACTCCGGCAGGCCTGTGCGACGGGTGCCGTCACGCCCGCCGGATCACGTCGGGCCGCGGCTCGCAGTTCACGCTGTGCGAGCGATCGCGGACCGATCCCCGCTACCCGCGCTATCCGAGCCTGCCGGTCCTCGCCTGCGCCGGCTTCGAGCCGCCGTCGACACGGCGACGCCGACCTTGACGCCCACGGGGTCGGAACCTAGACTCCGCGGACATCACGAAGAACGGGCGATGAACGGGACGAGTACCCGTCGAGCGTCGGCAGAGAGATCCGGTGGCTGGTGGAAACCGGAGCGACGACGACAGGGAATGGACCCGGGAGCCTCCGGACCGAACGGCGAGCGACGCGGCGACGCGACGCGGACCCAGTAGGCTCCGGCGCAGAGCGCCAGCGATAGAGGGCAGCGCCGATCGGCACCACCGCGGGAGCGGCCGGATCGCCCGTCGGTCACGGAGTGCGGCATCGCCGAATGAGGGTGGCACCGCGGAAGGCACGACCTTTCGTCCCGGGACGAACAGGTCGTTTCTTGATTCTCGGGCGCGACGAGCCCCCGGAGGCCACAACACGATGAGCACCACCGATCCGCTCAGCCTGACCGAGGCGAAGCGTCTGTCCGCCAACGCGGACACGCTGTTGCTGCGCGCCACCCGCCCGGCCGACCTCGAGACGCCGATCGGGGCGTTCCTCCGGCTCGACGACGGCTCGACGCCGGCCTACCTGCTCGAATCCGTCGAGGGTGGCGAGCGGCTGGGCCGCTACTCGTTCCTCGGCGTCGGGCCGCGGCGGCTGCTCGAGGTCCGCGACGGCATGGCCAGGACCCAGACGCGGCCGGTGACGGTCGACGCCTACAGCCCGGACCTGCCGATCGACGCGACCGAGGCGCCCGATCCCCTCGACGCGATCCGCCGGTTCATCCCGCGCCGCCGGGTCCTGCCGACCGAAGGCATGCCGCGCTTCACCGGCGGCGCCGTCGGCGCCCTGGCCTACGACGCGGTCAACGCCTTCGAGCCGAGCGTGCCCGCTCCCGGACCGCGACCCGGTCGGGGTCCCGATGGCCGCGTTCATCGAGACCGACCTCGTCCTCGTCTTCGACCACCTGACCCACACCCTCAGCGCGATCGCGTCGCTCCACACCGAGACGCTCCGACCTCGAGGGCCGCTACCGGATCGCCGAGCAGGCGATCTTCGAGGCGCTCGAGAGGACGGCTCGTCCCAGCGCGGCCGAGATCGCCGGCCCGGGCCGGCCGGGCGCGAACGGCGGCTCCGCCATCGGCAGCGCATCGGCCGCGGCGGCGGGCGTCCTGCGCGAGGACGCGATCCAGACGTCGCTCGGTCGCGACGGCTACATCCATGCCGTCGAGGTCGCCAAGGAGGCGATCGCGTCGGGCGAGGCGATCCAGGTCGTCCTCGCCCGGCGCCAGTCGTTCGATCTGCCGGCCGATCCCGGCCACCGGCCGGCCGCTCGACGGAATCTCGCTCTACCGATCACTGCGCCGCGTCAACCCGAGTCCGTACCTGTTCTTCGTCCGGACGCCCGCGTTCGAGGTGGTCGGCGCCAGCCCGGAGCTCCTCCTCCAGGTCGAGGGCGACAAGCTCACGACCCACCCGATCGCCGGCACGCGCCCACGCGGCGCCGACGACGCGCGAGGACCAGCTCCTCGCCGAGCAGCTCCAGCGCGACCCGAAGGAGCGGGCGGAGCACATCATGCTCGTCGACCTCGGGCGGAACGACCTCGGGCGGGTCTCGCGGCCGGGCACCGTGACGGTCAGCAAGTACATGGAGGTCGAGAAGTACAGCCACGTCCTCCACCTCGTGTCACACGTCGAGGGCCGGCTCAAGCCGGAGCTCGACGCGCTCGACGCGCTCCGGTCGGTCTTCCCGGCCGGCACGCTCAGCGGCGCCCCGAAGGTCCGGGCGATGCAGCTGATCGCGGCCGCCGAGGGCGAGCGGCGCGGGACTGTACGGCGGCGCGGTCGGCTACCTCGGCTACGACGGCAATCTCGACACGGCGATCACGATCCGGAGCGCCGTCCTGCGCGACGGCCAGGCCCACGTCCACACCGGCGCCGGGATCGTCGCGGCCAGCGTGCCGGAGAAGGAGTTCGAGGAGACCGAGCACAAGGCGGCCGCCCTGCGCCGCGCGATCGAGCTCGCGGTGGGGCCGCTCGATGTGCCGCGCTCGCGAGCGGCCGGTCCCGCCGGAACCGATGGCCCGGGCGAGCTCACCGACGCCGCCGACGCCGCCGGGGCGGCGCCCGACGCCTCCGGTCGGAGCCCCGCGATGATCCTCGTCATCGACAACTACGACAGCTTCACGTTCAACCTCGTCCAGGCGCTCCAGGCAGCGGGTGCCGACGTCCGGGTCGTGCGCAACGACGCGATCGACCGGGCCGGCGTCGAAGCGCTCGCCGACGATCCCGCCGCGGAGCTGCGCGGGATCGTCGTCTCGCCCGGGCCGGGCGACCCGACCTCGGCCGGCGTGTCGGTCGCGACGATCGAGGTCGCCCGCGACCGGGCGATCCCGCTCCTCGGCGTCTGTCTCGGGATGCAGTCGATGGCGGCCGCGTTCGGCGCATCGATCGTCCGGGCGCCGACCCTCGTGCACGGCGAGGCGTCCGAGGTCACCCATGACGGCGCAGGGCTGCTCGCCGGGATGCCGCCGTCGTTCCAAGCCGCCCGCTACCACTCGCTCGCGGTCGACGGGGCGACGCTCCCGCCGGAGCTCCGGATCACGGCGATGAGCGAGGTCGACCGGGTGATCATGGGGATCCGTCACGTCGCGCTGCCGCTCGAGGGCGTCCAGTTCCACCCGGAGTCGGTGCTCACGCCGCAGGGGCCGCACCTGCTCGCGAACTTCCTCCGCCAGGCCGGGGAAGGGCGAGGCGTCGCGGCTCGACGACGCGACCGGCTCGTTCGCGACCGCGGGTCTCGCCTCCGCTCCGGACGGCAGCCGGCCCGAGCCCGCCGAGGTCGTCCGATGAGCGACGAGGTCAAGACGGCGCTCGGGGCGGTCGTCGACGGCCGCTCGCTGACGCTCGACGAGGCGCGCGACGCCATGGGCTCCGTCATGGACGGCGAGGCGACGCCGGCGCTCCTCGCGGCGCTCCTCGTCGCGCTCCGGATGCGTGGCGAGACGGTCGAGGAGCTGGCCGGCTTCGCGACGGCGATGCGCGAGCGCGTCCTCCAGGTCGAGGCGCCCGTCGGGGCGATCGACGTCGTCGGGACCGGCGGCGACCGGAGCGGCACGTTCAACGTCTCGACGACCGCGGCGCTCGTCGTCGCCGCCAGCGGCGTGCCCGTCGCCAAGCACGGCAACCGGGCGATCACCTCGCGGGCCGGCTCGGCCGACGTCCTCGATGCCCTCGGGGTCCGGATCGACCACGATCCGATCTCGGCCGGCGCGGCCCTCCGCGACATCGGGTTCGCGTTCCTCTTCGCGCCCGACTTCCATCCGGCGATGAAGCACGCCGGGCCGACCCGGCGCGAGATCGGCGTCCGGACCGCGTTCAACCTGATCGGCCCGCTGACGAACCCGGCCCGGGTCTCGCGGCTCCTGGTCGGGACGGGCGACGCGGTCGCGGCGCCGAAGCTCGCCGAGGTCCTCCGGCTGCTCGGCGCCGAGCGGGCGTTCGTCGTCCACGGCGACGGCGTCGACGAGCTGCCGCTCGACGGAACGGGCGTCCTCTACGACGTCACGCCGGACGGGGTCGAGCGCCGGACCGTCGACGCGGCGGCGCTGGGCCTCGGACGCGTCGCGACGACGCGGCTGGCCGGCGGGACGCCGGCGGAGAACGCGACGATCGTCGAGTCGATCCTGCGCGGCGAGCCGGGCGCGCGGCGCGACGTCGTCCTGCTGAACGCCGGGGCGGCACTGGTCGTCGCCGGCGCGGTCGACGACCTTGCGGCCGGGATCGACCGGGCTGCGCTGACGATCGACGCCGGGCTGGCGACGGAGCTGCTGGCCGCCCTCCGCGCCGAGCGTCGGGCGGCCGACGCGGCCGTGCCGCGCGAGGCACGGCGGGCGTCGACCCGAGCAGGGAGCGCCGGCATGACGATCGATCGACCGCGACGAGTCGACGCGACAGGCGACCGCCTGCCGCCGCCGACGAGGACGGGCCGGATGCGGCCGACGCCGGCGACGCGACCGGAACGTCGTCGAGGAGATCGCCGAGCGCCGCCGTGCCGACATCCTCGAGGAGATGGGCCGGCTCTCGCTGGAGGACCACCTCGCGATCGCCGAGGCAACGCCGCCGCCCCGGCCGATCCTCGGCCGGCTCGCCGCGCCCGGCCTCCACCTGATCGCCGAGATCAAGCGGTCGTCGCCGTCGGCCGGCGCGATCGCCGGCGCCCGACGAGGACATCGTCGCCCGGGCGCGCGCCTACGAGGCCGGCGGCGCGGCGGCGATCTCCGTCCTGTGCGAGCCGCACTGGTTCGGCGGCTCCGTCGCCGACCTGCGCGCGGTCCGGGCGGCCGTCTCGATCCCGGTCCTCGCCAAGGAGTTCGTCGTCGAGGAGATCCAGCTGCCGCACCTCCGGGCGGCCGGCGCCGACCTCGTCCTCCTGCTCGCGGTCCTCCATCCGGCCGAGCGCCTGGCCGACCTCGTCGAGCGGGCGCTCGAGATCGGGCTCGAGCCGCTCGTCGAGGCCCACGACGAGGCGGAGCTGGAGCGGGCGCTCGCGACGAGGGCGCGCCTGATCGGGATCAACAACCGCGACCTGCGGACCCTCGCTGTCGACACGGACCGTGCGATCCGACTCCGCGCGCTCGTCCCGGATGATCGCTTCGTCGTCGGCCGAGTCCGGCGTCCGCGACGCCGCGACGGTCGCCGCTGGCGGGCCGTCGGCTTCGACGCCGCGCTCGTCGGCGAGGCGCTCGTCCGGGCAGCCGACCCGGCCGCCGCCGCGCGGTCGTTCGTCGCTGCCGGGCGCGAGCCGGCGGATCCGGCGAACCGGGCCGCGACGGCGTTCGTGAAGGTCTGCGGGGTCACCGACGCGGAGGGCATCCTGGCGGCCGTCCGGAGCGGTGCCGACGCGATCGGGCTGAACCTCGTCCCCGGCACGCCGCGCGAGCTCACGCTCGAGAGGCCGTCGCGCTCGCCCGGCGTGGCCCGATCGCTCGCCGGCGTCCCGCCCCGCGATCGTCGCGATCACCGCCGACGCCGGCCGCGAGCGGATCGCGCGAGATCGTCGCCGCGCTCGATCCGGAGCGGTCCAGTTCAGCGGCGACGAGCCGAGCGACGACGTCGCCGCGACGGGCCGGCCGGCTTGGAAGGCGCTCCGCGTCTCCGTCGCTGAGCCGACGACGCCGGCCGACGATCGTCGAGCGCGGCACGCGTCGTTCCTGGCGGCCGGCGCCGAGCGGATCCTCCTCGACGCGGCCGGCGGCCCGCATCCCGGCGGCACCGGGACGCGGGTGGCGACCGACCTCGCCCGCGGCGGTCGCGCGCGAGGTCCCGATCCTCCTCGCCGGCGGGCTGGACCCGGCGCAACGTCGCGACGGCCCTGCGCGACGTGCCGGCGATCGGCGTCGACAGTCGCGTCCGGCATCGGAGCGGCCGGCGCGTCGCCGGCGAGCGGCCGGACCAAGGACCCGCTCCGGGTCGCGCTCTTCGTCAAGCGCGCCCGCGCGGCCCGCCTCGATCGGCCCAACCTCGCGGTCCGCCCGACGCCGGTCGCCGACGGTCTCGCTGACCGCCGACGCGGCGGGTCGCTGGGGGATCGACCGCGCAATTCGGCGGCCGCTACGTCCCGGAGACGCTGATGGCCGCCCTCGAGCAGCTCGAGACGGCCTACGCCGCGATCCGCCACGATCCGCGCTTCTGGGCGGAGCTGCGCGAGCTCGCTCGCCCGCTACGCCGGTCGCCCGACGGCCCTCTACCGCGCCGATCGCCTCGCCTACGAGGTCATCGAGCGGGCCGTCGCCCTCGACCCGACGGCCCGCCTGCCGCACCGCCTCCGGCTGTACCTGAAGCGCGAGGACCTGGCCCACACCGGCGCCCACAAGATCAACAACGCGCTCGGCCAGGCGCTGCTGACGCGGCGGCTCGGCAAGGACCGGGTCATCGCCGAGACCGGCGCCGGCCAGCACGGCGTGGCGACGGCCACGGCGTGCGCCCTGCTCGGCCTGCCGTGCGTCGTGTTCATGGGCGCGGTCGACATCGAGCGCCAGCAGCCGAACGTGCTCCGGATGCGCGCGCTCGGGGCGGAGGTCCGGCCGGTCACGTCCGGGACCGCGACCCTCAAGGACGCGGTCAACGACGCGATGCGCGACTGGGTGACGAACGTCGAGACGACCCACTACGTCCTCGGCTCGGCGATGGGCCCGCATCCGTATCCGACGATCGTCCGCGACCTCCAGCGCCGGATCGGCGACGAGTCGGCGGCCCAGCTCGCCGAGGTCGAGGGGCGGCTGCCGGATCTCGCGCTCGCCTGCGTCGGCGGCGGCTCGAACGCGATCGGGCTGCTCGACCGGTTCATCGGCGAGCCGTGCGGTCCGGCTCGCGGTCGCCGAGGCGGCGGGGGAGGGGATCGCGACCGGCCGCCACGCCGCGGCGCTCGCCGGCGGAACGCCCGGGATCCTCCACGGCTCGCGCTCGATGATGCTCCAGGACGCCGACGGCCAGGTCGTCGAGGCCCACTCCGCCTCGGCCGGGCTCGACTACCCCGGCGTCGGGCCGCAGATCGCGGCCCTCGCGGCGGACGGGCGGCTCGAGCGTCGAGGCGGCGACCGACGGCGAGGCCTTCGAGGCGATGCGCTGGCTGTCGCGGACCGAGGGCATCCTGCCTGCCCTCGAGAGCGCCCACGCGCTGGCGGTCCTGCCGCGGCTGCTGGCCGGCGTCGGGCGGCCCGAGGCCGTCTCCTGGCCCGAGGAAGCGGTCGTCCTCGTCGGGCTGTCCGGTCGCGGCGACAAGGATCTCGCGTCGTTCGGACGCTGGCTCGAGGAGCACGGATCGTGAGCGCGGCCGCGCCGCCGCAGACCGGGACGAACGAGACGGCCGGCGCACGACGGATCGCGCGCGGCCTTCGAGACCGCCCACGCGGCCGGTCGGATCGCCCTCATCCCGTACGTCGTCGCCGGCTACCCGGACGCCGCCACGAGCCTGCGGGTCGCCCTCGCCTGCGATCGACGCCGGGCGCGGACGTGCTCGAGGTCGGACTGCCGTACTCGGACCCGCTGGCCGACGGCGCGACGCTCCAGCGCGCGTCGCAGGTCGCCCTCGCCGCCGGCGCGACGCTCGACGGCAGCCTCCGCCTGATCGAGCGAGATCGCCGCCGCCCGTCCCGGGACCCCGATCGTCCCGATGGGCTACGCCAACCAGTTCCTCGGCGGGGGCGACGGACGCGCCGCGGCCGAGCGCCTGTCGCGGGCGGGAGCGGCCGGCGTCATCGTCGCCGACCTCACGCCCGACGAGGGCGGCCCGTTCGAGGCCGTCGCCCGCGAGCACGACCTCGCGGTCGTCTACCTCGTCGCGCCGACGACCGCGTCCGACCGGCGAGCCGCGATCGCCGCCCGCAGCGGCGGATTCCTGTATTGCGTCTCGCTCGTCGGGGTGACCGGTGCGCGCTCCGAGCTCCCGGCGACCGTCGCCGAGCTCGTCCGCGACGTCACGGCCGTGTCGCCGGTCCCCGTCGCCGTCGGGTTCGGGGTCAGCCAGCCCGACCACGTCCGGGCCATCGCCGCGGCCGGCGCCGCTGGCGTGGTCGTGGCCAGCGCCCTGGTCGACGCGCTCGGTGCGGACGGAACGGACGTCGCGGCGATGGATCGCCTGGTCCGCGCGCTCGCGGCAGCGACGGCGACCGCCCAAACCTGACGTTCCCTGTCGGCTCGTCGTGGCACTCTGGGACGATGACGAAGCCGATCGCGGTGACGATCGAGCACGCGCCGAAGAAGACGTTCGCGACCGCGGCCGATTGGCCCGGCTGGAGCCGATCGGGCAAGACCGAGACGCTCGCGCTCGAGGCGCTCGCGGCCTATGCCCCGCGCTACGCCGTGATCGCCGAGGCCGAGCATCGTCGGTTCGCCGCGGCGCCGTCGGTCGCCGATCTCGAAGTCGTCGAGCGCCACGAGGGCTCGGGCGGCACGGAGTTCGGCGTGCCGAGCCGGCCGACCGACCAGGATGCGCGGCCGACCGACGCCGATGAGGCCGCCCGACTGGCGGGCCTGGTCGATGCCGCCTGGACCTATTTCGATCGCGCCGCCGCGGCGGCGCCCGAGGAGCTGCGCAAGGGTCCGCGCGGCGGCGGCCGGAACACGTCCAAGGTCATCGCCCACGTCATGGAGGCGGATCGGGCGTACGCCGGCGAGATCGGGATCAAGGTGAGGGAGTTCGAACCGAACGACCGGGCGGCCATCGAGGCGCTGCGGGCGGCGATGTTGGAGGTGCTACGCGGCGCCCGTGATGGCACGCCGCTCGCCGGTCGCCGCTGGCCGGCCCGCTACGCGGCTCACCGGATCGCGTGGCACATGCTCGACCATGCGTGGGAGGTCGAGGACCGCACCGATTAGGCGTTCTCGCGGTCAGGCCTCGTCGTGGGGCACGCCGCCGAACGGCTCGGCCCGGCGGGCGCGCGTCCGATCGCGCCGCTCCAGGCCGCGAGCGACGGCGAACAGGCGCTTGAAGATCGCGAGCAGGTCGGCCTGGGGCGTCGGGCCGTCGTTGGCCATCGACACCCGGAGGAGGACCTCGCGCTCCCGCTCCGCATCGCGGATCGCCCGGCGCCCGTTCGACGTCTTGACCTTCCCGACCTCGCGGGCCAGCTCGGCCCGGTCATTGAGCAGCTTCACGATCCGGCGGTCGAGGGCGTCGATCCGCTTCCGCAGGCGGCGCAGCTCCGCCGGCTCGGCGCGCCCGTTGGCGTCAGCCATTCGACCGTCCCTCGAACCGCGCCGCGATCGCCTCGAGCGCCAGCAGATACCCGCGCTTGCCCTGGCCGACGATCGACTCGGCCGCGATGTCGTGCAGGAAATTGACCGCCCGGAACGGCTCTCGCGCCGAGGGATCCGACAGGTGGACCTCCCAGAACGCCCGCTCCACGCCGAGCAGCGCGTCGCGCAGGGCGACGGACGTGTGGGTCAGCCCGCCGGCGTTCACGATCGCGACGTCGAAGTTGCGCTCGTGCAGCCGATCGATCAGGGCGCCTTCGTGGTTCGACTGGAAGAAGTCGACCTCCAGGGCGAGCTCGTCGGCGCGGACAGCGATCTCGGCATGGATGTCGTCGAGGGTGTCGCGGCCGTAGATCTCGGGCTCGCGCGACCCGAGGAGGTTGAGGTTCGGCCCCTGGAGGACGAGGACCCGGGTCATGCGGCGGCTCCCTTCGCGACGAGCAGCGAAGCCGCCGCCTGCTCGACGACGTCCGGCGGCACGTCCGCCCGAACGACCGAGCCGTCGGCGGTCGGCAGCACCCAGCGCAGCGCGCCGTCGGCGTGCTTCTTGTCGGTCGGCCAGCGCGCCGAGAACGGTCGCGAGCGGGTAGGGCAGGGGCTCGGTCGCGAGCCCGACGGTCGTCAGCAGCCGCTCGATCCGTTCGGCCCGGTCGGCCGGCGTCACGTCGAGCGCCCGCCCGATCCGGACAGCGCCGCGCAGCCCGTGGGCGACCGCTTCGCCGTGGAGGAGATCGCCGAAGCCGCCGGCCGCCTCGACCGCGTGGCCGAGCGAATGCCCGAGATTCAGCGTGATTCGGCCGTCGGCGGCGCCCTCCTTCTCGTCGACGTCGACGACCGCGACCTTGGCCCACGCCGTCCGCTCGACGAGCTCCGCGACGGCGCCCGACCCGAACGCCGCGTCGTCGCCGCGGGCGATCGCCTCGCCGTCGCGCTCGAGCAGGGCGAACAGCCGCTCGTCGCCGAGCGCGGCCATCTTCACGGCCTCGCCCAGGGCGGCCCGGCGCTGGCGCTCGGGCAAGCGTTCGCAGGAACGCGATGTCGATCACGACCGCGGCAGGGGGATGGAACGCGCCGACGAGGTTCTTGCCCTCGGGAAGGTCGACACCGGTCTTGCCACCGATCGACGAATCGATCTGGGCGACGAGGGTCGTCGGGACCTGGAGGAACGGGACGCCGCGGAGCCAGCTCGCGGCGAGGAAGCCGGCGGCGTCACCGAGCGCCCCGCCCCCGATCGCCACGAGCGGCTCGCCGCGCTCGGCGCGCAGCCGGGCCAGCTCGCTTGCGGCTTCCTCGACGACCGCCATCCGCTTCGCGCCTTCGCCCTGCGGCAGCAGGATCCGCTCGACCGGCCAGCCCTCGTCCGCGAGGGCCGACGCGATCGCCTCACCGGACGACGCCCACGCTCCGGGCTCCGAGACCAGGATTGCGCGACGGGCGCGAAGGCCGCGGAGCGTATCGGTGATGACCGATGTCGCGATGCCCTCGCCGATCACGAGGTCGCCGCCGAGCGAGCGGCCCCGGAGGAGCACCGTTGGCCCCGCGGCGCGCGTGGCGCGCCCGACGAGCTCGTCGATCCGCTCGACGATCGACGCCAGCTCGGCGACCCCGTTCATCCGCTGGGCCGCGGAGTAGAACCGATCGCGATCGCGGACGAGATCGCGGATCGCGCCCATCGGATCGCGCCCGACGATCAGGGGCCGGACGTTCGGGGAGCGGCGGAGACGCTGGGCGAGGACCTCGGGCCGGACGTCGAGCCAGACGGGCACTCGGCCGCGATAGAGCGCCCAGCGGTTGCGCGGGTCGATCACCGCTCCGCCGCCGGTGGCAACCACCGTCTTCACGGCGGCGCCGCGATCTGCCGGGCCGAGGCCGTCCACGGCTTCTCGCTCGAGCGCCCGGAACCCCGTCTCGCCGCGCTCGGCGAAGATCTCCGGGATCGTCTTGCCGGCCGCCTTTTCGATCGTGTCGTCGAGGTCGACGAACCTCGCCCCGTGACGATGGGCGAGCCGCCGCCCGACCGCGCTCTTGCCGCTGCCGGGTAGGCCGACGAGGACGACGTCCATGTCCGACCGCCGGCCTAGTCGTCGCCGCCGGAGCCGGCCTCGTCGCCGTCCGGGCTCACGCCGCCGTCGTCGGCCGGGGCGCCGACCCGCCGCCCGCCGGCGACGGGAGCCTCGATCGGCCCCGAGATCCGCGCGACGTAGCGGTCGAGCGCGTCACGGGTGTCGGCGATCGTGTCGCCGCCGAACTTGTCGAGCATCGCGTCGGCCAGGGTCAGCATGACCATCGCCTCGGCGACAACGCCGGCCGCGGGAACGACGCTGATGTCGGACCGCTCGTAGTGGGCCTTGTCGACCGACTCGCCGCTGATGAGATCGGCCGACGGCAGGGGCCGGGCGAGCGTCGAGATCGGCTTGACCGCGCCGCGCACGACGAGCGGCTCGCCGTTCGTGATCCCGCCGGTCAGCCCACCGGCGTTGTTCGAGCGGTGGATCCAATGGCCGCCCTCGCCGCGCCCGACGATCACATCGTGGACCGCCGAGCCGAACCGCTTCGTCTGCTCGAACCCCAGCCCGAACTCGACGCCCTTGACGATGTTGATGCTCATCACCGCTGCGGCCAGCGCGGCGTCGAGCCGGCGATCCCAGTGGACGTACGACCCGAGCCCGATCGGCAGCCCGTGGGCGACGACTTCGAACACGCCGCCGACGGTGTCGCCGTTCGAGCGCGCCTCGTCGATGCGGGCGATCATCGCCGCCTCGGCGTCCGGGTCGGGGCAGCGCAGCGGGGATGCATCGGCCTCGTCGCGCGAGCGGCTCGCGTTGGCCGGGTCGAGCGCCACGCCGCCCACCTCCGCGGTGAACGACCAGACGTCGACCCCGAGCTCGCGCAGGATCGCCCGGGCGATGCCGCCCGCAGCGACGCGCGCAGCGGTCTCGCGCGCGGACGCCCGCTCGAGGACGTTGCGGACATCGTTGAAGCCGTACTTCAGGGCGCCGGCGAGGTCGGCGTGGCCGGGCCGGACGCGGGTCACGGGTGTCGCGCGCTTGTTGCCGTCGCCGGCCGCAGCGGCGAGCTCGGCGGCCTCGTCGTCGGCCAGCCCCTCGACCTGCATGACCCGGGTCCAGTTCTCCCAGTCCCGGTTCGCGACGAGCAGCAGGATCGGCGACCCGACGGTCACTCCGTGGCGGACGCCGCTGACGATGTCGGCCCGGTCCTGCTCGATCGCCTGGCGGGCGCCGCGACCGTAGCCGCGCTGGCGTCGCGAGAGGTCGACGGCGAGCTCGTCCGCACCGAGCGACAGCCCGGCCGGGAACGCCCTCGACCGTGACCGCCAGCGAGCGGCCGTGCGATTCCCCGGCGGTCAGCCAGCGCAGACGTCCCATGGGTCGTGGTCGAGGACCGGGTCAGGAGCCGGTCGAGGCGGGACCGTCCGATGCCCCCGCGCCGGCCGTGGCGAGGGGATCGTCACCGGCCGGCTCGCCTTCGGCCGAGCGGACGCCGCCCGCCCGCGCCTTGGACAGGGCCTTCTGCATGACTTCGACCGGCGCCGCCATCCCGGTCCAGAGCGTGAAGGCCGCAGCACCCTGGTGCAGGAGCATCTGCTCGCCGTCGGACACGGTGGAGCCCATGGCTTCGGCGTCGCGGAGCAGCTTCGTCCGGGCGTAGATCAGGTCGAGGACGAGCAGGTCGGGCGGCAGAATCTCCGCCGGGATCGGCGCGACATCGCTGGTCAGGCCGATCGAGGTTGCGTTCACCAGGATCTTCGACTTGGCGAGCTCGGCCTCGATGATCGACTCGTGCCACGGCATCGCGCGCAGCTCCATGTGCGCCGCGCTCCGGCCGAAGTGCTTGACGAGCGACTCGGCCCGATGGAGGTGGCGGTTGAAGACGACGATCCGCTGGAAGCCCTCACGGATCAGGCCGTACACGACGGCCCGCGACCCGCCGCCGGCACCGAGCACGACGGCCGCCCGCGGCATCTTCTGCCGCCCGACGAGCTTGTCGAGCGCGACCTTGAAGCCCGGGACGTCAGTGTTGTGACCGACGAGGCGGCGTCCCTCGCGGGTGATCGTGTTGACGGCACCGGTCGCGTGCGCCTCTTCCGTCAGCCGATCGACCAGCGGGACGACCCGCTCCTTGTGCGGGATCGTGACGTTGGCCCCGAGGAAGTCGTCACCGCGGATCTCCGTGATGGCGTCGGCCAGGGCGATCGGCGCCCGATCCCAAAGCTCGTACGCGGCGTCGATGCCCTGCTCGTCGAAGGCGGCCTGCTGCATCGCGCCCGACAGCGAGTGGGCGACGGGATGCCCGATGAGGACGACGCGCTTGGTCATGAGCCAACCCTTCCGAGATCGTCGAAGAAGCCGGGATAGGAGATCGAGGCGCTGGCCGGCCGGCGGACGGTCGTCCCGCCCGTCGCGACGAGGCCGGCAACGGCGAAGGTCATCGCGAGGCGATGGTCGTCGAGGCTGTCGACCGTCGCGCCCGCGAGGATGCGGCCGCCGATGATGCGGAGATCGTCGCCGTCGACCGCGATGTCGGCGCCGAGTGCCCGGAGGCCCTCGGCGGTTCCGGCGATCCGGTCGGACTCCTTGTGGCGGAGCTCGCCTGCCCCCCGGATCGTCGTCGTGCCCGCGGCGCTGGCCGCCGCAAGACACAGGATCGGGATCTCGTCGATCGCGGCCGCGACGTCGGCGGGCCCGAGGTCGATCGCGCGCAGCTCCGACGACCGGACCCGCAGGTCGGCCAGCGGCTCGCCGACGTCGTCGGTTGCCGCGCCCACCCGGGTCTCCGTGATGTCGGCGCCCATCGCCCGGAGCAGGTCGATCACGGCCCGTCGGGTCGGATTCGCGCCGACGTTGCGGAGCGTCAGATCGGCGTCGGGGTGGATCGCGCCGGCGACGAGCCAGAAGGCAGCCGCGGACACGTCGCCCGGGACGTGCTCGTCGATCGCCGTCATCGTCCGCCCTCCTTCGAGGCTGATCGCCACCGCGCCGTCGCGCCCATCCGCGTCGGCTGGTGCCAGCCGCTCGGTCGTGACCTCAATGCCGCGTGCCCGCAGCATCCGCTCGGTGTGATCGCGCGTCGCGACGGCCTCCCGGACCGTCGTTCGTCCTTCCGCTCGAAGCGCCGCCAGGAGGATCGCCGACTTCACCTGCGCACTCGGGACCGGCGTCCACCGATCGACCGCGTGGAGGGGTTGGCGACCGATGACGGTCAGCGGTGGGAGGGAGTCGTCGGCTCGGGCATGGAGCGTCGCGCCCATCGCGCGAAGTGGCTCGATGATACGGGCGACCGGTCGGCGTCGCAACGAATCATCGCCGTCGAGGACGCTCCGGAACGGCAGCCCGGCGAGGATCCCGGCGAACAGCCGGAGCGACGTCCCGGAGTTGCCGCAATCGAGGTCGGCTGCCGGCTCGTGAAGCCCGTCGACGCCCGGCGAGCTGACCCGGTACGCGACGTTGGCGCTCGGCGGGATGCCCGGCAAGCCCTCCACCGGAACGTTCGCCTGCCGCTCCACGGTCGCCCCGAGCGCCCGGCAGACGTCGGCGGTCGAGCGCACGTCGGCGCCGTCGCCGGCACCGTCGATCCGGCTGTCGCCGGCGGCAAGGGTCGCGAGCATCAGGGCGCGATGGCTGATCGACTTGTCGCCGGGCAGGACGAGCTCGCCGCGTAGCCGGGAGGCGGGAGCGACGACGGCGTCCGCAACGGCCGAGGTCGAGATCGCGGTCACCCGTCCACCGTCACTGCGTTGCCGCGCCGGCGCCCGCGGCGACGGAAGCCGCTGCGGGCGCGCCCGCGCCGACCGCTTCGATCGGCGTCGCGTACATCGAGCGGACGTGCTCGTGGACCGGAACCAGCTCGGTCATCATCGCCCGGAACTGGTCGAGGGTCAGCTGCTGCTCGGCATCCGACAGCGCCGAATCGGGGTCCGGATGGACCTCGACCATCACCCCGTCGGCGCCGACGGCCACACCGCCGACCGCAAGCGGCGCGACCAGCCAGCGCTTGCCGGTCGCATGGCTCGGGTCGACGATCACGGGCAGGTGGCTCAGGTGATGGACGAGCGGCACGGCGGCCAGATCCATCGTGTTCCGGGTGTACGTCTCGAACGTCCGGATGCCGCGCTCGCACAGGATCACGTTCGGGTTGCCCGAGCTGACGATGTACTCCGCCGCCATGAGCCATTCCTCGACCGTCGCGCCGTAGCCGCGCTTGAGCATCACCGGCCGGGCGACCCTCCCGACGGCCGTCAGAAGCGAGTAGTTCTGCATGTTCCGGGTGCCGATCTGGAGGATGTCCGCGTACTCGGCCACGATGTCGACCTGGTTCGGCTCCATCACCTCGGTGATGACCGGCAGCCCGGTCCGATCGCGCGCCTCGGCGAGGTAGCGGAGAGCCTCCACGCCGAGCCCCTGGAAGCTGTACGGCGAGGTCCGCGGCTTGAACGCCCCGCCGCGCAGGATCGTGGCCCCGGCTTCGGCGACGGCATCGGCGGTCTCGAACAGCTGGTCGCGACTCTCGACCGAGCAGGGACCGGCCATCATCGTCAGCGAGCCGTCCCCGATGACCGCGTCGAGGACGCGGATGACCGTGTTCTCGGGGTGGAACTCGCGCGAGGTCAGCTTGAACGGGCGGCTGATCGGCGTCACCGTCTCGACGCCGGCAAGGCCCGCGAGCCGGCTGATCAGGTCCGTCTTGCGAGCACCGATCTCGCCGATCACGGCGATGACCGTCCTCTCGGGGCCGACGTGGTCGTACGGCGTCAGGCCCTCGCCGAGGATGGCGCTCTTCACGCCGAGGATCTCGGCCTCACCCGCGGTCCGGGCCATCACGACGAACATCCGGTGCGCTTCCTCTCTGGTCAAACAAAAAAGCAGAGGTCGCGACCTCTGCTTCCACCCGGCACGACCCGCGATCCCGGGCCTAGGCTCCGGGGTCGGTCATGCCGGGCGTCGAAAGTAGAAGGTGTCGTTCATCTGCGTGCTGCGGACGGTACGGCGCACCGGGCACGGTGTCAACGCGGCGCCGCCCTGGCGCCGGCCGGCGGCGCCCGGCGCCGGCCTGGCGCTGGCCGGCGGGCGGTCGCGTCGCCCGGCGGCGGGCCGCGGCGCCGCGGCACCGCTAGGGATGCGGCCCGGGCAGCCCGGCGCGGGCGGCGATCCGACTGCGGACAGCGGCCCAACGGACCAGAATGAGCGTGGCCGCGAGCCTCGGGACCCGTGGTAGGATTCCGGCCGCCGCGCGACGGAGAGGTCGCATAGAGGCCTAGTGCGACGGTTTGCTAAACCGTTGAGTGGGGCAACCTGCTCCGAGGGTTCGAATCCCTCCCTCTCCGCCAGCTCCTCGATCAGAGTGGCCTCGTCGGGGACCCAATCGGATGCGCGCCACGGGAGCTCTTCGACCGTGTTGACATGCGCGAGACTGGCGACGCGGTGATCCTCCCCAAGATCCGGGATCCACGGTTCATCACCGTCCGTCGAGGCGGGACTCTCGAGGACGACGATCATCATCTCCTCGCGGTCTGGGCGGCTGACTGCGCGGAGCACGTGCTCCACCACTTCGAGCAGGAGCGACCCACGGACGACCGTCCGCGTCGGGCCATCGACCTCGCGCGCGCTTGGGCGCGATGCGAGGTCCCGTGGGCCGAGGCACGCACGGCGGCCGGCCACGCCAACGCCGCCGCCAGGGACCTGCTTGGCGCAGCCCGCCACGCCGCGTACGCTGCCGGCCAGGCCGCGGCCGTGGGCCATGTGGCGGCCCACGAGCTCGGTGCCGCCGCCTACGCGATCCGGGCGGTCCGTGCGGCAGCTCCTGAAGGCGAGGGCGAGGCGGCCGGCCGGGTGGAGTGCCAGAGGCAGCGCGCCCTGCTCCCTCAGGAGATCCGAGACCTCGTGCTCGACGACCAGCACCTGCGCAACGCCATCTGCTGGTTCGCGTTCGACTGCTGACACCCGGCTCATCGTGGCCGCACCGGCGCCGGCGAATGGCGGCCCGCGGACGGGTCGTCTACACTCCGGCAGCCGGTGCCGGATCGGCGCCGACAGGCCCTGATCGTTCGTCGGAGTCCGCTCCGCTCGAGGATCGCCGGCACGCGTGCGCCCGTAGCTCAGTGGATAGAGCGTCAGGTTGCGGACCTGAAGGTCGTGGGTTCGAGTCCCGCCGGGCGCGCCAATCCCGCCCAAACGAAGTGAGACCCGAGGGTCAGCTCTCGCGTCGCGTCCTGTCGTGGGGTCGGCTGCTCTCGTGAGGGCGATTTCGCCCGCCGACCGACAGGTCGTACGGGACGTTGCCGGTGTCTTCGCGACCGGGCTTCAAGCGCCAGCCGCCGGAGAACGCCGTGCCGCTCCACCGGCCGCGGAACGTCGTCACCGAGCTCCTCGGTCTCGATCGTGACGTCGTCGCCATCGATCCTCCAGCGATACGCCAGCGGCGTCGCGGCCATGTTCGCGTAGATCGTTGACGGGTACGTGCCGCTGTCCGGTCTGGCGCGACCCGCCGTCGGCGCCGAATCCGACGTCCGCGCCTCCTCTACGCTCTGGCCATGAGCCGGAATCCCCTCCGCCGGTTGATGCGATCGCCGCGTGTCGTCCGCGCCGGCTTCGCGGTGGCCCGCCGTCTCCCGTTCGGCTCGGACACGGCGCTCCGGATCGGGCGCAACGTCTGGCGCCGGTCCGCGGGCGCGACCCCGAAGCGCGCCACGGAAGGCGACATCCCCGGCCGCCACATGCCCGCGACGCCGCCCCGGGCCATCGATCGCCACTGGCCCGCGCCACCGGCCGTGGCCGATCCTGGCCGGGCCGTCGCGTCCGTCCCGTCGTCCGTCGCCGCGACTCCGACGTTCGACATCGACCTGATGGAGGAGCTCCACGCGGAGTACCTCTCGCATCCCGTCGTGCCCGTCGCACCGGGCCGGACCGCGAGCGAGCGAGCCGAGCGCGCACGGGCCCGCCTCCTCGACGTCCACCGCGAGATCGACCTCGCCGACAAGCAGGTCCTCGAGATCGGCTGCGGCGCGGGCTACGAGGTCTGGTACCTCAGCCACCACTTCGGCGCGGACGCGACGGGGCTCGACATCATCGAGCGCGCGGCGTGGGCGGAGCTGACGGACGAGCGGACCCATTACGTCCTCGGCGATCTCGCGACGAAGCGCCTGTTCGAGGCCGACAGCTTCGACCGGATCATCTCGTTCGCGGTCTGGGAGCACGTCGCCCACCCGTCGGCGGCCCTCGCGGAGGCGTTCCGCGTCCTCCGGCCCGGCGGCCTCGCCTGGATCAAGGCGAACCTCCACCGCGGCCCGATGGCGTCGCACCTCTACGCCGACATCGCCTTCCCGTACCCCCATCTGCTCTTCACCGACGACGTCATCCGGGAGTTCATGCGCCGCCACGGCCGCCCCGTGATGGGCGCGTCGTGGGTCAACCGCCTGTCGTGGGCCGACTACGAGGCGCGCATCCGGGCGCTCGGCTTCCGGATCCGGGCGTTGCGCTTCACCGGCCAGCCGATCGACGAGGGCTTCTACCGGCGGTTCGAGGGCGTCCTCGGTCGCTATCCCCGAGCGGACCTGGCGCGCGACTTCTTCGAGGTCGTCCTCGAGAAGCCGGCCTGACGACGGCGGGCCCCCCTACTTCAGGAGGAGGGCGGCCACGATGGCAATGAGCGGCGGCACCGCCTGGATCGCGGCGGACCGGACGAACCGTCGATTGGTCGACAGCAGAACCAACCCGGCCCCGACCATCGAGGCGCTGGCGAACAGCACGACGGCCCGCCCGGCCTCAGTCGAGCCGGACGCGACCAGGGCCAGCCCGCCCGCGATCCCGACCGCGAGGAACAGGTTGTAGAAGCCCTGGTTGAACGCCATCGGCCGGACCGCGGCAATCTGCTCCGGTGTCGTCAGGCCGAACCGCGCCGCCACGCTCGGCTGGCTGAAGGTCACGCTCTCGAGGATGAAGAAGAGGACGTGGATTGCCGCGGCGAGCAGGGCGGCGGCCTGGGCGAGCAGCGGCATCGGACCTCCCTCCGCCGGCAGTCAGCCGACGACACCGGCCCGCGGCCGGATGGCATGATGCGGCCGAGCGTAGCAGCAGCTGGAGCGGCGATTGAGCGTCGAGCGCGTCGGTTTCCTCGGACTCGGGACCATGGGCGCCGCCATGGCCGCCAATCTGGCCCGGGCCGGGTTCGCCGTGACCGCCTGGAATCGCAGCCCCGACCGGGCGCCGGAGCTGGCCGACCTCGGGGTGACCCGCGCGGGCTCGCCGTCGGCGGTTGCGGCCGCCAGCGATGTGGTCGTCGTGTGCGTGTCCGACACGCCCGATGTCGAAGCGATCCTCTTCGGCACCGACGGCGTGGCGGACGGCGCCCGGAGCGGCCTGCTCGTCATCGACTGCTCGACGATCTCGCCGTCGGCGACCCGCGACTTCGCCACCCGTCTCGGCGAGCGCGGCGTCGATCTCGTCGACGCGCCGGTGTCGGGCGGCAGCGAGGGTGCCCAGAAGGCGACGCTCACGATCTTCTGCGGCGGGGAGGCCGCGGCGGTCGAGCGGGCCCGCCCGATCCTTGCGGCCATGGGCAAGACGATCACCCACGTCGGCCCGAGCGGCTCGGGCCAGGCGGTCAAGGCCGTCAACCAGGTGATCCTGGCCGGCACCTATCTCGGGGTCGCCGAGGGGATCGTCCTCGCGATGAAGTCCGGCCTCGACGTCGGCCAGGTGGTCGAGGCTCTCGGTGGCGGCGCTGCGCAGAGCTGGGTCCTCGCCAACCGCAGTGGCCGGATGATCGCCAACGACTACCCGCTCGGCTTCAAGGTCGCGCTCCACCGCAAGGACCTCGGGATTGCGCTCGACCTTGCCCGCGAGATGGGCGCCGACCTGCCCATCGCGGCCCTGGCAGCAACCTTCGAGGCCGACCTCGTGGCGGGCGGTCATGCAGATGACGACATGTCCGCGCTCGCGCGCGTGATCCGCGGGCGGTCGGGCCTCGCCGACTGACGTGAGCCGCCGGCCGGCTGGTCAGACGGCCGCGCCGACCTCGCCGCCGACGCCGACGAGCAGCATCGGATCGCCGAGCCGACCCTCGTAGCGCGGCCGGAAGCGCTCTTCGTTGTACATGTCCGCGACGTCGACCCGGCGGGCCTTCGTCCCGGGCGTCGGGAGCTCCGTGTGGGCGTACTTGCCGTCACGGATCGCCATCATCCGGCCGGTGATCCCGTCCCGGACGAGGTCCATCGCGATGTTGGCGTACGTCGTGGCGACCATCGCGTCGAGCGCGTCGGGCTCGCCGGAGCGGAGGTCGTAGGTCAGCTCGGACGCCACGGTCTCGATCCCCGTGCGCTGCTTGAGCTCGATCGCCAGCGCCTCGCCGACGTTCGCCTTGTGGCGATGGCCGAACATGTCGGCCTCGCCGATGTCCTGCATCTGGGCGCCCTGCCAGATGGCGCCTTCGGCCGTCACGACCACGGCGTAGTGCGACGGGTTGGCCTCGCGGTCCGCGATGAGGATGTCGGCCAGGCGGTCGAGGTCGTACGGCGCCTCGGGGATGACGCAGCGCGCTGACGTCACGTAGGCGGTGTACAGCGCCGAGAAGCCGGCATCACGGCCGAAGATCCGGAACACGCCGATCCGCTCGTGCGACCCGAGCGTCGTCCGCTGCCGGTTGATCAGCTCCTTCGCCCGGGTGATCGCGGTCGAGAAGCCGATGCAGTACTCCGTTCCGGCCACGTCGTTGTCCATCGTCTTCGGGATGGCGACGAGGGGGACGCCCTCGTCGAACAGCACCCGCGAGAAGCTGAGCGTGTCGTCGCCGCCGATCGTGACCAGGACGTCGAGCCCGAGCCGCTCGATGTTGTCGAGGACGAGGGTGGTGAGGTCAACGCCGCCGTCGGGCGTCGTCAGCGCCGCGACGCGGGCGGGCTCGAGCCCCACCGGGATGTTGTCCGGCTTCATCTTCGTCGGGTTCGTCCGCGACGTGTGGAGCATCGTGCCGCCGGTCCGATCGATCGTCCGGGTGTTCGCTCGGTCGAGCTTCACGATGTAGTGCGGATCGGGCTCCGGGTCGAACTGGAGGTGGGTGAGCCCCTCCCAGCCGCGACGGATGCCGATCACCTCGTCGCCGATCTCGGTCGCGCGGTACACGACCGACTTGATGACCGAATTCAGGCCGGGAACGTCGCCGCCGCCGGTGAGGATGCCGATGCGTCGTGGGGTCGTCATGACACACCGGATCGTACCCTTCGAGCAACCTGCCGGTCGGTTGCGGGACGGTGACGCCGACCCGTCGCGGCCCTGAATCCGAGCCGGCGGCGTGGCCGGAGGCGGCCTGTTAAGGTCGATCCATGAATTACGAGCTGTTCATGGGCGAGGCGCTCGCGGAGGCGCGCAACGCGGTCGCGGCGGGGGAGCGCCCGAATGCCGCGCTCGTCGTGGTCGACGAGGCAATGGTCGCCCGAGCCCATGACCGGGTCATCGAGTCGAACGACCCGACGGCCCACGCCGTGGTCGTCGCCCTGCGCGAGGCGGCGCGCAAGCTGGGACGCGAGCGACTCGCCGACGCCACGATCTTCACGACGGTCGAGCCGTGCGTGATGTGCGTCGGGGCGCTGCTCGAGAGCGACGTGGCGGCCCTCGTCTTCGCGATGCCGAACGAGACGGAGGGCGCGGCCGGCACGATCATCCAGCTGGCCCAGCACCCGGACCTGCCGCGCCGGATCCGGATCGTCAGCGGCATCCGCCGCGATGAGGCCGAGGAGCTCCTGGCGGGCACGACCGCGATCGCCTGACCTGACACGACGACCCGCGCCCGGACGATCGTCCGGTCGGCCGCGACCCCGACCTTTGCTATCCTCTGCCGCGGAGAGGTGTCCGAGTGGTTGATGGTGCCGCTCTCGAAAAGCGGTGTGCGAAAGCACCGCGGGTTCGAAATCCCGCCCTCTCCGCCAGCACTCCTCAACCAGCCGGCCGGCATGACGCCGGTCGGCTTCTGTTCTCTCGGGGGAGAGGTCGCCTAGTGGACTATGGCGCCGCACTGGAAATGCGGTTCGGGGCAACCCGTCGCGGGTTCGAATCCCGCCCTCTCCGCCACCCGCACCGATGAGTGGCCGGGCGTTCCCGGACATCACGCCGCTCGACATCGGGCAGTTCACCTTCGCGGCCGATGAGCCGTGGCCCGGCGAGCTCGGCGTCGTCGTCGCCTACGCCATCCGCCGGGCGCGAGGGCGTCCTCTTCTTCGATCAGCCGAGGGCCCGGTCGTCCTGACCGGCCAGGCGATCCTACGGGCTCGACGAGTGGACGGACACACCCGGCCGGGGAGGGCCGGACGACGGCTCCAGACCGAGCCGCCTACGACGCGTCCGTCGCCCGCATCCGGGCGATCGAGCCGTGCCGCGTGCTGTTCGCCCACGACGCGTCCGTCGCCCGCATCCGGGCGATCGAGCCGTGCCGCGTGCTGTTCGCCCACGACCGGCGGCCCCGGTCGCGGTGAACCGGCGCCGAAGGCATCCCTGCTAGACTGCGCGGGCCGTGCTAGGCGGGGAACTAGCGGTGCCCTGAACCTGCAATCCGCTCCAGCAGGGCTGAATTCCCACCCGAGGACTGCGTCCTTGCAGGCCGCCGCTTCGAGCGACGTTGAGGATCGGGTCCCGCGCAGCGACGAACCGCGAACCGTGTCAGGTCCGGAAGGAAGCAGCACTAAGCGATCCTCGTCGGGTGCCGCGGAACGGCCTGGTCCGAGCCGCTCGTCGTGGAGGGCGCGAGGCCCCACAGGACGACGGTGGGTGCACGGCACTTTCATCAGCCGCCCGCGAACAGGAGCGACGTGAGCCCGACCGCTCCCCAGACCTCGACGCCGGCGCCGGCATCCGGCGCGTTGTCGGCGACGGCCGCCCCGGCCGCGCCGGTCCCGCACCAGGCGCTCTATCGCCGCTGGCGGGCCCAGACCTTCTCCGAGATCGTCGGTCAGACCGCGGTCGTGGAGACCCTCCGGAACGCCGTCCGGTCCGATCGCGTGTCGCATGCCGTCCTCTTCGTCGGCCCGCGCGGGACCGGCAAGACATCCCTCGCCAGGATCCTCGCCAAGGCTCTCAACTGCACGAACCTCCAGGACGGCGATCCGTGCGACACCTGCGAGGCGTGCGTCGCGATCCGCGAGGGCCGGGCGATGGACCTGATCGAGATCGACGCCGCGAGCAACCGCGGCATCGACGCCATCCGCGACCTCCGCGAGCGCATCCAGTACGCGCCGACCGACCTGCGCCGCAAGGTCTACATCCTCGACGAGGCCCACCAGATCACGAAGGACGCCTGGAACGCCCTCCTGAAGTCGCTCGAGGAGCCGCCCGACTTCGTCGCGTTCATGTTCGCGTCGACCCATCCCCAGGACTTCCCGCCGGCGATCCTGTCCCGTCTCCAGCGGTTCGACGTCCGGCGGCTGACGGTCGAGGAGATCGAGGGCAAGCTCGAGCGCATCCTCATGGCCGAGTCCGTGACCGCCGAGCCGGCCGCCCTCCGCCTCATCGCCCGGCTGGCCGCCGGCGGGATGCGCGACGCCGAGTCGATCCTCGATCAGGTGCTCGCGTCCGCCGGCGGAACCATCGACGAGGCGTCCGTCCGCGACCTGCTCGGCCTGGCCGACGCCGACGCCGTCGGGCGGCTGACCGGCGCGCTGGTCGACGGAGATGCCGGGGCCGGGATCGCCGTCCTGGCCGAGCTCGACGATCGCGGCCGCGATGTCGCCGTGGTCCTCGACCAGATCCTCGACCAGGTCCGGGCCGAGCTCGCGGCCGCCATCGGTCCGGCCGGCGATCCCGACCGTGCCGCGGCGCTGTCAGCGGCAGCCCATCGGCTCGGCGCGATCGATCCGGAGCGCCGCGGCGTCGGCGGCCTGCGGTTCCAGCTCGAGCTCGCGCTGCTCGACGCGGCCACCCGTCCTCGCGCGGGCGCGCCCGTCGGCCGTCAAGCATCGGCACCCGCCGCGGCTCCGGCTGCGAGCACGCCGGCACCCAGGCCGGCGCCGACGCGGGCCCCGGAGCCCGATCCGAAGTCGGTGCCGTCGCCCGCGGCGGACGACGTGCCCGAGCCGGCTCCGCCGGCCTCCCGACGTCGCGCGGCCGCGCCCGAACCTGCGTCGGATCCGGTCGAGCCGGCGGTCGCCGAGGAGCCCGTCCCGCCGGCGGCCACGGCGCCGACCAGGGCAAGCGACGGGGCGGAGGCAACCGCCATCGCGGCAACCGCGCCAGCCGCGGAAACGGCGCCTGCAGCCAGCGCCGCCGCCGCCGCCACGCCCGTCACGACGCCGACGGCCGCGGCCACCGACGAGCCGACCACGCCCGGGACCGACGAGCTCCGCGCCGCCTGGCCGGCCATCGTCGCCGCTCTGAGCCAGAGTCCGCCGGTCAAGCCGCTGATCGCCGCGTGCCGACCGGTCAGCCTCGATGGCGCAGTCGTCACCCTCGGCTTCCCGGAGGACCAGGCCTTCCTCCGGGACGCGCTCGAGCGGCGCCGGCCGATGCTCGAGGAGGGGATCGGGAAGATCCTCGGTCGCCCCGTCAGCGTCCACTGCGTCGCGACCAACCTCGAGCACGTTCCGGCCGTCCCGCTCGGCGAGGCCGCCGACCTGATCTCCGAGGCGCGCCGGATCTTCGCCGACGATCTCGTCGACGTCGGCGAGGTCTCCTGACCGGAGACGAAGCGGCACGGCCGGTCGTGCATCCAGCGACGTCATCCGCCAGACTCATGACGGTCGCGTCACCGACAGGAGGATCGAACACATGGGCATGGGCAACCTGCAGCGAATGGCCCAGCAGATGCAGCAGGAGATGCAGCGCATCGAGGGCGAGCTGCGCGACGCCCAGGTCGACGGCTCGGCCGGCGGCGGGGTGGTGACGCGCGGTCGTGACCGGCAAGCAGGAGCTCGTCTCGGTGACGATCGATCCCGCGGCCGTCGATCCGACCGACGTCGAGATGCTCCAGGACCTGATCGTCGCCGCCATCAACGACGCCCTCGGCGCCTCGCGCCGGATGGCCGAGGAGAAGATGGCCGCCGTGACGGGCGGGCTCAAGATCCCCGGCTTCTGAAGGACGCGCACCCGACGTGACATCGACCCTGATCGAGCCGGTCGCCCGGTTGATCGAGGCGTTCTCGCGGCTGCCCGGGATCGGCCCGAAGACCGCCCAGCGCCTCACCTACCACCTGCTCCGGGCCCCGGACGCCGAGGCCCGGATCCTCGCCGCCGCCCTCGTCGACGTCCGGGACAAGGTGGTCTTCTGCGACCGCTGCTTCAACATCAGCGACGCGCCGCTCTGCCCGATCTGCCGCGACCCGGGCCGCGACGGGACCCGGCTGTGCGTCGTCGAGGAGCCGCTCGACGTGCTCGCGCTCGAGCGGACCTCGGAGTTCAAGGGCCTCTACCACGTCCTCCATGGCGCGATCTCGCCGATCGACGGGATCGGTCCCGACCGGCTGAAGGTCCGCGAGCTGCTCGCCCGGGCCGACGAGGCGAAGCGCGACGGCGAGCCGTTCGTCGAGGTGATCCTCGCGACCAACCCGACCCTCGAGGGCGAGGCGACCGCGATGTACCTCGGCGGAGCGGCTCGAGGACACGGTCGGCGGTCGTGAGCCGGATCGCCCGCGGGCTGCCGGTCGGCGGCGACCTCGAGTACGCCGACGAGGTGACCCTGATCCGCGCCCTCCAGGGCCGGCGCGCGGTCTGACCGGCGCCATGTCCCATCTCGGCGTTCGAGGTCATCCTCCGCCTGGCCAAGGCCGGCGTCGCGTTCATCGTCGGGACGGTGATCTTCGGGTTCCTCATCGGGCCGATCGGGGCGACCCCGACCGGCCGAGCTCGCGCTCCTGTCCTGGCTGAGCGGCGCCGCCTTCATCCTGCTCGTCGAGTCGAGCCCGATCTGACCCGCTCCGGCGGCCCGTCGGAGGTCGCCCGAGGCGTTTGACACCCGTCCCGGACCGACCCTAGTATTCGCCCTCGTTGCCGCCCCGACCGGGGTCCGGCAGACCGGTCCGGAGTGCCGGATCGACGCGTCGCCGGGTTTGACACCACGGCGGCGAAGCCCCATCATGGTGGGTCTGCGCCGCGGTTTGTCTTGCCCCGGACGCTGCACCTTGACAACTGAAGAGTGACAGGAAAATCCGTGATGGATGTGCGAGTGGTCGAACCCTCGGAAACAAGTCGCAGCGCAAGCTGCGCAAACTTTCGGAGAGTTTGATCCTGGCTCAGGATTAACGCTGGCGGCGTGCATGAGACATGCAAGTCGAACGGACGATCAGGGCTTGCTCTGATCGTTAGTGGCGGACGGCTGAGTAACGCGTAGGTGACCTGCCCCGAAGTGGGGGATAACTGCCCGAAAGGGTGGCTAATACCGCATGTGGAGGTTCGTTCAATTCGAACCTTCAAAGCAGCAATGCGCTTCGGGAGGGGCCTGCGTCCGATTAGCTCGTTGGTGGGGTAACGGCTCACCAAGGCGACGATCGGTAGGTGGTCTGAGAGGACGATCACCCAGACTGGGACTGAGACACGGCCCAGACTCCTACGGGAGGCAGCAGTCGGGAATTTTGCGCAATGGGCGAAAGCCTGACGCAGCAACGCCGCGTGAGGGATGACGGCCTTCGGGTTGTAAACCTCTTTTGTCAGGGACGATGATGACGGTACCTGACGAATAAGCCACGGCTAACTACGTGCCAGCAGCCGCGGTAATACGTAGGTGGCAAGCGTTGTCCGGATTTACTGGGCGTAAAGAGCGCGCAGGCGGTCGTTCAAGTCGCGTGTGAAAGCCCCCGGCTCAACTGGGGAGGGTCACGCGATACTGATCGACTCGAAGGCAGGAGAGGGTAGTGGAATTCCCGGTGTAGTGGTGAAATGCGTAGATATCGGGAGGAACACCAGTGGCGAAGGCGACTACCTGGCCTGTTCTTGACGCTGAGGCGCGAAAGCTAGGGGAGCAAACGGGATTAGATACCCCGGTAGTCCTAGCCGTAAACGATGGACACTAGGTGTTGGTGGTATCAACCCCGCCAGTGCCGAAGCTAACGCATTAAGTGTCCCGCCTGGGGAGTACGGCCGCAAGGCTAAAACTCAAAGGAATTGACGGGGGCCCGCACAAGCAGCGGAGCGTGGGGTTTAATTCGACGCAACGCGAAGAACCTTACCAAGGCTTGACATGACCAGGACAGCGGCGGAAACGTCGTCTTCCCGCAAGGGACCTGGCCACAGGTGTTGCATGGCTGTCGTCAGCTCGTGTCGTGAGATGTTGGGTTAAGTCCCGCAACGAGCGCAACCCCTACTGTGTGTTGTATCACTCACACGGGACTGCCGAGAGAAACTCGGAGGAAGGTGGGGATGACGTCAAGTCAGCATGGCCCTTACGCCTTGGGCTACACCCACGCTACAATGGCCGGTACAACGGGCTGCGAAACCGCGAGGTGGAGCTAATCCCTTAAAGCCGGTCTCAGTTCGGATTGTAGGCTGCAACTCGCCTACATGAAGCCGGAGTTGCTAGTAACCGCAGGTCAGCATTACTGCGGTGAATATGTTCCCGGGCCTTGTACACACCGCCCGTCACGTCATGAAAGCTGGCAACACCCGAAGCCGGTGGGCCAACCGCAAGGAGGCAGCCGTCGAAGGTGGGGTCGGTGATTGGGACGAAGTCGTAACAAGGTAGCCGTACCGGAAGGTGCGGCTGGATCACCTCCTTTCTAGGGAGATCCGAGTCCCGACTCTTCGGTGGGGTCGGGGCGTTGAAGGCTCCCAGGTTGATCGCACGATCACTCAGTCAACCCTCGTCAGGTGGGTTGGCGCTCGATCGGTTCCGCAAGGAGCCGGCCGGGGAGATCGACCGCGACCTGGCAATAACACCGAACCCATTCGTACATGCGGATCGGACGTTCCTGTCACTCTTCAACGGTCAAGGGTGCAGCCGCCGGTGGCGATCGACATGTCGACCGCTTCTGGTCGGCACAGCCGCGGCGGGCGTTTAGCTCAGCTGGTTAGAGCACTGCCCTGATAAGGCAGAGGTCTCTGGTTCGAGTCCAGAAACGCCCACCACACCTCACCCCGGCAACGGGGACGTAGCTCAGTTGGCAGAGCATCTCCTTTGCAAGGAGAGGGTCAGGAGTTCGAGTCTCCTCGTCTCCACCAACCTGGCTCCGGAAACCGCAGCGGAGGATCCGATCCTGCGCAAGGCCGCACTCACCGAGAACTGAAGACTCCGGGTGGACCCCGGGACGACCGAATCTCCAAGGCGCTGTTCAACCAGACGGCTCCGAGGCAGGTCCTCGAGCCGTCTTCGTGTGTCCCCCACCCGTCGCTCCTCTGATCCGTGACCTCCGAGCACCGGAGATCACCGACCAGCGGACCGCTGGAACCGCCGGATTGGCAACGATCCGGACGCCCGCCTCGGCGGGCAGCACCTTGACAACTGGAATTGTTGTTCGGCAGTAAATCGATCTTCGATTTCGCCGAGTCAAGACAAGGATACGATCCCGATCGATCCCATCCGCGACTGGCCGCCAGGTCAGATGCTGGAGGGGGTCAAGCTACAAAGGGCACGGGGTGGATGCCTTGGCGCCAAGAGCCGATGAAGGACGTGGCAGGCTGCGTAAAGCTTCGGGGAGCCGCGAGCAGGCTTTGATCCGGAGATGTCCGAATGGGGAAACCCGGCTGGGGTAACGCCCAGTCACCCCTGGTTGAACAAAATAGGCCAGGTGGAGGTAAGCCAGCGAACTGAAACATCTCAGTAGCTGGAGGAAAAGAGATCATTCCCTGAGTAGTGGCGAGCGAAACGGGAACAGCCCAAACTCACCCAGCGCGATAGGTTGCAGCCGTTTCTGGGTGGGGGTTGAAGGAGCAGATCATTGGGACCCTGCACGGTCCCTGCGAAGTTACCAAATCGATCGTTAGTCGAACCCGTCAGGAAAGTCGGGCCAGAGAGGGTGACAGCCCCGTAGACGAAAGCGATCGATCTTCGTGATCAGCCACCTGAGTACCGCGTGGAAGGTCTCTCATGCGGGAAACTGGGCGGACCACCGTCCAAGGCTAAATACTCTTGGCGACCGATAGCGAACAAGTACCGTGAGGGAAAGGTGAAAAGCACCCCGGAAGGGGAGTGAAATAGTACCTGAAACCTCGTGCCTACAAGCAGTCAGAGGGTGTTGCCGGCTTGCCGGTAGCCTGATGGCGTGCCTTTTGAAGAATGAGCCGACGAGTTACGTGCACGTGGCGAGGTTAAGTCCGCGAAGGACGGAGCCGGAGCGAAAGCGAGTCTGAATAGGGCGTTCAGTCGCGTGCAGTAGACCCGAAACCGAGTGACCTATCCATGGCCAGGTTGAAGCGGGAGTAATGTCCCGTGGAGGACCGAACTCACTAGCGTTGAAAAGCTAGGGGATGAGCTGTGGATAGCGGTGAAATGCCAATCGAACTCGGAGATAGCTGGTTCTCCCCGAAATAGCTTTAGGGCTAGCCTCGGGCGTTCAATCGTGGGGGTAGAGCACTGGATGGGCTAGGGGGCTTCCCGCTTACCAACCCCAACCAAACTCCGAATCCCACGAATTCTAGAGCTCGGGAGTCAGACTGCGAGGGCTAAGCTTCGTGGTCAAAAGGAAAACAGTCCGGACCGCCAGCTAAGGTCCCTAAATCCAGGCTAAGTGGTAAAGGATGTGGGTTCGCATAGACAACCAGGATGTTGGCTCAGAAGCAGCCATCATTGAAAGAGTGCGTAACAGCTCACTGGTCAAGTGGATCCGCGCCGAAAATTCAGCGGGGCTCAAGCCTGGTACCGAAGCTGCGGATGTGTTCGCCGGTTCGCCGGCGGATGCGTGGTAGGGGAGCGTTCCATTTGCTGTGAAGGTCGACCGTGAGGACGGCTGGAGCGGATGGAAGTGCGAATGTCGGCATGAGTAGCGAATTGTGAGTGAGAATCTCACACGCCGTATGCCTAAGGTTTCCTGAGGAAGGCTTGTCCGCTCAGGGTTAGTCGGGCCTAAGCCGAGGACGAACGTCGTAGGCGATGGACATCCGGTTGATATTCCGGAACCACCAGAGGTCGTTTGCACCGCAAGGTGTCGCCTGGGGGTAGGTGATCGGAGGTTGGCTGGCGCAAGTCAGTCGAGTCCAGGAGCTGATCCCAGGTGGGAGCAATGGCATGACACGGTGTGGTAGCTCGAGCGCGTTTTGGCTATACGCGTCCAAGCCGGTAGGGGGAGAGGACAGGCAAATCCGTCCTCTCATTTCAACCCCGAGCAGCGAGTGTAAGGGACTTCTGTCCCGTTTCGAGTGAGCCATGCTGGCAAGAAAAGTGTCTAGCGAGACCGACGGTGTCCGTACCGCAATCCGACACAGGTAGGCGGGTAGAGAATACCAAGGCGATCGGGAGAACCCTCGTTAAGGAACTCGGCAACATGGCCCCGTAACTTCGGGAGAAGGGGCGCTTCGCGGCTGCTGACTTGTCAGTGGTCGATCGAAGCCGCAGTGAAAAGGCCCAGGCGACTGTTTAGCAAAAACACAGGTCTCTGCGAAAGCGAAAGCTGACGTATAGGGGCTGACGCCTGCCCAGTGCCGGAAGGTTAAGAGGAGAGGTGCAAGCTTTGAATCGAAGCCCCGGTAAACGGCGGCCGTAACTATAACGGTCCTAAGGTAGCGAAATTCCTTGTCGGGTAAGTTCCGACCCGCACGAATGGCGTAACGATCTGGGCGCTGTCTCAACGAGGGATCCGGCGAAATTGAAGTACCTGTGAAGATGCAGGTTACCCGCGGCAGGGCAAAAAGACCCCGTGGAGCTTTACTGCACCCTGATATTGGATTGGGATTCAGCTTGTGTAGGATAGGTGGGAGGCTGAGAAGCTGGGGCGCTAGCCTCGGTGGAGCCAACGTTGAAATACCACCCTTGTTGGATTTCGGTTCTAACCGCGGCCCGTGAATCCGGGCGCGGAACAGTGTCAGGCGGGCAGTTTGACTGGGGCGGTCGCCTCCTAAAGTGTAACGGAGGCGCCCAAAGGTTCCCTCAGGCTGAATGGAAACCAGCCGAAGAGTGCAAAGGCATAAGGGAGCTTGACTGCGAGACCTACAAGTCGAGCAGAGACGAAAGTCGGGCTTAGTGATCTGGTACCTCCGAGTGGAAGGGGTATCACTCAACGGATAAAAGCTACCCCGGGGATAACAGGCTGATGGTGCCCAAGAGTTCACATCGACGGCACCGTTTGGCACCTCGATGTCGGCTCGTCGCATCCTGGGGCGGAAGTACGTCCCAAGGGTTTGGCTGTTCGCCAATTAAAGCGGCACGCGAGCTGGGTTCAGAACGTCGTGAGACAGTTCGGTCTCTATCCGCCGTGGGCGTAGGGAACTTGAGAGGAGTTGCTCCTAGTACGAGAGGACCGGAGTGAACGAACCGCTGGTGTGCCAGTTGTCCCGCCAGGGGCACCGCTGGGTAGCTATGTTCGGTCGGGATAAGCGCTGAAAGCATCTAAGTGCGAAGCTCGCCTCGAGATGAGGTTCCCCACCGGGTCAACCGGGTAAGACCGCAGGGAGACCACCTGTTTGATAGGCCGCATGTGGAAGTTCGGTGACGGATGAAGCTGAGCGGTACTAACGGTCGAGGGCTTGACCTCTACAGCAACTGACCTGGGGTCAGTGGCTGGGAATCGTGGATCGCATCCACGTCTTGACGACTGATTTCGAAGATCGACTGCTACAAACGGCGCCCACGCCGGCCCTCGGGCCTGGTCGGTGGTCGCGGCCGAACAACATCCAGACGCAACAAATCCTGGTGACACTGGCGGAGAGGCCATACCCGTTCCCATCCCGAACACGGAAGTCAAGCTCTCCAGCGCCGAAGATACTGAGAGGGCAGCCTTTCGGGAAAATAGGTCGTCGCCAGGATTTTTGCGTTTCCCAGGGATTTCAACGCGCGCCCGGGCCTCGATCGCCCGGGCGTTTCCGTGTCCGCCAGTGGTCGGGACCCTTCCCTCGTCCCGGGTCCGGCGGGGAGTCCGCGGCCGATCGCCCCGGCGACGGCCGGTAGACTGGCCACGATGACCGTTCCCGTCGACGCCGAGGACCCGTCGGAGCAGCAACCCGGCGCCGCACCAGTCGCGACGCCCGTGCCGGGCCCTCGCCACCGGCCCCCGCCCAGTGCTCGCGAGGCCATCGCGGGCATCTGCCCGTACCTGACCGCGTCGGGCGGGTCGTGGCGGATGTCGACCCCATCCCGCGACCACCGCTGCGCCGCGGTCGACCCGCCCGCGCCGCAGGCCACGGACAAGCAGCGCCGGCACTGCCTCTCGACCGACCACGTCGACTGCACGACCTTCCGCGCGGCGCGTGACGCGCGAGCCAACACCTTGGCCGCCGGCGCGGACCCCGCCCTGGTCGACGCCGCCGATCTGCGGCGCCGGCCGCTGGCCCGGACGGCGCCCGTGCTGCTCGAGCCGCCGCGGCTCATCGACCAGGCGGTCCGGCTCCAGTTCGAGCGCGCACCCGGCCAGGTCGCCCTGATCGCGCTGATGGTCGTCGCGTTCGCCATCGTCGCGCTGACCCGTTTGTCCGGCGGCGGCGAGGCGGCCTCCTCGCCCGTTCCGTCCCAGGTCATCGCCGCGGCCAGCTCGACGCCCGCCCCGACGCCGCGGCCGACACCGTCCGTCGGTCCGTCGGTCCCTCCGTCGGCGAGTCCTGCGCCGTCCGCGCGGACCTACAAGGTGAAGAAGGGCGACACGCTGCTCGCCATCGCCAAGACGTTCGGGACGACCGCGGCGAGGATCCGGACCCTCAACGGGATGAAGAACTCGACCCTGAAGGTCGGGCAGGTGCTGAAGATCCCCTGACGCGCCAGGGCACGCGCCGGCCGCGCCGGCCGCACCGCCGCGTCGCGCCTCCGCCGCCTCACCGTCAGTGCTGGCAGCCGCGGCAGAACGACGTCACGAACCCGCCCGGCTTCACCTCGCTGATCCGGGTGCCGCAGCGCGGACACGCCTGGCCGCCCTTGTCATGGACCGCGAGCCAGTCGCGCGCCTGCTTCTCGAACGTCGGCGGGACACGGACCCGGAGCACCTCGATCGCATGCCCGAGCGTCGCCCGCGTGGCCGTATAGAGCCCGTCCACCTCCTCGGCCGCGAGCGTCGAGCGCTTGCGAAACGGGAGGAGACCGGCCGCATGGAGGATCTCGTCGCTGTAGGCGTTGCCGATCCCGGCCACGAACGACTGGTTCTTCAGGAGGTTCTTCAGCTCACCCGGGTGGCGTCGGATCCGTGCCCGCCATGCGTCAAGCGTGAGGTCCGGATCGTCCGCGTCCGGCCCGAGCTCCTCGTCGGTCAGGCCAGGCACGACCCGTGCCACGCCGGCCGGCACGAGGTAGACCTTGCCCATCTGGGTCGGATCGCGATAGCGGACCTCGGCGGTGGCGTCGTCGGCCGGCATCCAGCCCGCTCGAGCGGTCCACTTCGCGCCGTCCCGCGGGCGCTTGGCACGGTCCCCGAATGACAGCACGAAGGCGGTCTTGGTCGGCCGTGGGGCGTCGGGCGCGGCCAGCTGGAGGCGGCCCGTGAGCATCGGGTTGATGACGATCCGATCGCGTTCGAGCTCGAAGGTGAGGAGCTTGCCGCGGCGGCGAATGCTCACCAGGCGCTGCCCGGCGAGCGCCTCCATCTCGGCCGGCGTCCCCCGCACGGCGAGCGGTCCGGGAGCCTGCGCGCCGGTCACCCGACGGCCTGCCAGGGCAGCGTGGAGCGCGTCGGCGACGATCGCCAGATCGGGTAATTCGGGCACGGCCGCACGATTGTAGCCGCGGAAACCCCTGTGCTAGACTCTCCCGGCCCTAGAAGGCAACAGTTGAAGACGTGTCCAGCCTGACTCGCCACGAAGGAGCGGACCGCGGCCCAACCCGCACGGACCACCCTCTGATCGTTCCGGACCCGGCCTGGGCGCTGCCCAGGCCGTTGCCATGTCCGGGGACTTGACCGACAGGAGAGACCAGACACTTGACCGAACAGCAGGACGGGCCCGTCAAGACCGAGGCAACCGCCTCGACCGACGAGTCCACCGACCGGGCCAGCGCCGCGACCGCCGTTGCCGATGAGCCCGCCACCGCCGATCTCGCCGCGACCCCCGCGACGGATGACGCTCCCCAGGCCAGCGACGAGACGCCTGCAACCGATGCGCCGGTTGCCGAGGTGACCGCGCCGGCTGAAGCCGTGTCCGACGCCGCCCCGACCGCGGCCGCCGAGACCGCGACCGAGGATGCCCCCGTCGCCGAGGACGCCGTTGCGACGTCCGTCGACAGCACGACCGACGCCGGGCCGGACGCCGCGTCGGGCGATGCCGAGACCGCACCGGCGGCAGAGAGCACGAGCGACGCACCTGCTGCCACCACCGCCACGGACACCGATTCGTCCCTGAGCGCCGACGACACCGCCGATGCGCCCGCTGCCGAAGAGGAAGAAGAGGCGGAAGGGGCTCCGGCCCCCCGCGACCTCGGGCCCGAGCCGACCACGATGGAGGAGCTGCTCGCCGAGCAGGACTCCGACATCAAGAGCTTCAAGCACGGTGACGTCGTCGAGGGCACGGTCGTCCGGATCGACAAGGACGAGATTCTCGTCGACATCGGCGCCAAGTCCGAAGGCGTCGTCAGCAACCGCGAGCTGTACGGCCGGCACGCCGAGTCGCAGCCGCAGCTGGCGATCGGCGACACCGTCCTCGTCTACGTCCTCCAGCCCGAGTCCCAGGAGGGCCACGCGGTCCTGTCCCTGCGCCGGGCGGGCCTCGAGCGCAAGTGGCGCTCGATGCAGGAGCAGTTCGAGGCGGGCGTCATCATCGAGGCGCCGGTCATCGACCACAACAAGGGCGGCCTCATCGTCGATTGCGGCATCCGCGGCTTCGTGCCGATCAGCCAGATCGTCGACTTCCCGCGCCGGCCGCAGAACGACCAGCCGCGCGACGCCGCCCAGGAGATCGCCGAGAAGCTGATGCCGTTCGTCGGCCGCAAGCTCCGGCTCAAGATCCTCGAGGTCAACCGCAAGGCCAACCGCCTGATCCTGTCCGAGAAGGTCGCCCTCTACGAGGAGCGGCGCGAGAAGCGCGACGAGCTGTTCAGCAGCCTCCAGGTCGGCCAGAAGGTCAGCGGCACCGTCCGCTCGATCGCCCCGTTCGGAGTGTTCATCGACCTCGGCGGGATCGACGGCCTCGTCCACAAGAGCGAGCTCTCGTGGAACAAGGTCAACAACCCAGAGTCGGGCTACAAGGTCGGCGACGAGGTCGAGGCCGAGGTCATCGACATCAACCACGAGCGCGGACGGATCTCCCTGTCGATCCGTCGCCTCCAGCCGGACCCGTGGCACTCCACCGTCGCCGACTTCAACGTCGGTGACGTCATCGACGGAACGGTCACGAAGCTCGTCAATTTCGGCGCCTTCGTCCGCGTCCGCGACGGCCTGGAGGGCCTCATCCACATCAGCGAGCTGTCCCACCAGCGCGTCGCTCACCCGGGCGACGTCGTGCACGAGGGCCAGACGCTCAAGCTGAAGATCATCTCGCTCGACTCCGAGCGGCATCGTCTCGGCCTCAGCCTGAAGCAGGCCGAGGAAGCGCCGGCCCGCCCGGCCCCGGAGCTCGGCGCCGCGCCGAGCGCCGGTGGTGGTGGCGGCGGGGCTCCGTCGTCTGCCGCTCCGCGTGGAGAGCGCCGGCCGCGTCCCGAGCGCGGCTGGTCGGCCCAGGACGCGGTCCAGGAGCCCGAGGGCGGGATCGACAACACCCTCGCCGCGGCCTTCGCCCAGGTCCGCGATCAGCTCGCGGCCTCGGAGGTCACGGAGACCGACGAGCCGGGCGCGAGTGCCGAGGCACCCGAGGTCGAGGCAGCCGCCGCCGAGCCGGAGACGGTGACGGCAGAGGCCGAGACGGCGACAGCCGAAGCCGACACGGCGACAGCCGAAGCCGACACGGAGACAGCCGAGGCCGAGCCGGAGACGGCGACCGCCGAGGCCGAGCCGGAGACGGCAACCGCCGACGCCGCGGAGCCCGAGGCGGCGACCGCGGAGCCCGAGGCCGTCGCCGACGCCCAGCCCGAGACGGCGGAGCCGGAGCCCGAGGCCGCCGCCGCGGAGCCCGAGGCCGCGGAGCCCGAGACCCCGGAGCCCGAGGTCAGCGAGACCCCGGAGCCCGAGGCCGAGGCAGCAACCGCGGAGCCGGAGTCCACGGAGCCGGCGGCCGATGCCGCGGGCGACGCCGAGACGAAGCCTGCCGCCAAGACGAAGCCGGGCGCCAAGGCCGAGGCGGAGCCAGAGACCGAATCGACCGACGACGAGGCCAGGCCCGCCTGACCGCGGCGCGACCGTCCGACACCCTGAGCGACCCGCCATCGGCGGGTCGTTTCGATTCCTTCACCGAAACGGACCCGCGATCCCCCATCCGATGGCCGGAATCCGGCGAATCATGCACGAAGACCACCTGTGCAACCCGGCCAACGGACCCATCCGGGGAGGCCCGTTCGACTGGCTTGCGGGGCAGGGGGTCCGTGCTAGCATGGCTCTCGGAGCGCCCCCTGAGACGCTCACAAGGGAACGAACGTTCGACTCGATGGACCGCTTCGACAAGTTCACGGATCGCGCTCGCAAGGTCCTGACACTTGCTCAGGACGAAGCGCAGCGCTTCAACCACAACTACATCGGCACGGAGCACCTGCTCCTGGGCCTCGTCCGTGAGGGCGAGGGAGTTGCGGCGCGCGTCCTCGAGAACATGAACGTCGAGCTCGCCAAGGTCCGGACCGCCGTCGAGTTCATCATCGGCCGCGGCGACCGACCGGTCGTCGGCGAGGTCGGCCTGACGCCCCGGGCGAAGCGGGTGATCGAGCTCGCGATCGACGAGGCCCGCCGCCTCGGCCACAACTACATCGGCACGGAGCACCTGCTGCTCGGGCTCGTCCGCGAAGGCGAGGGAATCGCCGCCGGCGTCCTCGAGTCCCTCGGCGTGAACCTCGACAAGGTCCGCCACGAGGTGATCCGCGTCCTGTCGCAGAGCTCGTCCGCCGGGCCGACCCAGGAGACCAAGCGCGCCAGCAAGACGCCGACCGTCGACCAGCTCGGGATCAACCTCACCGAGCTCGCCCGCGCCGGCAAGCTCGACCCGGTGATCGGTCGCGAGAAGGAGATCGAGCGGGTCATCCAGATCCTCTCGCGCCGGACGAAGAACAACCCCGCCCTGATCGGCGAGCCCGGCGTCGGCAAGACCGCGATCGCCGAAGGCCTGGCCCACCGGATCGTTGCCGGCGACGTGCCGGAGACGCTCCTCAACAAGCGCGTCCTGACCCTGGATATCGGGTCGCTGGTCGCCGGCACGAAGTACCGCGGCGAGTTCGAGGAGCGGCTCAAGAAGATCATCGAGGAGCTCCGCAACACGAACGACGCGGTCCTCTTCATCGACGAGCTGCACACCCTCGTCGGGGCCGGCGCCGCCGAGGGCGCGATCGACGCGGCCAACATCCTCAAGCCGCCGCTGTCACGCGGCGAGCTCCAATGCATCGGGGCCACGACCCTCGACGAGTACCGCAAGTACATCGAGCGCGATGCCGCGCTCGAGCGCCGCTTCCAGCCGGTCATGGTCGAGGAGCCGACGCTCGAGCAGACCATCGACATTTTGATGGGCATCCGCGAGCGTTACGAGCAACACCACAAGGTCACGATCACCGACGACGCGGTGAAGGCCGCCGCCGACCTCTCGACGCGCTACATCACGGACCGCCACCTGCCGGACAAGGCGATCGACCTCATCGACGAGGCCGCATCGCGCGTCCGCCTGCGCCACGCATCCGCTCCACCCGCTCTGCGCGAGGCCCAGAAGGACCTCGACAAGGTGACGAAGGAGAAGGACGCCGCGATCAACAACCAGGAGTACGAGGAGGCCGCGCGCCTGCGCGAGGCCGAGGCGACGGGTCGCGAGAACGTCGACAAGCTCCGCGCCGACTGGCAGTCGCAGGTCGCCGCCGACCAGCCGACCGTCGACGAGGAGGAGATCGCGCAGGTCGTCGCGATGTGGACCGGCATCCCCGTCACCCGGATCGCCGCCGAGGAGTCGGAGCGCCTGCTCCACATGGAGGACGCCCTCCACAACCGGGTCATCGGCCAGCAGGAGGCGATCGAGGTCATCTCGAAGGCCGTCCGCCGCGCCCGGGCCGGGCTCAAGGACCCGAAGCGCCCGATCGGCTCGTTCATCTTCCTCGGCCCTACCGGCGTCGGGAAGACCGAGCTCGCCAAGGCCCTCGCCGAGTTCATGTTCGGCAGCGAGGACGCGCTCATCAAGATCGACATGAGCGAGTTCATGGAGCGCCACAACGTGTCGCGCCTGGTCGGGGCGCCTCCCGGCTACGTCGGCTTCGACGAGGGCGGCCAGCTGACCGAGGCCGTCCGGCGCAAGAACTACTGCGTCGTCCTGCTCGACGAGGTCGAGAAGGCCCATCCGGAGGTGTTCAACATCCTCCTCCAGATCCTCGAGGACGGGCATCTCTCGGACGCCAAGGGTCGCCGCGTCGACTTCCGCAACTGCATCATCATCATGACCTCGAACCTCGGCGCGAAGCAGCTCCAGACGAACTCGTCGCTCGGCTTCCGCGACCGCGGCGACTCGGCCGAGAGCCAGGCGAACACCTCCTACGAGCTCATGAAGGAGAAGGTCGCCAACGAGCTGAAGCAGAACTTCCGACCGGAGTTCCTCAACCGGATCGACGCGACCGTCGTCTTCCGCTCGCTGACCGTCGAAGAGATCACCCTGATCGTCGACCTGATGCTCGCTCGCGTGCGCGACCAGCTCCGCGCCCAGCAGATGAATCTCGAGGTCACGCAGGAGGCCAAGGAGCACATCATCAAGCTCGGCTACGACGTGGCGTACGGCGCCCGCCCGCTCCGCCGAGTCATCCAGAACATGGTCGAGGACGTCCTCGCCGAGCACCTCCTGCTCGGCAAGTACGAGCCGGGCACGACGATCGTGGTCGACCGCGACCCGGAAGCCGGCCTCGACATCCACGCCGCCGAGCAGCCGCTGACCCCGGTCGAAGCCTGACCATCGGTCACCGGATCGGCTCGCGATGAGCAAGGCGTCCGGTCGAGCGCAGACTCGCTTCGTCTGCCAGTCGTGCGGCGAGTCGTTCCTTCGCTGGGAAGGGCAGTGCCGTGCGTGCTCCGCCTGGAACAGCCTCGTCGAGACGCAGGTTCGGACCGAGCCGCGACCGAGCCGGGCCGTCGCGAGCGGGTTCGCCACCGCGACGCCGTCGCGCCTGATCGACGTCGGCGAGCCCGAGCGACAGCGCCTTCCGATCGGGATCGGTGAGCTCGACCGGGTCCTCGGCGGCGGGCTCGTGCCGGGCTCCGTCGTGCTCCTCGGCGGCGAGCCGGGGATCGGCAAGTCGACGCTCCTCCTCCAGGCCGCCGCCGGGATCGCCGGCCTCGTCGGGCCGGAGCGGGTCCTCTATGCCACCGGCGAGGAGTCGACCGCGCAGGTCCGCCTCCGGGCCGAGCGGCTCGGGCTGCTGACCGGCCATGGCGGCGCGATCAACGTCCTCGCCGAGTCGTCGATCGATCGGATCGCCGACATCGCCTGGGACGGCGTCCGGGGTCCGGCCCTGCTCGTCATCGACTCGGTCCAGACCGCGACCGTCGACGCCCTCGACGGGCCCGCCGGCAGCGTCGGCCAGGTCCGGGGCGCTGCGCTCCGGCTGATGGAGCTGGCCAAGCCGGCCGGGATCGCCGTCGTCCTCGTCGGGCATGTCACCAAGGACGGCTCGATCGCCGGGCCGAAGACCCTGGAGCATCTCGTGGACGCGGTGCTGACCCTCGAGGGCGAGCGCTACGCGACGATCCGGCTCCTGCGCGCCTCGAAGAACCGCTTCGGATCGACCGAGGAGGTCGGGGTCTTCGAGATGGGCGAAGCCGGGATGGCCGAGGTCGCCGATCCGGCCCGGGCCTTCCTCACCGAGCACGACGGACCGGCCCCCGGCAGCGTCGTCGCGCCGACGCTCGAGGGATCGCGGCCGCTCCTCGTCGAGGTCCAGGGCCTGGTCGCCCCGGGCCCGGGCGGCTCGCCGCGGCGGACGGCGAGTGGCGTCGACGCCAACCGGGTCGCGCTCCTCGTCGCGGTTCTCGCCCGGCGGGCAGGGGTCGGCCTGTCGAGCCACGACATCTACGTCAACCTCGCCGGCGGTCTTGCGGTGGACGAGCCGGGCCTCGACCTGCCGCTGGCGCTTGCCCTGGCGTCCTCGCTCCGGGACCGGCCGATCGCATCGGGCACCGTCGCGATCGGCGAGGTCGGGCTGCTCGGCGAGCTCCGATCGGTCGTCGGCCTCGAGCGCCGGCTGCGCGAGGCGGCCCGGCTCGGGTTCGGACTGGCGATCGTTCCGCGACCCGGGCGCGGCCACGAGATCCCGACCGTCCCGGGCCTAGAGGTGGTCGCCGTCGGCAGCCTCCGCGAGGCGATCGAGACCGCCTTGACGACCGGCGGGGGCATGGCCGCGCGGATGGCGGCGGGTTCGGCGCGATGCTAGGCTACGGCGGCTTCAGCGCGCCTCGGGGAGTGTGGCGCCACGACCCCGCGAAGGACGACGCGAGAAAACCTTGATCCGCAACATCCGCCTGCTCGGGGCCGCCATCGGCGGCCTCGTCGGCCTCGCACTCGCGGCTTCGGCCCAGCTCTTCGAGCGGTCGCCGGCGGGTGGCTGGCTGCTCGTCGCGTGGATCGTCGCGTGGATCGTGGTCGGGTTCGCGATCCTGCCGTACCTGACCGTCGTCCCGGCGGTCTGGCTGATCCGCCAGGCCCAGCAGCTGTCGACGGCGGAGTTCGTCACGGCCGTCGTCGGGCTGTTGATCGGGCTGCTGATGGGTCTCCTGCTCGGTCTGCCGCTCGCCCTGTTCCCGGAGCCGCTCGGGACGCTGTTGCCGATCGGGGTGTCGCTCTTCCTCGGGCTCGGCATGCTCGGGCTCACGGTCGCGAAGCGGGACGATCTGCTCATCGCCGCGGAGGCGATCGGCCTGGTCCGGCGGCCCCGAACCGAGGGCGAGACGATCTCCACGGCCGGCGACCCGCACATCGTTGTCGACACGAGCGCGATCATCGACGGCCGCATCGCCGAGATCGTCGAGTCGGGGTTCATCTACGGCACGCTCGTCGTGCCGAAGTTCGTCCTCGACGAGCTCCAGCACATTGCCGACAGCTCCGACACGCTGCGCCGCAACCGCGGCCGGCGCGGGCTCGAGATCCTCGCCCGGATGCAGAAGGACTCGCCGACGCCGATCGAGATCATCGACGAGCCGGTGCCCGACGTCCCGGAGGTCGACGCCAAGCTCGTCGCCCTCGCCCGCGTCCGGAGCAAGGCGATCCTGACGAACGACTACAACCTGAACCGGGTCGCCGAGCTCCAAGGCGTTCGCGTCCTGAACGTCAACTCCCTCGCGAACGCGGTGAAGCCCGCGGTCCTGCCGGGTGAGGAGCTCCGGGTCCGGGTGATCCAGGAGGGCAAGGAAGCCGGCCAGGGCGTCGGGTTCCTCGACGACGGGACGATGATCGTGGTCGAGGGCGGCGTCCGCTACATCGACAAGGATATCGACGTGTCGGTGACCCGCGTCCTCCAGACCGTGGCCGGCCGGATGATCTTCGCCCAGCCACGACTCGATTGAGCGCGGCACCGGCCAAGCTCAGCGCGGACGTCATCATCGTCGCGGCCGGTACGTCGAGCCGGATGGGCGGAGTGGACAAGATGACCGCCCCGATCGGTGGCCGTCCGGTCCTCGCCTGGGCGGTCGACGTGTTCGCCGGAGCCCCGCATGGTCGAGCGAATCGTGGTCGTCGTCGCTCCGGCGCGCGCAGAGCAGCTTCGGCGGGCCGAGTGGCTGTCGCAGCGAGTCGTCGTCGTCGCAGGCGGCGGACGCCGTCAGGAGTCGGTTGCGGCGGGCGTCGCCGAGCTGGAGCGGCTCGGTGCGGGCGATGACCGGGTCGTGCTCGTCCACGACGGGGCGCGGCCGGCCGTTCGACCGGATCTCGCGTTGCAGGTGATCCGCGCGACCGCCGCGCACGGCGCCGCGATTCCGATCCTGCCCGTGGCCGAGACCCTCAAGGAAGTTGCCGGCGACCTGGTGACGGGCACCGTCGATCGAGACCGGCTCGGGGTCGCCCAGACGCCCCAGGGGGTTCGCCTCGGCATCCTTCGCGCCGCCTACGCCACGTTCCCGCCGGACGGTCCGCGGACCTTCACCGATGAGGCCGCCCTGCTGGAGGCGTGTACGATTCCCGTTCATGTGGTGCCCGGACAAGCCGACAACCTCAAGGTGACGCTGCCCGCCGATCTCGATCGCGCGGCGTCGATCCTGGCCGCCGATCGCCCCCGCGTCGGATATGGCGATGACTCGCATCCATTCGGACCGGGTGAGCCGCTGGCGCTGGGCGGGGTCGCGTTCCCGCGGGCGCCCCGGCTGTCCGGCCACTCTGACGGCGACGTCGTCCTCCACGCCGTGGCCGATGCGCTGCTCGGCGCGGCCGGAATGAACGACCTGGGCCGGCTGTTTCCGGCCGACGACCGGACGCCGACGGGGATCGACAGCGCGGAGCTCCTGACCGAGGTCGTGTCGCGAGTGACGAATGCCGGCCTCCGACCAACCCATGTCGACGTAACGATCATCGCCGCCCGGCCGCGGCTCGGCGACCGGCTGGACGACATCCGCGCCCGGCTGGCGGAGCTGCTCGGGGTCCGGGTCGACCAGGTCAACGTCAAGGCATCGACCGGCAACCTGGACGGCATGGAAGGTGCCGGCCGCGGGATTTCGGCGCGCGCCGTCGCAACGCTGGAGCGGTCGCGGTGATCCGGCTCCACGACACGCTCACGGGCGAAGACCGGCAGCTCGAGCCGCTCGATCCCGACCATGTCCGGATATACAGCTGCGGGCCGACCGTCTATGGCCCGGCCCACATCGGCAACTTCCGGAGCTTCCTGTTCGCCGATCTCCTGGTCCGCCACCTGCGCCGGCGCGGCCTGCGGGTCACGTGGGTGATGAACATCACCGACATCGACGACAAGATCATCCGCGGAGCGGCAGCGGCGGGGACGTCGATCCAGGAGCTGTCCGACCGCTGGCTCGCGGCCTTTCGGGCGGACGCCGATCGCCTCCGGATGACAACGCCTGATGTCCTCCCTCGGGCGACTGAGCACATCCCGGAGATCGTCGGCCTGATCGGGACGCTGCTGGAGCGCGACCACGCCTATCGGACCGAGGACGGCTCGATCTTCTTCCGGATCGCCTCCTGGCCGGCGTACGGCCGGCTCGCCCGACTCGACCCCGAGCAGATGCGGACCGGCGAGCGGGTCGAGGCCGACGAGTACGCCAAGGATGACGTCCGGGACTTCGCCCTCTGGAAGGGGCCGAAGGACGGCGAGCCGTCGTGGGATACCGCGATCGGGCCGGGCCGGCCGGGCTGGCACATCGAATGCTCGGCGATGTCGATGAAGCACCTCGGCGAGTCGTTCGACATCCACACCGGCGGCATCGACCTGATCTTCCCGCACCACGAGGACGAGATCGCCCAGAGCGAGGCCGCCACGGGCAAGCCGTTCGTCCGGACCTGGCTTCACTGCGCCCACCTCCAGTCGAGTGGGTCGAAGATGGCCAAGTCGACCGGCAACATCGCGCGGGTCGGCGAGCTCCTCGACGCCGGCGTCTCGGCGCGCGCCCTGCGCTACGCCCTGATCGCGGTCCACTACCGTGCGCCGCTGAACTACAGCGACGAGTCGCTCGCGGCGGCGACCGCGGCGCTCGATCGGCTCGAGGCGGCCGTCGCGGCCCTCGACGCCTATCGCCAGGAGGGCCCCGACGACCCGGATCTCGGCGGCGTGCTCGAGACCGCGGACGCCGCGTTCGGCGCCGCCCTCGACGACGATCTCAACATCTCGGCGGCGCTGGCCGTCGTCTTCGACCTGGTCCGCGACCTGAATCGCCGGATCGACGGCCGCACCTTGTCCACGACCGACGCCGAACGGGCGCTGGCCGTCATCCGCTCGTTCGACGAGGTGCTCGGCGTCCTGCCGGCCGCCGACGAGGACCTCGACGAGGAGAGTCGCCGCATGCTCGACGAACGGGCGACCGCCCGCGCCGACCGCGACTGGTCGGCGTCCGACCGCTTGCGCGACGAGCTCGCCCGACGCGGGATCGCCGTCGAGGACACGCGCGACGGCCAGCGCTGGCGTCGCCAGGCGGAGCTTGCACGTGGCTGATCGACCGCCGTCCGGAGGCGGCGACCGGCCGCGCCGGCCCGGCGGACCAAAGCGACCCGGTGGTGGCGCCGGCTCGCGCGGGGGATCCGGCGGGTTCGGAAGCTCCCGTGGCGGAGGAGGGTTCCGCGGGCCGGGCGGGCCGGGCGGCCCGGGCGGAAACCGGGGTGACGATCGGGGCGGCCAGCGCGGCGGGTACCGCGGCCCCGGATCGGATCGGCCGGGACCCGGCTCCGGGCCGCCGTCGCGGCGCGGGTTCGGGTTCGGTGGAGGGGGTGGCGGTGGTCGCGACGACGGCGGTGGTGACGTCGATCGCGGAGGGCGGCCGGATCGATCGTTCGGACCGCGCCGTGATGGCCCGCCCGGCCGACCCTTCGAGCGGGGTGGATCGTCGCGCGGTGCATCCGGTGGCGGCTTCGGCCGGCCGGCGGGTCCCCGACCGCCGTTCCGAGGCGTGCGCCCGGACGGCCCCGGCGGGTTCCGCGACGACCGGGGGGATCGGCAGTCGGACCGACCGCCAGATCGGCCGTGGGATCGACCGGCCCCGCCGTGGTCGGGCGACCAGCGCGGCGACCGCTCCCGATCCGGCGGCCCGGGCGGCGGCCGATCCGGCGATCAACGCGGGTTCGGACCGCGCCGCCACGAAGAGCGACCGGATCCGTCGAGCTTCGATCGGCCACGACGTGATGACGACGGCCGATCCGAGGGCGGCGCCGGGCGCGGGCAGCAGGCGTTCGACCGTGGCGCGGATCGTCCGCCGGATTCCGATCGTCGGGATCGATCCGCCGGACGCCCACCGTTCCGATCGGGCGGCGGCCGCCCGGGACCCGATCGACGCGATCGGGGGTTCGGTGGGCCGCCCGGCCCGCGCCGGGATCCTGCCGGCGCGCGACCCGGTGGCGACCGCCCCTGGCGCGACGCTCCGGGCCGTCCGGCCGATGCCTATCGACCCGGCGTCGCCCCGTCCGACCTCCTGGCCGAGGACGAGGAGCTCGTCGCCGGGCGCCGCCCGGTCGAGGAGGCCTTCGTCGCCCGCCGGCCGGCGCGGCGACTGCTCGTCGTTCCGCAACGCCGTCAGGCGCTGGAGCGGCTCGTCCTTCATGCCACGTCGCTCCGGATCCCCGTGGTCGAGGTCGAAGGCGGGTCGCTGACCGCGGTCGCGGGCTTCGATGGTCACCAGGGAATCGCCCTCGTCGTCGAGCCACGGAGTTACGCCGGCCTCGACGACGTCCTGGCCCGGGCTCTCGAGCGTGGCGAGCCGCCATTCGTGCTCGTGCTCGACTCGCTCGAGGATCCCCAGAACGTCGGCACGCTGCTCCGGAGCGCCGAGGCTGCCGGGGTCCACGGCGTCCTGTTCCCGACTCATCGTCAGGCGCCCCTGACGCCGGCCGCGATCAAGGCTTCGGCGGGCGCCGTGGAGCACCTCCTCCTGTGCCCGGTCGACGATCTGCCGGCCGCCCTGTCCGACCTCCGGATCCGTGGGCTGCGCGTGGCGGCGGCCGAGGCCGATGCGCCGCTCACGACGGCCCAGGCCGATCTCCGCGGTCCGCTCGCGATCATCGTCGGCAGCGAGGGCCAGGGTCTGTCGCCGGTCGTCCGGCGCCGGGCCGACGTTGCCGTCCGGATCCCGATGCGCGGCGCGATCGGGTCGCTCAACGCAGCGGTCGCGGGCTCGATCCTGCTGTTCGCGGCCGTCGCCCAGCGCGATCCGGGCGGGGAGGGGACAAGCGAACGGCCGCGACCCGCCACGTTCGACGAGATCGCCGACGCGTCCAGCGCAGCCGCGGCGTACGAAGCGTCGAGCGCGGTCGACGCCGCGGGCGGTGACAGCGGTGCGCCCGACGGGGCGGCGACGGTGCCTGCGCCGAAGAAGCGCGGTCGCCCGCCGGCGCCGACGACGGCCGCCCAGAAGCGGTCTCGAGCGGCCAAGGCCGACGTGGCAACTGCCATGCCCGCCACGGCCCCAGTCCCTGCGCCCGCAGACGTGGGCATCCCGACCGCGCCCCGCCGGTCGAAGAAGACCGCACCGGCGACCGCCGACGCTGCCGAGGGCAAGCCCGCCCCGAAGCGTCGATCGAAGAAGGCGGATCCGAACGCGGCGGCCGAGGCTGCGCCGCCAACTCCGGCCCGTCAGCGCCGCGCAAAGGCCACGGCGCCCGCGCCCACCCCCAAGCCTGCGCCGCGTCGCCGCGCCAACCCAGCGCCGGGAGCAGCGGACCGCGACACCGAGGACGCCCAACCGGCCAGCGACGATCTCCTGCCGGGCGGCCCGCCGGCCGATTGACGGCTCGCTTCGCCCCGCCGTCGCCGCCCGCCGGCCCCTCGTGGCTCGCTTGACCGGGTCGAGCCGCGGACCGTATCATTCCCCGGCGCCGGAGGGTCCATCTGCGGTATGACCCTGCGCCGTGCCGACGTAGCTCAATTGGTAGAGCAGCGGTTTTGTAAACCGCCGGTTCCGGGTTCGAGTCCCGTCGTCGGCTCCAAGTGCAGATCAAACGGCGATGGGTTCACCACGGGTCCGCAGTCACTCGGTCCGTCGCCCGGTTCAGTGGGTAGGTTGAGCAGGTGGTGAGCTCCGCTGGCTGTAGACCAGCCGCCTTCGGCTGTGGGGGTTCGATTCCCTCCCTGCCCACCAATCATCTCGTGATCCCGCGGACAGGTTCCGGGCCCACATAGCTCAGCTGGCAGAGCACTTCCTTGGTAAGGAAGAGGTCATCGGTTCAAGTCCGATTGTGGGCTCCATCCCCGCCTCGGCGTTGTTCTAGCGGCGTAGCCGCGCCTGAAATGGAGTGAAACGGTCTCGTGGCCAAGAAGAAGTTCGAGCGCAACAAGCCGCACGTCAACATCGGCACGATCGGCCACATCGACCATGGCAAGACGAGCCTGACGGCGGCGATCACGAAGTACCTCCACCTGAAGGGTGGCGGGGAGTACCGCGCCTTCGACTCGATCGACAACGCGCCCGAGGAGCGCGAGCGCGGGATCACGATCGCGATCGCCCACGTCGAGTACGAGACCGACGCCCGCCACTACGCCCACGTCGACTGCCCGGGCCACGCCGACTACATCAAGAACATGATCACCGGCGCCGCCCAGATGGACGGCGCGATCCTGGTCGTGGCCGCGACCGACGGCCCGATGCCCCAGACCCGCGAGCACATCCTGCTGGCCCGCCAGGTCGAGGTGCCGTACATGGTCGTGTTCCTCAACAAGGTCGACATGGTCGACGACGAGGAGCTCCTCGACCTGGTCGAGCTCGAGGTCCGCGAGCTCCTCACCAAGAACGCCTTCCCGGGCGACGAGGTCCCGGTCATCCGCGGCAGCGCCCTCAAGGCGCTCGAGGCGGGCGACAACCCCGACGATCCGGCGTATGCCCCGATCCAGGCCCTGATGGACGCGGTCGACGCCTACATCCCGACCCCCGAGCGGGCGGTCGACAAGCCGTTCCTGATGCCGGTCGAGGACGTCTTCGGGATCAAGGGCCGGGGGACCGTCGCCACCGGCCGGATCGAGCGCGGCATCGTCAAGGTCGGCGACGAGGTCGAGCTGATCGGGGTCAAGGCCACCCGCAAGATCGTGGTGACCGGGGTCGAGATGTTCAAGAAGCTGCTCGACGAGGGTCGCGCCGGCGACAACGTCGGCTGTCTCATCCGGGGCATCGAGCGCGAGGAGATCGAGCGCGGCCAGGTCCTGGCCAAGAGCGGCTCGGTCAAGCCCCACACCAAGTTCACCGCCCAGGTCTACGTCCTGACCAAGGAGGAGGGCGGCCGCCACACCCCGTTCTACAACGGCTACCGGCCCCAGTTCTACCTCCGCACGACCGACGTCACCGGCGCCATCGGGCTGCCCGACGGGGCCGAGATGATCATGCCCGGCGACAACGTCGAGATGAGCGTCGAGCTGATCACCCCGATCGCCCTCGAGATCGGCCAGCGCTTCGCCATCCGCGAGGGTGGCCGGACCGTCGGCGCCGGCGCCATCGTCACGATCGCCGAGTAAGGATCCGCCATGGCCCGAGTCGAAGCGCGTCCCCCGATCCAGCTCGCCTGCACCGAGTGCAAGGAGCGGACCTACACGACGCGCAAGAACAAGAAGAACGATCCCAACCGGATCGAGCTGATGAAGTACTGTCCCCGGGAGCGCCGCCATACGCTCCACCGCGAGGCCAAGTAGCCGCGCGGGCGTTCGCAGGGGTGTAGCTCAATTGGCAGAGCACTGGTCTCCAAAACCAGCGGTTGTAGGTTCGAGTCCTATCGCCCCTGCCATCCATCGCCGTAGCCCGAGAGAAGAACCACCGACGTGAGTCGAATTCGCCGCTTCCTCAACGAAGCGTGGTCCGAATTGAAGAAGGTCTCGTGGCCGACGCGCGAGCAGGTGCGCAACCTGACCGTGCTCGTCTTCGTGGTCAGCTTGGTCGTCGGTACCTACATCACCGTCCTGGACACCGTCTTCACCGCTGTGGTCGCGCGTCTGGTCGGGGAATGACGGAATCCATCATGACTGAGACGACCACGACCGAGACCGCCAAGGCCCCCGAGAAGCGCTGGTACGTGATCCACACGTATTCGGGCTACGAGAACAAGGTGAAGGCCAACCTCGAGCACCGGATCGAGTCGATGGGCATGGAGGACCGGATCTTCCAGGTCCTCGTCCCGATGGAGGACGAGATCGAGATCCGCCAGGGCCAGCGCCACACCGTCCAGAAGAAGGTGTATCCCGGCTACGTCCTGGTCGAGATGATCCTCGATCCGGACAGCTGGTTCGTCGTCCGGAACACGCCGGGCGTGACGAGCTTCGTCGGCGGGGCGAACATCCCGGGCGTCCGCAGCGAGCCCATCCCGCTCGACGAGAACGAAGTCAAGCAGATCCTCCGGCACATGGGCGTCGAGACGCCCAAGTTCCGGGTCGCGTTCACGAAGGGCCAGAGCGTCCGGGTCACCGACGGGCCGTTTGCCGAGTTCATCGGCACGGTCGACGAGGTCAACCCGGAGCGCAACAAGGTCAAGGTCCTCGTGAGCATCTTCGGCCGCGAGACCCCGGTCGAGTTGGACTTCCTGCAAGTCGAAAAACTGTGACCACCCACCGGACGGCCCATGCCGGCGTTGTCGGCTCCGCGCGCTCACTCACCCACTGGCGTGCGCTCGCTCGCGTGCTCGCCGCCGCCTTGGCCTGGACCGCCCGGACGGGCGCTCACCGGGCCGCGGCCCGCTAGAAAGGATTCCCGACCCCCGTGGCCAAGAAGATCCGAATCGTCCTGACCCTCCAGCTGCCCGCCGGCAAGGCGACCCCCGCGCCGCCGGTCGGGACGGCGCTCGGCCCGCACGGCATCAACATCGTCGAGTTCACGAAGTCGTACAACGAGAAGACCTCGGACAAGGCCGGTCAGATCATCCCGGCCCAGATCACGATCTTCGAGGACCGCTCGTTCAGCTTCATCCTCAAGACCCCGCCGGCTGCGGACCTGCTCCGCAAGGCCGCCGGGATCGAGAAGGGCTCCGGCACCCCGAAGAAGGACGTCGCCGGCCGCGTGTCGCGCGACCAGGTCCGCCAGATCGCCGAGGTCAAGATGTCCGACCTCAACGCGAACTCGATCGAGGCCGCGATGCTCCAGATCGAGGGCACCGCCCGCTCGATGGGGATCGAGGTCAAGTAGCGCGCGCTGCTGGCGCATCGGCTAGCATCGCGACTCGCGGCTCACCCCGGCCGCGGCGGATCAGCCAGAGGGGGAGGCCGGATCAGCCGGCCGCCGAAAGGACCGACACGACATGGCACACGGCAAGAAGTATCTCGAGGCGGCGAAGCTCGTCGATCGCGACCGGATCTATCCTCCGGCCGAGGCCGCGGCGCTCGCCAAGGAGACCTCGTTCGTCTCGTTCGACTCGACGGTCGAGGCCCATCTCCGCCTCGGCGTCGATCCCCGTCACGCCGACCAGATGGTCCGCGGCACCGTCGTCCTCCCGCACGGCACCGGCAAGATCGTCCGGGTCGTCGTCTTCGCCCAGGGCGACAAGGCCCAGGAGGCCCTGAAGGCCGGCGCGGACGAGGTCGGCGGCGAGGATCTCGTCAAGAAGATCGAGGCCGGCTGGCTCGAGTTTGACGTCGCGCTCGCGACCCCCGACTCGATGGGCTTGGTCGGCAAGCTCGGCAAGATCCTCGGCCGGCGCGGCCTGATGCCGAACCCCAAGGCCGGGACGATCACGTTCGATCTCGATCGGGCCGTCCGCGAGGTCAAGGGCGGGCGCGTCGAGTTCAAGGTCGACAAGGCCGGGATCGTCCACACCGCCTTCGGCCGCTCGAGCTTCGAAGCCGATGCTCTCGTGGCCAACCTGGCCGCCCTGATCGACGCGATCAACCGGGCCCGACCGGCCGGCGCGAAGGGCCAGTACCTGCGCGGTCTGACGATCGCCTCGACGATGGGCCCGGGCATCCGGGTCGATCTGCCGGCGGTCCTCGCCGCAGCCGCGGCCTGACCGCGGCCCACCATACGCGGTGACGGTCGTGCCCTCGGGCCCGGCGCGTCGCCACAACTGAAGATCGACGGGATCGCCAGAGACAGCCTGCGCCCGCGGACCGCGACGCTCGACGGAGCGTGACGGTCGGGGCTTGATCCACCGGATCGGATCGATCGCCCGACGGCGATCGGGGACGACGGTGAGCACGCCGAGGCAGGACACGCGCCACCACGCGGTGGACGCGCCCCTGCGTTCCAGGCCAGCCGAACAGGCGCCGTCGCAGGGGCGTCGTGATTCCGGATCCGTCCGGATGAGCGTCGCGCCACCGCCGCGCACCGGCCGTGCGCCGAACCTGGAGGGCACCATGCCCACAGAGGCCAAACGGGAGACCGTCGCCGCGCTGCGCGAGGCACTGGCCGGCAGCCGGACGCTGATCGTCTCCGAATATCGCGGCCTCACCGTCAAGGAGATCGCGGAGATCCGCCGCGCCCTGCGCAAGCAGGACGTGAGCTATCGCATCGTCAAGAACCGCCTGATGCGGATCGCCGCCCAGGACACGGTGGGGGAGGCCCTCAGCCCGCTCCTCATCGGCCCGACGGCGATCGCCTTCGGCAACGACGAGTCGGCGACGGCCAAGGCCGTCCTCGAAGCCACGCGCGCGTTCAAGCAGGTGACCGTCACCGGCGGCGTCCTGGGCACCCGGGCGATCGATGCCAACGGCGTCAAGAGCCTGGCAACCCTGCCGTCGCGCGAGGTCCTGCTCGGCAAGCTCGCCGGCGGGATGCAGGCACCGGTCGCCACCCTGGCCGGCCTGCTCGTCGCGAACATCCGCAACCTGGGCTACGCCCTGGCGCAGGTGCGCGATCAGAAGGCCCAGGCCGAGGGCGCGTGATCCGCGGCCACGGCACCGATCCGTTCACCCATTCGATCAACCACTCGCTCCCTGACCGGAGCACCCGACAAGGAGACCTGACATGGCGGTCCTGACCCAGGACGACCTGCTCGAGGCCATCGACAAGATGACCGTCCTCGAGCTGTCCGAGTTCATCAAGCGCTTCGAGGAGCGCTACGGCGTGACGGCCGCGGCGCCGGCCGCGGCAGCGGCGGCCCCGGCTGCCGCCGGTGGCGGCGGCGAGGCCGCGGCGGCTCCCGAGGAGCAGTCCGAGTTCAGCGCCACGCTGACCGAGATCGGCCCGAACAAGATCCCCGTGATCAAGGTCGTGCGCGAGCTCACCGGCCTCGGCCTCAAGGAGGCCAAGGACCTCGTCGACGCGGCCCCCAAGCCCGTCAAGGAGGGCATCGCCCGCGACGAGGCCGAGAAGATCAAGGCTGCCATCGAGGAAGTCGGCGGCAAGGTCGAGATCAAGTAGCCCCGTTCCGACTCTGCCAGGAGGCCGCGGCCGTTGGTCGCGGCCTCCTGATTCCCGGCGAGCCAACTCGCGCCAACCGCGGCGCGGACGATCCTGCCAGAGATGCAGCGCCAGACTGACGGGCGGACTCGTCACGCTCAGCTACGCGGCCGGGACGCGCACGCGGAGCGTGCGACCGATCCGCTCATTCCCAGGACGCATGCTTGGCCTGGTCGCGGCATCCTGATTCCCTGGGCAATGAGGCGCCATGACGCGCAGCGACGTGCGCGAAGCCGGACCTCGTCGTCAAGTCCGACGGGCGCGGCCGATCCTGCCGGAGATGCGCCGCCGATCCTGCCGGAGATGCGCCGCCGATCCTGCCAGAGATGCAGCGCCGGACTGACAGGCGGACTTGTCACGCTCAGCCGGGCGGCCGTGATGCGCCAGCTGAGCGTGCGACCGACCCGCTCAATCCGGGGACGAATGCCTGGCCTGGTCGCCTGCTGGAACAGGCTTCGATGCCGGACGGGCCGCCGGGCTCGTTTGACACCGCACAGAATCGCGGTATCCTACTCCTTCTGTGAGCGCGGCCCTTTCCTTATCTCCAAGCCTCCGTCAAGGAGTGGTGTTTCATGCTGTCTGCTGAGTCGTCGAGGACGGCTTCGGCGCTGGCGCGTACGCGCTATGCCCGCATCCCGGAAGTCCTGCCGATCCCGAACCTGATCGAGCTCCAGCTGGATTCCTTCCAGTGGTTCATCGAGAAGGGCCTCCGGGAACTGTTCGACGAGATCAGCCCGATCAAGGACTTCACCGCCAAGGTGATGGAGCTCCAGTTCCTCGACTACGAGTTCGGCGACCCGAAGTACTCCGAGGAGGAGTGCCGGACCAAGGACCTGACCTATTCCCGGCCGCTGTACGTCGCCGTCGAGCTCCTGATCAAGGAGACCGGCGAGATCCAGCGCCAGCGGGTCTACATGGGCGACTACCCGTGGATGACCAGCCAGGGCACCTTCGTGATCAACGGCGCCGAGCGCGTCGTCGTCAGCCAGCTCGTCCGCTCGCCCGGCGTGTACTACAGCGAGCTCGAGGACCCGGCGTCCGGCCGGATGCTCTTCAGCGCCAAGGTCATCCCGAACCGCGGCGCCTGGCTCGAGTTCGAGACGAACAACAAGGACCAGCTCTGGGTCAAGGTCGATCGCAAGCGCAAGATCGCGGCGACGACCCTGCTCCGTGCCGTCGGCTACGAGGAGAACGACTCGATCGCCGCCCTCTTCTCCGGCATCGACACGGACCCCGAGCATCCGTTCACGTCGAACACCCTCGACAAGGACCTCACGAAGACCCAGCAGGAAGCCCTGATCGAGGTCTACAAGAAGCTCCGCCCGGGCGATCCGCCGACCGGCGACAACGCCCGCCAGCTCGTCGAGAGCCTGTTCTTCAACTTCCGCCGCTACGACCTCGGTCGGGTCGGCCGCTACAAGTTCAACAAGAAGCTGGACGGCGTCGCCGGCCGGATGGGCATCGAGCTGCCGCGTGAGCAGCGGACGATCACCCGCGAGGACATCGCCGCGATCGTCGGCAACCTCATCGAGTCGAACCGTGGCCTCCATCCCAAGGACGACATCGACCACCTCGGCAACCGCCGCATCCGGGCCAACGGCGAGCTGATCCAGAACGCGTTCCGGATCGGCCTCCTCCGGATGGAGCGCGTCGTCCGCGAGCGGATGACGATCCAGGAGATCGACAAGGCCACCCCGAACGCCCTGATCAACATCCGGCCGGTCGTGGCCGCGATGAAGGAGTTCTTCGGCGGCAGCCAGCTGTCGCAGTTCATGGACCAGACGAACCCGCTGGCCGAGCTGACCTCGAAGCGGCGCCTCAGCGCCCTCGGGCCGGGCGGCCTGTCGCGCGAGCGCGCCGGGTTCGACGTCCGCGACGTCCACCACAGCCATTACGGCCGGATCTGCCCGATCGAGACCCCGGAAGGCCCGAACATCGGCCTGATCGGCTCGCTCGCCACCTACGGCCGGATCAACAGCTACGGCTTCATCGAGACGCCGTACCGCAAGGTCAAGCGGACCGTCGGCTGGGACGACCCGCACATCGCCACCTATGAGACGGGCGGCGACCTGCTCTCGAAGAGCGGCGAGACGATCCTGAAGTCCGGCAAGGCGTTCACGCCCGCCGCGATCGCCGAGCTCAAGAAGCAGAAGGCGAACGCGTTCCCGATCCGCCCGATCGTCACCAGTGAGATCGAGTATCTCCCGGCCGACGAGGAGGAGGAGCACGTCGTCGCCCAGGCGAACGCGCCGCTCGACGCCGAGGGCCACTTCATGGCCGAGCGGATCCCGTCGCGCTACCGCGACACGTTCCCGGAGGCGCGGGCCGGCCAGATCGAGTACATGGACGTCAGCCCCAAGCAGGTCGTCTCGGTCGCGACGGCGCTGATCCCGTTCCTCGAGCACGACGACGCCAACCGCGCCCTGATGGGCTCGAACATGCAGCGCCAGGCGGTCCCGCTCCTGGAGCCGGAGTCGCCGATCGTCGGCACCGGCATGGAGGAGCGCGCCGCGCGCGACTCCGGCCAGGTCGTCGTCGCCAGCCGCGCCGGTGTCGTGACCAGCGTCACGGCCGAGCGGATCCGGATCGAGACCGACTCGGGCGAGCTCGACGAGTACAAGCTCCAGAAGTTCGTCCGGAGCAACCAGGGCACCTGCATCAACCAGCGCCCGATCGTCGACGTCGGCCACCGGGTGGCGGACGGCCAGGCGCTCGCCGACAGCTCATCGACCCAGGAAGGTGAGCTCGCGCTCGGCCGGAACGTGCTCGTCGCGTTCATGAGCTGGGAGGGCGGCAACTACGAGGACGCGATCGTCATCAGCGACCGCCTCGTCCGCGACGACCTCTTCACGAGCATCCATATCGAGAAGCACGAGATCGAGTCGCGCGACACGAAGCTCGGGCCCGAGGAGATCACCCGCGACATCCCGAACGTCGGCGAGGAGTCCCTCAAGGACCTCGACGAGGAGGGGATCGTCTACATCGGCGCCGAGGTCCGCCCCGGCGACATCCTCGTCGGCAAGATCACCCCGAAGGGCGAGACCGAGCTGACCGCGGAGGAGCGCCTCCTGCGGGCGATCTTCGGCGAGAAGGCCCGCGAGGTGAAGGACTCGAGCCTCCGCCTGCCGCACGGCGAGCGGGGCAAGGTCGTCGAGATCCGCGAGTTCCGGCGCGAGCTGAACGACGATCTCCAGCCGGGCGTCAACCGCCTGGTCCGGGTGTCGGTCGCCCAGAAGCGCAAGATCAGCGTCGGCGACAAGATGGCCGGCCGCCACGGCAACAAGGGCGTGATCGCCAAGATCCTGCCGGCCGAGGACATGCCGTTCCTGCCGGACGGGACGCCCGTCGACATCGTCCTCAACCCGCTCGGCGTGCCGAGCCGGATGAACATCGGCCAGATCCTCGAGACCCATCTCGGCTGGGCGCTTCACGAGAAGGGCCAGAAGGCCGCGACCGCCGTCTTCGACGGGGCGACCGAGGACCAGATCAAGGCCGAGCTCCGCGAGGCCAAGCACAAGGTCTACGGCGTCGAAAAGTCGCTCCCGGAGGACGGCAAGATCGATCTCCGCGACGGCCGGACCGGCGAGATCTTCGACCGCCCGATCACCGTCGGCTACATCTACATGCTCAAGCTCCACCACCTCGTCGAGGACAAGATCCACGCCCGGTCGACCGGTCCGTACAGCCTGATCACCCAGCAGCCGCTCGGTGGCAAGGCCCAGTTCGGCGGCCAGCGCTTCGGCGAGATGGAAGTCTGGGCGCTCGAGGCGTACGGCGCCGCGAACATCCTCCAGGAGCTGCTCACCGTGAAGTCGGACGATGTCCTCGGACGCGTCCAGACCTACGAAGCCATCGTCAAGGGGGAGGAGATCCAGCCGCCGCGCGTCCCGGAATCCTTCAAGGTCCTGATCAAGGAGTTGCGCAGCCTCGGGCTCAACGCGGAGATCCTCGATCAGAACGACGAGGAGATCCAGCTCGCCGAAGACGACGTCTCCGGCTACATGCTCCCGGATCTCGGCGGGATCAACCTCGCCGGGTTCGAGGACTGACGGCACTGCATTTCAATGCGAATCGGTCGGGTGGAGGCCCGACCGGACCGGCCTCACGCGTCCTGAGGTCGCAGCGCGCCACCGGGCCAGGCGGCGGCGCGAAGGAGAACCATGCTCGAGGTCAATAATTTCAGCGCGATCCGTATCTCGCTTGCCAGCCCGGACCAGATCCGGGAGTGGTCCAAGGGTGAGGTGACGAAGCCGGAGACCATCAACTACCGGACGCTCAAGCCGGAAAAGGACGGGCTCTTCGACGAGCGCATCTTCGGTCCGACCAAGGACTGGGAGTGCTACTGCGGCAAGTACAAGCGGATCCGGTACAAGGGCATCATCTGCGACAAGTGCGGCGTCGAGGTCACCCGCTCGAAGGTCCGGCGCGAGCGGATGGGCCACATCCAGCTCGCCAGCCCGGTCAGCCACATCTGGTACTTCAAGGGCACCCCGAGCCGCCTCGGCATCCTCCTCGACATCAGCCCCCGCAACCTCGAGCGGATCCTGTACTTCGCCCTCTACATCGTCACGAACGTCGACGAGGACGCCCGCAAGCGGGCCCTCCTCGCCCTCGAGGACGAGGCCGCGGGACGCGGCGGCAAGGCCGGCGAGGAGCTCGCCGCGCTCGAGGACCGCCTCCGCGCCGACGTCAACAAGACCAAGGACGAGCTCAACGAGGCGCTCGCCGTCACCAAGGCCGACCTGGAGAGCCAGCGCACCGTGCGGACCGAGGAGGTCGTCACGGCCGCCCAGGCCGTCGAGGCGCAGCTGGCCGCCCTCAAGACCGGCGAGGCCGAGGACACGATCGTCTTCGCCCCGACCGGCGAGGTCGTCGTGGCGGCCGGCGCCAAGGGTGGCAAGGAGGCGACCGCCGCCCTCCGCAAGATCGTCTCGGCCGAGACCGAGCGCGTCACCGCCGAGCTCCAGCAGCGCGAGCGCGACGAGGAGCGAGCGGTCGAGCAGAAGGTCGCCGACCTCAGCGCCAGCGTCGACGAGACGCTCCGCAACGAGCGCGAGCAGCTCACCGGTGGGGCCCAGGCCGCCAAGGACGAGATCAAGAAGCTCCGCGACGAGATCGAGGGGCTCAAGCCGATGCAGACGCTCGGCGAGCTCGAGCTGCGCGGGCTCGAGGAGCGCCACGGGTCGGGCGCCAAGGGTGGCCGCCTGTTCAACGCGGGCATGGGCGCCGAGGCCGTCCGCGAGATCATCAGCCGGATGGACCTCGAGGAGCTCTCGCGGTCCCTCCACGTCGAGGTCCGGACGAGCTCCGGCCAGCGGCGCAAGAAGGCGATCAAGCGGCTCCGCCTGATCGAGGCATTCCGGCGCAGCGGCACCCGCCCCGACTGGATGATCCTGTCGGTCCTGCCGGTCATCCCGCCGGATCTGCGGCCGATGGTCCAGCTCGACGGCGGCCGCTTCGCGACCTCCGACCTGAACGACCTGTACCGCCGCGTCATCAACCGCAACAACCGCCTCAAGCGGCTCCTCGAGCTCGGTGCGCCCGAGATCATCATCCGCAACGAGAAGCGGATGCTCCAGGAGGCGTGCGACGCCCTGATCGACAATGGCCGGCGCGGCCGGGCGATCGCCGGCACCGGCAACCACCGCCTGAAGTCCCTGAGCGACATGCTCAAGGGCAAGCAGGGGCGGTTCCGCCAGAACCTGCTCGGCAAGCGCGTCGACTACTCGGGCCGCTCGGTCATCGTCGTCGGGCCGGAGCTCAAGCTCCACCAGTGCGGACTGCCGAAGAAGATGGCCCTCGAGCTGTTCAAGCCGTTCGTCATGCGCCAGCTCGTCGAGAAGGGCTTCGCCCACAACATCAAGAGCGCCAAGCGCATCGTCGAGCGCGTCCGGCCCGAGGTCTGGGACGTCCTCGAAGAGGTCATCAAGGACCATCCGGTCCTGCTGAACCGTGCCCCGACGCTCCACCGCCTGGGGATCCAGGCGTTCATGCCGGTCCTCGTCGAGGGCTCGGCCATCCAGATCCACCCGCTCGTCTGCACCGCGTTCAACGCGGACTTCGACGGCGACCAGATGGCGGTCCACGTGCCGCTCTCGACGGCCGCCCAGGAAGAGGCGCGGACGATGATGCTGTCGACGGCCAACCTGCTGTCGCCGGCCGACGGCTCGCCGGTCGTGGCGCCGACCCAGGACATGGTCCTCGGCTGCTACTACCTGACGATGGATCCGCTCGGCAAGCAGCCCAAGCGCGTCCGGATCTTCGCGACCGAGGACGAGGCGATCCTGTCCTACCAGCTCCGCGAGAAGACGGGCGTCACCCTCCACGAGCCGGTCGAGGCCGAGGTCCAGACCTGGAACGCGGAGACCGAGAGCCTCGAGCTCAAGCGCGTCCGGACGACCGTCGGCCGGATCATCTTCAACCAGATCCTGCCGGACCCGATGCGGTACAAGGACGAGGTCATGAAGCGGTCCGACCTGAAGGACCTCGTCGACGAGTGCTATCGCCTGCTCGGGCCGGACGAGACCGCCCACCTGGTCGACGGCATCAAGAGCGTCGGCTTCGACTTCGCCACCCGCGGCGGGATGACGATCGGCCTGTTCGACATCGAGGTCCCGAAGGACAAGCAGGCGCGCCTCGCGGCCGCCGACGACTCGGTCAATGAGATCGACCGCCAGTTCCAGCGCGGCCTCATCACCGAGGACGAGCGCTACGAGCAGGTGGTCGACGTCTGGCAGAAGACGACGAGCGCCATGTCCGACGAGATGATGAAGGGCCTCAAGGCCGACGGGCCGGTCACGATGATGACCGCCTCCGGCGCCCGCGGGAACAAGGGCAACATCGGCCAGCTCGGCGCGATGCGCGGCCTGATGGCCGACCCCTCGGGCCGGATCATCGACGTCCCCGTCCGGAGCAACTTCCGGGAGGGGATGACCGTCCTCGAGTACTTCATCTCGACCCACGGCGCCCGCAAGGGCCTCGCCGACACCGCCCTTCGAACGGCCGACTCGGGTTACCTGACCCGGCGCCTCGTCGATGTCGCCCAGGACGTCATCACCCGCGATGACGACTGCGGCACCGAGGAAGGCAGCTGGATCACGCGCGAGGACTCGACCGACGAGAAGGAGTTCCGTCGCCGGCTCGTCGGCCGCCTGGCCGCCGCACCGCTGCCGGACACGTCGGTCAAGGTCAAGAAGGGCGAGGAGCAGCCGCTCGTCGTCGACCGCAACATCGAGATCACCGAGGAGATCGCGGCGCGCATCGAGGCGGCCGGGATCCAGGAAGTGCTCGTCCGCTCACCGCTGACCTGCGAAGCGCGCTACGGCGTCTGCCGGGCGTGCTACGGCCGCAACCTCGCGACCGGCGACATGGTCGCCTCCGGCGAGGCGGTCGGGATCATCGCCGCCCAGTCGATCGGGGAGCCGGGCACCCAGCTCACGATGCGGACGTTCCATACCGGCGGCGTCGCCGGCCTCGACATCACCGCCGGCCTGCCGCGCGTCGAGGAGCTCTTCGAGGCCCGCGTCCCCAAGGGCAAGGCCGAGATCAGCCACATCGACGGGATCGTCGAGATCCTTCGGAGCGACACCGGGACGAAGGTCAAGGTTGTGAGCACGGAGGTCTACGACACGACGCTCGGGCTGCCCAAGGGCGCCGAGCTGCTGGCCGCAGCCGGCGACTCGGTCGAGGCCAACCAGGTCGTCGCCCGGATCGCCGACGGCGACACCGGCGCGCCGACCGACGTCATCTCGCCGGTCAAGGGCTTCATCGTCAAGGGCGACGACGGCCTCGCCGTCCGGGCCGAGGACGTCGTCGAGCGCGAGTACACGATCCCCCACAACGCCAAGCTGCTGGTCGAGAACGGCCAGGAGATCCGGGCCGGCGACGGCATCACGGACGGCCCGATCAACCCGCAGGAGTACCTCGAGACCCGGGGCAAGGACGCCGTCCAGCGTTACCTGGTCAAGGAAGTCCAGAAGGTCTACCGGAGCCAGGGCGTCACGATCAACGACAAGCACATCGAGATCATCGTCCGGCAGATGCTCCGGAAGGTCCGGATCGACCAGCCGGGCGACGTCGACCTGCTCCCGACGGAGCTGATCGACCGGCTCGACTTCGAGGAGGAGAACAACAAGGTCCTGTCCGAGGGCGGCGAGCCGGCGACGGCCCAGACCGTGCTCCTGGGCGTGACCAAGGCGTCCCTCAACACCTCGTCGTTCCTTGCCGCGGCGTCCTTCCAGGAGACGACCCGGGTGCTCACCGAGGCCGCCATCAACGGCGCCAAGGACCACCTGATCGGGCTCAAGGAGAACGTCATCATCGGCAAGCTGATCCCCGCCGGGACCGGCGCGCCGGCCAACGTGGCGGCCCGCAAGGAGCGCGATCGCCGGGCGGCCATCGAGGCCCTCGCCGGCGAAGTCATCGAGGACAGCGGCAGCGAGTACAACCCCTTCCTCGAGGAGGGTGGTCGACCGGCCGACGAGGCCGCCGGCCTGGCGCTCGCCGCGACGATCGCCGGAGCGTCGGAGGAGGGGAGCGAGTTCAACCCGTTCCTCACCGACGACGAGGCGAGCGACGGGGCGGCGGACGACGCCGCAGCCGAAGCCGAGAACCCGTTCGTCGCTGTCGGCGCGGGCAAGGCCAAGGGCTCGAAAGAAGAGGCCGCCGACGAGGCGTCCGGATCGGCCGCCGACGAGGCAACCGACAAGTAGCCAGCACCCCTTCCGCGAGCACGAATCATGAGCGTGTCGCCGGCCCGAAACGTTTGACACTGTTTTCGGGCCGCTGATACACTCCGCGTTCGTGGCCTCGGGAGGGGTCCGCGGCCCGGCGTGCGCGCCGGCCACCCCAGACTGACAGTCCACCCCAGGAAGGTCCCCGCGGGCCTGACCGCTCGCGAACCGGCCACCGGCCGGCGACCTCCGCCCCAGCAGAACCATCACCCGGATGAGAGGAGCAGCGTCTTCGTGCCGACGATCAGCCAGCTCGTGCGCCACGGTCGCCAGACCAAGATCAAGAAGGTCAAGGCGCCGGCCATGCGCAAGAACTGGAACGGGATGAGCCGCAAGCAGGTCGCCATTCCGGGCGCCCCGCAGAAGCGCGGTGTCTGCCTCCAGGTCCGGACGATGACGCCCAAGAAGCCGAACTCGGCCCTCCGCAAGATCGCCCGCGTCCGGCTCTCCAACCAGATGGAGGTCACGGCCTACATCCCGGGCATCGGCCACAACCTCCAGGAGCACTCCGTCGTGCTCGTCCGCGGCGGCCGGGTCAAGGACCTTCCGTCGGTCAAGTACCACATCATCCGCGGCACGCTCGATGCGGCCGGCGTCCGGGATCGCAAGCAGGGACGCAGCAAGTACGGCGCCAAGGCCGCGACCGGCCCCGGAGGCAAGAAGTAATGCCCCGCCGTCAGTCGATCCCGCGGATGACCAAGTACCACACCGAGCCGGCCAACCGGACGACCGCGCGGTTCACCGCCAAGCTCATGGCCAACGGCAAGCGCAACCTGTCCGATCGGATCCTCCGCCAGGCCCTCGCCCGGGCCGAGGCCCAGGCCCATCGGCCCGGTCTCGAGGTCCTCGAGGCGGCCCTCCGCAACGCCACTCCCATCATCGAGGTCAAGCCCCGCCGCGTCGGTGGCGCGACCTACCAGGTCCCGGTCGAGATCCGGGGCGACCGCCGCCTGTCGCTCGGCGTGCGCTGGCTCGTCCAGGCGGCCCGCAAGCGGAACGGCAAGAGCATGAGCGACAAGCTCGCCCAGGAGCTGGTCGACGCCATGAACGGCCTCGGCGCTGCCGTCAAGCGCCGTGAAGACACGCACAAGATGGCCGAGGCGAACCGCGCCTTCAGCCATTTCAAGTGGTAATCCAGGAGCCTAGAGACACCGTGGCACGACAGGTTCCGCTGGCACGCACGCGGAACATCGGAATCATCGCTCATATCGACGCGGGCAAGACCACCGTCACCGAGCGGATCCTCTTCTACACGAAGAAGATCTACAAGATCGGTGAGGTGCATGAAGGCGCCGCGACCATGGACTGGATGCCCCAGGAGCAGGAGCGCGGGATCACGATCACCGCGGCTGCGACGACGGCGTTCTGGGGCGATCACCGCATCAACATTATCGATACGCCCGGGCACGTGGACTTCACGGTTGAGGTCGAGCGGAGCCTCCGCGTCCTCGACGGGGCGGTCGTCGTCTTCGACGGCGTGGCCGGCGTCGAGCCCCAGTCCGAGACGGTCTGGCGCCAGGCCGACCGCTATGGCGTGCCGCGCTTCTGCTTCATCAACAAGCTCGACCGGACCGGGGCCGACTTCTGGCGCGGGGTCGATTCGATCAAGGACCGCCTGGGCGCCAACGCCGTGCCGATCCAGATCCCGATCGGTCAGGAAGACAAGTTCCAGGGGATCATCGATCTCGTCGAAATGAAGGCCTACTACTACCGCGACGACCAGGGCACCACCTTCGACGTCGTCGAGATCCCGGACGCCCTCCGGGCCGAGGCCGACAAGCATCGCCACACGATGATCGAGGCCGTCGCCGAGATGGACGACGAGCTGACCCACAAGTACCTCGAGGGCGAGGAGCTGACGATCGCCGAGATCAAGCGCGGCCTCCGCCTCGGCACGCTCACGACCCGGATCATCCCCGTCCTGACCGGATCGGCGCTCCGCAACAAGGGCGTCCAGAAGATGCTCGACGCGGTCGTCGACTACCTGCCGTCCCCGCTCGACGTCCCGCCGATGATCGGGCTCGACCCGAAGTCCGGCGCCGAGGTCATCCGGACCCCGAGCGACAGCGAGCCGTTCAGCGCCCTCGCCTTCAAGATCGCCGCCGACCCGTTCGTCGGCAAGCTCGCGTTCTTCCGGGTCTACTCGGGCACGCTCAAGGCCGGCTCGTACGTCTACAACCCGGTCAAGGACAAGCGCGAGCGGATCGGCCGCATCCTCCAGATGCATGCCAACCACCGCGAGGAGATCGACCAGGTCTACGCCGGCGACATCGCCGCGGCCGTCGGCCTCAAGGACACCTTCACCGGTGACACCCTGACCGATCCGGACCACGTCGTCATCCTCGAGTCGATGACCTTCCCGGAGCCGGTCATCGAGGTCAAGATCGAGCCCAAGACGAAGGCCGACCAGGACAAGCTCGCGATCGCCCTCCAGCGCCTGGCCGAAGAGGACCCGACGTTCCGGGTCCACACCGATCCGGAGTCGTCGGAGACCCTGATCGCCGGGATGGGCGAGCTCCATCTCGACGTCCTCGTCGACCGGATGATCCGCGAGTTCAAGGTCGCCGCCAACATCGGCAAGCCGCAGGTCTCCTATCGCGAGACCATCCGGCGCGCCGCCGAGGGCAACGGCCGGTTCATCCGCCAGACCGGCGGCAAGGGCCAGTACGGCCACGCGATCATCAAGCTCGAGCCCCAGGAGAAGGGGGCGGGCTATGAGTTCGTCGACAAGATCGTCGGCGGCACGATCCCGCGCGAGTACATCAAGTCGGTCGATGCCGGCATCAAGGAGACGCTCGCCACGGGCATCTACGCCGGCTTCCCGGTCGTGGACGTCAAGGCGACCCTCTTCGACGGCTCGTACCACGAGGTCGACTCGTCGGAGATGGCGTTCAAGATCGCCGGTTCGATGGCCGTCAAAGACGCCTTCTCGAAGGCCGACCCGGCGATCCTCGAGCCGATCATGCGGAACGAGGTCACGATGCCCGAGGAGTTCATGGGCGACGTGATCGGCGACCTCAACAGTCGGCGCGGTCAGATCGAGGGCATGGAGTCGCGCGGATCGACGCAGGTCGTCCGGGCGTTCGTCCCGCTGTCCCAGATGTTCGGCTACGTCACGGACCTGCGGTCGATGACCCAGGGTCGCGCGACGTCGTCGATGGAGTTCAGTCACTACGCCGAGGTCCCGGCCAGTCTGGCCTCGGAGCTCGTTCAGAAGTCGAAGGTCTAGGCGCCCCGCGGGGCAGGAGCCAGGGAGCAATCACGATGGCCAAGAAGAAGTTCGAGCGCAACAAGCCGCACGTCAACATCGGCACGATCGGCCACATCGACCATGGCAAGACGAGCCTGACGGCGGCGATCACGAAGTACCTCCACCTGAAGGGTGGCGGGGAGTACCGCGCCTTCGACTCGATCGACAACGCGCCCGAGGAGCGCGAGCGCGGGATCACGATCGCGATCGCCCACGTCGAGTACGAGACCGACGCCCGCCACTACGCCCACGTCGACTGCCCGGGCCACGCCGACTACATCAAGAACATGATCACCGGCGCCGCCCAGATGGACGGCGCGATCCTGGTCGTGGCCGCGACCGACGGCCCGATGCCCCAGACCCGCGAGCACATCCTGCTGGCCCGCCAGGTCGAGGTGCCGTACATGGTCGTGTTCCTCAACAAGGTCGACATGGTCGACGACGAGGAGCTCCTCGACCTGGTCGAGCTCGAGGTCCGCGAGCTCCTCACCAAGAACGCCTTCCCGGGCGACGAGGTCCCGGTCATCCGCGGCAGCGCCCTCAAGGCGCTCGAGGCGGGCGACAACCCCGACGATCCGGCGTATGCCCCGATCCAGGCCCTGATGGACGCGGTCGACGCCTACATCCCGACCCCCGAGCGGGCGGTCGACAAGCCGTTCCTGATGCCGGTCGAGGACGTCTTCGGGATCAAGGGCCGGGGGACCGTCGCCACCGGCCGGATCGAGCGCGGCATCGTCAAGGTCGGCGACGAGGTCGAGCTGATCGGGGTCAAGGCCACCCGCAAGATCGTGGTGACCGGGGTCGAGATGTTCAAGAAGCTGCTCGACGAGGGTCGCGCCGGCGACAACGTCGGCTGTCTCATCCGGGGCATCGAGCGCGAGGAGATCGAGCGCGGCCAGGTCCTGGCCAAGAGCGGCTCGGTCAAGCCCCACACCAAGTTCACCGCCCAGGTCTACGTCCTGACCAAGGAGGAGGGCGGCCGCCACACCCCGTTCTACAACGGCTACCGGCCCCAGTTCTACCTCCGCACGACCGACGTCACCGGCGCCATCGGGCTGCCCGACGGGGCCGAGATGATCATGCCCGGCGACAACGTCGAGATGAGCGTCGAGCTGATCACCCCGATCGCCCTCGAGATCGGCCAGCGCTTCGCCATCCGCGAGGGTGGCCGGACCGTCGGCGCCGGCGCCATCGTCACGATCGCCGAGTAATCGAGATGGCAAAGCAGCGCATCCGGATCCGTCTCAAGGCCTACGACCACCGACTGCTCGACCAGTCGGCGGCCCAGATCGTCGAGACGGCGCAGCGCACCGGCGCCGATGTCGTCGGACCGGTCCCGTTGCCGACCCGGATCGAGAAGTTCACCGTCCTGCGTTCGCCGTTCATCGACAAGGACAGCCGGGAGCAGTTCGAGATCCGCACCCACAAGCGGCTCGTCGACATCCTGGACCCGAGCTCGAAGACCGTCGACGCCCTGATGCGACTCTCGCTGGCTGCGGGCGTCGACATCGAGATCAAGATGTAATGAGTATTGGATTGATCGGCCGCAAGGTCGGCGTGACCCAGGTGTTCCAGGCGGACGGCACGATGGTTGCCGTCAGCGTCGTGGCCATCGAACCGAATACCGTGACCCGCCTCCGGACCGAGGATCGCGACGGCTATACGGCCGTCCAGCTCGGCACCGAGTCGGCGAAGCACCTGACCAAGCCCGAGGCCGGTCAGCTCAAGGACCTCCCGAAGGCCGCCCAGAGCCTCAAGAAGATCCGCGAGTTCCGGGTCGACAGCGCCGACGGCTACGAGCTCGGTCAGACCGTCGCGCTCGGCGACCTGTTCGCCGAGGGTGACCTGGTCGACGTGACCGGGATCTCGAAGGGCAAGGGCTTCGCCGGCCACATCAAGCGCCACAACTTCCACCGCGGGCCCAAGACCCACGGCTCGGACCATCACCGCGAACCCGGCTCGATCGGTCCCGGCACGACCCCGGGTCGCGTCTACAGGGGCGTCAAGATGGCCGGCCACATGGGCGACGAGCGGGTCACCGTCAAGAAGCTGCGGGTCGTCCGCGCCGACGTCGACAAGAACCTCCTTCTCGTGAAGGGGTCCCTGCCCGGTCCGCGCGGCTCGCTCATCCTCGTGAAGAAGGCCTGACGATGCCGCAGACCATCCTCTACGACAAGACCGGCAAGAACGTCGGCAAGGTCGAGCTGGCCGACGCGCTGTTCGCCGCGCCGGTGAACGCGGCCGTCCTCCACCAGGTCGTGACGGCCCAGCTGGCCGGTCGCCGGACGGGCACCGCCGATACCCGGACCCGTGGCGAGATCCGCGGCGGCGGCAAGAAGCCGTACCGCCAGAAGGGCACCGGCCGCGCTCGCCAGGGCACCCGGACCGCGCCCCACTATCGCGGCGGTGGCGTCGTGTTCGGCCCGCATCCGCGGAGCTACGAGCAGCGGCTGCCGCGCAAGATGAAGCGTCTCGCCCTGCGTGGCGCGCTGACCGCCAAGCTCGGCGACGAGGCGATCAAGGTGATCGACACGTTCGCCCTCGAGGCGATCAAGACCCGCGACCTGGCCGCCGTCCTCGGCGCGCTCGACGCCCGCGGCCGAGTTCTGGTGGTCTCGCCCGGACGCGACGAGCGGCTCGAGCTGTCGGCCCGCAACCTGCCCACGGTCGACATCATCCTGGCCGACTCGCTCAACGTCGTCGACCTCCTGAAGGCCGACCTCGTCCTGATCGAGCAGCCGGCCCTCGCCCGGATGGAGGAGGTGTACGCGTGAGCGTCCTGTCCGCCGCCGACATCATCGTCCGGCCCGTCATCAGCGAGAAGTCGATCGACGTCTCGACGCTCGGTGACCGCGATGCCAAGGCCGGCAACAAGTACACGTTCGCCGTCCATCGCGACGCGAACAAGATCCAGATCAAGCAGGCGATCGAGGAGCTCTACGCCAAGGAGAAGGTGACCGTCGTCAGCGTCAACGTGCTGACGACCCAGGCCAAGGAGAAGAGCCGCGGCACCAAGCGCGGCCGGATCAAGGGCTGGACGACTCCGTGGCGCAAGGCGATCGTCACCCTGGCCCCCGGCCAGAAGATCGAATTCTTCGAGGGGGTCTGACGATGCCGCTTCGTTCCTACAAGGCCACCTCGCCGGGTCTCCGGCAGATGACCCGCTCGACGTTCGAGGAGATCACGACCGACGAGCCGTACAAGCCGCTGCTCGAGAAGCAGATCCGCGGCTCCGGCCGGAACAACGCCGGCCGGTTGACCGTCCGCCATCGCGGCGGCGGCGAGAAGCAGCACTACCGCCGGATCGACTTCAAACGCGACAAGCTCGGCGTGCCGGCCCGTCTCGCGACGATCGAGTACGACCCGAACCGCTCGGCCCGGATCGGCCTTCTCTTCTACCGTGACGGTGAGAAGCGCTACATGCTCCTGCCCCACGGCCTGAAGGTCGGCGACGTGATCCTGTCCGGCCCGTCGGCCGAGGCGCGGCTCGGCAACGCCCTGCCGCTGGCCAACATCCCGCTCGGCACCACGATCCACAACATCGAGCTCGTCCCCGGCAAGGGTGGCCAGGTCGTCCGGTCCGCCGGCACCTCGGCCCAGCTCCTCGCCAAGGAAGGCGACTACGCCACGGTCCGCATGCCGTCGGGCGAGATGCGCCGGATCCCGCTGCGCTGCATGGCCACGATCGGCCAGGTCAGCAATCTCGACCACGAGAACCAGAACCTCGGCAAGGCCGGCCGGGCCCGCCACATGGGCCAGCGACCGGAGGTCCGCGGCGTCGTCATGAACCCGCGCGACCATCCCCACGGCGGTGGCGAGGGCAAGTCCCCGACCGGGATGCCGCCCAAGACCCCATGGGGCAAGCCGGCGATGGGCTATCGGACCCGTCGCGCCAAGACGACGGGACGCCTGATCGTCCGCTCACGCCATCGCAAAGCGTAAGGAGGGAGGTAGCTAGATGTCTCGTTCTGTCAAGAAGGGCCCGTTCATCGAGCTCCGCCTCCAGGGGCGGGTCGAGGAGATGAACCGGCGCAACGAGAAGAAGGTCGTCAAGACCTGGTCTCGAGCGTCGGTGATCTTCCCGACGTTCATCGGGCACACCATCGCTGTCTACAACGGCAAGAAGCACGTTCCGGTCTACGTGACCGAGAACATGGTCGGACATCGCCTCGGCGAGTTTGCCCACACCCGCAACTACCGCGGGCACGGCAAGCACACCGAGCGATCGACGTCCCTGAAGTAGGAGCCGAGGACCCGTGCGCGTTTCCGCCACAGCCAAGTACCTCCGCGGCTCCACCCGCAAGGCCAATCTCGTCGTCGCGGCGATCAAGGGCCGGCCGGTCGAGGAGGCCGCCGCCCTGCTCAAGTTCATGCCGCAGCACGCCGCCCACGACGTGCTCGCGGTGCTGAAGAGCGCCACGGCCAACGCCGAGAACAACCACAACCTGTCCGCCGAGGATCTGATCGTCGCCGATGCCCAGGCCAATGAGGGCCCGACGATCAAGCGCTGGCGGCCGCGGGCCCAGGGTCGGGCGTTCCCGATCCACAAGCCCATGACTCACATCACGATCGTCGTCGCGGACCGGGAGGCCTGATATGGGCAGAAAAGTCCATCCGTACGGCTTCCGGCTGGGTGTCTCGCGCACCTGGACTGCGAAGTGGTATGCGGACAAGGAATACACCGATCTCCTCAAGGAGGACATCGGCATCCGCAAGCTCGTCGAGAAGCGGCTCGCCAACGCGAGCGTCTCCGGCGTGGAGATCGAGCGCGGCATCAACCACGTGACGGTCACGATCCACACGGCCAAGCCCGGGATCGTGATCGGCAAGGGCGGCGCCAACGTCGAGATCCTGCGCCAGCAGATCGGCGGGCTCACCAAGCGCCGGGTCAAGCTGGAGATCAAGGAGATCCGCCAGCCGGAGCTCGACGCCCACCTCGTCGCGATGAACATCGCCGGCCAGCTGTCCCGCCGGATCGCCTTCAAGAAGGCGATGAAGCAGGCCATCCAGCGGTCGATGAAGGCCGGCGCCAAGGGCGTCCGGATCGCCGTCGCCGGCCGCCTCGGCGGCTCGGAGATGGGTCGCCGCGAGTGGGACCGCGAGGGGCGCATCCCGCTCGGGACTCTCCGCGCCGACATCAGCTACGGTCAGATCCACGCCCACACGACCTACGGCCGGATCGGCGTCAAGGTCTGGATCTACCGCGGCGATTTCGCGCCCGAGCGGCAGGCCCCGCGTGACCTCAACCCGGCCACCGCCGTCGTCGGGCAGGGGAGCTGACCGATGTTGATGCCGAAGCGCGTCAAGCACCGCAAGGTCATGCGCGGCCGCATGTCCGGGCTGGCCAAGGGCGGCCACACGGTCGCCTTCGGCGAGTACGGCCTGTCGACCCTCGAGCCGGCCTGGATCACCAGCCGCCAGATCGAGGCCGCCCGGCGAGCGATGACCCGCTCCGTCAAGCGCGGCGGCAAGATCTGGATCCGGATCTTCCCGGACAAGCCGGCGACCAAGAAGCCGGCCGAGACCCGGATGGGCTCGGGCAAGGGCGCCCCCGACCACTGGGTCGCAGTCGTCAAGCCCGGCCGGATCCTGTTCGAGATGGCCGGCGTCGACCACGAGTCGGCGATCGAGGCCATGCGGCTGGCCAGCCACAAGCTGCCCGTCCAGACCCGGGTCGTCCTCCGTGACAACGCGAAGGAGGCTGGCTGATGGACATCGTGAAGGTCCGCGAGCTATCCGACACAGAGCTCGAGAACGCCCTTCGCGAGGCGAAGCAGGACCTCTGGCAGGCCCGCTTCGCGCTTTCGACCCGACAACTCAAGGACTACAGCACGATCCCGCAGACGCGGCGAACGATCGCGCGGATCCTGACCGTCCAGCGGGAGCGCCTCGGCGCCCACGCAAAGACGGCGTGAGGGAGATCACGCGATGACAGGAGCAACACCCCAGGTGCAGAACAAGCGGAAGACGAAGGTCGGCCGCGTCGTCAGCGACAAGATGGACAAGACGATCGTCGTGTCCGTCGAGCGCCTGGCGCGCCATCCGCTCTACAAGCGGGTCATCCGGCTGACGACGAAGTTCAAGGCTCACGACGAGCTGAACGACGCCCACACCGGCGATACCGTCATGATCGAGGAGTCCCGGCCGCTGTCGGCCACGAAGCGCTGGAAGCTGGTCGAGGTCGTCCATCGGGCGGGCGAGCACGGCAATCCGGCCGACATCGTCGTGGACGAGGACGAGACCTCCGAGGCGATCCATGCCGCCGCCCATCCCGGACGCCACACGGCCGACGAGGATGACCGGGCTGACGCCGCCCCGGCGACCGCCGCCACGGCGACCGCGACCGACGATGCCAACGAAGCCGGCGAGGAGTCGGCGACGTGATTCAGCCGCAGTCCCGCCTCCGCGTCGCCGACAACACGGGCGCCCGCTCGATCCAGTGCATCCGGGTCATGGGCCGCTCGCTGAAGACGACCGCCGGAGTCGGCGACGTGATCATCGCCAGCGTCAAGCAGGCCATCCCGAACGCCGCCGTCAAGAAGGGCGACGTCGTGCGGGCCGTGGTCGTCCGGACCTCCAAGGAGTACGGCCGGCCGGACGGCAGCTACATCCGCTTCGACGAGAACGCGGCCGTCCTGATCAACAACCAGGGCAACCCGCGCGGCACCCGGATCTTCGGCCCGGTCGCCCGCGAGCTGCGCGACCGCAACTACATGAAGATCGTCTCGCTCGCCCCGGAGGTGCTGTGATGACCGCTGCTCAGCCCCGCCGCCAGGCCACCAAGGTGCCCGAGATCCGACGCGGCGACACCGTCGTCGTGCTGACCGGCAAGGACGCCGGCAAGCGCGGCGTCGTGGAGCGCCTCGTGCGCGATCCGCAGGGCCTCAAGAAGACCCGGACCAAGTACGGCTCGCGGCTCGCCAAGATGTCGTCGCTCGTCACGACCGCGGTCGTGGTCGAGGGCATCAACATCTCGAAGCGCCACACCAAGCCGCGCCAGAGCTCGAGCACGACCGACCGGACGCCGAAGATCACCCAGGGCGGGATCCTCGACCTGGCCCAGCCGATGTCGATCGGCAAGGTCATGGTCGTGTGCGGCCACTGCGACAAGCCGACCCGGGTCGCCCATCGGACGCTCGACAACGGCCGCCGGGTCCGCGTCTGCAAGCACTGCGGCGAGCAGCTGGAGGTCAAGTCGTGACCGCCCGCCTCCAGGAGCGCTACGCGGCCGAGGTCGTGCCGGCGCTCCAGAAGCAGTTCGAATACGGCAACCCGATGGAAGTCCCGAAGGTCGCCAAGATCGTCGTCAACATCGGGCTGGGCGAGGCCCTGTCCAATGCCAAGGCCCTCGACGCGGCGCTCGGCGACCTGACCAAGATCACCGGCCAGAAGCCGATCGTGACCAAGGCCAAGCGCTCGATCGCCCAGTTCCGTCTCCGGACGGGCAACACGATCGGGGCCAAGGTGACCCTCCGCGGCGAGCGGATGTGGGACTTCCTCGACCGCCTGACCACGATGGCCCTGCCCCGCATCCGCGACTTCCGCGGCGTGCCCGGCAAGTCCTTCGACGGTCGCGGCAACTACACCCTCGGACTGCGCGAGCAGCTCGCGTTCCCCGAGATCGAATATGACAAGGTCGACCGTCTCCGCGGGCTGGAGATCAGCATCGTGACGACGGCGAAGACCGACGAGGAGAGCAAGCACCTGCTGACGCTCCTCGGCATGCCCTTCGCCTCGTAGCGCTGGGGGAGGAGACCATGGCCAAGAAGTCGTTGATCGCCAAGGCAAAGCGCGAACCGAAGTTCAAGGTTCGCGGCTACAGCCGCTGCTTCGTGTGTGGACGCTCGCGCGCCTACATGCGGCGGTTCGCCCTGTGCCGGATCTGCTTCCGGGAGCGCGCCCTGCTGGGCGAGCTGCCGGGCGTCACGAAGTCGAGCTGGTAGGACCCAGATGAACATCTCCGATCCGATTGCGGACATGCTGACCCGCGTGCGGAACGCCTCCCGGGCGCGCCACACCGAGGTCGTCGTCCCGGCATCGCGGACGAAGCGCGAGATCGCCCGCATCCTCAAGGACGAGGGCTTCATCGCCGACGTCCGCGAGGAGCAGGACGGCCCCGGCATCGTTCTCCATCTCACCCTGAAGTACGTCGACGGCAAGGTGCCGGTCGTGTCCGGGCTGAAGCGAATCAGCAAGCCCGGGCTGCGGGTCTACGCCCGCAAGACCGACATCCCGCGCGTCCTCGGCGGCCTCGGCATCGTCATCGTCAGCACGAGCCAGGGGATCATGACCGGTGCGCAGGCCAAGAAGGCCGAGCTCGGCGGCGAAGTCCTCGCGTTCGTCTGGTAGGCGAAAGACATGTCACGTATCGGCCGCCTCCCCATCGCCGTTCCCTCCACCGTCGACGTGACGATCGAGGGCCGGCGAGTCACGGTCAAGGGTCCCAAGGGCACGCTGACCCGTGAGCTCCATCCCGACATGACCGTCAGCCGCGAGGAGGGCAACCTCGTCGTCACCCGGCCGACGGAGCAGAAGACCCACAAGCAGCTCCACGGGCTGACCCGGTCCCTCGTCAACAACATGGTCGTCGGTGTGACCGACGGCTATCGCAAGGGCCTCGAGATCACCGGCGTCGGCTATCGCGCGGTCAAGACCGGCGAGAAGCTGACGCTGAGCCTCGGCTACAGCCACCAGATCGACATCGAGCCGCCGTCGGGCATCAGCTTCGAGGTCGAGAGCCCGACCCGCCTCGCGGTCGTCGGCATCGACAAGGAGCTGGTCGGCCAGATCGCCGCGCAGGTCCGCTCGACCCGCAAGCCGGAGCCCTACAAGGGCAAGGGCGTGCGCTATGCCGGCGAGAAGATCCGCCGCAAGGCCGGCAAGGCCGGCAAGATCGGCGGCAAGAAGTAGCCCCATGAAGGACGACGCACGATGACGCAGGTCGCCAGCCGCGGCGCCGCTCGACGCAAGCGCCACGACCGGATCCGCCTCCACCTGGAGGGGACCGAGTCGCGGCCGCGTCTCGCGGTCTTCCGCAGCAATCTCCACATCTACGCGCAGGTCATCGACGACGCCTCCGGGCGGACGCTGGCCGCAGCCTCGACCGTCGAGAAGGAGCTTCGCGGCTCCAAGTCGACCAAGACCGAGGGGGCGGCCGTGATCGGTCGTCTCGTCGCCGAGCGGGCGAAGACCGCCGGCGTCGAGCGCGTCGTGTTCGATCGAGCCGGGTTCCGGTATCACGGGCGGATCAAGTCGCTCGCCGAAGCCGCCCGCGAAGCCGGCCTCGAGTTCTGATCAAGAGGAGCTGACGTGGCACGGATCGATCCCAACAAGTTCGCGCTCGAGGAGCGCGTCGTCCAGATCAACCGGGTAGCGAAGGTCGTCAAGGGCGGCCGCCGCTTCAGCTTCTCGGCGATTGTCGTCGTCGGCGACGGCGCAGGCACGGTCGGCGCCGGGCTGGGCAAGGCCGGCGAGGTGCCGGAGGCCATCCGCAAGGGCGTCGAGGACGCCAAGAAGAACCTGATCAAGATCCCGATGGTCGGGACGACGATCCCGCACGAGGTCCGCCAGGTCTTCTCGGCGTCGCGGGTCATGCTCAAGCCGGCCTCGCAGGGCACCGGCGTCATCGCCGGCGGCGCGGTCCGCGCCGTCGTCGAGGCGGCCGGCATCCGCGACATCCTGGCCAAGACCCTCGGCTCGACCAATCCGGTCAATGTGACCCGCTGCACGATCGAGGCCCTCCGCAGCCTGCACTCGGCCGAGGAGCTCAGCGCCCGCCGCGGCGTCAAGCTCGTCAGCCGGATCGCGGGCCAGCCGGCGGCCGTCGCGGTGGAGGCCGGCGATGGCCGATAGACTTCGCGTCACCCAGATCAAGAGCACGATCAGCCACATCGCCCGCAACCGGGCGACCGTCCGGGCCCTCGGCCTGAAGCGGATCGGGCATACGGTCGAGATCCCCGACAACCCCGCGACCCGCGGCATGGTCCGCCAGGTCCGCTTCCTCGTCACGGTCGAGGAAGTCGGTGATTCCGCCAAGAGCACCGCTCCGGGCCGCGCGAGCGCCGGGGGCGAGGAGAAGGCATGAAGTTGCACGATCTCCGTCCGCCGGACGGATCGAACACGGCCCGGACCCGGGTCGGGCGCGGCATCGCGGCCGGCAAGGGCAAGACCGCGGGCCGCGGCACCAAGGGCCAGAAGGCTCGCGCCGGCGGCTCGATCCCGCCCTGGTTCGAGGGCGGCCAGACTCCGCTCCACATGCGGATCCCGAAGCTGCGTGGCTTCACGAACCGCGCCAAGATCGATTACGAGGTCGTCAACGTCGGCGACATCGCCGCCCGGATCGAGGCCGGCTCGTTCGCGGACGCCGGCACCGCCCCGAAGAAGGGTGAGCCGCTCACGATCAACGCCGACATCCTGCGCGCCGTGGGACTCGTCCGGAACGTCAAGAAGCCGCTCAAGATCCTGGGCAACGGCGAGCTGGCGACGGCCCTCTTCGTCGTCGCCGACGCGTACACGAAGTCCGCGACGTCCAAGATCGAGGCCGCCGGCGGCGTCGTCAACATCCTCGAGATCCCGACCGAGACGCGACCCGCGCTCGGCCTGGACAGCGCTGGCGTCGCCATCGAGCGAACGCCGCGCGTGGCCCGCACCGCCGCTGGCCGGGATGCGGCTGACCGCAAGGTCGACGCCCGCGCCCGACGCGACGCGGATACCGCCGATGCCGCCGCCGAGGCCGCGACCAAGGCTCCCAAGCCCGACAAGCCGAAGAAGGCGAAGGCCGATCGGCGGCCGCTCGGCCGCCGCTGCCGCCGCGCCCGCCGCTGCCGCCGCGCCCGCCGCTGCGGTCACGGCCGAGTCGCCCGATGTCGCGGAGATCGGCGTTGACGAGGCGCCTGTGGACGAGCCGTCCGAAGCGCCCGATGCGGTCGCCGACGAGCCGGCCGGCGGCGATCCCGTCAGCGGAGATGACGTCGCGGACGACGGGACCTCACCGACCGGCGACGAAAGCGCGTAGCGACCGGTGTTCGACTCGCTGCTGAACGCCTTCCGGGCGCCGGACATCCGGCGCCGCCTGCTCTACGTCTTCGGGATCCTGATCGTCTTCCGGTTCCTGGCCCATGTGCCGGTTCCGGGCGTGAACAAGGACCAGCTCGACCAGTTCCTCCAGAACAACCCAATCTTCGGCGTCCTGGACCTGCTGTCCGGCGGCGGCTTGTCGAGCTTCTCGGTCGTGGCCCTGGGCGTGAACCCGTACATCAACGCCTCGATCATCATGCAGCTGATGAGCGGGGTCATCCCGTCGCTCCAGGCGCTCCAGCGCGAGGGCGAATACGGTCGCAACAAGATCAACCAGTACACCCGCTATCTGTCCGTGCCGATGGCCCTCCTCCAGTCGTACGGCTTCCTGGCGCTGCTGAACTCGTCGGGCATCCTGTCGTCCGGGTTTGACCTCGCCAACGGAGCGACCCTGACCCAGATCGCCACCCTGACCGCCGGCTCGATGGTCCTGATGTGGCTCGGCGAGCTGATCACCGAGAAGGGCATCGGCAACGGCATCAGCTTCATCATCTTCGCCGGAATCGTGAGCCGCGCTCCGAGCGCCATCGGCGGCTTCCTCGCAACCCCGAACCTGCCCCTGGTGATCGGCTTCGCGATCATCGCGATCGTGTCGGTGGCGGTGATCATCTACATCCAGGAAGGCCAGCGCCGGATCCCGATCCAGTACGCCAGTCGGGTCCGCGGCCGGCGGATGTATCAGGGCGGCCAGACGTTCCTGCCGCTCCGGGTCAACCAGGCCGGCGTGATCCCGATCATCTTCGCGATCAGCATCCTGCTGTTCCCGCAGCAGATCGCCTCGTACTTCACGAGCTCCGAGGTCTCGTGGGTCGCCGGCGCCGCCACATGGATCGTCTCATTCTTCAACCCCAATAGCCTGCTGTACGTCGCCTTCTACTTCCTGCTGACCGTCGGATTCACGTACTTCTACACGGCGTTCACGTTCAAGCCGGACGACACCGCCGAGCAGCTCCGCAAGAACGGCGGCTTCATCCCCGGCATCCGGCCGGGCCGCCCGACGGCCGACTACCTGGCGAGGGTCGTCACCCGGATCACGATCGCGGGCGCGCTGTTCCTCGGCATCGTCGCGACCCTGCCGACGCTCCTCGGGCTGATCTTCCCGTCCCTCTCGTCGATCGCCCTCGGCGGGACCGGCCTGCTGATCGTGGTCAGCGTCATCGTCGAGACGATGAAGCAGATCGAGGCCCAGCTCCTGATGCGGAACTACGAAGGGTTCATCCGGTGAGTCCAACGACACTCGTGACCCATCGGCCCGAGGTTCGACCCGGACCGGCCGCCGAGCGGGACCGCCGCATCGTCCCATGACGGTGGTCGTTCTCCTCGGGTCGCCCGGCGCCGGGAAGGGAACCCAGGCTCCGGTCCTTGCCCGCAATCTCGGCGTGCCCGTGCTCGCGTCCGGCGACCTGCTTCGAGCCGCGGTCGCCACTGCCACGGCCCTCGGTCGCGAGGCGGACCGCTTCATGAGCAGGGGCCAGCTCGTCCCGGACGACACGATCGTCGGCGTCTTCCTCGACCGCCTCGCGCAGCCCGACGCCGCGGCCGGCGCCATCCTCGACGGGTTCCCCCGGACGCGGGTCCAGGCCGAGGCCCTCGACGCGGCCCTCGCCAACGCCGGTCGCAAGGTCGATCGGACGATCTTCATCGACGTCGCGACCGAGGACCTCGTCCGGCGGATGGCCAATCGCCGGATCTGCACGGCCAATGGCCACGTCTACAACCTGGCCTCGAACCAGCCGCTCGTCGACGCGGTGTGCGATCTCGACGGGTCGCCGCTCATCCAGCGTCCCGACGACCAGGAGGCGACCGTCCGGGCCCGGATGAACGAGCAGATCCCGCCGCTCCTCGAGGTCGTCGAGTACTACCGCGAGAAGGGCGTCCTCCAGACGGTCGACGGCCGCGAGCCGATCAGCGAGGTCAGCGAGCGGATGCTCGCCGCGATGGACGCTCCGGCCGGTTCCCAGTCAGCCGCTGAGCAGGCCGCCACGGAGCCCACCGGCTGATGGTCACCCGCAAGTCGCGTCGCGAGATCGAGAAGATGCGGGTGGCCGGCCGGATCGTGGCCGAGGTCCTCGCCCTCGTCGAGTCCGAGCTCCGGCCCGGCGTGTCGACCGCCCACCTGGACCGGCTCGCCGAGCTCCACATCCGGTCGGCCGGCGCCGTGCCGTCCTTCAAGGGCTACGGCCACAAGAGCAATCCCTTCCCGGCCAGCCTGTGCATCTCGATCGACGACGAGGTCGTCCACGGCATCCCGGGTGAGCGCCTGATCCGCGAGGGTCAGATCGTGTCGGTCGACGCCGGCGCGATCCACGACGGCTGGCACGGCGACGGGGCCCGGACGTTCGTCGTCGGGGCGGTGCGCGCCGAGGTCTCCGAGCTCGTCGCGACCACCCAGCTGGCGATGATGGCGGGCATCGCCGCGGCGGTCCCCGGGGCGAGCCTCGGCGACATCTCGGCCGCGATCGAGGACATCGCGCTGCCCGGCGGCTACGGCGTGGTTCGCCAGTTCGTCGGCCACGGAATCGGGACGGAGATGCACCAGGAGCCGCAGCTCCCGAACTACCGGACCGGCGTGCGTGGGATGAAGCTTGTGCCCGGGATCTGCCTCGCGATCGAGCCGATGCTGACGCTCGGCAGCCACGAGGTCACGGTCAAGCCCGACGGCTGGACGGTCGTGACCACGGACGGCTCGCTGGCCGCCCATTTCGAGCACACGATCGCGGTCACCGAGAACGGTCCCGAGATTCTGACGAAGATCGCGTGACGGGCGTTTGGGATTTGCCCGGCTTGGCCAACTTTGATACGCTACGCGTTCGTGTGTCGGTCCGACCGGGCCGACACTCATCGTGAGAGAGGGAAGCACACAAGCCTGTGGCCAAGCGTGACGCGATCGAAGTGGAAGGAACGGTCATCGAGCCGCTCCCGAACACGATGTTCGCGGTCGAGCTGGAGAATGGCCACCGAGTGCTCGCCCACATCAGCGGGAAGCTCCGGATGAATTTCATCCGGATCCTGCCAGGGGATCGCGTCCGGGTCGAGCTGTCGCCCTACGACCTGACCCGCGGTCGGATCACCTACCGCCTGAAATGACCGCGGCCCGGTTCGCCGGCCGCCACCGAACACGAGTCGAGGATCCGTTGAAAGTCAGAGCTTCCGTCAAGGCGCGCTGCGACAACTGCAAGGTCATCCGTCGCCACGGCACCGTGATGGTCATCTGCACCAACCCGAAGCACAAGCAGCGGCAGGGGTAACGATGGCACGCATTGCCGGAGTCGACATCCCGCGCGAGAAGCGCGTGGAGATCTCCCTCACCTACATCTTCGGAATCGGCCTGCCGACGGCGCAGAAGATCCTGACTCAGACGAACGTGAACCCGGACACCCGGGTCCGCGACCTCACCGAGGAGCAGGTCAACCGGCTCCGCGAGCTGATCGACCGGCGCTACAAGGTCGAAGGCGACCTGCGGCGCGAGGTCGCGCTCAACATCAAGCGGCTGATCGAGATCGGCTCGTACCGCGGGATGCGTCATCGGCGCAACCTGCCGGCGCGTGGCCAGCGAACCAAGACGAACGCACGCCAGCGGCGCGGACCGAAGAAGACGGTCGGCGTGCGGCGCAAGAAGTAGGCCGAGGTACCTGAACGAGCATGGCCGAACGCAAGCGGGCAGTGAAGCAGCGTCGCAAGGAGCGGAAGAACGTCCCCCAGGGACAGGTCCACATCCAGGCGACGTTCAACAACACGATCATCACGATCACCGACCTGACCGGCGCCGTGATCAGCTGGGGCTCCGCCGGCGTGGCCGGCTTCAAGGGCTCCCGCAAGAGCACGCCGTATGCGGCCGCGCTCTCCGCCGACGGCGCCGCGCGCCGCGCGATGGAGCACGGCATGCGCCAGGTCGAGGTCTATGTCAAGGGACCGGGCGCCGGTCGCGAGCAGGCGATCCGGTCGCTCCAGGCCGCCGGCCTCGAGGTCAGCGCCATCACCGATGTCACGCCCATCCCCCACAACGGCTGCCGCGCCCCCAAGCGGCGCCGGGTCTAGGCGGGGGAGGAGACCATGGCTCGATACACCGAAGCAGTCTGTCGGCTCTGCCGTCGGGAGGGCGCCAAGCTCTACCTGAAGGGCAGCCGCTGCTATAGCAAGAAGTGCGCCTTCGAGCGCCGCCCGTCACCCCCGGGCCAGCACGGCGTCCGCCGCCGCAAGGTCGGCGACTACGGCCTCCAGCTGCGCGAGAAGCAGAAGGTCCGCCGCGTCTACGGCGTCCTCGAGCGCCAGTTCCGGAACTACTTCGACAGCGCCGAGAACCGCCCCGGCGTCACCGGCGAGAGCCTCTTGCGGACGCTCGAGCTGCGCTTCGACAACGTCGTCTACCGGATGGGCTTCGCGAGCTCCCGCTCCCAGGCGCGGCAGCTCGTCGGTCACGGCCACTTCTCGGTAAACGGCGTCCCCACGAACATCCCGTCCTACCAGCTGAAGCCGGGCGACCGGATCGAGGTCCGCGACAGCCGCAAGGCGCGCGAGCCGTTCAAGCTGGCCAAGGAGACCCTCCGCTCGCACCAGGCGCCGGAATGGCTCTCCATCGATGCCGCCAAGCTGTCGGGAGCGGTCGCTGACCTGCCCCGCCGCGACCAGATGCCGCTCGACCTGAACGAGCAGCTCGTGGTCGAGTACTACTCGAGGTAAGCCGCCCTCATGATCGAACTCGAGAACCCGCAGATCGAGCCCGTCGAGGAAGCCGGGACGTACGCCAAGTACGAGGCCGGACCCCTCCAGGCCGGCTACGGCGTGACCCTCGGCAACGCCCTGCGCCGGGTCCTGCTGTCGTCGCTCGACGGCGCAGCGGTCACCAGCATCCAGATCCGTGACGTCTACCAGGAGTTCTCGACGATCCCCGGCGTCAAGGAAGACGTCACCCAGATCGTCCTGAACGTCAAGAAGCTCCGCCTGAAGAGCTTCGCGACCCACCCGGTCCAGCTCCGCCTCATCAAGAGCGGCGCCGGCCAGGTCACCGCCGCCGACATCGCCGAGTCGGCCGACGTCGAGATCATCAACCCCGAGCTCGTCCTGATGACGCTCGACACGGACGACGTCACGATCGAGATGGACCTGACCGTCGAGCGCGGCGTCGGCTATCTCGGCGCCGAGCGGAGCGAGCAGCTCCCGATCGGAGTCATCGCGATCGACGCGATCTTCACCCCGGTCCGCAAGGTCAACTACTGGGTCGAGGGCATGCGGGTCGGTCAGATGACCAACTACGACAAGCTCACGATCGAGATCGAGACCGACGGCGCGATCACCCCCGAGGAGGCCCTCAGCCGCTCGGCCGAGATCCTCGTGAACCAGTTCCGGCCGTTCGTCACGATCGGGATGGCCGCCGTCGTCGGCGAGCAGGCACCCGCCGGCCTCGCCCAGCTGCCCCCGAACATGCTCGACATGCCGATCGAGGAGCTGGACCTGCCGATGCGGGCCTACAACTCGCTCAAGCGCAACAACATCGTCAAGGTCGGCCAGCTGCTCCAGCTCAAGGACGACGACCTCCTCCGGATGCGCAACTTCGGCAAGAAGTCGCTCGACGAGATGAAGGAGCGCCTCCGGATGCGCGGCTTCATCATCCCGGAGACCGAGTCGGACGGCCTCGACGAGGGCGTGTTCGAGGACGAAGCGGACGACGAGGCCGAGAGCTGAGATGGCTCACCGGATCGGCGGTCGCAAGCTCAGCCGGAAGCAGGGCCCGCGTCTCGCCCTGTTCAAGAACCTGACCGTCTCGATCCTGCGCTACGAGCGCGTCCAGACCACCGAGGCGAAGGCCAAGGAGATCCAGGGCCGGGTCGAGAAGATGATCACGCTCGCCAAGAAGAACGACCTGACCGCCCGCCGGGCCGTCGTGGCCGCCTTCCCGAACGAGCCGCTCGTCGTGACCAAGCTCTTCGACGAGATCGCCCCGAAGTACGCCGATCGGACGTCCGGCTACACCCGGATCGTGAAGATCGGGCTGCGCAAGGGCGATGCCGCGCCGATCGTCCAGATCGAGCTCGTTTAGCTGAACCACCAACCAGGGGCTCGAGAGGGCGCCCCCGCGGCAACGGCCGGCCAACGGTATCGGGCACGGGTTGAATATGACGGCACGGACTTTGCCGGCTTCCAGGCCCAGCGGCCCGGGATCCGGACGGTCCAAGGGGAACTCGAAGCCGCGCTGGCCCGCCTCGACGACGGGGCTCGCCATCCGGTCGACGGGGCCGGCCGCACGGACGCCGGCGTCCACGCGCTGGGACAGGTGATCGCCTTCACCTTTCCCGCTCGGGGCACCGCCCGGCGACTCGAGGCGGCGCTGAACGGCCAGCTCCCGCCGGACATCGCGGTTCGCGACGTCCGGCCGGTGGCACCGGAGTTCCATCCCCGTCGCGCGGCGCGGTACCGGGACTACCGCTACACCGTCTGGAACGGGCCGCACAGTCCGCTCCGCGAGCGTCATGCGCTCGGGGTGCGGGCCCCGCTCGACATCGACGCGATGGCACGAGCCGGGCAGGCCTTCATCGGCCGGCACGACTTTCAGCTCCTTCGCCAAGGTGGTCGGGGGCCGCTCGGCGGTCCGGACCGTGCATGCGGTCCGGGTCGGGAGGCGAGGATCGCTCGTGACGATCGACGTCCGGGCCGACGCCTTCCTCCGGGGCATGGTCCGCCGGATGGTGGCCATCCTCATCGAGGCGGGCCACGGCAAGATGAATGAGACAGACGTCCGGGCGGCGATCGCCGCCGGGACGAAGGCTCGCAACGGGGCAACGGTCCCGGCGCGCGGGCTCTGCCTCCGGCAGGTCGTCCTCGGACGACGGCAGGAGACGGACACGACGACAGACGGAGACGACTGAGGAACGATGAGCACGAAGACCTACACGGTCCGCGCAGGCGAGATCGAGCGCAACTGGTACGTCGTCGACGCGACGGACGAGACGCTCGGCCGCGTCGCGTCGCGGATCGCGCGCGTGCTCGAGGGCAAGCACAAGCCGACCTGGACGCCGAACCTCGATTCGGGCGACCACGTGATCGTCCTCAACGCGTCGAAGATCGCGGTCACGAGCAACAAGCTCGAATCCAAGCTCTACATCCGCCACAGCGGCTATCCCGGAGGGCTTCAAGGAGGAGACGCTCGGTCACCTTCTCGAGCGCCGCCCGGAGGAGGTCATCCGGCGCGCCGTGAAGGGGATGCTGCCGCGCAACCGACTCGGCGTGCAGCAGCTCCGCAAGCTCAAGGTCTACGCCGGCACGAACCACCCGCATCAGGCCCAGCGGCCTGAGCCGCTCGCCTGACGAGGAGCACCGAATGACAGTTCCTGCCTTCTTCTCCGGAACCGGTCGCCGCAAGACGGCGATCGCCCGCGTCCGACTCCTGCCCGGTGAGGGCGAGATCGTCGTCAACGGGCGCTCCATGGAGGAGCACTTCGGCAACGCGGTCAACGAGGCCGACGTCCGGATGCCGTTCCGGGTGACCGGCACCGAGGGCCACTACAACGTGATGATCAAGGTCGAGGGCGGCGGTGTCACCGGCCAGGCCGGCGCAATCCGCCACGGCATCGCCCGCGCCCTGCTCGAGGTCGACGAGGCGACGAATCGCCTGCCGCTCCGCCAGGCCGGACTCCTCACCCGCGATCCGCGGATGAAGGAGCGCAAGAAGTACGGACTCAAGCGCGCACGCAAGGCGCCGCAGTACACCAAGCGCTAGGACCGGACCCGCAGGGCGGCCGTCGCTTCCGTGGAGCTCGAACCGCTAGCATGACGGCGTGAGCACCGCGGTCCCCGCAACGAGCCTGCGCGGCCGCGATCTCCTGTCGGTCGCGGATCTGTCGGCCGCCGAGGTCGGGCGGATCTTCGACCGGGCGGTCGAGCTGAAGGCCGAGGATCGCGCGCGACGCGAGACCGGGGCGGCGGTCGCGACGCCGCTGGCCGGGCGAACCCTGGCGATGCTCTTTCAGAAGCCGAGCCTGCGTACGCGCGTCACGTTCGAGGCCGGGATGAACCAGCTCGGTGGTCATGCGATCTACCTGACCGAGGATGTCGTCATGGGCGCTCGCGAGAGCGTCCGCGACGTGGCCCGCAACCTCGAGCGGTTCGTGGATGCCATCGTCGCCCGGACGGGACCCCACGAGGTCGTCGTCGAGCTGGCCGCGCAGGCGTCGATTCCGGTGATCAACGGGCTGACCCTGCGCGAGCACCCCTGCCAGGCCCTGGCCGACCTCTTCACGATGCGCGAGCGCTACGGCGAGCTCCGCGGCCGGGTCCTCGCGTTCGTCGGCGACGGCAACAACGTCTACCACTCGCTCGCGCTCCTCGGGGCCATGCTCGGTCTCGAGGTGCGGCTCGCCCATCCGCCGGACTACGGACCGAATGGCCGGATCGTCGACCGGGCCCGGGAGCTCGGGGCCGCCACTGGCGCGAGGCTCGTGTTCGGCGACGACCCGGCGGCCATCGTCCGTGGCGCCGACGTCGTCTACACCGACGCCTGGACGTCGATGGGCCAGGAGGCCCAGACCGAGGCCCGCCGCGACGCCTTCGCCCGCTACCGGGTGGACGAGGCGCTGCTGGATGCGGCCGGGTCCGGACGCGGTCGCGATGCATTGCCTGCCGGCGCACCGCGGCGAGGAGATCACGTCGGCGGTCATGGACGGCCCGCGGAGCATCATCTGGGACCAGTCCGAGAACCGGCTCCACGTCCAGAAGGCATTGCTCGCGGAGGTCCTCGCCGGATGAGCGGCACCCAGAAGCCGTCCGCCAAGCGCGCGCCGCGGCCGGGTGGCGCGACCGTCAACGGCTCGCTGTACGAGCGCTACAAGGACGCCCTGCGGCGCGGCCATGTGGCCGCCCTGCGCGGCCGGAACGACGCCGCGCTGGTCGCCTATGGCGAGGCCGCCACGATCGCCCCCGACCGGGCGCTGCCCCACGCGAGCATCGGCGGCGTCCTCGTCAAGCTCGACCGGATCGAGGACGCGGTCGCTGCCTACGATCGGGCACTGGCGCTGGCGCCACGCGACGAGGGCGCCCTGCGCGGCCTGGCCGAGGTCCACATCCGGACCGGACGGCGGACGGCCGCGGCCGTCGATGCTCGATCGCCTGGCCGACAGCCTCGACGCGACCGGCCGCCTGGCGGACGCGACCGATGCCGCGCGGCGCGCGCTGGAGCTTGCCGAGTCGCGGGCCCGTCGGAAGCAGGTCGAGGCGTTCACGGCCCGGCTCCGGGCAGCCTCCACCGGCGACGAGACGGCGCAGCGCGCCCTCGACCAGGCGCTCCGCCTGCTCGAGCCCAGCGCGGCGGAAGGCTTGCCTGAAGCGCCGGCGGCTGCCGTCGACGACGCCGACATCGCCGAGCCCGAGCCGGCCGCGACCGAGCCCGGACCGGCCGCGATCGAGCCGGAGGCGGCTGCCGCCGACGTCGCGCCGGTCGAACCGGCGCCCGAGCCGGCGCCCGAGCCCGAACCGGAGCCCGAACCCGAGCCGGTCCCGGAGCCCGCCGGTCTCGGGATCGCCCTCGGCGCCGCCGCCGAGGCCGCGTTGTTCGCCGGCGACGTCGCAGGCCGCCCACGACGGGCTCCTCGCCGCGGCCCGCGCCCACCGCCGGGCGGGTCGCCTCTCGGCCGCCGTCGACGCCTGCTACCTCGCGATCGGCATCGCCCCGTCCGATCCCGACCTCCACCTCCTCCTCGCGGAGCTGTATCTCGATCGCGGGTGGCGCGGCCAGGCCATCGACAAGCTGCTCCTGCTCGGCCGGCTGGCCGACCTCGACGACGACCAGGCCGTCCGCGATCGGCTGTGCGCCCTCGTGACGGAGCGACTCGAGGACGAGCCGCGCGTCGCGTTGCTCTGCGCTTGAGGTCCGTCGGCCGCTCCCGTCCGCGTCGCGGGCTGCGGCGCCACCCGCGCGTTCGGCCCGACGGGCCGAGATAGACTGAGCGGAAGATGCCGCAGTTTCTCGCGCCGATCGTCAGCCAGCTCGACCTGACCTCGCTGATCGACATCGCGATCACGGCGCTCCTCATCTACTGGCTGTTCAGCCTGATCCGCGGGACCCGCGCCGTCAGTCTCGTCATCGGCGTGAGCGTCCTGTTCGCCGTCTACGCTGCGGCCCGGGCGTTCGATCTCCGGCTCCTGACCCAGATCCTCCAGACGCTCGCCGTCGTCGGCCTCTTCGCGCTCGTCGTCGTCTTCCAGCCGGAGCTCCGGCGGGCGCTCGAGCGGATCGGCCGGGTCGGCTCGTTCAACTGGCTGTTCTCGCCATCCGAGCAGCGCGCCGTCGAGCACGTCGCCGAGGAGGTCGCCCGGGCGGCGGCGCTCCTGTCGGCGGACGGCCACGGGGCCCTGATCGTGCTCGAGCGCGACACCGGCCTCGAGGAGGTCGGCCGAGACCGGGGTCATGCTCCACGCCGACATCAGCGTCGACCTGCTCCGGACGATCTTCGCCCCGCGGACCCCGCTCCACGACGGTGCGGTGATCATCCGCGACGAGCAGGTCCTCGCGGCCGGCGCCCTGCTCCCGCTGGCCGAGATGACGGTCCACACCGAACGTTTCGGGACGCGCCATCGGGCGGCTCTCGGGATCACCGAGCAGACCGACGCGGTCGTGATCGTCGTCTCGGAGGAGAACCACCAGATCAGCCTGGTGGAGCGGGCGCGGATCGTGCGCAACCTGAGCGAGCCGCAGCTCGCCAAGGCCATCACGGCCCTCCTCGCGCCGACCGATGCCCGCGGCCCGTTCGGGCGGTCGCTGCCGGGCGTGTCGACGGGTGGCCGCGCACCCCGTATCTCGGACCTCAGCCGCCTGGTCCGAGGCCGGCCGGGCCGGCCGCGGCCCGCGCCACCGCCCGCGCCACCGCCGGCGACCCCGCCTGCGGCCGATGACGATCCGGCCACGCTCCGGGCGCCGCGATGACGCGATTCCTCGGGGCGCTGACGTACAACTGGCCGCTGAAGCTCATGGCGGTCGCGCTGGCCACGCTCCTGTACGCGGCTCTCGTGATCGCCCAGAACGCCCAGACACGGGACGTGAGCGTGCCGATCGAAGCGTCGAACAAGCCGGCCGAGACCATCGTGATCGGCACGCTCGGCGAGGTGTCGGAGATCCGCTACTTCGTCGAGGACCAGACGAACGTCACGATCACGTCGGCCAACTTCATCGCCAGCGTCGACCTGTCCCAGGTCCAGCCGGGCCTGCAGGCGCAGTCCGTCCGGGTCAACGTCGAGTCCGCGGATCCGCGGATCCGGGTGATCTCCTCGACCCCCGCGTTCGTGTCGGTCAAGCTCGAGAAGATCGACACGAAGGACGTCCCGGTCGACGTCGTTCCGGGACCCGTTCCCGGAGGGTCTCGCGATCGACCCGCCGGTCGCGTCGTTGACCGTCGGCGACCGTCCGCGGGCGCGCAGTCCGACGTCGTTCGGGTCGTGCCGCCGTGCGCGCGGTCGTCCCGATCGACAACTCGGGCATCGACGTCGATCGCGACTTCGCCCTGGCGCCGATCGACGAGCTCGGCGAGCGCGTCCGCGAGGTCGAGGTCGAGCCGGCCTCCGTCCACGTCTCGATGCTCGTGTTACAAGAACCGGACGACCGCGAGCGTCCCGATCGTGCCCGACATCGTCGGCAGCCTGAGCCCCGGCTTCGAGGTCGAGCGAGTGACGTTGTCCGCGACCGTCGTGTCGCTCCAGGGTGAGGCGGCCGATCTGGCCACCATCGCGAACGCTCGCACGGAGCCGATCTCGCTGGACGGGCGGACCGCGGACTTCGACGTCACCGTTGCCGTTCGCCCTGCCGGCCGGCGTGACGCCGGTCACGCCCGTCACCGGTGGATGTCCATGTCGCCGTCCGGGCCGTCACCGAGAGCCGGACGTTCAACGCCGGCGTCGTGCCGATCGGCGCCCGATCGGATCGGACCTATGCCCTCTCGGTCCAGCAGGTCCAGCTGACGATCGGCGGCTCGCCCGTCGACCTCGATCGGCTGAGCGGCGCGACCCTCACGGTCAACGCGAACGTGGCAGACCTCGACGTCGGCGTGCACGAGGTGACCCTCACGATCTCGGTCCAGGCCGGGCTGAACGTGATCGCGATCGCGCCGGCGACGGTCACGGTCACGATCGGCGCGACGCACTCCGTCGGGCGGCCCACCGCCGTCGGCCGGCGGCTGACGATGGCCCGCCTGTTCGGCACCGACGGCATCCGCGGCGTCGCCAACGTCGAGCTCAAGCCGACGCTCGCGTACGCGCTCGGGCGGGCGACCGCCCACCAGCTGGTCGGCAAGGGCGGCCAGCTCGTCGTCGGCCAGGACACGCGCCGATCCGGCGACATGTTCGTGGCCGCGATCACCGCGGGCGCGACCAGCCTCGGGGCGGACGTCCGGATCGCCGGCTGCGTCCCGACGCCGGCGCTCGCGTATCCTGGCCGGGACCGGCGAGTTCGCCGCCGGGATCATGGTCTCGGCGTCGCACAACCCGGCCGAGGACAACGGCCTCAAGGTCCTCGATCGCCAGGGGCTCAAGCTCGACGACGGGATCGAGGAGGAGATCGAGCAGCTCATCTGGCGGAGCGAGGAGCTCGGCTCGGTCGGCAACGCGGAGATCGGCCGGTCGGTCGTCGACCCGAGCCTGCTCGACCGCTACCGCCAGCATCGGCTGGGGCTGGCCGGCGGGATCGATGCGACCGGCCTCCGGATCGTCCTCGACTGCGCCAACGGGTCGGGCGGCGTGGTCGGGCCGGAGATCCTCGCCGCGACCGGGGCGAGCGTCGAGGTGATCCACAACGATCCCGACGGGATCAACATCAACGTCGAATCCGGGGCGACCTCGCCCGCCTCGCTGGCCGAGGCGGTTCGCGAGCGCGGCGCCGACGTCGGGTTCGCCCTCGACGGCGACGCCGACCGCCTGATCGCGGTCGACGCGACGGGCCGGATCGTCGACGGCGACCAGGTCCTCGGGATCCTGGCCCTCGACCGGATCGAGCGCGGCGTCCTCGGCCGAGGGCGCGCTCGTCGTCTCGGTCCTCTCGAACGGCGGGCTCCAGGCGGCGCTCGAGGCGGCCGGCGGGCACGTGATCCGGACCCCCGTCGGCGACAAGTACATCCTCGAGGGGATGCAGGTGTCGGGGGCCGGCCTGGGCGGCGAGAAGAGCGGCCACGTGATCATCCTCGAGCACACGACGTCCGGCGACGGGATCGTGACCGCCCTCGAGGTCCTCCGGGTGATGACCCGGGCGGGCCGGCCGCTGGCCGAGCTGGCGGCGCGGATCCCGCTGCTGCCCCAGCAGCAGCGCGCCGTGAAGGCCCGCCACCGCGACCAGTGGGAGGGCGATCCGGCGATGCAGCGGGCGATCCGCGACGCCGAGGAGCGCCTCGGGCCGGCCGGCCGGGTGCTCGTCCGGCCGTCCGGCACGGAGCCGGCCCTGCGGGTGATGGTCGAGGGCCCGGACGCCGCCCTCGTGACCGAGCTGGCCGACGCGATCGCGACCCTCGCAGGCGAGCGACTAAACTGAGCGCCGGCGCCGAGGGGCGCGAGCACGGAACCTGGCCCGGCGGTCGCTGCCGCGGGACGCGGAGGAGATCAGCGACATGTGCGGAATCGTCGGCTACACGGGGCCCCGCGAAGCCGGCCCGATCCTGATCGAGGGCCTCCAGCGCCTCGAGTACCGCGGCTACGACTCGGCCGGGATCGCCCTCGTCGACGAGGCCGGCGACCTGTTCGTCGAGAAGCGGGCCGGCAAGCTCGCCAACCTCCAGACCGCGCTCGTCGACCGCACGCCGCACGCCGCGATCGGCCTCGCCCACACCCGCTGGGCGACCCACGGCCGGCCGAACGACCTGAACGCCCATCCCCACCAGGACTGCACCGGCAACATCACGGTCATCCACAACGGGATCATCGAGAACTTCAGCGAGCTCCGCGACGGGCTCGAGGCGCGCGGCCACACCCTGACCTCCGAGACGGACACGGAGGCGATCGCCCATCTCGTCGAGGAGGCCTACGCCGGGCGACCTGGCCGACGCCGTCCGGGCGACGCTCCGCCAGCTCGACGGCGCGTACGCCCTGGTCGTCATGCACAAGGGCGAGATCAGCCGGCTCGTCGGCGCCCGCCAGAACGTGCCGCTCGTCGTCGGCCGCCACGGCGAGGAGAGCTTCATCGCCAGCGACGTCGCGGCGATCCTGGCCCACACGAACCGGATCATCTACCTCGAGGAAGGCGACGTTGCCGACGTCCGTCCGACCGGCGCCGTGATCACCGACATCGACGGCAACGTCCGGGAGCGAGCCGAGACGATCCTCGACTGGACACCCGAGGCCGCCGAGAAGGGCGGCTTCGACCACTTCATGATCAAGGAGATCCACGAGCAGCCGGAGGCGCTCCGCCAGTGCATCGCCGGCCGGGTGACCCGTGACGGGAACATCCGCCTGGCCGAGATCGACGACCTCGCCGAGCAGCTCCGGGCGGCGACCCGGGTCGAGCTCGTCGCCTGCGGCAGCGCGTACTACGCCGCCCTCGTCGGCGCCGCGGCGATCGAGGAGTGGACCGGGCTGCCGGCTCGCGCGACGGTCGGCTCGGAGTTCCGCTACAGCCCGCCGCCGCTCGACGGCAAGACGCTCGTCATCGCCGTCACCCAGTCCGGCGAGACCGCCGACACGATCGCCCCGACCCGCCACGCCCGCGAGCAGGGGAGCCCGATCATCGCGGTGACCAACACGGTCGGATCGGCGATCACCCGCGAGGCCAACGCGGTCGTGTTCCTCCAGGCCGGCCCGGAGATCGCGGTCGCCGCCTCGAAGACCTTCACGACCCAGGTGACGACGCTCGTCATCCTCGCGGCCGCGATCGCCCGGATCCGCGGCGCGCTCACGGACGAGGCCGAGGCCGCGCTGGCCGAAGCGCTGCACGCCCTGCCGGGCGCGGCCCAGCGCGCGATCGACGGGAACGTGGCCGGCGCCCAGACCATCGCCCGGCGCTACGTCAACTCGCGCGGCTTCATGTTCGTCGGCCGCGGCTATGCCATGCCGACGGCGCTCGAGGGCGCATTGAAGCTGAAAGAGGTGAGCTACGTCCATGCCGAGGGCTACGCCGCCGGCGAGCTCAAGCACGGTCCGATCTCGCTTCTCGACGCCGAGTACCCGCTCGTCGCGGTGGCGACCCGCTCGCGGGTCTACGACAAGCTGATCAGCAACGTCATGGAGGGCCGCGCGCGCGACGCCCGCGTCCTGGCGGTCGCGACCGAGGGCGACGAGCAGATCGGGCGTTACGCCGACGACGTCTGGTACGTGCCGGACACGCACGAGGTCCTGAGCCCGGTCATCGGGATCATCCCGCTCCAGCTGTTCGCCTATTACGTCGCGGTCGCCCGCGGCACCGACGTCGACCAGCCACGCAACCTGGCCAAGTCCGTCACGGTCGAGTAGGTCGAGGATGTCGGTCGAGCCCGGTGCCGCCACGAGCGCGCTCGGCGGCGTGCCCGCGGGCACGACGGAGCTCGGCATCGACATCATCAAGGTCGACCGGATCCGGGCGTCGATCGAGCGGTTCGGGGAGCGGTTCTCCAAGCGGGTCCTGACGACCAACGAGCAGCGCTACGTCCGGATGCGGCCCGAGACGTTCGCCGGTCGCTGGGCGGCGAAGGAGGCGGTGTCCAAGGTCCTCGGGCTCGGCGTCCGCGGGATCGGCTGGCGCGACATCGAGATCGAACGGCTGCCGACCGGCCAGCCGTCGGTCCGGCTCCACGGCCGGGCGGCGGCGCGCGCCGAGCAGCTCGGGATGGACCGGATCGCCGTGTCGATCACCCACGAATCCGACTACGCCGTCGCGATCGCGTTCGGCGTCCGGACGACGGGCGGGCGGTACGTCTTCCCGCTCGACATCGAGCAGCGGCTCGACGATCGCGAGCGGCGGCTGCTCGATCGGATGGAGCGGCTCCGGGCGCTCCACGAGGCGAACGCGGCGCTCGACGAGACTCCGGTCGCGGCCGAGGATCGGCGCGCGACGCCGGGACGCGAGCCGTGACCGGTCCCAACCGACGGCTGGGCTTCGCCCGTCACGATTCGCCGCCACCCGCGGCAGCCGAAGCCGCGGCTCTCCCGGTCGAGGGCGCCGAGCTCCTCGATGACGCGATCGCATCGGCGTCTCCTGCCGGCCCGTGACAAGCGCGGCCACAAGGGCGCCTTCGGCAAGGTCCTGGTCATCGCCGGATCGCTTGACTACGCCGGTGCGGCGCTCCTGGTCTGTCGCGCGGCCGGCCGGGCGGGCGCCGGGCTCGTGACGCTCGCGGTGCCCGAGTCGCTCCAGCCGCTGTTTGCGGCCAAGGTCATTGAGGCCACGACGATGGGCCTGCCCGAGGACGACGTCGAGGAGATCGATCCCGAGCCCGCCCTGGCGCGCATCCTCGACCACGACCACGACGCGATCGTCGTCGGTCCCGGGCTGCGACCGGGGCTCGCGACCGCCGAGCTCGTCCGGATGCTCCTCGCGACGGGCGACGACGCCGGGGCGGCGCCGATCGTCCTCGACGCGGAGGCGCTCCGCTCCCTGGCGACGCTCGAGGGCTGGTGGGGCGGGGATCGCCGTCCGAGCGTCCTCACGCCCCATGCCGGCGAGTTCGCCCGGCTCCGGGCGGGCAGCGGACGGGATCCCGACGAGGACGGCGACCTCTCCGGCGACGATCCCGCCCGGGCGAAGGCCGCCCGCGACGCCGCGGCGACGTGGCGCCAGGTCGTCGTCCTGAAGGGGGCGAAGACCGTCATCGCCGCCCCGGACGGGCGGGTCGCGGTCGCGCCGTTCGAGAACCCGGCTCTTGCGTCCGGTGGAACCGGCGATGTCCTGGCCGGCACGATCGGCTCGCTCCTGGCCCAGCATCTCGCCCCGTACGATGCCGCCCGACTCGGGGTGTACCTCCACGGCCTCGCCGGGGATACCGTCCGGGAGCGGTTCGGCGACGCCGGGCTGCTTGCCTCGGACCTGCCGGAGCCGATCGCCCTCGCCCGCAAGCGCCTCGCCGCCCTGGCCGAGCGCCGGGCCGCCGGCGGCCGGCTCGGCTTCGGGTCACGCCCGCCGGCGACCGGCGGTGCTGCCCAGCCGGATGCGCCCGGGCCCGCGATTCCGGCGCCCGGAGATCCGGCTGCCGGGCCGGGCGCCGGGCCTGGGGCTCGCCACCGCGGCAGTCGCGCTCTGACGTGACCGACGAGCCGGCGAGCCCGCGGACGCCGATCGAGGCGCGCCTGGCGGAGGCGGGGCTGCCGCCCCTCCGGCGAACGGCCTGGATCGAGATCGACACGACTGCGCTGGCGGCGAACCTGGCCGTCCTGCGCGCGATGGCCGGCGACGGCATCGCGATCCTGCCGGTGGTCAAGGCCGACGCCTACGGCCACGGGATGGTGCCGGTGGCCCGGACGCTGGCGGTTGCCGGCGCCGACGGCCTGTGCGTCGCGACGCTCGACGAGGCGATCGTCCTCCGCGACAGCGGCGTGACGGCTCCGATCCTCGTGCTCTACCCGATCCCGCCGAGTGGGGCCGTCGACGCCGCGGAGCGCGGGATCGGGGTCGCGGGCGGGACCGCGAGCGCTCTCGGCGAGATGCTCGCGGCCGCGGTTGCCGCCGGCGTCGCGGACCGCCTGTCGATCGAGCTCGAGGTCGAGACCGGCCTTGGGCGCGGTGGCGTCCCGCCGGACGACGTCGTGGACGTTGCCCGGCGCATCCTCGCGCAGTGGCGCCCGGATCGGCGGCGTATGGTCGCACCTCCAGGAGGCGGAGGTCGCGGACCTGACCGAGCAGCAGGTCGCGCGCTTCGAGGAAGCCCTCGTTGGGCTGTCCGCCGCCGGCATCGCGGTCGCTCGCCGTCATCTCGCCGCCAGCGCCGGCATCCTGCTCGGGACCGCGCCGCGTTACGACGCGGTCCGACCCGGCCTCGCGACGTACGGCCTCGTACCCGACGAGCTGGCCGCGGCCGGGATCGGGCTCGACGATCTCCTGCCGGCGGCCCGCGAGCTTCGCCCGATCCTGTCGCTCCGCGCTCGTCCCGTCCGGGTCGCCGACCTGGCGGCAGGCCACGGCGTGTCCTACGGGCCGACCTGGCGGACGCCCCGGGCGAGCCGGATCGCGACCCTCCCCCTCGGCTACGGCGACGGCTGGCCGCGCTCGCTCTCCAACCGGGCGGAGGTCCTCGTCCGCGGCGTCCGGGTGCCGGTCGTCGGCAACGTGGCGATGGACGCGACGATGATCGACGTGAGCGCCGTGCCCGGCGGGCCCGTCGACCTCGACGACGAGGTCGTCCTGATCGGCCGCCAGGGCGCCGAGGAGATCAGCGCCGCGGAGGTGGCGCGATGGCGCACCACGAACTCGTGGGAGGTCGTGACGGCGATGTCCGCGCGTCTGGCCCGGGTGTACGATGCGGCGGCCGGTCTGACCGGCTCGCGCCCCCTTGCCCAGCTGGAGAACCCGTGGCCCGGATCGAGCTCTGGAACGGCGACATCTGCGACCTCGAGGTCGACGCCATCGTGAACGCGGCCAACGTGTCGCTGTGGATGTCGACGGGCGTGGCCGGCGAGATCAAGCGTGCCGGCGGGGACGCGATCGAGTTCGCGGCCGTCCGCCAGGCCCCGGTTCCGCTCGGCGAGGCGATCGTCACGCCGGCCGGCCGGCTCGCTGCTCGGGCCGTGATCCACGCCGTGTCGCTCGACCGCGACCGCCGGACCAGCGGCGATGTCATCGATCGCGCCGTCCGGAACGCGATGGCCCGCGCTCGCGAGCTCCGCATCGCGAGCATCGCGTTCCCGGCGATGGGCACCGGCGTCGGCGGCTTCCCGCTCGACGAGGCGGCTCGGGTGACGGTCCGGGCGATTCGCGACGAGCTGACCCGCTCGCCGATCATCGAGCACGTCACGCTCGCGATGCGCGGCGCGGCGGCCTACCAGCGCGTTCGAGATTGCGATCGAGACCGAGAGCCGCTCCGATCAGGCCACGGGCTCGACGATGCAGGCGTCCGCCGACTTCCGTCACATGATCGGGACGGCTCGCGCATGACGATGCCGTATGAGCGGTCCGAGGAGCAGCGCGACGAGCTGGTCGAGCGCGTCGCGCGGGAAATCCAGCTCCGGGGCCTGACCGGGCCGGCGGTCCACTTCCTGGAGGCCAGCCGGCCGTATCGCCCGCTCGGGGCCAACGCGATGCTGTTCTTCGACCCGGTCCTGCGCGGGCTCTTCGGCGGTGACGACGAGTCGGCCTCGGAGATCCTGGCCGACGACGCCGGGATCGAGCTCCTGATCGCCCGGCTCGAAGAGATCGACGAAGAGATCACCTGGGACGCCTGACGGGCGCCACCCGGCGATCGATCCGGGCCTTGCCCGCCACGCGCATCGTTCAGCGTGATCCAGAGCGGAACCGGGTCGAGGTCATTGGCCCGGGGTAGCATGGTCGGGTGACCTCGGATCCCCGCGCATTCCTCGCCCTCGACCTCGGCGCCGCGACCTTCTCGGCGGCCATGATCGGCCGGCTCGCGCACCGCTGGCGTCTGATCGGCTCACTGGCCGTGCCCGCGGCCAGCAGCGCCGACGGCCTGATCGTCGAGCTCGTCCGGCGCGTGGCCGCGGCCGATCCGGAGCTGAGCGCCGCGATCGGCCTGACCGACGACGACGGAACGGTCGACGCGCCCCGGCTTGCCGCCGAGCTTCCGCGACTGGTCGCCCGGAGCGCACCGGAGCGGACGATCCTCGTGACGGCGGTCTCGGAGCGGGCCGGGGAGCCGCTGGTGGCGGCGGCCCGGCGCTCCGGCTGGCGGACGCTCGCAGCGACCCTCGACGGCACCGACGCGCTCCACCTCACGAACCGCCTGCTCGACCGCGACGTCGACGTCCTCCTCGTCGGAGCCGGCGATCCGCCCGGCGCCGACGAACGGCGGCAGCTCGAAGAGCTGGCCGCGATCGTCGCCGGCGCCGTCGCACGCCGGCCCGTTCTGACCGTGGTCCTGGCCGGGGCCATGGCCGATCATCTGGAGCGGATCGAGTCCGCGGCCGGCGAGCGCAGCGGCGAGCTGCTCCTCGCACCTGCAGCGGCCGCCGGCGATCCGCCGGGCTCGGCGCTGCGGCTGCTCCTCGACGAGATCCGCGGCGGCCCCGACGACCCGCGCCGCGCAGCCGGCCGGGCGGTCGGCGCGCTGGCCGACGTCCTCGATCGCCGGGTCGAGCTCATCGAGATCGGGTTCAACGGTGGTCTCCGGGCGACCGCTGGACCGGGGATCGGCGGCAGCGATGCCGAGCCGATCGTGTCGATCATCGCCGACGCCTGCCTCGTCCCGCCCGAGTCCACGGACGGGACCGTCGACCGGGTCCTCGCCTGGTCGACGATGCCGCTCGATCGCCATCGCCTGCGCGATCGCCTGCGCGAGCTGCGCCTCTGGCCGTGGTCGGGGATCGCCGGCGACGGCGCCCGCCTCCGGCTCGCCGCTGCCCGCGCTGCGCTGACGATCCTCGTCGAGGCGACGCCCGAGCAATCCGCCCTGCCGGCACCGGATCTCGTCGTCGTGGCCGGCGGCGCGTTCGCGGTGGCTCCGGGCCCGGCCGTGGCCCTCGCCGTCGCCGACGTCCTGCGCCGACCCGGCGCGATCGCCCTCGCCCAGGACCACGCCCGGCTTCTCGGCACGATCGGCGTCATCCCCGACGCCACCGAGCGGCGACAGGCGCTCGCGGACCTCGTCGACGATCTCCTGACCCCCCTCGGCAGCGTCGTCATCCCGGGCGGCATCCGGGCGGGCGCCAGTGCGGGACGGATGACGGTCCACGCGGGCACGGGCTCCAGCGTGACCGATCTCGTGCCGGGAGCCCTCGAGGTCGTCGACCTGCCGCCGGGCGAGGTCGCCACGGCCGAGTTCCAGTTCCGCGACGCCGTCCGGCTCGGGACCCGCGGCCGGCGCTTCGCCATCGACGTGTCGGGTGGGCTGGGCGGGCTCCTCGTCGACCTGCGCGACGTCCCGCTGCGCCTGCCCGAGCGGATGGACCGGCGGCGCGAGCTGCTCGAGGCCTGGCAGGAGTCCCTGTGGCTGACGCGCGACCGATGAGCACGACGCAGACGCGACCGACCGACCGCGATCCGGCGGCCACCGCGAACGGCGCCTTCGGTGGCCAGGCCCTCGCCACCGGCGAGCCCGGCGAGCTGCGTGGCCTCGATCTCGTCGGGTGCCGGCCGCTCCTGGGCGGTCCGCTCGAGGTCCTCTTCCCGCTCGCGCCGGGAGACCAGGCGCTGGTCAAGGCCGGCGATGCGATCGTGGCCGGAACCACGATCGGCGAGCGCCTTCGCGACTCGCGGCTGGTGGAGCTGGCCGCGTCGGCGACGGGCGACGATGCGAAGGTCGGCGACCGCTGGTCGACGAGCGGTCAGCCGACCGGCGTCCGCCTGCGGCGGGGCGCGGGAGCGGAGACCGGCGAGCTGCTCTACGAGCATGGAGGCCACTGGGCGCTCGCGGCGGGCGAGCATCCCGAGCCGGTCGAGTGCCCGCTCGCGGGGGTCGTCCGCGACGTGCGGCCGGGGGTCGCCATCCGCGTCCGCGCCCAGGGCCGGGCGCTGCATGGGGTGGAGGCGCTCGGCGACCCCACGTACGGCCGGCTGTCGCTCGGCAGCGAGCGCGGCGATCAGCGCCAGGGCCGGCTGCGCTCGACATCGCTCGATGTCGGTCTGGCCGGGACCATCCTCGTGATCGGCTCGCGGGTCGACGCCGAGGCGCTCACCCGAGCCCGGGCCATGGGCGTCCGGGGCGTGGTCGTCAGCGGCCTTGCCGGCAAGGAGCGGCGCGACTTCATGGCGTCCGAGGCGCGCCAGCGCGCCGCCCTGCATCGCCTGCCGCCGTTCGCGGTCCTCGTTCTCGACGGCGCGATCCGGCGCCCGATCGCCGGCCCGGTCGCGGCCGTCCTCGAAGCGCTCGCCGGGAAGACCGTCGCAATCACGATCGATCCCCCGGCGATGGTGTTCGACGAGCCGGAGATCTCGGTCGCTCCCGCCGCCGACGGTCATGTCCGCGTCCGATCCGGCGAGCACGCGGGCGAGGAGGGACGGTGGGCAGGTCTGGCCGGGGTGCGACGGTTCGCCGGCGGCACGTTCCTCGAAGCCGGCTGGGTCGTCCTGGGCGACGAGCCGGCCGTATCGATCCCGATCGCCGACCTCGAGCGGTTCGCCTGACGATGGCGATGCCGGCACGCCGGCGGGACGCCTGACATGCCCGCTGCCGCCCTGCTCCGCGCTCGCGTCCGGACGCGGTCCGCCGACGAGACGATCGCCCTGGGCGAGCGGCTCGGCCGGGTCGCTGCCGCCGGCGATCTCATCTGCCTATGGGGCGATCTCGGGGCCGGCAAGACGCAGGTCGCCAAGGGCGTCGCCCGCGGTCTGGGCATCGACGCCACCATCACCTCGCCGACCTTCATCCTCATGAACGAGTACCTCGGGCGGCTGCCGCTCTTCCACGTCGATCTCTATCGCCTGGCGGACGCGGCCGATGCCCTGGCCGGCGGCGTCATCGACGACCGCCAGGCCGACGGCCTCACCGTCGTCGAGTGGCCGGAGCGGATGGGCGACGTCCTGCCTGCCGGCCGGCTGGACGTCCGGATCGCGGGCAGCGGGGAGGACGGTCGGGACATCACGATCGCCACCGACGACACCGCCTATGGCCGCTACATCGAGGCCCTGCCGCGGGGCAGCGAGAACGCCCCGTTGCCTCGCGGCGTGAGCGGCGAAGTGGCACGGCCGAGCGGCGAAGCGACACCATGACCGACCACGCGACGAACGGCCGCCGCCCCTGGCTCCTCGCCATCGACACCGCGACGAGCCGGGTCGTCGTTGCGGCCGCCGCGCCGGACGGGACGCCGCTCGCGGTCTCGACCTGGGACGCGGGCCGGACCCACGGTGCCCAGCTGCTCCCCGCGATCGGGCGCCTCACCGGCGAGGCGAACCTGCGCCGGTCCCGGATCCGCGGCGTGATCGTCGGGACGGGCCCCGGCGCCTTCACCGGGCTGCGCGTCGGGATCGCGACCGCCAAGGCCCTCGCCCACGAGCTCGGCGTGCCGATCGCCGGCGTCTCGACCGCCGAGGCTCTGCTCGACGCCAGCGGCACCGCCGAGCATGGCGTGCTCCTCCTGCCGGCCGGGCCCAACGATCGTCTGCAGATCCGGCCCGGCTCGGCGGCCGTCCTCCTGCCCGGAGGGTCGGAGCCGGCGTTGCGGCCGGAGGACGTCGTGGTCGCCCTCGATCTCGTCGGCCGCGCCGCACCCGATGCGCTCGCCCGCGGCGAGTCCGCACGAACGGGTTTCGCGACAGCGCTGCTCCGGCGCGGAGCGTCGCGTCTGGCGGATGGCGACCGCGCCGGAACCGCCAACGGCGACGACCTCGCGGGGCTCGTGCCCGAGTACGTCAGCCTGCCGCGCGGGGTCGAGCGCGAGACCGGGGAGGTCGCATGGTCGCGCGACCCCCGGTGAAGCTGACGATCGAGGCGATGCGGCTCGAGGATCTCGACGAGGTCCAGCTGATCGAGCAGGCATCCTTCACGACACCGTGGCCCGAGAACGCCTATCGCAGCGAGCTCACGACGAACCGCCTCGCCTCGTATCTCGTCGCCCGGATCGACGGCCGGATCGTCGGCTACGGTGGGCTGTGGCTGATGGTCGACGAGGCCCACATCACCACCTTCGCGATCCATCCCGCGTGGCGCCGCCAGCGGATCGGTGAGCGGCTGCTGCTCGCCTTCCTCGACCTGGCCCGCGATCGCCACGCCCGCGAGGCGACGCTCGAGGTCCGCCTGTCGAACCTGGCCGCACGCCGGCTGTACGAGAAGTACGGCTTCCGGCCCGTCGGCCTTCGGCCGCGCTACTACAGCGACAACAACGAGGATGCCCTGATCATGACGACCGAGTCGTTCGGGGAGACCTCGCTCGACACCCGGATCGCGCGCCTCCGGGCAACCCTCGACGATGGGCCGGCGCCAACCGGCCCGTTCGAGCCGGACCCGGAGCCGGACACGCGGCAGCGTCGGGACGAGCCGCCGGGCGAGCCAGGACCGTGACGGCTGCATCTCCCGGCCCGCGCGGTGGCGGCTCGCTCGCCGGCCCGCTCCTGCTCGCCGTCGAATCGTCGTGCGACGAGACGGGCATCGCCGTGATCGACGGCGGCCGACGGATCCTCTCGAACGTCGTCGCGAGCCAGACCGCGCTCCACGCCGCGACCGGCGGGATCGTGCCCGAGGTCGCCGCCCGGGCCCACCTCCGCTGGATCGTGCCGGTCCTCGACCAGGCGCTTGCCGATGCCGGCGTGACCGTCGACGACGTCGATGGCGTCGCCGTGACCCACGGGCCGGGCCTGGCGGGCTCGCTGCTCGTCGGGATCAACTTCGCGAAGACGATCGCGTGGGTCCATGACAAGCCGCTCGTCGGAGTCAACCATCTCGAAGGCCACCTGTATGCGGCGTGGTTGACGGACCCCGGCGAGGACGATCGTGAGGAACCGCTCTTTCCGCTCGTCGCGCTGATCGTGTCGGGTGGCCACACCTTCCTCGTCGCGATGCGCGACCACCTGACATATCGGCTTCTCGGCCAGACGGTCGATGACGCCGCCGGTGAGGCGTTCGACAAGGTCGGCCGACTCCTCGGGCTGCCGTATCCCGGCGGGCCGGCCGTCTCGCGCGCCGCCGACGGCGCGAGCCGCCACGACGCCGCGTTCCCACGGGCCTGGCTCGGCGACAGCTTCGACTTCAGCTTCAGCGGGCTCAAGACGGCGGCCCGTCGGACGATCGACGAGGCACGGGCCGGCGAGGGACTGCCGATCGGCGCGGGCGCGTTCGCCGAGCCCGACGCGCGGCTCTCCGACGGCGGCGGTCGCCGAGCTGTCGTGGGGGTTCCAGGATGCCGTGGTCGACGTCCTCGTGACGAAGACGATCCGGGCGGCCGAGGAGGTCGGCGCCCGATCCATCGTGCTGGGCGGAGGCGTGGCCGCGAACGGTGCGCTGCGCGCACGATTGTTCGGCGAGGCCGAGGCACGGGGGCTGCCGCTGATCGTGCCCCGGCCGGCGCTGTGCACGGACAACGGGGCGATGATCGGGGCGGCCGGGGCGCGTCGATTCCTGGCCGGCGAGCGCGCCGACCTTGCCCTCGACGCCAGTCCGTCCCTGCCGCTGGCGCGGCGATGACGAAGACCGGGCCCGCCGCGGATCCCGCGCCCGCGACCGTCTCCGCGCCGGCGCCGGCGCCGGCGCCGGAGCCGGCGCCGGTGCGGTCACCCCGGCTCGTCCGGATCGATCCCGCCGTCGTGCGCCGGACGCTCAAGGACGCGGGCCTTCGGGCCCGCCACGCGATGAGCCAGAACTTCCTCGCCGATCCGGACGTTCTGGAGGCGATCCTCGCCGAGGCGGCGGCCGCGCCCGGCCGCCACGTCCTCGAGATCGGGCCGGGGCTCGGGTTTCTCACCGGCGGCCTGCTGGAGACCGGCGCGGAGGTCACGGCGGTCGAGCTCGACCGGGGCCTGGCGCTGTTCCTGCGCGACCGGTTCGCGGACGAGCTCGATGGCGGCCGGCTGCGGCTGATCGACGGCGACGCGCTCGATCTCGACCTCACGCGGGTCGTCCCGCCGCCGTATGACGTCGTCGCCAACCTGCCGTACCACATCACGAGCCCGATCCTCCACCGCCTGCTCGGTGCGACGCCGCGGCCGGAGCGGCTCGTCCTGATGGTCCAGCGCGAGGTCGCCGAGCGGATTGCGTCGCCGCCCGGAGGGATGAGCTACCTGAGCGTGTTCGTCCAGTACCACGCCAAGGTCCGGATCGCCTTCGAGGTGCCGCCGACCGCGTTCGAGCCGGAACCCGCAGTGAGATCGGCCGTCATCGTCGTCGAGCCGTACCCGGACGACGACCGGCTGCCGACGCCCGAGGCTGAGGACGCCCTCTGGCGGCTCGTCCAGGCGTCGTTCCGGGAGCGCCGCAAGATGCTCCACAACGTCCTGACGCGGCAGCTCCCCGTGGAGCCGGACCGGGTCAGCGCCGCGCTCGCCGCCGCCGGCATCGCTCCGGACCGGCGGCCACAGACCGTTGCGGTGGGGGAGTGGCTGGCTCTGCTCGAGGCGTTCGGCGAGATCGGCCCGGATCGTGCGGAGCCGCGCCGGCGCGGCGGCGAGGACGTCTCGTGACGCTCGCCGACCCGGCCCGCCGCGTGACGCCGGTCGTCCGTGTCGCGCCGGCCAAGCTGAACCTGACGCTTGCCGTCGTCGGCCGCCGCGACGACGGCTATCACACGCTCCACTCGGTCATGGCCCCGCTCGCGCTGGCCGACCGGCTGAGCTTCGCCGCAGACCCGTCGCCAGATGCGCGGGACAGCCTGCGGGTCGATGGCTTCGACGCCGGGCCGCCGGCCGACAACCTCGTGATGCGCGCCCTCGCCGTCATGCGCCGCGCGCTCCGGCCACACCTGGCGGAGCCACCCCCGGCGCTCGCCATCCGGCTCGACAAGCGGATTCCGGTAGCGGCTGGTCTCGCCGGCGGAAGCAGCGACGCCGCGGCCACGATCGACGGCGCCCTCGAGGCCTGGTCGGCGACGGACATCCTGGGTAACGCCGAGCGGACCGTCCTGGCCGCCTCGATCGGCAGCGACGTGCCGTTCTTCTTCGCGGGCGGCCCGGCGCTCGTCGAGGGTCGCGGCGAGCGGGTGAGGCCGCTCCGGGGCCTGCGACCGCTCGCGGCGGAGCGGGTCCCGGGTCTCCTGCTCGTGACGCCGGCCGTCGCTGCCCACACGGCGGACGTGTTCGCGGCCTGGTCGGGCGGCGCGATGGGCCAACCGGGAGTCGCCGCCCGCAGCTCCGAGCACTTCGCCGCCGAGTTCGGATCGGGGATGAGCGCCCGCCAGCTCCTGGAGCGAGCCGGCGTGCTCGCGTCGTCCAATGACCTCCTGCCGGCCGCGGCGACGGTCGTGGACGGATTGGTCGCGCTGCGCCGCGCCCTCGCCCGCCTGCTCGTCCGCCCGATCGGCCTGTCCGGCTCGGGTCCGACGCTCTGGGCGCTCTATCCTTCGCTCGACGAGGCGGACGAGGCTGCGGCATCGGTCCGGGCGGCCGTCTCGACCGGCTTCATCGATCCTCCCGGTGACGATCCGCCGTTCATCGCCGCGACCACCTTCCTGACCACGTCCGAGGACCTGATCACCCTCGACCCACCGACCGCAAGGAGCCACGCATGACGCGCCATGCCATCCAGACGAACGGTGCCCCGACCGCGCTCGGCCCCTACAGCCAGGGCATCCGGAGTGGCGACCTCGTGTTCTGCTCGGGCCAGCTCGGAATCGATCCGGCGACGGGCGAGCTCGCCGATGGCGTCGAGGCCCAGGCGGAGCGGTCGCTGCGCAATCTCCAGTCGGTCCTCGACGCCGCCGGGCTCGGCTTCGACGACGTCGTCAAGACGACGATCTTCCTGGCCGACGTGAACGACTTCGCGGCGGTCAACGCGGTCTACGCCAAGTTCATGCCGACGCCGCCGCCGGCCCGCTCGACGATCGGCGTGGCCGGTCTGCCGAAGGGTGGACTGGTCGAGATCGAGGCGATCGCGCGCCGCCCGCTCGCAGACGCGGTGTCGGACCGCCGTGCGTGATCCGAGCTCGCGGCCCGCTGGCCCGTCTCGAGAGCGAGGTCGCGGCTGCCCAACCGCGATCCTCCGCTGCGCGATACCAGCCCAGTGATGCAGCGCCACCTTCCACGGCATCGACGGGCGCCAGGAGGAGGCGTCCACGCTCGGCCGCGCACGGATGGCCGGTCGAACCCCGGACACCGCACGATCAAATGGACCGCGCAGGCCTGCGGTCATCAGCCCGGCTGATCTCGGCGGGCGCAACGACTGGAGCGATCGGCTGACACGATCTCCGCCTCGTTACGAGGTTTGACACTGTCCGAGGCTCGCCCATACCATCGCCAAACTCTTCAATGACACCACTTCCTCGACACGCGCCGGGCCCTGACCGCGTCGGGATCGCCTCCCCGACCCTCGCCCGCTCGCGTCGCCCCTCGTGAACCCTCCAAGTCCCGGCACGTCTCCGCGCGTGGCAGCCGTCGTGATGGCGGCGGGACTCGGCACGCGCATGAAGTCGCGGACGCCGAAGCTCCTCCACCAGCTCGCCGGACGGCCGATGGTCGCCTACGTCGTCGATGCCGGCCGCGAGGCCACCGGGCGGCGCCCGCTCGTCGTCACGAGCCCCGCGACCGCCGCCGTGCGTGACGCGCTTGGCGACACCGTCGACTACGCGCTCCAGGCCGAGCCGCGCGGCACCGGTGATGCGGTCGCGGCCGCCCTCGCCGCCCTCCCGGCCGATGTCGAAGAGGTCCTCGTCCTGACCGGCGACGCGCCCCTCCTCGAAGCCTCCCTCCTCGAGGAGCTGCTCATCGAGCGCCGCCTCGACGAGGCCGCGATCGCCCTCGTCGCCGTCGACGCGATCGATCCGGCCCATCTCGGGCGGGTGGTCCGTGACGACGCCGGCACGGTCGAGCGGATCGTCGAGCGCAAGGACGCGACTGACGAGGAGATCGCGATCAACGAGATCAACTCCGGTCTGTACGTGTTCGACGCGGCCTGGTTGCGCGATCGGATCGGCGCCCTGAACGCCTCGCCGAAGACCGGCGAGCTGTACCTGACCGAGCTCGTCGAGCTGGCCCGGACCGACGGGCGGCTCGTCGTGGCCGTGACGGTCGAGGACGACGGCCGGCTCCTCGGGATCAACGACCGGGCGGAGCTGGCCCAGGCCGAGTGGGACCTCCGGACCCGAATCAACAGCGAGCACATGCGGGCCGGGGTGACGATGCGCGACCCCTCGACGGTCTATCTCGACGCCACCGTCACCCTCGCCGAGGACGTGACGCTCGAGCCGAACGTGATCCTGCGCGGAACGACGTCGGTCGGGGAGGGAACCACGATCGGGGCCGGGTCGCAGATCGTCGACAGCACGATCGGCGCCCGCTGCCTCGTGTGGGCCTCGATCGTCGAGCGGTCGGTCGTCGAGGACGGCGCCCGGATCGGCCCGCTGAGCCACCTCCGGGCGGGCTCGCACGTCGGGCCCGACGCCGAGGTCGGCAATTTCGCCGAGCTCAAGAACACCCGCCTCGGGCGGCGGGTGAAGCAGCACCACATGAGCTATCTCGGCGACGCCGAGCTGGGCGACGAGACGAACGTCGGCGCCGGCACGATCACCGCCAACTACGACGGCCGCACGAAGCACCGGACGACGATCGGCAAGCGCGTCTTCCTCGGGGTCGACACGATGCTCCGGGCGCCGCTCACGATCGGCGACGACGCCAGGACGGGCGCGGGAGCCGTCGTGACGCGTGACGTACCTCCCGGCAAGCTCGCCGTCGGGATGCCGGCCCGGATGCGCGATCCGAAGCCCGCCGCGCCCGCGCCCGAACCCGAGCCCGAGGCGGCGATCGACGACGGCGGCCAGGCCTGATGGACCCGATCGAGCTCTTCATCATCGTCGGCCTGATCCTCGTGAACGCGGTCTTCGTGGCGGCTGAGATCGCGCTGGTCACGGTCCGCCGGTCACGGATCGACCAGCTCGCCGAGGAGGGACGCCGCGGCGCGCGTTCGCGTTCGCCAGCTGATTGCCCAGCCAGGCCGATTTCTCGCAGTCATCCAACTCGGAATCACGTTCGTCGGCTTCCTCGCCGCGGCGTTTGCCGGCGTCAGCCTGACCGAACAGCTCAAGTCGGTCCTGGAGGCCATCCCCGCGCTCCAGCCCTACGCCGGCGTGATCGCCCTGCTCGTCGTCACCGGGCTCCTGAGCTTCGTGACGATCGTGTTCGGCGAGCTCGTCCCGAAGACCCTTGCCCTGGCCCATCCGGAGCGGTACGCCCTCTTCCTGGGCGGGCCGGTCGAGTTCATCGGCCGCGTTCTGCGTCCCATCGTCTGGGCGCTGACCAGGGTCACCAATGTCGTGAACCGTCTGCTCGGCGTGCGCGACGTCGACCAGAGCCAGATCAGCACCGAGGAGCTCAAGCTCTTCGTCGAGCGCGGCGGCGAGCAGGGCGTCCTGGAGGCCGAAGAGGAGCAGATGATCAACTCGATCATCGAGCTCGGCGAGCGCCGCCTCCACGAGGTGATGATCCCGCGCATCGCGATCGTCGCCCTGCAGGCCGCGGCCACCCTGGATGAAGCGATCGACAAGGTCGTCGACGAGGGGCACAGCCGCATTCCGGTCTACGAGGAGTCGATCGACGAGGTGCTCGGCATCCTGTACGCGAAGGACCTCCTGCCGATCCTGAAGTCACCGGGTGCGCCGCGGCCGACGCTCCGCTCGCTCCTCCGGACGCCCGTCTTCGTGCCCGAGTCGATGACGATCGACGACCTCCTCCACGAGTTCCAGCGGCGGAAGGTCCACATCGCGATCGTCCTCGACGAGTACGGCGGAACGGCCGGCCTGCTCACGATCGAGGACCTGCTCGAGGAGATCGTCGGCGAGATCCAGGACGAGTACGACACCGAGGAGCCGATGGTCGTCCGGCTGTCCGACGACGAATACCGGGTCGACGGCCGGGCCGACGTCGACGACCTCGCCGAGCTGTTCGACACCGACCTCGGGCTCGAGGACAAGGACGAGTACGACACCGTCGGCGGCCTGATCTATCACCGGATCGGCGGCGTGCCGTCACCGGGCGACGTGGTCGAGGTCGACGGGCTCCAGCTGACGGTCGAATCGACCGATGGCCGGCGCGTCGGCAAGGTGCTCGTCGTCCGGAGGCGGACGGACGAGGATGGCGAGCCGCGCCTCGACGAGGACGGCGACCGCTGACCGATCGGGGCCGCTCGCGCGGCCCTCGCTACCGTTGACGACACCAGGCACGACGAGGGAGTTGTCCATGCTCACGAAACGGCTCGCGGACATGCTCGTGGACCAGATCGAGTCCGAGCTGACGGCCCACCAGAACTACCAGGCGATCGCGATCTACTTCCAGCGCCAGAGCCTGAATCGGTGGGGCAAGCTCTTCCACGACCAGGCCATCGAGGAAGCGACCCACGCCAGGAAGGTCATCGACTTCCTCATCGACCAGAACATCGACTTCGACCTCCCGGCACTGCCCCGATCGAAGACGTCATTCAAGTCGGGGCTCGACGCGGTCAAGCTGACGCTCGAGAGCGAGCAGCGGGTCACCGGGCGCTTCGAGGCGATGGCCAAGGCCGCCGTCGAGGAGGCCGACCACACCGCGCTCCAGTTCCTCCAGTGGTTCATCGACGAGCAGGTCGAGGAGGAGCGCAAGGCGCAGTCCCTCGTCGATCTCGTCGCGAGCGGGATCAACCTGTTCCAGGCGCAGCCGCTCCTCGACGCGTTCGAGTAGGGCGGGTCGGCCCGGCGCGATCGGTTGCCGCCACGATCGCGGCCTGAGGGGTCGCTGCTCGGCATGCCTCAACAACCACGTGGAGGTCGCGCCCGGCGGCAGTCTGGGCTCGGGATTCCTGCAGCATCCTCGCGAGATGCTGTCGTATGCGCGCTGATCCGCGGCTTCTCGGATCCCGAGACGACGAGCCGCGCCACGGCGATGCCGTTGTCGCGAGAGGACCCAGGCCTCGTGATTCCGTTCCGTCAGGCGGCGATCACCGAGACGATGATCTCCTCCAGACGGGCACGCGCCTCGGGGTCGACGACGCCCGCCGCGTCGAGCTCGGCGAGGGCCTCATCGCGGTGGCGGCGGGCCTCGGTGCGGGTGAAGTCGCGGGCGCCGGTCCGCTCGAGGATCGCGATGATCTCGGCGACGTCGTCGTTCGTCGGGCCGCCGTTGCCGTACAGCTTCGCGAGGCGCTCGCGATCCTCGGGCCCGGCGTGCTCGAAGGCGTAGATCACCGGCAGCGTCTTCTTGCGGCGCGCGATGTCCGACGCTTCCTTGCCCGTCGTCTGCTCGGCGCCCCAGATTCCGAGGAGATCGTCGTTGACCTGGAACGCGAGGCCGAGCGCCCAGCCGAATGCTCGGTAGCGCGCGATCACCGCATCGTCGTCGGACGCGAGGAGCGCGCCCGCCTCGATCGAGGCGGCGATGAGGGCCGCCGTCTTGCGCCCGATCATGTCGAAGTAGAGCTCGACCGACATCAGGTCGTCGCTCTCGCTGGTCGCAATGTCGATGAACTGGCCCTCGCACAGCGCGACACAGGTCTGGTCGTACAGCCGCATCAGGCGAAGGACCTTGGCGTCGCTGAAGCCGAGGTCGGAGAGTCGATGGAGGGCCATCCGACTGAGGCTGAACAGCATGTCGCCGGTGTTGATCGCCTGGGCGACGCCGTGGAGGGCCCAGACGGTCGGCCGATGCCGTCGCTCCCGGTCGCCATCCTCGATGTCATCGTGGACGAGGCTGAAATTGTGGCCCAGCTCGACCGCCGCCGCACCCGGCAACGCCGGTCGGTAGTCGCCGGCGATCGAGGCATAGGCGAGGAGCCCGAGCAGCGGCCGCATGCGCTTGCCGGCCGACGCGCCTGACCCATCGAGGCCGAGGTGGTAGCGGACCATCTCATAGACCCCGACGGTTGAGGGATCCCGATCGCTGACGATCCGGAGGATCTCCGCCTCGGTGTCGGCGATCAGGGCGGCGGCGTCGAGCAAAGGCTGGGTCGTCGTCATCGAGGGCATGGTAGCGGGATTCCGGCAATCATGCTAGCCGCAAGTAGCCTGTTGCGGCGGCCGCCGGTCGCGCCTCGCCGCGAACGGTCAGACGAGCGCCGGGCGCACGGCCGGAGACGGTTGCGACCGCTCCGGAACCGTGGCCACGCTGCATCGCCCGGACCCAGGTGGACAACAGTGCGACGTGGCGCACGAGTGCCGGATCCGGAGGGCGGGGAATTCGGCTGTCGCGCGCCGGGCGCACATCCGACGGACCGGAGCGGCTCAGAACGGCCGATTTGCCCGCGATCTGGGCACCGCGGGTGCGCCTCATGCACGTTCGTCCGGATTGCGCGTGACACGGGTCGCCGGGCAGCAAAGGGCGCCGGTCCGGGGGACGCAACCGGACCGGCGCCTGTCGATTGGTACGCAGGCGGCGGATGACTGGACGAATCGACCCGGCGATGAAGTGTGGTGCGCCGCCGAGCGGTCCTCCGGACGCACCCGCCGGCCGCCTCGCCCGCGCCTCGCCCGCGCCCGCCGCGCGCTGCTGCCCTGGCTGTTTATTCGGCCTGGCCGCATGAATCATGCGGCTACTCGCAATGGCACCGCAGGGCGATCTCGCAACTGGGGCAGACGCGGACAGGCCAACGGCCCCTGAACGGCGGAGGTGCTACCGTCGGATCGTGCCGATCCCGCGCCGATATTCGACCGATGCGATCGTCCTCTCGCGGTTCGACTACGGCGAGGCGGACCGGATCCTGACCCTGATCACGCCCACCTTCGGCAAGCTCAAGGCGATCGCCAAGGGCATCCGCCGCCCGACGTCGCGGATCGGGGGCTCGCTGGAGCCGTTCGCCGAGCTGACCGTGCTCCTGGCGCGCGGCCGGACCTTCGACGTCGTCACCCAGGTCACCGTCGGACACGCCTGGCTGGACCTCCGCGACAACCTCGAGAGCGCGGCGACCGCCTGGTACCTCGCGGAGCTCGCGGACCGGTCGCTCGAGGAGCGCCACGCCGCCGAGCCGGTCTACTCGCTCCTCAAACGCGGCTACGAGCTGCTCGACGCCGGGATGGCCCCCGGTCGCGTCGCGCGCTGGTTCGAGATGCACCTCGCCGACGAGCTCGGCGTGCGACCCGAGGTCGACCGCTGCGTCGAGTGCGACCGCAGCCTCGAGGCCGATGGCCGCTTCCGCTGGGTGCCACCGCTCGGCGGCGTGCTGTGCGACCGGTGTCCCGGGCCGCCGCACGACCGGACCGGCCTGACCCTCGACGGGCTGAAGCTCCTGAAGGCCTACCAGCGCCAGGATGTCGAGGCACTGGCCGGGCTCCGGCTCGCGGCCGTCACCGAGCGGGAGGCGGAGAGCGCGATGCGCGACTTCATCCGGAACGTGCTCGAGCGCGACGCCCGCTCGCTGGCCTTCCTCGACGAGATCCGGACGCCGGAGGCGGCCGCGCGGGCCCTCCACCACGAGGAGCGCCGCGCCGCCGCCGCGCTGGCCTCCGCCACCTCCACCGCGTCCGCCGCGTCCGCTGAGGTCGCCGACGAGGCTCCGATCGGGGGCCGAGCCTGAGCTACCACCCGCCGATCATCCCGCGCGGCAATCGCCTCAGACGCGAGCTCCGGCCCGGGGTCGAGGGCCGCGAGAGCGGCCTCTCCGGCAACCCCGACATCCCCGATCCGCCGAACGACGGCCCGACCGACCTTCGCGGCCGCCTGATCCGGGCCCGCGACGCCGTCCGGGCGCTGGCCGGGACCCTGCCCCGCGTCCTCGGGCTCGTCTGGACGGCGAGCCGGATCCTGACGATCGGACTGGCGATCGCGACGGTCCTCGCGGGAATCGTGCCCGCGATCACGGCCTACATCGCGAAGCTGTTGATCGATGCCGTCGTCCGGGCCATCTCGATCAGCGCCGGCGCCGACCTCTCGCCGACGATCACGTTCGGTCCGCTGACCCTCGATGCCGTCGGCACGGTCGTCCTGCTCGCGGGCGCCCAGTTCGTTGTCTACGCCCTGTCGTCGTTCCTCTCGACCCTCCGGAACGTCTGCCAGCAGCTGCTCCAGGAGCGGGTCACGAACACGATCCAGCTCCAGATCATGGATCACGCGGCCAAGCTCGACCTCGCGTTCTTCGAGGATTCGACCGCGTACGACCTTCTCCGCCGAGCCCAGCAGGGTGCGAGCAGCCGGCCGCTGTTCATGGTCAGCGGCGTGTTCGGGCTGATCCAGACGGCGATCGCGTTCGTGTCGATGATCGCCCTCCTGATCGCGCTGAGCCCGCTTCTGGCCCTGGTCGCGCTCGTCGCACCGATCCCGGCGTTCGTGGCGGATACCCGCTACGGCTGGCGCGGCTACAGCTTCGCGCGCTGGGCCTCGCCGCTCCGCCGGCGGATGGACTACCTCACGACCCTCGTCACGACCGACACCTACGCCAAGGAGGTCAAGCTGTTCGGCCTCGGGCCGTACTTCATCGACCGATTCCGGCAGCTGTCGACCGTCTACCAGGATCGCCAGCGCGGTCTCGTCGTCACCCGCTACTTCGCCGGGTTCGTGTGGAGCACGATCACGACCCTGGCCGGCTCGCTGACCTACCTGTACGTCGCGCTCCAGGCGATCGCCGGCCGGCTCACCCTCGGCGACCTGACGCTGTTCACGCAGGCCGCGTCCTCGGTCCAGGGCTCCGTCCAGGGGCTTCTCGGCGGGGCGGGCTCGATGTACGAGAACAACCTTTACCTGAACGACCTGTTCGAGCTCCTTGCGACCCCGGTCGGGATCGAGGGGTCGGCGGGCGACGGCTCCGAGGCGACGTCGCTTCGGACGGCCATCGCGGCCGACGGGACCGCACGGTCACCCCGACTCGACCCGCTGACGACGCCCGGCGAGCTTGTCTTCGACCAGGTCACCTTCCGCTACCCCGGCCGCGAGGAGGACGCCCTGAGCGACGTCAGCTTCCGGATCGCGCCGGGCGAGACCGTCGCGGTCGTCGGCCGGAACGGGGCAGGAAAGTCGACCCTCATCAAGCTCGTGACCCGGCTCTACGACCCGACGGCGGGGCGGATCCTCCTCGATGGCATCGACCTCCGCGAGCTCGAGCCGTCGGCGGTCCGCCAGCTGATCGGCGGGATGTTCCAGGACTACGTCACCTACCAGGCGAGCGCGGCCGAGAACATCGGGCTCGGCGAGCTCGGGAGCCTCGAGGACCGCGAGGCGATCGAGGAGGCCGCTCGCAAGGGCGGCGCCGACAGCCTGCTCGACCGCCTGCCCGACGGCTGGGACACGCCGCTCGGCAAGTGGTTCGACGGCGGCGTCGAGCTGTCCGGCGGCGAGTGGCAGAAGATCGCGCTCGGGCGGGCGTTCATGCGCGACGCTCGGATCCTGCTCCTCGACGAACCGACCTCGGCCCTCGACGCCCAGGCGGAGTTCGAGCTCTTCGCCCGGCTCCGGTCGCTGGCCCGGGGCCGGACGGCGATCTACATCTCGCACCGCTTCTCGACGGTCCGCCAGGCCGACCGGATCCTGTTCCTCGAACACGGCAAGCTCGTCGAAGAAGGGACCCACGCCGAGCTGATGGCGCTCGACGGTCGCTACGCCCAGCTCTTCACCCTCCAGGCGGCCGCCTACACGGGCGAGCCGATCGACGACCTCCTCGCCGCCGACGAGGCCGATGCCCGGAAATCTTCCGGAGCGGAGCCCTTCGCCGAGCAGAGCGCCTGACCGTGCCGACCCGGCGGTCAGTGGCCGTTGCCGCGCTCGGTGCCGTGGGGTTGACGCTCGGCGGCCCGATCCTGCGGAGAACGTTCGGGGCGTGGATCGTGGCTCGAACGGAGCGGCGGCTGAACCGTGTCGGCCACGCCGGTCCGTATCTCGTCGCGCCGGCCGCCGCCGATCTCCACGAGCGGCTGACGATCGTCGATCTCCACGCCGACTCGCTCCTGTGGGGCCGAGATCTGCTGAACCGCGCGAACCGCGGCCACGTCGACGTCCCGCGAATGATCGAAGGCAACGCCGCGCTTCAGGTCTTCGCGATCGCGACCAAGGTCCCGCGCCACATGACCTACGAGGGGAATGACGACCGGACCGATGACGTCGCCCTGATCGCGATCGTCCAGGGCTGGCCGCGGCCGACCTGGCGCTCGCTGACGGCCCGGGCCGAGTTCCAGGCCGGCCGCCTGGCGCGGTTCGCCGCCGCGTCGGACGGCGTGCTCACGCTCGTCCGCTCAGCCGCCGATCTGGATGCGTTCCTGGCCCGTCGGTCCGCCGCTCCGGCGCTCGTCGCCGGGCTCCTTGCGATCGAGGGCGCCCATGCCCTGGACGACGACGTCGCCAACCTCGAGCGAATCGAGGCAGCGGGCTTCCGGATGTTCGGGCTCGCCCACTTCTTCGACAACGCCTTCGCGGGCTCGGCGCACGGGATCGAGCAAGGCGGCCTGACCGAGGCGGGGCGGGAGCTGGTCGCGGAGCTGGAGCGGCGACGGATGATCGTCGACGTGGCGCACGCGTCGGCGGCCACGATCGACGACGTCTTGGCGATCGCGACGCGGCCCGTCATCTCCTCGCATGGCGGCGTCCGTGGCGTGTCCGATCACCCGCGGAACCTCTCGGACGAACAGCTCCGGGGCATCGCCGCCACCGGCGGGATGGTGGGCATCGGTTTCTGGCCGACGGCCTCCGGCGGCAACGATCCCGCCTCGATCGCCCGATCGGTCGCCCATGCCGTCGCCATCGTCGACGCCGACCACGTCGGGCTCGGCTCGGACTTCGATGGGGCCGTTCCGACGCCCTTCGACGTGTCCGGTCTGCCCGTCCTGACGGCCGCGCTGCTGGGCGAGGGCCTGGATGAAGCGACGATCACCGCGGTCATGGGCGGGACGGCGATCCGACTCCTGCGGGCGGCGCTCCCGCCGACCTGACCCTGGGCTCTGCTAGGATCGCCGAGCTCACCCCACGCCCGCGACCGGCCATGCCAGGCCCGGCGCCCAGGAGGCCCCCGTGTCCGACACCCCCACGATCGTTCCCGCGGACGACGTCGCGCCCGCCATCGCCAGCCTCGAGACGATCGTCTCGCTCTCGAAGCGTCGCGGGTTCGTCTTCCCCTCGTCCGAGATCTACGGTGGGATCAACGCCGTCTGGGACTACGGACCGCTCGGGGTCGAGCTGAAGAACAACGTCAAGCGCGCCTGGTGGCGCTCGATGGTCCAGGAGCGCGAGGACATCGTCGGGCTCGATGCCGGAATCCTCATGCATCCCAGCGTGTGGGTGACCTCCGGTCACGTCGGGTCGTTCAGCGATCCGCTCGTCGAATGCGGCAATTGCGGCCGGCGCTACCGGCTCGACGAGTTGCCGGGGGCGGAAGGCCTGTCGGCCACGGAGCTGATGGACCCCGAGGTCGTGGCCCGGCTCAACCTCGCGTGCCCGTTCGATGGGTTGCGCCAACTCGGCGCCCCACGCCGGTTCAACCTGATGTTCACCTCGCACATGGGTCCCGTCGAGGATGAGGCGTCCGTCGTCTACTTCCGGCCCGAGACCGCGCAGGGTTCGTACGTCAACTTCAAGAACGTCCAGCAGAGCTCGCGCAAGAAGATCCCGTTCGGGATCGCCCAGATCGGGAAGTCGTTCCGGAACGAGATCAGCCCGGGCAACTTCGTCTTCCGGATGCGCGAGTTCGAGCAGATGGAGATGCAGTATTTCGTCCGTCCCGGCGACGCCGCGACGGCGGCCTTCGACGAATGGCTGCCGCAGCGAAGGGCCTGGTACGAGCGCTACGGCGTCGCGCCCGGTCGTCTCCGCCTCCGCGAGCACGGCGCCGACGAGCTGGCCCACTACGCCCGGAAGGCGATCGACGTCGAGTACCGCTTCCCATTCGGCTGGAAGGAGCTCGAGGGCGTCCACAACCGCGGCGACTTCGACCTCAGCTCGCACGCGAAGGCGTCGGGCGAGAACCTCGACTACTTCGACCAGGCGGCCGACGAGCACTTCATCCCGTGGGTCGTGGAGACCGCGGCAGGCGCGGATCGGGCCGCCTTCACGTTCCTCATCGACGCGTATCGCGAGGAGGAGGTCCGCGGCGAGACGCGGGTCGTCCTCGGCTTCCATCCCGACCTCGCCCCGTACAAGGTCGCGGTCCTGCCGCTCCTCAAGAAGCGGCCCGAGATCGTCGAGATCTGCCACCGCCTCCGGGCCGACCTGGCGACCGAGATGCTCGCCGTCTACGACGACACCGCGGCGATCGGCAAGCTCTACCGGCGGCAGGACGAGATCGGGACGCCGTGGTGCATCACGGTCGACGTCGAATCGCTCGAGGACGGTGCGGTCACGATCCGGGAGCGCGACGCGATGACCCAGGAGCGGGTGCCGCTCGAGGGCGTGAAGCGGCTGATCGTCGACAAGCTGGCGGCCTCCCGGGCGTTCTGACGTGGAGGATCGCGCCGAGATCCTGGCAGTCGCCGAGCGAGCCGTGCTGGATCGGCTCGACCCATTGCTCGCAAGCCACGGCTTCCGACCGCTCGCGTCAAGGGCGCCGGGTCCGCTGACGGACTGGTTCGGCCGAACATGGGATCGGGACGTCGCTCGCGGCGATCGACCCTGGGTCGACCTGTCCGTGAGCGTGGACCCCCGCGACATCCCGTTCGTTGTGGGAGTCGTCCTTGGCGAAGGTGGTTCGCGATCATTTCTTGATCGGGAGCTGCGGCAGGTGGCGCTCTGGCGATACGTGGAGGCACGAACCGGAATCGGCTCCGGCTACGACTTCGACCAGGCGGCGGACATCGATCCGGTCATCGACCGGATCACCGAGGATCTGAGGGTTCACGCAGCCGACTTCCTGTCCGGCGATCCGACGACCTACCGCCGGCTCCGAGGCCGGGTGCAACGATTCGCGAAAACGCGGATGGCGCTGTCGGTGGCCGGTCAGCTCGTGCTGATGCCATGGCGTGGAGTGTTGTGGGTCGCTCGCGGAGGGCCACGGCGATTGCGAGAGCTGGAGCGCGCGATGCGCGATGAGCACGAAGAGGATCCGGACCGAGCCCCGCGAGAGTCCAATTGACGTACGACGCGATCGTCGTCGGGCTCGGCGCGCACGGCGCGGCGGCGGCCGCGGCGCTGGCTCGGCGAGGTCAGCGCGTCCTCGGGCTCGAGCGGTTCGCACGAGGCGAGTCGCTCGGGTCATCCGGCGGCTGGTCGCGGATGATCCGGATCGCCCATTTCGAGCATCCCTGGCTGGTGCCCTTCGCGACTGCCTCGTGGGAGCGCTGGGAGGCGCTGGAGCGCGAGACCGGAACCGACCTGCTGACCCGGACGGGCGGGCTCTACGGCGGCGCGGGCGGCGGCTCGATCGTGGCCGGCGCTCGAGAGAGTGCCGCCGGACACGGGCTCGAGCATGAGGTCCTCGACGCCGCCGAGATCCACCGCCGCTGGCCGATCCTCGAACCGGCTGACGACACGCTCGCGATCTTCGAGGAGCGTGCCGGGCGGATCCGAATCGACCGCGCCATCGACGCGCTCCTGGCGATCGCGGAGGCGGCGGGCGGGCGGCTGGCCTTCGGGCGCCGCATCGTCGACTGGCGGCCCGTCGCCGGCGGCGGCTTCGAGGTGGAGATCGCCGACGGTGAGGTGATTGGCGCGGAGCATCTCGTCCTCACCACGGGGCCGTGGACCGCCGAGTTCGTGCCGGATCTCGCCCTGCCCCTGACAATCGAGCGCGAGGTCCCGATGTGGTTCCGCCCGACGGTCGATCCCCCGAGCGTCGGCGCCGACCGCCTGCCGGTCTGGGTGCTCGGCGACGCGGGCACGATGTTCTACGGAATCCCGCACGACCCCGAGCTCGGGCTCAAGGTCTCGATCCATCACTGGGGGACCTTCGTCTCGCCGGATTCGGTGGATCGCGGGGTCGGGCCCGCCGAGGTCGAACGGGTCCGCGCATTCCTCCGCCGGCGGATGCCCGTCGCCGACGGTGAGCTGATGCGCGCGAAGGTCTGCCTCTACACGAACACGCCCGACGAGACGTTCGTCATCGACCGTCATCCGGCGGCGCCGGGCGTGGCCTTCGCGAGCGCCTGCTCGGGCCATGGCTTCAAGTTCGCGCCGGTCATCGGCGAGATCCTCGCCGACCTCGTCACGGATGGCACGACCGCGTGGCCGATCGAGCGGTTCCGCGCGGACCGGTTTGGGAGCGAACTCGCCGATACGTGACGCACGCGATCATGCAGGCCGTGGACGACAACGTTCAGGGTCGGATAGATCAAGTCGGAGCTCGTGTCGGTCGAGGCGACGGTTCGGAAGCTCGACGAGAAGGTCCGCCAGACGATCGAAGCGATCGCTGAGACGCGGTTCGGCGAGCGGCCCAGCGCCGTCGCCCGGATGCTCGTCCTTCCGGACTCCACCACCGAACGGCGGCGCGTGGCTCGTTCCGATCGCGTCCTGGCCGCGGCTTTGCCGGCGCGGGGCACGCCACTTCGCCGCTGGCTACGCAAGCCTGCCGGCCCGATTCGCGGGATCCTGTTTGTTGCAGATACCAACACGGGTGGTGAGCGGCGTCGCTGATCCGGGAGGATGGGCGGGGGCGAGCCTCCTGGGCACCGAATCCCGGGCCTGATTGGTAGATGGGCCTGAAATCAGCCGCGACCGCGACTCGGCGGCGCCCCGTACCACGTGGTTGGTATTTGGGCCTGGAGAGGCAGGGCGGTGCCGGCGCAGCGTATGGCTCGGGGGCCCCGACTCAGACGAGCTCGGCGATCAGGGCTGCGGCGCGGGCCGCGCCATCGCGCTCGACCGGGCGCGATGCGACGGGCCGGTCGATCTCCTCGGCCATCGCTGCGGCGATCACCTCCGGCGAGGCCTCGGAGAACTCCATGAATCGGCCCGCTCCGTAGCGGTCGAGGCGATGCCGGACGTGGCGGCGCTGCTCGAAGTGGTTCGCCAGCGGGAAGTACAGGAAGGGCCGGCCGGCCGCGGCCAGCTCCATCGTGGTCGTGAGCCCGCCCTGGACGACCGCCAGATCGCAGGCGACGAGGTGGCGATACAGGTCCGGGACGAACGCCCGGACCTCGACCCCGGCCGGCGCCCCCAGCGCGGCCGGATCGATCCGCGGGCCGGCGACCGCGATCATCCGCAGGCCGTTGACGCGGCGATCGGCCTCCGGATACGCGTCGATGACCCGCTTGAGGAGCGATTCCCCGACACCGGATCCGCCGACGGTCACGATGATCACCCGTTCGTCGGGCTCATAGCCGAGCTCCCGGCGCAGCTCGGCGCGGTTCTCGACGAGCGGCCCCGGATCGAAGCCGGTGATATAGCCGCTGAAGGCGAAGTGGCGCTCGGTCCAGTCACGGATCGACGGCATGCCCGGTCCGAAGTCGTCGGGCACGATGTCGTCCGGGTTGCCGACGAAGATCGACCGATCGCGGAGTCGCGGATAGCGCTCGACGTGCTCGATCATCTCGGCGTTGTAGTCAGCCGTCAGGAAGGCCTCGCGGTCGCCGCCATCGGCCATCGGCAGCCAGCCCACGAAGTCGGTCATCCAGGCGAATGCCGTCCGCTTCAGCTCGGGGTTCTCGTGGAGAAAGTGGTCGACATCCCAGGCTTCGTCGCCGATCACCAGGTCGTACTCGCCCTCCGCGACCGCATCGTGGAACACCATGAAGTTGGCCACGAGGATCTCGTCCATCCGGCGGATCGCCTGGAACGCGTTGAGATCGTGGCCCGCCGACTCGGCGGCGAAGTGGGCGGACTCCGACGCGAGCTCGGCGCTCAGCGGGTGGATTCGCTCGCCGCGCGTCTCGAGGACGGCGGTGACCGGGTCCTGCGCGAGCCAGTCGATCTCCAGGTCCGGCCGGAGCACGCGCAGCTCGTCCGCGATCGCGGCATCGCGCATCGCGTGCCCGAGGCCGATCGGGGACGAGATGTAGAGCGCGCGTCGCTTCCGGGCGAGCGATCGCGTCCAGGTCCGGGACGGCGTCGAGGAGATCATCGGACTGCGACCTCCGGCAGGGACTGGATGAATTCGCGGATCAGGAGATTCGCGAGCACCGGATGGCGGCCCGGGATCATGTGGTCGGCGCCGTCCACCACGACCAGCGGCGCACCGGTGATCTCGCTCAGCCGGCGCGCCCGATCGATCGGCTGGCAGCTGTCCTCGGTCCCGTGGACGAGGAGCATCGGACAGCGGACCGTCCGGCAGATCGCCTCCACGGCGTCGCGATCGAACGGGAACGTCGCCCGGGCCTCGGCGATCATCGATTCGACCGATCCGGAGACGGCCCACTCGACGGCGTCTTCGATCGCCTTGGTCGAGTGGGGCTCGGACGTGATCTCTTCGAAGAAGAACCGCGCGAAGTCCGGGTAGTCGCGCTCCCAATGATGGCGATTCAGCTTGGCCCAGCCATCGTGCTCGGTCGGCTCATCCTCGAACGTCGCCGCCGTGGAGACGTACCACGGGTGGGGCGGGGTCAGGCGCGGGACGCCGACGGCGAACGCCACGATGCCGAGGACGCGCTCGGGGTGCTCGGCGGCGTAGCGGATCGCGCGCCAGACGCCATCGACGCAGAGCCCGACGAGCACCGCCAGATCGGTGCCGGTCGCGTCCATCACGCACGCCAGGTCGTCGACGAAGCGATCGTCGACGAACGCCTCCGGCTCGGTCGGCCGATCGGAGAGGCCGTTGCCCCGACCGTCGTAGGTCACGACCCGGTGGCGGCGGCTCAGGTCGGGCACCTGGCCCTTCCACTGCCGCGAATGGACGATCGGCGCCGACGGCAGGAGGACGACGGTCGGGTCGCCGGAGCCGAACTCCTCCCACGCGATCCGGACGCGGTCGTCGCCGACGGCGAAGCCGGTCCGAACGGGCTGTCGCGCCCGACCCGACTCGAGGCGCCGAATTCCGTCCATGGTCTTCACGGCGCGTCGGTCCGGAGGCCCTGGACGAACTGCCGGATGGCGCGGTTCACCATCACGGGCTCGCGCAGGTTCGGCGCATGGCCGCCGCCGGCGATCTCGATGAGTCGCCCACCCGTCGTGGCGGCGACGCGACGCGCGTTCTCGGGGTTGATGATCTGATCGTCCTGGCCGTGGATGATGAGCGCCGGGCACCGGACGCGGCGGGCGAACGCCAGGCCGCGGCCTTCCGTCGATGGCGGGATCGGCCACGCCGCCGGCCGGCGGAGATAGGGGGCCCGGCGGGTCGCGACCATCGCTTCGGGATCGGCTGCCAGCGCCCAGCCGATCCCGTCCTCGACGGCCTTGGTCGAGTGCGGGTCGGAGATGATCCGGGTGCTGATGAACCACTCCGCGAACGCCGGCCACTGCGCCCGCCAGAAGTGGGCGTTGTAGCGGCCCCAGCCACCGTCGGACTCCGGATTGCGCGGCTCTTCGAAGGCGGCGTCGTCGGGGACGTCCGGCGTGCCCTCGGGTCGATCGCGGCCGGCGACGGCGGCCCCGATGAGGACCACGGCCAACGCTCGATCGGGGAGGTCGACCGCGAACCGGAGCGCGTAGCCGGCGCCCATGGACAGCCCGGCCACGACGGCCCGGTCCGTCCCCGTCGCGTCGAGCACCGCGGCCGCGTCGGCCACGAACGCGGTGTCGGCGTAGGCCGCGGGATCGGTCGGCCGGTCGGAGCGTCCGTTGCCGCGACCGTCGAAGGTGACGATCCGGAAATGGCGCGCCAGGTATGGGATCTGGAGCTTCCAGTGACGCGACGGAAAGATCGACCAGGTCGGCATCAGCAGGATCGTCGGGGACCCCGCCCCGTAACGCTCCCAGAAGACGCGGACGCCGTCGCGCTCGACGAATCCGGTGGCGTCAGGCTGCCGGGCGCGCGTCCGATCGGGAACGGCGGGATCGGCGGTCGACACCGCAGCCATGGTTCACCGTTCCTCGAACGACCTGATGAGAGCGCCGACCTTGCGCAGCGCGGACCGGGCCGGCAGCTCCGCCTCGCTGAAGCCGAGCAGGATCATCGCCTCGGCGCCCAGGAACGGCAGGCCCATCAGCGCGGCGACCTCGCCGGGGGCGAACGGCCCGAGGCCCCCCAGGCGCTTCTCCTCACGGGTCGCGACCTCAGTGAGGAGCCGCTGCCAGCCGCCGACGTAACCGCGCACCGCCGCGGCGACCTCCGCATCGGACCAGCCCGCCGAGATCATCTCCTGGAGGATCCGGACGTAGCCCGACTCGAGGTCCGCGTCGAGGTAGTCGCACGCCCGTTCCCACTGAACCGAAAGCGGCTCGGGTCCCGCGAACATCGCCCGCTGCCGGTCGAGGAGCTTGCCGTTCTCGGCCTCGAGGACGGCCAGGATGAGCTGCTGCTTGCTCCCGAAGTGGTAGTGGATCTGGCTGAGCGGGACCTCGGCGGCCTCGGCCACCGCCCTGGTCGAGAGGTTGGCCGAGCCGACGGCGAGCAGGGTGGACCGCGCCGCCTCGATGATCGAGGCGCGCGTATCGCTGCTCGCCTGCTGGCGGCGCTCCGCCCGCGTCGCCGGAGCCGCCTCAGTCCCGTCCACGTCGGTCCGAGCATACGATCTCCAGGGTCATGCGGCGACCGCATACACGGCGGCGAGGACGAGGGCGACGCCGAGCGGCCGCGTCAGTCGCCGACCCCACGGCAGGTTCTTCTCGACCGCCGTCAGACCGCCGAGCGCGAGCATCGCCGCGACGTTGGAGAGCCCGACGCCGAACATCACGAGCATCAGGGACCAGCAGCAACCGACACAGAACGCGCCATGCGCGACGCCCATCGCGAACGCCTCGCGCCGTTCCGAGACGCCCCGCCAGCGGTTCACGACGAACCCGAGCGGGCTGCGGCACTCGTCGAGGCAGCGATCGCGGAGCGGGCTGAACTGCCACAGACCCGCCGCGAGGAGCGTCGTCGCGAGGATGACCTGGGGATGGGCCGCGAGCCATGGCAATGCATCGACCGCGGTATGAATTCCGCGATCAAGCACCCACGCCCCGAGGCCGAATCCGGCCCAGATGGCCAGGTAGCCGGCGAGCAACAGGCCGACGAGCGTGCCCGGCCGGTCACGGCGACGGACCAGAAGCCCGAACGTCATGACCAGCGGAATGCTGCTCGGCAGCATCATCGCGACGATCATCAGCACCCAGCCGGCGGCAAACAGCAATGCTTCCAGCGGCAGCGGTCCGACGCCGCCGGCATGGTGGAGGTAGCGGCCGTAGGGCGACGCTCCCCACAGCCACAGGGCGAACCAGGCGGCTCCGGCGAGGGCGACCAGGAGACCGCCGAGGATCGCCTGGTCGCGTCGCGGGACGCGGAGGTGGCTGGGCGTGAACATCGTTCGCTCGATCCCCTCGATTCGCCAGGATCAGGCGGCGAACCGGAAGTGGCCCTGGAGGGCGTTGTGGCCCTGGAGGTCCACGCTCGGGATGCCGTGGCTGCTCCCGTCGCGCGTGTACTGGCTGGCCTTGCTCGCGTAGACCGGCGAGCCGGGGATCGTGCTGAAGACGGTCTCGGCGAGCGTCGTCGGGTTGCCGGTCGCCCCCACGAACGGAGTCATGTCGGCGTCGACGATCTTCCCGATCGTGAGGCGTCCTTTGCCATCCTCGACGCTGAAGGTGATCGGCGAGCGCTCGACCGCGACGACCTCACCGATCAGGCCGGCAAGGTCGGCGATGGCACCGCCGAGCTGGCCGGTGAACAACTGAAGCATGACTCCTTCCTGCTCGGCGTTCGCTCGTTCGTCCACGAACACGACCGCTTTCCAGGACTTCGGGGTGAGGATGTTTCCGGGGATGTGGGCCGAGACCGCCAGGGTCAGCCCGCTGACGTCAACTCCCTCGATCGAGCCCTTCTCGATCCCCCAGGCGAGCGTCGTGTCGCAGGTCTTGTCGTCGGGATCCTCGCCGACCCAGCATGGGCACAGGACGTTGCAGGTGCAGACCTCGAGCAGCCGTCCCTCGATCTCGTATGCCATGGCCACGTCTCCCAGCGTGTCGCGAACACGAGTCAGTCGGTCGATCGACCGACCTCGGTCGGATGACCGAACCATACGCCGCCTGTCAAGCCCCCGGTGCAACCAATCGGGCCGTGGCAAGGTTCTGATGGACATGACGACGACCAGCCGACCTGCTCAGAACGTAGCCATCTTCGACACGCCCCTCGGCCGCTGCGCGATCCGATGGAGCCCTGCCGGGATCATCGGCGTGGAGCTTCCGAGCGCCGCGACCCGTCGGCCATCGCCGGTCGATCCGGCCGCAGCGCCACCCACCGTCCAGAACGCGATCGACGGGATCCGCGCCGTGCTCGCGGGGGAGGCACGGGATCTCCGCACGATCCCGCTCGACGACGCGACGATCGACCCGTTCCGGCGTCGCGTCTACACCGCGACGCGGGAGATCCGGCCTGGCACGACCGCGACCTACGGGCAGGTCGCGCTGGCGATCGGGGAGCCCGGCGCCGCACGGGACGTCGGCGCGGCACTGGCCCGCAATCCGGTCCCGGTCATCGTCCCGTGTCACCGGGTCGTGGCCGCCAACGGGGCGCTGACGGGGTTCTCGGCGCCGGGCGGGCTCGCGACGAAGCGCCGGATGCTCGAGCTCGAGGGCGCACCGGGATACGGCCAGCAGGTGCTCTTCGGCTGATCGCGGGGGGCGCCGGGCAGGCCGGCCGCCGCCGGCTGGCGCGGGCTACTGGTCGGCGTTCGCCGCCATGGCGTCGATCTCGGCGGCCACGTCCGCGGCGCCGGCGATCCCGCGCGGCTCCTTGCCCTTCGGCCAGTAGAGCTCCTTGTGGACCTGGTCCTCGGCGAACCCGCGGCCGAGCAGGGTCTCTTCGGCTGACAGGATCATGTCCGGGTTGCCGCAGATGTAGGCGACGGCGTTGGCCGGCGTCAGTCCGAGCTCGTCGAGGACCGGCGCGAGGATCGACTCAACCCGACCGGTCCGACCGGTCCACGTGGCGTTCGAGGGGTCGTCCGGACGCGACACGGTCGGAACGAACGTGACGGGGTACGAGCCGGACGCTTGCCAGTCCTCGATCAGCGCCCGATACCCGAGCTCGCTCTCGTACGAGACGCCGTTGAGCATGATGGCCGGACGTGGCCGCCCGTCGATCGACAGCTGCCGCATCATCGCCACGAACGGGGCGTTGCCGGTTCCCGACGAGATGAAGACGTGCGTCCGCTCGTCGTCCGGCTGGAGCATGAACTTGCCCTTCGGGCCGATCATCCGCATGCCGTGCCCGACCGGCAGGTCGAACAGGGTCGGGGTGAACGTCCCGCCCTGGACGCGCCGCACGTAGAACTCATACCCGTCGCTCCCGGCGCGAGCGGGCGCGGACGCCACCGAATACGGTCGCTGGAGGATCTTGCCGTCGACCATGACCCCGATCGTCATGTACTGGCCGGGCTCGAAGGGCGTCGGCTCGCCGTCGAACCGGACCCAGAAATAGGCCAGGGAGTCGGTCTCGTCCTCGCGGCGCACGAGCCGGGCGTTGTACTGCGGCGCCGCGGGATCGATCCCGGGGACGGGCACGGTCAGGTCGGTCATGGTCGAGTGGGGCACTCCACGGCTCGGCGGGATGTCTCCGTCATCCTACCCGCCGTCGGAGTCCGCTGATCGACACGAGGTCGCGATTCCGCCGCCCGGCACCGTTCCGCAACCGGGTCGCGCGTCCGGCCACGGGTACAATCGGGTCGCAATCCCGAACCGCCCCGATGCGCAGCCCACGCGCCGCGCCCCGATCCCGAGGAGCCCCTGATGGCCACCGCTGCCGCTACGCCGACCGATCGTCCCCATCGCGCCGCCAAGCGCTACATCTATGCCTGGGGCGACGGCACGGCCGAGGGCAACGGCGGGATGAAGGACCTGCTCGGCGGCAAGGGCGCGGGCCTCGCGGAGATGACGATCGCCGGCCTCCCGACGCCTCCCGGCTTCACGATCACGACCGAGGCCTGCAACGACTACTTCGCCGCCGGCGAGCAGCTTCCCGAAGGCCTGTGGGACGACGTCCTCGAGGCGATGCACGAGGTCGAGCGCCGGTCCGGCAAGGGCTTCGGCGACCCGAAGAACCCGCTCCTCGTGAGCGTCCGCTCCGGGGCGAAGTTCTCGATGCCCGGGATGATGGACACCGTCCTGAACCTCGGGCTGAACGAGGAGACGCTTCAGGGCCTCGTCGCGCTGACCGGCAACGAGCGCTTCGGCTGGGATGCCTACCGCCGCTTCATCGCGATGTTCGGGCGGATCGTCATGGACGTCCCCGCGTCGCGCTTCGACGAGCCGCTCGAGGCCCGCAAGGAGGCCCGCGGCCACGGCTCCAAGGACACGGACCTGGACGTCGCCGACCTGAAGGCGCTCGCCGCCGAGTACCAGGCGATCGTGCGCACGGACACGGGGCGCGATTTCCCGACCGACCCGCTCGAGCAGCTCGATCTCGCGATCAAGGCCGTCTTCGCGTCGTGGTTCGGGAAGCGGGCCAAGGACTACCGCGACAGCCAGAGGATCGCCCACGACCTCGGGACGGCCGTGAACGTCGTGACGATGGTGTTCGGCAACATGGGCGACGACTCCGGGACGGGCGTCGCGTTCACTCGCGACCCCAACACCGGCGAGCGGGTCCTCTATGGCGAGTACCTGACGAACGCCCAGGGCGAGGACGTCGTGGCCGGCGTGCGGACGGCGCCGAAGATCTCCCAGATGGCCACCGACATGCCGGCGGTCTACGACGAGTTCCAGCGGATCGGCCAGCAGCTCGAGACCCACTACCGTGATGTCCAGGACCTCGAGTTCACGATCGAGCGCGGCAAGCTCTACATGCTCCAGACCCGGTCGGCCAAGCGAACGGCGGCCGCCGCCGTGAAGATCGCGGTCGACATGGTCAACGAGGGCACGATCTCGAAGGAGGAGGCCGTCGGCCGGATCGAGCCGGCTCATGTCGAGCAGCTCCTTCGCGCGACGTTCGATCCGCAGGCCCTCAAGGGCGCCACGAAGATCGTCAACGGCCTGAACGCGTCGCCGGGAGCGGCAGTCGGCCGGGCCGTGTTCGACGCCGACGACGCCGTGGAGTGGGTGAATCGCGGCGAGAAGGTGATCCTCGTCCGGATCGAGACCTCGCCCGACGACTTCCACGGGATGGCCGTCAGCCAGGGAATCATCACCGCCCGCGGCGGCGCGACCTCGCACGCCGCCGTCGTCGCGCGCCAGATCGGCAAGCCGTGCGTCGCCGGCTCGGCCGACCTGCTCGTCGACTACGCCGGGAAGCAGGCGCATTGCAACGTCACCGGGATCGAGTTCAAGGAGGGCGACTGGGTCAGCCTCGACGGCACGACCGGCGCCCTCTACGTCGGTGCCCTGCCGACGGTCGAGGCCCGCTTCGAGGAGCAGCCCGAGCTCCAGACGATCCTCGGCTGGGCCGACGGGATGCGCCGGATGGGCGTGTGGACGAACGCCGACAAGCCCGAGGAGGCCGCCCAGGCCCGAAGCTACGGGGCGGAAGGGATCGGCCTGTGCCGGACCGAGCACATGTTCCGCGAAGGAGATCGGCTCGAGATCGTCCGCGGCGCGATCCTCGTCGCGACGAGGGCGACCCGTGCCAAGGCGCGCTTCGCCACGGGCGACCAGCTCACCGCCGACGAGCTCGACGACGTCCAGACGTTCGACCGCGCGATGGGCAAGCTCGAGGTCCTCCAGCAGGGCGACTTCGAGGGCATCTTCAAGGCGATGGATGGCCTGCCCGTCGTCGTCCGCCTGATCGATCCGCCGCTCCACGAGTTCCTGCCGAACCTCGAGGAGCAGCTGGTCAAGGTGACCCGGGCGGAGATGCAGGGCGGCGCGTCCGAGGAGGACAAGGAGCTCCTGGCCACGATCCGCTCGCTCCACGAGCAGAACCCGATGCTCGGCCTGCGCGGCTGTCGCCTCGGGCTGATGATCCCGGACTTCGTGAAGATCCAGACCCGGGCGATTCTCAACGCCCAGATCGCGGTCAAGAAGGCGGGCGGCAACCCGATCGCCAAGATCATGATCCCGCTCGTCGGTCACGTGAACGAGCTGGCCTTCACCCGGGCGTTGCTCGAGAAGGAGGCGGCGGCCGTTCGCGAGGCGGCCGGCGGGATCGAGGTCGACTACAAGTTCGGGACGATGATCGAGGTGCCGCGCGGGGCGCTGACCGCCGACGAGATCGCGACCGAGGCCGACTTCTTCAGCTTCGGCACGAACGATCTGACCCAGATGACGTTCGGCTACAGCCGCGACGACGCCGAGGGCGGCTTCCTCCTGAAGTACGTCGAGGACGGCGTGCTGCCGGTCAACCCCTTCCAGACGCTCGACGATGCGGTCGCCGGGCTGATGAAGACCGCGGCCGACAAGGGTCGCGCGACCAAGCCCGGGCTCGAGCTCGGGATCTGCGGCGAGCACGGCGGCGACCCGGACTCGATCTGGAAGTGCGAGGCGATCGGGCTCGACTACGTCTCGTGCTCGCCGTTCCGCGTCCCGGTCGCGCGCCTGGCGGCGGCCCAGGCGGCGATGGCGAGCGTGGCTGAACGCGACAGGTAACCACGCCGGCCGCGCCAGCGACGCGACGACCGTGAACCAGTCGCGGGCGGTCAGATGAGCGCGCCCGCGGGCGGCTCGCGCCGCGCCGGCCTGCGCCGGGTCTTCCTCGACGTCGCGCCGCTCCGTCTCGACCGCGACTTCCGCTGGCTGTGGGCGGGCCAGGCCGTCAGCGGGATCGGGAACCAGATCACCCGCCTCGCCATGCCGTACCAGGTCTACGCGATGACGGGCTCGACCCTCGCGATCGCCGGCATGACGTTCCTCCAGCTCGTTGCGATCCTGCTGTTCTCGCTCGGCGCGGGGTCCGTCGCGGACGCCGTCGACCGGCGGCGCCTCCTCCGGATCACCCAGGTCGGGATGATGGCCTGCAGCGGGCTTCTTGCCCTGCTCGCCGCCCAGCCATCCGCGCCCCTGGCCGCCGTGTTCGGGGTCGCGTTCGTCCTGGCCGCGTTCGGAGCGATGGACCAGCCGGCGCGGACCTCGTCGATCCCGCGCCTCGTGGCGCGCGAGCGCCTGCCCGCCGCGATCGCGCTCAATCAGCTGAATTTCCAGATCGCGTCGGTCATCGGACCGGCGATCGCCGGCATCCTGATCGCAACCGTCGGGTTGACCGGCGCCTACGTCGTCGACGTCGTGACGTTCGCCGCGTCGTTCGTTGCCCTGTTCCGGATCTCGCCGCTGCCGCCGCTCGTCGACGCCGCGCGACCCGGCCTGAAGGCGATCCGCGAGGGCCTCCGGTACGCCGTCAATCACCGCGTGATCCTGTCGACCTACGTGATCGACCTGAACGCGATGATCTTCGGGATGCCGACCGCACTGTTCCCGGCGCTCGCGCTCGACGTCTTCCACGCCGGTCCCCAGGGACTCGGTCTGCTGGCCGCGGCCCCCTCGGCGGGGGCATTGCTCGGAGCCCTCCTCTCGGGCTGGGTGTCGCGCGTCCGGCGGGTCGGCCTGGCCGTGATCGTCAGCGTCGCGATCTGGGGGGCGGCGATCACCCTGTTCGGGCTCGCCTCGTTCTCGTTCGCGCTCGCACTGCTGTTCCTCGCCATCGCCGGTGCGGCCGACGTCGTGTCCGCGGTCTTCCGCTCGACGATCGTCCAGCTCGCCGTCCCGGACCCGCTTCGTGGCCGGGTCTCGTCGATCAACCTCCTCGTTGTCACGAGCGGACCGCGGATCGGCGACATCGAGGCGGCGGCCGTGGCGGCGGTCGTCGGGGCCCAGGTCTCCGTCGTCAGCGGCGGGCTGCTCTGCCTGCTCGGGCTCGTCGGCGTCGTGCGGCTCTTTCCGGAGCTGCGGCACTACGTCCACGACGGGATCGGCGGTGGGCCACCGGGCGGGGAGCCACCCGGCGCGGCCCACGGGACGCCGCCCCGCCTGGGTCCCGAGACGCCATCGGTCGGCGGATCCGCGATCCCGCCGGGCTAACCGCGCCCCGACGCATCCCGCCCGCAGGTGGTCAGAGGCTCGTGGCCCGCCGATCCACGGCGACCACGTACGGGACGTAGTCGGGCCACCACATCGCGGCGTCGACCGCGGCCTCGAGGTCGGCGTCGACTGCCAGCTGGGCCAGACCGTCCTCGCGGGCAGCGGTCGCGACCGCAAGCGCGATCGAGCGCGTGACCTCGCGCAGGCGATCGACGGTGGGATAGAGCGCGCCGACCGCGAGCCGCTCGTCCGAGACCGCGCCAGCCAGCGTCCGCGCCGCGACGAGGAACAGACGGTCGGGCATCGTCCGGGCCTCGGCCACGATCGCCCCCAGCCCGAGACCCGGGAACACGAAGACGTTGTTGGCCTGGCCGATCTCGTGCCGCCGTCCGTCGTGGGCCACCGCCGCGAACGGCGAACCGGTCGCGACGAGCGCCCGCCCGGCGGACCAGCGAAGGACGTCGGCCGGGATTGCCTCGGACGCGGACGTCGGGTTCGAGAGGGGCATGACGATCGGCCGGTCGGTGCCGGCCGCGAGAGCACGGATCACCTCCTCGCCGAACGTGCCCGGCATCCCCGTAGCGCCGAGGAGAATCGTCGGCTGGAGGGCCCGGACCGTCTCGACCAGGCTCGGCGGTCGGTCGCCGTCGAGCGTGAACCCGTCCGCCGCGAGCCGACCGGCCGGCCGCGCGACCGGAGCCTTGTCGGGTTCGAGGTCGGCCCGTCCGTCGTGCACCAGCCCGCCCGAATCGACCATCGCGATCGCAGCCGTCGCGGCGTCGGGCGACGCCCCGTCCTCGATCAGGGCGAGCCGGATCAATCGGGCGATCCCGATCCCCGCTGCGCCGGCGCCGGCGATGACCACGCGCTGGTCGACCAGCCGGCCGCCGAGCAGGCGCATCGCTGCCAGCAGCCCGCCGAGGACGACCGCTGCGGTCCCCTGGACGTCGTCGTTGAACGAGCAGTACCGGTCCCGGTAGCGGTCGAGGATTCGCAGGGCGTTGTGCTGCTTGAAGTCCTCCCACTGGATCACGCAGCCCGGCCAGCGCTCGGCGACGCCGGTCACGAACGCCTCGACGAGGGCGTCGTAGGCCGCGCCGCGCAGGCGTGGATGGCGATGCCCGAGATACAGCGGGTCGGCGAGGAGGAACGGGTTGTCGGTGCCCACGTCGAGCGAGACGGGCAGGGTCAGGGTCGGGTGGATCCCCGACGCCGCGGTGTACAGCGCCAGCTTGCCGATCGGGATCGCCATCCCGCCGGCGCCCTGATCCCCGAGCCCCAGGATCCGCTCGTTGTCCGTGACCACGATCAGCCGGATGTCTTCGTACGGACTGTTGGCCAGGAGCTCGGGGATCCGGTCCGTGTCGTGCGGCGTGATCCACAGCCCGCGGGTCCGCCGGATGATGTGGCTGAACTCCTGGCACGCTCGGCCGACGGTCGGGGTGTAGACGATCGGCAGGAACTCCGCGGCGTGCTCCGAGAGGAGCCGGTAGAACAGCGTCGCGTTGCGGTCCTGGAGCGCCGCCAGGCCGATGTACTGCTCGAGGGGGTCGTCCTTGCGCCGAATCTTCTCGAGCTCGAGCTCGACCTGCTCGCCGATCGTCAGGACCCGATCCGGGAGCAGGCCGACGAGGCCGAACGCCTCTCGCTCAGCCAGCGGGAACGCGAGGTCCTTGGTCAGCAGCCGCGCGCCCAGCAGGGCCGACGACCGGAGGCCGATGCTCGCGGGGCGACCGGCCGCGATGTCGTCGAACGGGGAGGGGAGGGGTCGCATCGTCGAGCCGAGTCTATCGGTCGGGGAGATGCCCGATGCTCCACCCTCCGCCGTAAATCCGGGCAGCCCGAAGCGGCCGACGGGCGATTCGCTCGTCGACCGCTCGGGTGTGCGGCGCGGGACCGTCAGGACCCGCGCCGCGCTATGGGTCGATCAGGCCGCGAGCCGTCCGAATCCCGGGCCGTAGGCCAGGAACAGGGCGAATCGCTGGATCGCCTTCGACAGCGCGTTGGCGTGCTGGAACGTGTGGTTCCCGTTGAACGCCGACTGGCCCTGGGTGACGTCGCCGCCCGTGGCCGTTCCGCCGAATGCGAACCCCTTCCAGGAACCGACCGCAGTCGCCGGTCCGCTGACGGCGTGGCCGCCATAGCCGATCTGCGCCTGGTGGTTGGCCTGGCCGGTCGCATTGCCGTTGCCGGCGAACGCGTTGCCTGCGGTGTTCGTGTTCGTGAGCACGAACGTGTCGTTGCCGGGGCTGGAGATGCGAACCGGCGCGTAGATCACGACGGAGCCCGACTGGTATGCGACCGACGAGGCTTCGGCGTTCTGGTCCGTCCAATTGACGTTCGCGGCGTCCTGGCTCTGAGCGACGTTTCCGCCGCTGGCATCGCCGCTGCCCGCGAAGGTGTACCCACCATCACCCGCGGTGGCCGGTCCACTGACGGCGTTGCCGCCGGCAGCAGCCTGCGCCTGGCCGTTGGCCTGGTCGGTGCTGTTCAGGTTCTGCGCGAAGGCATCGCCTGCGGTGTTGGTGTTGACCATCGTGAACGAGCTGTCACCTTCGCTCGCGATCCGGACGGGGGCATAGACCACGACCGGCAGCTTCTGGCTCGCCACCGACTTGGCCTGCGCGTTCTGTCCGGTCCCGTTCAGGTTCGCGGCGTGCTGACCCTGGGTCACGTCGCCACCGTCGGCGTCGCCGCCGAAGGCACCTGCCGGGCCCGAGCCATCGCCTGCGGCAGTCGCCGGCCCGCTGACGGCGTTGCCGCCGAAGCCGAGCTGGCCCTGGCCGTTGGCCTGGCTGGTTTGGTTCCCGTTGCCGCTCGCGGCGTCGCCAGCGGTGTTCGTGTTCCACTGGCTGAACGTCGAGTCGCCGTCGCTGGCGATCCATGCAGGCGCGTGAACCACGACCGGCTGCTTCTGGCTCGCAACCGACTTGGCTTCGGCGTCCTGATGGGTCTTGTTCCCGTTCACGGCCTTCTGGCTCTGGTCGACGTCGCCGCCGGACGCATCACCGCTGGCCGCAAGCTTCGGGTGGCCGATCCGACCCTTGCCAAGGTCATGGCAGGGATCGTCCTTCTCGACCTTGATGTCCGACGCGTCGAGGTGCTTCTCCACCGGGAGGCAGCGCCATGCCTTCGCGTCGTTGGTGCCGACGGCCGTCGCCGGACCGCTGACGGCGTTCCCGCCGGCACCGGCCTGGGCCTGGTCGTTGGCCTGCTTGGTCACGTTGCCGTTGAGCGCAAGCGCGTCACCCGACGTGTTCGCGTTCGTCCGGTTGACCGTGCTGTCGCCACCGGCGGCACCCGCAACGATCGTTGTCGGCAGCTTCTGGCGGGCCACCGATGCGGATTGCGCGGTCTGACCGGTCTTGTTCAGGTTCGCAGCGGCCTGGTCCTGGCTCACATCGCCACCGTCGGCGTTGCCGCCGAATGCGACCGCGGAGCCACCGACTGCCGTCGCCGGACCGCTGACGGCATTCCCGCCGGCACCGATCTGGCTCTGGCCGTTGGTCTGGCCGGTGCCGTTCAAGTTCCCGGCGAACAAATCGCCGGAGGTGTTGCCGTTGACCTCGGTGATGCTGGTGTCACCAGCGAGGATGCCCTTCCAGTCGGCGACGTCGCCGGTCGGCATCGGAGGCATTGCTGTCTCCGACCCGTCGGTCGGCTCGCCGGCCATGGCCACGCCGGCACCCAGCAGCAAGGCCAGGACCGCGCCGCCAAGGGCAGCAAGGTATTGCTTCATGAGAGAAGAAACTCCTTCGTTCGGATCTGTGACCTGATCGGGCGCGGGCCCGACCTGGTCGTTCACTCAGAGAGCGGCGCAGCGGTGGTTAACCAGGCCGTTCGAGTGGTCCGACGAAGCGCAGCGGCTGCCAGAGTGCCGCTGCGAAATGGAGCCGGCGCGCCTTGAATGGCGGCGGCAGGAGGGAATGCAGAAGAAGGATCAACGCCAAAGCGAAACCGACCGACCCCGCGCCGGAACCGAGGCTCGCGCCGGCGCCCTCGACGAGGAGGGGTGGCACCGGGATGCCGCGTTGTCCGATGGGCACGCCAAGCGGAGGCAGGCCGGGGTTGCGCGTGGCCGGGCGTGCCGTGGTCCCGTCGTCGGCGGTGGATCCGCCGATGGGGTTCGCCCGTTGGACCGGACGGTACGGCGAGCCTCCGCCCGGGGGCAGGACATCCGGTCCGGCCGGATCAGGCACGGGGACGACGCCGCTGCCGACCGGCGGGGCAATCGGCTCGATGGGCGGCCAGACCGGGACGACGCCGCTGCCTGACGGCGGGGCATCGACGGCCGGCGGCGGGGCGATCGGCTCGATCGGGTCGACGATGTCGATGATCGGGGGAACGATCACGCCGGGAATTGGCTGCACGACGTCGGTCACTGGGTTGGTGACCGACCCGACGATCGGGGCGACCACACCGCTGGTGATCGGCTCGACGACGTCCGCGACGGGCTCGGTCACGGTCTCGACGACCGGCGCCACGATGCCGCTGGTGATCGGCTCGACGACGTCCGCGACGGGCTCGGTCACGGTCTCGACGACCGGCGCCACGATGCCGCTGGTGATCGGCTCGACGACGTCCGCGACGGGCTCGGTCACGGTCTCGACGACCGGCGCCACGATGCCGCTGGTGATCGGCTCGACGACGTCCGCGACGGGCTCGGTCACGGTCTCGACGACCGGCGCCACGATGCCGCTGGTGATCGGCTCGACGACGTCCGCGACGGGCTCGGTCACGGTCTCGACGACCGGCTCGACGATGTCGGCCACGGGCTCAACGACCTCCGCCACAGGCTCGACGACCGCCTCCGCCACAGGCTCGACGACCGCCTCCGCCACGGGCTCAACGACCTCCGCCACGGGCTCAACGACGTCGGCCACCGGCTCGACGACGGCCTCGGCCACCGGCTCGACGACCTCCGCCACGGGCTCAACGACGTCGGCCACCGGCTCGACGACCTCGGCAACGGGCTCAACGACGTCCGGCCACCGGCTCGACCAGGTCCGTTGCGGCACCGAGGGCACCGGACCCTTCCTCGTCGGCGGCCTCGGTCGGCTCCGCCGCCGCGGATCCGTCGCCGGTCGCCGCCTCAATCTCCGCGTTCGCGCTCGATCCCTCGCCGTCGTCGGTCACGGGCTCGACGACCTCCTCGACGACCTCCACGACGCCGTCGACCGCGCCGGTCGCACCGTCGAGCAGGCCACCGATGGGGCCGGCAGCGGCGACGCGCGAAGGCGCGACGACGCACACCGCGAGGATCGACGCGGGGATGATCCACTTGAGAAGCCGGGGTAGCGTCAGCTGACGGCGGTCACGAGACGTTGTCGCGACGCTGGTGGAGCGGCCCGTTCCGCGAGGCTTGGGCATCACCAGGTTTTCCCCAAAGTCGATTCAACCACAGGCCGTCAAATCGTGTCTTGCAGGCGATCCGGTGGGCCGAGCTGGACTCCGCCGGCAGGACCGGTCCGATCGTGGATCGGACTAAGAATCCTTGAGATGACCACGACAGGGACGGCTCGACATCGCGTCCTGATCGTCGGCGGCGGCTTCGGCGGCCTGTACGCGGCAAAGGAGCTCGGCAAGGACGACCGGGTCGAGGTCACCGTGGTCGACCGGCGCAACCACTATCTCTTCACGCCGTTGCTCTATCAGGTCGCGACCGGGGCCGTCTCGCCCGGCGACATCGCCCAGCCGCTGCGCTCGATCCTGCGACGTCAGAAGAACACGACCGTCCTCCTCGGCGAGGCCGTCTCGGTCGATCCCGTTCGGCGCGAGGTCGCCCTGTCCGATGGAGGTCCGATCCCGTATGACACGTTGATCGTGGCTGCCGGGGCTCGTCACTCCTACTTCGGCCACGAGGAGTGGGCGACCGCCGCCCCCGGCCTGAAGTCGCTCGACGACGCGACTGAGATCCGGCGCCGGATCCTGATCGCCTTCGAGGCGGCCGAGCGGGAGCACGATCCGGCCCGCCGCCGCGAGTGGCTGACCTTCGTGCTGGTGGGCGGCGGCCCGACCGGCGTCGAGCTGGCCGGGGCACTCGGCGAGATCGCGCGCGACACGCTGCGGCGCGACTTCCGCTCGATCGACACGGCGAGCGCCCGGATCCTGCTCGTCGAGGCGATGGATCGGATCCTGCCGACCTACCCGAAGGGCCGCTCGGCGTCGGCGAAGCGCCAGCTCGAGCGGCTCGGCGCGGTCGTCCGAACCGGGACGCGGGTGGTCGCCGTCGACGATCGGTCGGTCTCGGTCGAGCTGGCCGGCGGCGGCATGGAGGAGATTCCGACCCGGACCGTGCTGTGGGCCGCCGGGATCCTGGTCACGCCGTTCGTCGCGGCGGTCGCCAAGGCCACCGGAGCGCCCGTCGACCGCAACGGCCGGATCCTCGTCGGGCCGGACCTCGCGATCCCGGGCCACCCGGAGATCTTCGCCGTCGGCGATGCGGCGGTCCAGCCGTGGAAGCCCGATCGACCGGTTCCCGGCGTCGCCCAGGGCGGCATCCAGGGTGGCCGCCACGCGGCAAGGACGATCCGTCGCCGGTTGTCGGGCGAGGCGACGCCGCCATTCCGCTACTCGAACAAGGGCGATGTGGCGGTCATCGGGCGGCTCGCCGGCGTCACCGACATCCCGTGGATGGGGCCGTTCGGACGCCAGAGCGGATTCTTCGCGTGGGCACTCTGGCTCTTGATCCACATCGTCTACCTGATCGGGTTCGCAAACCGCGTCGTGGTCACCGTCCGCTGGGCCTGGAGCTTCCTGACTTACGGCCGCGGCTCGCGTCTGATCACCGGGACGCCGCTCCTCCCACCGATCGCCGAGCCCGAACCGCCGGCGGCGGGAGTCGAACCGCCGCAGGGTCCGCCGCCTGAGCCGGAGCCCGAGCCGCCCGAGTCGCCCGCCCGCGCCGGCCGCGCCGCAGGCGGCGCTCCGTCCTAGAACGTGACGATCGCGCGCACGCCCTCGCCCCGCCGCATCGCGGCGAAGGCCTCCTCGATCCCGTCGAGCCCGATCCGGCTGGTGACGAGGCGCTCGGCCGGCAACCGACCGGCCAGGTGGAGCGCCGCGTAGCGCGGGAAGTCGGTGGCCGGGTCGGCTGAGCCATAGTTCGAGCCGAGGATCCGCCGTCCACCGTCCACGAACGGGAACGGCTCGAAGGACGCCCGAACGCCAAACGGCGTCATCCCGACGAGGACCGCGGTCGCACCGGTCGGCAGGCACGCGATCGCGGTCTCGATCGTGGCGGGCAGGCCGATCGCCTCGAAGCAGGTGTCCGGTCCGCCGTCGGTCAGGTCGCGAATCGCCGTCAGCGTCTCGTCGGCATTCGGCCCCGCCAGGATCCCGTCGGTTGCGCCGACGGCCCGCGCCAGGTCGAGCTTCGCGGCGACGCGATCGACGGCGACGATTCGACCAGCCCCGGCCAGCGCGGCGCCCATGACGCAGGACAGACCCACCCCGCCGAGCCCGATCACGACGACGGACGAGCCGGGCTGGACGTCGGCCGTCTTCGTGGCCGCGCCGACGCCGGTGGTCACGCAGCAGCCGATCAGGGCAGCGACCTCGGGCGGCGTCCCGTCGGGAACGGCGATCGCTGCCGCGGCCGGCACGTTCTGGCGCTCGGCGAACGTCCCGATCGCGCAGTAGGTGAGGACGTCCCCGCCGCCGGGCCGGTGGGTCGCCGCGCGGCCGCTCGGCATCCGGTGCGTGTACGACGGGCTGCTCGAACAGCTCCAGACCCGGCCGGCCCGGCACGACCGGCAGGCTCCGCACGGGATCAGCCAGGCCAGTGCCACGAGCACGCCCGGCCGCAGCCCGGGATAGGCCGCCGCGACGCCGTCGCCGAGCGCCTCGACGACCGCCGAGCCCTCGTGACCGAGCACGATCGGGCCCTCGCGTTCCCACTCCCCGTCGCGGACATGGAGGTCGGAGTGGCAGACGCCGGCCGCCGCCATCCGGACGCGAACTTCGCCGGGCCCCGGTGGGTCGAGCTCGAGGGTCTCGATCCGGAGGGGAACGCCGGGACGATCGAGGACGGCGGCCCGGATCGAGGTTGCGGCGGTCGGCTCGGTCATGCGGGCAGAATGGCACGCCAGCGGTCATCGCGAGGGCCGCGACGCCGCCAGCGTCGTCCCAGCGCGACCGTCAGGGAGTGATCACCACGGTCCCCGTCATACCGTAGGCCTCGTGGCCGGGCAGATGACAGATGAACAGCTGCGAACCGCTCGCGGCGAAGGTCATCGTGGTTCGCCGGACCGTGCCCGCGGGGATCGAGATCTCGCTGGGGCGGGCGTCATGGGCCGGCTCCGTGCCGGTCCGGTGTCGCTCGTGGCTGGCCGCGTCACCGACGATCCACTCGTGGTCGATCGGGTCCGCGTTGGTGATCACGAAGGTGATTTGGCGTCCGGCCGGGACGCTGATCAGGGCCGGCGTGAACTGCGAGTAGTGGATCCCGATCGGGATCTCGATCGGGTCATTGCTGCGGGCCACCGCGCTGGCCGCGATCGCGGCGAGGACGGCCGATCGCCAGCCCGAAGCCGAGTCCGACCGCCGTCCGTCGCCCGCGCATGAGTGGCCTACCAGCCGATCGGCCGGCCGGGCGAGGGACGAGCCCGGCCGATCAGGCCGACACCGAGCAGCCCGACCGCGACGAACCCGAGAGCCAGGAAGAGCCGGCTGAGGTCGGCGGGTGCCGCCGGCACGACGGCGCCCGGCATCGTGAACCCGGCGTCGATCGGAGACGGCTTGCCGGCCCCGGAGGCGTCGATCGCGAGGTCGTATCCGAGCTGCGCCGCGGTCCCGTCGATGGCGACCTTCGTCAGCCAGCCACGGTCGGGGACCCACTCCATGCCGCGATCGGAGTTCAGGTCGGCGAGCAGGCTTTCGCTCGCCGGGGCGCTGTGGGCCAGACGGATGCCGTTGCTGCCGGTCGGGGCCGGGAGAAGGGCCGGGGCGTGATCGGTCAGGAGGTAGACGTCGGCGGTGACGACCTCGGTGCCGCTCTTGCCGAGGGCGAGGATCCGGAGCGGGACCCACGGATTGTCGGTCGGGATCGTGACGTGGACCGGGGTCCCATCGCCGATCTGCTGGCCGCGGGCCTGGGCGGCATCGGCGTCGAAGGCAGCGGCGAGGAAGATCTGGCTGCGCTCGGCGTAGAAGTCGAGGACCTCGGGTGCGTCGGGCGGGAGGCGGAAGCCGTGGTCCTTGGCCCACCTGCCGATGTCGGCTGCGCCGCCCTTGAGGACCGTGATGTCGAGGGCGTCGATCTTGACCTTCAGGATCTCCTGCGCGCCGGCCGCGTCGAGGGCGGTCGCGGCCGCCCGGAATGCCTCGGGCTGCGGGTTCGTCTCGCGAATCAGCCGCTGGAGGGTCCAATCGCCGCCCTTCTCGACGCTCGTCGGAACGCCGGGCAGCGGCGTGATCGACCCGAACGCGCCACCGCCGCCCGCGAACTGGAAGGACGTGACGTAGTGCTCGATCCCGTCGTGATAGCCGGCGAGGGTCGTGGTCTGGAGCAGGTTCACGGCCCCGTTCGGGCCGATCAACCCGCCGCACGCCAGCGTCGGGGTGACCGCCAGGAAGAGGCCGAGGACCGCCGTCGAGAGACCGAGTCCGAGCCGACCGAATCGTCGTCGCTGTCGCATCGCGTCGCCCTCCAGGGCTTGCCAACCACGATCGGGTCGGCGATGCGGCCTTTGACGCCGGTCGGTCGAACCCAGTTCCGCTGCGAGCCTGCCGGAACCGGGTTCTGCCCAGCCCTCAGGCCCGGAACGGTGCCGCCGCGCACCGCGGGCGCGCGGCGGCCGAGCCGCGTCCTAGGCGGGCTTGCGCTCGACTCGGATGTCGTCGACGAGGACCTCGACGAGGTTGTCCGGACCGCCATCGGTCGCCTGGATGACGATCCGGACGCTCGTCCCGGCCCACGGCGTCAGCGCCGCCGACGCCCGGACCCACGATGCTCCGACGGTGCTGGCAGAGCCGATCTTCTCCCACACGAGCGTCCGGGTGTCGCTCTCGTCCTCGATCCAGACCTTGATCACGTCCTCGTTGCTGCCGTAGCGGTGCGAGAACACATACCGGAACGACAGGTCACCGGGCTCCGCCGGCAACGCGATCGGGACGCTCCGGATCGTCGACACGCCGTCGAGGTCGTAGGTGAGCGCCGCCGGGACCGGACAGCCCGGTCGTGAACGCGTAGCGGCCGGAGACGACGCCGTCCGGCTGGAATCGGATACCGCTGATGCTCGTCGGCTTCGGGTCACCCCGGATGAAGCGGCCGCTCGACGGAGCGGTGTCCGTCCCGTCGGGATCGACCGTCCAGCCTCGCGCGATCTCGGTGTCGTCGAAGAAGGGGCCGCAATCCGCGATCGTCCGGTTGATCGTCTGATGGGGACACCAGCCGACCGACAGGAAGTACAGAAGGGCGTTCCGGTTGCGCGTGGTCTGGGTGTTGATCACCTCGTCGGGCGGGTAGTGATCGCCCCACACCGTCGCGGTCTCCGGCGGATAGAGCTCCCACGTGTACGAGAAGATTCGCTGGCTGCCGTACATCCAGTCGATCTGGTCGCCATCGGTGATGTACAGGTCGCTCGACTGCTCGGCCTTGTAGCCGTTGCGAGCGGCCATGCCCTTGCCCATCGCCACGAATGCCTGGTAGTCGGCCGCGGTCATGTCCGACGGGATGTTCGTCTTCGTATAGCCGTAGGGCCAGAGGATGAGCTGGCCGTTGGTGTGGAACGTGATGTGCGACTTGATCTGCTGGATGCCGCCCACGACCCGGCTCATGACGAAGTTCCGGAACGCGAGGGTCTCGGGGGCGGACCACGGCGCGCGTCCGCGGTAGCGTGATCGACGACGGGCTGCCGGACGAGCCACCGCAACATCCCCAGCGGTAGTTGTAGTTGCGGTTCAGGTCGGTCCCGATCGCGCTGGTCCCGGCGTTCGGCTGGCGGTTCTTGCGCCACGCGCAGTACGGCGGATGGCTGCTGCCGGTGCAGGTCAGGTCGTACTCGAACCCGTCCGGGTTCAGCGCGAAGATGATCCAGATCTCGCGGCCGTTGACGAGGCTGGTGATCTGGCTGTCGCTGCCGTAATTGTTGGCGAGCAGCTTGAGCAGGTAGATGCGCCTGCTCGACCGTGAAGTGCTCCCGGGCGTGATGAAGCGCGTCGAACAGGATCTCCGGCTCGCTCTCGTCGGTGCCGACGTTGTCGCTGATCTTGGCGGTCCAGAGATTGCGGCCCTGGTAGCTCTTGCCGATGCTGAAGACCTGGACGATGTCCGGGTGGGCGTCCTCGACCGCGTGGATGTCGGCCATCATCTCGGCGTAGGAGTGGAACCGGGAATCCTTCGCGGGAAAGTCGGCGGCGGCCACCGGGATGGCCGTGAGGGCGATGAACGCGACGGCCAGAAGGCCGCCGAGGGACATCGATCGACGAGGGGCGCGCAGACGTCGGACCATGCCGACAAGGGTGCCGGTCGCGGTGCCGCGGCGCAACCCGACCGCGGGGCAGGGGTGGACAGGACGATCGGGCCACGTGCTGGAGCGGCCCTGCTGAGCCGACCGCCCGATCGATTCCCGGGCCGGATCGGTCAGCCCGGGCCGGGGCGGTCAGGCAGGCGGATCATGATCGTGGTCCCGCCGCCGGACGGGGACGAGGCGGCGATCGTCCCGCCGTGAAGCGCGACGAGACCGCGCGCGATCGACAGGCCGAGCCCGCTGCCGCTCGAGCCCGCTCCCCGGGCGAATCGGTCGAACACATGCGGGAGCAGCCCCGGATCGATCCCGGAGCCGGTGTCGCGGACCGCGACCTCGATCCACCCGCCGGGAGGTCCGGCTGCCCGGCTCGCCTCGATCGCGATCCGGCCACCGGACGGGGTGTGGCGCAGGGCATTGGCCACGAGATTGCCGATGACCTCTCGGATCCGGACCGGGTCGACCTCGACGAGCGGCAGGTCGTCGTCCACGTCCGTCGCGATCTCGACGCCGGCCGTTGCGGCGTTCGCCGCGAACGAGGTCGCTGCGTCGGTCACGAGGATCGCCAGATCCGTCGGCTCACGATGGAGCGAGAGGACGCCGGCCTCGGACAGCGCCAGTGTCCGCAGGTCCTCGATCAGCCGGTCGAGGACGCGGGTCTCCTCGAGGATCGCGGTCAGATGGACCTCGTCGGCCGGATGGACCCCGTCGAGGATCGCCTCGACGCTGCCCTGGACCACCGTCAGCGGCGTCCGCAGCTCGTGGGTGACGTCGGCGAGGAGGGTCCGCCGCTGGGCTTCGTCGGCCTCGAGCCGGGCGGCCATCGTGTTGAAGCCCCGGGCGAGGGCGCGAACCGGCGGGGGAACGGGTCCCGCCGTCTCGACCCGGGCGCTGTAGTCGCCGCCCTCGACGCGGGCCGCCTGGTCGACGAGATCGTCGAGGACCGTGCCGGAGCCGCGGATCGTGCGTGCCGTCCGCACGAACATGAACACGACCCCGATCGCCACGACCAGCGCGGCGACCCGGATGAGGAGTCCGAAGGGTCCCGGTGCCGCGAGGATCGTTCCGATGGTGCCCAGCGCGAACGACAGCAGGCCGAGCGCGCCCGCCAGCACGAACAGGCCGAACAGGCAGCCGAAGCCACGCCACGGCTGTGGCCGGCGCAGCGGCCAGGTCTCGTTCTCGGGCCACCACTCGGGGCGCTCGCGATGGCCGGCCCAGCGACGTCCCCAGGGTCCGGCCCGTCGGCCCCGCCCGTGGGACTCTCCCCAGCGGCGCGGCGGCGGTCCAACCGGGCGAGATGGCCGCGGTTCTCCGGGATCAACGACCGGATCGGAGCCGCGGTCGGCGCCCGGATCGCGGCCCGGAGCGCCGACCCGATCGCTCGGCGACCCGCCGTCCCGGTCGGTCACGGACGCTCGTCCGCGAATCGGTAGCCGACGCCGTAGACGGTCAGCACGTGGACGGGCCGGCGCGGGTCCGGCTCGAGCTTGCGGCGGACGTTCTTGATGTGGGTGTCGATCGCTCGCTCGTAGGACTCGAACGCCACCCCGTGGACCGCGTCGAGGAGCTGCGACCTGGTGAAGATCCGGCCTGGCTGGCGGGCGAGGGCGGCGAGCAGCGCGAACTCGGTCGGCGTCAGGTCGATCGAGCGGCCGGCGAGGTCCGCCCGCATTCGGGGCAGATCGAGGGTCAGCTCGCCGGCCCGGATCAGGTCGACGGCGCCGGGCTCGGCCGCGGCGTCCACGCGCCGGAGGACGGCCCGGACTCGGGCCACGAGCTCGCGCGGGCTGAACGGCTTGGTGAGGTAGTCGTCCGCCCCGAGCTCGAGCCCGAGGAGCTTGTCGAGCTCGTCGTCCCGGGCGGTCAGCATGATCACTGGCAGGTTCGAGTCGCGCCGAATCGCGCGGGTGACGTCGAGTCCGTCGAGGCCCGGCAGGCCGAGATCGAGGACGACGAGGTCCGGCCGGTCGCGCCGGACGGAGGCAAGGGCCGCGTTGCCATCGCTGGCGGTCCGGACAGCGAAGCCGGCGTGCTCGAGATAGTCGCGGGCCAGGTCCGCGATCTTGGGCTCGTCGTCGACGACGAGGATCGTCTTCATCGCCGTTCATCCTAGGGGGAGACAACGACGCCGGGCCCCATCGAGGGACCCGGCGTCGCGGGGAAGAGGGAGGGAGCGGTGGGCTCAGCCCGCGGCGGTCTTGCCGGGGCCGCCGGATGTCTCGCGATGGAGGGCGTCGTGGGTCTCCTTGACCCGCTCCTCCCACGCGTCGCGTCGCCAGTCGCCGCCCCAGCCCCGAGGTCCGCCCGGGCCGCCCCAGCCGCGGCGATGGCCGCCGAAGGCTGCGCGGAACAGGCCGATCAGCAGGAACAGGAACAGCAGGCCGCCGAGGAACCCGAAGAAGCCGGGGCCGTGCCCGTACCCCCAGCCGTAGCCGACGTACGCGCCGCCGGGAACGACCACGGCCTGGCCGGATTGGACGAGACCGGCGGTGACGCCTGCGTTGTAGGACGTCACGCCGATGCCGATGGCGCCGCCGATGAGGACGACGGCGAGGAGGATGCGGGCGATCGATCGACCGTTCATGTTCGTGGGATCTCCGTGTGCTGCGATGGGCTCGATGGGTCCATCCTCGGGTCCGGTTGTGGAGGGAATGTGGAGGCGCGACGGAGAGCCGGGGGAGACTCGGGCGGGGCGCGATTCGCTTCTGCGCTGCGCGCGACCCTGGTCCCGTTTTCGCGCGGGACGGTCGGCTGGCGGCGCACTAGTCGATCCGGGGGATGCCGACATCCTCGATCCGGGTCATACTGTCGGCGCGAGGCAACCCCAGTACGGAAGGCCAATCCGCAGAAGCCCGCCCCCGGCAGACGCATGGCTCGCCCCCACGAGCCGCCCCGACCCTCGCGACACCAGCGCTCCGACCGCTCACGTCGGCGCTACCGCCTCGTCCTGCACTGCCGGCGGCCCAGAACCACCGTCGTCGCGATTCCCCGCGACGTTCCGGCAGATAGGAGGCACGAGCATTGACTGATTCGACCATCGGCGCTCATCGGGCGTCCCCCAACCCGACCCAGGCAGCGCAGATCCGCGTCGATCACGAGCGGACCCATGGCCGAAGCCAGCGCCCAACTCGCAGCCGGTTGATCCTTGGACTCGCCCTCGCCGGCTCGGTCCTCGCTTCCGCCGCCGTCGCCCCCGCAGCCGGCGCGACGACCAGTTCCCTGCAGACCACGACCGCGGCCGAGGCCGCCCTGACGACCACTGCGATCGATCGGCCGTGGTACACCACCGAGCGGTTCTACCTGGGGTTGTTGAACTGCACCCGGACCGGCGGTTGGGTCCTCAAGGATGGGACCTGTCGCGGCTACGGCAGCGGTCACTACAGCAACCGTGTCTCCCCGATCACCTATTCGTACAGCCTCTCGGACAAGGTCGCGCGGCCGTACGCCAAGCTCCTGGCGTCCAGGGCCATCTGCAGCCACACCGCCAATGGAGATCCGGGATATCGCCTCCGTCATGCCGGCTTCCATCGCTGGAGCTGGGGCGAGAACGTCGGTTGCCGCGACGGGTACGCGACCGCGAAGGCCGCAGTCCTCGCCTCACATCTGGTCTTCCAGTCGGAGAAGTCCTACAACGGTGGACACTGGCGGAACATGAAGAAGTGGGGCTACCACTGGGTCGGAATCGGCATCTGGCGATCCGGGACGCGGACCCGCCTGGTGATCGACTTCTACGGCTGATCGCCACCGGGCCCGGATGGTCCGGAACCATCTTCGGCGTCGCGCGGGTGCATCGCCCGCGCGACGGCCGATCCGTGCTGAACCCGACGGCCGGGCTCAGCCCAGCGCGAGCGCCCGGCGACTCAGCTCGTAAGCCTTCGCATGGTCGCCCGCGTCGGCGGCCAGGTCGCTCCATTCGCTGAGGACCAGCCGCAGACGATAGACCGGGCCGCTCTCCGCCGCTTTCACCGCTCGCTCGAGCGTCGCGGCCGCCAGCCCGCGATCGCCTCGCTGGCGGGCCGCCCGCGCGACCGTCAGCAGCGCATCCACGAGCGCCTTGCTGTTGCCGAGGCTCTCGGCCAGTGCCGCGGCGGCCGCCGCCTGATCGCCCGCCCGCTCGTACTCTCCCCGGGCGAGGGCGATGCGGGCTTCGGTGTCGCCGAGGTGGGCGAGGTGGAAGCGATCGCGGTCGTTCTCCATCCCGATGCGTGCCTCGCGAGCGTGCTGGTCGGCTGCCTCGAGGTTTCCGAGCCCCAGATAGGTCATCGCGAGCTCGTTCTCGATCGAGGCCACTTCGCCACGGGCATCGACCGAACGGAACAACGCGAGGCTCTCGATCCCGGTCCGGACGGCACCTTCGAGGTCACCTGACATCCGGTAGGACTGGGCGAGGGAGTGGAGGAGCGTCGCCCGGCGGCGGTCGTCGAGATCGGCGCCGATGGCGCGGGCCTCCTCGAGCAGGCCGATCGCCTTGGTCGATTCGCCGGCCGCCGATTCAACGGCGGCCAGGGCGATCAGGATCCGGACCCGAAGATCCGGGTCGGACGTCGTCGATCGTGGCAGCGGCGAGGAGGCCCTCGAAGAGCATCCGGGCGCGTGCCGCATCGTCGCTCGCATGGTGCCCGGCGGCGAGCCAATACGTGGCCCTGCGAGCCTCGGCGTTCCGGTCGGTCTTCGCGAGGAGCTCCAGCGCCTCGGAGGCGTAGGCGATCGTCAACCGATTCTCGCCGAGCCGGTAGCTGGCCTCCGCCAGTCCGAGCAGGCACAGACCGCGCCCGACACCCGCCGGGTCCGTGTCGAGGATCGCGATGAATCGATCCGAGGCGGATTGCCAGTCGCCGGCAGCGAGCCGCAGCTCCGCATCGAGTCGCTGCCAGTGGGTGTCCTCGTCGGCGAGGAACGCGCTCGGAACCGTGCCGAGCTTGCGCGCCAGGAACCGGAGCGCGGCCATCGACGGCTTGATCAGGCCGTTCTCCAGGGCGCTGATGTAGGCCTTGGTGTAGCGCGGCTCGGCCAGCTCGCGCTGGGTCAACCCCGCCCGCGTTCGTGCGGCCTTCAGGCGCGCGCCGACCTGCCGAGCGAGGTCGAGATCCTCGGCCGCAAGGCTGGGCCGATTGCGAGTCCGAGGCGTCGCGTTCACCGCCGGATCATACCCGTCGACGCAAGGAGAATTGACCTGGTTTCCCGAGACGAGTCACCGCTTTCCACCGCGCGGTCAATGAATACTTGTGCAGACCTTCGGAGCCCCTACCATGGAGGTGGATCCTTTCGCTTGCGGGCCGGGCGGAACAGGAGCACCCCCGTGCGTTTCCACCGAGCCCGATCGATCACCATCTCGGCGATCCTGGCGGCAGCGGCCGTGCTTGCCTCCGTCGCTACCGCACTCGCAGACGGAGGCATTCCGCCGATCCCTCGCTAGGGCCCGACGACCCGCCGGACCGGGAGACGCCCGGCCAGTCCCGAAGCCGTGACGACACCTGAGATAGAGCGCCCGCGACCTGCGGCGAGAGGATCATCAGTCGTCGCGGGCGTGGGACCCGGTCGCGCGAACCAATCCGGTTCAGTCGGGGGAGTCAGATCCGGTGCCGGCCGGTCCGTTCGGGGGACGGACCGGCCGGTCGCCGGCGCCGCGTCGTCGCGATCTCGCGATCTGCGGCCTGGCGCGATCGATGAGCTCCTGAGCGCGGTCGAGCGATCGTGCGTCGAAGAACATGCTCACGACCTCGTGGTCGTCGGTCGTCCACACCGCGATGCGGCCGGACGGCGAGGTCCCCAGCTCGAGTCGCAGGTGACGGATCGACACGAGCGGAAACGACTGGATCCCCGTCCGCGGACGGCGCTCGAGGCCGTCGCGGGCGACGATCAGCCGCTCGGTCGTGAGGAACATCACGGAACCGATCCCGCGCAGGACCAGGAGCAGCTCCTCGTCGCCGCCAAGCTCCGGTCGCTCTCCGGCCATCACCGAATCGGGCGGGGCGCCGGCGTCATTCGACTCGCTCGACTTCAGGGTCCGGTGAGACAGGTGACGGCTCCTCTTTCGGATTCTGGGCCGGTCGGCGTCCACTGGCAGCGCTCGGCGACCGAGATCAACAATACTTGACTCGCGCAACCGAGGATCGGCGAGACCACCGCGGTCGTGGACCGGATCCGGCCGAAGCGGCAGACTGGTGGTGTGGATCGCCGAGCGGATGCACCCCTGACCAACCGAGCCTCACCGCGCCGCGGCCTGGTCAGGACGGCGGCGCCGGTGGTGGCGGTCGCCGTCATCGTGGTCGCTGCGGCGGTCGCTGCGTTCGTCATCCGTCCGGCCTCCGGCGAGCCGAGCCTGCGCCAGCAACCGTCTCCGTCCGCCGCGATCGTGGCCGGCCCGCCACCGCTCCCGGGTCACGAGGTCTACGGCTTCGTCCCGTACTGGGAGATCGACGACACGATCGCCGCGCACCTCCGGGCGACCGACGTGACCACCCTTGCGCTCTTTTCGGTCACGCACACGAGCAAGGGCGAGATTGCCACCAACCTGAACGGCTATCGGGCGATCGTGGGCTCGACCGGGCAGCGGATGATCGCCGATGCCCGCGCCGCCAAGCGACGGGTCGACGTCACCTGGACGAGCTTCGGTCGGCCGAAGAATGACCGGCTGTTTGCGTCCGAGTCGCTTCAGGACAAGGTGATCGCGGCGCTCGTCGACCTTCGGGCAGAGCTCGACGTGGACGGAGTCGCGGTCGATGTCGAGGAGATCGACGGCACCGACATCCCGGCGTACGGCGCCTTCGTCGGCCGGCTGCGAGCGGCACTCCGCGCGGCCGACCCAGCGGCGACGGTGACGGTCGCGACCGGCGCCGGTCCGCAGGGTGCGGCCCTGGCGCTGGCCGCCAGCCTCGCCGATGCGGATCGGATCTTCCTCATGGGCTACGACTACCGGACTGCCGGGAGCCAGCCGGGCGCATCGGCCCCGTTATCGCGCCGTGACGGCGATGTCCGATCGCTGTCGTGGTCGCTCGAGCTGTATGCGGCCGCCGGCGTTCCAGCCGAACGGACGATCCTCGGCCTGCCGCTCTACGGCCTGGCCTGGCCGACCGCCGCCGCCGACCTCGGCGCGGCGAAGACCGGCCGCGGCGACGTCTGGATCCCGCGCCGGAACCTCGACACGCTGCGCGACGCTGCGATCGCGCCCGCCTATGACCCGATCGAGGCTGTGACATTCCTCGCCGTGCCCAACGGCAAGGCGTTCCGGTCGGTCTATTTCGACTCCCCCGAGAGCCTTCGACCGAAGCTCGGCCTGGCCAACGAGCTCGGCCTCGCCGGCGCGGGGTTCTGGGCGCTCGGCTACGAACGCGGGTTGCCCGACTACACGGACCTGATCGCCGCCTTCCGGGCCGGCCGGTCGATGACGGTCGCCGCCGCGGCGCCTTGACGCACCGGGCCGGCGTCGAGGTCGCGAGAATGCCCCGCGCTCGGTGCTTCGGCCGTGGATACTGCGGGTCATCGGTCAGTGCAGGGAGACTGAGCATGCGGCGGTTTCTGGGCGCGTTGTTCCTCATGGCCTGGCTGGCGGCGGGCTGCGGCGGCGGGTCCGCGCCCGACGGCGGCGGTGGTGGCGGCGGTGGTGGCGGTGGGGGCGGCGCCGATCTGCCCGCGGCGAGCACCGTGATCTTCGGAACCGCGTACGAACCCGCGACCTTGACGGTCGCCGGCAAGTCAGCCTCGCTCAAGACCGGCAGCGCGATGATCGCGGTCGGCCGGGCCTTCACGGCCCGACCCGCGAGCGCTGTCACCGTCCAGGTCGGGAGCGGCTCGAGCAGCCGTCCACCCCGACCGGTCGCGGCCTCGAACAACGCCGAGAGCGCCGACCTCTTCGCGACGGACCTGAGCGGCGATCAGCTCGCCCCAGGGACGTGGGTCATCTCGTTCCTGGCCGGCGGCAAGATCATCGCGTCGGGGTTCCTGACGGTCACACCCTAGGCGCCGGCGCGGCGGGGATCCCGCGACCGGGCTCTCCCGTAGCGGGTCTCGCGAGAGGCGTCTCGGCGGAGGGCCGTCCGGACGACCGGCGCTGCCGTCGCCTTCAGCCGGTCCGGCGCCGAGCGTCCCGCCCGGGGACGCCTCGTCGCTCGAGCTCCGCGGCCAGCGCCTCGAGGTCGTCGGCCGGGACGTAGATCGCCGGCACCTGGAAGATCGACCAGCGCTGGGGCGTCGTGAAGTCGATCCGGACGCCGCCGTGGTGGCTGCCGCCGAACGTCAGGTCGCGATGGCGGATGCTCATCCGGACGCCGATCGCGGTGATCCAGAGGAACGGCCCCTCGATCCGCCAGCTCGCCACGTTCGCCATTGGCGTGCGGAAGTGGGTCCAGCCGAACTGGACCGTCAACTCGCCGCCAGGTCCGTCACCGAGCTCGACCCAGCTGTCGTCGGCCCGGACGCCGAAGGCCGCGCGGAGGAAGAGACGGGACCGTCGGCCGACGCGGATCGGGAAGCGGGTGACAGGCATGGTCCTGAGGGTAGTCGACGGCCGGGATTCGCCTCGGGTTCGACGCGAAACCGGTTCGTCGCGGCCGAGCGAACGTCAGTCCCCGGGGGCCGCCGGATCCGTGCCGCTGTCGGTGGAGTGGGTCAGGAGGCGACCGCGCTGAGTCAGCCAGAACAGGAGCGCCAGCGACGGCCCGATGAGGAGTGCGGCGACGACCGCCACGATCAGGAGCGACGCCAGGGAGCCGGCCGGCGCCGCGGCCTCGGTCAGGGACAGGGTCCGCGGCAGGATGTCCGGGTACTGGGCGACGCCCCAGCCCCAGATGATGGCCACGACGGCCCCGATCGCCAGCGGCCGCGTCCCGACCGGCGCCCGCCGGCCGATGGCGACGAGCGCGGCGGCGCCGAAGCCGAACGAGGCGAGGACCAGCGGCCAGCCCCGCCGGGTCAGCTCGCTGGCGAGGACCGGCGCATCCACAGCCAGGACGAGGATGCCCGCAACCGCCAGCCCGCCCGTCACGATCGCCGCGGCGCGTGCCCGCCGCAGGAACAGGCCCGCGAGATCCGGCTGATCGAGCCGCCGGGCATCGGCCACGAGGAACACCGCCGCCACGTAGGCACACGTCGCGACCGCCATCAGCCCCACGAGGATCGACGTCGGGTTGAGCCAGCTTCCGATCAGGTCGCCGCCCGCCGGATCGAGCGACACGCGTCCGCTCGCGATGCCGCCTGCTGCAGTGCCCAGGAAGAACGGCGTGAGGATCGACGAGGCGGCGAAGATCGCGGTCGTGACGTTGCGACCGCGGGCCGACACGACGAGCGGCCGGAACGCGAACGCCGCGCCGCGGAGCACGATCCCGACCGCGGCCAGGCAGAGCGGCACGAACAGGCTCGACATGATCGCCGCGAACGCGACCGGGAACGCCGTCCACAGGATCACGAGATCGAAGATCAGCCAGGTGTGGTTCGCCTCCCAGACGGGGCCGATGGCCGCCGCGATCAGCGCTCGGGACCGCTCCGCGTCCTTGCCGGAGCCGGACGCCAGATCCCAGAAGCCTGCCCCGAAATCGGCGCCGCCGAAGACGGCGTAGGTCGTCACGCCGAGCCAGAGGACGACCGCCAGGACATCGACGAGGGTCATGGGCGGCGGCTCGGGCCGTAGGGGACGGAGTCGTCATCCGTGCCGTCGCCATGAACGGAGGCGATGTCGCGGCCGCCGGCGGCGAGGTCGGCCGCGGCCCACCGCCGGCGCAGCGTCCGGAGCACGACGGCCGTCGCGACGCCGAGGACGCAATACAGCGCGATGACCACGGCGAACGTGAAGCGGACTGCCGCCGGACTGGGTGACCGCGTCGCTGGTTCGCAGCACGAGGTAGACGACCCACGGCTGGCGCCCGACCTCGGTCACGATCCAGCCGGCCTCGAGCGCGACGATCGCACCGATTCCCGCGAGCGAGGCGGCGCGCAGGAACCAGCGCGCGTCGGCGTGGTCGCGCCGCCGCAGGCGGAGAATCAGTCCCCATGTGGCGAGGACGACGAGGGCCGTCCCGATCCCGACCATCGTGTCCCAGGCCAGGTGGACGATCGTGGCCGGGGGACGCTGGTCGATGGGAATCGCGTCGAAGCCGGTGATGACGGTGTCCGGGCTGAAGCCGGCCAGGATCGAGCCGAGATTCGGGATCTCGATCCCGCCGACCACCTCGTCGCCGACGAGGACGCCGCCGAGGGTGACCGGCTGGTTGGGCCCCGTCGTCGTGATCAGCTCCATTGCGGCGAACTTGGCCGGCTGGTCCTCGAAGACGGCTCGCGCCGCGATGTCGCCGACGACGACCTGGACCGGCGCTGCGATCGCGGCAACGACGAACGGAATCGCGAAGCCGAGCCGGACGTAACGGTCGCGGGTCCCGCGCAGCAGGGCGACGGCATAGACCGATGCCAGCAGGAAGCCCGTCACGAGGTACGCGGCCAAGAGCATGTGGGGGACCTCGTACCAGGTTGCCCCGTTGAAGATCACCGCCAGGGCATCGACCTCGGCCACCCGCCCATCCGGCCCGAGGACGAACCCCGCCGGCTGGTTCATCCAGCTGTTCGCGGCGATCACCGAGAACGTGCCGCCGACGCCAGCGATCGCGACGGGGATCCCGCTGAGCAGGTGGGCCCGCGGCGACAGGCGCTCCCAGCCGTAGATGTAGACCGCGATGAAGATCGCCTCCAGGAAGAAGAACAGGCCCTCGATCGCGAACGGGATCCCGAACGCCCCGCCGAACCGGCCCATCAGGACCGGCCACAGCAGGCCCATCTCGAAGCTGAGCACCGTGCCCGTGACCGCCCCGACGGCGAACGTGACGGCCATGACGAGCGACCAGCGCCGGGCGAGGAGCAGGGCGATTGGATCGCGCCGCCGGAGGCCGACCGCGTTGGCGATCAGGACGAGCGTCGGCAAGGCGACGCCGAGACAGGCCAGGATGATGTGGAAGCCGAGCGTGAACGCCATCTGCGATCGAGCGGCGATGAGCTCGCCGGGATCGACCGCCAGGAGCCCAATTCCCGGAATCACGTGGCCCGCCGGGGGCTCGTGGCGGCTCGTACGGTCGGGTTCACGACTCGATCATCGTACGCCGATCCGGGCGCGCGGCCGCGCCGACGTCAGGCGGAGTCGTCGTCCATGCCCGCGTTGCCGTCCTCGTCGTCCGCCGCGGGACCCGCGGTCTCCGTGCGGCTCAGGTGGCTTGCCTCGATCACGGTCGGCCTGCCGTCGCGCTCTTTCCAGCGCGTCTGGACCTGGACGGTCTCGTGCTCGCCGACGAGCTCGAGCACGACGACGTAGGCCACGCCGCCGTGGCCAATCGACTCGATTGACGCGGCCGTTGCCGGCAGCGGCAGGAGGGCGATCACCTCGCCGAGGTTCTGCAGGAGCTCCTTGCTGAAGTCGCTGGTCGCCTGGCCGATGTCGCCGCTCACGAGCGCGGCGCAGAGGGCAGTGGCTCGAGCGCGCACGTCCTGCTCATCCATGGATCGGGCTTCTCCGCGGCGGGACTGTCCGGGAGAGCGTCCCATATCGCGACCCGCCCTGTCGCGCCACCGGCCGGGACCTTCGCGACCCAGCTCGCCATCGGCGCGTCGTCGGCGCCCTGGGCGCGACCGACGACGGAACCGGATGGGTGAGCGGAAGCGTCTGCGGTCCTACCATGACCGACATGATGCCGTCCCATCCAGGCCACCGATCCAGGCCCCGACCGAGCGTCGCACTCCCGCTCGGGGCCTTCGCGTTGATGGCAATCCTCACTCTTGCCTGCACCACCGGTGGTGCCCCCGGAAGTGCCCCGGCCGCGTCCCCGGCGTCGTCGGCGTCGGCGCCGACCGCTGCCGCGTCGTCCGGTGCCGCGCCGACCGTGCCCGCCGACGTGCTCGATCCAATGCTCGACGACGCCGCCACCCGGACCGGCGCCGCCCGCGCTTCGATCACGATCGCCGAGGCCACGGCCGAGACGTGGCCGACCGGCGCCCTCGGCTGTCCGAGCCCGGGCGTGATGTACACCCAGGCGATCGTCAACGGCTGGAAGGTCATCCTCGAGGCCGGCGGAACTCGGATCGACTACCGGGCGAGCGGACCCGGCCGGTTCCGCGTCTGCGAGACACTCGGCGGCTGACAGGACCGGCGTCGCCCTCGATCGGCCGTAGACAGAACGAAGCCCCCGGCGGTGCCGGGGGCTTCGAGCGTGACAGGGTGGGGTTACGGCAACGCGGGAGCCGGGATCACGTCTGCCTGCGCTGCGCCGTTCGCATCGTCGAGCGTGACGATCATCCAGCCCTTGGCCGGGTTGGCACCCTGCTCCGCTTCGTCGACTTCCAGGGTCAACGTCCTGGTCTGGCCGCGATTGAAGAACAGGAAGTCGCCCGACGACACCGCCGGATCGAAGACCGACAGGGACGCTCGTCCCTCGACGACGTCTTCGAGGACATCGCCGATCTCGGAGGAGTCGGAGACGTTGTCACCGAAGACCTCGTAGTCGACCGTATCGCCCGGATCGGCCCGGTCGATCTCGCTGGCCAATGCCGGCAGCAGGATCGTTGAGCCGTTGGCCGGCGCATCCGCGACCCACGCGGACAAGGCAGCTCCGTCGCCGTCCAAGATGAGCGACAGGACCCGCCCATTGAAATCGCCTTCGAACGCCAGTCCTTCGTCGATCGAGATGATCGAGAACTCTGGGTCCGGACCGGCACCGAAGATGTCGATCTGGAAGATGTTCTGGAAGCCACCTGACCAGCGACCGTAGGTGTTGATCGCGAAGATCAACGCCCGGTCGTCAGGATCTTCCTCGCCGGTCAGCACATCGGCCGGGAGGACCTGGAGGCCCACCGCCCGGATGTCCTGCGTGGCCGCGGGCGAATTCGGCATGTCCTTCGGATCGGACAGGCCCCACGCGTACACATCGGCGATGCCGGTGTGGATCCCGTTGTTCTTCAGCGTGACGGTCGCGCTGGAGACGCCGCTGTCCGACGTCCAGGCCGACAGTGCCGACGGCACGATGTTCGACTCCGCACGAGGAACGGCGCGATACGTGATCCGGATGGGATAGCGGCCCTCGGCGCGGACGTTCGGCATGACCGTGATCGCGCCGGCGTAGTTGACGAGGCTGCCCCAGGTCGTTCCGCCGGGAACGGTCTGGCTCGCCGACTTGGATGCGGCGAGCTGGGTGGCGTTCAGGGAGGCGGTGGCCCGGATCGTCCGATGACCGTGAGCCGGGATCGCCACCGTGGTCCGGTCGACCTTCACGATGCCTTCCGAGGCGACCGTGTATGTCTCGGTCCGGCTGCCCATGTTGTAGACCTCGAACGCGAGGGTCTCGGTGTAGGTGCCCGAGCGCCGCTGGTCGTAGCCGAACGACAGGCTCGGCGTTCCGTCCTGGGCGAGCGCGAAGGTCACGGAGTCGACGGCGCGTCGCGGCTGGACCATGCCCGAGCCGGCGAGACGCGGGTTGTACGGATTGACCTTGGTCTTGACGGCCGTCCCGACGATGACCGCCTTGATCGCCTCGGGGCTCCACGTGGGATGGCGCTGCCGGACGAGGGCGGCGACGCCGGCCACGTGCGGGGCTGCCATCGAGGTGCCCGAGAGGGTGGTGCCCTTGTAGCCGAGCCCGACCGCCGTCGACACGATGTTGACGCCGGGCGCGCTCACGTCGGGCTTGTTGGCGCTGTCGCCGAGGCGGGGACCGCCCGACGTGAAGTCAGCGCTGTGGAGGTACGTCGCGTTCGGGATCGCCGGCCCGGTCTTGAGCGTCGCCGCCACGCCGTCCGACGCGAAGAGCGTCGCCTTGGCTCCGCGCCCGACCCCGATCATCGGGATGTCGAACTCGAGCGGGGTGTAGCCGATGAACGTCGGCGGCTCGTTCGGGTCGACGATGTCGTCACGGTTGACGACGATCACGCCGATGGCTCCGGCGGCCTCGGCGGCTGCGCCCTTCTCGACGAAGGTGCAGACGCCCCGCTGGATGATCGCGATCGAGTTCGCCGGCAGCGTCCCGTAGTCCGCTTCCGTGCAGCCGAGGCGCTCTTCCACCGCGGGGTCGGCGTCGTCCAGGATCGGACGGAGCGTTCCGCTGACCGGCAGGCCCGGGTAGTTGTTCTCGTTGATCGCGTTGATGTCCGTGCCCGTGGCGCGATCGATGATCGCCCCGGGGTAGCTCGTGATGACGTCGGACGCCGCAACCGAGATGACGTCGGTCGCGTTGCCCGGCGAGCCGGTCATGTAGGCATTCGGGCCTTCATTGCCGGCCGAGGCAACGACGGACACGCCGCCGGCGACGAGCGCGTTGCTCGCCTGGGAATCCGCGCCGTAGTCGCCGCCGATGCCGCCGATCGACATGTTGACGACGTCGATCGCATCGGCGTGGGTCGCGTTGTAGACCGCGATCCACTCCAGCGCATCGGTCAGGACGTTCGTTCCGCCGTCGCAGCCGAACACCTTGAGGGCGATGATCTTGGCGCGCGGCGCGACGCCCGGCCCGATGCCGAACGAGGTTCCGTAGGTCGTCGCGTTGTAGGCGCCGGTGTACGTCGTGTGGTCCGACTTGACGCCGAATCCGGCGGCGCTGCCGGCGACGTGCGAGCCGTGGCCGTTGCAATCGAGAGGATCCGGATCCGGGGCAGGGATGTCGGCTGCGCCGCCGGCCCCCGGCTCATAGTCGTTGCCGACGAAGTCCCAGCCACCGATGACCTTGGCCGTCGGGAACGAGTCGGTCTCGATGACCGTTGGATCGTTGTCGTCGTAGGCCGCCTCGGTGCCCTCGCCGCCGAAGTTGGCGTGGGTGTAGTCGACGCCGGTGTCGATGATCGCGATCGTCTGGCCCTGGCCGGTGTCGCCGTAGTCCTGCCACACCGCCTGCGACGAGAGGAACCGCACGCTCTTGCTGTTGTCGTACTTGTACGTCGGCACCGCGTGGATCGCCGTGACGCCGGCAAGCCTGCTCAGCGCTGCGACCTGCCGGCTCGGCAGCCGGACCTTGATCCCGTTGTACGCGTACTGGTACTTCGCGTCGACGCGGCCGCCGAGCTTCTTGATCGCCGCATCGAGCTTGTCCTGTCGGACCTTGAGCTGCTTCGCGACGACCTTCTTCTTGTCGTTGGAGATCTTCTGCTCGCTCGCGGCGGCGCCGTCGAGCTGGACGATCACATCAACGTCCTTCGAGGCCAGAATCTTCTTGAGGACACTCGGGTCGATCTTGCTGATATCGACGCGATGGAAGCCTCTCGTGTTGGGTGATGCCGCGCCGGCCCCAGCCGGTGCGAACGTCATCAGGATGAGGGCCGATGCCGCAAATGCGGCAAGCAGCTTGTGCTTCATGCTCCTCCCCCGGCCCTGGGCCGGTCTCTCCAGACGGTGCATCCGCGGACGCCACCGCCTCCCGCGTCAAGATGGGCGAACGGGTCGGGCATCATGCCCGCAACGTGGGTTGGTTCGGGCATCTCCTCCCAATTGGGGCCGGCGTTGCTCGCGACCCGAGGTCGTGAGGTCGGAGTCATCCGGCGGAGCGGCGGGCCAGGCCGCGCATCCAGGCCGAGCATGGTGGACGCTACTCTCGGAGATGGCCTCGGTCAACTCGGGGCGTGAACGGGCTTCGACCTGTCAATACCCCACCGAAGTATTGACAAGCGAGTGCTATATTTGGCCGGAGCGGCTTGTCAAGACTTGACAAGCCCACAGTCATGTCCGGCGCCCCCGATTCGACGGGCTGAGCGCCACGATCCCGGGCCACCAACCGGGATGAGGACCCGGCGATCGGCCGGTGGGAGGACGAGCTTGGCGGTCGGCGTTGCAGCCGAGGTGAAGAACAAGCTGAGCGTCGTCGATGTCGTCGGCGAGACGGTTCAGCTGAAGAAGGCGGGCTCCACCTTCAAAGGCCTCTGCCCGTTCCACGGCGAGAAGACGCCGTCCTTCACGGTGACGCCCGGGCGCGATTCGTGGAAGTGCTTCGGCTGCGGTGAGGGCGGCGACATCTTCAGCTTCGTGATGAAGCGAGACAGCCTGACCTTTCCCGAGGCGCTCAAGGTCCTGGCCGCCAAGGCCGGCGTCGAGATCGACGAGCGGACCACCCGCGAGGACGCTCGCAAGGCCCGCCTCCGCGACGTCATGGAGAGCGCGATCGCCTTCTACCACGCGGTCCTGACCGGCTCGAAGACCGGCCAGCCGGCGCTCGACTACTTGCACGGTCGCGGCTTCACGGACGAGACGATCGCGACGTACCAGCTCGGCTACGCGCCCGGCGGCTGGGACACCCTCGCCCGGACCCTCGCCGCGAAGCGTCAGGTCCGCGCCGAGGATCTGGTCGAGGTGGGCCTTGCCCAGCCGCGCCAATCGGCCCGGGGCGGCGTCTACGACCGCTTCCGCGAGCGGGTGATCTTCCCGATCCGCGACGCGAACGGCGGTGCCGTCGGGCTCGGCGGCCGGATCCTCGGCCATGCCACCGACGACGGTCAGGATCATGGCCCGAAGTACCTCAACTCGCCCGCGACCCCGCTGTTCGACAAGTCGCGAACCCTGTACCTGATCGACCGCGCGAAGAGCGCCATCCGGAAGACCGGCCAGGCGGTGATCGTCGAGGGCTACACCGACGCGCTGATGGCCCACCAGGCCGGCTTCGACAACGTCGTGGCCTCGCTCGGCACCGCGCTGACCCCAGGCCAGGTCGCGCTCCTCACCCGCTACGCGACGAAGATCGCCCTGGCCTACGACGTCGACGCGGCGGGCGAGAAGGCCGGGACGTTCGGCGCCCAGGCGCTCGAGTCGCTCATCGGCCAGCTGGCGGTCGCCGATACCGGCGTCGAGCTCGACGAGGTCCGGGTCGTCCGCCTGCCCGACGGCAAAGATCCCGACGAGGTCGTCCGCGAGACGCCCGACCGCTGGCGCGAGGAGGTCCGGACCGCCCAGCCGATCGTCGACTACCTGATCGATCAGCACGCTCGGGCGTTCGACCTCAAGACGCCGGGCGGCAAGACCCGCTTCGTCAACGCGATCGTGCCGACCCTGCGGGCCATCCCGAACCCGGTGATGCGCGACGCCTACCTCCAGACGATCCACCGGGTGTCGGGGGTCGAGGAGCGGTCGGTCCTCGAGGTCCTCCACCAGCGACCCGAGGCGATCGCGGTCCAGGGCCGGATCACCGCCGACGCGGTCATCGGTGCAGCGGATGCACTGCCGGTCGACCGGATCCTGGCGGCGATCACCCCGGTCGAGGAGGAGCTCCTGCGTCTGATCATGCTCGTGCCGGACCAGCAGCTGCGGGCCGGCGACGAGATCGGTCCGGACCAGCTGCCGTCGACGCCGGCTCGCGAGCTGTTCCGGGCGATCGTCCTCCAGCGGGCGGCCAACGACCAGGGGATGCACCCACCGTTCTCGATGTCGACCCTGATGGCCGGTCTCGACGACGAGATCCGGGCCCTCGCCCAGGCGATCCTGGCCCGGCCTTCGCCGGATCTCGCCCGGATCAGCGCCGAGCGGATCGCCTATGCGGTCGACCGCTGCCTGCTCCGTCTCGAGCGGATCCGGCTCGACGAGCGAGCCGACTGGGTCGGGGCCGAGCTCCTTGCGGCCGAGAGCCGCGGCGAGCGCGACTCGGTGACCCGCCTGATCGACCTCCAACGCCAGACCAATGAATCCCGCCGCGCCATCGATCGCCAGATCGAACAGGCGACGGTCCTCGTGCGGGCCTGAGCCGTGCGCTTCCACCTGACCCGAACCCGCGATCCACATTCCGGAGGGCACGCCCATGGCTGATCCGCTCGACAAGCAACTGGTCGAGGCCGTCCTGGCCCGCCCGCGGCGCGCCAAAGCCGACGTCGAGGAAGCCCGCCTCGCGACCCGCAACCTGCGGGCCACGAAGGTCGCGCTCCCGAAGGTCGTCAAGGACGAGGACGACGAGGACGACGACGACGAGCTCGACCTGGGCGCGGAGCCCGGCACCGACGGCTCGGCCGCCCCCGACGGCGGCGATGTCGGCGTGGAGGTGATCGGCGAGGACGGCGCCACCGTCGACAACAAGCTGCCGAGCGACGCCCCGGCCAAGCTCGACCCGAAGGAGGTCGACGAGCCGACCGCCGAGGAGCTCGACGCGATCAGCGCCGACATGATCGGGATCGACGACCCGGTCCGGATGTACCTCAAGGAGATCGGCAAGGTCGCGTTGCTGACCGCCGAGGAGGAGGTCGTCCTCGCCAAGGCGATCGAGCTCGGCGAGCAGCTCGTCGAGGCGCCCTGGAAGGGGATCGTGTCGCTCCACGAGTGGACCCTCCACGACACCGAGCGCAAAACCCGGACGACGAAGCCCCAGCACCGCCTGCCGCTCGGAGACGAGGCGCACAAGCTGGTCTTCGACGCGATCCACGCCAAGGCCGCCCGGGACCTCCTCGTAGCGCCGCCCGACTTCCACCTGGTCAAGGCCGGGCGCGACGCCCAGTCCGACGGGACGAAGGACCTGCTCAAGGAGGCCCGCAAGCTCGTCGCCGGGTACGGCGAGAAGCCCGGACCCGTCTCGTTCCTCACGCTGCTCGACTGGGCGTACCTGGCCGTCCACAACGGCGATCTCGACTCGCGCGACAACGTCGGCTTGCGGGCGATCTACGACTGGACCCGCGACGACGTCGCGTTCCCCGCCCTCGAGCGCTGGGTGACCGCCGGCAACGACGCCGATCTGCTCAAGCGGATGGGCTTCGACCCCGAGGTCCCGCTGAACACGAAGCTGGCCAACCGCAAGGGCGAGCTGGTCCGCATCGGGCGCGACGCCCGCGAGCAGCTGACCTCGGCCAACCTGCGGCTCGTCGTGTCGATCGCGAAGAAGTACATCGGCCGCGGGATGTCGTTCCTCGACCTGATCCAGGAAGGCAACATCGGGCTCATCCGGGCGGTCGAGAAGTTCGACTTCGAGAAGGGCTTCAAGTTCTCGACCTACGCCACGTGGTGGATCCGCCAGGCGATCACCCGCGCGATCGCCGACCAGGCCCGGACGATCCGCATCCCGGTCCACATGGTGGAGACGATCAATCGGCTGATCCGTGTCTCCCGCCAGCTCCTCCAGGAGCTCGGCCGCGAGCCGACGGTCGAGGAGATCGCCGAGGCGATGTCGAAGGGCCAGGAGGTCCAGGTCACGCCGGAGAAGGTCCGCGAGATCATCAAGGTCTCGCAGGAGCCGGTTTCGCTCGAGACGCCGATCGGCGAGGAGGAGGATTCCCACCTCGGCGACTTCATCGAGGACCGAGGCGCGCTGGCGCCGGCCGAGGCGGCGTCGCACCAGCTCCTCAAGGAACAGGTCGAAGCCGTCCTGGATTCGCTCACTGGTCGCGAGCGGCGCGTGCTCCAGCTCCGGTTCGGGCTGGAGGACGGTCGGGCGCGCACCCTGGAGGAGGTCGGCCGCGAGTTCAACGTGACCCGCGAGCGGATTCGCCAGATCGAGGCCAAGGCGCTCCGGAAGCTGCGCCACCCGAGCCGGAGCCGCAAGCTCAAGGACTACCTGGAGTAGCTCCGGTCGACGGCGCGGGGTCCGCATCGCGCGCGGACGCGCGGGTCCGTGCGGCATGGGCCGTGCGGCATGGGCCGTGCGGCATGGGCCGTGCGGCGCGTGACGTCCCATCGGGTCATCTGATGCGCCATTCCAGGGCGCGCTTGCCATCCAGGGGAAACCTCGTCCCACGCACGGAGGTCGCCCGTTCGTGGAAAGGCGACCTCAGTCCGCCACGTCAGCGTCTCGTGAAGGCGTGTCCGGAACCGCTCCAGCAAGGCGACGTGGCCGGCGTCCCGGACCGGGTCGCCAGTCGGGAAGAAGCGGACGCTCGTGTCGAGCCCGAGCACAGCGGCGGTCGTCGCGATCGTGGCCACGGACACCTCGGGCGAGCGTCCGCGCTCGATCCGCCCGTACTGCGGCCATGACATTCCGGCAGCCTTCGCTACCTCGTCCCGCGGACAGCCCGCTGTTCAATCGGGCCGCCTTGAACTCTCGACCGGCCACGCCACGAGAGCATTGCCGCGCTCGGTGCCGAGGTCCACTCGTCGCTGCCGGACTCCCTTGCGACGAAGATGACCTGCAATGATCACCTGGCAGTTACGTCGGAGGACGCCCTCGGCAATGCGATGACCGGGCCTCCCCCTCGGACCGAGCTGGACGAGCAGTTTGCCGGCGACGACCTGGATCCAGATGTCTGGTCGCCGCACGACCTGCCGCACTGGAGCTTGCGGGCCGAGCCCGGCCGTGCCGGAGCTCGTCGTCTCGCACGTCCGCGGGCGACCGCTCGAGGACGAGGTGAGCGGCCCGCCCGCGTGGTCTAGTGCCGCGGGACCTGGCCGGGCTCGGGTCCGGTCGCGACCGGCTTCGCCGGACCGCGTCCAGTCGCTGTACGACCCGACGTACAGGATCGGGTCGGGCAGGCCGGCGGCGCGCAGTGCCAGGGCGTGATGGAGGGCGGAGACGCCGCTCCCGCATGACGTGACCACGGGCCCGTTCGTGCCGTCCGCCCCGAGCTCGGCGAACCGGCTCGCGAGGACGTCCGGCGCAAGAAATCGTCCATTCGGCTCGGCCAGGTTGCCGTCGACCGGCACGTTGTGCGCCGTCGGGATGTGGCCGGCCACGGGGTCGATCGGCTCGGTCTCCCCGCGATAGCGCGGGGCGCCGCGGGCGTCGAGCAGGACGACCGACCCGAGCTGCGACCGGAGGCCCTCGCGGTCGATCACCCGCGTCCAGGCGTCGGCGAGGTGGAGCTCGGCCAGCGGCAGGTCCGGGATCTCGGTCGTGACCTCCCCGCCGGCCGCCTGCCAGGCGGCGATCCCGCCGTCGAGCACGGCCACCGCCTCGTGGCCGAGCACGTCGAGCATCCACCACAGCCGCGCCGCGACCCAGCCGCCGACGTCGTCGTAGGCGATCACCCGGTCGTCGTCACCGATCCCGGCCAGGCCGAGGGTCGCCGCGAAGTCGGCGGGGGAGGCGAGCGGGTGCCGGCCGGGCGCGCCGTAGCCGTGGGGGTCGGACAGGTCGTGATCGAGATCGAGGTGGATCGCCCCGGGAAGATGGCCGGCCAGATAGGCGGCCTCCCCCATGCCCGGCTGGCCGAGGACCCAGCGGCAATCGACGATGCGCAGGTGTGGATCGCCGGAGCGGACGAGCGCAAGCAGCTCGTCAGCCTGGATCAGGGGCGATCGCATCGTCATCGGGCGAGGATACCGGCCCTCACAGATGGCGCAGGAAGGCATCCGGGTCGTTCAGGAAGTCGCGGGTCAGCGTGACGTGCTCGAGATCGCGGTAGGCCACGCGCCGGATCGGGGTGTCGTCGAACGACCAGATCGCAGCGTCCGGACAGGCCAGCAGGATCGGCGAGTGCGTCGCCATGACGATCTGGCAGCCGGCGCTGACGGCCTCGCCGACGAGTGACAGGAACGCCAGCTGGCGGAACGGCGACAGGGGCGCCTCGGGCTCGTCGAGGAAGTACGTCCCGCCGGGCACAAACCGGTCGCGGAAGAACGTCAGGAACGCCTCACCGTGGGATCGGGTGTCGACGCCGCCGCCGTAGCGCCGCTCGAGCTCGGCGATCTCCTTGCGGTACGGGCCGGCGGCGAGGTCGCGGGCGAACGCCTCGCGATCGGCGTAGTCGACGAGGACCTGGGCGAGGCCGACTTCGAGCTCGGCCCGCATCGTCGCCATCCGCCGGGCGAAGCCGAAGAAGTCCTCGGCTCGCAGGAAGAAGCCGCGGTGCTTGCGGCTCGCCCACGACAGGCGGAGGTCGGCCGCGAGGGTGCGGAGGCCGGCCAGGGTGGCGTCAGCGGCCGCGTCGGCGGTGCCGGCGGTGGTGGCCCTGGCGGCGATGGCGAGCGCCTCGAGAAGGGTGGACTTGCCCGACCCGTTCTCGCCGACGAGGATCGTCACCGGGTGGTCGAGGACCAGGTCCGGCAGCGTCGCGATGGCCGGGATATCGAATGGGAACGCCGGGCGATCGTCCGTGTCGGCACGCGACGTCCCGCGGCGGGGCGACCGGCCGATGCGGGTCAGGTGGATCATGCGTCCATCGTCGCGGATGCCGCCCCAGACCGCTCCGCGCCGGAGTCGCTCAGGGGACGTGCCGTCCGGACCTTCTGGTATCCTCTCGACCGGCGCCGCGACGGCGCCCTCGTCGACGGCCCGTGACGGGCTGCCGGCCCTCGCTCCGGCGTAGCTCAGTGGTAGAGCGGGCGGCTGTTAACCGCTTGGTCGTAAGTTCGAATCTTACCGCCGGAGCCACTCCATCGATCCCGGTATCAGGAGTCGGATTCTTGGCGAACGAACGGACCTATCCGTGTCTCCCGTGCGCCGACGTCGTCGAATCGATCGCCTTCTACCTCGCTCTCGGATTCACCACGACGTACCGCCAGCTCCGCCCGTATCCGTACGCGGTCGTCGCCCGCGAGGACATCCACATCCATCTCTTCGGCATCGACGGTTTCAACCCCGCCAATTCCTATGCGACCGCGATCGTCGTCGTCCCGGACCCGGACAGCCTCTATCGGGACTTTGCCGCCGGACTTCGCGCGTCCCACGGCAAGCTGCCCGTCGCCGGGATCCCGCGGATTCTCAGGCCGCGCAAGAAGTACGGCACGGTCCGCGGCTTCTCGGTCGTCGATCCGGGCGGGAACTGGCTGCGGATCTCGAGGCTCGGCGAGACCGAGGAGGAAGACTCCGCGGAGCGAGCGGAAGGACTGGCGCAGATCATCTACGTCGCTGCGCGTCTCGGCGATTCGCGTGGGGACGAGGCGCTGGCCCTGAGGACGCTCGAGAGCGGCCTGGCCCGGTTCGGCGAGGCTGCCACGCCGGTCGATCGCGCCAGGGCGTACCTCTACCGGGCGGAGCTGGCCGTCCGGACGGGCGACGATGGATTGGCTCGAGCCTCGCTGGAAGCGGCCGAATCGGCTGCGTTGACGTCCGAGGAGCGGGCTGCTCTTGCGGAGGAGTTCGCCCATGTGGTGGAGCTCGTCGCCCAACCGTGACACCGCGCGACTGACCGGACCTGGGCCGGCCGCATGACGGACGCCTAGGGGGTCACGGCATGCATCGCCCAGGCGTTGGCGATCGGCTGATATTGCGTCACCCAGCTGTACCACGAGAACGTCCCGACATCCCAGAACCGGCCGCTGATGACGCCGCGCACGCCGGCCGTGCCGTCGCCATACCGGTACCAAAGGGGTCCTCCGGAGTCACCGCTCTGAACGGGGACGCCGCTCGGCCGGGTCATCCCCGCCAGCCCGTGGGAGCAGGCTGGCTGGTCGGGGTAGCAGATCGTCTCGTTCAGCCGATGGACCGTCCATTCGCACTGGAACCCGGACGTCCGGCCGGTCGTGCAGTACTGGTTCCCGACGCCTGGATTCGTTCCGTTCTTCACCTTGCGGCCAGTGGAGGGCGTCTCGTAGACGACTCCCGCATAGCGACGGCCGGTGATGAGCTCGACGTCGTAGTCCGACCACGGTCCATGGTGGCTCGGGCGGACGGCCCGTCCCATGTTCGTGATCGCGCCGTGGGTGAAGCAATGGCCCGCCGTCACCATGAAGCGATGGCCGCGGCCGTCCTCGATCGCGAACGCCGACGTGCACCCGACGGTGGTCTGGATCCACCCACCGCCCCAGTGTGGCTCGACATCATTGGCCCAATCGGCAGTCCGCTCGAGAACGCCGGCGTGGAGGTCGATCAAGCCCGGGTAGCGTCGCTGGAGGGAGGCGAACAGGCTCGCCGGGGCCGCGCTCCGCACGACCACCTTCCCCGTGGCGGGATCGTAGGCAAAGGCGAAGGCGTCCCGCGCTGCGCCATGCAACGCCTCGAGGTCCGCGCGAAGCCCATCGATGGTGGCCTTGCTCGTGGCCTTCTGCTCCACCCGGACGGCCAATCCGAGCGCCGACAGCCGTCTCGCGGTCAGGTTCTCGCCACCCGAGCTCGGGCGTGCCACGACCCATCCGGACGTGTTCCGGAAGACGCCGAGCCCGCCCTGCCGATCGACCAGCGCCTGGAGCGCCACGCTCGCCGACTCGGCACGATCTGCCGCCGAGGTGCCCGGCGAGACCGGGACGACATGCGGGCCGGCGCCCACGGCAGACGACGTGATCGTCAACGCTGCCATGGCGCCGACGACCACGGCCCTGATGCTCCTCACCGTTGCTCCTCCTCGGACTCACGCGCAGTGCGGGACGTCTCTGGCGGCGGACCGGCGACGGTCGGCCATGCTGGCGGCGGCGGCTGGCTGTGGCCACGGCGCGGCGCCCATGAGCGGACAATGAGGGCGAGCGCTTATCGGAGCCTTACGTCGATGGGCCGGGCGGCCGGCTCGATCAGCCGCCAGGCGTCGTCGGCAGGATCGCCACGGTGAGCCAGCGCGCCCCGGTCGCTCGGCGCATCGCAAACGTCAGGTCGAATGGCATCGTCCGGCTGACCTGGAGCCGACCCGCCGCGTCGTAGGTCTCTCGGGTCATCGTTCCCCGCCCGGCCAGCCCGAGGCTCAAGCCGTCCTGGCGGCCGAACGGCACCAGGAGCGAGACGTCGATCGCGTCGAAGTCGTAGTGGGTGACGACCACCGGGCCCGCCGCGGCGTCGCCGACGAGCGCCTGGAGCTCGATGAGCCGGTCACCGTGGGCAATGGCCGGCAGGATCGTCTCGTCGTGCTGGAGCAGGGCGCGGTTCTCGAGCTCGAGGTTCTGGGCCAGGGTCACGACCACGGTCTGCATCCCGGGTCCGGCGAGCTGATGGTCGAAGTCGACGACGTCCTGGCGGACCGTGATCGGGGGCAGCGTCGCCGGGTCGACGATCGGCGCCCCGCGCGTCAACGCCTCCGCTCCGGCCGGGACGGCCACCCCCCGGGCCGGCACCCCGGCTGCCACGATGGCCAGCCCCAGACCGAGGATCGCCACCCCGGCCAGGCCGACTCGGGCAACGCCCCGGGCCGCTCCAGCCGACCGAGCGCCGCCCACGAGCAGTCGCCGACCGAACCGGCCCAGGTCATCCTCGACCGATGTCGGCTCGGGCACCAACCGGTCGAGCAGGGGCCGGACCGCGCACAGGACGACCAGGCCGGCGAGGAGCCCCACCTTCGTGCCGAACTCGTCGGTCTGGGGCGCCATGAGGAGGATGCTCGCCACGGCCACCAACAGCCCGAACGCGACCCGCCCGACGCGGCCGGCCGGCACGGTCTTCGGGTCGGTGATCATGAAGAACAGGAAGATCATCACCTCGGGCGACGTGACGATGACCCGCCAGAAGTCGACCCCGCAGACCGGGGTGAACGACCAGTTCGCGGTCATGCAGTGTCCCGATCCGGCGAGGAGCCCGACGCCCGCGCTCAGCGCAATCCAGAACGTCGCGGCCAGCGCCAGCAGCTTGAGCCGCCGCGTGATCAGGAGCCCGCCGATCAGGATCACGGCGTAGGCCAGTCCCATCGGCAGGTTCAGCGGCGCCCACCAGAAGTCGAGCGGCTCGACCCGTGACGCGCCGAGCACGACGAACGCGACCACGAGGCCGACGTTCGACGGGTTGAAGACGTGCGACCCGCGGTAGCGGATCACGTACTTCGAGAGCAGCGCGAGACCGGCCACGGTCGCGAAGACGTACCAGCCGGACGTGGCCCACGGGTCGCTCGGGTGCGTGCCGACGACGCGCAGGATCAGGGCCACGCCGCTGCCGGTCAGCATCGCGCTGGCGGGCCAGACGATCGCCCGCGCCTGACGGAAGGTGAGCGCGACCTCGAGGATCGCGCAGGTCAGGATCGCCGCGAGGATCTGCGGGATGCTGACCCGGAACCCCAGGGCGACCTGCCCGAGGACGTGGATCGTGATGATGACCGCGGCCACGTGCAGGCGGGGATCGCGGATGTTGGGCAGAACCAACGGGTAGGTCTCGCGGCCGAGCGTCAGCGTCCGGGCGGTCACCAGCAACCTCGTGCCGGGAGGCGGGCCGGCCTTGGACGGCGGAGCCGGGACAGGGGGGACGCGCGGATCGGTCGCATGACGGTCGGAGCAGGATAGCGGTCGAAGCGGCCGGCGAGCGCCGGGCGACCCTCAAGGCGCCGCGGCCGCGGCGACGCGCCGCGGGCGCCACGACCGACGATCGCCATCTATCCTTCGCGCAACGTCACCTGGACCGGCTCGAGAGGGGATCGATGGCACGAGACGCGGAACGCCTCCAGCGTTCGCAGGAAGGGCCGATCGTCGGCAGCCTGCCTGACGTGCCCGGCATCGGCGTCGCGATGCGCCTCACGCCCGGCCTCGGGATCCATCTCCGGGGTCTGGCCGACGAGCTGCTCGTCCACGACTTCCCGGGCGCGACGCTCCAACGCTATGAGCGCGAGATGCTGGCGACGGCGGTGTCGGCCGCGAACGACTGCTTCTTCTGCATGGATTCGCATGGCGCCTTCGCCAACGCCCTCCTGGAGCGGAGCGGGGCGACCCAGCACGCGCCGCTGATCGAGCAGATCAAGATCGGGTCGTCGAACGGGTTCGACGCCAAGATGCAGGCCTTGCTCCACATCGCTCGGACCGTCCGCCGCAATCCGCTCGAGCTGACCGCTGCCGATGTCGCCAGCGCGATCGACGCGGGCGCGACCGACGCCGACGTGCAGCTCGCCGTCCTCATCGCCTCGGCGTTCTCGATGTACAACCGGCTCGTCGATGGCCTTCGGGCGCAGACGGCGCCGACGGCCGACGGATACCGCGAACGGGCCGGCGAGATCGCCGAGTTCGGCTACAGCGCCAGGGTCCCGGCGGCGCCCGCCCGAAGCTGAGCGGGCGGCGCCGTCGTGACGTTCGCCGCCCACGATCTCGATCGATTCCTGGCGGCGCAGGACGGCGGGTACGCAGCGGTGGTCGAGGAGCTGCGCCGGGGCCACAAGACGGGCCATTGGATCTGGTACATCTTCCCGCAGGTCGCGGGTCTTGGGCGCAGCGAGCTCTCGCGGTTCTACGCGATCGCCTCGCTCGACGAAGCCCGGGCGTACCTGGCTCATCCCGTCCTCGGCGCCCGGCTGCGCGAGTGCGCCGAGCTCCTTCTGACCGTCCCGGTGCGGACGGCTCGGGAGATCCTCGGCGACGTCGACGCAAGGAAGGTGCGCTCGTCGATGACCCTGTTCCATCGCGCCGGACCGGACGATCCCGTGTTCCAGCGGGTGCTCGATCGGTTCTACGACGGGATTCCGGACGCGGCGACGGACCGGCTGCTCGAGCTGGCGCGACTGCCGGACTGATGCACGCTCATCAGCTCGTCGGTGCCGGGTCGTCGACCTCCGCGAGGGCCACGACCTGGTCCCACAGACGACGCCGGTCGGCGGAGGAGAGGCGGGTCATCGGCGCCCGATCGAAGGGTCGCGGCCGGCGATCGAGGAAGAGCTTGCCGGTCGCGCCCGATGCGCCGGGATCGGCGGCCAGCCAGACGATCGTGTCGGCGCCGTCCGCCGCGGTGCGCAGGAGCGGACGCATGAGTCGATGGAAGCCAGGTAGCGACTCGGCCAGGCCCGGGGTGTCCGCCCAGCCCGGATGCATCGCATTGACCGTCACACCCGAACCCATGAGGCGGCGCGCCCACTCGCGCACGAGCGCGGTTTGGGCACGCTTCGCCCGAGCGTAGGCGCGCGAGCCGGACCACTCGCCGCCCGCCGAGCCCAGGTCGTCGAGGTCGAGCCGCTGGCTGTACATGCCACCGGACGTGACGGCGATGACCCGGCCGTGGCTGGAGCGCAGGAGCGGCAGCAGTCCGGACGTCAGGGCGAACGGGCCGACAACCATCAGGGCGAGGGTGGCCTCGATCCCGTCCGGGCTGAGGCGTCGCCGCTCGTTGATCGCGCCGGCATTGTCGATGAGGACGTCGAGACGCGACTCCGTGGAGACGATCCGGGTGACGGCCGCGCGGACCGACGCGAGCGATTCGAGGTCGGCCACGACGACGGGGAAGCGGTCCTCACCGTGCCGAGCCGTGAGCTCGTCCCGGACGGCGGCGAGCTTCGCCTCGCTCCGGCCGACCAGGACGACCCGGGCGCCGAGATCCGCGAGCGCCTCCGTGGTGGCCCGGCCAAGGCCGGATGTCGGGCCGGTGACCAGCACGGTGCGTCCCCTGAGGGCGCCCGGCGGCGGCGCGGTCCAGTGGTCGGTGCGACGCCGGACGGCCGGTCCGATGCGGCTGAAGCTCCCGACGACGGATAGCTCGAGGGCGCCGTCGACCAGGGCGGGGATGGGATTGATGCGGTCGGACATGGCGCCACGGTAACAGGGCGATAAACATTAGACAAGCACTAGACAACACGGTCGCCGGTCGCTACAATGCCAGGACATACCCGCGACAAACCTGAAACACGTCGTCCGCCACGGCGACCCGTTCTGGAGCTCCATCATGCCGACCATCCGCGAGACCATTCAGACCAGCCTCGACCGTGACGCGGCGTTCGCGTTCATCGCCGACTTCGCCAACTCGGCTGTCTGGGATCCCGGGACGGCGACGTCCGAGCGGGTCGATGACGGCCCCGTCCGCGTCGGATCGCGATTTCAGCTCGGGGTCCGGATGCGCGGTCGCGTCGCGCCGATGGAGTACCGGATCACGACGCTCGAGGCGCCGCGCCGAGTGGTCCTGGCCGGGTCGGGATCGGGCGTCCGCGCGACCGACGACATCACGTTCACGGAGCGTCCCGACGGGACCCGGATCGACTACGTGGCCGAGATCCATCTCGAAGGCTGGATGCGTCTGATCGAGCCGTTCGTCGGAGGGGCGTTCGTCAAGATCGGACGAGACGCACGCGACGGGATGCAGCGGTCGCTCGACGAGCGTGCCCGCGCCTCCGGGGCCGTCTGACGACATGGACCTCGCGATCATCGGCGCCGGCGTCAGCGGCTTGACCGCGGCCTGGGCGCTCCGCTCCGAGCATCGGGTTACCGTCTTCGAAGGGCACGCCACGCCCGGCGGCCACGTGGCCACGGTCGGGGTCGACACGCCGATCGGCCCGATCCACGTCGACACGGGCTTCATCGTCTACAACGAGCCGACATATCCGCGGTTCGTCGGGCTGCTGGCCGAGCTCGGCGTGGAGACCCAGCCCAGCGACATGTCCCTCGGCTCGGCGTGCCGGTCGTGCGGGATCGCGTTCGGCTCGCGCGGGATCAGCGGCCTCCTGGCCGATCCACGCCTCCTTGCGAGCCCCGCCCATTGGGGGATGTTCCGCGACGTCGCCCGGTTCTACCGCGATGCCCGCGAGACGCTCGACGCCGCGACCCCGAGTCCGCTCACCCTCGCCGAATGGCTCGCCGAGCGCCGCTACGGCCGGGCGTTCCGCGACCACTTCCTCGTTCCGATCACATCGGCCGTCTGGTCGACCGCGGCCGACCGGGTCGGCGAGTTCCCGGTCGACTACCTCCTTCACTTCCTCGACAACCACGGGCTCATCGGGATGAACCGTTCTCTGCCGTGGCGGACCGTGCGCGGCGGCTCACGGACCTACGTGGACCGGATCGTTGCCGGCCTGCCGGACGGGACGCTCCGGGCCGGCGTCCCCGTCCGTGCGGTCCGGCGCGACGCGACCGGCGCGACCGTGTCCCTGGCCGACGGATCGACGAGCCGCCACGATGGCGTCATCCTCGCCACGCATGCCGACGACGCCCGTCGCCTGCTCTTGGACGGCGATGCCGCCGAGCTCGCCGCCCTGGGCGGGTTCGAGTACTCGACGAACCAGGTCGTGCTCCACACCGACGAGCGCGTCCTGCCGACCCGGCGCGGCGCCTGGGCGTCGTGGAACATCGACACCGCCGACTGCCGTCGGCCGGCCGAGACGCTCACCATGACCTATCACATGAACCGCCTGCAATCGATCCCGGGCCCGGTCGAGTACCTCGTGTCGGTCAATCCGTCGCGCGAGATCCGGCCCGAGCGAGTCATCCTGGAACGGGCATTCAGCCATCCGCTGTACTCGTTTCGAACGCTTGCGGCCCAGCGCCGCCTGCTCGAGCTCCAGGGCCACCGCCGGACGTGGTACGCCGGCGCCCATCTCGGCTACGGCTTTCACGAGGACGGCTGCCGGTCCGGCTTCGAGGTCGCCGAGCTGCTCAGCGGTGCGGGCGCGGAGCGCGCCGCATGAACTCCCACCTCCTCGAGGGGCGCGTCCGCCATCGCCGTTCGACGCCGTTCGTCCACGCCCTCGATCACGCGGTTTGGTACGCCGCGCTCGACCTCGACGAGCTGGACGCGGTCGATCGGCGTCTGCGCCTGTTCAGCCGAAACCGGCGCAACGTCGCGGTCTTCCGCGACGCCGATCACCTGCCGATCCCGGCCACGGACCTTGGCGGCGACATCCGGCGCCACCTGGCGGGGGAGGGGATCGATCCCGCCGGATGGCGGATCACCCTCGTCACGAACCTCAGGACCCTTGGCTACGTCTTCAACCCCGCGAGCTTCTTCCTTTGCCGAGATCGAACGGGCGCGCTGCGGATCGTCGTCGTCGAGGTCCACAACACCCACGGCGAGCGCCACCTCTACACGCTCCGATCGTCGAACGACGACGGGGCGCCGTTCCGGGCCGCCATGGACAAGACGTTCTACGTCTCGCCGTTCCTCTCGATGGAGGGTCGCTATCAGGTCCAGGTCCGCGACGACGCGGACCGCCTGACGATCGCGATCAACGAGCGCCAGGACGGTGTAGCGGTCCTGTCGACGAGCCTCGTCCTGGAGCGTCGGCCGCTCACCGACCGGTCCCTGCTCCGAATGCTGCTGCGCCATCCGCTCGTCACCCATCGGACGATCGGGCTGATCCACTGGCACGCGCTGCGGCTCTGGCTGCGCGGCGCGCGGTTCCACCGGCACGGCGACGCCGCACGCCCGTCCGGCGGGCGGCCCACCGACCCCCACCCACATCCCCAGGAGGCCACGCGATGAGCGGCCAGTCCATCGAGCGCGGCCGCGTCCGCGTCACCCCGTTCCCGGCTGTCGACCGGATCGCGCGCCGGATCATGCTCGCCGCCGCCCAGCGGATCCGCGTCGGGCTGCTCACGATCGTCCTACCCGACGGCAGTCGCGAGGTCGTCGGCCAGCGCGGCGGTCCGGAGGCCGAGATCCGGATCCACGACGAGCGCGGCGTCCTCCGGATGTTCCTGGGCGGCGAGACGGGGGCCGGGGAGGCCTACATGGACGGCCTGTGGTCCTCGCCCGACCTGCCCGCCCTGCTCAAGCTCGCGGCCCGCAATCGTGACGCCCTTGCCTTGACCTCGGGCTGGTGGCGCCGGCCGCTCCAGATCCCGCGGATCCTTGCTCATCGCGGCCGGCGCAACACGGTTCGCCAGGCGAGCCGCAACATCCAGCGCCACTACGACCTCGGCAACGACTTCTACCGACTGTTCCTCGACGAGACGATGACCTACTCGAGCGCGCTCTTCACATCGGCCGACCAGACGCTCGGCGACGCCCAGCGGACGAAGTACCGGGTCATGGCCGAGCGCGCCGGGCTCCGGCCCGGGATGCGGGTTCTCGAGATTGGCTCGGGCTGGGGCGGGTTCGCACTTCACGCCGCGGGCGAGCTCGGTTGCGACGTCACCTCGATCACGCTCTCGCCCGCCCAGCAGGCGCTCGCCACCGAGCGGATCCGGTTCGCCGGGCTCGAGGATCGCGCCCGCGTCGAGGTCCGCGACTACCGGGACATCGAGGGAACCTACGACGCGATCGTGTCGATCGAGATGCTCGAGGCGGTGGGGCACGAGTACTACGCCACCTTCTTCGCCGCCTGCGATCGAGCGCTGGTCCCGGGCGGACGGCTCAGCCTCCAGACGATCACGTTCCGCGACGACGACTACGACGCTCAGCGGCGCAGCGCCAACTGGATCCAGACGTACATCTTCCCGGGCGGGCTGCTGCCGTCGCTGGCCGTGATCGAGCGGGCAATTGCCGGGACGAACCTCCTGATCACCGGCGTCCAGGATGTGGCCGCGTCCTACGCCCGGACGCTCGCAATCTGGCGGTCGAATTTCCACGCCCGGCTCGACGACGTGCGGACCCTCGGCTTCGACGAGCGGTTCATCCGGATGTGGGATTACTACCTGGCGATCAGCGAGGCTGGGTTCGCGACCGGGATCACACAGGACCAGCAGCTGGTGCTCGAGAAGCGACGCGGCATCGCCTGAGCGCGGGCGGTACTCGCAGGAATCGAAACGACCGGCGCGGAGCGCCGGTCGGGTCAGGGTTCTCAGTCGCGGTCGTCGGCCGCGGCCTGCGTCAGCGAGGCTTGGTGCGGAAGGCGGCCAGATGGGTCGTCCACTCGGAGGTCCGACCGTCCGGCGACGAGCTCTTGCCATGCCAGCCACAGACGCAGGTGATCGTCTGGGCCTGGTGCTTGTACTCGGCGATCACGTGCTTGAGCGGCTCGTTGACCGGCTGCGCGGCGGGGCGCGGCGGACGCATGGTTCCGTTGGACACGGACTGGACCTCCCAGACTGGCGACGGGGAAACGCTGGCCGGTCCGAGAGGGGAGCCATCGACCGAGCGAAGACGGGAGCGCGACGGGTCGCGCGAAGAGCAATTCTACCCTGAACGGGGCATTCGCGCCGACGTTGCCGAGGTGGCGACGCCTCGCCGGCCCGTCACGGGCTCCGATTCCAGACCTCGATGACCCGTCTCTCGGCCTCCCAGCCGAGCTCGGACAGGGTGGCAGTCCACAGCTCGAGCCGGCTCGCCGTGACCGGCGGCGTCTCGATCCAGCGGGCGGCGAGGACGCGCAGGAAGTGGCCGTGCGAGAAGATCAGCACGTCGCCGCCGACCGGCAGGAGGCGGGCGATGACGCGGTCGGCCCGCTCGCCGAGTTCGACGAGGCTCTCGCCGCCCACGATCGGCCGGCTCCAGACCGTCCAGCCGGGCTCGTCGACGGCGATGTCGACCCGACGTCGCCCCTCGTATGCCCCGTAGTCCCACTCCTGGAGGTCAGGATCGACCTCGATCGGGTCGCCGAAGCCCGCCAATCCGGCCGTCTCGCTCGCTCGCGAGAGAGGGCTCGTCAGGACCCGGCTGAACGTGCGACCAGCCAGCGCGGTCCCGAGGCTGCGAGCCTGCTCCCGTCCGACGTCCGTCAACGGGATGTCCGTCCGGCCGGTGTGCTGGCCGCTCTTCGACCAGGCCGTCTCGCCGTGGCGGGCCAGGACGAGTCGCGTCTCCGCCGGTGGCGCCGCTCCGGCCCGGTGCGGGCTGCTCACCCGGGCGGCTCGGCTGGGTCGTCGGTCAGGGAGCGAGGCGCGAGATCCGCGGCCGGCTCGGCGTCGAAGAACACCCGGGCCCGCCAGCCGAACAGGCCGGCCAGGAGGACGCCCGGCACCTGGGCGATCCGGGTGTTGTAGCGGTAGACCTGGTCGTTGTAGAGCTCGCGGCGGTCTGCGATCATCGACTCGAGCCGCTCGATCTCGCCCTGGAGCGAGAGCACGTTGGCGGCCGACTTCACCTCGGGGTAGCGCTCGACGGTCGCCAGGAGCGTGCGAACGGCCCGGCTCGTCTCGGCCGCCGTCGCGGCCTGGTCGGGGATCGGGGCGTTCGGCGAGAAGGCCGCCCGCGCTTCGGTGACTGCGGTCAGGACGTCGCGTTCGAACGTCATGACCCCGCGCACCGCGTCGACCAACGCGGGCAGCTGGTCGAACCGCTGCTGGAGGGCGACCTCGATGTTGGCCCACGCCTTGTCGATCCGGCGTTGGAGGGCGACGACGTCGTTGTAGCTCGCCACGACGACGAACAGGCCGATCGCGATGACGACGCCGACGGCGAACGCCGCCGCGAGCACCGGACCGTTCATCGCAGACCGCCCTGGAGGAGGACCGCAAGGGCCATGGCCGAGGCGATCGCGAGCGCCCCGCCACCGAGCCCCAGGACGAACTGCCAGTGCTGGCGCGCGGCGACCTGGGTCGGCGCTCCGAGCGAGATGAGCAACGGAACCTCCTCCGACGCGGCGAGGATGAGTGCGTCCGGCGCGATCGCGAAGGCCGCGGTCGCCCGGGCGGCGAGCGCCGGATCCGGTGGTGGCGGCAGGGTTGCCGCAGGATCCAGCTCCGGCGCACGGACCGGCCGCCCGATCCCGAAGCCCTCGATCGCGGCATTGCCCCAGGCCTCGGTCGGCGTCGCCGCGAGCAGGCCGGCCGCGCGAGCCGCGGCCAGGTCGGCGGCGATCTCGGGATCGCCGCCCTCGATGCCCGTGCCGTCGACCAGGTTCGCCCCGGCGGGGTCGTCGAGGTCGGCGAAAGGCAGCACCTGCCCGACGACCGTGACCGGGTCGCCGGCCTCGATCCGCGCTTCGCGATAGTGGTTCCGGCCGCTCGTCGAGGACAGCGGGAAGCCGCTCACGCCGAGGAGCGACGCGTTGCCGGCGACGCGGACCGTCAGGAGTGCCGCGACCTGCGATTCGCGGTCGTCGGGTCCCGGTGCGAACACCGAGCCGGTCCGGGGCAGCAGGCCGATCGGCCCGCCGCCCCACAGGTCGGGCGCCTCATCGAAACGATCCGGGACGTCGAAGCGGGCGCCGCTCGGGAAGACGCGGACGGCTCCGCTCGCGTCACGAACGCGGAACCCGACCGCCCGCTCCTCGCGGAAGATGTCGCGGCCGTCGCCCTCGTTGGCCTCGCTGATCCGCGACCGGTAGTAGATGCACGGAGCGCTCTGGAGCGGCGATACGAGCGTCAGCTCGATCGGCTCCGCGACACCGGTCACGAGCACCTCGCCGACGGCCATCGTCGCGATCCGCGACGCCGACGTGCCACTGATCCGACCGGCGGACAGGTAGCCGCCGAAGCCGCGGGCCAGGACGATGAGCCCGAGCACGATCCCGGCCGCGGCGAACCCGGCCGTCGCGAGGTTTGGCGGGAGGTCGACATCGATCATGCGGGCGCGATCATCCGGTCGGGATCGGTCCGGGTCAGCCCGAGCACGTCCGGGCCGGATCGAGGCTGAGGCTGGCGGCGTTGACGTCCGCCTCCACGTCGATCCGGACCGCTGCCGCGGCGTAGCCCGGCGTCTGCCACAGGCCGTTGTTCTCGACCAGGCCGTGGGTGGCGAAGTCGTTCGAGGCGGCGACGCTGTCGAGCTTCATCTGGAGGCCGGCCCCCGGCGGCAGGCAGATCGCGGCCGAGCCGGCGTTGACGTCCAGGTCGAGGTGTGCGCTCACGTTCGGCAGCCGGAGGATCGCCGACCCGAAGTTGACCTCGACGGCCGCGTCGTCGAGCGCTGTCGCCTCGCGCAGGTCAATGTCGAGCGAGCCGGCATTGGCCTCGATGGCCAGCGCCGTGAGGTTCGCGCCATCGAGGGCGAGCCGGCTCTGGCCGCCGTTGACCTCGACGTCGAGCTCGAGCGAGGTGGATCGCGGCAGGACGATCGTCCAGTCGCCGGACCCGCCGACGTCGAGCGGGCCGTCGTCGCGCGTCGTGATCTTCAAACTGTCGCCACTCCGCTGGACCTCCGGCGCCCGGCCGTCACGAGACACGCCCGACAGGCTCCACGTCGAGCCGTCGACCGTGCCGATCGTGAGGTCGCCGCAGTCCTGGGAGATGCTGACTCGGGCGTTGGCTCCCAGGTCGCCGCTCGCTTCCGCGAACGACGGGCCACGGTCGTCGTCGCCGCCGCTGCTGCACAGCCCGGCTCCCGGGAACACGCCGGTCGCCGCGACGCCGCCGAGCATCGCCCCGAACGTGATCGCAAGGATCAGGCCGCCGATCGCCGCTCCCGGCCGGCCGGCCAGGATGATCGACAGCCCGCTGCCCACCAGGATCAGCGGCCAGAGGGTCCACGCCTGGCGGGCGGCATCCTCGGTCAGCAGCCCCTGGCGGACGGCCACCATGACGCCGCCGATCGTGATCAGGAACAGGCCGAACCCGACCAGCCGCCGATCGATGTGCATGCCGCCAAAACCCTCCAGCCCGTGCGCGACGGCAACGGTACAGGACTGTGCTAGCCTCGGCCCGACCAGTCCGCCGGCGAGCTGAGGGGCTCGCGACGAGGGCGGTTCCGAGCACGAGGTGGTGATGCGACTCAGCCAATGGCGAGCCACGGCCCCAGCCCGGGATGCCGCGAGCGCCAAGGTCTCCGCAGTGGTCGACCCGGTCCTGGCGGCGTTGGGAGCCGGTCCCGACCCGCACTGCTGGGTCGCCTGGGGCGAGGAGCCTGCGAATCGCTACACGATCTTCGCGCCGATCGATCCGGGCTTGATCGTGTGCTTCGTCCGGGTCAACGTGCCGGGTGACGGCCCGCGGGCCACGACCAAGCTCGCCCGCTGGAACCGCGTATCGATCGGGGAGCTGACCGTCGAGACCCAGGCCGGTCACCGGATGCTCAGCTTCCAGCTCGAATCCCAGGTGCTCCGCGGGGTCGACGCGGAGGCCGACCGAGCGGCCGCGTTCGCTCTGCGGGTGATCGCGGCGATCGACGGACGGCCGCTGCCGGCGGTCGATGCGCTCGAGGGCGGGAAGAAGGGCAGCCGGTCTGGCGCCGCGGCGCCGGTCGCGACGAAGGCGCCTGGGAAGGCGGCGACGAAGCCCTCGTCCGCCACGCGGGCCCCCGGTCGGGCGGTCGCGAAGACCACGCCGAGCGGCCAGTCCGACGTCCATCGCTGAGACGCCGGCCGCCGGTCGCCGCCCGATCCAGGCGGTCATCTTCGATCTCGACGGGGTCATCCTCGATTCCGAGATCTGGTGGGACGATGTCCGGAGCGACTTCGCGGGGGCGCACGGCCGGCCATGGACGGCCGACGATCGCGAGGCGGTCATGGGCGCCAACTCGCGCCAATGGTCGAAGACGATGCGGGAGCGCCTCGGGCTCGACCTCGACGCGGCCGCCATCGAGGCGGCAATCGTCGCTGGAATGGTCGACCGCTACGCCCGACAGGGTCCGCCGACGATCGACGGCGCCGTCGACGCCGTCCGGCGGATCGCCGGACGCTGGCCCACCGCGCTCGCGTCGTCCTCGCATCGGAGGGTCATTGACGTCGCGCTCGACGCCACCGGGCTGGCGAGCGCGTTCCAGGCCATCGTCTCCTCGGACGAGGTCGCCCATGGCAAGCCGGCCCCGGACGTCTACCTCGAGGCTGCCGGGCGGCTCGGCGTGAAGCCCGGGTCGACGCTGGTGATCGAGGACTCGATCAACGGGCTGCGCGCGGCCCGGGCGGCGGGCATGACGACGGTGCTGGTGCCGAACCACTCCGTGCCGCCGGCCAGGGGCGCGGAGGAGGAGGCCGATCACGTGATCGCGCGGCTCGCCGACGTCGATCCAGGGGCGCTCGAGGCGCGCGGGTCGGTGGCTGACGCCGCGGTGGACGCGTGACGCCCGGCGACGGGGCCACGGCCGCGGTCCATCCGGCCGGCCCACACGGCACGGACGGCCTCAATCCGTTTCGACGGACCCTCCGCGCGTGGCTGTCACGTATCGTCTCCCGGGTGGTCGCGCGAGCGTATCTCCGGCTCCGGCTCGAGCGCCGCGATCGGCTGCCACCCGGACCGGCGATCTACTGCTTCAACCACCTCAACTGGGCCGACCCGTTTCTCCTCATGGCGATCCTGCCGCTGCGACCGCGCCTGACGTTCTTCGGGCCGAAGGAGGAGGACATGTCGGTCGGAAGCCGGAACCGGCTGATGACCTGGACCGGGGCGACGATCCCGTATCGACCGGGCAAGAACGACCTCATCGTGGCGACCCGCCGGGTCCACGCCGTCATCGCGGCGGGCGGCGCGATCGCTGTCGCGGGGGAGGGGCGGATCCATCCGTTCGAGTCGCAGCTCCTGCCGTTGAGCGAAGGCGCGGCCTACTTCGCCCTGCGCGAGGGCGTGCCGCTCGTGCCGATTGCCATCCACGGCACCTCCTGGCTGGCGTTCGGGCGGCGGGTCCGGGTCGTCGTCGGCGAGCCGCTCGAGCCGGTCGGCCGGCCGAATCGCGAGAACGTCGACGCCCTGACCGCCCGCTGCTGGGCGGCCCTGCATGCGCTCGTTCGAGACGAGCCGGAGCAGCGCCGGCCGGGCCCGATCGGGCGCCGGATCACCGAGCAATTCAACGAGTGGCCGGAGGGCGATCGGGAAGCCGCCGAGGCGGCCGCGCGGGCTCCGATCGGCGGCCCGGTCGCCGGTCCCGCGACGGCCCCGGCATCGCTTGCCGCGCCCCGGTCCGATGCCGTCCCCGGGCCGCCGGCCGAACCTGTCCCCGAGGCCGCGGCGCCCGGGCCCTGAGGCCGGCGACTCTGGCATACTGCGGCCGATCCCCGCACCAGGAGGCCCCGTGGCGACGACCGGCTTGTCGGCCGACCCAAAGCAGTACCGCAAGCGGCTCGCCGAGGAGAGCGACGATCAGATCGACGCCTGGGCGTCGGAGCTGATGCGCGACGTGGTGATCCGCCGGGGCATCGTCAAGGTCGTTGCCGACTTCCGTGCCGCGGCTCGCCTCGACGAGAGCGAATTCGAACGCGTGTTCGCTTCCGGCGGCGGACCGCCGTCCGTCGTCGGACGTGATCGGGCAGGGAACCTCGTGGTGCCGACGATCACCCTGTACGCCCTCGTGTCCGGGATTCGTTCTCAGACCGCCGACGGCCGCGAGCGGCTCATCGAATATCTCGTGGCGAACTTCGGCGAGCTCGTCTACGTCTGACCCCGGTCCGACGATCGGGGAGCGCCTCCTCGGCTGGGTCCGGCTGACCCACCCCTTCCCGTCGGTGCTTGACGGGCTGGTGAGCGGGGCGGTGGCCGTGCTGGCCGGCGCGTCTCCCGAGCTGGCCCTCCGGATCGGGGTCGCGATGACCGTCCTGCAGCTCGGGATCGGGACGGTCAACGACATCGTCGACGCTCCACGGGACGCCGGCCGCAAGGCCGGCAAGCCGATCCCGGACGGGATCGTCCCGATCCCGGGCGCGGTGATCCTCGCGACGGGCTGCTTCGGGGTCGGGGCCGCCGTGGCACTGTCCATATCGCCGGCGACCGGGATCCTGGCGGCCGTCGTGATGGCGATCGGGCTCGCCTACGACCTCCGGCTGAAGGGGACCGCCTGGTCATGGCTGCCGTTCGCGATCGGGATCCCGCATCCTGCCCGTGTTCGGCTGGATCGGCGCGACCGGCACCCTCGATCCGGAGTTCATCGTCCTCCTCCCGACAGCGGTCGCCGCGGGTGCGGCGCTGGCCATCGGCAACGCCCTCGTCGACGTCGAGCGGGACCGGGCTGCCGGCGTCTCGTCGGTCGCCGTCGCGCTCGGCCAGCGGCGAGCGTCCAGCCTCGCGTTGGCGCTCTTCGGGGCAGTCTGGGCGCTGGCCTGGTCGTCCGCGCTCCGAGGCGGGGCCAGCTGGCCGCTGGTCGTCTCCGTCGCGGTCCTGGGCCTCGTGCCGATTGCCGCCGCGGCCCGGTCGGGGACCGCCTCGAGCGCCCGGCGCGAGCGCCTGTGGCAGCTCGAGGCGGTCGGCCTGGCGGCCCTCACGACCGTCTGGCTGGTGGCGATCCTCGGCATCCCAGGCAGCTGAGGAGTCCGCCCGGCGCGCGATCCCGCGCGCCGGGCGAGACGAAGGCGAAGCCCGCCAAGAACCACTGACCGGGTCGCGGACCGACCCTCGGGTTCGCACCCGTCGCTCAAGGACGAAGCGCGAAGCCGGCGCCGCGAGGCGCCGGCTTCCGTGTGTCGACGAGGAGGGAGGGCCGCGCTCAGCCCCCGCCGTCACCGCTCCGGACGAGGGCGATCGCGTTCTCGAGCTTGAGCTTCGCGATCGTCAGGTACTTGGCGAGGTTGTCCCGATCGACCTCCGGGATCGTCCGCATCAGGTCCGGCGCCCGCAGGACCGAGACCAGATCCTCGACGGCGTCCGACAGGTGATGCCGGGCGTTGACCAGCGAGTCGTCGCCGATGGCCACCGGCAGGCGGTCCGTCGGGTTCCAGCCGTTGGCTGCGTCTCCGTCGTCTTCGGGAAGCGGCCCGGCCTCGACCAGCTCGTCACCCCCGTCCGTCTCGGCCGGGTCGCTGACGCGCGGACGGCGTCCCTCGATCTTCTCGCGCAGCTTGACCAGCGACAGCTCGCCGGACGCGACCTGGGCCGCCAGGCGCTTGCGCTTCTTCGGGTCCTGGACCTTGAGGAGCTCATAGGCATGAGACACGGTGTCTTTGCGCAAGGACACCAGCTCCCGGATCTCCTCGGGGGCATCCGCGAGGCGGAGCCGATTCTCGAGATAGCCCTTGTCCTTGCCGAGCTTCTCGGCAAGCTTCCGGATGCTGTAGCCATGCTCGCGAACCATGCGGTCGAACATCGTCGCTTCTTCGAGCGGCGAGAGGTCCTCGCGTTGGAGGTTCTCGATGATCGAGATCTCCAGTGCTGTGTCGTCGTCGATCTCCTCGACCAGCGCCGGGATCGTGGCGATCCCGGCCTCACGCGTCGCGCGCCAGCGCCGCTCGCCAGCGATGAGCTGGTAGCGGTTCTCGCCGAGCGGACGGACGAGGATCGGCTGCAGGACGCCGTGCTCCTTGATGGAGTTCGCCAGCTCCTGGAGCGCGTCCTCATCGAAGATCGTGCGGGGCTGTCCGGGGTTGGACTCGATGCGATCGATCGAGAGGATCTTGATGCCCGTGCTCCGTCCGGCGTTCTCCGACGAGAGCAGGCTGACGATCGCGGGCGAGAGCTCGCGGTCCTCCGACAGGCGACGCGCGGCGACGGCGCGGAAGTCAGGCCTGGCCAAGGTCGATTACCTCCCGGGCAAGTTCGCGGTACGTCCGCGCCGCATCCGACGAGCCGGCGTATGACGTGATGGGTCGCCCGGCCAGCGGTGCTTCGCCGAGCTTCACCGTGTTGCGAATGATGCTGCTGAAGACGTGGTGGTCGCCGACGACGCGCAGCTCGTCGAGCATGTCGCGGGCGAGGTTCGTCCGGCTGTCGTAGAACGTCGGCAGAAGGCCGAGGATCCGGAGGTCGCGATTCAACTTCATCCGGATCATGTTGATGACCTTGACGAGATTGTTCAGACCCTTCATCGCGTAGTACTGGGTCTGGACCGGGATGATGACGCTGTTCGCTGCGACGAGCCCGTTGACCGTCAGCAGCCCGAGGTTCGGCGGGCAATCGATGAGGACGTACTCGTAGACGTCGACGTGGCCCTCGAGCGCGTCGCGCAGGATCTGCTCGCGGCCGAGTGCGGTGAAGAGTTCGCCCTCGGTCGAGGCGAGATCGATGTTGGCGGGGGCGACATCGATGCCTGCGCCCTCGGTCGGTCGAATGATCTCGGACAGCGTGGCGCGGCCATCGGCGAGAACATCGGCCATCGATCGTTCGACGGTGTTGAGGTTGATTCCGAGCCCCGCCGTCAGGTTTGCCTGTGGGTCCATGTCGATGCAGAGGACGCGGAAGCCCTCCTCCTCGAGAGCTCCGGCGAGATTGATCGCCGTCGTCGTCTTGCCGACGCCACCCTTCTGGTTCGCAATCGCGATCACCTGCGTCACCGGGGCATCACCTCGAATCAATGGCAGCGTCGCGCGACGGGTCGACGCGAAAGCGGGGAATGACGGCCATGCTACCCCAGCAACTCGGTGGGCGACCGTCGAGGTTATCCACACCATTTGGGAGTTGTTCACCGAATCTGTGGATATGTCGGCACCGCCGTGGAAGAGTCCGACGGCCCACGGTGGGGACGTTGCGTCACTCCGAATCGTCCATCCTCGTCTGCCGCAACGACTCGGATCGCCTTCGGACGCCCGCTGCGCCCCTATGATGTCGACGTGCCGTTTGCGGCACGTGTCCTTGCGCAAAGACACAGGAGTGGACGTGCCGACGAACGAGGAACGGACCGCGCGACTCGAGGCCATGCGTCAGCGAGCCCAACTCGGGGGAGGGCAGGTCCGAATCGACCAGCAGCACGCCCGCGGCAAGCTGACCGCCCGCGAGCGTCTCGATCTGCTGCTCGACAACGACTCGTTCGTCGAGATCGACGCGTTCGTCACGGCCCGCGGCGCCGACGGCGATGACGACGCGGTCCTAGGCGACGGGGTGGTCACCGGCCACGGCACGATCGACGGTCGCAACGTCTTCGTCTTCAGCCAGGACTTCACGGTGTTCGGCGGCTCCCTGTCCGAGGCGTACGCCGCGAAGGTCTGCAAGGTCATGGACCTCGCGATGAAGGTCGGGACGCCGATCATCGGGCTGAACGATTCCGGCGGCGCGCGGATCCAGGAGGGCGTCGTGTCACTCGGCGGCTACGCCGACATCTTCCTGCGCAACACGTTGGCGTCGGGGGTCGTGCCGCAGCTGTCGGTCGTGATGGGCCCATGCGCCGGGGGAGCGGTGTACTCGCCGGCGATCACCGACTTCACCGTCATGGTGGAGGGCACGAGCTACATGTTCGTGACCGGCCCGAACGTCGTGAAAGCCGTGACCCACGAGGACGTTGACGCGGAGCGGCTCGGTGGAGCTCTGACCCACACCACGAGGAGTGGTGTCGCCCACATCGCGGCGCCGGACGAGGCGACGGCGCTCGCGACGACGCGACGGATCCTGTCGTTCCTGCCCCAGAACAACGTCGCCGATCCACCGCGGCAGCCGTCAGCCGACCCGGCGAGCCGGCGCGACGTCGGACTCGACCGCGTGGTCCCGGACGATCCGTCTCTGCCGTACGACATGCACGACGTCATCCGCCCGATCGTCGATGACGGCGACTTCCTCGAGATTCAGCCGGGCTGGGCGCAGAACGTGATCATCGGGTTCGCTCGGCTCAACGGTCGAAGCGTCGGGATCGTCGCGCAACAGCCGTCGGTGCTGGCCGGGGCCCTGGACATCGCGGCGTCGACGAAGGCTGCCCGGTTCGTCCGGACCTGCGACTGTTTCAACGTTCCGCTGGTGAGCTTCGTCGACGTGCCCGGGTTCCTGCCCGGCGTCGACCAGGAGGATGGCGGAATCATCCGGCACGGCGCGAAGCTGCTGTTCGCCTATTGCGAGGCGACCGTCCCGAAGCTCACGGTCATCACCCGCAAGGCCTATGGCGGCGCGTACGACGTCATGAGCAGCAAGCACATCCGCGGCGACATGAACTTCGCGTGGCCGACCGCGGAGATCGCGGTGATGGGCCCGGCCGGTGCCGTCAACGTCATCCATCGCGACGCGATCGAGGCGGCGGACGACGCGGATGCCGAGCGGGCCCGACTGGTCGCGGAATACGAGGACCGGTTTGCCAATCCGTACATCGCGGCATCCCGAGGCTTCGTCGACGACGTGATCCTCCCGTCGGAGACGCGCCCGCGACTCATCGGCGCGCTCGAGCTGCTGGCCGACAAGCGCGACACGAACCCGCCGAAGAAGCACGGAAACATTCCGCTGTGACCTCGGCCGCCCCGGCGTCTTTGCGCAAAGACAGGGACGGGCAGCGTCCGTTCGATCGGATCCTCATCGCCAATCGCGGCGAGATCGCTGTCCGCATCATTCGCGCCTGTCGGGAGCTGGGCATCGAGACCGTCGCGGTCTACAGCGACGCGGACGTCGACGCCGCGCACGTCCGGCTCGCCGATGTCGCGATCCGTCTCGGCCCGGCGCCGGCGGCCGACTCCTACCTGAGGGCGGACGCCATCGTCGCTGCCGCACTGGCCGAAGGGGCGCAGGCCATCCATCCGGGCTACGGCTTCCTGGCGGAGCGAGCATCGTTTGCCGAGGCGACCCAGGCGGCCGGGCTGGTCTTCATCGGTCCATCGAGTGAGACGATCGCGAAGCTCGGCGACAAGATCGCCGCCCGCCGATCGACGGCGGCCGCGGGCGTGCCGATCCTGCCCGGGACCCTCGACCCCTTCGATGTCGGCGCCGCCGATGCGCTGGCGGCGATCGGGGTCGAGGCCGACCGGATCGGGTTCCCGCTCCTGGTGAAAGCGGCGGCCGGTGGCGGTGGCCGCGGCATGCGCCGCGTCCTCACGCCCGACGACCTGCCGGCTGCTCTCGTCGCCGGAGCCGCCGAAGCCCAGGCGGCGTTCGGGGACGGCTCGGTCTATCTCGAGCGCGAGATCCACCCGGCTCGCCACATCGAGGTCCAGCTGCTGGGTGACCGGCAGGGGACGATCGTTGCCATCGGCGAGCGCGACTGCTCGCTCCAGCGCCGCCACCAGAAGCTCCTCGAGGAGGCGCCGGCGCCGTTCCTGACAGAAGACGAGCGGCGATCGCTCCACGAGGTCGCCGTCCGAGCCGCGCAGGCGGTCGGCCTCGTCAACGCCGCGACGGCCGAGTTCCTCTTCGATCGTGATCGGCGGTTCTGGTTCCTCGAGATCAACACCCGTCTCCAGGTCGAGCACGGGGTCAGCGAGCTCGTCGCGGACATCGACATCGTCCGCGAGCAGCTCTGGCTGGCGGCGGGCTACGCCTTGTCGGAGCGGGTCGTGGCCGCGGCAACGGCGTCCCTCCGCCCGACCCGTCATGCGATCGAGGTCCGGCTCTCGGCCGAGGACCCGGGTCGGGCGTTCGCCCCGGCGCCGGGCACGATCTCCCGCTGGGAGATGCCGGCGGGTCCGGGGATCCGGATCGACGCGGCAGTCGGGGCGGGCAGCCGGATCGTCTCGGACTACGACCCGCTGATCGCCAAGTTGATGGTGGTCGACGAGACCCGCGACGCCGCCATCGAACGCCTGTCTCGGGCGCTGGACGAGGTGGTCGTGGGCGGTGTCCAGACGACCTTGCCGTTCCACCGCTACATCGTCGGCGACGCAGGCTTCCGGTCCGGCGAGCTGTCGATCGACTGGGTCGACGGGCACTGGGCGGCGATCGCCGCGGACCGGCGACGGGCGGCGCTCGCCGTGGCGGGACATGCGGCGGCCGCGGCGGTTGCGAGCGCGGCAGGGACGGTGGGAGTGGCGGGGCCGGCGGACGGCCAGCCAGCGGCCGCAACCAGCCGGTCGCGGTCCGCCGGAGGCCCGCCGGCGGGGCCTCGGTCGGGGCCGGCCGACGTCTCGGGCTCCAGGTGGGCCGCCGCCGGGCGGGCGCGGGCGGTCGATCGGTGGCCGCGATGACCCGGCCCCTGCTCGTCCGGCCGGTCGAGGGCGCCCGCGAGCCCGGCGATGAGCCTCAGCTGGTCACGCCCGCCGATGCCGCCGAGACATTCGTCGAGCCGTGGGGCGACGGCCGGTTCGTCGTCCACGGCGCGGACGGCGTCGACACGTGGGCCCGCACCGGGCCGGTCCGCCGGGCCGCGAGCGGCGCGACGGTGGTCGAGGTCGTCGTTGACGGCTGGCGGTTCGAGCTGGAGGTCGAGGATGCCCGGCGGGCGGCCCTTCGGCGGCGGGCCACCCGGGACGCCGATGCGGTTGGGGCGAGCGGGCCGACCGAGATCCGGGCGATCATTCCGGGACGGGTCGCCGCGATCCGCGTCGCGGCCGGGGACGCGGTCGAGGCAGGGCAGGGCCTCCTGGTCATCGAGGCGATGAAGATGCAGAACGAGCTCCGGGCGCCGCGGGCCGGCACGGTCGAGCGGGTCGCCGTCGGCGAGGCCGACACGATCGATCACGGCGACCTGCTGGTGGTCCTGCGATGACCGACAAGCCGCCCGACGACGCCGCTGCCACTCGCGCTGCCGCCGCCGAGGGCTCCGGCAGGGCCGCCGAGGGCTCCGGCAGGGCCGCCGCCGAGCGCTGGCGCGCGACGACCCGGGCCAAGGCGCTCGGCGCCGCCCCCGAACGGCGCGAGCGGTTCACGACGAGCTCGGACCTCGAGATCGCCGACCTCTACACGGCCGCGGACCTCGAGGCGAGCGGCTTCGATCCGGAGCGCGATCTCGGACTGCCCGGCGAGCCCCCGTTCACCCGCGGCGTCCAGGCCACGATGTACCGCAGCCGCTTCTGGACGATGCGCCAGTACGCGGGCTTCGCCACGGCCGAGGAGACGAACCAGCGGTTCCGCTACCTCCTCGAGCAGGGCCAGACCGGGCTGTCGGTCGCGTTCGACCTGCCGACCCAGATGGGGTACGACTCCGACGCCCCCGAGGCCGACGGCGAGGTCGGCCGGGTCGGTGTCCCGATCTCGAGCCTGGCCGACATGGAGGTCCTCGTCGACGGGCTGCCGCTCGGCGACGTGAGCACCTCGATGACGATCAACGCGACAGCGCCGATTCTCCTCGCGCTGTACGTCGCCGCGGCCGAGAAGCAGGGAGTCGCCCGGGACCGGATCGCGGGCACGACCCAGAACGACATCCTCAAGGAGTACATCGCCCGGGGGACGTGGATCTACCCGCCGTCGAGCTCGATGCGCCTCGTCACGGACATCTTCGAGTTCTGCGCCGGCTCGCTGCCCCGCTGGAACACGGTCTCGATCTCGGGCTACCACATGCGCGAGGCCGGAGCGACCGCGGCCCAGGAGCTCGCCTTCACCCTGGCCGACGCAATCGCCTACTGCGAGGCGGCCGTCGCCCGCGGCCTCGCGATCGACGACTTCGCCCCGCGCCTGAGCTTCTTCTTCGCGGCCTGGTCGGAGCTGTTCGAAGAGGTCGCGAAGTTCCGGGCGGCGCGCCGGATGTGGGCCCGGATCGTGCGGGATCGGTTCGGGTCGTCGAACGCGCGTTCGATGGCGTGCCGGTTCCACGTCCAGACGGCCGGCTCCTCGCTCACGGCCCAGTCGATCGACAACAACGTCGTCCGCACGACCGTCCAGGCGCTGGCCGCCGTGCTCGGCGGCGCCCAGAGCCTCCACACGAACGCCAAGGACGAGGCGCTCGCCCTGCCGACCGAGGCCTCTGCCCGGCTCGCGCTCCGGACCCAGCAGATCCTGGCCCACGAGAGCGGCGTGACCGAGACGCCCGATCCGCTGGCCGGCTCGTACTTCGTCGAGAGCCTGACCAGCCAGCTCGAAGGCGCCGCCCAGGCCTACCTCGACGAGATCGACGCGATGGGCGGCACCCTGGCCGCCATCGAGGGCGGCTTCCAGCAGCGCCAGATCCAGGAGTCGGCGTATCGCGTCCAGCAGCAGATCGAGCGCGGCGACCTGGTCGTCGTCGGCGTGAACCGCTTCCGCGACGATGGGGCAGGGGAGGTCAAGGCGGCGCTCCAGCGGATCGATCCCGAGGGCGAGCGCCGCCAGATCGAGCGCGTCCGGCGGGTCCGGGCCGAGCGCGATTCCGCCGCCTGGACGGCGGCCCTCGCCCGCCTGGAGGACGCGGCCCGCGGGACCGACAACCTCCTCCCGCCGATCATCGAGGCGGTCAACGCGTACGCCACGGTCGGCGAGATCAGCGATCGCCTGCGGACCGCGTTCGGCGTCCACCGCGAGCTGATCACGATCTGAGCCACCAGCCGAGGGAGCCCATGCCACGTCCGGTCGATCGCGTGCCGCCGGCCATTCGCGGTCTCGGCAAGGTCCATCACGTCGCCCTGATCGTGGCCTCGATCGACGCCGCCCTCGGGCTGTGGCGCGACCTGCTCGGCCTCGAGCTCGAGACAATCATGGACATCCCGTCGGACCGGGTGCGGATCGCGTTCCTCGCCGTCGGCGAGTCCAAGGTCGAGCTCGTCGAACCGACTGACGACACGACCGGGGTCGCCCGCTTCCTCACGAGCAAGGGGGAGGGCTTCCATCACGTGTGCTTCGAGGTCGCGAACCTCGCCGAGACGCTGCTCCGGCTCGAGATCGACGGCCTCGAGCTGATCGACACCGCGCCCCGCCGCGGGGCCGAGGGTCCCGTCGCGTTCATCCACCCGCGCTCGTGCCACGGCGTCCTCGTCGAGCTGATCGAGGCGCCCGGTGGGCCGTCGTGGGCGTCGCTCGGCTTCTAGCCCGGCTTCGTCGCGAGGATCGAGAAGAAGAGCGGCATCTCGCCCGCGACGGACGGCGGCAACCGCCACGTGCCGTCGGCCGCCTCGCTCAGGAAGTCGAGCTTCCAATCCACGAACGGATACTCGCGGAGCGAGCGAATCTCCAGCCCTGCGTCGATCAGGGCGGTGACGATCTCGCCGAGCCCGTGGTCCCAGCCGTGCTCGGCCGTCGCCCTCACGACCGCGGTCGGGTCCGCGTACGAGCCCTGGACCGGGAACGTGAGCGGGTCGCGGTGTTCCCAGTACGGGTAGCGCAGGACGAGCTCGGCCGGCTGGACGCCCTCGTTCTCGAACGCCTGCGCGACCGGGTGGATCTCGGTGATGTAGAACCGTCCGCCGGGCTTGACGAAGTGGGCGACGACCTCCGCCCAGCGCCGGATGTCGGGCAGCCAGCCGAGGACGCCGCGAGAGGTGTAGACGATGTCGAACGGCTCATCGAGCACGCTCGGGAGCTCGTCGATCGTGGACCGGACGAAGCGGGCGCCCGGGAAGCCCAGCTCGACGGCCAGCCGGCCGGCGAGGTCGATCGCCGCCGGGCTGAAGTCGGCGCCGGTCACCCGGGCGCCGAGCCGGGCGAACGACAGCGTGTCGATCCCGAAGTGGCATTGGAGGTGGAGCAGGCTCTGGTCCACGACCGGCCCGATGTCCTCGAGCTCGTACGGCCGGATCCGGACGCCGCCCTTCCGGAATCCGTCGAGGTCGTAGAACGCCGACGTCTCGTGGATCGCCGTCCACTCGTCCCACAGCCCCTGGTTCTCGGCGATGTACGCCTCGCTGTCGGACGGCGGACCGGCCGGGAGGCGGTCGTCCGTCACGAGCCGATCACAGCGACCACGCGAACAGGACGTCGTCGCTCCGGTCGGCCGCCCGGGCGAACACGACGAGGTCGCCGGCGAGCTTGCGGATCCAGGGCTTCTCCTCGCGCGGCAGGAATCCGAGCTCCTCCTCGACGAGGTCGACCCAGCGGCCGGCGATCGCGTCGACGTCGTGATCCGCCAGCCGGGCGATCGCGTCGAGCCAGGCCGGATCCACCCGCTCGATCACCCGATCGCCGGCCTCCCCGGGGCCGTCGAGCTCGCGCCGGGCGTCGATGAAGTCGGACGGGCCGTCCTGGCCGGTCACCGCCCGGACGGCCTCCGAGAACAGGTCGAGCCAGGTCGGATCGAGCCCGCCGCCGAGCGCAAGGTGGGCGTCGAACCGGGTCGGGTCGTCGAACGACGCCCAATCCTCGACGGAGATCGCAAGCAGGATCTCCTTCTCGCTGCCGGCCACGAGATCCATCAGCGAGCCCATCAACCCGCTCCTTCGAGTTGCGAGGGTGGGACGCCCTGGACCCAGCCGGCCCGCGACTCCCAGAAGTCGATCATGTCGAGATCGCCCGGCGAGCGGCCCGCCGCGGTCAGGATCGCCGCGACTTCGGAGCGGTGCTGCGTCCCGTGGTTCACGACGTGGACGAGCATCTGCCAGAAGCCGACGCCCTCGTCGTCGCGGGCGAGCCACGCGTCGTCGAGACCCGCCAGCCACGCCTGGATCGCCGGGAACTCCGCCTCCCAGGCCGCGACCAGCGCGGTGGGCGAGGGGAGCGGCTCCTTCTCGGGCCGCGGGGTGAGCCCGTCCTCGAGGAGGCCGTGACGCCAGCGCTGGGTCGCGCCGAGGTGGTGGACCAGGATCCCGCCGAGCCCGCGCTCGTCGACGACCTGGGTCGCTGTCCAGGTCGCATCATCGATCCCGTCGAGGGCGGCGAGGATCCGGCCGGTCGCCCAGCGGTCGAAGGCGAACAGGTCGCGGATGTCGTCGATGGTCACCGGGTCCCTCGTTCTGTGGCGGATGTCGACCGCGACGGCGTCGCCGTCGCCGGCTCAGTCGCGGTAGCCGGCGTCGCGCAGGAGCTGCGGCAGCTCCGTCGGGCGAGCCTGCGACGCGGAAGCCCGCGGCCTCGAGTGCCGCGACCTTGGATGCGGCGGTCCCGGCCCCGCCGGAGATGATCGCGCCGGCGTGGCCCATCCGCTTGCCCTCGGGGGCGGTCCGGCCGGCGATGAAGGCGACCTTCGGGACGTCCGCCAGGTGCTCGGCGGACCAGGCGGCGGCCGTCTCCTCGGCCGCTCCGCCGATCTCGCCGATCAGGACGATCGCGGTCGTCTCGTCGTCGGCGGCGAACAGCTGGAGGACGTCGAGGAACGTCGTGCCGATGACCGGATCGCCGCCGATCCCGACGCACGTCGACTGGCCGATCCCGGCGTCGGTCATCGCCTGGACGGCCTCGTAGGTGAGCGTCCCCGAACGGGAGACGACTCCGACCGAGCCCGCGCGATGGATCGAGCCCGGGATGATCCCGACCTTGGCCCGGCCCGGCGACGTCGCGCCGGGACAGTTCGGGCCGATCAGCCGGGCGCCGGCCGCCTGGACCATCGCCACCGCGGGGATCATGTCGAGCGCCGGGATGCCCTCGGTGATGCAGAAGATCGTCTTGATCCCGGCGGCGGCCGCCTCCATGACCGCATCGGGCGCGCCGGCCGCCGGGACGAAGATGCAGGACGTGTCGGCGCCGGTCTCGCGGACCGCGTCGGCGACGGTGTCGAACACCGGCACGCGGCCGTCGAGCGCCGTCTGGCCGCCCTTGCCCGGCGTCATGCCCGGCCACGACCTGGGTCCCGTATTCGAGCATGGCCGCGCCGTGGAACGAGCCCTCGCGACCCGTGAGGCCGTGGACGACGACGCGGCTCGCGCCGTCGATCAGGATGCTCATGCGGCCGCTCCGTTCGACGCGGCCACGGCCTGGGTCGCGGCGTCGTCGAGCGAGGACGCCGTCACGAACTTCGCCTCCTCGAGGAGGACCGCCGCCTCGGCGGCATTCGTGCCGACGATCCGGACGACCATCGGGACGTCCCGCGCCTGCTCGGCGCGGGCCTCGATCAGGCCCCGCGCGACCTCGTCGCCGCGGGTGATGCCGCCGAAGATGTTCACGAGGATCGCGTTGACCTTCGGGTCGGCCAGGATCAGGCGCATCGCCTCGGTGACCTTGTCGGCCCGCGCGCCGCCGCCGATGTCGAGGAAGTTCGCGGGCTCGCCACCGGCGCGCTTGACGAGATCCATCGTCGCCATCGCCAGGCCGGCGCCGTTGACCATGCAGCCGATCGTGCCGTCGAGCTTGATGAACGTCAGCCCCGCCTCGCGCGCCTCCTTGTCGGCCGGGTCCTCCTCGTCAGGATCGCGCAGGGCCTCGAGCCCGGGATGGCGGAAGAGCGCGGAGTCGTCGAGGGTGACCTTCGCGTCGAGGCACTGGAGCCGCTGCGATCCGAGGCCGTCGACGGCCGTCTCGTTGACGATCGCGAGCGGGTTGATCTCGACGAGGTCGGCGTCGTAGGCGAGCATCGTCCGGACGAGGCCCTTGGTGATCGCGACGGCGTCCTTGAGGTGCGCCCCGAGCCCCAGCCGGAACGCCATCTCGCGGGCCTGGAACGGCTGGAGCCCGACGAGCGGGTCGGCGTGGATCGTGACGATCGCGTCGGGCCGCTCCGCGGCGACCTGCTCGATCTCGACGCCGCCCTCGGCGGAGCCCATCAGGAGGATCTTCCGGGCCGCCCGATCGAGGACGGCGGCGAGGTAGAACTCCTTGACGATGTCGGCGGCCGGCCCGACGAGGACCTTGCGGACGGGGATGCCCTTGATCTCGAGGTCGAGGATCGACTGGGCGACGAGCTCGGCCTGTTCGGCGAACCCGGCGAGCTTCACGCCGCCCGCCTTGCCGCGGCCGCCGACGAGGACCTGGGCCTTGATCACGACCTGCTGCGCGCCGGCAAGGAAGAACCGCTCGGCCGCCGCACGTGCCTCCACCGCGCTGTGGGCGACCTCCCACGGCGGGACCGGCAGGCCCTGGGCGACGAGCAGCGACTTGGCGTCGGCTTCCTGGATCTTCACGGGCAGGTGGCTCCGATGTGTGGGGGCCGGACGATCTGCCTTGGTCGATGAAGCAGGCGCGGCCGGCCGGGCGATCGGCGGATGCTGCGGCCGGCTCCGTTCGTCGACGGATGCGGTCCTCCCGTATCGTAGCGCCCGTCGATCCATCGTTGGACTGAGGCGTGTTGGACCCGATCCCCGAGCAGCACATCGACCGTCCGGACGACCCCCTCGATGCGCCGCCGGCCGTTCGACCGGGCCTTCGGTCGCCGTCGTGGCGGCGCCGGCTCAGTCGCGCCGACCTCATCCTCGCCCTCGGCCTGCTGCTCTGCTACGGGTTCTTCCGGCAGCATCCCCTCTGGAACGAGTTCAGCCGCTATGACCTCGTCCAGGCCATCGTCGAGACGGGCTCGCCGATCATCGATCGCTACCACGAGAACACCGGCGACAAGGCGTTCTACGACGGCCACTATTACTCGGACAAGGCGCCCGGAACCGCCCTGCTGGGTGTTCCCGTCCAGCTGGTCGTCAATGCCGGCTACGCGCTGGCCGGTGCGCCGCCGCCCGTTCCGGACGCCTCGATGCAGGCCCTCGCGTTCGCGCTCAGCGGCATCCCGACGGTCGTGCTCGTCCTGCTCTTGCTCGGCTTCCTGCGGCGGGCGGTCGGCCCGACCTGGGCAGTCGTCATCGCGCTGGGCTACGGGCTCGGATCGATGGCCTTCCCGTTTGCCACGATGTTCTTCGGGCACGCGGCGTCGACCGCGTTCCTGTTCGCCTCCTTCTACTTCGTCTGGCGCTGGCGCTCCGACCATGCCGACCGGCGACTGGTCGTCGCGGGGGCGCTCGCGGGCCTGGCCGTCATCACGGAGATCCCGGTCGTCCTCGGGGTCGCGGTGGTCGGGGTCTACGCCCTGTGGGCCGCGCGTCGACGCGCGCTCCTGTTCGTCAGCGGCGGCCTGCCCCTCCTGGTAGTCCTGCTGGCGTACAACGCGATCGCGTTCGACAGCCCGTTCAGCCTCGGCTACCAGTACGCGACCGTCTTCGCCGAACAGAACAGCCAGGGGATCCTGTCGATCGTCTTCCCGACCGCCGAGTCGGCCGGCCAGATCCTCGTCGGTCCGCGCGGCCTGCTCCCGTACGCGCCGTGGTTCGCCATCGCGCCCCTGGGCCTCGTCGCGGTCCGTGGCCGGCTCCGGCCCGAGGCCCTGGTGTGCGCTGCCATGGTGGCGCTCTTCCTGACGTACAACAGTGGCGCGCTCAATCCGCTCGGCGGCTGGACGCCCGGACCGCGCTATCTCATGCCGGCTCTGCCCTTCGCCGCGATCCTCGTCGCGCTCGCGCCGCGGCTCATCCGGCCGCTGACGGTGCTCCTCATCGCGATCTCCATCGCGATCTTGGGGCTGGCCACCGTGACGATGCCGAACGCGGCCGAATCGGTCGGTCACCCGCTGACCGAGCTCTGGCTTCCGCGGTTCCTGAGTGGCGACCTGGCCGAGACGAACGCCTGGGTGCGCTTCGGGCTGCACGGCAACGAGCCACTCATCCTCCTCGGGTTCGGCGTTTTGCTCACGGCGGTCGGTCTGCTCGCGACCCGCTGGTCCGATGAGCGGGGCCTGCGCCGGAGCGCGGTGGTGGTCGCGGCCCAGCTCGTCCTCATCGTGGCCCTGGCCGCTCCGCTGCCGCCGGTGACGCCGCCGGGTCTTGGCGCCATCCCGTCGCGGCCCGACGCTCCCGTGGTCGTCATCGATGCCGGAATCTCGCGGCTCCCGGACGGCGCTGCGGCCGCGGCCGATGGCGGCCGCTCGAGGCGGGCGATCTTCTGGGCCCAGATGGTCAATCCGGGCCGGGCTCTCGTCGGCACGCGGGTCACGTTCACCCTCGCAACCACCGACGGCCAGGGGGTGTGGTCGGGCTGGTACGACGAGATCGACTGGGCGAGCGGCGAGCGCAAGCAGATGCGGTTCCCGTGGCAGGGCGACCTCGTCGGTCCGGCCAGCTATCGCGTCGCGGTGGCGATCACGACTCCGGACGGTGCGACCTACTACGGCCGTTCGGACAACGTCGCGACGTTGACGATCGGTTCGTAGCGACGCCGGGCGCGGCCCGGACCCGGGCCAGGCTCCAGCCGGACGGGGGCGGGCACGGGCCCGACACCGTCGAGGGATGCCTCACGCGGCTGCCCAGCCTGCCGGGCTAGAATGCGGCCATGGCCCACCGTGTGACCCTGATCCCCGGCGACGGCATCGGTCCGGAGCTGGCGGAGGCGACCCGCCGTGTCCTCGAGGCGACCGGGATCGGCTTCGACTGGGAGTACCAGGAGGCCGGCGAGGCGATGATCGCCGAGCATGGCACGCCGCTCCCGGAGGCGGTCCTCGAGTCGATCCGGCGCAACAAGGTCGCGCTCAAGGGCCCGATCACGACCCCCGTCGGCGGCGGCTTCCGGAGCGCCAATGTCACGCTCCGCCAGGCCCTCGGCCTGTACGCCAACGTCCGTCCGGCCCGCTCGATGAAGGGTCTCGAGACGCGCTACGAGGACGTCGACCTCGTCATCGTCCGCGAGAACACCGAGGACCTCTACGCCGGGATCGAGCACATGGTCGGCCCCGACGCCGCCGAGAGCATCAAGATCATCACCCGGGCGGCGTCGGAGCGGATCGCCCGCTACGCCTTCGAGTACGCGATCGTCAACGGCCGCCGCAAGGTCACGGCCGTCCACAAGGCGAACATCATGAAGCTGTCCGACGGGCTCTTCCTCGAGAGCTGCCGGACCGTGGCGACGGAGTACGAGGGCCGGGTCGAGTTCGAGGACCGGATCGTCGACAACATGTGCATGCAGCTCGTCCAGAAGCCGGACCTGTACGACGTCCTCGTCCTGCCGAACCTGTACGGCGACATCGTCAGCGACCTGTGCGCGGGTCTCGTCGGCGGGCTCGGCGTCGCTCCGGGGGCCAACATCGGGACGGAGGCCGCGGTGTTCGAGCCGGTCCACGGCTCGGCTCCGAAGTACGCGGGCCAGAACCGGGCCAACCCGACCGCGTTGATCCTGAGCGGCGTCCTGATGCTCCGCCACCTCGGCGAGCAGACGGCGGCGGAACGGGTCGAGACAGCGCTCCGCGAGGTGATCGCGGAGGGCCGCCGGACGACCTCCGACCTCGGCGGCGAAGCCGGGACGAACGAGTTCGCCGACGCGATCATCGACCGACTCGGGGCGGTCACGCCCGTCGCGGACGCGCCGGCTGCCGGCGCCTGATCGACCAGGCGACCTCGCCGTAGAATGGCCAGCAAGCCCGACATCGATTGCCGCCCGCGCTCGCCTGCGGGCCCAGAGGTCGATCACATCCCGATCGGAGGCCACGTCTCGCGATGACGACTGCCCTGACCACGCCGAAGCCGCCCGGGACCGCACCGGCGGGTCTCGGCGTCACCCGTCGTCGCGATCGATGGTGGCTCGCCCCGGGCGTTCAGGCGACGCTCTTCACGGTCTGCGCCACGTACCTCTTCTTCAGCGGGATCATCTGGACCCCGCTGTTCGGCACGGCCTACAAGGTCGACGAGTACCTGTCGCCGCTGTTCTCGCCGCTGATCAAGCCGGACTGGCTGCCGACCTGGATCAGCCCGGGCCTGTTCATCCTGTGGGTCCCGCTCGGCTTCCGGGCCACCTGCTACTACTACCGCAAGGCCTACTACCGGTTCTACTTCGCCGACCCGCCCGGTTGCGCGGTCGGCGAGCCGACGATCCATCGCGGCTACAAGATGGAGACGGCCTTCCCGTTCATCCTCCAGAACCTCCACCGCTACTTCCTGTACCTCGCGTTCATCCCGCTTGCGTTCCTGTGGATCGACGCGGCGCTCTCGCTCGTCCTGGACGGCCGGCTGCGGATCGGGCTGGGGGTGGTGATCCTGTTCGTCAACGCCGCCCTGCTGACCGGCTACTCGCTGTCGTGCCACTCCCTGCGCCACCTCGTCGGCGGCAAGCTCGACTGCTTCTCGTGCTCGCGCCGGGCCAAGGTCCGCTACAGCCTGTGGCAGCGGCTGACCTCGATGAACGTCCATCACATGGCCTGGGCCTGGTCGAGCCTGATCACGGTCACCCTCGCCGACGTCTACATCCGGCTGCTCGCGCTGGGGATCGTGGTCGATCCCGCGATCCACCTGTGAGCGACGAGCCCGAGACCTATCCCCACGACGTCCTCGTCATCGGCGCGGGCGGGGCGGGACTGCGGGCGGCGATCGAGGCGGCCGAGCACGGCGCGTCGGTCGGCCTGGTCTGCAAGTCGCTCCTCGGCAAGGCCCACACGGTGATGGCCGAGGGCGGTGTCGCGGCGGCCCTGCGCCACGTCGACGATCGCGACAGCTGGCAGGTCCACTTCCGCGACACGATGGTCGGCGGCAAGCTCCTGAACAACCCGCGGATGGCCGAGCTCCACGCCAAGGAAGCCCCCGACCGGGTCCGCGAGCTCGAGTTCTGGGGGGCGGTCTTCGATCGGACCCGCGACGGGCGGATCCTCCAGCGGCCGTTCGGCGGGCACACCCACCCCCGGCTCGCCCACGTCGGCGACCGGACCGGGCTCGAGATGATCCGGACGCTCCAGGACCGCGCGGTCGCCGCCGGCATCAAGGTCTACATGGAGTGCACGATCACCCATCTGCTGGCGCGGCCCGATCGGGTCAAGGGCGCATTCGGCTACTGGCGGACGACCGGCCAGACCGTGCTGTTCCCGGCCAAGGCGATCGTCCTCGCGACCGGCGGGATCGGACGAGCCTACGAGGTCACCTCGAACTCGTGGGAGTACTCCGGCGACGGCCAGGCGCTGGCGTACCTGGCGGGCGCGGAGCTGATCGACATGGAGTTCGTCCAGTTCCATCCGACCGGGATGGTCTGGCCGCCGGGCGTCCGCGGCCTGCTGGTGACCGAGGCGGTCCGGGGCGAGGGCGGGATCCTTCGCAACAAGGACGGCGAGCGGTTCATGTGGAAGTACCTGCCCGAGGATCGCCGCAACGAGTACGCGGCGACCGACGAGGAGGCGTCGCGCTGGGTCGAGGCGCAGAGCGCCGCCCAGACGACCGACGCCCGCCGGCCACCCGAGCTGTCGACCCGCGACAACGTCGCCCGGGCGATCTACACCGAGGTCCGCGAGGGTCGCGGCTCGCCCCACGGCGGCGTGTTCCTCGACATCAGCTACCTGCCGGCCGAGCACGTTCGGCGCAAGCTGCCGTCGATGTACGACCAGTTCAAGGAGCTCGCCGACGTCGACATCACGGCCGGGCCGATGGAGGTCGGGCCGACGACGCACTACATGATGGGTGGCATCCGGGTCGACGCCGAGACCGGCGAGACGTCGCGGCCGGGGCTGTTCGCCGCCGGCGAGGTCGCGGCCGGGATGCACGGCGCCAACCGGCTCGGCGGCAACTCGCTGTCGGACCTGCTCGTGTTCGGCCAGCGGACCGGTGCTGCCGCGGCGGCGTTCGCGGCAAGCCAGACCGAGATGCCCCATGTCGATCCCACGGCCGTCCGGGCCGCAGCCCGGGAGCTGGCGATGCCGTTCGGGCAGGAGACCGACACTGACGCGACCGCCCCGCAACCGGATCGCGCCGATGGGGCGCTCGCCACCGACGAAGGGCTCGCGGCGGGAAGCGGCGCCGTGACCGGCGCGACGCACGAGGACCCGTATCGACTCCACGAAGAGCTTCAGGCGACGATGGGAACGCTCGTCGGCATCTTCCGGACGGAGGAAGACCTCGACGAGGCGATCGCCAAGCTTGGCGACCTGCGGCGCCGGTGGAACGCGATCCGGATCGGCGGCGGTCGCGCCTACAACCCGTCGTGGGGGCTCGTCTACGAGCTCCGCAACATGCTCATCGTCGCCGAATCCGTCGCGCGGAGCGCAAAGGAACGACGCGAGAGCCGCGGCGCCCACAGCCGCCTCGACTTCCCCGATCTCGATCCCGTCTGGGCGCAGCAGAACAACGCCGTCCGCCTGGCCGGCGAGGCGATGGAGATCGTCACGACGCCGCTGCCGGAGCTTCCCGACGACCTGCGCCAGCTGATCACGATGGAGTCCCACTGATGTCCGAAGCCCACCTGAGCGTCTTTCGCGGGACGCCCAAGACCGCCGGTGTCTTCGTCGACTACGACGTCCCGGTCGAGGACGGCATGGTCGTCCTCGACGCGCTCCACTGGATCCAGGCGCACGAAGCGCCGGACCTGGCCGTGCGCTGGAACTGCAAGGCGGCCAAGTGCGGCTCGTGCAGCGCCGAGGTCAACGGGCGACCGAGCCTGACGTGCAAGACGCGGCTGTCGGACTTCGAGGAAGGGGAGACGATCACCGTCGAGCCGATGCGCGCCTTCCCGCTCATCCGGGACCTGGTCACGGACGTCTCCTGGAACTACGAGGTCAACAAGCGGATCCCGCCGTTCCAGCCGCCCGCCGACAAGCCCCAGGAGGAGTGGCGCTGGCAGCAGGAGGACATCGAGCGGGTCCAGGAGTTCCGCAAGTGCATCGAGTGCTTCCTGTGCCAGGACGTCTGCCACGTCCTGCGCAATCACGAGACCGAGCGGCCGTTCATCGGGCCACGTTTTCTCGTCCGAAGCGCCGGCCTGGAGATGCACCCGATCGACACGGCCGACCGCACGGCTCACCTGAAGGACGAGGGCGGCATCGGCTACTGCAACATCACCAAGTGCTGCACCGAGGTCTGCCCGGAGCACATCAAGATCACCGACAACGCCATCATCCCACTGAAGGAGCGGGTCGCCGACAAGTACTACGACCCGATCCAGATGGTCTGGCGGAAGCTGACGGGCAAGCGCGAGCCGCTGCCGATGGTCGACATGCCGGTGCTCCCGGGCGGTCCATCCACGCCGCCGAACCCACCGGGAGACTCCGACTGAGCCCAGGGCGCGGAGAGCTCGAGCCGACCCTCTGGCCGGGTGCCGTGGACCCGGCGGCCGACGAGATGCTCCATCGCGCACCGGCCCGCGGGTACGTGCTGCGGACGGACGGTGCGGCCCGCGGCAACCCCGGCCCCGCGTCGGCCGGCGCCGCCCTGATCTCGCTCGACCGGCCGGACGCCCGCGATCCCCGGGCGCGACCGGACGCGTCGATCTCGGAGTTCCTCGGGGTCCAGACGAACAACGTCGCCGAGTACACCGCCGTCGTCCGGGGTCTGGCCCTGGCCGCCGAGCTCGGCGCGCGCGAGGTGGTGATGCTCCTCGACTCGAAGCTCATCGTGGAGCAGCTGGCCGGCCGCTGGCGGGTCAAGGACAGCAAGCTGATCCCGCTCTGGGAGACGTCGCGCCGGACGCTCCGCGGCTTCGAGCGCTGGTCCGCGAGCCACGTCCCGCGCGCCCAGAACACGATCGCCGACGCCCTGTGCAACGAGGCGATCGACCGGGTTGCAGCGGGCGGGCCGCCCATCGTGGTCGTCCGGCCCGGAACCTGACCAGAGCTCGCGGCGTCCTGCGGCCGTGTCGACCCCTCGTGTCCTTCGCCTGATCCTGCTCGTCGCGATCCTGCTCACGGTCGCGGCCTGCGGGGGCGAGTCGGAGCCGTCGGGAGCGCCACCCGATGGCGTGCCGGCGACCCTGACCGACACGGCCTGGATCGTCCGCTCGGTCGCCGGTCGCGCTCCGATTCCCGGCGCCGTCCCGACGATCAGCTTCTCTGCGACTCAGCTGGCGGGCACGGGCGGATGCAACCACCTCGGCGGCCGCTACCAGTACGAGGCATCGTCGGGCCGGATCGCGTTCCGCGAGCTCGGCATGACCGCGATGGGCTGCCTTCAGGCGGGAGTCAGCGACTTCGAGACGGTCTTCGTCCAGGCCCTGGGGTCGGCGACCGATGTCCGGGTCGACGCCATCGACCAGCTCCTGCTCGGCGGTCCGGCCGGCCAGATCATCCTCGTGCGGCTCGAGCACCCCGCGGCGCCGTGACCGTCCACCAGGCTCGCCAAGTTGCCGCGCTCGTCCTGATCGCGGCGTGGGTCGCGTTCGCGACTGGCTGCGACAGCGGGTCCGCTTCTTCGGCGTCGCCGCCCGGCGTCGGTCCTCGGCCGAGCCTCGCCGGAACCACCTGGAAGCTCGTTGCCATCGGCGGTCGAGCCGTGCCGGCTGGGCCGGACATCTGGATCACGTTCGAGGGAGGCAAGGTCTCGGGCGACGGCGGTTGCAATGCGTTCGGTGGCTCCTACGTCGACGACACGTCCGACGGCGCCCTTCGGATCGGCGAGCTCGCCTCGACCAAGCGGGCGTGCGTCGATCCGGTCCGGAACGATCTCGAGGCGGGCCTCTTCGAGGCGTTGCGCGGAGTCGCCGCGGCCGGCGTCGATGGCGACGGGCACCTCGTTCTGACCGGCGCCGGAGCCGAGCTCGCCTTCAGTCGGGTGTTCGCGCCGGGCTGAATCGGCGGCCGACTAGAATGGCCGGGTCAGCGAGGCGGTCGGATGGCCGCGCGCTCGTCTGGGGCAACCTCGGCGAGCGTGAGGAACGTCCGAGCTCCTCAGCGCAGGGTGGCGGGTAACGCCCGTCCGTCGTGAGACGAGGACCAGTGCCACAGTGACGATGCCGTCGGCGGCGCAAGCCGACGACGGAGTGAAACGCGGCAAACTCCACCCGGAGCAAGGCCAAATAGGAGGGCGCAACCCGTCGGGGCAACTCGATGGGGGAGAGGTGCGCTGCCCAGCCCTCGGGTCGGCCGCATGAGTCGTCGGGCAACCGGCGGCCTAGATGGATGGTCATCCGCGACGGCGCATGCCGTCGTGACAGAACTCGGCGTACAGACCGCCTCGCTGACGCTTCGCCGGGCCCATCGCCCTCGGCTCTCGCCCGACTTCCCGGTCCGCGACGGGCCTCGCCGCGCCGTCAGTCCTCGTCGGGTCGGAAGGTGTGGGGGGCCGTGCAGGCGTTGCAGATCGGCATCGCGGCGTCGAGGTTGCCGAGCGGGATCGGCAAGCGGCGATCGGGCAGGAGGCACTCGACGTCGTAGAGGCGCTCGGCGCCGGCCGTGACCTGGATGAGCCGACGGAACGTGCAGCGCTTGATGCGCTGCGGCGCGAGCCGGTAGGGATCCGGTTCGAGCGAGACCATCGGAAGGGGCATTGCCATCTTGGCGGAGAGCCTCGAGAGGGTCGGTGACGGGACCTGCCGGTCTGGCGGCGGAATGTAGCACCGGCACGAGCGCAACGGCAACACGCCAAACGTACTAGACTCCGCGCCGTCCACGGCGGTTCGAGCACGGGAGGGTGCATGGCGAAGGCCGAAGCCACCTCGACGGGCGACCCGCAGCCGGTCGAGCCGGACCGGATGATGTTCCACGCCAGCCGCGCGCGTCACCCGAACGACGTCGGTTCGCGGTGTCCATTCCTGGCGCTCGAGCTGGCCGACGGATCTCTCGGACCCGCTGCCGGCGAGGTCGATCCCGCCCATCGCTGCACGGCCATCGGCGAGCCGGTTCCGCAGTCGAGCCAGCAGCAGGAGCTGGTCTGCCTGACCCTCACCCACGCCAACTGCCCGCGCTTTGTCCGAGGCCTGTCCCTCATCGAAGCGCCACCGACGCCGGCGCGCCGCGAGCCGATGTCGCCGGCAGTCATCGGGGCAGCCCTCGTCCTGGCGGCATCGCTGGCCGCATCGTTCGGATTCCTCGCCGTCCGCGGCGGGATCACCGTGCCGCTCGGCAGCGGCTCGCCGCCGCCCGTCGCCGTCGTGACCGGTTCGTCTGCCGCGCCGATCGCCAGTCCGGCCGTCGCCCCGACGCCTCCGGCCAGCTCGTTTGCCTCCCTCGCCCCGACGCCATCGCCCAGCCCGCCACCGACGGCGACTCCGGCGCCGACCCCGAGTCCCACGCCGCGCCCGACCCCGACCCCGGCGCCGTCGAGCGACCGCTACGCCTTGCTGACCGAGTGCCCGTCGCAGTCGGACTGCTGGATCTACGTGATCCGATCCGGTGACAATCTCCAGAGCATCGCCAACTGGTTCGGGGTGTCGTACAACCGGATGATCGCGATGAACCCGAACCTCCGGACGCCGATCCACGCCGGCGACCGTCTGCGGATCCCGACGCCGACGCGCTGAGAGACGCGCCGCGGGGGCCGGAGCCGCCCGAACCGCGCGAAACCTGTCATCCGCCCGCCAGGCGGGCACGAGGAACCCTCGAGCCGTCTCGTTGACGGCGCGTTGGCCGCCAGCGGCTGATTCCTTGGTCGAGTCGGCCCGAGACGGGTCGCCGCACGGCCTTCGCGGCGTCTGCTGCCCGCCACGCGAGCATGAGATCAGAACGCGGGCCCGCCGCTCGCGCTGGGCGGCGACTCCCTGCTGTGGGCCACGCCGCCCCGGCCTGGCCGAGCGCCGGCGCCGCGCTCCCGCCTGACTGCACATCGCCCATTGACGGGCCGCTTCGGGGCGCTATGATGACCCAAGTGGTGTGAAGTGGCCCAAAGTGGGGAACCACGGGAGCCAGGCACACCGCCAGCGCCATCCTCGCGCACGTCACGACCAAGCACATCCAGGCCCTGAACCCGAAGTGGGGATTTTTCGAAGGTGTTCACCGGCGAGTACCGGCACTCGGTGGACGACAAGGGACGGCTCGCCGTCCCGTCGAAGTTCCGCGCCCAGCTGGACGCGGGTCTCGTCGTCTCGCGCTGGCTCGACGCGTGCCTCGCGATCCACACCCGGGCCGGCTGGGACGCCTTGGCCGAGAAGGTCGCGACCCTGCCGATCACCGACGAGAACGCTCGTCGCTTCTCGCGATTCATCTTTGCCGGCGCCGTCGAGTCGACGCTCGACGGCCAGGGCCGCGTCCTGTTGCCGGGCTATCTCCGGGAGATGGCCGGGCTCGGTGCCGACGCCGTCGTCGTCGGTGCCCGCGATCACGCCGAGATCTGGGCTCCCGCCACATGGGAGACCTACCGCCGCAGCCTCGAGGACCCGACGGCCCTTGCCGCAGCGATCGGCGGGCTCGGGATCTAGGGGGAACTCGTTCGCCGGCCGGAGGGCCGTCGGACGCACCACATGCGCTTCCAGGATCCGAGCGGGATCCGTCGTCAACGGTGGAGGAGAGATGAAGGTCGGGCACATGCCGGTGCTGGTGGACGAGGTCATGTCGATGCTCGCCGCGATTCCCGGCAGCCTTCAGATCGACGCCACGGTGGGCGGCGGTGGGCACACCGAGCGGATCCTGGAGGCGACCAATCCTGATGGCCGCCTCCTCGGCCTCGATGCCGATGGGGCGGCCATCGCCAGAGTGGATGGTCGCCTCCGCCCTCGCTATGGCAACCGCCTCGTCCTGCGCCAGGCGAACTTCCGCGAGATCGGCGCGGTCGCCCCGGACGCCGGGTTCGGCGCCGTCGACGGGATGCTGTTCGACCTCGGCCTGTCGAGCTTCCAGCTGGGCGACGCCGAGCGTGGGTTCGGCTTCCGGACCGGCGGCCCGCTCGACATGCGCTTCGACACCAGCCGCGGCGTCCCCGCCGCCGAGCTCCTCGCGACGCTCGACCGGACAGAGCTGTCGGCGCTGTTCAGGCGCTTTGGCGAGGAGCCCCAGGCCAACCGGATCGCCAATGCGATCGTCGCCGCGCGGGCGACGGCTCCCGTCTCGACCGCCGAGGAGCTGGCGGCCCTGATCGAGCGCGTTGCCCCGGGCAACCCCCGCGTCCGCCGCCGGATCCACCCCGCCACGCGGGTGTTCCAGGCCCTCCGGATCGCGGTCAACGCCGAGCTCGACGCCCTCCAGGAAGGGCTCGCCAGCGCGATCGACCTGCTCCGGCCGGGCGGCCGCCTCGTCGTCCTCAGCTACCACTCGCTCGAGGACCGGATCGTCAAGCGCTTCTTCGCCGCCGAGCGACGGGGCTGCGTCTGTCCGCCCGAGATCCCGGTGTGCGTCTGCGGGAAGAACCCGCGCCTGCGCCTGGTCACCCGCCCGTCCCTCACGCCGACGGCCGACGAGATCGCCGCCAACCCCCGAGCCCGGAGCGCCCGCCTGCGGGCCGCCGAGCGCCTCGCCGCCTGAACCCATCCATCGAGCACCCACGAGAGGAGGAGTCACCGTGAGCAAGCGACACCAGTCCAGCCGCCGTCGGTCGTATGGCCGCCGTCAGCACGAGGTCCACGAGCGCGAGGGCAATCGCCGTCACGCCCCGACCGAGGAGCTGGAGCTCGACGCCTTCGGAGTCTCGTCCCAGGCCGATCCGTTTGCCTTCCTCGACCCGCGCGCGCCGCGAATCCGCTTCGCGGTCGGCGAGTAGGTGGCGGTCTACTCGGGGGCTCGCCCTCGCTCCACGTTCCTGCCGCAGCGCTCGCGGGTCAAGGACACGCCGGTCCTGCCCCGGCGTCGGGTCCGTGGCGCCGTGCGCGCCCGGCGCCAGACGAGCCCGCTCGCGTTCGTCCTCGGCGGCATCGTGCTGGCCTTCCTGCTGGCGTTCTTCTCGCTCGCCCAGACGGTCCGCGTCTCTGCGACCGGCTATGACCTCGAGCGGCTCGGGCGCGAGCGCGATGCACTCCTCGTCCGCAAGTCCGAGCTGACGACCGATCTCAACCGGCTCGGCCAGGAGCCGGCCGTCCGGAAGATGGCGATCGACGCCGGGATGAGCCAGCTGACGGCCCCCATCGTCGTCGACCCGCGCTGACGCACCGGATCGAACGATGGGCCGGACGGATTCCCGTGGTCGCGCGCTCGTTCTCCTGATCGCCTTCGCGGTCATGGGCTCGGCGCTGTTCGCGCGCCTGGCCTACTGGCAGGTCGGCCAGCGCGAGCGGCTCGCCGACGAGGCGTTCCAGCAGACCACGGTCCGCCTGGAGACGCCGAGCAAGCGCGGCGACATCTACGATCGCTCGGGCGTCGTCGTCCTGGCCACCACGATCGAGCGCGAGCGGCTGATCGCGAATCCGTCCGAGATCCCGGCGGCCCGGCGCGGCCCGGTCGCCGACGCGCTCGTCGCGATCCTCGGCCTCGAGGGCGCCGGCGCCGACGCCCTCATCTCGCGGGTCACCTCCGACAAGAAGTACACGGTCCTGGCGCACGGCCTCGACACCGGGACCGGCGACCGGATCCGGGCTGCTCTCGCGGCGAAGGACGTCGAAGGCGTGGCCCTCGAATCGGAGCCGGTCCGAGTCTACCCGCAGGCCGGCGGCGGGCCGAACACGACGCTCGCGGCCAAGCTCCTCGGCTTCGTCAATCGCGAGGGCGAGGGACAGTACGGCGTCGAGCAGTTCTACCAGGACACGCTCGCCGGCCGGCCACGGATCATCCAGGCCCAGCGCGACATCGCCTCGCGCTCGATCCCCGACACGACGGTCGTCCGCGAGACCGGCGTCCCGGGTGAGGACATCCGGCTCACGATCGATGCCGGCCTCCAGCTCGCCGTCGAGCAGGAGATCCTCGCCGCCTGGGCGGCCGACCGGGCCAAGTCCGTCTCCGCCATCGTCATGAACCCGTACACCGGCGAGATCCTCGCCCAGGCCTCGTATCCGTCGTACGACGCCAACGACTACGCGGCGATCGCGGCGACCGATCCGTCCCGGTTCATCGACCCGACGGTCAGCTCGGTCTACGAGCCCGGCTCGGTTTTCAAGATGCTGACCGTGGTCGCGGCGATGGAAAAGCACCAGGTCACGACGAAGACGAAGGTCAACGACACGGGCACCCTGCTGCTCGACAACGGCCGGGCCCACATCGACGACGCGGACCACAAGGCGATGGGCTGGATGAGGTTCGAGGACGCGATCGCCTTTTCGCGCAACGTCGTCGCCGCCAAGGTCGCGCTCGGGCTTGAACAAGAACGTCCGAACCGCCTCGTCGATCCTGTACTCGGCCTGGACGCGGTTCGGCTTCGGCAGCAAGACCGGGGTCGACCTGGCCGGCGAGGTCGGCGGGATCGTCCGCGACCCGGCGATCCACTCCTGGCAGGAGATCGACCTCGCCAACGGATCGTTCGGCCAGGGCGTGGCCGTGACGCCCCTCCAGCTGGCCAACGCCTACGCCACGATGATCAACGGCGGCAAGCGGATCGAGCCGCACGTGGTCAAGGCGATCGGGCCGACCGACCGGCCGATCGTCGAGGGCGCCCAGGTCATCGACAAGAACCTGTCCCGGACGCTGCTCGGGATGATGCGCCACGTCGTCACGCGGGTCCCGTTCTATCGCGACCGGACGATCATCCCGGGCTACGACGTCGGCGGCAAGACGGGCACCGCCCAGATCTGGGATCCGAAGATGAACAAGGGCCGCGGCGGCTGGAAGCACAACATCTTCAACTATTCGTTCATCGGCTACATCGGGCGCGACACGGGCATCGCCGACCTGGTGATCGCGATCCGGATCGAGGAGGGCAAGCCGGACGTCGCGAAGCTGGGCCAGCTCGAGATGCGGGTCATGTCGTTCGAGCTCTTCCGGCGGATCGCCCACGACGCGATCACGACCCCCGATCTGCTGCCCGAGCGCACGGAGCCACCGGGCTCGACGACCGCGAACCGGTGAGCTCGACCGATGCGACAATGGCCCGCGTGACCGCGCCGAAGCCCGACGCGTCCAGTCGCGACGACCGCGCCATCGGCCTGACCGCCGACGAGCTGGCCGCGATCACGGGCGGCACGCTCCTCGCCCGATCGGACCGGACGGTCCGGGGCGGCGCCGTCGACTCGCGCGCGGTCGAGCCCGGGAACCTCTTCATCGCCCTGCCCGGCGAGCGGACCGACGGCCATGCGTTCGTCGGCGCGGCGATCGCGGCCGGTGCCGCCGCCGTCCTCGTCGCACAGGCGCCCGATCCGGCCGATCTTGCCGGCGCTGACGCAAGCGTTCTGCTCGTCGCCGATCCGCTCCGCGCCCTCCAGGCCGTGGCCGGCGCCTGGCGCGCGTTGTTCGACCCGCTCGTGGTCGGCATCACCGGATCGATCGCCAAGACGTCAACGAAGGAGGCCGTCGCCGCCGTCCTCGGCTCGGCGATGCCGACGCTGAAGAACGAGGGCAACCTGAACAACGAGATCGGCCTGCCGCTGACCGTGCTCCGGCTCGGACCCGAGCATCGTGCCGCCGTGCTCGAGATGGGGATGTACGTCGGTGGCGAGATCGCCGACCTGGCCCGGATCGGCCGGCCCGAGATCGGGATCGTGACCGCCGTCCAGCCGGTCCACCTGTCCCGGATCGGGACGATCGAGGCGGTCGCCCAGGCGAAGGGCGAGCTGATCGAGGCGTTGCCCGACGACGGCGTCGCGATCCTGAACGCCGATGACGAGCGCGTCCTCGCGATGGCGGCCCGAACGCGGGCCGAGGTCGTGACTTACGGCTTCGCGCCGGGCGCCGCCGTTCGGGCCGAAGCAGGTCGCTTCGCGCGGGGCCGGCGGGATGGCCTTCGATCTGGTGACGACCGCCGGCCGGCGACCCGTCACGATCCCGACGCTCGGTCGCCTGGCCGTCCACAACGCCCTGGCCGCGGCCGCCGCGGGTCTGGCCGCCGGGCTGTCGCTCGACCTGATCGTGCGCGCCCTGGGCAGCGGCTGGAGCGCGCCTCACCGCGGCGTGCTCGTGCAATCCGGCGGCGTGACGATCGTCGATGACAGCTACAACGCCTCTCCGGGCGCGGTCGTCGCGGCCCTCGATCTGCTCGCCGGGATACCGGGCCGGCGGATCGCCGTCCTCGGCGAGATGCTCGAGCTCGGTGACGGGCACGTGGCCGGGCACGAGCGGGTCGGCACGGCCGCGGCCGCGATCGTGGACCTGCTGGTCGTCGTGGGCGATGGGCGCCGCGGACATCGGCCGTGGAGCAACCGAGGCGGGCCTCGATCCCGCAAAGGTCGTCCGCAGCGTCGATCGCTCGGAGGCGCGCGATCGATTGCTCGAGCTTCTTCGCCCCGGCGACGTCGTGCTCGTCAAGGCGTCGCGCGGGGTCGCCCTCGACGTCCTGGTTGACGAGCTCGTCGCGGCCCTGGAGCCGGGCCCGTGACCGTCGAGCTGATCCAGGGCCTCCTGCTCGCCTTCGCGATCGTGGTGATCCTGATGCCGCCGTACATCCGGCTGCTCCGGACGACGGGGTTCACCAAGCAGATCCGGATCGAGGGTCCGGACAGCCACCAGGTCAAGCACGGCACGCCGACGATGGGCGGGGCGCTGATCATCCTCGTCGTCCTTGGCCTGTACCTCCTGCTCCGATGGCCGCCGGAAGGCGGGATCTTCGCCCCGCTCGGCGCCTTGGCCGGGGTCGGCCTGCTCGGGGCGTTCGACGACTGGCTGAATGCCAAGACGGGGGAGGGGATCAAGATCCGCCAGAAGCTGCTGTGGCAGGTCGTGTTCGCCTTCGCGGCTGCGTTCCTGATCCAGCGGACGTACGGCATCGACCAGATCGCCGTCCCGTTCCTCGGTCCCAGACACATCGATCCGGCGATCTACGTCCTGTTCGCGGCCTTCGCGATCATCGCCGCGAGCAACGGGGTCAACATCACGGACGGCCTCGACGGGCTGCCGGGCGGCACCCTCGTCTTCGCCTTCGTCGCGTTCCTGCTCGTCTCGCTGTTGAACATCCCGGCCCAGCCGAACCTGGCGTTCCTGTGCGCCTTGATCATCGGCGCCCTGCTCGGGTTCCTGTGGTTCAACGTCCACCCGGCCCAGATCTTCATGGGCGACTCGGGATCGCTGTCGCTCGGGGCGACCCTGGCCGTCATCGCCCTGATCACCGGCCAGATCCTCGTCCTGCCCCTGATCGGGCTGATCTTCGTGATCGAGACCGCCTCCGACATCATCCAGATCGGGTACTTCAAGCTGAGCGGCGGCAAGCGGATCTTCCGGATGGCGCCGCTCCACCATCATTTCGAGCTGGCGGGCTGGGACGAGGAGAAGATCACGCTCCGGTTCTGGATCGTCGGGATCCTGGCCGGGCTCCTCGGGGTCACGCTCTTCCTCGCCTCGATCAAGCAGCTGACGTGAGCGCGACGATGACGACCGACCGGCCGCCCGAGTCCGCCACCCCAGCCGGCGGCCCGGTCGACGGCCCGATCGATCTCGAGACGCTGACGATGGACGCGATCCGGGCCGGAGCGCTGCGCGACCGACAGATCACGGTCCTCGGCTTCGCCCGGAGCGGGATCGCCATGGCGCGGTTCCTCGTCGACGCCGGCGCCCGGGTGACGGTGTACGACGGGCGGCCGGCGGCCGAGCTCGAAACGGCGATCCAGGCGCTCGAGGGACGTCCTGTTCGCCTGCTGGCCGGGCTGGATATCGCTCCGGCGGACGCCTGGGCGGGCGCCGCACTCGTGACGACCTCGCCGTCGATCAACCCCGTCTACCCGACGACCGAGCCGCGGCTGCGGGAGGCCCTCCGAGCCCTCGTCGCCGCGCGGACCGGCGGCGACCGCTCCGTGCCGGCCCTGGTCTCGGAGCCGGACCTGTTCCTCCGCCTGTGCCCGGCCCCGACGATCGGCGTCACCGGCACGAAGGGCAAGACGACGACCTCCTCGCTGATCGCCGCGGTCCTTGCCGCCGACCCGTCGCACCCGGTCGTCCTCGGCGGGAACATCGGCATCCCGCTCGTCGAGCGGCTGCCGGAGCTGACCGCCGACCACCGCGTCGTGATCGAGCTCTCTGAGCTCCAGCTGCCGACCCTGTCGCGCGGGACGACGGTCGCGGTCTACACGAACGTCACGTCCGACCACCTGGATCGCCACGGATCGCTGGCCGGCTATCGGGCGGCCAAGCGCCGCCTGGCGGAGCTCGTCGACCCGGCCGGGGCGCTGATCCTCAACGGCGACGACCCGGTCGTCGCCGCCTACGCCGAGGGTTCTCGGGCTCGCGTGGTCGACTACCGGCTCGGCCCGCCGGTCGCCGGCGGCGTCGGGCTCGTCGATGGCCGGATCGTCGCCGCCGGCGGCGTCGACGTGATGGCAGCCGCCGAGCTCGCGATCCCGGGCCGCCACAACGTCTCGAACGCGCTGGCCGCGATCGCCACCGCCCTGGATCTGGACGTCGCGCCGGGTGCGATCCGGGCAGCCGCGATGGCCTTCACGGGCGTGGAGCATCGCCTCGAGCCGGTCGGCGAGATCGACGGCGTCCGCTTCGTCAACGACTCGCAGGGCACCCAGCCCGATGCGGTCATCGCCGCCCTCCGTGCCTTCGACGGCGCCGATCGTCCTGATCGCCGGCGGCCGCGACAAGGACATCGACCTCGCCGACCTCGGGCCGGTCGTCGCCGAGCGCGCCGCCGCCGCCGTCCTCATCGGCGAGAGCGGCCCCGACCTCGAGTCGCGCTTCCGCGCGGCGGGACTCGCCCGGACGGATCGCGCGACCACGCTCGAGGAAGCGGTCCGGATGGCCGACGCGATCGCCCGCGAGCGCCTCGCCGCCGGCGATCCCGAGCCCGCGACCGTGCTCCTCAGCCCGGCCGCTGCCAGCTTCGACATGTTCGTGGACTACGCCGCCCGCGGACGGGCGTTCAAGGAGGCCGTCGCCGGCATCGCCGCCGCGCGACGCGACGGGAGGACCCTGTGAGCGACGCCCTGCCCCTGCCACGCCGGAGCACCGGACGCGGCGGCGGCCGATCGACGGACAAGACCGGAACCGGCCGGCTCAAGCCGATCGAACGCGAGAGCGCGCACGGCCGGACGCCGGCCCGCCAGAAGGCGACCGCGCTCGTCCGGGAGCGGCACCAGGCCGACTACGCGATCCTCGTGATCGTCGTGGCGCTGACTGCCGTCGGGATCCTGATGGTCTATTCCAGCTCGGCGATGAAGGCGTACATCGCGTCCGACGACACGTTGGCGATCGTCGGTCCGCAGATCGCCTGGGCCGGGCTCGGCCTGATCGCGATGATCACGATGATGCGGGTCGACTACCGCTATCTGCGGTTCGCATCCGTGCCGGTGTTCGCGGTCGCGGTCCTGCTCCTCGTCCTCGTCTTCGTCCCGAGCCTGAACATCGTCGTCGGCGGATCGGCGCGCTGGCTGAAGATCGGCCCGCTGCCTGCCCTCCACCCGGCTGAGCTGGCGAAGCTGGCGATGGTCATCTACCTGGCTCACTGGTTCGCCAAGCGCGGCAGCCGGATCAAGGGATTCTGGGGCGGGACCGTTCCGTTCCTGATCATCGTGGTGCCGATCGTTGCGCTCGTCTTCAAGGAGCCGGACCTGGGCACGACGATGGTCATCGGCCTGACCGCGGTCACGATGTTCTTCCTCGCCGGCGGGCGGATGCTTCACCTCGTCCTGATCGGGATCGCCGCGGTCGCCGCGCTCGTGGCCGTCGGCCTCCGGGCGTACCAGCTCGACCGGATCCGGACATGGCTCGATCCATGGTCCGACAAGCTCGGCGACGGCTTCCATACCGTCCAGGGCCTGCTCGCCCTCGGGCTCGGCGGGATCCTCGGCGCCGGGCTCGGCGAGAGCCGCCTGGCCGGCGGGCTCTATCTGCCCAACGCGAGCAACGACTACATCTTCGCGATCATCGGCGAGGAGTTCGGGCTGATCGGCGCCGGCGCCGTGATCGTCCTGTTCGTCGCTCTGGCCTACTCTGGCATCCGCGTCTCGCTCGCGGCCCCCGACACGTTCGGGGCGCTGCTGGCGGCGGGCATCACCGCCTGGCTGTGCATCCAGGCGTTCATCAACATCGGCGTCGTCGTCGCGCTCATCCCGGTGACCGGCATCACGCTGCCGTTCATCAGCGCCGGCGGGTCGTCGCTGACCATCAGTCTCGCGGCCGTCGGCATCCTGCTGTCGATCTCGCGCGAGACCGTCCAACGAGGAACCTGGAACGATGCGGCTGCTGATCGCCGGGGGCGGGACGGGCGGGCATATCTACCCGGCACTCGCCGTGGCCCGCTCGCTCCTCGCACGACCCGATCGTCCGGACGCGCCTGAGCTCGTCTGGCTCGGCGGGCATCGCGGCCTCGAGGCGGATCTCGTCCGCGAGGCCGGCATCCGCGTCCGGCGGCTCGCCCTGCGCTCGCTCCGGACGGTCGATCGATCGGTCCACACCGTGCTCGACCCGATCCGGCTCGGGCTGTCGGTGCCGCAGGCGGCGGCGATCCTGGCTCGCGAGCGCCCGGCGGCGATCTTACAACCGGTGGCTACGTGTCGCTGCCCGTGGTGATGGCCGCGGCGCCGTTCCGGATCCCGGTCGTCCTCTGGGAGGGCAACGCGATCCCGGGGCGATCCGTGCGGGCGATCGCCCGGCTCGCCGACGCGCTGGCGGTGTCGTACGACGCCGCTGCCCGAGCGCTGGCGGGGGCGGGCGTGCCGACGTTCGTCACCGGGACGCCCATCCGCGACGTGACCGCCATCTCGCGGACCGCGGCCCGGGAGCGGCTCGGCCTGGCACTCGACGCGCCAACGATCCTGATCTTCGGCGGATCCCAGGCCGTCCGCCGGTTCAACGCCGCGGTGGCGGAGGCGCTGCCGCGCCTCGTCGAGCGCGTCCACGTGCTCCACGTCAGCGGCGAGTCGGGATATGCGACGGCGCTGGCGACCCGCGAGCAGCTCGCGGCCGACCTTCGCACGCGCTATCGGCCGTACCCGTTCCTGCGCGACGACATGCTGGCCGCGCTCGTCGCCGCCGACCTGGTCGTCGGGCGGGCCGGCTCGTCGACCGTGGCCGAGGTGACCGCCCTCGGCATCCCGTCGGTGATCGTTCCGTATCCCCACGCGTCGGGACACCAGGGCGCGAACGCCGAGATCCTCGCCAAGGCCGGCGCCGCCCGGATCGTGCCCGACGAGGCGTTCGACGCCGACGCCCTGGTCGCCGCGGCCGGGATGCTGTTCGATGAGCCGGTCCGGACGTCGATGGCCGAGGCTGCCCGCCGCTTCGGCCGGCCCGGCGCGGCCGACGCGATCGCCGCCCTCGTCCTCGCCCTCGCCGCGCGGAAGCCCTTGCCGACGATCGAGGCCATCGATGCGATCGCCCGCGAGGGCGCTGCGTGACGGGGCCGACGCCGGCCCCTGCCCCGGAGATCGTTACGACCGCGCCGTTCGATCCACTCGCCACCGGGACCGCGATCCAGCGCCGGATCGGCGTGAAGACCTCTCGCGACGAGCCGCTCGCCCGCTTCACGACGATGCGCGTTGGCGGCCCGGCCGACCTGTTCGCCTCGGTCCACAACATCCATGAGCTGCGCGCGATCGTCCGATTCGCTCGCGCTCGCGGCATCGCCCTGACCCTTCTCGGGCGGGGGAGCGACGTCGTCATCGCCGATGCCGGCATCCGCGGCCTCGTCGTCCAGAACCGGGCCGAGGGATCGCGCATCGAGGGCGACCGCTACGTGGCGGAGTCGGGGTTGCCGATGGCCCGCGCGGCGACCGAGACCAAGGATGCCGGACTGACCGGGCTCGAGTTCGGGCTGGCAATCCCGGGCACGGTCGGCGGCGCCGTGTGGGCCAACGCCGGCGCCCACGACGGCGATGTCGCCGGGATCCTGGAGTCGGCCGACGTCCTCCTGGGAGATGGCACGGAGGCCCGCCTGACCGCCGCCGAGCTCGACTTCCGCTACCGCGACAGCCGCCTGAAGCACCACCCCGAGGAGGTCGTCCTGAGCGCGACCTTCCGCCTCGAGCCGGCGGACCCGGCGACGATCGCCGCCCGGCTCGACGACATCAAGCGCTGGCGCCGGGAGCATCAGCCGCTCGGCATCCCGTCGGCCGGTTCGACGTTCCGCAACCCGCCCGACGACTCGGCCGGCCGGCTGATCGAGTCGATCGGCTGGAAGGGGAGGACCCGGGGCGGCGCGACCGTGTCGGAGAAGCACGCCAACTTCATCGTCAACGACCGGAAGGGGACCGCCGCCGACGTCCGCGGCCTCGTCGACGACGTCGCCGCCGCGGTGCGGCAGGAGACCGGCATCGTCCTCGAGCCCGAGGTCGTGTTCCTCGGCGATTGGGACCGGAACGCCGCGGCGACGCCGCCCGACGACGCCGACGCTTCACCCACCGAGCCCGCCGGATGACGGCCCATCCGGCGATCGTCGTCCTGCTCGGCGGCCCGTCGGCTGAGCACGACGTCTCGGTCGTGTCCGGGACCGCGATCGCCGAGGCACTGATCGGCAGCGGCGACGACGTCCGGCAGGTCCTGATCGATCTCGACGGGCAATGGTGGTGGCTGCCGGCCGATCATCGCCGCGACGACCGTGCCGGCGCCGCCTACGACGACCCGGCCGCGCTCGGCGGCGACGGGCCGCTCAGCGCCGGCGCGGCCCTCGACCGCCTCGCGGCTGCGTCGCCGCCACCGCTCGTCTTCATCGCCCTCCACGGCCCGTTCGGCGAGGACGGCACGGTCCAGGCAATGCTCGAGGGCGCGGGGCTCGCATACACGGGCTCGGGCGTCACGGCGTCCGCGCTCGGGATGGACAAGGCCGTGTTCAAGCGCCTCGTCCGCGGGATCGGCCTGCCGGTCGTCGACTGGCGCGAGGTCCGGGCGGCTCGCTGGCGCGCCGATCCGGCGGCGGTCCTCGCGGAGCTCGCGGCCTTCGCCGCCGGGACCGGCGACGAGCGGCTGATGATCAAGCCGTCCGGTCTCGGGTCGTCGGTCGGGATCACGCTGGCCCACGGGGCCAGGGGACGTGCCGGCCGCCCTGGACCTTGCGTTCCGCCACGACGAGGTGGCGCTCGTCGAGGCGTATCTCGCCGGTGCCCGCGACCTCGAGGTCAGCGTGATCGGCAACGACCACGCCAGGCTCGAGCTGTACGGACCGGGCGAGATCGTGGCCGGCCACGAGTTCTACGACTACGCCGCCAAGTACACCCCGGGCCTGTCGGAGACCTCGACGCGGGCCGAGGTCCCGGCTCCGATGAAGGCGTCGATGCTGAAGATCGCCCGCGACGCCTACCGCGCGATCGGAGCCGAGGGCTTTGCCCGGATCGACTTCCTCGTGGCGGGCGACCAGGTCGTCCTGTCCGAGATCAACACGATCCCGGGCTTCACCCCGATCAGCCTCTTCCCGACGATGCCGTCCGAGGGCGGATACACGTTCGCCGACGTCTGCGCGAAGGTCGTCGACCTGGCGCTCGAACGGCACGCCGGGCGGGCACGGCGGCATGTCACCGCCGCCGACCTGCCGCGCTGAGTCCCCGAGCCAGCTGATGAGCCCAGCGCCGACGAGCCCGCTCTTGGACAGCCGACGATGACCCAGCGGACGCCACGCCGCTACCGGACCGCCTCGGGCACCGCTCGCCGCCAGCCCCGGGTCCGGCGGGCGTCGGCCGGCCTGTCGCCGGTCCGGTCGGCGGCCATCCTCGCGATGCTCATCTCGGCCGGGGCGCTGTACGGCCTCGCGACGACGTCCGCGTTCGGGTTCGAGCGGCTCGAGGTGACGGGCGCGACGTTGACCGCCGAGGACGCGATCCGGGCCAAGGTCGGGCTCGAGGACGGGACCAATCTCGTCGGCCTGGCCACTGAGCCGATCGCGGCCCGTCTGCGCGAGCTGCCGTCGGTCCGCGAGGTCGACGTGTCGGTCGGCCTGCCCGACGTCCTGCGGGTGACGGTCGAGGAGCGCCATCCGTTGATCGTGTGGGCCGTCGGCGAGCGCCGCTTTGCCGTCGACGAGGGGGGCATCCTCTTCGCCGAGGTCACGAGCGAACCGACCCCCGCCATCCAGGCGGCACCGATCGTGATCGACGAGCGTGCGACATCGACCGGCCTCGCGGTCGGGTCCGTCCTCGATCCCGTCGATCTCGACGCCGCCACCCGCCTCGGCTCGTTGACCCCGAGCCAGGTCGGCAGCCACGCGACGCTGCTCCGGGTCCACGTCACCGACGACCGCGGCTTCACGATCTCGAGTGGCAGCGGCGGCTGGGTGGCCGTCTTCGGGTTCTACGGCCGGAACCAGCGGACGCCGGCCCTGATCCCGGGCCAGGTCCAGCTCCTCGGCGGCCTCCTGGCCGGGCGCGAGGACACCGTCCAGACCGTGATCCTGGCCGACGATCGCGAGGGGACGTTCATCGTCAAGCCGACGCCCCGCCCGAGCGCGACACCGCGGCCATGAGGAGCGCGCGGGAGCCGCGATCGCCAGGACACCTCGGCTGGCAGCGCCCCGCGCGCGTCGGGTAGCCTTGCCGAAACGCACCGGAAAGAGGGCGACGAGGCGTGTTCCTACCCTTGGCGGGTCTCCTCGTTGGCGTTCTGGCCGGGCTCGTCCTCAACGTCAACGTCGGCTTCGAGTTCACCCGTTACACGGCGGTGGCGATCCTCGCAGCAATGGATTCGGTCCTCGGCGCCGTCCGGGCCGAGCTCGACGGCGTCTACGACAACCGGATCTTCATCAGCGGATTCATCACGAACGCGATCGTCGCGGTCATCCTCACGTTCATCGGCGATCGGCTCAGCCTGGACCTCTACCTGGTGGCGCTGATCAACTTCGGGTTCCGGATCTTCAACAACGTGGCCCTCATCCGGCGCCACTTCGTCTAGGACATCGACGGCGGGCCCGATCCGCGGGCGCGGACCGCCGGCCAGCACAGGAGGCAGGGACGACGACGGTGGAGAGAGAAGCGGTCCTGGTCGGGATCGATGTCGGCACGTCGAAGGTCTGCACCTTGATCGGCGAGGTCAGCCGCGACGGCAAGATGACGGTCATGGGCCACGGCACCGTCGTCTCGTCCGGCCTGAAGAAGGGCGTCGTCGTCAACATCGACCAGACCGTCCGCTCGATCGCGGAGTCGGTCGAGCGCGCGGAGCGCCTCTCCGGCTGGAAGATCGATCGCGCCTTCGTCGCGGTCGGCGGCCAGCACGTCGAGAGCCTCAACTCGCCCGGCCAGGTCGCGGTCAGCGGCCAGAAGCAAGGAAGTCAGCCGCGAGGACGTCAACCGGGCGGTCGAGGTCGCCCGGGCGGTCTCGATCCCGTCGAGCCAGGTCGTCCTGCACGTCGAGCGGCGCGGCTTCAAGGTCGACGGCCAGGAGGGCGTCAAGGACCCGCTCGGGATGAGCGCGCTCCGGCTCGAGGTCGAGGTCCACATCGTCAGCGGCGCCGCTACCGCGGTCCAGAACCTGTCGAAGTGCGTGAACGCGGCCGGCGTCAAGATCGACGAGCTCGTCGCCTCCGCCCTCGCGTCCGCCGACGCGGTCCTGTCCGAGACCGAGAAGGACCTCGGCGTCGCGGTCGCCGACATCGGCGCCGGCACGATCGATCTCGCGATGTTCTCCGACGGCTCGCCGTTCCGGACCGCCGTCCTGCCGATCGGCGGCAACAACGTCACCAACGACGTCGCCCTCGGGCTCAAGACGAGCCTCCAGGTCGCCGAGGAGCTCAAGATCAGCCACGGGACCTGCAACCTGCCGTCGGTCGAGGACGACGAGGAGATCACGGTCAGCGTTCTTGGTGAGGATGCCGGGCGGACCCTCCAGCGGCGCGAGCTGTGCGAGATCATCGAGGCCCGGATGCGCGAGACGTTCGAGCTGATGCGGACCGAGATGGCCCGCGGCGGGGCCGGGATGCTGCCGGCCGGGATCATCCTGACCGGCGGTGGAGCCCAGCTGGCGGGGACCGCCGAGCTGGCCCGCGAGGTCCTCGGCATGCCGGTCCGGATCGCCGCTCCGGCCGGGATCGGGGGCCTGACCGACACGATCCTGACGCCCGGCTACTCGACCGCGGTCGGGCTCCTGCTGTGGGGTGCGTCGACGCTGGCCGACGACGAGCCGCTGCGCTACGAGTCGGCGCCGGCCAGTGGCGGGCTCGGCCGGCTGCGCGACGCGCTCCGGTCCATCTTTCCGTAGCCGGATGGGGTCGGGAGCTTTCCTCGGGCCAATGGCCTCGCGGAGCTCCGCCTTGGACCTCGGAGAGTCGCGAGTGAAGACCGTCAAGCTTCAGGTCCGGACCGGATCCGAGCGCGGCTTCGCCGACCTGACTGGTGCGTGTCGCCGGTTCATCGCCGAGCGGGCCGGCGACGGCGACGGGCTGCTGTCGGTGTTCGTGCCGCACGCGACGGCCGGGCTGGTCATCCTGGAGCTCGGGGCCGGCTCCGACGACGACGCACTGGCGACCCTCGACCGGCTCCTGCCACGCGACGATCGCTGGCGGCACCGCCACGGCTCAGCGGGTCACGGTGCGGACCATGTCCTGCCGCTCCTGGTCTCGCCGTCGCTGACCGTGCCCGTGATCGGCGGTGAGCTGGCGCTCGGCACCTGGCAGTCGATCGCGTTGCTCGACCCCAACGCGGACAACGCCGAGCGCACCGTGCTGCTGAGCTTCCTCGCGGGCTGATCAGTCCCGCTTACGCGCCCGGTGCCGGGGCAGCAGGAACGCCGCGGCCGCCAGCAGCCCGACGACGAACCCGATCATCAAGGCCGGCACGAGCCGATCCGCGCGGTTCGCAGTGGGTTCCGGCACCGCGCCCGTGTCGGTCGGCGGCGCGGTCACGGCCACCTGGTGGTCATCGCCGCCCGAGCCGCCCGAGCCGCCGGAGCCGCCCGAGCCGCCGGAGCCGCCTGTGCCGGATGTCGGCGGCTCCGCGACCGTGCCGCAGACCTCGCCGAGCAGGGTCGTCGCCGCCGTGAGCGTGAGGGCGCCAGGCGCGACTTCGGCCAGCGCGACCTGGCGATCATCGCTGAGTGCCACGCCCCAGGTCCGGCTGCAGTCGTCGGTCGCGACGTCGATCGCCTCTCCGGCCGGCGTGGAAATCGTCAGGCTGGCCGGCGCGGCGGTCGTGCCCCAGGCATAGACCTCGGCGCTGAACGAGCCGTCGGCGGCCGTGATCGCCTCGATCTCGAACGCGCCACCATCGGGCGCGAGCTCCTCGCTGATCGTGAGATGGACCCCGGCCAGCCGCCCGCCGGCAGCGTCGACCACCGTCCCGGCCAGCACGAGCCTGGCGGGATCGCCCGCCAGTGCGGATGTCAGCCCGCCCATGCCACCGCTGCCGACGGCAACCGTGACGAGCAGGGCGGTCGCGGCCGCCCGGATGGATCGGTACGGAAATCGCAAGCGCGCGCTCTCCCCGGAAGTACCAGTGCCGGTACTGGCCCGCAGGATCGCAGGGCTTCGGAACGCGTGTCCATAAGGCGCATGCCCTATCGCGACGGCGCCGTCCTCCCGGTTCACGCGCGGTGCGGCCGTGCACCGCTTCGACCGGGAGAGCGGCCGGCGCGCCGCTCAGACCGCGGCCGTGGACGTTCGATCCCGATGTCCCACGCGACCAACCCGGTGGTAGACTCCCGGGAGCCCGACGGACCCAGAGGAACGCAGGCGCTGCGGGGTCCACCGGGGATGATGCATACAGCACCCGACGGCTGCCATTCCGCTCGCAGGATGGCCCGTCACCATGGTTCATCCACCCCCGGAGGCAGATGATGGCGTTGCGGTCCGATTCCGAGAACTTCGCGCTCATCCGGGTCATCGGGGTCGGCGGTGGCGGCAGCAACGCCGTCAACCGGATGATCCGGGCCGAGATGATGGGCGTCGAGTTCATCGCCTGCAACACGGACGCCCAGGCGCTTCTCCAGTCCGACGCGCCGCACAAGATCCGGATCGGCGACAAGATCACGCGCGGTCTCGGGGCCGGCGGCGACAGCTCGATCGGGGCCCGGGCCGCCGAGGAGGACTCGGAGAAGATCGCCCAGGCGCTGGCCGATTCCGACATGGTCTTCATCACGGCCGGGCTCGGTGGCGGAACCGGCTCAGGGGCCGCTCCGATCGTGGCCCAGCTGGCCAAGGACGCCGGCGCGTTGACGATCGGTGTCGTGACCAAGCCGTTCACGTTCGAAGGCGCCAAGCGCAAGCTCGTCGCGGAGAAGGCGGCCGAGGAGCTCAAGGCCCAGGTCGACACGCTGATCACGATCCCGAACGACCGCCTCAAGGACGTCGTTCAGAAGAACACCTCGATCATCGACGCCTTCCGCGTCGTCGACGACGTCCTGCGTCAGGGCGTCCAGGGGATCAGCGACATCATCACGATGCCGGGCCTGATCAACCTCGACTTCGCCGACGTGCGGGCGATCATGAAGGACGCCGGCTCGGCCCTGATGGGGATCGGCCGGGCGACGGGCGAGAACCGCGCCGTCGAGGCCGCCCGGATGGCGATCGCGAGCCCGCTCCTCGAGGTCAACATCACGGGCGCCCAGGGCATCCTGTTCAACATCACCGGCTCATCGAACCTCAGCCTGTTCGAAGTCACCGAGGCGGCCGAGGAGATCCGGGCCGCGGCCGACCCGGAGGCGAACATCATCTTCGGGACGAGCTTCAACGACCGGCTCGGCGAAGAGGTGATGATCACCGTCATCGCCACCGGCTTCGACGGCACGCGCAAGCGCGACACGCACCGCCAGGCCCAGTCGGCGCAGCCGGCGACGGATCAGCAGTCGGTCCGCGCGCCGCGCGAGCGCGACTTTCTCGAGGAGCTCGAGCGCCAGCGGATCGAGTCCAGCGACGACAGCGCGGATGGCCGCGAGGAGCGTCCGGCGGCCGCCGTGATGGCGCCGCGCATCGAGCGCACCGTCGGCGAGCCGGTCCCGGTCAAGCGACCCGCGGCATACGACGCGGACGACCTCGAGATCCCGAGCTTCCTTCGCCGGAAGTAGGCGTCGGCGGATCGTGCCGCCACCCTTGACCACGCTCGGCGCCGGTTCACCAGAGATTGCCGCGTTCGCGGCCGCCCGCGAGCGGGTGCTCGCGACCGTCGCCGATGCCTGCGCCCGGGTCGGGCGCGACCCGGCGGGCGTGACGCTCGTCGCCGTCACGAAGACGATCCCGGCCGAGTGGCTCGTCGCCGCCGTCGCCGCGGGGCTCACGACCCTCGGCGAGAACCGCGTCCAGGAGGGCGAGGCCAAGGCCGGCGCCGTGTCCGGCGCGACCTGGCACCTGATCGGGCCGCTCCAGTCGAACAAGGCGAAGCGGGCGCTCGCGGTCTTCGCCGTCATCGAGTCCGTGAACTCCGTCGAGCTGGCCGAGCGGCTCGACCGGCTGGCCGCCGAGGTCCGGCCCGGCGAGCTCGTGCCCGTCCTCCTCCAGGTGAACGTCGATCGCGACGCGGCGAAGTCCGGCTTCGACCCCGAGGATCTCGAGCGCGGCCTCGAGGAGCTCGATCGGTGCGGGCACCTCGACGTCCGCGGGCTGATGACGGTTGGCCGCCTCGTCGACGATCCCGAGGCGGCGCGGGAGACGTTCGTCGGGCTGCGCCGTCTGTCCGAGCGGTTGCGCTCGCGCTGGGCGGGTCTCGGACCGGAGCTCTCGATGGGGATGAGCGACGACTATTCGATCGCGGTCGAGGAGGGCGCCACGATCGTCCGGGTCGGTCGGGCGCTGTTCGGCGAGCGTCCGCAACCCTGACCGCTCGTCGGGACCTCAGGATCCCGGCTGCTAGACTCGAACCGTGGGTCTGTTCATCACGAATCTGCTCCAGATCGCGTTCCTCGCGGTCACGTTGCTCGTGTTCGGCCGCGTGTTCCTGTCGTTCGTGGACCCCGGAGGCCGCTCGCAGATCGGGTCGTTCGTGATCGCAGCAACCGAGCCGATCCTCGCCCCGATCCGGCGCGTCCTGCCGGCGACCGGAGGCATCGACTTCTCGCCGTTCGTCCTGCTCGTCATCCTGGGCATCCTGCGGGGGCTCGTTTGAATCCTGGCTGACATCGACGTTCGCTTCGCCGTCCGGTTGACCCCTCGTTCAGGCTCCGACCATGTCGACGGCGTCGTCGACGGCGTCCTCCGGGCGCACGTTGCGGCGCCGGCTGTGGGAGGCGCAGCCAATCAGTCCCTGTTGCGTCTGCTGTCCGATGAGCTGGGGGTGCCCCGTCGCTCGGTTCGGCTCGTGGCCGGCGCGGCCGGTCGCCAGAAGCTGGTCGTCGTCGACGGCCTCGAGCCTGCGGAGCTCATTGCCCGCTATCCGGGCCTGCGGGTATGATCGAGGCGTAGCTCCCGGCACCCTGAGCGGCGCCGCGGTCTCTCGGGCGATTGGCTCAGTGGTTAGAGCACGCGGTTCACATCCGCGGGGTCACTGGTTCGAATCCAGTATCGCCCACCATCGTGACCCCAACAGAAGCAGGGCCCGACGGCCCTGCTTCTGTGTTCGGCCCGCGCGAATGTTCGAGGACGTACGACCGAGGACCACGAGCGGTAGGCCGCCCAGCAGCGCGATCAGGGAGCGGTCGACGCTCCGAAGCGATCAGGCCGCAGGCGACCAGGAGGATGGCACCGGCGAGGAGGACGTCCACGCGTCAGCCCGCCACGGGAGCGCGGAGCCGCCTGGTTGGATCCTTGGATGTTCGGGAACCTCGGGAAGACGAGGTTCGGCCATCCAGCAGGGCCGTCGCCGGCCGCCACCGCCAGCGACGTGCGCCCGAGGGTCACGTTCATCGTCTCGCGGGTATCCATGACCAGCCAAAGGTCCGCGCTGGACGTGACGAGTCGGCTTCGCGCACGCCGGCACCCCATCGCTTTCAGCCGGAGTCGGTCAGGGTCGTAGCGCCGGTCACTTTTGCCGCGCGGATGCAACCCGGAAACGTGCGGTGCCTCATGCAAGTCCCGCGGTCTGGCCTCATCCTCGGCCGATGGGGGACCAGTCGCCCGCGCTCGTGATCAATCCGTCCGATGACGCCGAGTTCCGGGAGGCCGTCCAGCTCGCCCTCGAAGCCAGCGGCGGCACGACGTTTGGCCTTCAATCCGTCCTTCGGAGCCAGTTTCCGCACGTGATCGTCCGCGCCCGCGACCTCCACGGCGAGTCGATGATCATCTGGTACGTGTACCGTGATGGACACTGGCGGCGCCCACACGCCGCGAGGGAGGGGTGAACCCATGACGGAGCTCGAAGAGGATCTGCGAGCAACGGCCGAGGCCGTGGCGGCCGACGCCGAGCGTCTGGCGGCGATCGAGCGAGAGAAGCAATCGCTCGACAGCGACGACCCGAGGCTCCTCGAGCTGAGCGTCGCGGCGGAGGCGATCGCGAAGGCGCTCGTCCCGAAGACGATCGCCGAAAGGCGGCTCGCCGCCGAAGTCGCCGGGGACTCACAAGCCGCCGCCGCGAAGTCGGCCAAGACGGCGCCAGCGGGATCGGCCTCTGAGTAGATGGGACGGCGACGGACTGACCTGGTCGACAGCCGACGTCCGCCGCCAGCCCCACGAACAACCTCGCCCCGGCCTCGTTCGGCCTGATCCTCGCCTCGATCACCCTTGCGGCCCTCGTGATGCAGCTCCACCTGGGGCAACCGGACGTCGACGCCCAAATCTTCGATCGACTCAACGGCCACGGTCGACCTGCGCTCAGGCCGTCGAGCCCACGCGCGCTATTCCGCCGGCGCGAGGACTGCGCGAGCAGCTCCGGCCCGTGCTTCGAGCGCGTACTCCCGCTGGCGGATCCAGACCCGCTCGACTTCGATCCCGCGCCATCCTTCGGGCAGCGCCACCGGACGGTCCGCCCAGGTCTCGGGCTCAGCCGAATTGGGACGAATGCCGGTAAATCCATACAGGAGCCCGGTCAGGTAGCCGCTCAGATTCGCGAACATGGGCGATGCGCGCGGCCGGTCCGTCCGAGACCGCGGGTACTCGTCCGGCTCGAGGAAAGGCTCATTGATGAAGTTCCCGAAGCCGCTCTCGAGGAGCTGTCGCGCCAGCCCCGGTTCGCCGGCCCGCGCCGCGAAGACGGGCAGCAGGGCGCTGAGCATCGGCGCGCCCACGTACAGGGGCGCTTGCTCCACCGCGGCATATCGATACGTGGCGAGCTCCGTCGCGCCATCGGTCCGATAGCCGAGCGGGAACAGGCCGGCCGCGCCCTCGGGAACGCCTCCCTGTGGCTCGGACAACCGCGCGCCGTCGTGGTTGATGATGGCGCCTCGGCGTCGGTCCCGGGGCAGCACCAACCTCTCGCCGATCTTGCGCCAGAGCTCGGGGGCGGGCTCGCCAATCATCGTCGCGCAGTCGACCGCTGCCTCGAGGGCAAGCGCCGCGGACATGTTGGTGTAGGCGTTGTTGTCGACCGACGTGTAGACCTCGCGCGGTCCGACGGTGCCGCGCATCTCGTATCCGCGGCGGCTTCGCACCACCCGAGACACGACGAACTCGGCGACCGACCGGAGCACGGGCCACGCGATTCGGCGAGCGTAATCGCGATCGCCGGTCACGTTCACGTAGCCGGCGAAGGCGAGAGCAACGTCCGCGCTCACGTGATCTTCCGTGTATGGCCGCGCACCTGGCGTGGCTTCCTCGCCGTGCTGGGGGCAGCTCTCCCACGGGTACATGGCCCCGCGCCAGCCATGAAGCGCGGCGTTGTGGTGGGCGGCGCCGAGGTTTCGGGAGCGATAGTCCAGGAGGGCATGGGCGGCGTGCGGCGCCAGGAGGAGCAGCGGCGGCAGCGTGAACGTCTCGATGTCCCACATGACGTGGCCGTGGTAGTAGTGATACGTGGGCCAGTAGGCCAGCCCGAACAACGACGTGCTCGCGAGCGACGCGGAGTGGGTGGAGCTGAGCAGGTAGAAGACGCTCGCGTCCGTGATGGCCTGCCAACGGCGATCGGCGCCGTTCAGCAGGATCCGGCCTCGCCAGAGCTCGTCCCAGGTTCGGCGGTTGTCGCGCCGCAGCCCGTCGAGCGTCTCCTTCGCTCCCAATGCCGCCAGCCGCCCGGCTTCCTCGTCCGGCCTGGCATGGGAGAGGTGCGGCACGGTCGCGCTGACCAGGCTGAGTCGATAGCGCCGCTCTCGGCGTGCCCGCAGCCGATAGGTCGTCGAGAATCGACCGCGGTCGTCGCGCGTTGCCGTTGACCGTTCGGCGCTCGCGTCGCCCGCGAGCTCGGTCGTGTAGGCCAGGCCGAGCGTTGCGAGATCCCCGCCCGAGCGCCAGCGGAGGCGGCCGTCGACGCCCTCGTTCGGTCCCTGGTCCTGCGGTTGAGCATGGCTGTCACCGGAACCCGGCACGCCCCTCGGATCGACGCCGGCCGACAGTTCGAGATCCGCCGGTTCGTCGACGGTCACGGTGAGCTCCAGCGCGGCCAGGCTCGGAACGGATCGCGAGCAGAACGCGGTGGTGTCGACCATCGCGCTTGCTCCGCCCGACCGAAAGCGCCAGCGCGTCAGCAGTTCCCCGGCGGCGAAGTCGTACTGCTGGTCGACGAGCTCGACCCACTCCGGGGCCGTTGACGCCCACACGCCGTTGAGGGACACGTCGATGGCCAGCACGTACGGTGCACGGGCGAAGCCCTCGACCCCGTCGTCCGGCGAGATCCCGGCGTACCCGCTGACCATCGTGGTGCCGGCAAGGTGCGGGAGACTGGCGAATCGGATGCCGACGACCCCGTTCGACAAGTAGGGCGGAAGTCGACCCGGCACCAGCTCGCGCACCGGCTCCGGGCTGAGCGGCGTGGGCATCGCTCGTCAGCCCGCCTCGAGCCGAGCGCCAGCCTCCACCAGCTCCTCGACATGCCTCTCGGCGCGCGGGTGGCGCCGATCGGCGATGACCGGGATGGGTGCGGTTTCGTCCCGGATCCCAACCAGGCTTGCGTAGACCCGCTCGTAGTCGTCGAGCATCCTCGCCAAGGAGAAGCGCGTGAGGGCCCAGTGGCGCACCTGTCGACGGTCGAGCGCGCTGGCCCGCTCGACCGCAAGAACGGCCTCCTGCAGGTCGTCCACGAGGAACCCCGAGCGGCCGTGCTCGATGATCTCGGGCAGAGCGCCGGCGCGGCGAGCGATGACCGGGGTGCCCGTCGCCATCGACTCGATCGCCACGAGTCCGAAGGGTTCGGGCCACGGCCCGAGCATCAGCGTGGCCAACGCGCCGGCGAACAGCTCGTCACGCTGAACGGCGCCGACCTCACCCAGAAACTCGACGGCGCCGTCCCGGATCGCGGGGACGACCGCCTCCTCGAACAACGTTCGCTCGCGTTCGTCGTAGACCTTGGCGGCCATCCTGAGCGGCAGCCCGCTTGCCCTCGCCAGCGCGATGGCATCGGCGACGCCCTTCTCCGGCGCGATCCGTCCGACGAAGGCGAGATAGCTGCCCACCGCCGATCCAAACGGGGCGCGGACGAGATCGAGCCCATGGGGGATCGTCGCGACCCAATTGGACCGCGGGGACCATCGGCGCTGACTCTCGCTGATGGCCACCAACGGAACGTCCCGGAACTCCTCGAGCAGGGCAGGGTGGCCAGTTCCGTCCAGGCGGCCGTGCAGCGTGGAGACGACCGGGGTTGGACACCAGCGGGCAAATGGCAGGCCCACCGTGTCCATGTGGGAATGGATGATGTCGAAGTCGCCGGCGCGAGACCAGGCTTTGGCCAGCGTGAGGTTCAGGTAGGAGATCAGGTCGCCTCGGTAACCCTTCGCCCACAGGCTCTCCGGGATCGTCGGCACGATCTCGCAGTCCACCTGGGAGTCGCCCGGCGCGAAGAGCGTGACGCGATGACCGCGTTGATGAAGCCCGTCGACCAGTGCGGCGACGATCCGCTCCGTGCCCGCGTACCGCGCTGGCGGGATGGGCAGCATCGGTGGCGAGATCAGCCCGATCCTCAACGCTTCAGGAGCCCTCGGGGCGCCGTCTCCATCGATGCGCTGCACGCTCATCCCTCCTGCTCTCACATGCACCGAACGGCTGGACCGACCCATCCGCACTGCCCTGAGACGGCGGCGCCGTGGCGGAAGGGGCCGGCAGCCAGCGGATCATCGGAGGTCGTCCGATGAGCTGCGAATGTCAGTCCGCCGTCTTTCGCTTCAGTCACCTTGCGAGTCGGCGGCCCACGCTGTTATGTCGATCGGGGCCGCCGCGTCGCTGCCCGACACCGCGAGCGAGGTGGCCCGCCACCGGAACGTCCAGCCGAGCCCCACGCCCGGCCTGGCGCCGCGGCCCGACCCTCTTCGTCGGGGAGGAGACGACTCGGTTCGACCAGGACATCGGCGGGAACGACCGGCAGGCTGGCCACGTCCACGCCGCGCCGGTCGAGGGCCTCGGCGAACACGCTTGCGTCGCGCAGCGCACAGCCGTGGCCATCATTGTTGAAGTACGCGAACCCGCTGGCCTCGCGGCCCCAGCCCGCTTCGACATGCTCCGCCCATGAATCAAGCTCGTTGGCGCTGTAGCACGACCGCGGCGTCGCCCGGCCGGCGTGGAACCGCAGGTAGGTCCAATCGGCGGTCCGCCATGATGGGGTGATCGGGCCGTGTCGATCGGCCACGCACAGCGCCACGCTACGTTCGGCCAGTGCGCTGCGGACGTGGTCGACGAACCACGAGGCATGGCGCGGTTCGACGGCGAGGCGGAAGCCGGCCGGGAATGCATCAAGGGTCGCTTCGAGCGCAGCGAGATCCAGCTCGAGATCCGGCGGCAGCTGAATCAGGATTGGCCCGAGGTGGGATCCGAGTTCGCTCGCCCGCTCGACCAGGAGCTCCACCGCTGAGCGCGGGTCCTTGAGTCGCCGGACATGGGTGAGATAGCGGCTGGCCTTCACCGCGAACGGAAAACCTTTCGGGACTCGCGCCGCCCAGGATCGGAACGTCGAGCTCGGTGGCATCCGGTAGAAGGTGACGTTGAGCTCGACGGTATCGAATGTTCGGGCGTAATGCTCGAGCTCCGTTCCCCGGGCCGACGGCGGATAGAACCGGTCTCGCCAGTGCTCGTAGATGAAGCCCGATGTCCCGATCCGGATGGCCATCGATCCTCCTGGCGCCCTGGATCCGCCAGCCAACGATCGCGTCCCTGCGGTTTCCGGCTCCGTCGAGTCCACCTGAACGGTGTTTCGGTCGGGTGTCAGTGATTCAGGCGCCGAGCTCGGGGGAGGCGCCTCGTCGGGCGAATTCAGCCGAGCGTCAGCTCCGCGATGCCGTTGCAACTGGTCCGCATCGGGCCGTGGCATTGGCCAATTCGCGCGCCGATGATCCTGATCCAATGGAACAGCGACGTGTCCGTGCGACGCCCGTGCGTCCACTCCCCGCCGAGCGGCGCGCCGTGAGCGAGTCGATCAGAGCCATCGTCATCGAGTGGACGACATCGATTGGCCGGCAGCCCGTCGTGTTCCTGGAACGGCGCCTGCTCCACTAGCCCATTGGAATGGCGCTGCTGCACCTGCCCCGCGGAAGAGTCGCATTCGCCGGCGGGCCAGGTCAGCGAGGCCAGACGGGATCGTCGGCCAGCCGCCATGCGGCGTTCGTCCTATCGCGCGTCGAGCTGCCCGCCGGCGATCACGCGTGGCTGCCCTCCTCGAGCCGGCGCCGGTCGGCGGTCTCGAGCTGGAACGTCGAGTGCTCGATGTCGAAGATGTCGGTGAGACACGTGCAGAGATGATCGAGGACCGCCGGCGGGTCGGCCCTGGGGTCGAGGACGACGTGAGCCGAGACCACGTTGAGGCCCGAGGTGATCGTCCAGGCATGGAGGTCGTGGACGTCGGTGACCCCGGGCGCCTCGAGGATGTGGGCGCGCACCTGGTCCATGTCGACCCCCTTCGGCGTCGCCTCCAGCAGCACATCGATCGCCTCGCGCAGGAGCCCGTACGTCCGCGGCAGGATCAGCAGTCCGATCAGGGCGGAGGCGACGGCATCGGCTTCGGTCCAGCCGGTCGCCGCGATCACGATCGCTGCGACGATCACGGCCGCCGATCCCGCCAGGTCGCCGAGGACCTCGAGATACGCTCCGCGCAGGTTCAGGCTCGCGGCCTGGCCCTCGCGCAGCAGCCGGAATGACACCCCGTTCGCGATCAGGCCGACGACGGCGACCGCGAGCATGATCCCGGTGGCGATCTCGGGCGGCTCGAACAGCCTGCGCCAGGCTTCCCACAGGACGAACGCCGCGACCCCGAGGAGCAGGACGGCATTGACGACCGCAGCAAGGATCTCGAAACGCAGGTAGCCGAACGTCCGGGTGCGGCCCGCGGGGCGACTCGCGATCCAGATCGCGCCGAGGGCCAGCCCGATCCCGACGACGTCGGTGAGCATGTGGCCGGCGTCCGCCAGCAGGGCCAGGGAGTTCGACGCGAGCCCACCGATCAGCTCGACGACGAGGACCGCCAGCGTCAGGAAGAAGACGACGGTCAGGCGCTCGCGACCGGCTCGCGCTGTCGAGTGGGCGTGTCCGGTCATGCCCGAAGGATAGGCCGGGCGCCGTCAGCGCCGGGCGTGCCTGAGTCGGCGGGGCGAGCCCGATGACCCGGCCCGGAGCCCGGGGCATACTTTCCTTCCGCCTGGCGCTCGCCCGAGCGGTCCCGTCGTCCGAGTCCGCGGCGCCGTCCAGGAGGTCCGCCCCATGCCGTTCGCGAGCGTCCCTCGCCGCTGCGCCGCCGCGTGAGCGCGAAGCCGGGCGGGCCGGCCCAGCCGGGCGGTCCCTTCGCAGCCTTCCGGGCCATTCGGGTGTTCCACCGCGATGCCCGGCTCTTCCTCGTGATGACCTTCGTCGCGGGCGCGGCGCTGAGCCTCTACTGGATCGACTTCAACCTGTATCTCGCCTCGCTCGGGCTGTCGAATGCCACAATCGGCGTCGTGTCGACGGCTGCGTCGATCGCCGGGGCACTCGTCGCGTTTCCGGCGAGCGCCGCATCGGACCGGTTCGGGCGGCGGGCGATCATCGGCGCCGGGATCGCCATCGCCCTGATCGCGCTGATCGGCCTGCTCGCGACCCAGGCCCTTCCGCTGATCGTCGTCTTCGCGGCGCTCTGGTCGGTCGGCCAGCAGTCTCTCCAGGTGGTCCAGGCGCCGTTCCTCACCGAGCACAGCGAGCCGGCGCATCGCAACGAGCTGTTCGCCGTCCAGTTCGCCATCCAGAACGTGACCAACGTCGCGGCGGCCGTGCTCGGGGCCGTGGGCGCGGCGGCGATCGCGTCGATCATCGGGCTCGATCCAGCCGGCCCGGGTATCTACCGCATCATCCTCGTGATCATGGCCGCGCTGCTGAGCGCGTCGCTCGCGATCGTCGCGCTGCTGACCGACGACCGGCCACGGGTCGTCGCCACGCCGCGACTCGTCGGCATCGGCGAGCCGGCCGCGTTTCCGGCCGATCCGCGCCGCTCGCGGACGCGGCTCGGCATCACGATCCGCGACCGTCGCCGGTTTGCCCGGCTCGTGTTCCCGGGTTTCCTGATCTCGATCGGCGCCGGCCAGATCATCCCGTTCCTGAACATCTACATCCAGCGCAAGTTCGGGCTCGACCTGACGTCGCTCAACGCCGTGTTCGCGTTCACAAGCCTCGGGACGGTCGCCGCGATCCTCGCCCAGCCGGCGCTCGCCCGGCGGTTCGGCCAGATCACCTCGGTCGTCATCGTCCAGGCGGCGAGCATCCCGTTCCTTGTCGTGCTCGGTTTCTCCACCGTGATCTGGCTGGTGATCGTTGCCATGGCGGTCCGGAACTCGCTCATGAACGCGGGCAACCCCATCTTCAGCGCGTTCGCGATGGAGCAGGTGACCTCGGCCGAGCGGGCGAGCCTGGCGGCGGCGATGAGCGTGCTGTGGCAGGCCGGCTGGGTCGTCGGCGGGACGTGGTACGCGGTGCTTCAGGCGACCCTCGGGTTCGACGCGGGCTACACGGTCAACTTCGTGACGATCATCACGCTCTATTCCGTTGCCACGGCCCTGTATTGGCGCTGGTTCCGATCGACCGACCGGCGGGCGCTCGCGACGCGGCTGCCCGTCTGATTCGACGCGGGACGTCGACGGGCGACGCCCCACGCTCGGAGCCGCGCTAGAACGTGCGGCGCGGCTCGTAGTCGACCGGCAGAGCGGCGTCCGGCGCGGTGGCCGAGCCTTCCTGGCTCGGCGGATTCCGCTTGTTCCAGGCGACGAGCGCCTTGCGGAGCCTCCGCCAGCGGCCGACTCCGCGCCGGTCTTCGCGAGCCGGCAGGTCCACGCCGCCGTAGCGGGCCAGGGCGTAGTCGGCCGCGAGCAGGTCGAGCGACAGCGCGGCGGCGCCTCGGCCCCGGAGCCGGGCCGCGTGGGCGGCCGGTGTCTCGGCCGGGCCACGTCGCACGACCGAATGACGATCGAGGTCGTCGACCAGGGCGACGTAGGCCTCGGCCGCGGTGGCCGGATCGTGGCGCCGCCCGAAACGACCGCGTCGCCGCCGCGGGGGCAGGCCTTCACCGCTCGGGTCGATCGTCCGGGTCTCGGCCAGGCTGCCGTCCGGCGGCGGCGTGCGGCGCATCCAGATCGCGATGGCCACGATGATCACGACGATCGCGAGGAGCAACAGCAGCCCGCCGAAGCCGATCGTGAAGAGCTGGTTCACGTCCTCGTGCGTGGGAAGCACCGGCTGATCGGTGGCCGCCGGTGGCGGCGGGCCGGTCGACCCGAAGAACCGAATCAGGACGATCAGGACGACGACCACGCCCGAGAAGAACAGCAGGATCCGACGCGCGGCGCGATCGAACCCGGTCGCGAAGCCGATGATCAGCAGCGGCCCGAGCGCGACCGAGACCAGGACCGACAGGATCGTGCCCGCAACGCTCGCCAGCGGGATCGCCGCGACCACCGCCACCGCCACCATCGCGATCGTCATCACGAGCCACTTCGGGTTGCGCCGCCAGTCGAAGCCCGCGTCGAGACCGACGGCGTCGATCCGGGCGAAGGCCAGCGCGAGCGCGCTCGCCCCGACGTAGACCACGGCAGCGCCCATCGAATCGGCCAGGAATCGGGCGCGGTGCGGGTCGCCGATCAGGCTCCCGACGGTCGCGGCGAGCGCCAGCCCCGGGATCCCGATGGCGAGCAGGTTCGTCACCGTCTCCTCGGCCAGCGGCAGCCGGGCGTGGGCGAACCCGCGCAGCACCGCCAGCCCTGCCAGCCAGCCGCCCGGGTGAGCCGCCAGCGCCGGCCCGATGCCGTCGGCCAGGGCGTCGCGAGACGCGCCCGACGCCAGCCAGCCGATCGCGCCACCGGCGATCACGAGCCCGAACGCCACGACCAGCCAGCGTCGGCCCAGGATCGGTCCCAGGATCCGGGCCAGTACGATCCCGGCAACGACGAATGCGGCGAACGCGGGAATGCCGAGGACGGGCTCGCGCAGGGCGAACTCCTGGAGGAGACCGCTCGCGACCGAGATCCACGCCGCCTCGGCGACCACGACCAGGGCGAGGGGCGCGAGCTGGGCGGCGATGGCCACGCCCCGCCGCTGCGGCCGTCCCGGACTGGCGACGCGCTGGTTGTCCGCGAGCGGCGCGGTCATCCGCCGACCGCCAGGTCGCGCGCCGTCTGCCACGGCCCGTCGAGACGCGCGCTGCGGGCGGCGAGCCCGACCCGCCGGGCCCGACCCGCATCGGCGACGCCGTCCCGCCCGCAGGCCACGACGACGACCCGGCAGCCGGCCCGCTCGATCCGGCGCAGCCAGACGAGGTACGGCGACGGATCGCGGGCGGTCAGGACGACCACGGTCGTGCCCGGCCGGATGACCCGCAGCACCATCCCGAGGAGCCGGTCGAACGGCGCCGACGGATGCGCGGAGAGGCGGGCGAGGAGGTCGAGGACGCGCTCGAGCTGGCCCGGCGCCTCGGAGACCGCCAGGTGGGCGTAGCGGCTCTCCGCCCCGTGGTAGCCGGCAGCCGCGAGCCCGAAGGCGGCTCGCTCCCGGGCCAGCGACCGGGCGATCGATGCGGCGACGACGAACAGGGACTCGATCTCCTCGACGTCCCACGTGGTCTCCCAGGTCTGGCCGGCAGCGGTCTGGACGTCGAGAGCGATGAGGACCTCGCGGTCACGCGACGGCTCGAATCGCTTGACGAGCGGCCGATTGAGGCGGGCGCTCGCGCGGGCATGGATCCGCCGGATCGGGTCGCCGGGTGCATAGTCGCGGACGCCGGCGAACCGCGACGGATCCTCGGTCAGCCCGGCTCGGGCCCGGTCCAGCCCGCCCCACGTGTCGCGGCGGTGGAGCGCCGCGGCGGGCACGGTCCGTGGCCGGACCAGGAAGCGCTCGACGCTGGGCCGCTGCTCGGCCGCCGCTTCGCGAGCGAACAGGTCCCCCACGCTCAGGCTCACCGGTCCGAGCTCGTACACGCCGCGCCGCTCCGCGGTGACGTGGAACTGGCGCGTGACCCGCTCGAATGGGGCGAGCGTCCAGGCGTTGCGCAGGACTCGCCCACCGTGGCCGCCGATCACGAGCGACCGCTCGCGGACGACGACGCCCTGGCTGGCCTCGTCCTCGGCCCGCAGCCAGGCCAGCGGCAGGCGCTTGCGGTTCCAGACCTCGATCGCGGTCGGGATCTCCTCGCCCCAGGTGATCCGGTCGCGCGCGAGGTGGCGGCGATAGGTCACCCGCTCGAGCCCGAAGCGCGCCCACACGGAGCGGACGATCTCGATGAGGAGCACCACGATCGACAGCACGATCGCCACCGGCACCCCGAGGAACGTCCCCGCGAGCAGGAGCAGGATCGCGAGGAACGCCGTCCCGGTCATGGCGGCGCGATCAGCGGACCGGCGGCACGGGAACGGTGGCGAGGATCGCGCTCAGGGCAGCATCGACCGACGCCCCGCGCAGGCTCTGGTCGAGATCGACGACCAGGCGATGGCCGAGCACCGCCCGGGCGATCGACTGGATGTCGTCGGGCAGGACGAAGCGCCGTCCGTCGAGGAGTGCCGCGGCCTGGGCGGCGCGATACAGGGCGACCGTCGCGCGGGGGCTGGCGCCGAGCTGGAGATCGGGGTGGACCCGGGTTGCTCTGACGAGCGCGACGGCGTACGCCTCGACCTCGTCGGCCACGCGCACCCGGCGGACCTCGTCGCGCAGGGCGAGGAGGCGCCGGCCGTCGACGACCGGCTGAATCGTATCGAGCGGCTCGGCCGCCGTCTGGTGGCGCCGGGCGATCGTCCGTTCCGCGGTCTCGTCGGGGTAGCCGATCGTGACCCGCAGGAGGAAGCGGTCGAGCTGGGCCTGGGGCAGGGCGAACGTCCCCTCGAACTCGATCGGGTTCTGGGTCGCCAGGACGATGAACGGATCCGGCAGCGGGCGGGTCGTGCCCTCGATCGACACCTGGCGCTCCTGCATCGCCTCCAGGAGGGCCGCCTGCGTCCGCGGCGTGGCCCGGTTGATCTCGTCGACGAGCAGGATGTTCGTGAAGACGGGACCGCCGGCGAAGCGGAGCGTGCCGCCCTCGTACAGGCTCGATCCCGTCACGTCGACCGGCAGCAGGTCGGGCGTCCCCTGGACCCGGTTGGTCTCGAGGGCGAGCGCCCGCGCGACGGCCCGGGCGAGAAGCGTCTTGCCGGTCCCGGGCACGTCCTCGACCAGGACATGGCCGTCGGCGAGGAGCGCCGTCAGGATCAGCCGGAGCGGCGTCTCGGCGCCGACGACGGCCCGCCCGACGGCGCCTCGAAGGTCGTCCCAGAGGCGGCGCGCCTCGCGGTCGACGGATGGCGCGTCGGCCCCGGCGGGCGGGGCAGCCGACGCCGCGGGCTCGATCTCGGTGTCCGTGGCGGGCTCCTCGGGCGGTCGGGGCTCTCGACAGGGATACGCGCCGGAGGCGCGGGTCGTTCAGCCTACCCGAGGTCACGAAGCGCGGCGCATGAAACGGTTTCGGGCTGTTCGGCGTCTGATGACTGACGATCGATCGGCGGATGTCCGAGCGGCGTCACCACGAAGGGACGGAACCCACATGACACGCTGGTGGCACGAGCTCACCGGCTTCCTTGTTCGCCGGCGTCAGGACCAGGTCGTGGCCCGCCGACTCAGGATGTATGTCGGGACATCGATCCGCCGCTGAACCACCGAACGCCTGCCACGAAGCCCCCGGACCGACCGGGGGCTTCGTCCTGTGTCTGGTCCGTGCGGCCGGCCGTGCCGCGTCCTCGCCGATCAGCTCTCGGCGGCGATCCTCCGAAGCACGGCCGGCAGGATCCCGCCCTGCTGGTAGTAGCCGACGTCGATCGGGCCGTCGAGCCGGGCGATCGCCTCGAACCGGCGCTCCCCGGCGGAGCCCACCTCGGCGCCGTCGGCCCGAGCCACGATCGTCAGTCGCTTCCGCGGGGAGAGGTCCTCGGCCAGGCCGTGGATCGTGTAGGTCTCGCGGCCGGTCAGGCCCAGCGATGACGCGCTCTCACCGGGCTGGAACTGGAGCGGCAGGACGCCCATCCCGACGAGGTTCGAGCGATGGATGCGCTCGTAGCTCTCGGCCAGGACGGCCCGGACTCCGAGGAGCATCGTCCCCTTGGCGGCCCAGTCGCGTGACGATCCCGAGCCGTATTCGCGGCCGGCGATCACGAGGAGGGGCGTGCCTTCCTTCCGATACTGCATCGCCGCGTCGTAGATGAACTGCTCCGCGCCGTCCGGGAGGTGGACGGTCCAGGGCCCTTCCTTGCCGGGGGCGAGGGCGTTCCGCAACCGGATGTTGCCGAACGTGCCACGCATCATCACCTCGTGGTGGCCACGCCGGGCGCCATACGAGTTGAACTCGAGCGGGCCGATGTTGTGCTCCTGGAGCCACTCGCCGGCGGGCGACCAGGCGGCGATCGAGCCGGCCGGAGAGATGTGGTCGGTCGTGACGGAGTCGCCGAGGAGGGCCAGCACGCGGGCGCCGTCGATGTCCCGAACCGGCTCCGGCTCCAGCGTCAACCCGTCGAAGAAGGGCGGCTTCGCGATGTACGTCGAGCGCGCGTCCCAGGCGTAGCGGTCGCCCTCGGGGATCGGCAGGGCCTGCCAGCGGTCGTCGCCGTCGAACACCACGGCGTACGTCCGGCGGAACAGCTCCGGGTCGATCGAGGTCCCGATGACCCGCCGGATCTCGTCCGGCGACGGCCAGATGTCGGACAGCATCACGGGCCGGCCGCCGGCGCCGCGTCCGAGCGGCTCGAGCGTGAGGTCGATGTCGACCCGGCCGGCGAGCGCGAACGCGACGACGAGGGGCGGCGAGGCGAGGTACGACGCCCGCGCGAGGGGGTGGATCCGGCCCTCGAAGTTGCGATTGCCGGACAGGACCGCGGCCACCACCAGGTCGTTCTCCTCGACAGCCTTCGCGATCGGCGCGTCGAGTGGGCCGGAGTTGCCGATGCAGGTCGTGCAGCCGTAGCCCGCAAGGTTGAAGCCGAGCTGCTCGAGGGGCGCCATCAGGCCGGCCGCCTCGAGATAGCCGGTCACGGCCTTCGAGCCGGGCGCGAGCGAGGTCTTGACGGTCGGACCGACGCTCAGCCCGAGCGCGACGGCGTTCCGGGCCAGCAGCCCGGCCCCGACCATGACCGTCGGGTTCGACGTGTTCGTGCACGACGTGATCGCGGCGATCGCGACCGAGCCCGTCTGGATCGTCGCCCGCTGGCCGTCGACCTCGATCGTGATCGGTCGGTAGTGGTGGTCGTCGACCGCCAGTCCGGACGCCGCCTCGGCGACCTCCGGCGGCGCCTCGTCCCGGGCGTCCGTGGCCGTGAAGGACGGCGGGTCGCTGGCCGGGAACGACTCGGCCGAGGCGGACTCGACCTCGCCGCCGACCGGGGTGCTCGCCTCGACGGCGGCGTCGTCGAGGGCGACGAGCCCGTCGGGGAAGTTCGTCCGGAAGTTGTCGCGCAGGGCGGTGAGCGGCACCCGGTCCTGCGGCCGCCGGGGTCCGGCGACCGACGGGTCGACGGTCGCCAGGTCGAGCTCGAGGACCTCGTCGAAGTCGGGGCCGCCGCCGGGCTCGCGCCACAGACCCTGCTCCTTCGCGTAGGCCTCGACAAGGGCGAGCCGCTCGACCGGCCGCCCGGTCAGGCGGAGGTAGGCGAGCGTCTCGTCGTCGATCGGGAAGATCGTGGCGGTCGCCCCGAACTCCGGGCTCATGTTGCTGATCGTGGCCCGGTCGGCGACGGCGAGACCGGCGAGGCCGTCGCCGGCGAACTCGACGAAGGCGCCGACGACCCCGTGCGCGCGCAGGAGCTGGGTCACGACGAGGACGAGGTCGGTCGCGGTCGAGCCGTGCGGCAGCTCGCCGTGGAGGCGGACGCCGACGATCCGGGGCATTGGCTGGTAGAGCGGCTGGCCGAGGAGGACGGCCTCGGCCTCGATCCCGCCGACGCCGTAGCCGAGGACGCCGAGGGCATTGATCATCGTCGTGTGCGAGTCCGTCCCGACGAGCGTGTCGGGATAGGCGATCCGGCCGGATCCCGTCCCATCGGGAGCGTCGGTCACGACGCTGGCCAGGAACTCGAGATTGACCTGGTGGACGATGCCCGTGCCGGGGGGCACGACGCGCAGGTCGCGGAAGGCGGTCTGGGCCCAGCGCAGGAGCTGGTAGCGCTCGCCGTTCCGCTCGTACTCGCGTTCCACGTTGAAGGCGAACGAGCCGGCGGTCCCGAACTGGTCGACCTGGACGCTGTGGTCGATGACGAGGTCGGCCGGGACCAGCGGGTTGACCCGGGCCGGGTCCCCGCCCAGGTCGGCCATGGCATCACGCATGACGGCGAGATCGACGATCGCGGGCACGCCGGTGAAGTCCTGGAGGATCACCCGGGCGGGCATGAACGGGATCTCGGCCTCGGCGGCCACGCCGGCCCGCCACGACGCGAGCGTCTCGACATCGGCGGCCCCGACGATCCCGCCCCCGGCGTGGCGGAGGACGTTCTCGAGCAGGATCTTCAGCGTGACCGGGGCGCGATCGAGGTCGATCCGGTCGGCGATGGCGGCCACGCGCCAGAAGTCGGGCAGGTCGGATCCGAGGCTGGCCCGGGCGCCGAAGGGGTCGGGATGGGTCACGCGTCCTCCGAGATGCTCGATCGGTACACTCGCCTGGATGGAAGAGTACCGCGACTCGCGCCCGCGACCGGCCCGACAGATGGTCCGGCCACCCGCGCCGCGGGCGTCTCGGGTCGACCGGAGGCTGCGGTCGTGAAGGCCTGGGGGGATCCGGAGCGGGAGGCGGCCCGGGACAGCCGGGAGGAGACGCTGAAGGCCATCGACGAGGCCGGGATCGATCTCGCCCCGGCGTCGCCGGCCGAGCTCGCGGCCGGCGCCGGCCGGGCTGCCGGCTCGGGCCGGGACGCCGCGCCGCGGCCCCGCGCCCATGGCGCCGCGGCCCACGACCATGCCCATGGCGACGCGGGCCACGACCACGACGCCCAGCCCCACAGCCACCCCCACGTCCAGAGCCAGCCGGGCGAGCCGCCGGTCATCGGGATCGTCGGGGCGGGCTCGGTCGGCTCGGCGCTCGGCGTCGCCCTCGACCGGGCCGGCTGGCGGATCCATGCGGTGGCCAGCCGGAGCGCCGAGCGGCGCGATCGATTCCGGAACCTGGTGCCCGGCGTCCGCGCCTTCGAGGACGCGACGCCGCTCGTCGAGGAGGTCGAGCTGATCATCCTCGCCGTCCCGGACGACGTGATCCCGTCGGTCGCCGGGACCCTCCACATGTACAGCGGCCAGGCGATGGTCCACACGAGCGGCCTGCTCGGCGCCGAAGCATTGGCCTCGGCGATGGCGGCCGGCACGCAGGTCGGCTCGTTCCACCCGCTGGTCGCGTTCGCCGATCTGGAGCGGGCGGTTGCCGCGCTCCACGGGGCGACGATCGCGATCGAGGGCGACGACCAGCTGCTCGACCTCCTGGCCCGGATGGCCGAGGCACTCGGCGGCACGCCGGTCCGCCTCGCGCCCGGCGCCAAGCCGGCCTACCACGCGGCCGCCGTCCTGGCCGCCGGCGGCTTCGACGCGCTCCTCGATGCGATCGCCGAGCTCGGCCGGGTGGCCGGCCTCGACGAGGCGGGCAGCCTCGCGATCTACGGCCGGCTCATCGAGCAGACCCTCGGCAACGCCCGGAGCCTCGGCATCGGGCCGGCCCTCACCGGCCCGATGACGCGCGGCGACCGCGGCACGGTCCGCGATCACCTGGCCGCCCTCGCCGCCCATGCGCCGGGGACGATCGCGGTCTACCGCGCCCTCGCCGAGCGCGAGATCGCGATCGCCGTGGACCGTGGCGCCCTGACACCGGAAGCGGCCGCGGGCCTGCGAATCACGCTCGCGGAGCCGCTTGCAACGCCCGCCTGACGCGGTACCATTGCCGCTCATGGAGCGCAATGTCGCCGCACGCTATGCGGCCCGTCAGACCGCGCGATTCGTCAGCCCGTCGGTGAAGGCTCGCGAGCCGCGTCTGGGCCTCCGCGGCGCCGGCTCCTTCCGCCCCGCGTCGTCCCGCCAGACCGTGCTCCACACCCCCGGCGGCAGCGTCCTCGCCCGGCTCCGGGGCGACTGGCGAGCGATCCGGCCCGCCCACCCGCGGCGCACCGACGGACGACCGCGCCCGGCGGTGGCGATGAGCTGGACCGGCTCCACGGTTGCCGGATCGACCCGTCGATCGAGCGCCGCCACGGCGCCGTGGCGCGCCTGAGGGCCGGCACCGCCACATCGGCCGGCGGCATCGTCGTCCGCTTCGACGACGGCATCCCCTCGCTCGTCGTCGGTGCTCGCCGGCGCGACCGCGACGTCTTCACCTGGACCCTGCCGAAGGGCACCCCCAACGAGGGTGAGACGCGCGAGCAGACCGCCCTGCGCGAGGTGGCCGAGGAGACCGGGCTCGAGGTCCGGATCACGGACGTCCTCGAGTCGATCGAGTACTGGTTCATCCAGCGCGGGACGCGAATCCACAAGACCGTCCACTATTTCCTGATGGAGCCGATCGGCGGCGACCTCGATCACCACGACCACGAGTTCGACCAGGTCCGCTGGGTCCGGTTCGACCAGGCCGGCGACCTGCTCACGTTCGAAACCGAGCGGGCGCTCGTTGCGCGCGCGGCCCAGATCGTCGAGCCGCCCGCCGGCCATCCATCCGGTCCGTCCGGTCCGTCCCCCGTCCCGTCCGCAGCGGGCGCCCCACTCGGCGGCGCCTGATCCCACTCGGCCTCCGTCGAGCGCGCGGCACCTGAGGAACCCCATGACCGACACCCTCGAACCGACCGTCCACCGGACGCCGCTCCATGACCGCCACGAGGCCCTCGGCGCCCGGATGATCGACTTCGCGGGCTGGCTCATGCCCGTCCAGTACGCCGGGATCATCGAGGAGCATCGGGCCGTGCGCGAGCGGGCCGGCCTGTTCGACCTGTCGCACATGGGCGAGCTGTTCGTCGAGGGCCCCGACGCCGGCGCCGCGCTGGCGAGTGCCCTCGTCACGAATCCACCGGCCCTCGCCGACGGGCGCGCCCACTACTCGATGATCGTGGCGCCCGACGGCGGCATCATCGACGACCTGATCGTGTACCGGCTTGGCCAGGACCGCTTCCTCGTCGTGGCCAATGCCGGCAACGCCCGGGTCGTGAGCGACGCCCTGGCCGAGCGGCTGGTCGGGTTCAAGGCCATTCTCGACGACCGCTCGCTCGCGACGGCCCTCGTCGCGATCCAGGGTCCGCGCTCCGTCGAGATCGTCCGGCCGCTGACCGATGTGGACCTCGACGCCCTCCGCTACTACGCCATCGCCGAGGGGTCCGTCGCCGGGATTCCCGCCCTCGTCGCCCGGACCGGCTACACCGGCGAGGACGGCTTCGAGGTCTTCGTCGACACCGACCGAGCCGTCGAGCTGTGGGATGCGTTGACGGTTGCCGGCGCCGAACACGGGCTGGCGCCAATCGGCCTCGGGGCGCGCGACACACTCCGGCTCGAGGCCGGCATGCCGCTCTACGGCAACGAGCTCGATCGAACGACCAACCCGTACGAGGCCAACCTCGGGCGGGTCGTCAAGCTCGACAAGGAGGGCGACTTCGTGGGCCGCGCCGCCCTCGAGAAGGTCGCCCGCGACGGGGTCGTCCGGCGGCTCGTCGGCATCGCCATGCGTGGTCGGGGCATCGCCCGCCACGGCTATCCGGTCCATGCCGGCGAGCGGGTCAGCGGCGCGGTCACGAGCGGCACCCAGTCGCCGTCACGCGGCGAGGCGATCGCGATGGCCTACGTCGCCACGGCCGACGCCGCGCCGGGTACGATGGTCGATGTCGAGATCCGCGGTCAGCGGGTCCCCGCCGAAGTCGTCGCCCTGCCGTTCTATCACCGGCCACGCTGAGGGACGCTCGGTCGTCGCTCGGCCCCGGCTGAATCGTCAGACCCGCGGTCGTCCTCACCGCCGTGGCGGACCGTCGACCGCGAGCATCGCCCACACCCGTCCGGTCGGGCGCGGACCCGTCGCGCGGCCCTGACCGGCCGCCAAGGAGGAGAGAGCTCGGATGGTCCCTTCGGATCTGCGCTACACCAAGGACCACGAGTGGGTCCGCGTGGACGGCGATGAGGCGACGGTCGGGATCACCGAGTACGCCGCGACCCAGCTCGGCGACATCGTCTTCGTCGAGCTCCCCGCGGTCGGCCGGAGCGTGGCCCAGTTCGCGGCGTTCGGCGTCGTCGAGTCGGTCAAGGCGGTCAGCGACCTGTTCGCCCCCCTGACCGGCGAGATCACGGCAGCCAACGAGGCGCTGGCCGGCTCTCCGGAGCTCGTGAACAGCGATCCGCACGGCGAGGGCTGGATGGTCCGCCTGAAGCTGGCGGCCCCCGACGAGCTCGGCGAGCTTCTCGACGCGGCCGCGTACGACGCGCTCATCGCGGCGGGCTGACCGGCGATGCCCTACGGACCGCACACGACCGGGGACCGCGAGCGGATGCTGGCGGCCCTCGGGATCGAGAGCGTCGACGAGCTCTTCGCCGACATCCCGAAGGCGCTTCGCGCGAGCCCGCTCGACCTGCCCGGACCGGAGCCGGAGCTCGAGCTCGCCGCCCGCCTCCAGGGTCTTGCTGCCCGCAACCGGACCGACCTGGCGTCCTTCCTCGGCGCCGGGGTGTATCGCCATTGGACCCCTCCGAACGTCGACCAGCTCCTCCTGCGCGGCGAGTGGTACACGGCCTACACGCCGTACCAGCCGGAGATCAGCCAGGGCACGCTCCAGAGCATCTACGAGTACGAGTCGCTCCTCGCCGAGCTCGTGGCGATGGACGTGGTGTCGGCGTCGCACTATGACGGCGCGGCCGCCACCGCCGAGGCCGGACTGATGACCTGCCGGGCGACCCGCCGCGAGCGCGTCCTCGTCTCGCGGGCCGTCCATCCGCATTACCGCCAGACCCTCGCGGCGTACTTCGGCGGCGGCCTGGAGCTCGACGACATCCCCCTCGTCGCCGACGGCGAGGCCGCCGGGACGACGGACCTGGCCGCGCTCGAGGCGCTGCTGGCCGACGCCGATCGGCCGGTCGCCGGGGTGATCGCCGCCCAGCCGAACTTCTTCGGGCTGCTCGAGCCGATGACGGAGATCGGGCGTCTGGCGCATGCGGCGGGTGCGTTGTTCGTCAGCGTGATCGAGCCGGTCTCGCTGGCCGTCCTGGCACCCCCCGGCGAGTACGGCGCGGACATCGCCGCAGGCGAAGGCCAGCCGCTCGGGATCGCGCCCCAGTACGGCGGGCCGTATCTCGGGATCCTCGCCTCGACCGACGCGCTCGTCCGCCAGATTCCCGGCCGGCTCGTGGGGCTGACCACGGACGTCAAGGGTCGCCGGGCCTACGTCATGACTCTTCGCGCGCGCGAGCAGGACATCCGACGCGACAAGGCGGCCAGCAACATCTGCACGAACCAGGCGCTCCTGGCCCTCGCTGCGAGCATCTATCTCGCGACGATCGGGCCGCACGGGCTGCGCGATGTCGCGGCCCAGGGCGCGGCGCGGGCGGCCCGCCTCGAGACGGCCCTGGCGGCCGTCGGCGCGCCGCGGATCCACGCCGGCCCCTACCTCAACGAGTTCGCCGTCCGGGTTCCCGACGCCCTCACGGTCCATCGCCGCCTGATGGAGCGGGGCGTCCTCGCCGGGCTCGTCCTGGCCGACGTCGTCCCCGACGAGCCCGACGCTCGCCGATGCCCTCCTGGTGTGCGCCACCGAGGTGACGACGGACGCGGAGATCGCCCTCTTCGCGTCGGCGCTGGCGACCGAGCTCGCCGGGTCCGCCGTCGTCGCCGGAGGTCCCGCGCCAGCGTCGGACGGGTCCGCGCCCGGCGTGGCAGTGGAGGCGGCTCGATGACCGTCGTCGGCGAGCAGCTCCAGCCGTCCCTGTTCGAGCGGTCGCGGCCGGGTCGCGGCGGAGACAAGATTCCGCACCCGCCCAAGGACGCCCTCGATCGGATCCCGGCCGCCGCCCGGCGCGCCACGCCGGCGGCCCTGCCCGAGCTCAACGAGCCCGAGGTGGTCCGCCACTACGTCAACCTCTCCCAGCTCAACTACGCGATCGACACCGGGTTCTATCCGCTCGGGTCGTGCACGATGAAGTTCAACCCGAAGATCAATGAGTGGGCCGCGCGCCTGCCGGGCTTTGCCTCGCTCCACCCGCTCGTCCCGGACGAGGCGGCCCAGGGCACGCTCCAGCTCCTGTACGAGCTCGAGGAGTGGCTGGCCGAGATCAGCGGGATGACCGCAGTCACGCTCCAGCCCGCCGCCGGCGCCCAAGGCGAGCTGACCGGGATCCTGATGATCCGGGCTTATCACCGCAGCCGCGGCGACACCGAGCGCGACGAGGTGCTCGTCCCGGACAGCTCCCACGGCACGAACCCCGCGACGGCGTCGATGGCGGGCTTCAGGACGATCACGATCCCGTCCGCGTCGGACGGCGGCGTCGATGTCGAGGCCTTCGAGGCCGCCCTCGGGCCGCGAACCGCGGCGGTGATGATCACGAACCCCTCGACGCTCGGCCTGTTCGAGAAGCGGATCGGCCACCTCCTCGAGCACGTCCATGCAGCCGGCGCCCTCGCCTACATGGACGGGGCGAACCTCAACGCGATCCTCGGCCGGTTCAAGCCCGGCGAGGCGGGCTTCGACGTCATGCACTTCAACGTCCACAAGACGTTCTCAACGCCGCATGGCGGCGGCGGCCCGGGCGCCGGGCCGGTCGGGGTGGGGGAGACCCTGCTGCCGTTCCTGCCCTCACCGCGGGTCCTTCGCTCCGACGACGGCTCGTTCCGCCTCGAGAAGCCCGGCGAGCGCGAGACGTCGATCGGGCGCCTGCGCAGCTTCGTCGGCAACACCGGGGTGCTCGTGCGCGCGTACGCGTACCTGCGCGCGCACGGGGGAACGGGTCTCAGCCAGGTCAGCGACGATGCCGTCCTGGCCGCGAACTACCTTCGCAAGCGGGTCGGCGAGGCGTACGACATCCCGTTCGACCGGGCCTGCAAGCACGAGTTCGTGGCATCCGCCGCCGGGATCAAGAAGCGGACCGGCGTCCGGACGCTCGACATCGCCAAGCGCCTGATCGACCACGGCTACCACCCGCCGACGATCTACTTCCCGCTCACGGTCGAGGAGGGGATGCTGATCGAGCCGACGGAGACCGAGTCGGTCGAGACGCTCGACGCCTTCGCCGATGCCCTGATCGCGATCGCCCGCGAGTGCGAGACCGATCCGGAGCTGGTCACGACGGCGCCCCACGACGCGCCGGTCGGGCGCCTGGACGAGGCGACCGCCGCCCGCCAGCCGAACCTGCGCTGGCGGCCCATGGCCGGCGCCGACATGCCCTGCCCCGATTAGGGTGTCGCGCCTGAACGACGCTGGGCGTGGACCTCGGGCCGATGGCGTCGCGGAGCTCCGCCTCGGACCTCGGTGAGGTCGCCTGCGCTCCTCGCTCACGACCATCCGAGGTCGCTCGCTGGGTGCTGCTTCGCCGGCGGCGCGTTGCCAGCCTCGCCCATCCGCGCCGAACGTAGTCACGTCGTCGCGGGGCGGACCGACCCTCGGCTTGCTGCGCGTCAACGCTTCCGAAAACCGGAGTGAACCTCTTGGCGAACGAATGGGTATCTTGTTAGTAATCGCGGCCCACGGGGGCCTGTTCGCCTGCACGGAGACCTGACGACGCAAGACGCTGCGGGAGGCGCCACGTCGAGGACCAGCCAGGCCATGGATGCGGAGCTGCTGCGCCGTGTCCAGGCTGACGACCTGGACGCCTTCGAGGAGTTCTTTGCTCGCTACCGCTCGTCGATCTACCGGACGGCCTACGGCCTGACGGGCGACCGACAGGCCGCGGAAGAGGTCCTTCAGGACACCTTCGCCCGGGCCTACCAGCGGCGGCACACGCTCCATGCCGACGTGTCGCCGCTGCCCTGGTTGCATCGTGTCTCGCTGAACCTGTGCTATTCGCGCCTGTCACGGCGACGGCTGGCGACCAACCCGATCGACGAGGCGACCGAAGCGAGCCGCGCCGACGACGGGCCGCTGCCGGCCGACCAGGCCGAGCAGGCGGAGCTGCGCCTGATCGTCCGCGACGGGATCGCCGCGCTGCCCGAGAAGCACCGCAGCGTCGTCGTCCTCTACTACCTCCAGCGCCTCTCTCTCCAGGAGACGGCCGAGGTGCTCGGCATCCAGCTCGGGACGGTCAAGTCCCGGCTCCACTACGCCCTCCGCAATCTGCGCTCCCACCTCGAGCGCGACCGGCGCTTCGGCGGGGCCTACCTCGCGCCGAGCGACGAGGTCGAGGCGAACGCGTCGTGATCGACCTTGGCCGCGGCTGCACCAAGTTCCGTCCCGTCCTCATCGACTTCGTCGATCGCGGCGAGGTGCGGGCCGAGACGGGCGATGCCCTGGCCCACCTCGATCGCTGCAGCCGCTGCACCGAGATCGTCGAGTCGACGATGCTGACGATCACCGCCCTGCGCCGGATGGGCGACGAGGCGGCCGCCGCCCAGCCCGAGGCCGACGCCTGGCCACGCCTCCGCGTCCGGATCCAGGGCTGGCGCCGCCGCCCGGTCACCATGTCTCCCCTTGCCGGGATCGCGATGAGCTTCGCGATCGTGGCTGTCCTCGTCCTGCCGGTCGGCGGCTCGGGGTCGCTGATCGGACCGATCGCGACGCCGATCAGCGAGGCGGGCGCCGGCGTGACCGTCCTCGACCGACAGATCGAGGACGCCTACCTTGCTTCGCTCCGGCAGCGGGCGCTGCCGGGCGGGGGCGTCGGGCCGGCCATCGGCTGGCTCGCCGTCGACGCTCGACCATCCCCGGACAACATGTACCCGCCACGGAAGGAGGTGAGCCCTGCGGAGCCGACCGGAAAGCCCCCGAGGGCCATTTGACAGGGTCTGGCGCCGTGGCCATAGTACCCGCAGCGCAGGAGCCGAACGCTCACCGTGTCCTCGCGCGTCCCATTCGATCGACCGTCCCCGTCAGGCCCTGCCTGAGCCGGGGTGACGACGGGAGGGGCTCGCACACACGAAGTGCGGCGATCTGCGACCAGAAGTGTGGGGAGACACACTTAATTGGAGGAGTCTTGATGCGGAAACGATTCGTTGGCCTGTTCGCGAGCACGATGATCGTGTTTGCGGCTTGCCAGGGCGCGGCGAGCCCGTCGCCGAGTGGGGCGGCCACGCCGCCGCCGGCGGCCTCGCAGGGAACGACCCCGTCGGGTCCCGCGGCCTCGCCGTCGGACGATGAAGTCAAACTGTTCGACACCGCCTACAAGCCGGAAGACGGAACGGACGGCGGCCAGATCATCATCGGTGACTGGCAGGAAGCCAACCAGTTCAACCCGTTCTATCTCGGCCAGGTCACCGAGGCCAATGTCGCCTCGGCCGTCTGGGCGTCGCTCGTCGTGCTGACCCACGACTACAAGTACGCGCCCGACCTCGCCAAGGAGATCCCGACCACCGAGAACGGTGGCGTCAAGGTGCCCGGTGATGGCGGCGACGCAATGACCGTGACCTGGACGCTCCGCGACGGGCTCAAGTGGTCCGACGGCGAGCCCCTCACGTGCGACGACTTCAAGTACGCCCACGAGTGGGTCCTCGACAAGGACAACACCGGCATCGGCGTCCTGTCGAGCTACCAGGCGGTCAGCTCGGTCGACTGCACGTCGGACACCGAGATGGTCCAGCACTTCCCGAAGATCTTCGAGGGCTACATCACCCTCGAGACCGCCCCGCTGCCGCGCCACTTCCTGTCCAAGATTCCGATCAAGGACCAGGTCTCCGGCGCCGGCTTCCGCTCGAACGAGATCGCCAAGCTGCCCGTCAGCGGCGCGTTCAAGTTCGACACGGTCACCCCGGGCGCCGAGCTGCGCCTCGTCAAGAACCCGAACTACACCAGCTTCGCCACCGGCAAGCCGGCCCACCTCGATACCCTGATCTGGAAGTGGTACGGCGACGCCGACGCGATGATCGCGGGCTACAAGGCCAACGAAGTCGACTTCGCGACCGACCTCCAGGACTCCGACATCCCGAAGGTCGAGGACCTCGGCGAGCAGGTCTCCGCCATCCCGGCGCTCCTGTACGAGTTCCTCCGCCCGAACTGGTCGCCGACGGCCTGCTCGCGCAACGCGACGGTCCAGGACCGTGGTACCGGTTGCCCGATGTCCGACCCGGCGATGCGCGAGGCCGTTGCCTTCGCCATCGACAAGGCCGCCATCAACACCCGCCTCCTGGGCGGCACCGTCCAGGTCGCGAACACGAACATCTCCCCCGGCGCCTGGTTCTTCGCGGACCAGCCCCCGGCGACCTACGATCCTGCCAAGGCTGCGTCGATCCTCGACGCCGCAGGCTGGGTCCCCGGCGCCGACGGGATCCGGGTCAAGGACGGCCTCCGGGCCAAGATCGAGCTCTGCACGACCAGCCGCCAGGTCCGTCAGGACACCCTGGCTCTGATCGCGGGCTGGCTCAAGGATGTCGGCATCGAGGGCGTTCCGAACGCCGTCGACCCGGCCAACATCTTCGCCAGCTACAACGAGGCGACCGCGGACACGCCGTGCGCCCTCTCGAAGAGCAACTTCGACCTCGCGGAGCACGCCTTCTCGAGCTCGATCGATCCGCTCGGCAACTACTTCAGCTATCACAGCAGCCAGTTCGAGCCGAAGGGTGTCAACGACGCCCAGGTGAAGGACACGGCGATCGATGCCGCTCTCGACACCGTCCAGACGAGCGTCGATTTCAAGGTCCTCAAGGACGCCATGGCTGAGTTCCAGAAGGTGTACGTCGAGAAGACGGTCGAGATCCCGCTCTACTACCGCAAGAACGTGGACCTCGCGTCGCCGAAGCTCGGCAACTTCTTCGCCAACCCGACCCAGGCCGGTCCGACCTGGAACGCCGTGGACTGGTACGTCAAGGGCTAGGTGAACCGGCGTCCTCCGGACGCTGTACTTCACGACATGAACGCTCGGGGCGTCCGCACTGCGGGCGCCCCGAGTGGCAACCGGCCGGTCAACCGTGTACCGTGTCGCTACCGATGCGGCTCGAGAGACCGTCTGATGTGCAGACTCGTGGTCTCTGGACGACCTTCACGACACGACAGGTGGTGAGCCGATGACGAAATATGTGATCCGGCGCGTGGCGCAGGCGATCCCCGTCCTCTTCGGCATCAGTGTTGTCGTGTACATGATCCTGCTGCTCGCCCCCGGCGGGCCGACGGCTCGATTCGCGCAGAACCCGCGCATGACGCTCGAGCAGAAGGAGCAGTTCAAGCGCGCCTGGGGCCTCGATCAGCCGTGGCCCATCCAGTACTGCCGCTGGATCGGCGTCTGCAACCCCGAGACGAATCCGATCGTCGTCGCGGATGTACCGCTCCTCAACCACATTCCGAACCCGGCATCCATCCTCGGCCCGACCGGTTGGCCGAACTTCCTTCCCCAGGGCATCTCGGGCGCCAAGAACGGCGTCTTCCACGGCGACTTCGGCTACTCGATCGAATCCGGCGAATCGGTCATGGGCCGGATCGCGAGGGCCGCGTTGCCCACGTTCATCCTCGCCTCGTTCGCCCTCGTCATCTGGCTCACGATCGCGGTGCTCGTGGGGGTCACCGCGGCGGTCAAACGCTACTCGTGGTTCGACCAGGCGGCGACGATCTTCGCCTACGTCGGCTTCGCCATGCCCACCTTCTGGCTCGGGATCATGCTGATCTTCATCTTCAGCGGGCCGGGCTTGAACATCTTGCCCGCGAGCGGGATGACCGAGACGCGCCTGTCACCGGGCTTCGGGAGTGACCCGTACTGGGTCTACTTCGGGCAGCATCCGATCGCGGCATTGACCGACATCGGGAAGCACCTGATCCTGCCCGTCATCACCCTCGTCGTGGTCAACATCGCCGGCGACTCGCGCTTCATCCGGGCGAGCATGCTCGAGGCGCTGAGCCAGGACTATGTCCGGACCGCCAAGGCCAAGGGCCTGTCGAACCGGTCGGTGACGTTCAAGCACGCGCTTCGCAACGCGATGCTCCCGGTCCTGACGAACATCGGACTCGAGATCCCGTTCCTGTTCACGGGCGCCCTGGTCACCGAGACGATCTTCTCGTGGCCGGGCATCGGCAAGCTCACGATCGACGCCACTCGTTCGTTCGACTACCCGATCCTCATGGGTGTGCTCTTGATCACCGCGATGCTCGTCGTGCTGGCGAACCTGCTGGCCGACCTGGCCTACGCCTTCGTCGACCCGCGCATCAAGTACTAGCAGAAGGGCTGCTGAGCGAATGGCACAAGAGATCGAGCGCGCCGCCGCGATCGCGGACGCCGAGGGTCCCGAGCAGGGGCCCTCGGCCGACTACGAGATCGGCCTCGAATCCCTCAGCCAGTGGCAGCTGGCATGGAGGAAGTTCAAGAAGCATCGCCTCGCGCTGATCGGGCTCGGGATCCTGGCGACCTTCGTGGTGATCGCCATCATCGGGCCGATCCTCATGCCGTACTCGTTCGAGAACACCGGCAAGCCGGACCAGATCGTCTACAAGGGCCGGCCGCCGTCCCTTGGCCACTTCTTCGGTGAGACGGGCGGGCTCCAGCGCGACGTCCTGACCCTCGTCATCAACGGCGCCAAGTGGTCGCTCCTGATCGGCTTCTCGAGCATGGCGATCGGCGTCATCATCGGGACGATCGTCGGTTCGATCGCCGGCTATCTCGGCGGCTTCGTTGACAACCTCCTGATGCGGATCGTCGACATCATGCTCAGCCTGCCGCTCCTGTTCGTCATCCTCGTCGCCGCCCGCTTCTTCGCCGGCGCTCGCGACAACGTCTGGACGATCATCCTGATCTTCGGCCTGTTCGGCTGGATGGGCGTCGCCCGGCTCGTGCGGAGCCTGTTCCTGTCGATCCGCGAACGCGAGTTCGTCGAGGCCGCCAAGGCCGTCGGCGTCCGCGACCGGCGGATCATCTTCAAGCACATCCTGCCGAACGCCCTGAGCCCGATCGTCGTGTCAGCGTCGCTGATCGTCGCCGGCAACATCATCGGCGAGGCGTTCGTCAGCTTCCTCGGCTTCGGGGTCAACCCGATCACGCCGACGTGGGGCAACATCCTGTCGAGCGCGCTGACGTTCCTGCCGCTCGGCAACTGGTGGTGGCCGTTCTTCCCCGGCCTCGCGATCATTCTCACGGTCCTCGCGGTGAACTTCATCGGCGACGGCCTGCGCGACGCCTTCGACCCGCGGTCGCGAGCATGACCGAGGTGGCCGACACCGAGGTGATCGACGCACCGACGCCGCGGGGAAAGCCGCCGGCCGACGACGTCCTGCTCGAGGTCCGCGATCTCCGCACCTACTTCCACGTCCTCGACGGTACGGTCCCGGCCGTCGACGGCGTGTCCTACAGCCTCAAGCGCGGCAAGTCCCTGGGGATCGTCGGTGAGTCGGGATCGGGCAAGAGCGTCAGCGCCCTGACGATGATGCGGCTCCTCGACATCCCGCCGGCCGAGATCCGCTCGGGCGAGATCTGGTTCGACGGGAAGGAGATCCTGTCGATGCCGATGGAGGAGATGCGCAAGCTCCGCGGCAACGACATGGCGATGATCTTCCAGGAGCCGCTCACCAGCCTCAACCCGGTGTTCACGATCGGCGACCAGATCGCCGAGCAGGTCGAGCGCCACAAGAAGGTCAGCCGGAAGGCGGCCTGGGATCGGGCGATCGAATCGCTCCAGCTGGTCGGGATCCCGTCGCCGGAGCGCCGGGTCAAGCAGTATCCCCACGAGATGTCGGGCGGGATGCGCCAGCGCGTCATGATCGCCATGGCCCTCTCGTGTGAGCCGAAGCTGCTGATCGCCGACGAGCCGACGACGGCCCTCGACGTCACGATCCAGGCTCAGATCCTGGAGCTCCTCAAGACGATCCAGGATCGGACCGACTCGGCCCTGATGCTCATCACCCACGACCTCGGCGTCGTGGCCGAGATGGTCGACAACGTCATCGTGATGTACGCCGGCCAGGTCGTCGAAGACGGCACCGTCGACGAGGTCCTCGTCAATCCGCGGGCCCCGTACACGATGGGCCTGCTCGAATCGATCCCGACGGTCGAGAAGCGCGGTGGTCGCCTGTCGGCGATCAAGGGAACCGTCCCGAACCCGTTCAACATGCCGCCGGCCTGCCGCTTCGAGCCGCGCTGCCCGTACGCCTGGGACCTGTGCCGCGAGAAGGGGCCGGATCTGTACAACACCGGCGCGAGCGGCCATCGGGCACGCTGCCATCTCCATACCGCCGCGGGCGCCAGCCGGCTGCCGGAGGCGATCGCGGATCATGACCGCAAGATGAACGTCGGGCAGGGGATCGTCTGACGTGGAGGACTCGAACCCCCCGATGGAATCCACCAACGCCGCCGCCCCTCCCGCGCTCGAGGAGACGCCGGCCGGGCCGATCGTCGTCGAGGGCAGCGATTCGCTCGCCGAGATGGATCCGCTCCAGATCGCCCGGGTCGGCGAGGGCAACACGCTCCTCCAGGTCCGCGGCCTCAAGAAGCACTTCCCGATCATCGGCGGGCTGCTCAAGCGCCAGATCGGGACGGTGTTCGCGGTCGACGGCGTCGATTTCGACGTCAACGCCGGCGAGACGTTCAGCCTCGTGGGCGAGTCCGGCTGCGGCAAGACGACGCTCGGTCGCTCGCTCCTGCGCCTGATCGAGCCGACGGCCGGCACGATCACCTTCGCGGGTCGCGACATCACGAACATCAGCGCCGACGAGCTGCGCCCGCTGCGGCGCAAGATGCAGATCATCTTCCAGGACCCGTTCGGGTCGTTGAACCCGCGGATGCCGGTCAGCGACATCATCGGCGAGGGGCTGTTCGCCCAGGGGATGAAGGACCGCAAGGCGCGCGACAAGAAGGTCGAGGACTCGCTCGAGCTGGTCGGCCTCCGGCGCGAATACACCCGCCGCTATCCCCACGAGTTCTCCGGCGGCCAGCGCCAGCGGATCGGGATCGCCCGGGCCCTCGCGCTTGGTCCGGACATCGTCGTCTGCGACGAGCCGGTGTCGGCCCTCGACGTGTCGATCCAGAGCCAGGTCCTGAACCTCCTGATCGACCTCCGGCGCGATCTCAACCTGACCTACATCTTCATCAGCCACAACCTGTCGGTCGTCCAGTACTTCAGCGACCGGGTCGGGGTGATGTATCTCGGCAAGATCGCGGAGGTCGGCGCGGTCGAGCAGCTTTACAAGGATCCGCGCCACCCCTACACGGTTGCGCTGCTGTCGGCCATCCCCGACCCGAACCCGCGCCGGCGCAAGAAGCGGCTCGTCCTCAAGGGCGACGTGCCCTCGCCCGCGGCGCCGCCCAAGGGCTGCCGGTTCCACACCCGCTGCTGGCTGCGCGAGAAGCTCGGCAACCCCGAGCGCTGCGTCACCGAGGAGCCCGCGCTGCGCGATTTCGGCGGCGGCCACCAGACGGCCTGCCACTTCGCCGAGGAGATCAGCACCGAGACCGTGTCGGCCGCGGTCGAGACGCAGTCGGCCCTGGAGACCGCGGTCGCCGATCCGGCATGATCCACCGCCGGGTGGCGGCTCCGGGCCCACGGACCGTCACTCTTCCCCGCCGCCGCTCCCGACTCCTTGCCTGCCTCGTGGTGGGGCTGCTGGTCGCCGCCTGCGGGTCGACGTCCCCGTCGGCTGGCTCGCCGTCCGTCCCGGCCTCGGTCGCCCCTCCCGCAGGCTCTGGGGCACCGGGTGCGTCGCAGGCGCTGTGGCCCGGCACGACGGTCCTCGCGACGATCGCGATGGGCGCGGCCGACGGCGAGATCCAGAAGGCCGGGATCGATCTCCAGGACGCCGTCGAGAAGCAGGATCTCCGGGCGATGTGGGGCGCCGCCGACGGCCTCGCGACGATGATCGACGGCCTGATGCCGAACATCGAGCGGCTCGAGATCTACGAGGGCACCAAGCCCGTGGCCGAGATCTACCGCAAGGCCCTGCCGCAGATCTCCGCGGGCGCGAAGCAGCTCCGCGACGCGATCACCAGCGGGGACTCAGCCGGCGTGGTGGCGGGCAGCCAGGCCATCGCGAAGGGCCTCGCCGACTACGCCCCGGTCCGGCGCCTGATCGGAGCGTTGGTCGAGCAGGCGATCCTCCAGCAGCGACTGCTGACGAACTAGGATCGGATCGGGCCAGCGGGATGCTCCGGCCCTGACGCGTTGTCTTCCGGCCCGACGGGCCCGGCCCGGGCGACGCCCTCGGAACCGCCGAGGCGGCGATAGCGGAAGTCGTATTCGATCGTCCACGTCCGGCCGCCGTCGGCCGACTGCTCGGAGACCTGGCGGAACGCATCGGACCCGCGATCCTCGAACGTGAGGCGCCGCAGCCCGCCGTCCGCGTCGCTGGCCGTGAAGACGACCCGGCCGTCGGTCGCAACTCCGTTCTCGAACTCGACGATGTCGCCCTGGTCGTCGACCCAGGTCTGGCGCCAGGTCCCCGTCCGGCGGTCGTAGCGGTTCAGCGACGTTCCCTGGAACCCGGTGACCCCCGTCCAGCGTTCGACGATGGCGGCGCCGCCGAGGACGGGCTCGATCCGGTTGTGCCCCTGGAGCACGCCGTCCTCGGTTCGCGCCTCCCAGCTGCCCACCCAGAAGTCGAACGTCCGGAAGCCCGCCTCGCTCGCGGTCGGAGCGTCGTTGCGGGCGATCCGGTCGCGGATCGCGGGATACCGGACCAGGTCGCGAAGGGCCGCGAACGCCGGCTCCGTGTCCAGTCCGGATCGGAGACGGAGGCCGGCCGATGCCGCCGCGTCGAGGGCATCGAGGGCGGCCGAGTAGTCACCCAGCCCGGCCCTGGCGACGGCCAGGCGGTACTGGAGCAAGAGCTGGCCGGGATGCTCGTCGACGAGCGGCTCGAGGATGGCCGCGGCCTCGCCATGGCGACCGAGGCCGACGAGACACGCCGCGACGCGCCCGCGGGCCCGGACCGCGAGCGGATCGATGGCCGCGATCGCCTGCCAGGCGGTCAGCGCCTCGTCGAACCGGCCGAGCTCGAAGAGGCGCTCGGCGTCCGGGCTGAGGGTGGGCGCTGGCATCGTCCCATCGTCGGGGATCAGCGGACCCACCGTTAGGCATGCCGGCCGGCGATTCGATGGGAATGCTCCCGCTCGCCGTGGGGCATGTGAGCGCCTAGGCGATCGCCCGCCCGGCCCGGCTCGTTGCGGCCCGGGCCAGGCGCTGAACCCCGAGCCGGATCTCGTCCGGCCGGAGGCGGCCGTAGTGCATCAGGAACTCGCGATCCGGGATCGGCAGGTGAGCCGAGTCGACGAGCGGCTCGATCGCCACATCGTGCGACCGGGCGCGCGTCCCGAGCTCGGTCGCCGTCATCCGGTCGTCCTCGATCCGGACGACCAGGTGGGTGCCGCCGGGCACTCGAGCGGCGCTGACCATCCGGCCGAGCTCCTCACCGAGCGCGTCGAGGAGTGCCTGCTGTCGCTCGGCGAACGCCGCCCGAAGACGACCGAGGTGGCGCTCGAACTGGCCGTCCGCGATGAACAGGGCAAGGGCCCGCTGCTCGACCGCGCCCGGCCCGCGGTAGAGGGCCTCGAGCTGGGCGACGAACGACCCGACGACAGGCTCCGGGACGACGGCATAGCCCGTTCGCAGGCCCGGATAGAGGACCTTGCTGAACGTCCCCACGTACAGGACGCGCCCGTCCGGATCGAGTCCCTGGAGGGAGGGCAGGGGATGCCCCTCGTAGCGCAGCTCGCTGTCACAGTCGTCCTCGATCACCAGCGCCTGGTGGGCAGACGCCCACTCGAGGAGCAACAGCCGGCGGGCGATCGGCATCGTGCCGCCGCGCGGGTACTGCCAGGACGGCGTGACCATCACGCCCGAGGCATCGTGGGGGAGGCGGTCGACGGGCAGCCCGCGCTCGTCGACGGGGACATGGACGAGCGGGATGCCGAGGCCGCTGAACGTCCGCTGGAGGTGCGGGCTCCCGGGATCCTCGACAGCGAGCCGGCGTCCCCCACCGAGCCACAGCCGGCCGGCGATGGCCATCGCACCCTGAGCGCCCGACGTGATCACGAGCTGCTCCGGCTCGGCGCGGACGGCGCGGGCCCGACCGAGGTACGCCGCCAGCTCGCGCCGCAGCCGTTCGTCGCCCTCGGGCCGCGTGTAGCCCGTCGCGCCGCCATCGTTGGTCGTGGCCAGATCGCGCCACGCGGCCTGGAGCAGACGTTCCCAGATGCGGACCGGGAAGACATCGAGACGGGTGGATCCGGTCCGGAAGTCGAAGCGGACCGCGGGCCAGCCGCGCTCGAAGAACGGGCGCTCCGGACCCGTGCCGGTCGAGCTCGGCAGGACGGCGCCGGACGGCTCGGACCGCGGACGTGTTCCCGCCGTCCGCTGGACGAGCGGGAGATCCGGAGCGACCAGCGTGCCGTGGCCGGGCCGGGGCTCCAGCCAGCCTTCGGCCGTCAGCTGGTCATACGCGGTGATGACCGTGACGGCGGCGACGCCGAGCTCGCGGGCGAGGGCGCGGATGCCCGGCAGGACGGTCCCCGGCCGGAGCAGCCGGTCGACGATGGCCGCACGGAGCTGGCTCTCGATCTGGCGGTACAGCGGCACAGCCAATTCGCGGTCGAGAACGATCGGCGGGCTGAACAGCGGCCTTCCTCCGAGCAACTACCCAGGCCGTCGAGCGGGCGGATCTCCGGGATCGTCATCAGCGGATACCGCGCGGATGGGGTCGCGGTTCATCCGAGGCGACCCCGCCTCATGGACCGGGCGGTCCGCTCCGGGCGGTCCGCACCGGCCCGGCCCGTTCGCGCCGCCTCGGCCGTTCCCATCGGCTCGACCACTGTCACGGGAACGCTCCGGTGCCACCGCGGACCGGTGTGCCTTGCCGGCGGCCGCGCCATCCCGAGGATGGACCCGGGGACGACGAGACCGTCGCCCTCGAACCGCGGCCCCGCGGGCGTGACCTTCCGCATCGGTTCACGGCCGCGGGGCCGGCGTGCCCGCGTCGACGGGTCCGGCGAGGCCGGAAGACCGTCGCACGACGGGACGGGAGATGTGGAGGACAGCCGGTGACCAGAATTCGTTCCAGCCTTCCGATCGTTGCGGGGCTGCTCCTGGCGGCCTGCCAGGGCGCGGCGCCACCGACCCAGGCGCCCGCGTCGGCCGGACCGGGCGCGACGACGCCTGCCGCCGGCAGTCCCGCGCCGAGCGTGGGTCGCGGCAAGATCGACCTGTTCAACACCGCATACAAGCCGGAGGACGGCACGGACGGCGGCCAGATCATCATCGGTGACTGGCAGGAAGCCAACCAGTTCAACCCGTTCTACGCCGGCCAGGTCACCGAGGCCAATGTCGCCTCGGCCGCATGGGCGACCCTGGTCGTGTTCACATATGACTACAAGTACGCCCCGGATCTGGCCACCGGCGTGCCGACGCTCGACAACGGCGGCGTCAAGGTGCCCGGCACGGGCAGCGACGCGATGACGGTCACCTGGACCCTTCGCGACGGCCTGAAGTGGTCTGACGGTGAGCCCCTCACGTGCGACGACTTCAAGTACGCCTGGGAGTGGGTCCTCGACAAGGACAACACCGGCATCGGGACGCTCACCAGCTACCAGGCGATCAGCGGCGTCGACTGCACCAGCGACACCGAGATGGTCTGGCATTTCCCGAAGATCTACGAGGGCTACATCACCCTGGCCGTGGCCCCGCTGCCGCGCCACTACCTGGCCGCGATTCCGATCAAGGACCAGGTCTCCGGCGCCGGCTTCCGCTCGAACGAGATCGCCAAGCTGCCCGTCAGCGGCGCGTTCAAGTTCGAGACCGTGACGCCGGGCGCCGAGCTGCGCCTCGTCAAGAACCCGAACTACACCAGCTTCGCCACCGGCAAGCCGGCCCACCTCGATAGCCTGATCTGGAAGTGGTACGGCGATGCCGACGCGATGATCGCCGGCTACAAGGCCAACGAGATCGACTTCGCCACGGATCTCCAGGACTCCGACATCCCGAAGGTCGAGGACCTCGGCGAGCAGGTCTCGGCGATCCCGGCCCTGACCTACGAGTTCCTCCGCCCGAACTGGTCGGACAGCGACCAGGTCGACACCGCCAAGGGCACGGGTGGCTGCTCGCGCAACGCGACCGTCCAGGATCGTGGTCCCGGCTGCCCGATGGCCGACCCGGCGATGCGCCAGGCCGTCGCCTACGCCGTCGACAAGAACGCGATCAACACCCGTCTCCTGGGCGGCACCGTCCAGGTCGCGAACACCTTTGTCTCGCCCGGAGCCTGGTTCTTCGCGGATCAGCCGCCGATCACGTTCGACCCCGACAAGGCCCGCTCGATCCTCGACGCCGCCGGCTGGATCCCCGGCGCCGACGGGATCCGGGTCAAGGACGGCCTGAAGGCCAAGATCGAGCTCTGCACGACGTCGCGGCAGGTCCGCCAGGACACGCTGGCCCTCGTGGCCGGCTGGCTCAAGGATGTCGGCATCGAGGGCGTTCCCAACGCCGTCGATCCGGCCAACATCTTCGCCACCTACAACGAATCCACGATCGACACGCCGTGCGCGCTGTCGCGCAGCAACTACGACCTCGCAGAGCACGCGTTCACGAGCTCGATCGATCCGCTCGGCAACTACTTCAGCTATCACAGCAGCCAGTTCGAGCCGGCCGGCGTCAACGATGCCCAGGTGAAGGACACGGGCATCGACGCCGCCCTCGAGACCGTCGCGAACAGCGTCGACTTCGAGGTCATCCGGGAGGCGATGGCCGAGTTCCAGAAGATCTATGTCGACCAGACGGTCGAGATCCCGCTCTACTACCGCAAGCAGGTCGACCTCTCGTCGCCGAAGGTCGGCAACTTCTTCGCCAACCCGACCCAGGCGGGCCCCACGTGGAACGCCGTGGACTGGTACATCAAGGGCTGACGCGCTCCCGTCGTCAGACCTGACACCGGGCGCTCGATCCCTTCGGCGGGGTCGGGCGCCCGTTTTCGGTGCCGCGGACGCATCAGGGCGGCGTTGCCGCCTGTGGGGCTGGCTTCAGGACTGCGCGGCGGCGCCCCGGAAGTGGCACGCCACGAGGTGCTCGCCGCCGGCGTCCAGGAGCGGCGGCTCGGTGGTCGCGCAGATCTCCGGTCCGCCGAGCTCGGCGCGCAGCTGGCAGCGCGGGTTGAAGTGGCAGCCGCTCGGCGGGTTGACCGGCGAGGGGACGTCGCCGCGCAGGATGATCCGCTTGCGTCGCAGCTCCGGGTCCGGGATCGGGATCGCCGACATCAGGGCCTGCGTGTACGGGTGCTCGGGCGCCCGGAACATCTCCCGTCGCTCGGCCAGCTCCGCGACCTTGCCGAGGTACATCACCGCCACCCGGTCGCTGATGTGCTCGACGACGCCCATGTTGTGGGCGATGAACAGATACGTCAGCCCGAGCTCGCGCTGGAGCGCCTTCAGCTCGTTGAGCACCTGGGCCTGGATCGAGACGTCGAGCGCCGAGACGGGCTCGTCGCAGACGACGAGATCCGGCCGGACCACGAGCGCCCGGGCGATTCCGATCCGCTGACGCTGCCCGCCCGAGAACTCGTGCGGATAGCGCCGGGCGTGGTACGGCGCCAGCCCGACGAGATCCATGATCGTCTGGACCCGGATGCGTCGCTCGGACGGCGTCCCGATCCCGTGGATCCGGAGGCCCTCGCCGATGCTGTCGCCGATCGGCGTGCGCGGGTCCAGCGACGCGTACGGATCCTGGAAGATGATCTGCATCCGCCGCCGGTATGGCTTCAGGGCCGGGCCCTTGAGCGCCGCGATGTCCGTGCCGTCGAAGCGGATCGAGCCCGACGTCGGCTCGATCAGGCGGAGGAGCAGCCGGCCGACGGTCGTCTTGCCGCAGCCGGACTCGCCGACCAGGCCCAGCGTTTCGCCCCGGAAGATGTCGAAGCTGACGCCGTCGACTGCCTGGACTTTCGCAACGGTTCGCTGGAGCACCCCGCCGTGGATCGGGAAGTGCTTGACGAGGTCGCGGACCTGGACCAGCGGCGTCCGGTCGTCCGACGACGACGGAGCCGGTCCCGGAGCGGTCGCGCCGACCGGCGTGTCGAGGGTCACGACTCGCCTCCCGGGAGGGCGGCCGTGCCGGCCGCCGCCGCGCCGGCGTCGGCGATTGCGCCGGTCGCGAGGACCTCCTCGGCGGAGACGTCGGTCCGCGGGACCCAGCCGTCCGGACGCGGGATCAGGCGGCCATTGGCGTCGTGGTAGAGCCAGCACCGGACCTCGTGGGCCGGCTCGAGCGGGTGCAGCCCGGGATGGACGTCGATCGCCATCGCGTTGTCCTCGGCGACGCGGGACGCGCAGCGCGGCGCGAACCGGCAGCCCTTCGGAACGTCGATCAGGTTCGGAACGTTGCCCGGGATCACGCTGAGCACCTCGCGCGCGTCGCCGACGACCGGGAGCGAGGCGATCAGGCCGCGCGTGTAGGGGTGGCGGGGCTGCCGGAACAGCGTCCGGACGTCGGTGTGCTCGACGATCTCGCCGGCGTACATCACCGCGACCTGATCGCACATCTCGGCGACGACGCCGAGGTCGTGGGTGATCAGGATGATCGCCGTCCCGGTCTGCTCGCGGAGGTTCCGCATCAGGTCCAGGATCTGGGCCTGGATCGTGACGTCAAGCGCGGTCGTGGGCTCGTCGGCGATCAGGAGCTCCGGCTCGCAGGCCAGGGCCATGGCGATCATCACCCGCTGGGCCATGCCGCCCGACATCTCGTGGGGATAGGCCTTCAGCCGTCGCTCGGGATCGGGGATCCCGACCATCCGGAGCAGCTCGAGGGCCCGCTGGCGAGCCGGACCGCGCTTCATCCCGCGGTGGATCTCCAGGACCTCGCCGATCTGGCGCCCGACATCCCAGACGGGGTTCAGCGACGACTGTGGCTGCTGGAAGATCATGCTCAGCTGGTCGCCGCGGAGCTTGCGCATCTCGTTCTGGCCGACCTTCAGGAGGTCGCGGCCGTCGAACAGGACCTCGCCCGCCTCGACCTTGCCGGGGCGGCCGACCAGACCCATGATCGACAGTGACGTGACGCTCTTGCCGCAGCCGGACTCGCCGACGAGGCCCATGATCTCGCCGCGATCGACGTGGAAGTCGATGCCGTCGACGGCCCGGACCACCCCGTCGCGGGTGTAGAAGCTGGTCCGGAGGCCCTTGACCTCGAGCAGGGGCTTGTCGCCGCGCTCCTTCTTGGGGCGGCGGGCGGACGCCGGCAGGAGCTCCTCGATCGTCGTCTCGTCGAGGCTGACCCCGAGGGTCGGGCCGGGGTCGGTCGCGTTCGGTGCCGTGGTCATCGGTTCAGCCGGGGGTCGAGGGCGTCGCGCAGCCCGTCGCCCAGGAGGTTGAAGCCGAGGACGGTGAGCGTGATCGCGGCCGCCGGCGCCAGGATGATGTGGGGCGAGTTGAACAGCTGGTTGCGCTCGAGGCCGATCATCGACCCCCACTCGGGCCGGGTGATGTCGCCGGTGACGCCGACGAATGCCAGGGCGGCGATCTCGAGGACGGCGCCGCCGATCCCGAGCGTGCCCTGGACGACGAGCGGCGTCAGCGAGTTCGGCATGATCCGCCGGACGAGGATTCCGATGTTCGACTCGCCGAGGGCGCGCGATGCCGTGACGTAGTCGCTCTCGCGGGTCGACAGGACGGCGGCGCGGGCGACCCGGGCATAGATCGGCACGGACACGATTCCGATCGCAAAGAGCGCGTTGATCAGGCTCGGCCCCACGGCGGTCACGATCGCGATCGCCAGGAGCAGCGACGGGAAGGCCAGGACGACGTCCATCAGGCGCATCAGGACGTCGTCGACCCAACCGCCGATGTAGCCGGCCAGGGCGCCGATCATCGTCCCCACGAGGATCGCGAAGCCGATCGCCGCGAGGCCGATGACGAGCGAGGTCCGGGCGCCGTACACGACCCGGCTGAACACGTCCCGGAAGTTGCCGTCCGTCCCGAAGATGTGCTCCGGCTTGTCGGCCGGACAGCCGAGCAGGTGGATGCAGGGCGCGCCACGCTGGGTGACACCCGGCTCGACCCCGAGCAGCCGGCCATCCGGGGCGTGGGTCGCGATCAGCGGCGCGAAGACGGCCGTGAACACGAGGATGCCCAGGATGATCAGGCCGACCACGGCCGATCGCTGGCGGAGGATCGCCGCGATCGTGTCGCGCCAGAGGCTCGCCGGGCGGGTGGCGGCCAGCGGGTCGACGACGGGCAGCGGCTGGGCCGTGGGCTGACTGGTCATCAGTGTCGGATCCTCGGGTCCAGGAATCCATACGAGACATCGACGATGAAGTTGACGGTGACATAGATCACGGCGATCAGGAGCGTGAAGCCCTGGATGACGACGTAGTCTCGTCCGGAGATCGCCTCGAACAGCGAACGCCCGACGCCGGCCAGGTTGAAGACGGTCTCGGTCAGGACGGCGCCGGACAGCAGCGCCCCCAGCTGGAGCCCGATCACCGTGACGACCGGCAGCAGCGCGTTCCGGGCGCCGTGGCGGAGCACGACGGCCCGCTCCCCGAGGCCCTTGGCCCGAGCCGTGCGGACGAAGTCCTGGCCGAGCACCTCGAGCAGGCTGGAGCGCGAGATCCGGGCGATGATCGCGAGCGGGATCGTCCCGAGCGCGATCGCCGGCAGGATCAGGTGGCGGAAGGCGTCGGCGGCGGCCGCGAACTGGCCGCTGATCAGGCCACTGAAGATGTAGATGCCGGACACGAAGTCCAGGAAGGCCCGCGGTGGCCCGGTCCAGCTCTCCAGGCCCCAGACCTCCGCCAGCGGGATGACCGTGACCCCGCTGGTCAGGCGGCCCGACGGCGGCAGCGCGAACGGCGTGTCCTTCAGGACGATCGCGAAGAGGAAGGCGAGCACCAGGCCCAGCACGAAGACGGGGACGGACACCCCGAGGTTGGCGATGATCATCGTGCCGACGTCGACCGGGGAGTTCCGGCGGTAGGCCGAGATCAGGCCCAGCGGGATCCCGATCACGATCGCGAAGATCATCGCCAGGATCGTCAGCTCGATGGTCGTCGGCAGGCGCTCGATCAGGAGCGTCGTGACCGGGCGGGAGTGCTTGATCGAGTTGCCGAGGTCGCCGCTGGCCAGCTGCTCCAGGTACCGGCCGAACTGGATCGGGATCGGCTGGTCGAGGCCGTAGCGGACGATGAAGTCGTTGCAGACCGCGTCGGTGGCGCGCTCGCCGAGGACGGCCCGGCATGGGTCGCCGGGGATGATCCGGGCGAGGGCGAACACGACGAACACGATCCCGAACAGGACCGGGATCGTGACCAGAAAGCGACGGACGATGAACTTGGCCACGGCGTCAGATCAACCCTCGACTCCGACGGCGGGTAGCGAAGGGGCGCCGCCAATGGCGGCGCCCCCTTGGCGAGTCGGATCGATCGCGGCGCGATCGATCAGGTAGCAGGCGGATTGAGGAACCCACCCCAGAGACCGGGGAAGTACTCGAACGCGCCGGTGCGGCCCTTGTGGAGGGGGTGCTTGGCATCCCACTGGACGGCGAAGCTCATCACGACGTCGTTGGCGTCGAGATCGGCACCGTCATGGAACTTCACGCCCGACCGCAGCTTGCAGGTCCAGATCGTGGACTCGGCATTGGCCGTGCACTCCGTGGCCAGGGACGGCACCGCGGCGGCGCCTCCGACCTCGTAGGCGTAGAGCGACTCGTTGACCATCTCGCAGGCGCGGAGGGTCTCGCCGTCGGTCTCGTCGGCGCAGTACATGCTGAGCGGCTCAGCATTCTGCATCCAGACGAGCGTGTCGCGGTCGCCGGCCTTCATCTTCTCGAAGCGCTCCGCGCCGAAGACCGACGCGTAGGCATTCTCGATGTCGGCCTTGTAGCCGGCGCCCGAGGCTCCGTGAACCATGAAGAACGCGGGAACGTGCTGCTTGATCAGGTTGTTGGCCGTGGTGTAGGCCGCGGTGCGGGCCGCCGGATCAGCGGTCGCAACGCCCTTGTTGAGGGCCTCGACGATGTCCGGGAACGGGGTCCCGAACTTCTTGCCGGAGCCGGAGCCGAAGTGGTAGTCGAGGAAGTTCGACGGATCCGGATAGTCCGCGCCCCAGCCGACCATCGCCAGGCCGGGCAGGGTGCCGGCGGCGAAGCCGTCGAGCATCGCGGCCGACTCGAGAAGCTCGGGCTCGGCGTTGATGTTGAGGTTGGCCTTGAGCTGCTGTGAGATCTCCGTCGCGATGAGCGGCGGATCGGTCACGTAGCCGCGGACGGCCGCGCGGAAGTGGATCTTCGTGTCGAAGCCGTTCGGGAAGCCCGCCTCGGCGAGGAGCGCCTTGGCGCCTGCCGGATCGAAGTCCCACTGCTTGTCGCCTTCGCACGCGAAGGGGATCTCGCACGGCGTGAAGTAGTCGGCCGCGGTCGATCCGGCCGGATAGAAGTTGTCAACGATCTGCTTGCGGTCGATGCCCTTGGCGATCGCCTGGCGGACCTTCTCGTTGTCGAACGGCTTGACCGTGTTGTTCATGCCGAGGAACGAGACGTTCAGGCCCGCGCGCTCCTTGTACTGGAGCGTGGTGTCGCCCTGGATCACCTTGATGTCGTTGGTGCCCGGGTTGTCGATCCCGTCGACGGTGCCGGCCTGGAGCGCCAGGAGGCGCGAGGCGGCGTCGTCCGACCACTGGTACTCGAGGTTCGGGGTCAGGGCCTTGGTGCCCCAGTAGCCGTCGAACGCCGAGAAGACCATCCGGTTCCCGCGGCTCCACTCCTTGAGCGTGAACGGCCCGGTGCCGTTCGGCTTGTCGAGCAGGCTGCCGTCCGTGCCGTGTGCGGTCAGATAGCCCGAGTCGTGGATGCCGAACGCGCTGAAGGCGATCTTCGGCAGGAAGTCGGCGGCCGGGCCGCACAGCTGGAACTCGACCGTGAGCGCGTCGACGGCCGTGATCTTCTTGAGCTGGCCGGTGTACGGGGCCGTGCCGCAGGGGGCCTCGCCCGTCTCCGGATAGACCATGCCGTCGTATGCCGCCTGGCTGGCGGCCTGGCTGGGGGCGGCCACGCTGGCGCCGCTCGTTGCGGCGGGTGTGCTCGGGTTCGGGCTCGCCGAACCTCCGCAGGCCGTGAAGACGATCGCAACCGCGCCGAGAACGGCGAGCGGCGACCACTTCCTGGTTCGGGTCATTCCTGGACTCCTCCTCAAACGGCTCCCTGGCCAGGCACGTCGCATCCGTTCCTGGTTGGAGCGCCGGGTTCCGCGCGCGTTCGGCCCACGGGCCGCAGGTCGCGGGTGCCGGGTAGCCTAGCACGCGTGCATGGCGAATTGTCATGCGTCCGGCGCCTTGTCGGGAGGTACGCGTCAAGGGTCGCTCCGGGTTCACCGGGCCTCGTCCTGGTGCGCGTTCCGGATGGCAGGGCGATGGCGCGGCTCGCGCTCGCGCTCGAACGGACCCGGTCGCGCTGCGAGCGTCAGCGGCTATGCTCCGGGACGTGACGACGCTGACCGTGGCTCTCGCCCAGATCGCACCCCGGCTCGGGATGTTCGATGCGAATTTGGCTCGCCATCACGAGCTGATCGACGAGGCCCGCGGGCGCGGCGCCGGGCTCGTCGTCTTCCCCGAGCTGGGCCTGACGGGCTACCTGTTGCAGGACCTCGCTTCGGAGGTCGCGATCCGGCTCGACGACCCGCGGCTGGCGGGCGCTGGCGGCCGCAACCCGTGACCTGTCCGCGGTCGTCTCGTTCGTCGAGGAATCGGCCGACCACCGGCTCTTCATCGCGGCTGCCCTGCTCGAGGACGGCCAGATCCGGCACGTCCACCGCAAGCTCTTCCTGCCGACCTACGGCCTGTTCGACGAGCGGCGCTTCTTCGCCGCGGGCGATCTCCTGCGGGCATCGCCGTCGCGGCTGGGGGTCGGCGTCGGGATCGCCATCTGCGAGGACTTCTGGCACCTGACCGTGCCCCAGATGCTCGCCCTCGACGGCGCCCAGATCCTGATCAACGTATCGTCGTCGCCGGGCCGCGACCTCGCCGCGACCAACGAGGTCGGACTCGGGACCGCGGCCTCGTGGCGGACGCTCATGCGGACCTACGCCCAACTGACGACGTCGGTGGTGATCTTCTGCAATCGCGTCGGCGTCGACGAGTCGATCTCGTTCTGGGGCGGCTCGGAGGTGATCGCCCCGAACGGCCACGCCCTCTTCGGGGCACCGCTGTTCGAGGAGGGCCTCTTCACGGTCGACGTCCCGCTGGCCGATCTCCGCCGCGAGCGACTCGCCCTGCCGCTCCTGCGCGACGAGCGGCCCGAGCTCCAGGTCCGCGAGCTGACCCGGATCGTGGCCGAGCGAGCCGGCCTGGCGTCCGATTCGACCGCCGACGACCTGGCCGAGGCGGGGCTCGACGTCGCGCCCGGCGATCCTGCCCGCGAGCCGATCGGCTTCCGCCGGGGAGCCAGCCGGTGACCGCGTTTGCCGCTGCCGACGGCACTGCCCTGTTCGAGCTGCCCGACGAGCTGGCGATCGATACGAACGTCGCTCGCCGGGTGATCGGCGAGTTCATCCGCGGCCAGCTCCGCCAGGCTGGCTTCGAGCGCGCCGTGCTCGGCCTGTCGGGCGGGATCGACTCGGCCCTGGTGGCGTTCCTGACGGCGGAGGCGATCGGACCGGAGCGCCTGCTGTGCGTGCTGATGCCGTACCGGACGTCGGCGGACGAGTCACGGACCGACGCACAGGAGGTCGTCCGGCGGCTCGGGGTAACGAGCGAGCTCGTCGAGATCAGCCCGATGGTCGACGGCTACTTCGCGTCCGATCCGGACGCCGCGCCGCTCCGCCGCGGCAACTTCATGGCCCGCCAGCGGATGGCGGTCCTGTACGACCGATCGGTCACCTGGGGCGGCCTCGTCGTGGGCACCGGCAACAAGACCGAGTCGCTGATCGGCTACACGACCCTCTTCGGCGACAGCGCGTGCGCCTTCAACCCGATCGGCGACCTCTACAAGAGCCAGGTCCGCCAGCTGGCGGCGGCGATCGGCGTCCCTGACGAGATCATCCGCAAGGCGCCATCGGCCGACCTGTGGCCCGGCCAGACCGATGAGACCGAGGCCGGCTTCAGCTACCCGGTCCTCGATCGGCTGCTCTTCTGGCGGGTCGACAAACGCCGGTCCGACGAGGAGATGACGGCGCTCGGATTCGACCCCGTGATGGTCGCCCGGGTCGACCGGATGATCGCCACCTCGGAGTTCAAGCGGCAGGTCCCGCCGATCGCCAAGCTCGGGCCGCGGACGGCGGGGGTCGACTACCTGTATCCGCGGCGGAGGCCGGGCTCCGCGCGCGAGTGAGCCCACGGCGGGTGAGCGCACCGCGAGTGGGCGGACGCGCTTCCGCGGGCGCCGGGGCCGGGGCCCGCTCGGCTGCCGCTTCAACCCCCGCGGCGGGCCCGGGCGTGGGTGGCGAGACCGGTGGCCGCCTGTTCGTGGTCGCGACGCCGATCGGCAACCTGTCCGACGTGACGTTGCGCTCGCTCGAGGTGCTCAAGAGCGTTCCGCTGATCGCGGCCGAGGACACCCGGCTGACGCGGCGGCTGCTGGATCGCCACGGGATCGCCACCCGGACGACGAGCTTCCACGCCCAGAGCGGGTCGGGCCGGCTCGCGGACCTGCTCGCGCACCTTCGGGGTGGGGCGGACCTGGCGCTCGTCACCGACGCCGGCACGCCCGCGATCAGCGATCCGGGTGACGACCTGGTCGGTGCGTGGGCCGCCGAGGGCGGGGTGGTCGTCCCGATCCCGGGCGCATCGGCGGTCCTGGCGGTCGTGGCGGCAACAGCGATCACGGGGCCGCGCTGGTCGTTCGAGGGGTTCCTGCCGCGCTCGGGTCGGGATCGCCGGGAGCGGCTGGCCCGGATCGCGGCCGACGAGCGGGGCACGGTGATCTACGAGGCGCCCGGACGGGTCGCGGCCACGCTCGTCGACCTGGCAACCGTCTGTGGCGCGGACCGGCCGGCCGCGATCGGGCGGGAGCTCACGAAGCTCCACGAGGAGATCATCCGGGGAACGCTCGGCGAGCTCGTCGACCGGGCACGGAGCGGCGAGCTGACGCTCCGCGGGGAGTTCGCGCTGGTCGTGGGCGCCTGGGACCAGGCGCTGACCGGCGGCGGCAGCGGAGCGCAGGTCGCCGCCGCGTCTCGGGCCGACGCCGAGGCGGCGGCGCTCGTCGAGGTGGAGCGGCGTGTCGCCGCGGGCCTGTCCCGTGGCGATGCCGCACGGACCGTGGCGACCGAGACCGGGATCCCGCGACGCCGTCTGTATCGCGTCGGCGGGAACGGCGGGAACGGCGGATGACGGTGGATCGCCCCGCGACGAGCCCGGCCGACCTCCGGATCGTGGTCGTCGGCAGCACGATGATCGACCTCGTCGCGTTCGCCGACCGGCTTCCGGACGCGGGCGAGACCGTCGTCGGACGGTCGTTCCTCCAGGGGTTCGGGGGAAAGGGCGCGAACCAGGCCGTCGCTGCGGCACGGTTCGGGGCACGGGTGGCGATGGTCGCCGCGGTCGGCGACGATCCGAACGGCCGGGCCGTCGTGGCGAACCTGTCCGATCAGGGCGTGGCCACGGACGACGTCGCGGTCGTCTCGTCCACGACCGGTGTCGCTCCGATCTGGGTCGACGCGGCCGGCATGAATCGGATCATCATCGTGAGCGGAGCCAACGCGCTCGTCGGGCCTGAGGCTGCCGCCGCCGTCGTCGAGCGGATCCATCCGGCCGTCGTCGTCGGCCAGTTCGAGATCCCGCAGGCAGCGACTGCGGCGGCGTTCGTGGCGGCGCGAGGGGTCGGAGCGGTGACCGTCCTGAACCCGGCGCCCGGGGCAACGATCGAGCGCGAGCTTCTCGCGACGACGGACTGGCTCGTCCCGAACGAGACGGAGTTCGTCCTGATCGGCGGCCGACCGCTCAACGGCTCGTCCGACGACCGGGCGGCCGAGATCGACGCGCTCGGCGAACGGCTCGGGGTGAACCTGGCGGTCACGCTCGGCGAGCACGGCGTCGTCCTGCGGCTGCGGACCGGAGAGCTGTCCCGAATTCCGGCACCCGCGGTGAACGCCGTCGACACGACCGGCGCTGGCGACGCGTTCGTCGGCGCGTTCGCCGTCGGCCTCGGGCTCGGCTGGCGTCCGGCCGCGGCCGCGTCGCTGGGGAGCGCGATGGCTTCGGACAGCGTGACCCGACCCGGCACGCAGGGCTCCTACGCCGATCCGGCGACGGCGGCCGGGCTCCTCCAGCAGCATCGCGCGTCGGCGTCCCGAACCGAGCAGTCGTCGGGCCGCTAGGATTCGTTCGCGATGAGCCAGTCGAGGACCCACCTCGTCCTCTTCGGCCTGGTCGTCGGCCAGGACATGACCCTCGTCTTCACGCCGCTCGAGGTCGCCGCAGTCGCCGCGGCTGTCGGGATCAGCGCCCTGATCGCCCTCGACGGCGAGTCGAACTGGCTCGAGGCCGCCTGCTGGTGCTCGTCTACGTGATCCTCGCCGTGTCGACCTTCGAGTTCGTCGGTCCCGCGACGATCTACTGAGCAGAGCGGGACCGGCGGCGGGAGGGGAAGCCGCCGCCGGTCCTGGATGCGAACGAGCGATGCGTGCCGCGAGGACACTCACGCGGCGACGACCGCCTCGTCCGCTTCGGTGAGGGGCTCGGCCGCGGCCGCGATCGCCGCCGCCTCGCCGTCGTCGGCCTCGTCCTCGTCGCCGTAGGTCGCGGCCTGGGCAGCGAGCCCATTCGCCGCCGACTCTGCGGCGTAGTCCTTCTTGCGACGGCCCGACAGCATCTCGACGTGGCTGGCCACGATCTCGGTTTTCCAGTGGCGCTTGCCGGCGTCATCGTCCCAGGTCCGGGTCTGGATCCGGCCCTCGATGGCGACCTGCTGGCCCTTGCCGAGGAACTCGCCGCAAGTCTGGGCGAGCCGATCCCAGGTCACGATGTTGTGGTACTCGGCGCGCTCCTTGCCCTGGCCGATGTACTCGTTGGTTGCGACGCTGAACTGCGTCACGGCCTTGCCACTGGCGAGGCTGCGCATCTCCGGGTCGCGGGTGAGGCGACCGGTCAAGAGGACCCGATTCACGGTCCGTACTCCTTCTCGGCCGACCGACGATGAGGTCGGCGGCGCTGCGTTCCGGCGGAAACGACATGGCGGGCGCGGCGGGACGACGTGCCGGCGGGCACGGAGTGGAAGAGGCGCCGGCCCCGGCGGTCGGGCCATCCGGCGGGTCGTGGACCATCGGTGGTCGGCGGACCTGGACGTGTCGCTCGGCGGGACCGGCTGTTGCCTGGCGGGCAAGCGGAACCTAGCAGGCGGCTCTGCACCGGCGGTTCACGGGGACTTCACGGCAACGTATCCGGCGGTCGTGTGTGGTGGGAGGGCTTTCGGGCGGAGCGGCGGGCCCGCGTGGCCGCGAGCGAGACTCAGCTCGCGGCGGAGGTCTGGCCCTCGCTCGACACGACCGTCGGCTTCGGCAGGTTCGTCGAGCGGCGCCGCCGGCGCGGAGCGGGATGTGACGCCTCGAGCGCCACGGCCGGCGCGGTCATCGCCACGATCCGCGGATCGGGCACGGGCGCCACGCGCGCGAACAGGTCGCAGAACAACGACACGAGCTCGGGGTCGAACTGCGTCCCGGCGTGGCGGCGCAGCTCCTTGATCGCGTCGTCGTGGCTCATCGCCCGCTTGTACGGCCGGTCGTGGGTCATCGCGTCGTAGGCGTCGGCGATCGCGACGATCCGGGCGCCGAGCGGGATGTCGTTGCCGCGCAGCCCGAACGGATAGCCGTGGCCCGAGTAGCGCTCGTGGTGGTGGAGGATGATCGGCACCGCGTCCTTGAGGGCCGCCGCCTGCTCGAGGATCACCTGGCCGATGCGCGGGTGCTGGACGACCGTCCGCCACTCGGCCGACGACAGGGCGGCCGGCTTGTCGAGGATCTCCTGCGGGCACGGCGACCTTGCCGACGTCGTGGAGCAGGGCGGCGCGTCCGGATCCGGTCGACCTCGGCCTCGGGCAGGTCGAGGTTCTGGGCCATCGCGACGACGATCGAGGCGATCAGCGCCGACGGCTGGCCGCGGTAGTGGGGGAGCGGCGAGATGACCGACGTGAGGCTGGCCGTCGCGGCGTCGCGCGCCGCCCGGCCGACCTCCATCGCGAGCGCCCGGCCGACCGCCGAGATCGGCGCGCGCGGGACGCGGGCGTCCTCGTCGGGCTCGGCGAAGATGTAGGTCTGGTTACGGCCGAGCGACTTCGCGGAGTACATCGCGGCATCCGCGTCGCGGACGAGGGCGTCGGTCCGGAGCAGGCCGCCCTTGCCGCCGGCGATGCCGATCGAGATCGTGACCGTGATCGCCTGGCCGTCGGCGACGTGGAACGCTCTGGCGGGCGACGAGGTTGCGGAGCTTCTCGGTGAGGTTGGCGCCTTCCTCGACGTCGGTCTCGGTCAGGAGGAGCATGAACTCCTCGCCGCCGTAGCGACCGACCTGGTCCGACGCGCGGAGGTTGGCCTTCAGGGTCTGGGCGACCGCCCGCAGGACGAGGTCGCCGGCCGCGTGGCCGTAGTTGTCGTTGACGCTCTTGAAGTGGTCGATGTCGACGAACGCCACCGACAGCGAGCCGCTCGTAGCGGTTCGACCGCTCGACCTCGGCGAAGAGGTTCGCGAGCAGCGTCTGGCGGTTGCTGACGCCGGTCAGCTTGTCGTAGGTCGCGGCATTGGTCGTCTCCGCCAGCGCCACCGAGATCGAGTCGATCGCTCGCGCCAGACGGCCTTCGAGACCGCGCGACCGGGGGGTCGATCCGACTCGCACGTCGAGATCGCCGTCGGCCAGGCGTCTCGGCGGCCCGGATGAGGCGGCCGAGACGGAGGCGGATGTACATGAAGACGAGCCCGGCGGTCAGCGACACGCCCATCGTGCCCGCCATGAGCGATGCGATGATCGAGCGGGTGCCCTCGTCGGTCCGCGAGTCGATGGCGCCGGGGAGGCGATCCAGACGACGAGCAGCGAAATCGGGGCGAGGAGACCCAAGCCCCCCGAGCAGGCGCATCACTCGACAAGGCTACTTGCCGGCCTCCCTCCGGGAGTCCCGCCGAAAGTCCTGCGGACCGCCGACCGAACGTCCCGCCGAGCGGACCGGACCGTCGGCCGGACGTGCCCGGACGAACGGGTCACGACGGCGCGGACCGACCGGGCGCTCCGAGGCGGATGTCGCCGTCGACCCGGCGCGGCGACTCGTCGCGTGCGATACTGGCCCCGTCCTCGCGGCCCCGCGTGCACTCAAGGAGACCGCCGTTGCTCGAGGAGGGCGCGTCATTCGTCCCGTGAGGCGTGTGACCACCTTCGACGCCCCGCTTCGCCACCACGCCGGCGGAGTTTCGCGGGAGATGTCTACCCTGGACCCCGGCGCCGACCGGGGTCTTTTCACGTCCGGCGCCCCGGGCCTCCCGGGAGGCGCGGCTGATGCCCGCGACGGTGATCGTCGGGCTCCAGTGGGGCGACGAGGGCAAGGGCAAGACGACCGACTTCCTGGCCGAGCAGACGGCCCTCGTCGTGCGCTACCAGGGCGGCGACAACGCCGGCCACACGGTGGTGCTCGGCGACGAGGTCTTCAAGCTCCACCTCGTGCCGTCGGGCGTGCTCTACCCGCACATCGTCCCGGTCATCGGGCCGGGCGTCGTCGTCAATCCGGCGACGCTGATCGACGAGATCGACGGGCTGACCTCGCGCGGGATCGACGTCGGGCGGCTGCGGGTCAGCTTCGCGGCGCACGTGATCATGCCGTACCACGTCGCCCTGGACGTCGCTCGCGAGATGCGGCTCGCGGAAGGCCAAGGTCGGGCACGACCGGGCGCGGCATCGGGCCGGCCTACGAGGACCGCGCGGCGCGGATCGGGCTGCGGATGGAGGACCTGCTCGACGCCGACGCGATGCGGACGAAGCTCGCCCGGATCCTGCCGGAGAAGAACGCCGTCCTGGCTGCGCTCGGGTCGACGCGAACGGTTCGAGGTCGAGCCGCTCGTCGAGCAGGCGCTCGCCTGGGGCCGCCGCCTCGCGCCGCACCTCGCCGACGCGACGTGGCTCGTCCAGGACGCCCTCCGGCGCGGCGAGCACGTCCTGCTCGAGGGCGCCCAGGGCACGCTCCTCGACCTCGATCACGGCTCCTACCCGTTCGTGACGTCCTCGTCCCCGATCGCCGGCGGCGCGTGCACCGGCGGCGGGATCGGGCCGCGCCAGATCGACGAGGTCTTCGGCGTGATGAAGGCCTACGCGACGCGGGTCGGGCTCCGGGCCCGTTCCCGACCGAGCTGCTCGACGACGTCGGGGCGGGGATCGCGGAGCGCGGCCACGAGGTCGGCACGACGACCGGCCGGCCGCGCCGGGTCGGCTGGTTCGATGCCGTGTCGACGCGCTACGCGGTCGCGGTCAACTCGGTCAGCACGATCATGCTCAACAAGCTCGACATCCTGTCCGGGCGTCGACCCGATCCGGCTGTGCGTCGCCTACGAGATCGACGGGACGCGGGTCGAGGCCTGGCCGTCGTCGGCGGCGCTGCTCGATCGGGCGATGCCGATCTACGAGGACTTCGCCGGCTGGGAGGAGCCGATCCACGCCGTGCGGGCGCTGTCCGACCTGCCGGAGGCCGCCCGGCGCTACGTGACGGCGCTCGAGGAGCACGCCGGCGCGCCGATCGTGCTCGTCGTCGGTCGGGCCCGGAGCGGACGCAGACGATCGAGCGGGCGTGGCGCCCGATGCGCCACCGCGTGCTGGCCGGCGCATGAGCCAGCTCGTCCAGCCGACCCGGATCCTGATCGTCGGTGGCGGCGGCCGCGAGCACGCCCTGGCCTGGAAGCTGGCCGCTGAGCCCGGCGTCAACGAGGTCCTCGTCGCGCCGGGCTCGCGATGGGATCGCCACGCGAGCCGCGCGTCCGCTGCGCCGCGGTCGACCCGCTCGATCCGCCGGCGGTCGTCGCGCTGGCCCGCCGGTCGCGGCCGAGCTGGTCGTCGTCGGGCCCGAGGCGCCGCTCGCGGCCGGCGTCGTCTGACGCGCTGACCGACGGCCGGGATCGCCGGTCTTCGGACCGACGCGCCGCGGCCGCCCGGATCGAGAGCCGCAAGGCGTTCTGCCGCGAGGTCGCCGACGCGGCCGGCGTGCCGATGGCGCGCGGCCGAGCCTTCGCCCGCGACGGACCCGTCGTCGGCGCTGGCCTACGCGATGGGCATCGCGCCGGACGGGGCGGTGGTCGTCAAGGCCGACGGGCTCGCGGCCGGCAAGGGCGTCACGGTCTGCGCGACGCTCGACGAGGCGGCCGCCGCGATCGCCGCACAGCCGGACGAGATCGTCGTCGAGGAGCGCCTGCACGGGCCGCGAGGCGAGCGTCATCGCGATCTGCGACGGACGGGACGCGGTCGCGCTGCCCGGCGTCGCGCGACCACAAGCGGCTCGGCGACGGCGACACGCGGCCCGAACACCGGCGGCATGGGCGCCTACTCGCCGCTGTCCGACCTCCCGGACGAGGCCGCCGACGCGATCCTCGAGCGGTTCCATCGGCCGGTCCTCGCCGAGCTGGCGCGGCGCGGCACGCCGTTCCGTGGCGCGCTCTACGCCGGCCTGATGCTCACCGGCGACGGCCCGCGTCTCCTCGAGTTCAACGCCCGGTTCGGCGATCCGGAGACGCAGGCGATCCTGCCGCGTCTCGCGTCGCCGCTCGGTCCGATCCTCCTGGCCGCCGCTCGCGGGGCGCTCGGCGGCGTTCGGTCGCCTGCCGACCCTGCCGGGCGCGACCGTCGGCGTCGTCCTCGCGGCGGCCGGCTACCCGGGGACGCCGGCGACGGGCGACGGATCGAGGGCATCGACGACGCCGCGGGCGAGGGCGCGCTCGTGTTCCACGGCGCCTCCGCGGCGCGGGTCGAGCGGCTGGGACACGGCCGGCGGGCGCGTCCTGACGGTCGTCGCGCGCGGCCGCGATCTCGGGGCGGCAGCCGCGACAGCCGATCGAGCCGCCGAGCGGATCGCCTGGCCCGGCCGCCAGCGGCGCCGCGACATCGGGATCGGCGAGGCCGTCGCAGCCGCCGCCGGAGCGGCCCGATGATCCGCCGCTACACGCTGCCCGAGATGGGCGCCATCTGGACCGAGAAGGCGCGCTTCGAGCACATGCTCCGCGTCGAGCTCGCCGTGAGCCGCGCTCAGGCCGCCCGGGGCGCGGTGCCGGCCGAGGCGCTCGCGGCGATCGAGGCGCGGGCGCGCGTCGACGTCGGACCGGATCGCCGAGCTCGAGAAGACGACCGACCACGACGTGATCGCATTCGTCAGCCAGGTCGCCGAGACGGTCGGGCCGGAGGGCCGCTACCTCCACCTCGGCCTGACGAGCAGCGACGTCGTCGACACGGCGCTCGCGCTGCAGCTGCCGGGACGCCGGCGAGCTCCTCCTCGCGCGACTGCGACCGTCTCCTGTCGGCGCTGATCGCCCGCGCCCGGAGCGAGGCCGACACCGTGATGATGGGCCGGACCCACTCCGTCCACGCCGAGCCGATCACGTTCGGGCTCAAGCTCGCCGGCTGGGCGTTCGAGGTCGACCGCGGCCGGCGCCGCCTCGCGACCGCCGTCGACGAGATCGCGACCGGCAAGATCTCGGGACCGGTCGGGACGTACAGCCATCTCGGGCCGGACATCGAGGCCGAGGTCCTCGCCGAGCTCGGCCTCCACGCCGATCCGTCGAGCACCCAGATCGTCCAGCGCGACCGCCACGCCGCGCTCCTGGCCGCGATCGCGATCCTCGGGCGGCTCGCTGGAGCGCTTCGCGACCGAGATCCGGAACCTCCAGCACACCGAGATCGGCGAGGTCATGGAGCCGTTCAAGCCCGGCCAGAAGGGCTCGAGCGCGATGCCCCACAAGCGCAACCCGATCCTCGCCGAGCGGATCGCCGGTCTCGCCCGGCTGCTCCGCGGCTACGCCCAGACGGCGCTCGAGAACCAGCCGCTCTGGCACGAGCGCGACATCAGCCACAGCAGCGCCGAGCGGGTGATCCTGCCCGACGCGACGATCGTGCTCGACTACATGCTCGTGAAGATCGCCGGGCTCGTCGAGGGACTCGTCGTCCGCCGCGAGCGGATGCGCGAGAACATCGAGCGCGGCCTCGGGCTGCACGCCAGCAGCCGCGTCCTCGGGACCGCTCGTCGAGCGCGGCGGGCTGAGCCGCGAGGCGGCCTACGCGATCGTCCAGCGCGCCGCCCTGCGGGCCGCCGACGAGCGCTCGGCCGCTGCGGGAGCTGCTCGCGGTCGATGCCGACGTCGCCAAGCGGATGAGCCTGGCCGACCTCGATGCCTGCTTCGACGAGCCGCCCATCTCCGCCACGTCCCCGACGGTGATCGCCCGACTCGACAGCCTGGAGGTCGAGATCCATGCCGCCCGCTAGCACGCTCGCCGACTCCTTCCTGCGCTCCGGCAAGGTCCGCGACCTGTACGCCGTCGGCGAGGACCGCCTGCTGCTGGTCGCATCGGACCGGATCAGCGCGTTCGACGTCGTCCTGCCGACGCCGATCCCGGACAAGGGCCGCGTCCTGACCGGCCTGTCGCGGTTCTGGTTCGACGGACGGCGGACCTCGTGCCCAACCACCTCGTCGGCGTCGCGCCCGAGGACATCCCCACGGCGCGCCGGGTGCCGCCGACGGCGACCCGGCCGCGGCCGACGAGCTGCGCGGCCGGATGATGCTCTGCCGGCGCGTCACGCCGCTGCCGGTCGAGGTCATCGTGCGCGGCTACCTCGCGGGCTCCGGCTGGAAGGACTACGGCCGGACCGGCGCCGTGTGCGGCATCCCGCTGCCGGCCGGCCTGCGCGAGAGCGAGCGCCTGCCCGAGCCGCTCTTCACGCCGTCGACCAAGGCCGAGGAGGGCCACGACGAGAACATCTCGATCGACGAGGCCGCCGATCTGGTCGGGCGGGCGACGGCGGAGCGGGTCGCCGACCTCGCGATCGCCCTGTACCGTCGCGGCGCCGCGACGCCGAGCCGGCCGGGGTCATCCTGGCCGACACGAAGTTCGAGTTCGGGATCGACGCGGCGACCGGCGAGCTGATCCTGATCGACGAGGTCATGACGCCCGACTCGTCGCGCTTCTGGGACGCCGCCGACTACGAGCCCGGCCGCGCCCAGGCGAGCTACGACAAGCAGTACGTGCGCGACTGGCTGGAGACGCAGGCCTGGGACAAGACGCCGCCCGGCCCGGAGCTGCCGGCGGACGTGGTCGCCGGCACGCGCGCCCGCTACGTCGAGGCGTTCGAGCGGATCACCGGCGCCAGCTTCCAGCGCTACCTCGACGCCGACGTGATCGGGCCGGGCGCCTGACGATGGACGTCCGGTTCGCGGTCAACGTCCGCCCGAAGGCGGGATCCTCGATCCCGCAGGGCCGGGCGGTCGAGGGCAGCCTCGGCGCACCTCGGGATCAGCGGCGTGCAGCGAGGTGCGGGTCGGGCGGCGGGTCGAGCTGACCGTGGAGGCGGCCGACGAGGCCGCGGCCCGGGCGGTGGTCGAGCGGCTCGCGGCGGAGCTCCTCTCGAACCCGCTGATCGAGGCCTACGACGTCGAGACGCTCGGGGCGCCGTCGACGTCGCGCGGCCGGCGGCCGCCGATCGAACGTGGCCGTCGCGGCGGGCGCTCGACGTGAGCGTCCGGATCGGCGTCGTCGTCTTCCCGGGCTCGAACTGCGACCGCGACGCGGTCCACGGCGCTCGAGCTCGCGGGCGCCGAGCCGGTGATCCTGTGGCACGAGCGACGCGTCGCTCGACGGCGTCGCCGGCGTGCTGATCCCCGGCGGCTTCGCCTACGGCGACTACCTGCGGGCCGGCGTGATCGCCCGGTTCAGCCCGGTGATGCGCGTCGATCGCCGGCTACGCCGCGGATGGCGGCCTCGTGCTCGGGATCTGCAACGGCTTCCAGGTGCTGACCGAGGCGGGCCTGCTGCCCGGCGCGCTGCTCCGCAACCGCGGCCTGCGCTTCGTGTCGCGCGGGGTCCGGATCGCCGCCGAGCGGCACGACACGCCGTTCACCCACGCCATCGGCGAGGGCCGGCCGCTGCGGATGCCGGTCGCCCACGGCGAAGGCGCTACTTCCACGCCGACGACGCGACGCTCGACGCGCTCGAGGCGAACGGCCAGGTCCTGTTCCGCTACGTCCACGAGGATGGCGCGCGGGCCGGCGGCGAGGAGGATCGGGCGAACCCGAACGGCTCGCTGCGGGCGATCGCCGGCGTCACGAACGCGGCGCGGCAACGTCGCCGGGCTGATGCCGCATCCCGGAGACGCGCGTCGAGGCGGTGCTCGGCTCGGACGACGGGCTGGGGCTCATCGCCTCGTTCGTCGCGAGCGCCGCGGCACGCGAGCGTGCCGGCGGACCCGTCGGGATCGCAGCCGCTGCGGCAGCGACGGCAGTCGGCCGATGACGATGGCCGAGCGCGACGCTGGCCGACGCCCGCGCCGCCGCCGCCGAGGAGCCGCTCCATCGCCGCTCGGGCGTGACCGACGAGGAGCTGGACGCGATCCGCGAGCGGCTGGCGGCCGCGCCCCGAACGACCTCGAGCTGGCGATGTTCAGCGTGATGTGGAGCGAGCACTGCTCGTACAAGAGCTCGCGACCGCTCCTGCGGACGCTGCCGACCGGCACGCGGCCGACGGCGTCGTCGCCGGGCCGGGCGAGAACGCCGGCGTCGATCGACGATCGGCGACGGGCTGGCGGTCGCGTTCAAGATCGAGTCGCACAACCACCCGAGCGCCGTCGAGCCGTACCAGGGCGCCGCGACCGGCGTCGGCGGCATCCTGCGCGACATCTTCACGATGGGCGCGCGCCCGATCGCCGTCCTCGATGCGCTCCGGTTCGGCGACCCGGCCGACGCCCGGACGCGCCACCTCGTCGACGGCGTCGTCCGCGGCGTCGGCGGCTACGGCAACTGCGTCGGCGTGCCCGACGGTCGGCGGCGAGCTCGTCTTCGACCCGTCGTACGCCGACAACCCGCTCGTCAACGTGATGGCGATCGGCCTGCTCGAGAGCGACGACCTGACGCTGCGCCGCGGCGCCCGGGCGCCGGCAACCTCGTCGTGCTGTTCGGCTCGACGACCGGCCGCGACGGGATCGGCGGCGCGTCCGTCCTCGCCAGCGCGACGTTCGGCGACGAGGACGCCTCCAAGCGGCCCATCCGTCCAGGTCGGCGACCCGTTCGCCGAGAAGCTGCTCATCGAGGCGTCGCTCGAGCTGATCGAGCGCGGCCTCGTCGAGGGGCTGCAGGACCTCGGCGCGGCGGGCATCACCTGCGCGACGTCCGAGACGGCCGACCGGGCCGGGCACCGGCATGCGGATCGACCTCGACGCGATCCCGCGGCGCGAGCCGGGCATGGAGCCGTTCGAGGTGATGATCAGCGAGTCGCAGGAGCGGATGCTCGCCGTCGTCGAGCCCGGCGCGCTGGGACGAGGTCCGGGCGGTCTGCGAGCGCTGGGGCCTGCCCGTGCGCCGTGATCGGGCGTCGTGACCGACGACGGCGACGTCGCGGTCGTCGACGAGGCCGGCGCGCGAGATCGCCCGCATCCCGGCCAGCGCCCTGACCAGCGACGCGATCGTCCACGAGCGGATCGCCGCGCCGCCGGTCCGACGCCGCGCGGCGCCGGCGCCGGGCGCGCCCGTCGACCGCCCGCGACGGCCTGCCCGAGCGCGGCATGGACCCGGGCGCCGTGCTGCCGGCGCTCCTCGGCTCGGCCAACCTCGCCAGCCGCCGGCCGGTCTTCGAGCAGTACGACTCGACCGTCCAGGCGGACACCGTCGCCGGCCCCGGCCACGGCGCCGCGGTCCTGCGGGTCAAGGGCACGACGAAGGCGCTCGTCGCGGCGACCGACGCGCAACCAGGCCGTCGGGCGCGCTCGATCCGTGGCTCGGCGCGGCGCTGAGCGTCGCCGAGGCGACGCGCAACGTCGCGATCACCGGCGCGCGGCCGCTCGGCGTCACGAACTGCCTCAACTACGGCGACCCGACCCGGCCCGAGGCGTTCTGGCAGCTGACCGAGGGCGTCCGCGGCCTCGGCGACGCCTGCCGCGCGCTCGGGCTGCCCGTCACCGGCGGCAACGTCTCGCTCTACAACGAGTCGCCGCGGCGGCTCGATCGCGCCGACGCCGCAGATCGGCGTCGTCGGGCTGCTCGACGACGTCGCGCTGCGGGTCGGCCCGGCGTTCCGCGGGCCGACGGCGACGCGTCCTCCTCGTCGGCGAGGCGACGCCGGGCCTCGCCGGCAGCGCGTACGCGCGACCTGGCCGGCGTCGCCGCCGAGGACGGCCCGCCGAGCCTCGACCTCGACCGCGAGCGGCGCCTCCAGGCGTTCCTGCGCGAGGCCGCCGCCCGCGAGCTCCTCGCCTCGGCCCAGGACGTGTCCGGCGGCGGCCTCGCGGTCGCGCTCGCCGAGTGCGCGATGTGGGGCGACGACGAGCGGCGCTCGGCGCCCGGCTCCGGTCGGCGTCGCGAGCTCGCCGGCCGTCGACCTGTTCGGCGAGAGCCCGTCGCGGGTCGTCGTGCTCGGCGACCGCCGCGCCACGTGCCCGGCGCTCGTCCTGCTCGCCCGGCAGCACGGCCTGCCGATCGAGGATCTCGGCGAGGTGACGGCTCGGCCCGGGACGGCACGCCGCTCGGCTCGTCATCGAGCTCGCCGGCGCCGGCGCGACCGGCGCCGCCGAGGAGCGCGGCAGCCGGCGTCGCCGACGCGCTCGACGTCGCGCTCGACGAGCTCCGCCATGCCTGGGAGCGGCGGCCTGCCGCGCGCGCTCGGCTGGGAGGCAGCTGCTGATGTGCGGCGTCTTCGGGGTCGTCCTGCCGCCGGGTCGGCGACCAGAGCGCCGCGGCCCTCGCCGCGCTCGGCCTGTTCGCGCTCCAGCACCGCGGCCAGGAATCGGCCGGCGTCGCGGTCAGCGACGGCGAGCAGCTGATGCTCTACAAGGACCTCGGGATGATCGCCCAGGTCCTCGACGAGCGGCGCCTGCCGTCGCTTCAGCGGCGGCCTCGCGATCGCCCACTGCCGCTACTCGACGACCGGCTCGACGATCTGGGAGAACACCCAGCCGACGTTCCGGCTCGGGCCGCGGCGGGCGCGTCGCGATCGGCCACAACGGCAACCTCGTCAACACCCGCGAGCTGCTCGACCAGCTGCCGGCGGCCGCGCGCCGGCTGCCGGCCACGACCGACACGGAGCTCCTGACGGCGCTCCTCGCCGACGAGCCGGCCGCGGACATGGTCGAGGCGCTCGTCCGCTGCTGCCCGCGCGTCCGCGGCGCGTACTCGCTGGTGGTCCTGGACGAGCGGCGGGTCATCGGCGTCCGCGATCCGTTCGGCTTCCGGCCGCTCGTCCTCGGCCGCCTGCCGGCGCCGGACTCCGCGGCGGCCGCCGCCGGTCCGGGCTGTGGGGCGACGATCCGGGCGACGACGCGACGTCGGCTGGGTCCTCGCCTCGCGAGACGGCCGGCCTCGACATCGTCGGCGCCGAGTTCGTGCGCGACGTCGAGCCGGGCGAGATGGTCGTCCTCGAGGCGGGCCGGCGCGCCGCGCTCGGTCCGCTTCGCCGCCGGCCAAGCCCGCAGCTGTGCGTCTTCGAGCTGATCTACTTCGCCCGGCCCGACTCGTACATGGAGGGCCGCAACCTGTACGAGGTCCGGCGCCGGATGGGCGAGGAGCTGGCGCGCGAGCATCCGGCCGAGGCCGACCTCGTCATGCCCGTCCCGGACACCGGCGCCCCGGCCGCCGCGGGCTACGCCGAGGCGTCCGGCATCCCGTACCGCGAGGGCATGGTCCGCAACCGCTACACCGGCCGGACGTTCATCCAGCCGTCGCCAGACGATGCGCCAGCGCGGCGTGACGATGAAGCTCAACCCGCTGCGCGAGGTCGGTGCGCGGCAAGCGCCTGACGGTCGTCGACGACTCGATCGTGCGCGGCACGACGACCAAGCAGATCGTCGCCCTGCTCCGCCGGGCCGGCGCGGCGGAGGTCCACGTCCGGATCAGCGCGCCGCCGATCTTCCACCCGTGCTTCTACGGCATCGACACCCAGATCGAGACCGAGCTGATCGCCGGCGACGCACTCGGTCGACGGAGATCCGCGACTTCATCGGCGCCGACTCGCTCGGCTACCTGTCGATCGGGGGCGTCCTCGCGGCGCTCGACCTGCCGTACGACCGGTTCTGCTTCGCCTGCTTCGACGGCAACTACCCGGAGCCCGTCCCGTACGACGCGGCATCGCGCAAGTTCGTGCTCGAGGAGGCACTGCCGGTCCGTGGCTGACGTGCGGGCTCGATGGCTGAGCCGCGGACGGCCTACGCCGGCGCCGGCGTCGACGTCGAGGCGGGCGAGCGCGCCGTCGAGCTGATGCGCGCCGCGGTCGAGCGGACGCGGCGGCCGGAGGTCCTCGGCGGGCTCGGCGGCTTCGGCGGCGGCGATCGCGATCCCGCCGGGCTATCCGCGAGCCGGTGCTCGTGTCGCTCGACCGACGGCGTCGGGCACGAAGACGGCGATCGCGGCGGCGCTCGGGCGGTGCGACACGATCGGGCAGCGACCTCGTCGCGATGTGCGCCGACGACGTCGTCTGCAGCGGCGCCGCGCCGCTGTTCTTCCTCGACTACGTCGCCGTCGGCCGGCTCGATCCCGAGCAGGTCGCCGAGCTCGTCGGCGGCGTCGCGGCGGGCTGCGTCGAGGCCGGCTGCGCGCTGGTCGGCGGCGAGACGGCCGAGCACCCGGGGCTGATGGAGCCGGCGACGTTCGACCTGGCCGGGTTCTGCGTCGGCGTCGTCGAGCGCGACGAGCTGCTCGACGGCAGCGGCCGTCGGGCCGGCGACGCGATCATCGGCCTGCCGTCGAGCGGGCTGCACGCCAACGGCTACTCGCTCGTGCGCTCGCTGATCGCCGAGTGGGACCTCGACCTCGCCCGGCCGTACCAGGAGCAGCTGATGCTCACGCTCGGCGTCGCAGCGGCCGCGGACGCGATCGCCGCCGAGCCGGAGCACGGCCTGGCGACCCTCGGCGAGGTGCTGCTGACCCCGACGACGCATCTACGCCGGCGCGCTGCTTCGCGTCCGGACCGCGCTCCAGGCCGGCGGCCACGACCTCCGCGGGCTCGCCCACATCACCGGCGGCGGCCTGCCCGGCAACGTGCCGCGGGCGCTGCCGGACGGACCTCGGCGCTCGGCTCGACCCGGCGACGCTGGCCGATGCCGTCGGTCATCCGGCTGATCGGCGCGCTCGGCGGGCTCGACGACGACGGAGCTGCGGGCGACGTTCAACGGCGGGATCGGCATGATCGTCGTGGTCGCGCCCGAGCGCCGTCGCCGGCGACCGTGCGCGGCCCTGGCCGGGGAGGGGATCGCGGCGGCGGTCATCGGCGAGGTCGGTCGGTCGCCGACGGCGGACCGCGCTACGTCGAGGGCGCGCTGGCGCGATGAGCGGCGCGGATCGCCGTCGGCGTCTCGGGGGCGGGCATCAACCTGCGGGCGCTCCTGCGGCGGCCGCGGCGCGGCGAGCTCGGCGGCGAGATCGTGCTGGTCTTCGCCGATCGCGCCGTGTCCGGCGCTCGACTGGGCGGCGGAGCAGGGGATCGACACGGCGCTCGTCCCCGGTGGGCGACGCAGGCGACGCGCTGCGCGGACGCGCTCGACGGCGCCCGGCCGGACGTCGTCGTGCTCGCCGGCTACATGCGGCTCGTCGGGCCGCGCGTGCTCGACGCGTTCCGCGGGCCGGATCCTGAACACCCACCCGAGCCTGCTGCCGGCGTTCCCGGGCGCCCACGCCGTGCCGCGACGCGCTCGCCGCCGGCGCGAAGGTGACCGGGGCGACGGTCCACCTCGTCGACGAGACGCTCGACGGCGGCCCGATCGTCGCCCAGGAGGCCGTCCCGATCGTCGCCGGCGACGACGAGGCGACCCTCCACGAGCGGATCCAGGCGGTCGAGCACCGGCTGCTGCCGCGAGCCGTCGCGCTGCTCCTGACCGGCGCGGTTGCGGCGCCGCCCGGCGGCCGCGAGCCACGGCCATCGACATCGCCGCCGCCGAAGCGGGCCTGCCCGTGCCCCGCCGGGCGCTCCTCTCGGTGTCCGACAAGACCGGCCTGGTCGAGCTTCGCGCGCGGGCCTCGTCGGCGGTCGGCTTCGAGCTCGTCTCGACCGGCGGCACGGCGCGCGCGCTGCGCGACGCCGGCCTGGCCGTCACCGACGTCGCCGCCGTCACCGGCTTCGCCCGAGATGCTCGACGGCCGGGTCAAGACGCTCCACCCGCGGATCCACGCCGGGGTCCTCGCCGACCGCCGGCTCGCCGACCATCGCGCCAGCTGGTCGACGCCGGGATCGCGCCGTTCGAGCTCGTCGTCGTCAACCTCTATCCGTTCGCCGCGGCCGCCGAGCGGCCCGGGATCACATTCGACGAGCTGGTCGAGGAGATCGACATCGGCGGGCCCGTCGCTGGTCCGGGCGGCGGCCAAGAACCACGCCAGCGTTGCGATCGTGACCTCGCCCGCCCGCTACGACGCGGTCCTGGCGGCGATCCGCGACGACGGTCGCGTTCCGCGATGGCGCTGCGGCGCGACGCTCGCCATCGAGGCGTTCCGCCACACCGCCGCCTACGACGCGCGGATCGCGGCCGAGCTGCCCGGCCGGATGGCCGCTGCCGGCGTCGACCTGCCGGACGAGCCCGGCCTGCCCGGCGCGAGCGACCCGTACCCAGCGACGCTGACGATCGGGCTCGAGAAGGTCGAGACCCTGCGCTACGGCGAGAACCCGCACCAGACGGCGGCACGCTACCGGCGGCCGAGCGGAGTAGCGCGGGCGGCGGGCCGTTCGCCGGCGGCGCGCCGCCGCTCCAGGGCAAGGCGCTCAGCTACAACAACGTCCTCGACGCGTCCGCCGCGGCCGCCCTCGCGCGCGACCTGCGCGGCCCGGCCTGCGTGATCGTCAAGCACACGAACCCGTGCGGCGCGGCCGAGCGGCCGACCCTGCGCGAGGCGTGGGACGCTGCGCTCGCCGGCGATCCGGTGTCCGCCTTCGGCGGCGTCGTCGCGCTCACCCGGCCCGTCGACGCGGCCGACAGCCGACGGCCTTGACGAGCCTGTTCCTCGAGGTCGTCGTCGCGCCGGCGTTCGACGACGCGGCCCGGGCATTGCTCGCTGCGAAGGCCAACCTGCGGCTGGTCGTGGACCCGTCGCTGGGGGTTGACGAGCGCGGCCCCGCGGTCCGCCGGATCCGCTCGGGGCCATCCGGACCGCGGGCGGCGCCGTCCTCGTCAGCACGCCCGACACGGCCCCGGACGATCCCGCGGCGTGGCGGATCGTCAGCCGCCGGGCGCCGACGGACGTCGAGCGGCGCGACCTCGACCTCGCCTGGCGTCTGGCCCGCGGCGTCACGTCGAACGCGATCGTCCTCGTCCGGGACGGCCGGCTCGTCGGCTTCGGGTCCGGTCAGACGAGGCGCGTCGACGCCGCGCGCCAGGCCGTCGAGAAGGCCCGCGCGATCGCGGGCGCCGACGTCCTGGTCGGTGCCGCGTGCGCATCGGACGCGTTCTACCCGTTCGCCGACGCCGTGGAGGCCTGCCTCGAGGCCGGCGTCACCGCCTTCGTCCAGCCGGGCGGATCGCAGAACGACGCCGAGGTCGTCGCCGTCGTCGACGCAGCCGGCGCAGCGATGCTGATGACGGGCATCCGCCATTTCCGACACTGACCGGCACTCCACGGGCGGCGCGTCCGGCCGGCAGGGACGTGGCGCGATCGGCCATCATGGTCCGCGCCGGGGGATGATCCGGCACTGCGCGGGCGGGATGGCGACCGGGGGACGCCGTCCCGCCCTCCTCGTCTCCGGACGCACTCGCGCGAGCCGCCCGCTGCCGGCTGACCCCCGACTTGACCGCCCTCGACCGCCTCGGCCATCATCGGGCCGTGGATCAGCTCCGGAGCCTGATGGCGATGCCCGGGCGGCCCCGCTCGCGACTGGCCTGACACGCCGGTCGGCGCGTCGGCCGCCGAACATGTGCTGCGCCTGGACCTGTGCGGTCCGAGTGCGCGGCCTTCCACGAACCGAGCTCCCACCCATCCCGCCCTCCTGAGGCTTCCATGGCCGCGACCAATTCCCGTTCCCGCTTCTACCTGACGACCGCGATCGCCTACGCCAACAGCCAGCCCGGCGTCCACACCCTGTACGAGGTGATCGGCGCCGACGCGATCGCCCGCTGGCACCGGATGCTCGGCGACGACACCCGCTTCCTGACCGGCACCGACGAGCACTCGGTCAACATCGCGATGCGGGCCGCGGAGGAGGGCCGCGACACGCGCGCCTTCGTCGACGAGACAGGTGGCCCTGTTCAAGGTCGCCGAGGACGCCCTCGGGATCGCACCGGATCGCTTCATCCGGACGACCGATCCCGATCACGTCCGGGCGTCGCAGGAGCTCGTTCGCCGGGCGTACGCCAACGGCGATCTCTACCTCGGCACCTACGAGGGCTGGTACTGCCCGAACGAGGGCTTCCGCAACGCATCTGACGTCCAGGAGACCGCCCGCGGCACGATCTGCCCGAACCATCCCGACGTCCCGCTCCAGTGGCTGACGGAGAAGAACTGGTTCTTCCGGCTGTCGGCCTACCAGGAGCGCCTGGAGCGCCACTTCCTCGAGCACCCGGAGTTCGTCCAGCCCGACTACCGCCGCAACGAGATGCTCGGCTTCATCCGTCAGGGCCTCGAGGACTTCTCGATCAGCCGGGCCGGGGCAGGGTGGGGGATCCCGTTCCCGATCGCGGAGAACGGCGAGACCGCCCAGCGCGAGGACGGCTCGTGGGATCCGGAGGCCGGGACGATCTACGTCTGGTACGACGCCCTGATCAACTACGTGACCGGAGCGGGCTTCCCCGACGACCCCGACGCGTTCGCCCACTGGTGGCCGGCCGACCTTCACGTGATCGGCAAGGACATCCTCCGCTTCCACACGATCTTCTGGCCGGCGATGCTCTGGAGCGCCGGGCTCGAGCCGCCGCGCAAGGTCTGGGCCCACGGCTGGCTGCTCGCGGCGGGCGGCGAGCGGATGAGCAAGAGCCGTGGCAACTTCCTCGACCCCGACGACTTCGTGGCGGCCTTCGGCAGCGACGGCGCCCGCTACGTCGCGCTCCGCGAGGTCCCGTTCGACAAGGACGCCGAGGTCAGCTGGGACGGCTTCGTCCGGCGCTACAACGCCGACCTCGCCAACGACTTCGGGAACCTCGTCAACCGCACGGTTTCGATGGCCAACCGGTATCTCGGCGGCGAGCGACCGGATCCGTCGCCGGCCGACGTCGCCGACCGCGAATGGAGCTGGACGACTCGCGTCCCGATGCTCCGGGCGAACGTCGACGACTGCCTGCTCCACGAGGCGCTCGGCACGCTCTGGGCGTTCGTCGGCGAGGCGAACCGGTTCGTGGACGCCGAGAAGCCGTGGGAGTTGAACAAGGCGGCGAAGGCCGGCGACGAGGCCGCGGCTGCCCGGCTGCGGCTCGTGCTCGGCGACCTCATCGAGGCCTGTCGTCTGCTGGGGCTGGCTGCCGCCCCGTTCCTGCCGGCGACCGCGCCACGGATCCTGGCGCAGCTGGGCTATTCCTGGCCATACGAGGCGGACGGCAACGGCGGTCCGCCGCTCCTCGACGAGCTGCGCTGGGGCGCCCACGCCGGCGAGAACGGAACGTTGACCGCGGCGGAACCGCTCTTCCCGCGCCTCGAAACGGAAACCGCGCCAGACTAGCCCGCGATGCGGCCGCGCCGCCCGGCATCGGCGGTCCAGCAGCGGAGGAAGCCATGCCAGCCCACGGCGAGTACAACCACATCGAGATCCCGTTCGACGACGAGGAGCGCGCCAAGCGCTTCTACGGCGGCGTCTTCGGCTGGCAGTTCTCGGAGACGCCGGGCTTCGAGGGCTACCCGCTCTACACCGCCGGCCCGGGCGGGCTCGGCGGAGGGCTCGGCAAGCGTGGCGAGATGGCCGGCCAGACCGTCCGCAACTACATCTACGTCGACGACATCGACGCGGCGATCGAGAAGGTCAAGGAGCTCGGCGGCACGATCACCGAGCCGAAGTCCGAGATCCCCGGCATGGGCTGGTTCGCCGTCGGAACCGACACCGAGGGCAACGTCCTGTCGCTGTACAAGGACGCCTGACGGAGCTCCGTCGCCGTCCCAGCGGGGCGCATCGGCGACAATCCGTCGATGCGCCTCGTCGACAGCCACTGCCATCTCCAGTCCGACCGGTTCGACGACGACGTCGATGCGGTCCTGGCAGCTGCGCGTGACGCCGGCGTCGAGCGGATCCTCGTGCCCGGCTGGAACGCCTGGTCGTCGGCGGCGGCGATCGCGCTCGTCGGGCGTGTCCCGTGGCTCGACGCGGCGGTCGGCGTCCATCCCCATGACGCTGCCGGCGTCGACGACGCCGAGTGGGCTGCGATCGCAGCTTCGGCCGCCGACCCGAGCGTGGTCGCGATCGGTGAGACCGGCCTCGACTACGACCGCGTCTTCTCGCCGATCCTCGCCCAGCTCGTGAACCTTCGTCGCAACCTGGAGCTGGCGGCCACGACCGGCAAGCCGGCGATCCTCCACTGTCGGTCCACGCCGGGCGAGCGCGACGCCCAGGACGCTCTCCTCGCCGAGCTCGAGGCGTTCGGAGCCGACGTCCCGACCGTCGTCATCCATTCCTTCAGCGGCCCGGTCGACTACGCCGAGGCGATGCTCGGGCTCGGGGCCACGATCAGCATCTCCGGCCTCGCGTTCCGCAAGGGAGAGGAGGCGACCGCCGACGTCGTTCGACTCGTTCCCGCGGACCGCCTCCTGGTCGAGACCGATTCGCCGTTCCTCGCCGCGCCCGGCGCACCGCGCAGTCGGAACGCGCCCGAGTGGGTGCGTGTGACCGCCGCCTGGGTCGCCCAGCTGCGCGGCGACGAGCAGGGCCCGGCCGGCGACGCGCTGGTCGGCGCCTACGATCGGGCGTTCGGGACGGGGCACGAGTCGCCGCCGATCGGAGCCGGCTGAGGGTCGGGCCCCGGTGGTCGCGCGGCGCCTCAGCGGTCGCGCCGCGCCCCAATCGTTACCTCATGGCGATGATCCGGGCCTGGTGAGCCGCTAGGTTCGGTCCACGACGGAGGCCTCGGGCCGCCGTCACCAGCCTCGCCCGAGGGGACCGGATCATGCGCGCTCGCCCGCCGATGGCTCCCGTGCCGCGTCGATCCGTTGCCGGCCGCTCGGCGCGCGCCGTGCTCGTCGTCGGCCCCCTGGTCGTCGCGCTGACGGTCGGCGGAACGGTCCTCGCCGCCGCGTTGCGCGGTGCCCCGGCCGCCGGTCCGGCTGCGGCCGCCGGAGCCGTCGCCCTGCTGCCAGCGCTTGGATCGCCGCCCGTCGGACGGCCGCCGATCGCTCGCGACGCCGATCCAGCGACGCCGCCATCGACCGACCCGGAGCTCAACCCGGACTGCGTCAACTCCGCCGATCCGCTCAAGCGCGCCGACGAGCTCATGGCCAATCACTACCGCCTGGGCAGCCAGAAGGCCGTCGACCTGCCCGCGGACCCGCGCTGGACAGAGAACCCGCTGCGCGACAATCCATGGCAGTTCCGGTTCCACTCGATGCGCTTCGTCCTCGATCTGTTCGCCGCGACGCGCCTGACCGGGAACCTCGCCTACCGGGATCGAGCGATGGTCCTCCTCCACGACTGGTCGACCGACAATCCGCGCCGGTCCGCGCCGTCGGTCTGGGCCTGGAACGACCACACGACCGCGCTCCGGGCCGTGGTCCTCGCCTGCGCCGCGGACGTCGTCCCGATGTCGACCTGGCTGCGCGACGCGCTCGTCATGCACGGCCGGACCCTGGCCGATCCCGCCTTCTACCGGAACACCGGCAACCACGCCCTGAACCAGGCGATCGGCCTGCTCGAGGTATCGCGGGTCCTCGGGCGCTCGCAGTGGAAGGAGCTCGCCGGTCGCCGGATCAACACGCTGATCCTGGCCAGCGTGGATCGCGAGGGGGTCACGAACGAGCAGTCGATCGGCTACGCCGACTTCAACTACCGGCGCTACCGTCAGGCCGCCGACCGGATGGCCGCGGTCGGCCTCACGCCGAGCGCCGCGTTCGCCCGACTGAACCTGATGCCCTCGTTCCTTGCCCAGGCGACCCTGCCCAACGGGACGTACGAGATGATCGGCGATACCGCCGGCTGGCCGGCTGACGCGATCGCAGGCACGCCCGCCGAGTACGCCGCGACCGGCGGCGTGTCCGGTCCCAAGCCGGATCGGACGATCGCCCGCTACACGGCCGGCTACCTGTTCGCCCGATCGGGTTGGGGCGAGCAGCGCCCGGTTGCGGACGAGTCGTTCCTGTCGGTGAAATGGGGCGCGGCGCCGATCTTCCACGGTCACGCCGACGGGATGAACCTGACGCTCGCGGCCCACGGGTCGCGCCTGCTCGTGGATCCCGGGATGTTCGGCTACAACCCCGGGCCGGATCGGGCGTTCTTCAAGGGCCGGCCGGCGCACAACATCGTCACGGTCGACGGCGCGGACTGGGCCTGGTCGACCGCGACGCGGCTCATCAGCTACCGCGAGCTGCCCCAGTACGTCGACATCCGGCTCCAGACTGGCGGCTATGCAGGCGTGGTCCACACGCGCCGGATCACCTACTCGCGCGCGCTCGACTACATCCTCGTCCAGGACCGGCTGACCTCGGCCGACCTCCACACCTACCGTCAGCTGTGGCATCTCGTCGAGGATGCCCAGCCGACGATCGACCCGACGACGGTCGTGACCCAGCGCCCGAGGGGCAACGTCCTGATCCGCCAGCTGATCGGGAGCCCGGAGCTGCGGATCGTGCAGGGGCAGGCCGGGCCGGTCCAGGGCTGGATCTCGTACAAGCCGGGCCAGAAGCTGGCGGCACCGGTCCAGGAATCGATCCTCCAGGGCCGTCGCGCCCGGTACCTGACCCTGATCGTCCCGGCCGAGGGCCGGCCGTCGGTGGAGGTCAGCGACCTCGTCGTCACCGCCGCCGGCTACTCGGTGACGATCACGATCGGCGGGCGCTCGGAGCGGGTCACGGTCAGCGGGCCGTCGATCTGGGTGCGGACGCTGATCTAGCCCCTGACGGCCCGCCCAGCCCTCACCCGGGGTTGACAGGCCGACCGCCTCCCGGCTATGGTTAGCACTCTCACAGCGAGAGTGCTAGCGCGGTCCCGCCGGGGACCTGGAGGAGGCGCCCCGTCGACCCGGCGGACGCCCGAAGGCCCGGTGTTCCGACCCGTCGCGGCAGTCACCACAACGCCGGGGAAACGCATCGGCCTGGTCCGGTGCGGCTGTCCCCCCATCGAGACCGACGTCGGCCGTCGCCGCCGTCCCAGGAGGAATGCACGTTGGCCACCGCCACCGCTTCCGCGACGAAGCTCCGCCCGCTGGGCGACCGCGTCGTGATCCAGCCGACCGCTCGTGAAGAGATGACCAAGAGCGGCATCGTCCTGCCGGACACCGCCAAGGAGAAGCCCCAGAAGGGCACGATCCTGGCCGTCGGCCCCGGCCGGACGCTCGACGACGGCAAGCGCGAAAGCATCGACGTCAAGAAGGGCGATGTCGTCCTCTACGCCAAGTACGCCGGCACCGAGTTCAAGATCGACGAGGAGGACCTCCTCATCGTCAGCCAGAAGGACATCCTCGCGATCGTCGAGGACTGATCCTCGTCTGACGTTCGAATCCGACCCCTCAACACGTCTCCAGGAGGCATGAACATTGTCTAAGCAGCTGATCTTCGACGAGACCGCTCGTCGCAGCCTCAAGCGCGGCATCGACAAGCTCGCCGACGCGGTCAAGGTCACGATCGGTCCGAAGGGCCGCAACGTCGTCCTCGACAAGAAGTTCGGTGCGCCGACGATCACCAACGACGGCGTCACGATCGCTCGCGACATCGAGCTCGACGATCCGTTCGAGAACATGGGCGCGCAGCTTCTCAAGGAAGTCGCCACCAAGACCGACGACGTCGCCGGCGACGGCACGACCACCGCGGTCGTCCTGGGCCAGGCGATGGTCGCCGAGGGCCTGCGCGTCGTGACCGCCGGGGCCAACCCGATGGTCGTCAAGCGCGGCATCGAGCAGGCCGTCGCGGCCGTCGTCGCCGAGCTCGAGAAGCACAAGGTAGACGTCTCGTCCCGCGAGCAGATCGCGGCCGTCGCGGCCATCTCGGCCGCGGATCCGGAAGTCGGCGAGATCATCGCCGAGGTGATGGACAAGGTCGGCAAGGACGGCGTCATCACCGTCGAGGAAGGGCAGTCGCTCGGCCTCGAGAAGGAATACACCGAGGGCATGCAGTTCGACCGGGGCTACCTCTCGGCGTACTTCGTGACCAACCCCGACCGGATGGAGGCGGTTCTCGAGAACCCGCTCATCCTGATCACCGACAAGAAGATCTCCAGCGTCCAGGACATGCTCCCGGCGCTCGAGAAGGCCGTCCAGCAGGGCAAGCCGACCCTGATCATCGCCGAGGACATCGACGGTGAGGCCCTCGCGACGCTCGTCGTGAACAAGCTCCGTGGCACCGTCTCGGTCCTGGCCGTCAAGGCCCCGGGCTTCGGCGATCGCCGCAAGGAGATGCTCCGCGACATCGCCACCCTGACCGGCGGCACCGTCATCAGCGAGGAAGTCGGCCGCAAGCTCGACTCGGTCACGTTCGAGGACTTCGGCTCGGCTCGCCGCGTCGTCGCGACCAAGGACGACACGACCGTCATCGACGGCGCCGGCTCGCCGGACCAGATCAAGGGCCGGATGGCCCAGATCAAGGCCCAGATCGAGGACACGACCTCCGACTACGACAAGGAGAAGCTCCAGGAGCGTCTCGCCAAGCTGTCGGGCGGCGTTGCCGTGATCAAGGTCGGCGCGGCCACCGAGGTCGAGCTCAAGGAGAAGAAGCACCGCATCGAGGATGCGCTCTCGACGACCCGTGCGGCCGTTGAAGAGGGCCTCGTCGCCGGCGGCGGCACCGCGCTCCTGCAGGCCATCCCGGCCCTCGACGCCCTCAAGCTCGAGGGTGACGCCCAGGTCGGCGTCGACATCGTCCGCAAGGCGCTCGAGGCCCCGGCCCGCCAGATCGCCGACAACGCCGGCCAGTCCGGCGAGGTCGTGATCAACCAGGTCCGGAACGCCAAGATCGGCCACGGCTACGACGCACTCCGCAACGAGTACGGCGACATGTTCAAGAAGGGGATCGTGGACGCCCGCAAGGTGACCCGGTCAGCCCTCCAGAACGCGGCCTCGATCGCGGCCATGGTCCTCACGACCGAGACCCTGATCACCGACATCCCCGAGAAGCAGGCTGCGGCTGCCGGCGGCGGCCACGGCCACGGCGGCGGAGACATGGACTTCTAGGAAGTCCTCTAGGGCCCTCTGGCGTCCGCGCCAGTCGGACTCACGCACGAAACAGGCTGAGAGCCGGTCCATCCGTCCGCGGGTGACCGGCTCTCATGCTACCGAGATGCTCCCGGAGGCCGCGACCGATTGCAACCGAACCGGGATCCACAGTGGTGATCGATGCCGTGGGCAATGAGATTCGCGTCCGCACGTCAGCGGACGTCGCACGGCTGAACGTCGCCGAGGCCAATGAAACGGCCCCGCTCTCGACAAGGCGAAGCAAACTCAGGGGAACTCTTGGAGCGTCAGATCACGCCGGCTGAATCCAAGCTGGCTACGGACTGACCGGTGCCGCCGGCACGACGCTGACTAGGCGAGGTCGACGTCGCTGGCGGCATCCCTCAGCAGGAGCTTGGCCTCGGCCGCTGAGATTGCGGCAGCGACGCCGGAGTGCGTCAGCTCCTGGTACGCGTCTCGAAGTCGGTTGCAGGCCTGTTGCGCTGCCTCACGTTCGGGACTATCGGGCGGAAGCGTGGACGCTAGCCGCTCCGCTCGACGCCAAGCGGCCATGATTTCGGCGACGAGTTTCTGCATGCGTCCCTCGATCTGGTGACGGTTGATCGAACTGGCCTGCGTCCCGATGGTCTCGCGATCTCGTTGGCGGCTACGTTGTCACCACACCGTAGACCACGAACAGCGTGATGCAAGCGAGTACGCCGAGAGCCATCGAAACGGAGAGTTGTTGAGCGGCATCGACGCCGGCGTCAAGTGGAGCGCGCTCGCCTCGAAGGACAACAAGCAGGGCCAAGACCGCGGCCGCGAACGCGACCGAGAGCAGTAGCATCCGCCAAGCATACTCCGACGCTTCATCGGCTCCTACGGTCGTTGAGGACCGGCGCGCGACCTCATCGCGGAGGTCGCAGGTCCGCAGATCGACCCGAAGGCCTGCTGACGATTGGGCAGGCGCCCACCGCGAGGCGACCAATGGCCACTGCTGGTGCCGGGCCGTGCCGTGTTGGCGGCTCGCCTAGCGGACCACCCAGATCTGTGTCCCACGGTCGCCGAGTCCGGTCGTCGACCTCCATCGCACGGAGGTCCGCCATGTCCCGGATCGACGCCGGAACGTTTCGAACAAGCCCGCCGGTCCGCCACGCTCGCCCGGCTCGTCTCGGCGGGGATGCTGCCGGATCGCGCCGAGGTTGCGTTGGCTGCATACGAGGTCAGGACGGCCCAACGAGACCGGGCGCGAGACGCTGCCGATTGGGAGGCGGCGTGGCAAGAGATCAGGCCACGATCCTGTAGCCGTCTCGTGGCGTGATGCCGTCGCCCGGGCGAAGATGGGCGGCGCAGGCGGGAAGGACCGGCTCTCCGCCGGCCCGGCGCTTGACAGGCGTTTCTGATCGGGTATGTTGCGCGTCCGCACCACGTCCGAGCGCGCAACACCGGCCGGGAGCGAATCTACATGCCAGCGTGCACAACCTGCGGTGGAACCGACGACGTCCACCTCTACGAACGTCACGATCCGCGCTACGAGCCACGGACGTGGTGGTGGTGTCGCGACTGTTCGTACTTCGCCGTCCGCCTCAACGGCATCGCGGCTGATCCGGTCGCGGGTTGGATCGAGCGGGCCGCCCTTCACGGGCTGCCGCCCAAGTCCGTCGACGAACCGCGAGATCGGCGCGTCTCCGTCGGTCGACGAGCGACGGACAGACGCTACGGACTCGAGGCATGAGCGCCTAGCTGCACCGCCCCGTGACGCCTACGATGGCGGCCTTGGTGCCCCGGCTCCTGCCGGGGCATCGGCGCGTCCGGGAGGATCAAAGACTGGCGGGCCCGCCTCCCGAGGCCGTCCGATCTCGTCACGATATCGAGTGGCCCCCAGGCCAGCTGCCGTCGAGGTGAACCTGTGCGCCGCCTGATCGTGCTGACTCCGTCGGCAACTTCCTCGACGACATCGCGTTCACGGTGACCATCCCTGCCCCGCCGACGCCGGCGGCGTCGGTCGCCCCCGCGGTCACCTCCCGCCAACCGATACGCGGGTGGAGCCGAGCGGCCGGACCGGCGGTGATGGGCTCGCCGCCGTCTCCTGATCATGTCGACGCTGGCCGGCCTGGTCGTCGTGGGCATGCGCCTGCGGATGTCGCGCCGGGTGTGCTGAGCTCCGACAGCCGGACGGACGGGCACGACGTCCGGGATCGGGCAGGACGATCGGGCGTTTGACAGGGTCCGCCGGGCCGGGTGACGCTGTCGGCCGTTCATCCAGCCGATCCAGGGGGACCCTCGTGACCCGACGCCTCGCGCTCCTGCCGCTCGCCCTCGTGGCGATGCTCTCGCTCGTGCTCGCCGCCTGTGGCGCCACGCCACCGGCCGCCCCGCTCCTGACCGATCCGAAGGAGATCGTCGCCAAGGGCGTGACCTCGCTCGTCGACGTCAAGACCTTCGAGTTCACCGGCTCCTTCACGGGAACCGTCAAGGTGCCCCAGATGGGCGACTTCGACCTGTCGACCATCAAGATGGCCGGCTCGATCGACATCCCGAACAAGAACCTGAAGTTCAGCCTCGACGCGCCGACCCTGCTCGGCACCAAGATCGACGCGGTGGTCGTCGGTGGGTCGGCGTACTACAAAGTGTCGGGCGCCCTCGCGTCCTTCCTCGGTGGGACGCCGGACAAGTTCACGAAGACCGTCGTTCCGACCGCATCCGGCGATCCGATCGCCGTCGCGACCGATGTCACCAAGGCCGTGGCCGAGATCCAGGCCGCGCTCGGGAAGCTCCCGACCGCCCCGACGAAGGGCGCCGACGAGAAGTGCGGCGACCAGGACTGCTACCACGTGACGATGGCCCTCACGGCGGCCGACCTCAAGGCGCTCGACCCGACCGCCTCGGTCAACGGCGACGTCAGCTTCGACCTCTGGACCCGCAAGAACGACAACCGGCCGGCCAGGATCTCCTTCTCGGCCACATCGGTCGACATGGGCAGCTTCGGCATGGTGCTCGAGCTCAAGTACGACGTTCCGGTCTCGGTCGTCGCCCCGCCGGCCGACCAGATCGCGCCGTAACGCAGGCGTCGTCCCACCAGCACCGAGGCCCGGGTCCGCGACCCGGGCCTGGCCGATTCTGCTGCGCCGTCGAGGCAACGCGATGAGGCTCCGGGCAGCCCCTCGACCTACAATGGCGAGGTGCCATCCCCGACCCGCCGGAAACGCTTCGGACGCCTCGTCGACGACGCTCCGAACGGCGAAGGAACGCTCTTCGCCGACGTCGCGGAGACGCCGGCAGGCGACGTCCCGCAGGAGCCGGACTGGCTGCGCGACGGGCCGGTCCCGGGTGACGTCCCGGTCGAGCTGACCGCCGACGAGCGCCGCGCCCGGGAGGATGAGCAGAAGGTCACCGAGAAGGCCCGCGCGAAGGCCCGTGCCCTGGAGATCGTCGGCCGGCTCAACCCCGAGCAGGCCCGCGCGGTCACCACCACGGACGGGCCGCTCCTGATCCTGGCCGGCGCGGGCTCGGGCAAGACCCGCGTGCTGGCCCACCGGATCGCGTACCTCGTCGGCGTCAAGAACGTCCGGCCGTGGTCGATCCTGGCGGTGACGTTCACGAATCGCGCCGCCGGGGAGCTGCGCGAACGGATCATCAGCCTCGTCGGCGAGCCCGGCCGCGACGTCCAGGCCGGGACATTCCACTCGCTCTGTGCCCGCGTCCTGCGGCGCGACGGTGAGGCCATCGGGATCGACCGGCGGTTCGTCGTCTACGACACCGAAGACCAGCAGAGCCTGATGAAGCAGCTCCTTCGCGAGGAGGACCTGCCGCTGACCGGCGAGTTCCGGCCGAGCGCTGTCCTCGGCGCCATCAGCCGGGCGAAGAACGAGATGCTTGACGCCACGTTCCTGGCCGAGAACGCGGTCAACCACCGCGAACGCACGATCGCGCGGCTGGCGGTCCGCTACGAGCAGCGCCTGAAGAAGGTCGGGGCGCTCGACTTCGACGACCTCTTGTTGAAGGCCGTCGTTCTGTTCGACGACGCACCCGACGTCCTCGCCCGCTACCAGGATCGCTGGCGCTACCTCCACGTCGACGAGTACCAGGACACGAACCGGCCCCAATACCTCTGGATCCGGGCGCTCGCCGCCAAGCACCGCAACCTCGCGGTCGTCGGCGACGACGACCAGTCGATCTACCGCTGGCGCGGCGCCGATCTCCGCAACATCCTCGACTTCGAGCGCGACTACCCCGACGCGACGGTCGTGAAGCTCGAGCAGAACTACCGCTCGACCCAGCTGATCCTCGATGCCGCCCACGCCGTCGTCTCGCGCAATACGGAGCGGACGGACAAGAAGCTGTGGACCGAGAAGAGCGGCGGGATGAAGATCCAGCGGTTCGAGGCCTACAACGAGGAGGAGGAGGCCGAGTGGATCGCGCGCCAGGTCGAGGGTCTGGTCGGCGGCCGCGGCTCGGTCCTGACCCGCCGCGCGGACGACGACGACGCCGGCTCGCTCCGGGCGCGCGACATCGCGGTCATGTACCGGATGAACGCCCAGTCCCGCGCGATCGAGGAATCGTTCCTGCGCTACGGGATCCGCTATCAGCTCGTCGGCGGCACACGGTTCTACAGCCGGCGCGAGGTCAAGGACGCCCTCGCGTATCTGCGCGTCCTCCGGAGCGACACGGACAGCGTCAGCTTCGAGCGGATCATCAACATCCCGGCCCGGGCGATCGGCGACAAGACGATCGAGGTCCTCCGCCGCGCCTCGGTCCAGGGCGGCATCTCGACCTGGGAGGCGATCGAGCGGGCGGCCCGCGGCGAGGTCGAGGGGCTCGGGCCGCGGGCACGATCATCCATCGCGGACTTCGCGGCGCTGATCCAGCGTCTGCGCTCCAAGGTCGGCGTGCTCGACCTGCCGGAGCTGCTCGACGAGACCCTCGAGGCGTCCGGCTACCGGGCGATGCTGGCCGACGGGTCGGAGGACGGCGAGGATCGCTGGGCGAACCTGCTCGAGCTGCGCTCGGTGACGACCCGCTACGACGACCTCGAGCCCGAGGACGCCCTCGATCGGTTGCTCGAAGAGACGGCCCTCGTCGCCGACCAGGACTCGTACGAGGGCGACGCCGACGCAGTGACGATGATCACGCTCCACGCGGCCAAGGGCCTCGAGTTTCCGGTCGTGTTCATCGCCGGCCTCGAGGAGGGCGTCTTCCCCCACAGCCGGGCGCTCGACGACGAGAAGGAGCTCGAGGAGGAGCGCCGGCTCGCCTATGTCGGAATGACCCGGGCAATGCGCCGGCTGTTCCTGTCTCATGCCTGGCGCCGGGCGACGTGGGGAATGGGCCAGCCCTCGGTCCCGTCGCGGTTCCTGCTCGAGATCCCGGCCGAGCTGATGATCGGTCCGGATCTCGCGTCCGGGAGCGCGGGACTGGACGTGGACATGGATCTCGCGTTCGGCGCGCGGGGGACGACCCGCTTCGGCCGGCCGATCCGGAACGGGCTCGGCGGCGGCGCGGCCTATCGCCAGGGGAGCGGCACGCCCGGCGCGCCACCGGCCGGCCAGGCGTTCCGCCCCAGCCGCGATCTCACCGCGAAGCGCGAGGCGTACGACGACGGCGCGCCGTCCGGGTCGCTCGCCCGGCCGGGAAACGACGGGCGCGCCCCGGGCGGAGCTGTGAAGCCGCCCCGCCCGATCATCCCCGGCGAGCGGCAGTACCGCGACGGCGATCGGGTCCGCCACGGCCGCTGGGGCGACGGGATCGTCGTGACCTCGAAGCTGACCCGGAGCGACGAGGAGATCACGGTCGCGTTCAAGGACCCGGGCGTGGGCCGCAAGGTGATGCTCGCCAGCCTCGCGAACCTCGACCTGGTCGGGTAGGCTCGCCGCCATGACGGCGGTCGACCCGACGCTCGATCTCTCGCGGATCGTCTCGCTCGAGGCGTTCGAGGCCATCGCCGCCGAGCGGATGGACCCCGGCGCGTTCGACTACATCGCGGGCGGCGCCTGGGACGAGGAATCGCTGCGCGAGGCCCCCGCGGCGTGGCGCCGGCGCCGGCTCCGGCCGCGCGTCCTCGTCGATGTCAGTCACGTCGATCCGTCGACGACGATGCTCGGCCAGGCGACCGCGCTGCCCATGGCGATCGCCCCGATGGCGGCCCACGGCCTGGCCCATCCCGAGGCCGAGCTCGCCACGGCCCGCGCCGCCGCCGCGACCGGGATTCCGTTCACCCTGTCGACGATGTCGACCGCGTCGATCGAGGACGTCGCCGCCGCGGCGCCCGACGGCGTGCGCTGGTTCCAGCTCTACGCTCAGGCCGACCCGGGCCGGACCCGGAGCTTCGTCGAGCGGGCCGCGGCGGCCGGCTACCGCGCGATCGTCCTGACGGTCGACCTGCCCGTCCTCGGCTACCGCGAGCGCGACCTCCGCTCCGGCTTCAACCTGTCGACGCGGCTCGGCAACTTCGTCGACGGTGACGGGCCCGACCATGCCTCCCACGGCGCTGCCAGGGAGGGCGGCTACGATATCCTCCAGCGTGACCTCGACCTGGGCCTGACCTGGGCGGACATCGAGACGATCCGGAGCTGGTCGTCGCTGCCGGTCGTGCTCAAGGGCATCCTGACCGACGAGGACGCGCGTCGTGCCGTCGAGCACGGCGTCGCGGGGATCGTCGTCTCGAACCACGGGGCCCGCCAGCTCGATCGGACCGTCGCGACGGCCGACGCGCTCGAGGCGATCGTCGAGGCCGTCGGCGGCCGGACCGAGATCTGGGTCGATGGCGGGATCCGGCGCGGCCTCGACGTCGTGACCGCCCTGGCCCTCGGTGCCCGCGGCGTCCTCGTCGGCCGGCCCATCCTGTGGGCGCTGGCGGCCGGCGGCGAGGCCGGCGTGGCGCGGGCGCTCGAGATCCTGCGGGCCGAGACGGTCATCGCGATGACGCTGCTCGGGACGCGGACCCCGGCCGACATCAGCCGGGCTCACCTCGCCGGCTGAGCTCCGGCCGGGCTGACGCCGGTCCCCGGCGCGGTCGCTCGCGCGCCGCCCGCGTCATCTGTTCGAGATGCTCGTCGAAGTGCTCGTCGGTGTTGCCGCGGAACCACTCGGCGAGGGGGTCGCCGTCGGTCCACGCGAAGTGGCCGCCCTCGAACAGCTCCTCGTCCGTGGCCCGCTCAATGGCCTCCAGGACGCGGACGTACGCGCTCCGCTCGTTCGATCGGACGTCCTCGAGCGATCGGTCGCGATTGGCCGCGTGGAAGCGCGCGTTGAGCTCGTCGGTCTCGATCCGTTCGGCCGGCTCCAGCCCGCTGCGGAGGCTATCGAGGAGATCGACCACGCGCCGCTCCCACGCCTCGAGGTGAGCGACGACGTCCTTCCGCGTCCAGACGTCGTCGATCCGATCGAGCATCGCGTCGTCGGGCAGGGCAGCCAGGGCGGCATCGAGCCGGCCGCGCCCGTCGGTGATGGCCCTCAGGAGGGTCGTTCGGTTCATGGCGCCATGCTGGCGGGCGTGCCGGACAGCCCCTGTCAGGTTTGGCCCGGCGAATCCACGCGATCCGATCTGCCGATGGTCAGGCGGACGTCTGCTCGAAGTGCCAGCCCCATCGTCAGCTCGAGCCGCCCGCCCGGCGGCAGGAGTGCCAGCGCTCCTGGCTCCCCGCGGGCGAGCCGGCGCAGCCCGTCCGGGGCATGGGTCTGGGGCTCGACGGCGACCGCATCGGTGCCGGGCAGGGTGGCGGCGACGATGAAGCGGGCCGGCGCCGCGACGGTCATCGTCGCTCGAACGCCGGCGTCGGGCCAGTGGAGGACGACCGGAGGATCGGCGAGATCGACCCAGGTCGCATCGAGCCCGTCGGGCATCAGCTCGAGCGCGGCGCCGGTCGAACACGCCGGAGACCGGCACCGGATGCGGCTCTGTCGCGAGGTTGGACGGATGGACGGCCGCCGCGCCGATCGCGACCTCGACCGGCCGCCGGAACCACGGATGGAAGCCGATCCCGGCGGGCATCGGGTCGGGCGATCGATTGGTGAGTCGCAGCGTCAGTCGAAGGGAGTCGCCCGCGATCTCCACGTGCTGCTCGACCTCGTACGGCCACGGCCAGCCGTCGCCGCCGGCCGCGATCCGGAATGAACCCTCGCCGACGACGTCCCAGGGTCGGTGGGACACCTGCCCGTGGATCGCGGTCCCGTCCGGGAAGCTCGCCGGAAGGTCGATCTCGCGTCCGGCGACGAGGGCTCGACCGGCCGGGACGCGATTGCACCACGGCGCCATCGGGTAGCTGCCGAAGAAATACGGGTCGTCGACGTGCGGCCGCAGGTCGTGGGGCGTCCGGAGCAGGTCGTGCCCGAAGGCCCGGAGCCGGTGGAGACGCGCCCCGACTGCCGGCAGCACCTCGAGCTCGATCGGCCCGCCGGCGATCCGGACCAGGCCGCCGGCCGCCTCGCTCACGGCTCGCGGACCGTCATGGCGCGGTCCGGTCTGAGCAGGAACGGCGGCAGGTAGGCCGGGAGGTTCGAGAAGGGCAGGACCTCAGGCTGGAGCCGGATGCCGAGGGTCTCGGCCATGAACGCCCGGCGCGCCTCGATCCGGGTCCACGCGGCCGGGTACGACGCCGCGAACGCCTCGCGCAGCGGCGCGTCGGCGAGGGCGATCCCATCCTCGATGTTCGTCGTGAAGTACGGCCCGCCGGTCGCCGGGATGATGTCGACCTGGAACGCCATCCCGGATCGGAGCGGGATCGTCGAGCCGGGCGAGATCGGCGAGTTGACCCACTCGTCGAGGTGGATCTGGTGGCCCGGGTTCAGGAAGATCCCGAAGAACGGATCGCCGAGATGGCGGTCGATGACCTCCTGGAGCGCGCCGCCGGGCAGACCGATCCGGATCGTCTCGTACCACTCGACGACGGCGCCGAAATACGGCGCCGACGAGTCGGTCGACGTAGTCCTCGATGCCGACCGGCAGCCCGGCTGCGTCCGCGACGACGAACCCCGCCCGGCAGGTCAGGGCGCCCCAGATCCCGAACGCGACCGTGAAGCGGTCGCCGTGCTCGATCGGCCCGGTCGCCCGGGCTGAGCAGGCCGAACGTCGCGCGCGGACCCGCGGTCAGCATCAGGTGGCACGACAGCGGCGTCCCGTCCCACTCGGAGGAGCTGGACCGCCTCGCGCTCCGTCAGCCCGGGCCGGAGGCCGGTGATCAGGCGGCGGAGCCCCTCGGACGTCCGGGTCGACGCCGACTCGAGGGCCGCGAGCTGATCGACGTCGTTCACGATCCGGAGCCCGTCGGCCGGGTCGATGAGGAGGTCGCTGGCGCTCTCGACCAGGCCATCCGGGCCGACGAGGCGCCGGAGCTCGTCGACGAGGAACGCGGGCGCCTCGATCGGTCGACCGCTCGGCGTATGTCTTCCAGCCGACGACGCCGACCCGGGCGCCGGCGACGACGCTGCTCGTCTGCCAGGATGGTCGGCGAGCGGCCGGGACCGGTCGCGCGGCTGGCTGGGCAGGCTCAGGTCCTGGAACAGGATCCGGCGCATCGCCAGCGGTGCCGCGCCGGCCGTGCCCCAGCACTCGTTGCCGACGAGGATCGCCGGGTCGCCGTCGGCGCCGACGACGAGGATCGCCTCCTCGAAGCGCGGGTCGAAGCCCGACAGGAACGACAGGCCGGCGCTGTGCTCACGGTCCGCCCAAACGATCAGGAGGTCCAGCTCGCGGCCGGCCATCCGCGCCCGGAGCTGCTCGATCCGCTCGGCGTAGCGCTGGGCGGGGAGCTCCGGGCGGATGGCGGAGTCGCCGAAGGCCGGCGGGAGGCCGATTTCGGCGAGACGCGGGCGGCGGTCGGTCATCGTCGCGAATCCTCCGTCATCGGGCGGGCGGCGTCCACGGCACGACGGCAGACGCTCCACGGTGGACGTCGACGAACTGATCGGCGCTGACCGCCAGCCACGGCCCGAGCTCGCCGTCGGGCCACTGGACGCGGATCTCGGCGCTGGTCGCCGCGCCGAGGCCGGCGTGGATCCAGCCGAACTGGCCGCCGCCGTGGCCGCCGCCGATGACGAGCTCCCGGCGCGTCGTCATGCCGCTCGCCCGGACCTCGAGCCAGCCGCCGATCGCGTCGCGGTTGGAGCGTTCCGCGTCGAGCACGCGGACCTGGAGCCAGTGACCCATCGCTGCCGGAGCGGCGGCCGTGCCCGCTCCGACGTTCCGCCAGATGCGGACCGGCGCGCCGAGATGGACCTCGACGAGGTCGAGCAGGCCGTCGAGGTTGAAGTCGGCGAGCGCGGCGCCCCGCCCGCGGTCGAAGTCGACGATGCCGGCCGCCTCGGCGCCCTCGCGGAACGTTCCGTCCGGCTGGCCGAGGAGCAGGTTGCTCGGGTCCTTCGTCGCGAAGTCGGGCTGCGAGTGGACGTTGCCCTTCGAGATGAACAGGTCCATCAAGCCGTCGTTGTTGACGTCGTCGAACTCGGGGTGCCAGGCGGTCGACGGCAGATCCTGGCCGCCGGCGAAGGGCCGGTCCGCAAGAACGCCGCGCTTCAGCCCGATGTCGCCGTAGGTCGGTCGGCCCGGTCCCGCGGTCAGCGTCTGGAGGCGGTTCGAGCCCTGGCTCGTCAGGAACACGTCCGGATAGCCGTCACCGGTCACGTCCTGGCTGGCGATCCCCATGCCCTCGATGTTCACCTCGACCCAGCCCTCGGCCGCGGTGTACGAGGCGCGGGTCGGCGCCGGGCTCCATCCGCCAGAGCTGTTCCTCGCCGTTCCGGTAGTAGTGGCGGTCGTTGCTGATCCGGAGATCGCGCCGGCCGGAGCGGTCCCAGTCGCTGAACAGCATCGAGAGGGCGCACCAGCCCGGGGCGAGGGCGAGCGGGCGGACCGTACGTCTCGACGGCTGCCGTCGGCCGGATGAGGACGTTGTCGGCGCACAGGCTGATCGGGTCGCCGGACCGGGCCGGGTCGACGTAGTTGCCGAACGCCAGCGTCGGCAGGGCGGCCACGCCCTCCCAGGTCGCGCTGAAGGCCATCGTCGACGCCGCGCCGCCGTCGAACGACCAGCGGTCGTTGGCGCGCTCGAACCGGCAGTCGCCGAGGCCGCGCAGGAGGACGTTCCCGCCGTTGCGGAGGACGGCCAGGTCGACGAAGCCGTCGCCGTCGAGTCGATCGGATAGGCGCCGGTGACGGCCGTCAGGTCGGTCACCGGGCTCGGCGACGACCGCGAAATGGAGCGCGCCGCCCGGTGGTCCGTCATTGCGGTACAGGGCGGCCGGGTTGACGCCACCCGCGACGTACAGGTCCGGCCGGCCATCGCCGTCGCAGTCGGGAACGGCGACGCCACCGCCGGCGAAGTAGGCGAGGGGACCGTCATAGGTCAGGGCGACGCCGGCGTCGCGGTCTCCTCGATGAACCGCGGCGCGTCGGAGGCCGTGCCCGGCAACTGGCTGCCGCTCAGCCCCCAGATCGCGCTGCCGGCGGCGACCATGACCGCGATCGCCCGCGAGCGCAGCCACGAGGAGCGTCGAGCGGCGTGTCATCCGGCCGTCGACCGGCGGCCGTCGAGCCGGCTCGCCCTCAACGGCCCGCTGCCGCGGTCGTTCGCCGGGCGAGCTGGTCGAGCTCAACGAGCGTCGCGATCCCGCCGCGGCTGAACGGCCAGGTCGACCCGCGGCGGCGTCCCGTCGAGGATCGCCGCCTGGAGATCGTCGACCTCGGCCCGGTACTGGTCGATGGACGCGACCGCGACCGGCTCCGCCACGCCGTCGCGAAGGATCGTCATGACCGGCGGCGGCCCGTCCGGCTCCGGCAGGAACGGATGCTCGACGACGAGCGTCGCCGCGTCGCCGACGATCTCGACCCGCTCCCGATCCGGTGCCGCGAAGCCGCTCTCGAAGTGGGCCACGAGGCCGCCCGGAAAGCGCAGCGCGCCGACGAAGGTCCGGTCGACGCCGCGCTCGTCGAATCGGGCGAACCCGGCGACCCCGTCGGGCTCCTCGCCGGCGATCCGGCGGGCGATGCTGACGCCGTAGCAGCCGACGTCCCACAGCGAGCCGGCGCCGAGCTCCGGGTCGATCCGCGGATCGGTCGTCGTGCTCGAGCAGGAACGAGAACGCGGCGTTGACGACCTGGACCGTACCGAGGGCTCCGGACCGGATGAGCTCGAGCGTCCGCAGCGTCTGGGGATGATGGAGGTACATGAACGCCTCGACCGCGATCCGGCCGTTCCGCTCAGCCGCCGCGGCGATCGCGTCGACGTCCGCCACGGTCAGGGCGAGCGGCTTCTCGCACAGGACGTGCTTGCCCGCGTCGAGGGCTCGGATCGTCCACTCGGCATGGAAGCCGTTCGGCAGCGCGATGTAGACGACGTCGATCGTCGGATCAGCGAGGAGCGCGTCGAACGACGGCGTGGACGGAGGGCGCGCCGTGCCGGACGGCGAACGCCCGGGCGCGGTCGGGATCGCGACCGGCCACGGCGCGCAGCTCGCCGCGCTGGTTGCCGTCGAGCGCTCGAACGATCCGCGGCGCGATTCGGCCCGGACCGAGGATCCCCCAGCCGAGCCGGCCGCCGGGCGCCATGCGAGCGTTCACGAGCTCCTCCTCCGATCCCGCCGGGCAACTCCGGCCACGGTCCGCAAGCGCGCGAGGCGCAATCTACAACCTTGCGCGTGGTACAGTCTGCCGGTTATTTGAGCAGGAGGAACACAAATCCTCGTGACCTCTGTTCGAACGGAGCCGGGCCTGCGCAGCGAGACGATCCGGAGAGCCAATCTGAGCTCGATCGTCCGCCAGCTGCATGACGCCGGACCCACCACCCGATCGGGACTCGTCGCGCGGACCGGCCTGACCCGGAGCGCGATCCGCGGCCTCATCGGCGAGCTCGTCGCCGGCGGCCTGGTCGCCGAGGGACGGGCGCGCTCGCTCGGGACGCCCGGTCGGCCATCGCCCGTGGTCCGGCCGCGACCGGACGGCGCGGTCGTCCTCGCCCTCGACATCGAGGTCGACTCGATCGCCGCGGCCCTGATCGGTCTCGGAGGCGAGGTCCTCGAGCACGTTCGGGCGGCCCGCCCGCGCGGCCACTCGTCGCTCGGCGCCATCGTCGACGACCTGGCGAAGCTGGCCGTGGCGGTTCGTGCGCGGCGCGCCGGAGGTCGAGCTCGTCGGGATCGGCGTCGCGGTGGCCGGCATCGTCCGCCGCGCCGACGGCCTCGTCTCGATGGCGCCCAACCTCGGCTGGATCGACCAGCCGCTCGGCGATCGCCTCGCCCGGGTGCTCGGCGACGACGTCCCGATTTCGGTCGCGAACGAGGCGGAGCTGGCGGCGGTTGCCGAGACCCGACGCGGCGTCGCCGTCGGTGCGGACCACGTCCTGTTCGTGTCGGGCGAGGTCGGGGTCGGCGGCGGTTTGATCGTCGACGGCCGGCCGTTCAGCGGCATCGCCGGCTACGGCGGTGAGATCGGTCACCTGCCGGTGAACCCGGATGGGCGCGCGTGCACCTGCGGCTCGGTCGGCTGCTGGGAGACGGAGGTCGGAGCGATGAGCCTGCTCCGCCGGGCGGGCCGGAGCGTCCTCGGCGGTCCGGGCGAGATCGACGGTCTGCTCCGGGACGCGGCGGCCGGGCAGCCGCTCGCCCTCGCGGCCCTCGAGGAGACCGGGCGCTGGCTGGGCATCGGTCTGGCCGGCCTCGTGAACGTCCTCAACCCGGGTCTTGTCGTGTTCGGCGGCCTCTTCCAGCGAATCCATCCCTATGTCGCCGGGATCGTCGACGCCGAGCTCGATCGGCGGACCCTGCCGGCGCCACGCCGGCTGGTCCGCGTCGTGGCCGGTGGGCTGGGAGCCGAGGCGCCGCTGATCGGCGCCGCAGAGCTTGCGTTGGAGCCCGTTCTGGCCGATCCTGCCGCCTGGTTGCGCGGGCTCGATATCGATCGACTCGGAACGGCCAAGTTTGCTGACAGGAGGGTGGTAGCCTAGCGCCGACCCGAGCGTAGCCAATGGGTATCCATGAGGAGGAGCGAGAGCACATGATCACTCGACGATTGGCCGCGCTGGTGGCTGGGACGATGATCGTCCTGGGCGCCTGCAGCAGCACCCCGGCTGCCTCCGGTGGCGCCGGGGCATCAGGCGGGACGGCGACCGGCTGCAAGGTCGGCGTGTCCTGGAACAACTACTCCCAGGAGCGCTGGAAGAAGGCCGACGAGCCGGCCATGCAGGCGGCGATCGCCGCGGCCGGCGGGACCTACATCCGCGCCGACGCGAACGACAAAGCCGAGCAGCAGCTCACCGACATCGACAGCCTGATCAACCAGGGCGCCAAGGCCCTGATCATCCTCGCCAAGGACGACAAGGGGATCCTGCCGGCGATCGAGAAGGCCAAGACGGCCGGGATCCCGGTCATCGCCTATGACCGGCTGATCGAGGACGAGAGCACCTTCTACATCACGTTCGACAACAAGAAGGTCGGGACGCTGATGGCCGAGACGCTGATCAAGCTCGTCCCGAAGGGCAACTACACCGTCATCCTCGGCGCCGAGACGGACCCGAACTCCGCGTTCCTCCGCTCCGGCATGACCGAGGCAGGGATCCCGGAGCTCAACGAGACGAACGCCGCGGGCATCAAGGTCGTGTTCGAGAAGAACACCGACAACTGGGACACGACGAACGCCAAGAACAACATGGAAGCGGCGCTCGCGGCCAACGACAACAAGATGGATGCCGTTCTGTCCGAGAACGACAGCATGGCGACCGGCGTCGTCCAGGCGCTCACCGCCGTCGGCCTGAAGATCCCGGTCTCCGGCCAGGACGGTGACACCGCCGCGCTGAACCGCGTCGCCCTCGGCACCCAGGCCGTTTCGGTCTGGAAGAACGCGTTCGCGCTCGGCACGACGGCCGGCAGCGTCGCGACCCAGCTCTGCGCCAAGACCGCGCTGAAGGACATCAAGGCACCGAGCGGCCTCCCGGCCGCCGCGGCTCCCGCATCCCTCAACGCGACCCCGTTCACGACCCCGGGCGGCAAGACCGTCCAGTCGATCATCCTCACCCCGACCGCGATCACCAAGGACAACGTCAAGGACACCATCGACGCTGGCTGGGCGACCAAGGACGCGGTCTGCGCCGGCGTGCCGGCCGGATCGTCCCCCGCCTGCGGCTGATCCGCCAACCGGTCCATCGAACGCGACCTGCTCCGCGACCGCGGGGCAGGTCGCTTCATTCCATGCCGTGACCAGGAGCTGACGAGCCAGGAGTAGACCGTCATGACAGACGTGGCCGGGATCACCCCGGGTCGGACCGCCGGCGGCCGGCAGCGCATCGTCGACCTGGTTCGCGCGACCGAGGTCGATCTCCGCCAGTTCGGCATGGTCGTCGCGCTCGTCGTCATCTGGATCGGGCTCGGTTTGGCCAACAGCCAGATCCTCCAGCCGATCAACTTCCTGACGTTCTCGGTCCAGGCCGCCTCAACGGCGATCCTGGCGACGGGGATGGTCCTCGTCATCGTCTCGCGCAACATCGACCTGTCGGTCGGGGCCGTCGTCGGCGTCATCGGCATGGGCTACGCCATCCTCATGGCGGACATCTTTCCGGCGACGATCGGCGTCAACGCGCCGTTCGATTGGGTCCTCGCCCTGGCCCTCGGCGTCCTGCTCGGGATCGCGATCGGGGCGCTCCAGGGCTTCCTCATCGCGTATCTCGAGATCCCCTCGTTCGTCGTGACGCTCGGCGGCCTGTTCCTCTTCCGCGGACTCATCTGGCAGTTCAGCGGCGGCACGACCGTCGCCCCGAACGACCCGACGTTCAACCTCATCGGCGGCGGCCCCGAGGGCTCGCTCGGCGGGAGCGCTCAGCTGGGTCGTTCGGGATCGTCATCTGCGCGGCGTCGGTCTACCTGCTGGTGAACGCTCGTCGCCAACGGCGCAAGTTCGGATTCCCGTTGCGGCCGGTCTGGGCGGAGGTCCTGATCGGCGCGGTCGTGATCGCCGTCGTGCTCGGCGCGGTGTACACCGCTAACAGCTATCACTGGCCGCCGGGCCTGGCCACCCAGTACGCGGAGAAGCACGGCATCGTCGAGCCGCCGGGCGGCCTCCAGATCGAGGCCGGCATCCCGTTCCCGCTCGTGATCGTGATCGGCGTCACGATCTTCATGACCTTCCTGTCCACCCGGCGGCGGTTCGGCCGCGACGTCTTCGCCTACGGCGGGAACCCGGATGCGGCCGCGCTGGCCGGCATCAACACCCGCTGGACCGTGATGAAGATCTTCATCCTCATGGGGATTCTGTGCGCGATCAGCGCGGCGATCGCCTCGGCCCGCTTGAACGGCGCCACCCTCGACCTGGGCACGGGCTACGAGCTCTACGTCATCGCCGCGGCGGTCATCGGCGGGACCCTGTTCGCCGGCGGCGTCGGGTCGATCCCCGGGGCGATCCTCGGGGCCCTCGTGATGCAGTCGATCCAGTACGGGCTCAGCTTCCTCGGGTTCAACTCGCCTCAGATCAACATGGTCCTGGCCGTCGTCCTCGTCGCGGTCGTCGGCATCGATCAATGGGTCCGGCGGCGGGCCCGATGAGCCGGAGGAACGAACGATGACGGACACCGCCGCGGAGCCCCAGCCGGCTCCCGCCACGTCGGGCACGCCGCTCGTCGAGATGCGCAACATCAACGTGGCGTTCGGCGGCGTGCACGCCGTTCGCGACGTCTCGATCGACCTGCACCCGGGCGAGGTCGTCGGCCTCGTCGGCGGCAACGGCGCGGGCAAGTCCACGCTCACGAAGGTCCTGTCCGGCGCGCAGCGCGCCGAATTCGGGCGAGATCCTGATCAACGGTGAGCCCACCGACATCTCCAACCCGCGCGACGCGAAGGCGGTCGGGATCGAGACGATCTACCAGACGCTGGCGCTGGCCGACAACCTCGACGCGCCGGCCAATCTGTTCCTCGGGCGCGAGCTGACGACCCGTCTGGGGAACCTCGACGACGACCGGATGGAGGACGCGACCCGCAAGGTCATGGGCCGCCTGAACCCGGCATTCCAGCGGTTCACGATGCCGGTCAAGTCGCTGTCGGGCGGCCAGCGCCAGGCGGTGGCGATCGCGCGCGCGGTCTACTTCAACGCGAAGATCCTGATCATGGACGAGCCGACGGCGGCCCTCGGGCCGGCCGAGACGGGCCAGGTCCGGAACCTCGTCCGGCAGCTGAAGAACGAGGGCATCGGGATCTTCCTGATCAGCCACGACATCCACGACGTGTACGACCTGGCGGACCGGGTCAGCGTCATGTACCACGGCCGGATCGTCGACACGGTGAACAAGCACGAGGTGACGACCGACGAGATCCTCGGGATGATCATCCTCGGCAAGCGGCCCGGAGAGGTCACCGAGACCGAGCGGGAGGCGCTCGAGCTCCGCGGCTGACGGCCTCCGCATCCGCGCCCGCGTTCGCGCGCCTGGCGCTGCCGCTCCTCAGCTCGTGTGGAAGGTCGGAGGCGAGGGCCGGGTAGAGCCCGCGGTACGCGGCGTGGCGCTCTCGATACGCGCCGGCGTCCGGTCCGGGCGTCGCCGCGGTCGTCGCCGTCGACCCAGGCGCCGGTCGCGTCCTGGACGGTGGCGAACCAGCCCGCCCCGACGGCGGCGAGAACGCGCAGCTCCGTAGGCCGCGCCCTCGGTCGTGTCGACCGTCGCGATGTCGGCTCCGAGGACGTCGGCGAGGATCTGGCGCCAGAGCGGGCTGGCCGTGCCGCCGCCCGACGCCCGGATCGCCGCCGGCGCCGCCATCCCGGCGGCGGTCATCAGGTCGAGGCCGTCGCGCAGCCCGAACGCGACACCCTCGAGGACCGCCCGGGTCAGGTGGCGCCGCTCGTGGCGGATCGTCAGGCCGACGAACCCGCCCCGGGCCAGTGGATCCGGGTGCGGGCTGCGCTCGCCGGACAGGTAGGGCAGGAAGAGGAGCCCGTCGGCGCCGGCTGCGACGCCGGCCGCCTCGGCCACGAGGTCGCCGAACGGGACGCCCGGCGCGAGCGTGTCGCGGTACCAGCGGAGGCTGCCCGCGGCGGACAGCATCACCGACATCAGGTGCCAGCGATCCGGCACGGCGTGGCAGAACGCGTGGACCCGGCCGGCGGGCTCGATGATCGGCCGATCGGTCGCGGCGAAGATCACCCCGGACGTCCCGAGCGACAGCGCGACGGCCCCGGGGTCGACGACGCCGACACCAACGCCATTCGCCGCCTGGTCGCCGCCGCCGGCCATGACCGGCGTCCCGGCACGGAGCCCGGTCGCGGCTGCGGCAGCCGACGCGTCACGGTGCCCGTCGCCACGGGTCCTTCGAACGTCGGCGGGAGCCACGACGGCTCGATCCGGAGCGCGTCGAGCACCTCGGGCGACCAGTCGCGCGCCGCGAGATCGAACAGGATCGTGCCCGCGCCGTCGGCCTTGTCGAGCGCGTGCTCGCCGGTCAGGCGGAGGCGCACGCAGATCCTTGGGCAGCAGGACGTGGGCGACCCGGCTCCAGGTCTCCGGCTCGTGGTCGCGGACCCAGACGAGCTTCGGGGCGGTGAAGCCCGTCAAGCGCGTCGTTGCCGGTGATCGCGACCAGCCGCTCCGGGCCGACGGCCGCGCGGATGACGTCGCACTCGGCCGCCGTGCGCTGGTCGTTCCACAGGATCGCCGGCCGGAGGACGCGGTCCGACGCGTCCAGGAGGACCGCGCCGTGCATCTGGCCGGTGAGCCCGACCGCGGCGATGTCCGACGCGGCCACGCCGGTCGAGGCGAGGACGGATTGGATCGCCGCGATCGTGCCCGTCCACCACAGCTCCGGGTCCTGCTCGCTCCAGAGCGGGCGCGGGACGTCGTACCCGTACTCGGCGACCCCGACGCCGACCGCGACCCCGGCGTCGTCGACGAGGACGGCCTTGGTCGCGGTCGTGGAGACGTCGATCCCGAGGACGTGGGCCATCGGTCAGGGCTCCCGGCAGGAGACGAACGGCCGGCGGATGCTCAGCGCGCCGCGGCCGGCTCCCTCGCCGCGGTGGTGGTCGCCTCGGCTCGATCGACCGTCCAGATCGCCCGGTTGACGATGTTCTCGAGCAGCTCCTGGCGGCCGGAGACCGGGCCGGGGTCGATGTCGCCGGAGAGGACCTGGCTGGCGAGGACCTCGATTGGGGTGTTGTCGATCAGGATCGATCGCCCGAGCGGACCGGTCCAGCCGGCGTAGCGCTCGGCGCGGAGCCGTTCCAGCGTCGCCGTCCTCGATCAGGGCCGCCGCGACCAGGAGCGATCGGGCGAGCGTGTCGATGCCGCCGACATGGGCGTGGAACAGGTCATCCCGGCTCATGCTCTGGCGGCGGAGCTTCGTGTCGAAGTTGAAGCCGCCCGTCGTGAACCCGCCGGCTCGGACGATCTCGTAGAGCGCGAGCGAGAGCTCGTCGACGGAGTTCGGGAACTGGTCGGTGTCCCAGCCGTTCTGGGCGTCGCCGCGATTGGCGTCGATGCTGCCGAAGATCCCGCCGGCGATCGCCGCGGCGACCTCGTGGTGGAAGCTGTGCCCGCCCAGCGTCGCGTGGTTGACCTCGAGATTGACCCGGATACTCGCCTTCGAGACCGTGGCGCTGGAGGAAGCCGAGGACCGCGGCGACGTCGTAGTCGTACTGGTGCTTGGTCGGCTCCTGCGGCTTCGGCTCGATCAGGAGCAGGCCCGTGAACCCGATCCGGTGCTTGTGCTCGGCGACCAGGGCCAGGAAGCGGGCAAACTGCTGCTCCTCGCGCTTGAGGTCGGTGTTGAGGAGCGTCTCGTAGCCCTCCCGGCCGCCCCACAGGACGTAGTTCTCGCCGCCGAGCCGGTGGGTCGCGTCGAGCATCGACTTCACCTGCGCCGCCGCGACCGCGAAGATCGCCGGGTCCGGGTTCGTGGCCGCGCCCGCCGCGTAGCGCGGGTGGCTGAACAGGTTGGCCGTCCCCCACAGGAGCTTCATCCCCGAATCGGCCATGCGCCGGCCGATGTCGTCGACGACCTGCTCGAGCATGGCCTGGGTCTCGCGCGCGGTCGCGCCCTCGGGCGAGACGTCGCGGTCGTGGAAGCAGAAGTACGGGATGCCGAGCTTGGTCAGGAACTCGAACGCGGCGTCGAGCTTGGCTCGGGCGGCGACCATCGGATCGAGGCGCGGGTCGAGCCACGGCCGGTCGAACGTGCCGACACCGAAGACATCGGAGCCCGGCCACGCGAAGGAATGCCACAGGCAGACCGCGATCCGGAGGTGGTCCTCCATCCGCTTGCCGAGCACGAGCCGGTCCGGGTCGTAGACGCGGTAGGCGAGGGGATCGGTGGCGTCGAGACCGCCGAACGGGATCCGGCCCGTAACCTCGGGGAAGAACGCGTCAGCCACGGTCGAATCCTCCGCTCGCGATGGCGTCCACGCCGTCCGCCTGGCTCGCCGTCGGGAATTTGTATGAGGCTATCACTTATTCCGTGCGCCAAGGATCGCCCCGACCATCGACGGCGGGTCAGCCCGGCGCGAGATGTCTCACGTGATCCGGATAGTGACGGCTCGTGTCGCCCCGCACCATCTCGGCCAGCGGGTCACCGCCCATCCAGGGAAACCGGCCGGGCGTCGCGAGGTCCGCCTCATCCGCGGCATCGATCGCCGCGAGGAGCCGCTCGTGGGCCGCCGCGGCGAGCTGCCGCACCTCGGACGCAGGGACGTCCTTGAACTCGGCCTCGATGCGGGCGTTCTTCGCGTCGGTCGTCTCGTCGCGCCACGGCGGGTCGCGGTGCTCGCGGATCGCCTCGAGGGCGCCTGCCGAGCTGCCCTCCCACCACGCCACGTGCGCGACCAGGTCCTTGCGGGTCCATGTCCCGTCGGCGATCGCGAGCAGGTCCGAATCGGACAGGCCGGCCAGCGCCGCCGCATACGGCCGCCACGCCGCATCAATCTCCTGGAGCAGGCTCGTTCGGTCGTTCATCGGTCGAGAGTACGACGCCGGCGGGTCGGGAGTCGTCAGGTTTCCTATGCTTGGTTCGATGACGGACGAGACCTCGATCGCCGCCGAGTCAACCAACCTCGCGCCGGACGGCCTGCCGGTCGATCCTGCCCTCGTCGAGGAGGCGGCGGCCCTCGACGAGGCGGCCGCGACGGCGCTCCACCAGCAGCTGTCCGACGAGATCGAGGCGGCCAACAAGGCCTACTACGAGGCCGATGCGCCGCTCCTCACCGACGCCGAGTGGGACCAGCGCTTTCGCCGGCTCGTCGCCGTCGAGGCGGCGTGGCCGGCCCTCATCACGCCCGATTCGCCGACCCAGCGCGTCGGAGCCCAACTCGCCGGAACGTTCGACGAGGTCCGTCATCGGCGGCCGATGCTGTCGCTCTCGAACGCCTTCAGCCACGACGAGCTGCGGGCGTTCGATACCCGCGTCCGGCGGGGCCTCGGCCTGCCGCCGTCTCCCGAGCCGGCCCTGGACCTGACGTATGTCGCCGAGCTGAAGATCGACGGCCTCGCGATCACCCTCCGCTACGAGCGCGGCCGCTTCGTCCAGGGCGCGACGCGGGGCGACGGCACGACCGGCGAGGACGTCACGTCGAACCTGCGCACGATCAAGAGCGTGCCAGGCCGCCTGACGGATTCCGCGACCCTCGACGCGCGCGGCGAGGTCTACATGCCCAAGGCCGAGTTCGCCCGGATCAACGCCGAGCGCGAGGAAGCCGGCCAGCCCCTGTACGCCAACCCGCGAAACTCCGGGGCGGGCTCGCTCCGCCAGAAGGACGCCGCGGTCACCGCCCGCCGCCAGCTCAGCACCTGGGCGTATCAATTGATCGAGGAGGACGAGGCCGCACCAACGCTCGCGCTCGCCGAAGGCGGCGTCGTCGACTCGGCGGCGGCGGGCGTGGCCAGCCAGTCGGGCGCCCTCGACCGCCTCGCGGCCCTCGGCTTCGCCGTCAACCCCAACCGCGAGTCCGGGCTCGACATCGAGGGCGTCATCGCGTTCACCGAGACCTGGCGCGACGATCGCCACGGCCTCCCGTACGAGACCGACGGGGTCGTCGTCAAGGTCGATCGCTTCGAGCAGCAGGCCCGGCTCGGGATGGTCAGCCGGGCGCCGCGCTGGGCGATCGCCTACAAGTTCCCGCCCGAGCAGGTCGAGACCGTCCTCGAGGACATCGTCCCGTACGTCGGCCGGACCGGGACGCTCACCCCGGTCGCCCACCTGACGGCCGTGAAGGTCGCCGGTTCGACCGTGACGCGGGCGACCCTCCACAATCTCGACGAGATCGGTCGGAAGGGCCTCCTGATCGGCGACCACGTCGTGCTCCAGAAGGCCGGCGACGTGATCCCCGAGGTGGTCCGGCCGATCGTCGAGCGGCGCACCGGCGCCGAGCGTCCGTTCGCCATGCCCGAGCGCTGCCCCGTCTGCGACACGGCCGTCGTCCAGGACGAGGGCGCGGTCCGCCACTACTGCCCCAACCTGGCCTGCCCGGCGCGCGTCTCGCAGGAGTTCCAGCACTTCGTCGGTCGCGGCGGAATGGACATCGAAGGCGCCGGCTGGAAGGTCCTCGAGCAGCTCCTCCAGACCGGGCTCGTCAAGCGTCGTGGCGACTTCTACCGGCTGACGGTCGAGGATCTCGAGGGCCTCGACCGGTTCGCCCGGAAGAGCGCCGCCAACCTCCATGCCTCGATCCAGAAGGCCCGCCGCCGGCCGCTGGAGCGGATCATCGCCGGGCTCGGCATCCCGCAAGTCGGGTTCACGACGGCCATCGAGCTCGCGGCCTGGCTCGCCGCCGAGGTTCCCGCCGGCGACGAGCCGGTCGGTCCCGACTGGCTCCGCCGGGCGGCTGCGCGCCTCGAGGAGATCGCAAGGGACGAGCCCGAGCGATTCGTCGAGATCGAGGGGATCGGACCGACGGTGTCGACGGCCCTGGCTGCCTGGTTCGGCGAGCCCGGCCCCGGCCGCAGCGTGCTCGAGGACCTGGCCGACGCCGGGGTGGACCCGGAGCTGCCGGCACCCCGGCCAGCCGGTGCCGGCGCCTCCGCCGCGACCGGTCCGTTGGCCGGCAAGTCGCTGGTCGTCAGCGGCAGCATCGAGGGCTTCAGCCGCGAGGAAGCCGAGCAGGCGATCCGCGACGCCGGCGGCAAGGCGGCCGGCTCGGTGTCGAAGAAGACCGACTTCCTCGTCGCGGGACCTGGCGCGGGCTCGAAGCTGGCCAAGGCCGAGGAGCTCGGCGTGCCCGTCCTCGACGCGGCGGGCGTTCGCGAAGCTCCTGGCCGGCGAATTGGCAGAGGACGGCCCATGAACGACGCCGAGGAGCGGTTCGCCGAGCGACTGAGCGCCGATCTCGAGCAGGTGCTCGGGGCGGGGATCGCCATCGACGACGTCGAGCTCTCGTCCGATGACGCGGGCGTGCACGTCCGGGCCACGCTCCTCGTCGAAGGCCGGATCGAGACGGTCGAGGCGACCGCGGAGGACGTCGTCGGGCTCTATCGACCGCTCATGGAACGAGCCGCCGAGATCCGGCTCGGGGCGGCCTTCTGGCGGATCGTCGGGCCGAGCTAGGGGAGCGGACGTCATGCCGACCGTCGAGACGAGCACGCCGCCGAACACGCCGACCCCGATCGGTCCGTACCACCACGTCGCACGCGTCGGCCCGTCGATCACGATCGGCGGGACCGCGGGCATCGATCCCACGACGAGCGAGCTCGCAGGCCCGGACGTCGCGTCGCAGACGCGCCGGATCCTCGACAGCTTCGCGGTCATGCTCGACTCCGTCGGATCGGACCTGGATCACGTCGTCCACGTCAACGTGTTCCTGCTCCGGATGGCGGACTTCGCGGCGATGAACGCGGCCTACGTCGAGCGGATGGGCGACCACCGGCCGGCACGAACCGTCATCGGCGTCCACGAGCTGCCGAAGCCCGGCCTCCTCGTCACGATGAACCTGACGGCAGTGACCCGAGACTGAGCGGGCTGGCGACTCGCGCCCGCTCAGCCGAGAGCGCCGTTGAGCTGACCCCAGATCGCCGTCGGCTGCCACTCCAGCGGCTCGCCGCGGAGCATCCGCGTCCCGCCGGGCTCCTCGGTCCAGCCTTCCGCCCGCAGCCGTTCCCGCCCCACGACGTTGCTTGCCAGGACGCCCGCTCCGGCAATGCCGTCGACTCCGGCCGAGCGCCGGCGGAGCTCCAGCAGGCGGATGGCATCGTCGGGATCCGGCGCGATCACCGCCCCGCCGCGCCACGGCGTCCTGGCCAGGAAGCCGCGCACGGCACCGTCCTCGTCGACGGCGACGGTCGATGCGTTCGGCGACAGGAGCGCCGTGAGGGCCGCGCTGCGATCTTCGCCGGTCACGGAGGCGTCGAGGGCGAGGACCGCATGGAGGTCGCCCGGCGCGAAGGGCCGGAGCAGGGGGTCCGCCGGGCCCGGATCGGGCGGCAGCCCCGCAATCGTCACGCGAACCTGGCGGTCGAGCACGGTGAACCCCTGGCGCTCGTAGATCGGGCGGCCGAGCGGCGATGCCATCAGGATCTGGGTCCGGCATCCACGCTCCTCGAGCTCCTCGAGGACGGCCGCGGTGATCAGGCTGCCGAGACCGGACCGGCGGTGCTCGGCGGCGACGAAGATCACCCCGACCCAGCCGACCGGGCCCTGCGCCGACCCGACGCCGGTCCCAACGATGCCGCCATCGATCTCGGCCACGAGGCCGGCGATCGTGGGTTGGTCGATCGCCCAATCGAGGAACGGCAGCCGTTCCCCGAAGTCGCCACGCCGGAGCAGGTCTGCGGCGGGGACGGTGTCGGCGGCGAGCATCCGGCGGATCGTCGGGCGGGCGAGGGTCATGTTGGTCCGGGAACGACGGGTCTGTGTGGAACGGATTGCGGTGTTCCGTCGTGTGCTCGTCTCGCCATCGGCCGAGCGTAGCAAGGTCGGCCGGACGTGTCGGATATCATCCGGGCCATGCCCGGCCTGTCCCGCAGCGACGTGGAGCACGTCGCCCACCTCGCCCGACTCGGCCTGACCGCCGAGGAGCTGAGCCTGCTCGAGGGACAGCTCAACCACATCCTCGACCAGTACACGAAGCTCGCCGAGCTCGACACCGAGGCGATCGCTCCGACAGCCCAGACGATCGAGCTCGAGAACATCCTCCGCGACGACGTCGTCCGGCCGTCGCTGACCGTCGACGAGGCGCTCGCCAACGCGCCGGCGTCTGCCGGCGGCTACTTCGTTTCGCCGCCTCTGCTCGGCGAAGACTCCGGCAGGTGACCGACCTCACGCGCCTGCTCGCCGGCGAGATGACCGCCCGGCTCCGGTCCGGCGAGATCTCGTCGCGCGAGCTGACCGAGGCGCACCTGACGGCCGCTGAAGCCGGCAATCACGCCCTCAACGCCTGGCTCACGATCGATCGTGACACGGCCCTCGCCATGGCCGACGACGCCGACGCCCGGCTGGCCGCGCCCACCGGGGAGACCGACGCGCACCCCCTGCTCGGCGTCCCGGTGGCCCTCAAGGACCTCGTCTCGGTCAAGGGCGGCCAGTGCACCGCCGGTTCGCGAATCCTCGAGGGCTATCGCGCCCCGTTCGATGCCCACATCACCGAGCGGCTGCGGGCCGTCGGGGCCGTGATCCTCGGCAAGACGAACATGGACGAGTTCGCGATGGGCTCGTCGAACGAGCACAGCGCCTACGGACCGGTCGCCAACCCCTGGGATCTCGAGACGGTGCCGGGCGGGTCGAGCGGCGGTTCGGCCGTCGCCGTCGCCGCCTATCACGCGCCGCTCTCGATCGGAACCGACACCGGCGGCTCGATCCGGCAGCCGGCCTCCCTGACCGGGATCGTCGGGATCAAGCCGACGTACGGTCGCGTGTCGCGCTACGGGATCGTGGCGTTCGCGTCGTCTCTCGACCAGATCGGGCCGTTTGCCCGCGATGTCCGCGACGCCGCGACGCTTCTCCACGCGGTCGCGGGTCGCGACGAGCGCGACTCGACGTCCGCGCCGGTGGCGGTTCCCGACGAGCTGCTCCGCCTCCCGTCGAGCGACGACGAAGCGGCCGCGGGCCTGAAGGGCAAGCGCCTCGGGCTGCCGAAGGAGTACTTCGTGGCCGGCATGGAGCCGGATTCGCGTCGCCGGATCGAGGAGAGCGTGACGGCCCTCGAGGGCGCCGGAGCGACCGTCGAGGAGGTCAGCCTGCCCCATACCGACTACGGCCTCGCGACGTACTACATCGTCGCGCCCGCCGAAGCCTCGGCGAACCTCGCCCGCTACGACGGCGTCCGGTTCGGGCCGCGGCTCGGCGATTCGGACGTGCTCGGCAACTACCTCGCGACGCGCGGTCGCGGGTTCGGGCCGGAGGTCAAGCGCCGGATCATGCTCGGGACGTATGCCCTGTCGGCCGGCTACTACGACGCGTTCTACGTGAAGGCCCAGAAGGTCCGGACGCTGATCAAGCAGGACTTCGACACGCTGTTCGAGCAGGGCTTCGACGCCCTCGTCGCGCCGACCTCGCCGACGACCGCGTTCCGGTTCGGGGCGAAGATGGCGGACCCGGTCGCGATGTACCTGTCCGATGCGTGCACGCTGCCGGTGAACATGGCCGGTCTGCCCGGGATCTCGATCCCGTGCGGGCTGTCCGAGGGGATGCCGGTCGGGCTCCAGCTGATCGGCCCGGCCTGGTCCGAGCTCGAGCTGTTCCGCCTGTCGCGGGCGTTCGAGGCCGTCACCGCGGATGCGGCGTGGCGTCTGGAGGAGCCGGCCCAGATCGGACTGACCACCGACCCTGGTCAGCCCACACCGGCCGAGCGGGCACGCACGCTCGCGGGAGTCCACTGATGGCGACGACGCCGGCATCCGTTCGCAGGCCGCTCGCCGAACGGGCGCTCGCGGAGCGCGTCCGGGCCGTCCCGCCGTCGGGGATCCGGCGCTTCTTCGACATCCTGGCCACGATGGACGACGTCATCAGCCTCGGGGTGGGGGAGCCCGACTTCGACACGCCGGAGCGGATCGTCGCGGCTGGCGTCCGGTCGCTCCACACGGGCCGGACCCACTACACGAGCAACTACGGAACGATCGAGCTGCGCCGGGCACTCGCCGCCCACCTCGAGGCGCGCTACGGCGTGGCGTACGACCCCGCGACCGAGCTGCTGATCACGGTCGGCGCGTCGGAGGCGGTCGACCTCGCCCTGCGCGCCACCTGCGATCCGGGCGACGAGGTGATCCTCCACGAGCCGTCGTATGTCGCCTATGTCCCGGCGATCCTGTTCGCCGGCGGCACGACCGTCCATGTCTCGACCCGGCTCGAGGACGACTTCGCCCTGGATCCCGCCACTGTCGAGGCGGCCATCACGCCGCGGACGAAGGCGCTCTTCCTCGGCTATCCCTGCAACCCGACCGGCGCCGTCCTGCCCGACGACGTCCAGGACGAGCTCGCGGCGATTGCCGAGCGCCACGACCTGCTCGTGTACAGCGACGAGATCTACGACCGCCTCGCATATGGCACCTACCGCCACCGGGCGTTCAGCGCGCTGCCCGGCATGCGCGATCGGACGATCCTGATGGGCGGCTTCTCGAAGGCTTACGCGATGACCGGCTGGCGGGTCGGCTACCTGGCCGCTCCGGCGGCGATCCTCGAGGGGATCGTCAAGGTCCACCAGTACGGGATCATGTCGGCCCCGACGACCGCCCAGGACGCGGCGCTCGAGGCGATCGTCGGCGGCGAGGCGGACGTCGAGCGGATGCGGGCCGAGTACGACCGGCGGCGCCGCCTCGTGGTGGACGGCTTCAATGCCCTGGGCCTTCGGACGTTCGAGCCGCGCGGCGCGTTCTACGCGTTCCCGGAGGTCACGTCGACCACCGGCCTGTCGTCCGAGGATTTCGCCCAGGGCCTGCTCGCCGAGGAGCGGGTCGCCGTGATCCCGGGCTCTGCCTTCGGACCGAGCGGCGAGGGCCACGTCCGGGCCTGCTACGCGACCTCGTTCGAGCAGCTCGAGGATGCGATCGGGCGGATCGGCCGGTTCGTGGAGCGGCATCGCGCCGGCTGAGGGGTGATCCCCGACCGGTCCCTCCCACCCGCCCCGACGGCCGCGCCATGGCCGGTCGAGCCGGTCCTCTCGACCTTCCTCCTGACCGACATCCAGGGCAGCACGCGGCTGTGGGAGGAGCACCCGGCCGCGATGGGCGAGGCGCTGGCCATCCACGATCGCCTCCTCCGGACGGTGATCGCGGCAACGGGTGGGGCCGTCGTCAAGACGATGGGCGACGGCATGCTGGCGGTGTTCGACGGCACGGTCGACGCCGTCACGGCCGCGATCGATGCTCAGCGGGCTCTGCGGGACACGCCGTGGGGAATCACCGGCCCGCTCCGGGTCCGGATGGCGATCCACTCGGGGACGGCGGAGTCACGCGAGGGCGACTTCTTCGGCCAGGCGCTCAACCGCGATGCCCGGATCCTCGCGATCGGGCATGGCGGCCAGATCCTGCTCTCGGCGGTGGCGGCCGCGCTCGCGCGCGCCCTGCTGCCGGCGGGCGTGGAGCTGCGCGACCTGGGGTCGCATCGGCTGCGCGACCTCGACCGGCCCGAGCAGGTCTTCCAGGTTGCCGTCGCCGACCTCCCCGCGACCTTTCCGGCCCTCCGGTCGCTGACGAGCCGCCGCTCGAACCTGCCCCTGCCGCTGACGTCCTTCGTCGGCCGCGAGCGGGAGGTGGCCGAGGTGGAGCGATTGATCGAGCAGGGCCGGCTCGTGACCCTCATCGGAACGGGTGGCACGGGCAAGACGCGGTTGATGATCGAAGTCGCCGGCCGGGTCGTGCCGCGGTTCGAGGATGGCGTCTGGCTCGCGGAGCTCGCCGCCCTGGGCGATGCGGGCGAGATCGGGCCGGAGATCGGGCGGGCCCTCGGGGTCAGTGCTCTGCCGGGCCGCGATCCGCTCGAGCACGTCGTCGAGTTCCTGATGTCCAAGGAGCTGCTCCTCGTCCTCGACAACGCGGAGCACCTCATCGATGGCGTCGCACGGGTTGCCGAGCGGGTGCTTGCCGCCGCGCCGGGGGTCCGGATCCTCACCACGAGCCGCGAGGCGCTGGCGGTCGCCGGCGAGGCGGTCGTCCAGGTCACGTCCCTGACCTGCCCGGCGCGGACCGCCGGGTCGCCGCGACACGAGGACGCGTCCCTGGCCGACGCGGGCGCTACCGAGGCGGTCCGCCTGTTCGCCGACCGTGCCGCGGCGGTCCTGCCCTCGTTTGCGGTCACCGACATGAATATCGCGGCCGTCGCGGAGATCTGCACCCGGCTCGATGGCATCCCGCTGGCCATCGAGCTGGCGGCCGGTCGCGTGTCGGCGATGTCGCCAGAGGAGATCGCGAGCGGGCTCGGGGATCGGTTCCGGCTGTTGACCGGCGGCCGCCGCACGGCCGTCCCGCGCCAGCAGACGCTCCACGCCCTGATCGATTGGAGCTGGGATCTGCTCGGTGACGCGGATCGACGCCTGCTCCGCCGGCTGTCGATCTTCGTCGGCGGCTGGACCGTCGCCGCCGCCGCGAACGTGGCGGGCGACGCCGATGCCGAGGCCGGCTCGATGGACGCGATCGACGGCCTGACCCGCCTCGTGGATCGATCGCTCGTCATCGTCGACCGTGGGCCGACGACGCGCTATCGGATGCTCGAGACGATCCGCCAGTACGCCCGCGAGCAGCTGATCGCGAGCGGCGAGGCAGCGGACGTCGCCGGCCGTCACCTCCGGTTCTTCGGCGCCATGGCCGACATGGCCGCGACCGAGGTTCGCGGGCCGGCCATGGTCGACTGGCTCGATCGTCTCGATTCCGAGATCGAGAACCTCGGTGCCGCGTTGGAGTGGGCACTCGAGACCGATCCCGACGCCGCGGTCCGGATGGCGGTCGCCCTCCTCGACTACTGGATCGCTCGAGTTCCATCGCCCGAGAATGCGGCCCGCATGGTGGCCGCAGTCGAGGCCGCTCGACGGATCCTGGCCGGTCCACCGGAGGCCTCGCGCGACCAGCGAATCCGCGCGATCCGGCTGCTCGGCATGGCCGCCCGCAAGTGGTCGCTGTCCGGCGGCGCCGACATCGGGATCGGATGGGCGGAGCAGGCCGTGGTCCTCGCCCAGGAGCTCGGCGACCCGCGAGCGCTCATCGACGCGATGCTCGGCCACACGACGGCGCGGATCTTCACGGGTGCCCGCGGCGACATCCGCGGCTGGCTCGACGAGGTGATCCGCCAGAGCGCAGAGATCGGCGACTGGTTCTCGGTCGCGTTTGCCACCTCCGGCGTCGCGGTCAGCCTCGGCTCCGTCGATCCCGTCCAGGTGGACGAGCTGCTGGTGATCGGATCCGAAGCCGCCCACCGGAGCGGCAATCCCCACGTCATTGCCCTGACCGCGATGGGCCAGGGCAATGTGCTGGCCCGGAGCGGTCGCTTCGACGAGGCCCGTGCCCGTCTCCAGGAAGCGATCGACCGGTTCGCCGAGCTCGGCGATGAGCGCCTCGCGGACGCGTGCCGGAGCGAGGTGGCGCACGTCCTGCGGCGCTCAGGCGAGATCGACGAGGCGCTCGCGCTCTACCGGGTCACCATCCAGCGGTGGGTCCGGACGGGCAATCGCGGCGCGGTGGCCCATCAGCTCGAGAGCATGGCGTTCGCGCTCATCGTCCAGGGGACGACCGACCGGGCAGCCCGGCTGCTCGGCGCGGCGGCGAGCCTCCGCGTCGAGTCCCGGAGCCCGATGACCCAGGCCGAGCAGCTCGAGCACGATGAGTGGCTGGCACGGCTGCACAGCGGGGCCGACAGCGCCGCCATCGACGACGCGCTGGCGGCGGGCGGCCGCCTCTCGCAGGCCGACGCGGTCGCCCTCGCCGGGGCCGTCGACTGACGAATCGCCGCGTCAGACCGGCGCGTCGCGGCGCCGGCGGAGCGCATCCTCGATTGCCCAGATCGCCAGCGGCCGGAGATACAGACTCGCCCGGAAGTTGCCGAGCCGATCGTAGGCCTCGGGTGTCCGGAACCACAGCCCACGCTCGTACGTGACCGCGGCGGCCCCGCGCGCCGTCTCCCAGCCCTCGTCGACCAGGCCGCGGCCGATCATGAACGCGGCCAGGGCATACGTCGTCCCAACCCAGACCTCGGCCGACTGCTCCGAGGACTCATCGACCGACGCGTCCAGGCGCATCCCGTTGACGGCGCCCAGCAACCCATCCCCGAACGCGACGACGTTCAGCTCGTGAACGGTGCGCAGCGCGGTGCGAACGCGTTCGGGCGCGACGAGATCGCCGAGCCCTGTCACGTCGGCATACCACTGGCCGGCGAGCTGGTCGGCCATGACGCTGTTGCTGCTGGCGGCTCCTCCGTCGTCGTAGGCGTAGTGGGTGCCGCGCCAGAGCCGCCGCTCGAAGCTTGCTGCGGCCCGCTGTCGATCCGTCGCAAGCCGGTCGGCGCGGCCGTCGTCGCCGACCCGCCGATGCATCGCCTCGAGGGCCGCGAGCGCCCCCAGGTAGAGGCTCCCGGCGTAGGCGCTCGGCCCGGTCATCGGCCAGGTGTCGTACGTCTGGTCGGGGATGCCGCCATGTTCGGGCAGGCCATCGCCGTCGAGGTCGGTCACGGCAAGGTCGGCCATGACCCGGTCGAGGACCGGGAGGGCCTCCGCGATGAGGCCGTCGTCGGCCGTCAGCACGACGTCGCGCCACACCTGGAGGACGAGCTTCGGGCCGAGGTCCTTCCAGACGTTGACGTCCTGGAATCGATACCGGTTGGGTCGGTGGAACGGGTCGTCGTCCGGGCCGCCCACGTCGTGCGGGACGGCCCACGGCGCCTTGCGCGCCGCGTCGAGCCCCGAGGCCTCGATCCGCACGATCGATGGGTCGCCACCGGGCACCACGGACAGCAGGTCGCGGATCCCGCGCGACTCGAGCGCGGGAAACGTCTCGAGGATCGCGAAGGAGGCATAGAAGTCGACGTCGACCGTGTCGTAGAACGGGTAGTCGATGCATTCGATGAGGGCGAAGCGGCCGACGTCGTCGGGCTCGGGGACCGGTCCGTCGACCTCGCCGGCCTCCCAGAACGTGCCGCCGTCGACGAGGAAGTACAGCTCGTTGAACAGGGCCGCCTTGTACCAGTCGGGACGCGCGGGATCCTCGAGGACCGGTGCCTGCCACGCCTCGATCGCCGTCCGCCAGGCGTCCGCCCGCTCGAGCGCGTGCTCCGCGATGGCCCACGCCCGCCTGCCGGTCCGACCCCAGTCCTTGGTGTAGCGCTTCCACCAGCGGCGGCCGGCGCCGAACTCGACCATCGGGTAGTCCCACGCGATCGCGAACCGGATCGCTCGCCGCTCGCCGGGCGCCAGGTCGGCCGTGACCGAGATCGCGACGCTCGAGCCGCCGGCCTGCGAGGCGTCGGGCGCGAGCCGGCCCGCGTCCGCGAACGACTCCCGCGCCGCAGCGAGCCCGACCGGGTCAAGGCCGATTCGGGTGGTGATCGAGAGTCCCGGCTCGGATCGCGCGGCGAGGGCGAACGTGCCCTGCAGCCCGGTCGGCGCCGCCGGCCCGGCGTGGAGGACCACTCCGGTCGCATCATCGGTCGCCATCGATTCGTGCCTCGCGCCCGGGACGAGGGCACCGTCGCGTGTCGACGGCTCCTCCCACGCCAGGAGCAGGCCGATCGTGCGAGCCTCCGAGGCCGTGTTCTCGATCCACCAGTCGAACGCTCCGACCGGCAGTGCGCTCGCCTCGAGATCCCCGCCGATGACCGGGCTCAGCTGCTCGCCGACGGCGCGGACTCCGAGGTCGCCGGGCTCGAACGCTTGCCAGGCCCGCGGGAACAGGGCGCGATACGTGCCCTGACCGGGCGCCAGCGCGGCGATCGACGCCGGAAGGTCGGCCGGCCGGAGAGCGGAGAGGAGCGTGGTCCGGGCGGCCCGCCCGTCTGCCGCGCCGACGTGGATCGTGAACCCGTCGACGGGCGACGGCGCAAACCGGTGCGTCCCGACCTCGAGGTGCCAGCGGGCGACATCGCCGCGGAACGTTCGCCCGATGCTCCCCGTCCCGAGCCCCCCGATCGGTACGCCGGCCCACTCGCCGTCATCGGTCATCGGGCTCGTGACCCGGGGGTGGCCGACCTCGGGGCAGGGCACGCCGATCCCGCGCTGCCAGGCGACCGCCGGGATCCGCGGCGCCTCGGGTCCGGCGGCCGCCGACGCCGCCGACGCCGCCGGCGCCGCCGGCGCGAGAGGGGGCCTCGGTTCGGTTCCCTCCTCCGTCGGGACGGTCACTTCTCGACGCCGGTCACGACGACGCCGCGCATGAACGCTCGCTGGGCGAGGAGGAACACGACGACCGGAACGGCCATCGCCATCAGCGCGGACGCCTGGATGAGCGTGGGCTGCGTGGCGTAGAGCGCGTTGTACTGCTGGATGGCGATCGCCATCGGCTGGAGCTCCGGCTTCGACGCCAGGTAGAGCAGCGGAACGAAGAAGTCGTTCCAGGCAAAGAAGAAGTGGAACAGCCCGACCGCCGTGATCGCCGCGAACGACTGCGGAATGATCACCGAGCGCAGGACCCGGAACGGGCCCGCACCGTCGATCATCGCCGCCTCGTCGAGCTCGCGCGGGATCGACAGGAAGTACTGGCGGAGCAGGAAGACGTTGTACGCGTTCGCGAAGCAGTGGGGGACGATGAGCGGCAGCCATGTCCCGTTCCATCCGAGCCAGGTGAACATCACGTATTGCGGGAGGAGCGTGACCTGGAACGGCAGGATGATCGTCGCGATGAGGATCACGAACAGGACGTTCTTGCCCCGGAACCGGAACCGCGCGAAGCCGTAGGCGACGAGGATCGATGACGCCACCGCCCCGATCGTGGACAGCAGGGCGATCAGGAACGTGTTGCGCAGCAGCCGCGGAAAGTTCAGCTGGTCCCAGGCGGTCGTGAAGTTCTCGATCAGCGGTGCAAAGTTCCACGCCTGCTCGAGCGTCCGCCAGCGACCCTGCCACTCGATCCGCGTCTGCGCCGGGTCGTTCGGGTCGATGAACACGCTCGACTCGCGACCGGGCTCCACGAGGATCAGCGAACGGGCCGTGCCGTCGGGCATCGGGACGGCGTAGACATTGAACGTCTCGCCCTGGTACCGGGCGGTCTGCGCGGCGGCCGGCCAGACCGGCGCGCCGGGCGTCGTGGACTGCCCGGGCTGTTGGAGGGACGTCGTCACCATGTACAGCAGCGGCAGGAGGTAGGCGCTGATGATGATCAGCGCGAACATCGTGATCGAGGCACGGCCGAGGAACCGGCGGTACGAGCGCGCGATCGGGGAGCGGTCGCTGAACTCCCGACCCTTGGGGCGCGCCACGGCGGTCATCGCTCGCCGCCCGCGTAGTACACCCGCTTTCGGGCGAACGCGAACAGCAGAACGGTCAGCACCAGGACGACCACGAACAGGAGCCACGCGATGGCCGCCGCGAAGCCCATGTGGTTGAACAGGAATCCCTCGCGGTACAGCACGAGGTTCATGAACAGCGTGGCGTTGTTCGGGTCACCGCGGCCGTTCGTGATGACGAAGGCCTGGGTGAAGTACTGGAAGGTGCCGATGAGGATGATCACGAGGTTGTAGAGCAGCACCGGCGACATCAGCGGGATCGTGATCCGGCGGAACTGCGTCCAGGCCCCCGCACCGTCCATCCGCGCGGCCTCGTAGAGCTCGGTCGGGACCGACTGGAGGCCGGCGATGTTGATGAGCATGAAGTTGCCGATGCCCCACAGGCCGATCATCGACAGCGCCGGGTAGACCCAGACCTCGCTGTTGATCCAGTCGATCCGGGGCAGGCCGATCGATCCGAGGATGCCGTTGAGCCAGCCCGTCTCGGTGTTCAGGAAGCCGAGCCACACCAGGGTCGAGGCGACGAGCGGGATCATGACCGGCATGTAGACGAGCGCCCGTAGCGGGCCCTTGAACGCGAGCTTCGGATGGTTGAGGAGCATGGCGAAGCCGAGGCTCGCGACCATCGTCAGGGGGATCGCGAGCAGCGCGAACTTGAACGTCGCGACCAATGACTGCCAGATCGTCGGGTCGCTCGCCAGGCGGGCGTAGTTGTCGAGGCCGACGAACTTCGTCGCCTCTGGCTTCACGAGATTGAAGTCGGTGAGGGACATCACCAGGGAGGCGATCATCGGGCCGGCGGTGAACAGCAGGAGGCCGATCACCCAGGGTCCGATGAACACCAGGCCCCAGAGCGTCTCGCGCACGGACGGGCGGAGGTTCAGCGTCCGTCCGGGTGGTTTCGTCGGCCCGAGCTCCTCGATCGTCGCTGTCATCGGTGGGCCGTGGCTCCCTGGGCGGGGATGGAGGGTCGATGGTGGGGGATCGGAGTCCCTCCCGGGCGGCTGGGGAAGCCCGCCCGGGAGGGCCTGGAGGAGGAGGCTACGGGTTCTTGTCCGGGGCCGCGTCGAAGATCCCCTGGAGGGTCGTCTTCAACGTGTCGAGGTCCTTGTCGATGTCCGCGCTCTGGTTCGTGCGGTAGCCGACGCCGAACGCCTGCCACGCCGCCTTGCTCTTCGCGTAGTCGGGGACCCACGACTGATGGTTGGGGATGTCCGGGTTGGCCAGCATCTGGGTCGGGACCGACCAGTCGAACTTGGCGCCCGGGTAGGCCGCGTTGACCGAGTCGATGAACGGCTTCTGCTGGGTCTCGTCGGCCGGCATGGCGCCGTAGATCGTCGCCAGTGCCCCCGAGGCGGCCAGGGCCGACAGAGCCTTGAACGACGCGTCGGCGTGCTTGGTGGTCTTCAGCATGCTGAACGTGTCAGCGTGCAGCTTGGCGGTGGTCTTGCCGTTGTAGGCCGGGGCGACCGCCCAGGCGAAGTTGTCGCCGACGATCGGCTTGGCCGGGGCCGCCGGGTTCACGCAGCACGAGTACCACGTGTGGATCTCGGTCATGGCGAGGTTGCCCGACGAGAACGGGTTGCCCTTGGCCAGCAGGTCGCTGTTGACCTGGTTCTGGGTCGGGATGAAGTGGTCCTTCCACACGCCATCGTTGAACCAGTGGATGCCGGCCCGCAGCGCGTCGGTGACCTGGGCCGTCTTGCCATCGGCGCCGAGGAACGAGCTCGCACCGAACAGGGCGGTCTCGGCAGTCGGGCTGTTGTCGGCCCACTGGGAGTCGAAGCCCCACTGGACGATGTTGGCGGCATCGAAGTCGGCGCTCGTGGCGTCGTTGCCGTTCTTGTCGACGGTCAGCTTCATGCCGATCTCGCGAACGGCCGCCACGTCCCACGGCTTGCCCTGGTACAGGTCACCGACCTTGGTCGGCGGGTACGGGAGCTTGGCCTCGTCGAACAGCTTCTTGTTGTACCAGAGGAAGGACGGGTAGGTCCCGAACGGCACACCGATCGTGGCCCCGCCCTTGCCGATCTTGAAGAAGTTGCGCATGGCCTCCGGGTACTTGCTCATGTCGTACCCGGTGGAGTCGATCAGCGGCTGGAGGTCAGCGAGCTGGTCGATGAACAGGTTGAGCCCCTCGACACCGACCGGCCCGATGATGTCCGGCGCGTTCGAGGCGGCGATCTGCGTCTTGAGGATGTTGCCGGCGACCTTGTTGTCGTAGATCTCGAGCGAGATGTAGACGTCCTTCTGCGAGTTGTTGAAGTCGTTGACGAACGACGTCTGGGCCGCGATCTGCTGCGGCTGCCCGCCGGCACCGAGGCCGACGAACCAGCGGACGACCACGCCGCCGTTGGGACCGGGCTCGCTCGTGTCGATCGGGGCCGGAGTGACCAGGGGCGTCGGCTCCGGGGTGGCAGCCTGCGAGGCCGCCGCGGCCGTCGTGGGGGCCGAGCTGGGGCTCGGGCTTGCGGCGCTGTTGCAGGCCGTTGCGAGGATGGCCATCAGGGCCAGGAATGTGACGGTCTTCCGCGGTCCGGAACGGATCTGATGCATCGCGGGTCTCCTCCTCTGCGTGGATTGGCCGATTCGGTTCCCTCTGGTTCTCGGGACGTGCGTGAAGTCGACGTTCGTCGACGGCTACCGGTCGCCGGCCGGCTCTCAGGGCTGGCGCCTCCCGCCGCTCGAGGCGCGCCGGATCAGCTCGGTGGCCAGGATCACCCGGCGCTGGACGGGTTGGCCTTCTTCGATGGCCGCGACGAGGAGGCGGGCCATCTCCTGGCCCATCTCCTCGATCGGCTGGCGGACGCTCGTGAGCTGGGGACGGACGGTCGAGGCGATCGGAGAGTCGTCGTAGCCGACCAGGGCGACGTCGTCCGGGACGCGTCTCCCGGCGGCGTCGAGGACGCCGAGCGCGCCGGCGGCCATCAGGTCGGACGCGGCGAACACGGCGTCGATGTCCGGGCTGGTCCTGAGGAGCTGCTTCATGGCTGCCGCGCCGCCTTCGTGGGTGAAGTCGGCCGTCGCGATCAGGCGATCCTCGGCCGGCCGGCCGGCCTCGCTGAGCGCGTCGCGGTAGCCATTCAGGCGGTCGACGCCGGCGCCCATGTCGGCCGGACCCGTGATCGTCGCGATCACCCGGTTGCCGCGCTGGATGAGGTGTTCGACGGCCGACCTGGCACCGCCCCGGTTGTCGACGTCGACGAGACTGCTGCCAGTGCCGCGCAGCGGTCGCCCGCCATGGACGAACGGGATGCCGGCCCGTGTCATGCGCTCCGGCAGGGGATCGTCGCCGTGGAGGCTGATCAGAAGCGCCCCGTCGACGTGGCCCGCGGCCAGGTAGTCGGAGGTCCGATCCGTGTCCGCCGGGGAAGCCGGCATCAGGAGGACGAGCTGGAGGTCGCGGGCACTGAGGGACGCGCTGATCCCGCGCAGGAGGCGTGGAAAGAACGGGTCCGAGAACAGGCGACCGGTGGGCTCGGCGATGACGACCCCGATCGAGCCGCTGCGCCGCGTGACGAGCGAGCGCGCAGCGCGGTTCGGGACGTAGCCGAGGGCCGCGATCGCGGCCTCGACGTCGCGCCGGACATCGGGCGAGACCTTGGGCGAGCCGTTGACGACCCGACTGACGGTGGCTCGCGAGACGCCGGCCTTCGAGGCGACCTCTTCGAGGGTCGTGCCGTTGCGTCGCGGTCGCGTCGCCAGCTGGGCCACGGGCCCTCCTCGTGGCCGCTCTCCCGACGGACTCCTCAGCCGTCTGTGAGAGCGCTCTCACGTTCCGTTGGCACCGTACCACGGCGTGTCAAGAGAGCGCTCTCACGACGTTCGCCCGCCTGCACGCGACCGCTGTGTCGGCGCCCGTGCGGCCACCTGGCCCCGGGATCGCTGGGCCGTGACCACCGGGGCTGACGGCAGGATCGGGCGGCTGTGTGTCCCGCCGGCTCGGGCCGACCCTCTGTGCGAAACTCCCCGCATGGCCGTCACGACCGGGACCCCGAGCCCGCCCGCCCTCGAGCGGTATGAGGCCGTGATCGGGATCGAGGTCCACTGCCAGCTCCGGACCGCGTCGAAGATGTTCTGCGGCTGCTCGAACACCTACGCCGACGACCCGCCCAACACCCACACGTGCCCGGTGTGCCTCGGGCTGCCCGGTACGTTGCCGGTCATCAACCGCCAGGCGGTCGAGCATGTGCTCGCGACGGGGGTCGCGATCGGCGCCGCGACGCCACCGGCGACCCGCTGGGACCGCAAGAACTACTTCTACCCGGACCTGCCGAAGGGCTACCAGATCAGCCAGTACGACCTGCCGCTGGCGGCTCACGGCGCGCTGACGTTCCAGACGTCCGCCGGCGAGGTGACGATCGGGATCACCCGGGCCCACCTCGAAGAGGACACCGCCAAGCTCGTCCACGGAACGGACGAGGCCGGCCGCCGGATCAGCCTGATCGACTTCAACCGGTCCGGCGCACCGCTGATGGAGATCGTCACGGACCCCGATGTCCGCTCGGCCGAGCAGGCGCGGCGCTACGCCGAGGAGCTCCAGGCCCTGCTCCGGGCCATCGGCGCGAGCGACGCCGACATGGAGCGCGGCCAGATGCGGGTCGAGGCCAACGTCTCGCTGCGACCGCGCGGCACGGAGCCGTTCGGGATCCGGGTCGAGGTCAAGAACATGAACTCGTTCCGGTCGGTCGAGCGGGCGATCGCGTACGAGATCGAGCGCCAGGCGGCAGCCCTCGATGGCGGCGAGACCCTCACCCAGGACACCCGCGGCTGGAACGAGGACCGCGGCACGACCTACGTGATGCGGTCCAAGGAGGACAGCCACGACTACCGCTACTTCCCGGAGCCGGATCTGCCGCCGCTTCGCGTCGATTCCGGCTGGCTCGCCGCGATCCGCGCGGCCCTGCCCGAGCTCCCGGCAGCCCGCCGCTCGCGGTACGAGATGGACCTCGGGCTGTCGCCCTACGACGCGGCTGTCATCGTCGGCGAGGCGCGGGCCAGCGAGCTGTTCGAGCAGGCTCGTGCGGCCGCCCCGGACGCCGAACCCAAGACGCTCGCGAACTGGGTGACCGGCGCGTTCCTCGGGCTGCTCCGAACCGATCCAGAGGCGGCGGCGCGCGTCGACCCGGCCGAGCTCGTCGACCTCGTCGGTCGGGTGACGGCGGGCGACCTGTCCGGGACGAACGCCAAGGAGGTGTTCGCCGCCCACGCCGCCGACGGTTCGACCGTCGCCTCGATCGTCGAATCGCGCGGCTTCCATCAGATCTCCGACGCCGACGCCCTCGGGCCGATCGTCGACGACGTCATCGCGGCCAACCCGAAGGCGGTCGAGGACTTCCGGGCGGGCAAGCCGGTGCTCGGCTTCTTCGTCGGCCAGGTGATGAAGGCGACCCGCGGCCAGGCCAACGCGGCGCTCGTCCACGAGGCCGTCCGGGCGCGGCTCGAGGCAGGACCAGAGGCATGATCCTCAACATCGCCCTCTGGATCGCGGGCATCGCCCTGATCGCCCTGGGGTACAGCCGCGCCAAGGGCCCGTGGTCGCGCTACCAGGGCCTGAAGGAGCAGGACGCGAACGCCGAGCGGTACCAGGCCTGGCGCGGCGGCGTCCGCGACGACTCGACGACCGGCGCCTCGGTCGCGATGGCGATCCTCCGGCGCCAGGCCCAGATCGGTGCGGCGATCGGCATCGTCGGCTTCGTGCTGCTGTTCCTGGGCTTCCTCATCAAGTAGCCGACGCGCCCGTCGCGCGGGGTGGCGGCCCTCCCGTACTGAAGATCGGCCCCGGTGGATCCACGCTGCGGTAGCGGGGCGCTTGGCCCGGATCCGACGAGCGATTCCAGCGTGCCCGACCCCAAATCGAGCGTGTCCGAGGCGCCGGATCGGACGCAACCACGGATCCAGACGCGGCTGGACGACTGGGGCTGCTGTCGAGGGCGACAGCGCAGGCTCCGGCACGAGCCGACCACAGCTCCCTGGGAGCGTGCGACCCGTGCGCTCCAGCGCGCCCGGCGGTGGGTCCTCGCCGACGATGCCCCCATCGTGCGCCGTTTCGTCGATCCCGATGAGCCAAATGTCGCAGGAGCTCCGCCGAGTCCGGCCGGGACGGGGTGCGCCGCCTAGCGAGCGCGGAACCGGCGGTGCTCGATCGCGGTGCAGCGGTCCATCACGACCGACAGCCCGCCGTCGTGGGCGATCCGGGCGGCCTCCCAGTTGACGACCCCGAGCTGGAGCCAGAAGCAGCGCGCTCCGATCTCGACGGCCTCGCGGGCATGCGGCGTGCACAGCTCCGAGCGCCGGAAGACGTCCACGAGGTCGAACGGGCCGCTGGCCTCGGCCGCCTCGGCGAGCGTCGCGAAGGCCGGCACGCCAAGAATCGACCGTTCGCTCGGGTTGATCGGCACGCACTCGTAGCCCTGCTGGACGAGATAGCGGAACACGCCGAACGACGGACGGGACTCGTTCGACGAGGCGCCGACGACGGCGACCCGGCGGGTGGTGCGCAGGATCGCCGCAATGGCTTCGTCGCCGATCAGAGGGACGGATCCGCGAGCCTCATCGAGGTCGAGATAGGCGATCGCGCGCGCCCGCTCGGCCCGGCGCCGGGCGATGCCCTCGGACGCGGTCTCGGAGATCGCGTCGGGAGCGCTCGCCGGCGCACCGGCGTCATCCGAGGCGGGCGTCGTCTCGTCGGTCATGTCCGGACCGCCAGGGCGTCGAGACCGCGCAGGATGAAGCGCGGCTTCCACTGCGGCTCGCGGACGAGCTCGAGCGTCGGCAGGTCGTGGATCATTCGCCGGAACAGGATGTCGAACTCCACCTTGGCGAGCGGCGCGCCGAGGCAGTAGTGGATCCCGGCGCCGAACGACAGGTAGGGGTTGGGAGCGCGGTCCAGGACCAGCTCGTCTGCCCCCTCGAAGACCGCCGGATCGCGATTGGCGGCCGCGAACTGGAGAGCGAGCTCCTGGCCGCGCGGGATCGCGACGCCGCCGATCTCGAGGTCCTCGAGCACCCACCGCTCGAACATCGGCGCCGGGGTGTCGTAGCGGAGGAGCTCCTCGATCGCGGTCGGGACGAGCGACGGGTCGGCCCGGAGCGAGGCCAGCGCCTCCGGATGGCGGAACAACGCCCACCACGAGTTCGCCGCGCCATTGACCGACGCCTCGTGGCCGGCGTTGAGCAGCAGGACCGCCGTCCCGATCAGCTCGTCCTCGGTCAGCTTGTCGCCGCCGGCCTCGACGACGGCCGCCAGCTCACTGATCAGGTCGTCGCCCGGCCGGGCCCGGCGGGCCCGGGCGAGGTCGCGGAGGTACGCCTCGAACGCCGCGCTGGCGTCGGTCGCCCGGCGCTGCATCTCGGGCGACGGGTTGAGCTCGAACATCAGCGTCATGTCGGCCGACCACGGGCGGAGCAGATGGCGGTCCGACTCGGGGATGCCGAGCAGCTCGGCGATGACCGTGACCGGGACGAGCTCGAGCAGGTCCGCGATCAGGTCGAACTCGCCGAGGCCGCGAGCGTGGTCGATGACGATGCCGACGATGTCGTCGATCCGCGGCCGGAGCGCCTCCACCGTCCGCGGCGTGAACGCCTTCGTGACGAGACGGCGGAGCCGGGTGTGGTCGGGCGGCTCCATGTCGATCATCTGGACGGCCAGGAGGTCCCAGAACGGCGCCTGATCGGCCGGCGGCGGCGTCCGACCCCACGCCTCGTGGCTGGCGACGTGGAGGTACGACCGGCCGAGCCGCCGGTCGCGGAGGAGGGCGTTGACGTCGGCGTGGCGCGAGACGAGCCACTGGTGCGTTCGTTCGTCGAACGCCACGGGCGCCCGCTCGCGGAGGCGGGCCAGGGCCGGATACGGGTCGGTGATGAACGCCGGGTCCCACGGGTCGTAGCCGAGCGCCGCCGGCGTGGGCGATGAGCCCGTCCGGATGGGGTCGTCGACGGGCGGCATGCTGGTCACGCCCGGATGCTACGGGACGCGGGCCGAGTGGGGATCACCCGAACTGGGCTACTGCCTCGACGACCAGGTCGAGGAAGGCCGCCCGATCGACGTCGACGCCCACCTCCGCGTTCGGGGGGCGGCCGGCGATGCCCTGCTCGTCGCCAACGGTCCGGCCCCGGGTCAGGCCATCGCCGGTCTGGACATCGATCCGCATCGTTCGCCGCTCGATCAGCCACGGCGCGACCAGCATCGCGACCGCGACCGCATCGTGGATCGGCGGGCCCGGCCAGCCGTAGCGGTCGCGATGATGGATCGCGAAGAACCGCATGAGATCGGCGAACACGGTGCCGGTCCGCGTGCCGAGCGCCGCCATCCGATCGATGTCGGCGGGCAGGACGAGCGCCTGGTGGGTCACGTCGAGGCCGGCCATCAGGATCGGCAGACCGGCGTCGAACACGATCGCGGCGGCCTCGGGGTCCTGCCAGATGTTGAACTCGGCCGAGGCCGTCGTGTTGCCGACGCCGAGCGAGCCGCCCATCAGCGAGATGGCCCCGATCCGGTCGTGAAGCCCCGGAAACGCCCGCAGGAACAGCGCGATGTTCGTGAGCGGGCCGGTCGGCACGAGCGTGACGGGTGCCTCCGAGTGCCGCACGAGAGCCGCCATCAGCTCGATCGCAGCCTCCGGCCGTGCGTTGGCGGCCGGCCCCGGAAGGTCCGCCCCGTCCAGGCCCGACGCGCCGTGGAACGACGTCTGGACCAGCGGCTCGCGAACGAGCGGACGGTCGGCGCCCGCCGCCACCGGAATCTCCGTCCGGTCGAGCAGGGTCAGGATGCGGAGGGCGTTGCGGGTCGTGTTGGCGAGCCCGGCGTTGCCGCCGACGGTCGTGAGCCCGAGCACGTCGAGCCCGGACGAGGCGAACGCCAGCAGGATCGCCAGCGCGTCGTCGTGGCCGGGATCGCAATCGAGGATGACCGGGCGCGGGCCGCCGGCCGCCGACGCGCCGGGCAGGGCGGCCAGCGCGGCAGCGCGAGCCTCGCCGTCCGGGCTCACCCCGTCAGGCCGTCGCTTCGCGCTCGTACGGTTGGCCGTCGGCCGCCGGGGGCGTGCTCCGCCCGATCAGCCCGGCTAGCACGACGATCGTCGCGATGTACGGCAGGGCGCTGAAGAACTGGGAGGGGAGGGCCTTGAAGATGACCCCGAGGTCGCCCGTCGGCGGCGCGAAGTTGATCGTCTGGCCGAGGGTGATGAAGAACGAGAAGAAGAGCGCCGCGCCGAACGCTCCGACGGGCGTCCAGCGCCCGACGATCATCGCCGCCAGGGCGATGAACCCACGGCCGGCGGTTCCGCCTGCCTGGAAGGCGTTCGCGAGCTCCATCGACAGGAACGCGCCGGCGAGACCGGCGAAGACGCCGCCGATCAGGACGTTCCGGTAGCGCAGCCGGATGACGTCGATGCCGACGGTCTCGGCGGCCTTGGGATGCTCGCCGACGGCCCGCGTCCGGAGCCCCCAGCGCGATCGGAATAGGAGCACCTGCAGGACGATGACCGCGACGAGGAGGCTGATCGTGATCGGGCCCTGGTTGAGGATCGTCGTGATCAGCCAGCCGACGATGGGCAGGTCCGTCAGGGCCTCCGGCGGAGTGATCTTCCCGAACTGGCCGGCGCTCGTGGGCGAGGCGGCCGAGATGACGTTGTTCAGATAGCCGGTGATCCCGAACGCGGCGATGTTGATGATCGTGCCGCTGATGATCTGGTCCACCCGCAGACTGATCGACAGCCAGGCATGAAGGAGTGAAACGGCGACGGCCGACAGGACCGCCGCGACGAGCCCGATGAGGAGCGGGAGCGTAATGCCGAGCGGCCCCGGCGTGCCGGGGCCGAGCAGCGAGACACTGGCGATCGCCACGATCCAGCCGGTGAAGGCGGCCGTCAGCATCGTGCCCTCGATCCCGATGTTGACCACCCCGGAGCGTTCGCAGATGACGCCGCACAGTGCCCCGAAGCCGAGCGGCGTCGCCGCCCGAAGGATGATCGGCGCGGCGTCCGGGATGACCTGGACGAGGTAGCCGACGAGCTGGATGAGAACGCCCAGGATCGGGATGCCGTAGAGCACGTCCATCAGGAGGGCACCGACTCGCTGGCGTACGACTTCGTGATCGTCTGGGCTTCCGCCGGGATCACCCGCGCTCCCCGCCCGCTGAGGCTGCGGGCGATCACCGGCAGGATCACGACGACGAGCAGGATCACGGCCTGGAGGACGTCCACGAGTTCGCGCGGCGTGCCCGCCTCGATCTGCATCTGGCCGGCCCCGGCGCGCATCGCCCCGAAGAGGAGGGCGGCCGGGATGATCCCGAACGGATTCGACCGGGCAAGCAGGGCGACCGCGATCGCGTCGAAGCCGACCGAGGTCGCAAAGCTGGTCTGGGTCTGGTGGACGACGCCGAGCAGCTCACCCGCCCCGGCCAGGCCGCCCAGCCCGCCGGCGATCGCCATCGTCAGGATGATGATCCGGCGCGGGCGCATGCCGGCGTAGCGTGCCGCCTCCGGGTTCGCGCCGGCCGTCCGGATCTCGAACCCGAGGGTCGTCCGGTAGAGGATCCACCAGATCGCGAACACGGCGGCGAGGGCAATGAGGATCCCGATGTGCCCGGTCTTGCCGAGGAAGATCGGGAGGGACGCGTTCTCGACGCTGAACGTGACCGGCGCCGGCGCGCGCGGAACCCGGAGTGGACCTGCGACGGCCCACGCCAGGATGCTCCCGGCGATGAAGTTGAGCATGATCGTGGTCACGACCTCGTGCGCCCCGCGGAGCGCCTTGAGGATGCCGACGACCGCGCCGATCGCGGCCCCGGCCAGGGTTCCGGCGATGAGCGCGAGGGGCGCCGCGATCCAGACCGGCTGCTTGGCGAGGGCCACGCCCACCGCGACCGAGCCGAGGACGCCCATGAGGAACTGGCCCTGCACGCCGATGTTGAAGAGGCCGGCCTTGAACCCGAGCGCGACCGCCAGCCCGCCGAGGACGAGCGGCGCGGCCTGCTTGAGCGTGTCGATGATCGGATCGAAGCCGAGCAGGGAGCCTTTGACCAGGGCGGAGTAGGCGGTGATCGGCTTGAGGAAGTTGAACGCGCCCTTGTTGGCGATCAGGTCGGCGGCGTAGATGAAGATCGTGCCGATCAGGATCGCGAGGAGGACCGCCACGACCGCCAGGACGATCGCCGTCCGGACGGCGCGGGCCTGGGACTGGTCCCGCTCGGTGCGCGGCGGCTTTCGCCGGGGTGGCGGCCGGGGGTGGCGGCGACGCTGCGGTCATGACCCGGCTCCCGGCGCCAGCGGCTCCGGAGGCGGCTCGGGCGGTGCCGCCCCGCCCGCGATCGCCGCCTCGTGCTTCAGCCCGGTCGCCATGAGCATCCCGACCTCGTTCCGGTCGGCGGTCCGGCCGTCGACGACGTCGACGATCTGGCCGCGATACATGACCGCGACCCGGTCGCTCAGCTCGAGCACCTCGTCGAGCTCGGCCGACACGAGGAGCACGGCCGTGCCGCCGTCGCGCTTCTTGATCGCCTGGCGGTGGATGAACTCGATGCTGCCGACATCGAGGCCGCGGGTCGGCTGGTCGAGAACGAGCAGGCGCAGGTCGCCGTCGAGCTCGCGCGCAACCACGATCTTCTGCTGGTTGCCACCCGACAGCGTGCCGGCCAGGACGGTCGCCGACGGCGCCCGGATGTCGTATTCCTTGACGGCCGTCGTGCCACGGGCCTCGATCGCGTCGTCATTGCGGACGGACCGGCTCGCGTACGGCTTCCGGTAGTAGTCGGTCAGGACCAGGTTGTCGGCCACGGTGAACGACAGGACGAGACCGAATCGGTGGCGGTCGGCGGGCACGTAGCCCGTCCCGAGGTTCGTCATCTCGCGGGTGGTCGCGTTGGTCACGTCCTTGCCGTCGAGGGTGACGGTGCCCTCGGCCGGCTTGCGCAGGCCGACGATCGCCTCGACCAGCTCGTCCTGGCCGTTGCCGGCGACGCCCGCGATCCCGAAGATCTCGCCGGCCCGGATCTCGAAGTCGACGCCCCGGACCACCTCCGTGCCGCGGTCGTCGCGAACTTTCAGGCCGCGGATCGCGACGCGTGGCTCGCCCGGATGCGACTCGCCGCGGTCGACGACGAGCTGGACGTCGCGCCCGACCATCAGCGCCGCCAGATCCTCCTCGTCGGTCTCCGACGGGATCCGCGACCCGACGACCCGACCGCGCCGGATGACGGTGATCCGGTCCGCGATCGCGAGGACCTCGTACAGCTTGTGGCTGATGAAGACGATGCTGTGGCCCTCCTGGGCGAGACGGCGCAGGACGGCGAAGATCTCCTCGGTCTCCTGGGGAGTCAGGACGGCCGTCGGCTCGTCGAGGACGAGGACCTTGGCGTTGCGGTACAGCGCCTTGAGGATCTCGACCCGCTGCTGCCAGCCGACCGACAGGTCACCGACCTTGACGTCAGGATCGATCTCGAAGCCGAAGCGCTTGCCGAGCTCGACGATCCGACGCTTCGACTCCTTCTGGTCGAGGAAGATCGGGTTGGCCATCGTCTCCTCGCCGAGGAGGATGTTCTCGGCCACGGTCAGGACCGGCACGAGCATGAAGTGCTGGTGGACCATGTTGATTCCGCGGGCGATGGCATCCGTCGGACCGGCGATCCGGGCGGGCGAGCCGTCGAGCAGGATCTCGCCCTCGTCGGGCTTTGCGAGGCCGTAGAGGATGTTCATCAGCGTCGTCTTGCCGGCCCCATTTTCGCCGAGCAGAGCATGGATCTCGCCGGGCCGGACCTCGAGGTCGATGTGGTCGTTGGCGACGACGCCCGGGTAGCGCTTCGTGATGCCGCGCATCTCGAGCGCCGGGGCGTGAACGATCTCGTCGTGGGTCGCGTCGGGAACGATCTGCGGCGTGCTCGTCACGGCGGTCGAGACTCCTCAGTTGCCGGCGGGTCGGGCGACGGATCTACGAGTGCTGGATGACAGGGTACAGAAACGCGGGCCGGCCGAGTTGCCTCGGCCGGCCCGCGTTCGGTTGGTCGGAGTCGGGCCGGTTAGCCGGCGACGCCGCACTTCTCCGGGCAGGTCTTGAGCGACCCGTCCTTCATGCCGGCCAGGGCGTTGTTGAGCAGCTCCTGGGTCCCGGCGGCCCACTTGTCACCCTTGTTGTGACCCTGCGAGACGCCGATGCCGTTGTTCTTGGCGTCGTACAGGACGTCACCTGGGGTGGCGCTGCCACCCGCGATCGCCTTGAGGGCGTCGGAGACGGCCAGCTGGAGATGCTTCTCCGCGCTGGTCAGGAGGCACGGGCCTGCGTTCGGGTACGACTGGAACTGGTCGACATCGACGCCGATGCCGAGGATGTTCGCCGCGCACGCCGCATCGAGGACGCCGTTGCCGGTGAGGCCCGCGACCTGGAACAGGACATCGACGTCCTTGTTCTGGGCGAGGAAGTTCTCAGCGAACGTCTTGCCGCCGGCCTGGTCCTGGAACGCGGCCGCAGAGAAGTCGTTCGTGACGTACGCGCTGACGACCTTGATGTCGGCCTTGACCGACTTCGCGCCGAGCTCGTAGCCCTGGATGTAGCGCACGCACGGAGCGCAGATGCTCGTGCCGCCGATCGCGCCGATCGTGCCCTTGGTCGTGGCCCCGGCCGCGACGATCCCGGCGAGGTAGCCCGCCTGGTCTTCCTGGAAGTTGATCGAGACGTACTTCGGGAGCAGCGCCTTGGCGTCGCCGGCGCACGCGAAGGTGCTGTCCGGAAGGCCCTCGGCCGTGACGCAGATCGGGCTCTGGTCGACGCCGATGAACCACACGTCGGGGTTGTCATGCGCCGCCTGGACGGTCACCGAGGCGAGGTTGAACCCGACGGTGATGATCACGTTGAAGTCCTGGTCGACGAACGACTTGATGGACGGGGCGTACTCGGACGCGCTCGTCGGGACGATCGACTTCGGCTCGGCGGCGCCGATTGCAACCGCGCCTTCCTGGGCGCCCTTGAACGAGTACTCGTTGTAGTTCTTGTCGTTCAGGGTGCCGATGTCGGTGACGACGCCGATCTTCAGATCGGACGTGGCGGCCTGCGAGGCAGGTGCCGACGGTCCGGCCGAGGCGTCGGCCGACGCGGCCGGCTGCGACGCGGCCGGCGGCTGCGACGCGGCAGACGGGCTCGGCGTTGCCCCCGGCCCGCACGCTGCCACGATGATGGCCAGGCCGCCGAACAGCGACAGGCCAAGCGAGCGCTTGTGCATGTGTCCTCCTCCAGCATCGAGATCCGTCCGGCCGAGGAATTTCGGAAAGGTCCGTGGCGGTCTCGAAGGAACGTTCGCTCCGCGGAGCGACCTTCGGCGCATCCTAACGACGCGACATCGGCCGGGCAAGTGCGACGTCACGCCGCGCAGGCAGGTCCGGATCCGGGTCGCTGGGATTCGCCACGGCAAAGGATAGGGCCAGCGCGGTGCCGGTGCCATACTTTGTGGCCATGACCGATCGAACCCCGCAGCTCGCTCCGGGCGGCCGAACCGCCGCCGGCATCGCGTTCGACGACGAGGGCTCGGGTCCACCGCTGGCCCTCGTCCACGCCGGCGTCGGCGATCGGCGGATGTGGGCGGCCCTGGCTGGCGAACTGGCAGACCGTCACCGGGTCATCCGGCACGACGTCCGGGGCGCCGGCGAATCGCTGCCACCGAGCGGCCCGTGGTCGCATCACACGGACCTCCTCGCGTTGCTCGACGAGCTGCTGATCACGCGGGCGCACGTGGTCGGCGCATCGATGGGAGCAGGGATCGCGGTCGAGGCGGCCCTCGCCCGGCCCGGCGCCGTGGCATCGCTGGTGCTCGTCGCCCCCGGTGGCGCGCTGTTCGACGGCACGCCGGCGGCGTTCCGTCCGATCTGGGCCGCGGAGATCGATGCCCTCGATCGAGGAGACCTGGACGGTGCGGTCGAGGTCAACCTGCGCGCCTGGGTGGACGGGCCGTCCCGCCCGTCGGATGCGGTCGATCCCGACGTCCGGGCGTTCGTCGGCCGGATGCAGCGCGAGGCGTTCGAGCTGCCGGAGTGGGATCCCGAGGCCGCGCCGGAACATGAGCTGAGTCCGCCGGCCTCGGCCCGCCTGCCGGAGCTCGGATGCCCGGTCCTCGTGGTCGTCGGCGACGCCGACGACCCGGCGATCCTCGAGGTGGCCGAGCGGATCGCGGCCCAGGCGCCGCGGGCGCGACTCGCGATCCTGCCCGGTGCCGGTCACATGCTGACCCTCGAGCATCCGGCGGCATTCGCCGAGCTGCTCACGGGCTTCCTGGCCGCCGTCGCGGGCGGCACGTTCGATGGCCGTCCGATCGAGGTCGCACAGTCGAGCGGGCCCGAGCACGACGGAGCGATCGGGCCGGGCTCGACCGAGGGATGACCGCTGGCGCCTCCGACGGCGATTCGCCGCGCCCGGGCGACGTCCTGCGGTATGTCGCCCTCGGCGACAGCTACACGATCGGGACGGCCATCCGGCACGAGAGCGAGCGCTGGCCGAATCGCCTCGTGGCGACCCTCGGTGCGGTGCCGCCGACCCTCGAGCTTGTCGCCAACCTGGCTGTCAACGGCTTCACGTCACGCGACCTGATCACGGTCGAGCTGCCGGCCCTGGCCGCGCTCCGGCCCGAGTTCGCCACCGTCCTGATCGGCGTCAACGACGTCGTCCAGGGCGTTCCGCTTGCGACGTATCGGGCGAACGTCGCTGAGATCCTCGACGCCTTGCTGGCGAGCCTGCCGCCCGCGCGGATCGTGACCGTCGCGACGCCGGACTACACGGTGACGCCGCAGGGCGCCGCGTACGGCGAGCCGGCCGCCCAGTCGGCGGCCATCCGGGTCACGAACGCGGCGCTGCGCGAGCTGGCGGGGGAGCGGGGGCTCGCGTTCGTCGACATCTTCGACCTCTCGCTCGGGGCGGCCGCTGACCGATCCCTCGTCGCCGACGATGGCCTCCATCCGTCCGGCGCCCAGTACGCGCTCTGGGTCGAGCGCATCGCGCCCGTCGTGTCGGGCCTCCTGGGCCGTCCCGTCGTCCGCTAGGCAGGCCCGTCGGGCTCGTCGAGGACGAGGGCGAGGAACGCGTCGAGCCGGTCGACGGCGTCCGGCGTGAGACTCTCGACGTCGTTGTCGGTCAGGTAGTCGAACACGGTCCGGAGCTGGTGGTGGCGGGCGTTCGTGAGATCGCCGCCGGCGGCAGCGAACGCAGCCCGGGCGCCGACGGCTGGCGCCACGGAGACGCCCACGGCGAGGTCGATGCGGAGGTGGGCGAGGTCGGCCGCCGGGGGACCCCAGGAGGCCGAGGTCCAGTCGACGATTCCGGTCAGCCGACCGTCGACCCAGAGCGTGTTCCAGGCATGGTAGTCGCGATGGAGGAGGGTCGCGTGCGCAAGGTCCGGCGGCGGCGCCTGATCAGCCAGCGCAAGGGCCGCCTGCCACAGGTCGGGCCGTCGCGTGGCGGGCGGGATGTTCGGCCGAGCGAGGTCGCCGAACGGGGCGTACACCGGCACGACGCGCCGGAGCGCCTCGTCGCCCGCCAGGCCGGCGCCGATCCGATGGATCTTGGCCAGCGCCTCGCCCAGCGCCGTGAGCGCTTCCGGCCGTTGGATCTGGCGGACGGTCGGCGGTCGGCCGGAGAGACGCCGGGTGAGGAGTGCCGGAACGCCGGCCGCGCGGCCGTCGGCGTCGACGGCCACGAGCTGCGGGGCTGGGATCGTCGTCGGCGCGAGGGCGGCAAGCACGACCGCCTCCTTCGCCGGATCGAACCCGGGATCGTCCGTCTCCCAGCCCGGCCGGATCCAGCGCTGCAGCACGAGGCGATGACGCCGCCCGGAGGCGTCGTCGATCGTCACGGCGTCGGTTGCCTCGGCGATCCCGCCGCCGAGCGGGCGGACCGATCGGACGCGCGCTCGCGGACCGATCGCGGCCGCGGCCCAGGCCAGCGCCGCCCGATCGGGAGCCATGCGCCAGGCCGGTCGCTCAGTCGTGGGCATGACCCCGATGCTCGCCCGCGATCCGGCTGGCCCGGCCCGCGCCGATGAGCTCGTGGAGCCGGGCGTCGTCGATCCCGAAGTGATGGGCGATCTCGTGGAGGAGGGTGTTCTCGATCGCCCGCGTGAGCCGTTCGGGATCGCGATTCGCGCGGGTCAGCGGTCCGCGAAACAGCGTGATCTTGCTCGGCAGCGGCACGTTGTCGACGCCGAACCGGGTCCGCGGCACGCCCTGATACAGGCCGTACAGGCCCGGTGCGCCGACCTCGGCCAGCTGCTCCGGGCTCGCTTCGTCCTCGACCACGATCGCGACGGATTCGAGCCGGGCCAGGAACGCCTCCGGGAGGTCGTCGATGACGTCGTCGATCACCTCGTCGAAGTCGACCGACCCGGGTTCGTCGCGGTCGCCGTCCTCCGCGCGCAGCTCATCCATCGCGTCACGATGGCATGCTCGACGTCTTGCCGTAAGCATGGCGATTCGGTTGCAGGTCCGCGTATCCTCCGGCCATGAACAGCGCGGCACGCCGGCCGGTCCGATGGGCGCTCAGACGCTGGCGACCGGCGCTGGCCCTCATCGCCGCCGGCCTGGCCGCGGTCCCCCTGCTCATCTCTCGGCTCGACGGCGACGCCGACCTCGACCCGTTCTTCCTGATCCTGGTCGTGGCGTCGCTGCTCGTGGCGGCGCTGCTGGCCCGGTCCCCGGTCGGCCTCCCGGCCCGCTACGCGACGAAGGCGCTTGCGGTGACGTGGATCGTCGCCGCCGCGTGGGCGGCCGCCCTCCTCGTCAACTTCCAGCTGGCGTGTGCCTGCAGCAGACCGGATCCGGCATCTCTCCCAGCCGCCCCGCTGGCTGGCCTGGCGACTGCGTTCCACGTCCTCGCGACCTACGGTGGCGGCGCCCTCGTCGCGATCGCCGCCTTCGCGCGACCGGCGTCCGTCCGCGACCGCGTCTGACGGCGCCAAGGCGAGCGACGCCCGAAGAGTCCGCGGCGTCCGATCCTTCGCTAGGCTGATTGATCCACACAGGAGGTCGCGGATGCACGTCACGGTCAGCCCGGAGCAGATCCAGTCGGCGTTCGAAGGCGTCAAGGACGACCCGTCATTCGACGAGAGCCGTGCGCTGTGGAATCGCGGCCGGCCGCCGGTCGAGATGATCCAGGCGATGTGCCTCCGGCCGGAGATCCTGCGCGCCTTCGCCGGGTTCGGAGACTGCGTCTACCCCGGTGGCCTGCTCGAACGACGGGTCAAGGAGCTGACGATCATCGCGGCCTCGAAGACGAACGAGTGCCAGTTCTGCACGTCATCGCACTGCGACCTCGTGGACATCGCCGACATCGCGAGGGATCCGCTCGCGCTGATCGAGGATCCATCCGCGCTGGTCCCGCGGGAGCGCCTCGCGGTCGCCTACACCCGCGCGGTGATGGCCCACTCCAACGCGATCCCCGACGGCCTCCGTCTGGAGCTCCACGAGCACTTCTCGGATCCGGAGCTGGTCGAGCTCACCTTCCTGATCGGCTACATCAACATGCTCAACCTGTTCAACAACGGACTCGGTGTCCGCTACAAGGGCGAGTACGCGCTCCTGAAGCCCTCGACGACGGACGGAGCGCCGTTGGTCTGACGGTGGCCCGATCGCGCCGTCCGACCCGGTCCGCACCGCGCGGTCGCGGCCTCGCCCTGGTCGTCTGGCTCCTCGTCGCGCTGGCCGGCATTGGAGTGTTTGCGCGGCTGATCGCGGCATTCACGTACGGCGGCTTCACGGCCGGCGCGGCGATCGGGGCCGGCATCGGCGCGATCTCGGTCGCGGTCCAGGCGCTCATCCCGGCTGTTGCGTCGGGGCGGGCGCGGGACACAGGCGGCGCACGAGGCGTCGCCCTCGTCGGGCTCGGGTTGATCGGCGCCGCCCAGGTCGCGAGCGCCGTCGCGGCGGCGACGCTCGCCGTCGCCTTCCGGAGCGGCCGCACGCCATCCTCGGTCGTCTATCCGATCGCCCTCGTGATCGAGCCGGCGTTGGCGATCACCGCGGCCGTCGGCGCGATCGTGGTCGCAATCGGGTTGGCCGGGCGGGCTGGACGGTCCCGGCCCGGCAGCCTCGGACTCCTGCTGGTCGGGCTCGCGATCGGCCTGTGGGTCCTGCTCGCCATCTCGTTCCTCGTCCAGTACGTCGTCGGCTACGCGCTGTCGCCGCCGATCCTGTTCGGCATGCTGGCGGTTGCCTTCGTCACGGCGACAGGCTGGATCGGCAGCGCGGCGATCGCCTGGCGCCGTCGCGTCGACGCGCCACGCAGCCTCCGACCGCTGGCGATCGGCGCGTTGCTCATCGGCCTCGCCGCCATCGCCGATGTCGCGATCGTCCAGCTCATCGCCATCGACCCGGTCCTGGCGCGCGACGCCAGTCTGGCGACCGTCCGGGCCGTGGTCGGGTGGTTCGGCGTCGTCGGCTGGCTGCTCGTGCTCCTGGCTGCCTGGCGGGGTCTGCCGGCCGCCGTTCCGGACCCGGAGCCGGCCCGCCCGGCTACCATGAAGCACCCGTGACGACCCTGGCGCCCAACGACTTCACCCACCTCCACGTCCACTCCGAGTTCAGCCTTCTCGACGGGCTGGGACGGATCACGGACCTCGTGGACTCGGCGGCCGCGCAGGGCTTCGACAGCCTCGCGATCACCGATCACGGCGCCCTCTACGGCGCCGTCGCGTTCTACCAGGCGGCGAAGGCCAAGGGGATCAAGCCGATCATCGGGGTCGAGACGTACGTCGCCCGGCGGTCGATGACGGAGAAGGAGGGCAAGGCCGACGCCCAGCCCTTCCACCTGATCCTCCTGGCCAAGGACCTCGTCGGGTACCGCAACCTGTGCCGGCTCGTCACCGACGCCCACATCGACGGCTACTACTACAAGCCCCGGATCGACCACGAGCACCTCGCCAAGTACAGCGAGGGCCTCGTCGGGCTGTCGGCCTGCCTCGGCGGCGAGATCCCGCGGGCCCTCGAGATCGAGGACTGGGACAGCGCCCGCCGCCTGACGAGCGAGTACCAGGACATCCTCGGCAAGGGCAACTTCTTCCTCGAGCTCCAGGACCACGGCATGCCCGAGCAGCGGGTCCTGAACGAGAAGCTCCTGCGCCTGGCCCCGGAGACGGGCGTCCCGCTCGTCGTCACGAACGACCTGCACTACGTCCACCAGGTCCAGAGCGAAGCCCAGGACGTGCTCCTGTGCATCGGGACCGGCAACAACATCGACACGCCCGGGCCGGATGAAGTTCGCCGGCAGCGACTTCTGGCTGAAGCCCGCGGCCCAGATGGCAGCCCTCTTTCCGGACCAGCGCGAGGCGATCCTCAACACCCGCCGGATCGCCGAGATGGCGGACCTCGAGCTGCCCCTCGGCCAGCTCCGGATCCCGCACTTCCCGGTCCCGGACGGCCACACGGTCGAGACGTGGCTGCGCGAGGAGTGCCAGCGCGGGCTCGTCGAGCGCTACGGGACCGTCACCCCCGAGCTCCAGACGCGGCTCGACTACGAGCTCGGCGTGATCCTGTCGATGGGCTACGCCGGCTACTTCCTGATCGTGGCCGACTTCGTCCGGTTCGCCCGCAGCCAGCGGATCCAGACGACCTGCCGGGGGAGCGCGCCGGGCTCGATCGTGACGTACACCCTCGGCATCACCCCGGTCGACCCGATCGCCTACGGCCTGCCCTTCGAGCGGTTCCTCAACCCGGACCGGGTGACGATGCCGGACATCGACGTCGACTTCGAGGACGAGCGACGCGACGAGGTCATCAACTACGTCAGCCGCAAGTACGGCTCGGACCACGTCGCCCAGATCATCACGTTCGGGACGATGCTCGCCCGGGCCGCGATCCGCGACGTCGGGCGGGTCCTCGGCCACACCTACGGCGAGGTCGACCGGATCGCCAAGGCCATCCCGAACCAGCTCGGGATCAAGCTCGACGAGGCGCTCCAGATCTCGCCCGACCTGCAAGGGCCAGGTCGACGCCGATCCTGGCGTCAAGCGGATCATCGACTTCGCCCGCCAGCTCGAGGGCGTCGCCCGCAACGCCTCGACCCACGCCGCCGGGCGTCGTGATCAGCCGCGAGCCGCTGACCGAGCTCATGCCGCTCCAGAAGGCGACGAACTCGGACGCATTGATGAGCCAGTTCGAGATGCACGCGATCGAGGCGCTCGGCCTGCTCAAGTTCGACTTCCTCGGCCTGTCGAACCTGACGATCCTGCGCCACGCGGTCGACCTGGTGAAGCAGGAGCGCGGCATCGAGATCGACCTCGACGACATCCCGCTCGACGACGCGACGACGTTCGAGCTCCTCGCCTCGGGCGAGACGACCGGCATCTTCCAGCTCGAGTCGGCGGGCATGCGGCGCTACATCCGCGAGCTCAAGCCGACCTCGGTCTACGACCTGGCGGCGATGGTCGCGCTCTTCCGGCCCGGCCCGATGGACAACATCCCGGCCTACATCCGGCGCAAGCACGGCCAGGAGAAGGTCACCTACCTCCACCCGCTCCTCGAGCCGTACCTGAACAAGACGTACGGGATCTTCGTGTACCAGGAGGACATCATGTCGGCGGCCGTCGCCCTCGGCGGCTTCACCGGCCCCGAGGCCGACACCCTCGGCTACGCGATCCGCAAGAAGAAGTCGTCCGTCCTGCGGGCCCAGAAGGAGAAGTTCGTCACCCAGGCGGCCGAGCGCGGCGTCGAGCCGCAGATCATCGACCAGGTCTTCAAGGCCTTCGAGCCGTTCGAGCGTTACGGCTTCAACAAGGCTCACGCCACCTGCTACGGGCTGATCGCCTATCAGACGGCCTATCTCAAGGCGAACTACACGGTGGAGTACATGACCGCCGTCCTGACGGCGTTCCGCTCGAACGAGGAGAAGGTCGCGGCCGCGATCGCCGAGTGCCGCCGGATGGGGATCGAGATCAAGCTCCCCGACGTCCACCGGAGCGACGTCGAGTTCACGGTCGAGGGCCCGGCGATCCGGTTCGGGCTGCTGGCGGTCAAGAACGTCGGCCAGAGCGCGATCGAGTCGATCGTCGCCGCCCGCAAGGACGGCGGCCGGTTCAAGTCCCTGACCGACCTGTGCTCGCGGATCGACCTGCGGCTCGTCAACCGCAAGGTCCTCGAGGCGCTCGCCAAGGTCGGCGCGATCAACGAGCTCGGCCATCCCGCCCAGGTCCTGCTCGGGCTCGACGACGCGATCAACGCCGGTCAGGCCGCGTCGCGCGATCGGCATCAGCGGCCAGACGTCGCTGTTCGATCTCGGCGCCGACGACGCGACCGCGCTCGAGCGGCCGCTGCCGTTCGCGACCGAGGTGCCGGTTCGCGAGCGGCTCCGCTGGGAGAAGGAGCTTCTCGGCCTGTACCTCTCCGAGCACCCGATGGGCGAGGTCGCCTCGCAGGTCGGCCAGTTCGTGACCGCGTTCAGCAGCGACCTCAAGGACGAGTCGCTCGACGGCCAGCGAGTCGTGATCGGCGGGATCGTCACCGGCTTCCGGCGGGTCATCACGAAGGCCAACGCGACGATGGGCGTCGCGACGCTCGAGGACCTCCAGGGCTCGATCGAGGTCGTCGTCTTCCCGAAGATGTACGAGCAGACGGCGGCGACCTGGACCGAGGGAACGATCCTCCTCGTCGCCGGCCGGATCGACCATCGCGGCGAGGAGGTCTCGCTGCTCGCCGACCTGGCCGTCGACTGGGACGGCGCGCTCGCTCGCGGGCCCGAGGCCTTCGCCCGGGAGGTCGCTGCCGGCGACCGCGGCCGGCGGCACGCCGCGCGGCGGGCCGCAGAACGGCAGCGGCAACGGCTGGTCTCGTCCGACGCAGCCGATCGGCGCCGCCGTCGTCGCCGGTCGAACCGGTCGGCGTTCCCGTGATGGCGGCCGCGCCGACGCGAGCCGGCGAGCCCGTCGCGGTGGGTCCCGGAGCGGCCCGACCCGACGAGATCCGGCCCGGGGTGCCGCGCGTCTCGCCGTTGCGGGCAGAGGCACGTGCGGTGCTGCCCGCCGCGGCCGCGGACGCCCTGCCGCGAATCAGCCCGGCGGAACCGATCCCGACCTACGACGAGCCGGACGGGTTCGCCCCGGCCGACGACGACGCCGACCGCCGCGGCCGATGAGCCGGCACTGCCCGACGAGGCGCGCGCTCGCGCCGCCCACGCCTCCCAGGCACCGACATCCCAGGTGGAGAGCCAGCCCGACCAGGTGCTTCACGTCCGGTTCGGCGGGGCGGGCTCGGATCGCCTCGTCCTCGCGATGGAGACCTTCAAGACGCTCCTCCGGGAGCGGCCGGGCGCCACCCGCGTCGTCCTCCACGTCCCCGCCTCGACCGGCGGCGGCTCGCTCCCGATGGAGCTCAGCCGGCGGGTCGCCTACGACGCGGAGCTGCTCTCCGAGGTCCGCCGCCGGCTCGGCGAAGGCCTGGTCGACCTGACCCTCGGCTGACAACCCGCTCGGCGCCGTACGCTGTCGCCGTGAACGAGCTCGTCGGCGCCGTCCTGACCCGACCCTCGATCGACGGCGCGGCCGCGACCGCCGTCCTCGAGCGCCACTGGAACGTCTCGGGGATCCTCCGCCCGCTGCCGAGCGAGCGCGACCGGAACTTCGCGGTGGAGATCGACGCCGCGGACCGATACGTCCTGAAGGTCGCCAATGCCACCGAGGACCCGGCTTTCCTCGACCTCCAGCATCGAGCGCTGGAGCGGCTCGCGGCCGCCGGCGTCCCGTGCCAGCGGGTCATCCCGAGCCGCAGCGGCGCCGAGGTGGTCGACATCGGCCGGCCCGGCCAGCCGAGCCTGGCCCGGCTGCTCACCTGGCTTCCCGGCCGGCCGCTGGCAGCGATCCCTCCCGCCGATCGCTCGCCTGACCTGATCCGCGACCTCGGCCGGGTCATGGGTCGCACCGCCGCGGCCTTCGTCGGGTTCGACCATCCCGCGGCGCACCGGCCGTTCCAATGGTCGGCTGAGCAGGGGCTCGACGTGATCGCCGCCCACGCCGGCGCCGTCGTTGAGCCCGGGCGGGCAGACCTGCTCGCGGCCTGGCAGCAGCGCCTCGCCCCGGTCGCCGGCTCGCTGCCGGGTCTGCGCCACGGCGTCATCCACAACGACGCGAACGACCATAACGTGCTCGTGGCCGACGACGGCGCCTCCGTCAGCGGCCTGCTCGACCTGGGCGACACGATCTGGTCGGTCGTCGCGAACGAGCTGGCGGTCGCGGCGGCCTATGCGGCGCTCGACGCCGCCGATCCGCTCGCGACGATCGCCCTGGCCCGCGCGGGCTTCGACGAGGTCCTTCCGCTGGAGCCGGCCGAGGCCGCCATCCTCGTCGAGCTCGTCGCCCTCCGCCTGGCCACGAGCGTCGCATTGAGCGCCCACCAGTCGCGCCTCGATCCCGACGACCCCTATCTCACCGTGTCGGAGGCGCCCGCCTGGGCGCTGCTCGAGCGGCTCATCGCGGCGGACGCCGTCCCATGACCACCACGGACTCCGAGCGGACGCTGGGCGCGGACGAGATCCTCGCCCTCCGCCGTCGGACCCTTGGCCCGTCGCTGTCGCTGAGCTACCGGACACCGCTCCATATCGTCCGCGGCGAGGGCGCCTACCTCTTCGACGCCGATGGCCGCGCCTACCTGGACTGCGTCAACAACGTCGCGCATGTCGGCCATGCCCACCCGCGGGTCGTCGAGGCCGGCATTGCCCAGATGCGGCTCCTGAACACGAACACCCGCTACCTCCACGAGCACGTCGTCCGCTACGCCGAGCGCTTGGCGGCGCTCCTGCCCGACCATCTCGAGGTCTGCTTCTTCACGAACTCGGGCAGCGAGGCGAACGAGCTCGCGCTCCGGCTCGCCCGCGCGGCCAGCGGCCGACCGACCGTCGCGACCGTCGACGTCGCCTATCACGGCAACACCCAGCGCCTCGTCCAGGTCAGCCCCTACAAGTTCAACGGCCCGGGCGGTGCCGGCCAGGCCGACGACGTCCAGGTCGTGCCGCTCCCGGATCGCTACCGGGGCCGCCATCGCGGTGACGGCCTCGACGTCGGGGCGGCGTATCTCCACGAGGCGCGAGCGGTGCTGGATGCGTTCGCCGTCGGGGGCCGGCCCGCCGGCGCGCTCATCGCCGAGGCGATACCGAGCGTCGCGGGCCAGATCGTTCCGCCGGCCGGCTGGCTGACCGGCCTGTTTGATGCCGCGCGGGCCGTCGGCGCCGTGCCGGTCGCCGACGAGGTCCAGGTCGGGTTCGGGCGGGTCGGCTCGGCGGTCTGGGCCTTTGACGCCCAGGCTGCGCGACCGGACATCGTCACGATGGGCAAGCCGATCGGCAACGGCCACCCGCTCGGCGCCGTCGTCACGACCCGCGCGATCGCCGATGCGTTCGACAACGGGATGGAGTACTTCAACACGTTCGGCGGAAATCCCGTGTCGGCGGCCATCGGGCTGGCCGTGCTCGACGTCATCGCCGACGAGGGGCTCCAGGAGCATGCCCGGGTTACCGGGGAGCGGCTGCTCGATGGCCTTCGCGAGCTCGCAACGCGGCACGAGGCCATTGGCGACGTCCGGGGGATGGGCCTCTTCGTCGGCGTCGAGCTCGTTCTCGATCGATCGACCCGCGAGCCCGATGCCGGGCTCGCCACCGACCTCGTCGACCGCGCCGCCGAGCGCGGCGTCCTCCTCAGCACCGACGGCCCCGACCACAACGTGGTCAAGATCAAGCCGCCGCTGGTGTTCTCGGCGTCGGATGCCGACCGCCTCGTCGAGACGGTCGACACGATCCTCGGCGAGCCCCGTCCGGCCTGAGCCGCCATCACACTGCGCGCCGGTGCGCCTCGGCGCCGCAGAAAGGTCGGTTGCAAGGCCGGTTCGACCGAAGCTCTGGTATGGTCGCCCTCGAGCCACCGGCGTCGGGGATCGGCAGGGCACACGGCTCCATAGGGGATCAACGCAGACAGTGGCGACCACTCGCGCCCAGCTGATCCGCCCGTCGCGTCGCGGAGACGCGTCGTCCCGCGGCTTTGCCCGCCGCCTGCCGGCCCTGCTGGCCGCGTCGGCACTCGCCTTCGGACTCCTCGTCGGCGCGCCCGTCGGCGGCGTCCCGGCCGAGACCGCGAACGCCGCGCTGACCTCCGGGTTCGTCGACGAGACGCTGGTCAGCGGCCTCCAGAACCCGACGGCGATCGTGTTCGCCCCGGGCGGCCGCGTGTACGTCGCGGAGAAGCGCGGCGTCGTGAAGACGTGGCCGTCGTTCGCCTCGCTCGAGGACAACGATCCGCCGGCCCAGACGATCGACATCCGGACCGACGTGATGAACTTCTGGGATCGCGGGCTGCTCGGCCTCGTCCTCGATCCCGGCTACCCGGCGAGCCCGAACCTGTATGCCCTGTACACCTACAACGCGGAGCCCGGCGGCAGCGCGCCGCGCTGGCCGAGCAGTGGCGACGGCAACAGCGATCCGTGCCCGAGCACGCCCGGTGCGACCAGCGACGGCTGCGTGGTCCAGAACCGCCTCGAACGGATCAGCGTCAACACGTCCACCGGAGTCTCGACCGGTCGGACCACCCTGCTGACCGGCTGGTGCCAGCAGTTCCCGAGCCACTCCGCCGGCTCGGTCATCTTCGGACCGGACGGGATGCTCTACGTCAGCGGCGGAGACGGCGCGAACTTCAACGGCGGGACGCAGGACTACGGCCAGTACGGCGGCACCAAGCCCGACACGACGAACCCGGTCACGCCGAAGAACCCGTGCGGCGACGAGCCCGGCTCAGTCGGCTCCACGCTGACCGCCCCGACGGCCGAGGGCGGCGCCCTGCGATCCCAGAGCTTCCGCCGGCCGGCGTCCGAGGCCGCGGTGCTCGGCGGGACCGTCCTTCGCCTGAACCCGGCGACGGGAGCGGCGGCCGCCGGCAACCCCGCGATCGGCAACGCCGACCCGATCCGGAAGCGGATCATCGCCTACGGCCTCCGGAACCCGTTCCGGATGACGTTCCGACCGGGCACGAGCGACCTGTACGTCGGCGACGTCGGCTCGTTCGTCTGGGAGGAAGTGAATCGGATCCCGAGCCCGACGGCCTCCGTGACGAACTTCGGCTGGCCGTGCCACGAGGGTCCGCTGACCGGCTCGTACTACACCAGCGTCTCCTTGAACCTGTGCTCGACGCTCACCGAGGGCAACGCGGTCCGGCCGCTCTTCGACTACCCGCAGGCCGGCCACATGGTCAACGGCGACGGCTGCCCGCCCATCTCGCCGGCGACGTCGGCCGGTGCGTCCGTAAGTGGCCTCGCGTTCTACACCGGAACCGACTATCCGGCGCAGTACCGGGGCGCGCTGTTCGTGGCCGACTACGCTCGCAACTGCATCGTCGTCCTCCCGGATCGTGGCGACGGCGTGCCGCAGTCCACGGCGATTCCGTTCAGCTCATCGGCCGAGGGCCCGGTGATGCTCACCGCGAACCCCGACGGCGACCTGATGTACGTCGCATTCACGAGCGGCGAGATCCATCGCTTCCGGTACCAGCCGCCCGTTGCCTCGTTCACGGTCACGCCAACCACCGGCTCGGCGCCGCTCCTCGTCAACTTCAACGCCGGTTCCTCGAGCGCGCCCGCCGGCATCGCGTCGTACGACTGGGACTTCGGCGATGGCTCCTCCCACGGGTCAGGCGTCACCACGCAGCACACCTACGCGGCCGGGACCTGGGAGGCGCGCCTCACGATCACCGACACGAACGGGGCGACCGCGACGACGACCCGGATGGTTTCGGCCAGCAACAACGCGCCGGTCGTGACGATCGTCCAACCGACCTGTACGACCGACTGCTGGAAGGTCGGCGACGTCATCCCCCTGTCCGCCACGGCGACCGACCCCGAGGACGGGACGATGCCCGCCTCGGCCTTCGACTGGAACGTGGCCCTGTGGCACTGTCACAGCCCGAGCGATTGCCATGAGCACGAGCTCGTCCACCAGTCCGGCGTCAAGTCCACCTCGATCGTCGCCCCCGACCACGACGCGGGATCGTTCCTGCGGGTCACCGTCACGGTGACCGACTCGGGCAACCGGAGCACAGCCAAGTCGATCGACGTCGCGCCGCGCGAGTCGACCCTGCGGGTCCTCTCGAACCCGGCCGGGCTGCCCGTCACCCTCGACGGCGTGACCGCGAACGGCAGCGTCGGACCGACGCCGGCGATCGTCGGTCACGCCGCGACCATCTCCGCCGCCAGCAGCGTGGTCTCCGGCGAGGATCGTTGGACGTTCAGCTCGTGGTCGGACGGCGGCGCCCGCTCCCACTCGGTCACGGCCGGCGAGAGCCCGCGGACTTTCATCGCGAACTTCACCAAGACCGCGAGCGACGCCTCGAATACCTGCGCCGGAGCGCCGATCGTCACGCCCGCCAGCGCCTGGTCCAGTGCGTCGTTCGGAACGGCGAACGACGTCGACTGGGTTCGCTTCAAGGTCACGAAGAGCGGCTTCTACCGGCTCCTGCTCGGAAAGCTGCCGGTCGATGGCGTCGTGACGCTGTACTCCGGCTGCTCGACGGTTCTCGCGACGAGCAACCACGGGGGAACCCACTGGGAAGAGATCGTGCGCTCGCTCGCGCCGGGGACCTATGGCATGCGGATGTCGAGCGTCGGGGGCGTCTCGAGCGCGACGAGCCACCAGTGGATGGTCCAGCCGCTCAGCGCCGGCGCCGCCCTGCTGTCAGCTCTGCCGGCGCCCGCGGCAGCGGGTTCCCTCCGGCTCGCGGGCGAGATCATGAATACGAGCTCCACGACCCGCGCGGTGACCGTGACGGCCCGCCTCTACTCGTCGACCGGGTCGCTGCTCAAGACCGTCACGACGCGAACCCAGCTCGCCGGCGTTCCCAAGTACGGCCGGGCCCTGTTCACGATCCTGACGACGAAGCCCGCCGGGTACGCCAGCGTCAAGTACACGGTGACCAGCGTCGGCGCGTCCAGCGCGACCCGGATCCTCGGCGCGACCGGCGTGAGCACGTCGACGCCCGCCGCGGGTCAGTGGCGGGTCACCGGATCGATCGTGAACGGCGGGTCGACGACGGCGACCCACGTGAGCTACCTGGTCGGGATCTTCGACACGTGGGGGAGGGTCCTCAACGCCACCTCCGGCGCCCCGTCGTCCACGACGCTCGGGCCAGGCGCCAGCGCGACGTTCAGCACGACGTTCAGCGGCATCACGACGCCGCCGACGGGATCCACGGCGCGCGGCAAAGCAGCCAGCTGACTCGGCGGGCCCCGACGCCCGCACGCCGCTCAAACGAGTCAGGCGCCGGCCCGGCGGAGGGCCTGGACGGCCGACAGCTGCTCGTGGAACTCGGACCGGACGGCATTGATGTCGGCCGGCTCGAGGTCCAGCTCGCGGGCGATCTCGTTGATCGTGCCGGCCTCCGGAGCCGAGATCGATCCGTCGACCGCGCCGATGGCGAAGCAGCAGCGCAGGAGCGCCAGGCGCTGCGGGGGCGTCGAGATCGAGCGGAACTCGCGGGTGACGACGAAGTCCTCGGTCCCGCCGTGGGCGCGGGCCTGGAGCTTGGCCATCTCGACGACGAGCACCGCCTGGGCCATGTCGAGCCCGCCGTACTCGACGGCGAACTGCTCCATCAGCCCGGTTTCCTCGGTGGTGATGTCGAAGTCGGCGTTGGCCGCCCGGCTCATCACGTAGGCGAAGCAGGCCAGGAACCGCGCCTCGGCCGGCGGCAGCGCCTCGAGACGGGCCACGATCCGGCGGGCGGTGGCCGTCTCGGCGGCGGAATCGGGGAGGGGAGCAGCGTCGTCGCCGACCGGTAGCCGGACGTCGGGCTGTTGGCGATCGAGGCCGAGGAAGCGACGGAACATCGAGGTGGTCTCCTACCAGCGGTCGTACGCGGGATGATCGGGTCGAACGGCGACGAAGGTGCCGCGGCCGGTGGCGGTGACCACCCCATCGGAGGCGATCTCGGCCTCGACCGTCGCGCGATCCTCCGCCGCCTCGACCACCCATGCGCGGAGATCGATCGGCCGGCCGGATGGCGTCGGGCGCCGCATCCGGATGGCGTAGTCGAGCGTGACGGTCGTCGGCGGCCGGTCGGCGCCGCGGGCCCGCATCAGGTGCCACGTCGCCGTCCAGTTGGCATGACAGTCGAGGAGCGTCCCGAGGATCCCGCCGTTGACCACGCCGGCGAATGCCTCGTGGTCGGGTGACGGTGTCCACCGCGCAACGACGACGGCCGGATCCTCGTCGCTCGGCCGGCTTGCGAGCCGCAACCCGATCGGATTGGCCGGCCCGCAGCCGAAGCAGCGACCCGCCGGCGCGAACCGTTTCTGGAGGCTGAGGGTGGAGGTGGCGGTCATGCCGGCCGAGTATCGCAGCGAACGAACGGATGGGTCGTCGTGGTACCAACCACGCTCTCCGGCGGTGCCGTCCCGGCAGGGATTGCGGCGTACCATCCCGAGAGGCGGCCGGCTCCGATCTCACGCTGAGGACGCGTGCCAGGGCCGCCGAACGGAGGGACCGGGGGAATGGTGCTCGCCGATGACGGAGTCTGTCCCAAATGCGGCCAGCCGCGGGCGGACGAAGCCCGGTTCTGCGCGACCTGCGGCCAGCCTTTCGACGAGGCGCTGACGACCGCCGAGCCGATCGTGGTCACGGGCGACCGTGCGCCCCGGACCTTCGCGATGCCCCGACTTGGGCGGCCCCCTTCGATCAGGCGATTGGTGCTGATCGTCGCGATCGCCATCCTCGCCGGGTTTGCCTACACCCAGATTCGCGGCAACCCATCCGGAGGACCGACCGGGGCGCCGGTCGTCGCCCTGCCGCCGCCGGGCACGGTCTGGTTCGGCCAGGGGCTCGATCCGCAACGCTTCACGTTGACCGGGCGGGCCGCGTCCTTTCCGTACGGCAGCTCATTCGCCCTCGTTGCCCGCTTCTCGAGGCCGGTGACCGGCCAGGTGATCATCGCCGTGACGGCCGACGGCCCGATCACGCTCCGCCGACCTCTCGCCGTGTCCGGCACGACCGATCTCTACGGGATGACCCTCGCGACCGCCGAGCTGACGCGCCAGCCGGCAGGGACGGTGCGCGTCAGCTTCCTCGACGGCGGCGGCAACGAGCTCGCATCGGGAACCATCGCCGTTCCGTGACGGGTGCGGCCGATGCGAGTCGGCGCGCGACGCCCGGGGAGTCCTGGGCTCTCGACCCGAGCGTCGGCGCGTTTGGCCAGCCGTGGGGAAGACTGACCGGCACGCAACCTAGCCCGGATCGCCCCAGCCCGCCCATCGGGCGTTTGCCCTATTCCGGGTCGGGCTGGGTTGCTTCGGGCTTGATCGCGCCGGCGCGAGGGGGCCGCTCGAGAATCCGGTCCAGCCTGGCGGCGTCGGCCTCGGACGTCTCGGCTTCACTGCTTGCGACTTGCGGGTTCCCGCCGGCCTTGCGCCTGCGGAACGTTGGGAGCTTGGGTGATCTGGGCACGTCAAACCTCCTTCGGCAACGTCCCGTTCCGACAGAGGGTGCACTGGGCCAGGGCAGGCGCCGCGCGTGCGGTCCGTCCGCGATCGTTGCAAGGGCCTCGCGGTCTCATGCAGGAGCGCGAAGCTGCCAGGAAGCTGCCGACGGTGGTGCCGAAGCCGGGATTCGAACCCGGACGAGGTTGCCCTCAGCGGTGTTTGAGACCGCCGCGTCTGCCATTCCGCCACTTCGGCACCGCGGCATCGTAGCGGACCGGCTGGCGGGGCCCGGCACGGCGCGGCGGAACCGCGACGTGACATCGGGTGGCGCGGAACCGTCCCACGGGCACCGGCGTCTGGCGACGAGCCGATGCTAGACTCGCCGCTCCTCAGAATCGCCGTCCGGAGGGACCCCCTGATCGTGGAGGACCTTCGCTCGACGACGGTCTCCGACGACCCCGTCCAGCGCCGCGACCTCATCCTGCTCGAGCGAGCCCGCGGCGGCGAGCTCGACGCCTTCAACGACCTCGTCGTGTGCTACCAGGACCAGCTGTTCGCGCTGATCGTGCGGATGGTCCCGGATCGCGATCAGGCGTCGGACTGCGTCCAGGAGGCATTTTTCTCGGCCTTCCGCAACATGGCCGGGTTCCGCGGCGGAAGCGTCAAGTCGTGGCTCCATCGGATCGCGATCAACGCCGCGATGGACATCCAGCGCGCCCGCAAGCGCCGCCCGGTCCAGCCGTATCCCGAGCTGGACGACGAGAGCTGGCAGCCGCCGGCCGGCAAGGACGCCGACCCGGTGACGACCGCCCTCACGACCGAGCGCCATCGGGCGATCAACGACGCCCTCGCGACGATCACCGACGACCAGCGCGCTGCCATCGTCCTGTTCGATGTCGAGGGCTTCGACTACGCCGAGATCGCCGAGCTGACCGGCGTCTCGCTCGGGACCGTCAAGTCGCGGATCCATCGCGGCCGGCTCGCCCTGCGCGATCGGCTGGCCGACCGGATGGAGCTGTTCCGTGGCTGACCGCCAGGCCAGTCACCGGTCGGTCGGGAACCGGATCAGGATCGAGGTCGTCTGACCCCCATGCCGCACTCCCGCGAGGTCCGTGCGACCTCCCATGACCGTCACGACCCGCTCCTCGTGGCCGCGCTCGCCGCCGGCGACCTCGCCGGCACCGACCGCGGCCAGGCCCTCGACCTCACCCGGTCCTGCGTCGACTGCGCCGTCCTCCACGACGACCTCATCGTCCTCGCCCGCGCGACGGCCTCCACGCCCCCTCCGCTCATGTCCCGCCCGCGCGACTTCCAGCTGACCCCGGCCGATGCGGCGCGCCTCCGCCCCGGCGGCGGCTGGCGGCGGCTCGTGGCCGCCTTCTCCGGCGCCCGATCCGGCGTCACGCGACCGCTCGGCGTCGGACTCGCGACGCTGGGCCTGGCCGGACTGCTGATCGGCAACGTCCAGCTGTCCCTCGGCGGCTCAGCCGCGACGCCTACCGCCGCCGGCGCCGGCCAGGAGTCGTCGGAGCGCCAGACGATGGTCTCCGCGCCCGCCGCCGCGCCCGACGGTTCCAACCGGCTCGGGGCGACCAACTTCGACGCGGCGGGCCAGCCCGGGGCTGCCGCCGCCGCGTCGGCCGCGCCGCCTGTTCGGACCAACGTCCAGGCCGGTCCGGCAAGCTCCGGAAACGACAGCGCGACCGGCGGAGCGATCGTCCCGCCGGCGTCCACCAAGACAACGACGACCGAGCAGTTCGCTCCGGACCCCGAGCCCATGAGCAGTGTCGCCACGAGCGAGCCGTTCCGGCCGCTGAACCTTCTGTTCGGCGGCGCGCTCGTGCTCGGCCTCGGGCTCCTGGTCGTCTCGCGCCTGCGGAGCCGCTCGACCGTCTGACACGCCGCGCAGCGAGCACCGCCGGGGGCGCATCATGACGGCCCCTGACGAGGGCCGCGGGTACACTCCAACCGTGCCCACCGAACGCCTGATGCTGCTCGACGGCTACGGGCTCGTCTACCGCGGCTACTTCGCCCTTCCGCCCCTGACCACGTCCCACGGCGACCTCGTCAACGGCGTGTTCGGCTTCGCCAGCATCGTCCTGCGCGGTCTCCAGGACCTCCAGCCGGACTACCTGGCCGTCTCGTTCGACCTGCCCGGTCCGACCTTTCGCCACGAGCAGTACGCGGAGTACAAGGCGACCCGCACGCGGATGCCGGACGACCTCCGCGACCAGTTCCCGAAGGTCCGAGAGGTCGTCAAGGCGCTCCGCATCCCGGTCTACGAGATGCAGGGCTACGAGGCCGACGACGTCATCGGGACCATCACCCAGCAGCTCGACGGACGCGACGACCTCGAGACCACGATCGTCACCGTCGATCTCGACATGCTCCAGCTCGTCACGCCGCGCGTCCGGCTGATGACAACCCGGTCGGGTGTCGAGAACACCGTCATGTACGACGTCGCGAAGATCGACGAGCGGTTCGGGCTGCGGCCCGACCAGATGGTCGACTACAAGGCCCTCAAGGGCGATCCGAGCGACAACATCCCGGGCGTCCCCGGCGTCGGCGAGAAGACCGCGGCCAAGCTGATCCGCGACTTCGGCGACCTCGACAGCCTGCTGTCCCGGCTCGACGAGGTCACGCCCGACGAAGCTGGCCGACAAGCTCCGCGAGCACGTCGACCAGATCCGGATGGGCCAGGACCTGTCGCGGATCGTCCGCGACCTGCCCGTCCAGATCGACCTCGAGGCGGCCCGTCTCGGCGACTACGACCGCGACACGGTCGTCCGCCTCTTCCGCGAGTTCGAGTTCCGGACGCTGATCGAGCGCCTGCCGCCGATGTCCGGCGAGTCGGCTGAGCAGCGGACCGAGTCGCTCCGGTCGGTGGTCGAGAGCGGCTACGTGCCTGCGGCGCGCGTCGCCGGACGGCCCGATGGCTGGGGTCCCGGCCGGACCGCCGCCCGGCCCGAGAGTGGCGAGCTCCAGCTCCGCCTGGACTTCGACTCGGTGGCCCGCAGCCGAGCGACCGGCGCCGATGGCGCGGCCCCGGAGGACGGCGCGGCGCCGGTGACCGGGGCCGGCGTCGAGGTGCTGGCCGGCGACCTGCCGAGCGCGCTCGCGGCCGCGATCGCCGACCCGATGCGGGTCGAGGTTCGCGGCCTCGACCGGATCGACGAGCTGGGCGACTGGATCGTCGCCCAGCCGGCGGTTGGAGCTTCGCTCGTCGCCGACGATCCGCGGCCCCGGCGTGGGACGCCGCTTGCCCTGGCGATCGCCGGCGCTGACGGTCGTGTCGTCGCCGCCGAGGGAGCGGAGGCGGCCGATGCGCTCCGCCGACTGGTCGAGCGGGCAGGCATCCCGCTCGTCGCCCACGAGGTCAAGCCGATCCTCGTCGCCCGGTTCGTGGACGACCTCGAAGGCCCGGCCACGCCCGTCGCCTTCGACACCCAGGTGGCGGCGTACATCCTGAATGCCGCATTGCGCAGCCAGACGATCGCCGATGTCGTGGCTGAGAACCTCGACCAGATCCTGCCAGCGGCCACCGAGCTGCCGCCGACGGCCCGGGCCGGCCTCGAGGCGCTGTCCGCCCTCGCGGTCCGCGAGCCCCTCGAACGGCGGCTCGTCGACGTCAAGCTGGAGCGCCTGTTCCGCGACATCGAGCTGCCGCTCATCCCGGTCCTCGCCCGCATGGAGGCCGTCGGGGTCGCCCTCGATCTCGAGGCGCTGGCCGGCCTGACGGTCGAGTTCAAGGAGGTCATCGACCGACTCGAGCAGGAGATCTACGTCGACGTCGGGCACGAGTTCAACCTCGGCAGCCCGAAGCAGCTCGAGCAGATCCTCTTCTTCGAGCTGAACCTGCCGAAGGGCAAGCGGACGAAGACCGGCTACTCGACGGACGCGTCCGTGCTCGAGGACCTCCGTCCTGCCCATCCGATGATCGACAAGCTCCTCGAGTGGCGGGTCTACACGAAGCTTCGCTCGACCTACATCGATGCCTTGCCGACCCTGATCGCCGCCGACGGCCGGCTCCACACGACGTTCCACCAGGCCGTCGCCGCGACCGGCCGGCTGTCGTCGTCGGACCCGAACCTCCAGAACATCCCGATCCGGACGCCCCTCGGCCGGCGCATCCGACGGGCGTTCGTCGCCGGCGCTCCGGACCTGACGCTGCTGGCCGCCGACTACTCCCAGGTCGAGCTCCGGATCCTCGCCCACGTCTCGGGCGACGAGCACCTCAAGGACGCCTTCGCGCGCAAGGCCGACATCCACCGCGAGACCGCGGCCCGGGTCCTCCACAAGCCGCCCGAGGACATCACCGCCGACGAGCGCTCGATGGCGAAGATGGTCAACTTCGGGCTGGCGTACGGGATGAGCGACTTCGGGCTCGCGTCCCGGGCGAACATCCCGCGCCGCGAGGCCCAGGAGTTCATCAACTCGTACTTCGCGGCGTACTCCGGGATCAGCTACTACATGATGGCGATCAAGGAGCAGGCCAAGACCCAGGGCTTCGTCGAGACGCTCCTCGGGCGGAAGCGCCAGATCCCCGAGCTGCGGGCGTCGAACCCGGCGCTCCGCGGGGCGGGGGAGCGGATGGCGATCAACATGCCGATCCAGGGCACGGCGGCGGACATCCAGAAGATCGCCATGATCCGGGCCAGCGAGCGCGTTGCCGGCGCAGGCCTCCGGGCGCGGCTCCTGCTCAGCGTCCACGACGAGCTGCTGTTCGAGACGCCGCGGGCCGAGGTCGACGCCCTGGCCGCGATCGTGCGCGAGACGATGGAGACGGCGTTGCCGCTGTCGGTGCCGCTCACCGTCGACATCAAGGTCGGCGACGACTGGGAGGGCATGACGCCGCTCACCCGCGAGGACGCGATCGCCGCCGAGGCGGGCGAGCTGCCGCTCGAGGCGCCGCTCGCGCCGATCGCCGGGTAGGCTCTCGCCGATGCCTGAGCTTCCCGAGGTCGAGACGGTCGCCCGCGACCTCCGACCGCTGATCACCGGCGCGACCATCGTCGACGCGACGACGTACTGGACGCGGACCCTGCGCGGGCTCGACCCCGAGGGGTTCGCCGACGGCGTGGCGGGCCGGCGGATCGAGGCGGTCGGGCGCCGGGCGAAGCAGATCGTCGTCGACCTGTCCGGCGGGGCGTTCCTGACGATCCACCTGAAGATGACCGGCCAGCTGTTCGTCGTGCCCCAGGGCGGACCCGAGGACCCGTACGTCCGGCTCGTGCTGAGCCTCGAGGACGGCCGCGAGATCCGTTTCCGCGACATCCGCAAGTTCGGCAAGATCGGGCTGTACGGCGCCGACGCGGCAGTCGCGGACGGCGACCCGTTCGCGAAGATCGGCCCCGAGCCGCTCGCCGATACCTACACCGTGGCCGCGTTCCGGAGGCGGATCCGCGCCCGGAAGGGTCGCCTCAAGCCGCTCCTGCTCGACCAGTCGTTCGTTGCCGGCGTCGGCAACATCTATGCGGACGAGGCGCTCTGGGCGGCCCGCCTCCACCCACTCCGGACCGCGCGAACCCTGCGGCCCGCCGACGAGCGCCGGCTCTGGCTCGAGATCCGGCGGATCCTGGCCGAGGCGGTGATCCGCCGCGGATCGTCGATCGACGACTACACGGCGCCCGACGGCGACGGCGAGATGCAGGACCACCTCGCCGTCTACCAGCGAACCGGTCAGCCGTGCCTCCGCTGCGGACGGCCGATCAAGCGGATCGTCGTCGGCAGCCGCGCGACGCACTTCTGCTCGTGGTGCCAGCGCCTGCCGGCCGGCGACCGCGCCGGAGCCCGGGCGATCCTCCGAACGGCATCGACGCCCGATCGGCCGGGCCGTCGCTGGACCGAGCAGCCGGGCGGGCAGGGGAGCGTCGGGCCGGCCGCCGAGGCTGCCAACCGGGACCGCGCCCAGGTCACGCGCGCCGAGCGGACCAGGCGGGCGGCCGCCACGCGCCGAGCTGCGGCCCGCGCGTCCGTCGGCGGCTGACGCCATGTCGATCCTTCGGCTCGACGGCGTCCATCGCGAGGTCGGGACCTTCGTCATCCTCGACGAGGTCACCGCGGCGATCGCCGTCGACGACAGGATCGGCCTCGTCGGCCCGAACGGGGCCGGCAAGACGACGCTCCTCCGGCTCGCTGCCGGACGCGACGAGCCCGACGCCGGGGTCGTCCAGCGCAAACGCGGTCTCACCGTCGGGCTGCTCGCTCAGGAGTCGCACTTCGACGAGGCGTTCATGGCCGCCCCGGATCTCCGGGCGGCGGTCCGTCACGGGGCGGCCCACCTGGAGACGATGGCCGCCCGGCTCCACGAGATGGAGCAGTCCGGCCGCGTCGAGGAAGCGACCTACGCCAACCTCCAGCACCAGTTCGAGATCCTCGGCGGATACACGCTCGACCTCCGCGTCGACGAGGCGCTGTCGGGCCTCGGCTTCACCCGCGACGAGTGGGCCAAGCCGCCGACCGCCCTGTCCGGCGGCGAGCAGACGCGGGCAACGCTCGCCCGCCTCGTGATCGCCCAGCCGGACCTGCTGTTCCTCGACGAGCCCACGAACCACCTCGACATCGGGGCGATCGAGTGGCTCGAGGAGCACCTCCGCCGGCGCCACGGTGCGCTCCTCGTCGCGTCGCACGACCGGGCATTCCTCGACGCGACCGTCGGCCGGATCTGGGAGCTGCGCGATCGGCGCCTGACCGTCTTCCGGGGCGACTACACCGCCTATCACCGCCAGCGTGTGGAGCGCGACCTCCGCGCCGTCAAGGACGCCGACACCCAGTCGGACCAGATCGCGCGGGAGAAGGAGCTCGTCCAGCGCTACCGCTCGCACCGCAAGTTCAGCAAGATGCACGAGCACGAGGCCCGGCTCGAGAAGCTCCAGGCGGAGCGGGTCGATGCCCCGAAGGCCACGAAGAAGCTCCGCCTGCCGGCCGGCGCGCTGGCCGGCAGCGGTCCGTCGCGGTCGGGCGAGATCGTCATCCGGGTGGAGGGCCTCGTGGTCGGCTACCTGCCGGGCCGCGGCGCGGTCACCGCCGACGGAGAGCCGGCGACCGAGCCGAAGCGCGTGGCGACGGTGCCGTTCCTGGCCGCGACGCGCGGCGACCGGATCGGGATCGTCGGTCCGAACGGGGCCGGCAAGACGACGCTCCTCCGGACGATCGCCGGCGACCTGCCGCCGCTCGATGGTGCGCTGAGCTTCGGCAACGCCGTCCAGCCGGGGTACCTCGCCCAGCTCCGCGACGCCGCGATCCCGGGAGCGACGGTCCTCGACGCCCTGCTCGAGGCGATCCCCGTCACGCCCGGCGAGGCGCGTGGCTTCCTCGCCCGGTTCCTGTTCCGGGGCGATGACGTGTTCAAGGAGGTTGGCAAGCTGTCCGGCGGCGAGCGGTCGCGGCTCGAGCTCGCCCTGCTCGGGATCATGCCCTCGAACCTGCTCCTCCTCGACGAGCCGACGAACCACCTCGACATCCCGGCCCGCGAGGCCATCGAGTCGTTCATGCACGATTCGCCCGCGACGCTGCTGGTCGTGTCGCACGACCGGCGCCTGCTCGAGACCGTCTGCACGTCGCTGTGGGTGGTCGACGACGGCCTGGCCGTCGCGTTCGCGGGGGGCTGGAAGGAGTGGCGGGCAGCGGTCGCCGACGGCTGGACCGTTCACGCGGCTGCGGAGCTGGCGGCCCAGCGCCTGCGCGGTGGCGCGCACGGCGGGAGCCGGCTGGCGGCGACGGGAACGGCGATTGCCTCCGGCGCAAGCGGTGGTGGCTCGGCCGGCGAGAGCCGCGGGGGATCCGGAACCGCCATCGCCGTCGCGTCCCGATCGGCGGACGGGCCGTCGAATCGCGCCTCGGCCCGAACGGGAGTCCGGCCTGCGGCGCGTCGCGAGAAGCTCTCGAAGGATGCCTACCGTCGCCAGAAGGCGTTGATCGACGCCGACCTCACCCGGCTCGGCCTGCGCAAGAGCCAGCTCGAGCTGTCGATGGGCTCGCCGGTGATCGCGGCCAACTTCGTCGAGATGCGCCGGGTGACGAGCGAGCTCGCGGACGTCGAGCGGGCGCTGGCCGCCGCGGAGGACGCCTGGCTCGATCTCGAGGAGCGTGCTCCGTGACAGGCGACGCGGTGACCCCCGCCGCGACCACGCCTCGAACGCTCCGGATCGGCCTGACCGGACCGATCGGCTGCGGCAAGAGCACGGTCGCCGGCTGGCTGGCGGACCGGGGGGCCGTCGTGATCGATGCCGACGACGTCGCCCGCGAGGTCTCGGCGCCCGGCGAGCCGGCCCACGACGCCGTGATCGCGGCCTTCGGCGACGCGGTCCGCCAGGACGGCGGGCGACTCGACCGGGCCGCCCTTGCCCGGGTGGTGTTCGCCGATCCCGAGGCGCTCCGACGGCTCGAGGGGATCGTCCACCCCGTCGTCCGTGCCCGGATCCTGGAGCTCATGGCCGAGGCCGGCGAGTCCGGCGCGTCCGCCGTCGTGATCGAGGCGATCAAGCTGGTCGAGGGCGGGCTCGCGGCGCTGTGCGACGAGACGTGGCTGGTCACCTGTGCCGCAACGGTGCAGCGCGACCGGGTGATGGGTCGCGGCGCGTCGGCCGCGGACGCGGATCGCCGGATCGCCGCCCAGGCCGGGCTCGTCGAGCGTGTGCGTCCGGCGGCGACCCGGGTCATCGACACCTCGGGCCCCATGACGGACGCCCGATCGCGGGTCGCGGCGGCGTGGGACGCGGCGACGCGCGGCACGTGACGCGGGACGCTGCGCGGCGTCCTGACGGCGAGGGCGCCGCGCCGCGTCTCCGACCGCTGTGCGGTCGCCCTAATCCGTGAGCTTCAGGACGTACGAGCCGAGATAGCGCGGGCAGGCGTTGTTCGCGCACGACCCGACGGTCAGCCGGTCGCTCGTGAACGAGCTCAGGAAGTAGCCGTTGATGTGCTTGCTCGAGCCGGCTGACGCGCTGTTCACGTGGAACGTCGCCCAGCCCATGAAGTTGCCGTTGTTGTCGACGATCGCAACGGGCATGTCGAGGCCCGACAGGTGGTTGTCGACGTCCTGGAACAGCGCCGTGTGGTTGCCGTTGTTGTGCTGGCCGATGTACTGGCCGTACGCCATGGTCCGGGTGATGTCGAGGCCGCCCGTGATGATGTCGCTGACCTCGCTCGTGTTGACGTTGCCGGTGCCGTAGTTCGTCCAGGCCAGGTCGAGCTGGGTCGTCGGGACGTCGCCGTTGGTCTCGCCGAAGTCCGTCGACGTCATGTACTTGGGCGTGCCGTCATTCTCGAACGCGCTGATCGAGAAGATGAACGGGCCGGCGCCGGTCGCCGTATCGGGGAACCCGGCGAGCGCGGTGGCCTTCGTCGTGACCTGCCAGTTGGCCATCCCCAGCGCCCCCAGGAACGAGTTGCGGTGCCCCCGGCCGACCTCGACCGTGACCGCGACCCCGTTCGAGGTGTCGATCGTGACGTCGACGGTCGACCCGGAGCCGTTCGTGAAGTTGTTCGACGCGGCGACCTCGCGGGCTCGGGCAATCGCTGTCGTCGTCTGATTGTTCACGAGGAAGTCGTTGGCGCCGGCCAGGGCCGCTAGGTCGGCCGCGGTCTGCTGGTCGCGACGCTGGGCGTAGGTCGAGCCGCCGTCCACGGCAAGGCCGACGATCCCGATGATCACGAGCATCGACAGCGCGAAGACGACCAGGATCTGGCCGCCCTCGGCCGGGCGGCGGATGGGACGTGTGGTCATGCGGGTCCTCGTCACTGGATCTTGGCGCTGCTGGACGTGGTGAAGGTGATCGGACCGAAGGCACTCAGAAGGGGCAGGACGGGAGTGAACGACGTCCGGACCGCGACCTTGACCCAGCTGCCCGGGCGGCACAGGCCGGTGATGACCGTTCCCGCCAGGTCCACGCACGAGTACGACGTGACGGTGAGGCCGGGCACGAGCTTCTGCTCGGTGCCCAGCACGGCCGCCGTCTGGCTGCTCGAGCCGAGCGTCGGCGACCCCGGATGGAGGCTGGTGACGCGGGCAAGCTCGCGGGCGGCGTCGGACACGCCGTTGTAGAGGAAGGCCGCCCGGGCGAGGTCGATGAGGCCGATCAGGATCGTCAGGAAGACCGTGATCCCGATCGCGAACTCGACCAGTCCCTGGCCGCGCGCTCGACCGGCAGCCCGTCGGCGTCGGATCACGGTGTCACCGTCACGGTCCGCGTCCGGGTCGCGGGTCCACCGAAGTTCGAGACGACCAGCGTGATCGTATAGGTGCCCTGGTTCTGGTACTGGTGGACCGGGTTCTGGAGGGTCGAGGTCGAGTCGCCCGCGCCGTCACCGAAGTTCCAGGACCAGGTCAGCGGACACAGCGCCGTCGTCGTCGACAGGTCGGTGAACGCGAAGTCGGTCTTCTTCTTCTTGCCGGTCGACGGCGAGAACGAGAAGTCGGCGGTGGGCGGGATGCAGAACGGCGTCGGGCTGGGCGTCGGCACCGGGGTCGGCGTGGGGGTTGGCGCCGGCGGACCCGTCGGGGTGGCCGTCGGGGCGGGTGTCGCTGTCGGCGTCGGCGTCGGCGCCGGTGTGGGCGTCGGGGCACCGGTCGCCGTCGGGGTCGGGGTCGGTGCCTCGACATTGGGCCGGACGGAGATCTGGGCCACGGCGCTCTGGCTGAACGTGACGTTCGTCCCACCGGTGAACACGGCGAGGATTGGCGTGATCAGGTTGAAGTGGCCGATGACCTTGACCTCGACCACGTTGCCGAGCGCCTCGGCGCACGGCGTCGGGGTGCACGTGAGCGTGACGTCCGCCGGCACGACCGTCAGGAAGGATCCCGCGGACTCCCGCAGGACCGCACACATCACCCGGTTGGTCGCGACGCTGCACGGCTGGCCGGCCGAGAACGACGTCGGATTGGCCGCGGCCTCGAGCGCGCCGGCACGTGCGGCGCTCTCGATGGCGACCTGGGAATGGAACAGGCGGGCGAGGTCGGCTCCGGCCGCCAGGAGCACGAGCAGGACGGGCAGGATCAGGGCGAGCTCGACGATCGCCTGACCTCGCGATCGGCGCTGCCTCGTGGCCTGTTCGAGTGGAGCGCCGGCCGGGGCCGGCGCGGCCGGCCAGCGTGGCGTGCGTGACATCAGTCGGTCGAGTCCTGCTGACAATCGGGAACCCCCGTCTGGGCGGGCGTCCTCAGCCTCGACTCTAGGCTGCCGGACGTGCCCGGATAAGGGGTCGCTCATGGCTCGTTCGTACTGTTGCGCACCACCAAGTCGGACCGGTGGCCGGGGATCCCTCGGCTCGATCAGGGTGTCGCGCCGCCCGACGGACCTGGGGTCGGGGTCGGGAGCGGCGTCGGCGAGGCGAGCGGCGGCTGGCTCGGCAGCGGCGAGTTGCCGCGTGGGTACGTCTCCGGGATCGGCAGTCCGTACTTCTGGATGATCCGGTTCGTCGTCTCGCCGAGGTTCGAGGCGTCGACGAAACGCTGGTCGATGTCCGGGCGAAGGACCATGCTCATCGTGGCGCTGCCGACGGCCTGCAGGTGGGCGAGCTCCTCGGCCATGGCGATCGGCGCCTTGATGATGTAGAAGGCTTCGCGGCGGGCGAGCAGCAGCACGTTCTGGTAGACGATCTTCGTGGAGCGGTCCGTCGTGTAGCGGCCGGCCTCGGCGATGTCGGGCGGGACGTTGATCACGGTCGTGACGAAGACGTCGACCGTCTGGCCAGCCTTCAGGACGCCGCCGACCGCGAGATCGTCGGACACTGTGATCGACACGGCGCGCCAGGCCTCGCTGTCCGGGCCGATGGACTCGTTCGGTCCGAGGATCGAGAACTCGCCACCGGCCTCCGACGACGTGAGCATGTTCTGGGTGACCAACTGGCCCTGGAGGATCGTCACCGCGGGCAGCCGCCCGATCGCGGCGGTCGGGTCCGTGATCACGCCATTCGCGTTGGTCGGGTCGAGCGGGACCTCGCGGATCTCGAGATCCTCCGCGACGATCGCCTGGCGGGCCGGCACGGCGCGGACGGCGACCACGACGGCGATCTTCTGGAGGTCGCCCGAGCCGGCCTTCTGGGTGGCCTGATTGATCAGGAAGAAGGCCGCGCCGCCGGCAACGAGGGCGAGGACGACGCCGATGGCAATGATGATCTTGCTGCGTCGTCCGTCGTCGCGGAATTCCTGGTCCATCGCCGGCCTTTCTGGGCACGCCCGACTCGTCGGTCTCCGACACACGAGCAGGGGTTCGGGTCGTTCGCTCAGCCGTCGCCACCGCTCGAGGTGTGGACTGCGCGCACCGGATCGTCGCCCATCGCCGGCGGGCGCCGGTATAGCCCGGTCGTCCCAACAGGGTCCTACCCGCTCGGCCATTCGGCTGGCCGCCGCGAACGTAGAGAACGGGTGTTCGAAACGAGCGCGATCCGGTACGATGGACGTCCCGATGCCCGACTTCCGACTCGTCGCTCCGTTCGAGCCCACCGGCGACCAACCTGTGGCCATCGATCGCCTCGTGGATGGCCTCCGGAAGGGCCTGAAGCACCAGACGCTGCTGGGCGCCACGGGCACCGGCAAGACGTTCACGATCGCCCGGACGATCGAGGCCCACCAGAAGCCGACGCTGGTGCTGGCCCACAACAAGACGCTGGCCGCCCAGCTCTACGCCGAGTTCCGCGAGTTCTTCCCGGACAACGCGGTCGAGTACTTCGTCAGCTACTTCGACTACTACCAGCCTGAGGCATATCTGCCCCGGAGCGACACCTACATCGAGAAGGACTCGTCGCGGAACGACGAGATCGACCGGCTCCGCCATGCCGCGACCCACGCGCTGTTCGAGCGGCGCGACGTGATCATCGTCGCCTCCGTGTCGTGCATCTACGGCCTCGGGGCGCCGGTCGACTACGGGGCGACGGTCGTCCGCCTCCGCCAGGGCGGCTCCTACCGCCGCGACACGGTCCTCCGCCAGCTGGTCGACCTCCAATACCAGCGCAACGACCAGGCCCTCCAGCGCGCCCGGTTCCGCGTCCGCGGCGACACGCTCGAGTTCCAGCCGGCGTCCGAGGAGACCCTGATCCGGGTCGAATTCTTCGGCGACGAGGTCGAACGGATCACCGAGGTCGATCCGCTGACCGGCGAGCTCCTCCACGAGCGCAAGGAGGTCAACGTCTACCCGGCCAGCCACTACGTCACGCCGCAGGACAAGCTGAAGCTGGCGATCGTCGACATCGAGGCCGAGATGGAGGAGCGGGTCGGCGAGATGGAGGCCGAGGGGCGCGTCCTGGAGGCGGCGCGGCTCCGCCAGCGGACGACGTTCGATCTCGAGATGATGCGCGAGCTCGGCTTCTGCACCGGGATCGAGAACTACTCCCGCCACCTGTCGCGGCGCGAGGCGGGCTCGCGGCCGTGGACGCTCCTCGACTACTTCCCGCCGGACTGGCTGCTCGTCGTCGACGAGTCGCACATGACGATCCCCCAGGTCGTCGGCATGTACAAGAACGACCGGACGCGCAAGGAGATCCTGGTCGACTTCGGGTTCCGGCTGCCGTCCGCCCTCGACAACCGGCCGCTCACGTTCGAGGAGTTCGAGGGACACCTGAACCAGGTCGTCCACATGTCGGCGACGCCGGGGCCGTACGAGCACGAGCGCAGCCAGCAGGTCGTCGAGCAGCTGATCCGGCCGACCGGCGTCATCGACCCGATGATCGACGTCCGCCCGACGGACGGCCAGATCGACGACCTGATGGAGGAGATCCGGCTCCGCACGGAGCGCGGCGAACGGGCCCTCGTCACCACCCTGACCAAGAAGATGGCCGAGGACCTGACCGACTACCTGCGCGAGCTCGGGGTCAAGGTCCAGTACCTCCACAGCGAGGTCGACACGCTCGAGCGGGTAGCGATCCTGCGCGATCTCCGGCTCGGCGTGTTCGACGTTCTCGTCGGGATCAACCTCCTCCGTGAAGGCATCGATCTGCCCGAGGTGACCCTCGTGGCGATCCTCGACGCCGACAAGGAAGGGTTCCTGCGGAGCTCATGGTCGCTGATCCAGATGATCGGCCGGGCAGCCCGCAACATCGGCGGCCGCGTCGTGATGTACGCCGACCGCACGACCGAGTCGATGGCCGCGGCCATCGAGGAGACGAATCGCCGCCGGGCGATCCAGGTTGCCTACAACACCGAGCACGGCATCGAGCCGACGACGATCGTCAAGGAGATCCACGACATCAACGAGCGGCTCCGCTCGGTCGCGGAACGGACCGTTGTCTACAGCTCGGAGCGCGAGGAGCTTGCCGGCCGGGCCCTCACCCTCGACAACACGAAGGCGATCGAAAAGCTCGTGACCCGGATGGAGACGGAGATGCGTGCCGCCGCCAAGGAGCTCGACTTCGAGCGGGCCGCCGCGCTCCGCGACGAGATCCAGAACATCCGGCTGCGGGTCCTCGAACAGGACGCGTCGCTGATCGTCGGGCGGGCTGCCGAACGGGCGGCGTCGTCGCGCGGGACCGGGCTCGTCGGCGCGGCCGACCGGAAGCGCGGCGCCCGGCGCGACGAGGAGGCCGGTGAGCACCAGGCGTTCGAGGTGATGAGCGTCACGGTGCTGCCGGCGGGCGAGGAGCCGGTCGGGCCTCTCGACGGCGACGGGCACGAACCGCACGACGGGCACGTGGACGGGGATGCGCCGACCGACGCGAACACGGCGTCGGACTGGCTGCCGGGCATTCGCGACGAGCACGAGGACACCGGCCGGACCGCCGCCTGGCGCGACCGCCCGACGTGGGATCGAACCGTGACCCCGAACGTCCGGCGAAGGACCGGAACGCGACCCGGCGGCCGGCGCCGCCGCTGACGCACCGTCTCGAACCACCGTCGATTCGAGATCGAACACCTGTACGGTTTGGGTCCGATCCGGTAGACTCGCAGGTGAGATGCCCCAGGATCAGCTCGTCGTCCGCGGTGCCCGCGAACACAACCTGAAAGACGTCACCGTCGCGTTCCCGCGCGACCGGCTGGTCGTCATCACCGGGCTGTCCGGGAGCGGCAAGAGCAGCCTCGCCTTCGACACGATCTATGCCGAGGGCCAGCGCCGCTACGTCGAGAGCCTGAGCGCCTACGCCCGCCAGTTCCTGGGCCAGATGGAAAAGCCGGACGTCGACCAGATCGACGGCCTGAGCCCGGCGATCTCGATCGACCAGAAAGGCGCCTCGCGCAACCCGCGATCCACGGTCGGAACCGTCACCGAGATCTACGACTACCTCCGGCTGCTGTTCGCCCGGGCCGGCCACCCGCACTGCCCGAACGGCCATCCGATCGAGCGCCAGTCCGTCCAGCAGATCGTCGACCAGGTGCTGGCCCTGCCCGAGGGGACGCGGCTGCTCGTCCTGGGCCCGCTGATCAAGGACCGCAAGACCGAGGGCGACCGCGTCTTCGAGGGCGCCCGGCGGCAGGGCTTCGTTCGCGTCCGGGTCGACGGCGACATGGTCGACATCGCCGACGCGCCGAAGCTCGACAAGTACAAGCGCCACAGCATCGAGGTCGTGGTCGATCGCTACGTCGTCCGCCATGCCGACGCGCCCGAGGGCGCCAAGCGGGACGCGAACGGCCGGCCGATCGATCCCGACACAGGGCGCGCGATGCCGGATCCCGACGCCTCGCGGCTGTCCGACTCGATCGAGACCGCGCTCCGGCTCGGCGAGGGCCAGGTCCTCATCGCGCCGGCGCCGCGGGACGACGAGCCGCCGTCATTCGAGGAGCAGCGCTACAGCGAGCGATTCACGTGCCCGTACGACGGCTTCACGATGGACGAGCTCGAGCCGCGCAACTTCTCGTTCAACTCGCCGCACGGTGCCTGCCCGGCCTGCGCCGGCCTCGGGACGCGGCTCGAGATCGATCCGGACCTCGTCATCCCGGACAAGGCCAAGAGCCTCCAGCAGGGCGCCCTCGTGCCGTGGGCCAAGATGCCCAACGACGCGTCCTGGCGCCTCAAGATCCTGGAGGCGATCTGCGGCTCGCACGGCTGGGACTACAAGAAGCCGGTCCGCGACCTGCCGCCGGACGCGATCGAGTACATCCTGCGGGCCCAGAAGGACGAGAAGGTTCTCGTCCGCTATCGCCACGAGCGCGGCGAGAACACGTACAAGGCGACGTTCGAGGGGATCATCACGAACCTCGAGCGGCGCTACAAGGAGACCGACTCCGAGTACATCAAGACCGAGCTCGAGAAGTACATGGTCACGAGGCCGTGCCCGGTCTGTCACGGCAAGCGGCTCAAGCCGGAGGTGCTCGCGGTCTCGGTCGACGACAAGTCGATCTCCGACATCGCGGTTCTCTCGATCACGGAGGCGCTCGACTGGATCGCGGAGCTTCCGGCGAAGCTGTCGGAGCGCGAGCGGACGATCGCCGTCCAGGTCCTCAAGGAGATCACCGCCCGGCTCGGGTTCCTCGTCGACGTCGGGCTCGATTACCTGACCCTCGACCGGGCGTCCGTGACGCTGTCCGGCGGCGAAGCCCAGCGGATCCGGCTGGCGACCCAGATCGGGACGACGCTCATGGGCGTCCTGTACATCCTCGATGAGCCGTCGATCGGGCTCCACCAGAAGGACAACGCCAAGCTGATCGCGACCCTCACCCGGCTGCGTGACCTCGGCAACACCGTCCTCGTCGTCGAGCACGACGAGGAGACGATCCGGACCGCCGACTGGGTCATCGACATCGGGCCCGGGGCAGGGGAGCACGGCGGCGAGATCATCGCCAACGGGACGCTCGAGGACCTCCTCGCCGAGCCCCGCTCGATCACCGGCGCATTCCTCCGTGGCGAGCGCTCCGTCGCGATCCCGGCCAAGCGCCGCAAGGGCAACCTCAAGCGGCTCGTCGTGAAGGGTGCCCGCGAGCACAACCTCCGCGACGTCGACCTGACGATCCCGCTCGGAACCTTCACCGCGGTCACCGGCGTGTCGGGCAGCGGCAAGTCGACCCTCGTGACCGACGTCCTGTACCGGGCGCTGGCCCGCGAGCTCAACGGGTCGCGGGAACCCGTCGGCGCCCACGACACGCTCAAGGGCGCCGAGCACATCGACAAGATCATCGAGATCGACCAGAGCCCGATCGGGCGCACGCCGCGCTCCAACCCCGCGACCTACACCGGCCTGTTCGGGCCGATCCGGGAGCTCTTCGCGGGCGTCCCCGAGGCCCGGGTCCGGGGCTATCAGCCGGGCCGGTTCAGCTTCAACGTCAAGGGCGGTCGCTGCGAGAACTGCAAGGGCGACGGGATCCTCAAGATCGAGATGCAGTTCCTGCCGGACGTCTACGTCACGTGCGAGGTCTGCAAGGGCAAGCGCTACAACCGCGAGGCCCTCGAGATCCACTTCAAGGGCCGGTCGATCTCGGACGTGCTCGAGATGACGATCGCCGAGGCCGTCGACTTCTTCTCGGCCGTCCCGAACGTCCACACGAAGCTCCAGACCCTGTTCGACGTGGGCCTCGGCTACGTCCACCTCGGCCAGCCGGCGACGACGCTGTCGGGCGGCGAGGCGCAGCGCGTGAAGCTTGCGACCGAGCTGTCACGTCGGGCGACCGGCCGGACGCTGTACGTCCTCGACGAGCCGACCACCGGGCTCCACTTCGCCGACGTCGAGAAGCTCCTCGAGGTCCTCCACCGCCTGGTCGACGGTGGCAACACCGTCCTCGTGATCGAGCACAACCTCGACGTGATCAAGACGGCCGACTGGATCATCGACCTCGGGCCGGCGGGCGGCGCGCGGGGCGGTCTGATCATCGCCGAGGGCACGCCCGAGAAGGTTGCGGCGATCAAGGGTTCGGCCACGGGCGAGTACCTCGACCGGGTCCTGCGGGGCCAGCCGCTCGTGCCCCTGTCGGACGTGTCGTTCGCGGACGAGGCCGGTCGCGGCCACGACAAGAACGGCTCCAACGGTCACGGCCCGCCGGTGAGGCTCACGCCCTCCCGGAAGCGCGCCGCGGCGGCCTCGACCCGCTGATCGTCGGCGCCGCGCCGCGCATCGGCGGTGCAGAGCGACCGGCTACGATGCCACCCATGCCCGACATCGAGTACGCCTTCCTGGCCGATGCCGCCGAGACCCAGCCGGGCCAGAAGTTCCACGTCCTCGGCGGCGGCGTGTCGCGGATCGGCGGCCGGACGTTCCCGCTCCGTCACCCGCACCTCGCCATGGTCCTCGGCCTGCTCGTCTCGGCACCCGAGGTCGACCGCGAGCACGAGGTCCGCTTCGTGCTGCTCGACCCGGACGGCGGCGAGGTCGCCGGCGCGACTGGCAATCTCCAGGCCCGCGGCCACACCGACGGCCGCGACACCGTCCTGACCTTCTCGATCGACCTCTGGAACCTGACGTTCGCGGCGCCCGGTGACTACTCGTTCCGGATTCTCGTGAACGGTTCGGAGCGGAAGCGACTGCCGCTCCTCGTGTCCGGGCCGGATGCCTGAGCGCGACAGCGGGTCGCCGCGCGACCTCGGATCGCTGCGTGACACCGGCTCCCGATCCGGGCTCGATCGGCGCGGGCCCGCCCGCCACGAGCTGCCGGCCGTCGACGAAGCGGGCCTGATCGCGGGCCGTCACGCAGACCGGATCGTGTCCGCGGCCGAGGCGGCGGGCGCCGTCCGCTGGCTGCGCTACTTCGAGTCGATGCCCGACCGGCTCCGTGACGACGAGCCGCGGTCGCTGCGCCAGGTCGCGCTCCGGGCGCGGGCGGCCTACGGACCGAAGGACTCGGTTCGCGACGCCTTGCCGCCCGACGTCACCGAGCCGTTCCTCGACGCGATCGACCGGCTGCTCAAGCAGCTGAACAAGCGCGACGCCGGGGCCGCGTAGGGGCTCAGCCCTCGGGCTCGATGCCCAGCTCGTCCGGGTCGAACGCCTCGAGCAGGAACGACGACGGCGCGGCAGGGTCGTAGATCAACGTCAGCGAGCGTCGAGCCCGGGTCCACGCGACGTAGGCGAGGCGCCGCTCCTCCTCGAGCGCCCGGGCGGGATCAGGCGCGTCGGCGAGCGACCGGGCGCTCGGGAAGCGGCCGCGCTCCATGCCCAGGACCGCGACGTCGTCGAACTCCAGGCCCTTGGTCGCATGGGCGGTGGCGAAGCTCAGCGGAGCGTCGTCCCGGCAGAGCTCGCGAAAGGCGACGCGCCGAGCGGCGATCGCCGTGCGGAACGCATCGAGCGAGCGATATGGCACCGCCCAGGCGAGGACGGCTGCGGCGATGTCGGCGGGGCGCGGTGCGTCCGGGTCGGCGTCCGGGTCGAGGGGCTCCGCGGCCCATCGAGCCCGGACGGACTCGATCCTGGGAAGCAGCGCCAGCTCGCCACCGGCGGGTCCGGCCGCGTCCGCGACGGCGTCGAGGCAGCGATCGACGATCGGCGAGTCGACGAGGAGCTCGACCGGCGGCGGCCGGAACGGCAGCCCGAGATCCAGCGCGGCGGCGATCGCCGGCAGGAGCTCGCGGTTCGTCCGGGTGAGGATCGCCCGGGACGGCGCCGGGGTCGCGCCGGTCACCGGAGCCGGCGCTGAGTTGCCCGGCCCGGGCGCCGACGCCCCACCGGACGGGAACCATCCGCCGAGGAGCCGCCCAACGCGGACGGGCTCATCCGTGGCGTCGGCAGCGAGGACGATCGGCCCCGGTGCGTCCGCCCGCGGCTCGATGACCTTCGCGAACCGCTCGACGTTGTGCTCGACCAGGCGGACCGCTCGCCGGATGACCGTCGCCGGGCAGCGGTAGTTGACGACGAGATCGACTCGTCGGAGGCCGTCGAGGTCGTCGGCGAGCGCCAGGACGCGACGCACGTCGGCCAGCCGCCAGCCATAGATCGACTGGTCGTCGTCGCCGACGAGGAAGATCCGGTTGGCCGGCGCAGCGAGCAGGAGCGCCATCCGGAGCTGGGCGCGATCGAGGTCCTGGGCCTCGTCGACCAGGAGGTGCGAACACCGCGTCCGCCATCGGGCGAGGGCGTCGGGGTCGGACTCGAGCAGCCGCAGGCAGCGCGCGACGAGGTCGTCGAAGTCGAGCCCGCCCTCGGTTGCCAGCTCCGCTTCGTACGCCAGGAAGGCACGTGCGACCGGCCCGGGCGCCGGGTCTCGGGCCACCTCCTCGGCGGTGACGCCGAGATCGAGCTTCAGCTTCGAGAAGGCCGTGTCGAGACGGCGCCAACCCGCCGGGCCAAGCTCGGGCACGACGCGTCGCAGGACGGCGATGCGGTCGAGGAGGGGCGAGACCGGCGCCCGGGCATCGCGGAGGATCTCCAGGCCGAGGGCATGAAACGTCCGGACGCGGACCGCATCGCCGGCGATGCCGATCGGCTCGAGCGCCGTCTCCAGCCGCTCGCCCAGCTCGACGGCCGCGCGTTTGTTGAACGTGATCGCGGCGATCGTCCCGGGCGTCGCCGCGCCGCTGTCGAGGAGCCAGGCGATCCGGGCGACGAGGGTCGTCGTCTTGCCGCTCCCCGCCGGCGCGACGCACAGCACCGGGCCGGGCGGGAACATCGCGGCGGCGCGCTGGTCAGGGGCCAGCCGGGCAAGCCGTTCCTCGACCGACGGATGGAGGTCCATCGCGGCATCGTCGCAACGGCCGCTTCACCGTCACGTATCGCCAGAACGGGGAACGGCGTTGCCCGTGCGCACCGCTTCTCGCGGCCGTCACCCATCCCTGCCCTCAACACCGCGTTCACGATCTGTTGACGCGGGGTGACGCTATCCGCTCCCCGCAGTATCGTGGGCGGTCCAGAGTGCAGAGGTGCGGTTCCGGAGGAGGAGTCGAGCGTCTGCCACAGATCGCGCCCGCCTTTCGCGCATCCCCGGAGCCCCAGTGCCCGCCGTTCTCGAGGAGGAGCGCCCCGTGACGTCCCGCGTCCACATCCGGTCCATCGTGCTCTTGGTCCTGGTCTCACTGATGGTGTCGCTCGTGGCGGCACCGGTCGTCGGCCGCCCCGCCGGCCGGCAAGGGCAAGCCCACCCCCGGCAAGGCCGTCTTCTTCGCCGCCGACGGCATGCGCCAGGACATCGTCGCCAAGTACGCCAAGCAGGGCCTGATGCCGACGATGGCGTCGTTCCTGAAGCACGGGACGTCGGCGACCGGCAACGGCCTCCTGACCCAGGCGCCGCCGAACACGGGCGCGGGCTGGTACACGCTCGCCACGGGCGCGTGGCCGGGCGTCCACGCCTCGACCAACAACACGTTCCACAAGAACGGCGACGCGTTCGGGACCGCCCGGACCACCGCCTTCGACCCGGGCGTCCTCCAGGCCGAGACGATCGCCCAGTCCGCCGAGCGCGGCGGTCTCAAGGTCGCCCAGGTCGAGTGGGCCGGCGGCCGGAACGCGTCGATCAACGGTCCGACCATCGACTTCCGGAGTTTCTTCTCCGGTCGCGGCGTCGCGACGAACTTCATCGGCAGCACCGGCCAGGCGCTGTTCGACGACGCGCCGTTCATCGCGTCGTTCGGCCTCCAGTTCGACCATCCGGCGGGCTATCCGGCGGCCAACAAGGCGGCCGTTCCCGAGGCCGCGATCGTTGCGGCCGGCGGCTGGACCAACGTCCCCGCGACGTTCAGCCCCGCCAAGGAGATGCGTCTCCGCGTGCTCGACGGAGCGACCGACAAGTACGGTCTGAACGCCTACATCTTCGACAGCACCAACGACGGCAGCGACCAACTACGACAAGGTCCTGTTCTCGCCGATCACGTAGCGGCGCGGCCCCGGACGCCGTCGGAACGCTCGCCAAGGGCCAGTGGGCCGACGTCAAGGTCGTCCTCAACCTGGCGCCCCTCGCCAACGGCGACCCGAACCCGCTCAACGGCAAGACCGCCGGCTTCCTCGTCAAGGTGGAGGAGCTGACCGGCGACCTGTCGCGCGTCCGCCTGTTCCACACCTCCGTCAGCCGCGCCCTCGCCACGTGGCCGAGCTGGGCCGGCGAGCCGGGCTTCACCGGCGACTTCGAGGAGTACCTCGCCAAGACTTTCCCGACCTCGACCGCCGCGGACTTCGCGATCCTCGAGGCCGGCGTCACGAGCGAGGACACGTACGTCGAGCAGGGCCTCTACTGGGCCACGGGCCACGTCCCGATGCTCGAGTACGTCGCCAAGAAGCACAAGCCGGACCTCCTCCTCGTCGGGATGCCGACGACCGACGAGTTCCAGCACCAGTTCCTCGGGCCTCGTCAGCCCGAAGCTCGGGAACGGCGCCGCCAACCCGGCGTACGACGACGTCGACCTCAACGGCGTCGCCGACGGCCGCGTCGCTGCGCGCGAGGGCTTCATCCGGACGGCATACCAGGAGGCCGACGAGGTCCTGACCCTCGCCCGGAAGCTCGTCGCGAAGAACCCGACCACGTTCGTCTCGTCCGACCACGGCTTCGCGCCGCAGTTCCTGGCGATCGACGCCAGCAAGCCGCTCCTCGACCTCGGGCTTCTCAACCTCGGCTCGGTGCCGGGCGTTCCCCAGGTCTCGAACTGCCGCGTCGCGGTGCCGAACCCGCCGCCGGCGGACACCCGGGTGACCGCGAACTTCGCCAAGGCGAAGGCGTGCTGGGCGGGTGGCGCGCTCCAGATCTACCTGAACGTCAATGGCCGGGACCCGGACCCGCGGCCCGCCAACGCCAGGACCGCCACGCTCCCGGGCGGGGCGCCGAATCCCGAACTTCATGCCCGACCCGCGCTACGGATCGCAGGCCGCGGCGGACGCCGCCGCGCTCGAGATCAAGGCGGCCTACCTGGCCCTGACCGACCCCAACGACTGGACCCACGACGGCCAGCCCGAGGGCTGGAAGGTCATCGATCGCGTCTTCACCAAGGCCGAATCGCGCTACATCCCGAACGGTCCGGGGACGACCGCCGACATGGCCCATCCGACCCGGACGGGCGACCTCGTCGTCTTCTCCGCTCCGCCGTACCAGTACGACGCCGAGACGCCGGGGACGCTGATCGCGCCGTCGCACTTCTTCGGCCAGCACGGCTACGTGCCGGACGTCCAGGACCTCGCGGCCAACATCAACATGCGGGCCACGTTCCTGGCCGGCGGCACCGGCGTCGACAAGGGTCAGGTCACCGCGCGGTCGATCGACCTCGCGCCGACGCTGGCGTTCATGCTCGGGATCCCCGAGCCCCAGCACAGCCAGGGCAAGGTCCTGCTCGACGTCGTCAAGGGCGGCAAGAGCTACAAGCCCCTGACGATCGTCGGCCTCAACGATTTCCACGGCCAGCTCGACCCGACGACCCTCGTCGGCGACAACGGCATCTCGTCGAACGTCGGCGGGGCGGCGTTCCTCGCCACGATGTTCGAGGAGGAGTTCGCCGGGTTGCCCGGCCCCGGCCTCCTGCTGGCGGCCGGCGACAACGTCGGCGCCTCTCCGCCCAACTCGGGGCTCCTCCAGGATCGACCGGCGATCGACGTCGAGAACCTGTGGGGCCTCGACGCGACCTCGTACGGCAACCATGAGTTCGACTTCGGCATCGCCCGGCTGCTCGAGCACCAGGCACGTGCCAACTTCCCGTTCCTTGCCACGAACATCATCGAGACCGCGACCGGGGTGCGGCCCGACTGGGTCACGCCGTCGGTCGTGTTCACGGTCAACGGCATGAAGGTCGGCGTCATCGGCGCCGAGCTCCAGGAGACACCCGAGCTCGTGTCCGCGGGCGCAACGGCCGGTCTGACGTTCCTCGACGAGGGACCGCGGATCCGGGCCGAGTCGCAGCGCCTCAAGGCGCTCGGCGTCAAGATCCAGATCGTCGTCATCCACGAGGGCACGTCGACCGGTCGCAACGCGGCCGGCAGCACCATCGGCGTCCCCTGGGCCGGCCCGATCCTGTCGATCGCCGACCAGCTCCAGGACACGACGGTCGACGCAATGATCGTCGGCCACACGCATCGGATCTCGAACCTGATGCGCGGCAACATCCTCATCACCGAGGGCATCAATGCCGGGACGAGCTACTCGGTCCTGCAGCTGATGGTCAAGGGCGGGGATGTGGAATGGGCCGGCGGCGCGACGCGCGTCGCCAAGGACATCGGCGTCGCACGCCGGGCGGACGTCCAGGCGGTCGTCGCGGCTGCCAACGCGGAGGTCCAGCCGATCCTGTCCAAGGTCGTCGGCTCCCAGGTGGCGGACATCTTCCGCGATCCGACCCGGCTCCACGAGTCGGCGATGGGCAACCTCGTGGCGGACGCCATGCTCGACAAGTATCCCGAGGCCGAAGCGGCGTACACGAACTCGGGTGGCCTCCGGGCCGACCTCCCGTGCCTTCCGGAGAGCGCGGGCGAAGGACCCTGCGTGATCACCCTCGGCGAGCTGTTTGCGGTCCTGCCGTTCGGCAACGCGACAGTCGTCGAGACCCTCACCGGGGCTCAGATGAAGACCGCGTTCCTGAACGGGTTCCGCCCGTTCTGCGACGGCGTGACGTCGACTGGCCGGTTCCCGCAGATCGCGGGCCTCAAGGTCGAGTTCCACTGCAATGGCGCGGTGGCCGTCATCGACAACCTCTGGAAGGCGCCGGATGGTCCGACCGGAACGCTCACGCCGGTGCTCGACACCGACACGGTGCGGTTCGTGACCAACGACTTCATGTACACCGGCGGTGACGGCTACACGATCTTCGGAGCCGGCACCGACGTGAAGCTCACCGGCGACCTGCTCCTCGATGTCATGGAGGACTACGTCGCGGCCAACTCCCCCGTCGACCCGGTGGTCGAAGGCCGGGTCGTCGGTCCCTAGCTCCATCCGACCCACCAGAGAGAGCCGGCCCAACGGGCCGGCTCTTTCGATTCCTCGCGCCGAGCGCGGGCCACGTCGGGGAGCACGGCGGCCGCCGCGGCGCTGATCGAGCGCGGTGCCGGGTCGCACCGGATTGTTGCGATGACGGGCAGTTGGGACTGGTTCCGGCCAGTTATGACCAGTACCGTCAGCGGGTCCCGTATGGGACCGTACTTCTTGCCGGTCGTATGACCGGCGATGTCCTGGTCCGGCCGTTCTGGCCGGAGATCTCCTTGTCCGGTCGTATGGCCGGTTGTCTTCATCCGATGGCTTGTGGCCATCAATCCGAGCGCGCGCCTGGTTCGGCGAGGGGTCGACGAGCCGGTGCCGGGGAGTCTCATCGATGTTCGGGTCGTCCGCTGCTTCGCGGCAGCTTCTTCGTGTCCGCCGAATCCTGATCGGGTTGCAGATCGCGCTGCTGGTCTTCTCGATGGCCGCGCCGATGGGCACAATCGCCGCGGAGCCGCCGCCGCCGAGCGAGAGTCCTGCGGCATCGCCCTCGCCGGACCCGTCGGTCGCACCGGACCCGACGCCCGGTCCGACGCCCGAGCCGACGCCCGAGCCGACGCCGGAGCCGACGCCTGTTCCGACCGCCGAGCCCACGCCCGACCCGACTCCCGAAGCGACACCCGAACCCACGCCTGAAGCGACACCCGACCCGACCCCCGACCCCACGGCCACGCCCGAGCCCACGCCCGACCCGACCCCTGCGCCCGCCACCTCTGCCTACATCGTCTCCTTCCGCTCCGGCATCCTCGCCGCCGACCAGGCCGCCGCGATCGCCGCCGCCGGCGCGACCGACGTCGACTCGATCGCCGTCCTCCGGATGCATGCCGTCCAGGCCAGCGACGCGGCCGTCGCGGCACTGCGTGCCGATCCGTCGGTTGCCTCGGTCGAGCTCGACCGCAGCCGCGCCGCCGAGGCCACCCCCGATGACGCGTCGTACGGCGACCAGTGGTCGCTGCCGCGAATCGGCTGGGACCAGGTCTACGGCTCGGTCACCCCGTCGGGCTCGGCGGTCGTTGCCGTCCTCGACACCGGCGTCGATGCCTCCCATCCCGACATCGACGACTCGCTCGTCACGGGCGCCTCATTCGTCTCCGGCTCCGCCTGGAACACCGACTCCAACGGCCACGGGACTGCGATGGCGGGCATCGTTGCCGCCGAGACCGGCAACGGAATCGGCGTGGCGGGTGTCGGCTTTGCCGGCGTCAAGGTCATGCCGGTCACCGTCCTCGGCCCCGACGGGCTCGGCAGCGACAGCGACATCATCGAAGGCCTCGTCTGGGCAGCCGATCACGGCGCCGACGTCGCTCTCCTCGCCTTCTCGGCATCGGGCTATTCGTCCGCTCTTCAGGCTGCGATCGACTACGCCTGGGCAAACGGCGTCGTCGTCGTGGCGGCCACCGGCAATGACGGCTCGTCCGCTCCGACGTTCCCGGCCGGCGACCGCGGCGTCGTCGGCGTCTCCAACACCGATCAGTCCGATACGTTGAACGCGTCGTCCAACTACGGCGCCTCGACGTTCCTCGCCGCCCCCGGGACCGAGATCCTGGCCCTCGTCCCGGGTGGCGGCACCGCCTCCGTCACCGGCTCGTCCGCGTCGGCGGCCGCGGTCGCGGGGGCCGCGGCGCTGCTGCGCGCCGTCGATCCGTCGCTGTCCGCGGGTGCGGTCGTCGGGCGCCTTGCCCGATCCGCCGACGCCGCGGGGACCGTCGGCCGAGACCGGCAACGGGCGTCTCAATCTGGCTCGAGCGTTGGCCGACACGGGGACCGATTCCGTCCAGCCCGCGGGAGCGGCGCCGGTGGGGGATGGGGGACCGTTTGTTGGGCCGTACGTGGCGGCAGCACGCAACTTCGACATCACGTTTGCCGGGACAGGCACGGGAACGGTGAAGATCTCGCCCAGCACGGGGACGGTCAACGCTCCGGCTTCATGCGGTGGCACCGGGTCTGCCGCGGCGACCCAGACCGTCAGCAGCACCTGCACCTCCAATGTCACGACTTCTGACAACGGCGCGACGATCACGTTTCTCGCAACGGCGACAGGCGGGTCGACGTTCGGGGGATGGAGCGGCATCGCAAGCGCCTCGTCCAATACGTGTGTGGGCACGACGAGCCCTTGCTCACTGGTCTTTGGTGGTAACGGGGCCATCACGGCGACCTTTAACGGCGCTCCCGCTGACCTGGCAATCACCAAGACGGACAGTCCTGATCCAGTGATTGCAGGAACGAACCTCACATACACGATCACGGTCACGAACAACGGGCCATCGAATGTGACGGGCGCAACCGTCACCGACACCTTCGATACGACGAAGCTGGGCCCGCTCGCCTCGATCACCTGGACCTGCGCGATCACGGGTACGGGCAACTGCAACGGCGCGACGGGCAGCGGCAACATCAACCGGCTCGTCAGCCTCAACAGCGGCGCTGCTGCGACGTTCGTGGTGACAGCTCCGGTTCTCGGGAACGCGACTGGAACAGTTGCCAACACGGCGGCGGTTGAGGCGCCGGCAGGCATCAATGACGCCAGTCAGGCCAACAACTCTGCGGCGACGTCTACGACGATCACCGGCCGTGCGGACCTCAGCATCACGAAGACCGGCAGTCCGGGTCCGGTCAACGCGGGCACGAACCTGACGTACACGATCACGGTAAGCAACACCAGCTCCGCCTCGACCGGCTCGGCGGCGACCGGCATCAGCGTCAGCGACACATTCCGGCTGGCACGACGTTCGTGTCAGCGTCGGGGACGGGTTGGGTATGCACTGGGACGACGACCGTCACGTGTACGCGCGCCGCCGTATTGAACACAGGCACGGCTGCCAACGTCGATCACGCTCGTTGTGACGCCCGCCGCAAACACCGCCAATGGGGCTGTCCTGTCGAATACTGCGACGGTCACGTCGACGACGGTCGATCCGAACGCGGCGAACAACAGCGACACCGAGACCACGACCGTGACCGGTCGGGCGGACATCGGGATAACGAAGGCCGATGCGCCCGATCCGGTCGTCGCGGGCACGAACCTGACCTACACGTTGACCGTCACCAACAACAGCACCGTCGCGACCGGCACGACGGCAACGGGTGTCAGCGTCAGCGACACCATCCCCGGTGCTACGACCCTCGTCTCGGCCACGCCGAGCCAAGGAGGACCGTGCACCGGGACGTCCACCGTGGTCTGCCCGCTTGGCAGCCTGGCCGTCGGTGCAAGCGCGACCGTCACCATCGTCGTGACCGTCAACGCGAATGCGGCGAACGGGTCGACGCTGTCAAATACGGCGACAGCCACCGCGACGACCTTTGACCCGACGACGCCGAACAGCGACACCGAGACCACAACGGTCACGGGGCGGGCAGACCTCAGCGTCACGAAGACCGACAGCCCGGATCCCGTAATCGCGGGCACGAATTTGACCTACGGGCTCATTGTCACGAACACCAGTTCGGCTGCCACCGGCGCGGCAGCGGCAGGCATCAGCGTCAGCGACACCATCCCCGCCGGCACGTCCTTCGTGTCCGCTTCGGGAACCAGCTGGTCTTGCTCCGGCACGACAACCGTGACCTGCACGCGCGCCGCGACCCTCGGCGTGGGCGCCTCAACCTCGGTCCTGAACATCGTGGTTGCCGTTGCCGCAAACACGGCCAACGGATCCGTCCTGTCGAACACCGCATCGGTCACTTCGACGACGTTCGATCCGAATGCCGCCAACAACAGCGACACCGAGACCTCGACGGTGACCGGTCGCGCGGACATCGGGATCACCAAGACCGATAGCCCGGATCCGGTCGGCGCCGGCGCGAACCTGACCTACACGATCACCGTCACGAACAACAGCACGGCCGCAACCGGCACGACCGCTGCCGGCGTCAGCGTCAGCGACACCATCCCAGCGGCCACGGCCCTCGTCTCGGCAACCCCGAGCCAGGGCGGGCCCTGCACCGGAACGACCACCGTCGTCTGCCCGCTCGGCAGCATCGCCGTGGGCGCCAGCGCCACCGTCACCATCGTTGTGACCGTTGGCTCGGGCACGACCGGCGGGACGATTCTGTCCAACACGGCGACCGCGACTACCACGACCTTTGATCCGACCACGCCGAACAGCGCGACCGCGACCACGACGGTCACGGCCGCCAACGCCAGCATCAGCGGCACCGTCTACAACGACGCGAACGGGAGCGGCACCTTCGACGTCGGCGAGGTCGGCATCGTCGGCGTGACCGTGACCTACAGCGGTCCGCTCGAGCGGTCGGTCACCACGAACGGTGCCGGCGCTGTACACGATCACCGGGCTCGCGGCCGGCATCTACTCCGTCGACTACACCGTCCCACGAACTTCGTGAACACCGGGACTCGCCCCCTCACGGTGTCCTGGCCGCGGGCCAGGCCTCGACCGGCAACAACTTCTTCGCCCAGCAGCGCAACGCTTCGATCAGCGGCACGGTCTATCAACGACCTCGAATGGCGATGGCGTTGACGATGACGGCGAAATCGGCATCAGCGGCGTCACCGTCAGCTACTCCGGCGGCACGCCCGCGACGAGCGGCTCGACCACGACGAACGGCTCCGGCGGCTACTCGATCACCGGTCTCCAGGCCGGGACGTACAGCGTCACGTACACGATCCCGAGCGGCTACATCAATACAGGCGTCCGGCCGCAGACCGTCAACGTGACCGCGGGCGAGGCTTCGACAGGCAACAACTTCTTCGCCCAGGCCGAGGCTCCGAGCCTCACGATCGTCAAGTCGACCACCACCGCCACGTACGACTCGGTCGGCGACGTCCTGTCGTACAGCTTCGAGCTGACCAACTCGGGCAACGTCACGTTGTCCGGCCCGTTCACGGTCGCCGACAACCGCGCGACCGACGAGAGCTGCCCGGTCACCGCGACCCTCGCCCCGGGTGCTTCGATCACCTGCACCGCGACCTACACCGTGACCCAGGCCGACCTCGACGCGGGCTCGGTCACGAACACGGCGACCGGCAGCGGCTTCTTCGGCGCCACGACCGTCACGTCCAACACGGACAGCGTCACGATCACCGCCACCCAGACGCCGGCCCTCACGATCGACAAGACGATCACCGGCGGTGATCCGTACGACTCGACCGGCGACACGATCACCTACCAGTACGTCGTCACCAACACCGGCAACGTCACGATCAGCTCGGTCAGCGTCAGCGACGACAACGTCGACGCCGCCCCGGCCTGCGACGACACCAGCCTGGCCCCGGGCGAAGTCGCCACCTGCACCGCGACCTACACGGTCGTCCAGGCCGACCTCGACGCGGGCGAGGTGACGAACAACGCCAGCGCCACCGGCACGCCGGCCGGCGGGATCCTCACCGACCCGACCGACTCGGCCACCGCGACCGCCACCCAGCTCCCGGCCCTGAGCCTCGACAAGACGATCACCGCGGGCGAGCCGTACAGCACCGTCGGCGCGACGATCGACTACCAGTACCTCGTCACCAACACCGGCAACGTCACGATCAGCGACGTCTCGGTCAGCGACGACAACGTCGACGCCGATCCGACCTGCGACGTCACGACCCTCGCCCCGGGCGAGAGCGCGACGTGCACCGCATCGCATACCGTCACCCAGGCCGACCTCGACGCGGGCACGGTCGTCAACAACGCCTCCGCGACCGGCAGCCCGGCCGGCGGGACCCTCACCGACCCGACCGACAGCGAGACCGCCCACGCGACGCAGACGCCCGTCCTCACGATCGTCAAGTCGACCACGACCGCCACGTACGACTCGGTCGGCGACGTCCTGTCGTACAGCTTCGAGCTGACCAACTCGGGCAACGTCACGTTGTCCGGCCCGTTCACGGTCGCCGACAACCGCGCGACCGACGAGAGCTGCCCGGTCACCGCGACCCTCGCCCCGGGTGCTTCGATCACCTGCACCGCGACCTACACCGTGACCCAGGCCGACCTCGACGCGGGCTCGGTCACGAACACGGCGACCGGCAGCGGCTTCTTCGGCGCCACGACCGTCACGTCCAACACGGACAGCGTCACGATCACCGCCACCCAGACGCCGGCCCTCACGATCGACAAGACGATCACCGGCGGTGATCCGTACGACGCGGTCGGCGACACGATCACCTACCAGTACGTCGTCACCAACACCGGCAACGTCACGATCAGCTCGTCAGCGTCAGCGACGACAACGTCGACGCCGCCCCGGCCTGCGACGACACCAGCCTGGCCCCGGGCGAAGTCGCCACCTGCACCGCGACCTACACGGTCGTCCAGGCCGACCTCGACGCGGGCGAGGTGACGAACAACGCCAGCGCCACCGGCACGCCGGCCGGCGGGATCCTCACCGACCCGACCGACGCGGCGACCGCGACCGCCATCCAGACGCCGTCCCTGTCGATCGACAAGTCGACCACGACCGCGACGTACGACTCGGTCGGCGACACCCTGACCTACTCGTATCTCGTCACCAACACCGGCAACGTCACCCTCGAGCGGTCCGTTCACGGTCAGCGACAACCGCTCGACCGACGAGAGCTGCCCGGTCACGGCCAGCCTCGCCCCGGGTGACTCGATCACCTGCTCGGCCACGTATGCCGCCACTCAGGCCGACCTCGACGCCGGCTTCGTCACCAACACCGCCACCGCCTCGGGCAGCTTCACCTTCAACGGTGACAACAGCCCGACCCCGATCACGTCGGCCACGCGACAGCGTCACGATCACCGCCACCCAGACGCCGGCCCTCACGATCGCCAAGACGATCACCGGCGGTGATCCGTACGACGCGGTCGGCGACACGATCACCTACCAGTACGTCGTCACCAACACCGGCAACGTCACGATCAGCTCGGCTCAGCGTCAGCGACGACAACGTCGACGCCGCCCCGGCCTGCGACGACACCAGCCTGGCCCCGGGCGAAGTCGCCACCTGCACCGCGACCTACACGGTCGTCCAGGCCGACCTCGACGCGGGCGAGGTGACGAACAACGCCAGCGCCACCGGCACGCCGGCCGGCGGGATCCTCACCGACCCGACCGACTCGGCCACCGCCACCGCCACCCAGCTCCCGGCCCTGAGCCTCGACAAGACGATCACCGCGGGCGAGCCGTACAGCACCGTCGGCGCGACGATCGACTACCAGTACCTCGTCACCAACACCGGCAACGTCACGATCAGCGACGTCTCGGTCAGCGACGACAACGTCGACGCCGATCCGACCTGCGACGTCACGACCCTCGCCCCGGGCGAGAGCGCGACGTGCACCGCATCGCACACCGTCACCCAGGCCGACCTCGACGCGGGCACGGTCGTCAACAACGCCTCCGCGACCGGCAGCCCGGCCGGCGGGACCCTCACCGACCCGACCGACAGCGAGACCGCCCACGCGACGCAGACGCCCGTCCTCACGATCGTCAAGTCGACCACGACCGCCACGTACGACTCGGTCGGCGACGTCCTGTCGTACAGCTTCGAGCTGACCAACTCGGGCAACGTCACGTTGTCCGGCCCGTTCACGGTCGCCGACAACCGCGCGACCGACGAGAGCTGCCCGGTCACCGCGACCCTCGCCCCGGGTGCTTCGATCACCTGCACCGCGACCTACACCGTGACCCAGGCCGACCTCGACGCGGGCTCGGTCACGAACACGGCGACCGGCAGCGGCTTCTTCGGCGCCACGACCGTCACGTCCAACACGGACAGCGTCACGATCACCGCCACCCAGACGCCGGCCCTCACGATCGACAAGACGATCACCGGCGGTGATCCGTTCGACTCGATCGGCGACACGATCACCTACCAGTACGTCGTCACCAACACCGGCAACGTCACGATCAGCGACGTCTCGGTCAGCGACGACAACGTCGACGCCGCCCCGGCCTGCGACGACACCAGCCTGGCCCCGGGCGAAGTCGCCACCTGCACCGCGACCTACACGGTCGTCCAGGCCGACCTCGACGCGGGCGAGGTGACGAACAACGCCAGCGCCACCGGCACGCCGGCCGGCGGGATCCTCACCGACCCGACCGACAGCGCGACCGCGACCGCCATCCAGACGCCGTCCCTGTCGATCGACAAGTCGACCACGACCGCGACGTACGACTCGGTCGGCGACACCCTGACCTACTCGTATCTCGTCACCAACACCGGCAACGTCACCCTGAGCGGTCCGTTCACGGTCAGCGACGACACGCTCGACCGACGAGAGCTGCCCGGTCACGGCCAGCCTCGCCCCGGGTGACTCGATCACCTGCTCGGCCACGTATGCCGCCACTCAGGCCGACCTCGACGCCGGCTTCGTCACCAACACCGCCACCGCCTCGGGCAGCTTCACCTTCAACGGTGACAACAGCCCGACCCCGATCACGTCGGCCACGCGACAGCGTCACGATCACCGCCACCCAGACGCCGGCCCTCACGATCGACAAGACGATCACCGGCGGTGATCCGTACGACGCGGTCGGCGACACGATCACCTACCAGTACGTCGTCACCAACACCGGCAACGTCACGATCAGCTCGGTCAGCGTCAGCGACGACAACGTCGACGCCGCCCCGGCCTGCGACGACACCAGCCTGGCCCCGGGCGAAGTCGCCACCTGCACCGCGACCTACACGGTCGTCCAGGCCGACCTCGACGCGGGCGAGGTGACGAACAACGCCAGCGCCACCGGCACGCCGGCCGGCGGGATCCTCACCGACCCGACCGACTCGGCCACCGCCACCGCCACCCAGCTCCCGGCCCTGAGCCTCGACAAGACGACGACGACCGCCAACTTCGACGCGGTCGGCGACACGATCACGTACAGCTATGAGCTGACCAACAGCGGCAACGTCACCCTGGCCGGTCCGTTCACGGTCAGCGATGACCGGGCGACCGTGACCTGCCCGGCCGACACCAGCCTGGCCCCGGGTGACTCGATCACCTGCTCGGCCACCGACAGCGCCAGCCAGGCCGACCTCGACGCCGGCTTCGTGACCAACACCGCCACCGCCCATGCCGCCTTCACCCTGTACGGCGACACGGATCCGACCGCGGTCGACTCGAACGACGACATCACGACCGTCCCGGCCATCCAGACCCCGTCCCTGTCGATCGACAAGAGCACCACCACCGCGACGTACGCCGCGGTCGGCGACACCCTGACCTACTCGTATCTCGTCACCAACACCGGCAACGTCACCCTGAGCGGTCCGTTCACGGTCAGCGACGACCGCGTCGACCGACGAGAGCTGCCCGGTCACGGCCAGCCTCGCCCCGGGTGACTCGATCACCTGCTCGGCCACGTATGCCGCCACTCAGGCCGACCTCGACGCCGGCTTCGTCACCAACACCGCCACCGCCTCGGGCAGCTTCACCTTCTTCGGTGACTCCGCGCCGGCCCCGATCACGTCGGGCTCGGACAGCGTCACGATCGAGGCCACCCAGAGCCCGGCCCTGACCCTCGACAAGACGACGGCCACCGTCACGTACGACTCGGTCGGCGACACCCTGACCTACTCGTATCTCCTGACCAACTCGGGCAACGTCACCCTGGCCGGTCCGTTCACGGTCAGCGATGACCGGGCGACCGTGACCTGCCCGGCCGACACCAGCCTGGCCCCCGGCCTGTCGATCACCTGCAGCGCGACGTATGCCGCGACCCAGGCCGACCTCGACGCCGGCTCGGTCACCAACACCGCCACCGCCCATGCCGCGTTCACCCTGTACGAGGCAGCGAGCCCGACCGCGGTCGACTCGAACCCCGACTCGGCCACCGTCGAGGCCACGCAGCTTCCGGCCCTGACCCTCGACAAGTCGACGACCACGACCACGTACGACTCGGTCGGCGACACGATCACGTACAGCTATGAGCTGACCAACTCGGGCAACGTCACCCTCGCCGGTCCGTTCACGGTCAGCGATGACCAGACGACGGTCAGCTGCCCGGCCGACACGAGTCTCGCCCCGGGTGACGCGATCATCTGCTCGGCCACGTACGCCGTCACCCAGGCCGACCTCGACGCCGGCGCCGTCACGAACGTCGCATCGGCCCATGCCGCCTTCACCCTGTTCAACGACACGGATCCGACGGCGGTCGACTCCAACGAAGACACCACGACGGTCGAGGCCACCCAGCTCCCGGCCCTGAGCCTCGACAAGACGACGACGACCGCCAACTTCGACGCGGTCGGCGACACGATCACGTACAGCTATGAGCTGACCAACAGCGGCAACGTCACCCTGGCCGGTCCGTTCACGGTCAGCGATGACCGGGCGACCGTGACCTGCCCGGCCGACACCAGCCTGGCCCCGGGTGACTCGATCACCTGCTCGGCCACCGACAGCGCCAGCCAGGCCGACCTCGACGCCGGCTTCGTGACCAACACCGCCACCGCCCATGCCGCCTTCACCCTGTACGGCGACACGGATCCGACCGCGGTCGACTCGAACGACGACATCACGACCGTCCCGGCCATCCAGACGCCGTCCCTGTCGATCGACAAGAGCACCACCACCGCGACGTACGCCGCGGTCGGCGACACCCTGACCTACTCGTATCTCGTCACCAACACCGGCAACGTCACCCTGAGCGGTCCGTTCACGGTCAGCGACGACCGCGCGGCCGACGAGAGCTGCCCGGTCACGGCGAGCCTCGCCCCGGGTGACTCGATCACCTGCTCGGCCACGTATGCCGCCACTCAGGCCGACCTCGACGCCGGCTTCGTCACCAACACCGCCACCGCCTCGGGCAGCTTCACCTTCTTCGGTGACTCCGCGCCGGCCCCGATCACGTCGGGCTCGGACAGCGTCACGATCGAGGCCACCCAGAGCCCGGCCCTGACCCTCGACAAGACGACGGCCACCGTCACGTACGACTCGGTCGGCGACACCCTGACCTACTCGTATCTCCTGACCAACTCGGGCAACGTCACCCTGGCCGGTCCGTTCACGGTCAGCGATGACCGGGCGACCGTGACCTGCCCGGCCGACACCAGCCTGGCCCCCGGCCTGTCGATCACCTGCAGCGCGACGTATGCCGCGACCCAGGCCGACCTCGACGCCGGCTCGGTCACCAACACCGCCACCGCCCATGCCGCGTTCACCCTGTACGAGGCAGCGAGCCCGACCGCGGTCGACTCGAACCCCGACTCGGCCACCGTCGAGGCCACGCAGATCGTCACCCTCGACCTGTCCAAGTCGGGCAGCCTCGACGTCGGTCTCGACGGACGGGCCGGCCCGGGCGACCTGATCACGTTCAGCTTCAGCGTCGAGAACACCGGCAACGTCACCCTGACCGCGCCGGTCCTCGCCGACGACCACTGCGCCCCCGCCTACAGCGGTGGTGACAGCGACACCGACAACAAGCTCGACGTCGGGGAGACCTGGACGTTCAGCTGCACCTACGCCATCAGCCAGGCCGACATCGACGCCGGCTCGGTCACCAACAACGCCTCGGCCAACGCCGACGGCCCGCTCGGGACCGCCAGCACCAGCGACGACGCGACCGACACGGCCACCGCCACCGTCCTCGTGCCGCAGGTCCGGACGATCTCGATCGACAAGTCGGGCTCGCTCGATCTCGGCCTCGACGGGGTCGCCACCCCGGGCGACCTCATCAGCTACAGCTTCGCCCTCGAGAACACCGGCAACGTGACCCTGACCTCGGTCGTCGTCACGGACCCGTCGGTCACCGTCACCTGCCCGGCCGCCGCGGCCACGCTCGATCCGGGCGAGACCGCGACCTGCACCGCCAGCCATGCCCTGACCCAGGCCGACATCGACGCCGGCCAGGTCGACAACACCGCCGACGTCGACTCGACGGCGCCCCAGGGCGAGACCGTCAGCGACACCGACAGCGCGACCGTCTTCGTGCCGCAGATCCGGACGATCTCGATCACGAAGTCCGGCTCGCTTGACATCACCTCGAGCGCGCCGACGACCCGGGCCAACCCGGGCGACGCGATCAGCTACAGCTTCGCCCTCGAGAACACCGGCAACGTGACCCTGACCGGCGTCATCGTCAGCGATCCGCTCGTCACCGTCACCTGCCCGGCCGACTCGGCCACCCTCGATCCGGGGGAGACCCAGACCTGCACCGCGACCTACCTGATCAGCCAGGCCGACATCGATGCCGGCCAGGTCGACAACACGGGCTCGGTCAGCTCGACCGCGCCCCAGGGCCAGACCGTCGGCGACAGCGATGACGAGACCGTCCTCGTGCCCCAGATCGTCACCCTCGACCTGTCCAAGTCGGGCAGCCTCGACGTCGGTCTCGACGGACGGGCCGGCCCGGGCGACCTGATCACGTTCAGCTTCAGCGTCGAGAACACCGGCAACGTCACCCTGACCGCGCCGGTCCTCGCCGACGACCACTGCGCCCCCGCCTACAGCGGTGGTGACAGCGACACCGACAACAAGCTCGACGTCGGGGAGACCTGGACGTTCAGCTGCACCTACGCCATCAGCCAGGCCGACATCGACGCCGGCTCGGTCACCAACAACGCCTCGGCCAACGCCGACGGCCCGCTCGGGACCGCCAGCACCAGCGACGACGCGACCGACACGGCCACCGCCACCGTCCTCGTGCCGCAGGTCCGGACGATCTCGATCGACAAGTCGGGCTCGCTCGATCTCGGCCTCGACGGGGTCGCCACCCCGGGCGACCTCATCAGCTACAGCTTCGCCCTCGAGAACACCGGCAACGTGACCCTGACCTCGGTCGTCGTCACGGACCCGTCGGTCACCGTCACCTGCCCGGCCGCCGCGGCCACGCTCGATCCGGGCGAGACCGCGACCTGCACCGCCAGCCATGCCCTGACCCAGGCCGACATCGACGCCGGCCAGGTCGACAACACCGCCGACGTCGACTCGACGGCGCCCCAGGGCGAGACCGTCAGCGACACCGACAGCGCGACCGTCTTCGTGCCGCAGATCGTCACGATCGACCTCGACAAGACCGGCACCCTCCACACCGACGGCACGGGGCCGGCCGGACGGGCCGACGCCGGCGACACCGTCACCTACACCTTCGACATCACCAACACCGGCAACGTCACCCTCCATGACGTCGTCCTGAGCGACCTGTCGGTCGCCGAGGACTGCGGCGCCTTCGACGGGACGCTCGATCCGGGCGAGACCGTCCAGTGCACCGCGACCCACGTCCTGACCCAGGGCGACATCGACGCGGGCACCGTCAACAACAGCGCCGACGTCCGCGCCGAGGGCCCCTTGGGCGATGAGCTCGATCCCCTCGACGACGCCACCGATACCGACACCGAGTCGGTCGCGATCCCGCAGCTCCCGAGCATGTCCCTGGACAAGAGCTCGACGAACGCCCCGTACGACCACGTCGGCGAGGTCCTCAACTACACCTACACCCTGACCAACACCGGGAACGTGACCCTCGGCGGGCCGTTCGACATCACCGATGACAAGACCGCGAACGCCGCCTGCACAGACGTGACCATCGCCCCGGACGCCTCGATCACCTGCACCGGCAGCTATGCCGTCACGCAGGCCGATCTCGACGGCGGGTTCGTCACGAACAACGCGACTGGCACCGGCCAGTTCGGCGCAGCGACGATCACCTCGAACTCGGACTCCGTCACCATCCTGGCCGACCAGAAGCCGTCCCTGAGCATCGTCAAGACAGCGACCCAGCCGAACTACAACGCCCCGAACCAGACGATCGACTACACGTACGCGGTCAAGAACACCGGGAACGTGACGTTGTCCACGCCGGTCACCGTGTCCGACGACAACGTCTTCGCCACGCCGTCGTACGCGGGCGGGGACGCCAACAGCAACAACAAGCTCGACGTCGGCGAGACCTGGACGTTCATCGCGGAGCACCACACCACCCAGGACGACGTCGACAACGGCTCCGTCACGAACAACGCGACGGGCCATGCCGTCTTCGGCTCGACGACCTACCACTCGAACACCGCGACCGTCACGGTGCCGGCCGTCCAGAACCCGAGCATCGACCTCACGAAGGCCGTGACCGAGGGGACCTACACGGACGCCGGCCAGACCCTCCACTACACCTACGTCCTGACGAATGCGGGCAACGTGACCCTCACGGCCGCCAGCATCACCGATGACAACACCGACGCCGCCCCGACCTATGTGTCAGGCGACACGGACGGCGATGGCAAGCTCGACGTCGATGAGGCGTGGCATTTCGCCGCAGTCCATACGACGACGCTCGCCGAGGTCTACGCCGGATCGATCACGAACAACGCCACAGGCCACGCGATGTTCAAGACCACGGCGGTCACGAGCAACACGGCCACCAAGACGATCGGGGCCACGGCTGCCGACCTCATGATCACCAAGGCCAGCTCGGCCTCGTGGGTCTACGTCGACAACGCGCTGGTCTACACGATCACGATCAAGAACGTCGGCCCGAGCACGGCGACGAACGTCGTCGTCAACGACCCGCTTCCGGCGGGAACCGCGTTCGACTCGGCCGTGTCCACCCAGGGAACCTGCGACGCGACGGTCACGTGCACCATCGGGAGCGTCGCCAAGAACGCCACGGTGACCATCACGATCACCGTCCACCAGACCCAGGCCGGCTTCTTCACGAACACGGCCACGGTCACCGCCTCCGAGAACGACCAGGCGCCGTCGAACAACAGCGCCTCGACGACGACCGAGGCGAAGCTCCGCCCGACGACCCTGACTTACACCGGCGCGACGACCGGCGACTACCACGACGCGGCCACCGTCTCGGCGAAGCTGACCGACAACACGACCGGCGGCACGCCCGTGGCGAACAAGCTGATCACGTTCACCCTGAACAGCTCCCAGACCTGCACCGCAACCACGAATGCCGCCGGCATCGCGACGTGCACGATCACCCCGAACCAGGCCGCCGGTCCGTACCCCTTGACCGCGTCGTTCGCGGCCGACACGAAGTACGCCAGCAGCTACACCTCCGTGACCTTCACGGTCACGAAGGAACAGAACACGACCGTCTACACCGGCGCGAGCGGCCCGATCCTGAACGGCTCGACGATCACCCTGTCGGGGACCCTCAAGGAGGACGGCGTCACGCCGATCCCCGGTCGCACGCTCACGTTCAAGCTCGGGACCACTCAAAGCTGCACGGGCGTCACGAACGGCTCTGGCTTCGCCAGCTGCAACCTCGTCGTCTCCCAGCCGCTCGGCCCGGGCACCGTCCAGGCCATCTTCGCGGGCGACGCGTTCTACCTCCCGTCGTCCGACAGCAAGACCACCTTGATCTACGCCAACGCCCCCGGCGCTGGTGGCGGAGCCTTCGTCGTCGGCGACCAGACGGCGACCGGCGCGGTCACGTTCTGGGGAAGCCAGTGGTCGAGCATCAACAAGGTGAGCGGCGGTTCCGCCCCGTCCGCCTTCAAGGGCTTCGCGAAGTTCCCGGCCTCGCCGACGTGCGGCGGGACCTTCACGACCGACCCGGGCAACAGCGCACCGCCGCCGAATGGACCGCTGCCGGCCTACATGTCCGTGATCGTGACCAGCAAGGTGACGAAGTCGGGCTCGACCATCTCCGGGACCATCGTCCACATCGTCGTCGTGAAGACCAACGCGGGCTACAACGCCAACCCGGGCCATCCGGGTACCGGCACCGTGGTCGCGACGATCTGCTGACGGCCCACCCGAGCGCGCGTCGAGGGCCGGTCCCGTCGGGATCGGCCCTCGATGATTCCGGGCGCGTCCAGTGGTCGCCCGGGCCCGCTGCCCCACGCGACCCCGCACCGCCACCAACCGCCCGCGACCCGCGCGATCACCGGTACTCCTTGGGGGCGCACCCCCGCACCAATTCCGCCGATCGGCCCATCGACGGTCCCTGCTCGACCGGGGAGCATTCGTCAGGTTGGCAGCCCTGCGCGTGAGGCGAGACCAGACGATGGAACGACGCATGACTCGGCGAGCCCTCGCGCTCGCCGTCACGGCCCTCATCCTGACGACCGCCGTCGCCCAGGCCGAGACGGTGGAGGGCGACGGTGATGCCCTCACCGCCGGCACGCAAGGGCTCGTCGATCTCGGGACGACGACTCCCGGCCAGGATGTCCGCGTCGACGTCCTGTTCGTCCTGACCTGCACCGGCACGAGCCACGTCGACGCCAACCAGCTGGTGCGCCTGACGCCCGGCGCGATCACCGTCCCGCCCGGCGGCAGCTTCGGCGTGGGCAGCCTCCTGTTCGCGCCCGACCCCGGCTGGCCGGCCGACGGCGCGGAGTGCCCGCCCACCCTCCCGCAGGTCACGAGCCCGCCTCTCCGCGTGATCCTCACCGCGCCGAGCGAGCCGGGCCTCGACTATCGCTACTCGTTCACCTGGAACCGCGGCCTCATGCCGGTCAGCGCGGGCGACAACTCCGTCTTCGAGGGTCCCGCGCCGACCGTGGCCTTCCTCCTCGACGTCGCGGAGAACACGCCGCCGACGCTGAACGTGCCTGCCGACTCGACCATCGAGGGCAACACGACCGGCGGCGCGCTCGCGGCCTACACGGTCTCCGCCGACGATGCCGAAGACGCAGAGCCGCCGACGCCGGTCTGCAGCCCCGCGGTCGGCGATCTGCTGCCACTCGGGACCACGACCATCGAGTGCTCCGCCACCGACACCGGCGGTCTCGAGACGACCGGCTCGTTCGACATCACCGTGGTCGACACGACGGCGCCCGTCATGGCCAGCTTCGCCGACCTCGAAGTCACCACGCACAGCGCCTCCGGGATCGCTGTGTCGTACGACGAGCCGGCGGTCGTGGAGGCCGTCGACCCAGCGCCGACCGTCGGATGCCTGCCCGCGAGCGGATCCACCTTCCCGGTCGGCTCGACGACAGTCACCTGCACGGCCACGGACGACACCGGGAACCACTCCTCGACGTCCTTCGAGGTCAACGTCACGTTCGTTCCGCTCGTCACCTGGACGGCAACGTGGGGTGAGCCCGTCACGCCGGGTGAGACCCTCGTGGCCAATCCCGGCCGGACCATCCCGATCAAGGTCGAGGTCTTCGCCAACGGCGTCGAGCAGACGACCGGTCGGGTCGTCCTCGTCGTGACGCCGTGTGGCGGCGGTCCGGCGGTCAACATCGCCCTCGGTCGCGACTCGGGACGCTGGACGGGCAAGCTCGACACCTCCGCGCTCGCCGGCCCAGGCTGCTACGTGGCCGCCGTCACCGTCAACGGCGAGACGGCGGGATCGATCCGGATCGACCTCCGCGGCTCGGCCGCCGCCGAGTCCGGCGGCTCGAAGGGCAAGGGCAAGGGCAAGCCCTAGCAGCGGCTCGCCCGCCACCGCGCCGCGCCACCCGCCGACGCGCCGACCCACCCCACCACACCCGGCGCGTCCTCGCGCCGGGTGTCCTAGCATCGGGGTCGTGACCCCCGACCTCCAGGCGACCCTCAAGAAGCTGCCCGACCGACCCGGCGTCTACCTCATGCGCGACGCGCGGGGCGACGTCGTCTATGTCGGCAAGGCGCAGAGCCTCCGCAACCGCGTCCGGAGCTACTGGCAGAAGGCCACGCCCGTCGGCGAGGTCCACCGGATCCGCTCGGTCATCGACCGCGTGACCGAGGTCGAGTACACCCTGACCGACTCGATCAGCGAGGCCCTCCTCCTCGAGGCCAGCCTGATCAAGCGCTACCGGCCGCGGTTCAACGTCCGGCTCAAGGACGACAAGAGCTATCCGTACATCAAGATCACGAAGGGCGACGACTTCCCGCGAGTCGAGCGGACCCGCAAGCTCGTCGAGGACGGCAGCCGCTATTTCGGGCCGTATGCGTCGGCGAGCAGCGTCGACGAGTCGATGAACCTCGTCCGGCGGCTCTTCCCGTTCCGGACCTGCACGATCGACATCGAGGACGGCAAGCGAGCGCTCGCGCGGCCGTGCCTCCTGTTCCACATCAAGCGCTGTCAGGGGCCGTGCATCGAAGCCGTGTCGAAGGCCGAGTACGGCGCCCAGATCTCGCAGATCGAGCTCTTCCTCGAGGGCCGTCAGGAGTCGGTCGTCCAGGCGCTGACCGCCGAGATGCGGTCCGCCTCGGAGATGACGGACTACGAGCGAGCGGCGACCGTTCGCGACAAGATCCGGGCGATCGAGCGGACGATGGAGAGCCAGAAGATGGCCGCCTTCAAGCGGACCGAGCTCGACATGGTCGGTCTCGCCCGGCAGGACAACCAGGCGGCGATCCAGCTGTTCGCGATCCGCAACGGCACCCTGATCGGGCGCGACGTGTTCCTCCTCGACGCGGTCCGCGAGGCGCCCGACGAGGAGGTCCTCTCGAGCTTCCTTCTCCAGTTCTACGCGCGCGCGACCTCGATCCCACCGTCCGTGCTGGTCCCGTGCCCTTTGCCGGACGGCGCCGATCTCGAGGCATTCCTGACCCAGCGCCGCGGTGGACCGTCACGCCTCGCCGTTCCGCAGCGCGGCGAGAAGCGGGAGCTGATGGCACTCGCCACCCGCAACGCCGGCGAGACGCTGGCCCGCGAGCAGGCGCGCTGGATGGCCGACGAGGGCAAGACCCTCGTCGCGCTCGAGGAGCTGGCCGAATCGCTCGGGCTGCCCGGGCCGCCGCTCCGGATCGAGTGCTACGACATCTCGAACATCCAGGGCTCGGACACGGTCGGCAGCATGGTCGTGTTCGAGGAGGGCCGGCCGCGGACGGGGGAGTACCGCCGGTTCAAGATCCGGACCGTCCAGGGACCGAACGACTTCGCTTCGCACCAGGAGGTCCTCCGGCGTCGCTTCCGGCGGGCAAAGGACGGCGACGAGGGGGCCGAAGAGGCGCTCCGCTGGGCCATGCCGGACCTCGTGATCATCGACGGCGGCAAGGGCCAGGTGAGCGCGGCCAAGGAGGTCCTCGACGAGCTCGGCCTGCACGACCTGCCGCTGGCCGGCCTGGCGAAGGAGCGCGAGGAGCTGTTCCGGCCCGGAATCGCCGAGCCGGTGGTCCTGCCGCCGACCTCTCCGGCGCTGTACCTCGTCCAGCGGCTGCGCGACGAGGCACACCGCTTCGCGATCACCTACCACCGCGACCTGCGCTCGAAGCGCCAGACCCGCTCGGCATTCGACGACCTGCCCGGGGTCGGGCCCGAAACGGCGCCGGGCCCTGCTCCGCGTCTTCGGGTCGGCCAAGCGGGTCCGGGATGCGCCCGTCGAGCAGATCGCCGCCGTTCCCGGCATCGGCGCCGCGCTGGCAGCCCGGATCAAGGCCACGCTCGAGGCCTGACGAGCCGGGCGCGGGCGGTCTCCCGGGGCCTTTCCTGTATCATCCGCCGCTGATGCGCAAGAGCGGACCCATCCTCATCCTGGTCATCGGCATCCTGGCCCTGATCATCGACTTCGTCCCAGGAATCTCGGTCCCCGACGCCGAGGGCACCCGCGTCCTCGAGACGAAGGTCGGGCTCGACCTCCAGGGCGGCCTGCGGGTCGAGTACCAGGCGCTGCCCGTCGGCGACAAGGCGCCCCGGCCCGAGGACCTCGAGGTCATCCGGACGATCATCGAGAACCGGGTGAACTCGACCGGCGTCGCCGAGCCGGTGATCACCACCCAGGGCAGCGACCGGATCGTCGTCGAGCTGCCCGGCGTGTCCGATCCGAACGCCATCCGCAACCTCGTCGGCCAGACCGGCCGCCTCGACTTCGTGCCGCTCGGCACGACGCAGAAGAACACGGGCGACACGATCGACCGAGGCCCAGTTCCCACCGCTGTTCAGTGGGACGGAGCTGTCGTCTGCGACGATCGGGACCAACGAGACCGGCAACCGGGTCGTCAACTTCGTGCTCAAGGACACCGGCGCGAAGCTGTTCGCCGACTACACGGCGAAGCAACATCGGCAAGTTCTTCGCGATCGTCCTCGACGGCAAGGTCATCTCGGCGCCGGTGATCAACAGCGCGATCCCCGGCGGCAACGTCCAGATCTCGCAGGACGGCACGATCGGCGGCTATCCGCTCAAGGAAGCGACGGAGCTCGTCACCGTCCTCCAGTTCGGCTCGCTGCCGTTCCCGATCACGGAGCTCTCGAACACGACGATCAGCGCGACGCTCGGCGAGCAGTTCCTGAACCAGAGCCTGCTCGCCGGGGCGATCGGGATCCTGCTCGTGATGCTGTTCATGATCATCTACTACCGCCTGCCGGGCGTGATCGCCAGCTTCGCCCTGATCTACTACAGCCTCGTCGTGCTGGCGCATCTTCCGGCTCATCCCGGTGACGCTGACCCTCGCCGGGATCGCCGGCTTCGTCCTCTCGATCGGCATGGCGGTCGACGCCAACATCCTGATCTTCGAGCGGATGAAGGAGGAGATGCGGGTCGGGAAGTCGCCTGCCTGCCGCCGTCGAGGCGGGCTTCGGCCGCGCCTGGAACTCGATCCTCGACTCGAACGTGTCGAGCCTGATCACGGCCACGATCCTGTACCTCTTCGGCTCGTCGACGATCCGCGGGTTCGCCCTCGTCCTGATCATCGGCGTGCTCGTCTCGATGTTCAGCGCCATCGTCGTCACCCGCACGATCCTGCGCGCCGTCGTCACCCGCCTCTGGTCGCGCAAGGCGTGGCTGTACGGCGTGAGCGAGAAGGAGTTCGTGGCAGGGGTCGGGTCGCCGACGCGTGGCCGCCTCCGAGGAGAGGCTCGCACGCGTGTTTGACATCGTCGGCAAGCGGCGCTGGTTCTTCCTGTTCTCGCTGATCTTCACCATCCCGGGCCTGATCTTCATCGTCCTGACCCCGCTGTCCGGCGGCAAGGAAGGGCTCCAGTTCACGATCGACTACACCGGCGGGACGACGTGGCAGATCCGGTTCGCCGATCCGAACGTCAGCTCCGACGACGTCGCGACCGTCTTCCACGACAACGGCCTCCAGGCCATCGTCGTGAAGCAGGGCAACGGCTTCATGGACATCAAGACCGAGGCGATCGGGCTGCTGCCGCCGCCGCCATCGCCGACGCCGGCACCGACCCTGTCCGCGCCACCGAGCGGGAGCCCGGGCGCGAGCGCATCGGCGGGCGCCTCCGGGGCCGCCAGCGCGGCACCCTCCGCGTCGCCGGCAGCCTCGGGATCGCCGGCAGCCTCGGGATCGCCGGCCGCGCTCGACCTCGCCCGCTCCGTCCGCGGCTCCGAGCGCCTCGCCGTCGCCCAGCCCCGCCCCGTCCTCCTCCGCGAGCCCGGCCCCGAGCGGGTCCGCGGCGCCGTCGGCATCGCCCTCGGCCTCCCCGTCGACGGCCACCGGGAACACCCAGCTCCCGACCGACGGCAAGGGTCGGCGAGATGGTCAAGGCACTCCAGGCACGGTTCGGCCCGATCGCCGAGCAGGCGTCCCTCACGACGATCGGGCCGGTCGTCTCGTCCGACCTGGTCAACCAGGCGCTGCTGCTGATCGTCGGTCGGGTCGCTCGGGATCCTGCTCTGGATCACGTACCGCTTCCAGGACGTGAAGTTCGGCGTCACGGCGCTCGATCGCCCTCGTCCACGACGTGATCGTCGTCGTCGGCATCTTCGCGATGCTCGGAACGTTCTTCCGCCTCGAGATCGACGCCCTGTTCGTGACCGCGATGCTGACCGTCATCGGCTTCAGCGTCCACGACACGATCGTCGTCTTCGACCGGGTTCGCGAGAACCGCGCCCGTCACGCCGGCGAGTCGTTCGCCCAGATCGTCAACCACTCGATCCTGCAGACGTTCGCCCGCTCGATCATGACCAGCTTCACCGTCGTGCTGACCCTGCTGTCGCTGTACCTGTTCGGCGGCGAGGCGATCCGGACCTTCGTCCTCGCGCTGCTGCTCGGGATCATCTCCGGGACGTACTCGTCGATCTTCAACGCCGCTCCGCTGCTCGTCGTCTGGCACGAGTGGGAGGATCGCCGGCTCGGCCGGACCGGGTCCTCGCGCGCCCCGCGGACGCGCCGCGCCGCCTCCTGACCGGCCGGCGCCGGCCGTGGACGCGTCCGACCGCTCCATCGTCGAGGAGTCGCCGCGAGCCGATCCGCAACGTCCCGGTGGATCGCCGGGTGAGCCGCCGGTGAGCGAGCCGTGGCATGCTGATCGCGTGATCGAACCGCGCTTCTCCTGGCGAGTCGCCGAGGCCATCACCCCGACTCGACGACCTCCGCGCCGCAGGTGCCAGCGCTCGGTCTCGGAGCGCGCGCGATCGGGCTGCTGGCCGGCCGGGGCCTGTCGACGGCCGACGAGCTCGAGGCCTTCTTCGCGGAGCCGATCGCGGCCCTCCACGATCCGCGGCTCCTGCCGGACGCCGACAGCTTCGTCGCCCGGTCTGCGGGCTGCCCGCGCCGCCGGCGAGACGGTCATGGTCTTCGGCGACTTCGACGCGGACGGGCTGACCGGCCTGGCGATCCTCGTCCGGGCGCTGCGTCGCCTGGGGCATCGACGCCGCTGCCGTACGTGCCGAGCCGGCTCGACGAGGGCCACGGCCTGTCGGTCGACGGCGATCGACGCGGCACGGGCGGCCGGCGCGACCCTGATCGTGACCGTGGACTGCGGATCGACCAGCGTCGACGAGATCGCGGCCGCGCGCGACGCCGGGATCGACGTGATCGTGACCGACCACCACCGCGCTGCCGGCCGTGCTGCCCGTGGCCGTCGCGATCGTCAACCCGCAGCGCGCCGACAGCGTCTACCCGGAGCCGCGCCTCGCCGGCAGCGGCGTCGCGTTCAAGCTGGCCCAGCTCCTCCTGGCCGACGAGCCCGGTGGACCGGCCGCCGCCCTGGCCCTCGCGGACCTCGCGACGATCGGGAGCGTCGCGGACCTCGTGCCGATCCTCGGCGAGAACGCGGGCAATCGTCCGCCTCGGGCTGGCCCGGATCGCCGCCGGGCCACGGCCCGGGATCGCCGCGCTCCTCGCCTCCGCCGGCGTCGCGCCGGACGCGGTCGACGTGGAGACGCTGTCGTTCGCGGTCGCGCCGCGGATCAACGCGGCCGGTCGGGTGGGGGAGTCGGCAGCCGCCGCGGCCCTGCTGCTGACCGACGACCGGGCCGAGGCCGACCGCCTGGCAACCGAGCTCGAGACGGCGAACAAGACCCGGCGGGACCTGACGAGCCAGGCCATGAGCGAGGCCCGAGCGGCGATCGCGGGCGTCGTGGCACCGACGCTCGACGGGCTCCTCGAGACGGTGACCGAGACGAGGCGGCGACGGAGACAGCGACCGGCACACCGACGGCGGCCGCCCCGGATCCCGTGGGGCGCCATGCCACGATCATCCGCGGCCCGTGGCCGGTCGGGATCGTCGGCCTGGTGGCGTCGAAGCTGGTCGAGGACCACGGCCGGCCGGCGATCGTCGGAGCGGATCTCGGCGACGTGATCCGGGCCTCGTGCCGGAGCGACGGGCGGCTCGATCTCGGGGCGACGCTCGAGGCCTGCGGGCCGATCTTCCTGCGCCACGGCGGCCATGCCGGGGCGGCCGGCTTCGAGATCGAGGCCAGCCGCTGGCCGGAGTTCGTCGTGATCTTCGATGCCCTGGCCGAGCGCGCGGTGCCGGCCGATCCGCGGCTGCCGCTCGCGATCGACCTGGCGATGCCCGCCCTCGAGGTCGACTACGCCCTGCATCGCGATCTCCGCCGGCTCGATCCGTGCGGGCAGGGTAACCCGGAGCCCCTCTCTGATCGTCCAAGGCCTGACCGTGACCCGCGTGCGTGCCGCCAGCGGCGGCCATACCCAGCTCACCCTGCGCCGCCGACTCGACGTCCTCGACGGGATCGCGTTCGGGCGCTCGGACCTCGCCGAGACCGTCCACGAGGGCGATCGGGTCGACGTCGTCGCGCGCCTGACGAGCCGGACGTTCGGTGGCTACGAGTCCCTTCAGCTCGACATCCGCGACGTCGCCAGCGCCGGGCTGGGTGAAAGTCTCGACGTGCAAGCCCCGGCCAGCGGCCACCCAGCCGCGCCATCGGCGATGTCCGGCGCGGGCCCGGTCGCCGGCGAGGGCCTCGGGCTGCCGGTGGCGTCGTGACCCGTCGCGGGGAACCGGCCCGCGGCCGTGCCCCACGCGCCCCGCGCGACCCGTACGGCATCGGGCCGGTGGCGGGCTATGTCGGCCCCGCGATCGCGGTCGTCGTCCTGATCGTCGTCGCCCTCGTGTCGATCAGCCTCTTCAACGGGCAGGTCCCGCTCGTCCGCTCGCAGACACCGGGCAACGGCAACGGCGATGGCAACGGCGCGCAGGCGACGCCCGCGCCGCCGGACGTGGTCATCCCCGTCCCGAAGTCGACCTTCCCGGGCTCGATCACGTATGCCAAGGCCGGCAACATCTGGATCCAGACCGCCAAGGAGGTCCATCAGCTCACGAAGACCGGCAACGACTCGATGCCGACCTTCTCCGCGGACGGGCGCTGGATCTACTTCATCCGGACCGTCACGACCGGCGGCAAGTTTCCGACCGGCGGAGTCCAGAACCCGTCGTGGTACGACCTGATCACGCCCGGGCTCCTGCGCATCCACCCCGACGGGACCGGTGTCGAGCGGCTGCTCACGGGCAAGTACACCCAGGGCACGAACGAGTGGTTCTACTGGCTTCGTCAGCCCGTCCCGAGCCCGGATGGCAAGACGGTCACGGTCATCTCCGATGGACCGAACCCGCTCCAGAGCGACATCGTCGTCCACACGTTCGGCATCGCGTCGAAGAAGCTGACGTCGCTCAACCTTCCGGAGTCGCTCCATCTCGGCCACCAGGATCCGGCCTGGCGATCCGACGGGCGCTTCCTGCTCTACGTCCGGAACGGCCGGGAGCTGACGCGCGGAGCCCCCCAGATCTTCCGGTACGAGCCCGCCACGAAGAAGACGCGGGCGCTGACCGGACCGGGCTACGTCGCCCCGGCGTACTCACCCGATGGGGCGTGGATCGCGGCCACCAAGACCGATGCGTTCGGGACGGACGTCGCGATCCTCGATGCGGCGGGCAAGGAGGTCTTGCGAGTCACCGACGACGCCCACTCCTTCTCACCGGTCTGGTCGCCGGCCGGCGACGCGGTCGCGTTCCTCCACCTCGAGGGGACGATCGTCGATCTCCGGCTGGCCCGGCTCGACAAGGCATCCGGCCGCTGGGTCGTGACGGAGACCGTCGACGTGACGAAGGTCTCGGGGCTCGATGGCGCGTCCCGGCCGAGCTGGTACGCATCGCCGACCGAGGTTCCGCCGCCGTCCATCGCACCGGGAGCGAGCGCGGTTCCATCGGCCTCGAGCGCTCCGTGACGTCCGGGGTTGGAGCCGCGCCGGGCGCAACCCCGGCGAACTGGCCCCACTCGTGACGCCACCGGACCCTGCGAGCGGATCCTCGTACCTCGAGCGCCTCGCGGCCCGGTCTGCTGCCGCCGGCACGGTCCTCTGTCTCGGCCTGGATCCAGATCCGGAGTCGCTTCCCGACGGGTTCAGTCCTGATCTCCGCGGCGTCGAGGCGTTCGCCCGGCTCGTGCTCGAGGTGGCCGCCCCGTTCGCGGCCGCGGTCAAACCGAACCTCGCCTTCTTCGAAGCGTTCGGCTCGGCCGGGATCGCGGCGCTCGAGCGACTCCGGGCTGCGGTACCCGCAGGCCTGCCCGTGGTGATGGACGCAAAGCGCGGCGACATCGGGTCGACGGCCGCGCGTCAGGCGACGGCGCTGTACGACGGGCTCGGGGCGGACGCGATCACGGTGAGCCCGTATCTGGGAGAGGAAGCGATCGCGCCGTTGATCGCCCGGACCGACCGGTTCGCCTACGTGCTGTGTCGGACCTCGAACCCGGGCGCGGGCGAGCTCCAGGCCCTGGTCGCCGCCGCCGACCCGGAGACCGGCGCGCCCGCCGAGCCGCTGTGGGCCCGCGTCGCCCGACGGGTCCAGGCGTGGGGGCCCGGCGGCACGGTCGGGCTCGTCGTCGGCGCGACGGCGCCGCTCGAGCTGGCCGCGATCCGCCGGCTCGCGCCGGGGCTGGCGTTCCTCGTGCCGGGCGTCGGCGCCCAGGGCGGCGACGAGGCGGCGGTGCTCGCCGACGGTCGGGCATCGGCCGCGCCGGCCGGCATCGGAGCCGGCGGCGGACTGCTCGTCAACGTCTCCCGCGGGATCGCCGGGGCGGCCCGCGGAACGGCCGGATCGGCGCCGCCGGGCGACCCGGCCGAGGCCATCGCGACGGCTGCCCGCGACTGGGCGGCCCGCCTGCCCGTGCTACCCTAGCCAGCGCGGGAGCCCCGTTCGGGTGCGCCGTCGGAGCCGAGGTCGAGAAGCAGCCACACATGCCGAACATCGGGCCCGCTGAGATCATCATCATCCTGATCATCGCGATCGTGTTCATCGGCCCCGGACGCCTGCCCGACGTCGGCGCCGCTCTCGGCAAGAGCATCCGCGAGTTCCGCAAGGCATCGACGGACGTGGCCGAGGCCACCCGGGTCGACACCTCGCCGCTGCCGCCGCCGGCTGCGACGCAGAGCGCCGCGCCGGCCCCGGTCGCGACCGCCGACCCCGCTCCGACCCCCGAGCCGTCCGTTCCGACGCCGACCGCCTCGACGGTGCCCGCGCCGGTCGCGGCGCCGCCCAACCGCGCGGCCGACGACGAACCGACGAACCTGCCGGCCTAGCCCGGCTCGACCCTCGACCTGATGGCCGACACCGACGCCGTCCGCGGGGCGGGCCTGCCGGAGCGGTTGCCGGGGCCCTCTTCGCCCCTTCCGAGCCAGCCGGCGGCTGAGCCCGAGAAGGTGATGACGCTCGTCGATCATCTGACGGAGCTCCGGACCCGGATCATCCGCTCGATCCTGGCGATCGCGTTCGGAACGGCGATCGGATTCCTCGCCGCCGAGCCCCTGCAGCGGTTCCTGACGGCCCCGCTGCCGGCCAGCGCCCTGCCGCTCCAGACGCTCGGCCCGGGCGATGCCTTCGCGGTCACGCTCCGCATCGCCGTGGCCGTCGGAATCATCGTGGCGATGCCGGTCCTGCTGTACCAGCTCTGGGCGTTCATCGCCCCGGGCTTGACCCCCTCGGAACGGCGCGCGCTCCGGCCATGGATCCCGCTCGCGCTGTTCTTCTTCGTGCTCGGCGTCACGATCGCCTACATCATCCTGCCGTTCGCGATCGGCATTCCTGCTCGGCTTCACGAACGAGATCATCGTCGCCCATCTCGCAGCGCCGGCCTACTTCGACTTCGTCACCACGATGTTCCTGGCCTTCGGTCTCCTGCTCGAGTTCCCGATCGTCGTGTATGGCCTCGCCCGGGTCGGGATCCTCAGCTCCGACCGTCTCCGGAGCTCACGCCGGATGGTCATCCTCGGGATCGCGATCTTCGCGGCGATCGCGACGCCGGGTGGCGATCTCGTCAGCCCGGTCATCCTCGGGGCGACGATGTACATCCTGTTCGAGCTGACGATCGTGGCCATCCGGCGCAGCGGCCGCTGATGCCACCCGACCGCGACCCCGCTCCCGCCGCCGAGCCGAACCCGGCCGACGTCGCCGTCCCGGATGCCGACGCCGACGCGATCGAGGTGGCCACGCCCAACGAGGGCCAGCACGTGGTCCTGCTGAGCGGCCTCTCCGGCGCCGGCAAGACCGCGGCGGCCAAGCTGTTCGAGGACCTCGGCTACAGCGTCGTCGACAACCTGCCCGGCGAGCTCCTGCCCGAGCTGGCCGAGCTCGTCGCCGACGGCCCCGAGCGATTCCAGAAGGTCGCGATCGTGCTCGACATCCGGTCCGGTGACGCGCCGATGGCGTTCGGGGCGATGCGCGGCGCCCTCGAGGGGCGAGGGATCCGGCCCCAGGTCTTCTTCCTCGAAGCCCGCGACGAGGTCCTGATCCGGCGCTTCTCCGAGACCCGTCATCGTCACCCGCTGGCGGACCAGCGCGGGATCGCCAGCTCGATCAACGCCGAGCGCCGCCTGCTCGACCCGGTCCGGAGCGAGTCGGACGTCGTCATCGACACGAGCGACCTGGCGCTGCGCGAGCTGCGCGAGAAGATCTTCACCCGGCTCGGCGAGGCCGCCGACCCGAGCCGTCTGGCCATCCAGCTCATCAGCTTCGGGTTCAAGTACGGTGTCCCGCTCGAGGCCGACCTCGTCTTCGACGTCCGGTTCATGCAGAACCCGTACTACATCCCCGAGCTTCGCAAGCTGTCGGGTCTGACCGCGGAGACGCGCGCGTTCGTTCTCGGCCAGCCGGTCGCGCAGCGGTTCCTCGAGTATCTCCACGACTTCCTCGGCTTCGCCCTGCCGGCCTACGTCGGCGAGGGCAAGACCCGCCTGACCATCGCCCTCGGCTGCACCGGCGGCTACCATCGCTCGATCGCCCTGACCGAGGCGCTGGCCGAGTGGCTCCGCGAGCGGGACTTCGGGCCGGTCGCCGTCTTCCACCGCGAGTTGGACCGGACATGACCGACTCCGACCGCCGGGATCCGACCCGGCCGCGCGATCCGGCCGCTCCGGCCGCTCCAGTCGCCACGCCGCCCGAGACAATCGACGCCGGCCTCGGCGCCGATCGCCGGATGGACGCCGAGCGGCTGGCCGTCGCCAACCTGCGCCGCTGGCTGACGCCCGGCATCGGCGTGAAGCGCTGGCTGCTGCTGGCGTTCGGCGGACTCCTGCTCCTGGCCCTCGGCGCGGCGCACGTGATCCGCCAGGCCACGCGCGACCTGGAGCCGGGCGGCCTCGCCGGCTCCGTCCTCGACGCCGTGACCCTCCAGTTCCTGCCGTACCCGATCCGCGGGCTGATCCTGGGCGTCGTCGGCCTCACCCTGCTGGGCTTCGGCGCGTACCGCACGATCCGGGCGCTGACGTCGCCGTTCATGCCGGTCCAGGGCGGCGGCCGGCTCATCGAGCTGATCTACCAGCGGAAATCTCTGGCCCGCGGCCCACGGGTCGTCGTGATCGGTGGCGGGACCGGCCAGTCGACGATCCTGCGCGGTCTCAAGGAGCACACGAGCAACCTGACGGCGATCGTCGCCGTCGCCGACGACGGCGGCTCGTCGGGCGTGCTGCGCGAGGAGCTCGGGATCCCGCCGGTCGGTGACATCCGGCGCTGTCTCGCGGCGCTGGCCGACGCCGAGAACCTGGTCGGCGAGGTCCTCGAGCACCGGTTCGCCGGCTCGCCCTTGGACATCGCCCCGGAGTCAGGCGGGGCGCTCGGCGGTCACCCGGTCGGCAACATCCTCCTGGCGGCCATGACGCAGCTCGAAGGCGGCGACTTCGAGGAGGGCGTCCGACGGGCCAATCGCGTGCTCGCGGTCCGCGGCCAGGTCGTGCCCGCGGCCGCGACGCCCTTGACGCTCCATGCGCGGACCCGCGACGGCGCCATCGTCGACGGTCAGTCGCTGATCACGAAGACCGCCGGGATCGAGCGCGCGTGGGTCACGCCGGCCAGCGTCGCGGCCTGCGAGGACGCGCTCACCGCCATTGCCGAGGCGGACCTGATCGTCCTCGGCCCCGGCAGCCTGTACACGAGCCTCCTGCCGAGCCTCCTCCTGCCCGAGATCCGCGACGCGGTCGCGGCTTCGACCGCCCTCCGCATCTACGTCTGCAACGTTGCGACCCAGGACGGGGAGACGGCCGGCCTCGATCTGGCGGGGCACGTCGAAGCCCTTGCCGCCCACGCCGGGCCCGGGATCGTCGACGTGGTCCTGGCCAACAACCGGCCCGGCGACCCGGCGTCCCTCCGGCCGCCGTCCGAGCCGGTCCGGCTGCGCTGGCCGCCGGCCCTCGCGACGGCCCCGCGGCTCGTCCTCGACGACGTGATCGACGGCGGTGCCGCCCAGCGTCACGACTCCGACCGCCTCGCCGCCGCGGTGATCCGGATCCTCGAGCGCGAGGGCACCGCCCGCCGCCGCCTCGCCGCTCCGCGCACGGCCTGACCCGGTGCTCGTCGCCGCTCCGATCCCGTCTCGCGCCGTCGAGCGTCGGTCGTGAGCGGCAGCGATCGCGACCTGGTCCTCGCCCTCCGATCCGAGCTTGCTGCGATCGATCCGTCGCGGGCCTGCGACCGGCGCGCCGAGGCCGTCGCCCTGGCCGACGTCGGCGTCGCCCGGGACGGGCCCCTGGCTCGGCTGCTCCTGCGGCTCGCGCCCGAGCGCGCGACCGTGCTCGCCCAGCGGGCGGGTGGCCATGGCGGCGCCGCTGACTCCGGCGAGGCGGGGGGCAATCTCGCGATCGACGCTGACACCGGGGTCTCCGGCTTCGACTGGGCGTCCTCGTCGGACCACTGCCGCCTCGCCTGGTTGCGCGGGCTCTTCCTGGCCCACGGCTCGCTCAGCCTGTCGGGCGGGCGGACGCATCTCGAGTTCGTCGTCGCCGCGGCCGACGCTCCGGTGCTCACGCGCCGGCTCGGCGAGGCCGGCCTTCCGGCGTCGTGGCGCATCCGGCGGAGGCGCGGCGTGGTCACGTGGAAGAACGGCGATCTCGTTGGGACATTCCTGCGCCGGATCGGGGCGACCGGCGCGCTCCTCGAGGTCGAGGCCCGCCAGGTGTCGCGGGCGTTGCGCGGTGAGCTGAACCGGGTCATCAACGCCGAGTCGGCCAACCTCGATCGGGCGGTTGGTGCGGCCGGTCGGCAGATCGCCGCGATCGACGAGCTGACCGCGAGCGGCGAGCTCGCCGAGCAGCCCTACGTCGTCCGGTCCGTCGCGGAGGCGCGCCGGGAGACGCCCGAGGCGACGCTGGCCGAGCTGGCCGAGCGGCTCGGGATCCATCGCTCGGCCGTCCAGCGGGCGCTCGAGCGCGTGGAGCGACTGGCGATCGTGCCGCGCGATCGGCCGGGGACGGGTCGCCGCCGGCGCGCGGTCGACGGTCGTCGACCGACCCTCGCAGCCGCCGACCCCGCCTCCGATCGCCGCTGACGGGCCGGGGCTCGCCGATGGTAGCCGGGCTCCGCCGCCTTCGAGCCTCTGGCATCATCCCTCGATGCGTCCCGTCGTCATCGCCGCCAACTGGAAGATGAACACGACCCCGGCCGACGCCGGTGAGCTGGCCGTCACGATCGTCGGCCGGACCCGCGTCCCGGGCGTCACCCGCGTCATCTGCCCGCCATTCGTGGCCCTCGCGGCCGTCCGCGACGCGCTCGCCGCGGTCGACGATCGCGTGGGGATCGGCGCCCAGGACGTCCATCACGAGCTGGCCGGCGCCTACACCGGCGACATCTCCGCGCCGATGCTCGTCGGCCTGGCGAGCTGGGTGATCGTCGGCCACTCGGAGCGGCGGCGCGATCACGGTGAGACCGACGAGCGGATCGGCCGGAAGCTCGCTCGAGCCGTCGAGGCCGGTCTCCGCCCGATCCTGTGCGTCGGCGAGCAGCTCGCCGATCGGGACGCCGGCACGGCGGTCGAGGTGGTCGACGCGCAGCTCAGCGGTGCGCTCGCCGGGCACGATCCACTCGCCCTGGCCGAGGCTGGGCTGGTGATCGCCTACGAGCCGGTCTGGGCGATCGGGACGGGGCGCAACGCCCTCGGATCCGATGCCGCGGCGATGGCCGAGGCGATCCGCGCCACGCTGGCGCGGCTCGGCTGGGATGGCTCGTCCGCCGAAGTCCCCGTCCTGTACGGCGGCAGCGTCACGGCCGCCAACATCGGCGAGTTCCTGGCCGAGCCCACGATCGACGGCGCCCTCGTCGGGGGCGCGTCGCTCAAGCCGGACGAGATGGCCGGGATCGTCGGTCGGGCCGGGGTGACCGCAACGGCGCGCCTGGCCGCTGTTCCGTGAGATCGTCCGGAGCCTCGTGACGCCCGACGCCACGAGCGCCCGTCCGCGTCCGATCGTCCTGATCGTGATCGACGGGTTCGGGCTCGGCCCCGTCCCAGCCGACGACGCGATCGCATCCGCCGCGATGCCGACCTGGCGCGGCCTCCTGAGGCGGTGGCCGCACAGCGCGCTCGGTGCGTCCGAGGGTGCGGTCGGGCTGCCGTCCGGCCAGATGGGCAACTCGGAGGTCGGCCACCTGAACCTCGGCGCCGGCCGGCCCGTGCTCCAGGACCTGCCCCGGATCGATGCCGCGATCGCCGACGGTTCGTTCCTCGAGCGACCGGCCCTGGTCCGGGCCGCCACGCTGGCGGCGAGCGGGTCCGGTCGTCTCCACGTCATCAGCCTGGTCGGGCCCGGTGGCGTCCATGCCAACGACCGCCACCTCGTGGCGCTGGTCGAGCTCGCGGCGGCGGGTGGCGTTCCCGAGGTCCTCGTCCACGCCCTGCTCGACGGCCGGGACACCCCGCCGCGATCCGCGCTCGGCTTCATCCACGACCTCGAGCTGCGCCTCGCGGCTGCCCATCCGATGGCCCGGATCGCCACGGTCGGCGGCCGGTACTACGCGATGGATCGCGATCAGCGCTGGGAGCGGACGAAGCTCGGCTACGACGCAATCGTCCACGGGGTGGGGGAGCGGGCTGCGTCGGCGGAGACGGCGATCGCCGCCGGCTACGACCGCGGCGAGAACGACGAGTTCATCCGGCCCACCGTGATCGACGGCGTGGCCGGCCGCGTCCGGGACGGCGAGCCGGTGATCATCGCCAACTTCCGCGCCGATCGCGCGCGACAGCTCGCCCACGCGCTCGCCGACGAGGTCTTCATGGGCTTCGACCGCGCAGCCGCCGGCCCCCGGCCCCGGGACCTTGCGATCGTCACGATGACCGAGTACGAGAGCACGCTTCCCGTCGACGTCGCGTTCGGGCCCGAAGAGGTTCGCTCCCTGGCCCACTCGGCGAGCGACGCCGGCTGGCGCCAGCTCCACGTCGCGGAGACCGAGAAGTACGCCCACGTCACGTACTTCTTCAACGGCGGTCGCGAGGCGCCGCTCCCCGGCGAGGACCGCCGCCTGATCCCGAGTCCGAAGGTCGCCACCTACGACCTCCAACCGGAGATGAGCGCTCCCGGCGTCACCGACGCCGTGGTCGAGGCCATCGGGGGCGACGCCTACGACCTGATCGTGGCCAACTTCGCCAACCCGGACATGGTCGGCCACACCGGCGTGTGGAACGCCACCGTTCGGGCCGTCGAGACGATCGACGTCTGCCTCGGCCGGATCGTGGCCGCGCTCGATGCCCGCGACGCCACCGATCCCGCCGGCCCGGGCAGCCTCCTGGCGGTCACCGCCGACCACGGCAACGCCGACACGATGCGCGACGGGGACGGCAATCCGGTCACGGCCCACTCGCTGAACCCCGTTCCGTTCCTGCTCGCGGGGCGGGCCGTCGCGGGCCGGTCCCTCCACGACGGCGTTCTCGCCGACGTCGCTCCGACGCTGCTCGAGATCGCCCACCTCCCGCGCTGGACCGGCATGACGGGCACGTCGCTGCTCGATGCTCGTGACGGGCCGCCGAGCGGGGCCGTGCTATCATCCGGCGCCGTTCCCATCGGAGGTCGACCCCAGTGAATGCCCCTCTGGCCATCGGCCAGATCATCGTCAGCATCGCCCTGATCGCCGCGATCCTGCTCCAGGCGCGCGGAACCGGTCTGTCCGGCACGTTCGGTGGCGATTCGGCGGTCTATCGCAGCCGGCGCGGCGTCGAGCGACGCCTCTGGCAGTTCACGATCGTGCTGCTCGCGCTCTTCGTGGCGTTCTCTGTCGGGTCGTACCTCTTCCAGAACATCTGATCCGGTCCGGGTCCGTCGCGGCGTCACGGACGCCATTCGCCGACGACCCACTCCTCACCTGATGAACCGGATCGATCGCGCTGTCATCGCGGGCCTCGTCGTGATCCTCGCCGTGGCGGCGATCGCGATCGGCGGGCCGGCGCTCGCGCCGAAGCGTCCTGCGAGCTCGGCGGCCGCCCCGAACGGCACCGGCAGCCCGCCGGCGCCGTATCGCGAGGGCGTCCTGTCACGGCCGACGAACGTCAACCCGCTGGCCGCTCGAAGCCAGGCCGATCGTGACCTGATCGCACTCGTCTTCGAGGGGCTCGTCGATCGCGGCGCGGACGGCCGTCCCACGCCGGGGCTGGCGAAGTCGTGGACGTCGTCCGATGGCGGCGCGACCTGGACGTTCGAGCTGGTCCAGGATCGCCACTGGCAGGACGGCGAGCCGCTGACCGCCGACGACGTCGTGTTCACGATCGAGACACTCCAGGACCCCGACTACCACGGTCCGGGTGCCGGGTCGTGGGCCGGGATCACGGTGTCGGCGGTCGGCAGCACGTCGGTCCGGTTCGAGCTGGCGACGCCGCTCGGCGGCTTCCTCGACCTCGCGACGCAGCCGATCGTGCCACGCCATCTGCTTGCCGACACGGCAGCGGATGCGATGGCCGAATCGCCGTTCGGTGCCCAGCCGATCGGGTCCGGACCGTACGACGTCGTGGAGCTCGATCGCGATCACGCCGTGCTCGAGCCGTCCGCCGCCCTCGCTGCGCCCGGGAACGACGTCGAGGCGTCCGGGCCGCCCGGCGATCCGCTGGCGACCCCCGGCCCGACTCGCCGGCCGGACGACGATGGCATCGGCCTCAAGCGCCTGGAGTTCCGGTACTTCGACGATCCGACCGCGCTCGCGACCGCGTTCCGGAACGGCGAGCTGGACGCGGTGTCGGGTCTGGATCCTGCCGCGGCGACCGGCCTTTCCGCGACGCCCGGAGCGCGCTCGATGCGCAACCCGACGACGACCCTGGCGGCGGTCGTGCTGAACCTCCACCCGGACGAGGACGCCTTTGCGGATCCTCGGACCCGCCTCGCGCTGCTCGGTGCGATCGATCGGGCCCGGATCGTGAGCGTCGTCTACGGCGGTGCCGCAACCCGGGCCGATGGCCTGATCCCACCCTCGTCGTGGGCGTTCAACCCGGCGGCCAGCCCGCCCCTGGCGCGAGACCTCAAGGCGGCCGCCGCAGCCCTGACCGCGGCCGGCTGGAAGAAGGCCAAGGACGGCTGGCACCACGATGGGGCCAAGGCGCCGCGGACGCTCCAGCTCCTCGTCCCGGATCGGACGATGAACCCGATCCTGTATGCCGCCGGCAGCCAGATCGGCGCCGACTGGACGACGCTCGGATTCACGGTCGAGGTCGTCGAGAAGGACCCGGCGCTGATCGCGACCGACCACATCCGGACGGGCGAGTTCGAGGCGGCGATCGTCGACATCGCGATCGGCCACGACCCGGACCTGTATCCGCTCCTGGCATCGAGCCAGGTCCGGACGGGCGGCGCGAACGTGATCGGTCTCCAGGATCCGCTCCTCGACGACCTCCTCGAAGCCGCCCGGAAACCGGCCGCCGAGACCGCCCGGGTCGCCGCCTACGAGGCCCTCCAGAAGCGTCTTGCCGGGGGCACGTACCTGCTCCCGATCGCCTGGCCGGATGACGTCGTCGTGCTCGATTCGCGGGTCGACGGACCCGTCAGCCGAGAGGTCGCCGACGGGTCGGAGCGATTCGGTGATGTGCTAACATGGCGCCTCGCTGACGACCGGTGAGCCCTCGGGCAGGCCGGCCGGCGGGTCGACGCCGAGGTGGCGAAATTGGCAGACGCGCTAGCTTCAGGAGCTAGTGCCCGCAAGGGCGTATGGGTTCAAGTCCCTTCCTCGGTACCACCTCCTCCCTCTCGACTCACCGGATCGTGCGGCACACCTGCCCAGGTGGCGGAATTGGTATACGCGTACGTTTGAGGGGCGTATGAGGCAACTCATCCGGGTTCAAGTCCCGGCCTGGGCACCAGCTCCTCGCTGATCGTCGACCGCTGGCCGTGCCGGCGGTCGCTTTGGTGTCCGGCGCTCGCCGCCGGGCCATGTCAGATGTGCACCCGGCGAACCTCGGCCGACTCGGTCAGCCCCGACGGGGTTCTACGGGACCGATTGGCAGCCGTCGACGGCCAACTCCGCTCGATCGGAGGGGACGACGATCGCCCTGGCGCCGGCTCAGGTGCGCGTGCTGCTCACCTGACCAGGACCCGCGCCGGCCCAGCGGCTCGATGGCGTACGCTCCGCGCGGGCGGTTAGCTCAGTTGGTCAGAGCGCCTCGTTTACACCGAGAAGGTCACTGGTTCGAGTCCAGTACCGCCCACCAGCCGAGCGCCACGGCCGTGACGAGGTCCGATGGCGGGGGTCGCTGACGGGGTCGGAACGATCGAGCCGACTGCTAGACTGATCGAACGGGGGCCGAGGGCGCCTGCCGATCGATCGACCATAGAGGGTGAGCATGAATCCAGCGTTGATCATCGTCATCGTGATCATCGTCGTCGCGGTGATCTTCGTGATCGGGCTCTACAACGGCCTGGTCCAGCGCCGCCTCCGGATCGACGAGGCGTTCGCCCAGATCGAGGTCCAGCTCAAGCGCCGCCATGACCTGATCCCGAACCTCGTGAACGCGGTCAAGGGCTACATGGGCTTCGAGCAGAAGGTCCTGACCGACGTCACCAACGCCCGCGCCGCCGCCGTCGCCGCCGGCGCCCAGGGCCCGGCCCAGCAGGCCGCCGCGGAGAACGCCCTGACCGGCACGCTCCGTTCGCTGTTCGCCGTCGTGGAGAACTACCCCGAGCTCAAGGCCAACCAGAATGTCCTGGAGCTCCAGGAGCAGCTGACCACGACCGAGAACCAGATCGCGTTCAGCCGCCAGCACTACAACGCCAGCGTCCTCGACTACAACACCGCGATCCAGGTCTTCCCGGCGGTCCTGATCGCCGGCATGTTCGGCTTCACCAAGCGCGACTTCTTCGATGCCGAGCCCGAGGCCAGCGCCGTGCCGACGGTCGACCTGAACCTCTCCTAGCCGCTCGAATCGGAGGGCAACCGACCGCGCGACGGGGCGCCGCCGAGCCGACGCCCCGGTCTCGTGCCGGGACCCACCATGGCCGACACCTTCTACAACCAGATCGCGGCGAACCGCCGCAACTCGTTCCTGCTCGCCGGCTTCGTCATGGTCCTGTTCGGGCTGCTCGGGTTCGCGATCGGCTACGCCATCGCCGGCAGCGCCACCGGGGCCATCGGGGTCTCCGCGATCGCCCTGCTGTTCGGCGGCCTCGCCGCCGTCGGCTCGTACTTCGCGGGCGATTCGATCGTCCTGTCGGTGTCGGGCGCGAAGGAGGTCGATGAGACCAGCGCGCCGCAACTCCTGAACGTCGTCCGGGAGATGGCGATCGCCGCCAACATCCCGATGCCGAAGGTCTACGTCATCGACGACACGGCCCCGAATGCGTTTGCGACCGGACGCGACCCCAAGCACGCGTCGGTCGCGATCACGACCGGCCTCCTGGAGAAGCTCGATCGCGAGGAGCTCCAGGGGGTCATCGGCCACGAGCTGTCCCACGTCCGGAACTTCGACATCCGGTTCGCGACGATCGTCGGCGTCCTCGTCGGCTCGATCGCGCTCATGGCCGACTTCTTCCTGCGCTTCACGTTCTGGGGCGGCGGCCGGCGATCGAACAACCGCGACTCGGGCGGTGGCGGCGGGCTCCAGGCGATCATGTTCGTCGTTGCGATCGTCCTCTCGATCCTGGCGCCGATCGCGGCCCGGCTCGTCCAGCTCGCCGTCAATCGCCAGCGTGAATTCCTGGCCGACGCCTCGTCGATCCAGCTGACGCGCAATCCGTATGGCCTCGAGCGGGCGCTGGCCAAGATCTCGAGCGACACCGAGGTTCTCGAGGTCGCCAACCGGGCGACCCAGCACATGTACTTCACGAACCCGATCAAGAAGTTCGAGGAGCGGGCGTCCGGGCTGTTCTCGACCCACCCGGCGACGCTCGATCGGATCAATCGGCTGCGCGAGCTGACCGGCGACCCGCCGCTCGACGGCGCGGAGGCCGCCCACCTCGCGGACGCGGACTAGGCGTGCCCGTCCAGCGGCCCGACGACGCGATCTTCTTCCAATCCGCGGCGGAGCTTCGTGACTGGTTCGACGCGAATCACGAGACCGCGACCGAGCTCTGGCTGGGCTCGTACAAGAAGGCGACCGGCCGGCCCAGTGTGACCTGGTCGGAAGCGGTCGACGAGGCGCTCTGCGTCGGCTGGATCGACTCGGTCCGCTACGCGCTCGACGCCGAGCGGTCGGCGCAGCGCTTCACCCCGCGCCGCAAGGGCAGCAACTGGAGCGCGGTCAACATCGCCAAGATTCGGACGCTGACCGAAGCGGGCAGGATGCGGCCGGCAGGGATCGCCGCATTCGAGCTGCGGACCGAGGCGCGCTCGGGTGTCTACTCCTACGAGCAGCGCCACGAGGCCCGGCTCGACCCGGACGACGAGGCACGCTTCCGGGCGAATGCGGAGGCGTGGGCCTGGTTCGAGGCCAAGGCGCCGTCGTACCGGACCGCTGCGACGTACTGGATCGTCAGCGCCAAGCGGCCCGAGACCCGCGCCAGGCGGCTCGCCACCCTCATCGAGGACTCCGCCGCCGGCAGGACCGTGAAGCCGCTGACGCCTCCGGGCAAGGGTCGCTCGCGTTGAAGGGCTCGGCGGGTGCATGGTATTCTCCGGCACGCCGACGGGTGACCGAGCCTGGTTGGCCATCGGGCCGAGATAGCTCAGTTGGTAGAGCACGCGACTGAAAATCGCGGTGTCGCCAGTTCGATCCTGGCTCTCGGCACCATCGACGTCGATGGTCGCGTGCATCGAGCGGAAGTGGCTCAGTTGGTAGAGCATCACCTTGCCAAGGTGAGGGTCGCGGGTTCGAGTCCCGTCTTCCGCTCCATTTCTTTGCCCGGGATACGCCCGCCCGGACCGGGCCCGCGACCGGGATCCCACGAGGTCGCCGCCCGCTGCCCCTTCGTCTAGTGGTAGGACAGCGGACTTTGGATCCGTGAACCGAGGTTCGAATCCTCGAGGGGCAGCCACTTCCGAGTCACCACTGCGCTTGCCGAGCTCCGGTCAGCAGCGCGGGGAGAGGGGCTGGCGGGCACGGTCACGGCGATGGGGTTGATGCCATCGCGCGCCGGGCGAGGACGCCCACGGTGCCGCGGAAGATCAAGCCGTGGACCGGGTAGAGGATGTACCAGTAGGCGAGGCCGGGCAGCCCCTTGGGCTCGAAGAAGGCGGTCTGGATGAGCCGGCTGCCGCCCGGCTCCGGGACGACTTCGTACTGGAGCCAGGCGAGTCCGGGGACTTTCATCTCCGCCCGCAGCCGGAGGATCTCGGGCCGGCGGATCTCCTCGACTCGCCAGAAATCGAGCGCATCGCCCGTCCGAAGGCGATCCGGGTCGCGCCGTCCCAGGCGCATGCCGACCCCACCGACCAGCCGATCGATGAACCCCCGAATGCGCCACAGGACGTTGGCGTACGGCCACCCCCGGCGGCCACCGAGCCGTTCGACCTCCGCGAACAGGCGGGCGGGGCTCGCCGCGACCAGTCGCTGCCGGCGCTCGATGATCATTCCTTCGCGCGAGGTCACCGACGCCAGCTGCGCCCGGCCCGGTATCGCAATCGAATCGAACCACGTCGAATTCGACTCCGTCGCCCGCGATCCGGTCCATCGCCTGGTCCAGGGTTTCCTCGTAAGAGTGCGGGCGAACATCGAACTGCCTCGCCGCGGTCGGATGCCGGACGATCACCTCGTTTCGAAGGCCCTCGATGAGAGGACGCGCGATGCTTGCGGGGACGGGCGAGATCAGGTTCACCCAGTAGGAGCTCAGCCGAGGGGTCAGGAATGGCACGGGAATCATGAACCGGCGGAGCCCGCGCAGGCGGGCGTAGGCCATCATCATCTCGCCGTAGGACAGGACGTCGGGTCCGCCGACCTCGACCACGCCCGTCGCCTCGGGCCGGTCGAGCGCGGCGACGAGATAGGCGAGGATGTCGCGGATCCCGATCGGCTGGCAGCGAGTCTGCACCCAGCGCGGGGTGATCATCACCGGCAAGCGCTCGGTCAGGTGACGCAGGATCTCGTACGAGGCGCTGCCGGAACCGATGATGACCGCTGCCCGGAACTCCGTGACCGGCACGCCATGGGCCGCCAGCTCGGCACCGGTCGCGTGCCGGCTGGCGAGGTGATGGGACAAGCCCGCCGTGTCGTCGCCGAGACCGCCGAGATAGACGATCCGGGCGACGCCGGCCGCTCGAGCCGCGGCGGCGAAGTTGCGGGCTGCCTCGAGGTCTCGTTCCGCAAAGCCTCGCTCTCCGGCGGCCATGGAATGGGCGAGGTAATACGCAAGGTCAACCCCGGCGAGGGCTGCGGCCAGTCCTCCCGGCCGGAGCAGGTCCGCGGCAACGACGCGGGCCTCGGGAAACCGCTCGGTCAGCGGCCGGGCGTTCCGGCTGACGAGGACGAGGTCATGGCCGCGCTCCATCAGCAGCGGCACAAGGCGGCTGCCGATGTAGCCGCTGGCGCCGACGACGAGGATCTTCATCGCGCCCGAGTATGGCCGATGGCGCCGACCCGGATCGGCAGGCCCAGCTGCCTCAGGGACCGTCCGGCTCGTCGATCGCCGGCAGCCAGAGCCCGAATTCCGCTCCCGGCGCCGGACCGGGAGCCTGCCTCGCCCAGACGCGACCGCCCATGGCGCCGACCAACTCGCGGCACACGAATAGCCCAATTCCGGCGCCTGCCGCTTTCCGGATCGCGTCCGGTGTCCGATAGAACAGTTCGAACAGCTGCTCGGGCGGACCGTCTCCGACGCCGGGCCCTGCGTCGATCACCCGGACCGCGACCCCGGCGTCCTCGCTCGACGCGACCACCCGGATGGTCGTCCCGGGCGGGCTGTACTTCGTGGCGTTGCTGACGAAGTTTCGGATCACCTGCTCCAGGTAAAGGTGCTCGCCGAGGACGATCGGCAGGTCGCCCGGGATGTCGACGGTGATGGACCGATCGGGAGACCGCATCCGTTCACTGTCCACGGCATTCCGGACTGCGTGCGCGACGAGAACGGGCTCGTCGGCCAGCTCGAGGCGGCCGCCTTCGGCTCGACTGAGGACGAGGAGGTCCTCCGTCAGGCGGTTCAGGCGATCCGATTCCGACTCGATGTCGCGCAAGTGCATCCGGACGACATCCGGCGCCATCGTGTCGATGTGTTCCGCGAGGAGATGGCTCATCCCGTAGATCGTGGTGATCGGCGTCCGGAGCTCATGGCTGAGCACACCGACGAAGGCATCCCGGAGCTGGCGGTTGCGCTGCGCCTCGTCGTATCGAGCGGCCAAGTCCTCGGCGGTCGACGCAAGCTCGGCCGCCAGGCGCTGGCTGGCGGCCCGCTCGTCGGCGATCGCCCGCGTCGCGCTGAGCAGCTCCGATTCCCAGCGAGACCGGGCCTGGATTCGGACCACGAGGACTTCGTACGTCAACCGCTCGCCGTCGCTCGTCCGGACCGCATTGAGCAGGACCGGGGTCGCCGGGCCGACGCCCGCCGCGAGCGTGAGAAAGACTTCTTCCACCCGTCCATCCGCGCGTAGGGCCGGATACACGTTCGTTTGGAACAGAATCCGGGACGGCGCGGACAGCAGGACATCGAAGGACTCCCCGATGAGCTCATCGGGCTCGAGGCCGACCAGCTGGCCCATGGCGCGGTTCGCCGACAAGATCCGGAGGTCTTCCGCCAAACGCGTCACGCCGCCAGGAAGCGCGTCGGGGCGGCCGGTCACGGCCCGGCCGGGGTCCCTGTCGGCTGCAGCTCGGCGAGATGTTTCCTGATCGCGGCGATCGTCTCGGTCGGATGACTGACGTGGGGGCAATGACCGATCGCGTCGATCATCCGGAGCGTGCTGTCCGCCAGCTGCTCGTGCATGAACCGGCCGACCTCGACGGGCGCCACCGCATCATTGGTGCACTGGAGGATGAGCGACGGCGTGGTGACCTTCGCCAGGTCCTTCCGGTTGTCGGCCTTGAACGTGATCCGAGCGAACTGCCGGGCCATGACCGGATCGATCGAGCAGAACGTCTCCTCGAGCTCGGTCGTCAACTCCGGACGATCCGGGCTGCCCATGACGATCGGAGCCAGGAAGGCGGCCCAGCCCATCGCGTTGAGGTCCATCATGTCGAGCAGGCCGTCGATATCGGCCTCGCTGAACCCACCGCGGTAGTCGGGCAGGTCATCAAGGTAGCGGGGCGACGGCGCCACGAGGATCAGCTTGCTGAACCGCTCCGGCTCCGCGATCGAGGCCAGGATCGCCGCGACGGCGCTGACCGAGTGGGCGACAAGCACGACCTCCTGGAGATCAAGCGCCCGGCAGATGGCGCGGATGTCGTCGGCATAGCCGTCGAGCGTGGAGTATCGCTCCTCGTCATAGGCGGACCGGTCGGACCGTCCCGCCCCAACGTAATCGAACGTGATCACCCGATGGGTCGCCTCGAAGGCCGGGGCGACGAACCGCCACAGCGTCTGGTCGCAGCCGAAGCCGTGGGCGAACACCATGGGCGAGCCGTCAGGATTGCCTGTGATCTGGACCGCGTGGCGGCGGAGGACGTCATCCATGCGTCGCAGAATATCGCGGTCGATGACCGATTTCGTGGCGATGGCTCTCGAACCGTGTGATCCGTTGGTCAATGGGGATCGGCAGGTGGTTACAGCGGGCCGACTCGATCCGACATCGGCCGGGGTACCATCGCTGACGTGCCTGCTCGGACCGATCGCGCCCGGTGAAGCCGCTCGCGCCGGGGCGTCGACTCGCCATCCAGTACGAGATCGTCCGGGCGCTGGCGGAGGCGAACGAGCTCCGAGACGTTTCCGGGTTCCTCCTCCGAACGTTGACGACGTCGCTCGGCTGGCTGGCGGGCGGGGTGTGGGTCGCCGATGAGACGGGCGCATCGATCACGTGCGTCGACACGCTCCACCACGACGCCTCCGGCGACCGCTGGAACGAGAGAACGCGGGGCCTCACCTTCGAGGCCGGCGTCGGCCTTCCAGGGCGGGTCCTGGCCCAGGCCACCCCGATCTGGGTCTCTGATCTCTATATCGACGAGGGGTTCCAGCGTCGCTGGCTTGCCGCCGAGGTCGGGCTGAGGCATGGCTACGCCTTTCCGGTCCTGGTGCGGGGCCGAGTCCGGGCGGTCATCGAGCTGTTCAAGGGCGCCGTCCGAGAGCCCGACTCGGATCAGGCGGCCTTTCTCGCCGCAGTCGGATACCAGCTGGGTTCGTTCCTGGAGCGGACTGAGGCACGACGCGCCGTGGCTTCAAGCGAGGCACGCAAGGCAGGGATCCTCCAGGCTGCGCTCGACGCCATCGTCTCGGCCGATGCATCGGGCCGGATCAGCGAGTTCAATGCGGCTGCCGAAACGATGTTCGGCTACCGTCGCGACGAGGCGATCGGTCGCCACATCGTCGATCTCCTCGTCCCTCCCGATCTCAGGGTCGCCCACACCGCCGGCCTCACGCGCTACCTCGAAACGCGCACGCCGCACATCCTCGGCCAGCGGGTGCGCGTGCCGGTGCTGCGGGCCGACGGGACGACCCTGCCGGTCGAGCTGACCGTGACCGCCATCGAGCTCGATGGCACACCGATGTTCACGGCCTTCATCCGGGATGTCAGCCGCGAGCAGGAGGCCGCAACGGCCCGCGAGCGGTTCCTGGCCATCCTGTCGCATGAGCTCCGCACTCCGATCACCGCGATCTACGGCGGGGCGACCCTCGTGGGTCGACCAGATCTTCCCGGCGATCGACGAGCCGAGCTGCTCGCCGACATCGGCAACGAGGCGGATCGGCTGTATCGGCTGGTCGAGGACCTGATCGTGCTCGCCCGCGCGGAGCGCGGCCGCGACAGCGTGGCCCTCGAGCCCGTCCACGTCGAGCGGGTGACGGAGCGGGTCGTGCGATCCGTCCGAAGTCACTGGCCGGACGTCGACTTCCAGCTGAGCGCGGTCGGTTCGAGCCAGGCCGTTCAGGGCGACGAAACCTATCTCGAGCAGCTCGTCCGCAACCTCCTGACCAACAGCGCGAAGTACGCTCGAGTCGGGTGGCGTGATCACGGTTGTGATCGAGCACGTGGAGGAGGAGTCGATCGTGCGAGTCCTTGACCGCGGGCCGGGGATCGATCCCGACGAGATCGGCCGCTTGTTCGACATCGACTACCGCTCGCCTCTGACGCAGGGCCTCGCCCAGGGATCGGGGATCGGGCTGTTCGTCGCGCGCTGGCTGATCGACAGCATGGGCGGGCGGATCTGGGCGTCGCTCCGTCCGGGTGGCGGCTGCGAGTTCGGTTTCGCGCTGCGGGCCGTGGACCACGAGCTTGGGTCGCCGGAGCCCGGGGAAGCCCCGGTTCTCGAGCTCACGCCTCCGAGTTCCGCCGGGGGCGGGCCGTCGCCTTCCTGATGGATCGTCGCGCGAGCACCCGGCCCGACCCAGGCGATGCGCGAGCGCGGCCACGCCAAGGGCACCGCCCGGCCGGATCCTCGCGTGACGGATAAGATGAACGCCGTCGGCGTGCCGACGATCGGGCAGCGGGACGACTCCGCCTCTCCAGGTCGTGGCTGGTGACGCGCGCGGTCAGGGACCGGGCAGTGGCCGGTCCCTGCAGCGGGTCGGCTGTTTCTTCTGGCGACGTGGTGAAGTGGTTCAACACGGAGGTCTGCAAAACCTCTATTCACCGGTTCGAATCCGGTCGTCGCCTCCAAGCTCCATCCACGAATTGACCCGCCGGGCGATGCGATTCGAGACATCGGCAAAGGGACGCGCCAACGGTGGGATCGCCGTCCGCCTGCCAGCTGATCCTGACCAAACGTGGGGCCACAAGGACCGGCACCACGTTGCCGGCTCGATCGCCGGGATGCGCGTTCGCGGGGTCATCGTTCAGCGCGGGGCTGATCCTTACCTCGAGCTCGGCCCGTCGTGGTGTCGGGCCGGGATCGTCAAATCGGGCGATCGCGTGACCGTCATCCTCGAGCCCGAGGGCCCGCAGGTCGACGGCCTTGCGCCGGACTTCCGCGACGCTCTGGCAGCCGACCCGCCCGCCCGCCGGAGATTCGAGTCGCTGGCGACCTTCTACCGCAATGCGTTTGTCCGGGACGTCGAGGGCGCGAAGCGGCCCGAGACCCGGGCGCGTCGGATTCGGGAAACCATCGAGGCCCTGCACGCAGGTCGACGGGAACGCTGACCCGGTTGGCGACTTCGGCCCCCGTCAGGCCCGCTGCCGCGCGATCGTCAGCCCGACGATCCGGGAGATCACGAGCGCGACGTACATCATGCCCGCGACCTGCTCGATCATGACCCACGAGCGGGCATGGGGCAGGATCGGCGTGATGTCGGACAGGCCGACGCTCGTCAGGTTCGTGAACGACAGGAAGAGCAGCTGGAACCACGTTCGCTGGGCGTCCCCGTCGACGGCCGCCGTGAACGATCCCGGCCAGATGACCTGGACGGCCATGAAGGTGTAGGCAAAGGCCCACGCCACGACGGTGAATGTCGCGCCGGTCGCCCAGAGCTCGTCGGTCGTCACGAAACGGTCGAGGAACATGTATCGCAGCAACGCGAGGCTCGTGTAGAAATAGAAGACCGCGTGCAGGACCGACGACCACAGGATGACCTGGGTGTTGAGCGGGTCGACGACCTCGAGGATCGTCAGGACGACGATCGGCAGGCCCAGCAGGATGGAGACCCACAACAGGGCGGGCGTCGCCCGCACGGCCCGGACCGCCAGGAAGAGGACGACCAGGGCGAATGAGGAGAGCGCGGCCCGTCCGACGGCCGACTCGTCCATGAACGGGTACAGCAGCACGCCGAGGAGCTGGACGAAGAGGAGCACCGCCGAGGGTTGGGCCCAGAGGCGTGGAAGCCAGCCTGTCATCGCCGCCAGTCTACGGGGCGGGCGCCGGTCGCCTGCGACACTGGGCCGATGACGCTGGCGCGCCGTGTCGGGCTGCTGCTGACTTGAATGTGACCGCGGCCGCCGCACTCGCGGCCGTCGAGCGGCGGTGCTCGCGGGCACGACGGCGGCGCTGGGGTCCTCTGCGCAGGCGTGGCTGCGAGCGGGTGACCCGGCGACATGCGCCGTCGTGTAGCCTCGCGTTCGTGCCTCCCAGACCGTCCTCCCCGCGCTCCGGCATGGGCGCCGTGCCCTTCGCCGAGGGTCCCGAGAGCGGCACGACCTTCCGCGTCTGGGCCCCGCACGCCACCGCCGTCAGCGTGGTCGGCACGTTCAACGACTGGGACGCCGCCCGCCATCCGCTCGGCCGCGACGATGCCGGCCAGGCCGAGACCTGGTCCGCGGACGTCCCCGAGGCGCACGCCGGCGACGAGTACCGCTTCGTCCTCCAGACGCCGGCCGGCGAACGGAACCGGATCGACCCACGGGCGCGACGGCTGACCAACTCGGTCGGCAACGCCGTCATCTACGACCCTGCCGCCTTCGATTGGGGTGACGCCGAGTTCCACCAGCCGCCGTGGAACGACCTGGTCGTCTACGAGCTCCACGTCGGGACGTTCGGCGAGGGGCTCCGCGGCCAGCCGGGCACGCTCGACGGCGTCCGCCGCCGGCTCCGCTACCTCAAGGAGCTCGGGGTCGGGGCGATCCAGCTCATGCCCCCATTCGAGTTCGCCGGCGACCGCTCCTGGGGCTACAACACCGCCTACCCGTTCGCCGTGGAGAGCACCTACGGCTCGCCCGACGACCTGAAGGCCCTCGTCCGCGACGCCCATGCGGCCGGGATCGCCGTCATCCTCGACGTCGTTTACAACCACCTCGGCCCGAGCGATCTCGACATCTGGCAGTTCGACGGCTGGGCGGAGAACGACAAGGGCGGGATCTACTTCTACGAGGACGAGCGCTCGACCACGCCGTGGGGCGACACCCGTCCCGACTACGGTCGGACGGAGGTCCGGGCGTTCCTCCGCGACAGCGCGATCCAGTGGCTCGATGAGTTCCGCGTCGACGGCCTGCGCTGGGATGCGACCGCCTGGATCTCGAGCATCTACGGCGACGGCAACAACGGCGCCGACCGGATCGAGGACGGCTGGCGGTTCATGGCCGACGTCAACGCCGAGATCGCCGAACGCTACCCGGGCCGGCTGACGATCGCCGAGGACCTCCGATCCGACCTGGCCATCACGACGCCGGCAGCTGACGGCGGGGCCGGCTTCGGCGCCCAGTGGGACGGCGCGTTCGTCCACTTCGTCCGGACGGCGCTGGTGGCGAGCAGCGACGACGATCGCGACATCGTGTCGGTCGTCGGGGTGATCGATCCGGGCATCGAGGACGCCGCCGCGTTCGCGCGGGTGATCTACACGGAGTCGCACGACGAGGACGCCAACGGCTCGGCGCGCGTCCCCGAGGAGATCTGGCCGGGCTACGCGAACAGCTGGGCGTCGAAGAAGCGGGCGACCCTGGGCAGCGCGATCGTCCTGACGAGCCCCGGAATCCCGATGCTCTTCCAGGGGCAGGAGCTCGTCGAAGGTTCGTGGTTCAGCGACGAGGACGGGCTCGACTGGACGTTGCGCCACCGTCACGCCGGGCTCCTCCGGCTCCACCGCGACCTGATCTCGCTCCGCCGCAACACCGTCGACGTCTCACGCGGCCTCCGTGGCGAGCACGTCACGGTCCACCACGTCAACCGGGACGCCGGCGTCCTGGGCTGGCACCGCTGGCTCGAGGGCGGGCCGCGCGACGACGTGATCGTTCTGGCCAGCTTCTCGACCGAGGCGTATCCCGACTATCACGTCGGCGTGCCGCGGGCCGGTCGCTGGCGGGTCCGGTTCAACAGCGACTGGGACGGCTACGACCCGGAATTCGAGACCGTCGACTCGCTCGATGCCGACAGCGAGGCCGAGACCCACGACGGGATGGCCCAGCGGATCAGCGTCGGGCTCGGGCCCTACTCGGTCGTCATCCTGTCGCAGGACGAGTAGTGCCTCGGCTCCGTCGCCCGTCAGCGGGCCTTGGCCGCGTCGCGCATGGCGTCGGCCATCGGGTGCCCGTTCGCACGCCCGTCGGCCAGCCCGGCGATCGCGCCGTCGACGTCCTCGACCGACCGGTTCTGGCTGAGCTTGAACTTGGCCTCGATCCGGGTGATGACGAGCTCGATCCCGACGATCGCCTTGAGCTGACCCTCGATGTAGGGCAGGGGAGCGTCGTCGACCGACCACGGCTCGGTGCGCGACGCCTCGTGGCGATCGCTGAGGGCCCGGACGTTGACCTCGACCCAGGCCGGATCGTCGTGGATCGCGAGCCGGCCGTGGATGTGGGCCGTGACGTAGTTCCAGGTCGGGACCACCCGACCGTGCTCGCGCTTCGTCGCGTACCAGGCCGGCGAGATGTAGGCGTCGGGGCCGCGGACGATCACCATCGCCTCGCCGTTCGGCGGAACCTTCCACTGGCGGTTGTTGCGGGCGACGTGGCCCAGCAGCCGGCCGTGCTCGCCGGCCGCCTCCGACGACCCCGGCGCCTCGTAGATCAGCGGCAGCATCGTCGCGAGCAGGCCGTCGGCCGTGGCGGTGATCAGATCGGCCGCGCCGATGTTGGCGAGCAGCTCGGCCACCTCGTCGTCGGTCGGCCGGAAGTGATCGGGGATGTACACGGCGCAAGTATGCCGTCAGCCGGCGGCCGCGCCCGCTACGCTGGGACCTGCGCCGGAGTGGCGGAACAGGCAGACGCGACGGTCTTAAACACCGTTGACCGCAAGGTCGTCAGGGTTCGAACCCCTGCTCCGGCACCACAATCGCAGGAGGTAAGCCCATGCGCCGCGCCCTGATCGTCCTGGCTGCCGTCGTCCTCGTCCTTGTCGCTGCGGGACCGGCGTCGGCCGCGACCGTCAAACGGATGTGGTGGGCGGATCTCGGCGCCAGCGGGTCGAACGGCAGGATCGTCCTCAATGGCTACATCCTGACGGGGGCCATGACGATCGAGCTCAACGGCCTCCGCGCGGACGCGACCTACTCGGTCCGGGTGCGGGCCGGGAGCTGCTCACGCGTCGGGACCCTGCTCTTCGACGGGGGCTACGTGAAGGTCGACGGCAGCGGGGCGGGCTCGGCGGCGAGGGCCGTCGGTCAGGTCTCGATGGGCCGGATCTGGAGCAAGATTCGCCTCTACACGGTGTCCGTCCGGGTCACCTCCGGCACGTCGCAGCGGTGTGCCACCTTCCAATTCAACAAGGCGACGCGGATCGCGATCAACGCCTATTCGATCAACCTCCCGGTCATCCTGGCGACCGGCTACCCGAAGTGCGGTGTTGCGATGTACCTGCGCGAGCTCGCCCAGCCGCGCGAGCCCGGCGTGACCTACATCTACGCCCACGCCCGGACCGGGATGTTCCTGCCGCTGCTGAATGCGTCGAAGGTGAACAACGGCGCCGCGATGATCGGCAAGCTCGTCCGGGTCTACACGACCGACAGCAAGATGGTCACCTACAGGATCGATCGGGTTCGGCGCCACGTCAGGTCGATCCAGAACGCGCTGGGGATCACGGCCGAACGACTCTGGCTCCAGACGTCCGAGGGCCCGAACTCGACGTACCCGAAGCTCATCGTCGAGGCGAAGCGGATCTCGGTCGAGCCGGTGTCGTACGCGACGGCGCATCCGACGGCCCACCCGCGGACCTGCTGACCAGGGCGTCCCTTCGGGCCGCCGGGTGGAGCCTCAGCGGCGGCGGAACCCGAAGCGGCCGCTCGCCTTGCGCTCCTCGCCGGCAGCGGCCGGCGGAAGCACGCCGTCGGCCCCGAAGGCGACGCTCGACAGCTTGACGAGCCGCTCGGCCGGGGCGGACCGCGGCGCGCCGAGGACGATCGGGATGCCTTCGTTGACGGCCTTGTGGTAGAGGAACGGGTCGTACGGCAGCTCGGCGGCGACCCTCGTCCCGAGGGCCTGCTCGACGTCGCGCAGCTTGAGGATCTCGCGCCCGAACGGGTTGTTCTGGACGAACATCGTCTTCGACGAGACGGTGCCGGCCTCGTTCATGTACTCGATGAGGGCCGTCGTCGCCTTGAGGGCCGCGATCTCCGGAATGACCACGAACAGGACGTTCTCGGCATGCTCGAAGGCTTGCATCGTCCGCTCGTCCAGCCAAGACCCGGCGTCGATCACGACCTGGTCGTACGTGTCGAGGAGCAGCGTCAGGATCCGGTCGACATGGTCGGCCGTGATCGTCCCGGCCAGCTCGGGGCCGGTCGAGCCGGCCAGCACGTGCAGGCCGGTGTCGTGCTTCGTCGCGTAGGTCCGGAGGATCTCGGCTTCGCGCAGTGCGGCCTCGTCACGAACGACGTCGGCCAGCGTCTGGCGGGGCAGGATGTTGACGTGCGTGGCCACCTGGCCGAACTGGAGATCCAGATCGACGATGACGACCCGATCGGGCTTCCGCTGGGCAGCCGCCATCGCGATGTTGACCGCGATCGTCGACGTCCCGACCCCGCCCTTCGGGCTGTGGACGGCGATGACCCGATGGGTCCGGGTCACGGTGACGCCGTCGGTCGAGACGACCGCGCTGAGGTCCTTCGAGCGCTGGAACCGGAGGAGGAGGGCCTCGACCCGGGCCTCGAGCTCGCGGGCGTCGAATGGCTTGGCCATGACGTCGTCGGCGCCGGCCTCGAGGAACTTGATCCGCTCCTCGACCTCGTCGGTCTGGCTGATGCACAGGACCGGGACCGCGACCAGGGACGGGGTCGCCCGGATCTCGCGGCAGACGTCCGCGGCGGACCGGTCGCCGGTGACGATGTCGACGATGACGATCTGGTTGGACGCGACCAATGCGAACGCATCGTTCGGGTCGGCCGCGGTCGTGACGGTGTAGCCGACGCCGGTCAGGACCGACGAGATGTTCTCGGCCGAAGCCGGATCGGAACCGATGAGCAGGACGGTGCTTGCGGGCACGGATCCTCCGAAGGCAGGGATGGTCGCCATGGTGGAGCGGTTGGGGGTCCCCGAACCGATGGCCGAGAGGATACAACGGGCGAGCGGCGGCGGGCCGTCCAGTCGGCGGTTTCCCTGTCGTCGAGCGTGGCGCGGCCTCGCGGTCGAGTGCAGCGCGGGGGCCCTCGCGGGGCATCGGCAGTGAAGCGGCGGGCGCATCGGCTGTGAAGCGGCGGGGCATCGGCTGTGAACTGCCGGAGCAGGGGCCCGTGCTATGCTTCGAGACCGTTTCCTTTCGGTTCCGCGCCGGCTCTGCCGTCAGCGGGACGATTCCCATTGGAAGGAGTGAACTGGCGCATGCGCCGATACGAACTCATGCTCGTCCTGCGTCCCGATGTCGCGGACGACAAGGCCCAGGCGGTCCTCGACCGCACCACCCGCCAGCTGGTGGCGTCCGGTGGCCAGATCATCAAGGTCGCGCCGTGGGGCCGCCGCCGTCTGGCGTACCAGATCGACCGCTACCGCGAGGGCTCGTACCACATCGTCCTCTTCGAGGCGCCGCCGGACGCCCTGGGTGAGATGGAGCGAACCCTCCAGATCACGGAGGAGGTCCTCCGCCACCTCGTGACCCGCGACGAGCGGCCCGCCCGACAGGGACGCCGCGACGGCATCGATGACGGCCTCGACGAGGCCGACGGTCCCGACCTTTCGTCCCCGGACGACGAGGACGACGAGGACGACGAGCGGGCCGAGCGGATCGACGAGTCCGAGACCGAGGCGGCCCCGGCCGCCATCGACTGAGGAGCGCACACGATGGCCCTCTGCAAGGTGATGATCATCGGCAACCTGGGCGCGGATCCGGAGATGCGCTACACGCCCAGCGGCCGGCCGGTCACCCAGTTCAACGTCGCCGTCAACCAGAGCACGAAGAACCAGCAGACCGGCGAGTGGGTCGAGGCGACCGACTGGTTCCGGGTCAGCGTCTGGGGCGACCGCGCCGAGCGCGCCGCCGAGAACCTCCGCAAGGGCAACAAGGTCTTCGTCGAGGGTCGGTTCAAGACCCGCGAGTTCGAGGGCCGTGATGGCCAGAAGCGGACGTCGCTCGAGCTGACCGCCGACAGCCTGGTCAACCTCGAGAAGCGCAACCGCGAGGACGGCGACGGCGAGTTCGCCGGTGCGACGTCCTCCGCGCCGCCTCGTCCGGCCGGCGCATCCGCCGCGGCCCCCGCAGGTGGCGGCACTGCCCCTCGGAGCGGTGGCGGCAGCTTCGACGACACGAGCGATCTCGACGACCTTCCGTTCTGACGACCCGATCCAGCGGTTTCACTCGACCGCCGACGGACCTCGACCGACCGACTGCGCGACCCCCGCGCCGCGCCACCAGGAGACACTGAATGCCCCCCGCAGCACGAGCCAAGAAGCGCGACGACTACTACCGCGACCGACGCCGCCGGAAGGTCTGCGCGTTCTGCGCAGACAAGACGGTGTCGATCGACTACAAGGAGGTCAACCGCCTCCGCCGCTACCTCTCGGAGCGAGCGAAGATCGAGCCGCGTCGCAAGACCGGCACCTGCGCCGAGCACCAGCGCGAGCTGGCCGTGGCCCTCAAGCGAGCCCGGATCGTCGCCCTGCTGCCGTACGCCCCACAGCACCTCCGCCCGTAATCCTCGGGCGGATGGGTCGCGAGCCCGTGCGGCGGCGCGGACCGGCGAGCTCCGCCTCCGACTTGCGAGCGCGCGTGCGCGCTGAACGCTCGGGGCAGCGGTTCGCTCGCGTGACATGATCGACGGCATTCTCCTTCTCGGAGGTGGGGTCGCAGCTGGGCTCTTCGGCTCGCTGCTCGGGCTGGGCGGCGGAATCCTGATCGTCCCGCTCCTCACCCTCGCGTTCGGGCTGCCGCTGCTCACGGCCGTGGGCGTCAGCCTGATCTGCGTCATCGTCACGAGCAGCGCCGCCGCCGGGGTCTACCTCGAGCGGCGGGTCGCCAACCTCCGCCTGGGCATGACCCTCGAGCTGTTCACGGCGTGCGGGGCGATGGTCGGCGGGCTCGTCGCCTTCCTGCTGCCGGAGCGCGTCCTCGAGCTCGCGTTCACCGGCCTCCTGGTCTACGTGGCCGTGACGATGGCCCGCCGGCGCGATCCCGAGCCGTCCGGCGCGCCCGCGCCCTCGATCGCGGCCGCCTGCGCCGGCCGTGGCCTTTCCCGCACGACACGGCCGCGACCCCGAGCGCGACTCGAGCCTTCCTCGACGACCTGTCGGGGCCTGGCTACCGCGTCCGGCGGCTCGGCTTCGGGGTGATCGGCAGCATCGGGGCCGGCGTCGCGTCGGCCCTGCTCGGGATCGGTGGCGGGCTGATCAAGGTCCCGGTCATGCACGTCGTCATGGGCGTGCCGCTCCGCGTCGCGACCGCGACGAGCAACCTGATGATCGGGATCACCGCCTCGGCGAGCGCGATCATCTACCTGCTCCGCGGCGGGATCGATCCGTACGTCGCCGGCCCGACCGCGGTCGGGGTGTTCATCGGGGCCAGCATCGGCTCGCGGATCGCCGCCCGGATCGACCTCCGGATCCTGCGCGGGCTGTTCGTCGCGATCCTGCTTTACACTGCGTGGCAGATGCTTCAGCGAGCAATCGCATGACCGCCTCGACCCCGGGCGGTCTGTTCGGATCGGCGACGGGCGCCGGATTGGAACCGAAGAGCTCGCAGGAGCCAGGATCGCTCGGGCTCGAGCGGACGATCGCTCGCCTGCTGGCGATCGGCACCGTACGCTGCGATCGCCGTGCTGGTCGTCGGCCTTGGCCTGATGCTGGCGGCGGGCATCGGGCCGCTGTCCGGCGGACCCGCCTTCGACCTCGGCCGGCTCGTGGCCGACCTCACCGCCCTCCATGCGGCCGGCTTCCTCTGGCTCGGACTCGTCGTCGTCGTCGCGACGCCGTCGGCCCGCGTCATCGCGTCGCTCGTCGGCTACGCCCGGCGCGGCGAGCGGACGATGGCGATCGTCGCCGGTCTGATTCTCCTCGTGATCGTTGCAAGCGTCGCCCTCGCGAAGGGCCTGGAGGGCTGACGTGGAGTTCGTGATCCTGGTCGCCGCGTTCGTCGTCATCCTGATCGGCGCCGAGCTGTTCACGAACGGCATCGAGTGGTTCGGCCGGAAGCTCGAGCTGGCCGAGGGCGCGGTCGGTTCCGTGCTGGCGGCCGTCGGGACGGCGTTGCCCGAGACGATGATCCCGATCATCGCGATCCTGACCGGCGGCGGATCGTCGTCGTCCCACGGCATCGGCGTGGGCGCGATCCTGGGCGCCCCGTTCATGTTGTCGACCCTCGCGATGTTCGTGACCGGCATCGCCGTCCTGTATGTCGCGCGGAAGCGACCGGCCGGCGACGTCATGCCGGTCGACACGGGCGTGCTCGGCGCACGACATGCGCTACTTCGCCATCGCCTACTTCATCGCGATCGCCGCCGCCTTCCTGCCGCTCGAGCCGGCCTGGCCGAAGTGGGTCGTCGCCGTCGGTGCTGGTCCTGATCTACGGCTGGTACGTCAAGGGCCACTTCGAGGACGACCCGAGCGTCGACCTCGACGATCTCGCGCCGCTCCGCTTCAACCGCATCGATCCGGCCACGCCGAACGGCGAGGGAGTCGTGCCGCGTCTCCGCGTGGTCAACATCCAGGTCCTGTTCGCCCTCGGCCTGATCATCGTCGGGGCGTTCTTCTTCGTCGACTCCGTCGAGCACCTGTCCAGCTCCCTCGGGATCGCCCCGATCATCGTCGCCCTCGTGATCGCCCCGATCGCGACCGAGCTGCCCGAGAAGTTCAACTCGGTGATCTGGGTCCGCCAGGGCAAGGACACGCTGGCGATGGGCAACATCACCGGCGCGATGGTGTTCCAGTCGACGATCCCGACCGTCGTCGCCCTGCTCTTCGCGTCGGACGCCTGGCACTTCAGCGCCGACAGCCGGGTTGCCTTCTTCTCGGCCGCGATCGCCTTCATGGCGTCGGCTGCGATCTTCATCCCGATGGCCCGCTCGGGACGGCTGCGCGGACGCGGGCTGCTGATCGGCGGCGCCTTCTACGTCGTCTACCTGGGGATCGTGGGCGCCTCGCTGGCCGGCGCCTTCTAGCCGCCCGCCACGGGCCTGCCAACGGCTCGATCGGCGAACGGCTGCGACCGGGAGCCGCAACCTCCCGTGGTATTCTCGATCGACCGTCAGACGACCCCGCGGCGCTCGCGCCGCCGACCCTCGCAGGAGCGTCCGCATGCTGACCCAGAAGCCCGGCTCGGCCGAGGCCGCGTCCGGGACGGAGACCCCGGCGACCGATCCGCACAGCGCTCCGGCGCCGCGCAGCCTCGACGACTGCATCGCGTACTTCGAGGGCAACTTCGTCGCGATGAAGGACGCCAAGGTCAGCATCATGACCCACGCGTTCATGTACGGGACCGCCACGTTCGAGGGCATTCGGGCCTACTGGAACGCCGATCAGGGCAAGCTCTACGGGCTGAAGATCCGCGAGCACGTCGAGCGCATCCGCCAGTCCTGCCGGATCCTCCTGATGGAGAACGTGCCGTCGGTCGACGAGCTGACCGGGCTCATCGTCGAGACCGTCCGGCGCAACCAGTTCCGCGAGGACGCCTACATCCGACCGTCGTTCTACAAGTCGACGAAGGCGATCGGCGTCCGCCTCCACCACCTCGAGAACGAGCTCTACATCATCGCGATCCCGTTCGGGAACTACGTCGACACCGATGTCGGCATCCGGGTGATGACCTCGTCCTGGCGACGCAACGCCGACGAGGCGCTGCCGGCCCGCGGCAAGATCGTCGGCGGCTACGTGAACATGGCCTTCCAGAAGTCGGAGGCCGAGATGAACGGCTTCGACGAGGCCGTCGTGCTGACGGCCGACGGCCACGTCAACGAGGCATCGGCGGCCAACCTGTTCGTCGTCCGCGACGGCGTCGCGCTCACCCCGCCGGTCAACGACGACCTGCTCGAGGGCGTCACGCGGCTGGCGATGATGGAGCTCCTCCGGAACGAGAAGATCCCGGTCCTCGAGCGGTCGATCGATCGCTCCGAGCTGTACGTCGCCGACGAGATGTTCCTGTGCGGGACCGGCGTCCAGATCTCGCCGGTCACCGAGATCGACCACCGTCCGCTCGGGTCGGGCGAGGTCGGCCCGATCACGTCGCTGGTCAAGGAGCGCTACTTCGACGCCGTCCGCGGGCGGCTGCCGGAGTATCGGCACTGGCTCACGGAGATTCCCTCCGACTGAGCGCCCGGTGCCCTGCGCCATCTTCATGGCGCGGACGTCTCGCGCTCAGGCGAGACGTTCCTGTTGGACCGCCCGCGGACCCCGATCTCTGGCGCTCAGGCGAGACGTTCCTTCTAGACCGCCCGCGGACCCCCGATCTCTGACGCTCAGGCGTGCCATTCCTGACGAGCCGAGCAGAATTCGGCTGCTTGAGCGTGGGCGGGCCCGAATAGACCGCAGGAGCCGCTCAACCGGATGCGGCACCTTCCTGAGCGAAAGAGGGAGCGGCAGCGCGGCGGGAGGCGCACCACGGACGCGTCGCCGGCCTGTCAGCTCGACGGGGGCGGCGCCAGGTTCGGGGTCGCTGAGCCGGTCGACACGATCACGTCGACGTGGACCGCGGCATCCTGCTTCAGCTCGATCTTGACCTTGAACTTCACCTCGAGGAACGCGATCGTTTCGGGCAGCCGCGCCTCGGCGCCGTTGTAGACGACGATCCGGGTGTTCGCGAGGCCCGTCACGTCCGGCTTCGTCGTCGGTGCGGATGCGGTCAGCCCGTAGAACTCGAGATACGCCGCGAGGGACGTCGCCCGCCCGGCCGGTCCGCCGCCGTTCAGGACCCAGATCGAGCCGTTCTCGTCGCCGAGGGCCGCTCGCGTGGGCTCGAGGTCGGGATCGACCTTGAACGCGTTGGCGACCGCCAGCCGGATCTTGTCCACGTTGGGCAGGTACTTGTAGATCGGGGCGAGGACCTGGCTGCCGTAGCGCGGGTACGAGAACACGTACGAGCGGATGTTCTTCGAATCGACGCTGCCGGCGAGACCGGCCAGCTTGGCGAGCTCGGCCTGGGGGATGTCGGTCCGGACCGTCTTCTTGACCGCCTTCAGCAGCTCCGGGATCCGCGGGATCAGGTTGGCGACGTTGGCCTGCTCGCGGAGAGACGTCAGCACCCGCTGCTGGCGGAAGCCCCGATCGAAGTCGTCCGAACCGTGCCGTGATCGGGCGTAGACGAGCGCCTCGGCGCCGGTCATGTGCTGGATCCCGGCGGGGATGTAGATCCGGGCGTGGCGGCCGGAGTCGGCGGGGTAGCTGTCGTCGATGACCGGGACCTGGACGTTGATCGTCACCCCGCCGACGGCGTCCACGACCTGCTTGAAGCCCTGGAAGTTGACCTCGACGAAGTACTTGATGTCGAGCTGATAGAGGTTGCCGAGGACGGCCTTGAGGGCGTTGTAGCCGCGGGTCGTGTTGGTCCCGGCCACGAGGTCGGCACGGTTCCGGACTTGAGTGAAGAGCGAGTTGATCTTGTTCGGGTAGAACCCTCCGAAGGCCGACGCGAGCCGGCTGCCCGGCGGCAGCGGCAGGTCCGTCGAGTCGCGCGGCAGGCTGAACATCGCGACCTGCTTGGTCACCGGATCGATCGAGACGACGATCAGCGTGTCGGTGTTGTACGTGCCGTCGCCCGGGCGCTGGTCCGAGCCGATCAGGAGGATGTTCAGCCGTTCCGTGCCGTTCCACGGCGGGACCGAGGCGTTCGGCAGGGCCGAGCCCTGGACGGGCGGTTCCGATGGCGAGGGGGTGGGGGAGTCAAGCGGCTCGTCGCTCGGCCGGGGCGTGCCGGACGGCGACGGCTCATCGTCGCTGCAAGCGGCCGAATCGTTCGTGTCATTGGCGAGGAACACGCAGGGGTCGTCGAGGAACTCCGACGCCTGGAGGTCGTACTTGGCGACGACGACATGGGCGGCGGACATGACGAGGATCGCCGCGAGCAGGCCGCCGACCGACAGGGAATTGAAGACCAGCCGGGGCCGCCCGAGCCGGCCGCCGCCGCTCATCGCGACGGCATTCAGGAAGGCGGTCACCCGGTAGGCGTCGACCATCGCGACGAGGCGATAGACGAGCACGATCAGGTTGACGATGAAGATCCCGGGCAGCACGATCGGCGTCAGGACGAACTCGATCAGCTTCGTCGGCTCCGTCCGGAGGGCGATGCCGGCCACGAGCGCGCCGATCAGGATCGGCGGGGCGGCGAAGCCGACGGCGCGGTGGTAGGCCCCGGCATACGCATGACCGAGCCCCGGAAACAGGAGGGAAAGCACGGCGGCGACGAACGGCGACTTCGCTCGAGGCCGCGGCTCCTGCGCGCGCTGCATCGCGGGTAGGATACTCGGACACCCGTCGACCGTCGTTGAGGCTGCCCGTCGCCCCGCTCGGTGGTTTCGGCCGGTGTCCACCGTCGGAGGCAGATGCCTCCCACCCAGCCTGACGGGATCGCTGATACTTCCCACCCGCCCGCCCTGCCGCTGAGTCGCCGCACTTCCAACGAGGCCCGATGTTCCGACCCGTCAGCGCGAAACCCGACCTCGTCGCCCAGGAGCACGAGATCCTGGCCGAGTGGCGTGAGCGCCGGACGTTCGAGCGACTCCGTGCCCGGAACGTCGGCGGCCCGCGCTGGTCCTTCCTCGATGGCCCGATCACGGCCAACAACCCGATGGGCGTCCACCACGCCTGGGGCCGGGCGTACAAGGACCTCTACCAGCGGTTCCACGCCATGCTCGGCGAGGACCAGCGCTACCAGAACGGGTTCGACTGCCAGGGCCTGTGGGTCGAGGTCAACGTCGAGCGCGACCTCGGCTTCACGAGCAAGCGCGACATCGAGGACTACGGGATCGCCGAGTTCGTGTCGCTGTGCAAGCAGCGTGTCCTGACGTACGCCGCCCGCCAGACCGAGCAGAGCATCCGGCTCGGGATGTGGATGGACTGGAACGATCCCGATGAGCTGCGCCGGCTGCGCGACCTGCTCGCCGCCGATCCGACCACGGTCACCACCGATCGAAGGTCCCAACGGCCCGGTCAGCGACAGCGTCGAGATGCTCGTCGGGCGGCTCGGGATGCCCGACACCGGCGGCAGCTACTTCACGTTCAGCAACGAGAACAACGACCTGATCTGGGGCTTCCTCAAGGAGGTCCACCGGCGGGGCTGGCTGTACAAGGGCCACGACACGATGCCGTGGTGCGCCCGCTGCGGGACCGGCATCTCCCAGATGGAGATGAACGAGGGCTACGCCGACCGCGACGACCCCGGCCTGACGGTCCGCCTGCCGCTTCTCGATCGACCCGGCGAGGACCTCCTCGTCTGGACGACGACGCCCTGGACGCTGACCTCGAACGTGGCGGCCGCGGTCGGGCCGGCGCTGCGCTACGTCAAGGTCCGCCAGGGCGACGCGATCCATTGGCTCGGCAAGGGCACGCTGAAGCACGCCCTCGCCGGGCCGTTCGAGGTCCTCGAGGAGCTCGCCGGGTCCGACCTCGTGGGCTGGCGCTACGAGGGCCCGTTCGACGAGCTGCCGGCGGTCCGGAAGGCGTTCGACACGGGTGCCTCACCGATCGCCGCGGACGCGCCGTACGAGCACCGCGTCATCGCCTGGGACGAGGTCGGCGAGGACGAGGGGACCGGGATCGTCCACATCGCGCCCGGCTGCGGCGCGGAGGACCACGCCCTCGGCAAGGCGCTCGGCCTGCCGATGATCGCCCCGCTCGACGACAGCGGGATCGTGATCGACGGCTTCGGGTCGCTGACCGGCCGCGACGTCCGCGACGTGACCGATCCGATCGTCGAGCACCTGAAGCGCGAGGACCGCTTCTACCGGCTCGAGACGATCCACCACCGCTACCCGCACTGCTGGCGCTGCCAGACGCCGCTCGTCTTCCGCCTCGTCGACGAGTGGTACATCTCGATGGGCCCGGTCTACGACCGGCCGCGCTCGGAGCTCACCGTCGGCCGAGATCGACGCCAGCCTCCGCTACCAGATCATGGAGGTCGTCGACCAGATCCGCTGGATCCCGGGCTTCGGCTACGACCGCGAGCTCGACTGGCTGATCAACATGCACGACTGGATGATCAGCAAGAAGCGCTACTGGGGCCTGGCCCTGCCGATCTACGACTGCAAGGCGTGCGGCACGTTCGACGTCGTCGGCGGTCGCGAGGAGCTGCACGAGCGAGCGGTCGACGGCTGGGAGCGGTTCGAGGGCCACACCCCGCACCGGCCGCACATCGACGAGGTGACGATCGCCTGCCCGTCCTGCGGCGAGCCGGTCGAGCGGATCCGCGACGTCGGCAATCCGTGGCTCGACGCCGGGATCGTGCCGTTCTCGACGCTCCACTTCCGCGAGGACCCCGACTACTGGCGCCAGTGGTTCCCGGCCGACTTCATCACCGAGAGCTTCCCCGGCCAGTTCCGGAACTGGTTCTACTCGATGCTGGCGATGTCGACGGTCCTCCGCCGCGAGCCGCCGTTCAAGACGATCTTCGGCTACGCCCTCGTCTTCGGCGAGGACGGCCGGCCGATGCACAAGAGCTGGGGCAACGCGATCGACTTCGACGAGGCCGCCGAGCGGATGGGCGTCGACGTCATGCGCTGGCTGTTCGCCAAGGCGCGGCCCGAGGAGAACATCAACTTCGGCTGGCACGCCGCCGACGAGGCACGCCGCGAGCTGCTCGTGCTGTGGAACGTCTACGCGTTCTTCGTGACCTACGCCCGGCTGGCAGGGTGGTCGCCGGGGGCGGGGACCGCGGACGGGGCCGCGCGCCGGCCGGACCGTCCTCGATCGCTGGATCCGGTCGCGGGCGGCGGCGACCGCGGCTGTGGTCGGCGATCGCCTGGCCGACACCGACGCCGTCGTCGCCAGCCGCGCGATCTCGACCTACATCGACGACCTGTCGACCTGGTATCTGCGCCTGTCGCGCAAGCGGTTCTCGCGGAACGAGGACGCCGCCGATCGCAGCGGCTGCCTTCGCGACCCTCCACGGCGCGCTCCTTGCCCTGACCCGGTTCGCGGCGCCGATCCTGCCGTTCCTGACCGATTCGATGTACGGCAACCTGGCGGCCGACGTCGCCGGCGCCCCGGACTCGCGTCCATCTGACCCGGTGGCCCGCGGACGAGCTGGCGCCCGATCGGGACGAGCCGCTCGAGCGCGCGATGGCCCTCGCCCGGTCGGCGGTCGAGCTGGCCCGGACGCTGCGCGGCTCGGCCGGGCTGCGGACCCGCCAGCCGCTCGCCCGCCTCTGGCTCGCCCTGCCCGGCGGCCGGCTCGCCGACGAGGAGGCCCTCGTCGCTCTGATCCGCGACGAGGTCAACGTCCGCGAGGTCATCCTGATCGGCGACGAGTCGGATCTCGTCGAGCGCCGGGTCAAGCCGCTCCTGCCGAAGATCGGCAAGAAGCATGGGGCGGCGATCCCCGCGATCATGGCCGCCGCCCGCGAGAATGCGGTCGAGTACCACTCGGACGGCTCCGTGACGCTGGGCGGCGTGACGCTCGCGCCGGACGAGGTCGAGATCCTCGCCAGCCCACGGCCGGGGACCGCCGTCGCCCACGACGAGGGGCTGGTCGTCGTCATCGACACGGAGCTGACCGACGACCTGCGCGCCGAGGGCGACGCCCGCGAGCTCCAGCGGGCCGTCCAGGACCTCCGCAAGGACGCCGGCCTGGCCCTCGACGACCGGATCGAGCTCTGGGTCGACGGCCTCCCCGACCCGGTGGCGGCTCATCTCGACGCCGTCGCCGAGGAGACGCTGGCGGACCAGGTCCAACGCGGCGCGGCGCCGTCCGGACCCGCGCTGACCGCCGGATCGATCGAGCTCGCCGGCGCGCCAGTCGCAATCGCGCTGCGGCGGATCGACGGGGCCGCCCCGTGACGGAGACGAGCGCCGGCGCGACGGCAACCACCGAGCCGAACGCTCCGGTCGTCGTCGCCCCGTCCGCCCGACGCCGCTGGCCGCTGTTCATCGCCCTGGCCCTGACCATCGTGGTCGCCGACCAGGTCGCCAAGGCCCTCGTCACGCGGTCGCTCGCGCCGGGCGAATCGGTCGACGTCGTCGGCGACCTCGTCCGGATCGTCTTCGGCCAGAACAGCGGCGCCCTGTTCGGGCTGTTCAAGGACAACGCGGCGATGTTCGGGGTCGTGTCGCTGCTGGTCGTCGGCCTGATCGTCGTGTATCACGCCCGCTCGACGGCCAGCCCGTACCTGTCGACCACGCTCGGCTTGCTCCTCGGTGGCGCGATCGGCAACATGATCGATCGGCTCCGGCTCGGCTACGTCGTCGACTTCGTCGACGTCGGGATCGGGACGACCCGGTTCTACACGTTCAACGTCGCCGACAGTGCGATCAGCGTGGCGATCCTGCTCCTGTTCATCGCCGCGCTGCGCCCCGCGCTCGTGGAAGGCAAGGCCGCTCGGACGGCCGCTCCGTTGCCCGAGACGCCGACCGACGCCGACTGGGGTGATGGCCTCGAGCCGGACGATCGTCCGGGCGGCGACGGTCCGCCGCGATGACCGGGCCCGGCACGCACGCCCTGCTGGTCCCGCCGGACGCGGCGACCCAGCGCGTCGATCGCTACGTCGCCGACGTCACCGGCCTGTCGCGAAGCCACGTCCAGAAGCTGATCACGGCCGGCAACCTCACGGCCGACGGCGTGCCGATCAAGGCGAACGCCGTGATCGGGCCGGGCGCGGCGCTCCAGCTCATCGTCCCGGAGCCCGCGCCGCTCGACCTGACGCCGGAGCCCGACATCCCGGTCCACGTCATCTACGAGGACGGCGACCTGCTGATCATCGACAAGCCGGCCGGGCTCGTGGTCCATCCCTCGCCGGGTCACAGCGGCGGGACGCTCGTCAACGCCCTCCTCGGCCTCGAGGGCGGGGGCGGGTTCGGCGGGATCGCCGGCGTCCAGCGGCCGGGCATCGTCCATCGCCTCGACCGCGACACGAGCGGGCTCCTGATGGTCGCCCGGACCGACAGCGCGCAGCACTCGCTCATGGCCCAGCTGAAGGCCCGGCGGGTCAAGAAGACGTACCTCGCGCTCGTCCTCGGCGAGGTCTCGGCGGAGGTCGGCCGGATCGAGGCGCCGATCGGCCGCGACGCGAAGCACCGGACGAAGATGGCAGTCGTGCCCGACGGCCGGGCGTCGACGACCGGCTACCGCGTCCGCGAGCGCTTGCGCGGTTGGACCCTGCTCGAGCTCGACCTCGTGACCGGCCGGACGCACCAGATCCGGGTCCACCTCGAGGCGATCGGCCACCCGATCGCGGGCGACACCGTGTACGGAACCGGCACGTCGCGGAAGGGCCCGCGGGTGACGGGCGACGCGGAACCGCTCGGGCGCCTGTTCCTCCACGCCTGGCGGCTCCAGCTGACGTCGCCAACCTCGGGCGAGCTGATCCGGGCCGAGGCGCCGCTGCCGCCGGAGCTCGAGTCCGTCCTCGAAGCGATGCGGACCGACGGACCGGCGGCCCTGTCGAGCCCGGACGGCCGGCGATGACCGGCGAGGCAGCGACGCCGCACGAGGCGGCGACGCCGCGCGAGGACGAGCCCGAGACGCCTCCGATCCTCGACGCCAACGGCCACGTCTCCGACGATCCGGGCCGGCCGGACTACACGATCGACGGCGCGCCGGGGGCGATGCTGGTCATCATCTCGGGCCCGTCCGGGGTCGGCAAGGACACGATCATCGATGCCCTCCGGCGCCACGAGCGCGAGCGGGGCTTCGAGGATCGCCGCCACTACGTCGTCACGGTGACGACCCGCGCCCCGCGCGAGGGCGAGGTCGACGGGGTCGACTACCACTTCGTCACCCGCGATGAGTTCCTGCGGATGCGCGACGAGCGCGGGTTCCTCGAAGCGAACGAGGTCCACGGCAACTGGTACGGCTCGCCACGCGACCAGGTCCGGGCAGCCCTCGCGACCGGCAAGGACGTCATGCTCAAGATCGACGTCCAGGGCGCCCAGGTCGTCAAGGAGCAGGTCAGCCAGGCCCTCCTCATCTTCGTGATCCCACCGTCGATGGAGGCGCTCTTCCAGCGGCTCCGCGCGCGCGCCACCGAGACCGCCGACGAGCTCGAGCTCCGGCAGCGCAACGCGGCCCTCGAGATCGCCCGTCAGAACGACTACGACAAGATCGTCACGAACGAGACCGGCCAGGTCGAGCAGACGGCGGCGAAGATCAACCGGATCATCGCCAAGGAGCATCGCCGCCACCCTACCCGCCGCGTCCGCGTCTGACGCCGGCCCACCGGACGCTCGTCCGCCGCAATCGCCCAGCGAGCTCGCCCGCGCCATGACCGACCAGACTGCATTCGATCTCGAGACCGAGCCTGACGCCGCGGCGGCCGATGGCGCGACGAGCGCGCCAGCCGTCGGATGGCGTGGCCGTCCGCCACGTCGAAGTCGCCATCGACGCGGCCGGAGGGGGCGGCGCGCGGCGCTACACGTATGCCGTGCCGCCGTCGCTCGCCGATCTCGAGGCCGGTGAGGCCGTCCTCGTCGAGTTCGGACGGCGCCAGGCCCTCGGGATCATCCTCGGCGATGCGCCGCCGCCCGAGGGGATCGTCGCAAAGCCGATCGCCGGCCGGGTCCGGGCCGATGGGCCGCTCCTGCCGCCGCTGGCCCTCGCGCTCGCCGGCTGGATCGCGGATCACTACCTTGCGCCGCCGGCCCTGGTCCTCCGGGCGATGCTCCCGCCGGGCCTGCTCGAACGGCTCGAGCTCCTCGCCGAACGCACGGCCGCCGCGCCAGTGCCGGGGCTTGACGCCGAGGAGCTCGACCTCCTGGACCAGCTCGAACGTGGTCCCCGACCGATCCGCGAGCTCGTCGCCGCGGAGGGCCGACCGGCGCTCGTCCGCCGGCTCCGCGGTCTCGCCGACAGTGGGCTCGTGACCCTCGACTGGACGCTGCTCGCGGCGGGGGCCGGGCCACGCTACGAGCGCTGGGTGCGGCTGACTGATGAGGGCCGCACGACGGTCGACGAGTTGAACGCGGGCGCGCGTCCGGCCGGTCGGCCGCTCGGGCCGCGCCAGATTGCCGCCCTGGCGGAGCTGCGCGAGGCCGACTCGGTGGCCGCCGAGTCGGCGGCCATCGTCGCTGCCGATGCCACGGTCGCCGCCGACGCCCCGCGGCCCGGCCTCCCCGGCGCCGCGCTCGGCGAGCGCCACGGAACCGGCGCGATCGCCAGCCTCGCCCGGCGCGGCCTCGTCGAAGTCGAGGTCCGGGAACGGCCCCGCCGACCGCTCGCCGAGCGGCCTGTCGGGCTCCGCGGCAGCCGGCCGGCCGGCGCCAAGCTGACCCCTCCCCAGGCCGAGGCGGTCGCGATCGTCCGGACGGCGATCGCGGGCGGCGACCCGACGCCGCTCCTCCTCGACGGCGTGACCGGCGGGGGCAAGACCGCGATCTACGTCGAGGCGATCGTCGCGACGCTGGAGCGCGGCCGGCCGGCCCTCGTCCTCGTCCCGGAGATCGCCCTCGCGATGCCGCTCGTGGACCGCCTCCGGTCCGACCTCGCCGTCCGGGTGGCGCTCGTCCACTCCGGTCTCGGCGACGGCGAACGTGCCGACGAGTGGCGCCGGATCCGATCCGGCGATGTCGACATCGTCGTCGGCACGCGCCTCGCGGTCTTCGCCCCGCTGGCCGACATCGGGCTGATCGTGGTCGACGAGGAGCACGACGCGGCGTACAAGAGCGACCGCACGCCGCGGATCCAGGCCCGCGACGTCGCGCTTCGTCTCGCCGAGCTGGCCGGCGCAGCGCTCCTCCTGGGCAGTGCCACGCCGGCGGTCGAGAGCGTCGGCCGCGCGCGCGACGGCGTGTATCGCCGCGTCGTCCTGCCGTCCCGCCCGACCGGCGCCCGGCCCGTGATCGAGGTCGTGGACCTGCGAGAGGAGCTCAAGGCAGGCAATCGCGGCCTGCTGTCGGCGCGGCTCGTCGAGGCCGTCGGGGGCCTCGACCTGGCGGCCGGCGATCAGGCGATCCTGACCCTCAACCGGCGCGGCACCGCGTCGGTCGTGCTGTGTCGCGATTGCGGCTACGTCCAGACCTGTCCGGAGTGCGAGCGGCCGCTCGTCTATCACCAGGCCGGGACGACGCTCCGCTGCCACCACTGCGGCCGCGCGACGCCGATCGCGACCCGCTGCCCGAGCTGTCAGTCGCCGCGGATCCGTTACCTCGGCGGCGGCACGCAGCGGGTGGAGGAAGAGGTCAGGCGGCGGTTCCCGGACCTGCGTGTCGGGCGCCTCGATCGCGACGTCGTCGAGCGTCGCGGCGCGGCCGAGCGAGTGGTCGACGCGTTCGCGAGCGGCCGGCTCGACATCCTCGTCGGGACGACCCTCGTCACGAAGGGCCTCGACATCCCGGCCGTGACCCTCGTCGGGGTCGTGTCCGCGGACGTCGCCCTGAATCTGCCCGACGAGCGAGCCGCCGAGCGGACCTACCAGCTCCTCGCCCAGGCGGCGGGCCGGGCCGGGCGCGGCGACCGGCCGGGTCTCGCGATCATCCAGTCGTACCAGCCGGATCATCCGGCGATCCGGGCGGTGGCCGACGACGATGGTGCCGCGTTCTACGATAGCGAGCTCGCCCTGCGGCGCCGGTTCGGCTCGCCGCCGTTCGGCCGGCTCGTGAAGCTCACGGTCGGGATCGTCGATCGGGAGGCCGCGGAGCGCGAGGCGTCCGCGATGGCCGAGCGGCTCCGCGACCGGGCCCGGGAGCGCGGCCGGGAGGTGGCGATCCTCGGACCGGCGCCGGCGTACATCGCCAAGCGTGCCGATCGGTGGCGTTGGAACGTCGTCCTGCGCGGGCTCGACCCGGCTGGTCTGCTCGACGGCGGGCTCGACCCACCATGGTCGGTCGACGTCGATCCGGAGACCCTGCTCTGACGGGGCTCCGACGTGGCGCGAGCGCGGAAAGTCAGAACGCAGGGCGACCCGATCCGGGCGACAATGGCGTCTGGACCGCGGACCCTCTGGAGGACGACATGAACGACAAGAACCTGGGCTCGAACGGGAACGACCCGGCCGCCGCCGACGGCGCCAACCCGGCCGACGAGACCTTCGGCTGGACGGCCCCGGACGACGAGTCCGCTCCGACCGGGGGCGACGCCCGAGCCGCCGCCGAGCGGATGCTCGGCCAGCTCCAGTCGATGATCGACACCGTCGCGACCCAGGCGGCGCCCGTCGTCCGCCAGATCGCGGCCAAGGCCGCCGAGTTGGCCGCCGTCGCCGCGGATCGCGCTGGCCCGGTTGCCCACAAGGCCGCCGACGCGACCGCCGATGCGAGCGTGAAGCTCGCCGAACGATCCCGGACATGGGCCGCCGACCTGCGCAGCAAGGTCGGCGAGGCGGATGCTGAGGCCGGCAGCAGTGCCAGCGAGGCCCTCGGCGGGGCCGACGATGCGATCGAGGAGATCGCCCGCGACGAGCCGGCCGAAGGCGGTCGCGCCTGAGCGCCGATCCCAAGGTCGGAGGCGTCCCCGCAGCGCGCCGGAAGGCCGCCCGACCCCCGGTATACTCGCGGCCATGAGCGTCCGACCCATCATCCTCCTCGGCGACCCGCGGCTCCGGCTGAAGGGCCTGCCCGTCGACAGCTTCGGCAAGTTCCTCCACGAGCTGCTCGACGACATGACCGAGACGATGCGCCACGCGCCGGGGGTCGGGCTGGCCGCGCCGCAGGTCGGCGAGGCGCTCCAGGCCTGCGTGATCGAGGTCGCGCGACCAGCTCTATGAGCTGATCAACCCGCGGATCGTCCGGACGGCCGGCGACGACCGCGACCTCGAAGGCTGCCTGTCGCTGCCGGGCTACTACGCCTACGTCACCCGGAGCGAGAAGGTCTGGGTCGTCGCCCAGAACCGGAACGGCAAGAAGATCAAGGTCGCCGGGTCCGGCCTGCTCGGGCGGGCGCTCCAGCACGAGCTCGACCACCTCGACGGCAAGCTCTTCATCGACTACCTCGACTCCATGGACGAGCTCATCCCGGTCGGCGCCGACGACGACGAGAGCGACGACGGCGACGATGAGCACTCGACCAACACCCGGGAGGCAGCACGGGTCCTCGCGTGAGCGACGGATCCCCGGCCGACGCCACGGCGGGATCGGGCGAGGCGGCCGCCGTCGAGGCTCCCGTCCGGACCGTCTTTCTCGGCAGCGGCCGGTTCGCCCAGCCGATCCTCGGCCGGCTGGCGGCCCATCCGGCGATCGACGTGGTCGCGGTCGTGACCGCCCCGCCGCGGCCGGTCGGCCGGCGCCAGGTCGAGACGCCGACCCCGGTCGACACGGCGGCGCGCGAGCTCGGGCTGGACGTGCTGACGCCGGCGCGGCTGCGCGACCCGGCGGCCATCGCGGACATCCTCGGGCTCGGAGCCGGCGCTCGTCGTCCTCGCGGACTACGGCCAGATCGTGCCCGCCGAGCTCCTCGACCTGCCCCACGGCGCCCTCAACCTCCACCCATCGCTTCTGCCGCGGCACCGTGGCGCGACGCCGATCCCGGCCGCGATCCTGGCCGGGGACGCGGAGACGGGCGTGAGCCTGATGCGGATGGACGCCGGTCTCGACACGGGGCCGATCGTGGCCGCCGAGCACGTCTCGCTGGCGGGTGACGAGACCGCGCCGGCGCTCGAGGCGCGGCTCGCGATCGTTGCGGCGGGCCTGCTCGCCCGATCGCTCGGGCCGTGGCTGGCCGGGCGAGCTCGAACCGGAACCGCAGACCGACCGACGGGGCGAGCCTGACGCGGCCACTGCGGCGCGAGGACGGCCGGCTCGAGCCGGACCGGCCCGCCATGCTCCTTGAGCGCCAGGTCCGGGCGCACCTGCCGTGGCCCGGGAGCTTCCTCGAGATCGACGGCGATCGGATCGTCGTGCTCGCCGCCGCCGTCACGGCGTCGGAGGATGACGACGAGGCCGGCCGGCTCGTGCCCGACGAGCGCGGTCTCGCGCTGGCAACGCCCGACGGCCGGCTGCTCCTCGACGAGGTCCAGCCGGCCGGCGGCCGGCCGATGACCGGCGACGCGCTCGTCCGTGGACGGCCGTCGATCCTGGGCCGGGTTGTCGCGGCCGAGCGGTCCCGCGGCGTGCCGGGCGACCCGTCCGTCGAGCCCGCGTAGACTCGATCCGTGCCCAACCCGACTGACCTGCCCATCGTCGACCGCTCGCCGCTCGCTGCGCCCGGCCCGCGATCCGCGACCCGGCCTGTCGGGCCTCACCAACGACGAGCTGGTGGCCTGGTTCGCCGAGCGCGGCGAGCCGGGCTATCGGGCCCGCCAGGTCGGCGACGCCGTCTGGGGTCGGAGCGCGACGTCGGTCGACGAGATCCGGACGCTGCCGGCCGCGCTGCGCGAGGCCGTCGAGGCCGCGTTCCGGTTCGACACGGTCGGCGACACGGAGCTCCGCCTGTCCGACGGCGGGCTGACCGAGAAGGGCCTCCATCGGCTGTCCGACGGGACACTGATCGAGTCGGTCCTGATGCACTACCCGGCGCGGCCGGGTCAGCGCGAGCGGCACACGCTGTGCATCTCGAGCCAGGGCGGCTGCGCGGTCGGCTGCCCGTTCTGCGCGACCGGCGAGCTGGGGTTCGGGCGCGACCTCGAGACGGCCGAGATCGTCGACCAGGTCCGCCACGCCGCCCGTCGCCTCGACGCCGACGGCAAGCGCCTGACGAACGTCGTGTTCATGGGCATGGGCGAGCCGCTGCTCAACCTCGACCGGGTCCTGGGCGCCGTCGATGCGCTCAACGATCCCGCGGCGGTTCGGCCTCGGAGCCCGGCACATCACGGTGTCGACCTCCGGCGTCGTGCCCGGGATCCGGCGGCTGACCGCGCTCGGGCCGCAGTTCACGCTGGCGGTGTCGCTCCACGCCGCGCGCGACGCGCTCCGGGACGTGCTCGTGCCGCTGAACCGGCGCTGGCCCGTCGCCGAGGTCGTCGAGGCGGCTCGCGAGCATGCCGCCGCGACCGGCCGGCGGGTGACCTACGAGGCGACGATGATCGGCGGGATCAACGACACGGAGGTCGACGCCCACGCCATGGCCGAGCTCCTCCGCGGCGACCACGCCCACGTCAACCTGATCCCGATGAACCCGGTCGCCCATACGCCGTGGTCGGCCTCGCCCGACGCGGTGATCGAGCGGTTCGCGGCGATCCTCGGCGACGCCGGGGTCACGGCCACGATCCGGCGCAACCGCGGCCAGGAGATCGGGGCGGCGTGCGGCCAGCTCGCGGCCGAGCGGGCCGGCGAGCCGGCCCCGGCCGTCGTCGCCCGGCGGCGGGCACGGCTCGTCGACGAGAGCGCCCACGCCCTCCGTGGCGAGCGCAGCGACGAGCCGGTTCCCGTCGGGGTGGGGGAGTAGCGGTGGCGCCGGGTCGGGCGCGCGTCGCCGTCAGCATCCTCGACGCCGACCACTCGAACATGGCCTACGCGATCCGACGCGCCGAGCGCGAGGGCGCCGATCGCTTCCATGTCGACGTCATGGACGGCCACTTCGTCCCGAACCTGACCTTCGGGCCGCGGATGATCAAGGGCATCCGGCCGCGAACGGAGCTGCCGCTCGACGCCCACCTCATGATCAGCGACCCGCTCGACGTTCGTGGACGAGTTCCTCGACGCCGGCTGCGACTCGATCACGTTCCACGTCGAGGTCGATCCGGCCCAGATCGGCCCGGCGCTCGAGAAGATCCGGGCGGCCGGCCGAGCACCCGGCCTGGCGGTCAAGCCGGCGACGCCGCTGTCCGCCCTCGAGCCGTACCGCGGCCTGTTCGACATCGTGCTCGTGATGACGGTCGAGCCCGGGTTCGGCGGCCAGTCGTTCATGAAGGACGTCGCCGCCGAGAAGATCCTTGCCGCGCGCCAGTACCTGACCCACAAGCCCGTCGACGGCGAGGTCCACGTCGACGGCGGGGTCAACCGCGAGACGGCCGAGTTCGTCGGCGGGCTCGGGGTCGACATCCTCGTCGTCGGCTCCGTTCTGTGGAAGCCGGGTCGCAACATGGGTCGCGAGATCCGCCTCGTGCGGGCGCTCGCCGACGAGGGCTACCAGTACCGCCTGAACGACGGCAAGCCGCCGATCCCGCGCGACGCGATGGTCATGTTCACTCAGCTGCCGCGTCACCTCGCCTGGGCGTTCATGCACGAGATCGAGCAGGGCGGGATCCCCGTGATCCCGCTCCGCGGCACCGGCCAGTTCAACCCCGATGGCGTCCGGGACTACGACCTCCTCGTGCCGGCGGCGGCGGAGCAGCTCATGCACGAGCGCCACACGGCCGATCGCGATCGCTACCGGGCCGAGGCGGAAGCGTGGCGGACCGCGTACATCGCGGAGTTCGGGGTCAAGCCGCCCGAGACGCTCCGGGCACGGCCGGACGGGACGACGCCCGTCGAGGATCGACCGGACCGGTGAGGGCCCTCCTTCAGCGAACCAGCGGAGCCCGCGTCCGGGTCGCGGGCGAAGTCGTCGGCGAGATCGGCGGCGGTCTGGTCGTGCTCCTGGGAGTCGGGCCGGACGATGACGAGGCCGTCGCCGACGGGCTCGCCCGGCGCGTGACGGAGCTCAGGATGTTCGACGACGCTGACGGCAGGACGAACCTGTCGCTCGTCGACACGGGCGGGGCGGCGCTGGTCGTCAGCCAGTTCACGCTCTACGCGGACACGCGCCGCGGACGGCGGCCCGGCTTCACTGGTGCGGCGGCGCCGGAACTCGCCGAGCGTCTCTATCTCCGGTTCGCCGAGGCACTCCGGGAGCTGGGGATCACCGTCGCGATCGGCCGGTTCGGGTCGGTGATGGAGGTCGAGCTGGTCAATGACGGTCCGTTCACGATCTGGCTCGACACGGCCGATCGCTGAGGCGGGCGCGCGGTGGACACTGTCATACGTCCGCCTGGCGCGCACGAGCCGCGATCTGGGACGGCCGAGATGGCGTCGCGTCTCGAAATTAGCCGGATTGGGCTAACCGGCGAGGTATGGACGACCTCGGACCGTCGCCGAGGCATCGCTCCGTCGTCTAGTGCCCGCCTGGTGGGCGTATGACAAGAATCGGCGCCCTCGGGCCTCGGCGCGGCCGCGAGCTGGCCGCGTCCTGGCCTCGGCGCGGCCGCGAGCGGCCGGACGCGGAAACGCCCGGCACGGGGGCCGGGCGTCGATCGAGGGAAGGCGCCGCAACTGCGCCGCGGGGCTACTTGGCCGACTTCAGCGAGGTCCGCCGGCAGCGGGTGCACACGAGCGACGTGGTCTCGCTGCCCTTCGCGTCGCGGGTCGTGAACTTCTGGAGATTCGGCTGGTAGCGACGGTGGGCTCGGACGCGGTTCATGCCCGACGACTGCGGGTTGAAGCCGCCCATCGAGACCTTGCCGCAGATCGCACAGGAGCGGGCCATGTTGTCCTCGAGATCGGTCGGGTGGTTGAGGTCAGGTCTGGGGCCCGAGCGCGGGCGCGCGGGCGAGCCCGGCTGGAGGGGCCCGGGCGGGGCGGTATGATAGCACCCGCGTCGCGCGCCTCGCCACAGGCCCGGCCGATCCAGCCTTGAGGGAGGATGCCCGGGCGTGACCGTTCCGACGTCCCCGACGCCCGGCCGTTCGCTCGTCAGCCGGCGAGCGGTCGTCGACGTGGTCCGCAGCGCGACGATCGGCTCGTACGGCGTGATCGGCTTCGCCGGCGGCGGACCGATCGGGCGGCTCGCCGAGCGCCTCGGTCTCGCGCCTCGGGGAATCCGTGTCCACGTCGGGGCGGAGCTCGCGATCGAGCTCGACCTCCTGGTCGCCCACGGCCTGCCGATCGCCGAAGTCGCACGCCAGGTCGACTCAGCCGTCCGCTACGCGATCCGCCGCGCGCTCGGCCGCGAGGTCGACCGCCTGACGATCCACGTCGGCGGTCTGCGGGTCGCCCCCTTCGACCTGCGTCTCGCCGGGGCCGGCCGCCCGCGCGACCCGCTCGAGGTCGCCACCGACGACCTCGCCGCGAGCGGCACGGACGTCGCCTGATGGGCGTCGCCTGATGGCCCGCCAGCACTGCACCGGGTCCGGCCTGCTCGATGCGTTCCGGAGCGCCGTCGCCAACATCGAGAAGCACGTCGACGAGATCAACGCCCTGAACGTGTTCCCGGTCCCCGATGGCGACACGGGCACGAACATGGTGGCCACGGTCCGCGCCGCGCTCGACGAAGCGGAGCTGGTCGGTCGCGACGCGCCGGCCGAGCGGGTCGCGGCGGCGGCCAGCCTCGGGGCGCTCATGGGCGCCCGCGGCAACTCCGGGGTCATCACCAGCCAGATCCTGCGCGGCCTGGCCGATGGGCTCGTCGGGCCGGCGCCGGTTCAACGGCCTCGACCTTGCCAACGCCCTGGCGCTCGGGGCGAAGACGGCGTACGGAGCGGTCGGCAAGCCGGTCGAGGGCACGATCCTGACCGTCATCCGGGAGTCGGCGGCGGCGGCGGTCGCAGCCGCCGAGCAGGACGATGCGATGGAGTCGGTGCTCGCGGCAACCGTGGCCGCGGCCGAGAAGTCGGTCGCACGGACGCCGTCGCTCCTCCCGATCCTGCGCGAGGCCGGAGTCGTCGACTCCGGCGGCCAGGGGCTCCTGCGTCTGTTCGAAGGCGCGCTGCTGAGCGTTCGCGGGCGGCCGGTCGAGGTGGCGGCGTCGGCGGCGGCCGGGGTGCCCCACGGCGAGACGCGGGCGGTCGTCGCCCCGGGATTCCGATCAGGCATCGCGGCGCTCGAGGAGGATGCCTTCGGCTATGAGACGGTGTTCATCCTGACGGCGGCGGAGGGCCGGACGCTCGACGTCCGCTCCATCCAGGGCCGGCTCGAGGAGCTGGGCAACTCCGTTCTCGTCGGCGGCGACGGTCGGATGGTCAAGGTCCACGTCCACAACGAGCGACCCGACGAGATCATCGCCTACGGGCTATCGCTCGGGTCTCTGACCCGGATCACCGTCGAGAACCTCGACACGATGGCCGACGACGTCCGCGAAGCCCGGGCCACCGAGTTCGTCGGCTCCGAGGCGGCCGCGGCGACCGCGGATGCCGGCTCGGAGCGCAGGGCCGGCGGTCCGGCGGTCGCGGTGGCTCCGCTGGCCGTCGAGACGGTCGAGGCAGGGGCAGCCGACTTCCCGGACGCGGGCCGGAACGGCGCGGATGGGCCGTCTGCGGCGCCGCCCAAGCCGGGTCCCGCGACGCCCGATGCCCAGGTCGAGGTCGACACGACCCTCGGCCCGGCCATCGTCGCGGTCGTCGCCGGCGACGGCCTCGAGAAGCTCTTCCGCGACTTCGGGGTCGCCCACATCGTGCGCGGCGGCCAGACCACGAACCCGAGCACCGGCGAGCTGCTCCGGATCGCGCGCCTCGCCCGTTCGCGTGAGGTCATCCTCCTGCCGAACAACCCGAACGTCCGCCTCGCTGCCGAGCAAGCCGCCCGGATCTGCGATGACCGCCGCCTGGTCGTCGTGCCGACCCGCAACGCCGCCGAGGGGATGTCCGCCCTCCTCGCCTTCGATCCCGAGCTCGATGCGGCCGCCAACGTCGAGCCGATGACGTCCGCCGGCCGCGGCCTCGCGACGGTCCAGGTCACGGAAGCGGTCCGCGACGCGAAGATCGGCGGCAAGAAGGTCAAGAAGGGCCAGACGATCGCGCTCGATCCCGACGACGGGCTCGTGGCCGTCGACAGCGACCGCGACAAGGCGGTCCTGAAGGCCGTCGCGACGTTCCCGGCCGGGATGGAGCTCGTCACCGTGTACTACGGCGAGGAGGCGACGCTCGCCGAGGCCGAGGCGATCTCGCGCCGGATCGGCGCCGACCTCGGCGCCGAGGTCGACGTCGTCCACGGCGGTCAGCCCCATTACCGCTACCTGATCTCGGCCGAGTAGGGGAGTGACCGGGACCCGCGACGGATTCCACCCGCCGGCCGCAGGGCGAGGCAAGCCTAGGGCGAAGGCGCCGGCCGCTCCGCCGCCTCCGATCGATCCGGCCGAGCTGCTCGACACGATGCTCAACCGCTCCGGTCTCGGGGCGGCCAACCTCCTCCAGCGGGCCGGCCGCCGGCTCGGATTCCTGACCGTCCGCGAGCTGCTCTTCCACCTGCCGCGGCGCTACGACGACCTGCGCGAGATGCGCATGCTCGGCGACCTCCGGTTCATCGAGGAGGGGACCGTGGTCTCCGCGCGCGTTCGCGTCGTCGACGTCCGGGTCGAGGGATCGTTCCGGCGCCGGATCCAGCGGACGATCGCCGAGCTCGAGGACGAGACGGGCTCGGTCGAGGCGACCTGGTTCGGGCGGCGCTTCATCGAGCGCCGGCTCTTCCCGGGTGCGGACATCATCGTGTCCGGCAAGCTCAAGCACTTCGGCCGGAAGCTGACCCTCGACAACCCCGACTTCCAGGCGGTCGGCGCCGAGGGCGAGATGCTCCACGTCGGCCGGATCGTGCCGATCTACCGCCTCACCGCCGGCTTGACGGCCGCCCGCCTCCGGATCGCGATGCGCGAGGCGCTCGATCGGGCCGGCGTCCACTACGACGAGTACCTTCCGGCGCCGCTCCTCGCGGAGCAGGAGCTGGAAGGGATCGCCCGCGCCCTCGAGGACGCCCACTACCCGTCGACCTTCGAGGGGCGCGACGCCGCGCTCCGCCGCCTCGCGTTCGACGAGCTGCTCGCCCTCCAGCTCGGCATGGTCGGGCGGCGCCGGCAGCGCGGCCGCGACGCCGCCCGCCCGATCGCCGTCGACGCCGGCGTGGACGCCGCGCTGCGCGGATCCCTGTCGGCCTCGATCGGGCGGAAGCTGGAGCGCGACGTCGCCCTGACCACGGACCAGGACACGGCGATCGCGGCGATCCGCGACGACCTGGCCCGCGAGACGCCGATGCTCCGCCTCCTCCAGGGCGACGTCGGGAGCGGCAAGACGGCCGTCGCGGCATGGGCCCTGGCGGCGGCTGCCCGCAACGGGCTCCAGGGCGCGCTCCTCGCCCCGACGGATCTCCTCGCCCGGCAGCATCACGCGACGCTGGCGACGCTGCTCGAAGACGCCGGCGTGCCCGTCGAGCTCCTGACGGGCTCCCAGACGGGCGCCCAGGCGCAGGCGGACCCTCGAGCTCGTCAAGTCAGGCCAGGCGCCGGTCGTCGTCGGGACCCACGCGCTGATCCAGGACCGGGTCGAGTTCGCGGCACTCGGCGTCGTCGTGATCGACGAGCAGCACCGGTTCGGCGTTGAGCAGCGCGGCCAGCTCGAAGCGAAGGCCGGCGGCCACGCCCCGCACGTCCTGCTGATGACCGCGACGCCGATTCCGCGGACCCTCGGCCAGGTCCTGTACGCCGACCTCGACGTCTCGGACCTGCGGACGCCGCCGGAGGGCCGGATCCCGATCCGGACCGGGATCCGCCACCCGGACAACCTCGGCACGACGTGGGAGCGGGTCCGGGCCGAGGCCGCGGCGGCAACCGGACGTTCGTCGTCGTGCCGCTGATCGACGAGGCCGAACCCGCCGACGACGACACCGCCGAACCCCACGATCTTCGACTCGTCGGCCCCCGCCGCCGAGGCGGAATCCGTCCGCTTGCGCGCGCTGCTCGCCCCGCTCCGGGTCGGGATGGTCCACGGCCGGATGAAGCCCGCCGAGCGCGACGCCGAGATGGCCCGCTTCCGCGACGGCGAGCTCGACGTCCTCGTCGGGACGACCGTCATCGAGGTCGGGGTCGACGTGCCCGAGGCGACGATGATGGTCATCGAGGGCGCCGACCGGTTCGGGCTCGCCCAGCTCCACCAGCTCCGTGGCCGCGTCGGCCGGGGCCGGGTCGAGAGCTTCTGCGTCCTCGTATCCGACAGCGTCGACGAGACCGCCCAGGCCCGGCTCAAGGCGGTGACCGAGATCCGCGACGGGTTCGAGCTCGCCGAGAAGGACTTCGAGCTGCGCCGCGAGGGCGACGTCCTGGGGCTCGTCCAGTCCGGGTTGCCGCGGCTACGCGTGGCCTCGCTCCAGAACCGTGAGCATGTCGCGCTCGCGAAGCACGCCCGCGGCCACGCCGAGACGCTTCTCGACGACGCGGGCCGGCTCGGGCCGGCGGCGGCACCGCTCCTGCGCGAGCTCGAGCGCGGCTGGCTGGCCCGGGTCTGGGCCGGCGACCCGGCGAGCGGGGCCTAGGCGTTGTCCGACGCCGGACGGGTGATCGCAGGCTCGGCCAAGGGGATCCGGCTCCGCGCCCCCGGCCCGGGCACCCGCCCGATCGCCGACCGGGTGAAGCAGACGCTCTTTGCCATCCTCGAGCCGGAGCTCGACGGCGCCCATGTCCTCGACCTGTTTGCCGGCAGCGGGGCCGGCGGCATCGAGGCCCTGTCGCGCGGCGCGGCCAGCGCCATCTTCGTTGAGAAGGACCAGGGCGCCGCGGCAGTCATCGACACGAACCTCCGGGCGGCCGGTCTGGCCGGCGCAAACGCGACCGTCATCCGCTGGGACGTCGTCCGCTGGCTGGCCGAGGCCAACGCCGACGCCGCATTCGACCTCGTTCTCGTCGACCCGCCCTACGCCGAGACCGAGCTGATGACGCGCGTCCTCGAGATCCTCGGATCGGAGGCCGCGCCGCTCGCCCCGGTCGCACGCGTCGTCGCCAAGCACTTCTGGCGCGATCGGCCGCCCGAGCGGATCGGTAGACTGGTGGCGGAGCGTGATCGCCGGTTCGGGGAGACCGCCCTGACCTTCTATCGCCGGACCACGAGCGAGGACCCTGCATGACGATCGCGGTCTATCCCGGCTCGTTCGACCCGATCACGAATGGCCATCTCGACGTGATCGACCGCGCGACCGCCGTCTTCGACCAGGTGGTCATCGCCGTCCTCGCCAACCCGCGCAAGCAGCCGCTCCTCCCCGCCGACGAGCGGGTCGCGATCATCCGCGAGGCCGCTCGACGCCGCGACGGGCGCGATCGCGCCGGATCGAGTCTCGGTCGAGTCGTTCGACGGGCTGACGGTCGACCTGTGCCACCGTCTCGATGCCGGGTTCATCGTCCGTGGCCTGCGCGCGATCAGCGACTTCGAGACCGAGATGCTGCTCGCCCACAACAACCGCCGTCTGGCGCCCGACGTCGACACGGTCTTCTTCATGACCTCGATCGAGCACAGCTACGTGGCCTCGTCGCTGGTCAAGGAGATCGCGACGTTCGGCGGCGACGTGTCTGCGATGATCCCTCCGGCCGCCCTGGCGGCCCTGCGGCGGGCGATCCCGACCGCTTGACGGTCGCCGAACTCCGGGGGACGGAGGGATGGGTGGACGGACACGGCGCGGTCATCGAAACGCGCGGCCTCGTCAAGCGCTTCGCCGAGGCGAATGCGGTCGACGGCATCGATCTCGACGTGCCCGCCGGCGGGGTCTACGGCTTCCTCGGACCGAACGGCGCCGGCAAGACGACGACGATCCGGATCCTGGCCGGCCTGCTCTGGCCGACCCGCGGGACGAGCCGGATCTTCGGCGAGACCGTCGCACCCGGTGCGGCCGTCCTCCATCGAGTCGGTTCGCTGATCGAGCGGCCGGCGTTCTACCCGTACCTGTCGGCGCTCGAGAACCTGGGCGTGTTCGGGACCGCCCATGGGCTCGGGCCGGACGTCCTCGTGGCGCGATCGGCCGAATCGCTGGATCGGGTCGGGCTCGCGTCCGTCGCGCGACGGAAGGCCGGCGGGTTCTCCACCGGGATGCGCCAGCGGCTCGCCCTGGCGACGGCGCTGATCGGCCGTCCGGAGCTCGTCATTCTCGATGAGCCGACGAACGGCCTCGATCCCAACGGTGTCGTCGACGTCCGCGAGCTCATCGCGCGGCTGGCCGCCGACGGCACGACCGTCTTCCTGTCGAGCCACGTCCTGCCCGAGGTCGAGCAGCTCTGTGACCGGGTCGCGATCCTGCGCGCAGGGCGGATCGTCGCCGAGGGGGCCACGAGCGATCTGCTCGGGGCGGGCGAGCGGCTGTTCATCCGATTCGACACGGCGCCCGAGGCCTGGGCGGCGGAGACGATCCTGGGCCCGAGCGCCACGAGAGCGGAGGCAGGGGCCGACGTCGGCGGTTCCGCGCTCCTCGTCGACGCGCCGCCGGCGGACGCCTCCCGGATCAACCGGACCCTCGGCGAGGCGGGCCTCTACCCGGCCGAGCTGACGGTCCGGCGCCAGTCGCTGGAGGCGGTGTTCCGGGAGCTCACCTCAGACCACGACCCGGCAGTCGTCGCCGACCCGGTGCCGGAGGCGCCCTCCGCCCCGCCCGCGGAGCCACCGCTTGCGTCGCCCGTCGCCGAGTCCGAGTCGGGGGCAGGGGGTTGAGCGCCCTCCTCCGCGCCGACTGGCTGCGCCTCCGTCGTCGCACGGACCTCTGGATCATCCTGATCGCCGTCGCCGTCCTGAGCACGGTCACGTTCCTCGCGGCCTACCGCAGCGACGCCGCGGACCCGGAGTACCCGACCGCCGCCCAGATCCGCCAGGAGGCCGTCGACTTCGGCTTCTTCGAGGGGACGCCGGAGGAGATCGAGATCCAGATCGAGCTGATGGTCCAGGAGCAGACCGCCTCCTACGAGGTCCAGCGCGCGGAGTGGGAGGCTGCGCAGCGGTTCACGCTCCAGAAATACGCGTTTCCCCAGAGCCTGTTCACCGTCGTGGGGTCGGGCCTCGCTCCGCTCCTCGCGCTCATCCTCGTCGCGAGCCTGGCGGTCGGCGATGAGTTCCGGTACGGCACGATCCGGACGTCGTTTCTTGCCGCCGGCGATCGCCGCCGGTTCCTGGCGGCGCGGCTGATCAGCCTGCTGGCCATGGCGATCGGCGTGTTCGTCGCCCTGTTCGTCCTCGCAGCGATCCTCGGGATCGGCCTGGGGCTTGCCGGAGCCGATCTCGGAGCCCGGACCGCCTCGCTGGACGCCGTGTCGTCCGTCGCCTGGTTCGGCGGCCTCATCCTGACGACCGCGGTCCTGATCGTGCTCGGCGTCGTGCTGACGGTCCTGCTCCGGTCCGGCGCGCTGCCGCTGCTGATCCTGCTATTCGTCGGGCTGGGCGAGCTCTTTGTCGCCCGCCTTCCGATCTTCGCTCCGAACGAGCTCCTGTCGGGCGTGCCCCAGGCGTTCCTCGGACAGAGCATCCGGACGCTCACGACGACGCTTGGTCTCGCCACTCACGCGATCGGCCTGTCCGAGACGGACGAGATGCCGTACCAGGCCATCGCGATCCCGATGACGGGCGTCGCCGCGATCATCGTGGCCTGGGGCATCCTCTTCGTCGTCCTCGCCGACCGCCGCCTGCGAACGATGGACGTCGTCGAGTGACGGCCCCGCCCGACTGCCGCGATCGGCGGCGTCGAGCGTCGCGCGCCGTGCGATAATCCGCGGCAACATCGAGCGCGCAGTCAGTGCTCGTCCCGAACCGCTCCGATCGACGCCACGGAGGGCACCCCGATCGACATCATCTTCCTGGTCGAGCGCCTCGAGTCCATCATCGCCAACGGCAAGCGCCTGCCCCTGACGAACAACGTCGTCGTCGACCAGCAGGCGGCGCTCGGCCTGATCGACGAGCTCCGGGTCGCGGTGCCCGAGGAGGTCCGCGCCGCAAAGCGGATCAACTCCGAAGGCGAGCGGATCATCGAGAAGGCCCAGGAAGAGGCCGAGCGGATCGTCGCCAAGGCCCAGGAGCAGGCGGCGTTCCTGATCGACGAGCGGGGCCTGACCCAGCAGGCCGAAGCCGACAGCCGGCGGATCATCGCCGAGGCCGAGGCCGACTCCGAGGACGTCCGGCGAGGCGCCGATGAGTACGCGGTCAACGTCCTCGTCGGGCTCGAGGGTGACGTCGTCAAGACGCTCCAGAGCATCAAGAAGGGGATCGATCTCCTCGACACGCGCCGGACCGACCTGCGGTCCGGCGAGGAGAACGGCGTCGGTCCCGAGGAAGGCCAGGTCGACGAGGCCTACGAAGACGTCGCCGACGACGAGGGTCTGCCGCAGCCCGTCCGGCGATGACCGGCCGAGATCCCAAGGCGACCCATCCGGCGGCCGATGCACCGCTCATCTGGAACGTGTCGGGGCTGCTCGGCGAAAGCGCGGGCGCCGTCCGCGATTACGCGATCCGCGCGGTCGAGATCGCCGGCGACGAGGACGTCACGCTGGCCGCGCCGGTCGACGGGCGGGTCCACCTCGGCCGGACGAACCGTGGGCTCCTCGTCGACGCCGACTTCACGACGACCCTCGCGATGCAGTGCGCGCGCTGTCTCCGCGACATCACGGTCCCGCTCGCGTTCGAGATCCACGACGAGGCCCTGCCGGCGATCGACATCCATTCCGGCCGGGCCGTGCCACTCAGTGCCGAGGACGAGGAGGCCGGCGTCATCCGCCTCACCGATCACCACGAGCTCGACCTGGAGCAGCCGATCCGTGAGGCGATCGTGATGGCGATGCCGATCGCACCGCTCGACCGCGAGGATTGCCCGGGCCTGTGCATCGTCTGCGGCCTGCCGCTCGACGAGGGCGTCCATGACCACCCGGACGACGACATCGATCCGCGCCTTGAGGCGCTGCGCGGGTTCGTCGCGGATTGACCGCGTCCTCGTCACGACCAGCGCCGCGCGTCCTCGTCGCGCCCGGCGCGCCAACGACGGCTGGCTCATCGTTCGTGCGTTGATCGTCGCGCCCGGCCCGCCAAACGACGTCAGGTGGGCCGATTCCGGACCGGCACGGGTGGTTTCGATCGTCGTTTGGCTCTCCGGACGCAACGTGGGCCGCCGACTGGGCCGCGCGGGATCGCGGCTCGCCGCTCGCGTGGGGACGGCCCTTCCGGTACACTCCGCCATCGGCCCTGCCAGCCCGGCTGGGCGTCTCGGCGCGTCCCACACGCGGCGCCCGACCTGATCTGAGATCGAAGGAGACCACGGACCGTGGGAGTTCCCAAGCGACGCGTCTCGCATGCCCGCCAGGGTGAGCGCCGCGCGCACCTGGCGCTGAGCGTGCCGGAGCTCGTGGAGTGCGAGCACTGCCACGAGAAGAAGCTGCCGCATCACGTCTGCCCGAATTGCGGCTGGTACCAGGGCCGCCAGGCCGTCGAGCTCAAGCAGACCGCGACCGACACCGCCTCCTGAGGTGGTCGCCGCGCTCGACCGCCCGCACCCATCGCCTGCCGGCGCCGCCCACGATGACGGGCGTGGGGTGACGATCGCGGTCGACGCGATGGGCAGCGACCATGGGCCGTCGGAGATCGTTCCCGGCGCCCTCGACCACGCCCGGGCGAACCCCCGGGACCGCGTGATTCTCGTCGGCGACGAGGCGACGATCCGTGGCCTGGCCGGCGCGTTGCCGGACAATGTCTCGATCGTGCATGCCTCGCAGGTCGTCGGCATGGACGATCACGAGCCGGCGGTCGCGGTCCGTGAGAAGAAGGATTCGTCGATCGTCGTCGCGATGAACCTCGTGAAGGGCGGCGAGGCCGACGCGGTCGTCACCGCCGGGCACTCCGGTGCCGGCATGAGCGCCGCCGTCCTGCGTCTCGGACGGCTGCGCGGCGTCGACCGGCCCGCCCTTGCCGTCCCGCTGACCACCAACGCCGGAACCCTCGTGCTCCTCGACATCGGAGCGAACCCCGACTCGACCGCGGCGAACCTGGCCCAGTACGCCCGGATGGGGGCGATCTTCAGCGAGCGGGTCCTCGGCGTCGGGACCCCCCGCGTCGCCCTCCTGTCGATCGGTGAGGAGAAGGGCAAGGGCGACGACCGGATCCAGCGGGCCACCGAGCTGCTGGACCTCACCGACCTCAACTTCATCGGCAACGTCGAGGGCAAGGACCTGACCCTCAATCAGGCCGACGTCGTCGTCTGCGACGCGGTCCTCGGCAACGTCGTGATCAAGTTCTTCGAGGGCCTCTCGGCCTACATCTTCGACCTCTTCCGGACGGAGTTCCGCAGCTCGCTTCGGGGCCGGTTGGCCTACCTGCTGATGCGGCCCGGGATCGGCCGGATCCGGCAGGTCTTCGACTACGAGCGGGTCGGCGGCTCGCCGCTTCTCGGGGTCAAGGGCACCGTGATCATCACCCACGGTCGAGCCAAGCGGCGGATGGTCGGTTACGGGGTGGGCGTGGCGGCGACCATGGCGCGGGCTCGCGTCCCGGAGCTGATCGCGGAGGCGCTCCGGCCGACCGCGGACGTCGAGGACCTCGCGCCTGACGCTCGGCGCGACACCCTCGAGGACGCGCCTTCTGCCCTGGAGCCGGCATCGTGAGCGGGCTGGACCTGACGGTCGGGCGCGGCGTCATCACCGAGACGGTCCGGATGGCAGCCATCGGAAACCCCGGCGTGGCGCGCGTCTCGCGCGGCGGGCCGGCATGGCGCGCGGCCCTGGCCGGTCCGTCCGTCGTGAGTCTCGTCTCGGACAGCGGTGTCCGCATCCGGGTCTGGATCGTCGCCCGGCCCGGCCAGCAGCTCCCGACGCTCGCGGATGCCGTGCGAGCGGCGGTCGGGGCGGCCGTCGAGCGGCTGCTCGGGATGCACCTGGAGTCGGTCACCGTGACCGTCGATGGTGTCGGGAGCTAAGGGCCGTCCGAGCGGCGGCGGGGGATCGGGGAGCACGGATTCGATCCGCTCCTTTCGCACCGGGCGGCGCCTGGCGCTCGCCGCGGTGTTCGAGGCCGAGTTCGGCCAGCGAACCGCCGACGCGATCCTGGAGCGCCATCTGGCCGAGACCGAAGGCGACCCGAAGGCGTCCGAGCTGGCCCGCGCGCTGGTCGCCAATGTCGTCACCCATCGCGACACGATCGACGCCACGATCGCGTCCACCGCGCCCCAATATCCGGTCGGCGGATTGCCCCGGATGGATCGCGCGCTCCTCCGTTGTGCGATCGGTGAAGTGCTACACTCGCCGACGCCGGCCCGGGTGGCGATCGCCGAATGGGTCGAGCTCGCCCGCACCTACAGTGGAGACCCGATGCGGCGCCTGATGAATGGCGTTCTCGGGCGGATCGCCAGCACGGTCGACCGGTAGTCGGCTCCCAGCTCCGAGGAGGGAGTTCCCAGTGTCCACCACGTACGAGCGACTGAAGAAGCTCGTGGTCGAGCAGCTTGGCGTCGAGGAAGACGAGGTCAAGCCGGAAGCGTCGTTCGTCGACGACCTGAACGCGGACTCCCTCGATCTGGTCGAGCTGATCATGAGCCTCGAGGAAGAGTTCGGGACCGAGATCTCCGACGAGGATGCCGAAAAGATCCGGACGGTCCAGGACGCGGTCGACTACATCGACGAGCGGTCCACCTAGCCGCCGCGCCGTCGACCCGGGAGCCGTGCGACCCGCCGCTGCACTCGCGGCACGGCTGGGCCTCCCCGTCGGCGATTCCGACCTCGTCGAGCAGGCCCTCGTCCACACGAGCTGGCTGCACGAGCACCCCGAAGCGGCGACCGGTCACAACGAGCGCCTCGAGTTCCTCGGCGACGCCGTCGTCAACCTTGCGATCTCCGAGGCCCTGTTCGCCGCCCACCCGGGCGACGACGAAGGCATGCTCAGCGCTCGTCGGGCGTCGATCGTCTCGACCGTCGGCCTCGCTCGCCTCGCCGGACGGATCGACCTGGGCCAGTCGCTCGCCCTCGGCGAGGGTGAGGCCCGGCGTGGCGGCCGGCGCCGGCCCTCGATCCTGGCCTCTGCCTTCGAGGCCCTCGCCGGCGCTCTCTACCTCGACGTCGGCTTTGATGTGACCCGCGACTGGCTGCTGTCCATCGCGGCGCCCGAGATCAGCCTCGATGCTCCGCTCTCGACCCTGAAGAGCCCGAAGAGCCGGCTTCAGGAGTTCACCCAGCGGCGGACCGGCGGCCGGCCGGAGTACCACGTCGTCGATTCGACCGGCCCGGACCACGAGAAGCTGTTCCAGGTCGAGGTCCGCGTCGAGGGTCGCCCGCTGGGCGTCGGCGTCGGCCCGTCGCGCCGCATCGCGGAGACGGCCGCGGCCCAGCGGGCGATGGAGACTCTCCGCAGCGACGACGGCGAGCGGCGCTCGCCCGGCGACGCCGGCCCGGCCGACGAGACACCGGCGTCCGAGGAGCGATCCGCGTCCGACGACCGCGACGACGATGTGGCCGCGGCCTCCGGCTCATGAGCGCACCCGCCCGGCTGCTCGCCCTCCGCCTCCAGGGATTCAAGTCCTTCGCCGAGCGGACCGTCGTCGAGTTCGGGCCCGGGATCAGCGCGATCGTCGGCCCGAACGGGTCCGGCAAGAGCAACCTCGCGGACGCCCTGCGCTGGTCGCTCGGCGAGCAGGGCCGGGCCCTCCGCAGTCGCAAGTCCGAGGACGTGATCTTCTCCGGCTCCGACAAGCGCAAGGCGCTCGGGATGGCCGACGTGACCCTCGTCCTCGACAACGCGGACGGCCTGCTGCCGGTCGACTTCACGGTCCTCGAGCTCGGCCGGCGCCTGTATCGGAGCGGCGAGAACGACTACCTCCTGAACAAGCAGCGGATCCGCCTGCGCGACCTCGTCGACCTGCTCGACGGAGCGCACCTGGCCGACAACGCCTTCCTGTTCATCGGCCAGGGGATGGTCGATCAGGCGCTGGCGCTCCGGCCCGAGGAGCGGCGGCCGTTGTTCGAGGAGGTCGCCGGGGTCCGCCGCCACGAGCGGCGGCGGCGGAAGGCGGAGGAGCAGCTCACCGAGTCCGAGACGAACCTCGCCCGGGTCGAGGACATCCTGGCCGAGCTCCGACCGCAGGCCCGCCGGCTCGCGGCGCAGGCCGAGCAACAGACCACCCGTCTCTCGGCCGGGGAGGAGCTGGCGTCGGCGCTCCTTGCCGCCGCCCACGTTCGCTGGCACGACGCGGCCGGCCAGGCCGCAGCGGCGGCCGCTCGGGTCGAGCGCGAGCGGGCCGACGCCGACCGGGCGATGGACGATCTCCAGGCCGCCGAGGAGGCCGCGACCGCGGTGGCATCCGAGATCGGGGCGCGGGCGGCCACGGAACGGGAGCATCTCGCCGTTCACGAAGCCGCGCGCGGCGCCGTGACCGAGCTCCGGCTGCGAGAGGCGCGCCTGGCCGGCGATCTCGAGGCGATCGGCCGCGACCGCACCCGGCTCCGCGCCGAGCGCGAGGTAGCCGAGGCGTCCCTCGCGGTCCAGCGGCGGGGTCTCGCGATCCCGATCCCGGCCCGCGACCATGACCTGGACGCCTCCCTGGCCGAGGCCGAGCGCTTGCTTGCGGACGCGAACGGCGAGCTGGCGTCGCTCCGGGCGGCAAGCCGCGCCCGGGGCGAGGAGGCGGCCGCGATCCGCCGGGCCGAGGCGGCCCGTCAGGCGGAGGTCGAGACGGCACGTCGCCGGCTGACGGAGGGGACGCGCCGCCACGAGGCCGAGCAGGCCACGGCCGCCGAGGTCATGACCCGCCGCACCGAGCTCGAGGTGCGGCTGGCCGGCGCGCGCGCCGCGCTCGAGGGCGCGACGACCGCTGCCGCTGCGGCCGCCGCGGCGCGGGAAGCCGCCCGCGCAGCGGCCGCTGAAGCCGATGCCCGGCGCCGGACCGCCGCCGAACGAGCCGCGGCCGCCGGTGCCGGCCGAGCAGCCCAGGAGGCCCGTCTCGCGGCCCTCGACGGACGGATTCGCGAGGACGACGAGCGGGGGATCGCCCGGGCGGCCAAGCGCAAGGGTGGCCGCCGGCTCGACGAGGAGCTGGTGGTCGAGCCGGGCCTCCGCGGCGCGGTCGAGGCCGCGCTGGATGAGCTTGCCCGGGCGTACCTGGTCGACGAGGCGGCCGCCGGATCGCTCGCGACCGAGCGCGGGACCCTGGTCATCCGGGAGCGGACCGCCGCAGCCACCGGTTCCGCGTCCCTGGACGGAGCCGCGCGTCGCTTCCTCGATCGGGCCGCGGCCGCGGGTGGAGCGCCCCTCGCCGATGCCATCCGCCGAGACCCGAGCGGGACCGTCACCCGGATCCTCGCCCGGACGGTCGTCGTCGACGATCTCGAATCGGCGCTCGCGCTCCAGGCGCACTTGCCCGCCGGCTGGGCGATCGCGACCCGCGACGGCTCGGCGTTCGTCACCGAGCTGGCCGTCCGGCTCGGGCGCGGCGATGCGCCACTGGAGCGGCGCGCCGACGCGGATCGCCTGCGCGCCGAGGTCGTCCGGCTGGCGGCCGATGCGGATGCCGCCGCCGCCGAGGCCGCCGACGCCGATCGCGCCGCGACGACCACCCGGACGGCACTGGACGCGGCCACGACCGAGGAAGCACGCGCGAGCGCCGACCGACGCCGCGCCGAGGAGGCCGAGCGGGCGGCTGCGCGCGAGCTCGAGGCCGTCGTCCGCGAGGCCGGCTGGCATGCCGCCCAGCTCGAGCGGCTGGCCGCCGACGTCGAGCGGGCACGCGAGGCCGCCGCCGCCCAGGAGACGGGCGGGCTATGGGGCGATGCCGCATCGGGCGAGGGCACCCCGGCCGGCACGGACGGCACGGATGAAGTTGCAGCTGTGGCGACGTGGGAGCGCCGGGCGGCCGACCTGCGCGACCGGCGCGATCGGCTCGCCGCCCAACAGGCGGAAGCGGACGCGGCGCGACACGAGGTCGAGGGCCGTCGAGCCCGCGCCGAGGCAACCGTCGCGATGGACGAAGAGCGGATCGTCAGGTCGGAACGCGATGCGATCGCCCTCGCGGAGCGTGAGGAGCAGATCGCCGCGGATCGACGCCGTCTCGTGGCGGAGCTCTCGACAGCGTCCGAGGGCGAGGAGCGTGCGGCCGCGGTGCTGGCCGAGGTCCGTGCCGCCGATGCCGCCGCGCGGGATCGGCTTGCGGGGGCCGAGCGCGCGGCGTCGCACGCCCGCGAACGCCTGCGAACGGCCGACGATCGCCTTCGGGCGGCCGATCGATCGGACCTCGAGGCCCGGCTCGGGCGCGATTCCCTGCGCGAGCAGCTCCTCGTCGAGCTCGCCGGGCTCGGTGAGCTCGGGCGTCGCCACCTCGAGCACGAGGCGGGCGTCGTCCCGGTCGCGGTCGGTCCGGGACCGGCCGGCGACGAGCCGCCAGGCAGCGACGCGCCCGCGAGGAACCTAGACGATGCCCCTGGCGACGATGGCTCGGCGGACGACGCCGCCGAATCCGACGAGACCGCCGCCCTGGAGTCCGCCCTCGATGCCGTCGTCGCCCGTTGGGCGACCGAGCCCCCGACGGCCGACCTGCCGTCGCCCGGTCGGCTCGGGACGCTGCGTCGCCGCTATCACGAGCTCGGCGCCGCCAACCCGTTCGCCGTCGAGGAGTACGACGAGCTGCGTCAGCGGCTCGAGACCCTCGACACCCAGCAGCGCGACCTGCGGACGGCGATCGACAAGACGCGCGAGCTGATCGCCGAGCTGAACACGATGATCGCGGACCAGTTCCGGACGACCTTCGCGGCGCTCGAGACCGCGTTCGACGCCCGGTTCCAGCAGCTCTTCGGCGGTGGCTACGCGAGGCTCTCCCTGACCGACCCGACGGACCTTGCCGCGACCGGCGTCGAGATCGTCGCCCGGCCGCCGGGCAAGAAGGCCCAGGCCCTCGCGATGCTGTCCGGCGGGGAGCGCGCCCTCACCGCGGTCGCGCTGCTCTTCGCCATGCTCGAGGTCCGGCCGGTCCCGTTCTGCGTCCTCGACGAGGTTGACGCCGCGCTCGACGAGGCGAACGTCGGGCGGTTCTCCGACGCGTTGCGGAGCCTGGCCGACCGGACCCAGTTCATCGTCATCACCCACAACCGGGGCACGATCGAGGCCGCCGACGCGCTCTACGGCGTCACGGTCGGGGACGATTCGGTCAGCCGGGTCATCAGCCTCCGCCTCGACGAGGCCCGCGCGATCGCCGATCGACAGGGCGCGGCGGCAGGACTGGGCGACGATCCGCTGCTCGCGGGTGATTCCCCGGACGGCGGCGAGGGCGGCGAGGGTCGAGCGAGCGAACTGGCCGAGGTCGGCTGATGTTCTGGCGGCGCAAGCGCGAGGAGCCGGCCGACGACGTCCCGGTGGCCGAGCCCGAGGCCGTCCCGGCCGACGACGATGCGATCGCCAACGACGGACCGTGGGAGCCGGACCCCGCGGACTTCGAGGCCGAGGCGGCCTGGGGGCCGGGCGGCGCCCCACCGATGGACGCCGAGCCGGGGCCGACGACCGAGCCGATCTTCCACGACGCGCCCGAGCCGGAGCCGGTCGTTCCGACCGTGGAGCCGGGCGGGTCCCTGGACCAGGGCCTGGCCCGGACCCGCGGCGGGTTCATGTCCCGCCTGCGCGGATTCCTCGGCGGCGAAGAGGGTGGCGGGCCGTCCTGGGACGACGTCGAGGAGACCCTGATCGGGGGCGATGTCGGGGCGGCCCTCGCGATGGAGCTCGTCGAGCGGGCGCGCAGCCGGCGCGATCCTGATGGTGCCGAGGCGGCCGTCCGCGCCGAGCTGACTGCCCTCCTCGCGCCGCGCGAGCCGGACTGGGAGCCGCGGCCGGCGGTCGCCGGCGGACCTGCGATCCTGCTGATCGTCGGGGTCAACGGGACCGGCAAGACCACCACGATCGGCAAGCTCGCGACCCGCTACATGGCTGAGGGCCGCCACGTCCTCCTCGCCGCCGCCGACACCTTCCGGGCCGCCGCGATCGACCAGCTGATGATCTGGGCCGATCGGGCCGGCGTGCAGGTCGTGTCGCACGCCCCCGGCGCGGATCCGGGCGCCGTGGTCTACGACGCGCTCGACGCCGCGATCGCCCGCGCGCGCAGACATCGTCATCGCCGACACCGCGGGTCGCCTCCACACGAAGTCGAACCTGATGGACGAGCTCACGAAGATCCGCCGGATCATCGACAAGCGCCTGCCGGGCGCCGTCCCCGAGACGTTCTTCGTCCTCGACGCGACCACCGGCCAGAACGGGCTCCACCAGGCAAAGGCGTTCCACGAGTCGGTCGGGCTGACCGGGATCGTCCTGACCAAGCTCGATTCGACCGCCAAGGGCGGCATCGTGTTCGCGATCGAGCACGACCTGGGCGTCCCCGTCCGGTTCGTCGGGGTGGGGGAGCAGGCCGGCGACCTTCTCCCGTTCGACCCCGAGGCGTTCGTGGCGGCGCTGTTCGGCTGACGCTCGCGCTCGCGGCAGCGATCCACCCGTCGTTGCCCGCTGAACGGGTCATACGACAACCGGCCAACGAACCAACCGCCGGATTGCCCGCCCACCGGGCAATCCGTAGGCCGATGGCGCGGCGAGCCGTCAGGTTGCCCGACGACCGGGCAATCCGACGCTCGATTGCCCATCCGTCTGTCAGATGACCCACTGAGCGAGCAAACAGGTACGTGGCACGAGCCGCGCAGCGAGCCCCGGTGCGCCCGTGCAGCGCCCGATCGGGTCGCCGCCCCGTCCGATCGTCCCGGAGGGAACGTGACGGTCATGGGGTACACTCACGCCGCCTCGGTGCGCCAGAACTCGCGCACCACCCGGACGACGTCGCCCCGCGGCCCGCCGCTCGGTCCACATCCATGCTGGAGTCCTACCCGAACCGTGTTCGACAGCCTGTCCGAACGCCTGCGCAAGACGCTCTCCGACCTGACCGGCCGCGGCCGCGTCAGCGAGGCGGACGTCGATGCCGCGATGCGCGAGATCCGGCTCAGCCTGCTCGAGGCGGACGTCAACTTCAAGGTCGTCAAGGACTTCGTCGGCCGCGTCCGCGAGCAGGCCGTCGGCGCCGAGATCCTCCAGAGCCTGAGCGCCGGCCAGCAGATCGTGAAGATCGTCAACGACGAGCTCGTCGCGCTGCTCGGGGCAGGGGACCGGACGTTCCACCTGTCCGGGCAACCCGGCGGTCGTCGCGATGGTCGGCCTCCAGGGCTCGGGCAAGACGACCTCGTCGGCCAAGCTCGCCCGGCATCTCGTCCGTCAGGGCCGCCGGCCGCTCCTCGTCGCCGCCGACCCGTACCGGCCCGCCGCCGCCGACCAGCTCGAGACGCTCGGCAAGGCCCTCGACATCCCGGTCCATCGCGCGCCCGTCGGCACGTCGGTCGTCGACATCGCGAAAGGCGGGGTCGCGGCTGCCCAGCGGCTCTCGCGCGACGTCGTGATCCTCGACACCGCCGGCCGGCTGAGCGTCGACCAGGACGCTCATGGACGAGATCTCGGCCGTCAACGCCGCGGTCAAGCCGATCGAGACGCTCCTCGTCGTCGACGCCATGACCGGCCAGGAGGCCGTCGCCGTCGCCGAGGCGTTCAAGGAGGCGGTCCCGCTGACCGGCCTGATCCTGACCAAGATCGACGGCGATGCCCGCGGCGGCGCCGCCCTGTCGATCAGCGCCGTCACCGGGCTCGCGGTCAAGTTCATGGGCACCGGCGAGAAGACCGACGCGCTCGAGGTGTTCCACGCCGACCGCCTCGCCGGCCGGATCCTCGGCATGGGCGACGTGATGACCCTCGTCGAGCGTGCCCAGGAGCACGTCGACGCGTCGCAGGCCGCCAAGCTCGAGGAGAAGCTGCGCAAGGCGCAGTTCACCCTCGAGGACTTCCTCGAGCAGATCCAGCAGGTCCAGAAGATGGGCCCGATGGGCCAGCTCATGGGGATGATCCCGGGCATGGGCGGCATGGCCAAGGAGGCCCAGGAGGCCGTCGATCGCGGCGACCTGAAGCGGGTCGAGGCCATCATCCGGGCGATGACGCCGCGCGAGCGGCGCGACCCGGCCGTCCTCAACGGCTCGCGCCGGCGGCGGATCGCAGCCGGCGCCGGGACCGACCTGACCGAGGTCAATCGGCTGATCAAGCAACACGCCGAGCTGTCGAAGCTGATGAAGCAGCTCAGCGGTGGCGGTGGCCGCAAGGCCGCGATGGCCGGCCTCATGGGCCGGCGGTAAGGGGAGACTTCGCGCCATGACCGAGCCTCGCACGCCCGACGATCGTCCGATCGACGCCGGAACCGACACGCTACCCAGCCCGCCGACCGCGGATCCGGCACCGCCGGCCTCGACCGGCGCGTCGTCGGCGGACCCGGCCGGCAGCCCGACCCAGGCCTGGCCGTCGCTCGCGACGCCACCTGAGAACGCGAGCGCGACGACCGGAGCGGATCCCGTCGTTGCCACTCCGGGCCCGCAGTCGACATCGCCCTACGAGCCCGCCGAGAGCCTGCCGGCGGCCCGCGTCGGCGCCGTCGCCGCCAGCGGCGCGCCCGCCGCGGCCGGAACCCCGACCCGCGGCGGAGCCCGCCTGCGCTGGGGTCTCGCCCTCGTCGGAGTCGTCCTCGTCGCCGTTGCGTCGTACGCGATCGTCTCGCTGGTCGGCGGTCGCCCGTCGACCTCGACGGCGATGGGCTACATGCCCGCCACCACCTACAGCTACAACGAGGTCCGGCTCGACCTGCCGGGCGACCAGCGCCAGAAGCTCGCTTCCTTCCTCCAGGCGTTCCCCGGGTTCAAGGACCAGAGCGCGGTCGAGCCGAAGATCGACGAGATCTTCGATCGGATCGTCCGGGCGGCGACCAAGGACAAGCAGACCTGGACGGCCGACATCAAGCCGTGGTTCGGCGGTCAGGTCGCGATCGGCATCGGCGCTCCGGGGGGCGGGGCGACCTCGACGATCGAGATGTCCGGAATCAACGACAGCCTGTTCGCAGTCACGGTCGTCGATCGGGCCAAGGCGATCGCCTGGCTCAAGGCCACGGCCGACGGCGCGTCGCTCAACCAGAGCGCCTACGGTGACGCCGACCTGTTCACGCCGGCCGCCGATGGCACGTGGGCGGTCGCCGTCAACGACAAGGTCATGCTCGCCGGCGCCGCGGTCGCGGTGAAGGCGGCGGTCGACACCGGCGGCAAGGGCACGTTCGACCAGAACGACGACGTCAAGGCGGCGCTCGCCACGCTCGACAAGGACTACGTCCTCTTCGGCGTGACGCGGATTCGGGCTGTATGCCGACGCGATGGTCAAGATGTTCGCGACCAATCAGCCGGGCGCGCTCGAGAAGACCCAGATCGACGAGACGATCCTCGCGATGGTTCCGGCCTGGCAGGCGAACACCGCCCGGTTCGAGAACGACGCGATCGTCGCCTCGACCGCAGGCCCGTCGTGGTCGATCGGCTTCGAGAGCACGAACCGCTCGAGCCAGCTCGTCGGGCACGTGCCGGCCAAGACCGTCTTCTACGTCGACATCCATGACACCGGGTCGAACCTGTCGGCGCTCCTCGCCAAGTTCCGTGGCCTCGAGGAGGCCAAGCCCGTCTTTGCCGAGGTCGACAAGGCCCTGAACCTGCTCGGTGGCTCGGACGCGGTCTACGGCTGGTGGGGCGACAGCGCGATCGTCGTCTCGGCCCTCGCCGACGGCACGATCGGGGCCGGCCTCGTGATCCACTCCACCGATGCCGCCAAGTCGGACCGGCTGTTCACGACGCTCAACGGGTTCCTGGCGCTCGGCGGCAGCAGTGTCGGTGCGACGACCCGGACCGAGGACCACAACGGCACGAAGATCACGATCATCGACCTCAGCCAGGCGGCCGGGATGGGTGGCGCCACGGGCCTCCCGCCGGGCTACAAGCCCGAGTTCGCGTGGGCGTCCAACGCCGACGTGTCCGTCATCGGGTACGGCAGCACCTTCGTCAAGGAAGTGCTCGACGCGGGTCCCGGCAAGTCGCTGGGAGATGACGCCCGCTTCAAGGGGCTCCTCGGCCGCGTCGGTGCGGAGAACCTCGGGGTCACGTTCCTCGACGTCGCCGGGATCCGGGCCCTCGTCGAGCCGCTCGCCCAGGCACAGGTCCCGGCCGAGGCCTGGACCCACTACACGACCGAGATCCAGCCGTATCTCAAGCCGCTCGACGCGCTGATCTCGACCATCCGCAAGGACGGAGCCCTGGACAAGGGTTCCGGCGCATTCACGGCGCGCTGAGCGCCGCCCGACACCGCTCGCCCAGCCGGCCCCCCAGAGGCCGGCGGAGCCCAGGAGGAACCAGAACCAGATGGCAGTCCGCATCCGGCTGACGCGCGTGGGCGCGACGAAGCAGCCGACCTATCGCGTCGTCGTGGCCGACGGGCGATCCGCCCGGGACAGCCGGGCGATCGAGATCATCGGCCACTACAACCCCCGCACCGAGCCGATCGAGCTGAAGATCGACGAGGACAAGGCCAAGGCCTGGCTCGCCAAGGGCGCCCAGCCGTCCGACACCGTCCTCCGCCTCATGCGCTCGGCCGGCATCGTGCCCGCCGCCAAGAAGTAGGGACCCCGATGGCAGCAGCTGAACTCGTCGAATACGTCGCCAAGTCGCTGGTCGACGACCCCGAAGCGGTCAAGGTCGAGGTCATCCGCGACCAGGGCGGCACCGTGATCGAGCTCCACGTCGCCGAAGACGACATGGGCAAGGTCATCGGCCGCAACGGCAGCGTCGCGAAGGCGCTCCGGACGCTCCTCAAGGTGACCGCCGCCCGTGACGGCGAGCCGATCTCGCTCGAGATCCTCTGAGCCTCGCCGTGACCGAGTCGACGTCCGGGCCTACGGCGCCCGGGCGTGAGGCGCCCGGGCGTGAGGCGCCCGGGCGTGAGGCGCCCGAGCGTCTCGCGGTGGCCATGGTCCGTGGCGTCCACGGCCTGCGCGGTGCCGTCCGGGTCGAGATCCTCACGGACAAGCCCGAGGAGCGGTATGCCGTCGGCTCGCGGCTGTGGCGCGAGGGCAGCGCCGACCCGTTGACCGTCACGTGGTCGTCGGCCGTTGCCGACGGGCCCGGCTGGCGGCTCCAGTTCGCCGAGGTCCGCAACCGCTCGGCCGCCGAGGACCTCAAGGGCGTCTATCTCGAGATCGACGCCGGACCCGACGCGGCGCTTCCGCGCGGGGCCTACTTCTGGCACGAGGTCGTCGGCACGACCGTGACCTCCACCGACGGGACGGTCCTCGGCACGATCCAGGACGTCTACCGCTCCGGCGGGGCCGAGGTCTACATCGTCTCGGGTGGCGACTACGGCGAGTTCGACGTGCCGGCCGTTCGCGACTTCATCCGGATCTTCGCCCCGCGTCGGGGCGAGATCGTCGTCGACACGATCGCCCTCGACCTGGCCCCGCCGAAGCGTCGCCGCGCACCGGACGATCCGGATCGGCCGCGGGCGCCCCGTCGGCGAGCCGGATCGCGCAAGGCGAAGCCGTCGACCGGCCCGGCGGTCAAGGAACCGGCGGCCGACGCCGAGGCGCCGCGGCCGAACCCGTTCAGCGTTCTCAAGGACTGACCGGGCGCCGCCTCATGGCCCTCGAGATCGACGTCCTCACGCTGTTCCCGGAGATGGTCAGCGAGCCGCTTGCGGCGAGCATCCCCGGCCGGATCCAGGAGCGCGGCATCGCCACGATCCGGACCCACGACCTGCGCCAGTGGGGGATCGGGCGGCATCGGAGCGTCGACGACGCGCCGTACGGTGGCGGGGCGGGGATGGTGATGCGCCCCGAGCCGATCGCCGACGGGATCGACTCGGTCCGCCGCGACGACTCGCTGGTGATCCTGATGGACCCGGGCGGGGAGGTCTTCGACCAGGCTCGTGCCCATGACCTGGCGGGGCGGTCGCACCTCGTGTTCGTCGCCGCCCGCTATGAGGGCGTCGACGAGCGCGTCCGGTCCCTCGTCGACCTCGAGCTCTCGATCGGCGACTACGTCCTGACCGGCGGCGAGCTCCCGGCGCTGGTCGTCATCGACGCAGTCATCCGGCTCCTGCCGGGCGCCATCGACGAGCTGTCGACGACCGAGGAGTCGTTCGCCGACGGTCTGCTCGAATACCCCCAGTACACCCGGCCGCCGACCTTCCGGGGCCTCGACGTGCCGCCGATCCTGACCTCCGGTGACCACGGCGCGGTGGCGCGCTGGCGGGCGGAGCAGGCACGGGCGCGGACGCGGAGCCGGCGGCCGGACCTGCTCGATCCTCCGTCCGACTGAGCCCGGCGCGTCGCCGTCAGCGGGCGCGGTCGTGACCGCGGCGCACCGGACATCTCCTCCGTGGGCATCCGGGCGCGCGCGGTCGCCATGCTATACTCCGCCGCCGGTCGAATCGTTCGGCCTTCCTCGTGCAACCCGACCCGCAGCTTCGCGCTGCCGACGAACGAACCAAGGATCGCCCACGTGACCGTTCTCGACGAAATCGTCTCCGACCAGCTTCGCACGGACCTGCCCGAGCTCGCCTCCGGCGACACCGTCAAGGTGTCCGCCAAGGTCGTCGAGGGCAACCGCGAGCGGGTCCAGGTCTTCGAGGGCATCGTGATGCGCCTCCGCGGCGGCGGGATCACCCGCTCGATCACGGTCCGTCGGATCGCCAGCGGCGTTGGCGTCGAGCGGACGTTCAAGATCCACAGCCCGCGGATCGAAAAGATCGAGGTCGTCCGTCACGGACAGGTCCGCCGAGCCCAGCTCTACTTCCTGCGCGACCGGGTCGGCAAGGCCGCAACCCTCCGCGAGCGGCGCACCGCCCGCTAGCCGGACGCCGCGACCGAACCTGCCACCCCGGCTCTCGCCGGGGTCGCTCGATTCCCGGCCGGTCGCGACGCCCACCCAGGCTCTCGCCGCCGCTTATCGACCGCATCGATATTCCCGGGGTTGGCGACGGATTTGGAGGCTGCGCGACGCCGATCGGGCGCTGCGATGGGCGCTCCGCACGCTCGCGAACTGGTGGCCGAGCTCAGCCTGAGCCCATGGCGTTGCAGGTTCGGGCGACTGTCGACGGTCCTCGCCAGCGGGCATCGATCCCATCGATGTCGCTGGCCCGAGCCGTCTTCGGAGCCCGTCGGGGCGGCTGCCGCCGGGACCGGCTACCCTGACCTCCGATGGCCGTCATCGTCCCGACCCTTCGTCATGAGCGCCGCCTCTGGAACGACGGCCTGACCCGGGTCGCGGGAGTCGACGAGGTCGGCGTCGCCCCGACCTGCGGCGCCGTCGTCGCGGCCGCGGTGATCATGAGGCCCGGCTGTCACCGCATCCCCGGCGTGCGCGACTCGAAGACCCTGTCGATGGCCCAGCGCGAGCGGCTCGCCCCGATCATCCGCTCGCGGGCGGTGGCGGTCGGAGTCGGGGCCGCATCGGTCCGCGAGATCGACCAGCTCAACATCTACCACGCAACCCATCTCGCCATGCGCCGGGCGATTGCCCGCCTCGGCGGCCACGAGCACGTGATGGTCGACGGCAACCGGATCGTCGGGTTCGAGCACCTGGTCGGGCCCTACACGAACATCGTGGACGGCGACGCCAAGGTCTATTCGATCGCCTGCGCCTCGGTCGTCGCCAAGGTGGTCCGCGACCGGATGATGACCCGGCTCGCAGCGCGCTACCCGGGCTACGGCTGGGAGCACAACCAGGGCTACGCGACGCTCGATCACCGGATGGCGATCCGGGCGATGGGCCTCACGCCGTTCCACCGCCGGTCGTTCCTGGCGCTCCAGCGGACGCTGGCCGGCGACCAGCTCGACTTCGACCTGCTCGGCGACCCCGCGGCGTCACCGGACCTCCACGAGCTGCTCGACCGGGAGGCGGTACCTGTCATGGCCGACGACGCGATGCTCGACGCGAGCGATCTGGCCGCGCTGGACGCCGAGACGTTCGGGGACACGCCACTCGCTCAGGAGCCGGTTGCGGGATAAGTGCCGAGTGAGCGCCCGCCGCTAGGGTCGGGTCGTGCGGACCGACGCCCAGACCCTCGGCGACGATGCCGAGTCGATCGTCGCAGCCGCCCTGGTCGGCGCTGGCTGGACGATCCTCGGCCGCCAGGTGCGGGTCGGCCGCCAGGAGCTCGATCTCGTGGCGGTCGATCCCGGTCCGTCTCGGGCGCTCGTGATCGTCGAGGTCCGCTGGCGTCGATCGCGAGCGGTTCGGCCTGGCCGAGGAGACGCTCGACCACCGCAAGCGGGCCCATCTGCGAGCGGCCATCGGCCGGCTGCTCCAAGACGGGTTGCCGAACGGCGTCGTGCTCCCCAACGTGCCGATCCGGGTCGACCTGGTCGTTGTCGAGCCGCCGATCCAGGCAGGCGAGCCGCCTCGCATCCGCCACCACCGGGCAATCGTCCTCTGATGGCTCCGCCGCGCGCGCCGCGCGACTCTGCTCAGGGACGGCCTGCCCGCTCGGCGGGTCATCCGATGGCCGGCCGCGCCGCAGCCCGCCGGACTGCTCGGTCGGCGGGCAGCACGGCGACCGGTCGCCGGGTCAGTTGCCGGCCTGCCCGCCCGACGGGCAGCCTCGACCATCGATGAACCGCGCAACCTCCGTAGAGCCCGCTGAACGAGCAAACACCAGCTGGCGAGCCGCAGCGCGGGGTTGCGGCGCTGGAACCCCGCCAATCGGCCGCAGACACACCCCGTGCTACACTCCGCGCCGGCTCCGGGTGCGCCCGGGACCGACCAATGCACCACCCGCGTCGCCGGCACAACCCCGGAGGCGACGGAGATCACACGCGGACCGTTCCGACCGGGACGGTGCCGGACCACTCACCACCGAGCGCGCAATCGCGCTTCGGCACGCCGAGCGGACCGGAGACCCGGCGACAGAAGTCCGCGGAGGAACACACCGACAGGAGGCCTCTCCCCGTGCCGAACGTTTCCATGCGGCAGCTGCTCGAAGCCGGCGTCCACTTCGGACATCAGACCCGACGCTGGAACCCGAAGATGAAGCCCTTCATCTTCGCCGAGCGCAACGGCATCCACATCATCGACCTCGCCCAGACGGTCAAGCACCTCGAGTCGTCGCTCGACTTCGTGCGCGACACGGTCGCCCACGGCGAGTACGTCCTGTTCGTCGGCACGAAGAAGCAGGCCCAGGAGCCGATCATGCAGGAGGCGAACCGGGCCGGCCAGCCCTTCGTCAACAAGCGCTGGCTCGGCGGCATGCTCACGAACTTCACCACGATCAAGAAGCGGATCTCGCTGCTCGAGCAGCTCGAGGCCCGCCAGCAGGCCGGCGACTTCGAGCGGATGACGAAGAAGGAAGCCGCGAAGCTGACCGACGAGATGAACAAGCTGACCCTGACGGTCGGCGGGATGCGCAAGATGAAGCGCGTCCCGGGCGCGATCTTCATCATCGACCCGCACCGCGAGCGGATCGCGGTCACCGAGGCGAACAAGCTCGAGCTGCCCGTCGTCGCGACCGGCGACACGAACGTCGACCCCGACGAGATCGACCACATCATCCCGGCCAACGACGACGCGATCCGCTCGATCCGCCTGCTGTGCACGCTGATCGCGGACGCCTGCATCGAGGGCCAGCAGGAGCGTGCCGCGCGCGCCAGCGAGCCCGAGCCGGAGGTCGTCCAGACGGCCGAGCCGGAGTTCGACGAGACGGCATCCGACGAGCTCGTCGCTGCCCTCGCCGGTGGCAAGGCGCTGTCGTTCGAGCCCGACGCCGACGAGGACGAGCTGCTGCCGGGCGCCCGCCCGCTTGCCCCGGTCGCCGAAGCGGCACCTGCCGCCGAGGCCAGCCCCGAGGAGATCGCGGCCGAGCTCGCCCGCGAAGCCGCCGAGAAGGCCGAGCCCGCCAACGCCTGACCCGGGCGGCGCGGACCGGCCACCCGGTCGCGCCGCTCGACCCGATCGCGCGTCGACATCGCCCGATCGGCCCACCTGACCCAACCGCGGGCTCCGGCCCGCCGCCGACAAGAACCAGGAGCGAACCCACCACATGGCAGAGATCACCGCGCAGGCGGTCAAGGACCTCCGGGAGATGACCGGAGCCGGCTTCATGGACTGCAAGAACGCCCTCGTCGCGCGCCGACGGCGACGTCGAGAAGGCGGTCGCGCTGCTGCGCGAGAAGGGCCTCGCGGCCGCAGCCAAGCGGGCCGATCGGGATGCCCGCGAGGGCCTCGTCTCGAGCTACCTCCACACCGGCGGCCGGCTCGGCGTCCTCATCGAGGTCAACTGCGAGACCGACTTCGTGGCCCGGACGGACGAGTTCCAGAAGCTCGTCCGCGACCTCGCGATCCAGGTCGCCGGGATGAGCGCGCTGTACGTCGACGCGGACGGCATCCCGGCCGACGTCCTCGAGGCCAAGAGGGCCGAGCTGCTTGCCGACCCGGCGACCCAGAAGAAGCCCGAGAACATCCGTCCCCAGATCGTCGAGGGCCAGCTGAAGAAGTGGTACTCGCAGGTCTGCCTGCTCGATCAGCCGTTCCGCGACGAGGAGCGCTCCGTTCGCGATCTCGTCACGGAGAAGATCGCGACGATCGGCGAGAACATCCGCGTCCGCCGCTTCGTGCGCTACGCCCTCGGGGAGGAGCTGTGACCGACGCCACCGGAACGACCGCGGCCCCGGGCCCGGCGGCACGCGAGACGGTCCGCTACCAGCGGATCCTGCTCAAGCTGTCGGGTGAGGCCCTCCTCGGCAACCGGTCGTACGGCGTCGACCCGGCGTTCTGCGCGTTCATCGCCCGCCAGGTCGCCGAGGTCCACCGGCTCGGCGTCCAGGTCGGGATCGTCGTCGGCGGCGGCAACATCTTCCGCGGCCTCGCGGCGGCGGCGAGCGGCATGGACCGCGCGACCGGCGACTACATCGGCATGCTCGCGACCGTGATGAACGGCCTGGCCCTCCAGGACGCGCTCGAGCGAGCCGGCGTCCCCACCCGGGTCATGAGCGCGATCGCGATGAACGAGGTCGCCGAGCCGTACATCCGGCGACGCGCCGTCCGCCACCTCGAGAAGGGCCGGGTCGCCCTGTTCGTGGCCGGCACCGGCAACCCGTACTTCACGACCGACACGGCAGCCGCGCTGCGGGCGGTCGAGATCGGCGCCGAGGTCCTCCTGAAGGCGACCAAGGTCGACGGGGTCTACGACGCGGATCCGGCGACCCATCCGGACGCGCGGCGGTACGCTGAGCTGGAATACGCGGACCTGCTCCGCGACCAGCTCAAGGTCCTCGACGCGGCGGCGGTCTCGCTCTGCATGGAGAACGACCTGCCGATCGTCGTCTTCGACCTCAACCAGCCCGACAACATCACCCGCGTGGCCGCCGGCGAGCCGGTCGGCACCCGGATCTCCGGCGCCAAGGGCGCCCTCGGAGGGACCCCATGAGCAGCGAGACGATCCCGTCCGCCGATCACAAGATGGGCCGCGCCGTCGAGGCGATGGAGCGCGACTTCCAGGCCTTCCGGACCGGTCGCGCCTCGACCGCCCTCGTCGAGCGCCTGATGATCGACTACTACGGCACCCAGACGCCGCTCAACCAGCTGGCCGGGATCAGCGTCCCGGAAGCCCACCAGATCGTGATCCAGCCGTGGGACCGGGGCGTCCTCGGGGCGATCGAGAAGGCGATCCAGAAGAGCGACATCGGCCTGATGCCGAACGTCGACGGGACGGTCGTCCGGCTCAACATCCCGCCGCTGACCGAGGATCGTCGCAAGGACCTCGTCAAGAGCGTCCACAAGCGGATGGAAGAGGCCAAGGTCGAGATCCGCAACCTGCGCCGCGATGCCGCCGACGACCTGAAGAAGGAAGAGCGCGACGGGACCGTCGGCACCGACGAGTCGCATCGCCAGCTCGACCAGCTCCAGAAGACGACCGACCGCTGGATCGGCGAGGTCGATCGGGTCGGGGCCGGCAAGGAGCAGGAGGTCATGGAGGTCTAGTGGCCGGTCCGCCCCTCGCCCGTCCGACCGACGCGCCGCCGACGGCGCATCGCTCCGACGCCGAGGTCGCGTCGGGCGCCGCCGCCACGACCGCGCCCGATCAGCCGACCGTCTGCTGCCCGGACGGCGACCTGCCGCGCCACGTCGCGATCATCATGGACGGCAACCGGCGCTGGGCCCGCCAGCGCGGCCTCGCCGAGCTCGACGGCCACGCCGCCGGCGTCGAGGCCATCCGGACGCTCCTCCGCCACGCGGTCCGGCGCGGCGTCCCGGTCGTGACGGTCTACGCCTTCAGCCGCGAGAACTGGGCCCGCTCCGACGACGAGGTCCGCGGCCTCTTCGCCCTGCTCGAGCAGGCGATCCGGAGCGAGACCGCCGAGCTCAAGACCCAGGGCGTCCGGATCCGCCTCCTCGGCCGCCTCGACGAGCTGCCGGACGACACGCGGCGCTCGATCGGCGAGGCGCTCGCCGAGACCGCCGGCGGCGATCGGCTGCTCCTCAACGTCGCGTTCAACTACGCCGGCCGGACCGAGCTCGTCGATGCGGTCCGGCGGATCGTCGCCGAGCGGCCGGACCGCCGAGTCGATCGACGAGTCGGCGATCGCCGAGGCGCTCTACACGGCCGGCCTGCCCGACCCGGACCTCGTGATCCGGACGGGCGGCGAGCAGCGCCTCTCGAACTTCCTCATCTGGCAGGCGGCCTACGCCGAGCTCTACACGACCGAGGTCCTGTGGCCCGACTTCGGGGCGGACGCGTTCGACGCGGCGCTCCTCGAGTTCGCCAGCCGGACCCGCCGGTTCGGACGCTGAACGGCACGACGCCGCTCCCCGACCGGGATGCTCCGGCAGCGCGCGACGAGCGCGGCCGTCCTGATCCCGCCGCTCGTCGTCGCGCTCCTGCTCGGCGGGCCGTGGATCGTGGCGGTGATCGTCGTCGCGACGGCGCTCGCCGCGCGCGAGGTCTTCCAGCTCCTGACCGGGCGCGGGCTACCCGTCCCTCGGCTGGTTCGGGGTCGGCCTTCGCGGTCGCGCTCGTGCTCGACGCCGCGATCGTGCCCGCGATCGACGGCAGCGGCGTCCTCCTGATCGCGACCGGCACGATCCTCGCGGCCGTCGGGTCGTTCACCCGGACGGATCCGCGCGACGGCCTGCCGACGTGGGCGACGACGATCTTCGGCGCGTTCTACGCGGCGATGCTCGGGTTCGTGCTCCGGCTCGGCCATCAGGCGCCGCCCCTGCCGGAGGGTGCTCCGCTCGCCGCGCTCGGCGCCGACCGCGGCTGGATCGTCCTGCTCGTCCTCGCCGTCTGGTCGTACGACACCGGCGCGTACTTCATCGGCAAGCGGTTCGGGCGGCGGAAGTTCCTGACCCACATCTCGCCGTCGAAGACGTAGGCCGGGCTGATCGGCGGCATCGTCGCCGCGACCGTCGTCAGCGCTCTCGTCCTCGTCGGGGCTCGGGCAGGCTGCCGCTGACGGCGTTGATCGTCGGGCCGCTCATCTCGCTCGCGGCGCAGGCCGGCGACCTCGCCGAGTCGATGCTGAAGCGGGCGGCCGGCGCGAAGGATTCGGGCAACCTGATCCCGGGCCACGGCGGCGTCCTCGACCGGGTCGACTCGTTCCTGTTCGCGGCCCCCGTGCTGGCGCTCTATGTCCTCGCCGCCGTCCGCTGAGCGGCGATCCGGCGCGGCGTCGCCGGGTCGCCGTCCTGGGCTCGACCGGCTCGATCGGGACCCAGACGCTCGACGTCCTGGCGGCCCATCCGGACGCGTTCGAGGTCGTCGCGCTGGCCGCCGGGTCGAACCGGACGCTGCTGGCCGAGCAGGCCGATCGGTTCCAGGTCGAAGTGACGGTCGCCGGCGCGAGCGACGCAGGCCCTGGTCGAGATCGCGACCCGCGCCGACGTCGACCTCGTCGTCGTCGGCGACGGGCGGGATCGTCAGCCTCCGGCCCGTCCTCGCGGCGCTGACGGCCGGCAAGGTCGTCGCGACCGCGAACAAGGAGACGCTCGTCGCCGGCGGCCACCTCGTGATGCCCCTCGCCCGGGCACGCGCCGCCGAGCGCGGCGGCGATGGATCCGGGCGATCCGTTCGCGAGCCCGCTCGCCTGGCTCCGCCCGATCGATTCGGAGCACTCCGCGATCTGGCAATGCCTCGTCGGCGAATCGATGGCGACGCGTCGCGGTCGCTCGTCCTGACCGCGTCCGGCGGACCGTTCCTCGACGGCCCGGCCGACCTGTCGACGCGTGACGCCGCGAGCAGGCCCTGCGCCACCCGACGTGGACGATGGGCGCCAAGATCACGATCGACTCGGCGACGCTCGCGAACAAGGGCCTGGAGGTCGTGGAAGCACGCTGGCTGTACGATGTCGGCGATGACGCGATCGAGGTCGTCATCCATCCGCAGAGCGTCGTCCACTCAGCGGTCCGGTTCGTGGACGGATCCCTGAAGGCTCAGCTCGGCACCCCGGACATGCGTACCCCGATCCAGTTCGCCCTGACATTCCCCGATCGCCGCCCGTCGGCGACCGCCGCCGTCGATCTCGTCGCGGCCGGCCGGCTCGACTTCCGGGCGCCGGATGAGACCCGCTTCCCGGCCCTCCGGATCGCGCGCGATGCGGGCCGCATCGGGCAGCGCGCGACGACCGCCCTGATCGCCGCGGACGACGTCGCCGTCGAGCGGTTCCTGGCCGGCAGCCTCGGCTTCACCGGCATTCCCGCGTTGCTCGGGCGCGGCCGTCGAGCGGTTCGGGACGGGCGCCGACCAGGCTCCCGAGCTCGAAACGCTCGTCGCCCTCGACAGCGAGGTCCGGGCGTTCGCCGCTGCCTGGCACGGAGCCGGCGCGTGACCGGTCCCCTCGGCGTCGTCATCACGATCGTCCTGTTCATCGTCGTGCTGGGCAGCCTCGTCCTGATCCACGAGATCGGCCACTTCATCACCGCCCGCCTCGCCGGCATCCGCGTCCTCGAGTTCGGGATCGGCTTCCCGCCCCGGGCGAAGGTCCTCCGGGCGCGCGGCGAGACGCTCTACACGCTGAACTGGCTGCCGATCGGCGGGTTCGTCAAGCTCGAGGGCGAGGACGGCGACGAGACCGACGATCCGCGCTCGTTCGCCCGGGCGCGGCTGCCGGTCAAGCTGATCATCCTCGTGGCCGGCGTGGCGATGAACCTCGTCGTCTCGTTCCTGATCTTCACCCTGATCGCCTGGCTTGCGACGCCGTTCGTCGGGCTCCGATTCGCCGAGGTCCAGCCGGAGTCGCCGGCGGCCTCGGTCGGCCTCCGGTCGGGCGATGCCGTCCTCGCCGTCGACGGTCGCCAGAACGAGTTCTTCGGCACGGACAACATCCTCACGGACCTCCGGTCCAACGTCGGCAAGGCCGTGACGCTCACGATCGAGCACCCGAACGGATCGATCGAGCAGATCCCGGTCACGCTCCGGACCCAGTCCGAGATCGATGCCTCGAAGGACAAGGACGGCATCCCGCAGAAGGGCGCACTCGGGATCAGCCAGTACGAGACGCGCCTGTTCGGGAGCTACAGCCGCGACCTTCCGGCGGCGATCGGCGTCGGCGCCGGCGAGACGGTCCGCTGGTTCGGCGTGATCCTCGGCGGCCTCGGTGACCTCGCCCGCCAGGTGATCAGCAACCCGACCGCCGCGCCACCGGTATCGGGCCCGATCGGGATCGCGACGCAGATCTCGGACATCTTCTTCGGTCAGGGATTCGTGCTGACCTTGTACGTCGCCGGGATCCTGTCGGCCAACCTCGCGCTGGTGAACATCCTGCCGTTCCCGCCGCTCGACGGCGGGCGGATGCTGATGATCGTCCTCAAGAGCGTCTTCGGCACCCGGATCAGCCTGCGCGCCGAGCAGGCAACCTACATGGTCGGGTTCGTGTTCCTGTTCGGGTTCCTGATCTGGGTGAGCGGCTTCGACATCGTCCGGATCCTGTCCGGCGGGTCGTGATGGCTGACGCCGACGGCGTCACCGGCCTGCCGCTCGTCGAGGACCCGTCCGGTCGGACCGGCCCGGCCAGTCCCATCCCGCTCGACGCCCGGCCGCCCGTCACGAGCCCCGACTCGCTCCGCCCGCGCCGCCGCCCGACGGTCAGCGTCGACGTCGGCGGGGTCCTCGTCGGCAGCGCCCACCCGGTCGTCGTCCAGTCGATGACGAACACGGACACGGCCGATCCGGACGCGACGGCGATCCAGACCGCCCGGCTCGCCCATGCCGGCTCGCAGCTCGTCCGGATCACGGTGAACACCGAGCAGGCGGCAGCGGCCGTCCCGGCGATGATGCAGAAGCTCCGCGACAACCTCGGGGTCGACGTCCCGGTCATCGGCGACTTCCACTACAACGGCCACAAGCTCCTGGTCGAGTATCCGGAGATGGCCAAGGCGCTGGCCAAGTACCGGATCAACCCGGGCAACGTCGGGGCCAAGCGCCACGACGAGCACTTCGCGACGATCGTCCGGGTCGCGATCGACAACGACAAGCCCGTCCGGATCGGCGTGAACTGGGGCTCGCTCGACCAGCAGCTCCTGACCGAGCTGATGGACGCGAACGCACGGGCGGGCAGCCCGCGCGACGCCCGCGACGTGATGATCGAGGCGATGATCGAGTCGGCGATGCGCTCGGCCGAGCTGGCCGAGCAGACGGGCCTCCGTCACGACCAGATCATCATCAGCGCCAAGGTGTCGCAGGTCCGCGACCTCGTCGACGTGTACCGACTCCTCGCCGCCCGGTCCGACTACCCCCTCCACCTCGGGCTGACCGAGGCCGGGATGGGCGCGAAGGGGATCATCGCCTCGACCGCCGGTCTCGCGATCCTGCTCAACGAGGGGATCGGCGACACGATCCGGGTCTCGTTGACGCCGGCGCCGGGCGGCGATCGGACCGAGGAGGTCGAGATCGCCCAGCAGGTGCTCCAGTCGATGGGCCTCCGCTCGTTCCTGCCCCAGGTCAGCGCCTGCCCCGGCTGCGGACGCACGACCTCGACCTTCTTCCAGGAGATGGCCCAGCAGATCCAGGCTCACCTGAAGGCCCGGATGCCGGAGTGGCAGGAGACGCGCCCGGGCGTCGAGGAGATGCGGGTCGCGGTCATGGGCTGCGTCGTCAACGGCCCGGGCGAGTCCAAGCACGCCGACATCGGGATCTCCCTGCCGGGCACGTTCGAGGACCCGGTCGCGCCCGTGTTCATCGACGGCAAGCTCGACCGGACGCTCCGCGGCGAGGGCCTCGTCGACGAGTTCATCGGGATCCTGGAGGACTACGTCGAGCGGCGTTACCCCGGGCGATCGGCGATTCCCGCGACCTGACGATCAAACGACAGCCAGGCTCGCCATCGCCCAAGCCGTGGGACCTACGCCGGCTCACCTGGGTCAGGATCACGATCACCCGACAGCCACGCGAGCGGTTGACCCGATCCGGCGGGCCTCGGCCGCGTCCGTCCCGACAAAGGCCGTCCTGCCTGTCGAATGAACGCCCTTGCCCCGGCCATGGAGTCCGGCCGCGCTCGCCTCGGTTTGAGGCGTCCACCCATCCGGGTGTATAGTTCGGCGCAACTGAACGGCCGCTCCACGCGTGGGTGACCCCCCTCGCGTTTCTTTTTGTCGGCCAACGAACACTGCAGTGAAGGAGGCATCGTGAGTCGCGACTTCGTCGGTGCCCTCCTCCAGCTCAACGCCGAGAAGCAGGTCTCGCGCGAGCAGCTGATCCACGCGGTCGAGGACGGCATCCAGTCCGCCTATCGCCGCGTCGCCGGCGACGAGGACATCCACGTCCGGATCGATGCCGAGACGGGCAAGATCCGCGTGTTCCGCGCCAAGGTCGCGGTCGACGAGGTCGAGGATCCGCTCATCGAGTTTACCCTCGACGAGGCCCGCGGCCACAACGCCGACGCCAAGCCGGGCGACCTCGTCGAGACCGAGGAGCTGCCCGACGACGTGTTCGGCCGGATCGGCGCCCAGACCGCGAAGCAGATCGTCCTCCAGCGGATCCGCGAGGTCGAGCGCGACCAGGTCTTCGACAAGTTCGCCAACCGCGAAGGCGAGATGATCACCGGCGCGGTCAACCGGGTCGAGCCGCGGGCGATCATCCTCGACGTCGGCAACAACGTCGAAGCCGTCCTGTCGACCTCGGAGCAGTCGGCAGTCGAGCACTACCGGATCGGTCAGAACGTCAAGGCCTACGTCCTCGAGGTTCGCCGCTCCAGCCGCGGACCGCAGATCCTCGTCAGCCGGACGCACAAGGGCTTCCTGAAGCGCCTGTTCGAGCTCGAGGTTCCCGAGATCCACAGCGGCACGGTCGAGATCAAGGCGATCGCGCGCGAGCCCGGCTCGCGCTCGAAGGTCGCCGTCGGCTCGCGCCAGGAGGGACTCGATCCCGTCGGCGCGACCGTCGGCCAGCGCGGCGCCCGGGTCCAGGCCGTCGTGGCCGAGCTCGGCGGAGAGAAGATCGACATCATCCCGTGGAACGACGACGCCAGCGTCTTCGTCGCCAACGCGCTGTCGCCCGCCCAGGTGATCAGCGTCGACATCGACGAGGAGAAGCGGATCGCCAACGTGACCGTCCCGGAGCGGATGCTGTCGTTGGCCATCGGCCGCGAGGGCCAGAACGCCCGTCTCGCCGCGCGTCTGACCGGCTGGCGGATCGACATCCGGAGCGACGTCTCGGTCGCGGCCAAGGTGGCCGAGGACGAGGCCGCTGCGGTCGCGCCAGATACGACGGCCGAAACCGGCGTCGAGACCGCGGCTGCGGCCGGGGTAGCGGAGACCGCGGCCGTCGAGGCGCCGGCCAAGGCGGCTCCGAAGGCCCGGGCGAAGAAGGCGACGGCGGCGAAGGCCGAGCCCGCGATCGAGATCGCCGACGCGAACGCGGACGCCGCAACGCCCGCCGCGAAGCCGAAGGCGGCTGCGAAGCCACGCGTCAAGAAGGCCGCGACCGACGAGCCCGTCGCCGCCGCCGAAGCCGAGCCTGTCGCCGCACCGGCGAAGAAGGCCCGCACCAAGAAGACAGTCCCGACCGAGGAGGTGGGGTCGTAGGCCGGCCGCGACCGGATGCGCCGCGGCGCGTCCCGACCCGGTCGTGCGTCGCCTGCCGGACGGCTCGCCCCAAGCGGGACCTCGTCCGGGTGGTCCGGACTCCGGACGGGCGAATGACCATCGATGAAACCGGCCGGCTGGCCGGCAGGGGTGCGTACCTCTGTCGGGATGCCGGCTGCTGGACGATCGCCGCCGAGCGTGGCGCCCTCGGGCGCGCACTGGCGGCCGCCGTTCCACCGGAGCTCCGCGAGGCGCTCCTGGCCGGACCGGCGATGATGACGACAACGACAGGAGGAGCCCGTGGCCAGGAGTAGGAGCGGCACGCGCGGCCGGCGCGGTCCCCGCAAGCCGCCGCGTCGTCCCGGCGACGCAAATTCGCAGGTGCAGACGATCGACCCGCGCGAGCGCGGCGCGATCGAGCTGCCGACGACGATCACCGTCAAGGAGCTGGCAGAGCTCCTCGCGGTCAACCCGGCGGACGTGATCCGCGAGCTGATCAAGAGCGGGATCTTCGCGACCATCAACCAGCTGATCGACCGCGACACCGCGTCGCTCGTCGCCGGCGAGCTCGGCTACGAAGTCGCCGAGACGATCGCCCCGACCGCCGGCGTGGCCGTCGAGGGCGAGGAGGAGCGGGCCCCAGCCGCTCCGGCCGCCAAGGAGGTCCTCTTCGACGAGGACGACGCGGCCGACCTCGTCCCGCGCGCCCCGATCGTGACGGTCATGGGCCACGTCGACCACGGCAAGACGAGCCTCCTCGACGCGATCCGGACGACCGAGGTCGCGGCCGGCGAGCGTGGCGGCATCACCCAGCACATCGGCGCGAGCGAGGTCGAGCGCAACGGCAAGCGGGTCGTCTTCCTCGACACCCCGGGCCACGAGGCGTTCACCGCCATGCGCGCCCGCGGCGCCAAGGTCACCGACATCGCGGTGGTCGTCGTGGCTGCCGACGACGGCGTCATGCCCCAGACCCTCGAGGCGATCAGCCACGCCAAGGCGGCGAAGGTGCCGATCATCATCGCCCTCAACAAGATCGACAAGGCCGACGCCAACCAGGACCGGGTCAAGACCGAGCTGTCCGAGGCCGGCGTCGTCGTCGAGGACTACGGCGGCGATACGCCGCTCGTCCCGGTGTCCGCCCGGACCCGCGTCGGGCTCGACGAGCTGATCGACATGATCCAGCTCGTCGCCGATCTCCAGGAGCTCAAGGCCAACCCGAAGCGGTCGGCCGTCGGCACGATCGTCGAGGCCCAGCTCGACAAGAACCGCGGCGCCATCGCCACCGCGATCGTCCAGACCGGGACGCTCAAGGTCGGCGACGTGATCGTCGTCGGCGAGACGTTCGGCAAGGTCCGCGCGCTCGAGAACGACGAGGGCAAGCGGATCACGAAGGCCGGCCCGTCGTCGGCGGTGGTCGTGCTCGGCCTGTCCGCCGTGCCGGAAGCCGGTGACATCCTGCGGGTCGTCGCCGACGAGAAGGCCGCCCGGGCGATGGTCGAGTCGCGTCAGGCCGAGGCGGCCGCGAAGGGCGGCGACGGCAGCGGCCGGGCGACCCTCGAGGACCTCTACCGCCAGATCCAGGCCGGCCAGGCCAAGGAGCTGCGGATCATCCTCAAGGCCGACGTGTCGGGCTCGCTCGGCGCGATCACCCACGCGCTCGACCAGCTCAACCAGGACGAGATCCGGATCAACGTCCTCCACGAGGGCGCCGGCGACATCACCGACAACGACATCATGCTCGCGTCCGCCTCGGACGCGATCATCGTCGGCTTCAGCACGAAGATCACCGAGACCGCCCGGCGCGCCGCCGACGCGGAAGGGGTCGACGTCCGCCTGTACGACATCATCTACAAGCTGACGGACGACATCTCGGCGGCCCTCCAGGGCCTGCTCGAGCCGGAGATCGTCGAGGTCGTCGAGGGTCGGGCGGAGGTCCGCCAGATCTTCCGGGTCGGCAAGAGCACGGTCATCGCCGGCTGCTTCGTCACCGACGGCCGGATCGTCCGGGGCGGCGCCCGCGTCTGGCGCAACGGCAAGATCGTCGTCACCGACAGGATCGAGTCGCTCCGCCGGTTCCGCGACGACGTCCGCGAGGTCGAGCGGAACTACGAGTGCGGCATCGGCCTCGCCGGGTACAACGACCTGGAAGAGGGCGACATCATCGAGTGCTTCACGTCGCAGAGCGTCAGCCGGGTCCTCCCGAGCTGACGTGACGCGGCACGCGTCCCGAGGCGATCGATGACTGCCCGGACCGACCGGATCGACGAGCTGTTCCGGCAGGAGATCGGATCGATCCTCAGCCGGGATGTCGAGGATCGCCGGATCGGCTTCGCCACGATCATCGCGGTCGAGACGGCACCCGACCTGCGCCATGCCAAGGTCCGCGTCAGCGTGATCGGCTCGCCCGAGGAGCGGCGCACGACGATCGCGGCGATCGGGCGGGCGATGCCGTTCGTCCGCCACGAGCTCGGCAAGCGGCTCCGGCTGAAGCGGATCCCGGAGTTCCACCTCGAGCTCGACGAGACGCTCGAACGCGGGACCCGGGTCCTGCACCTGCTCGACGAGATCGAGGCCGGGCGAACGCCCGAGGGCAAGCCCGATGACGGCGAGTCCCTGCCGAAGCCGATCGCCCTGGGCCGGCGAGCCATCCGTCACCGAGGGCCTCGGCGGCGCCGCGGCCGATGCCCTCGGCGCGGCCGAACGCGGCCCAGCTCCAGCGCCGGACGTTCCGGCCGGGATCACGCACGAACCGCACCGTGCCCGGCAAGCGCCGGCCGATGATCGACCTCGACGCCGTGGCTCGACGCCGTCCCCGAGCGGGTCGTCGAACGCCTCACGGCCGCCCGCCGCGTGCTCGCGGTCGGTCACGAGAACCCCGACGCCGACACGCTCGGCGCCACGCTCGCGGTCTGCCGGCTCGTCGAGCTGCGGCGGCGCGACGGCGACCGCGGTCTTCGCCGACCCCGTGCCGCCGCTGTACGACTTCCTGGCGGACACGGCGCGGGCCCGGACGGACCCCGACCCGGCCATCGACTACGACCTGCTCGTCGTCTCGGACTGCGGCTCGCTCGATCGGATCGGGTCGGTCCGCGGCCGTCACCCGGAGCTGTTCGAGCGGCTGCCGCGGGTCGTGATCGACCATCACGCCTCGAACGACGCGCTCGGCGAGGCGGACTGGATCGAGCCGGACAGCGCCGCGACCTGCGAGATGGTGACGCTGCTGGCGGCCCGGCTCGGCGTGTCGCTCGACGAGGGCGACGGAGCGCTCGCCGCCGCCCTGATGGCGGGCATCGTGATGGACACGGCCACGTTCGCCCACCCGAACGCGACGCCGCGGACGCTCGCCGTGTCGGCGGCGCTCGTCGAGGCGGGCGCTCCGTTGTCGGACATCTCGCGCCGGCTCTACCGCTCCAAGCCCGACGCCCAGCTGAAGCTCTTCGGCCGGGTGCTCGATCGGCTCGAGACGGCCGCCGAAGGCCGGATCATCCACTCGACCCTGCTCGACGCCGACCTCGTCGCGACCGGGGCCAGCGCCCCCCACTCGGAGGGGATCATCGACCTGCTCGCCCAGTCCGAGAGTGCCGAGGTCGCGATCGTCTTCAAGGAGGCGGGGGAGGGGACCCGGATCAGCGTCCGAACGAAGCCGGGCGGGGTCGACGCCACCGTCCTGACCGGCGCGTTCGGAGGCGGCGGCCATGCCCGCGCGTCCGGCGCGACGATCACGCTGCCGGTCGTCGAGGCACGCCGCGCGGTCCTCGCCGAGGCCGAGCGGCTGGTCGCCGCGGTCGCCCGCTGAAGCGGACCGGAGGGTCTGCCCTGGACGGCGTCCTGGTCGTCGCCAAGCCGGTCGGCCCGACCTCGCACGACGTCGTCGGCCTGGTCCGGCGGCTGTCCGCGACGAAGCGGGTCGGTCACGGCGGCACCCTCGACCCGTTCGCCAGCGGCGTCCTGCCGGTGTTCCTCGGCAAGGCGACGCGGCTCGTCGAGTTCCACCTCGGCGACCGGAAGCGCTACCGGGCGACGGTCTGCTTCGGCGCGTCGTCGACGACGGACGACCTCGAGGGCGCGCTGACGCCCGGTATCTGCTCCGGCTCCGACCCGTGAGGCGGTCGAGGCGGCCCTGGACCGCTTCCGCGGGCCGATCGAGCAGCGCCCCCCGGCGTACAGCGCGATCAAGGTCGCCGGCCGCCGGGCGTACGCGATGGCCCGGGCGGGCGAGACCGTCGAGCTCGCCGCCCGAGCGGTGACGATCCACGCGCTGGAGATCGTGACGTGGGACGGCGACCACGGAGGGCGAGCCGATCGCGATCGTCGACGTCGAGTGCTCGGCCGGGACGTACATCCGCTCGCTGGCTCGCGATCTCGGCGAGGCGGCTGGCAGCGCGGCGTACCTCGGCGCGCTGACGCGGACGGCGAGCGGCCCGTTCGAGCTTGCGGCGGCGATCGATCTCGACGCGATCCGGGCGGCCGCCGCCGACGGGCCCGGCCGCCATTGCCGCGCTCCTCCGGCCGATCGATGCCGGACTCGACCTGCCGACAGTGGTCGTCCCCGACGCGGCGTTCGTCGCGATCGGCCGGGGCCAGGCGATCGGGGTCCCCGCCGGCACGCCGGCGCTCGATCCGGAGACGCCGATCCGGCTCGTCGACGGGACGGGGCGGCTCCTCGCGATTGCCCGGCTCGCCGGCAGCAAGCTCGCGCCCGACAAGGTCCTGATCGACCCGCCGGCCGGCGATGGTCCGGCGGCGCGCCGGCCGCATCGCCGGTCTGAGCCGGTGATCGGACGGTGAAGACCGCCCTCGGTCGGAGCGGTCTCGATGCCGCGGACGGACCGCTCGTCGTGGTCGTCGGCGTGTTCGACGGCCTGCATCTCGGCCACGCCTGGCTGCTCGAGCATGTCGTCCGGCGAGGCCCAGGCTCGCGCCGCCCGACCCGCGGTCATCACCTTCGACGCCCATCCGGACGCCGTGCTCGCTCGGTCACGCGCCGCCGCTGCTCATGGATCCCGCCGAGCGGCTCGAGCGCCTGGCCGCCCTCGGCGTCGAGGTCGTCGTCGTCGAGCACTTCGACGACGCCCTCCGCACGACGCCGTACGACGCGTTCATCCACGGGATCACGAGCAGCTGCGCTCTGGCGGGGATCGTCGATGACGCCGGATGCCGCGTTCGGTCACGAGCGGGCCGGGACGCCCGAGACGGTTGCCGCGCTCGGCGCGGTCGACGGGTTCGAGGTGGTCGTGGTGCCGCCGTTCGCCCTCGACGGCCGCGAGGTCCGCTCGTCGGACATCCGGGCGGCGATCGCGTCGGGCGATCTCGCTCAGGCGGAGCGGCTGCTCGGCCGGCCGTATGCGGTCGTGGGCGACCTCGACCCGTCCGGCGTGATGACGTTCGCGATGCCGGTCGCCCTGCCGCCAGCGGGGGACTACCACGTGGCGGACGGCGACGTGACCGAACGATTGGCTCGAGTCCGCGGCGCCACAGTGACCGTCGTCAACCCGGAACGCGCCCCTCGGTCGCAGGCGCGGCTGGCCTTGCCGCGACCACGACGTAAGTCGCGCGGAAGCCCGGGGTAACGGCTTGCCGTCATCGTTCGCACGGTGCACGACATCCGCGTCGGTCGGGTCGTCCGAGCAGTCCGCAGGCGCCTCGGGCTGCGCCAGCGTGATGTGGCTGAGCGAGCTGGCCTCTGACAGCAAACGGTCTCGAGCGTGGCGCCGCCTGCCGGTGGCCGTCTCGTTTGCTCGCCAAACCGGTGTCGTGCTACCGTTCGCCGGTCATAGAAAGAACAGCAACGAAGACGTTCGTGTTTCGGAGGAACGAGTGCCGCTCGCGCGGGAACAGAAGCAGGAGATCATGACCGGGTATGCCACCAAGGAAGGTGACACCGGATCGCCGGAGGTCCAGATCGCGCTCTTGACAGAGCGGATCCGGAGCCTGACCGACCATCTCCGCGGCTTCCCCAAGGACAACCATTCGCGTCGCGGCCTCCTCAAGCTCGTCGGCCAGCGTCGGCGCCTTCTTGCCTATCTGATCAAGAAGGACAACACGCGATACCGCGCCGTCATCGGACGGCTCGGACTCCGCCGCTAGCGTCACAGCACGGGACCTCGGGACATCCGGGGTCCGACCGCATTCGACGTTCAGCCAGGCGCAGACGGCCAACCTGCCCGCAGGTCGATTCCTTCCTCCACGACCAAGGAGGAACATTCCCTTGTCTCAGACATTCGAGACGCAGATCGGTGGTCGCACGCTGACCATCGAGACGGGCAAGCTCGCCCGACTCGCCGGCGGAGCCGTCACGGTCCGCTACGGCGACACCTACATCCTCGGGACGGCCAACCGGTCCGATCCCCGCCCCGGCCTCGACTTCTTCCCGTTGACCGTCGAGTTCGAGGAGCGGATGTACGCCGCGGGCAAGATCCCGGGCGGCTTCATCAAGCGCGAGGCGCGCGCCTCGGAGGCAGCGACGCTCTCCGCCCGCCTGACCGACCGCCCGATCCGGCCGCTCTTCCCCGAGGGCTACAAGGACGATATCCAGCTCGTCATCACGGTCCTCTCGACCGATCAGGAGAACGAGCCCGACGTGCTGGGCACGGTCGCCGCGTCGGCCGCCCTGACGATCAGCGAGATCCCGTTCGCCGGCCCCGTCGGCGCCGTCCGAATCGGCCGCATCGGCGGCGAGTTCGTCGTCAACCCGACCTTCAGCGAGCTGGCCGACTCGGAGCTCGACCTGATCGTCTCCGGCACGCGCGACGCGATCATGATGGTCGAGGCGGGCGCCAAGCTCCTGCCCGAGGACGTCATGGCCGAGGCGATCCTGTTCGGCCACCGCGCCCTCCAGCCGCTCATCGACATCCAGGAGCAGCTCCGCGAGGCCGTCGGCAAGCCCAAGCGCTCGCCGTACCTCGAGCCCGGCACCGGCTCGGTCCTCGACTTCGTGGCCGCCGTCGACGCCAAGCGCGAGTTCGCGATCGTCGACGTCGAGACGACCGGCACGGATCCGAAGATGTCCGACCTCCTCGAGATCGGCGTCGTCAAGGTCAAGGGCGGCAAGATCAGCGATCGCTGGTCGACGTTCGTCAAGCCGTCGCAGCCGATCCTCGGCAACCAGATGCACGGCATCACCGACAAGGACGTCGCGAAGGCGCCGTCCGCGGCCGACGCCGCCAAGCAGGCGGTCGACTTCATCGGCGATGCGATCGTCGTCGGTCACAGCGTCGTGTTCGACCTCGGGTTCCTCGAGGAGGCCGGCGCCCCGCGCTACGCGCAGGACCGCTACCTCGACACCCTGACGATCGCCCGCGAGGGCTATCCGGACCTCCAGAACTACAAGCTCGACACGCTGGCCGGCTTCTTCGGGATCGACCTGACCCAGAGCCACCGGGCCGTGCCGGACGCGGAGGCGACGGCCAACCTGCTTCTTCGCTTCGCGACCGACCTGCCGGGCCGGATCGCGACCGCCAAGTCCGAGATCTCGGATGCCGTCCGGGCCAACCGGACCTCCAAGGACGAGGCCAAGTCCAAGCTCGAGGCGGCCCGCCGCAAGGCCCGCCTCAGCAAGAACCTGTGGAGCCTCGTCTACAAGAAGACCTGCCGCACCCTGGCCCTCGACGAGGGCATCCGGATGGACGGCCGTGGCACCACCCAGCTCCGCGACATCTCGGTCGAGGTCGGCATCCTGCCGCGCGCCCACGGCTCGGGCCTCTTCACCCGCGGCGAGACGCAGGTGATGACGATCGCGACCCTCGGCTCGTCCTCGGACGTGCAGCGAATCGACACGATCAGTCCCAAGACCGAGAAGAAGTACATCCACCACTACAACTTCCCGCCCTACTCCACGGGCGAGAACAAGCCGATGCGCGGCCCCAGCCGGCGCGACATCGGGCACGGCAACCTCGCCGAGCGGGCGCTGATCCCGGTGCTCCCGCCGCATGACGAGTTCCCGTACGTCATCCGGCTCGTCTCCGAGTGCATGAGCTCGAACGGCTCGACCTCGATGGCCTCGACCTGCGGCTCGACCCTCGCCCTGATGGACGCCGGCGTGCCGATCTCGGCTCCGGTCGCCGGCGCGGCGATGGGCCTGATCAGCGAGCCCGATGGCCGGTTCGTCGTCCTGACCGACATCCTCGGCAAGGAGGACTCGGTCGGTGACATGGACTTCAAGGTCACCGGCACCCGCGACGGGATCACCGCCCTCCAGATGGACATCAAGGTCCAGGGGATCAACGAAGCGATCATCCGCGACGGTCTCAAGCAGGCCCTGGCGGCCCGTCTCGAGATCCTCGACAAGATGACCGAGGTCATGCCCGAGGCCCGTGGCCAGATGAGCGACTTCGCGCCGCGCATCACCACGATCAAGATCAACCCGGAGAAGATCCGCGAGATCATCGGCAAGGGCGGATCGATGATCCGCAAGATCCAGGAAGAGACCCAGACCGAGATCAACGTCGAGGACGACGGCACCGTGGAGATCGCGGCCGTCTCCGGCGAGAACTCGCGCAAGGCGATCCAGTGGATCGAGAGCCTCACTCGCGAGGTCGAGGTCGGAGCGCTCTACCTCGGCAAGGTCACCCGGATCATGGGCTTCGGCGCGTTCGTCGAGATCCTGCCGGGCAAGGAAGGCCTCGTCCGGATCGGCGAGCTGGCCGACTACCACGTCCCGACCGTCGAGGACGTCGTGTCCGTCGGCGACGAGGTGATGGTCGTCGTGATGGAAGTCGATCGCCAGGGCCGGGTCAACCTGTCCCGCAAGGCGGCGATGCAGCGCCATCTCGCCAAGGAGCCGGTTGGGGGCTGATCTCCGGGCGTTCGCGCAATTTGACGAGCCGGCCCCCGCGGGCCGGCTCGCGGTCGCTCTGGCCGACGCGTCACCCGGACGCCGTTGCTGGTCGCTTGGGCAGCAGGCCGGCTCGGCGGTGCATCTCGCCAGACATTCGTGCCGGGACTCGGCGGCAGGTTCTCAGTGCGTGAGGGTGACCCAGATCGGCGTTCCTTCACGCTTGGAACTGCGCCGTAGAGTCCACGGGTGAATGTCTGGCCCGAATCGGACAGGGCTGGCCAGCGTCGGACAGGGGGCTGGCGAGCGCCGGCCGGCGCGTCGCGGGCCCCGGCCCGGCGCGTCCGGGCGCCGGCCCGGCGCGTCCGGGCGCCGAGTGGCCGCTGCTATACTCCCGCCGTGCCCTGCCAGCGACAGTGACAGCGGAGCCATGCCCGACATGACACGCCCATCCCTCACCGTCGCGGTCGTCGGCGCCACTGGCGTCGTCGGGCGCACGATGATCCAGATCCTGCTCGAACGGGAGTTCCCGGTCGGGGAGCTGCGCCTGCTCGCCTCCGAACGTTCGGCCGGCCGGATGATCTCCGTGGAAGGTCAGACCCTCGAGGTCCGAACAGCCACGGACGAGGCGTTCGAGGGCGTCGACATCGCCCTGTTCTCGGCCGGCGCCGGCACCTCGCGCGAGCTCGCGCCGCTCGCCGCCGCACGCGGCGCCACCGTGATCGACAACTCATCGGCCTGGCGGATGGACCCGTCGATCCCCCTCGTCGTCAGCCAGGTGAACCCCGGCGACCTCGAGGGCCACCCCGGGATCATCGCCAACCCGAACTGCTCGACGATGCAGCTCGTCCCGGTCCTGATGGCGCTGCGCGACAGCGTCGGCCTCGAGCGCGTGGTCGTCGACACGTACCAGGCGGTATCCGGCACGGGCGGCGAGGCGATCCGCGAGCTCGAAAGCCAGGTCCGCGCCCACGTCGCCGGCGAGGCGAAGAGCGCGTCGGTCTACCCCCACCAGATCGCGTTCAACGCGCTGCCGCAGGTCGACGTCTTCCTGCCCAACGGCTACACCAAGGAAGAGTGGAAGGTCGTCGAAGAGAGTCGCAAGATCCTCCATCTCCCCGATCTCCGCGTGTCCTGCACGGCCGTCCGCGTCCCGGTCTTCGTGGCCCACTCCGAGGCGGTCCACGTCGAGACCCGCGCCGCGATCACACCCGATCGCGCCCGCGAGCTGTTCGCGGCCGTCGACGGCGTCGTCGTCCAGGACGACCCCGCCACCTCGACCTACCCGCTGGCGACCGAGGCTGCCGGCTCCGACGACATCTTCGTCGGGCGGGTCCGCCAGGATCCGTCGATCGCTGGCGATCGCGGGATCGCGTTCTGGGTCGTCAGCGACAACCTCCGCAAGGGCGCCGCGACGAACGCGGTCCAAATCGCGGAGGCGCTCGATCGCCGCGCGACTGGGTTCGCTCGGCCGCCGCCCGGGGTGCCGCGCCGTACCACGTGGAGGGGACCGCGATCGGGGCCCCGGCATGACCCAGGCCGAGCGCCGCGCGGCGCTCGAGGCCGTCGCATCGGAGGTCCGGACGTGCACCCGCTGCCGGCTCGCCGAGGGCCGGACCAACGCCGTGCCGGGGGAGGGCAGCCCCGACACCGAGGTCGTCCTCGTCGGCGAGGCTCCCGGCTTCAACGAGGATCGCCTCGGACGGCCGTTCATCGGTCGGGCCGGCGACCTGCTCGTCAAGCTCCTCGGCTCGATCGAGTGGCGCCGCGAGGACGTCTTCATCACGAACGTCGTCAAGTGCCGGCCGCCGGACAACCGCGACCCGGAGCCGGACGAGGTCGCGGCCTGCGCGCCGTACCTGAAGCGCCAGCTCGAGATCCTCGACCCGGCCCTCGTCGTCACGCTCGGCCGCCACTCCATGGGCCGGTTCATGCCCGGTGCCCGGATCAGCCAGGCCCACGGCACGATCGGACCGGTCGACCCGGCCAGCGGCGCCCGCGACTGCCACGGTCTTCGCGATGTACCACCCGGCGGCGGCCTTGCGCGGCGCCGAGATCGAGCGCCAGAGCTACGAGGACGTCGCCAAGGTGCCACAGGTCCTGCTCGACGTGCGAGCCCGCCGCGACGCCGCCGGCACGGCTCCCGTCCCTGCCGCGGCCGCGGCGACCAGCGCACCCACGACCTCCATCGAATCCAACTCCGCCGCCGACGCCGGTGGGCGCGGCCACGCACCCGCTCTCGCGCTGGCCCCCGCACGGGAGCCCGCGCCCGACATCACGATCTTCTGATCCATCCCACGAAGGACAACCACCCACACATGCCAACCGCAAACCATTCCCTCCGCATCATCCCGCTCGGCGGGGTCGGCGAGATCGGCAAGAACATGTACGTGTTCGAGTATGGCGACGACATCGTCGTGATCGACTGCGGCCTGATGTTCCCCGACGAGGAGATGTTCGGGATCGACCTCGTCATCCCCGACATCACCTATCTCAAGGAGAACAAGGCCAAGGTCAAGGCCTTCCTCATCACCCACGCCCACGAGGACCACGTCGGCGCCCTGCCGTACGTCCTGCCCGAGTTCCCGGGCGTCCCGGTGTACGCCTCGACGCTGGCCCGCGGCCTGCTCGGCAACAAGATCAAGGAGCACAAGCTCCACAACAACCCGATCCTCGCCCTCGAGCCTGGCGACGAGGTCCAGATCGGTCCGTTCGGCGTCGTCGCGTTCCGGATCGGCCACTCGATCCCGGACGCGATGGGCATCGCCCTCCGGACGCCGGCCGGGGTCGATCGTCCACACCGGCGATTTCAAGTTCGACCACACGCCGGTCGATGGCAAGCTGTCCGACTTCGCGATCCTTGCCAAGCTCGGCGAGGAGGGCGTCGTGTGCCTCCTGTCCGACTCGACCCGGGCCGAGAACCCGGGCTACACGCCGTCGGAGCGCACGGTCGGCGAGGCGTTCCGCGAGATCATGGAGCCGCTCGACGGCCGGGTGATCGTCGCAACCTTCGCGAGCAACATCGCCCGGGTCCAGCAGGTCCTCGACGCTGCCGCCTCGTTCGGTCGCAAGACGACCGTCATCGGCCGCTCGATGGAGCAGAACTTCCGGATCGCGACCGATCTCGGCTACCTGACCTACGAACCGTCGATGATCGTGGCCAAGGACAAGCTCAACGAGGTCCCGGACGACAAGCTCGTCATCTGCACGACCGGCGCCCAGGGCGAGCCGATGGCAGGTCTGGCCCGGATGGCCAACCGCGACCATCGCTTCGTCGAGATCCAGCAGGGCGACACGGTCATCGTCAGCGCCAGCCCGATCCCCGGCAATGAGGAGTACGTCAGCCGGACGATCGACAACCTGTTCAAGGCCGGCGCCAACGTCTTCTACCACACGATCAAGCGCGCCCACGTCTCCGGCCACGCCAGCCAGGAAGAGCTCAAGCTGATGCTCGGGCTGACCAAGCCCAAGTACTTCATCCCGATGCACGGCGAGTTCCGGATGCAGGTCCAGCACGGCCGGCTCGCGATCGAGACCGGCGTGGCGCCCGAGAACGTCTTCATCATCGAGAACGGCCAGCCGATCGAGATCGACACCGACGGCGTCGCCCACCGCGGCCAGCCGGTCCCGGCGGGCTACGTCTACGTCGACGGGCTGTCGGTCGGCGAGGTCGGCGACATCGTCCTGCGCGATCGGAAGTCGCTGGCGAACGACGGGATGTTCATGATCGTCGTGACGATCGACAAGCAGACCGGCAACGTCGTCGGCCGGCCCGAGATCATCACCCGCGGCTTCGTCCACCAGAACGAACAGGACCCGATGATGGCCGAGGCGATCGAGCGGATCCTGGCGTCGATCAAGAACCCTGGCGACCACATCAGCGAGATCGCCCTCCTCAAGAGCCAGATCAAGGACGGCGTGTCGCGCTTCCTGTACGAGCAGACGAAACGGCGGCCGATGGTCTTCCCGGTCGTGGTCGAGGTCTGAGGGTGGCGACGAAGCGCCGCACGCCGACGCGCCGCCCGAGCCCGCGGCGGCGGTCCAGCTCGAGCCTGCCGACGATTCCGTTGCCAACGGTCGGGCCGGAGGTCGCCCGCTCGATCCTGGGCATCGTCTTCCTCGTCCTCGGCGCCGTCACCCTGATCGCGCTGGCGCTGCCCGGGGAAGGCCGTCTCACCGACATCTGGCGCGACTCCATCGCCCCCTGGTTCGAGACCGGGCGCTGGCTCCTGCCGTTCCTGCTGCTCGGTGCCGGCGCGTACCTCGAGGTCGGGCCGGGCAAGCGCCCCAACTCCGGCTGGGGCTCGACGATCGCCGGTGTCGCCGTCGCCTACATCGGGTTCCTCGGCGCGTTCGAGGTCCTCCACCTGACGATCCTCGACGCCGACCGGGGCGGCGGCCGGATCGGACGGTTCCTGGCAGGCCTCCTCGAGCCGGCCCTCACCCGACCGGGTGCGTTCGTGGTCTGCGCCGCGATCTTCGCCGTCGGGCTGATGGTCGCGTTCAACCTCCAGTTCAAGGAGCTCCTCCGGCCGGTGTTCCGGTCCCTGGGCGCGTTCAGCCACTGGCTGCGCGCGACCGCCGCGGCGTCGTTCCAGCGCGGGGAGGACGCGCCCGCGCGCGCCCCCGCCACAAAGCCGGTCGCGCCTTCGAAGCTGGAGCCGATCGCCAACGGCCCCAAGGAAGCGACCGCGATCAGCATCCTGGACCAGCCGGCGGCCGGAAGCGGGCCGCCGCCGATGAGCCAGACGGTCTGGACGGGGATCGGCGACGGCGTCGCCAGCCGCCGCGTCCGCGGCGTCGGCCCGGACGGGATGGCGGGGGCGGCCACCGCGGTGGCCGCGACGGCCCTGGAGTCGCTCCAGGCGATCGACTGGACCCTCCCTCCGATCGACCTGCTCGATCCCCGCCCGCCCGCCCGCGTCGGGGCCGGCATCGACCACGAGTCGAACAGCCGCCGGATCGAGGAGAAACTGCTCAGCTTCGCGATCCCGGCCGAGGTCGTGGCCGTCAACTCGGGGCCGGTCGTGACCCAGTACGAGGTCAAGCCCCAGCACCACGTCAAGGTTGCCCGGATCGAGGCCGTGGCCGACGACCTGGCGATGGCGCTCAAGGCGCGCTCGATCCGGATCGAGGCGCCGATCCCGGGCAAGGACCGGGTCGGGATCGAGATCCCGAACTCGATCAGCGAGATCGTCGGGTTCCGGCCGCTGGTCGAGGAGAGCAAGATGCTCGACGCGACGAGCCCGCTTGACGTTCGCCCTCGGTCGCGACGTGTCGGGCACGGCCTACGCGGTCGACCTCGCCAAGATGCCCCATCTCCTCGTCGCCGGCGCCACCGGCTCGGGCAAGAGCGTCTGCGTCAACGCCCTGATCACGTTCGATCCTGATGCGGGCCCGGCCCGACGACGTCCGGATGATCCTGGTCGACCTCAAGCGGGTCGAGCTCGCGCCGTACGACGGGCTGCCCCATCTCCTCCAGCACGTGATCGTCGAGCCGAACGAGGCGAAGGCGGTCCTGAACTGGGCCGTCCGCGAGATGGAGGAGCGCTACAAGATCCTGGCCGCCCACAGCGTCCGCAACATCGCCGCGTTCAACGCCCGGCCCGAGATCCTGGCGGAAGACGGCGACGAGGAGCGGATGCCGTACATCGTCCTGATCATCGACGAGCTGGCCGACCTGATCATGCGCGAGGGCCGCAAGGTCGAGGACCCGATCGTCAAGATCGCCCAGAAGGCACGGGCCGTCGGGATCCACCTGGTCCTCGCGACCCAGCGCCCGTCGGTCAACGTCGTGACCGGGCTGATCAAGGCCAATGTCCCGTCGCGGATCGCGTTCGCGATGGCCTCGATGATCGACTCGCGGACCGTCCTCGACTCGCCCGGCGCCGAGGACCTGATCGGGCGTGGCGACATGCTCTATCAGCCGGTCGACCTGCCGCGGCCGGTCCGGATGCAGGGCGTCTTCGTCGGCGATCGCGAAGTCGGCGAGATCACGAAGCACTGGCTCGGCCAGACCGGCGGCCGGACGTTCTACGACGAGGACATCCTGGCCTTCACCGATGCCGAGGAGGGCAATGGTGGCGACGGCGGCCAGTTCGGCTGGCTCCGCAAGTACGGTGTCGACGAGATGACCGTTCCCGCAGCCGAGCTCGTGGCCGCCTCGCAGCGGGCGAGCACGTCGATGCTCCAGACAAAGCTCAAGCTCGGGTTCGCCCGGGCCAGCCGGGTCATGGACGAGCTCGAGCGCTACGGGATCATCGGTCCCCAGGATCCCCGCAACCCGGCCTCGCCACGCCAGATCTACGGCCCGGACAACTGGCTCCGGACGGTCGACGACGGAGATGGTCCGGACGAATGAACGATCGTCCCATGTGCCCCCTCTGGACCGTCCCTGGTGACGCGGTATCCTCTGGCGCGAGGGCCGCCGCAGACGCCCGCGCGATTGCGGATGACGAGGACGGGGATCGATGACGACACGCGACGACGCGCGACGGACGGCTGCCGAGCCACGGCCCGAGGGCCTGCGCCTCGTTCCGCCGCGGCCGACTCCGCGGGTGTCCGACCCGGACCGCCTGGCCGATCCCGTCGCCGAATCGTCGAGCGGACGCGACGGCGAGCGCTCCGGCGCGGCGAGTCGGCCGGCGCCGCTCCCGGAGCGGCTCTACGCCGCCCGCGAGCGGAAGGGCGTCGACCTGTACCGGGCCGAGCGCGACACGAAGATTCGCGCCCGGTACCTGGCCGCGTTGGAGCGCGGGGAGTACCGCGAGCTGCCGGGCGACGTCTACACGAAGGGCTTCTTGCGCAACTACGCCCTGTATCTCGGGCTCGATCCGGAGGAGGTCGTGGCGCAGTGGCGGCGGGAGCGCGGCGACGTGACGCCGACTCGGACCGTCCTGACGGTTCCGCGGCCGATCGCCCAGCCCCGGCCGGGTCTCCAGTTCTCGCCGGGGATCGTCGTGGCGGCCCTCCTGACGATCCTGATCGTGAGCGTCGGCGTCTGGCTCGGCCTCCAGGTCATGCGCTACGCCAAGCCGCCGACGCTCGAGATCACCTCGCCCCGCGAAGCCACGATCGAGCTCGACCAGGACGCCACGTCGTGGACCTTCGAAGGGACGTCGATCCCGGGCGCCGTCATCAGCGTCGAGATGGCCGGCGGGACGCGGACGGCCTCCGCCGACTCGACGGGACGCTGGAGCATGACGGTCGACCTGCGGCGGGGCCCGAACGAGTTCAAGTTCGACGCGACGGACCCCGAGACGGGCAAGCCATCCGAGACGTCGCCGATGGTCGTCATCACGGTCCCGGTCATCGAGAACCAGGCGCCGAAGCTGACCGTCGATCAGCCCGCCGAGGGCACCACCTTCGAGAACGGGGCCATCCCGATCCAGGGAACCGCGGTCAACGCAACGGCCGTCAGGATCGCCGCGACGTACGACGGGCCGGCCGGTGGCGCTCCCGCTCCGAGCGCCCGACCGTCAGGTGACCCGGGCGGCCCGCCCGCGCCGGCGCCGATCACCGTCGCCGTCGGCAGCGACGGCGCGTGGAACACCGACACGAACCCCCTCCAGCTGACGACCGGCCGCTGGACGCTCACGATCACCGCCTCGAACGCGGCCACGACCGCGACCCAGACCCAGACCCGTCACGTGTCGGTCGCCTACAAGGGCGTCAACCTGGTCGTGACGATCAAGGGCGGGGCCGCCTGGATCAAGGTCTGGGTCGACGGCACGATCGACGAGTCCGTCGGACGGGCGGGCCGGACCTACCGCGACGGCAAGGTCCTGACGTTCACCGGGGCAACCTCGGTCGAGGTCCGGACCGGCTCGTCCGGAGCGACCCTCTTCACGCTCAACGGCCAATCCCTCGGGGCGCTCGGCAGGCGCGGCACTCCCGAGACGTGGCTGTTCAAGCCACCGGCCGCCCCGGCGCTGACCCAGCGCTCCTGACGATGGGCGGCGACCCGCTCGACGAGCTCGCCGGCCGCCTCCAATCGGCCTGCCTGGCGGCGGGCTCGACGCTCGCCCTCGCCGAGTCGTGCACCGGCGGCCTGGTCGCTGCCGCCATCACCGCCCGGGCCGGGTCGAGCGGTTACTTCGACGGCGGCGTCGTGTCGTACTCGAACGAGGCCAAGCGCGATCTGCTCGACGTCGACGCCGACGTGCTCGCCGCCCACGGCGCGGTGAGCGCCCAGGTGGCTCGGGCCATGGCGCTCGGCGCGCGAGCGCGGTTCGGTTCGACCGTCGCAGCGGCGGTGACCGGGATTGCGGGTCCCGACGGCGGGACGCCGGCCAAGCCGGTCGGGCTGACCTACATCGCCGTCGCCGACGACGACGGGGTCGATGTCCACCGGATCGTGTGGACCGGCGATCGGGACTCCAACCGGCGGGATAGCGTCGTCGCGGTCCTCGAGATGCTTGTCGAACGCGTCGGGGCCGCGACCGGGCGGCCGCTCGCCGCCGGCGGCGCCGGACACGCCGCCGGACGCCGCGCCGGGTGACGAGCGCCGCCTCACCGGGTCTCGGTCTTCTGCCTGCCCGCCCCGCCCGGGCGATCGCGGCCGGCGAGCGGATCCACGTGGTCGGTGGCGCCGGAGCCGGGGCGAGTGCCGCGCTGCTCCACGCCGCGTGGGCCGGCGCATCGCCCGACGGCTGTGATGCCGGTGGTCCGTCGCCGTACACGCCCGCCCTCGACGCGGCGGGGATCGTGCTCGCCTGGCAGCACGACGCCGAGCACGTGACGCGGACTCCGGCGCCGGACCGGCTGGCCGTCACGAAGGCGCTCACCGCGATCGCGCCGGACCATCCGGAGCTCAGCGCCGCGAGACGGGCCGGGATCCCGATCGAGCCGTGGCAGCAGGTCATCGCCGACGCTGCCGTCGGGCGGACGCTGATCGGCGTGGCCGGGACGCACGGCAAGAGCACGTCGGCCGGGTGGCTCGTCCACGTGCTCGTCGCCGCGGGCGCGGACCCGTCGGCCTTCGTCGGCGCCCTGCTCGGACCGGAGCTCACGGGTGGCCCGGCGGCGACGGCCCGGCGCGGCTCGGGTTCCACCTTCGTCGTCGAAGCCGACGAGTACGCCGGCAACTTCGACGCCTACCGTCCCGCGATCGCGATCGTCACATCGGCCGAATGGGACCACCCCGACGTCTTCGCCGACCGGGCGGCGGTCGTCGCGGCCATCGCTCGCTGGCTGCGTGACGCGGCTGACGTGCCGGTGCCCGCGCCGACCCGCGTGCCGATCGCCGTCATCAACGTCGCCGACGCGGGGGCCGCAGAGCTTGCCGCGAGCCTTCGCGACTGGCCGGGCACGATCCTTGCCACCGCGATCGTGGACACGGAGTCTGCCCGGGTCGCGAGCTTCGGACGCGGGATTGCGGAGCAGTTCGCGACGGCGGCTGGGCCGGCCCGGACACTCCTCGGGCGGATCGTCCGCCAGGAGCCGGACGCGACGACGCTCGAGATCCACGGCCTGGACGATCTCCGGGGCCCGCTCACGGCCAGGCTGGCGACGGCGGGCCGCCACAACGCCGCCAACGCGCTCGGCGTGGCGGGGGCGGCACAGGCGGCGGATCTCGATCCGGACGAGATCGTCCGCGGGCTGGCCACGTTCGCAGGCGTCGGGCGGCGACTGGAGCGGAAGGGCGAGGCCGGTGGCGTCGTGGTGTTCGACGACTACGGCCACCATCCGACTGCGATCCGCGAGACGCTGGCCGCCGTCCGCCAGCGAGCTCCCGGCCGGCGGGTGTGGGCCGTCTACGAGCCCTTGACGTTCCACCGGACCGCGGCACTGCTCGACGACTTCGCAACGGCCCTCGCCGAGGCCGACGCCGTCGCCATCGCCGACATTTGGGCCGGCCGCGACCCGGACCTCACGATCGCCTCGGCGGCCGGCCTGGCCGAGGCGATTGCGGGCCGCAATCCGGCCATCCCCGTGGCGGCTCCCGGCTCGGTCGAGGCGACGGCGACATGGCTGGCCGGGGAGGTCCGTGCCGGCGACGCCGTGCTCGTGATGGGCGGCGGCCGGAGCTACCGGATCGGCGAGCTGTTGCTCGAGGCCCTCGCCGACCGCTGACGGGCCGATCAGGGCATACTTGGCGTCCATCCGGATCGCGGCCCCGAACCGACGCGCCGCCGATCGCCACACCGCAGGGAGGCCCATGGCCGGAGACGTTTCGTTCGACGTCGTCAGCGACTTCGACGAGCAGGAGCTGCGCAACGCGCTCGACCAGGTCCGCCGCGAGGTCGGCCAGCGGTTCGACTTCAAGGGCGTCACGGTCGAGCTCGAGCAGACCAAGGACGAGCTCACCCTCGTCACCGACGACGAGCACCGGGCGGCCGCGATCAAGGATCTGATCGAATCGAAGGCCGTCCGCCGCAACCTGTCGCTGAAGATCTTCGATTGGGGTCGGATTGACCCGTCGGGTGGCAACAAGGTCCGCCAGACGATCACGCTCCGGCGCGGCCTCAACGACGAGCTTGCGAAGAAGATCAGCAAGCTGATCCGCGAAGAGTTCCCGAAGGTGAAGCCGCAGATCCAGGGCGATGCCGTCCGGGTCTCGGGCAAGAGCCGCGACGAGCTCCAGAAGGTGATCGGCCGGCTGCGCGAGCTCGAGGAGCTCCCGGTCCCGCTCCAGTTCGAGAACTACCGGTAGCCCCGGGATGATGCCCGGTGCGCGGTACGCCCGCGTCCTGATGATCATCGTCGCGATCGTCGTGGCGCTTGGACTGGTCGTCGGAACCGTCGCCATGCCGACGACTCCCTGATGACCGAGGAGCGAACGGCGACCGAGGCGGACGAGCGCGCGACGGAGTCGACCGACGGATCGGCCGCAAGCGGCGAGAGCGAGACCTCCGTCGCGCCGGCCGACGCCGCCGAAGCCCGTCTCGAGGGGCCATCCGACGACGTTGCGGACCAGGCGGCCGAGGAGCCCGCTGTCACGCCGGACGACGCCGTAGTCGAGTCGGATACGCCAGGGCCGACGACCCCAACCCCGCCCGACGAGGTCCCCCCGGAGCCGCAACCCCGGGCCGAGGCCGCTCCCGAGACCGCCCCGGCCGAGGCCGAGGCCGAGGCCGCGGTCGAGCCGCCGGAGTCCGCCGAGCCGACCGACGCGCCGCAGGCGGCCCCGGCCGCCGCCGCCGAGGAAGAGCCCGCTGAGCCAGCCGGGCCGCGAACAGTCGGCCGGTTCATCGCCGACGCCTTGCGCGCGGCCGGCGTTCGCTATGCGTTCACCGTGCCGGGAGAGAGCTTCCTTGGCCTCCTCGAGGGCCTTCAGGCCGCCGGAATCCGGGTCGTCGCCACGCGGCACGAGGGCGGCGCGGCGTTCATGGCCGAGGCCCACGGCCAGCTCACCGGACGTCCCGCGGCGGCCATCGGCACGCGCGGCGTCGGTGCGGCCAACCTCGCGATCGGAATCCACACCGCGCGCCAGGATTCCTCCCCGATGTTCGCGCTCGTCGGCCAGGTCCAGCGGGAGTTCCGCGGTCGCGAGGCCTTCCAGGAGATCGATCAGGCAACGACGATCGGCGGACTCGCCCTGCACGCGGCCGAGCTCACGGCCGTCGCCGACGTTCCGCGGATGGTCGGCGACGCCGTCCGGGCAGCGCTCGTCGGGCGGCCTGGCCCGGCGTTCCTGTCGCTGCCCGAGGACATCCTCGACGAAGAGCTGCCCGCCGACACCCAGCTCGACACGTCCCGGCCGGCGCCGGTCCGACCCGAGCCGGAGGACGTCCGGGCCGCGCTCCACTTCCTCGCCGCGGCCGAGCGGCCGGTGATCCTGGCCGGCGGCGGCGTCCTCCGCGCCCGGACGTCGACCGACCTCGTCCGCCTGGCCGAGCTCCTCCGGGTCCCGGTCATCGCGGGCTGGCGCCGCGGCGACGTGATCCCGAACGATCACCCGCTGTACCTCGGCATGGCCGGCTACGGCAGCCCGTCAGTCGTCCGCGAGCGCCTCGAGCGGGCCGATGCGATCCTCGTCCTCGGGTGTCGTCTCTCGGAGATCACGTCGTTCGGCTACACCGTCCCGGCCGATGGCCAGGCCTGGATGCAGGTCGATGTCGAGCCTGCCGACGAGCGTCCGGGCCTCCCGGCCCCGCAGCGGACGATCCGGTCCGATGCCCGGGCATTCCTGCGGGCCGCCGTCTCGCGCCTCCGGGAAGCGGTGCTCGACGCGGCCGGCGCCGATGCCCGCGAAACGGTGAATGCCGCCGACCGAGCCGCCTGGGAGGAGGCCACGACCGTCGACGTGGCGCCGTGGACCGGACCCGGCGTCCATCCTGCCCACGCGGTGACGGCTCTCCGCCGGCTCGTCCCGGACGACGCGATCATCGCCACCGACGCGGGCAACTTCGGGCTGTGGGTTGCCCGCCACTTTCGGTTCCGGCGGCCCGGGACGTTCCTCGGCCCGACGTCCGGGGCGATGGGCTACGGCCTGCCGGCCGCGATCGCCGCGGGACTCGTCCATCGCGATCGGACCGTCGTCGCGATCGCCGGCGATGGCGGGTTCGCCATGACGATGGCCGAGCTCGAGACCGCCGTTCGCGAGAAGATCAAGGTCATCGCCGTCGTGTTCGACAACGAGCGCTACGGCACGATCCGGATGCATCAGGACGCGCGTGGGGGAGGGGAGGCCGGTGCGATCGCGACCGACCTCGGGCCGATCGACTTCGCGGCGATCGCCCGGGCCTGTGGCGCGCGCGGGATCCGGGTCGAGACTGACGCGGCGTTCGAGCAGGCTGTCCGACAGGCCCTGGCCAACGACCGCCCGACGGTGATCCAAGCGGCGTTGGACCGGGGCTGGGTCGCGCCGGACCGGCCGTTCGACGCTGGTGACTGACGCGGCTCCACGCCTCACCTATCACCTGACGCCGCGGGACTGGTGGGTGGGGGCCGATCCCGAGGCGCCGCTCCGGGCGCCTTCGCTCGAGACGGAAGGCTTCATCCACTGCACGGACGGCGCCGCCGAGATGGTCGCGACCGCCAACCGGCACTTTGCCGCCGATCCGCGGGACTTCGTGATCCTCACGATCCATCTCGACCGGGTCACGAGCCGCTGGACGATCGAGGATCCCGGCCGGATCTATCCCCACATCTTCGGTCCGATCGATCGAGCGGCGATCATCTCCGTCGGCTCGGCGCCGCGCGACTCCGACGGCGCGTTCCTGCCATTCATCGACTGACCTCGCGGCCGCGGTCGCTCCGACGGCCGGCCGGGCCGCCGCCGACGCCACGCGGTATCGTCTCGCCATGCCCCGCGCGACGAAGCCCCCGGTCGACCCCGACGACGCGCCGCTCAAGCGGCTCGGCGGCGGCCGCTGGCAGACCCGCGATGAGCGGTTCACGATCGAGCCGCAGTCCGGAACGTGGGTCATCGTGGACGGCGAGCAGACCGACGACTTCGGGTTGCCGCTCGTGCGCGGACCCTTTCCCAGCCTGACGAGCGCCAAGGAGGCCATCTCGGGAGCCCGGTCGAGCGAGCCGGCGACATCGCCTCTGGCCGGCAAGATCGAACGTCGTCAGCGAACGCCGGAGCCCAAAACGACCAAAGAGGCGGCCGCGGGCAAGGCCGCCGACGACGACCGCCCCTCGCGTACGCCCACCACGGCCACGAAGACGGGCAAGAAGGGCACGACCGCATCGAGCGCCAAGGGCAAGGCCGCCGCCGAGAAGGACGACGAGCCTCGGGAGCCGGGCTGGATGTCGGACCTCGACGCCGCCGAGCGGGGCCGGGCCCGGCGTCTCATCGCCCGCCTCGAAGCGGATGACATCCGGGACGCCGAGGGACTCGTCCGGCGCGATCTGGTCGGTGACGTCCCGGCCCTGGCCGGGTACGCGGTGGCTGCCCGCCTCGCCGAGCTCGGCGACGACGTCTCGCCACAGGAGGTCGCCGAGCTCCTCGCCGACGGAAAGGACGAGCGGCTCGGGGTCCGCTGGCGGCTGGTCGATGGTGACGGCCGCCCGATCCTCCTCGAATCGAAGAGACGAGGCCGGGGCTGAGCGGCGCGTGCCGGATGGCCGCCAGGGCGGCGGCCCGCCGCCCGTAGACTGCCTGCCATGAAGATCGGCCTCCTGCTTCCGCAATCGGCACCGGACGGTTCCGGTGACTCCTGGTCCGGGATCGCGGACCGCGCTCGCCAGGCGGAGCACGGCGGCGCCGACAGCCTGTGGTTGGTGGACCATTTCTTCTACCGCGAGGATGACGCTCCGGTGGGATCGGAAACGGGCCTCCACGAGCCGTGGACGCTGTTGAGCGCCCTCGCGGCGGTCACGAGCCGGGTCGAGCTCGGGACGCTCGTCCTGTCGACGTCCTTTCGGCCGGCCGGGCTGCTCGCGAAGATGGCGGCGACCGCCGATGCCGTCTCGGGTGGTCGGCTGATCCTCGGGCTCGGCTGCGGCTGGCACGAGCCCGAGTACACCGCGTTCGGCTACCCGTTCGACCATCGCGTCGGGCGGTTCGAGGAGGCGCTCCGGATCATCGCTCCGCTGACCCGCGGCGAGCGGGTGACGGTTGAAGGGACGTGGCAACAGGTACGCGAGGCGGCGATCGACCCCCCGCCGATCCGGCCCCGGCTGCCGATCCTGGTCGCCGCCAAGGGCGAGCGGATGCTGCGGCTGACGGCCGAGCACGCCGACCTGTGGCAGACGGCCTGGTTCGGCATGCCGGACGATCGCTACCGCGGCCGCCACGACGACCTCCTGGCCGCGTGCGCGGCGACCGGACGGGATCCCGCGACGCTCGGGATCACCGTCGGGGTCGACATCGACGAAGCGCCGAGCGGTCCGAACTCGCTCCCGATGGACAGCGACGCGATCGTCGCGGGGCTCGCCGCCTGGCAGGCCGAGGGTGCCGATCACGTCCAGCTCGGAGTCCGGCCGGCGACGGAGGCCACGTACGCGACCGTGCTCGACGCGATTCGCGCCTTCCGGGGCTAGCCGTCAGACGCGCTTGCGCTTGGCCGGACCCGCTCGACGCCGGGCCACCGGCTCGTCAGCGGCCTTCCGCTGGGCATCCTGGATCTGCTTGAAGACCTTGCCCATGCCCGGCCGGAGCAGATCGCGCTGTGCGGCCCGCGCCTCGTGATCGCGCCGCCGGAGGCGTTCCTGCTCGCGCGGATCGAGCGGCTCGTCGTCGGACATCGCCGAGATCGTCGGGCCGGCAGGCAACCACGTCAACTCGTGTCGCGGTGTCGCCTCAGACGTTGCTGCCGGTGACGATGAGAATCGCCGGTCCACCCGGCTGCGGCCCGGCGAGCAGCCCGGCCCACGACGCCGCGGCCGCGCCCTCGACCGTGATCCCGAGCTCCGCCGTCAGCTCGGCCTGGGCCGCCCGCAGGGCGTCGTCGGACACGATCCGCATGTCGTCGACGCGGCCGGCCATCAGGTCGACCGCGGCCGGGATCGCGATGCGGCCGGCGATCCCGTCGGCGTAGGTCGAGACCGTCGGCGTGTCGATCGCGCGACCGGCTCGCCAGCTCATGGTCATCGCCGCAGCCCCTTCCGCCTGGATGCCGATCACGCGGCAGTCGGGGGCCGCGTGACGGAGCCACGAGCCGACGCCGTTGATCAGCGCGCCGTTGCCGACCGGCACGGAGGCGACGGCAGGAGCGGGCAGCGCCCCGTCCGCGACGGCATCGGTGATCTCCAGGGCCAGCGTGGCGGCACCGGTCGAGATCCGCGGGTCGTCGCCGTCGACGAGCAGATGGGCGTCCTGCCCGGCGGCGTGCGCCTCGGATGCCGCGCGGGCCTCGTCGAAGTCGTCGCCGGCCTCGATGACCTCGGCGCCGAGGGCACGCATGCGGGCGATCTTGGTGCGATTGGCGTGGCGGGAGGCGAAGACGACGGCCGGGATGCCGAGTCCGCGGGCGGCGTAGGCGACCCCCTGGCCGAAGTTCCCCGCCGACGCGCACACGACCGGCCGGTCCAGTCCGATCGATCCGTCGGCGGCGAGGGCATGCACGACGATCCAGGCCCCGCGGCCCTTGAACGAGCGGATCGGATTGATCGTCTCGGCCTTGACGATGACCGGCACGCCCAGCCGCTCCGACAGCGTTTCGTGGACGTACTGCGGGCTGTCGCGGAACGCCGGATCGATCGTCGCGTGGGCGGCGCGGATCGCGGTTTCGTCGAGCTCGGAGATGCGCAGCATGGTTGGCCGCATCGTACTGGTCCCGGGCGGTCAGCCGAGGCAAGCCCGCAGCTCGTGGACCGGCCCAGCCGGACCCGCATCGGCACGATCCGGATCGGGATCGAGAACTCGCGAGCGGCCGTCGCCTCAGCGCACAACGCCTGGAGCAGCGACGACTTGCCGACGTTCGGCGGGCGACCAGGGCAATCTGGGCCGCTCCCTCGCGCCGAACGGCGATCGAGTCGCGGTGGACGGCGCTCGAGCGGACCCGGGTGTCCTCGAGCTCGGCGAGCAGCGACGTTCTCAGGTCGGCGTAGCACCGCTCCCGGCGGCTACGATGGCCAGGATGGATGTCGACCGGCTGCCCGCCTTCCTCAACGATCTGGCGCCGGCGACCGGCCTGATGGCGCTCGTCGGGGCGGGCGTGATCGACGATTCGGGCGCCGGCCGGCGGACCGACGAGCCCCGAACGATCCTCGTCCGCGACGGCCGGGTCGAGGCGCTCATCGCCGACAAGGATGGGCTTCCGGACGGGACGACCGTCGAGGACGTGGCCGGCATGACGATCCTGCCCGGATTGATCGACGCCCACATCCACGTCTCGATGCTGGGCGATGCCGGCCGGGGTCCCCAGCCCGCGAAGGGCGCCGAGCCGATCCGGCCCGGCGTCGAGGCGCACCTCGTCGGCCGGACGCTGCGCGACCTCCTCGGCTTCGGCGTCACCACGATCCGCGATGTCGGAGCGCATGGGGATGCCCTGCTCGACGCCCGGCAGGCCGTCCGCTACGGCGCATTCGCCGGGCCACGAATGCTCCTGTCCGGCCGGATCGTGTCGGCGACCGCGCCGGGCGCGCGCTTCTTTCCGGACATGTATCGCGAGGCCGACGGCGCCGACGACATCCGCCGCGCCGTCCGCGAGCAGATCCGGGCCGGGGCCGACTTCGTCAAGGTCATGAGCACCGGCGCCCGGTCGGTCGAGCTCGAGAACCCGCTGCCGGCCCAGGTGACGGAGGCCGAGATGGGCGCGTTCGTCGAAGAGGCGCATCGCCTCACCTACCGCACCGCCGCCCACTGCGAGGGCCTCGACGGCACCGCGCTCGCGATCGCCGCCGGGGTCGACACGATCGAGCACGGATTCCACCTGCACGAACGACCGGACCTGCTCGAACGGATGGCTGAGCGCGGGACCGTCCTCGTGCCGACCCTCGACTTCCTCCACCACGTCGCCGAGTCCGAGGCGTGGACGCCGGAGCTCGAGCGGCAGGGGATCGCAAACCTCGACCACGCCCACCGTACGCTCGACGCCGCGCGTGCCGCCGGGGTCACGATCGCGGTCGGGTCGGACGGCGTGACCGCCGATGGGGTCGCGCGCGAGCTGGGCCGCCTCGTCGAGCACGGTCTGGGCGGCCCGGAAGCCCTGACTGCCGCGACGACCGGTGGGGCAGCCGCGCTCGGGATCGCCTCGGTTGTCGGGTCGATCCGACCCGGCCAATGGGCGGATCTGGTCGTCGTCGACGGCAACCCGCTCGACGACGTGGCGCTCCTCGGTCGTCGGGATCGGATCCGGCTCGTCCTCCACAACGGCGTCCGGATCGGCGGCGCTGGCGGCCCGGCCTGGAGCCCATCGCCATGACCCGGACGGCGTGCTCGGTCAGCTCGGCCGGACGATCTCCTGGACGGCCCAGCCGTTGCCGTCCGGATCGTTGAAGAAGGTGAACCGGCCCCACGGGAAGTCCTGGACCTCGCTCGCGTCGACGCCGCGACTCACGAGCTCGGCCCGGGCGGCGTTGGCGTCGCTGACCACGAGCTGGAGCCCGGCGACGGAGCCCGGCTCCTTGTCGGAGATGCCGGTTCCGATCGTGATCGAGCAGGCCGATCCGGGCGGGGTGAGCTGGATGAAGCGCAGGTGCTCATTGACCGTGCGGTCGTGGTCGAGGACGAACCCTGCCTGGTCGACGTAGAAGGCCTTGGCCCGATCGACATCGGAGACGGGAACCGCGATGAGCTCGAGCTTGAAGTCCATCATGCACTCCTCCTGGGGCTTGCCAACTGGCTTAGATCTGACAGAATGCTGTCATGAGTAGGATACCAACACGACAGGATGCTGTCAACGCCGAAGCGGCCGGAACGACCGTCCGAAGTCCCGCCGGGGACGCGTTGAGCGCCCTCGTGCCGCGCGTCTTCCGGCTCAACGGCCTGTTGGCGGCCGAGGGTGACGCGCTGGCCCGGCCGGCCGGCCAGACGACCGCCCGCTGGCAGCTGCTCGCGATGGTCGAGAACGAACCGGCCACGGTGGCCCGGACCGCTCGGACGCTCGGCCTTGCCCGTCAGAGCGTGCAACGCGTGGCCGACGTCCTGGAGGGGGAGGGCCTCGTCGCCTACCACGACAACCCGAGCCACCGCCGGGCTCGGCTCGTGACGTTGACCGCAGACGGACGGCGGGCGCTGGCGGCGATCCAGGCGGCTCAGCGACCGTGGGCGGACGCGATCGGGTCGGCGGTCGGGGTCCGCGACCTGCGTCACGCGGCGACCGTCCTGGATCGCGTGATCGACGCCCTGGGGGAGCGTCGGTCGCCGGATACCTAGGTCCGTCCGGCGTCGGGCAGGGCTGTCGTGCCCGTCCCACGGCTCGCCGGCGGGCCGAGCAGGACGAACGCCTCGACCGGCTCGCGCTTGCCCTTCACGGCCGTCGGGCCGAGGCTGGAGACGCGGTACGCCTCGCCGAGCAATCGGCGGGTCGCTCCGGAGATCACGATCTGACCGGGCTCGCCGGCGCTCATCAGGCGCGCGGCGACGTTCGTCGTGTCGCCGATCGCGGCGAAGCTGCGCCGGCCCTCCGCGCCCACGTTGCCGATGACGACCCGGCCGCTGTTGATCCCGATCCGGAACGTCGGCCAGCCCGGATGGGCGGCGGTCAACGGCAGGGAGGTGGCCAGGATCGCGAGGCCGGTGTCTGCCGCACGCTCCGCGTGATCCAGCTGGTCGCCGCCGGCATTGAAGATCGCCAGGATGCCGTCTCCGGCGAACTGCTCGATGACCCCATCGGCGTCGTCGATCACGGGCACGATCGCCGCCCAGAAGACATTGAGCATCTCGATGACCGCGGTCGGGCGACGGGTCTCGCTGAACGTCGTGAAGCCCGCCAGGTCGGCGAACAGGACGCTCACGTCGCGCTCCTCGCCGCCGAGCTCGCCGGCCGCCGGGTCGCGCCGGATCCGTTGAGCGACCACCGACGGCAGGTACGGCCGGAACAGTCCGTCGAGACGTCGCAGCTCGCGGGCGGCCTCGTGGAGGAGACGCACGTCGTCGTCGGTCGCGCCCTCGCGGCGCAGGTCGGCCAGGATCCGGTCGGCCGGAACGCCGCGTTCGTCGGCGGCCGCGACAGCCGCGATCGCCCCGGCGTGCCAGCGGTCGATCCGGGCCAGCGTCGCGTCGAGATATAGCCCGCCGAATGTGGCGGACAACGAACCGCTCCGGCGGTACTCGCTGCGTGCGCCGAGGGCGATCGCGGCGAACGCCAGGAGCATGAGGACATGCCACTCCCACCAGCTGAGGCGCCAGTTGCGGCTGAGGGCCAGGGCGATCGACGATTCGGCCAGCAGGACGAACGCGACGGCGATCGTCAGGAGGACCAGCCCGCCACGGACGCGCTGGAGCTGGTAGGCGCGCCACGCGGCCAGACCGTAGACCGCCACCGTGGTCACCGCCAGGATCGTCAAGGGACCGATCGCCTCCCGCGCGGGCGGTGGGCCGTCGAGCGGCGGCAGGCCGGCCAGCGAGATCAGCGCCCAGGCCGTCATCAGCACGAGGACAACGCCGACCATGACGGTCCGGCGGTGGAGCACGAACGTCGCGTTCGGCCCGCCCAGGGCGCTGATCGACGCCGCGGCGAACACGGCCGCCAGGATCAGCCCGACAGGCGTGGCGACGACGAACCCGACATTCTGGTCGGCGAGCAGGACGCCCGGCGTCGCCAGGGCATGGAGGCCGAGGAAGCCCGCGCTCGAGAGGAACGCCAAGGAAACGAGGACGACCCGCGCATCGCGGTAGCGGCCGGCGACGACGTTCGTGACATAGGCCAGCACGACGCTCACGGCGGCGGTGATGAGGACGATCCAGAAGTGGCTGGGATGGTGCTCCCAGTGGAGATCCAGGTCCGGCTGGGCGAGGAGCAGCGCGAGACCGATCAGGGGCAGGGCCAGCAACCCGACCAGCGTCCACGGCCCGATGGCCGCTCCACCGGGCCCGCGTGCGTCGCTCGACATGGGACCCATGGTACGAGCCTCGTTCTCGCTCGCGTCGCGGCCGGTCCACGCCGACACCGGGCAGAATGACCCCTGTGACCGAGCGAATTCTGACCACCCGCGCCATGAATCGCGCGCTCCTCGCCCGGCAGCTGCTGCTCGAGCGCTCGACGTTGCCGATCGTCGACGCGATCGAGCACGTCGGCGCGCTCCAGACGCAGTACGCGCCGTCGGGCTACGTGGGGCTGTGGAGCCGGCTGGCCGATTTCCCGCGGGACTCGTTGACGGTGGCGCTGAACGACCGCTCGGTCGTCCAGGCGACGCTCCTGCGCACGACGATCCACATGGTCTCGGGTCGCGAGTTCTGGCGGTACGCGATGGGCATCCGCCAGGCGCGCCGGACGTGGGCCCTGCGCCTCGGGCCGGACGCCGCGGATGAGCCCTCGCTGGTCGCCAACGCCGAGCGGCTCCGGGTTGCCCTCGCCGAGGGCCCGCGGACGGTCAAGGAGCTCGACGGCCTCGTGTCGGGGTTCGTCGGCAACGCCAGCCTGTGGGTCGATGTCGTCCGGGTGCCACCGTCGGGCACGTGGGAGCGCCGGCGTGCCGACCGGCTCGGCCTGGCCGAGGACTGGGTCGGTCCGCCGGACGCGACCGAGGACGAGGGTCTGGCGCACCTCGTGCGGGCGTACCTCCGGGCGTACGGGCCCGCACCGTGGCGCGACATCGCCCTGTGGGCCGGGATCAGCGTGACCGACGCGAAGCGGGGCGCGGAGAGCGTCGCGCTGGTCCGATATCGCGACGAGGCCGGCAAGGAGCTCCTCGACCTCCCGGACGCGCCCCTGCCCGATCCGGAGACGCCGGCGCCGGTCCGGTTCCTGCCGCACTGGGACGCGGCCCTGCTCGTCCACGCCCGCCGGACCGGAATCCTGCCGGAGGAACACCGGCCGAAGGTGTTCCGGACGAAGAACCCGTTCTCTGTCGGAACGGTCCTCGTGGACGGCCGGGTGGTCTCGGCGTGGTCGTTGCGCGACGGCCGGATCGTCCTCGACCCGTACGAGGAGCTCGGGGACAGCGACCGCCGGGCCGTGGAGGACGAACGCGAGGCCTTGGAGGCGTTCCATGCCTGAACCGTCGAATTCCGAGTCGAATGCGGCGTCGGCGCTCGCCACGCCCGAGCTCCGTCGGGCCACCGATCCCGACGTCGCCGCCATCCGCGCGCTCGTCGACGCCGCGTATCGCGACTACACGCCGCTGCTCGGCCGCACGCCAACCCCCATGCTGACCGACTTCGCGGCCGCGGTTCGCGACCACGACGTCTGGGTCCTCGACTCCGGGCGCCAGCTGATCGGCGTGCTCGAGCTGATCGCCCGGTCCGACCACCTCTGGGTCGACAACGTCGCGATCGACCCGGCGTTCCAAGGCCGCGGCCTGGGCCGGCGTCTGCTCGGCTTCGCCGACCACGAGGCGCGCCGGCTCGACCTGCCGGCGATCGGCCTGCTCACGAACGAGCGGTATGTCGCGAACATCGCGATGTACGAGCGGTACGGCTATCGCGAGACGCACCGCGAGCCGTACCGAGGGACCGATCTCGTCCACTTCCGGAAGACGCTCAGCGCCTGACGTAGAACCGTTCGCGGACGACGAGGTCGCCCCGGACATCGAGGATCGCCACGACCGGATGCGGCTCGGCACCCCCGAAGCGCAGCGTCAGCTCGACGGTCACGACGTCGTCCGTGCCGAATGGCCGCGGCTCGATCCTCGTCCCGGCCGATGGCGGCGAAGTGCTCCCGGATCCTCGCCACGCGGGCGTCCATCGGGGCGGAGTCGCGTCGGCCGGTCCGTTCGGCGCTCAGAACGCGCGCTTCAGGATGACGAACCCGACGACGATCACGACGACGAGCAACGCCAGCTGGGTCGGCGGCATCGTCGAGAGCGTGTGGGCGGCGTTCCCGACGAACTGCCCGATCGCCGCGCCCGCGTCCATCGTCTGGCCACCGCCGCCGCCCGAGCCGCCGGCGACGCCGGTCGCCTGTCCAACGCCGTTTCCGTATTCAGCCATGGCCGCATGATGCGCTGCCGGATCGGCCGCCGCAATGGGTGGCTCGCCGGGTTCGGCTGCGGCCGGAGCGGCGTAGACTCGGTCGCCATGTCGTCCGATGCCGTCCGTGTTCGACGCCTCGCCTCGTCTGAGCTCGGGGCCGACAAGGTCGGGGCGATTCGGCGACTGATGACGGCGGCGTTCGGCGACGACGAGGACGAGCGGTTCGAGGACGCCGACTGGGAGCACGCCCTGGGCGGCGTCCATGTCGTGGTCGATGTCGGCGGCGAGATCGTGGCCCACGCGGCCGTCGTCGAGCGCGAGCTTCACGCGGCGAGTCGGGCGCTTCGGACGGGGTATGTCGAGGCGGTCGCGACGGCGCCGGAGCGCCAGGGCGAGGGCCTCGGGACCGTCGTGATGCGCGAGATCGGAGCCATCGTGCAGGACGACTACGAGCTCGGCGCGCTCGGCACGGGCAGCCACCATTTCTACGAGCGCCTCGGTTGGGAGACGTGGCGTGGCCCGGCGTCGGTTCGGACCGCCGATGGCGAGCGCGCCACGCCCGACGACGACGGCTACATCATGGTCCTCCGCACCCGGCAGACGCCGCCGCTCGAGCTCGACGCGCCGATCAGCTGCGATTGGCGACCCGGCGACGTCTGGTAGACGGCCGTCAGTCGGGCCGGGTGCCCTCGCGCAGGATCTGCTCGAATGGCACCGGGTCGCTGAACGGATCGGATGCCGTCCGCGGCTCGCGCGCCGCGGTCGCGCTCGCGAGCTCGCGCGCGGCCCGGTCGATCCGAGCGACGAGATTGCCGTCCGCTTCGAGACCGGCGGTCCCCCAGTCCTCGGCCGCGGCGTAGACGGAGGTCGCGACGGTCGCGGCGTTGAGGTAGGCAAACAAGGGTCGCAGTGCATGCTCGAGGGCCAGCGAGTGGCGGGCCGTCCCGCCGGTCGCCGCGATGAGGGTCGGCATTCCGGCGAGGCCGTCGCGTTCGATCACGTCGAAGAAGAGCTTGAACAGGCCACTGAACGAGGCGCTGAAGATCGGGCTGGCCGCGATCAGGCCGTCGGCAGCGAGCACGGTGTCGATCGCCGCCTGGAGCTTCGGGCTCGGGAAGCCGGTGAGGAGGTGGTTCGTCAGGTCCTGGGCGTGGTCGCGGAGCTCGACGACCGCGATCCGGGGCTCGACGCCGGCGTCGCGCACGTGGCGCTCCGTCGCCGCAGCAAGGCGATCGGCAAGGAGTCGGGTGGAGGACGGCTGGCCGAGCCCGGCGCTGACGACGACGAGCGACCGGGATGGTGCGCTCACGCGGGCACCGCCGTGGGCGCCACGGTCGCCAGTTCGTCGCCGGACGTGGCCGCGCCGTCGCGAGACGCCCGCGCCGCCGCGACCCGCGGATGGATCGGCGCATCCGGCACGTGGGCCGGCTTGAGCGCTGCGAACTCGCGCCGGAGGACCGGCACCACGAGCTCGCCGAGCATCTCGATCTGCTCGAGCACGACGGGCAACGGCAGCCCGGCGTGGTCGACCAGGAACAGCTGGCGCTGGTAGTCGCCGACGATGTCGCGGAAGCCGAGCGTCCGCTCGATGACCTGGTCGGGCGTTCCGACCGTCAGCGGCGTCTGGGCCATGAAGTCCTCGAGCGACGGCCCGCCGCCATACACCGGAGCGTGGTCGAAGTACGGCCGGAACTCGCGGATCGCGTCCTGCGAGCTCGGGCGCATGAAGACCTGACCGCCCAGCCCGACGATGGCCTCGTCGGCCGGGCCGTGGCCGTAGTGCTCGAACCGGCGGCGATACAGCTCGACCATCCGTTTCACGTGGTCCTGGGGCCAGAAGATGTTGTTGTGGAAGAAGCCGTCGCCGTAGTAGGCGGCCTGCTCGGCGATCTCCGGGCTGCGGATCGAGCCGTGCCACACGAACGGTGGCACCCCGTCGAGTGGTCGGGGAACCGCGGTGAATCCGGTGAGCGGTGTCCGGAGCTTGCCCTCCCAGTCGACGACGTCTTCGCGCCACAGCCGATGGAGCAGCCCATAGTTTTCGTAGGCCAGGGCCATGCCGTTCCGGATGTCCTGACCGAACCAGGGGTAAACCGGCCCCGTGTTGCCCCGACCGAGCATGAGATCCACCCGGCCGTCGGCCAGGTGCTGGAGCATGGCGTAGTCCTCGGCGATCTTGACCGGGTCGTTCGTCGTGATCAAGGTCGTCGCGGTCGACAGGATCAGCCGGTCCGTCTGGGCGGCGAGAAAGCCGAGCATCGTCGTGGGGGAGGACGGCACGAACGGCGGGTTGTGGTGCTCGCCGGACGCGAAGACGTCGAGGCCGACCTCCTCGGTCTTCCGCGCGATCGCGACCATGGCGATGATCCGATCGTGCTCGCTGATCGTCGTTCCGGTCGTGGGATCCGGGGTGACATCCCCGACGCTGAAGATCCCGAATTGCATGTCGACTCCCTGGTATGCAGCGTGGGCCCGTGCCCCGCTCTGGCCGACATCCGTCGGCGTCGCTGCACCCTACGCTACCTCATGATCGTTGCGTACGCAACTACATGTACGCTGAAGGCAAATCTGGGTGATGACGCTCCGATCCACGCGACCGCTGGGGCGTGACGTCGGCGAGATCGGGCTGGCGTAGAGTCGTCTCGACCGGCCTCCACCGAGAGGGGACCGGCTGCCGCGGGGAGGGACCATGCGACCGCCGAGGGAACAGCGGCTGTGGGGCGCGCTCGGGGCTGCGGCTGCGGGCCTGTTCGCGATCTGGATGCTCTTCCTCCCCGATCTGATCCCGACGTACTTCGCGTGGGACGTCCAGCCGCGGGCGGCCCAGATCTTCATCGGGGCCGGGTACATCTTCCGGACCGCATTCTTCCTCAACGTGCTCGTCGAGCCGAACTGGCTCCGCCTGCGCTGGATGGTCTGGGGCAACCTGGCGTTCACCGGCACGCTGCTCGTGGCGACCTACTGGCACCTCGACCAGTTCAAGTGGGACATCCTCCACGTGACGCCGTTCGGGCACATCTGGCTCGTCCTCTACATCCTCGAACCGGTGGCGATGATCTTCCTGCTCCCGCCCGGGATCCTCGGCAGAGAATCTGAACGGACCGGCGGACCGCTCAACCTGTGGTTTCGCAGGTTCCTGATCGCCGTCACGGCGGCCCTGCTCGCCAACGGCCTCCTGATCCTCGCCAACCCGACCTTCGCGGCCACCCGCTGGCCGTGGGACCTGACCGAGCCAGGCGGCGGGATCAACGAGCTCGACGCGCGGATCGTGGCCGCCTGGTTCCTCGGCTGGTCGGTCTGGTCGGGGACGATGGCGCTGGCCAGGGACTGGGATGAGATCCGGCGCGCCGCCCAGCTCTTCGTCCTGTGCGGGGCGGCGATCCTGGTCGTCTCGCTGCTCAGCCTCGACGTCTTCCTGCCCCGGAACACGGTTCAGGGCTACCTCGGTGGGCTCGTCGTGCTCACCGGGGGCATGGTCGTCGGCTACCTCTTCCAGGAGGGCCGCCGGCCGACCCCGTACGTCGGGACGAGACCCTAGTCGCACACCGCAGGGCCGTCAGGCCGGCGCCGACTGTCCACGATCCGCGATCCCTCTGACGCGCCGATCGGTCATCCTGCTCGGGTGCGGCTCGGCGCTCTCGCCGGCCGGTCTGCGGTGAGGAGGGTCCGTGCGGGTCTACATCAGCGTCGACATGGAAGGGATCGCGGGGATCAGCCATCACCGGCCGACCTCGCGCGGCGATGCCGGCTACCCGGCCGCCTGCGAGCTCATGACCGGCGAGGCCAACGCCGCGATCGAGGGAGCCCTGGCCGCGGGCGCGGCGGAGATCCTCGTCAACGACAGCCACGGCGGGATGTACAACCTGCTCCCGACGTTGCTGAACCCTGCTGCTCGTCTCCTCCAGGGCCAGAAGGCGTGGTCGATGGTCGCGGGCGCCCTGCCCGGGCCGGGCGGCGCGCCGTCCTTCGACGTGGCCCTGTTCGTCGGCTACCACGCCAGGGCGGGCCATCCGACCGGGACGATCGCGCACACCTTCTCCGACGTGCCGGTCGAGACACGCCTGAATGGCCGCCCGACCGGCGAATACGGCGTGAATGCCCTCATCCTGGGCGCGTGGGGGATTCCGGTCGGCCTCGTCGCCGGCGACGACGCGCTGGCCGAAGAGGTCGAAGCGTGGCTGCCGTGGGCCGAGCGGATCGTCGTCAAGGAGGCGCACGGCACGTCCGGTGCCGCTTCGCTCCATCCATCGCGAGCCCACGACCTGATCCGGGCCGGTGCCACGCGAGCCGTCCGCCGCGCCGGTGCAGGGGGCGACCTTGGCCTGCTCGAGGTGGACCGTCCCGCGGTCATCGAGGTCGACCACCGGCGCGGGCTCGAGGCCGACTACGCGGCCCTCCAGCCCGGCTCCGAGCGCGTCGGCGACCGGACCGTTGTGTATCGGAGCGACGACCCGGTGACCGCGTACCGGATGTTCGTGGCCGGCGTCCGTCTCGCCGGGATCGTGGACTAGCCTCCTCCGGCGCGCGCCGCCCTCACGGGTCGGCGCCGCGAGTTCGCCCAGTCAGTCCTGTTTGCGGTCGATCGCCCGGGCCAGCTCGATCTTGGTCATGGTCGATCGCCCATTGACGCCCAGGCGCTTCGCCCGCTCATAGAGCTCGGCCTTGGTATGGCCGAAGAGGTCGACCCCGCCGAGCGCCTCGCCGCGCCCGTCGCGGGCCGCCTTGCCGCGATTGGTCGAGCGCGGATCGGACGGGCCTGGGTCGTCCTTGCGCTCCCAGTGGTCGTCCACCTTCTCCCAGCCGTGCTTCAGCTGCTTGAAGGCGGTTCGATGCGCCTGGGCACCGTCGCCGTACTGCTCGGCGGCGCTGTCGTGTGTCTTCAGCCACGTCTCCTGGGCCTTCTTCGGCGACCGCTTCAGGGTGCCGGGGAGCGACTTGTCGGCTGGCATGGGAGAGCCTCGCTACGGTCTCGCCAGCGTGCGTGACCCGGCAGGGCAGGGGACCGCGCACCTGACGGCGACCCCGTCACAGCCGAATTGCAAACAGGGCTTGACAACCACGGCGCCATCCGCTTCAATAACGACATTGTTCCATAACGTAGTGGTTATAGAGATGCAGCCGACCAATCTCGACTCCGTGTTCGGGGCCCTCGCCGATCCGACCCGCCGCGCGATCATCGCCCGTCTGACTGACGGCGATCGCACCGTTGCGGAGATCGCCGCCCCGTTCGCGATGTCCCAGCCGGCGATCTCCCGCCACCTGAAGGTCCTCGAGGGGGCAGGGCTGATCACGCGGACGCGACGCGCGACGGCCCGGCTCAGCCACCTCGAGGCCGCGCCGCTCCGCGACGCCACCGAGTGGCTCGCCACGTACCAGGCCTGGTGGGATGAGAGCCACGGGCGCCTCGATGCGCTCCTGGCCCGCCTCCAGGCCGACCCCACACCCCGCTCGGTGCCGGGACGATCCGGCGCCGAGCCCACCGAGTGATCGATCGACGATCGCGACGACAGGAGGAACCAATCGTGTCCGAAACGAAGGTCCAGGCGCCCGACGGCGTCCCGTTCATCGACGTCAGCCGCGAGTTCGAGGCTCCGCGTGACCTCGTCTTCCGCGCCTTCACGGATCCGGAGCTGCTGGTGCAGTGGCTCGGGCCGGCGAAGTACGACATGGAGATCGACACATACGACGTCCGGGCCGGAGGCAGCTGGCGCTACATCCACCGCGACGCCGAGGGCAACGAGTACGGCTTCCACGGCGTCTTCCACGGCGCGCCGTCGCCGGACGGCTTCGTCCAGACCTTCGAGTTCGAGGGGGCGCCGGGTCATGTCGCCCTCGACCAGCTGGTCCTGACCGAGAGCGAGGGTCGCACGACGGTCCGGACGCACTCGGTCTATCAGTCGCTCGAAGCCCGCAACGCGATGGTCGAGAACGGGATGGCCGAGGGGATGACCGAGGGCTACAACCGGCTCGAGGCCCTGCTCGGCCGGCTCGTCCCGGTCGGCTGACTCTCCGATCGCCCGGTCCCAGCGACCCAGAAAGGATCGAATTTCGATGGACCTTACCCTCGAGCTCGTCGTCGTCCCCGTTTCGGACGTCGATCGGGCCAAGGCCTTCTACAGCGAGACGTGCGGCTTCAACGTCGATGTCGACCACAGCTCCGGAGACGCCTTCCGGGTGGTCCAGCTGACGCCGCCAGGCTCGGCGTGCTCGATCTCGATCGGCAAGGGCCTCGCGAAGATGGAGCCGGGCACCCTCCAGGGGCTCCAGCTGTGCGTGGCCGACATCGATGCCGCACGTGCCGAGCTCGTCGGGCGAGGCCTCGACCTGACCCCGGTCCGCTTCTTCGAGGACGGTGAGTGGAAGGACGGCCACGGCGGGCCGTGGAACTCCTTCGCATTCTTCAGCGATCCCGACGGCAACGGCTGGACCATCCAGGAGAAGCCCGCCGGGAGCTGACCGACATCGAGGCCGACATCGACCACCACGGCGCCCGTCCGGCTGGCCACAGCCGGGACGGGCGCCTCCGCGTGAGGCGATCCGTGAGGCACATCTGGTATACCAATCGTGAACGCCGCGCCGGCGCTCCGCGCAATCGGGAGATCAGGACGCGTGGAAACTGACGATGCCCGACGAGCTCTGGTCCTCCACGATCGAGCCCTGGTCGTCGATCTGATCGAGCTCACCTTGAATCACGGCCTTTTCGTCGTCCGTTCGGCCACGAGCCTGGCGGAGGCGGAGGCCATCCTCGCCGAGTGGCGACCACACGTGTCGGTCGTCGACATGGACCACGAGGACAGCTCGGCGCTGCTTCGCCAGCTCGGGACGTCGAACACCCTGACCCGGAGCGTCGTGCCGGTGCTCGGCCTGACCCGGCGCGGCGATCTCCGCACGAAGCTGCGCGCCTTTGACCTCGGAGTCGACGACATCCTGACCGTGCCGTTCTCGCCCGAGGAGCTCCTCGCCCGGGCGATCGTGGTCGGGCGCCGGGCGTCGGGAACGGACCGGCCGATCGTTCCGACGATCACGCTCGGCGAGATGCAGATCGACATCCTGAACCGGGAGGTCCGGGCCGGCCACTCGATCGTCCACCTGAGCGGGATCGAGCAGAGCCTGCTGTATCTCCTGGCGAGCCGTGGCGGCCAGGTGGTGACCCGCGAGGAGATCCTCGATGCGATCTGGGGAACCGACTTCGTCGCGGAGAGCAACATCGTCGACCGCCACGTCCGGAGCCTCCGGGTGAAGCTCCAGAACGACTACAAGAAGCCACGATTCATCGCCACGGTGCCGGGTCGCGGCTATCGCTTCATCCCGACGTTCACGAATCGCGGCTGGGCCACCAACCAGCCCGACGCGCAGGCCGCCGAGCCCGGCTGAGCGTTCGGCGCGACAGCGCCGCCGACATCGGTGCGCCCGGCTCGAGCCCCGGCCCCAGCCCCCGGATGACGGGCCGTAATGACGCGCCGGAGCCCGTCGGCCACAGTCCTGATTGACCGGCAGCGCACACCTCTCCATGACCGGTCGCAGTTCTCCGCAGGATGGGACCGACGCGAGGACGGGCCCATCCTGCACTCATGTGGGCTCGATTCGAGCCTCCCGGGCGGGATGGACGAAACGGGTCGCTGGCCAGGTCGCCGGCGGCCCGTTTGCCATGTCCCGGCCACTTGCAATTCGTCGGCGACTTCCGGTAGGGTTCGATCAACGGCGCGTCCCGCGCCGAACCCCGCTCCGGCGCTCACGCCGCCGGCTTCGATGGGGCAAAGGGGAACTCGCTTCCCCGGGACGGCGAGTCCGCCCTTCTCCGGCGAGCCGCGACGAGCGTGAGTCCCGTGGTATCGCCCCTGAGAAGGATGTCGCGACGATGCCGACCCAGAAGCTCTTCAAGCAACGTGTCCGCGCCCGGATGACCAAGACCGGCGAGTCGTACACGGCCGCCCGACGCCAGCTTCTCCGACGCGCCGGCGAGGCCGCGCCGGTCACGCTGGATCCCGCGCCGCCAGAGCCGGCGGCGCCCGAGCCGATTGCCGAGCCAGCGTTCGCGGCCGGTCCAACCCTCACGACGACCGACGGCGGACCGTCCATCGCCGAGGAGCTGGTCGTCAAGGCCACCGGCAAGGGCCGCGCCGAGTGGTTCGCCCTGCTCGACGCCTGGCGGGCGACCGAGCGGACCCACACCGAGATCGCGACATGGCTGCGCGAGACGCAGGGAACGCCGCCCTGGTGGACCCAGGCGATCACGGTCGACTACGAGCGTGCCCGCGGGATGCGCAGGCGCCACCAGATGCGCGACGGGTTCAGTGTCAGCGTCACGAAGACCCTCGCGGTCGATCCAAAACAGGCCCTGGCCGCCTTCACCGATCCCGCGCTTCGCGATCGATGGCTCCCTGGCGCTCCGGTGGCGCCACGTCCGACGCGGGCCGTTCGGACCGCCCGCTTCGACTGGTCCGATCCGCCGTCCCGGGTGGTCGTCGTCGTCGCTCCGAAGGACGCGACGCGGTGGATCGTGTCCGTGACCCACGAGCAAATTCCGGACGCCGCCGCGGCCGACCGGCTCAAGGCCCGGTGGCGCACCTGGCTCGTGGCGTTGAAGGCGACCCTCGAGGGCGGTTGACCAGCACCCCACGCACGCCGAGAGCGACCTGCGCGTCGCGCCGCCGGGTCAAATCCGACGACGTCGACCGACGATCACGGGCTCCAGAAGCCGCTCTGGCCGTCGAAGGTCGTCGGCTCGGCCGTCCCGTCGGGCGGCAGGATCACGAGCCGATCGGCGCCGGCCGGGTCGACGAGCGGCAGGAGGAGCGCGCTGCTGTCAGGTGCCCATACCCGATGGCTCAGAGCGTACTGATCGAAGTACGGCAGGAACTGGTTCACGAACGTTCTGCTGAGCTGGACGACCCGGTCTGAGCGGATCGCGCCGTCGGCCACGTTTACGAAGAGGAGATGCAGCTCCGGGTTTGCCAGGGGAGTCGGCGCCGGCTGGCTCGGCGCGGCCGACGGCTCGTCCGCGGCCGTGACCGCTTCAGGCGCGAACGCCGCCGACCTGACGATCGGTCCGCCCGCGGTCGTCGAGCCGCTCCCGGACTGGAGTCGCAGTGCCGCGATCGTGCGACCGTCGGGCGCCCAGAAGAAGCTGACGACGGTCCCATCGAGCAGCGTCCGGACGTTGCCGGTTGCGCCATCGATCAGGCGGAGCGGCCCGAGCGGGAACGCCAGCGCGGCCGGCATCGGCTGCTCGGCCGCGATCGCGGCGACGACCGTGCCCGTCGGATCGAAGACGGCGGCGGACGGACCGAACACCGGGAGCGTGTGCTCCACCGAGCCGTCGCGAGCGGCGACCACCAGGTTCGCCTCGGGCGGCTCGCCGCGCACGAAGGCCACGAACCGCCCGTCGTTCCCGACGATCGCCGACCGGAACTCGCCCGTGCCCGGCAGACCCGGTGCCACGCCAGCGCCGTCCAGCCCAACCTCGCCGAGGAATGCCTTCTCGCCGAGGCCGACGTGCAGGAGCAGGCGGTCCGTGGTGATCCAGTCGAAGTACAGCGGCACGCCACGCCGGATCATCGAGCCGGGACCGCTCCCGTCGAGCGGAGCACTGCCGTCGGCTGGGGCAATCCGGAGCGACACCTCGTCCTCCTCGGTCGCCAGGAACGACACTCGCTGCCCATCCGGCGCCCAGTAGACGTAGAACGGTGGCGAATCGGCGTTGCGGTACACCACGACCGGCGGCGACTCCGGCGCTGCGCTCGGTGCCGGGTTGTCGCGGGAGACGGCGAAGATCGACAGCGCCGCATCGCCGGCGCCGGCTCGGATCGCCGCGATCCGACGGCCGTCGGGCGACCAGGCCGGGAAGCCGGAGGCGAACCCCGGCCCGGTGGCGATGGTCGTTCGGCGACCGGACAGGTCGACCGTCACGAGCGCACCCGCGGGATCGACCATCGCGATCAGGGGCGGCAGGCCCGTCGCGGCCCCGCGTTCCGCGAGCGCGGGTGCGGGCGTCGGTCGGCCGAGCTGCCAGACCGCGAGCCCTCCGACCAGTGCCGCGGCGGCGATCAGGACGCCGATCGCGGTTGCCCGGCGTCGCGGCCGTCTGCCCGACTGTGGAGCATCCGCCGCCATCTCGCCGGCACCCTGGCTGATGCTCGGCGCGGAGTTCGGACCTGCGCCCGGCACGGGGGCCGCGCCCGTCACAGGCTCCGGCGGCGTTGGCTCGACCATCTCCGAACCATACGCGGCGCACTCGATTGCGGATGCCTCCGGGCCCTGCGCAGGCTCGCTAGGATGGGGCGATGCCCGGACCGCCTCCGCTACCGACCCGGATCGGCGACGTCGGCGTGCCCCAGGACGAGGTGTCGGAAGCGACGTGGGATTGGGCCCAGCGCTCCCTGCCGGAGTACCTGCTCGCCCATTCCGTGCGGTCGTACTGCTGGGGAGCGGCAATCGCCGACGGCGAGGGCTGGTCGTTCGACCGGCGGATCCTCTGGACGGCCGCCCTGTTCCACGACCTGGGTCTCACGCGGATCCGGCGCAACTCGATGTGCTTCGAGGTGGAGGGCGCTGAGATCGCACGTCGCTTCCTCGAGCGCGCCGGGTTGCCGGCGGCCGATGCGGATCGGGCGGCGATCGCGATCATCCTCCACATGCGACCCTCGGTCACGCTCGACGACGGCGTCGAGTCGGTCCTCCTCGATCGGGCGACCGGCATCGACGTCCGAGGCGATGGGTACGACGCCATCGATCGGGTTCGCGACGGCGTCGTCCGGGCGTTCCCGCGCGGGTCGTTCGATCGCCACTTCCTGCGGGCGATCGAGCGGGAGGTCGCGCTGCGGGGTGACTGCCAGAGCGCCCGATTGCTCAACAAGACCGGTCTCGCCGCCTGGATGGCGCGCTCGCCGTGGGCGGCCGGGCGGGCGGCTGCCGCGGCGCGGCCCGCGGCGGAGGTTGCGAACGAGCGGCCCTAGAGCCCGGCTTTCAGCGCGAGGATCCGGTTGTACGAGGCGCGCCGCGCGGCGAGCGAGATCGTGCCCGCCGTGGCTTCGCTGACGAGGTAGCCGTCTACCGCCCGGGACGCAGGCTCGGACCCGGTCGTCAGGATCATGTCGGTCCCGGCCGCGCGGCGGCAGCCGCCAGCCGCCGCGTGCTGATCGAGCGGGCGTGGGCCGTGCCATCGAGCGAATCGGTGATCGTGACGCCCGTGAACCCGAGCTCGGAGCGGAGCAGAGCCGGTCCGCTCATGAGGGTCCCCACGGCCGCATCGAGATCGTCGCCGGCTGGGATGGCCCGTTGCATGGCGGGAGGCTCAGGTCGGTGGGGCTTGCCGGAGCGGCGATGAGCCGCGCGCCGCCGGAGAAGGCGAAGGTGACGCGGATCGGCGCGGGCGGCGTCGGGCCGCACCAGTTGCCGACGGCGACGAGGGTCGTCGCTCGCGCGAACGGAGCCAGCGTCGCGATTTCGTCCGAAGCGGACGGGCCGCTGTCGATCAGCACCTTCCCGGTGCCGTCGACGAGCAGCACCCGGGGGACCAGCTCCATGCGGCACTCGACGGCGTCGAGGTTCGTGAGCTCGATGGTCGCGACCCGCTGGCCGGCGGCGCCCTCCCAGCGAAGTGTTCGGGCGACGAGTCCGCACGCGTTCGTGCTGGGCTCCGGCGTCGCAACGATGACCGCAGCCGACGCGCGCGCCGACGGGGACGCCGAAGCCGCGGCCTCGTCGATCGGCGCCGTCCGGCCGACCAGTCCGCTCGCAACGGCGACCGCCGCGACGACCAGGACGGCGCCCGCAAGCGTCGCGAGGGGCAGCCCTGACCGCATCGCCGCGCGGCGGGCGGCCGGCTCCGGACGGGGTGCCGCAGCGGTCACGTCCGCGAACTCATCGAGCAGGCGCGTCGCGCGATCGTCGGGCATCAGACGGCCTCCAGCTTGGCTCGGGCGCGGCTGACGGCGGCTCGGAGGGCCCCGGCGGAGGTCCCGAGCGTGTGACCGGCTTCCGCGTACGTGGCGCCCTGGACGGCGGTCATGACGAGCGCCGTCCGCTCCAAACGCGAGAGCCCCCCGAGCGCGGCGCAGACGTCGAGCCAGCGAGCGCGCAGGGCGGGATCGGCATCGATCGTGGCTTCATGCGTCGGTGCCGCGAGCCGGCGCTTGAGCGCCCGGAACCGGTCGGTCGCGAGCCGGCGGGTCGTGACGAGCAGCCACGGCAGGACCGGCCGGCTCCAGTCCAGTCGAGTCCGCTGACTCCACAGGCGCAAGAACGCATCCTGGGCCAGGTCCTCGGCGGCGGTCCAGTCGTTCGTCCATGCGAGGGCGAACCGGAAGACGTCGGTCCAGTGCTCGGCAACGGCGCGCTTGTAGGCGAGCTCGGTCGGTTCGGCAATCGCCACGCTGGTCGTCACACCCTGATACACGCCGGCGATCCGCGAAACGCACGGTGCCGCACCGCAGGAAGCGTAGGAGCCGCCCCGGATCTCCGCCCGCGGCTTGGGCGAGGGAGCGTCCTGGTCCGCCCCGCCGGCGGTCGCTCAGTCGCGCGAACCCGGTCCGTCGAATGGCTCGAGCACGAAGACCGGGATCTGCCGAGCGGTCCTGGTCTGGTACCGCCGATAGTCGGGCCAGACCGCGACCGCGCGCTCCCACCAGGTTGCCTTCTCGGTCCCGTCGACCTCGCGGGCGAGGTAGTCACGCGTGGTCGGGCCGTCCTGGAGCTCGACGTGCGGGTTTGCCTTCAGGTTGTGGAACCAGACCGGGTTCCGCGCGGCGCCGCCGAGCGACGCGACCGCGGCATACCGGCCTTCGTGCTCGACCCGCATGAGCGCGACCTTGCGGAGCTTGCCGGTCCTGGCCCCGACGGACGTGAGGACGATGATCGGCTTGCCGCTGAGGGATCCGCCCTTCGCGCCGTCGGTCGCCACGTAGAGCTCGGTCTGCTTGCGCGACCAGGCCGATGTCCCTGGCTCGTAGTCGCCGTCGAGTGGCATGACACGAATCGTGTCACGGACCGACAGTTCCTGCGCCGGCGAGCCGCCGATCGTCGAAGGTCTGTACCGGATGGCCCGGGCATGTCAGAATCGTCTGGACCAGCGGCACCCCCGGAGGAGCACCTGATGGACAAGAAGGCCAAGACCCCGAAGAAGCCGAAGCAGAACAAGGCAAAGGACGCCACCAAGGGCAAGTAGCCCGCGGTTCTTCCGCCGCCGCGGGCGGCGCAGCGACGCGACCTCGAGCGGCCGGGCCGCCGGCCGGCGCCGGCGACCCGGGACGTGCGAAACGACCGGCGACGCGGTTCGCGTCGCCGGCCGTTTGTCCCCAGGTTGCCAGGCGCGGTCCCCAGGACTGGCTAGCGCTTGACGATGACGGCTTCGAGGTACTCGGTCGGGACGACCATCGTCCCATCGGTGGCCCGGTTGAACGATGCAATCAGCTCGAGCAGGTCGGTTTCGAGTGCCGCGCGGCCCTCGTCGCCAACCGCCTCGAAGGCCTTCAGCGTCGGGCCGTAGTAGCGCCGCCAGTACTGGACGTAGTCCTCAGGCGAGCGGTAGCGCCAGACGTAGGTCTTCTTCTCGGCGTGAAGCTCTGCGATCTCGCCGTCGAACAGCTCGCGCAGGCGCTCCTCGGTGCCCCACTGGATCGGCGACCGGACGCCGGCCGGCGGTTGGACGTGGCGAGCGTTGGTCTTGAACAGCTGCCCGATGAAGCCTTCGGGCGTGTGCGTGACGAGGCCGATCCGCCCGCCGGAACGCGTGACCCGAGCCAGCTCCGCGGCCGTCCGCTCCTGGTTCGGTGCGAACATCGCCCCGAACACCGAGCTGACGACGTCGAAGCTGCCGTCGCCGAATGGCAGGTCCTCGGCGTCGCCGGCGACGAATTCGGCGGTCAGCCCGTCTGCCTCGACCCGCCGCCGCGCTCGGTCGAGCAGAGCCGGGACGTAGTCGAGCCCGACGACCTCGCAGCCACGCCGGGCCGCCGCCATCGCGGCGTTTCCGCTGCCGGTCGCGACGTCGAGCACGCGCTCGGTCGAGTGCAGGTCGAGGGACTCGATCAGGAGCTCCGCCACGATCGTGATCTGGGTCCCGATCATGTTGTAGTCGCCGCTCGCCCAGGTCGCCTGCTGGCGAAGCTTGATGGCCCCGAGATCGGGCCGGGTCGCGATGTCGGTCATGGTTGGTGGTCCTCGTTGTACGTGCATGGATCGGGTATCCGTTGCGAAGGGTCGGCCTAAAGGCGGCAGGCGGACATCGTGAGAACCGGCTATTGCTGCGAGCGACTGCCGTTATTCGGACGCGGACGGCTCAGCAGCGAGCGCCGGCGGCGAGCGGTGGGCCTCGGGCTGGCGGCTCTCGTCGCGGCGACGGTGGTCTCGGTCTGGCTCTGAGCCAGCGCAGAGTCCGTCGCTCGAAATGGACTTGCAACTCGGCCGTGGTACCGGGGTTGGCTCGGACTCGACGCCTTGCCGGTCAGACTGAACGTCGAACGCGTGCCCGGAACAGGAGGAATCCACCGTGCCCGAGATCGCCCCGTGCCTCTGGTTCAACGGCCAGGCCGAGCAGGCCGCCCGGCTCTACACCTCGGTTTTCCCGAACAGCCACATCGACAAGGTCACCCGGTCGCCTGCCGACAACCCGGGCACGCAGGCCGGGGACGTCCTCACGGTCGAGTTCACCCTCGACGGCCAGCGGTTCGTCGGCCTCAACGGCGGGCCCGACTTCCCGTTCACCGAGGCCGTCTCATTCATGATCGACTGCGAGGACCAGGCGGAGATCGACCACTACTGGGAGGCGCTCGTCGCCGGCGGCGGGTCGCACAGTGTGTGCGGCTGGTTGCAGGACCGCTTCGGCGTCTCGTGGCAGGTCACGCCGCGGCAGCTCATCGAGATGTACCGCTCCGACGACCGCCAGGCAGCGGCACGGGTCATGGACGCGATGCTGAAGATGCAGAAGCTCGACATCGAGCAGCTCCGCGAGGCTTTCGAGGCCGTTCCCGCCTGACGGGGCGCAACCATGGAAGAGCTGATCTCGACGCGGGAGCTCGGCTGGGTCCTGGGCCGTTCGGCGGGCTCCGTCCGCCGGCTGATCCGGGACGGCGACGTCGAGGCAGTCCGGATCCCGGGAGGCTTCCGGATTCCGAAGGCCGAGGCGTTTCGCGTCGCCCGCGCCCACCTGGAGTCCGAGTCGGATCGCACGGTCAGCGATCGCCAGCTCGAGCGCCTGATCGACGAGGTGATCGCGACGAACGAGGCAGCGCCACCGAGTCGCTGACGGCCCGACCCCGCGGCCGAGGGATCGAGCGCGGCGGCCCTGGCAGAAGATTCGCTGAGGGCGCCGCTCGTGTCACCGGCGTCAGGCCGGGGCGGGCAGCGGCTCCGGCGCCGGGGAACGGCGGGTCGCCAGCGTCGATCCGGCGATGACGAGCATGAACCCGAGTCCCATCGCGGGCGTGAGCGTCTCGTTCAAGACGAGGACGCCGAGGATCGCCGCCACGGCCGGATTGACGTACGTGATGACCGTCGCGCGGACCGGGCCGATCTCGTCGATGAGAGCCGCGAACACCTGGAACGCCGCGGCGGTGCAGACGACGGCCAGGACCACGACCGCGACGATCACGTTCGGCGACGGCATCGTCGCCGGCAGCTGGACGGCTGCGATCGGGAGGTAGACGAGCGCGCACAGGCCGAGGGACAGCGCCATGACCCCGACGGTGGGCAGCCCGCCGAGCCGACGGGCGAGGATCGCCGGGCCCACCGCGTAGCCCACGACGACGATCGCGATCTGGACGAGGGCCGTCGGGTCGGTCGTGGCGAAGTCTCCGCCGACGATCGCCGCAACGCCTACGAGGCCGATCAGGAGCCCGATCAGCCCGGTCCGGCTGATCCGGTCGGTGCCTCCCGTGGCCAACGCGAAGACGGAGCCGACGAGCGGCACTCCGGCGATCAGGAGCCCGGTGAGCGAGCTCGACAGGTGCTGCTCGGCCGACCCAAGGGCGACCCACGGGATCGCGATCTCGACCGCCGCGAAGGCGACGACCCAGGGCCAGCGCGCGAGGACGGCCCGAAGGTCGACCCGGGCCAGGGCGATCGGGAGCAGGATCGCTGCCGCGATGGCCGTCCGCCCCAGCACGAGCGTGGCGGGGCTGATCTCGGCGACCGCGATTCGGATGAACAGGTACGGGATGCCCCAGATGACCGACATCAGCGCGAACAGGACGAGGCCGCGTCGGGTCATCGAGTGGGGGGTTGGGCGAAGCTCACGGGCCCGATCTTCTCAGACCGTGCGGCCCGCTGCCCTCGACCGGAGCGGGGCGTGGTCCGACGACGAGCGGGTCGACATTCCGGCACGGCGCTAGGCTTGACCGGATGCCTTTCGGACGATCCTCGACGCCGAGGTCCGGGCCGGAACGAGGAGCCACGCCATGGCCGCGCCGCGCTTCACGATGGTCGTCCTCTTGATCGAGGACCTGCCGCGCTCCCTGGCGTTCTACCGCCGGCTGGGCGTCGAGTTTCCGGCGGACGCGGACCAGCGGACGGACATCCAGGTCCCGATCGGCGACAGCCACCAGATGGTCCTGACGACCCAGTTCGTCCGCAACGACCCCGATCGCCAGGAACCGAGCGGCGGATCGCGGATCATGCTCGAGTTCTTCGTCGACGGCCACGCCGCGGTCGACGCCAAGTACGAGGAGCTCGTCGCGGCCGGCTACCACAGCCGGCGTGAGCCATGGCTGACCAGCTTCGACGCCTACATGTGCCTCGTCGACGATCCGGACGGCAACACGGTGCTCGTCACGGCGGGCTGACGGGCGAGATGTCGGTTCTGCGAGGCCCGCGCCGGACGCGGAGGGACCGCGCGGGCCGGGGCTACCGACGCCGCTCGGACTCGCCCGGTGCGTGCCGTGGAACCGGCGATCGCGTCATGCTGTACGTCGCCGATGGAGTGAAGCGGAGAGCCCGAGTGACCCTCGAGACGTATCGCCGGAAGCGTCGGTTCGGGCAGACGCCCGAGCCGGCCGGAGCGCCGGTCCGGCGTCGATCGGACCGTGCGAGCCGAAGGACCGGTCGATTCGTCGTCCAGCGACACCGCGCTCGCCGGCTCCACTACGATCTCCGCCTCGAGCTCGCCGGCGTGCTCGTGTCGTGGGCCGTTCCGCGCGGTCCGTCGCTCGACCCGCGCCAGCGCCGCCTCGCCGTCCACGTCGAGGACCACCCGCTCGAGTACTTCGACTTCGAGGGAGTGATCCCCGAAGCGCAGTACGGCGCCGGCGACGTCATCGTCTGGGACTGGGGACGGTGGACCGCCGATCCGGAGATCCGCGACGCCGCCAAGGCCCTGCGCGACGGCGAGCTGAAGGTCCGCGTCGACGGCCAGAAGCTGCACGGCGGGTTCGTGCTGATCCGGACGGATCGGAACGGGCAGGGCAAGGATCAGTGGCTGCTGATCCATCGGCGCGACGATGACGCTGTGTCGGGCTGGGACGCCGAGGATCATCCGGAGAGCGTCAAGACCGGTCGGACCAATGACGACCTCGCTGCCGGGCGGAGTGCCTGACGTGGCTCCCCGAGCGACCGCGCGCCGCCGCAAGGACACACCAGCCTTCATCTCGCCGATGCTCGCGACGCTCGTCGCGGCGCCGTTCGACCATCCGGACTGGCTGTTCGAGGTCAAATGGGACGGCTTCCGGGTCGAGGCCGTGGTCGGCGACGGCGTCGTCAGGATCTGGACCCGCGGCGAGCAGGACGCCGAGCGCTATTTCGGCGACTTCCTCACGCCTCCGACCTGGATCGCCGCCGGGACGGCGGTCGTCGATGGCGAGGTGATCGCGCTCGACGACCACGGCGAGCCGGACTTCGCGCTGCTCCAGAGCCGGATCCGCGGCCGCGGCCGCCCGGTCGGCGGAGCGAGCGCCACGGGTGTCGGCGGACCGTTCGTGTACGAGGTGTTCGACCTGCTCCACCTCGACGGCCGGTCGCTCGTCGACCAGCCGCTCGACGAACGACGGCGGCTACTGGGGAGCGTCCTCAAGACGGATCCGCGGGTGCGGATGAGCGAGGACGTCGCGGGGGAGGGGATCGCCTTCTTCGAGGCGGCGCGGAAGCGCGGCCTCGAGGGGATCATGGCCAAGGACCGCCGCTCGCTCTATCTGCCCGGGAAACGCTCCACCGCCTGGCAGAAAGTCAAGATCCGGCCCGAGCAGGAGCTCGTCGTTGGTGGCTGGACGCGCGGGACCGGCAGCGCGGCCGATCTCGCGGCGTTGCTCGTGGGGGTCTACGAGGACGGCGAGCTGCGCTACGCCGGCAAGGTCGGTGCCGGGTTCACGGCGGACAGCCGGACCGAGCTGCTTGCGGCGCTGGCGCCGCTCGGCAGCGACGTCTCGCCGTTCTCGTCCGAGCCGCCGCGGACCGTCGCTCGAATCGCGTCGTGGCTCCGGCCGGAGCTCGCCATCCGGGCCGAGTTTGCCGGCTGGACCGGCGACGGTCTCGTCCGCCAGGCGGCGTACAAGGGCATCGACCATGGCAAAGACCCGCGATCCGTGAAGCGCGAGGTCGCCAGGACCGTGACGGCCTGACGCAGTCGCCGGGCAGTCGTCAGGCGGGCACGCGCCCGCGACAGGCCCAGGCACGAGCCGACAGGTGGATCGATCCATCCGGCTCGCTCGGGACGGACGCCCGGAGCCGCTCCTGAACGGCGATTCGACGCTCGCGGTCCAGCGCCGCGAGGTAGACCGGCGCGTCCCCGGTGCCGCCGGTGAACGGCGTCCAGAGGTCGTCGAAGTCGGAGAACGTGGTCGGGATCTCGATCCCGGTGACCTCGACCGCCTCGAGCCCGGCGTCCGTGAAGGCCGACCCCAGTGGTCCCGGCGCGGCGATCGGGAACCGCCGGCCCTGATCGTGGACCGACGCCGCCGGGTCGAGCGCGATCGCGGCATCCCAGAACGCCCGGATGAACTGCATCCCGCCGGCGTAGTCCCAGACATAGGCGGCGACGATCCCGCCGGGCGCGGCAACCCGGCATGCCTCGCCGAGCGCGGCGGGCACATCGGGCACCTGGTTGAGGACGAGGCCCGAGACGACGACATCGACGGCGTCGTCGGCAAGCGTGGTCTCGCCAGCCGTTCCGATGACGAAGGTCGCGCGCGGATCCCGGACGGCGAGCACGGCGTGGCTCACGAACGGGGCCGATGGATCGACGCCGACGACCGAGACCGGAGCCGCAAGATCCAGGATCGCCTGGGTGAGGATCCCGGTCCCGGACCCGACGTCCAACCAGCGGCGGCCCGGTGGGGCCGCGACGAACTCCACGAACCGGGGCGCGACGAGCGCGCTCCAGCGCCCGACGTACGCCTCGTACGCATCGCCACTCGTCCAGGCACTCGCCGGCCCCGCCTCGTCTCGCATGACGTGGATTGTGACCCGTCGCCCGAGTCGCGGCGCATGTGCCACCATCGATGACGGCTCGATCGTCGCCGCCGAGGAGGTCCGATGAAGGCAGCCGGTTGCGATCGCTATGGCTCGGTCGACGTCGTCGAGCTGCGCAATGTCGACGTTCCCACTCCCGCCGACGGCCAGGTCCTCGTCCGCGTGCGGGCCGCGTGACGCGGCCATGGCGACGCAACCCGGCGCGAGCGTGCATGATCCCGTGGATGGCCGAGCTCGAACGAACCTTCACCGTCATGACCGGCGCGGATGCCGCGTTCGACTTCCTGTCGGACCCGGTCCGGATCCCCGAGTACGTCCCGACGATGCGGCTCGAGGACTCGACTGCCGTCGAAGGTGAGCTCGACGTCGACGCCGACCTGCGCGAGCGCGACGGGGCGCCCGACGCCGGATTTGTCGCGGACCGGAAGACCCGGCGGATCGAGTGGGGCCGGCCCGGCAGCGACTACGGCGGATCGATCGAGATCGCGACCGGGACCGCGATGACAGCGGGCGTGACGCTCCGTCTGCGGACCCGGGACGGCGCCGACACGGTCGAGGTCAAACGGATCTTCGACCAGGCGGTCACGAACATCGGCCGCCTGCTGATGCGGCGCTGACGTCGCGGAACACCGAATCCGCGCTCCGGGTCGTGATCGCCGAGGACTCGGTGCTCGGTTCGGGGCCAACCGGTGTCGAGTGTCACAATGGCCGCCATGAGCGATGCCCGGCCGCTGACACCCGCGGGGCTGCCGGACCCGCTGGCGGCCGGCCGCGAGGCCCTCGGCCGTCACGCGTGGACCGAGGCCTTCGACCGCCTGTCCGAGGCCGATCGTGCTGGTGAGCTGCCCGCAGCCGACCTGGAGAGTCTCGCGACCGCGGCGTTCTTTGCCGCCCGGTCTGACGCCGAGCTCGACGTCAAGGAGCGGGCGTTCCGGGCCTACGAGACGGAAGGCAACGACCTGCGGGCCGCGTTCCTGGCGGTCGACGTGGCTCGGACCTACAACTACGCTGGCAAGCCGTCGATCGCGTCGGCGTGGAAGCGCCGTGCCGAGCGCCTGATCGGACCAGACGGGGACACCTACGTCCACGGCTATCTCGCGCTCGTCGGCTCCGAGTCCGCCGCCGCGTCCGGCGACCTCGATGCCGCGCTCACCCTCGCCGAACGGGCGGTCGCCATCGGCAGCGCGACGGCCGATCCCGACCTCCGGGCGTTCTCCCAGAGCAACCTGGGTGCGCTCAAGATCGCATCCGGCGACACGACCGAGGGCTTCGCCCTGATGGAGGAGGCGTCGATCGCCGCCGTCAACGGCGAGCTGTCGCCGTTTACGAGCGGCGTCACGGCCTGCCGGATGATCGGCGCCTGCCGCGACCTGACCGACTACCGGCGGGCAAGCGAGTGGATCGAGGCGACCGAGAAGTACTGTGACCGCCAGTCGCTCGAGGGCTTCCCGGGCGTCTGCCGGATCCATCGAGCCGAGGTCGCGGCCGTGGGCGGCGCCTGGGATCGGGCCGAGATCGAGCTCGAACGGGCGACCACCGAGCTGACCGCCTACAACGCCGCCCCGCCCCAGGCCGACGGGTTCTACGCGATCGGCGACATCCGCCGCCTCCGGGGCGACTTCGCAGGAGCCGAGGCCGCCCTGCGTGAGGCGCATGCTCGCGGTCGGACGCCGCAGCCGGCCCTCGCGCTCATCCGGCTCGCCCAGGGCAATGCCAAGGCGGCCGCCAAGGCGATCGATGCCGCCGTCGCCGGCGAGACCTGGGATCGCTGGGCCCGGGCACGGCTCCTGCCGGCCCAGGCCGAGATCGCGATCGCGGCCGGCGACGTCACCCGCGCCCGCACGGCCGTCGACGAGCTCAAGGCGATCGTCATGGGCTACCCGTCGCCGGCCCTCGAGGCCGGCTGCCGCGTCGCCGTGGCCCGGGTCCTGCTCGCCGAGGGCGATGCGTCGGCGGCGGCGACGGAGCTACGGATCGGGATCAAGGGCTGGCGCGACGTCGGCGCGCCATACGAGGTCGCCCGTGCCCGGGCATTGCTGTCGCGGGCGCTCCGGGCGACCGACGACGGGGAGGATGCGGACCTCGAGCTCGGCGCGGCTGTCGACGAGTTCCGCAGGCTCGGGGCAGCGATCGATCTCGAGGCGGGCGAGCGCGAGCTGCGTGATGCGACCGATCGGCGAACCGGGCCCCAGACCGCCCGGATGACCTTCATGTTCACGGACATCGTCGGCTCCACGACCCTGGCGGAGGTGCTCGGTGACCGTGCCTGGGAGCAGCTGCTGCGCTGGCACGACGACATGCTCCGTCAGCTCGTCGAGGCCGGTGGCGGTGCGATCGTCAAGACGACCGGCGACGGCGTCTTCGCGGCGTTCGAGACGGCCCGGGCGGCGGTCGACACCGGGATCGCCATCCAGCGGGCGCTGCGTGACCATCGGGCGAGCAGCGGATTCGCGCTGGCGGTCCGAATCGGCCTCCACGCGGCCGAGGCCACCCGCCGCGGCAGCGACTACAGCGGAATGGCCGTCCACGTGGCCGCCCGGATCGGCGCGCTGGCCGGGGCCGGCGAGATCCTGGCGTCGGCCGAGACCCTGGCGGAGGCCGGTGACGTGCCCACGAGCGAGGCTCGCACCACGCCGGTTCGCGGCTCGGCGGCCCCGGTCACGGTGTCGGCGGTCCGCTGGGACTGACCTGCCCTCATCCTCACGGCGGTCGATGGGATCGCGCAATTGGTGCTGCCCCCGGTCGGCCCGAGACACTGGCGAGACTTCGGGTTGCTAGCGTCCCCGGTGATGGGCCGCCGACGCCCGCGCCCGACCGGAGACGGAGGAGGACGTGCCGGGCGACCGGCGGCGGCGTTGACCGAGCGTGGTTTCATGGGCGAAGGCTCGTGCCCGTGTCAGGTCTGCCATGGTGGAACGGAATTCTGGAGGGATCCATGTACGCCACGATGGACGAGACCTGGCAGGTTCAGATCGGCGGCCGATCTCGCGAACTCTCGATCAAGAACGACGAGGGTCTCGTTCAGGATCGGATCACCCTGAAGTGCGACGGCGAGGTGTTGCTCAGCTACGTCTACACGGCGGGCAACAACGCCCAGGTCTTCCAGATGGATGGCGAGGAGCTCGAGCTGCGCTGGATCAACAGCAGCTTCCCGCAGCGATTCGGGGTTGCCTTGCTGCGAAACGGTGAGGTTCTGGCGTCGTCGGGTGATCCAGCGGTCGCGACAGCGTCAGCGACGCCGGTCATCGCAAGCAACCTCGAGATGAAGTGGGGCATCACCTTCGAATCCACGCACCTGATCTCGATCCTGTACTGGGAGCGCGCGCTCGGCGACATCCTGCGCATCGCCGTCGATGGTGTGCCGGTGTACGAAAAGGGGATCACGGCGGCCGGCGTCGCTCAGATCAACGTCGAGGGCCGTGACCTCGCCGTCCATTGGCATCACGAGTCGGTCGGGGCGGTCAGGGCCGCGCTTCGAGCGGTCGCGATCGTGCACGAAGGCCGGGTGGTGGGACATATCGGCCCGATCGGGAGCCTCGGCCTCGCCAGCCCATCCCAGACCGTCGGCATCCGCGCGGCCGACGATCTCGAGGTGACCGCCGAGGCCGACGAGCGATTGGACGTCCTCGCAACGGAGGAATACCCGATCGACAACCGCATCGGCGGTGCCGTCATCCAGCTGTCCCAGGCGATCTCACGGACGGCATCGAACGAGGTGACGCTCGGCATGGCGGCCGAAGGAGGATTCGAGGTTGGTCTGGATGCCCTGAAGCTGGTGAAGGCCGGGCTCTCGGCCAAGCTCGGCGTCACACTCGGACACGCGTTCGGCGAAACCGTCTCGCAGTCGAACACGATCAACTTCGCCGTTCCCGCCGGGGACTACCTGGTCTATCGCGTGACGTGGAGACGGACGCGTCGCACGGGAACCGTCAGGGCGGTCGTGGACGGGCACCAGCGAACATTCACATACGACGCCTTGTTCGGCCTCTCGTACCAGGTGGAGGTGCTCCGGGGGGATCGCCCGGCGGAGCGGCCCCGTCGCAAGCGGGTGAGCGCGGTCGGTCCGGCCTAGGCGACGGACGCCACAGCACCCGGCCAAGTGCCCGGGCACCAGAAACGCCCGGCCGGGCGGCCGGGCGTTCGGAACAGGGGTCTGGATCGTGGCGGCTGGGTGCCGCCACGTCGACGGGCTAGCCCGGGTAGATCACCCGGTAGCGGGCTTCCCACTCCTGGGCCGCCTTGAGGACAGCCTGGTCGTGGGCCGAGGTGTAGCGGGGCTGCTGGAGGCGGCGGACCCGCTCCCACTCCGCTCCGTAGGCGTCGAGCTTGGCGGCGTGCGCCGCCTGGGCGGCTGCCGTCTCCAGGGAGATGGCCTGGATCCGGAGGCCGACGATCCCGCCGATTCCGGCGAGCAGGGCGATCGCGAGGGTCAGTCCGGCGAAGGGCAGGGCGGGGGTCGGCCGCTGGGTCTGGTTGAGCGTGGTCACTGGTGATCTCCGTTGCGCGACGGGCTTCCTTGGTCGAGCACCGCCGTCGACGTCATCCTCGACCGCCGGGAGGGCCCGGAGACATCACGGGAATCCCTATCGTTTTCGCGTGGCCACGCCGCCCCGACCCGAGGCGGAGGCCGACTCGAGCGTCAGTCGGGCGCGTTCGCGTCGAGATCCGCCCGGGCCAGCTCGGTGCGCGACTGGACCCCGAGCGTCCGGAAGATGCGCGTCAGATGCGCTTCCACCGTGTGGACGCTCATGAACAGCGCGGCGGCGATCTCCCGATTGGTCTCGCCTGCGGCCGCGAGCTCCGCCACCCGGCGCTCGGTGTCGGTCAGCGGCGCTCCCTCGGGACGCCGGCTCGCGACGCGACCCAGCTCGGTCCGCGTCCGCTCGATCCAGAGGGCGGACCCGAGCCCGGTGAAGAGCTCGAGGGCCGTCTCGAAGGCCGCCCGGGAGGCCGCCTTCTGGCGCGACCGGCGGCGAACGTCGCCGAGCGTGAACCAGGCCCGCGCCGCCCGCAACGGCAGTTGCACTCCGGCGTGGAGCTCGACCGACTCCTCGGCCGCTCGGACGGCGGCGGCGTGATCCCCGTGGGCGGCCAGGACCAGCGCTCGCGCCCGGAGGGCCTCCGCCAGCGCCGCCGGCGGGCCGCGTCGGCGGGCTCGGCGCACGACCGGATCGATCAGCCGGCGGGCCTCGCCCGGCCGTCCGAGACCGACCAGCGCCTCGACCTCGAGCGCGACGATCGTCTCCCAGCGGAGCGGAAGGAGGCGCCCGAGACCCGGCTCGGCCAGGACCGGACCGAGACGCTCGTGGGCGCCGGCGGCATCGCCGAGCGCCACGTCCAGCATCGCCAGGGCCAGTGGCGGAGCCGTCCGGACCAGGGGCTTGGGCGATGCACCCGTTTCCGGCTCGATCGCGGCGGCCAGGGCCCTCGCGGCGTCGACCTCGCCACGCGCCACGAGCAGGTAGAGCCGGTAGAGTCGCAGGTCGAGGGAGAAGGCGCCTTCGCCGGTCTGGAGGAGCCCGGTCTGCGCCTCGGCGGCGACCTCCTCGGCCCGGGACCACGCCCCGGCCTCGACCTCGATCGCGGCCAGCGAGACGAGCAGGCGCGGCAGGCTCGTCCAGTCGCCGACGGCACGGGCGCTGTCGATCAGCCGCTCGAGCCGCCGGCGCGCCTCGTCGGCATCGCCCTCGCGGCTGAGCAGGCGCGCGAACTGGAGGTCCGGATGCTCGAGGGCGGGAACGCCGGCGATGGGCACGTCGAGCGCATCGGCCTCGTCGAGCAGGCTCCGCCACGGTCGCCCGAGGCCGAACGACCAGGTGGCAGCGTGACCGACCACCTGGAGCAGGAGGGGAGCATCACCGAGCGCCCGCGACAGGCGGAGCGCCTCCCACATGTCCAGCCGGGCCGCGCGCCAGCCACGCCACGACAGGTGGCCGATTCCGGCGAGCAGGGCGTGGATCGTGACCGCCCGACGTGGATCGTCCGCCGTCATCGGCATCGCCTCGCGCAGGAGTGAGCCGGCCAGGTCGAGCTCGGTCTGATACAGGCCGACGAGGGCGCGCCGGGTCAGGACGTCCGCCTTGGGAGCGCCGTCGGCGAGCTCCGACGCGACCGATCGCAGGATCTCGTCCGCGCGCCCCATGTCGCCGGACGCAAGCAGGTGGTCCGCGGCGACCAGCTGCCGGCGATGGCGGTCCTCGTCGGCGTCGGCCGGCGTCCGCCGGGCCGCCTCCTCCGCCAGGTCGGCCGCGACCTCCGTGGCGCCGTGCCGGGCGGCCGCGGCCGCTCCGCGCTCGAGAGCCCCAGCGACCGACGCGTCCGGCCCGACGGCGGTTCGCGCCAGGTGCCGGGCCTGCTCCTCGGGCTCGGTGACGACCTCGGCGAGACGCTGGTGCACGGCCCGGCGACGCTCGGGAGTGGCCCGGCCGTAGGCGGCAGCCGCGAGCAGCGGATGGACGAAGCGAACCGTGTCACCAACGACCTCGAGGATGCCCCCGGCGGTGGCGCCCTCGAGCCCGGTGCCGGCCCGCTCGGGGCCGAGCGCCTCCACCAGCACGTGTGTCGTCGGCTGGGCCAGCGCCGCGGCGAACAGCGTGACCTCGCCCGCCGCCGGCTCCAGGGCGGCGACATGATCGCCGACCAGCCGATCGAGGCTGCGCGGCACGCGGAGGGCCTTTGGCGTGGCCCAGGTCCCGCGCAGCAGGAGCTCCCGCCCCAGCTCGATCGCATAGAACGGCGTCCCGCCCGAGATCGCGTGGAGCCGGGCGAGGACCGGCCGCGACAGGGTCAGGTCGAGCCGCTCGTGCAGGAGGGCGCCCGTCTCGTCCATGGAGAGCGAGCCGACATCGATCCGGCCGAGTCGGTCCGGCGGCAAACCCGCGAGCCAGGGCGGCAGCGGATCGTCGATCGCCACGGCGCGCCGGGCGACCAGGAAGCCGACCCGATCCTCGCCGAGGCGCCGGAGCGCGAACTCGAGGGTGCGCACCGAGGCGTCGTCCAGCCACGGCGCGTCGTCGACCGCGACGAGGAGCGGCGCCTCGTCGGCCGCCGCTCGAAGGACATGGAGGGTCGCCAGCGAGACCCCGAGCGGTTGCGGCGGAGAGGCTGCCGCGACGCGCAGCAGCGCGGCGTCGAGCGCCTCGCGCTGCGGCTCGGGCAGCGCAGGCTGCGAACCCTCGAGGAGCGGACCGAGGAGATCGCCGAGCGCGGCGAAGGCGAGGCCTGTCTCGACCTCGCTCGGGCGCGCCGAGACGACCCGGAAGCCGCGTTCCTCTGCGACGCGGATCCCGGACGTCCAGAGCGTGGTCTTGCCGATGCCCGCGGGTCCGGAGAGGAGGAGCAGGCGCGACGTCCCCGCCTCGACCGCGGCGAGGAACCGCTCGATCTCGTCGAGCTCGGCCTGACGGCCCAGGACCGGGGACGTCGGCGTTCCGATCACGTCCGCGAGCCTACTCGTCGGGCGCAACCCGGGTGCGCTGCGCCTGGGGTTGACGACGTCGGACTACGGTAGATTCCGTCGTCGTCACGCGCGACCCGGAGTTCGCCGCCCACGCGATCGAAACGCTCGCCGCCTGAGGGATCCGATGGACATCGCGCTCGTGCACGGGTCATCTCACGGCGCCTGGTAGGCCTGGGCGTCGCGGCGGTCGAGCTGGCCGGCGGGCACTCGCCGTTCCTCACCCGCCCGGCGGAGCTGGCACGCGTCATTGACTCGCTCGCCCGGTCACCGAGTGCCCGTTGACCACGCGCGCGGCCGTCGATTCTTCGTCTTCCCGAACGGACCGGCCGGGCGTACAATTCGTGGCCCACACACCGACGGAGGGTGACGCCGATGACCATGCAGGATGCCCTGGTGCGAGCGATGCACCTGCCGGACGACAACGACACGGTTCGACGGCTCCACGAGGGCGGCCTGGCGGTCGCCGACGAGGACACCATGAGCCGGGCGATCCACGACGTCTATTGCGGGATCATGGCCGACCACCACGAGCCCAATGAGAAGGACCGCGACCAGGCCCGGGCGATGATCAGCGCCCTCCAGAAGCACGCGACGGGATCCTCCCCGGCCTGACCGACCAACGCCGTCTCGATCCTGAGGGACGCGGGCGGGTCCTCGGCGCCCCGACGGCCCGGCTCAGCCGCCGGCGTTCCCGCTCCGAGCGTGGCGAGCCCGCTGGGCGGCCAACCGATCGTGCGCCTCGGCGAGGAGTGGCAGGACCACGTCCCGGAACGTCGCGTCGCTCGGGTTCAGGATCGAGATCCAGAGCTGCTTGGCGTAGACGGGGTGGGGGAGGATCCGGTCGAACGCCGCGTGATCCGGCTCGGTCATCGCACCGACCAGCCGCTCGAAGGTCGGGCGCCCGACCCCGATGTTGAGCCGGAAGGCGCCCGGCCGCGCCAGGTTCGATGGCGCGCCGTCGTCGTGCTCGTCCGTCGTGACGATCGTCGCGAAGTTCGGCCAGTGCTTCTCGGCGTCGAGCGAGAAGAAGCTCGCGCCCATCGCCTGGACCAGGTCGGCGGCAGGGTAGGTCTCGAGGATCGTCCGGATGATCGCCTCCGGGTCGGGCCCAGTCGGCATGGGTTCAGTCGTCATGCCGAGAGCGTAAATCCTGCATGTCAAGCCCTCCGCGGGCACCGTCACGCGGGCCCGAGATCCTTGCGCAGGAACAGCTGCTTCTCGCCGGGCGGATAGTCCTCGATCTGCCCGAATGGGACGTAGCCGAGCTTCCGGTACAGGCCCGGCGCCTGGAACGAGTGCGTCTCGAGGAACGCGTGGGCTGCCCCGGCCGCCCGACCCTCGGCCTCGGCGGCGAGGACGAGCTGCCGGCCCAGGCCGCGCCTGCGGAGGTCCGCGTCGACCCACAACGCGACGATGTGGAGCCAGCCGCCCCACACGCCGCCGGTGATTCCGCCCCGGATCATGCCGTCGTCGTCGCGCAGGAAGATCGCGACCTGGTGGTAGTCGCGAATGCCCGTGGTCTCCATGTTCCAGCGATTGATCGCCTCGACGATCCGGTCGACGTCGTCCGACGGCGCCGCCGGCTCGGAGCTCAGGCGGACCGGTCCCGGATCCGGCATGAGGTCAGACGCGAGTGAGGAAGGCAAGCACCCGCTGCATGAGCAGCGTCGTCGCGGCCGCGTCGTAGGACGGGAGCGAGCTGTCGGCGAAGTAGTGCTGGTCGCCGGGGTACAGGAAGAGCTCGGCGTCATCGACCTTGTCGACGATCTCGCGGGCGGCGTCGATGTCGCCCTCGCCGACGAAGATCGGGTCGTTGTCCATGCCATGGATCTGGACGGGGACGCCGTCCGGCCACGGTCCGAACGCCCACTCGCCGCTGATCGGGATGGCCGAGTAGAAGAGCAGGGCTCCTCGGGCGCCGGGTCGCGTCTGGGCCAGCTCCTGCGCGATCGACTCACCGAACGAGAAGCCGGCGTAGACCAGTTCCTGCGGGAGATCGTCGGCCGCTCGGAGGCCGCGCGCACCCAGCTCCTTGAAGCCCTGCGACTTGATGTACGCCAGCCCGTCGTCGATCGACCCGAACGTCTGCCCGTCGAACAGGTCCGGCGTGTGGACGGTGTGACCGGCGGCCCGCAAATCGTCGGCGAACTTGACGACGCCGGGGGTCAGCCCCTGGGCGTGATGGAACACGAGGACTTCGGCCATGGGTGAGCCTCCGAGAGGGTGGGGTGCGGCGTCGAGGGCCGCAGTGGGTCGGTCATCACCTGAATCATGGACGACAACCACGACAGATGTCGTCAGGTTCTTCCGCAACATCACACGCTTGACTTATATAAGGCACGACTTATATCATCTGCCCGTGCACGCGTTCGATGTTCTCGGCGACCCGGTCCGGCGGCGCATCCTCGAGCTTCTCGCGGAAGGGGAGCTGACCTCCGGAGCGATCACCGCCGTGGTCCAGGACGAGTTCGGCATCTCGCAGCCGGCCGTCTCGCAGCATCTCAAGGTGCTCCGGGAGAGCGGCTTCGCGAGTGTCCGGCCCGAGGGCGCGCGGCGACTCTATGCCGTCGACTCGGCACCGCTCCATGAGGTCGACATGTGGCTCGACCAATTCCGGCGCTTCTGGGAGCAGCGTCTCGACTCGCTCGCAACCGAGCTCGCGCGGGGCAGACGCGAACGGCGCCTCGCCGCAGCGCCAACCAGGCCACCGAAGCCAGCGAAGCTACCCAAGGAGGACCCATCGAATGATCGACATCGTCCGTGAGATCGAAGCCGTCCAGCGCGAGACAGGCAGCGGCCGGATCGCCGCTGGCGAAGCCAGGTTCGTCCGACTCCGACGGACCTACGAGGCGCCGATCGAGGACGTCTGGGACGCGCTGACGAATCCCGAACGGATCGGGCGCTGGTTCCTCCCGATCAGCGGCGACTATCGCGTTGGCGGTCACTACCAGTTCGAGGGCAATGCCGGCGGCGAGATCGTGTCCTGCGATCGACCGAACCGCCTCCTCGTGACCTGGGCGGCCGGCGACACGTCCGACCCGGCCAGCATCTCCGAGGTCGAGGTCCGGCTCAGCACGGCGGGAGAGGGCATGACCACGTTGGAGCTCGAGCACACGGCGATCGTGCCCGAGGACATGTGGGGCGAATACGGACCGGGCGCAGTGGGCGTCGGCTGGGATGGGGGCGTGCTCGGGTTGGCGCTCCACCTGCGTGGCGGCTCGGTGGGCGACTCGATGGCCTGGCAGCTGTCCGACGAGGGACGTGCCTTCTTCACGCAGAGCAGTCAGGCGTGGGGCGTCGCCAACGCGGCGGACGGCGCGGATCCTGCGGCCGTCGCCAAGGGCGTCGCGAACACGACGGCCTTCTACGCACCTGACCCTGCGGCGCCCTCCTGACCGGTCGCGACCGCGGCTTGCCCTCACGCCCCGAACGGCGCACTCTGGCCGTCCACGCCGCAGGTTTGGAGGGTGACGCGATGGGCGACAACAGGGAGCTGGCAACGAAGTTCGAGGAGGCTCTCAAGACCGGCGACTTCGGGAAGCTGTCCCAGCTGGTCCGCGACTACGCGACCGACGACTTCGTCGAGGAGTGGCCGCAGTCCGGCGAGCGCTTGACGAAGGCGGCGTCGATCAAGATGGCCGACGCCTATCCGGAGATGTCGGGCGTGAGCCCGAAGTTCACCTACAAGCGGATGATCGGTGGAGGCGATGTCTTCGTCGTCGAGGGCACGATCGACTACGGCGACGGTGTCCCGGTCAGCTACGTCGGCGTCGGCGAGGCCCGCGACGGCAAGGTCGCCAAGATGACCGAGTACTTCGCCAACCCGTTCGAAGCGCCCGCCTGGCGGGCCGACTTCGTGGAGCGGATGGAGCCATCCTCGGTCTGATCGGAGCCCGACTCCATGGCACATGCGAGGGCCATTCCATCGCGGAGTGGTCCTCGCCGTGATGCGATCATTGGCCACATGACCGAACTCGAGGCGCGCGAGCCGATCGTCAGTCCCGCGGCGGCCCTGGCCAAACGCGCCGGGGTCGATCGCGCCTTCGTCGACCAGCTCATCGACGGCGAGGTGCTGACGCCCGGCGCGAACGGCGGATTCAGCGAGGGAGACCTCCGGCGCACCCGGCTCGTCCATGACCTGTCGCTCGGTGGCATTCCTCTCCGCCTCATCATCGATGCCGTGCGCGGCGGCGCCCTGAACCTCGACTTCGTCGACCAGCCGAGCTACGACCGCTTCTCGGCCTACGAGGCGGAGACGTTCGCGGACGTGAGCCGTCGGACGGGCGTGCCGATCGAGCTCCTGCTCGTCGTTCGAGAGGCGACCGGGTCACCGGCGCCGGCCCCCGCGGATCACGTCCGAACCACCGAGCTCGCGATCATCCCGTTCCTCGAGGGAGCCATCCGGTTCGGAGTGCGGCCCGAGCTGCTCGAGCGCACCTTGCGGGTCGCCGGCGACGGCGTCCGCCGGCTCGCCGACACGGAAGCCGACTGGTGGCGATCCGACATCCTCGGGCCGCTCCTCCGCGAGGGGGTGCCGATGGAGCAGATCGGCGCCCGAACCGCGTCGTTCGCGACCGAGATCGGGCCGCTGACCGACGAGGCGCTGCTCGCCCTCTACCACGGCCATCAGGCCCACGCCTGGATGCGCAACATCCTCGACGGCTTCGAGATCACCCTCGATCGGGCCGGGCTGCGCGAGCGGCTCGAACGGCTCCCGGCGATCTCGTTCATCGATATCACCGGCTACAGCCGATTGACGGAGGAACGGGGCGATGCGTCGGCAGCCGACCTGGCCGGCCGGCTCGCCAGGCTCGTGCAGCGCGTCTCCGCCGACCACGGCGGCCGGACGATCAAGTGGCTCGGCGACGGACTGATGGTCTATCACCCGGACGTGGCGGGGGCCGTCGAGGCAGCCCTCGACATGCAGGACACGGTCGACCGGGAGCATCTGCCACTGGCGCACATCGGGATCCATGCCGGGCCGGTCATGTTCCAGGAGGGCGACTACTTCGGACGGACGGTCAACGCGGCGGCCCGGATCTCTGCGCACGCAGGCGCCGGTCAGATCCTCGTCAGCGAGGCGGTCGCGACTGCCGTCACCGGCAGCGTCGGCGCGGCCTTCGATGCGATCGGCCCGGTCGAGCTCAAAGGCCTGCTGGAGCCGCTGTCCCTCTTCGCCGTGCAGCGAGCCGTTGCATGACGACCCCTGTCATCTTTCGGGCCGACCGTGGACGCCAGGACCCGGCGATGCGGCGCTGGCCGGGCGACACGAGGTAGGCAGATGAACGTGATCGACTGGTTGCTCGACTCCGATCCCGCGATCCGCTGGCAGGTCATGCGCGACCTGACGCACGAGCCGCCGGCGGTCGTCGCCGCCGAGCGGTCGCGGGTCGCCACCGAGGGCTGGGGCGCCCGGCTGCTCGCCCTCCAGGCTCCGGACGGGCTGTGGGGCGGCGAGGCGTGGTCGCAGGACAGGACGGACACGTTCCACGTCCTGGAGCTCCTGCGCCGGTTCGGGCTCGATCCCGAGAGCGAGCAGGCGCGGCGCGCCATCGGCGCGGTCCGCGAGCACGTCACCTGGAGAAATGCACAGTTCGAGACCCCCTGGGCCGACAACCGGTTCTTCGAGGGTGAGGTCGAGCCGTGCATCAACGGCAACGTCGTCTCCACCGGCTCGTATTTCGGAGTTGACGTGGCGCCGCTCGTCGACCGACTCCTCGGCGAGCAGCTCCCGGACGGTGGCTGGAACTGCGAGGTCGAGAACGGCGCGACGGTGTCGTCGTTCGGGACGACGATCAACGTCCTGGAAGGACTGCTCGAGCATGAGCGGGCGATCGGCGGCTCGGCCGTCTTGGCCGAGGCCCGCCGTCGCGGCGAGGAATACATGCTCGATCGCCGGCTGTTCCGTCGGAAGTCGACCGGCGAGGTGATCGACCCCGGCTGGCTCCAGTTCTCGTTCCCGACCTGGTGGCACTACGACGTCCTGCGCGGGCTCGACTACCTGCGCTCCGCCGACACGGAGCCCGACGAGCGCGTCGCCGAGGCGATCGGCATCGTCGAGGGCAATCGGGATGCCGACGGCCGGTGGCCGCTCCAGAACGTCCACGAGGGCGAGGTCTCCTTCGAAATGGACGACGGCGCGGGCCAGCCGAGCCGGTGGATCACGCTCGTCGCATCGCGTGTGCTCGAGTGGGCCGGCTCGGCGAGCCGATAGACGTCCGCGCCGGACCGTGCGAACCTGTTCAGGCACAACGCCGAGACGTCCAGAGAAGGGAGCGAAATGGGAGCACCCGTGTCCAGCCAGAAGGTCAGCACCTCCTTGCACGACATGAGGTCCCATGCGCACGCTCAATCTCGGAATCCTCGCCCACGTCGACGCCGGTAAGACCACCCTCACCGAACGCCTCCTCTTTGCCGCCGGCGCGATCAAGGACGTCGGCAGCGTCGACGCCGGCACGACCCAGACCGACTCGCTCGAGCTCGAACGCGAACGCGGGATCACGATCCGGTCGGCCGTCGCCTCGTTCTTCGTGGGCGACCTGGCGGTCAACCTGGTCGACACGCCCGGCCACCCCGACTTCATCGCCGAGGTCGAGCGCGTTCTGAGCGTGCTGGACGGCGCGGTGCTCGTCGTGTCGGCGGTCGAAGGCGTCCAGCCCCAGACGCCGCTCCTCTTCCGCGCCCTTCGCCGGCTCGGCGTCCCGACCCTGGTCTTCGTCAACAAGATCGACCGGGCCGGGGCCGATCCGGACCGGGTCGTCGGGGTCATGACCCGGCGGCTCTCGCCCGGCGTGATCCCGATGGGCACCGCCCGCGACGCCGGACGGCGCGACGGCGTCGTTCGTCCCGTTCAGCGGCGACGACGCGGCCCATCGCGCGTCGCTCGCGGAAGTCCTCGCCGAGCACGACGAGGGGATCCTGCAGGCGTTCGTCCGCGACGAGGCCGCGCTCTCGTACCCGCGGCTGCGTGAGCAGCTCGCCGAGCAGACGCGACGGGGGTTCGTTCATCCGGTCTTCTTCGGCTCGGCGGCGCAGGGCGTCGGCATCGACACCCTCCTTGCCGGCGTCGACGAGCTCCTGTCCGGGACGAGCGCCGACGTGGACGCCGATGTCTCCGGTCGGGTTTTCAAGATCGAGCGCGCGGCGTCGGGCGAGCGCGTCGCCTACGCCCGCCTGTTCGCCGGCACCCTCCGCCCGCGCCAGCGCGTGCGGGTCGGGGAGGGCGACGAGGCCAAGGCGACGTCGATCCGCGTCTTCGCTCCGACCGGCGCGCCACGGCGTGACCATGTCGTCGCGGGCGAGATGGCCGCGATCCGGGGGCTCGGCGCGGTCCGCGTCGGCGACGCGATCGGCGAGCCGCCACCGGGCAAGGATGTCGCGCCGCGCTTCCCGCGCCCCACGCTCGAGGCGGTCGTCTTCGCGCTTCGGCCGGATGAGCAGGGCTCGCTCCGGGCCGCCCTGTCTCAGCTCGCCGAGCAGGACCCGCTGATCGACGTCCGCCAGGACGATGCGCGCCACGAGATCTCGGTCTCGCTCTACGGCGAAGTCCAGAAGGAGGTCATCCAGGCGACGCTCGAGCGCGACTACGGCATCGCCGCCGACTTCCGCGAGACGAGCGTCCTGTGCGTCGAACGGCTCGGACGGGCCGGCGAGGCGGAGGAGATCATCCGGGCGAAGACGAAGACGAACATCACGGGCCGGAGCTCGCCGCTGAGCACCAATCCGTTCCTGGCGACCCTGGCGCTGCGGATCGAGCCGGGGGCGATCGGCTCCGGGATCGAGTTCCGCCACGACGTCGAGCCACGCCTCGTCCCGCTCTACCTGTTCCATACCGTCGAGACGTTCGCGACGCAGATGGAGGGGTACGTTCGCGAGGCGCTGGCCGAGGGACTGGCCGGCTGGCAGGTCACCGACTGCCGGGTCACGATGACCGACTGCGGCTACGCCTCGCCGATCACGAGCCCGGCCGACTACCGACGCCTGACCCAGCTCGTCCTCACGACCGCGCTCGACCGCGCCGGAACGTGGGTCTGCGAGCCGCTCGCCGACCTCGCGCTCGAGCTGCCGTCGTCGACGACGCAGGGCGTGCTCGCGGTGCTCGGCCGGCTCGGCGGACGCGTCCGCGGCCAGTTCTCCGCCAATGGCCTGTCGCACGTCGACGCGGTGCTGCCCGTGGCGCGTGTCCAGGCGTTCCAGCACCAGCTCCCAGGCCTGTCGATGGGAGAAGCGATCCTCGAGACCCGCTTCGGCGGCTACCAGCCCATCGGTGAGAACCCGCCGAAGCGCCCGCGCTCGGGCCCGAGCCCGCTCGACCGTGACGCGTGGCTCGCATCGTTGGCGAAGCGTGGGTGAGGGCGCCATCCTAGAGTGACGCCGTGCTGATCCTCGTGCCGCCGTCGGAGTCGAAGGTGCCGCCGCCGGAGCACGGGCCTCCGGTCTCGCTCGAGGGGCTGTCGTTCCCGGAGCTGACCCCGCTTCGCACGCGGATTCTCGATGCGCTGATCCAGACGAGCGCCGGCGCCGACGCCTTCGACCGGCTGTCCGAGGGACCGTCGATGGCGGCCTGGATCGCCCGCAACACGCGCCTGCGTGAGCTGCCGACCCGACCCGCGGCCGACGTCTACGCCGGGCCCCTCCACGGGGGACTCGATCTCCGGTCGCTCTCGCCCGCGGACGCCGCGCGGGCCGAGCGGAGCGTCGTGATCACCACGGCCCTGTGGGGCGCGCTCCGGCCGGGCGACCGGATCCCGGCCTACCGGCTTCGATCGTGGTCGCGCCTCGTCGGCATGGACCGTCTCGAGCCGATCTGGCGGACGATCCTGCCGGACCTGTTCGCCCGGCTCGGGGGGCGGACCGGCGTCGTCTTCGACCTTCGCCCCCCGAGCTTCCGGGCGTTGGGGATGCCGACGGGGCTCGGCGATCGCACGGTAGCTCTGAGGATCGACTACCGGGTCGCCGGCGAGCGCATCGGCGACGTCGTCGCGAAGCGGACGCGCGGGCAGGCGGCCCACCACCTGCTGGCGTCCGGCGAGGATCCGCTGGACCCGGACGCGCTCGCGGACGTCCTCGCCGTGCGTTGGCCGGTCCGGCTCGTGGAGCCGGAGCGACCGGGTCAACCCTGGACGATGACCCTCACCGCGATCGACTGAGAAGCCGGAAGCCTATTTGACGAGGCAGAGAATGAGCGCCGCGATCGTCAGGCCGACCACGTGATAGGCGGCGTCGATGAGCCCCCAGGTCCACCGCGCCGGCTTCGTGAACTCGAACGCGGCCGTGCTGAAGAGCGTTGCACCGGCAATGCCGATACCGACCACCAGACCGAGCACGAGCGCCTCGTTGACGGTGTCCGTTCCCGTCGCCCGTGCGATCAACGCCAGGCTCGCGACGGCCACCAGGCACGTCACCGCGGGAAAGACATAGAACCCCTGGGACGCCGAGAACCCGCTCGTCGGCGGGGTGTAGCCGCTGGCGGCGATCCAGGCACGGCCGAGCGGCAATTCCTTCGCGAACCAGACCGCCCCAAGGAGGAAGTACACCGCCGCGCCGATGACCACCGCGAGCCAGCTGATGCCGGCCAGATCGAGACTCATCGCACCCTCCGTCCATCCCTCGCCACTACGGATTCGATGCGCTTCCGGTTGCCGAATCTCCCCGAGGCAGCCGGACAGCGGACCGACCGGTGGCCGCTCGCGGAACGTACTCGGTGGTTGGGTGGCGTGCAAGATCTGGAAGCATTCGCGACGATACGCACTGAGCGTGGAGGAGAGAATCGATGGCGAAGGAACGGTCACCTGTGCGCGAGGAGTCGCTGGTCGAGGAGGAGAAGACCACGCCCTGGACCACGGCCCGCGAGCGCCTCACGAGTCGCGACGACCACCGGACGACGTGGCTCGCGACCGCCCGACCGGACGGCAGGCCGCACCTCATGGCCGTCATCGCGGTCTGGTTCGACGGCGCCTTTCACTTCATCGCGGGGGCAGGGACCCGCAAGGCACGAAATCTCGCGGCCGACGGCCGGTGCGTCATTGCGACGAGCAGCTTCACGCTCCCGTCCCTGGACATCGTCGTCGAAGGCCATGCCGAACCGCTCGCCGACGTCGACGAGGTTCGACGGATGACCGAGGTCTTCAAGGAGAACGGGTGGCCGCTCGAAGCCCGGGGCGTCGAGGTCCACGGGCCGAACGCGCCGACCGCGGGCCTGCCGCCGTACCGGATCTTCCGGATGATCCCGTCCACTGCATTCGGCCTGCCCGGGACGTTCGGCATGGACAAGTTCAAGCCGGAAGAGTTGCTGCGCCCGACACGCTGGGCGTTCGACGGCGCCTGATCCGCGGCGGAGCCCTCCCGGCGACGAGCCGCTCCGCCGGAACCGCGACTTCGCAACGCTCCTGGTCAGTCAGTCGGTCTCGGCGTGGGGCGACGCGGTCAGCCTCACCGCGATGCCGTTGCTCGTCCTGGCGCTGACCGGCTCCGGGCTCGTGATGTGCACTGGTCGTCCTGTACGTGAGCGTCCGCGCGGCCAACTCGCCCGACGCCCTCGTCGGGCGAATCGCGAGCACGGCCCGCGTCATGGCGCTCGGGCTGATGCCTGTCGGGAGCCTCGTCGGCGGGATCCTGATCGACGTCGTCGGCGGGTCAGCCACGCTCGCCATCCTCGGCCGACGACCTGTGCACTGGCCCTCGTGTTCAGCCAGGTCCCGAGCATGAAGGCGGCGTCGCTCGCCCCGGATCGATCGTCGGTCGCCGACCTTCGGTAGGCTGTCGGAAACGCGGACGAGGCAGCCCAAGGAGGGACCCGATGGTCGACACCGCTCGGATCGCGCCGCGTCATGTCGAGCAGCTGCGCCGATCGTGCACCGAGGTGCTCATGCCCGAGGACGCGGGCTACGACGACGGCCGCCGCCTGTGGAACGCGGTCCACGACCGCCGGCCGGCATTGATCGCCCGTCCGTCGACCGCCGAGGAGGTCGCGACCGCGGTCCGCTTCGCCCGCGAGCACGACCTCGAGATCACGGTCCGCTCCGGCGGCCACGCCGCCGCCGGGTTCGGGGGCGCGAACGGCGGGCTCCTCATCGACCTGTTCGGGATGCGCGGCGTCGAGGCGGACCCGGAGACGCGGAGCGCCCGGGCGAACGGCGGCGCGCTCCTCGGCGAGCTCGACATCGCCGCCCAGGCGCACGGCCTCGTGTGTCCCACCGGCGTCGTCGGCCACACCGGGGTCGCGGGGCTGACGCTCGGCGGGGGCGTGGGACGGCTCCAGCGCAACTTCGGCCTCACGATCGACAACCTGACCGCCGTCGAGCTCGTCACTGCCGACGGCCGGCTCGTCCGCGCGACCGCGACCGAGGAACCCGAGCTCTTCTGGGGCCTTCGCGGCGCCGGCTGGAACTTCGGCATCGCGACCGCGTTCGAGTTCCGGCTCCAGCCGTTCGGCCCCGAGCTCCATCGGGGCGTCCTGACCTTCCCGGCAACCCAGATCCAGGAGCTCTGGAGCCGGTTCCGGGCCTACGCGCTCGACGCGCCCGACACGGTGTCCTGCATCTTCGGTCTCGACCGGGCTGCGCCCGACGCCGGCTACGCGGACGAGATGGTCGGCCGGCCGATCGTGTTCTTCGCCTGGAACCACAGCGGTGCCGCCGACGATGTCGAACGCGACACGGCCGCGCTGCGGGGCGGCCCGACGCCGCTGACGACGACGATCGGCAGCGTCCCGTTCCTCGACGTCCAGACTGCCCACGATCTCGCGTTCGGGTGGGGCAGTCGCTCCTTCATCAAGAGCCACAACGCGAACGACCTCCGACCGGACGCGCTCGACGCGCTTGCCGAGCTCGCCGCGGAGGCGCCCGGCGACGCAACCTTCTCGGCGACCGCCCTCGGCGGCGCGATCAGCCGGGTCCCCGAGGATGCCACCGCCTTCGCAGGTCGTGCGGAGGCGTTCGACCTGAGCGCGGACTCTGCCTGGTCCGACCCGGCGCTCGACCAGGCCAACGCCGACTGGTGCCGGCGGGCGATGGCGATCGTGGAGCCCGACCGGACGCTCGGCGCCTACGCCAACGGCAACAGCGATGCCGGCCCCGAGGAGAGCCGCAAGATCTATGGCGACGCGAAGCTCGCCAGGCTCGGCGCGCTCAAGCGTGAATGGGATCCGAAGAACGTGTTCCACGTGAACCCGAACGTGCCTCCCGCGCCGGCCGACGCACCGGTCTGACGGACGCCGGCCAGCGCGACTTCTGAGGGGCCTACACTCGCTGCCATGACCACGTCCCTCGACGACACCACTGACCTGCTCCGGCGCACGCCTGCCGTCGTCTCGGCGCTCCTGGCCGGCGTACCGGACTCGTGGACGCAGACGCCGGACCGCGAAGATGGCTGGCAGCCGCGCGATGTCATCGGCCACCTGATCTCGGCCGAGATCGACGACTGGATCCCGCGTGCCGAGCGGATTCTCGAGGACGGGACGTCGAAGCCGTTCGATGCGTTCGATCGCTTCGCCCACGTCGAGCGGGATGTGGACGTGCCGCTGGATCGGCTTGTCGAGACACTTCGCAGGGCTGCGAGCGCAGTCCCTCGCACGCCTGGACGAGCTGGTCGCCGACGAGGCCGATCTCGACCGGCGTGGGCTCCATCCCTCGCTCGGCGAGGTCACGCTGCGCGAGCTGCTTGCCACGTGGGCGGTCCACGACCTGGACCACGTGTCGCAGATCTTCGCGGGGATGGCCGGCTCGCACGACACCGCCGTCGGTCGGTGGAAGACCTACCTCGGGATCCTGCTCCGGCGGGACGATCCGGCGGCGACTCCCGGCTGAGGCGCCGTTCGGCCGGCCGTTGCGGTCGATGTGCCGCGCATGCCGAAGGAGCAAATGTCGACTCCGCGGGAGCGCCTTCGTTGCGATCCTGGAGGCAGGACAATCCTGCTGTGACGAAGGAGACGACGATGCCCCAGTTCATGCTGTCCGTGCACACCACCAGCCAGCCGCGCGAGCCGATGACCGAGCAGGAGCAGCGCGCCGGCTTCGCCGTGGTCGCCGGAATTGAAGCCGATATGGAGGCTGCAGGCGCGTTCGTGTTCTCGGCCCGGCTCGGGGAGCCTGGCGAAGCGAAGGTCGTTCGTCGCGGGCCCGGGCGGCCCAAGATCACGGACGGCCCATTTGCCGAGACCAAGGAGCACATCGGCGGCTTCTACCTGATCGAGGCGCCCACGATCGAAGGAGCGCTGGAGTGGGCATCGCGCGTCAGTGACGCGATTGGCCAGTCGATCGAGGTGCGCTCGCTCGCGGGCAGTCGGGCTCGCTGAGCCGAGCCCCGCTGAGCCGAGCCCCGTTGCGATCCGTCTCTGACGAACGTACCAGACGGTCTCGCCAGAGTCGCCACTGACATGACGAGAGTCACCGCCTAGGCTCTGGCCATGCCTCGCGGTTTCGGACCACTGGGTTTTCTGACGCGACGTTCGTCGTCCGATCGACGGGCGAGCGAACCTCCGACGATGGTCGCTCGGTCCATCGACCCCGATACGGCGCCCATTGGTCCACCGGTGCTCCTGCCGGCCTCGATCATTCGCCAGGTCCTGTTCGATGCGACCGAGCTCACCCCGGTCTGGGCGCGACCGCGCCCCGGTCCGGAGTCCGTCGCGGCGCCCGCGGAGGCCGCGGCCCTGGCGGCGCCGAAGCGCACGCGCCGGTCGTCAACGGGCGGAGCCACCAAGGCATCCAAGCCCGTCAAGCCGAAGGCGACCCCACGCCGCACCCGCGCATCGGATCGCCCCGCGAACGAAAGCGGCTGACGCTCGAGCCATCCGGCATCTCCGTGCCGCCGATCCGCTAGTCTCGGACGATGACGGAGGCAGGCTGGCGGGCGTTCCTGGCAGCGGAAGGGACCAACGGCTGGACGGTCCTCCACGGCGGCCCAACGGCCGTCTTCCGCGTCGCGTCGCTCCGCGACGCGGCCAGGCTCGCGGAGGCCATTGCCGGCGTCGCCGGGATCCAGGAGGCAGGCGTCGTCCTCACCCTCGCGGGCCCGACGTTGACCGTTCGACTGACGCGTGACATGTGGCATCTCGAGGCGCACCACACGGAGCTGGCCCGAGCGATCTCCGCCGTCACCCGCGCACACGGCGCGACCGTCGATCCGACGGTGGTCCAGGAGGTGCAGCTCGCGATCGCCGCACAGCCGGATTCGCTCGACGTGGGCTTCTGGCGCGCCGTCCTGGGCTACGTGCCGGCATCCGACGACAACGCCGTCGACCCCCTCGGGACCGGATCGACGGTCTGGCTGCAGGAGCTCGACGCATCCAGGCCGCTCCGCCACGCGATGCACGTCGACGTGTCCGTCGGGCGAGGGCAGGGTCAGGCTCGGCTCGCCGCGGCCCTTGCCGCCGGCGGCCGGATCGTTGCCCAGTCGGCGGAGCATTGGACCCTCGCCGACCGGGCCGGCAACCGCGTCTGCATCGCGATCTGGCCTGACGGCGGAGCCACCGGTCCGTCCGCCGACGACGGAGCCACCGGCCCGTCCGCTGACGACGGAGCCACCGGCCCGTCCGCTGACGACGCCGGATAGCGTCCAGCCGCACCCGCCGCCAGGATCGCTTCCCGAAGCGCGACGGGTCGCTCTAGACCTTTCGGTCGTCTGACCCGTCGAGGCGCGTGTCGACCGCGATCCAGTTCGGCTCCCAGGTCGTGCCCCAGTCGTCGGAGAACGCCTGCTCGAAGCGGCAGCTCGTCTCCGTGATGTCCGAGATCACGAAGCGGGACAGGATCGCGCGGCCGTCGAGGTCTTCCTGGGCGTAGAACGCGCCGCGATCATTCTCGAACGCACCGATCGCCGGCGTCGCGAGCAGGCCGTTCGAACTGCTGGCGAAGGCCAGGCTCCACTGACCAGACTGCGGCCGGTACAGGCGCAGGCTTAGTCCCTCGATTCGACCAGCGGGCCCGGCCACGTCGAGCTCGACCAGGTTCGCCCGGCCGCCCCAGATCGGTCGCACCACCGACGTGCCCTCGTACTCGATCCAGTCCGACGAACCCGTCAACGGATGCTTCAGACGCCGGAGGTGGGTCGCCCACGCCCCGATCTCGAAGTCGAAGTCGTGCTGTCCGTCGCGGATGGATCGGTCCATGGCGGCCATGGTCCGCCGGACGCCGAGCCGGCGCAACGACCGGTTGGGGCAATCAATTCGAGACCAGTTCGAAATCGAGTCAGGCGGGAGACGCGCTCCGGCGCTGCCTCAGGTGCACGGCCCCGGCCTCGGACACGGAGACGACCGCCGGTCCATCGGGCTGACGACGGCGCTCGATGAAGCCCAGATCGGTCGCGTCCTCCCAGACCGGCAGCCGCGGGCACGACGTGCGCCACGTTTCCATGGTCTCGGCGTACGGGCGCTGTCCCGGGCCGATCCACTCGAGGAGGTCGAGGATCAGGCTGTCGACGGTCTCGGACACGCCGTCAGTCTCGTCGAGCAGCGCCGGATCGACAACGGACGAACGTCCATCAGGAGTCCAGGATCGTCTTCCACTCCTCGAGCCGGACGGCGAGAAGCGCTGCGCGCGACGGCGCATCGCCAGCATCGAGGGTGCGCATGTCGTCGGGGTCGGCGCGCAGGTAGACCCCGGAGGTCCGCTCGCGAAGCTGCGGGTCGCTGTCGGACCGTGTGATCCAGTAGCCCGATGCGCGATCCGCGGACTCGAGCCGGATCTCGCCGGTGCCCTCGAGTTGCGGGGCGTTCGGGTGCCGAGGTCGCTCGCCCTTCCAGAAGTAGAGGATGCTGGCCGGATCGCGGCGCTCCCTGGCGGCCTCGCTCCAGTACCGCGACGAGAGGGTGCCGTCCTCCTGCCAGGCTCGACCCGCGACCTCGAGGCCGCCCTCCCGATCGCGCGAGATCCGGAGCAGGCTGATCGCGGACGGTTCCCGCTCGCTGCGCATCGTGAGGGAGTGCTGCCACCAGTCGCCCTCGATCCGGGTCAGGCGGCCCTCGTCCTCGATCGCCTTCCGGAGCTTCTGGTTCACCGCCCGCATGTCGGCCGGCGTCAGGGTCGGCGGGTAGCGGACGGCCGTCATCCCGAGGAGGTCCGTCGGCAGCTTGGCGCCCTTTGCGTGGAGGATGAACGTTCGGCGCATGCCCAACGCCCCACCAAAGAGGCCGGCCTCGAAGACGACGTTGTCGCGCGGCGATGCCTGGCCCAGGGCGGCTTCGTCGGATGGGCTGCTGGTCCAGTCGTCGAGCGCGAAGACAAACGCGGCGAAGTCGACCTCATGCGTCAGTTCGACGAGCCGGTCGAGCGTCGAGACGCCCGGGTTGAAGACCGTCGTCCACGGCTCGACGTCCGCAACGTCCGCCAGGCCGCGCGTGAGGGCCTGCACCAGCTTCGCCTGCTTACCCGAGGAGCCGAGGAAGACGCGGGGCTTCATTCCGCGGAGATTACTGCCGTCGGCGGAACCTAGCGAGTCCCGAGGATCTGGCCGCTGTCGGCGCCTGATCACGCTCAGGCGGCCTCGCCGCCACTCGAAGAGGCCCCGCCGATCGGCGGGGCCTCTCCTCTGCGGACACGCGGTCAGCGACGGGTGATGACCGTCTCCAGGTACTCGTTCGGGACGACCATCGTGCCGTCGGTCGCTCGGTTGAACCGCCCGATCAGGGCGACCAGGTCGGCTTCGAGCGCATCGCGCCCGGCCGGGCCGACCGCCTCGAAGGCCTTCAGGGTCGGTCCGTAATGTTGCCGCCAATAGTCCACGAAGGCTTCCGGCGAGCGCTCGCGGAAGACGTGCTCCCGGGTGGTGAACGAGATGTCGGCGATGGCATCGGCGAAGAGCTCGCGGATGCGCGCCTCCGTCCCCCAGAGCAGGGGAGAGGCGAGCCCCGCCGGCGGAGGCACGTGCGCGCCGACGGTTTTGAAGACCTGACCGATGAACCCGCCCGGGGCGTGGGCGACAACCCCGATCCGGCCGCCGGGCCGGCAGACGCGGGCCAGCTCGCCGGCCGTCTTGACCTGATCCGGTGTGAACATCGATCCGTAGACCGAGGTCACGACGTCGAAGCCCCCGTCCGCGAACGGCAACGCCTCGGCGTCCCCTTCCACGAACTCGATGTCGAGCCCTTCGGCGGCGGCTCGGAGCCTGGCGCGTTCGAGGAGGGCCGGAACGTAGTCGACGCCGATGGTCGTGCAGCCGCGTCGGGCGGCGGCCAGTGCGGCGTTGCCACTGCCGGTGGCGACGTCGAGGATGAGCTCGGTGGACCGGACGTCGAGGCTCTCGATCAGCACCTCCGCCACGAGCTGGATCTGCGTGGCGATCCGCTGGTAGTCGCCGCTCGACCAGGTCGCCTGCTGGCGCTGCTTGATCGCAGCGAGATCGGGCGCGGGTGCGTCAGTCGTGGCTGAGGCCGTCATGCGAGGTCTCCTCGGTTGCCTGTCGGCGTCGTCACCCGACGCCCTGTGGACACGATGCTGGCCACGAGCCACGACGCCGTCGAGCCCAGAATGTGGGACTCCGTCGGGGCGGGGCTCAGATCGCCGAGAGCGCCGGCGATTCGCGCACGGGCTTGATCCCCGCGAACGGACTGAGTCCCCACGTTCCGAGGGCACGCGCCAGCTTCGGCGGTCCAAGCACGTCGATCAGGCCGCGCGCCCGAGCGTCCGCCATCGAGATCCGGCCCGTGTGCCACGCCGCCAGGGCCCGGGCGCTGGCCGTCACGACCATCCGCTCGTCGTAGCCGGGATCCCGCGTGCAGACCTCGACCAATTCGCGCTCCAGGACCAGCCAGATGCAGGCGTCGGGCTGGCCGTCGGTGATGTCGAAGCGCACGACGATGCGCGGCTCCGGGAGCTTCGATCGATCGATCAGGTGGGCGATCGACCAGAGCACGACGCGGGCGTCCAGGTGCTCCGGGCCGACCTCCAGCCAGCGGGCGCCCCAGTTCCCGAGCGCGAAGCACACGTCGACGAGCTCGCGGCCCATCTCGGTCAGGTGGTAGGTCCGCCCACGGCCGCGGACGGCCGGCCGGGCGATCACGACACCCTCGAACTCGAGCATCGCCAGCCGGCGCTCCAGGACCGCCTTGGGCAGGCCCGGCGCGCCGTCGCGGATCTGGGTGAAGGTCTCGGAGCCCATGAACAGGTTCCGGATGATGAGCGGCGTCCAGCGCTCGGCGAAGATCTCCGCGGCCCGCGAGATGGGGCAGTATTGCTTGTAGGTCTTCATGGCTCGGCTAGTCTGCGCCGTCACCGGTCAGACGTCATCCGCCGCGACTCGCCTCGTCGCGTCCACGCCGGCCGAGCATCTGCCGATGAGTCGCCGTCCGGTCGATCGTCTAACCATCATCAACCTCGACACGAAGGAGCGACGACCATGAAGCTGACCGCTTCGATGATGGTGACCCTGGATGGCGTGTACCAGGGTCCCGGCGGCCCCGATGAGGACCGGCGCGGCGGGTTCGAGCGTGGCGGCTGGACGGCCGCCTACGCCGACGACGAGATGTGGCCGTTCCTGACGTCGTGGTTCGAGCGGGCCGACGCGCTGCTGCTCGGGCGCAAGACCTGGGAGATCTGGGAGCCGTACTGGCCGCACCACGACAGCGGCGATCCGGTGTCCCACGGGATCAACGTCCTGCCGAAGTACGTGCCGTCCACGACGCTCAAGGACCCGACCTGGCAGAACACCCACGTCATCGACGGCGACCTCGAAGCAGCGATCCGCGACCTCAAGGCGAAGCCCGGCCGTGAGCTCCAGGTCCACGGCAGCGGCGTCCTGCTCCGTTGGCTGCTCGAGCGCGACCTCGTCGACGAGCTCAACCTCCGGATCTATCCCGTCATCGTCGGCGACGGGCTGCGGCTCTTCCCGGAACACGGCCAGACGCACAACCTGGAGCTGGCCGAATCGATCTCATCGTCGTCGGGCGTGATGATCCAGACGTATCGACCGAAGGGTCGAGCGACCTTCGGCAACGCGGGGGAGTGAGCGCGCCGGCACTCGCCGTCGTCGTCGGCGCCGCAGAGCGATTCTCGCCCGAGCACCCGGCGACGGCGATGAGGGCAGCGACAAGCACGAACGGGCGACGGGGCATGTCCGCAGCGGATCACGGTGACCGGTCGCCTCGCCTCAGGCGTTCGAGAAGTCGGCCGTGCTCGGGATCTGGGCGGGAGGCGTCCCGATCACGATCGCGATCTCCCGCATGTCGAGGATCTCGATCGCGCGAGGGTCTCCGGGAGTGAGCACGCCGTCGATGTAGATCGCGATCGGGGTGGTGGGGCTGCAGTACGTCGAGACGCACGACGCGTCGAGGGCGACGCCCCACTCGGTGAAGAACTCGCCCAGCGTGTTCCGGGTGGTCTCGGTCGACTCGGTGTGGAGGATCCCGTCGGAGCTGTGCGTGTGCAGGGGCGAGATGCACGGCTCGTTGCACAGGGTGATGCCGCCGTACTGCTTCGTGCCATCGGGCAGGTCGTCGACCTGGACGGCGGGGTCGTCGATCTTGATCCCGATCCCGCCCGGCACCCTGACCGGCTTGCCATCCACGAACACATCCAGGTGGCTGTGGACGTGATTGACGACGAACTCCTTCGGCAGGGGCTTCAAGCCGGCCTTCACGGCGAGCTCCATCGGGTTCGGCGGGGCGGGCCACTCGAGGGCTGCGCCTGGGCCGGACGGTGAGGTCCCGCCGCTCGAGGCCGGCGGCACGGCCGAGGGTGTGCTTGCGCTGCACGACGCGACCAGAAGGATGGTGCCCGCTCCAACGATCGCGCGTGCCAGGGTCAACGGCGTTCGCATGACTGATCCTCCAAGCTGGGCGCCCCGCCATCCCAGCGCAGACTAGCGCGAGCCGACTCGACGTTGTTCGGCGGTGCCCTCAGGCGTCCGCCTCGGGCGCCTCCATCCGCTCCAGCAGCGCCAGCGTCGTCTGCCAGCTGCGGATCGTCATCGACTTGTAGGGCGGCGTGCCGACGATCTTGCCGAGGCGGCTCTTCGTCCGTTCCGCGCTGAGTCGCTGGGAGTAGATCACGCCCTTGCCCGGCCAGACCTCGTCGACGCCGGCTCGCGGGTCGAAGACCGTCATCGCCGCCCTCGCGTCGATCCCCATCAGGAAGACCGCGTCGCTGTGGTACGTGTCCGGCTTGTCGCCGAAGCCCTTCGGCCGGTTTCGGACGATGGAGCGCAACTGCGCTTGTGTCAGGACGAGGACCGCGATCAGCTCGCTGTCGAGCTTGAACGTCCTGGGGAGCGCCTCCTCGAGCTCGCGCTTGATGGCGGCCGCCGACTTGCCGGAGCTCAGGATCACGTTGCCGCTCGCGATGTACGTGGAGACCTTCGTGTGGCCGAGCGACTCGAGCAGCTCGCGCAGGGCCGCCATCGGGACCTTGTTCCGGCCGCCGACGTTGATCCCGCGCAGGAGGACGAGGTACCTGGTCATGCGTTCACACCGTCAGCCGCGCGGCGACGGCGCCTCGCGCTCGGCGATGCGGGCGAACTTCTCGAGCTCGCCGCGAAAGCTCCCCTGGTACGAGCCACGGGAGAAGATCCACGATGAGACGGCCGAGATCAAGCCGACCGTCTCGAACGTCTGCGTGATCCGTGTCCCGTCCGCGTCGGGTTCGAAGGTCGCGCTCGACCGGCCACGGAGAATCCAGCTGCCGAACTTGGTGGCGAACCGCCGTGGGCGCTCGACCTCGAGGACCTCGGTCGGGCTCTTCACGGGGCCGAAGTGGACGACGTAGGTGGTGCCGACCTGATCGATGGACCCGGACACGTCGCTGACGCCGGTCACCCCGCCGACCCATTCGCCCATGCGCTCGAGGTTCGTCCAGAGCGCGAACACGTGCTCAGGCGGAGCCTCGACGTGCGTCGTGATGGTGTAGCGAGCCATGGCACCCGCATTGTGGCTCGGCGGGCCGCCGGTCGGGGCGCTCGCGTGGCGCCGTCAGCCGACCGGAAGGATGAGGAGGTAGCCCGGCGCGACGCCGAGATCGATCCGGCCGCTCGTCCGGGCGACGAACTGCTCGCCGAGCGCCTCCGGCGTGAGGAGGGTGTTCGGCCGCGGCGACAGACCCCAAACGGAGCTCCCGTGCGGATAGAGCGGGTCCAGCACGTTCACGCCGGTCACCTCGAAGTCATCGGTTTTCGCGGGATCGCCGACCGAGGTGAAGCCGCTCATCACCCAGGCATGCCGCCCGCGCCACATGACGAGGTTGACCGGCCGCTTCGTCGCCCGAATCGCCTTGGCTGCCGCGCGAACGGCGTCGTCAAGGGTTGGGACCGAGACCAGCCGCCAGCGGCCGATCCCGAGCTCGTTCATGAGCGGCACCCAGCCGTTCGGATTCGCGCCGCCGAAGATGCTGTCGGACAGGTCGCGCGCCCGCTTCCAGAGGCGCTCCTGCGTGGCCCGCGTGCGGTCATTCTTCGGCCGGAGCATGTTGAGGGTCATCTGGACACTCGCCCCGACGCACCACTCGAACGTGTACTGGCCGATGAAGTCGCCAGTTCGGTACAGGTTGAGGCTGAACGCGTCGGGCCGAAGGGTCGAAGGGGCAGGGGAGGGGGCTGGCGTTGCCGGCGCGGGCGTTGCCGGCACGGGCGTCCGCGGGCGGGCCGTGGCCGCCGCCGGGCTCGACGAGTCCTCGACGTCGTCCGGGGCGTCGGACGGCACGATCGACGCGGCGGCAATCGGGAGGTCCGGCGACGGCGCCGGCTGGCTTTCCGTTCCGACGCCGGCGCCGCACCCGGTGATCAGGATGCTGATCGCCAGAGAGAGCCATCGGTTCAGGCGGGGGCGAAGGGTGGAGCGTCGCATCTGGCGGCCCATTCTTCCACACGTCGGTCGGTGGGCCCGATCAGGGGCCCTCGGTGGGAGGTACGCGCGACGGATTCGGGTGGTTCTTGGCAGGCTCAGCAATTTCCGAAGCCGGGCAGCGCCGTTGCTTGCTTCACCCACGACCCGACCTGCGAATCGTCGATGTCGTCCAGGGATGCGATCGTCGGGCACGGCAATGTCCCGATCGTGCCATCGTGACCCGGACAGGGCAGGGGAGGAGACCATGGGTACGCAGGCCGAGCAGATCGCCGCGCTCCGGGCCGATCAGGAGTTCTGGCGAGCCCTGGCCGCCGAGGTCGGGTCGGCACGCTACGCCGAGCCGGGTCCGATGGGCGAGTGGAGCTTCGCCGACATGGCGGGTCACCTGGCCGGATGGCGGGAGCGCACGATCCATCGCGTCCTGGCGGTTGGCCGGGGCGAGCCCGAGCCCGCGACGCCGTGGCCGGCCGCCCTCGACGCCGACGATGACGTCGACAAGGTCAACGACTGGATCCGCGAGCAGCACGCCGGTCGCTCGCCGGCGCAGCTGGTGGCGGACTACGACGCGTCCTACGACCGGCTGATCGCGGCCCTCGAGAGGGTGCCGGTCCACCTGCAGACGGCAGTCGCGCCGTGGGCCGGAGAGCCGCTCGTCGAGGTGGACTTCACCGAGCACCTCCACGACGAGCACGTCGATCCCGTCCGGGACTGGCTCGACGGCAAGAGCGGCTCTCGGCCGACCTGATCGCCGCGCCCGACCTACGGTTGGGGTGCGCCTCGAGGAAGTCGAAAACCGCGGCGCCGAACTCGCCGGAGATGTCGGGGACGTGGCTGCCGCCCAGGCTTAGACTCGACGCATGGGACTCTTGACCTTCAGCCTCAACGTCACCCTGGACGGCTGCGTCGACCACCAGGAGGGGATCGCCGACGACGAGACGCATGCCTTCTTCACCCGCGTCATGGACGAGGGCGGGGCGATGCTCTGGGGCCGCGTCACCTACGAGATGATGGAGAGCTACTGGCCGGTGGTCGCTCGCGGCGAGGTGGAGGCGCCGCCGGCGCTGCGCGAGTGGGCGGTCAAGCTGGACGCCAAGCCGAAGTACGTGGTGTCGTCGACGCGAACGGACTTCCCGTGGACCAACAGCCACCACATCGCCGGCGACCTGCGCACCGAGGTGCAGAAGCTCAAGGACGCGACCCCGGCCGGCGTGCTCCTCGGCAGCGGCAAGCTCGCGACCGAGCTGGACCGGCTGGATCTGATCGACGAGTACCTGTTCCTCGTCCATCCCAGGATCGCCGGCCACGGCCCGACCCTGTACCAGGGCGGGCTGCCCAGCACGCGACGGCTCGAGCTGATCTCGGCGGAGCCGCTCCGCATGGGCGCGGTCGCCATGCACTACCGGCGCGCGCGCTGACTCAGAGCGCCTCACGAGCCGATGCCCGACGACACACGCATCGATCGCTGGTTGTGCGCGGTGCGCCTCGTCAAGACCCGGCCCATGGCGACCCAGCTGTGCGATGGCGGGCACGTCCGCGTCAACGGCAACCCGGCCAAGCCGTCGACGAAGGTTCGGGCCGGCGACGTGGTGCACGCGCTGATCGCCGAACGCGAGCGGATCGTCGAGGTCGTGCGGCCGATCGAAACGCGCGTCGGCGCGCCGGTCGCCGCCACGTGCTACGTCGACAACAGCCCACCGCCGGTCATCCGAGAGATCGCGCCCGGCATCAAGGCGGTCCGGGGGGAGGGCCGGCCGAGCAAGCGTCTCCGCCGCGAGCTCGAGCGGATGCGGCGGGCGGGACCGACCTGATGCTGACCACGCCCCATCCCGCTCGACGGTAGCCGTCTTGCCGCCGTCAGTCTTCGGCCAGCCCGATGAGGATCCCTTCGGCCCGCGGATGTAGCAGAGACGGACCGAATCTCCGAACCGGACCACTTCGCTGCTGACGAGCTCCGCGCCGTGCTTGCTGAGCCCGGCGAGCGTCTCGTCGATGTCGTCCACCGCGAACATCACTGGGGCGGAGGTGCCGCCCGCCGCGTGGCAGGGGAGGGCTCAGGCGTGTCGGCGGGCTCCTCCGGCTTGTCTTCCCCGCCGAACAGCTTCTTGAAGAACGACACGACCGCAGTATGGCGACCCGGGCGGCGGGCATGGACCAGGCTGACCGGCACGCGGTCGCGTTTCGACGTCGCTACGCTCCGCACATGATCCGCTGTGCCGCCTGCGCCACCGACAACGCGGACGACGCCCGCTTCTGCAACGGCTGTGGGTCCCGCCTGAGCGCAACCGCGTCTGCACCCGCTTCGATCACCGAGGAGCGGAAGGTCATCACGGCCCTCTTCTGCGACCTCGTCGGCTTCACCGCGACGAGCGAAGGCGCCGATCCAGAGGACGTCGATCGGATGCTCACCCGCTACTTCACGGTGGCCCGTTCGCAGATCGAGCTCCACGGTGGCGTCGTCGAGAAGTTCATCGGAGACGCCGTCGTCGGGGTCTTCGGCGTGCCGGTCGCCCACGAGGACGACCCGAGCGAGCGCTCGGCGGCGCTCCGGATCGTCGACGACGCGGCCGGGCTGACGGCGCTCCACGGCGCACCCCTCCGCCTTCGGATCGGCATCAACACGGGCCAGGCGCTCGTCCGGCTCGATCTCGCACCCGGGGGCGAGCGGGAGCGGTTCCTCGCCGGGGACAGCGTCAACACCGCCTCGCGCATCCAGTCCGTCGCACCCGAGCTGGGTGTGGCCGTCGGTGAGGAGACGTGGCGCGCGACAAGCCACCGGTTTGAGTACACGGAACTGCCGGCCGTCCTGAAGGGCAAGGCCGAGCCCGTTCGCGTGTTCCATGCGATCGCAGCCGCGCTCATCGCTCGGCGTCGACGTGACCCGTGGGCAGGCTGGCCCGTTCGTTGGCCGGGCGGAGGAGCTCGATACCCTGGTCGAGGACAGCTCGATCGCGCGGTCGCCGGACGCAGGCTCCAGTTCGCGACGATAGTCGGCGAACCGGGTATCGGCAAGAGCCGGCTCGTCACCGAGCTCCTGGACCCACGTCGAGCACCCACCCGCTCCTCGTCACGTGGCGTCAGGGCCGCTGCCTCCCGTACGGCTCGGCGATCTCGTTCTGGGCCCTCGGCGAGATCATCAAGGGCCGCGCCGGGATCCTCCGAAACGGACCCCGCCGTCCGGTTGCCATCGAGAAGCTCGACGACGTCCTGCCCGACAGCGACGAACGTGCCTGGTTTCGCGGAGCGGCTTCTCCCGCTGCCCGGGATCGGATCGGGCCCGGGCGGGGTCGGCAGGGACGAGCAATTCACCGCGTGGCGGCGGTTCCTCGAGGGGCGTCGCCGCGCAACGCCCCACCGTGCCCGTGTTCGAAGGCTTCCACTGGGCCGACGAGGCGATGCTCGCATTCCTGGAGGAGATGGCGGCCAACGCCCTGACGTGCCGGCTGCTGGTCGTCGGGACGACGCGACCCGAGCTGCTCGAACGGCGGCCCCCGACTTCCCCGGCACCGGCGACGGTTCCGTCCGGATCCGGCTCCAGCCGGTGCCGGTCGACGATGCCGCCGGCCTCCTGGCCGCGCTAGTCGACGGCACGACGCTCGCGCCACAGGTTGTTCGCCCCGATCCTCGAGCGAGCCGCGGGCAATCCGTTGTTCACGGAGGAATTCATCCGCCTGCTCGTGGATCGGGGCCTGCTGACCACGGCCGATGGGCTCACCGATCTGCGCGACGGCTGCCGAGCTCCCTGTGCCTCGCCGCCGTTCCTCGACGGCGGCAAGCTCACCCGCGAGCTGGTGGGAGCGGTTCGGATGGTCACGGCCGTCGAGCCGCTCGACGGCATGCGCGCGGTGCTCTCGCGGGTGGCGCAGGCCGCGCACGCGTTCCCCGGCACCGCCGAGTCCATCCCCCTGCCGGCGGCGCTGTCGACGCGGTGTTCGTCGGCGAGGCCTTCCACTGGTTCGACCCGGTCCCCGCCGTCGCCGAGATCGCGCGCGTGCTTCGCCCCGGCGGGGGCGTCTGCGATCCTCTACAACCGGCGCGACCACCACGCCTCGCCGATGGAGTGGGAGCGCGAGTCCCACGAGGTCTTCGAGGCGCACAGGCTCCCGCCCGACGACGTCGACCCGCACGATGAGACGGCGTGGCGGGCGGCGCTGGCCGCCGGGATCGGCCCGCTCCGCGAGGACTCCGTCGAGACCGTCCAGCGCACGGACCGGGCGGGATCGAGGCGGCCTACGCCTCCTTCAGCGGGATCGCCGGCCTCCCGCCCGCCCGCCGCGAGGCCGCGCTCGCCGCCATCCGCGACGTCCTCACTCGCCACGACGTCGGCGAGGTCGAGATCGGCCTCACCACGACGATCATCACCGCCGCCCGCTCAGCCGGCTGACGCCACCCCGTCGAGCACGGACAGGTCCTCGTCGGACAGGGACAGCGCCGGCGCCCGGCGACGTTCTCGCGCAGGTGCGCGACCGAGGACGTGCCGGGGATCAGCAGGATGTTCGGCGAGCGGTGCAGCAGCCACGCCAGCGCGACCGCCATCGGCGTGCGCGCCGAGCCGCGCGGCGACCGAGTCGAGCGTCGGCGGACTGCAGCGGCGAGAACCCGCCGAGCGGGAAGTACGGCACGTAGGCGATGCCCTGCGCGGCCAGCGCGTCGATCAGCGCGTCGTCGCTCGCGGTTGGCGAGGTTGTAGAGGTTCTGCACGCACACGACCGGCGCGATCGCCTGCGCCTCGGCGACCTGCTCGGCGGTCACGGTGCTGACGCCGAGGTGGCGGATCAGGCCCTCGCGCTGCAGGTCGGCCAGCACGCCGAACGGCTCGGCGATCGAGCCGCCGGCTCGGGCCGTCGGAGCCGCCGACGCGCAGGTTGACGACGTCGAGCGCGTCCAGGCCGAGGTGGTCGCAGGTTGTCGTGCACCGGCCTGGCGCAGCTGCGTCCGGCGCGAGCGCCTGCGGCCAGCCGCCCGTCGGCGTCGCGCAGCGCGCCGACCTTGGTGACGATGTGCAGGTCGTCGGGGTACGGGTGCAGGGCCTCGCGGATGATCTCGTTGGTGACGTGCGGGCCGTAGAAGTCGCTGGTGTCGATGTGGGTGATGCCGAGCGTCGACCGCCTCGCGCAGGACGGCGACGGCCGCGTCGCGGTCGGCGGGCGGGCCGAAGACGTGCGGGCCGGCGAGCTGCATCGCGCCGTAGCCCATCGCGGGTCACGGTGAGGTCGTCGGCGAGCGCGAACGTCCGCCGGGAGTGTCGATGCGGTCATGCGCCCAGTGTGCGACGGCCCGGCGGACGCGACCAGAGGCCGGTGGATCCAGGGACCGGGAGTCCCTGGATACGAGCGGCGCGAGGTTCATACTCGACGGCATGGACCGGGACGGACTCGCGGACTTCCTCCGGCGCCGGCGCGAGGCGCTCCAGCCCGCCGACGTCGGTCTCCCCGCCGGCTCGCGGCGCCGGGCGCGCGGCCTCCGCCGCGAGGAGGTCGGGGGCTCGCGCACATGTCGACCGACTTCTACGCCCGCGTCGAGCAGCGGCGCGGATCCGGCCCTCCGAGCAGACGATCGCCGCGCTGGCCCGCGCGCTCCGCCTCGACCAGGAGAGCGCGATCACCTGTTCCGGCCTCGCGGGCTACGTCCCGCCGCCGCGGACCGCGCGCAGCGACCACCCGAGCCCGGTCTGCTGCGCGTGCTGGACCAGCTCGACGCGCCGGCGCAGATCGTCTCCGACCTCGGCGTGACGCTGCGCCAGAACGCGCTCGCGGAGGCGCTGGTCGGTGTCAGACGCACCACACCGGCCGCGACGCAGCATGATCTCCGCTGGTTCACCCAGCCGGAGGACCGGCGGATCTTCCCGGCCGACGACCACCCGATGCACTCGCGGATCCACGTCGCGACGCTGCGGGCGGTACACGGGCCGGGGCGGGCGACCCCGAGGCCGACGAGCTCGTCGACCGCCTGTTGCGGGAGAGCGGGAGTTCGCGGAGCTGTGGGCCGGCACGAGGTGGCAGCCGCTCCGGGACCCACAAGCGCTTCCTCCATCCGCTGGTCGGCGCGCTCACGCTGGACTGCCAGGTCCTCACCGCCGAGAGCCTCGACGGAGCGGCTCGTGGTGTTCACGGCCACCGTCGGCTCGGAGGACGCCGAGCGTCTCGCGCTGCTGTCGGTGGTCGGCTCGCAGGGCTTCACCGGCGCCGCGGACGCGGCGCCGGTGCAGTAGCGTGCCTAGGCCACGGCGTCGGTGAGCGCGCGCCGGTGAGCACGCGCGCCAGATGCCGCTTGTAGTCGGCGGACGCGTTGAGGTCGGCCGGCGGGTCGGTGCCCTCGGCGGCGTGCTCGGCGGCGGCCGCGATCGAGCTCGGCGTTGAGCGGCTGCCCGCGCAGGGCGTCCTCCACCGCGGTCGCCCGCAGCGGCACGGAGCCCATGTGGGTCAGCCCGACGCGAACGTCCTCGCAGAGCCGTCGGCCGCCTTCTTGACGAGCGCGCAGACGGCCACCATCGCCCAGTCCTCCTGGCGGCGGTTGAACTTCTGGTAGCCGCAGCCGTAGCCGTCCAGCGCCGGGAGCCGGATCTCGGTCAGCACCTCGTCCTCGCCGACCGCGGTCGTCAGGTAGTCCTCGAAGAGATCGGCGGCCGCGACCTCGCGCTCGCCGGACTCACCGTGGATCACGACCGTCGCCTCGCAGGCCAGCATGATCGCCGGCAGGTCCGAGGCCGGGTCGCCGTGCGCCAGCGAGCCGCCGATCGTCCCGCGGTGGCGGACCTGCGGGTCGGCGATCGTCCCCGCCGCGCAGCGAGGCCAGGCCGAGGCCGCGCTCGCGCACCATCCGCGTGGCGGGTCATGGCGCCGATCCGCCAGCCGCCGTTGCGCGCTGGATGCCCGGCAGGCCGGGCACGCTCCTGAGGTCGACCAGCAGCGACGGCGCCGCGAGGCGCAGCTTCATCAGCGGGATCAGCGAGTGCCCGCCGGCGAGCAGCTTCGCGTCCTCGCCGCCGTCGCGCAGCGCGGTGAGCGCCTCGTCGAGCGACGTCGGCGCGACGTAGTCGAACTCGGCGGGGATCACAGCCCACCTCCCTCGCTCGGGCTGGTCGGTCCGGAGCCGGCGCTGCCGCTCCCGTGCTCGTCCCACGAGCCGCCCTGCTTGCCCGGGTCCGGCGGGACGTCGTGGCCCTTGGCCTGCTGGATCGGCGCCCACACGTTCTGCGGGCTGAGCGGCATGTCGATGTAGTCCACGCCGAGCGGGCGCAGCGCGTCGATCACCGCGTTGACGATCGCGGGCGAGGCGGCGATCGTGCCCGCCTCCCCGACGCCCTTGACGCCGAGCGAGTTGACCGGCGACGGGGTCTCCGTGCGGTCGGTCTCGAAGCTCGGGACGTCGGCGGCGCTGGGCAGCGCGTAGTCGACGAACGTGCCCGTCACCAGCTGGCCCTCGTCGTCGTAGTGGATGCGCTCGTAGAGCGCCTGGCCGATCGCGTGCACGATGCCGCCGTGGATCTGGCCGTCGATCAGCTTCGGGTTGATCGCGGGGCCGCAGTCGTCGACCGCGACGTAGCGGACGATGTCGATCTTCCCGGTCTCGGCGTCCACGTCGACGATGCACGCGTGCGCGCCGAACGGGAACACGAAGTTCTCCGGGTCGTAGAACATCGTCTCCTCCAGGCCGGGCTCCATGCCCTCCGGCAGGTCCTCGGGGATGTACGCGACGCCGGCGACCTCCGCCAGCGTCATGCCCTTCTCGGGCGAGCCCTTGACCGAGAACTTGCCGTCGGCGAGCTCGATGTCCTCGGGCGCGGCCTCGAGCTGGTGGGCGACGATCGGCTTGGCCTTGTCGACCACCTTGTCCGTCGCGCGGGCGATCGACTCGCCGCCGACGGCCAGCGAGCGCGAGCCGTAGGTGCCGAGGCCGAACGGGCCCGGTGCCGGTGTCGCCGTGGATGACGTCGACCTGTCGGGCGTCGATGCCCAGCCGGTCGGCGACGATCTGGGCGAACGCGGTGTCGAGGCCCTGGCCGTGCGGCGCGGTGCCGCTGTAGACGGTCACCGCGCCCGTCGCGTGCACGCGCACGACGCGCGGACTCGTAGAAGCCCGCCTGCAGGCCGACGCCGGCCGGGCCGACGACGCGCGAGGGCGCCAGGCCGCAGATCTCCATCCAGGTGGAGAACCCGATCCCGCGGTAGATGCCCTTGCTCGCGCAGCTCGCCTGCTCGCGCGGAACGCGTCGAGGTCGAGGTGCTCGAGCAGCTTGTCGAGCGAGCCGTGGTAGTCGCCGGAGTCGTAGACGATCCCGATCGCGACCTCGGCGGGGAAGTCCTCCTTGGGGATGAAGTTCTTCCGCCGCAGCTCGAGCGGGTCCATGCCCAGCTCGTGGGCCAGCTGCTCGATCATCACCTCGATCAGGTGGGTCGCCTCGGGCCGGCCGGCGCCGCGGGTGGCGTCGGTGGCCATCTTGTTGGTGAACACGCCCTTGGCGGTGAACTTGAGGTTCGGGATCTTGTAACAGCCGCTGATCACGAAGCCCGTGAACGACGGGATGAACGGCGTCAGCATCGTGAAGAAGGCGCCGAAGTCCGCAGCGCCGTGCACTCGAGGCCGGTGATCGTGCCGTCGCTCTTGGCGCCGATCTTCACGTAGTCGATCTGGTCGCGCCCGTGGATCGGGGAGCGTCATGTGCTCCGAGCGGGTCTCGGTCCACTTGATCGGGCGCCCGAGCTTGCGCGACGCCCAGCGAGGCGATGATCTCCTCCGGGTAGTCCGTGATCTTCACGCCGAAGCCGCCGCCGACGTCCGGGCGCGATCACCCGGACGTGGTCCTCGGACAGCCCGAACTGGCCCGCCATGAACAGGCGGATCAGGTGCGGGTTCTGGCTCGTGAGGTGCAGCGTCAGCGAGCCGCCGCGGTAGTCGGCGATCACACGCGCGGCTCGATCGGCGTGCCCGCGATGCGGTGGTTGACGATCCGCTGCTCGAGCACGACGTCGGCCTCGGCCCAGCGCCGCGTCCATGTCGCCGCCGCCGATCGTCCACTCGTGCACCTGGTTGGTGCCGAGGTCCTCGTGGACGAGCGGCGAGCCGTCCTCGAGCGCCTTCTCGGGGTCGACGACGACCGGCAGCGGCTCGTACTCGACGATCACCTGCTCGGCGGCGTCGACGACGGCGTACTTGTCGTCGCCGACGACGATCGCGACGCCCTGGCCGACGTAGTTGACCTCGCCGCGCGCCAGCGGCCAGTGCTCGGCGGGTCTTGATCTCGACGCCGGGCGGGCACCCACGCCATCGGCAGCGGCGCCGGCGATGTCGAGGTCCTCGCCGGTGAAGACGCCGTGGATGCCGGGGAGCGCCTTCGCGGCCGCCGTGTCGATCGAGGTGATCTTGGCGTGCGCGAACTGGCGAGCGCACGACGGCCATGTAGAGCATCCCGGCACGACCATGTCGTCCACGTAGCGGCCCCGGCCGGTGATCATCCGCGGGTCCTCCTTGCGGCGCAGCGCCTGGCCGACCCACTTCTGGCCGCTGGGCGGCGGGCTCGACGGCGGTCATGCCGTCACCCCTCGGACTTCGGCGGCCGACAGCACCGCCTTGACGATGTTGTGGTAGCCCGTACAGCGGCAGAGGTTGCCCGCCAGCGCCTCGCGGACCTCGTCCTCGCTCGGGTCCGGGTTCTTGGCGAGCAGGTCGGCGCCGGCCATGATCATGCCGGGCGTGCAGTAGCCGCACTGCAGGCCGTGGTGCTCCCAGAACGCCTCCTGCATCGGGTGCAGGTCGCCCTCGGTGCCGATGCCCTCGATCGTCGTGACCTCCGCGCCGTCGGCCTGGACCGCGAGCACGCGTGCACGACTTCACGGCGTCGCCGTCGAGGTGGACGGTGCAGGCGCCGCAGTTGGACGTGTCGCAGCCGACGTGCGTGCCCGTCAGCCCCAGGTGGTCGCGCAGGAGTGAACCAGCAGCAGCCGAGGCTCCACCTCGGCGGTCTTCTGCTCTCCGTTGACGGTCATCGTGACCCGGACAGGGGTTGCCATGCGACGGTTCTCCTCCCAGTCGGAAACGGCCCTGTGGCGGAGCCTATTGCACCGCTGCTTGCGCGGCCAACCAGCTGCTACTGACGGCGCGCGCGGATCCTCATCGGCAGCCCGTCGTGCGGGCCGAGCGTCGGCGTCTGGCGGATCTCGACCTCGTGCCCGGGCAGCCGCTCGAGCGTGAAGCGCTCGCGGATCGCCGCGGCGATGATCTTGATCTCGAGCTGGCCGAAGCGCATGCCGAGGCAGATGCGCGAGCCGCCGCCGAACGGCACGTAGGCGCCGCGCGGGATCTTCTCCTTCTCGCCCGGGAGGAAGCGCTCCGGCTTGAACGCGTGCGGGTCCTCCCACACGTCGGGCAGCCGGTGCGACGCCCACGAGGAGTAGTTGACCGGCACGCCGGCCGGGACGTGGTGGCCGTGCAGCTCGAACCGCGCGATCGAGCGGCGCGGGCCGATCCAGGCCGGCGGGTACAGCCGCAGCGTCTCGTCGATCGCGGGGTCCAGGTCCGTCCCAGTCCGGCCGCTGCGCCAGCTCCCAGAACAGGAACGAGATCGTCGCGGTGGTGGTGTCGTGGCCCGGCGAACAGCAGCGTCATCACCTCGTCGCGGACGTGGCGGTCGTCGAGCTCGGTGTCGAGCAGCAGCGAGAGCACGTCCTCGCCGCGCTCGCCCGAGCGCGCGGCGGCGGGCGATCTCGGCGTAGATCAGCGCGTCGAGCCGCGCGGCGCGCTGAGACAGCCGCGCGAACGGGGTGCGCGGGCCGCGCAGCACCTGCAGCCAGTAGTCCTCGCCGTAGTAGGCGAGCGCGCGCTCGAACTCGCGCGCGGGTCGAGGTCGTGCGGCGTCGTCGGGTCGAAGCCGAACAGCGCCCGCATCGCCACGCGCAGCGCGACGCGGCGCGCCCAGCGCGTAGACGTCGAGCGCCTCGCCGTCGCGCCAGCCCTCGAGGCCGCGCGCCGCCTCCTGCTCCATACGTCCGCGGTAGCCGGCGATGCGCTCGCGGTGGAAGGCGGGCAGCATGATCCGCCGCGAGCGCCGGTGGAAGTCGCCGTCGACGGTCAGCAGCCCGTCGCCGAGCAGCGGGATCAGGTCGCCGAACCCGCCGTCGCGCCAGCGGAAGTTGTCGCGCGCCGGAGACGAGCACGAAGTGGTTGGCCTCCGGGCCGAGCACGAACACGTTGCTGGCGTGCAGCACGCGCAGCGAGAACACCGGCCCGTGGCGCTCGTAGGCGTCGAGCAGCAGGCCGAGCGGGTTGCGGATCATCGCCCGCGTGCGGGCGACGCTCGGCGACGGTGTCGCCCGGCGGCAGCCCGCCCGAGCGGCGCTCGGCGCGCAGCTCGAACGCGACCCGCTTGAGCGGGTTGGCGGAGACGGGCGGCGGCGGGCTGATGGCCACGCCGGAAGCCTACGCTACGCGGTAGAAGGCGAGCGCGATCTGCTGGCAGCAGGATGACCGAGCCAGGCTCGATCCGCGTGAAGCGCAGCGAGATGTCCTCGTCGGTGACGCGGACCGCCTCGGCCTCGGCCTCGATGCGCAGCTTGGCCTGCGCGGCCGCGATCACGACCTCGACGAGGTCCCCGCGCTCGCACGCGAAGCCGGCGCGCGCGAGCGCGGAGCCCGCCGGCGCTGATGTCGCGCGTCGCGGTCGTCGTGGTCGGCCCGTCGGGCGCGATGCGCACGCTCGCGGGCAGCGCGATCGGCGCCCGGGAGTAGCGGCGGCGCTGGCCGAGCTGGAACTCGTCGACGATCGCCACGACGATCTCGCCGGCCCGCGACGACCTCGCGGATCTGGGCGCGCAGCGCCTGCACCTGGCCGCCCTCTTCGACGATCACGTACGCGCCGCGGCCGACCTCGAGCTCCTCGGGGAGCTCCTCGACCTGGGTGGCTCAGCACGACGTCGATGCCGCCGAAGCCGATCACGCGGCAGCCGAGCAGGTCGGTCTTCACGCCGAGGTCGAGCTCGACGCGTTGCCCTTCGGCAGAGGACGTTGGCGGTAAGTGATCGACATCTCCACCTTCATATCGGCCGGAAGCGCCCGGGTTCGAGCACCCGGGCGCTCCCGGTCTAGAGCCGGTCGCGCCAGCGCACCGCGGCAGAGGCGAGCTCGCCCAGGGCCGCGGCCAGCCCGGTGCGGTCGCCCGTGGCCCGTGCGCGGCCGAGCGCCTTGAGCGCCGAGGCGAGCACCGCCGGGCCCGGACGGGCCGCCGTCGCGCAGCGCGGCCAGCTCGGCCGCGGTCAGGCGCCGCTGCTCGCCGCACACCAGCGAGGCCAGCTCGCGGGCGCGCCGCTCGGCCTCGGCCGCACGCGCCTCCGCCGCGCGGGTCGCTGCCCACGCCGCGTCGTGCCGGCGCTGGACAGCTCGGCCTGCGCCGCCGCGACCAGCCGCTCCGCCGCGCCGGCACGCGCCTCCGCGTCGACCGCACGGGTCTCGGCGGCACGCGCGTCGCGGCGCGCCTCGTAGGCATCGCGGGCGGCGGCCTCGGCCTGGTCCTCGGACGCGCGGACGCGCGCCTCGGACTCGACGGCGAGCAGCTCGACGCGCTCCACCGACAGCCGCGGGTCTCGCGCGGCGGTCGACCGCGTGCGCTCGCGCGCGCGGCGGGCCCGGCCGGCCTGCTCGCTCGCGCGGCGCGCCGGCGGCGCGCGTCGCTGACCTTGTCCTCGGCACGCTCGGCACGGCGCTCCGCGGCGGCCAGCCTCCGCTCCAGGGCGGCGGCGTGCGCCTCGGCGAGCCGTGCCCGCTCGTCGGCGGCCAGCAGCTCGTCGGCCAGCGCGCGCGGAGCCGCCGGACCGCGCTGCTCCACCGTCGGGCGCGCCTCGCCGGGCAGGCGGCGGCGCGGGCCGGGGCGGTGCGGCTCCAGTCCGGCGGCCCGCACGGCGGCATCGAAGCTGCCGTCGAACGGGCGCTTGGCTGCGTTGGTGGAGGGCCAGACCCCCTCGCGGTACCGCTCGGCACGCCACTCCTGGGCGCGCCAACGGGCCAGCGAAGGGTTCCAGTCGGCCGAGCACGGCGGCTCGCCGTACCGGTCGTTCCACTCGCGGATCTTCTCGATGATGAGTTCGCGGGTCCAGCGCGTCACACGACGCCCTCCGCCCGCGTTGCTCGCGGACGGGGTCATGTGAGGCTCCGTCCGCTAGCTGCCGCTGCGCGGGTCGAGATTCATCGTGCCGACCTGCGCGCGCACGAGACTGCCCGCCGGCGGGGGCGGTCGCGATCTGGATCGCGGTGTTCTTGTAGGCGCAAGTCATGCCGCGTTCCAAGGTACCGGACGATCCGGGATCCGTCCAATCGGCCGCGCGGGTGGCCGCGAACCGGGTTCGAACCCGGTTCGCGTCAGCGGGTCTCTTCGCGGCGGATCGTGAACCAGGTGCTGCGCAGCTCGAGCAGCCGGCGGATCTCGGCGCCGCTCACCGGCACCGTCGCGTCCGAGCCGATCACGTCGACCGTCGCACCCGCCCGGTCGGCGTGGTGGCCGACACCTCGAGCCCGTCGAGGTCGCCCTCGCGCACCGAGGCGAGCTTGCGCTGCGCCTCGCGGTCGTCGAGCGTGACCGTCCACGTGTGGTAGGGCGACAGCGTGTCGTAGGGGTCCTCGACGGGCCGCAGGTACGGGAGCGGGACGCCGCCCCCGAAGCCCTCCTCGTTGCCGGCCGTGCGCCCGCCCGAGGTGGAGTGGAAGAACGTCTGGGCGACCTCGGCGCCGAAGAGGACGGCCAGCGCGCGGGTGGCGCGCACCGCGGCTGGTCGAGGCGCGACCTCGCCGGTGATGCCCCTGTAGACCTGCGAGCGGGTGTCGGCGTAGACGTCGAAGCGCTCGCCAGGGCGGCGGCTGCGCAGCGCGTAGGAGCGGGCGACGACGGCCTGGGCCTTGAGCGCCTCGGCGGGCCAGGTGGCCGGCATCTCCGCGGGCGACGACGCCCTGCAGGTAGGGCTCGAGCGAGAGGTCGTTGACGACGAGGCTCGCGCCGCGGTCGCGGTGCAGCGCGGAGCATGCCGCGGTAGCTGCCGCCCTTGACGCCGTTCTCGGCCATGCCGCGGAGGCAGACGCTCGCGCCGCCGGTGATCCGCACCGGGCCGCGCACGCGCGCGCGGCGGTGGCCGTTGGAGGTGTCGACGACCTTCAGGCCGCCGGCGCCCCACGGCGAGAGCTTGTAGACGCGCGTGTCGCGCAGCCGGACCTTGCGACCGCCCGCGTCGCGCAGCAGCGTGGCGCCGCACACCTTGGGGTCGCGCGCGCGGCGCAGGAGCACCCGGATCCGCGAGGCCGCGACCCGGCCGACGGTCGTCCCCGTGTAGTAGTGGCCGAGGATGAAGCGGAAGTCGCGGGCCTCGTTGAGCGCGTAGCCGTAGGCGCCGTACTGCGACATCCCGACGCCGTGGCCCCAGCCGCGCCCCTCGATCACGTAGTCGGCGCGGGCCGGCGCCGCGACGGCGGCGGCCAGCACGAGGGCGAGGGTCAGGGTGCGGCGCATCCCTGGCTCCAACTCACCTCCCCGGCCCGGGTTGCGGTCGCGGGGTCATGAACGCCACCGCCGTGCTCAGGCCTGCCTCGCGGCGCACGGTGGCGATCCGCCGCCCGGGCTGCACCGCGTCGCGCGGCTCGCCCACCAGCGGCCCGAGGCCGTCGAGGTCGTCGACCACGAAGACCACGCCCCACAGCGCCGGGGCCGGCCCACGCTCCACCAGCTCGAGGATGCACTCGCCGAAGCGGAAGAACGCCATCGGGCCGGCGACGCGCCGCAGCTCGAACCCCGCGTCCTCGAGCGCCTCCGTCGTGCGCGGCAGCGCGTCGGTCAGCGCCACAACGTGGTCGACCACCCGCGCCCCGTTCGGATGCGTCGATTGTCGGATCGCGCATCCCGTGCCGGCCTCTCCGACAATCGATGAGGGCAGGCCGTCGGGCCGTCGGCGGCGAGGCCGTCGGCGCCCACGGCGAGCGCTCCGGCGCCGGGCACGATGCGGATGCCGCCGACCGCGAAGTCGTCCGGTGTCGAAGCCGAGCGCCGACCATGCGGGAGCCGGTTCGGGCACGGAGATGTGGCGGGCGTGCACCGGCACGTCCGCCATCATGACCGGCATCGCCACCCCGACTCCCACGTCCGAGCGCGAAGCCCTGCCGCCACCCGCCCCGCCCGAGCCGGGCCGCCGCCGCGGCTACGCATCGTGGGTCGGCGCCGGCATCTCGCTGATCGCGGTAGCCGGCGTCGTGTGGTGGGCCTCCCACCAACCCGCACCCCGCCTCCCGCACAACCCGGGCGAGTGGCTGGCCGCGCTCGGGGCGGTGCTCCTCTACGGGCTCGCGACCCTCGTCCGCGGCGAGCGCTGGTATCGCCTGCTCATCGACGAGGGGGCGCATCCCACCCGCCGCGACACCCAAGAGCTCAACGTCATCGGGTACATGGGCAACAACCTCCTCCCCGCGCGCGCCGGCGACGCGATCCGCGTCGTCCTGATGGCGCCGCGCGCCGGAACCAGCATGCGCACCGTCGTCGGCACGCTGCTCGCCGAGCGGCTGCTCGACATCGGCCTGCTCGTGGCGATCTTCGTGGTCGTCGGCTACGGGCTGCTCGGCGAGGTCGGCGCCGACTCGGTGGAGATCGTGCTGCTGGCCGCGGTGGGGATCGCCGTCGCGGTCACCGTCGGGTACTTCGTGGTGCGCCGCAGCGAGCGGATCATGGCCTTCATCGCGCCGATCGCCTCGGCCACGCTCGGGCTCCGGCGCGGCCACCACGGGCTGCGCCTGCTCGGCATCACGATGGTCATCTGGGCGCTCGAGGCGTCCGTGTGGATGGCCACGGGGGCGGCCGTCGGCTTCGGCATGACGCCGATCGAGGGCCTCTACATCGTGTCGCTGTCCAGCATCTTCGCCATGATCCCCTCCGGCCCCGCGTACGCGGGAACCCAGGACGCGGCCGCGATCATCGGGATCAAGGCGCTCGGGGGGACCGGTGCGCAGGCCGTCGCCTACGTCGTGATGCTCCGTTTCGTCATCGTCGTGCCGATCACCGTCGTCGGACTCGCGCTGCTCATGACCCGCTACGGCGGGCTCGGCAAGCTGCGCGCGGCGCGTGGCTGACACCGCCGTCGCGCCGGCCGCGCGACGGTTCGACTCGCTGCGCGCCCGCCCCCGCGGCGAGCTGATCGCCTGGGGCGTGCTGGTGGCGCTCGCCGTGCTGTTCCGCCTCTGGGACCTGGGCGACCGCCCGTTCCACCACGACGAGAGCCAGGACGCGTACTTCTCGTGGCTGTTCCGCACCTCGGGCGACTACGAGTACGACCCCCTGCTGCACGGTCCGCTGCGCTTCTACATGACCGCCGCCGCCTACCTGCTGTTCGGCGACTCGGACTTCACCGCGCGGCTCGCCCCGGCGGCGATGGGGATCGCGATGGTCCCGATGCCGTACCTGCTGCGCGAGCAGCTCGGCCGCGTGGCGGCGTTCACCGCCGGCGCGCTGCTCGCGTTCGGGCCCTCCTACCTGTACTTCAGCCGGTTCGCCCGCGAGGACATCTACATCGCGTGCGTGACGCTGGCGATGCTGGTGGTGGTCTTCCGCTTCTTCGACCGCCCGAAACGCCATCACCCGGCGGCGTTCGGCGCCCTGCTCGCGCTCTCGTTCGCGATCAAGGAGACGACGTTCATCACGATCTTCGTGGCGGGCTCGTTCTTCCTGCTGGCGATCGCGGTGCAGGCGCGGCGCGAGGGCTCGCTGCGCGACGCGCCGATCGTGAGGACGCTGCTGGGCGTGCGCTGGGACGACTGGGCGTGGGGCGCGATCGTGTTCCTGGGCGTCTACACCGCCACCTTCACGACGTTCTTCACGAACCCGAAGGGCATCTACGGCCTGTGGACAGGGCTCGACTACTGGCTCGGCCAGCACGGCGTCGGCCGCGGCGGGGAGCCCGAGTACTTCTACGCCGTCCTCCTGTTCGCCGACGAGTGGCCGGTGCTGCTGCTCGGCGCGGTGGGCGCGGTGGTCGCGTTCAAGCGCCCGACGCTGCTGCGGCTGTTCCTGGTGTGGGCGTTCGTGGTCTCGCTGGCCGTCTACTCGTGGGCGGGCGAGAAGTTCGCGTGGCTGATCCTGCATCCGCTGCTGCCGCTGATCCTGCTCGCCGGCGTCGGCCTGCAGGCGATCTGGGAGTCGCGGCGCAGCGTGATCGGCAAGATCGGCCTCGCGGCCGCGGTGCTCGCGCTCGCCTACTCCGCCTACGCGTCGTTCCTCGTCAACGCCGTCCACCGCGCCGACCCGCGCGAGTTCCTGGTCTCCACCCAGTCCTCCGAGGAGGTCGCGCGCACGGCGCACGAGGTGCTCGACCTCGCCGAGCAGCGCGGCGGCAAGCTGAAGGTGACGATCGACTCGGCGGAGGGCGCGACGTTCCCGTGGGCCTGGTACTTCCGCCACCTCGACGTCGGCTACATCGACCTCTCGACGGCCGGCGAGCCGCCTGCCGAGAGCGACGTGATGATCCTCACCCAGGCCAGCCAGGCCCGGCTGCAGCAGAGCCTGACCGGCTACGACGGGCGCCAGATCCCGTTCCGGGTGTGGTGGGTGCGCGAGTACGACAAGGCGCTCGACCCGGGCGCGTGGTGGCACTGGTTCACCGAGCGCAAGCCGTGGAACCCCACCGGCGGCATGCCCGAGTGGGTCTACACCCGGCGCGCGGCGCTACCCCAGTAGCCACACCGTGGTGCCGTCGCGGTCGAAGACGCGGCGGCCGAGGTCGTCCCACTTGGCCACCCCGGCCTCGCCGTAGTCGGCGCGCTCGATCGGCCCGACGACGACGTACTCCACGCCGTAGCGGTCCAGCAGCGGCCGCACCGCCGCCGGGTCGGTGGAGGTGTACATCGTCTTGACGTCGGCCTCGCGCGTGCCCGGGTCGTGCTTCCACTGGACCTCGTGGCCGGCCCATCCGAGGACCGTCGGGCGGCCGGTGAACGTGGACATCCGCGCGTGGCCGAAGCCCGAGTAGTCCGGCCCGACCGCCTCGAGCACGACCGCGTCGTCGGGCGCGTTGTCGCGCAGCCACGCGATCGCCTCGACGTCGCCGGGCGCGCTCTCGCGCAGCCAGCCGAGGCCGTCGAGCGTGGGCGTGCGCGAGAAGCCCTCGCGGCGGGCGTAGTTGCCCGCGTAGGGGAACACGAGGCCGAGCAGCACGAGGATCGTGGTCACGGTCGCCCAGCCGGCCCATGCGCGGCGGGGCAGCCAGCGCCCGGCCCACGGGATCGCGCACGCCCCGGCGATCCCCAGCAGCAGGTAGGCCTGATAGCCCATCTTGAAGACGGTGTTCATGCGGTACAGGTCGCTGCCGTCGAACTCGTCGCGGACGTAGATCAGCTCGGGGAGCAGCACGCAGCCGGCCGCGCCCGCCAGCAGCACCCACAGGAAGCGCTCGGCGGCGACGAGGCGGGTCGAGAGCAGCGCGTGGATCGCCACCGCGACGAGCGCCAGCAGCAGCGCGACCCCCGACAGCTCGACGGGCGCCAGCAGCGAGAGCACGAACGCGGCCGCCACGGCGCTCCACAGCGCGGTGCGCAGCGGCCGCGAGGTGGCGAGCACGCGGCTCGCGTAGGCCGCGACCGCCAGCCAGGCGACGATGCCGTAGATCAGCGCCTGGTCGCCCGCCCAGTGCGCGAACGAGTCGTGCTCGGTGACGCGGCCGATGCCGCGCGCCGCGGCGTCGAAGTTCAGCCAGAACGGCAGCGTCAGCACGATCCCGCCCAGCACCACGAGCGTCGTCCACAGGACCCCGTAGGCGCGGCGACCCGCCGACGTCGGCTCGCGCATCCACACCACCACGGCGGCCACCAGCAGGCCGGCCACGACGGGATACGACCACGAGTTGATCGCGTACATCACGCCGACGGAGAGCCCGGCGGCCAGCGCCTCGGCCACCGAGCGCCAGGCGACGTCCCCGCGCGGACCCGCGATCGCGACCTGCAGCGCGAAGGCCAGCGCCAGCGCGCGTGAACGGGATCGCCAGCACGTGGGCGTGGAGATCGCCGAGCGTGAACGAGAACGACGGGATCTCGTTGATCGTGTCCTTGATCACGCGCGACGCGCCGAACCAGTCGTAGTCGCCGGGCGGGTCCTTCGCCTGCAGCCACTCGCGGACCCCGGCGAGGTTCCCGAGCACGATCGTGAGCCCGACGGCGGCCAGCCCGGCCCCCACCGGCCCGCCCGTGGAGCGGATCCCGGCGGCCGCCCACAGCGTGCCCGAGAGCGTGAACAGCGCCGAGGCGGAGAGCGCGAACAGCCCCGCCACCGCGAGGTTGTAGCCGACCGACGGCTCCAGCCCGAGCACGTGCGCCGGCGCGGCCAGGAGCAGGTGGCCGAGGTAGTAGTAGTTGAGCGTCTCCCCCGCCATCCACGGGTCGTGCGGCGGGAAGCTCGGCGACACCTGGATCGGCGTTCATGATCGCCATGTCCATGGGCTTCTCGGTGTTCCAGACGTCCGGCGCGTAGGAGACGAGCAGCGCCATCGCGGCGAACGAGACGACCGCGACGAGCTCCGAGCCGAGCCACAGCCGCCACCGCGCCGGGTCGTCCTCGGGGAGCACCCGCGCGGCGAGCCGCTCGCGCTGCCAGCTCCGGAGCCGGCCGCCGCCCTCCTCGATCACGCGGCGGCCCAGCCGGCGCTGGCGCAGCCCGGCGGCCGCACCCGCCACGGCCACCACCGCGAACGCGCCGAGCAGCGTCCCGCGCCCGTACGGCGCGACGCCGATGCTGGCCGCCATCCACGCGAGCCAGCCGACGAGCAGGACGCCGAGCACCTTGGAGAGCCCGAGGCCGGAGCCGGGCAGGCGCCCGAGCACGAGCACGGCCAGCGGCGCGGCGGCCAGCCCGGCCGCCTCCAGCAGCGCGAAGAAGCCGAGGGCCTCGAGCACGCGCGTGAGGCTATTGCCCGCTCCGGCGTAGGCTCCCGCCGATGAGCACCTATGAGCGCGTCGCCGACCTGCCGCTGGAGATCGAGGGCTACTCGCTGGAGGGCTCGCCAAGACCGTCTCGAGCGGCTTCGAGCGCCTGACGACCGTGATCACGCTCAACGGCGGCGGCGAGGAGGGCCAGGGCGAGGACGTCACCTACGACGGCGAGCTGCAGACCGCCCAGCAGGAGCACGGGCCGAAGCTCCCGCTGGCGGGCTCGTGGACGTTCGACTCGTTCGCGCGGATGCTCGACGAGACCGACACGTTCCCGGCGGGCGACCCCGGCCGCCAGGTGTTCCGCAACTACCGCCAGTGGGCGTTCGAGAGTGCCGCACTGGATCTCGCGCTGCGCCAGAACGGCCGCTCGCTGGCCGACGCGGTCGGGCGCGACCCGGGCCCGATCTCCTTCGTGGTCTCCTCCCGGATGGGCGACCCGCCGACGATCGCGCCCGTCACGCGGCGGCTCGCCGCCTACCCGGACCTGCGCTTCAAGCTCGACGGCACGCCCGACTGGACCGACGACCTGATCGACGAGCTGGTCGCCCTCGGCGCCGTCGACTCGATCGACTTCAAGGGCGCCTACAAGGGCACGCCGGTCGACACGCCGACCTCGCCGGAGTTCTACCGCCGGATCGCCGAGGCGTTCCCGGACGCGTGGCTCGAGGACCCCGACCTCGAGGAGGAGCCCGCGCGCGAGGCGCTGCGCCCGTTCGAGGAGCGCATCACCTGGGACGCGCCGATCCACTCGATCGACGACATCCTCGCCGCGCCGGTGCTGCCGAAGACGGTCAACCTCAAGCCGTCGCGGTTCGGCAGCGTGCGCTCGCTGTTCGCCGCCTACGACTTCTGCGAGGAGCGCGGCATGGGCGCCTACGGAGGCGGCCAGTACGAGCTCGGGGTGGGCCGCGGGCAGATCCAGTACCTGGCGGCGCTCTTCCATCCCGACGCGCCCAACGACATCGCTCCCGCCGGCTACGACGCGCTCGACCCGGAGCCCGGGCTCCCGCCCTCGCCGCTCGAGCCCGAGCTCGACGCCACCGGGTTCCGCCGGCGGATCTAGACTGGTCGGTATGCCTCCGAAGCAGCGTCAGATCCGGGTCGAATCCAAGTCCGCGCTCGGCGCGATGCAGAAGCTCGAGTCGCGCAGCGACGAGGAGCTGGAGGCCGAGACGAAGTACCGCGCCGCGGCGCAGGCGCTGCTGGGCGCCCGCGCGGCCGAGCGCATGGACGCCAAGCGCGCGCGGGAGCACTTCCGCGTCGCGATCGCCTCCGCGCGGCCGCAGGAGCGCCTCCAGCTGCGGCGGATGGCCGAGGCGTCGCTGGCGCTCGCCGAGCGCCGCGCGGGCGATCTCAAGGTGGCGGCCGAGAAGCTCGGCCAGACGCCGCCGAGCAGCCGCCAGCTGCTGCTCCTGCGCTTCATGGGCATCATCGCCCCGCCCCCGGGCTCCAACCCGCTGCTGCGCATCCGCGGCGTCCTGCTGGTGATCCTGCTGATCGTCGCCGTGCTGGCGCTCGGCTGGGGCCTCGTCCAGCTCGTCGCGCTCCCGTTCGGCGGGCTCGACCCGGCGATCTCGGTCTTCTGGGGCCTGCTGCTGGTGCTGATCGTGCTCGGGGTGCTGTTCTTCGTCGGGCGCCGCCGGCAGTCGGCGGCGAGGGCGAAGGCTGCCGAGCAGCGCGCCAACCAGCTCGGGACCGGGCGCGCCGCGCGCCGCTCGTCCGGCAAGGGCTGAACTCACACGGGCGGGGCCGGCTCCGTTGTAGGAGGCATGAAGGCCCTTCCCCCGTTCTGGAGCCTGGTCGAGGCCCACGGCGACGAGCTGCTCGCGCACGCCCGCCGGCTGGCCGGGCCCGATCACGCCGAGGACGTCCTCCAGGACGCCTTCCTGCGCGCGTTGCGCGCCTACCCGCGGCTGCGCCACGGCGACCACCTGCGCGCCTGGCTCTACCGCGTCACCACCACGGCCGCGATCGACGCCCACCGGGCCCGCCCGCGCGAGCACCCCGTCGCCGAGCCGCCCGCCGTGGTCGTCGAGGACACCTACGACGCGGGCGCCTTCGAAGCGCTCATCTCACCCTTGCCCGAGGCCGCCCGCGAGCCGCTGCGCCTTCGCTTCGTCGAGGACCTCGACTACGAGGGGATCGCCGGCCGCCTCGGCGTCTCCCCCGCCGCCGCCCGACAGCGGGTCTCCACAGCCGTCCGCACCCTCCGAGAGAGGCACGCCGCATGACCCCCCTCCCTGAATCCCTGCTCGAGTCCGTCGCCGCCGCCGCTGTCCGCGAGGGCCTGGCCGACGCCGTCTTCACCCGCCTGTCCACCCCGATCGGGCGCCTGCTCGTCGTCACCGGTCCGCGCGGCGTCGTGCGGGTCGGCTTCGAGGAGGAGCCCGAGGACCACGTGCTCGCCGAGGTGGCGGGCGCCCTCGGCTCCCGCGTGATCGGGTCCGACCGCGAGATGTCCGACGTCCGCGACGCGCTCTCGGCGTACCTCGAGGGCGACACGACCGACCTCTCCATGCCGGTCGACCTCGAGCTCGTCCACGCCCCGTTCCGCCGGGCGGTGCTCGAGACGCTCCACGACACCGTGGCCCGCGGCCAGGTCGTCACCTACGGCGCACTCGCCGAGCGCTCCGGCCGCCCGCGCGCCTTCCGCGCCGCGGCAACGGCCTGCGCCCGCAACCCGGTCCCGATCGTCGTCCCCTGCCACCGCGTCCTCCCGGGCTCCGGCGGGATCGGCAACTACGGCGGCGGCGTCGAGCGCAAGCGCTCCTGCTTACCCTCGAAGGCGCCATGTAGCGGCGGTTTCCCGGACGCTCGTTACCCCGCCGCAGCGCTCCGGTTTGCCGCCGCGTCACGTGCGAAGGAGGAAGCGATCGTCGCGATCACCCGTTCGGGCTCCTTGGTGAGCTGCCGCCAGGTGAGTCCGCAGGACGCGATAGCCGGCCGCGATCAGCGCGGCGTCACGGGCTCGGTCGCGCTCGAACGCGGCGCGGCTCCCGTGGAACGCGTAGCCGTCGACCTCGACGACGAGCCGCTGCTGCGGCCAGAGGAAGTCCACCTCGTACCCAGCAACCGTGACGTTCGTCTGGGCCGAGCTAGTCCGGCGGCGCGGACCAGCTCGAGCAATCGTCGTTCGGCCTCCGAGCGGGTGAGTGCAGGGCTCTTCGGCATCGAGGAGGATGGACCTGAGGCGCCGGATGCCGGGCCGGCCTCGTGACCGTTCTGCCGCAGCGAGGAGCTCGCCTGGAGCTCACGAGACCCAACAGCTGCGCCTCCTCGATGAGCCGTTCGAGCTCTCTACGCGGCGTTGCGGCGGCAAGGTCCATGACCGTGCGCGCCGGCGTCGTGACGCGCATCCCGTGACGCTCGACCATGTCGCTCGCCGGCAGGTGCACGCCGATGCGCGCACACGCCGGGAACGTCACAGCCGCCGGGGACGATCACGTCGACCCGCCGGGGAGGCTCCATCCACTCCCACACGTGACCAGCGGCTGCGTGGCTCACCGCCGATCTAGGACCGCACGCCAGCCACGCGGCCATCTCGACACCGAACGACCCGGCGAACGGGCCGACTCGGTACACGCCCCGATGCACGCGGGCGAGCCACCCTCCCGCCACACGCCGCCTCACGGCGTGATCCCCGAACCCGCACGCCGACAATTGCGCGCGACTCACCATGCCCTGCTGACGCGCGGCGAGGGCCACGATCGCGGCCTCCGCTTCAGCGCCGGGCACGGGCGGTTTCCCGGAGCTCGATGGGAGCGCAACAACGCGATCCGGGTTTGCCGCCGCTGTGCCACGCCTACAAGGAGGCGTGGGCCGGAGTTATTCGCCCCCGGTGACCTTGATGGAGCGGATGACGATCGGCTCGGCCGGCTCGTCGTTGGCGACCGTGGGCACGACGCCGATCTTGTCCACGACGTCCTGGCCCTTGGTGACCTTGCCGAGCAGCGCGTAGTCGGGCGGGAGCTGGGCGTCCTCGGCGGTCACGACGAAGAACTGGCTGCCCGAGGTGCCGGGGCGCTCGGTCTCCGTCTTGGCCATCGCGACGACGCCCTTGGTGTACGTGAGGTCCCCGGGGGGCGTCTCGACGACGGAGTAGCCCGGGCCGCCCGACCCGTTCCCCTGCGGGTCGCCGCCCTGGGCCACGAAGCCGGGGACGACGCGGTGGAAGGTCAGCCCGTCGTAGAACCCCTTGTCGGCGAGGTACTTGAACGAGCCGCCGGTGCGCGGGGCGCGCTTGGCGTCGAGCGTGATCTCGAACGTCGCCGCAGCTCGTGTCGACCTTCGCGACGTACGTCTTGCCCGCCGCGAGCTTGTCCTTGGGCTTCGGGACGTCGGCGTTCTTCTTGGGCTTCGGGGCTTCGACCGTCTCGCACCCGGCGGCCTCTGCGGGCGACGGAGGCGGCGTGGAGGTCGGCGTCGCGGCCTTCTCCTCGTCCGACCCGCACGCCGGCGAGAACGAGCGCCGCGAGGAGGGCCACGAGGAGCAGAGGAAGCCGGGACATCGCGCGGCGATGATAGACAGGCGGCGTGGCCATCAGCCCAAGACTCAAGCGCTACGACCAGGTGCTGCTCGACCTCGACGGCACGGTGTGGCTCGGCGACGAGCCGATCGAGGGCGCTCCGGAGGCCGTCGCGGCGCTGCGCGAGGCGGGCAAGGCGGTCGCGTTCCTCACCAACGACGTGCGCCACGCCCCGGAGGAGTTCGTGCGCAGGCTGTGGGGGTTCGGGTTCCAGGCCGCGCTCAGCGAGGTCGTGAGCGTCGGGGCCGCGGTGCAGTTCGCGCTCTCCAAGCGCGGCGGCGGCGCCGCGTACGTGGTCGGCTCGCAGGCGCTGGTCGACCACGTCGCCGAGGCCGGCATGCGGATCGTCAACGGCACCGAGTTCGCGACCCGCGCCGACGTCGTCGTGGTCGGCGGCCACGACGACCTCACTTCGAGGAGCTGCGGATCGCCACCCAGGCGGTCGCTGCGCGGCGCCGAGCTGGTCGGCGCCGACGCGCGACGCCACGTTCCCGATGCCCGACGGGCCGTGGCCGGGCACCGGCGCGATCCTGGCGGCGATCGAGACCGCCGCCGGCCGCAAGGCCGACCGCGATCGATCGGCAAGCCGGAGCCGCCGATGTACGAGGCGGCGCGCGACCGTCTCGGCGAGGGCGCGTGCCTCGGCGTCGGCGACCGGCTCGACGTCGACGTCGCAGGCGCGCGGCGCGCCGGGCTGGACTCCGCGCTGGTGCTGACGGGCTCGACGTCGCGCGCCGAGGCCAACGCCGCCGACCCGAAGCCCACGTACGTCGCGGACTCGCTCGCGGAGCTCGTGCTGGGATCGAGAGGTGCCCGCCATGGACCGCGACTCTGCCTGATCGTCAACCCGCACGCGGGGGCGGGCCGCGCCGCCCGGCTGCTGCCCGACGTGGAGGCCGCGCTGCGCGCCCGCGGGCTGCGCTTCCGGGTCGAGCGCACGACCTCGATGGAGCACGCGCGCGAGCTGGCGCGCGGCGCCGCCGCTGCGGGCGAGGTCGCGGTGGCGATGGGCGGCGACGGGCTCACCGGCGCCGTGGCCGGCGAGCTGCGCGACGGCGCGGGCGTCCTCGGCGTGCTCCCCGGCGGGCGCGGCAACGACTTCGCGCGCAAGCTCGGGATCCCGCACGACCCGGTGCCGGCGTGCGACGCTACATCGCCGCGGGCGCCGCGCGCGCGGATCGACCTCGCGGAGGTCGGCGGCCGCGCCTACCTGGGGATCGCTCAGCGCGGGCTTCGACTCCGACGTCCAACGCGATCGCCAACGCGCACGCGGCTCAAGCTCGGCACCGGCGTCTACGTCTACGCGCACGCTGCGCGCGCTGCGCGCGCTGGCGCGCCGCCGCGCTGGACCGTCACGGTCGACGGCGAGTCGCGCGACGTTCGCCGGGCTACTCCGTCGCCGTGGCCAACTCGGGCGTGTTCGGCGGCGGCATGTACCTGGTGCCGGACGCGAAGCTCGACGACGGGCTGCTCGACGTCGTGCTGATGCGAGGACATCCCGAAGCGCGCGCTACCTGGCCAGCCTGCCGAAGGTGTTCAGGGGCACCCACGTCGACGCGCCCGGCCTGACGTTCCTGCGCGGCCGCGAGGTCGCCTTCCACGCCGACCGGCCGTTCACGGCCTACGCGGACGGCGACCCGATCGCCGAGCTGCCCGGCCAGCGTTCAGCGTCCTCCCGGGCGCGCTGCGCGTGCTGGCGCCGTGATCCGGCTGCTCGCGCCGGGCTGGCGGCCGCGCGGGCGGTCGGCGGGCTCGCGCGCGCCACCGGCCGCGGCGGCGGCACGTCGCTGCCCGGCAAGGTGCTCACGCGCATGGAGCCGCACGCGATCGGGCGGCTCGCCGGCCGCCTGCGCGCGCGGCAGCGTGGTCATCTAGCGCCACCAACGGCAAGACGACGACCGCCGCGATGGTCTCGACGGTGCTCGAGCGCACGGGCACGCGGCTCGTGCACAACCGCGCCGGGGCGAACATGGTCGGCGGCGTGGCGAGCGCGCTCGCCGCCGCGGCGCGCCGCGGCGGGCGGCGCGTCGACGGCGACCTCGGGCTGTTCGAGGTCGACGAGTTCTGGCTCGCCCCGGTGGTCGAGCGAGCTCGAGCCCGCGCGCGATCCTGCTCTCCAACCTGTTCCGCGACCAGCTCGACCGCTACGGCGAGCTGGAGACGATCGCCGACCGCTGGGCGGAGCTGGTCGCCCGCCGCGCCGGCCGCACGCAGCTGGTGCTCAACGCCGACGACCCGCTGGTCGCCGACCTCGGCCGCGAGCGCGGGGACGCCGCTCTACTTCGGGGTCGACGACGACGTCGCTGGCGCTGCCCGGAGCTCCAGCACGCGGCGACTCCAAGCACTGCCGCCGCTGCGGGCACGCCGTACGTCTACGACGGCGATCTACCTCGGCCACCTCGGCCACTACCACTGCCCCAACTGCGGCCAGACGCGGCCCGAGCCCGCGGTCGTGCGCCGCGCGACGTCGAGCTGCACGGCATCCGCAGCGCCGCGTTCACGCTGCGCACGCCGGGCGGCGAGCGCCGCGTCGAGCTGCCGCTGCCCGGGCTCTACAACGTCTACAACGCGCTCGGCGCCGCGGCGCTGTGCCTGGCGCTCGGCGCCCGCGGACGACGTCGTCGGCCGGCTTGGCGGCCGTCGCGCCCGCGTTCGGGCGCGCCGAGACGATCGACCTCGGCGGGCGCCCGACCTCGATCCTGCTGGTCAAGAACCCCGCCGGGCGCCAACGAGGTCCTGCGCACGCTCACGCTCGAGGGCGCGCGAGCTCGACCTGCTTCGGCGTCCTCAACGACCGCACCGCCGACGGCCGCGACGTCTCGTGGGTGTGGGACGCCGACTGGGAGGTGCTGGCGCCGCGCGTGCGGCGGATGACCTGCTCGGGCACGCGCGCCGCCGAGCTGGCGCTGCGGATGAAGTACGCGGGCGTGGACCCGGAGCGCCTGCACGTCGTCGAGGGCCTCGAGGCGGGCCTCGACGCGCGCGCTGGCCGACGGCGAGGGCCCGCTGTACGTCCTGCCCACCTACACCGCGCTGCTGGAGCTGCGCGAGCTGCTCGCCCGCCGCGGCCAGGCCAGGGAGTACTGGCGATGAGCGTCTCCGCCACGGTCGCCTGGCACGACGTGGAGTGCGGCGCGCTACACCGCCGACCTGCGCGCTGTGGCGCGAGCTCGCCGCGCGCGAGGGCGGCCCGGTGCTCGACGTCGGCGCCGGGACCGGCCGCGTCGCGCTCGCCTCGCCGCCGCCGGGCACGAGGTCATCGCGCTGGACCGCGACGCCGAGCTGCTGGAGGAGCTGCGCGAGCGCGCGCGGCCGCCGGCGGCACGGGGTCGAGACCGTGCGTCGCCGACGCCGCGGACTTCGCGCTCGCCGCCGCCGCTTCGCGCTCGATCGCTCGTGCCGATGCAGACGATCCAGCTGCTGCCCGACCGAGCCGCGCCGGGTTCCTGCGCGCGCGCGCGGCGCGCGCTGCGCCCGGCGGCCTCTGGCGATCGCGATCGCCGACGCGCTGGAGGCGTTCGACGAGCACGGCGCTGCTCCCGGCGCCCGACGTCGGCGAGCGTCGACGGCTTGCGCTACGTCTCCCAGCCGGTCGCCGTGCGCGAGCGCCGGCGGCGCGGTGCGGATCGAGCGCGTCCGCGCGATCGCTCGCCCCGGACGGCCGCCGCACCAGCGAGGCCGACGTGATCGTGCTGCGCGCGCGTGGACGCCCGCGAGCTCGCGGCCGAGGCCGCCGCCCACGGCCTGCGGCCAGGCGCCGGCGCGCGATCGCCGCCGACCGACGACCACGTCGGCTCCACGGTGGTGATGCTCCGTGGCTAGGCCGACGCTGCGCGTCTGCGCGCTGTATCCGGACCTGATGAACATCTACGCCGACCGCGGCAACCTGCTGCTGCTGCAGCGGCGCTGCGAGTGGCGCGGGATCGGCTTCGAGCTGACCGGCGCCGGGCTCGGCGACACGTCGACCCCGACGCGCACGACCTCTTCTACCTCGGCGGCGGCCAGGATCGCGACCAGGCGCTGTGCGCCCACGACCTCGCCACCGTCAAGCGCGACGCGCTGCACGCCGCGGCGGCGCGCGGAGCGGTGCGTGTTCGCCGTCTGCGGCGGCTACCAGCTGCTCGGCCACGCCTACGAGATGGGCGACGAGGGGCTGCCGGGCGTCGGGCTCGTGGACCTGCGGACGGTGCGCGAGGACGGCCCGCGGCTGATCGGCAACGTCGCCATCGAGGTCGAGCTGCCCGGCGACGGCCCGCGCGTGCTGGCCGGCTTCGAGAACCACGGCGGCCGGACGCGGCTCGGGCCGGCGCGAGCAGCCGCTCGGCAGGTCCTCGACGGCCACGGCAACAACGGGCGCGACGGCTACGAGGGCGTCCGCGGGGCGCGCACGGCACGGTGATGGGCACGTACCTGCACGGGCCGCTGCTGCCCAAGAACGCCTGGTTCGCCGACTGGCTGATCGCCACCGCGCTCGGCCTCGAGCCGGCGAGCTCGCCGCCGCTCGACGACGCGCTCGAGGACGCCGCACACGCGGCCGCCCGCCGCGCCGCAGGGGTCTGAGCCGCCGCGGCAGCCGGTAGGATCCGGCCCTCCTCCCCGACCGTCGGGCGAGGCTTCGCTCCTATGACGATCCTGCGACTGCTGTTGGTGCTGCTCGCGCTCGCCCTTCCCGGTGGGCTGCTCGCCGCGTGCGGCGGGGGCTGACGACGAGGCCAACGGCGAGGGCACCGCGACCCCCGCCCAGTCGGCCGGCGTCACGCCGATCGCGCACGACGAGGACAACGCCAAGGTCACGCTGACGATCGGCTCGAAGAACTTCACCGAGCAGAAGGTGCTCGGCGAGATCTTCGCCCAGGGCCTGGAGGCCGCCGGCTACAAGGTGCGCAAGCGCCTGGACCTCGGCGACGAGCGCGTGGCGCTCGAGGCCATGGAGAATGGCGAGATCGACGCGTATCCGGAGTACACGGGCACCGCGCTGCTGTCGTTCTTCGGCAAGCAGCCCGACGAGCTCCCGAAGGACCCGCAGGAGGCCTACGCCGAGGCCAAGAAGGGCTTCGCCGAGCGCGGCATGGTCGCGTTCCCGCCCACGCCCTTCACCTCCAGCAACGAGGTTGCGGTCACCAAGGAGACAGCCGCGAGGCTCTCGCTGCAGAAGATCTCCGACCTCAAGGGCCAGGAGGACGAGCTCACCCTCGCCGGCGCTCCCGAGTGCCGCGAGCGGCTGGACTGCCTGCTCGGCCTGGAGCGCGTGTACAAGCTCCATTTCAAGCGCTTCACCCCCACGCCGATCCCCGACCGGCACGAGGCACTCACCTCCGGGAAAGCCGACGTCTCGATCGTGTTCACGACCGATCCGCAGATCCAGAGGGAGTCCGAGGTGCTGCTCGAGGACGACCGCAGCATGTTCCCGCCCTACAACTCCTCCCTCGTGGTGCGCAAGTCCGTGGCAGACCAGGCGGGGCCCGACCTGCCCAAGACGCTGGAGATGATCCAGGCGAGGCTGACGGACGAGAACATGCAGGAGCTCAATGCGAGGGTCGACCTCGACGGTCAGGAACCCGGTGCGGTTGCGAAGGCGTACCTGACCGAGAACGGTTTGCTCGCCACGGGCTAACGGGCGTACTGCCGCCTGGCCTGAGGTTAGGATCGGCGGCCCTTCGGATGGAGAGAAGAGCTTGTCAACGGAAAGCCAGGAACAGCACGGCGCGGCGCCGCTGGAGCTCCGTGACGTCGTGAAGCAATACCCCGGCGCCGAGAAGCCCGCCGTGGACCATCTCTCGCTCGAGGTCCCCGCGGGTGAGATCTGCGTCCTGGTCGGCCCGTCCGGCTGCGGCAAGACCACCGCCATGCGGATGGTCAACCGGATGATCGACATCACCGACGGCGACATCCTGATCGGCGGCGAGAGCGTCAAGACCGCGAGCCCGCCGAGCTGCGCCGCAAGATCGGCTACGTCATCCAGCAGATCGGCCTGTTCCCGCACCGCACGATCGGCGAGAACATCGCCACCGTGCCCGCACCTGCTGGGCTGGGACAAGAAGCGCACCAACGCCCGCGTCGAGGAGCTGCTGGACGTCATCGGCCTCGACCCAGGAGTTCGCGCGCCGCTACCCCGCGCAGCTCTCCGGCGGCCAGCGCCAGCGCGTCGGCGTGGCCCGCGCCCTCGCGGTCGACCCGCCGCTGATGCTGATGGACGAGCCCTTCGGCGCCATCGACCCGATCAACCGCGAGCGCCTGCAGAACGAGTTCCTGCGCCTCCAGGCCGACCTGCGCAAGACGATCGTCTTCGTCACCCACGACATCGACGAGGCGATCAAGATGGGCGACCGGATCGCGATCCTCAAGGAGGGCGGGATCCTGGCCCAGTACGCCACGCCCGCCGAGCTCCTGATGTACCCGTCGGAGCCGTTCGTCGAGGACTTCGTGGGCTCCGATCGCGCGCTCAAGCGCCTCGCGCTCCAGCGGGTCCGCGACATCGACCTCTGGAAGGCCCCCATCGTCCGTCTCGGCGAGCCGGTCTCCGAGGTCCGCGGCAAGCTGTCCGAGGCCGACCTCGACATCCCGCTCGTGGTCGACGACGACGGCAAGCCGCTGGGCTGGTTGTCAGAGCGCGGACTCCAGGGTGAGCGCGTCCGCGACGACTACCGCTCCGCCGCGGAGCCGATCGTCGAGCTCGACGACATCCTGCGCGACGCCCTGTCGGACCTGCTGTCCGCCGACAGCCGCTACGGGCCGGTGGTGGACGCCGAGGGCCGCGTCGCCGGCGTCCTGTCGATGGAGGCCCTGTCGCACGCGCTGGCCGTTCCCGCGAAGCACCTCCCGAGCGCCACGGAGCTCGCGCAGACCGCGGCCGTAGACGAGGCGGGGGCCGAGGAGCCCGCCGAGGAACGGGCCTGACGCACATGTCCCTGCTCGCCAACGCGCCGCTCTTCGCCCAGCTGGGCGACGACTTCTTCGGCAACCGCGAGGGTGCGACCGAGAAGTGCCCCGGCAACAACGGGCTGTGCCCCGGGGTTCATCCTCGACCACTTCGACCAGTACTGGCACCCGCTGTGGGAGCACGTGCTCCTGAGCGTCGTCCCGCTGGCCATCGGGTTCGTGCTGGCCACGGGCCTCGCGCTGCTCGCGCATCGTTATTCCGCGCTTAACCCGATCTTCCTCGCGTTCGTGAGCGTGTTGTTCACGATCCCCTCCATCGCCTTCTACCTGATCCTGCTCAACGTCACGGGGCGCGGCTTCTCGACCGCCGTGATCGTGCTGACGGCCTACACGCAGGTCCTGATCTACCGCAACGTCGCGACGGGCTTGCAAGAGGTGCCACGCGAGATGGTCGACGTCGCGGAGGGCATGGGGCTCTCGCGCCGCCAGATCCTGTTCGGGTCGAGCTGCCGATCGCGCTGCCCACGATCTTCGCGGGGCTGCGGATCGCCGCGTCCTCGACGGTCGGCATCGCCGGGTTCGCGTTCTTCGCGGGCGCCGGCGGCCTCGGCGGCGAGATCTTCGCCGACCCGACCTTCCAGGGGAACGTCGTCGCGGCTTCGATCCTGATGATCCTGCTCGCGACGGTGCTCGAGCTCGGGGTGCTGCTGATCCAGCGAATGGCCACCCCGTGGGAGAGGGCGGTGTCGCGATGATCACGATGTCCGCCCTCGGCCCGTTCGGCGACGCGATCGACTTCATCTTCCACGAGCGCCAGTCCGAGGCCGGCACGGTCCGGATCGGCGGCCTCGGCGAGATGTGGGAGCTGACCTGGACGCACCTGCAGCTGTCGCTGGCCGCGACGCTGGTCGCCACCCTGCTCGCGATGCCGGTCGGCCTCTACCTGGGCCACATCGGCCGCTACCAGTTCCTCGCCACCAGCACGTCGAACATCGGCCGGGCGGTTCCCGCGCTCGGCCTGATCGTGTTCTTCATCGCCTTCCTGGGCGTGGGCTTCCTGAACGTGATGGTCGCGCTGGTGCTGCTCGCGATCCCGCCGATCATCACGAACACCTACGTCGGGATGCGGGGCGTGGACAACGACACCGTCGACGCGGCGAGGGGCAACGGGCTCACCGGCGCCAGATCGTCCGCCAGGTGGAGATCCCGATGGCGCTCCCGACCATCATGGCCGGGATCCGGATCTCGCTCGTGTCGGTCATCGCCACGGCGACGATCGCGCCGCTGGCCAACGTCGACACCCTCGGGCGACCCGATCATCAGCCCCAACGTCTACGGCACCGCGGGCCAGCTGGCGGCGTGCATCGTCGTCGCGCTGGTGACGTTCGCCGCCGACTTCCTGTTCGCCGCGCTCCAGCGTGCCGTCACGCCGCGCGGAATCAAGCTGCAGACGGCAGGCCGTCACGCGGCGGCCGTCTGCCCATCCTGTTAACCAAGAGGAGCGTCCAGTCAACGTGAAACGCACCAATCCCATCCTGGCCCTGCTGGCCGTGTTGTGCCTCGGGCTCGCGTTCGCGGCCTGCGGGGGCGACGACGAGTCGTCTCGGGCGGCGGCGGCGGCGGAGGCTCCAGCTCCGGCGGCGAGTCCGCCGGCAACGAGATCAAGCCGATCGACGGCGCGGACGGCAAGACGATCACCATCGGCTCGAAGAACTTCACCGAGCAGTTCATCCTCGGTGAGATCTACTCGCAGGCCCTCGAGGCGGCCGGCTTCAAGGTCAAGAAGCAGCTCAACCTCGGCTCCGAGCTGATCGCCCACAAGGCGCTCCAGTGCGGCAAGATCGACGCCTACCCGGAGTACACCGGCACGGCGCTGACGTCGTTCTTCAAGGTCAAGACCACGGACGTCCCGCGCGACGCCCACGAGGCGTACGAGCAGACGAAGAGGGCTTCGCCAAGGAGGACATCACGGCGCTGCCCCAGACCCCGTTCGAGAACACGTTCCGCCTCGGCATGACCAAGGAGACGAACGAGAAGCTCGGCAACATCAAGACCACGAGCGAGCTGAAGGGCAAGGAGAAGGACTCTCGCATCTCCGGCTTCCCCGAGTGCAAGCAGCGCAACGACTGCCTGATCGGGGTCGAGAAGACCTACGGCCTCAAGTTCGGCAAGTTCGTCGCGAGCGAGCAGAAGTACCAGGTGCTCGACTCCGGCGACGCGGACATCGCGTTCGTCTTCACGACCGACGGCGACCTCGCCTCCGGCAAGTACGTGACGATCGACGACGACAAGAAGTTCTTCCCGCCGTACAACATCACGTTCGCCATCCGCAACGAGGCGCTCGAGACCATCGGCCCCGAGGGCCAGAAGGTCATCGAGGCGGTGCAGAAGCCCCTGACCGAGAAGGTCATGCAGGAGCTCAACGCGCGCGTCGACGTGGACAAGCAGAAGCCCGAGGAGGCCGCCGCGGACTACCTCGGAGTCCGGGCTTCGACCAGCGGCAGCTAGCCGTCCCGCGGGGCCCGGTCCGGCCGGGCCCCGCGCGTAGGTTCGCGGGGATGGAGGGCCTCCTGCACCCCGATGCCCGTGCGCCCGAGCGCACGCGGGCGGGCGACGCGGCTACGACCTGCGGGCCGTCGACGGCGTTCGCGCTGGCGCCCGGCGAGCGGGCGGTCGTGCCGACGGGCGTCGCCGTGGCGATCCCGGAGGGCGCGGCGGGCCTGGTCGTGCCCCGCTCCGGCCTGGCCGCCAAGCACGGCCTGTCGGTCGTCAACGGCCCCGGCCTGATCGACCCGACCTATCGCGGCGAGGTGAAGGTCGTGCTCGTCAACCTCGGCCAGGAGCCCTACGAGGGCGAGGCGGGCGACCGGATCGCCCAGCTGCTGCTGGTGCCGTGCCTCACGCCGGAGGTGCGCACGGTCGACGAGCTGCCGCCGCGCGCCGACGGGCGCGGCGACGCAGGCTTCGGCTCGTCAGGTCGCTGAGCTGCCGTTGCCGTTGACCGCGTAGCGGTCGTAGCGGTCGGCGACGACGGCCGGGATGCGGGCGCGTGACGAGCACGCCCTCGGCGGTGTCCGTGCGCTCGAGCTCGCCCGCGACGTCGTGCAGGTCGGACAGCGTCCCGCCCTCGCGTGTAGGGCACGAGCAGCTCGACGTCGCGCAGCGTGCGCTCGAACTCGGCGGCGACGCGCTCGCGCAGCTCCTCGAGCCCCTCGCCCGTCATCGCGCTGACACGAGGACGGCGTCGGGGTGGCGGAAGCCGAGCTCGGCGCGGCGCTCGTCGTCAGCGCGTCGGCCTTGTTGAGCACGAGCACGCGCGGCTGGTCGCCGGCGCCGATCTCCTCGAGCACGTCCTCGACGGCGCGCGCCATCTCCACCAGCTCCTCCTCCGGCTCGCGACGCGTCGACGACGTGCAGCACGAGGTCGGCGAGCGCGCGTCTCCTCGAGCGTCGCGGCGAACGCGTCGACGAGCTGGTGCGGCAGCTTGCGGATGAAGCCGACGGTGTCGGTCACAGGAACGTGCGGCCGTGCAGCCGCAGCGTGCGCGTCGTCGGGTCGAGCGTGTGGAACAGCCGGTCGCGGACGCCGACCTCGGAGCCGGTGAGCGCGTTGAGCAGCGTCGACTTGCCGGCGTTCGTGTAGCCGGCCAGCGCGACGCTCGGCAGGTGCGCGCGCTCGCGCTCGGCGCGCTGCACGGCGCGCGTGGAGCGCACGTCGGTCGAGCCGGCGCTCGAGCGCGGCGATGCGGTCGCGCGCCAGGCGGCGGTCGGTCTCGATCTGCGACTCGCCCGGGCCTCGGGTGCCGATGCCGCCGACGCCGCGGCCGGCGCCGAGGCGCTCGAGGTGCGTCCACAGCCCGCGCATGCGGGCCAGGTTGTACTCGAGCTGCGCGAGCTCGACCTGGAGCTTGCCCTCGGCGGTGTGGGCGTGGCCGGCGAAGATGTCGAGGATCATCGCCGTGCGGTCGATGCACCGGCATGTCGAGCGCCTTCTCGAGGTTGCGCTCCTGGCGCGGGCGTCAGCTCGTCGTCGGAGACGACCAGGTTCGCGTCGGCCGGCCTTGAGCAGCGCCTTGAGCTCCTCGACCTTGCCCGGCCCGAGGTAGAGGTTCGGGTGCGGCTGTGTCGCGGTGCTGGACGAGCTCGCCGACCGACGGCGACGCCGGCCGTGCGCAGCAGCTCCTTGAGCTCGGAGAGGTCGTCGCCCTCCGGCGCGGCGACGACGTACGCGCGCTGGCGCGCGCGTCGCTGCGGCTGGGTGGTGGGCTGGCGGCGTTGCATCCTCACCCCCAGTTTAGGCGGCGCCGTCAGCCAGCGCGAGCGACGGCGCGGGCGGGCGGCGGCAGCTTGTCGTAGCGTCGGCGCAGCTCCAGCGACGGGAGCACGATCACGCCCTCGCTCGGGTCGCCCGACCCAGCGTCCCGATCCCGGCCGCCAGCGCGTAGGCGGCGTAGGCGGCGGCGCAGGCGTCCAGCTCGTCGAGCGTGCGGTGCCACAGGCCGCCGTCGTCGTCGACGATGCCCTTGCAGCTGCAGCGCGGCGATCCGCTGCTGCAGGCCCCGACGGCGTGCGCTTGGGCGACGGGCGGTGGCCGAGCAGCGCGCAGAAGATGGCGTCCGGGTAGGTCTCGCACAGGCGCCCGTAGGCGAGCGCGCCGGCTCGCCGACCGGCGCCCTCGAAGCCGCCGCCGGCGCCGGCCGGTAGAGGCGCAGGTCGGCGAGCGCGGCGAACAGCTCGAAGCCGACGCGCATCCAGTCCTGCCACGCGTGCTGCGGCTGGCCGGCGGACGGGACCGGGTAGAGCGGCAGCCCGCGGCGGAACAGCAGCGTGTCGCAGACCCGCATCCGCTCGTAGCGCCCGGCGGGCAGCTCGAGCGCGGCCGCGGATCGGCGAGCCGGCGGCGAGCAGGTCCAGCCGGTGGCCGGACGGCGCGTCGATCGCCACGACGGCCTGCCCCGCCCGAAGCCCTGGACGGTGCGGGCGATCTGCTCGACGGTGCCGGGCTCGTAGAACGTGGCCACGAGCTCCAGCCCGTCGACGGACCGCCGCTCGTGCAGCGTGCAGAGCTGCTGGTTGGCCGGCCTTGGCCGAGACGTCGATTCCGCAATAGCGCAGGCCGATATCGTGGCAGCCCGTGGCGGCGGAGATCGGCGACGGTGAGCTCGGGGAGCGCCTGGCGGCACGGACGCTGGAGCTGGTCGACATCCCGTCGGAGTCGCGCGACGAGGCGGCGATCGCCGCCCACGTGCATCGAGCTCTGCTGGGCGCGCGCGCGACCTCGGCGACACGTGCGTGCTGGCCGGCCGTCGGGCGCGCCCGGTGCTGCTCGCCGGCCACCTCGACACCGTGCCCGCGCAGGGCAACCGTCCCGGGCGCCGCGACGCGCGAGCGCGTGCACGGGCTCGGCGCGTCGCGACATGAAGGGCGCGCGTCGCCGTGATGATCGAGCTGGCGCTCGCGCGGCGCGCGCGTTCGACTACCTGTTCTTCGGGCGCGAGGAGCTGCCGGCGACGACAGCGCGCTGACGCCGCTGCTCGAGCGCGAGCCGGCTGCGACCACGAGCTGGTCGTGATGATGGAGCCGACCGACAACGCGATCCACGCCGGCTGCCTGGGCAACATCAACGCGACCTGGACGTTCACCGGCCGCGCCGGGCACTCCGCCCGCCCGTGGCACGCCGACAACGCGATCCACAGGCCGCGCGGGCGATCGCCGAGCTCGCCGCGCCGAGCCCGGTGAGCACGAGTTCGACGGGCTGACGTTCTCCGAGGTGGCCTCGGTGACGATGATCGCCGGCGGCATCGCGAGCAACGTGATCCCGGGCACCGCCGCGTGCGAGGTCAACTTCCGCTACGCCCCGGGCCGCTCGCCCGAGGAGGCCGAGGCGCGGCTGCGCGGAGCTGTGCGCCGGCACGGCGAGCTGGTGGTGACGTCCAACGCGCCGTCGGGGCCGGTGCCGCTGGACAACCCGCACGTCGACCGGCTGCGCTCGCGGCCTCGAGGGGCGCCCAAGCAGGCGTGGACGCCGGTGGCCGAGTTCGGCCGCGCGGGGGTCGACGCGATCAACTTCGGCCCCGGCGAGCCCGCCCAGGCGCACCAGCGCGACGAGCACGTGCGAGGTCGCCGCGCTCGTCGAGGCCTACCGCGTGCTGGAGGCGTTCGCCTCGTGAGGCTCTCCCCGGTCCTCGACCGGGCTGCGACGTACCCGTTCGTGCGGCTCGACGAGGCCAAGCGCGAGCTGCCGCGCCGCGGCGTCGACGTCGTCGACTTCGGGATCGGCGAGCCGCGCGAGGAGACGCCGGCGCTTCATCCGCGAGGCGCTGGCGGCGGCGATCGAGCCGATGTCGGCCTATCCCGTCGGCCGACGGGCTGCCCGGAGCTGCGCGCGGCGATCGCCGCGCTGGGTCGGCGCGCCGCTTCGGCGTCGCGCTGGACCCGGACACCGAGGTCGTGCCGACGCTCGGCTCCAAGGAGGCGATCTTCCACCTCGCCCAGGTCGTCGGCGGCGAGCTCGTCGCGGTCACCACGCCGGCCTACCCGGTCTCCGAGCGCGGCGCGGTGTTCGCCGGCAGCGAGGTGCTGGAGCTGCCGCTGCTGGCGCGAACGGCTTCCTGCCCGACCTCGACGCGGTCGACGCCGCGACGTGGGCGCGGGTCGGCCGTGCTGTGGCTGAACTACCCCAACAACCCGACCGCCGCCACCGCCCCGCTCGGAGTTCTACGAGCGCGCCGCCGCGCTGGCCCGCGAGCACGACTCGTCCTGGCCAGCGACGAGGCCTACTCGCGAGCTGTACTTCGGCGCCGACGCGCCCGCCTCGGCGCTGCAGGTCGCCGACCGCACGCAACGTGCTCGTCTTCAACACGCTCTCCAAGCGCTCCTCGATGCCCGGCTACCGGACGGGGTTCGCCGCCGGCGACCCGGAGGTGATCGCGCGCGCTGCGAAGCGCTACCGGCCCAACGTCGGCGTGGCGCCGCTGGAGATCGTCCAGCGCGCGGCGGTCGTGGCGTGGGGCGACGAGGCGCACGTGGACGCGGTGCGCGACGCTCTACCGCGCCAAGCGCGACGTCGTCCTGCCGGCGCTGGAGGCGGCGGGCCTCGCGCAACGCGGGCGGCGACGCGACGTTCTTCCTGTGGCTCGAGCGGCGACGCGAGGCGCTCGCCGCGCGGCTGCTGGAGCGCGGCGTCGTGGTCGCGCCCGGGTAGTTCTTCGGCGAGGCGGGCGAGGGCTTCGTGCGGCTGGCGCTCGTCCCGACGCTGGCCGAGTGCGAGCGCGCCGCGGAGATGCTCGCCGCCTCTAGTTGGCGTGCAGGGCCGCGTTGAGGCCCGCCCACGTGCCCGTGCGGGGCAGCACCTCGACCGCGCCGGTCTGCGCTGTTGCGCCGGAACAGCAGGCCGTCGGCGCCGGAGAGCTCGCCGGCCTTGACGATCTCGCCGTCGGGCGCGTGACCCGCGTCCCGGCCGTCACGTAGAGGCCGGCCTCGACCATGCAGTCGTCGCCCAGCGAGATGCCCAGGCCGGCGTTGGCGCCGAGCAGGCAGCGCTCGCCGATCGAGATCACCGTCGTTGCCGCCGCCGCGACAGCGTGCCCATGATCGAGGCGCCGCCGCCGATGTCCGTGCCGTCGCCGACCACCACGCCCGCGCTGATGCGGCCCTCGACCATCGAGGCGCCGAGCGTGCCGGCGTTGAAGTTGACGAACCCCTCGTGCATGACGGTCGTGCCCTCGGCGAGGTGGGCGCCGAGGCGGACGCGGTCGGCGTCGGCGATCCGCACGCCCGCCGGGACGACGTAGTCGGTCATCCGCGGGAACTTGTCGACGCCGGTGACGTGCGAGCGGCTGCGCCGGCGGCGCGGAAGCGCAGGCGCACGTCGTCGAGCGCGCGCGGGGTCGACCGGGCCCGGCGCTCGTCCAGGCGACGTTGGGCAGCACGCCGAAGATCCCGTCGAGGTTCGCGCCGTGCGGCTTGATCGAGCCGGTGCGAGAGCAGGTGCAGGCGCAGGTAGGCGTCGCGCGGCGTCGGCGGGCGGCTCGGCGAGGTCGGCGATCACGGTCACGATCGGCGCCGAGCGCGACGCCGCGCAGCTTGTCCTCGCGCGCGGCGCCCGCGAAGTCGCCGGCCTCGGCGCCGAGCGACCTCGCGGGTGCCGGGCTCCTCCGGCGCGTCGTCGAGCGCCGAGGCGCGGCTTCGGGAACCGCGCGTCGAGCAGGTTGTCGCCGGCGAACGTGGCCAGCCCGAGTCCCCAGGCTCCCTCGAGTCATGCCTTCAACCTAGCGAGCAGCTCGGGGCTCAGCTCGCCGCTGTAGACGGGCTCGGCCCAGCCCGTCAGGTCGACGTGCAGCGCCTCGTCGACGTCGACCTCCAGCTCGCCGCCGTCGAGCTGGACGGTCACCGGCGAGTCGCCGCCGCGCAGCACGTGCGCGACCGCCGCGCCGGAGGCGCCGGTGCCCGAGGACGAGCGTCTCGCCCACGCCGCGCTCGAAGATGCGGGCGCGGATGCTGTCCGGGCGCGAGCTCGCACCAGAACGACACGTTGGTGCGGTTGGGGAACGCGGCGTCGTTCTGGATGCCGGGGCCGATCGGCGGCCAGGTCGAGCGCCTCGAGCTCCTCGCGGCTCGTCGAGCCGGATCGCGCACTGCGGGTTGCCGATCGGGACGTGCTGGAAGCGCCAGTGCGCCCGCCGACTCGACTCCCGCGCCGTCGGCGGGCCGCCGGGGAAGTCCTTGGAGGCAGGCGGGCGCGGCCCATGTCGACGCGGCAGGTGGTCTCGCCCGTGATCGTCGGGCGGATCTCGCCGGCCGCGGTCTCGATGGAGAACGTGGCGGCGTCGGTCCAGCCGCTGCGGCGCAGGTACAGGATCGCCTCGCGGGCGCCGTTGCCCGACAGCTCCGCCTCCGAGCCGTCGGGGTTGAAGATCCGCAGCGCGCGCGACGAAGCCCGGGCTCGTCGGGCGGCGAGAGCTCGAGGACGCCGTCGCCGCCGGGGCCGAAGTGCGGGTCGCACAGGCAGCTGGACGCGCTCGGGCGTGAGCTCCAACGGCAGGTCGTCGCGCTCCACGATCAGGTAGTCGTTGCCGAGGGCCTGCCACTTCTCGAAGCGCATCGTCAGGGCAGTATCTCGGCCGCGACGTCGCTCGGGGCTGCGGCCCGGTCACGTCGATCGCCGTGACGCCGGGCAGCTTGCGCATCCAGGTGAGCTGGCGCTTGGCGTAGTGGCGGGTGCTGGCGCTTCATCGCCTCGACGTCGCCGGCGAGCAGCTCGCTCGAAGCCGAGCGCCTGGCGGGCGTCGCGCGAGGCGCCGGCGGCGTCGGCGCGCGCGGACCTCGTCGATCGCGCCGGCGGCGACCATCGCGTCGACCCGCCGCTCGATCCGCGCGTACAGCGCGTCGCGCTCCATCGTGAGCCCGGCGAGCAGCGTCGGGTGGCGCAGTGTCGGCGGTCCACAGCTCGGACTCGCGCCGGGCGGCTGCGTGGCCGGCGTCGAGCAGCTCGAGCGCGCGCGACGATCCGCTGGCCGTCGGTCGGGCGCGATCGCGGCGGCCGCCTGCGGGCGCCCGCGCGGCGAGCTCGGCGTGCAGCGCGCGGCGCCCCGCGCTCGGTCGAGCTCGCGCGCGGCGGCGCTCGCGGACGCCGGGTCGGCGGCGGGCGCAGGTCGAGCTCGGCGAGCGCGGCGCGCAGGTACAGGCCGGTGCCGCCGACGACGATCGGGCGGCGGCCGGCGGCGAGCAGCGCGTCGATCTCGGCGTGCGCGCGCGCGGCGAACGCGCCCGCGGTGAAGGTGGCGTCGATCGGCAGGACGCCGACGCAGGCGGTGCTCGAGCGCGGCCCGCTCGGCGGCGCTGGGCGCGCCGGTGAGGATCTCGAGCCCGCGGTAGAGCTGCAGCGCGTCGGCGGACACGGCGACGGGGTCCTCGCCCGCGGCGCGCAGCCGCTCGGCGAGCGCGACCGCCACGGCCGTCTTGCCCACGCCGGTCGGCCCGAAGATCGCGATCACCGCGCGCACGGCGCGGAGTATCGTCGTTGGCCATGTCCGTCCGCATCGGCACCGGCCTCTCGACCGTCCCCGACGCCCGCGAGGGCGCGCTCGACGCGGGCGCGGCGGCGCGCGACGCGCTCGGCGGCGCGGCGTGCGACCTGGCGGTGGTGTTCGCGTCCGGAGCGCACCTCGCCGCGCCCGAGGCGACGCTCGAGGGCGTCCACGAGGCACTCGCCCCCGGCGCGCTGATCGGCTGCGGCGCCGGCGGCGTGATCGGCGCCGACCGGGAGGTCGAGAGCGGCACCGCGGTCGTCCGTGTGGGCCGCGCATCTCGGCGAGGACGGCCTCGCCGCGACGTTCCACGCCGCGGTCGAGGAGCTCGAGGAGGGCGCCGGCGCCCTGACCGGCATGCCCGACCTGGTGGGCGCCGCGGGCGCGATCGTCTTCGCCGACCCGGCCACCTTCCCCACCGACGCGGTGCTGCGCTTCCTGTCGGACTCCACGCCGATGCTCCCGCTGCTCGGCGGGCTCGCCTCCGGCCGCTCGGCCGACGACGGCGCGGTGCTGTTCATCGGCGACGAGGTGCGCGAGGAGGGCGCGGTCGGCGTGCGGCTCGACGGCGTCGAGGTGCTCCCGTGCGTCTCGCAGGGCGCGGCGCCGCTCGGCCCGGAGCTGACGATCACCGCCGCCGAGGGCAACGTGATCGACGAGCTGGCCGGCGTGCCGGCGCTGGAGAAGCTGCGCGAGACGATCGAGAGCCTGCCCGCCGCCGACCTCGAGCTGGTGCAGGGCGGGCTGCTGATGGGGATCGTGGTCGACGCCAACAAGCCCGACTACGTGCAGGGCGACTTCCTGGTGCGCGGCCTCGTGGGCGCCGACCCCGACACGGGCAAGGTGGCGGTCGCGGCCGACGTGCACCCCGGCCAGGTGGTGCGGCTGCACGCCCGCGACGCCGCCAGCGCCGACCGCGACCTGCGCGAGGCGCTCGGGCATCCGGATGGAGGCGCTCGGCGGGCGCGCGCCCGCGGGCGCGCTCGTGTTCTCCTGCAACGGGCGCGGCGAGGCGATGTTCGGGCGCCCCGACCACGACGTCGACGACGGTCGCCGAGGAGCTCGGCGGCGCGCCCGCGGCCGGGTTCTTCGCGGCCGGCGAGATCGGCCCGGTGGGCGGCGAGCACTTCCTGCACAGCTTCACCGCCACCGTCGCCGTCTTCGCCTGACGCCGCGGCCGCGGCGTCCTGGTACTTCGCCGCGCGATGGACCTCCGCGGCCGCACCGTGCTCGCTGACCGGCGCCACCGGCGGCATCGGCCACGCGATCGCCCGGGCGCTCGGCCGCGCGCGGCGCGTCGCTGCGTCCTGACCGGCCGGCGGCGCCGAGGTGCTCGAGCCGCTGGCGGCCGAGACCGGCGGGCCGCGCCGTGGCGTGCGACCTCGCCGGCGCCGACGAGCTGGCGCGGCTGCTCGACGAGGCCGGCGACGTCGACGTGCTGATGGCCAACGCGGCGCTGCCGGCAGCGGGCTGCTGCCGAGCTTCTCCGAGGAGGAGATCGACCGGGCGCTGGACGTCAACCTGCGCGCGCCGATGATCCTCGCGCGCGCGGCTCGTGCGAGCCGATGACCGCGCGCGGCGCCGGGCACCTGGTGTTCGTCTCCTCGCTGGCCGGCAAGGCCGCCAGCGCGCGGCGGCGCGGTCTACTCGGCGACCAAGTTCGGCCTGCGCGGCTTCGCGCTCGGCGCTGCGCGAGGACCTGCGCGGCAGCGGCGTCGGCGTCTCGGTCGTGCTTCCCCGGCTTCATCCGCGACGCGCGGCATGTTCCACGACTCCGGGGTCAAGCTGCCCGCGCTTCGTCGGCACCAAGACGCCCGAGCAGGTCGCGCGCCGGCGTGCTGCGCGCGATCGAGCGCAACCGGCGCCGAGGTCGACGTCGCGCCGCTCGGCGATGCGCGCCGGGCCGTCTTCGCGCGGCGTCGCGCCGGGCGTGCCGCCGGCCAGCGCTGCATGCGGCGCCGGGATCGCCGACGCAGATCGCCGAGGCGCAGCGCGCCAAGCGCTAGCGCAGCGCGCCGCCGGCGCGACCTCAGCGCGCGTCGGCGCGCCGCGCTCGTCGCTCGTCGCGTCGATCGCGGCCACGGCCGCCAGGATCTCGTCGGCCAGGCGCGGGCCGTCGGCCTCGGACTCGGGCGTGGCGGTGATCCGGACGACGACCTCGTCGCGAGTCGATCTCCTCCAGCGCGATGCGCGGCTCGCCGCGGACGGGCGTGTGGACGCTCGTCCTCGAGCAGGGCCTGGAGTCGCTGGGCTTGACGTCGGGGCGCAGCCGCGCGCGCAGGTCGACGGCGGCGGGCTCGCGCAGCGGCACGACCGCGGCGCCGAGCACGACGTTGTTGGGGACCATGATCGAGTCCTGGCCCTGCGCGAACGTCGTGTAGAGCAGCCCGAGCGAGCGCGACGACGCCCTCGATCTGCCCGGCCACGGCGCCGGCCTGCAGGCGGACGCGGTCGCCGACGCGGAACGGGCGCGCCGCGATCAGGACCATGCCGGCGATCAGGTTGCCGAGCGTCTGCTGGGCCGCGAGACCGATGACGACCGCGGTGATGGCGCCGCCGACGGCCAGCGTGCGCGGATCCAGGCCGGCGACGCGCAGCGCGAGCAGCGCCGCGACGGCGATCATCACGAGCCGGATCAGGAAGCTGACGGTGCCGGCGGTCGCCGGGTCCATCCGCGCGTGAACAGCGCCGGCGCGGCGAAGCGGCCGATGTCGCGCGCGAGCGCCCAGCCGAGGATCACCATCAGCGCCGACGGCGCCGATCCGCACCGGCTCGTCGACGCCGAGCAGCTCCTGGCGGCGCAGGTAGACGAACACGGTCGCGGCCAGCAGCGGCACCACGACCACCAGCTCGAGCTTGGCCTGCTTGGCCTTCTGGGCGGTCTGCACGGTGAGGCTCCGCGCCCGCGCGGCGGACGCCATGGTCGGGACGTTCGGCTTGTGGAATCTCGGCATACACCCAAGGCAACACGCTCCGGTAGCCAGGTTTCAGGACCTGTGCCCGCCGTCACACGCTCGGCTGACGCTGGAAATCGCCGAAATCCCGCAAACCGCGTGCCGGCGTGGCACGCCGCTAGAACAGCGCCTGCTGGACGCCCTCCTCCCGGCGGCGCAGCGCCGCCTCGATCGCGCGCTGGCGCTCGGCCTCCGCGCGCTCGCGCAGGCGCTGGCCGGCCCGGTGGCGGAACCGGTCCACCCGCGCCGCCCGGCCCACGGCGCGCCGGCCGCCTGCTCGATCTCGCGCCGGTCGGCGTCCGAGACCCGCGAGCGCGTTGCGGTACAGCCGCTCGTAGCGCGGCAGCAGGTCCGGCCGGTGCTCGCGCAGCCAGTCGAAGAAGATCTCCCGCACCGAGCCCGCGCAGGAACAGCGCCTGCCCGCCGATGCTCGTCGCCCCCGCCTCGGTCGCCAGCTCGCACGATCTCCTCCACCTGCTCCGGCGCGTCGTTGATCCCGGGCATCAGCGGCGCGATCAGGATCCCCGTCGGGATCCCCGCCGCGGTTGAGCTCGCGCCACCGCCTCCAGCCGCGCCCGCGGGATGCGGCGTGTGCGGCTCGGTCGCCCGCCACGCCTTCTCGTCGAGCGTCGGCACCGACAGGCACGCGCTGAACTCCGTCACCTCCGCGATCTCCTGCAGCAGGTCCAGGTCGCGCAGCAGCAGCGGCGACTTCGTCAGCATCGAGCACGGGTTGCGCGCGTCGCGCAGCGCCTCCCAGATCGCCGCGCATCAGCTTGTAGCGGCCCTCGACCCACTGGTACGGGTCCGTGTTCGTCCCCAGCGCCACGTGCTCGCCCTTCCACGACGGCCGCGCCAGCTCGGCCCGCAGCACCTCCGGCACGTTGACCTTGACGACGATCTCCCGCTCGAAGTCCCGCCGCGCGTTGAGGTCCAGGTACTCGTGCGTCGGGCGCGCGAAGCAGTAGACGCAGGCATGGCTGCAGCCTCGGTACGGGTTGATCGTCCAGCGGAACGGCATCCGCGACGCCCCCGGGACCGGTTGAGCGCCGACTTGGCGCGGACCTCGTGGAAGCGGGTGTCGAGCGCCTCCGGCGCGTCGAAGCGGCGGACGACCGCGCGTCCCGGTAGCCCGGGAGGCGCGCCCTGCTCGATCCTGCTCGACCGACTGCGAATCCCACCGCATACGAACATATGTTCGCATACGAGGCGGATGGACTGAAGCGGCGCTACGCGAGGGCGCGGGCGAGCAGCGACTCCTCGCCCATCAGCGTCTGGCTGCGTGGCCGACGTGATCGCGACCGGGACGATCTCGCCCGGCTGCGCGAGGCCGTCGAAGTTGACGACCTTGTTGTGGCGCGTGCGGCCGCGCAGGCGGCTCGGGTCGGTGCGCGACGTGCCCTCGACGAGCACGTCGAGCGTGCGGCCGACGAAGCGCTGGGCGCGCTCGCGGGCGCGGCGCTGGACGACCTCGACGAGGCGCTCCATGCGCTCGACGCACGACCTCGTGCGGGACGAAGTCGTCCGTGAACGCGGCCGCCTCGGTGCCGCGGCGCGGCGAGTAGATGAACGTGAAGGCGCCGTCGAAGCCGACCTCCTCGGCGACCTCGAGCGTCTCGCTCGAAGTCCGCCTCGGTCTCCCCCGGGAAGCCGACGATGATGTCGGTGGTGATCGCGCAGTCCGGGACGTGCTCGCGGATCAGCGCGACGCGGTCCAGGAAGCGCTCGCGCGTGTAGGTGCGCCGCATCGCCTTGAGGACCCGCGAGGAGCCCGACTGCAGCGGCAGGTGGATGTGCTCGCAGACGCTGGCCAGCTCGGCGTGGGCGCGGATCACGTCCTCGCGCATGTCCTTCGGGTGCGGGCTCGTGTAGCGGATGCGGTCGAGCCCGTCGATCGCCGTCGAGCGCGTGCAGCAGCTCGGCGAACGACGCCGCGCGGGCGCAGGTCGCGCCCGTAGGAGTTGACGTTCTGGCCCAGCAGCGTGACCTCGCGCACGCCGTCGGCGGCCAGGCCGCGCGACCTCGTCGACGAGCTCGTCCAGCGGCCGCGAGACCTCGCGGCCGCGGGTCGACGGCACGATGCAGTACGAGCAGACCATGTTGCAGCCGGCGCGAGATCTGCACCCAGCCCTGGAAGTCGCGCGCCGCGCTTGGCCGGCAGGTGGCCGGTGAAGCCCTCGAACTCGAAGAAGCCCTGCGCGGTCAGCGAGTCGCTGGTGAGGAACTCGGCGAGCTTGTGCACCTGGCCGGGGCCGAACGCGACGTCGACGAACGGGAACTGGCGGAACACCTCGTCCTTGACCGACTGCGCCCAGCAGCCGCCGACGCCGATCACGCGCTCCGGGTCGCGCGCGCTTGAGCTCGCTGGCCTCGTGCAGGTGGGCGACGAAGCGCGCGTCGGCCTTCTCGCGGATCGAGCAGGTGTTGAAGAGGATCAGGTCGGCGTCGCGCGCGCTCGGCGACCTCGCGCGTAGCCGAGCGACTCGAGCATGCCCTTCATGCGCTCGGAGTCGTGCTCGTTCATCTGGCACCCGAAGGTGGTGACGTGGAAGCGCTTCACCACGGTCAGGTTACGCCGGGCGGCGACGGGCCGCCGGAGCTGCCGCCCTCAGCCCGTAAGCCCGCGCTGGCCTTCAGCGGACGCCGTCGAACCCGGTGCGGCCGGTGTAGGGCACGTCCTCCGCTCGGCGTCAGGCGTGCGCTCGGAGGCGGCGCGGGCCGCGGCGGCGCTCCAGCGGCGCTCCACGTCATCGCGTCGCGGCGCCGAACAGCGGCGGCGGCTCAGCGCGCGTAGTCGTCGCCCCGACTCGCGGATGACGGTGACCTTGATCTGGCCGGGGTACTCGAGCTCCTGCTCGATCTCGCGGGCGATCTCGTGCGAGAGCAGCACCGCGCCGTCGTCGTCGATCGCGCCCGGGCGCGACCATCACGCGGATCTCGCGGCCGGCCTGCATCGCGTAGACCTTGTCGACGCCCTCGTGGCGGGTGGCGATGCTGCTCGAGGTCGCGCAGGCGCTTGACGTACTGCTCGAGCGACTCGCCGCGCGCGCCGGGGCGGGCGCCGGACAGCGCGTCGGCGGCCTGGACGATCACCGCCTCGACGGTCTGCGGCTCGACCTCGTTGTGGTGGGCCTCCATCGCGTGCGCGACGGCCTCGGACTCGCCGTGGCGGCGCGCCAGGTCGCCGCCGACGAGCGCGTGCGGGCCCTCGATCTCGTGCGAGACGGCCTTGCCGATGTCGTGCAGCAGCGCGGCGCGGCGCGCGGTCTTGGGCGCTGGCGCCGAGCTCGTCGGCCATCATCGCCGCCAGGTGCGCGCACTCGACCGAGTGCGCGAGCACGTTCTGGCCGTAGCTCGTGCGGAACTTCAGGCGGCCGAGGATCTTGACCAGCTCGGGGTCCAGGCTGCCGACGTCGGCCTCGAAGGCACGCCTGCTCGCCGGCCTCGACGATGTGGGCCTCGAGCTCGGACTTGGCCTGGTAGTAGGTCTCCTCGATCCGCGCCGGGTGGATGCGGCCGTCCTGCAGCAGCTTCTCGAGCGTCATGCGCGCGATCTCGCGGCGCACGCCGTCGAAGCCGGAGAGGACGACCGCGTTCGGCGTGTCGTCGATGATGAAGTCGACGCCGGTGAGGTTCTCGAGCGCGCGGATGTTGCGGCCCTCGCGGCCGATGATGCGGCCCTTCATGTCGTCGGAGGGGAGCTGGACGACCGACACCGTCGTCTCGGCGGCGTGGCCGGCGGCGAGCCGCTGCATGCACGACGCGAGAGGATGTTGCGCACGCGGCGCTCGGCGTCGCGCTTGGTCTCCTCCTCGATCTGGCGCACGCAGCTGCGCCGAGTCGTGGCGGGCCTGGTCCTCGAGCTCCTTGAGCAGGAGCTGCTTGGCCTGCGCGGCGCGACATCCCGGACGCCCGCTCGAGCTCGCGCACGAGCCGCTCGCGCTGGGCGGCGATCTCCTGCTCGCGGCTGCGGCGAGCGCCTGCTCGCGGCGCTCGAGCTGGGCGACCCGCGTCCGTCGAGCGCCTCCTCGCGGCCGACGAGCCGCTCCTCCTGGCGCCCGATCTCCGCGCTGCGCGGCGAGCGCGTCGTCGTCGCCGCGCGCGCGCCGCCGCTCGGCGACGGGCTTCGCGGCCGGCGCCGCCGGCGCGGCTCGCCACGACCCCCGGCGCGCGCTTCGCGAGCAGCCGTGCGGCGACCACCAGACCCGCGCCGAGCCCCAAGGCCACCACGACCGCCGCGATCACGATTTCCATTTCCGTTTCCTCTCCCCCGCCTGGCGCCGCCGAGGCGCGAGTCCGTGGTCCCTCGTTGGCGAGCGGCAGACCGGGCCGTGCCTGGCACGAGCGGAGGAAACGCAGGAAGGCGGCCGGCGGCCGCCCGTCAGATGGCGGCTAGGATGCGCGGTTGGGTCGTTGCGCCTGGACGCGCTGGTCCGGGTCCGAGCGTGCTCGCCCGAATCGGTCGTCGATGTTCGCCGTCACGTCTGAAGCTGCTGAGTTCCGCTAGAAAAAGTGCTGATTTGCTGGTGTTTCAAGGCCGTTCACGGCCGGTCTGTCGCTTGCGCTGGATCGTAGTACCGCGAGGCTGCCCGCGCAAACCGCGCAACGCCGGCGCCGTCAGTCCAGACGGCTCGTCGTGCGCGCCGCGTGGCGGCGCAGCGCGTCGTGGGCGAGCTCGAGCTCGTAGCCCTTGCGCACCAGCATCCCGAGCGCGCGGTCGCGGTCGCGCGGCGTCTCGCGGCGGCTCGGGAAGCGCGGCGCAGGAGCTCGAGCGCCGCGCTCGAGCTCGCTCGTCGCGGTCCTGCTCGCCGACGGCGCGCGCGCGACGAGCTCGCGGTCCACGCCCAGCGCGCGCAGGCGTGCGCTCGATCCGCTCGGCGCCCCAGCCGTCCAGCCGCCGGCGGTCCTCGGCGAACGGCGGGCGTAGCGCGCGTCGTCGAGGTAGCCCTGCTCGCGCAGCTCGCGCCACCACCGCGTCGATCGGCCGCCGGCTCGACGCGCTTGCCCTCGAGCATGCCGCGCGCACCTCGGCGACCGTGCGCTCGCGCCGGTTGAGGCGCGCGTCCACGGCCGAGCGTCGCGGGCGTGCTGGAGCCGCGAGCTCGGCGGTCGTCCTCGAGCGCGCGACCGTCGAGGCCGCCTGGCGAGCACGGCCGCCGCGCTACGCCGCCGGCGCGATCTCCGGCGACCGTCGGCGTCCGGTCGTCGTCGCTCGATCGGCGCCGACGAGGTCCTGCGGTCGAGGCCCAGCGCGTCGTAGATCTTGTCCTCGATCTCCTTGGCGACCTCGGGGTGCTCGTCCAGGTAGCGCCTTGGCGTTGTTGCGGCCCTGGCCGAGGCGCTCGTCGCCGTAGGAGAAGAACGAGCCGGACTTGGTGACGATGTTGTGCTCGATCCCGAGGTCGAGGATGCAGCCCGAGCGTCGAGATGCCCTTGCCGAACTCGATGTCGAACTCGGCCTGGCGGAACGGCGCCGCCACCTTGTTCTTGACGACCTTGACGCGGACGCGGTTGCCGACCGCCTCGGTGCCGTCCTTGAGCGTCTCGATGCGGCGGATGTCCAGGCGCTGCGACGAGTAGAACTTCAGCGCGCGGCCGCCCGGCTGGGTCTCCGGCGAGCCGAACATGACGCCGACCTTCTCGCGGATCTGGTTGGTGAACACGCACAGCGTCTGCGTGCGGTTCAGGTTGCCGGCGAGCTTGCGCATCGCCTGGGACATCATCCGCGCCTGCAGGCCGACCGTCTGGTCGCCCATCTGGCCCTCGAGCTCGGCCCGCGGCGTCAGCGCCGCGACGGAGTCGACCGCCACGACGTCGACCGCGCCGGAGCGCACGAGCATGTCGGCGATCTCCAGCGCCTGCTCGCCGTAGTCGGGCTGGGAGACGAGCAGCTCGTCGATGTCGACGCCGATCCGCTGGGCGTACAGCGGGTCCATCGCGTGCTCGGCGTCGATGAACGCGCACACGCCGCCGAGCTTCTGCGCCTCGGCGATGATGTGGTAGACGAGCGTCGTCTTGCCGGAGGACTCCGGGCCGAAGACCTCGACGATGCGGCCGCGCGGCACGCCGCCGATGCCGAGCGCGAGGTCGAGCGACAGCGCGCCGGTGGGGATCGCGTCGACCTTCACCTGGGCGCCCTCGTCGCCCATCCGCATGACGGTGCCCTTGCCGAACTGGCGCTCGATCTGGGTCAGCGCGCCCTGCAGGCGCGGCGTCGCGGGCCTTGGTGCCGTGCGCGGCTTCCTGCGTGCTCATCGGGCTGCTCCTCTGAAGTCGTCGTCTCGGGATCCCGCCAAGTCTGGGGGCGGGTCGGACGGAACGGGACAGGCTGTCAGCGAGCGGGTGACGGAACCAGACGCGGATGTGACGACTTGCGCGCAAGGGGCGCGAAGATGTCCGCGCGCCGCCGGAGCCGGACGCGGACGGCGAAGCTCGCGATCCCGCTCACCCGCGCGTTGACGCGGCGGCCGCCGAGGCGTCCGCGCAGCCGCCCGCCGCGGCGCAGCGTGACCCGGCCGCGGGCGGCGGCGCGCCCGCCGACCCGCAGGCGCAGCACCCCGTTGCGCGCCGAGCCGGAGATCCACACGCCGCGGATCGCCGAGAAGCGCTTCATCACGACGCTCTGGGCGCGCACCGCGAAGCTCCCGCCGCGCAGCCCGCCGCCCGAGTAGGCCAGGAAGGCCGGCGAGAGCGAGAACACGAGGTCGTCGACGGTCACGCCGATCGCGGCGGCCGTGCGCCCCGCCCGGCCCCGCGTCCCGCGCAGCGGCCGCACGGCGCGCAGGCGCGCGGGCGGCAGCGCCAGGGCGGGCACGCCGGTGCCGACCCGCGGGCAGTCGCCGCCGGCCGGGCGGCCCTCGACGAAGCGCTTCAGCGCGCGCACGCCGCAGCCGCTCGGGTCGCCGCCCACCACCGCGTGCCCGACGCCGGGCACGACAACGCGCTGGGAGCCGGGGATGTCGAGCGCGACGTCGGCGGAGCCCTCGGGCGGCGTGCGCAGGTCCTCGCCGCCCTGCAGGATCAGCGTCGGAACGGCGGGATACGGCGCCTCGGGCGCCGGCGACGCGGCCCGACGGCACGCCCGGCCAGCCGAGGCAGAGCCCGATCTCGTCCGCCGCCGCGGTACGCAGGTCGAACGGCGCGAACGCCGCCGGCCCCAGCTCGGCGGCGCGCCGCGTGGCCTCCGCGAGCCGGCCCTCGAACGGCGTCGCGGCGTCCCACGGCAGCGGCGTCTCCTCGCACACGGTCGCGTAGCGGGCGCTGGAGAACGACTTCGGCGACGGGAGGTCGGCGAGGCCGTCGCCCTCGGCGCTGAGCCGCACCAGCGGCGCGGCGTCGCCGGCCAGCGCGGCGCGGACCGCGGCCGGCATCGCGGCGCGCAGCGGCGGGTTGTAGTCGGAGTCGTAGAGGAGGTCGGCGATCGCGGTCGGCCGCCGAGCGGCGGTGGCCCTTCCCGCGGCGGTCGTAGGCCCGCCCGCGCAGATCGCGGGTCCGCAGCCGCGCGGCCAGCGTGGCGACGTCGGCGAGCGGGTCGCGGCTGACGCCCCGGCAGCGGCCAGGGCACAGCCCGGCGAGCGCGGGCCCATGGCGCGGAAGCCGGCCAGCCCGAACGGGTCGCGGTCGTCGGGGTCCACGACCGAGTCGAGGATCATCCGGTCGACGTGGTCGGGATGGGCGCGCGCGTAGGCGAGCGCCAGCTCGGTGCCGTAGGAGATCCCGAACAGCGTCAGCCGCTCCACGCCAAGCTCGACGCGGATCGCCTCGAGGTCCTCGACGGAGTCCGGCGTCGTGTACTTCGTCCGCGCCGCGCCCAGGCGCCGCGCGCAGTCGGCGCCGGCAGAGGGGCTGCGCAGCCGGACGTCGCGCTCGAGCTTCGGGCAGCGCAGCAGCCCGGAGCCGCCGGTGCCGCGCTGGTCGAAGCCCACGACGCGGTAGCGGTCGGTGAGGACCGGCGCGAGCGGCATGACGGCGAGCATCTCCTCGATGCCCGCGCCGCCCGGCCCGCCGGAGAGGTAGACGAGCGTCGGGAGCGCGGCGTCGGAGCTGAGCCGCGCGAGCTTGAGCGGGACGCACGCCGGGGAGCGCGCCGGTGCGGTCGAGCGGCACCTTCAGCGTCGCGCACTCGTGTCTGCGGCATCTCGCCTGCAGTGGCGCCAGGGCGCGGCCGTCGAGCGCCGCCGGGAGGCCGAGCGAGGCCAGCACGGCGAGGACGGCCGCCGAAGAAGTGAGCGTGTGGCCATCCGCGAGCAACGATAAAGCGGCTGTAGCCAACCGCAAGATCGCTGGACGACCCTACGAGAGCGGCACGCGCGCCAGCGCCTCGTACAGCGCCCCTCCGCGCTGCGGGCGCGAGCGGAACAGCGTCACGCGCCTCGCCCTCGAAGGAGACGCGGCTCGGGGCCAGCGTCGCGCCGCCCGCGGCGGCCGAGCGCCGGAGCGCAGGCGGGCCACCGTCGCGTGCGGGCGGAACGGCGCGGGTCTCCGGCTCGTACACGCCCGGCCGAGGCCAGCCCCGCGCTCACCCGCCCCTGCAGCGCCGCGAGCTCGCCGTCGAGGTCCTCGACCGTCGCGCACAGCACCCGCGCCCGCCGCGGAGGGAGGAGCAGCGCAGGCCCGAGCCGCAGCGGCGGCGCCGGCCCCGCGGCCGCCTCCAGGACAGGCCGACCAGCTCGACGTCCTCCTCGGGCCGCGCGCCGAGGAACGCGAGCGTCAGGTGCAGCGCCTCGTCGCGCACGGGCCGCCACTCGTCCGCGGCCTCCGCGTCCCGGAACGCCGCCAGCGCCGCCACGGCGGCGCGCGGGCAGCTCCAGCGCGACGAACAGCCGCTGCGCGCTCACGCAGCAACAGGCGACGCAGCAGGTGCATCGCGACGGTCGTCGTCCGCTCGCGCACCATCGCGCGGCCGCCGGGCAGCTGCACGGTGCGCTCGATCCGCTCGCCGCCGAGGGCCAGGCACAGGCAGACCGTCCCGACCGGCTTCTCCTCGGTCCCGCCGCCCGGGCCGGCGATGCCGGTGATGCCGATGCCGAGTCGGCGCCGAACGCGCGCGACCGCGCCGTCGGCCAGCGCGGACGCCACCTCCGGCGACACGGCACCATGCGCCTCGATCAGCGCCGGGATCGACGCCCGCCAGCTTCACCTTCGCCTCGTTCGAGTACGCCGTGATCCCGCCCAGCGCGTATGCAGACGAGCCGCCGCGGTCGGTGAGCCGCGCCGCCATCAGCCCACCCGTGCACGACTCGGCCGTCGCGATCGTCCGGCCGGCCAGCGCCGCGATGACGATGTCGTCGATCGTCTCGCCGTTCCGGGCGAACAGCCGCTCGCCGTACTCCTCGGCGACGACCGTCTCGAAGGCCGCGTAGTCCTCGGCGGCCTCGGGGTCGAACACCGTCGCGATCTCGATCTCGCCCCGCCGCAGGCAGGTGGTGATCTCCAGACGCTCCAGCGGCACGCCGGACGCCTCGGCGCGCGCAGGGTCTGGGCGATCTCGGACTCCGGGAGGCCGAACAGGCGCATGATCCGCTGCTCGAGCGTCCGGCGCGCGGCGAGCACGCCGCGCACGCGGCTCGGCCTCCAGCGCCGTCTCCCACATCGGCTGCAGCTCGCCGGGCGGGCCCGGGAGCACGACGACCACCGGCGGCGCCCGGGCACGACCAGGCCCGGGCGCGGTGCCGACCGGCTCGAGCACCGTCGGCGCCCGCCGGCACCATCGCCTGCTTGCGGTTGCCGGCGCGCATCGCGTCCTCGTCGATCCCGCCGCGCCAGCGCGCCCGCAGGCGCTCGAGGATCACGGCGATCCGCCCCTCCAGCGCCTCGTCGAGCTCCATCTCGCGCCCGGCGAACTCCGCGACGACCTCAGCGGTCAGGTCGTCCGCGGTCGGCCCGAGGCCGCCGCTGGTGATCACGAGGTCCATGCCCTCGGCCGCCAAGAAGTCGAGCGCGGCGCGCAGGTCGGCGCGGCGGTCGCCGACGATCATCACGTGCGCGAGGTCGACGCCGCGGGTCGCGCAGCCGCTCCGACAGCCAGGGCCCGTTGCGGTCGGCGATGATCCCCGACAGGACCTCGGTGCCGGTGACGACGATGCCCGCGCGCGCGGTCACGTGCAGGTCGGCGAGCCCGCTGGTGATGCGGCGCGGCTTGCGCCCGGACCGCAGCTCGTAGCCGACCGGGTCCTGGCTCGTCGCCACGCCGTAGGACTTGCCGTTCACGCGCATCCGCGCCGCCGCGGTCCCGAACGTGACCTTGAAGCGGCGCCCGGTGAACGTGCGCGTCGACTCGCCCTGGTCGAGCGTCTGCTTGTCCACCACGGCGCGTCCGCGCGAGTCCTCCATGCAGACGTAGACCTGCCCCGTGGCGGAGATGCGCACCCGCATCGGCTTGCTCGAGCGGCTCGCGGCGCGTTCTGCTTGTTGGCGCTTCTTCTTGGCCTTCTTCGGCGTCGCGGTCGGCGTGGCCTCGAGGTTCGTCGCGGGCGTCTTGTCGTCCTCCTCGCCGAACTTCCCGAGCGCGTACAGCACGCCGAGCAGCACGAGATGCCGACGACCACGACGATCACGCCCGGGCCCGATCCGCGGCGCGACGCGCCGGCGGCGCCGCTGGCTGCGCAGGTTCAGCGGCGTCAGCTCCATGCCGGCCGGGCGCTCGAAGCGCTGCTTGTACTCCTCCACCAGCAGCCGGGAGTCCAGCTCGAGGTAGTCCGCGTAGGTGCGCAGGAACGTCTTGACGAAGGTGGGGCCCGGGAGCAGGTCCCACTCCTCGCTCTCGAGCGCGCGCAGGTACTTCGCGCGGATCTTCGTGGCGGCCTCGACCTCCGCCATGTCGATCCGGCGGCGCATCCGCGCCTCGCGGAGGGTCTCACCGATCTCGGGCATCAGCCCACGAGAGGCTAGTCGCGCGTCTTCAGGAACGACGACCGCGTCGGCCGCCGGGTCCAGCGACGCGAGCACGCGAGGCAGGTCGGACTCCGTGACGAGCACCTGGCGGGGCTTGGACCCCTCGTAGCCGGAGATGACGCCGCGGCGCTCGAGCATGTCGATCAGGCGGCCGGCGCGCGTGTAGCCCAGGCGCAGGCGGCGCTGGAGCATCGAGGTCGACGCGGTCTGCATCTCGGCCACCAGCCGGATGGCGTCGCCGAGCAGCGGATCCTCGTCGGGATCGAAGCCGTCGTCGGAGCCGCCGACTCCTCCGGCACCTCCTCGACCTCCTCGAGCAGCTCCTCGCGGAACTCCGGCTCGCCCTGCTTGCGCCAGGCCTCGGTGAGCTTCTCGATCTCGCTCTCGTCGATGAACGCGCCCTGGATGCGCTGCAGGCGCGAGGAGCCGACGGGCGAGAAGAGCATGTCGCCCATGCCCAGCAGCGACTCGGCGCCGTTCTGGTCGAGGATCACGCGCGAGTCGGTCTGGCACGACACGGCGAAGGCGATCCGCGACGGGACGTTGGCCTTGATCATGCCGGTGATGACGTCCACCCGCGGGGACTGCGTGGCGAGCACGAGGTGGATGCCGACCGCGCGCGCCTTCTGGGCGATGCGGATGATCGAGTCCTCGACGTCGGCCGGCGCGACCATCATCAGGTCGGCGAGCTCGTCGATCACGCACAGCACGTAGGGCAGCGGCGGCTCGCCGCGCTTCTCGCGCGACCTTGTTGAGCTCGATCAGCGAGCGCGTGCGCGCGAGCGACATGTACGAGTAGCGCTGCTCCATCTCGCGCACGAGGTTCTGCAGCGCGGTGGCGGCCTGGCGCGGGCGAGTGATGACCGGCGTCAGCAGGTGCGGGATCGAGTCGTAGTGGTTGAGCTCGACCTGCTTGGGGTCGACGAGCACCATCCGCACCTCGTGCGGCGTGGCCCGCAGCAGGATCGAGGAGAGCATCGCGTTGACGGCGCCGGACTTGCCCGCGCCGGTGGTGCCCGCGACCAGCAGGTGGGGCATCTTGGCCAGGTCGGCGCCGATCGCCCGGCCCGCGACGTCCTTGCCGAGCCACACGGTGAGCGGCGACCAGTCGCCGGGCGGCTCCTGGAAGACGTCGCCGAGGTGCACGATGCGGCGGCGCGCGTTGGGGACCTCGACGCCGACGGCCTGCTTGCCGGGGATCGGGGCGAGGATGCGGATCTCGGCGGCGGCCAGCGCGTAGGCGAGGTCGTCCTTGAGCTGGGCGACCTTGCCGACCTTGATGCCCGGGCGCCAGGCGCAGCTCGTAGCGGGTGATGTGCGGGCCGGCGACCATCCCGATCACCTTGCCTGGACCTCGAAGTGGTCGAGCGCCTCGATCAGCTGCGGCGGCGATCTTCTCCTGGCCGGCGGTGTCGGGGCGCAGCGCCTCGCCCGACGAGCGCTTGAGGAAGCGCGGGTCCGGGACGGTCCACTGGAAGTCGGGCGACTCGGTGACCGGCGGCGCGGTAGCGGCCCTGCGGCGTCAGTCGGCGCCGGGTCGGTGGAGCGCGTGACGCCCTCCTCGTCCTTCTCGGGATCCTCGGCGAGGCTCGGCTCCTCGTCGGGCTCCGGCAGCTCCATCTGCGGCTCGGGCTCGGGCTCGGGCTCGGGCGCCTGCCGCCGTACAGGTCGGGGTAGCGGTCGGGCCCGGACCAGAACTCGGTCGGATCCTCCTCCGGCTTCGGCGTCTCGGGCTCGAACTCGGGCGGGTCGGCGATCGACACGCGCCCCTCCCCCGTCTCCAGCTCCCGCAGCTCCTCGGCCGCCGCGCGGCGGCGCGTCACGACCTGCGTGCTCTCGCGCACGACGCGCGCGGTGGAGTCGCTGTCGCCTTGATCACGCCCGCGATCGAGGCGCCCGTGAGCAGCAGCACGCCCGCCAGGAAGAGGAAGACAGCGAGGATGTGGGCGCCGACCCCGCCGAGCAGCGTCGAGGAGCCCCAGAAGAGCCCTTCGCCGACCATCCCGCCGCGCGTGCGGACCCACTCCGGGTCCCAGAAGCCGGGACGCGCGCCCTCGGGGCCGAGCCCCAGGGTGCCGGCGGCCAGCCCGAGGCAGAGCGCGGCGAACAGGCACACCGCGCCCGCGCGGAACGGCCGCACGGCGGGCAGCGCCGGGCGCATGACGAGGATCGCGCCGCCGGCCAGCAGCGCGACCGGCACGGCGTAGTGCACGGCGCCCAGCAGCCAGCGCAGCGAGTCGACGGTCCAGCTGCCGGCCTCGCCGCCGTCGGTCTGGAAGTAGACGAGGAACGCGAAGAAGACGGCGAGCGCGATCAGCCCAAGGCCGATCAGGTCGAGCTGGCGCTGCTCGAACTCGGGCAGGCGTGGCCAGGCCGGGCGCGGCGCGGCGCGCCTCGCGCGGGGCTTGCCTCGGCGGGCGGGGGCTTTGCGGGCTGGCATCAGGCTCCGCCTCCTTCGACGGGCGCGCCCGCACCTTCCGAGCGGCGGGGTATCAATCGCCCTGATGGACTACTTCCCGTACGCTGTTCGCCGCCGTCGGGCGCGTTCGTCGCGCTCGTCGGGCGTCCGCCGCCTGATCGCCACGCGCCGCTTCGAGGCCCGCGCGGAGCGCGCCGCCGCGGAGATCCTGGACGTGCGTGAGGAGTGGGTCTCGGGCAGCAGGGGCCAGACCAAGGTGTCGACCCCGGTGGTGCGCTTCACGACCAGCGGACGGTCGCACCGTGGAGGCCGAGACGACATCGCACCGCGGGCTCTTCGGCCGCCCGCAGGCGGGGGACCGCTCGAGGTGCTCTACGACCCGGCCAACCCCGCTGACGTCCGCATGCGGACAGGCGCCGGCGGGCTGCTGTCCGGCGTCGGGAGCATCGCGGTGGGCGTCCTGTTCGCGGTGATCGCCCTGACTCTCTTCGCGATGATGGGCACCGTCATCGTCGTCGGGCTGGTCTTCATCGTCTTCGGCGTGCTGTTCGCCGGCGCGGGATCGGGATGCGCCGTCGCAGGGCGGCTTCGACGCCGCGCCGCGCGCGCCTCCGGGGTCGTCACCGACGTCCGCTCGCGCTCGGCCGGAGCGGCAGAGCAGCGGGTGATCTGGGTGCCCGTGGTCAAGTTCACGACCGCCGACGGCCGGAGGTCGAGGCGGAGACCGGCGGCGGCACGAACATCAAGCGCCATCAGCCGGGCAGCCGATCGAGGTCGATTACGACCCGGCGAACCCGTCCGACGTCCGGGTCCCCGGGTCGGGCGTCGGGTTCATCCACGGCGCGTTCGTGGCCCTCGGGACCGTCTTCGCGGTGATCGGCCTGGGGATCATCGCGATCGCCGTCGCCGTCGGCTGATGGGCTACACGCTGCGCGCCCCCAGGGCCACCGCCCTGGTCCCGCTGGTCGCCATCCCGGTGGCGCTGTTCGCCGCCGACCGGCTCGGGCTCCCCGGCTTCCCGCTGTTCTTCATCGTCGCGTTCGGGCTGATCGTCCTCTACCAGGCGTGGCAGCGTTCGCTGGTGCTCCAGGTCGACGCGAGGGCGTCAAGCTCGGCCGCGGCGTGCGCTACGAGTACGGCGACCAGCGGACGATGATCACCGCCGTCCCGTGGAGCTCGATCCGCGACGTGGTGGTCGTCTCCCCCGGGCCGATCGGCGGCGAGGGCGGGACCGAGGTCGGCGTCCGCCTGCGGCCCGGTGCGCCGCTCCCGAGGGCGCCCGCGCGATGATCTCGGACCCTCGCGACCCGGACGCCGTGCAGCCCGACATGTGCACCGGGGTGCCCGGGCGCTTCGACCGGAAGCGCCTCGCGGAGGCGGTCGCGGCCAACGGCGCGAGGGTCGTCGAGATAAACCGCGGCTGAACATCTCCCGGCAAAGTCCGGAATCGACCTAACATCACAGGGGATGGACACCGCCACCCGCCCCGTCCGCATCCTGGTCGTCGAGGACGACGACGAGATCGCGCAGGTCCTGCAGCGCTCGCTGCGGATGGAGGGCTATGAGGTCAAGCTGGCCGGCGACGGCGTGCAGGCGCTCGAGGAATCTCACGCGTTCCTGCCGGATCTGATCGTGCTGGACCTCGGGCTGCCGCGCCTGGACGGCGTTGACGTCGCCAAGCGGCTGCGCGAGGACGGCGACGAGGTGCCGATCCTGATGCTGACCGCGCGCGACGCGCTGGAGTCCCGCGTGGAGGGCCTGGACGTCGGCGCCGACGACTACCTGGTCAAGCCGTTCGAGCGCCAGGAGCTGCTGGCGCGCATGCGCGCGCTGCTGCGCCGCCGCCCGCCGCGCGGCATGGCGCCGCTGCGGGTCGCCGACCTGATGCTCAACCCCGACACCCACGAGGTCTCGCGCGGGGACCGGCGGATCGAGCTCACCCAGCGCGAGTTCGAGCTGCTCGAGTACCTGATGCGCAACGAGCGGCTGGTGATCTCTCGCCAGAAGCTGCTCGACGAGGTGTGGGGCTACGACCCGTTCTCGATCACGAACACCATCGAGGTGTTCGTGTCCAACCTGCGAAGGAAGCTCGAAGCCGATGGCGAGCCTCGGCTCCTCCATACGGTCCGCGGCGCGGGCTACGTCCTCCGCGTATAAGCGCCTCCCGATCCGCTGGCGCCTGGCCGGCGGATCCGCTGCGCTGACGCTGGTCATCCTGTGCGGCTTCGCCGCCATCGTTGGCGTGCTGACCACGCGCCGCATCCAGTCGGACTTCAGCCGCCAGGTGGCCGACGCCGCCGACGAGCTGAGCCGCGAGGTCAAGCTCCGCTACGGCCAGCGCGACGACGGCACGACCTACCTGCGCAAGATCCGCGGCCCGAACCTCGACGACTACGCCTCCGGCCAGAACGCCGCCGTGCGGATCATCACCCCGGGCGGCGACTACGTGACCGGCATCGCGGGGCGCCCGAGCTTCGGCCCGTACATCACTTCCAGCGTCAACGTCGACGGCTGGCGCGTCGAGTCGCGCGCGCGTCGAGGTCGTCAACTACGTCGACCCGGTCGTCATCCAGTACGCGCAGCGGCTGTCGGAGGTCCAGGCGACCGCCAACCGCGTGAAGGTGTTCCTGGCCTTCGGCGTGCTCGGCGGCGCCCTGCTCGCGCTGCTCGCCGGCCTGGCCACCGCGCGGCGGGCGATGGAGCCGATCACCGAGCTGACCGCAGCCGCGCGCGAGGTCGAGCGCTCGCGCGACCCGGCGGTGACGATCCCGCGCTCGGACGCCGAGGACGAGGTCGCCGAGCTGGGGCGCACGCTGGAGTCGATGCTCGCGGCGCTCAGCGACGCCCGCACCGAGACCGAGGGCGCTGGTGCGCCAGCGCGAGTTCGTCGCCGACGCCTCGCACGAGCTGCGCACGCCGCTGACCTCTGTGCTCGCCAACCTCGAGCTGCTGGAGGAGACGCTCGACGGCGAGCAGCGCGAGGCCGCCGCCTCGGCCCTGCGCTCCTCGCACCGGATGCGCCGCCTGGTCGCCGACCTGCTGCTGCTCGCCCGCGCCGACACCGGCCGCGTCGCCCCGCACGAGCCCGTCGACCTCGCCTCGGTCGTCACCGACGTGGCCGCCGAGCTGGAGCCCGTGGCCGGCGGCCACGAGCTCTCGATCTCCGCCCCGGCGGGCATGAGATCCTCGGCGCCCGCGACGAGCTGCACCGGCTGATCCTCAACCTGATGGAGAACGCGCTCCGCCACACCGACCCCGGGACGGCCGTCGAGGCCCAGCTCGAGCGCGAGGACGGCGCCGTCGTGCTCGCCGTCGAGGACGACGGGCCGGGCATACCGGACGAGCTGTCCGAGAAGGTCTTCGAGCGCTTCTTCCGCGCCAGCGACCGCGGCGGCTCCAGCGGGCTCGGGCTCTCGATCGTCCGCGCGGTCGCGGAGTCCCATCACGGGCAGCGTCGCGCTGGTGCCGCCGCGCGACGGCCGCGGCGCGCGCTTCGGGTGCGCTTCCCGGCCGCCGCTCGCGAGCCGGCCGGCCGCACCGCTGTCGCCTGCGCGCCTCAAGGGCGGGCCGCTGCGGCCGATTCACCGGACGACCTCCCCCTCCGGAGCTCCCGCATGTCCGACACCACCCCCCAGCAGCTCGTCGTCTTCTCGCTCGGCGCGAGGAGTACGCGCTGCCGATCGGCCGGTCCACGAGATCATCCGCTACACCGAGCCGCGCTCGGTCGCCTCCGACGTGCCGTGGATCCGCGGCGTGATCGGCCTCCGCGGCAAGATCATCCCGGTCTGCGACCTCGCCGCGCGCCTCGGCCTCGACGGCCGGCGACGCCGAGCACGGCAAGATCGTCATCGTCGAGACCGGCGCCGCGCAGCCGGCGTCATCGTCGACGAGGTCGAGGAGGTCCTGACCGTCGACGCCGAGCAGCTCGAGGCCGTCCCGCCGCCGACCGCGAGACGATCGAGGCGATCGCGAAGATCGGCGACCGCCTGGTCGTGCTGCTCGACCCCGAGGGCCTGTTCGCCGCGCGCCGGCGCCGACGAGCTCGCCGCGGCCGTAGCCCGCCGCGACCCGGTGGCCGGCCGTCTCCAACACCGCGCAGCGCGTCGTCGTCGCCGACGACTCGCGCTTCATGCGCCGGATGCTCGCCGACGCGCTGGGCCGCCGGGCTTCGACGTCGTCGGCCACGGCCGCCGACGGCGACGAGGCGCTCGCGCTGCGACGCGCCACCGCCCGGACGCGATGACGCTCGACCTGGCGATGCCGGGCCTGGACGGCATCGGCGTGCTGCGCGAGCTGCGCGCCGGCGCGGCCGCGCCGGTCCCGGTCGTCGTCGTCTCCGCCTTCTCCCCCGCCCACGGCGCCCGCGCGGTCGACGCGCTCGCCGAGGGCGCGTTCGACCTCGTCGCCAAGCCCGGCGTCGGCGAGCGCTCGACGACGTTCATCGACGAGCTCGGCCGACAAGGTCCGACGCCGCCGCCGCCCGCGCGCCGCGCGCCGCCGCCGGCCGCCGCCGCGCCCGCCGCCGCGCCGCGCCCGCGCCCGCGCGCCGCGCCGCGCGCCGCGGCGTCACGCCGCAAGCTCGTCGTCATCGCCTCCTCGACCGGCGGCCCGCGGGCGCTCGCCGAGCTCGTGCCCGCGCTGCCCTCCCCGCTCGGCGCCGGCGACGCTGATCGTCCAGCACATGCCGCCCGGCTTCACCGCCTCGCTCGCCGCGCGCCTGGACGGCGCCTCGCGCGCTCACGGTCGCGCGAGGCCGCGGGCGGCGAGACGCTCGCCCCCGGCGTCGCCCTGCTCGCCCCCGGCGGCGCCACCTGCGCCTCGGCGGCCGACCGCCGCGCGCAGCTCTCCGACGACGCCGCCGATCGGCGGCCTGCGCCCGCGCGCCGACCTGACCATCGCCGACGCCGCCGAGCTCTACGGCTCGCGCTCGCTGCTCGTCGTCCTCACCGGCATGGGCAGCGACGGCCTGGAGGGCGCCCGGGCCGTCACGCGCCGCCGGCGGCCGCGTCCTCGCCGAGGCCGAGTCGACCTGCACCGTCTACGGCATGCCGCGCGCGGTCGCCGAGGCCGGCCTCGCCGACGCGGTCCTGCCGCTCGACGAGCTGCCCGCCGCGATCGCCCGGGAGGCGGCGCTGACCCTGACGCACTCGCGCCGCGCCGCGCCCCCGCGCCGACGCCCCGCCCCGGCAGCCGACGACTACGTCGACTTCTGCGAGGGCGTCCGCCGGCTCTGCGGCGTCGACCTCGCGCCAGTACAAGCGCGCCCAGATGGAGCGCCGCATCCGCTCCTTCGTCGAGCGCCGCGGCGCCGCCGGACCTGGCCGTGTACCTCGACGCGCTGCAGCGCGACCGCGACGAGCTCGACGAGTTCCTCGACCGCGTGACGATCAACGTCTCCCAGCTGTGGCGCAACCCGGAGCAGTGGGAGGCGCTGCGCACGCGAGCATCCTGCCCGAGCTCGCCGCAGCGCGGCCGGCTGCGCGCCTGGAGCGCCGGCTCGCTCCTACGGCGCCGAGGCCTACACGCTCGCCGCGGTCTGCCGCGAGGCCGATCCCGCGGACGCCCGCGTCGAGATCGTCGGCACCGACATCGACCGCCGCATGGTCGCCCGCGCCCGCGAGCGGCGTGTTCACCGCCGAGGACGCCCGCACGTCGCCGCCGGCCGCTGCTGCGCACGCTGGTTCGACGCCGACGACGGCGGCGGCTGGCAGGCCAGCCGCGAGCTGCGCGCATGGTCGCGCTTCGAGGACGGGCGACCTGCTGCGCATGCCGGTCCCGCCGGCGCGCTACGACCTGGTGCTGTGCCGCAACACGGTCATCTACTTCACCGAGGAGGTGCGCGACGCGCTGCACGCGCGCCTCGCCGAGTCGCTCGCGCCCGGGCGGCTACCTCGTCGTCGGCGCCACCGAGCGCGTCGCCGATCCGCGCGGCGCTCGGCCTCGAGCTCGCCCACCCCTTCATCTACCGCAAGACGCTGATGGACATCTCCGAGTACCTGCCGATGTTCCTCGCGGAGGCGCGCGAGCACCTCCAGGAGCTGAACCTCGCCGTCGTCCGGATCGAGGAGCAGCCCGACGACCGCGAGACGGTCGACGAGATCTTCCGCATCGCGCACTCGCTGAAGGGCATGAGCGCGACGATGGGCTTCGCCGGCATGGCGGCGCTGACCCACGAGATGGAGGACGTCTTCGAGCTGCTGCGCCAGCGCACCGGCGGCCTCGGCCGCGACGCCATCGACGTGCTGCTCGCGTGCCTCGACGCCCTCGAGGCCGCCGTCGACGCGATCGAGGCGACCGGCGCCGAGGCAGATCGACCCGGAGCCGCTGATCGAGCGCCTGCAGCGGCCTCGTCCGCGACCGCACGCCGGACGCAGGCGCGCCGAGCGCGGCCGGCACCGCCGACGACCGCCGACGTCCTGCCGAGCTGGCCGGCGGCCGCCGCGTCGTGCACGTCAGCGCCGCCTCGCCGACGACGTCGCGATGCCCGCCGTCCGCGCCTTCATGGTGCTCGCCGCGCTCGCCGAGCACGGCGAGATCGCTCGCCTGCAGCCCGCGCCGAGGACGCCGTCGAGCGCTTCGCCGGCACGCGAGATCGACGTCTGGCTGGCCACCGACGCCGAGGAGCGACGCTGTCGCGCCGCCGGCGCGCCGACGTGCCGGACGTCGCCGACGCCGTCACCGTGCCGGCTCGACGCGCGCGAGGCCGAGCGCCGCCGGTCGCGCCGATCCCGCGGTCGCCGCCGCAGGCGAGTCGCCGACGCCGCCGCCGCGCCGCCGCGCCGCCAGGCGCAGCCCGCGCGCCGGCCACAGCCGAAGGGCGCGCCACGACCGTCCGCGTCGACGCCGAGCGCCTCGACCAGCTCATGCACTTCATGGGCGAGCTCGTCGTGCACCGCACGCACGTCGAGGCGCTCGCCGCCGGCGCCGACGTGCCCGGGCCTCCGCAGGCGATGCAGGACCTGACCCGCACCTCGCAGGCCCTGCAGGCGATGGTCATGCAGGTCCGCATGATCCCGGTCGAGGCCGTGTTCCTGCGCTTCCCGCGCCTGGTCCGCGACCTGTCGACCAAGCTCGGCAAGCAGGTCGAGCTCGAGCTGGTCGGCAAGGACACCGAGCTCGACCGCACCGTCGTCGACGCGCTCGGCGACCCGCTCGTCCACCTCGTCCGCAACGCGCTCGACCACGGCCTCGAGCCGCCGGAGGAGCGCGCCGCCGCCGGCAAGCCGGCCACCGGCACGCTCGAGATCTCCGCCCGCCACGCCGGCGGCAACGTGGTCATCACCGTGCGCGACGACGGCCGCGGCATCGACCCCGAGCGGGTCGCCCGCAAGGCCGCCGAGCGCGGCCTGATCACCGCCGAGGCGGCGCGTCGATCGACGCCGCGCGCGCCGTCGAGCTGCTGTTCGCGCCCGGCTTCTCGACCGCCGAGGTCACGTCAGCGACATCTCCGGCCGCGGCGTCGGCATGGACGCGGTCCGCACCATGGTCCGCGAGCTCGGCGGCGAGGTCACTGCTGACCTCCGAGCCGGGCGAGGGCACGACGCCCAGATCCGCCTGCCGCTGACGCTGGCGATCATGTCGGCGCTGCTCGTCGAGGTCGACGGCCGGCCCTTCGCGATCCCGCTGGACCGCGTCGAGCGCACGCTGCGCCTCGCCGACCACGCCGTCCGCTCGGTGGCCGGCCAGCGCATGCTCGTCATGCGACGACGGCGTGCTGCCGATCGTCGACGCCGCCGCGCGCGCTCGGCCGCGCTGCGGCGCCGGACGCCGACGCACGCCGTGATCGTCCGCGGCGGCGACGCAGCGCCTCGCGCTCGCCGTGGACCAGCTCGTCGGCCAGCGCGAGCTGGTCACCCGCCCGCTGCCGCCCGAGGTCGCCGACCGGCGCCGCCGTCTCCGGCGCGCGCGGTGCTGTCCAACGGTGACATCGCGCTGATCGTCGACTGCGACGCGCTCGATCGTCCGACGCCACTTCCCGATCGCCGCCTGAGCCGCCAGAAAGGACCGCTACGTGACCACCGTACACGGACCTCCAGCTCGACGCGCTGCGCGAGCTGGCCAACATCGGCTCGGGCACCGCCGCACCGCGCTGTCGAGCATGCTCGGCCGCCCGGTCGACATCACCGTCCCGAACGCGCTGCGCGCTGCCGCTCGCCGAGGCGGTCGAGGCCGTCGGCGACCGGCCGAGGCCGAGGTCACCGGCGTCGTGCATCGGCATCGTCGGCGACCTCGACGGCCACCGTGCTGCTGCTCGTTCACGCCGCAGCCGACGCCGACCGCTGTGCGCGCTCCTCGGCGTCGAGCCCGGCACGCGAGATCGCCGTCTCCGCCCTCGGCGAGATCGGCAACATCCTCGGCACCTCCTACATCAACGCGCTCGGCGCAGATGACCGGCATGGAGCTGGAGCCCGCGCCGCCGCAGACCGCCACCGACATGCTCGGCGCGATCGTCGCGACGGTGCTGCCGCGCCGCGCGGCGACGATCGACGTCGGCGCTGATGCTCGACTCCGCAGCTGCAGGTCGAGGGCGAGGAGTGCTCGCTGTCCTTCATGCTCGTCCCGACGCCGGCGGCGTCGACGAGCTGCTGCTCGCGCCTCGGTCTCGAGCGTGAGCATGCCGAGACATGGTCCGCATGGGCGAGCTCGCCGTGTCGGCCGCGGCCGGCGACGTGCTGGTCTCGCTCGGCCTCGGCTCGTGCATCGGCCTGGCCTGATCGACCGCCGCGGCGGCGTCGCCGGCCTGGCGCACATCATGCTGCCCGACGCGCAGCGGCCACGACGCGCGACCCGGCCGCGGCAAGTTCGCCGACCCGCCGTGCCCGGCGCTGATCGACGAGCTCGCGGAGCTCGGCGCCGCCGCGTCCGCGGCTCGAGGCGGTGCTGGTCGGCGGCGCGCAGATGTTCGCGTTCGGCGCCCGGCTCGGCACGCTCGACGTCGGCTCAGCGCAACGAGGCCGCCGTGCGCGAGGCGCTCGCCGCGCGCGCATCCCGGTCGTCGCCCCGCGACCGGCGGCGCGCACGGCCGCACGATCCGCGTCGACGTCGGCGACCGGCGAGGTCACCGTCAGCGAGGCCGGCGGGCAGGCGCGAGCTCTTCTTGACATACCGCGGTATGGCGGTGGCCGCATGAACCGGCAAGGTCCTGAGCCCCGACGCGATCGCCGCGCTGGTCGACGCGGCCGCGCGACGGCAAGCTCCCCGAGGAGCCGCGCCGCGCCGAGCGCCGGCGCGCCGCGTGCGCACGGTCGACTTCTCGCGCCCGACGAAGTTCCGTCCGACCAGGAGCGCCGGATCAAGCGCGCGCTGGAGGCGTTCTGCCGTACCGCGACGTCGCGCATGTCGGCCGAGCTGCGCGTCGCCGATCGAGCTCGAGGTCATCGACACCAGCCAGCTCACCTGGGCCAACGCGCACGCCGGCGTGCCCGACGGCGCGCGATCTCCGCGATCGTCGAGATCAAGCCGATCGGCACGAGCATGATGCTCTGCGGCGAGCGAGTCGCTCCTGCTCGCGCGATCGAGCGGCTCTCGGCGGCGCGACCGCGCGCGGCCCGCCGAGCGCCGGCTCACCGACATCGACTGGGTGCTGGCCGCCACTTCTTCGACCGCCTGCGTCGACGCAGCTGTCGGTCATCTGGCAGCGACATCGTCGAGCTCGAGCTCGGCGTCGGCGGCGATCGACGCCCACTCGAGACGGCGCAGGTCGCCGGCGTGTCCGAGCCGACGCTGACGCATGACGATCGAGGCCCGCCTCGACGGCGTCTCCTCCACGCTCGCGCTGCTCGTCCCCTGGCAGGCGATCGCGCCGGTCATCGACCGCTTCAGCGGCCGTGACGAGCAGCCGACGACCGACGCCGAGGAGGCGCGGCCGCCGTGCGGCGCGCGATCGGCGGCGTCGAGGTCCCGGTGCGGGCCGAGGTCGCCAGCGTCGCACCTGCCGATCGAGGAGGTGCTCGCGCTCCAGCCGGGCGACGTGATCGACCTCGACGCCCCGCCGACGCCGGCGTGACGCTGTTCGCCGACAAGGTCCCCGTCCACCGGGCCGCCCGGGCCGCACCGGCGCCCGCCGTGCCGTCCAGGTCACGGTCCCGCGAGGAGCGACGATGAGCGCCGAAGACGCGCTGATCCGGCTGGCGCAGTCCACCTCCGAGGCCGTCGTGCGGCGTCCTCGAGATGTTCGCGCCCGGGCAGGTCCAGCGCCGGCGACATCGCCGTCCTCGACGCCGGCGCCGAGCCGCTGGCGGGCCTCCCCTGCCCGGCCGTCGCCACGACGTCGCCTACGTCGACGGCGTTACGGGCGGCAACGTGTTCGTCATGACGCTCGAGGGCGCCCGGCGCCTGGCGGCCGCGATGATGGGCCAGACCGAGATCGAGCCCGCGGACGCGACCGAGCTGACCGAGCTCGAGCTGTCCGCCGTCGTCCGAGGCCGGAACCAGATGATGGCCACGGCCGCCGGCGCGACTCCCGGTCCTCGGCACCGAGGTCGAGATCGGCGTCGCCCGAGACGCGCTTCGTTCGAGTCGGCCGCCGAGGCCGCCGACGCCTACGGCTCCTCGCCGCACGTCGTGCGCGCGGCCTTCTCCGTCTGCGGCGAGCCGTGCCGGCTCGTCCAGCTGGTCCCGAACGCCTTCGTGGTGCGGATGGACCGCGCGCTCGACGAGCTGGGCGCCGAGCACGTGACCGACCCGGCGCCGCGGCGCCGCGGCCGGCGCGCCGGCCGGCACGGCAAGCCCTCGCTGGCCGGGATCCCGGTGCGCGTGTGGGCCGAGCTGGGCCGCGCGCACATGCCGTCGGCCGACGTCGTCGAGCTCCCCGGCCGGCGCCGTCGTCGAGCTCAACGAGAACGCCGAGGACCCGATCGACCTGTACGTCAACGGACGCCGGTTCGCGACCGGCCGCCTGATGGTGGCCGAGGACAGCGAGTGGGCCGTCCGGATCGAAACCGTGCTCGACCCTGCCCGAACGCGACCCCTGAGAACGACATGGAGGTGGCCCGATGGCCCGCGTACTGGTAGTCGACGACGCCGCGTTCATGCGGAAGATGGTGAGCGACGCGCTCACCAAGGGCGGCCACGAGGTCGTCGGCGAGGCCGGCAACGGCGACGAGGCCGTCGAGCGCTTCCAGGAGCTCAAGCCCGAGGTGACGACGCTCGACATCACCATGCCCGAGAAGGACGGCCTCGCCGCCCTCAAGGAGATCATCGCCCTCGACCCCGCCGCCCGCGTGATCATGTGCTCGGCGCTCGGTCAGGAGACCAAGGTCCTCGAGTCGATCAAGGCCGGCGCCAAGGACTTCGTCGTCAAGCCGTTCCAGGCGGACCGCGTCATCGACGCGGTCGGCAAGGCGCTCGCCTAGCCCCCTTTCCGCTCTTCGCTTGTTTCGAGCGCCCCGTCGGCCGTGGTGGCCGGCGGGGCGTTTGTCGTTCTGGGGGGCGTTGCAAGCGCTGGTGAGGCCGGCGGCGGCGCGGGGCGCCGTAACGGCCTTGCACCGAGGGAGCGGGGGGTGTTGTTGCCGGCGACGCCAACGTCGTGAGCGGTCGTCGGTACGCGCTGGTACCCGACGTCGTCGCCATATATATGGACGCCAACGTCGTGAGCGGGCGCCGCGGACGGTGGGCTCACGACGTTGTCGACGCGCCCAGGAGCTCGCGCTCCTCTCATCGGGCCGGCGGACCGTCGAGCCCGAGGGGCGCCCTTATCGGCGCGTCCAAGGCTCGTCTGGACACAACTGGACGAACGTCCGATCCGTTGACAGCAAGGTTTCGGACGCGGCTTCGTTCAAGCACTCGAAACCGGTCAACCACGCAGTAGAGCCAAACGGCCGCGCCCTTACAGGATCAGCGACCGCCGGCGCAAGAGAAACGGACCACTTCCTGGTCGGAGGTGGCCCGTCGTTGGACGCATGTTCGATAACGCCCAACCGACCCCCGTACCTATCTTTCGCTTCGTCAGGAATGCGAATCGACTCCCGGAGCGGTTGCAGCCGCAGAGGGAGCAGACAGGTAGGGGGCTAAAATGGGTTACACGCAACTAGAACTTCTGTTACGGAAGTACATCTTGAGAAGAGCGCCTACGCGGCGCTCTTTCTCGTTCTAGGCGATCTGTCGGCGCAACTGGTCGCGGCTGAATCGAACAGCTGTCTAGCTAGGCGACGGCGCTGCGCGGGCGCGCATAGTCCGCGACTCGGCGATCGAACGCGAGCTCCTGCTCGAAATCAGCCTCGTCCGCGTGGCGGAAGGCGATCCCACGTTCGAGGATCATCCGCTCGAAGACCTCGACGACCATCGGGTCGAGCTGACAGCCGGCGACACGGCGGAGCTCGGCGAGCGCCGCCTCGAGCTGACGGCCGGCGGTAGGAGTCGCGCGAGGTCATGACGTCGTACGTGTCGGCCGCCGCGATGATTCGTGATCCGAGCGGGATGTCCTCGAGCGGAACCTTGTAGTAGCCGTTGCCGTCGTAGCGCTCGTGATGGCAGTAGATGATGTCGGCGACGGGGCCGTACCCCTCGATGCGACGGACGAGCTTCGCGCCCTGCTCCGGGTGCAGCTGGACGTCTCCCACTCCTCATCGGTGAGCTTGCGCTCGGCGAACAGGATCGAGTCGGGGAAGATGAACTTGCCAATGTCGTGCAGGAGAGCCGGCCGTGTGAATCAGGTCCTGCTCGCGCTCGTCGAGCCGATCATCCTGGCGACCTCGCGGCGTATCGCGCGACAGCCGCGGAATGGCGCGCAGTCATCGCGTCACGCATCGAGAGCGTCTGCAGCACCGTGCTGAGGAGCCCGACCTGCAGCGACGCCAACTCGCGGGTGCGGTTCTCGAGTTCCTCGCCACGCTCGAGTGCCTGAATGCCCGTTCGGAAGAGGTACTGGAAGATAAAGAGGACGACGGCGGCGAGGCCGACGGCGCCGACACCGATCTGGCCGTAGCTGAAGGCGACGCCCGCCGTGAGCAGGGCGGTCGCGAACTCCGACGGAAGCAGGTTGACGTAGATCGAGCGCACCGCCTCCAGAACGGAGTGCGCCCGAGTGCAGCGGTTGAAGCCGGCGACGATCGAGAAATTGAGGGAGTTCGTGACCATGAAGACCAGCGAGCACGAGCGCGGCGAAACCAAGCGCGTCCGCCTCGGCGCGACATCGGGCCCCGCGACGGACTGGATCAGCACTGCCCCGACGAGCGGGAACATGGCGTAGATCGCGGCGTTCATGGCCGTGAGTGGGTGCCGCCCAGTCGATGATCGCGTCGACGACGACGGAGCCAACGCCGATGGCTACAGCGGGAGCGGGCCGAGCAGTGCCATGGCCAGCACGATGGCGAGGAACGAGCCCGACATCCGCACGCCGCGGACCTCGAGGGTCAGCGCCTCGCTGCCAATGCGAGCACGAAGAGCAGGACACGACGAGCTCGATCGGCTGCCAGTCGGACGTCGGGTGACGCGCGACCGTGTGCGTGGTAGCAGCGCCAGGCTGCGATGATCCAGCAAGATGGGCCACGACGTCTCGACACGACACCTTGGTAGTCGGCACCACGAGGTAAGCGACTTGACAGCGAAACTCCGCTCAGAAGCGCGTACTGGCCGGACATTCGTCCAGTCTCGGGCGTGCTGGGCTAACAGATAGGATTGCGCTGGTGACGGGGAGGCGTTCGGCTCCGCTCGGCGTACGGCCGTTCGGTCGGCTGCTGGCGTCATACACGGTCAACGAAATCGGTGACGCGGTCAGGCGTCGTCGCGCTTGCCGTACTCGTGTATGACCGCACGCAAGCAGTGGCTCCCACGGCGGCGTTCTTCATCGTGGCCAAGTTCCTGCCGGCTCTGCTCGCCCCGCGCTGACGGCTCGGCTCGATCAGCTTCCGCTCCGTCGCTGTCTGCCGGTGATCTACGTGTTGGAGGCCCTCGTTTTCGCGGGCCTCGGGCTGCTCGCCGAGGGCGACCTCATCTCGTGCTCGTTCTGGTCTTGGCGCTCGTCGACGGCAGGCTCGCCATCACCGGTCGGGACTCACTCGCGGGGCCGTCGCCGCGGTGTTGCAGCCGGCAGGGCTGCTTCGCGAGGGCAACGCGCTCATGAACATCGGGTTCGCGCTCGCGTCGGTCGGCGGGGCCGCGCTGGCGGGCCTGTTGATCGCCGAGATGGGATAGCTGCGGCCCTGTACGTCGACGCGGCCTCGTTCCTGATCATCGCCGTCGTGCTCGCGGCGACCGCGACCTGCCTCCGGGGAGGCGGCGAACGGGAGCGTTCGGGGAGCGATTCCGCTCTGGACTGCGCTATGCGCGGGAGAACGTGCGGTGCGCGGTGCTCCTCGTCGGCCAGGCGGTCGCGCTCATCCTCTTCACGCTGATCATCCCGATCGAGGTGATCTACGCGAAGGAGAGCCTCGGGACGACATCCGCCGGTTACGGCGTCCTGCTGGCCGCCTGGGGCGCCGGCATCGTCATCGGGAGCCTCGTCTACTTCCGGGTGAAGCACCGGTCGGCCTTCGGCCTCGTCGTGATCTCCACGCTGGCCATCGGGGTCGGCTATCTCGGGCTGGCGGCCGCCGGCACGCTGCTCGTGGCCTGCCTCATCTCGCTGATCGGCGGCGCCGGCAACGGCGTCCAGTGGATCGCGGTGATGACCGCGCTCCAGGAGCGCACGCCGACGGCGTACCAGGCGCGAATCACAGGGCTGATGGAGTCGATCGGCGCGGCGATGCCGGGTGTCGGCTACCTGCTGGGCGGCGCGATCGTGGCGCTGTTCGATCCCCGCGTGGCGTATGCCGTCGCGGGTGGCGGCACGCTGCTGCTGATCCTCGCCGCGATCCCGTTCCGGTCGCGGATCGACGGTGGGCCGGTCTCCCCTCCGCCTACGAACGGGGCGACGGCGGTCGGGTTGGACGGTGCCCCTGACGGGCTGCCGAAGGTCGGCGTGCAGGCCGGTCGCGGCTCTGAGTGACGCTCCGGGTCCCGGGACCGGGCCCACGAGCAAGTTGAGTCTCCGGAATCTGGCCGGTCGAGCGCTGGCGGGCCTAGCGTGCCTGCATGCCGCCGCGCGCCCTCGCCGCCTCCCTCGTCGCCGTCCTCGTCCCGTTGGGCGCCGGCTGCGGCGTGGGCGGCGGCGGCAATGAAGATGACGTCCGTGCCGTCGTGAAGAGCTACATCGCGGCCTCGCTGGACGGGAACGGCCGGCAGGCGTGCGCGTTCTTCACCCGGGAGCTGCGGGCCGAGGTGCGGCGAAGAGCCGGCATGCGTGCCCTCGGGTGGTCGGCAGGGACACGCGGACGCGGCTGGCGCAGCTGCCGCTCGACGTCCGTGACGACGTCGAGGAGACGTACGCCAACCCGGAGGAGATCGATGTCGACGTCACCGGGGACCGAGGCCACCGCGCGGCTGGAGATGCCGCACGGCGTGATGCGCCGACACGCGGCTGCACCTCGTCCGCACGCCCGCGGGTGGCGGATCGACCGGCTGGGCTAGACCTCGACGACGACCGGCAGGATCATCGGCCGGCGCTTGAGCCGGTTGTAGACGAACGCCGCGATGTCGTCGTGGAGCATCCCCTCGAGCACGTCGATCTCGGTGACCCGCTGCTCGGCGGCGCGGTCCAGGGAGTCCTCGACGGCGTCGCGCAGCTCCTCGATGATCTTGCCGCCGGCGTCCAGGAACGGGACGCCTCGGGCGAGCACCTCGGGCGCTACGACCGAGGAGCCGTCCTGCTCGGAGATCGTCGCGACGATGATGAAGATGCCGTCGGCCGAGAGCATGCGGCGGTCGCGCAGCGCGACGTCCGCGACGTCGCCGATGTCGACGCCGTCGACGAAGATCATGCCGGCGGTCTCGGGCTCCCCCAGCCGCGCGCCGTCGGCGTCGATCTCCAGCGGGACGCCGTTCTCGAGGCGGAAGATGTTCTCCGCCGGGACGCCGACCGCCTTGGCGAGCTCGCCGTGCAGCAGCATCCGCTTGAAGTCGCCGTGCACGGGCATCACGTACCGCGGCCGGGTCAGGTTGAGCATCATCTTGAGCTCCTCCTGGTACCCGTGGCCGGAGGCGTGGATCGGGGCGTCGCGGGCCGTCACGACGTCGCAGCCGATGTGGTACAGCCGGTCGATCGTCTCGTTGACCGCGCGCTCGTTGCCCGGGATCGGCGTGGCGGAGAAGACGACGGTGTCGCCGCTCTTGAGCTCCACCTGCGGGTGGTCGCGGTAGGCCATGCGGCGCAGCGCGCTCAGCGGCTCGCCCTGGGAGCCGGTCGAGATGATCACCAGCCGGGAGTCGGGGAACTGGTCGACCTCGCGCGGCTGGACGAGCATGCCCTCGGGCACGTCGATGTGGCCCAGCGAGCGGCCGATGTTGACGTTCTTGCGCATCGAGCGCCCCACCAGCGCGACCTTGCGGTCGTTGGCGGCCGCCGCGTCGACGACCTGCTGCACGCGGTGGATGTTCGAGGCGAAGCAGGTGACGACGATCCGGCCCTTGCAGTGGTGGAAGACGCGCTCGAGGTTCGGCCCCACGAGCGACTCGGAGCTCCGACACGCCGGGGCGGTCGGCGTTCGTGGAGTCGCCGCAGAGCAGCAGCAGGCCCTCGCGCCCCATCTCGGCCAGCCGCGCCATGTCGGCGGGAGCGCCGCCGACCGGCGTCTGGTCGAACTTGTAGTCGCCGGTGAAGAGCACCGTGCCGAGCGGGGTCGTGATGCGCGACGCCGCCGGAGTCGGGGATCGAGTGCGTCAGGTGGATGCGCTCGAGCTCGAACGGCCCGGCCTGCACGCGTCTGCCGATCGGCAGCACCTCGAGGTTGACGTCGCGCAGCTTGTGCTCGTCCAGCTTGGAGCGCGCCATCGCGACCGTGAGCTGGCCGCCGTAGACGACCGGGACGCTGTTCTGACCGATGTCGCGCAGCACCCACGGGAGCGCGCCGAGGTGGTCCTCGTGGCCGTGGGTGATGACGATCGCCTCGATCGCGTCGACGTGCTCGCGCAGGTAGGTGAAGTCGGGCAGGACGAGGTCGATGCCCATCATCTCCGCGGTCGGGAACCGCAGCCCGCAATCGATCACGACGATCCGGCCGTCGTACTCGACGACGGTCATGTTCTTGCCGATCTCGCCGACGCCTCCGAGCGGGAGGACGCGCAGGGTCCCGCTCACGCGGTAGGAGCTCCGATCAACGAGTGCCGCTCGAGCATCGCCTGCACGAGCGCCTTCTCTTCGTCGCTGGCCTCGACGAGCGGGAGCCGCAGCGGCCCGACGTCGTGGCCGAGCATGGTGAGCGCGGCCTTGACGGGGATCGGGCTGGCCGTGCAGAACAGCGTCTCGTAGACGTCCTGCAGCGTCGCGTCGATCTCCGCGCGGTGCTCGGGCTCGTCGAACATCCGCCGCATCTCGGGGCCCGCGACGTGGGCGGCGACGCTGATCAGCCCGTTGCAGCCGAGCTCCAGCGCGCGCAGGTAGTCCTCGTCGTTGCCGGTGAGGACGCTCAGC
>CAVUZY010000005.1:0-36835 GCA_963746075.1 uncultured Chloroflexia bacterium
AGCGTGAACGAGATCCGGTCCGTTCCGAAGAACAGCCGCGCCGCATGCATCGTGGATGCAGCCACGCAGTTGTAGCCCGACGGGTTGTCCGGGTAGCCAGGCGACGCCGCCAATGAGGTCCACGTCGCTTCGCCTTCGGTCGCGGCGTTGCCGTCGTCCGCGCCGTTCTGGATGGCCGTCAGTGGCCGCCAGTTGCTCCAATGGACCTTGCTCTCGAAGCAGCCGATCACGGCATCGGCGCCCGAGACGCTCGTCTGGGCCAGCAGCCGGGCCTGGGCGCCCGTCGACAGCCCGCGCGCCACCGCGATCTCGCGGAGGGCGCGGTAGAGGATCGGCACGGGGTTCGTCGAGACGAAGGCCGCCAGCAGGTCCTGGCTCGGCGTTCGGGTCGAGCCGGTCGCGCGGCCGACGGCCTTGACCTCGTTGTACTCCTCGGCGTACCGGGCGCTCGCGAGATCCGGCGGACCCTCGGTCCGGAACTGGCTGGCACGCTTCAGCGAGAACGGACGCACGTCGCTGACCCAGGCGAACACGTTGTTGCTGAGCGGCGGCACGAGCTGCCACTCCCCGGCGTCGGTGCCGGGGATGAACGCCCGGCTGCCGAACCGCCCGTCGCCTGCCCGGTTCGCGAGCATCGCCCCCGCGGCGGTTGCCCCGACGATGACTCCGTCGGTCTTGGCCTGGCTGTCGGGGATGGACGCAAGCGACGCAGCGTACTGCGCGTCGAGGCTGGTCACGACCTGGGGCAGCGTGGCCGGCGTGAGCCCGACGAGCATGTGATGGGCCGCCGTCGCGGCAGCGGCCGCCTTCGACGCGGACCGCGATGCGCGGACGCGCACGATGAGCGGCGCATGGGTCCTGGCGATCGAGTTGACGGCGTCGTACACGGCGCCCTGGACGATCGCCAGCTGGATGAGCTGCAAAGGCGGCGGCTGGCCCAGGCCTGGCGGCGTGGCCGTCGGAGCGTTGCCGATCGCGGCGACGGCATTGGCGTTCCACTGCAGGACCATGTCGCCCGGCTCGGCGGCGATGGCCGGCGCGGCGGGGACGAGGAGCGCCGCCGAGATGAGGAGCAGGGCCAGTGGCCCCCCTCGACGTGTGCGTCGTGGTCGCACGGACTCCTGGCGAGAATAGGCACGACGGAACATGGAGTGTCTCCCTGGTACGGAACGGTTGCGCCGCTGGCTCCCCCGGAGGACTGGGGTGGGGGCCGCCCGTCGGGCCGCGGAACCGCTAGGTCGCGAGTCGGTTGTCGTCGAACGTCATACGCCCCCTCCCGTGAACGGTTGCCCCCGTGTCACAGGTCAAGGCGTCGGTCGGCTCGCAACCATTCCCTTCTGCTCGGTCGAGACGCCGAGCACGTTGCGGACCGCTTACGGCGCCGTTCGTTGCCAGGCGCCGGGACCGCCGTCGGCGATGATGCGCGGCGGGACGATGCCCTCGGCATCGACGAGCCAGGCCGGGAATTCAGACACCACGATCCAGCGATCGTCGGGCGACCAGCTGACACCGGCGGCACGAGCCCACGCCAGCTGGATGTCGGCGTCGATCGCGTCACAGCGGCCGCCGCTGATCGGGCTGATGCAGAAGCGGCCGGCGCTGTCGAGGCCTGCGACGCGCGTGCCGTCGTTGGACACGTGCCCGAAGCCCAGGTCGAGACGCGTCTCCGCGCCTGTCGTCAGGTCCACCACGATGGTCTGCCTGGCGTCGGGCCCGTCGTCGTGCTGATAGACCACGGAACGTCCATCCGGCGTCCAGCCCAGCGGCCGAAGGGAGTCGCCGCCACTGTCGCCCGTCGGGACCCGAACGACCGTCCCGTCCTCGATCGAGACGATCCCCAGGCTGCCAGGCTCGTCGCGCGTCCGAAACAGGAGCTGCCGGCTGTCCGTCGGTCGCCAGTACACCTCGAACGTCAGGTAGTTCGCCGCGATCCTTCGGGAGGCACCGGTCGTCGTGTCGACGACCTGGATCTGCTGGGACGCCCCGTCGGAGGCAGCGATCGCGATCTGGCGGCCGTCCGGCGCCCAGGCAACGCTGTCGGGGTCGATGCCGGTGAATCGCTGTGAGGTTGCAACGGTCTGGCCGCCTGCGTCGGCGATGACGAGCCTCACCAAGTCGGACGCCTGGCGGAGGAACGCCAGGCGGGTGCCATCCGGCGACCAGTGCGGGTCGAGGTCGACATCCGGGTGCGCCACGATCGAGCGGCCGACGCCCGTTTCGACATCGATGACGACGATGTCGCCCGCCACGCTGACCACGAGGAGGCCGGTGCCGGCCCGTCCGAAGGGCGCCGGGACGGCCGGTCGGCTTCCGACGAAGGCCGTGACCGCCGCCAGGATCAGCGCGAGCAACACGAGGAGCGTGACGGCCGTCGCGATCGGACGGCCGCTGGCAAGGCCCGTCGAGCGCCGCCCCAGCGGGAGTACCGACCGACCGAGGAAGGTCCAGCGCGGTCGCTGGCGGGTCCTGGCCGTCCGGTCGAGGATCTCGTCGACGTAGTCGGGCGTGTGCGGCATGGCCGTCTCCCGCAGCCAATCAGTGAGGTCCCGCTCGAGGCGGCCGTTCGGGTTCATGCCGTCTGCCCTCCACGCACGGGGGCTGCGTCCGTCTCGAGGTCCGGGCCGATCGCGATCCGGAGCGCGACCAGCGCGCGACCGAGGCGCGACTGGGCCGTCCCCAGCGGGATGCCCAGCGCGGATGCCAGGGCGGGCATCGGCATCCCCACGTAGTAGTGGAGCACGAGCACCGCTCGATGGTCGGGGGACAGGTGAAGGAAGCCGCGCTCCAGCTCGTCTCGCTGGACCACGACACCGGTCTCGTCGGACGTGAAGGCCGGGGCAATCGGGGTGAGCTCGACCTCGATGGGTCGCCGGCGACGCCGCCGGGCGACGTCGAGGCAGGCGTTCATCGTGAGCCGATGCAGCCACGCGTCGAATCGGTCCGGATCACGGAGCCCCGGCAGGTCGCGCCAGGCGCGGATGAACGCGTCCTGCACGGCATCGCGTGCGAGCTCCTGATCGCGCAGGACGAGCCGCGACATCGCCTCGAGCCGGGCGATCGAACCGCGGAGAAGCACCGCGAAGGCGTCATGGTCGCCCCGCGCTGCCCGCTCGACGAGTTCTCGCTCGCTCACCGCCACCCTCGCAGGCGCCCACCTCGGACGCATCCAAGGCTACAGGCGTCGCCAAGCGGCGAACCATTCCCTCCCCGGCGCCGGAACCGAGGTCCTAGCCCGACTGGGCCTTTCGTCCCGTGTCGGATCGGTGGTCAACGGTGTGAAATGGGGCGACTGGGGGGACTGACGAGGGGACCAGTCTGATCGAGACAATCCATGAGCGGCGGTCGGCCAGGCGCCGGCTCGCCAACCGACTACCGCTGATCGCAGTCGCGATCTTCCTTGCCCTGGTCTGCGCCCAGCCGGCGACGGCTGCCACGCGGACCTGGACGGGTCTCGGGGCCACGAACAACTGGAACGACGCCGGCAACTGGTCCGGTGGCCTCGTCCCGGGCGCCTCCGACATTGCTGCCTTCGACGCGACGAGCAGCAAGAACGCGATCATGAACGTCGCCGTGAACATCCTCGGCGTGTCGATCGGCTCGACCTACGGCGGGCAGATCAGCCAGGCCGCCGGCATCGCGGCAACCGTCGGCGCGACGGGCTGGACCCAGGCGGGCGGAGCGTTCGTGGGCGGAACGGCGGCGTTCACCGTGAACGGCCCGTTCGCCATCTCGGGCGGCACCTTCGCGCCGACGACGGCGACCCAGTCGGTGTCGGGTGCCTTCTCGGTGACGGGCGGTTCGTTCAGCGCCAGTGCCGGTACCGTGTCGTTGGGTGGGGGATCGGCGACCGTCACCGTCTCGACCGTCGACGCGTTCAACAACCTGACCCTGACCGCCGGGACCAAGACCATCACCGCGGGCACGACCCTGACCGTGAATGGCACGACGACGCTCACCGCGGGCACCCTCAACGGCCCGGGCACGCTCATCGCCACGGGGAACATCAGCCAGGCCTCGGCGTACGCCGGCGGAACGGCCAGCCTCACGATCGGCGGCGCCGGTGCCCAGACCTTCACCGGCGCAGCGACGACCGCAGCCGGTGCGCTGCCTCCGCTCGTCATCAACAAGCCGTCGGGGACCTTGACCCTGGCCGGCACGATCCGGACGGCGAACGCCTGGACCTACACCGCGGGCACGCTCGACCCGGGCACCTCGACGCGTCGTCTTCGCGGGCACCCAGACGATCGGCGGCAGCCAGACGCTCAACGACGTCGTGCTCAACAGCACCGGCGTCCACACGATTCCAGCACCCGACACCCTGACGGTGAGCGGCGCGCTGACCCTGGCCGATGGCACGATCGGCACGGGGACGCTCGCTGCCACGGGATCGATCAGCCAGGCTGCGACGTTCGACGGCGGAACCGGGACGCTGTTGATCAACGGCGCGGGGGCGCAGACCCTCACCGGGGCATCGACGACCGCCGCCGGCGACCTCCCGGCCGTCGTCATCAACAAGCCGAGTGGGACCCTGAGCCTGGCCGGGACGCTCCGGACAAGCCGCAACTGGACGTCCACCGCGGGCACGGTGGACCCGGCGGCCGCCACCGTCGTCTTCGCCGGGACCCAGACGATCGCGGCAGCCAGACCCTGACCGACGTCGTGTTCAACAGCACCGGCGTCCACACGATCGCGGTGAGTGACACGCTGACGGTAGCGGGCGCACTGACCCTGGCCGACGGCACGATCGCCACCGGGTCGCTGGCTGCCGCCGGCTCGATCAGCCAGGCTGCGACGTTCGATGGCGGCACGGGGACGCTCCAGATCAACGGTTCCGCTGACCAGACGTTCACGGGCGCCGCCACGACCGCGGCGGGGAACCTGCCCCTCGTCGTCATCAACAAGCCGTCGGGCACGCTGACCCTCGCGGGCACGATCCGGACCTCGCACAACTGGACATACATCGCCGGGACGCTCGATGCGGGGGCGTCGACGGTGGTCTTCGCCGGCGGCACGGTCACGGGCTCGCACGCGCTGAACGCCGTCGACGTCCGGGCGACGACGTCGATCGCGGCCGGGACGACGCTGACCGTCGGCGGCTCGACGACCCTCACGACGGGCGCGCTCAACGGGACCGGCTCGCTCGTCGCCGAGGGAGCGATCAGCCAGGCCTCGACGACGACCGGCGGGACGGCCACCCTGCTGATCAACGGCACCGCGGACCAGACGTTCACCGGCGCCGCCACGACCGTCGCCGGGGCCCTGCCGCTCGTCGTCATCAACAAGCCCGCCGGGCACGCTGATCCTGGCCGGCACGATCCGGACCGCGACCAACTGGACGTACGTCGCCGGGCACCGTCGATCCGGGCGACGTCCACCGTCGTCTTCGCCGGCGGCACGGTGACGGGCTCGCATGCCCTCGACAACGGTCGACGTCCGGGCGACGACCTCGATCGCCGCCGGGACGACCCTGACCGTCACCGGATCGACGACGCTGACGAGCGGGCGCCTTGAACGGAACCGGCACGCTGGCCGCCCAGGGCGCGATCAGCCAGGCGTCGACGACCACCGGCGGGACGGCCACCCTCCTGATCAACGGCAGCGCCGCCCAGACGCTGACCGGCGCCGCGACGACCGCCGCCGGAGCGCTCCCGCTCGTCGTCATCAACAAGCCGTCGGGGACGCTCATCCTGGCCGGCACGATCCGGACCACGACCAACTGGACGTACACCGCCGGCGCTGCTCGACGCGGGCACCTCGACGGTCGTCTTCGCCGGCGGCACGGTGACGCGGCAGCCACACCCTGAACGTTCTCGACTTCCGGGCGACGACCTCGATCGCGGCCGGCACGACCCTGACCGCGGCGGACAACGTGACCCTCACGGCCGGCAGCCTGAACGGGACCGGCACCCTGGCTGCCCAGGCGGACGTCAGCCAGGCTGCTCGGCTATCCGGGCGGGACGGCAACGCTGGCGCTGACCGGCGCCGGCGCCCAGACCCTGACCGGAGCCTCGACGACGGTGAGCGGCGACCTGCCCCTCGCTCGTCATCAACAAGCCGTCGGGCACGCTGACCCTCGCCGGCACGCATCCGGACCTCGCACAACTGGACGTACACCGCGGGCACGCTCGATGCGGGGACGTCGACGGTGGTCTTCGCCGGCGGCACGGTGACGGGCTCGCACGCGCTGAACGCCGTCGACGTCCGGGCGACGACGTCGATCGCGGCCGGCACGACGCTGACCGTCGGCGGCTCGACGACCCTCACGACGGGCGCCTCAACGGGACCGGCACGCTGGTCGCCGAGGGAGCGATCAGCCAGGCCTCGACGACGACCGGCGGGACGGCCACCCTGCTGATCAACGGCACCGCGGACCAGACGTTCACCGGCGCCGCCACGACCGTCGCCGGGGCCCTGCCGCTCGTCGTCATCAACAAGCCCGCCGGGCACGCTGATCCTGGCCGGCACGATCCGGACCGCGGCCAACTGGACGTACGTCGCCGGGACCGTCGATCCGGGCGCCTCCACCGTCGTCTTCGCCGGCGGCACGGTCACGGGCTCGCATGCCCTCAACACCGTCGAGGTCCGGGCGACGACCTCGATCGCCGCCGGGACGACCCTGACCGTCGCCGGATCGACGACGCTGACGAGCGGCGCCTTGAACGGAACCGGCACGCTGGCCGCCCAGGGCGCGATCAGCCAGGCGTCGACGACCACCGGCGGGACCGCCACGCTCCTGATCAACGGCAGCGCCGCCCAGACGCTGACGGGCGCCGCGACGACCGCCGCGGGAGCGCTCCCGCTGGTCGTGATCAACAAGCCGTCGGGGATGCTCATCCTGGCCGGCACGATCCGGACCACGACCAACTGGACGTACACCGCCGGCGCTGTCGACGCGGGGACCTCGACGGTGGTGTTCGCCGGCGGCACGGTCAGCTCGGCGGGGATGGTGTTCCACGACGTCACGACGAGCGGCGGGACGACGACGCTCGGCAACGCGCTGGCCATCGGCCGCAACCTCACGGTCGGCGGCGGGACGCTCACGACCTCGACGTCGAACTTCGGCCTCACGGTCGGCGGCGACGCGACGGTTGGTGGCACGTTCCGCTGGAACGGCAGCGCGGTCGTGATCGCGGGCAACCTGACGAACAACGCAACGATCGTCCCCGGAGCGAGCACGCTGACCCTCAACGGCGCGGCCGGACAGTCGATCGGGGGAACGGCCGCGACGCCGGCGTTCCATCTCGTCGTCGACGACCCGCTCGGCGTCGCCCTCAACGCCAACCTCACGGTCACAGGCACCCTGACGCTCACGACCGGGCAGCTCAGCGTCGGGAGTCGCCTGCTGACGATCAGCAACGCGATCGCCGGGACGCCGACGAACCTCGTGACCACGGGCTCGTCTTCGCTCACGGTGACCGGGGCCGGTGCCGGAATCTCCGTCCCGGGGAGCGTCGCGCTGGTCGGCGCGCTGACCCTCAGCAATGCCAACGGACTGTCGGCGCCCACCGCCCTGACCGTCACCGGAACCCTCACCCTGACGACCGGCCGCCTCGACGCCGGCGCCGCCACGGTGACCATCGGGCCGGCTGGAACCGTCGTTCGAACCGCGGGCTGGGTCATCGGCCGGCTCGAGAAGCGCGCGGCCGCCGGATCTGCGATCGGGCTGACCTTCGAGATCGGCGACGCGGTTCGCTACACGCCGGTCGTCGTCGCCTTCGCGACGGTCTCGGCCCCCGGCGACCTGACGGCCTCGACCACCGCGGGCGACCATCCGGACGTGGCCAGCTCCGGCGTGGCCGGCAACCAGGGCGTGAACCGCTCCTGGACCGTCACGAACACGGGCATCGCCTTCGACACCTACGACGCGACGTTCACCTTCGCGGCCGCCGACATCGATGCCGGAGCCGACCCGACGACCTTCGTCGTTGGCAAGCTCGACGGCACCTCGTGGACCCGCCCGACGCCCGGCACGCGCACCGCGACCAGCACGGGGGCGATCGGAATGACCGACTTCAGCGAGTTCGTCATCGGCGAGCCCAGCGCCGACCTCGGCGTGACGGTCGACGACGGGCTGGCCAGCGTGATCGCCGGCGACGCCCTGGTCCACACTTCGACGATCACCGTCACCAACGGCGGTCCGTCCGACGCCGCCGCGGTCGGCCTCAGCGTCGCCTGGCCGGCCGGCTTCAGCCAGGGCCTGATCAGCCCGTCGCAGGGCAGCTGCGCCCCGGTCGGCGGCGGTCCGAACCTCGGCTGCAGCCTGGGCTCGATCGCGGCCGGCGGGAGCGCCACGCTGAGCATCGCCTGGACCGTCCCGGCCAGCACCGACGGCGGGCCCCAGACCGTGACCGCGACCGCCTCCAGCGCAGCCGTCGATCCGGTCGCCGCCGACAACATCGCGGCCGACGCCACGACCGTCGTCGAGAGCGCGGTCCTCGTCGTGGCCAAGGATGACGGCCAGTCGAGCGTGACCGCCGGCGACGGCCTGGGCCACGCCTACACGATCACGGTCACCAACCAGGGCCCGTCCGACGCCGACACCGTCCGCATCGACGACACCGTCCCGGCAGCCGTCATCGCCGGCAGCCCGACGGCCGACCTGGCAGGCGACTGCACGGCCTCGGCCGGCAACACGATCGGCTGCACCCTGCCGGCCAGCCTGGCGCCCGGGGCGACCTGGACGATCAGCGTCCCGTACACCGTCGCCGCCAGCGTCCCGGCCCAGACCGTCACCAACCTGGCGGTCGCGTCGAGCGCCGAGAACCCGGGCGGCCAGAGCGCGGCCGACCAGACCGACGTGCTCGCTGCGGCGCCCACTCCAACCCCCACGCCGGCGCCGGGACCTACGCCGACGCCACGCCCCACCACCAGGCCCATCGCGACCGCCGGCCCGTCCGAGACCACCCCCGGCTCATCCCCGTCCGCGAGCCCGACGTCGGAAGCGGCGTCAGCGACGCCTGGCGGCTCCGCCGGCGCATTCCCGCCGCCGTCGGCGGAACCGGGTCCGAGCAGCCTCGCCGGCGGGGCCCACACGAATGCCGGTGGAGCTTCGGCAGCCGGCTCGGGATCCGGTGACGGATGGTTGCCCGTCGCGCTGCTCGTCGGCGGTTCGATGCTCGGCGCGCTGGTCGTGCTGCTCGTCGGTCTCGCGCGCCTTCGGCGAGACCAGCGCCGCAACCCCGAGACGATCGACGCCTGATGGCAGCGGCAGGGCGGGTCGCGCCGCGTACCGCGCGGGACTGAGCCGGAAACCCGTCGAGAGCTAGCCGGCCGCCTCGAGCTCGGTCCAGGTCCGGGTCGGCATCCGCCGCTCGTAGACCGTGTGGCGGTCCTTGCCGGCCGCCTTGGCGGCATACATCGCGGCGTCGGCCCGGGTGAGCAGCTCCTCGGCGGTCGTCCCGCGCTCGGACGTCAGGGCGACCCCGATCGAGCCGCCGACGACGATCGAGCTCGCGCCGAGCCCGATCGGCCGGCGCAGCTCGCGGAGCAGCCGCTCGGCCGAGGCTTCGGCCTCGTCGACGTCGCTCACGCCGCCCAGCAGGACCGCGAACTCGTCGCCGCTCTGGCGCCCGACGACGTCCTCGGCCCGGACGGCGCCGGCCAGCCGGTCGGCGACCTGGACGAGCACGTCGTCACCCGTTGCGTGGCCGTACGAGTCGTTGACCTTCTTGAAGTCGTCGAGGTCGATGAACAGCAGGCCGACCGACCCGCCGCTCCGATCGCGCCGCGCCAGCGCCCGCTCGAGGTGGTCGCGCAGGAGCACCCGGTTGGCGAGCCCGGTCAACGGGTCATGGAGGGCATCGTGGATGAGCTTCGACTCGAGCCGTTTGCGGTCGGTCACGTCGACGAGCAGGCCCTGCGAGACCTGGCGCCCGCTGTGGCTGTCGTCGGGCATCGAGAACGCCTCGTCGCGGACCCACACCTCGGTCCCGTCGCGGGCGAGCATCCGGTACTCCGCGCAGAGCGGCTCGCCGGTCCGCCAGTGGGCGTTGTACGCGGCGATCGCGGCGGCCCGGTCGTCGGGGTGGATCCGGCTCGGCCAGAGCTCGGGGTCGCCGATCAGGTCTTCGGGCCCGTAGCCGAGGATGCCGGTCACCTGCGGGCTCATGTAGGCGAGGCGACCGCCGTCGGAGACATTCGGATCGGCGGTGTCGATGTAGAACGCGGCCGGGACGTGCTCGATGAGGACCTTGAGCCGCGAGCCGGCCTCCTCGACCTGGCGGGTCTTGCGCTCGAGGGTCTCGGCAGAGGCGCGCAGCCGGGCGAGAAGAACGACCCCACTGGCAACGACGACGCCGAACGCCGCGATGGCGGCGACGATCAGCGGCCCCTTCTGGGCGGTCCCGCCGCCGCCCACGCCGACGAACACGAGCCCGATCAGGACGTCGACGCCGCCGAACAAGCCGACGACGGGAAGGTCGTCGGGCAGCCGCATCGAACGCGCGGACCGATCCACGCTCGGACCGTAGTCCTTCGGTCCCGCCTCGACCACTAGTCGATTGGGCCACTCCGACGTAGGCCCTCACGAGCAGGTTGTGAGCCGAACGCGATGCGAACCCGCCGTCGGAGCGCGCAAGCGCGCCGTCCGCGGGGCCACAGTCCGGGCATGAAGACGCAACTCGTGCTCGCCCCTCGGGGCGGGATCCTCGATCTCGACGACAACCGACCCGCGCCGCGGATCACCTGCTATCGCACCGTGCTCACGGCGGCGAGTGGCATGGTCCTGGCGCTCGCAATCGGCGCGTGCAGCCCGTCGGCATCGAGCGTGCCGCTTCCGTCGGTCGCTCTGCCGAGCATCAACGCCTCGGCCGTGGCGAGTGCGGCCGCCGGCGCGGCACTGACCGCCCTCGACCAGGTCGACGCGGCGATCACCGCCAATCAGACGTCGGCGGCCCTGACGGCCGATGAGGCGACGTCGTTGACGCAGCTGTCGGCCGGCGTCCGCACGGCGCTCGCCTCGGGCGATACGACGGCCGCCCAGACCGCGGTCACGAATCTGGTCGCGAAGGTCGACAGCTTCGCATCGAAGCTGACCGGCGCGGCGGGCACGCAGTTGACCGCGGCAATCGCGGCCCTGAAGGCAGCGCTGCCGGCGAGCTGATCCGGGCGAACCGAACGAACGACCGGCGGCGCCACCCTCGGCGGGTGACGCCGCCGGTTTCTGTGTCGGGCCCGAGGCAGGTCAGCGGCGACTCGCCACCGAGCTTGCCGGTGCCGTATCGAAAGCCCGCAGCACCAGCGAGTGCCGGCTCCCGGTGCCATCCGTGACGACCACCGACTCGCCGTCTTCGACCTCGTGGCGGCCGGCCTTGTCGCGGACCACGAAGCGGCCGTTGCGCTGACGCCGGATCCGGACGTCCGGCGAGCTCCGATCGGCCACGATTCCGGTGATCGCCTTCGTGTTCGGGTCGCGAACGAACGCGATTCCCAGGGCCTTGCCGTGGCCGATGTTCGCGGTGTGCGCGACGTCGACCACCGCGATCACGTAACCGCGGACCCGTCCCCGCGTGAGGGCGATGAACGCGGCGAGGATGCCGCCGGCCAGTAGCACGGCGAGGCCGCCGAGGACGGGCGCGAACAACCCGGTGCAGTCGAGGAACCCGCCGCATGGCTTGACCGCGTCGGAGAAGGCCGATGCCTCGCTCACGCCGATCTGGTTCTGGGCGAACGCCCGGCAGATGTACGTCACGCCGTTCGTGACATTGCGGACCGATGTCGTCGGGTTGTCCGGGTCGACGTCGGCCTCGGCGGTCCACGTCGCGCCGTTGTCGCTCGAGCACTCGTAGTGGTAGGTCGACACGGCGCCGCTCGGTGCCGCCCCGACGCTGACCTTGATCGCGCTGTTCTGGGCCTCGACCGACGGCTTCGGCGGCGGCGCCGGGCGCCCGAACGGCGCCACGGTCGAGCCGGCCGCGGTGAACGCTCCGCTCGTTGAGCCCGCGATCGTCGCGACCTCGCACTGGTACGGGATCCCGTTCGTCAGCCCCTCGACCGTGGCCCGCGGCTGGTTGGAGACGCCCTCGGTCGATTCGACCCAATCGCCTTCGCCCGTCCGGCACCGGACGGCGTAGTCGGTGATCAAGATGGCCGTGCCGGCGGTCGGCAGCCAGGCCAGATCGATCTTGCCGTCGCCGGGCGTGAGGCGGATCTCGTGGACCGCGCCGGGGGTGGGCGCCGGGGTCGGGGTCGGGGTTGGCGGAGGCGTCGGGGCGGCGGTAAAGGTGCAGGTGGCCTCCTGGAGGGCCACCGCGACGGCGTTCCCGGCCTGGTCGGCCGACTGGAAGGTGACCTGCGGCCAGTCGAACGTCGCGCCGCTGATGCAGGCGGGCATGTTGCGGATGACTCGCAGCCGCTCGAGACCGGCGGTCAGCGCCTGGCGCTCGGCCGCCTTCAGGCCCATGCCGACCGGCAGGAGCGCGAACGGCGAGCGAGCCCCGAACAGCTGGTCGAACGTCGTCTGGACGCGCGCCACGGGGACACCCCGGACGTCGTGCTTGCCGTCGGTGAAGAGGATCATCGCCGGGCGGATCGAGTTCGCCGGCAGGTGGGTGGCCGCCCGCTGCATCGCCGCGACGTAGTTCGTGTCGACGCCGATCTTCTTCGTCAGCGCCGCCGTCAGTCCGCGGCGATACGCCGTCGCCACCGAGCGGAGGCAGTCCGCGAACTTCCCGACCTGGGCCGGATTGTTGAGCAGCTTCAGGTTGACGCAGGTCGGGTAGTCGGCGGCCCGGGTGGCGAACTGGACGATCGACACGGTCGCGTCGCCGGCCACGAGGTCGGACGCGGTCGCATCGACGCGATTGGCGATCCGCCGGAGCGCGGCGGCGAACCGGTTGCGGGTCGTGGCGTCCTCGAGGATCGACGCCGAGAAGTCAAGGACGAGGACGACGTTCGACGGGTCCGCCGTGACCGCCGAGGCCTTCGGAACGAGGCTGCCACCGACGAGCACGACGGCGGCCACCAGCGCGGCGATCACCGATGCGCCCGTGGGCAGCCGTCTCATCGATCTCCCGTGAACCGCGGCCCGCCGATCGGGCTTCGCAGGGAAGAGCGAAACCTCAGCGCCTGTCACCGACTGGGGATCGATGTTCGCCGAGGTTTCGCTCACCGACGATGCCGTGTGAGGGCCGTCCCATGCAATGGCAGGCCGACGATACGGGGTGCGGGCGCGCACCACGTCCTGCGACGCGCCGAGGGGCGGTCCAGCATCGCGTCAGTGGTCGGCGTTCTGGCCGTCTCCGCCATCGCGATCGCGCCGGAGCCAGCTCATCGGGCGGGAGCTCGGCACCGACTGGAGGACCCTGCCCTTGCCGGAGACGACCGCCGAGGCGGCGAGGGGAATGGGCTCGGGCCCTTCGTCGTGGGCCGGGGACTCGGCGGCGGGCGCGGCCTCGTCCGCGGCTTCCGTGGCGTCGGTGGCCTCGGCGGCCGGAAGCTCGGCCTCGGACTCCGTTGCGTCTGGCGTAGCGGGAATGCCGCTCCACGCGGCCCACGACTCGGCCAGCTTGGCCGGGCTGAGCGGCTCCATGACCGCGACCGGGGCGGGGGAGTCCTCGGTGGACTCGGTCGACTCGGCCGCGGGGGCCTCCTCGACCGCCTCGGCCACGGGTGCGACCTCGGCGCCTTCGGTGGTCTGGGAGACCGCGGGATCGGGCCCCGTCGTGACGCCGATCGCCTCGAGCACCGGGAATGCCGGCCGTCGGCTCGCGTGGCGGGCGATCTCGATCGGATCGGTCTCCGCGTCCAGGCCGGCGAAGAATGTGCCGACCTCGACCCGGTAGGCGGCGATCGCCGCCTCGACGGCCTTGATCTCGTCGTCGACCTTCGCGCCGTGCGTGGCGAGGCTGGCTTCGAGATCCGCCTGGAGGGCGGTGGCCCGACGCTCGCGCTCCGTCTGGATCCGGTGACGCTCGTCCTCGGCCCACGAGTCGATCGCCTTGAGGTCGGTGTCGGCGAGCTCGAGCATCGAGGTCGCCTCGGCCAGGCGGCGGGCCTCGACGGCTGCCAGATGCTCCTCGCGGCGGCGGTCGGTCTCGGCCACGACGCGGGCCTTCTCGGCGGTCGCAGTGGTCTGCATCGCGCGCACGAGCTCGGACAGGAAGGCGGAGCCGTCTTCGTCGGGCGGGGCGGCGGCGGGCGAGGCGCCGGGCGCGTCGCTGGCGTCGGCCTCGGCTGCCACGTCGGCGGCGTCGGCCTCGACCGGCTCGTCGGCGGTCACGTCGTCAGCCTGTGGTTCGGCCACGGCCTCCGCGACGTCGGTGTGCACACCGTTGGCGCTCCACTCCGTCTTTTCCGGGGCGGCGGCGTCGTCGGAACCGTCGGGCGAACCCTTGCTGGACATCTCGAGGACCTCGCGTGACACCGTCGTGTGCGACATCCCGGACTAGTCGCGATCCGACGGGCGCTCACAGTACCGCTGCAACCGACGGTCGGCAATTGCAAATTCCGGCGCCTCGGTGGTGCCCGGTGCGCTCGTGCACAGGAGGTCGGCCGGGCGAGGGTGAGCCTCACCCGGCCATCGACCTCCGTCGGGTCAGCGGGTCGGACGCATGCCCACGTGGGCCTGCTTGTTGACCTTGGACTTGGTGTCGTGCTTCGACTGCGCGGCCGAGGTCGACCGGGAGGAACTGCGGTGGCACGCGGACGTGAGTCGCCTGCTCGAACGCGAAGGCAAGGCCGATGAGGGTCGGCTCGTCCCAGCGGCCGCCGATGAACGACACGCCGACGGGCAACGGCCCGACGTAGCCGGACGGCACGGTGATGCTGGCATAGCCGCTGACCGCCGACGGGCTCGACGACGAGATGAAGCCGGCGAAGCTGTCGCCGTTGACCGGGTCGGTGACCCAGGCCGGGTTGTTCGTCGGCGCGACGATGGCGTCGAGATCGTTGGCGGCCATCACCTCGTCGAGGACGGCCTGGATGACGGGCGTGGTGGCCGCCCGAATCGCGGCGCAGTCGGCGTCGCGACCGTTGGTCTTCTCGGCCTCGTCGAACACGAAGTTGTTCCACGGGCCTTCGAGCCCGGGATTGGCGTTGTTGAAGTCGATCAGCGCCTTGAGCGTCTTCGGGTAGCCCGCGGCGGTGTAGGTCTGGAGGTAGGCGGCGATGTCCGTCTTGAACTCGCACAGGAGCGCCGCGAACTCGCCGTCGAAACCGGTCCCGAAGTCGATCTCGAGCGGATCGATGACGGTCGCGCCGAGGCTCTCGAGCGTGTCGACCGTGTCCTTGAAGATCTCGATCGTCGCCGGATCGCCGGCGAACTCGCCCGTGGTCTCGTAGGAGTGCCAGACCCCGATCCGGGCACCATCGAGCGCATCGGCATCGAGGAACTGGGTGTAGTCGGTGAAGGCGTGACCGGCCTGGGCCGCGGTCGCGGCGTCGTTCGAATCGACGCCCGTCATGGCCCCGAGGAGCACGGCTGCGTCAGTCACGTTCCGGGCCATCGGGCCGGCGGTGTCCTGATCGGCCGAGATCGGGATGACGCCGGCGCGGCTCCACAGCCCGAGGGTCGGCTTGATCCCGACGATCCCGTTCGCGCCGGACGGGCAGACGATCGAGCCGTCGGTCTCGGTGCCGACGCCGACGGTCGCCAGGTCGGCCGCGACGCCGACGCCGGTGCCGGAGCTCGAGCCGCACGGGTTGCGATCGAGGACGTAGGGCATGTTCGTCTGGCCACCGATCCCGCTCCAGCCGCTCGACGACGGCCCGGACCGGAAGTTGGCCCACTCGGACAGGTTCGCCTTGGCGATGACGATGCCGCCGGCGGCCTTCAGCTTCTTGACGATGAAGGCGTCGGACGGGGTCGAGCCGGCGAGCGCCCACGAGCCGGCGGTGTTCGGCATGCCGGTCGTGTTCACGTTGTCCTTGACGATCACCGGGATCCCGAGAAGCGGTCGCCGGTCGCCGCGCTTGCGGGCCTTGTCGGCGGCGCGCGCCAGGGCGAGGGCGTTCGGGTTGACCTTGATGACCGCGTGGAGCTTCGGATTCAGCTTCTTGATCCGGTGGAGATAGAACTGGACGAGCTTGACCGAGCTGAGGCGGTGGCGGTTCATCAGCGTCTGGAGCTGCGGGATCGTGGCGGCATCGATGTTGATGCCGGCGACGCGGGTGTCGCCGGGCTTTGCCTTGGCAAGCGCGGCAGGCGCCGAGACACCGACCACACCGAGCAGGAGGGCCGCCAGAATCGCGAGGACGAGGGAACGTCGAACCGGGCTGCGCATCGCGAGGACCTCCACGGGATCGGGTGGACGGGCGCGGGGACAGGGGCGCGGGGCTGGCGCGGGGACGCGGGCCACTGGGGGTTCCTCTCAATGGAACGCCGCCTGTCAAGGGCCGGGCCGCGGAGCCCTGTCGTCGCCCGTGACGCCGACGAGACGCTGGAGAGACGGCACCCCGCCACCGTCGGCGAATCAACTGGGAGTTGCTCGCGGGGCGGGCACGGAGGAGGGACGGATGGCACCGGAACAGAAGGGCGCCAGCGAGTCCGGGCTGGATCGGGCCCTCGCCTGGGCCCAGGAGCACCGGCTCGACAAGACCCTGCTGTCGGGCGAGCAGTTCCCGAACGACGTCCGCCCGCTGTCGGTCGGGCGGCTCCAGCCGTGGCAGCGCCGGATCGGCGAGGAGGTCATGCGCCCCGGCGACACGCCGAAGCGGGCGGTCGCCGAGGAGGCGTCGAAGACCTCGACCGCGCGACCGACCGATCCGGAGACGCTCGACGACAAGCTCCGCGCGGCCGCCCAGAAGCTGGGGTTCGTCGGTCCGGACTTCGACCGTTGGCGGTTCAAGCCGAACCAGACCGGAATCGTGGTCATCCACGGGATCGGGCCGCAGCTCGCCGGCCAGACGCTCCTCGACTGGACCCGCCCGATCATCACGGTCCTCGGCGACGCGGTCGCGGCGGACCGGGCCGGGACCGCCGGCAACGGCGGCCTGCTCGCCGGCCCGGATCCGGACGCCAACGGGATCACCGACCCGGTCTACAAGTCGAACATCGACTTCTCGGGCGAGACGTTCCCGGTCCTCCAGGTCCGCGTCCCGCGCAAGCGGAAGGAGATCGAGACGCCCGAGGAGGCGGCGGCCGAGGATCCGATCTGGGTGTTCACGGAGACCTGGTGGGCCTCCGAGGTTCGCCCGCCAACGCTCCGGACCATGGTCGGCTGGCTCGGCGAGCAGGGCGGCGTCGGCCGGATCGTCACGGGGATCCAGGAGAACACGTTCGGCGGCAGCGGCCCGTGGAAGATCCTCGCGACCGCCTCGATCCAGCCGTTCGTGTCGGTGATCGTCTCGTTCGCCCTCCTCCTGCTGATCGCCGGTCTGGCGATCAGCCGCCTGATCCCGATCGAGTCGATCCGCTCCGCGGTCGCCCTCAAGCTCGCCTCGACGTTCCTGACGGACTGGTTCGGCGGCGCCCGGACGCTCCTCCGTGATCCCGCCCAGAGCGCGAACGTCCGCTATCGCCTCGTCCAGTCGATCAAGGCGCTCCGCGCGTACGGCTGCCAGCGGGTCGTCATCGTGGCCCACTCGGGCGGCACGATCGTGTCCCTGACCACCCTGACCGATCCGGCCTACCCAGACCTCCACGTCGACAAGCTGATCACGATCGGCGAGGCGCTGAACCTCGGCTGGCGGCTCGAGGCGTCAGATCCGGACGCGCCGCATCCCACGCTCCCGGCCGGCCACCGCATGGTCGGCAACCTGGCCGCGAAGAAGCGCTTGATCTGGCGCGACTTCTACGGGACGCACGACCCGGCCTCGAGCGGCCCGCCGGACCCGCCGGAGCCGATGCGGTCGGCCATCGAGGGTGACGATCGCTTCACGACCGAGCGGACCTACAACCAGATGAGCGTCCTCGGCGACCACGGCGGCTACTGGGACAACGACGAGCACTACGTCGTCCCGCTCATCCGCGAGATCGACGTCCCGAACGGCGACCGGGCGGACTCGCGGTTCTACAGCGACGCCGCGGAATCCGCGCTGCGGGCGCGGCGCAAGGAGCGGATCAGCCTCCTCCGGCTCTGGCGCCGCGGAACGAACACGCTGCCGATCGTGGCGATCCTGGCCGCGGCCATCGTGACCGGCGGCGGCTACCTGCCGATCATCGGCCGCGGCGCGATCGAGCTGTTCGCTCAGATCCCCGTGATCAACGGGCTCGGCGGGTTCGGCAACACGCTGGCCGGCCTCGGGACGTGGGACTTCTTCGGCCAGCGGCCATTCGAGATCATGTACCTGCTCGGCCTGTTCGTCCTCCACGCGGCGTTCACGCTGGCGGTCCTCCAGGCGATCGTGCCGTCGCGCGCGGCGGCGCTCTGGTGGGATCGCCCGGTGGCGACGTGGGCGGTCCGGATCGTCGACTACGCGCTCGGGCCGATCGCGCTGCTCGTCGTCTTTGCCGCGTGGGCCCTCCTCGTCGTCCTGCCCAGCGGGCCGGGCGCAGTGGGGGAGCTGTTCGCGTCGTCGAAGCTCGCGTTCATCGCGATTGGCGGCGGGCTCGTCATCGGCCTGGGCTGGATCGGCAAGGTCCTTCGCCAGCGCCTCCGCGGCCCGTCCACGCCCGGAAGAACGCCCGAGCTCGTCCGCGGCTTCGCGATCCTGGCCTCCGCAGCGTTCCTCGGCGGGCTGCTCATCGTCATGACGGCAGCGACGATCGGCGTCGTCCTCGTGTACGCGGGCAGCAACGCCGACGCCGTAAAGGACAACGTCGCGCGCATCCGCGAGTTCGTCGTCGGCGCGTTCGTGGTGCTCGGCCTGTTCTCGGCGCTCCAGCGGCTCGGCAGCTGGCGCTGGAACTCGTGGGACGTCCGCGAGCGCTTCTCGCTCCGCCGGGATCCGATCCGTCGCCCGTCGCGCTGGTGGGCGACGCTGGTCTCGGCCTGGCTCACCCTGATCGGCGTGCTGGGCGCGATCCTCGTGGCGCTCGGCAGCGATTCCATCAAGCTGCCCATCAGCGATCGCGACGGCTTCACCGGCTTCATCCTGATCCTGACGGCAGGCCTGATCCTGCTCGCGATCGGCAAGGACGTGGTCGACAACGACGTCGAGGTCGACGGGCGGATGACCGGCGCACGCGGCGGCGGACCGTCGCCGAGCATGGTCGAGCCGGCTCCGTCCGGCAGCGCGGCGGGATCGGGGTAGGGCCGGGCGGCGCGGGAAGCGCCCGGAGGCGCCCGATCCGCGACGCTGCCGTGACGCCGCCGCCCTAGCGTCCCTCCCGACCGGTCGTCGCCGCCTCCGAACGCGGCGAGGCCAGACGGGAGGGCCCGATGACCATGCCGCCGCCCGACGGCGAGCTCGACAACGCCACGGCCGAGGCCGCCCCGGCGCCGGCATTCGAGGATGCCGAGCTCGACCGGCCGCGGGCCGTCGACTCGGCGGCGCCCGACTCGTCCTCGCCGGGCTTTGGCCCCGCCCCGACCGAGGCCGCCCGCGCTCGCGATGCCGCTGCTCGCGCCCGAGACCGTGCCGCCCGGCAGCGCCTGCGCGGCCTGGTCCGCGACGTCCGGGCCCACGCCCAGGCGATCGTCGACGTCCTCCCGCCGGTCCGCACGGCCCTTGCTCTGACCGACGAGGACGCGCGCGACAAAGAGCTCAAGGAGGCGCTCCTGGAGTTCCGCCACATCACTCGCGAGCGGATCCGCTCGATCGACCTGTGCCGCACCGACGCCCGGGCCGTCCTCGACGCCGCCCCGTCGGTGTACGACGCGTCCGGCGACACGGTCACGAGCCTCGAAACGGCGTGGGAGCGGGCGAAGCGGGCGCTCGACCGGATGGCGTCCGGCGACGCCGCCGTCGTTCGTGCCCGGCTCGACCAGGTCGACGAGGCGATCGGCCAGATGCTCTGGCAGGCGGCCCTGATCACGATGCCGCCCCGGGTGAACGCCCACCTCGAGACGCTCGACGTCGGTGCCCAGCTCGACTTCGGCGACGCGTTCGCCGACGAGCTGCCGACGGCAACGGCCCGGCGGCGGTTCCTCGAGATCCTCCAGAGCCATCCGGGCTCGGTTACCGGCGAGGTCGACGCGGAGCGCGGGATCATCTACAAGGCCGCCCACGGCGGACGGCGGATCTTCAGCTATGTGCTCCTGCTCGCGCTGATCGGGCCGCTCGCCCTGCTCTTCATCAACTTCGTGGCCAGCGGGAGTCGCGAGCTCGGCGTGCCGGGAGACTGGCTGATCAAGGGCCCGAATCGCCAGGCGGAGCTGTGGGGTGCCTACCTGTTCGTCGTGTTCGGCGTCGTCTTCCACCTCCTCGTCGAGGCGGTCAAGCAGGCCCAGCGCAGCACCGACAAGGCGTTCCTGGCGCTCGGCCACTGGTTGACCTGGATCCACGTCCGCGAGACGTCGCTCGCGATCACGATCCTGACGATGTGGGCGATCCCGGTCGGGCTGGCGCTGACGCTGCCGGGAACGATCGGGACCGAGACGGCCCTCTTTGCGGGCTACAGCATCGACAGCGTGATCGGCATCTTCCTGACCCGGTTCGACGGGCTGGCGAAGACCTCGAGCGGCAACCTGCTGTCGCGGCTGACGCCGTCGACGTCCGGGACACCGGCCTCGGCGTAGGGGCCGCCCGCTGGAACCGTGGCTGCCGCGCCGCCGATCTCTGCTCCGTTGTTCGAAACCGAACGTCGTGGAGAACCACACCCGTTTTCCCGGTTCGCGTCCATTTCGGATTCCGAAATCGACAGGCGGGTGGAATCGGGAGTGACTTCCGACGACGTTCGATCTCGACAATCGCCGGCCAGTCGCCCGCTGACGCGCGCAAGAACCGGCCGATGAGCCGGGCCTGCGATCATGGGTCGATGACGACCGACGCGAACCAGTGCTGACGACCTCGTGCTGACCGCCCCGCCGCGCGACGGCGAGGGCGGCAACGATGGCCGGGACGGCGAACTTCCCCTTGAGGATCACCTCCGGACGATGCTCGGTCCGGACGTCGCCTTCCGCGAGGGCCAGCGGGAAGCGATCGAGGCGGTCATCGGCGATGGCGCCCGGGCCCTGGTCGTCCAGCGGACGGGCTGGGGCAAGAGCCTCGTGTACTGGATCGCGACCCGCGTGCGACGCGACCAGGGTCGCGGCCCGACGCTGATCGTCAGCCCGCTCCTCAGCCTGATGCGCAACCAGATCGCGATGGCGGCGCGCCTCGGCCTGAAGCGGTCACGATCAACTCCGGCAACGTCGGGGAGTGGCGCGAGATCGAGGGTCGCCTCGAGCGCGATGAGATCGACGTCCTGCTCATCTCGCCGGAGCGGCTCGCCAACGAGGGGTTCACGAGCCGCGTGCTGCCGGCGATCGAGCGGACGATCGGCCTGCTCGTGATCGACGAGGCCCACTGCATCTCCGACTGGGGCCACGACTTCCGGCCGGACTACCAGCGGATCGGACGGCTCCTGCCGGCGCTGGGTGCGTCGGTGCCGGTGCTCGCGACGACGGCGACCGCCAACGATCGGGTCGTCGCCGATGTTGCGGCGCAGCTCGGTGAGCACTCGGCGATCATCCGCGGGCCGCTGGCGCGGGACACCCTCCGGCTCGACGCGATCCCGCTCGCCGACCAGGCGGAGCGGTTGGCGTGGCTCGCGGAGAACCTGCCGCGACTGCCGGGGAGTGGCATCGTCTACTGCCTGACCGTCGCCGACACGGAGCGCGTCGCGCGTTGGCTCCAGAGCGCAGGGGATCGATGCTCGGGCCTACAACGGCCCGATGGCCCAGCCCGATCGCGAGGCCCTCGAGGACGCCCTGATCGCCAACGAGATGAAGGCCCTCGTGGCGACGGTCGCGCTCGGCATGGGCTTCGATAAGCCCGACCTCGGCTTCGTCGTCCACTATCAGCGGCCGGGCTCGGCGATCGCCTACTACCAGCAGGTTGGGCGGGCCGGGCGGGCCGTCGAGCGGGCGTACGGGATCCTCCTGTCGGGCCGCGAGGACGACGAGATCGCCGACTACTTCCTGCGCACGGCGTTCCCGCCGGCCGATCGGATGCGCGAGCTGCTGGCGGCGCTCGACGGCGTCGAGTCGGCCTCGATCGGGCGGTTCCAGCGGGCCGTCAACCTGACCCGCGGCCAGCTCGACCAGGCGCTGAAGCAGCTCGAGCTGGACGGTGCGCTGACGAAGACTGGCGGGCGCTGGTCGCGGACGGCGCTCGACTGGGAGCCGGACGAGGAGCGGATCGAGCGGGTCACGGCGACCCGCCGGGCCGAGCTCGAGCAGATGCGCGCCTACGTCACGACGAAGGAGTGCCGGATGGCGTTCCTCACCGGCCTCCTCGACGATCCGGCCACCGCGATCTGCGGCCGCTGCGCCAACGACGTGGGGAAAGGGATGGTCCACACGGTCGACCCTGAGCGCACGCGCGCCGCGATCGACTTCCTGCGCCGCAGCCTCCGCCCGATCGAGCCGCGCAAGCGCTGGGTCGAGGGGGCGACCGGCGTCGGGGCAGACGGGGGAGGCGGCGCCGGCTCGACCGTGATCCCGGAACCGAACGAGCCCGGGATCGCGCTGTGCGTCGCGGGCGACGCCGGCTGGGGCCGCGAGATCGTCCGGGCGCGTGGCGGCGTCGGGCGGTTTCCGGATGGGCTGGTGGTCGCGGCGACGCGGGCGATCCGCGACCAGTGGCGGCCGGACGTGCCGCCGGCGTGGGTGACCGCTGTGCCGTCGGCGACGGCGCCTGCGCTGCTCGAGGGGTTCGCCAAGGGGCTCGCGGCCGAGCTCGGACTGCCGTACGTCGCGGCCCTGACGCCGTCGGCGGACCCGGGAGCGTCGCGAAGCCCGCAGAAGGCGATGCAGAACAGCGTCCTCCAGCTCGAGAACGCCCGATCCAAGCTCGCCGTCGACGCCGCGGCGGTCCTGCCCGGCGCCGTGCTCCTCGTCGACGATCTGGTCGACAGCCGCTGGACGCTCACCGTTGCCGGCTCTCTGCTACGCGCCGCTGGCGGCGGCCCGGTCCTCCCGTTCGCCCTGGCCGAGGCGAGCGCCCGCGAGGGGTAAAGGCTTCAAGCGAGATGACGCTGACGGACGCCACCGCCATCTCGTCGGGACTCGCCATCCACTCTCGGGCGGCTAGCCTCGCTGCGGCGGCTATGCCGCGGCTGGTCGCAATCCCGGTCGCGGAGTCTCGATTGGCCGACCTTCGATGACGTTTCGCGCGCCTTCTGCGCTTCCCTACTCTACGGTCGAACGCGAACGCGTTCATCGACTGCTGGGAGATGTCGCTCGCGGCTGGACGTCCCGCCGTTGCTCAGTGAGGACGACAACGATCGACCTCGGCGACATCAGCCTGTTCAGAACCCGATGTCCGGATCAGCTTGCAGCGCGTGGACTGGATCGCCTGGGTCAATGAGCAATGCGTCTTCGAGGAGCGACCAGCCCGGCTTATCCTCGCCTTCAGCGGGTGACATTCCCCGACGCTGTGCGACGTCGACGCGCTGTAGCCTCTAACCGTGATTCCTCCGAGCGGCATCCAGGCAGTCATTGACCTGTTAGACACCGGGCAAGGTGGCCTGAAGTTCCCCCTAGAGTCCCCGACGCGGTCCTTGGCCCTCGTCTTCGACGACACATACATCGGCGCTCAGATCACAACGAGCGGTGACGCGCGGTTGGTGCCCGGCGTCGTTCAATGCCCAGTTTCGCTGGACTTCGTGGCCGACGAGGCCGGTAATCTTGCCGTTCCCGGCGCGCAATTCGACCTCTGGATTGGCCGCATTGTTGGCCATGGCCGGATCTTGTCCGCCCCTGAGTGCTCGGAGTAGGCACATCGGTCAGGTGACATTGCCGAACACTGACTGACAGTTCCGTCGTGTAGCGTGGTCCACGATGAACACCGACCCGGGAGCCAGGAAGACCGGCCCCCGATCATCGATGCGTGCCCACGTCACGAGAATCCCTTCACCTGGCACAGTCGGGGGAGGCTGCTGATCATGCGCCTCGCGTTCGTCATGGCGTTCGCGCTGGTCGCAGCGTCATGCACAGACACGGAACCCGGATACAACCTCCAGGGCATGAATGCGTCGACCCAAGACGTCATCGTCTCGTTCGGGACGTCGAGCGGGGGCTCCTTTCTGCTTCATTCGAAGACGTGGGGCACCATCTCGGGCGGTCACTCAAAGCCGACCGGCGACATCGTGGTGTCGAATCTGGCGTGCAACGAGATGGCGCGGATCCCGTGGAGCCAGGCCAACGCCACGATCCGGATCGGGTCGGATGGCTCGATTGTGATCGCGGAGGGGCAGCAAACGTTCCCGGCTGGCGTGCAACCTGTGGCTCGTATCGACGGGGGTCCGCTGTCGTCCATCGGCCCATGTTGAATGCCAGCGGCATTCGGGCTCCGATGTTGCGTCGAGTGACATTGCCGCACGCTGACTGATGAGAGGCTGTCGTCGCGGCCGATAGGATCGAACGTGGACGCCTTTTCAGATCGGTTCGTCGCGGAGGTCGGCTCACGAACGCTGGGTCACGACTACGCTGTCCCGGCCGTCTTGACTCACCCACCCGGGCAGGAAGGCGCCAAGGCGAGGAGCACACATGGCGAGCATCGCCAAGCCGCTGGTTGCCGGTTTCATTGTTTCCATCGGACTCCTGGGCATGACACCGAGGGCTGCTCACGCCGAGCAGTGTCAGCCGGTGATGCCATATCACCCGGGCGAAGCCACTGGCTACACCTTCGAGGCGAAGGTATCCGGGGTGCGAACTGAAGGCGCAGGGCCACCGCTGACGTTCATCGCGATGAACGTGTCGACGGTGTATGCCAACCGTGGGAGCGACCGGCTCGCGAGCGGTCAGGCGATCGAGCTGTACTCCAACCCGTGCGACGGGTTCGGCCTGCTCGGCCTCCAGGTCGGCGATGAAATTCTGATGAGCACCGCCGGACTCAAGTCCAAGTCGGGCGTCGTGACTAGAAATACGGCGGTGTGGATTCGAGAAGCTGGCGGCCTCCGTCTCCTCGTTCTTCAGCTTGAGGGCTTCGAGACGCATTGGCTGACGGGCGATCGGAGAATCGCCGGGGCTCAAACAACACGACAAGCTCTGGCACTCGTGGCCCCCGCCAGGTTCGGACCGGATACCTCCACGGACCCAGAGGTCGTCGTCCCGGCGCGTTCAGGCCTGCCGTTTCTCGTTCTCGCCGGCATCCTCGGATCGTTGCTTGCGCTCACGCGGTTCCGCCCGCGCCACCGGCGAGGCTGAGCGTCGACATCGACAAGATCGAGGTTCCAGCGACGCAGACATGGCCGACGACGCGGACGACGCCGAAGTGCTCGTGGAAGTGAAGGCCGTGCGGTTCCTCGGCGCTCTCGGGTTGCCCATTCCCGAGGATCTCAACTGACGTTCCACCCGGGTCAAGGTGCCTGTACAGGTAACACTCTCGGACCCTGTAGGAACCCGGCGTCGAGTAGCCTCGGTTCGTGACAAGCGCCCATCGCTCAGACATGACAGACGCGCTCACCGTGGCTCCAGAGTTGGGACGCGGCGCACGCCGACGGCAAGTGGGAGCACCAATATGGGTGATGAAGCAACTTGCCGCCACTCTTGCTCTCGCGCTGTGCCTGGCCGGGTGCGGCTTCTTGCGGTCCCATGGCGACCCGGTTCAGCTCCTAACCGGCCAGCCGATCGGCGGCAGCGGTTGCTTCGCGGCGGTGGGATCAGGGCTGCTCGTGGTTGATCCGACGTACGGCACGGCGATCATCGACAACCATCTCCCAAGCATGGTGCAGCTGAGGGATGTGCCGGTGACCGTCGCGTGGCGCCCCGGCTTCACCGCGCGGCGGAGCGGGTCAGAAGTTGAGGTGCTCGACCCACAGGGGAACGTGGTCGCGACGACCGGCCGGAACTACACGATCCTTGGCGGCTACGTGGCACCAGGTGGCACCTCGGGGGTCGAGTGGCCTGACCTAGCGACGAACGTGTTCTGGGCGTGCGGCGACCCCCAGCCGGTGCCGTAGGCGTCACGGCGGACAGAGTCGTGGCTTCTCTCGCACCTCTCGGCGGACACAAATCGACTAGCCGTCATCCGCCCTCGGCGCTTGATTGCTCCGAGTGGGGCGTGGGGCTATGGTGCCGACGATGCGCTTCTTGGTTGCTCGCGCTCTCGTGCTGAGCGTCGCCGCCGTGGCGTCACTGATGTCCGCGCCGATGGCGTTGGCGTGTTCCGGCGTGAACGGTTCTCTGTCGGACGGCGTTCGGAACGCCGAATCGATCTACTACGCCCGCATCACCGGCGTCACCCCGACGTCAGGCGGTTTCCACAGCCTGCGCCTGGATGTCGGGGGAGTCCTCGATGGGCCAGCGCCCCGGGAAGTCACCCGAGTCATCGCGAACCAATCGTGCGTAGGCATCGAGGTTGGGCAGGTCGGGATCATCGTGCTCGGCTCCGTCGACCCATTCCGAGATGGTCGAGACGATGCGTACAACCTGTTCTATGCGATCGGCATGGGGCGAACCAGCCGTGCGGACGCGGAGGCCGTGCTTGGCCTCTCGCCCCCGCCAACTGATCGCGCGGCAGCGCCGATAGCCGAGCGCGAGACGCCGCCCCTTGCGTTGTTCGCCGTCTTGCCGATCAGCGTCATCGTGGCTTGTTGGTACATGCGACGCCGAGAGGTGGAGCGCCGACCCGCGCGGGATCGACGAGCGATTGCCGCGGCCAACGACCAGGTCAGACAAGCGACAATTCCGCACGCCGATTGACGAACGCTGGCCACTGGATAAGGTTGGCGGCGCGCAGCAGCGTCAGGCAGGCATCAAGGCCGGTGACACCGCCACGCTCGACATCGAGGTCACCAAGGCTTGGCCAGAGCCGAGTGTCCCCAAGGACCTCGAGACCGCTCTCGCGGCAGCCCCGCCGCGAATTCAGGACCGGTGGACCGACATCACGCCGATGGCGCGCTGGGAATGGGTCCGCTGGGTCAACGCCACGAAGGACCCAGACACGCGCAGGCGGCGAGTCGACGTGAGCATCTCGAAGATGAACAGCGGGAGGCGCCGCCCGTGCTGTTTCGACCTGTCGTCATGCACCGACCCGGACCTGTCGAAGAGCGGCAAGCTGCTCGAGCCCGATGTCGTCGTTGACCGTTGACGAGGACTCCGGCGACGGTACCCGTCGCGGTACCCTCCAAGACCATGTGTAGGGTCGCTCGGCGCGGCCCAGGAGAGATCAGATGACCAACCCCGCCAACGAGGCCATGGCGGCCTCGATCGCCCCGTTCCTCGGCTTCTACACCGGCCCGCTCGGCGCGGCGCTCGCCCGGCCCGGCGTCAGCAACTTCGCCTTCGGCAATCCGAACGACATGCCGATCCCGGACTACGTCTCGGCGCTCCGCACGCACCTCGAGCCGAAGGCGCCGGACTGGTTCGCCTACAAGCTGAGCGAGCCGAAGTCGCAGGCGGCGGTCGCCCGATCGCTCGCGGCGCGGACCGGCCTCGACTGGGATCCGGCCGATGTCGCGATGACGAACGGCGGGTTCGCCGCGATCGCCGTCGCCCTGCGCGCGATCGTCGAGCCCGGCGACGAGGTCATCTTCCCGTCGCCGCCGTGGTTCTTCTACGAGATCCTCATCCTCGCCGCCGGCGGCGTGCCGGTCCGCGTGCCGCTCGCCCAGCCGTCGTTCGACTTCGACCTGGCGGCGATCGACGCGGCGATCACGCCGAGGACCCGGGCGATCCTCCTCAACACGCCGCACAACCCGAGCGGCCGGGTCTACCCGCTGGCCGACCTCGAGGCCCTCGCCGCGACCTTGCGAGGCGCGTCCGAGCGCGTCGGGCATCCGGTGACGCTCATCTCCGACGAGCCGTACAACCGGATCATCTTCGACGGCCGGACCTTCCACAGCCCGTCCGAGGTCTACCCGGACACCATCGTCACCTACTCGTACGGCAAGACGCTGCTCGCGCCAGGCATGCGGATCGGCTACCTGACGGTGCCTCCGACGATGCCCGGCCGCGGGGATCTCCGGAGCCAGGTGCTGCTCGCCCAGATCGCGAGCGGCTACTCGTTTCCGAACGCGTTGCTCCAGCACGCGATCGAGGACCTCGAGCGCCTGTCCATCGACGTTCCGCAGCTCGAGCGGCGGCGCGACCGGATGGTCGGGGCGCTCGCGGGGATGGGCTACGAACCGACGACGCCGGAGGGCACCTTCTACATCATGGCCCGCGCCCCGATCGCCGACGACACCGCCTTCGCCGGCATCCTGGCCGACGAGAACATCGTCGTCCTGCCGGGCGCCGTTGTCGAGGTCCCCGGCTGGTTCCGGATCTCGCTGACGGCGAGCGACGCGATGGTGGAGGCGAGCCTCGCCGGCTTCGAGCGGGCGCGGGCTCGAGCGCTGGATGAGGCCGGCGTTCCGGCCTGAGCCAGCCGCTACGGCGTGAGCACGTAGAACCGAAGCATGTCGAGGGCCGGCTCGTCGAGCCGCTCGAACCCGCCGAAGCCCGCCGATTCCGCGTAGGACCGCAACGTGTCGGCGCGCATGACCGTCCCCGTGGCCGCCGTCGGGCGCTCCGTCATGGCCGCCGGCAGGCAGACGTACAGGCTGTAGCCGTAGAAGAGCCGCTCGGTCTCGCTGCCCGGCGCGGTGAACACATCCTCGGTCTTCTCGTCGGCGATGAGCGCGACTCCATCCGGGTTCAGCATCGCCCGGATCGCGGCGAGCACCTCGACCGGCCGAGACAGGTCGTGGATCGCCTCGACCACGACGGCGACGTCGTACTGGCCAACCGCCGCCGGATCCGCGGCGTCGCGGACGGCGAAGGTCACCCGATCGGCCACCCCGGCTGCGGTGGCATTCGCCTTGGCGAGCTCGATCGACGAGGGGTCGAGGTCGAAGCCGTCGACGCGGGCGTTGGGGTAGGCCGCCGCGAGCGCGATCGCGGCCCAGCCGACGCCGCACGCAACGTCGGCGACGCGTGGGACGCCGGCGGTCAGGCGGTCGTGCACTGCCGGGATCGCGGGCAGGATCTCGGATCCGAGCGAGCCACGCAGCCACGGCCGGTTGAAGTCGCCCTGAGCCTCGATCAGGTCCGGGCCGTACAGCTCCCACTCGACGCCGCCGCCGGTCCGGTAGGCCTCGAGGACGTGCGGCAGAGCCTTCGCGCAGCCGACGATCGATCGGGCCATCGGGGCCATCGAGGCGGGGCTGTCCGGGTCGAGCAGGACCGTCGCGTAGGCGTCGGGCAGCGAGTAGCGGCGACGATCCGCGGCAGCCGCCGGGTCGTCGACATCGAGGAGGTCGGCCACGGCCTGCTGCTCGAGCCACTCGCGGGCGTAGCGCTCGGCGATCCCGGCACGGGCGGCCAGGTCGGAGGCGGTCGCCGGGCCGCCGTCATGCAGCGCGCGGTACAGCCCGAGCTGATCGCCGAGGTAGACCGACATGACCTCGAACATCCCGATGCTTGCTTCGAACAGCCGGCCGACCAGCGCGTCGGTGGAGCGCTCGGGCGCGGTTGCGGCCTCGGTGGTCGTCATCGGTTCCTCCAGAATCGGTGCGTCAGCCAAGTTGGGAATCATCCGGCGCGGCAGCCGGGATCGTCAACGCCGGTGGCCCATCCGCCGCAAACGTCACGAGCGCACCGACGAGACCGGTCAGGGCGGCGCGCCTACCGCGACCCGCTCGATGCCGACGATCCCGTCGAGACCCGTGTCGAACGTCAGGATCCGCGTGATCCCGCGACGCTGCATCACCGCGAGGGGCGGCGAAGAGGGTCAGGGGAGGTCAGTCGACCGTACGATCGAGGATCTCGACGGTCACGTCGTCCGCCTGGACGGCGAGGTCGAACGTCAGGGCCACGACCCGATCCTCGCCCATCGCGTCCGAGTTCTCGACCGGACCGGCCTGCACGATCGTGACGGTGAGCTTGCCGTCGACGATCGCCACGCCGAGATCGAGCGTGTCGTCCTGGGGCAGCCCCGCCCACGTGATGAAGATCGTGTGGTGGTTGCGGTTCTCGACGAGGGCATCGTGCCAACGGACGGACATCCCATCGCCTGGTGTGCCCGACTCGGCTTTGACGAGGGTCCCCGTCTGGTCGTGGATCTGGAGGACGACATCGTGGTCGGTCGCGTTCTCGAGATCGATCGAGCCGAGGCCGGACGAGGGAGCCGTCGTCGGCTTCGGGGAGGGCGTGGGCGACGGGCCTGGCGTCACGACCGGCGTCGCGAGCGGCGTGGGATCGGGCGCGGAGCTTGGCGCGGCCGACGGGCGATCCGACGGGGCCGGCCCGGCGGGGGCGCTGGGTCGCGAGACGAGCACGGCGGCGACGATCCCCGCGACGGCGATCAGGCCGAGGGCGACGGCGAGGGCCGGGTGGACCTGGCCTCGGCGATTGGTGGAGCGGGTCATTCGAGGAATCCTTGGACTGCCTGGGCCTCGTGCGTTCGCACGGTGGGCTCGCGCCAAGCACACCACCCGCGCGCCGGCGCAACCATCGAGTCGGGTCGCATCGTCCCTGCGTCACTTGGCCGGGTGGGCGCGGCCGCTTGACGATGGTGGAGCCGGTCGCCGGACGCGATCCTTCGGTTGGGTCACGGGACGCAGTGAGGCGTGTGCCACCCATCCTTCGGAGGTCGTCATGACCACCTCGTTCACCGTTCCCGCCGAGGCGCCTCGGCCCGCCACCGCGGCCGCCGTCGCCATCGTGATCATCGCCGGCGTCGCCGTCCTCGGCCTGTTCATCGCCGCCATCACGTTCGCCGCGCTCGCGATCGCCCTCCCGATGGTCGGCCCGCTCGCCGACCAGGTCTCCGTGCTCGATCCGTCCGCCCAGATCACGGCCGCCGACCTCGCGCTCGCCGAGCGGGTCGCGGATCTCTGGTGGGCCTTCGGCGCCCTCGCCATCGGCAGCCTCGTCGCTGCGGTCTTCATCGCGGTCAAGGCCATCCAGCACCTGTCGCCTGTCGCTCGCGACTGACCGTCAGCCCGCCGCCGGCGACGCGCCGGCGGTACCCAACCCACTCCGATCTCGGACGGTCTGCACGGCATCATTGGGCCCGTGCAGATCGTTCGGCGTTTCCGGGCCGTTGGCGATCGCACGGCCGCGCGCCTTCAGACCGTCGACCGACGTGCGGCCATCGTCCTGTCGGTCGCCGTGTTTCTCGTACCGCTCGGCTTCGTCCTCGTCGTGCCGCGTCCGCTCGAGCAGCCGCTCGGCGTCGACTTCGACCTCTACCGCGATGTCACGAACCGCTGGCTGAGCGGTGGCCCGTATTTCGAGCCGTACCAGGTCGCGGGACCCTACGAGATCCGGGCCGGCGACGTGCTCTATCCGCCGGTCGCGCTCTGGCTGTTCGCGCCGTTCGCGATCGCAACGACGATGGCGCCGCTCGCCTGGCTCGCCGTCCTGTGGTGGGCGATCCCGCTCATCATCACCGCCGCCGTCGTGTGGCAGCTCCGGCCGTGGCCGTGGGCCTGGCCCGTGATCGCCCTGTGCATCGCGAATCCCACGACGCTGCTCAAGATCTGGACGGGCAACCCGGTGATCTGGTCGATGGCGGCGATGGCGCTGGCCGTCCTGTCGAGCAACACGCGCCTGGCGGCCCCGTTCGTGCTGCTCAAGCCCTCGCTCGCGCCGTTCGCCCTCTTCGGCGTCCGGCGCCGATCGTGGTGGCTCGGGCTGGCCGTGCTGCTCCTGCTGTGCCTGCCGTTCGGCGCGCTGTGGGGCGACTGGATCGCGTCGGTCCTGAACTCGCGCGGCGGCGGGTTGCTCTACTCGGCCCTCGAGATCCCGATGCTGCTCCTGCCGCTTGTCGCCTGGCTCGGGCGCACCCGCCGGGGGTAGGCACAGGGCCCGCGACGCGGCTGACGCCGGTCAGTCGGCGACGAGGTCGCGATCCTCGGGATGGCGCTTCAGGAAGCCGGCGATGAACTCGCACTCCGCGACGAGGCGGAGCCCGCGCCGGCGGACATCGTCGAGGGCCGCCCGAGCCAGGCCGCGCCCGACGCCCATCCCCTCGGCCCCGGGCAGGACCTCGGTGTGGACGAACACAATCGGGCCGTTCTCGTCGGGCAGCTCGTACTCGGCGATCCCGACCATCCTGTCGCCGAGCCAGGCCTCGTAGCGGGATTCATCGGGGTTGTCCTCGACGACGAGATCGGTGGCGGCGGGGGCGGACTCGGTCATCGCGGCATCGTAGGCCGGTCGCGCAATGTCCGCGTTGCGCGGCGCGTCCGGCGGGCTCCGCGCGGAGGGCGTCGGGCCCTTGCCGATCGGTCACCGATCGGTTACGGTAACCATCTGATTACCGATCGGCGCCGGCGCGGCCAGCCGATCGGTCGGCCCGAATCTGCGAGGGAGATGAACGATGGCGACCGGCACCGGCACGAAGTCCGACCCGTGGGTCCTGAAGACGCCGCCAGGCACGTCCGAGTACACCATGTACCGCGATGACGCGTCGGATCCGCCGACGATCGTCTGCCAGGTCGGCGGGACGAAGCTGCTCTACGACGCCCGGGCGATCGACGAGCTCCACGCGATGCTCAAGGCCCACGGGGGCTGGCTGCCCCTCGGCGGCGCCGACGAGCAGAAGCCCGCGCCGGAGGGGTCGGTCGAGGCCTGGGGCCGCTCCGAGTCCAATCCGCGCGGCGGCTGGTACGGCCTGAAGAAGGGTCTCCGGGGCCGGTTCGGCGTGTACATGCCGCCGCTTCTCGAGGCGCTCGGGCTGGTCGAGCTGACCCACGACGCGAAGAACAACCAGATGAGGGCGAAGTGACCGCGCGGCTCTTCGAGAGCTCGGCCGAGATCGCGGCCCCGCCGGAAGCCGTCTGGGCGGCGTTGACCGACGGCGCCGCCTGGTCGACGTGGGACTCCGGCGTCGACGGGGTCGACGGCCGGATCGCCGCCGGGGAGACGGTCACGATCCGATCGAAGGCAGCGCCCGGCCGGGCGTTCCCGGTCAAGGTGACGACGTTCGATCCGCCGCGGACGATGGTCTTCAGCGGCGGTCTGCCGCTCGGGCTGTTCAAGGGCGTCCGCACGTACCGCCTCACGCCGGCGGGCGGCGGCACCCGGTTCGAGATGCGCGAGGACTACAGCGGCCCACTGCTGTCGGTGATGTGGCGCTCGATGCCGGATCTCGGGCCGTCGTTCGCCCAGTTCGCCTCGGGCCTGAAGGCGCGCGCCGAGCGCCCGGCCGGCGGCTAGGGCATGGCAGCGCGGGCGTCATCCGCCCCGTCGTTGGCCGCCGCGTCGCCCGGCGCGCCCCCCGGCGATCCGTTCGAGGCGCTCGGCGACCCCAATCGACGGGCCATCGTCGAGCTGCTCGGGGAAGGTCCGTCGGGTGGGCGCTCGGTCGGCGAGCTGGCCGACGCCCTGCCGATCAGCCGGCCGGCGGTCTCGCGTCATCTCCGCCTGCTGAAGGCGGCCGGGCTCGTCGTGGAGGAGCCGCGTGGCACACGCCGCCTGTATCGGCTGCACGACGAGGGCCTCGAGGCGGTCCGAACGTATCTCGATCGGGTCTGGGGCGACGCCGCCGCAAGATTTCGCCTGGTTGCAGAGAACGCCGGCCGGCGGTCGCCCGGTGGCGAGCGCCCGCGACGCCCGTGAGCCGTGGCGTGGCAGCGTGATCGAGCCGATTCGCCTGGCGTTCGAGGTCGCCTGCCCGCCCGACCGCGCGTTCGAGGTCTGGACGGCCGACATCGATCGCTGGTGGCCGGCCGATCACACGGTCAGCGCGACCGATGACCTGACGGTCGTCCTCGAGCCACGGGCCGGCGGCCGGATCTTCGAGCGGACCGCGGGCGGGATCGAGCACGACTGGGGTGAGGTCACGGTCTGGGAGCCGCCGGTCCGCTTCGGCTACCTGTGGCATCTCCGACGCGACCGGGCGGATGCGACCGAGGTCGAGATCCGGTTCGTCGCGGCCGGCGAGGCGCGGACCCGGGTCGAGATCGAGCATCGTGGCTGGGAGGTCCTCGGCGCCGAAGCCGAGAGCTGGCGCGATCGGAACCACGGCGGCTGGGCGACGCTGCTGCCCTGGTTCGTGGCCGCGGCCGAGGCGTAGCGCACCGGTTCGCCGACCCGCCACCGGAGCCCAGATATCTGCCAGCCAATCGCGGTATGGCATGCTGCACTCTGAACCGATCGACGCCCGAGTCGGATGACGCGTCGACGGCAGCCAATCGAACCGAACCCGGAGGGCCGCTCAGCCAGTGCCGCCACGCAAGCGCCGGACCGTCTACCCACCGCCCCGCAACGCAGTTCGCCCCCCACGACCAGGGGAGCCGGGAGGTCCCGGCGGTCCGCCGATCGGAGAGCCGTACGTCCGCCCGACGGTGGCCTCGATCAATCTCTCGGCGAGCACGGGACGAGCCGGTCTGAACCTCGGCGATCGGGTGCGGATCAACGGCACCGGCCTCTACTCCGGCGAGCTGGCGACGATCGAGAAGCTGGCGAGCGGGGCGATTCCGTCGGCCGTCGTCCGGACGGACGCCGGGCGGACCCGCCAGGTCCGGACGATCGATCTCGAGCCGGTCACGGCGCCGCCGCCCAGCGCGGCCCCAGCGTCCGCGGCAGCGGCTGACGATGCGCCCGCGGCCGAATCCGCGGATCCCGGCGAGGGCTGATCGGGGGTCGGACGTTGGCGATCGCACCGCGGGCCGACGCCGATCGCCTGCTCGACGACCTGAACGAGGCCCAGCGCGAGGCCGTCCTCGCGACCAGCGGCCCGGTCGCGATCCTGGCCGGCGCCGGGACCGGCAAGACGCGGGTCATCAGCCGCCGAACCGCGTACGCCATCGCGACCGACGTCGTGCCCGTCGACCAGGCGCTCGTCGTCACGTTCACCGACAAGGCCGCCGGCGAGATGGTCGACCGGCTGGCCGGGCTCGGGCTGCGCGGGGTCGTCGCTCGCACGTTCCACGCCCACGCCCTGTCGCAGCTTCGCTTCTTCTGGCCGTCGCGCCACGACGGCGAGCCGTTGCCCGGCCTGCTCGACAGCAAGCTCCCGTTCCTGATCCGGAGCGCCCGCGGTCTGCCCGGCCACTACCGTTTCACCCCGGTCCGTGACCTGGCGACCGAGATCGAATGGGCCAAGGCGCGCGGCATCGGGCCCGGGGACTACGAGACAGCGCTCGGGACGCGGCCGCCGCCGATCCCCGCCGACCTCATGCGGCGCGTGTTCGCCGACTACGAGCGAGCCAAGACGCGGGCGGGTCGGATCGACTTCGACGACCTGCTGGCCGAGACGATCGCCCTCCTCGAGACCGACGAGGAGGCAGCTGACATCGTCCGCTCGCGCAAGCGGTGGTTCAGCGTCGACGAGTACCAGGACACCAACCCCCACCAGGAGCGGCTGCTCGAGCTGTGGGCCGGCCCAAGTCGCGACATCTGCGTCGTCGGCGACGAGGACCAGACGATCTACACGTTCACCGGCGCCACGTCGTCGTATCTCACGGGCTTCGCCACGCGTCACGCCGGGGCCCGGGTCATCGCCCTGACCGAGAACTACCGCTCGACGCCCCAGATCCTCGGCTTTGCGAACCGGCTCCTGGCCGCCGACGGGCGCTCGAAGGCGCTGACGGCGACCCGTCCCGAGGGCCCGCAGCCGATCGTCCAGGGCTACTCCGACGGCGGGGCCGAGCTGGCGGCCCTCGCCCGGACGATCCGCGGCCTGCTGGCCGACGGGGGCGAGGAGCGGATCGACCCCGCCGAGGTCGCGATCCTGGTCCGGATGAACGCCCAGCTGGCCCCGATCGAGGAGGCGCTGACGCGAGCAGGCATCGCGTACCAGGTCCGCGGGGTGCGGTTCTACGACCGGCCCGAGATCAAGGCCGCGATCGCGCTGATCCGGGATCTCGAGACCGACTCCGCCGGCCGGGCGCTGGCGACCGCGATCCGAGCGGCGTTCCGGACCGAGCTCGGCCACGAGCCCGCGGAGCCCGCGGCGGCGACGGCCGATGGCCCACGCGGCGACGAAGCTCGCGAGCGAGCGGCCGCGCTCGAGACCATCCTGGCGATCGTCGACGAGGTGATCCGGGCCGACCCGGCCACCGATCGGGCGCAGGTCCGGGCGGAGCTGGAGCGGCGCGCCGCCCACGAGCGCGACGGAGCGGCCGACGGCGTGAACCTCCTGACGTATCACCGGGCAAAGGGCCTCGAGTGGGACGCCGTCTTCCTGCCGATGCTCGAGGACGGGACACTGCCGATCCGTCAGGCATTCGCGCCCTTCCGGTTCAAGCACGAAATTATCTATGAGCGCGTCCTTCCATTCACTCAACTGCACGCGAATGGACTCTGCTTGAGCAGGATTCGTGGAGATCATCACCCGGTTCGGCGACGAAGCACAGATCACCCGGCGCATGGTCTGCTGAATCAACGTCTCATCTCCCATAATCCGCAGCAGCTGCTTGGGAAATAACTGCCGACTCAGCGGCCAAAACCTGGTGCCGCTGCCGCCGGCCATGATCACGGGATAGAGATGGTTGTGCAGTTCGAGGTTCGAGGTTCTAGGTTTGAGAGAAGCCATGCACTGAGTCTCCTAGCCTACCGCTACGAGCGTTTCCTGGAACTTAGAACATCGACCTTCGAACCTTGGGAATCCAGGATCATCTCAATGATTTCCCGAACCGCCCCTTCCCCACCCTTCTTCCGGCACACATAGTCGACCACCGCAGCAACCTTGGGCATCCCATCCGCCGGTGTGGCGGAAATCCGCACCGCCTTCAGCGCCTCAAGATCATTGATATCGTCCCCGATATACGCGACCTGGCTGAGTGTGAGGCCATGGCGGGCGGCCATGTCACGAACACACGACAACTTATCCAATCACCCCTTGGTGCAATTCGGGAATCGCGAGCTTCTCGGCGCGCCGCGCCACCAGCTTCGTCCGTTCCTGCGTGACAATGGCGGTAATGATCCCGGCCCGC
>CAVUZY010000006.1:0-509675 GCA_963746075.1 uncultured Chloroflexia bacterium
CGCGACCGGATGACGGGCGAGGAGCTCGAGGTCCGGGCACGGACGGTGGTCGACGCGACCGGTGTCTGGGGGGCCGACCCGGCATCGCCGCTGTCGGGCGGCTCGACCCGCCTCCTGCCGAGCCGGGGCGCCCACCTGATCGTGCCGCGATCGCGGATCCCGAGCGACGTGGGCCTGACGATCCGCGTGCCGGGCAAGGTCGTGTTCCTCGTCCCGTGGCCGCACTACTGGCTGATCGGCACGACCGACGCGCCGTACTCCGGCCCGATCGACCGCCCGACCGCCGGGCCCGACGAGGTCGACGAGCTGATCGAGGCGGTCAACCACGTCCTCGACGTCGATCTGACGCGGGCCGACGTCGTCGGAACATACGCCGGCCTGCGGCCGCTGATCGCGCCGTCGGACGGCTCGACGATCACGGCCTCTCGCGAGCATCGGGTCGTCGTCGAGGCCAACGCGCTCGTCCGCGTCAGCGGCGGCAAGTACACGACCTATCGGCTGATGGCCGAGCAGACGATCGATGCCGCGATCGGCGTCCTCGGCGGCGGCGCTGCGACCCGGCCCACCGGAACCGTCACGCGCCGCCTGGTCGGCGCCGCCGACCGGCCCGACCTGGACCGCCTCGGCGCCGCCGCTGGCCGGGTCCGAGCGGGCTCGATCCGGCCGTGACGGCGCGGCTGGTGCGGTCGACACGGCACGCAGGCGACCGACGTGCTCGCGCTCGGCCGGGAGCTCGGGCTGCTCGGGCGGCTCGTCGACGGCGAGGACCATCTCGAGGTCGAGGTCGCCTGGGCGGCCCGCCACGAGCTGGCCCTGTCGATGGACGACGTGCTCGCCCGCCGGATGCGCCTGGCCCACGAGCTGCCGGACCGCGGAGCGGCGGTCGCACCGCGGGTCGCGGCCATCCTCGGCGCCGAGCTGGCCTGGGATACGGAGCGTCAGGCTCGCGAGGTCGAGCGTGTTCCTGGAGGGCGCCCGGCGCGAGTTCGCCGTCCCGTGACGCCCTCGATCGGGAGGCCACGACCGGTGATCCTCGCCTTCGACGAGGGCACCACGAGCGCCCGGACGATCGCCGTCGACCACGCCGGACGAGTCGTCGCGGTCGCCCAGCGCGAGTTCGAGCAGCGCTACCCGGGGCCCGGCGACGTCCGCCATGACCCGGAGGCGATCTGGGAGGCCCAGATCGCGACGGCCCGCGAGGTGATCGCCGCGATCGGGGGCGCCGAGCGCGTCGTGGCGATCGGGATCACCAACCAGCGCGAGACGGCCGTCGTCTGGGATCGCGTGACCGGCCGACGCCGTCGCCGACGCGATCGTCTGGCAGAGCCGCGTCACGGCGCCGTTCTGCGAGACGCTCCGTGCGGCCGGTCACGAGGATCTCGTCCGGGCCCGGACCGGGCTCCCGATCGACGCCTACTTCAGCGGCCCGAAGATCCGCCAGATCCTGCTCGAGGATCCGAGTCTCCGGACAGCGCGCCGAGCGGGGCGAGCTCGCCGCAGGAACCGTCGAGTCGTTCCTGATCTGGCGTCTGACCGGCGGACGGACCCATGTCACGGACGTCTCGAACGCCTCGCGGACACTCCTCCTCGACATCCATCGCGGGTGCCTGGGACGACGATCTCGCGGAGCTGATGGAGGTGCCGCGGGCCCTCCTCGCCGAGGTGCGGAGCTGCGCCGAGGTCTACGCCGAGACCGACCCGTCGATCTTCGGTCGGCCGATCCCGATCGCGGCCGCTGCCGGCGACCAGCAGGCCGCCACCTTCGGTCAGGCGTGCTTCGCGCCGGGCGAGGCCAAGGTCACGCTCGGCACCGGGGCGTTCCTTCTCGCCAACACCGGCGAGACGCCGATCGCCTCGAGCCATGGCCTGCTGACGACGATCGCCTGGCGGCTCGGACCCGACGCGCCACTCGTCTACGCCCTGGAGGGCTCGGTGTTCGTCACCGGCGCGGCCGTCCAGTGGCTGCGCGACGGGCTCGGCCTGTTCCGCGAGTCGGCGGAGATCGAGCGGCTCGCCGCCGCAGTCGCCGACAGCGGCGGCGTCGTCGTCGTGCCGGCGTTCGTCGGCCTCGGGGCGCCGTATTGGGATCCGGACGCCCGCGGCGCGATCTTCGGCCTGACCCGAGGCAGCGGGACCGCCCAGATCGCCCGAGCCACGCTCGACGCGATCGCGCTTCCAGGTGCGCGACGTCGTCGAGGCGATGGACGCCGATCTCGGGTCGCCGCTGTCCGGGCTGCGGGTCGACGGCGGCGGCGCGGGCGACCTCGTGTGCGGTCTCGTGGCCGACCAACTGGGCCGGTCGATCGAGCGACCGACGGTCCGCGAGACGACCGCGTTCGGGGCCGCGGCACTGGCCGGTTTGGCGGTCGGGTTCTGGGAGAGCCCGGCCGAGATCGCGGCCATCCGCCAGGTCGAGCGACGCTTCGAGCCATCGGTCGATGATGCCGGCCGAGCCGCGAGCCGTCGCGCGTGGACCCGAGCGGTCGAGCGAACGCGCGGCTGGGCGGCCGCAGACTGACCGGGCGAGGGGCTCTCGGGGATGGCCCGATTGGCGGAATTCCGCCTCGATCGACGAAAATACCCCTGTACAAGTCCGTCGATAGTCGTCTAGACTCCCGCGCGGTAAGGCCGTGGCAGCGCTCACGGCAAGTTCATACGTAGTACGACGACGACTCGGACTCCTCTCACGGCTGACGCGAGAACCCGGAGGGATCGCACGGCTACCGAGAGGAGTTTTCGTTTCGTGTACAACGACAAGAATCTGACCTGCGCCGATTGCGGCCAGGAGTTCGTGTTCACTGCGAGTGAGCAGGACTTCTACGCACAGCGTGGGTTCACCGAGCCGCGCCGTTGCCCGTCGTGTCGCGCCAGCCGCAAGGCTGCCCGCAACGCGAGTGGCGGTGGTGGGACCGGGAGCAGCTACGGCGGCTACGGCGCCGGTGGCGGCTACTCGGCCGGTGGCGGCTACAGCAGCGGCGGCGGTGGCGGTGGCTACAGCTCCGGTGGCGGTGGTGGCGGCTATGGTCGCGACCGCGGTCCCCGCGAGATGTTCACCGCGACGTGCTCGTCCTGCGGCAAGGACGCCCAGGTCCCGTTCCGGCCCACCAGCGGCAAGCCCGTCTACTGCTCCGACTGCTTCCGCAGTCAGCGCGGTGGCAGTTCCTATTAACTAGTCCTCTCGGCGCGGACCTGATCAGCAGGTCCGCCGAACCTTCCGCGAGTTCCCGACCCGGGTTGTCAGCCGACCCGGGTCGTTCAATTCCGCGGGCGGTGTCGAGCCGTGTCGGCGCGTGCCGGCCGCCGACCGCTGGCCCGCTCCCATTCTTGTCAAACGCTCAGCGGGCGCGCGTTCGGCGAGCTCGACGCCCCGGACGGCAGCATTGGGCCCAGAATTAGCCGCCCGTAGCTAATTCGGCCTCCACTCCGTCTCAAATCCACCGTTCTGACCGGGCCAGTGCGCGCCCAGCGAGCATTTGACAAGGTCGGGGCCCGGAGCGGGCCCTTCAGTCGGGACGCGGAGCTCGGCCGCTCGGCCCAGCGCCGATCCCCGCCTCAGCCCTCAGCCGTCGGCCGAGCCGCTCCCACCACCGGACCCGCGACCCGCGAGCATCCCGAGATCGAACTTCCGCTCGGTGCCGTGGATCAGGCGATCGATGTTGTCGGCATGGGCCACCCAGATGAGGGCGGGTCCGATCACGGCATAGACGAGGTACTGCGGCGCCACGGCGCCCGACGCCACCGCCCAGATCACCAGGGTCGCCGGGAACAGCGCCGCCGAGCCGAGCAGCGACCCGAGCGAGACATATCTCGTGACGAGGATCACCAGCACGAACACGGGAGTCGCGAGCAGCACGGCCACCGGCTGGATCACGAGCATCGTCCCGACGCCGGTACCCACGCCGCGTCCGCTCCGGAACCCGACGAACACCGACCAGATCGCGCCGGCGACCGCGGCCAGCCCGCACAGGACCTCGATGACCGCCTGGCCGGCCACGACCCGGGCGACGAGGACTGGTACGACGCCCTTGAGCAGGTCGCCGGTCACGACGATGGCCGCCTTCTTGCGCCCGAGCGCGCGGAGCGCATTCGTGCCGCCGGTTCGGCCGGATCCCACGGTCCGCGGATCCACGCCGCCGGACAGGCGGGCGACGACGACGCCCACTGGGATGGAACCGCACAGGTAGGCGCCCGCGATGAGGGCGAGATCGAGCAGGAGGGTCGCGCCGTCCATGTCGCTCCACGAGTGCAGCTGAACCGGCTGATTCGCCGCGAGTCTAGCACCGGCGGTGACGGCGTCCGCGGACGGCGAACCACGGCACCGAGGCCGGCCAGCCGCCCGTCCCGTCTCGCCTCGGTTGCGGGCTTCACGAGGGCCCGCGTACCATCGCCGCACATGATCCAACCGCCCAGCCGGCCGCCTCGCGGGCGCCGGTCCGTGGCACGCGAGGCACACTGACTCTATGGCCGTCGGCTCCTCCAACGACTTCGATCTCGTCGTGCTCGGCGCGGGCACCGGCGGCTACACGGCGGCATTCCGGGCCGGCCAGCTCGGGCTCAAGGTCGCTCTCGTCGACGAGGACAAGATCGGCGGCACCTGCCTCCATCGGGGCTGCATCCCGACCAAGGCGCTGCTCGAGTCGGCCGGCTTCGTCGAGCACGTCCGGCACGCCAAGGACTACGGCCTGAACCTCCCCGGCGAGCTCGGGATCGACTACGCCCAGATGGCCGCCCGCAAGGACCAGGTCGTGAAGCGGATGTGGACCGGGCTCAAGACCCTCGTCGACAAGAACAAGGTCGTGTGGGTCGCCGGCCGCGGCCGCCTCGAGGGGCCGAACAAGATCCGGGTCACCCAGCCCGGCGACGACGGCACCGCCGGAGCCGGCGGCGACCGCGTTCTTCAGGCAACCGACGTCATCATCGCGACCGGCTCGCGGGTGAAGTCGCTTCCGGGCCTCACGCCCGATGGCAAGCGGATCCTCACCAGCGATGACGTCCTGCGCTCGACGACGATTCCCAAGGACATCGTGATCATCGGCGCCGGCGCGGTCGGCTGCGAGTTCGCCTCGATGTACCAGGATCTCGGGACGACGGTGACGCTGCTCGAGTACTTCCCGCAGATCGTCCCGCTCGAGGATCGCGAGGTCAGCCAGGCGCTCGAGCGGAGCTTCACCCGGCGCGGCATGACGGTGATGACGAACGCCCGCTTCGACTCGACCAAGGTCGAGGTGACGAAGGCCGGGATCTGCCTGATGGTCGGGCCGGAGGGCAAGGAGCCCCAGGAGCTGCGCGCCGAGCAGCTCCTCGTCGCGGCCGGCCGGGCCACCAATGTCGAGGACATCGGGCTCGAGACGACGAAGGTCGAGGTCGACAAGGGCATCGTCAAGGTCGACGGCCGGATGCGGACGAAGGAGCAGCACGTCTACGCCATCGGCGACATCGTCGGTGGCCTGATGCTCGCCCACACCGCGGCGCACGAGGGGATCGTCGCCGCCCACGTCATCGCCGGCGACAGCGACGTCCACCCGATCGACTACGTCAAGCAGCCGCGGGCGACGTACTGCCGGCCGGAGATCGCGTCGATCGGCCTGACTCAGCAGCAAGCCGAGGAGCGTGGCCGGCCGATCAAGGTCGGCAAGGTCCCGTTCCAGGCCATCGCCAAGGCGCTCATCGGCGGTGACTACGAGGGGTTCTGCAAGGTCATCGCCGACAAGGAGACCGACGAGACGCTCGGCATCCACCTGATCGGCCCGCACGCGACAGACCTGATCGCCGAGGCCTCGGTCGCCTTCGAGCTCGAAGCGACGCCGTGGGAGATCGGCGGCTCGACCCATGCCCACCCGACCCTGTCCGAGATCATGGGCGAGGCCGCGATGGCCGTCGACGGACGGTCGATCAACTTCTGATGGCGGTCTCCGAGCGCACCGCGGGATCGGGTTCCTCGCCCCTCGGCGCCGACCTCGGCCTGTCGAGTGACGATCTGATCGAGATGTACCGGCTGGTCGCGCTGGCCCGGGCCGTCGACGAGCGGATGTGGATCCTCAACCGGGCCGGCCGGATCCCGTTCGTGATCAGCGGCCAGGGCCACGAAGGCGCCCAGGTCGGGATCACGTGGGCGCTCGAGAAGGGCAAGGACTGGATCGCGCCGTTCTACCGCTCGATCGCGACCTGCCTGACCTTCGGGATGAGCCCGCGCGACATCATGACCGCCCAGTACGCGACCGCTTCCGACCCGTCGTCCGGCGGGCGCCAGATGCCCGGCCACTACGGCTCGCACGAGCACAACCTCGTGTCGGTGTCGTCGCCGGTCGCGACCCAGCTCCTTCACGCGGTGGGACTGGCGCTCGCGGCGAAGATCCGCAAGACGGGCCAGGTGGCGCTGACGATCATGGGCGAGGGTTCGTCGAACCAGGGCGACGTCCACGAGGGCCTCAACTTCGCCGCGATCCACAAGCTGCCGTTCATCTTCATCGTCGAGAACAACGGCTATGCGATCTCGGTGCCGCTCGCGCGCCAGGTGGCCGGCTCGTCGGTCGCGAACCGGGCCGAGGGCTACGGCATCCCCGGCGTCACGGTCGACGGCTCCGATGTCCTTGCCTGCTACGCCGCGGCCCAGCTGGCGGTGGCCCGTGCCCGGGCCGGCGAGGGGCCGAGCCTGATCGAAGCCAGGGTCACCCGCCTGACCGGCCACTCGAGCGACGACCAGCAGTCCAAGTACCGCTCCGAGGAGGAGATGAGCGCCGAGAAGGCGCTTGATCCGGTGCCGAAGTTCCGGAGCCAGCTCGTCGATGCGGGCGTGCTGACGCCGGAGGCCGAGGAGCGGATCAACACCTCGATCAAGGACGCCGTCCACGACGCGACCGAGTACGCCGAGGCCCAGCCGGACCCCGACACGCGGACGGCGATGAAGTGGGTCTACGCCGAGGACTGGCCGTCCGAGGCGCCGCCTCCGTGGGGGATGGGGGAGGGTCCGGGCAATGACGTCGGTGCCGGCGAGGTTGCCGCCGACGCGGGCGCCGCCGAGGCGACCGCCGCGATCGACGAGAGCGCCCACTGATGGCCCTCAAGACCTTCATCGAGGCGATCCGCGACGGGCTCCGCGAGGAGATGACCCGTGACGAGACGGTCATCATCCTCGGCGAGGACGTCGGCAAGAAGGGCGGCGTCTTCCTCGCGACCGACGGGCTGTGGGGTGACTTCGGAGACGACCGGGTGATCGATACGCCGCTCACCGAGAGCCAGATCATCGGGACGTCGATCGGGGCGGCCATCGGCGGGCTGCGGCCGGTCGCCGAGATCCAGTTCGCCGACTTCATCCATCCGGCGTTCAACCAGCTCGTGTCCGAAGCGGCGCGGCTCCGCTACCGCTCGAACAACGGCTACTCGGCCCCGATGGTCGTCCGCGCCCCGTACGGCGGCGGCGTCCACGGCGCGCTCTACCACTCCCAGTCGGTCGAGGCCTTCTACACCCACGTGCCGGGGCTGAAGGTCGTCATCCCGTCGACCCCGTACGACGCCAAGGGCCTGCTCCGGAGCTGTATCCGCGACGATGACCCGGTCCTGTTCTTCGAGCACAAGAAGATGTACCGGAGCGTCCGCGGCAATGTCCCGGACGGGGAATACACCGTGCCGCTCGGCAAGGCCCAGGTCACCCATCCGGGAACCCAGATCTCGGTCATCGCCTACGGACTGATGGCCCACTACGCCCTGGAGGCCGCCGATCGCGTCGCCGACGACGGCATCAGCGTCGAGGTGGTCGACCTCCGGACGCTCCGCCCGCTCGACAAGGAGACGGTGCTCGACTCGGTCCGCAAGACCGGCAAGTGCCTGGTCGTCTACGAGGACAACCGGTTCGGCGGGTACGGCGCGGAGGTCGCGGCGATCGTCGCCGAGGAGGCGTTCGACTATCTCGACGGTCCCGTGACGCGGATCGCGGGCCCGGACGTCCCCGGCGTGCCCTACAACCACGTCCTCGAGGACTGGTTCATGGTGAACCCGGAGAAGATCGCCGACGGCATCCGCAAGCTCGCGGCGTACTGATGGCCGACCTCGACCCGGTCGAGGAACGCCTCCGCGCGATCGTCGACGCTTACCGGGAGCGATTGGTCGCCGGATCGGTCTACGGCCTCGAGACCCTGACCCTGCCTGATGCGAAGGCCCACGACTGGTTCGCCTTCGTCAAGCGCGGGGCGTCGTACGTCAGCCTGTACCTGAAGCCGGTCTATACCTGGCCCGATCTCCTCGACGACATCTCGCCCGAGCTCCGGAAGCGGCTGCAGGGTAGCCGAACCGCGTTCAGCTTCGCCGTCGTCGACGAGCCGCTGTTCGCCGAGCTCGAGGCCCTCGTGGAGCGGGCGTTCCGACGATACGTCAAGGCGGGCGCCGCGAAGGCCGCGGTCTCGAGCAAGGCGGGCGCCGCGAAGGCCGCGGCTCGAGCAAGGCGGGCGCCGCGAAGGCCGCGGTGTCGAGCAAGGCGGGCGCCGCGAAGGCCGCGGTCTCGAGCAAGGCGGGCGCCGCGAAGGCCGCGGTGTCGAGCAAGGCGGGCGCCGCGAAGGCCGAGGTGTCGAGCAAGGCATCGGCTGCCGAGGCACGGGCATGAGCGACTTCGAGTCGATCCACGAGCGGCTCCGGGCGTTCGTCCTGAAGCATCGCGTCGACCTGGCTGTGACCAAGGACGGGCCGGCGGGCATGCATCTACCAATCCGGGTAGTAGCGGGTGCCGTCGCGCCGTCGAATTGCCCGTCGACCCGGCCGAACTGGCGGGATTTGGCGCCGAACACCAATCAGCACGGTCAAGCGGCGCCTGCCACAGGGTCCGGGGCCACCGCTCACCACCGGGGTTGGTCATCGGTGCGACACACCGTCCTCGGGTCTGGCGCGGGGCGCTAGCGAGCCACCTCGACGCGGAGCGTTCGGCCGAGGAACGCCGCGATCCGATCGACCTCGGCCGAGAGTTCCCGCACGCCGCCGCGCCAGCGGCCGAAAGGCCGGACGACGACGGTGCCCGCGCCCGCCCTGCCGTTCGCGATCTCCCACGTCCCGGCCACCCGTCCGTCGATGACGACGATCGGCGTCACCCAGCCGGCCACACGGTGGACCGCGTCGTGATCGGACGGCTTGAGGGCGCTGTCAACCCGCCGCGGCAGCTCGTTCGTGAACGGGTCGAACCCCGGGAGCAGCCGTGCCTCGTGGTCAGGGCTTGGGCATGGCCGGATGATGCCGCCTTGTCCGGTCGGGCGCTGTCAGGTACCGCCGATCAGACGTCGACCTCACCGCGGATGCAGGTCACGGTCCCGCCGCCGACCCAGATCGTGCCGTCCGGATCCTGCGTGACCTGGACGCGGCCCGCCCGTCCGAGCGCCGCGCCCTGGGCCGCGACCCACGGTGCCGTCGCTCGGCCGGACCGGATCAGCCAGCCCGCGAGCGACGCGTTCAGGCTGCCGGTCACCGGGTCCTCGACGGTCGCGCCGTTCTGCGGGAAGAACGCCCGGACTTCGAACGCGACCTCGCTTCCGGCCGGATACGGGCCGACGACGCCGAGGTCCAGGTCGACGAAGCCCGGCTCGAGCGCGAGGACCTCGGCCGCCGACGACAGCAGGACCGCGACCCAGCCCGGCCCGTTGTCGGCCCATTGGGCGTCGACGATCGCCGCCCGCGGCACACGCAGCAGATCGGCGACGTGGTCGATGGTCGCGTCGTCCACCGGCCCGCCGCGGATCAGGGGCGGCTCTGCGAAGGCCAGTGAGCCATCCGCCGACCGTCGGATCCGGATCAGGCCGGCAGCGCACTCCTGGACGATCAGCTCCGGGTCACGTGGTTCCCCGCCGGCCTCCAGCCAGGCGTGGCACGACCCGAGCGTCGGATGACCGGCGAACGGCAGCTCCGCGGTCGGCGTGAAGATCCGCAGTCGGTAGTCGGCCTCGGGCGTGATCGGCGGGAGCAGGAAGGTCGTCTCGGACAGGTTCGTCCACTGGGCGAACCGGAGGAGGGCCGCATCGTCGATCCCGTCCGCCTCATGGACGACCGCGACCGGGTTGCCGCGGTACGGCTCGGGCGTGAAGACGTCGACCTGGCGGAACGGGCGGAGCATCATCCGAGTCTGCCAGAGGCGGCGTCGAACGGCGCATCGCCGCTCGATGCGCGACACTAGGCTCCGAACACGTGATGGCGGGCCCGATCCGCCCGGCGACCCGGAGGAAGACGACAGTGGCCAAGGTGACGATGCCCCAGCTCGGCGAGAGCGTCGCCGAGGGGACGATCGGCAAGTGGCTGAAGCAGCCCGGTGACACCGTCGAGAAGTACGAGCCGCTCCTCGAGGTCATCACCGACAAGGTCAACGCCGAGGTCCCGTCGCCGTTCGCCGGGGTCCTGAAGGCAATCCTCGTCCAGGAGGGCGAGACCGTCCCGAACAACGCCGAGATCGCCGAGATCGAGACGACCGAGGACGCCGCCGCGAGCGGGACGAGCGATGTCAAGCCCGCCACCGCCGCCGCCGCCGCACCCGACGACAAGGGCGCTCGGCGCCGCAGCGACCGCCCCGACGCCGACCGCGGCCGGCTCCGATTGCCCGCGCCGGCCGCCTCGGAAGCATCCGCACCGACCGCCGCGGCTGGGGCGCCGACGTTCACCCCGGCCGACGGCCCGGCCGGCTCCGACGAGCGCCCCGACCGTGCCGCCGCGAGCGCCGCGCCGCGCACCGACGGCCGTTGCAGCCGACCGCGCTCCGCCGCCGCGACGGCCGTCGCTGCCGACGCCGCCGACGCGCCGGGCAACCCCGACGCCCGGATGACCCCGGCCGTTCGACGCCTGCTCCGCGAGCATGGCCTGACCGCCGCACAGATCGTCGGGACCGGCGGCGGCGGGCGGATCACCCGCGAGGACGTGACGAACTACGTCGAGTCGCAGCGGACCGGCCAGCCCGTCGGCGGCCAGTCGGTCGGCGGCGCGCCGCGGCACCAGCAGCCGCCCCGGCCGCGCGCCAGCAGCAACGGCGCGGCAGCGGCCGCGACCACACCGGCTGCGCCAGCACCGTCGCCCGCGCCAGCCCCGACGTCGCCCGCACCGGCTTCGCCGTCGGCCGCCCGGCCGTCCGCTCCGGGCGCCGCAGTCAAGGCCGCGCCCGGCATCGAGTTCCCGGCCGGCGCCGACGAGGTCCTCGTCCCGCTGACCCAGATGCGGAAGGGCATCGCGGCCCAGATGACCCGGGCGCTCCAGGCGCCTCACGCCTACGTCCAGATGGAGATCGACGCGACCCGTCTCGTCGCGTTCCGGGAGAAGGCCAAGCGCGACTACCAGGCCAAGGAGGGGATCGGCCTCAGCTTCGTCCCGTTCGTCGTCAAGGCGGCCGCCGTCGCCCTCAAGAAGACCCCGACGTTCAACGCCCACTGGACCGAGCAGGGCCTGATGGCCAAGCGCCGGGTCAACATCGGCGTGGCCGTGGCGGTCGACGACGGGCTGATCGTGCCGGTCATCCGCGACGCGGACCAGCTCTCGATCCACGGCCTGAACGTCGCGATCGCCGACGTGGCCGGCGCGGGCCAAGGCGAACAAGCTCCGCCTCGACGACTTCGGCGGCGGGACGTTCACCGTCGACAACACCGGCTACCTCGGTACGAACCTGGTCATGCCGATCCTGAACGTACCCGAGGTCGGGATCGTCACGATGGAGGCGATCACGAAGCGCCCGGTCGTCGTCTCGACGCCCGACGGCGACGTGATCGCGATCCGGCCGGTCATGAACATGGTCCTCGGCGTCGACCATCGTGCCAACGACGGGGCCGGCGGCGCGGCCCTCCTCCGCGACATCAAGGCCTGGCTCGAGAGCGTCGGACCGGACACGGCGATCTACTAGCCGATGCGGTCGATCCGCTGCGCCGCCTCGAATCCGGCACCCGGCTGACGATGCCGGCACGTTCCGCCAGGGCCGCGAAGTCCACGACGCCCGCCCAGCCGCGGCGGATCGTCGTCACCGGCGGCGCCGGGCTCGTCGGTCGGGCGGTCGTCCGCGTTGCTCCGGGATCGCGGCGACACGGTCATCGCTCTCGTCCGCGATCCGCGCCGGGCGCCCTTCCTGGCGGAGCTCGGCGCCGAGCTCGTCCAGAGCGACCTGTCGGACGTCGCCGGCCTGACCGAGCAGCTCCGCGGTGCCGACGGTGCTGATCCACGCCGCCGGCAGCTACCGGATCGGGATCCCGAAGTCCGAGCGCGGCGCGATGTGGGATGCCAACGTCGGGACGACGACCCGGATCCTCGACGCGGCCGAGGCCGCGGGCACGCCGCGCATCGTGTACGTCTCGACGATCAACGTCGTTCGGCGACACCCACGGCCGAGTCGTCGACGAGACCTACCGGCGCGACCTCTCGCGAGGATTTCCTGAGCTGGTACGACGAGACGAAGTACGGCGCCCACGAGATCGCCGAGCAGCGGATCGCCGCGGGCGCTCCCGATCGTGATCGTCCTGCCGAGCCAGGTCTACGGACCCGGCGATCGAACGGCCTTCGGCGAGCAGCTCCAGCTGGCCTACGACGGCAAGCTGCCGTACCGGTCCGTCGACGACGTCCGCCTCGGGCTCGTCCACGCCGACGACCTCGCCTCCGGGATCGTCGCGGCGCTCGATCGCGGCACGCGTCGGCGAGGCCTACGTCCTGAGCGGCCCGCACACGTCGCTCGGCGAGGCGATCGAGATCGCGGCGCGGCTCGGCGGGCATCGCGCCCCGCGGCTCCGGATCCCGAACGCCCTGCTCCGGGCGATGGCGCCGATCGGCCGTTTTGTCGGCCAGCCCAACCTCGCCGAGATCATCTCGGCATCCGTCGGGGTGACCTATCTCGCCTCGTCGGCGAAGGCCGAGCGCGAGCTGGGCTTCGCCGCGCGCGACATCGAGACGGGCCTGCGCGACGCGTTCGCGATCGGCTGACTAGACTTCGACCGATGGCACGCGAGCTCCCGATGTTCATCCCCGCCGGCGCCGACGGTCCGAGCGCCCACCACGGCTCGGCCGCGCCCGAGACGATCGCGATGGGCGGCTCGGTGACGCCACTCCGACGACATCCCGAGTGGATCAAGTCCCGGCTGCCGTCCGGCGACAACTACCACGACCTCAAGGGCCTGCTCCGCGGCCTCAACCTCAACACCGTCTGCGAGGAGGCCCACTGCCCGAACATCGGGGAGTGCTGGGACCAGCGCACCGCGACGATCATGATCCTCGGCGACACCTGCACCCGGGCCTGCGGGTTCTGCGCCGTCAAGACCGGCCGCCCGACCTGGTTCGACGACGACGAGCCGCGGCGCGTCGCCGAGGCGGTCGGCGCGATGCGTCTCGAGCACGTCGTCGTGACGAGCGTCGCCCGCGACGACCTGCCGGACGGCGGCTCGCGGATCTTCGCCGAGACGATCCTCGCGATGCGCGCCACCAGCCCGGGCATGGGGATCGAGGTCCTGATCCCGGACTTCGACGGCTCCGACGAGCGGCTGCGGACCGTCATGGACGCCCGGCCCGACATCCTGAACCACAACCTCGAGACGGTGAAGCGGCTCCAGAAGCCGGTCCGCAAGCGGGCCCGCTGGGATCGCTGCGCTGTACGTCCTGCGCCGGGCCAAGGAGATGGCGGTCGAGATCGGCTACGCGGTCCACACGAAGAGCTCGCTCATGGTCGGGCTCGGCGAGACCCGCGCCGGAGCTGACCGAGGCGTTCGAGGCGCTGCGCGAGAACGACGTCGACATCCTGACCGTCGGGCAGTATCTCCGGCCGTCGGACAAGCACCTCCGCCTGGAGCGCTACTACCACCCCGACGAGTTCGCCGACATGAAGCGCGAGGCGCTGGCGCTCGGGTTCAAGCACGTCGAGTCGGCGCCGCTCGTCCGCTCGTCAGCTATCACGCCCGCGATCAGGTCCCGGGTGCAGAGCTCAAGGCGCTCCGTCGCCGCCAGGCGACGATCGACGCCGAGGGCAGGATCGTTCCTGCCGCCAGCTGACGAACCGCGTGCCTCGGCTATCCTGAGCACGATGGTCCGCCGCCTCTCGCGCAAGATCCCGCTCGCCGAGCTCCATTGCCACCTCGGCGGGGCGGTGACGCCGGCGATCATGTGGAGCATCGCCCACGCTCAGGGGATCAAGCTCCCGACCCGCGACTACTGGGAGTTCCGCGACACGATCACGGTGTCCGAGAAGCGGAACCGGAGCTTCGACGGCTACCTCCAGCTCTTCCACTGGACCGAGCTGATCCAGAGCTCGCCGATCGCGGTCGAGCGGGCCGTCTACGAGGTCGTCGGCGGGGCCTACCGCAAGAACAACGTCACCACGATGGAGCTCCGCTTCAACCCGATGAAGCGGAACCGCGGCGGCGAGCAGGACCTCGACCACATCATCGCGGCCGCCGCACGCGGGATGGACCGGGCGAGCCTCGAGTACCCGGTCAAGCCGGGCCTGATCTTCTGCCTCGACCGGGCCTTTCCGTTCGAGCTCAACGAGATCATCGTCGAGAAGGCGATCGCCTGGCGCGATCGGGGCATCGTCGGCATCGACATCGCCGGCCCGGAGAGCTCGACCTTCCGGGTTGCCGACTACCGCCGGCTGTTCCGGCGGGCCCGCCAGTTCGGACTCGGCCTGACCGTCCACACCGGCGAATCCGGCCCGATCGACGAGGTTGCCCGGGTCGTCGAGCTGCTCGAGCCGGACCGGATCGGGCACGGCGTGAAGGCCGCCTACGATCCGCGGGCGATGGAGATGATCCGCGAACGGGGGATCGTCCTCGAGATCTGCCCCAGCTCGAACCTCAACACCCGCGTCGTGTCCGGTTGGGACGAGTTCCGCTGGATCTTCGACCAGTTCCGGCGCAACGAGATCCGCTACACGATCAACACGGACGGCCCCGAGATGCTCCAGACGTACATCCGCGACGAGATGGCGTCGCTCGGGCGGTACGGGATCCTCAGCGTCGAGGATCAGGAGCTGGCGGCGGCGACGTCGCTGGCCGCCTCCTTCGTCCCGAACGTGTCGGATGTGCCGGCGGCAAGCATGGCGCCGGCCAGCCGCGTCGCGGTGGAGCGCGAGGAGGCTTGATCAGTCCCGGCTGTACACGAGCATGGCGACGCCTGACGGGAAGCCCCGGCTCTCGGTCAGCGTGAGGCCCTGCATGGACAGCCCTTCAGGAACCAGGGTTCGCCCGCGGCCCGTAAACACTGGATAGACGAACAGCCGGTATTCGTCGACGAGGTCGGTGGCCATCAGCGCGTGGACAACGCTGATGCTCCCGGTGATCCCGATCTCGCCGCCGGATGTCGCCTTGAGCGTCCGGACCTCGTCCTCCAGCGGTCCGGCCAGCACTGTGCTGTTCTGCCAGCCCGGATCGGTCAGCGTGGACGACACGACGTACTTCTCGACCTGGTTGAGGTGGGCGGTGAACCCCGTGGCGTCGTCGGTCTGGAGCGGCCAGTAGCCGCGGAACTCCTCGAAGGTCTGGCGCCCGAGGAGCAGTGCCGTTTCACGTGCCGTGTGGCCGCCGATGACGTTGAGCAGCTCGCGATCCTCCTGCTCGCCGGGGTCAAACCACGGTTCGACGAACTCGATGACGCCGTTGGCGCTCATGTTCTCGGCGACGACGAGCCTGCGGTGGTCGGCCATGCTCAGGACGGATCGGCGATCCGGTACGAGCAGCAGCGGTCGCCGCTCGCGATGTGGGTGTCGCGCACGACGTCCGCGCCGAGGACCTCGCGGAACAGGTCGAGCTCGGCGTCACAGGCCGAGCGCTGGCCACGGGCCACGTCGAGGATCGCGCAATTGTGCTCGCGCAGGCGGATCGTGCCATCGTCCTCGATCAATGCGTCGGCGAGGTAGCCCTGCTCGTCCTGGAGCACGGCAAGGGCGCGAACCCGGTCGATCAGCGGCGCGTCCGACCCGACGCGCTCGTCGAGCTCGGCCCGGACGCGGGCTCCGATCTGCCGCCGGCGGGCCTGGAAGACCTGCTCGATGAGGGCCTCGCCGCCGACCGCGCCGATCGCGACGAGGAGCCCCTCGGCCAGGCCGTCGTAGTTCGACGGGAAGAGCTCCTGGGCGTCAGGCGTCACGTCGTACAGGTGACGCGGCCGGCCGACGCCGTGGCGGACCGTCTCACGGCTGACGAAGTGGGTCGCCTCGAGTGCCCGGAGCTGCTGGAGGACGCCCGTCCGACTGGCCCCGATGGCCATGGCGAGCTGATCCGGCGAGGCCGGGCCGTCGCGCCGGAGCCGCTCGAGGACCTCGCGGCGAAGGACCCGTGGTGAGCCGGACGACGAGGTCGCCGGAGCCGACGGCACAGGCGGGACGGAAGCCGCGCTCGGAGTGGCCGGGTCCATCGCCGAAGGCTAGCACCGGGACCGATCGGGCGCGTCCGGTGCTACCCTCGGCCGCATGGACCTCGACCTCTCGCCCGAGCACACTCTCCTCCGCTCGACGATCCGCGACTTCATGGAATCCGAGGTCGCTCCCGTCGTCGACGAGCACGAGAAGGCCCACCGCTTCCCGACCGAGATCGTCCGGCGTCTCGGCGAGATGGGCTGGCTCGGCATCCCGGTCGCCGAGGAGGACGGGGGCGCCGGGATGGACACCCTGGCCTATGCGATCGCGGTCGAGGAGATCAGCCGCGTCTGGGGCTCGCTCGGGATCATCGTCGCGGCCCACACGTCCCTCGGCTGCGGGCCGCTGATGATCGCGGGCACGGCCGAGCAGAAGGAGCGCTACCTCCGGCCGCTCGCATCCGGCGCGGTGCTCGGAGCGTACGGGCTGACCGAGCCCGGCGCAGGCTCCGACGCCGGCGGGACGCGGACGACCGCCCGCCCCGAGTCGACGCCCGACGGCGACAGCTGGGTCATCGATGGCGGCAAGCGGTTCATCACGAACGCCGGCCAGGCCGGGACGTACATCATCACGGCCCGCACCGGCGACAAGCCCGGCGGCGACGCGGAGATCAGCGCGTTCATCGTCCCCGCCGACACGCGCGGCTTCTCGATCGGCCGGCTCGAGGACAAGATGGGCCTCCACGCCTCGGCGACCGGCGAGCTGATCTTCGACGGCGCCCGGATCCCGGCCGAGAACCTCCTCGGGACGCAGGGCGACGGCTTCCGCACGTTCCTCAAGGTGCTCGACGGCGGCCGGATCTCGATCGCGGCGATGGCCCTCGGCCTCGCCCAGGGCGCGTACGAGGCCGCGGCGGCGTACAGCAAGGAGCGCCAGCAGTTCGGGCGGCCGATCGGCACGTTCCAGGGGGTTGCTTTCATGATCGCCGACATGGCGACCGAGATCGATGCGGCCCGGGCCCTCGTCTACCGCGCTGCGTGGCTCAAGGACCAGCATCGCGACTACACCGTCGCCGGTGCCGAGGCCAAGCTCTTCGCCTCGGAGGTGAGCAGCCGGGTGACGAACGCCGCGATCCAGGTCCACGGCGGCTATGGCTACGTCGCGGAGTACAAGGTCGAGCGGTTCCTGCGCGACGCCAAGCTGACCGAGATCGGCGAGGGGACGAGCCAGGTCCAGCGCCTCGTGATCGCTCGCAAGCTGCTGAACCTGCGCGTCCAGTAAGTCGTCACGTCGCCGCGGTGCGCGAAGCGGCGGCTCGGCGCGCTAGGCGACGCGGATCAATCGGACCATCAGGCGGTACTGGCTCTTCGACCCGACGCAGGTCTGGAGGGTCATGCTCGGTCGGCTCAACGACGCCCACGCCCACGATGCCGCCGTCGTCGGCCTCGTGACCTTCCACCAGATCACCGAGTAGGTGTGGACCCGGCTCGAGCCGTCGGCGTAGACGACCTTCATGCCCTTCTTCAGCCGGCCGCCGACGTAGGCGTCGTGGAGCGGCTTGAAGGTGCTCCAGGCATGGCTCAGCAGGTACACGTTGTTCCGGCCCGAGCATCCCCAGCGATACATGCCCGCATCCGGTGGTCGATTGCGGGAGCACGGGAAGGACTGGACGCTCCTGTTGATCCCGAGCGTCGGGATCCAGACCCGGTTCGTCCCGCGAAATCGGGCCACCGAGGGGCTCGCGGCTCCGGACGCCTTCGCGCGGGTGGACTCCCGTGCGACGCGCAGGTGGCTCTTCGCCTCGACCGGCCGGTGGTCGACGTCCGGGCCACGCGTCGGGGTCCGCTGCTCGGCGGATGGCACCGCCGCGAGGTCGCGGTTGTTGCCGCCGGTCGCCTGATCGGGTGCCGTCGCCGAGCGGTCGAGATCGACCGCCGGCCGCGTCGGAGCGAGGGGAGCAGTGACCGCCACCGCCGCCGCTGGCGCGTCCGGCGCGGGCGCGCTGATCGTCCGGGCAAGGGCGAGGCCGGTGACCTCGGCGGCGAGGATCGCGGCAAGGATCGTCGGGAGCAGGAGTCGGCGCGGGCGCGAACGTCGGGAAGCCATGACCCGAGCATCGGCAACGAGGCCGTCGGCCTCCGTGGCTCGGTCGTCCGGAAGCGCGTGGGACGATGGTGCCTGCCAGCCCGACGTCATGGTGGAGTCCGCCCCGGTGCGGTGCGGAGCGGGTCAGTTCGCCGTGCCGGCGGCCTCCACGATGGCGGCCCGGAGGTTGTCCTTGAACGCGGGAGCCCACGGTCCCTGGCCCGCGAAAACGTACGGCGACGTCTCCACCGATTCGAACGTCTCCGGGTCGGTCACGAACGACGCTGCGCACTGGTCGATCGTCGGGCGGAGGCGCTCGTAGGCTGCCTGATTGCGGAAGATGAAGACATGGATCCGGACGGGGGTGGCCTGGTCGAGCCCGGAGGCGTCGAACCCGATCGCGGTCTTCGTGAGGTTCGCGTCGTCGCAGCCGGCATCCCCGGACACGATCGTCCCCGGCTCGACCCGGATCTGGTGTTGGGTCAGGACGCCGGCAATGCCCGGAAAGTCGGCCGGGGTCGGCGCCGGCGGCGTTCGCGAGATCGTGCCGCAGGCGGCGGCGGTCACGACCACCGCCGACAAGAGGGCGGCGCGGAGGACAGATCGAAGCCGGGTCCGGTCGTGGGGGAGCATTCGCCCGAGCCTACACCGGGCCCCCCCATCGCGTCGGAGGCTCGCGGCTAGCGCTCGCGGCGCCGTTTCGCGTCGCGCAGGCGGGAGAGCGTGTCGGCCTCGTCGGCAGGCGCGGGCGCGGGCGCAGGCGGTGCCGCTGGAGCAGCTGACGGGGCCGAAGCCGCAGGTGACTTGGCCGGGGCCGATGGCAACGGCGGCGATGACGGCCCTGGCGCGGCCGGCGCCGGTCCGGCGACGGGCCGCGCGAGGGTGGCGCCGCGCGGCGAGCCCCCGGCCGCCGGTCCGGCCGGGTTGACCCGCCCCTCCGGTGCCGCCTCGTCGCCACGGAGCAGCGCCGCACGCGTCGCCGATCCGGCCGCGCGATCGCGGGCCGCGAGCATTCCCGCGACCTCCGCCGTCCGCGGCGCCATCGACCGCCGCCAGCCACCGCCCAGCCAGCGCCGCGCGTCGACGAGCTCGCGCCGCCCGACCGACACACGTCGCAGGGCGATGTCGAGCGGCCACAGGAGGAGCGCGAGGACGAGGAGGGTCGGCCACAGGTCGGTCGACGAGGCATTGGTCCGGAGATCATGAAGCCACGGATCGGCCGGCAGGTCGATCACTCGCCCGCCCGTCGCCGAGCGGAGCGTGGCGAGGAACGCATCGTTCGTGCCGAGCACCCGGTACTCGGCCGGCGTCGGTGCGACGAGCCCGAGCGTCCTGCCCAGCGGCGTCGAGCCCGGCCGGGTCTGCGAGACGCGGATGACATAGGCGCCCGGGTCGATCTCGCCGAGGCTCACCTCGTACACCCCGGGGGCCACCTGCGCCAGGCCGAGCGCCTTCGACGTCAGGTCGGGTGTCGTGACCGCGACCGCGGTGGAGTAGAAGTCGCGCGGCGAGCCGTCCTCGGCGACGCTCTCGACCCGGAGCCTGGTCTGGTTGCCCTCGGTGATGAAGGTCGCTTCGATGCCGCCCGTCTCCTCGCCCGGGAACGTCCACGACACGAGCTGGCTGAAGAATTTCGTGAACCCCGTCCAGCCGACCCAGCCCTTCGCCCAGCGGCCGGTCGAGTCCGACGTCCACGCCACCGACCGCCCGAGGCCGTACTGCCACTGGGCGAGGAGCGGATCGTCGCGTGGCGTGACCAGGACCGTCTGGGCCGCCGACTTGGCGGTCGTCCCGTTGTAGCCGAGCAGCTGGGGCAGAGCGTCGATCCCGCGCAGGATCGGGGACTGCGAGGTGAGGATCGGGTGGAACGGCTCTTCGACGATCTGCTGGCCCGCGACCTGCTGGGTCTCCTTGAGGAAGATGTCGGGGATGCTGGCCGGATTGTCGGCCTGGTAGAACCGGCCGCCGCCCTGCTTGGCGAGGCCGGCCAGGAACGGGTTCGAGCCGCCGCCGGCGCCGACGGTCGAGAGCGTGATCCCGGCCGCCTTCATCCGGGCGATGATCGCGTCGTACTGGCCGGAGCTCGACCAGCCGTCGGTCAGGAGGATGATGTGGCGGCGGGTCGCGGTCGCCCCCTCGAGCGACGTCACCGCCTGGTCGAGCCCGGCGAAGATGTTCGTCTGGCCGAGCGGCTGGATGCCGCCGATCGAGCCGCGCAGGTCGCCGATCCCGCCGAGTGGCTGGGTCTGGACGACCCAGTGGGCGCTCTCGTCGAACGCCACGACGCCGAGCTGGTCGCGGGCGGTCATCGCGGCCGCCGCACGCAGGATCGCCTCCTTGCCGATGTCGACCTTGCGCACGCCGGCGATCCCCGCGCCGCCACCCTGGCCGCCGTTGAACGAGTTGCAGTGACACGCATCCATCGAGCCCGACTTGTCCATGACGACGACGAGGGCGACGTCGGGCTTCTTCTCCTGGTCCTTGACGCCCATGTCAACCGGCAGCGTTTCCTCGATCGGCGTGTCGGTATAGCCGCCCGCGCCGTAGCTCTTCGGGCCGCCGATCATCACGAGGCCGCGCCCGAAGTCGCGAACGTAGTGCTGGAGACCGACGAGCTGGGCGTCGGACAGGCGGAGCCGCGAGACGTCCACGAGCACGATGGAATCCCAGGCGAGGAGGCCGTCGACGCCGGCCGGCAGCTGCTCCGGGATCAGCGACTCGACCGTTTGGCGCTCGAGCTTGAGCGCGGCGACGAGCTCCTTCGCGACCTTCTCGTCGCCGGCCAGGACGAGGACTCGCGGCTCGCCGTTGACGATCGTGTCGGAGTCGGCCCGGTTGTTCTGGCTGAACGTGTCGCGGCCGGCTTCCACCACGGCCCGGAACGTGTGGAAGCCCGTCTCGGTCGGCTTGACGAGGAACGTGACGCGGTTGCTGCCCTCGGCGAGCTGGACGCTCTTGACCGCGACCTGGCCGCCGTTGGCGTAGAGCCGAACCGTGGCCGGCTGGGCGACGCTCGAGGTGATGTCGACCGACGCCTCGATCTGCTCGCCGATCTTCGAGGTCGACGGCGTTGTCAGCCGATCGACGACGACCTCGTCGGCAGCCCCGAGCCCGATCGCCCGGGTCTCGATCTGGATCCCGCGGGCGGCGGCAAGCGCGGCCTCGCTCTGGCCGGACCCGGTCGTGTCGTTGCCGTCGGACAGGAGGACGATCCGCTTCTGGGCGTCGTCGGGGAAGAGCGCCGACGCCAGCCGGAGCGCTGCCCCGATGTCGGTCGCCGAGCGGACCGGCGTCGTCGCGATCCGGTCGATCTCACGGACCTCCTGGGGGAGGCGCTCCACGAGGGCCGCTCGCCCGAAGCCGACGATGCCCGCGACGTCGCCCTCGGGCATGGCCTTCAGGCTGTCGCGAAGCCAGGACAGGGCGTCCTCGCGGCCGGCGGTGCCGACCGAGTCGGACAGGTCGACGACATAGACCGTCGCGAGCCGGTCGACCGGCAGGACGAGCCGGAATCCGGCCAGGGCGAAGACGAGGAACGTGAGGACGAGCCCACGAACGACGAGCGCCAGCCGCCGCCGACCCAGTCCGACCCGGCGTCGCGACGCGAGGTGCAGGGCGATCGTCAGCCCCAGCGCCGGGATCAGCAGCAGCAGCGCCAGGGGGGTGTCGAAGTCGATGCCCATCAGGGCACGCTCGGTGGGCCGCGCCGGACCCGGGCGTTGAGGCCGCGCCATGCGCGAAGAACCGCGTCGCGGTGGTACAGGGACCACTCCACGCACAGGAAGACCAGGACGAAGAGGACGATCGGGATCCACAGCTCGTCTCGGGCGTTCGGACGGCTCGCGGCCGGGTCGACGGCGTTGCTCGTCCCACCCGAGGCGCCGGGAGCCCCCGACGCGCCGGGCACGGAGCGGGCCCTGCCGAGATCCTCGAGGACACGGTTCGGGCCGGGTGCGATCGCCGATTCGTCGACGTCGAACAGGTCCACCGCGAATCGAATGGGCGCGGCCGGGTCGGCGCCCTGGCCCTGTCCACCGCTCGGGGCGGCCGTCGGAGCGCCGCTCGGCGACCCGGACGCGGCGGGCGCGGCGGCCGACGGCGACGGACGGTTTGTGGCGCCGGCCGAGCCCGAGGGCGCCGTGGCGGCGATCGGGGTCGCGACGTACACGCCGAGCTGATCGGTCTGGGTGTAGGTGACGGTCAATCCGCCGGCCGCACCGGGCAGCAGGTCGACCGCCCGGCCGTCCGGGGCGACGACGCGCAGTCCGGCGGCTCCGCTCGGAACGTTCAGGGTGACCGGATCGCCGGGGCTGATCGCGGTCGTCGGCGCGGCCGATCCGCCCAGCAGCTCGCCGGTCAGGTTGGCGAGCAGGATCGGGAACGCGACCTGGAGCGGGAGGTCGGACTGGCGCGGCTCGAACGCGAGCACGGCGGTCGGGAAGCCGGCCCGGACCCCCGAGTAGAGGAGGGGAGCGTTCTTCGGCCCGGGGATGACGGAGCGGGCCCAGGCCGGCAGGGTCATCTGGCGGGCCTCGGAGATGTGGGTCGTCGTCAGGTCGACGTAGCGCAGGATCGGCTCGTCGGTCCCGAGCGTCGCGATCCCCGGGTTCTTCAACGTCCCGACGACCTCGCCGAGCCCGCTCGACTTCGGCGGGGCGATCGCCAGGACCGGCCCCGTCGGCAGGGAGGCGGGCACGAAGGCCTCGAAGATGATCAGATCCCAGGCCGTCCCGTCGGTTCGGACGGCGCCCGCCGGGTACTCGCTCGGCTTCAACCCGAACAGGCGGCTGTTCGGCAGGTAGGACAGGGCGGTCTCGAGATACGGATCGCCCTCGCCGACGACGAGGATGTTCCGATCGCGAACGGGCGGGATCACGGCCCACGCCCGGTCGTCGCTCGCGAGGAGGTCGGGCCGAGCGCTCTGGTCGGCCGCGTCGCCGGCAACGAGTCGGACGTCGAGAATCGTCGCGTCCTTCGGGACGTCGTCGATGATCACGTCCGCCCGGGCCTGGGCGTCGATCGTGATCGTCCGCGTCTCGAGCAGGCGGTCGTCGCTCCAGACCTCGATCCGGCGCGTCGCCGATTCGAGATCGAGGTTGGCCACGCTCACGAACACCGAGCGGCTCAAGGTGGCCGAGGTCCGCACGGCGAGGGCCACGATCGCCTGGTTGCGGCTGCCCTTGGCGTCCCCGACCCGGAGGACCCGGATCGGGGCATCGACCCGCGTCGTCGGCGGAACCGCGAGCGCCGCATCGGTCGCGACGAGCACCTCGGCGTCGCCCGACTGGACCGCAAGCTGCTGGGCCAGGGCAAGCGCGTCACCGAGGTTGCCGCGGCTGATCGTCGGCCGGATCGACTCGATCGCCTGCCGGACCCGGCCCAGATCGCTCGTGCCGGTGGCCACGATCCGGGCGGTCCGACCGGCCTCGATCACGCTGACCTTGCCGCCGCTCGGCAGGTCCTTGAGCGCCTCGATGGCGGCGGCCTTGGCGGCTGCCAGGCGATCCGGTGGGACATCGGTCGCGGCCATGCTCGCCGAGGTGTCGACGATCAGCACGAGGTCGCGGGCCAGGCCCGCCGGTCGCTCCAGGAATGGCCGCGCGGCCAGGAAGGCGAGGATTGCGACCAGGAGGAGCTGAAGCAGGAACAGGAGGCTTCGACGGAGCTTCTGCCACGGGGCATTGGCCTCGACGTCCGCGGCCAGCCGCTGCCAGAGTAGCGTCGAGGGCACGATCGTCTCGGTTCGTCGCAGCCGGAGCAGGTACATCGCGATCACGACCGGCACGAACAGCAGGCCGAGCAGCGCGAGCGGGCTGGCGAACGGCATCAGGACACCGTCCTAGCCCAGGACCCGGCGACGGCGGAGCTCGGCGAAGATCAGGTCGTTGAGCGGGACCTCGGTCGACAGGTCGACATACGTCGCCTGCCGGCGGGCGGCGAGGTGGGCGAACGACTCCTTCCAGGCGGTCAGTCGGTCCCGGTACGCGTCGATGGTCGCGAGGTCCGCGGTCACGTCGATGCTCCCGCCGGTCTCCGTGTCGACCAGGCGCAGGTCGCCCTCGAGCGGCGGGTCGAGCTCGTCGGGCGAGAGGACGTGGAGGACGATCAGCTCGGAGCGAGTCGAGGCAAGCTCGCGGATCACGCGGTCGGCGGCGGGATCGAGCAGGTCGGAGATCAGGATCACGACGCCGCGGCCGGTCAGCTGGGCGGCCGCATGGCGCGCGGCGGCGACGAGGTCGGTCGGGCCGTCAGCCGGGCTGATCGAGGACAGCTCGGCGAGGAGCCGGAAGACCCGTCCCGACCCGCGCAGCGCCGTGCGTCGTCGGGCCGACCGGCCGCCGAGGACGCTGACCGCGACCTTGTCCTCCGATGCGAGCCCGATGTAGCCGAGCGCGGCCGCGGCCCGCTTCGCGAACTGGAGCTTGTCCGGCCGGCCGGTGGCCATCGACGCGGAGCCGTCGAGGAGGAACGTGATCGTCACGTCCTCCTCCTCGATGAACAGCTTCACGAACAGCTTCTCGAGCCGGGCAAGGACGTTCCAGTCGAGCTGCCGGAGGTCGTCGCCGAGGGCGTACTCGCGGTAGTCGGCGAACTCGACCGATTGCCCGCGCTTGACGCTCCTCCGGCCGCCCTTGAGCCCACCACGGACCGGAGCGCGCATGAGCAGGAGCAGGCGCTCGAGCTGGCGCAGGAACGCCTCGTCGAACACGGTCGGGTCGACGTCGCTGGGCAGGAAGACCGGGCGGCCGTCTTTGCCCTTGGACGCCCCCGGCAGGCCGCCGCCGGCCCGGGTCTCGGCCGGCTCGCGGGCGCGCCCGTCCGTCGTCGTCATCGCTGGGTCCGCGCGCCCGCGAGGATTACTCGACCGCCGGCGGGGCGACCGAGTCGAGGATCGTCCGGACGACGGCTTCGGTGGTGATCCCCTCTGCCTCGCCCTCGAAGTTGAGGATGATCCGGTGGCGCAGCGACGGCAGCGCCGCAGCCCGGATGTCGTCGACCGAGACGTTGAACCGGCCATCGAGCAGGGCGAAGATCTTGCCGGCCGTGACGAGCGCCTGGGCGCCGCGCGGCGAGCCGCCGTAGCGGACGTACTCGCGGACGAGCTCGGGCGCGCGGGGCTGGTCGGGATGGGTCGCCGCCAGGATGCTGACCGCGTACGCGGTGATGTGGGGCGCGATCGGGACGGCCCGGGCAAGGCGCTGCATCTCGACGATCTCGTCGGCGGTCGCGATCTTCTGGGCCCGGACGGCCTCTGCCCCGGTCGTCCGGTCCATGATCGCGATCAGGTCCTCCTCGGACGGGAACGGGACCATGACCTTGAACAGGAACCGGTCGAGCTGGGCCTCGGGCAGGGGATAGGTGCCCTCCATCTCGAGCGGGTTCTGGGTGGCGAGCACGAAGAACGGCGGATCGAGGGGATAGCGGCTGCGGGCGACCGTGACCTGGTGCTCCTGCATCGCCTCGAGCAAGCTCGACTGGGTCTTCGGGGTGGCCCGGTTGATCTCGTCGGCGAGGACGAGGTTGGCGAAGATGGGGCCGGGCTGGAACTTGAAGACGCGCTGGCCGCCCTCCTCGATGAGGATGTTCGTGCCGGTGATATCGGCCGGCATCAGGTCGGGCGTGAACTGGATCCGGTTGAACGAGCAGTCGATCACGTCGCCGATCGTCCGAACGAGCATCGTCTTGCCGAGCCCGGGGACGCCCTCGAGCAGGACGTGGCTGTTGGCCAGCAGCCCGGTCAGGGTCTGGCGGACGAGATCGTGCTGGCCGACGATCACCCGGCCGACCTCGGCCTCGATCGCCTTCGCCCGCTCGGCGAAGGCTTCCGGGGCGAGGCGCTGGGACGCAGGAGCGTCGGTGGCGGTCGAGGCGTTCATCCGGTCCTCCGGGTCGTGACGGTCGTCGTGCGCGTGGCCGCGGTCGATTCGGCGGCCACGGTCACTGGGTCGGATCGAGCGAGCTGAAGTAGTCGCGGACGTAGTCCTTGACCGACAGCGGCACGTAGTTGCGGTCCAGGCTGGTCAGGGCGTACTGGTAGAAGTCCGCGAAGACCTGCTGGTACGGCGTGAGCGCGCCGTTGTTCTGGCCCGGTCCCTGCTGGCTTCCCTGCTGGGTCTGGCCGTCGCCGCCGGTGCCGGCGACATAGGACGGATCACCCGGCTTCCCGACCCGATCGAACGGAGCGAAGATGCTGGACAGGTCCTCACCGAGATCGGCCGGACGGTTCGGGTTGGTCGGGCCGGCCGGCAGGCCGTTGCCGCCGGTTCCCTGGCCAAGCGAGCGGGCACCGGAGCCGCCACCACCGATCTGACCCTGGCCCTGACCTTGACCTTGGCCCTGACCTTGACCCTGGCCCTGACCTTGGCCCTGACCTTGACCTTGGCCCTGACCTTGACCTTGGCCCTGACCTTGACCTTGGCCCTGACCTTGACCCTGACCTTGGCCCTGACCTTGACCTTGGCCCTGGCCCTGACCTTGACCGGGCTGTCCGCTCTGGCCGGGCTGGCCCTGGCCCTGGCCCGGCTGTCCACTCGAGCCGGGCCGCGGGCTCCCGCCGGCCTGGCCCTGCTGGCCATTCCCCTGCTGGCCATTGCCCGGCTGGCCCTGCTGGCCGGCCTGACCCGCGTTGCGCGCGGCGTCGGCCAGGGCACGCCGGGTGTCCTGGAGCTGCGATGCGGCCCGGGCCAGGTCGCGATTGGTCGCCACCTGCTCGCCCGTTCCCTGGAGCGCGTCGGCGAGACGATCGAGCGCCTCCTGGGCCGCCGCGGTCTGACCCTGCGAAATCGCCTGCGCGGCGTCCCGGAGCGCCTGGCCCGCGGCACCGCTCGCCTGGGACGCGTCGGACTGGAGCCCGGCGAGGGCGGCAGCCATGGCGGCACGTTCCGCCGGCGTCATCGTGTCGAGCTTGTCGCCCAGGTTCTTCAGGTCCTCGGCGGTCTTCTTCGGATCACCGTCCTTGTTCGCGTTCGGATCGCCCGTCGACGCTCGCGACAGGCTCCGATTGAGCGACGTCAGCGCCGACGCCCGCTGCTCGTTGCCAGGATCGAGCTGAGCGTGGAGGGATGCCTCGACCGACCCGAGCCGGGCGAGATTCGCCTTCAGGTCCTCGGGGTGGGCCCGGAGCTGGGCCGCCAGGTCACGGAGATCGGTCGCAAGTCGCGTTCGCGGGTCACTCGGCTTCGGACCTTTCGACTCGAGCTCCTTCGCGATCTCGTCGATCCGGGCCGCCTGCTTGACCGCCTCCTCGCGGTTGGCCCGCGCTTCCGCGATGACCGCGTCCTGGGCGTTCGGGAGGAGGGTGAACGGCACGATCAGGAGCGCCGCCACGAGAGCGATCGCTGCCGGCTGGCGAGAGAAGCGCGGCCGGAAGAGGTTCGGGGGCGCGATCCGCAGCGCGCCGACGGCGTCGCGCCGCTGGCGACGCACGAAGCGCTCCGCTTCGGCGGCCTCGGTGACGGGTAGATCGGGATCGTCGACGTCGACCGTCGCCGGTCCGGCCAGGGCCGGAAATGCCGTGGCGAGCGACAGGGCGCTCGAAACGCGATCACCGAGGTGCCCTTCGCCATCGACCGCGACGGCGGTCTCGCCGAGGCTCGGCCGCGCCCGGACCACGCTGCCGAGCCAGATCCCGATCCCGACGATCGCAATCGCGGCGATCAGGCTCGGGAGGATCTCGATCGGGATGAGGCGGGCGAGGGCCAACAGGGCGGCCTCGGCGACGGCGATTCCGGCCAGAGCACGCCACGCGCGACGGACGATGCGCCGGGTCCACAACCGGCGTCGATGACCGGCCAGGCCCGCCCGGATCTCGTCCAGCGACGGATCGAGGTCGCCCGCCACGGTCAGCCGCGGATCGAGCGGGACGACGGTCCGGTCGAGCTCGGACGCGGCGGCGTGACGCCCGGACGCGCGACGGCGACGCGGGAGGCGGGGCATGCGCAACGAGCGCAGAGACGGCATCAAGCGATCCTCCGGGACGGTCGTCGCAGCAATCGCCAGCGACGGGTTGGGGAGACGAGCTGGATCGAGAGGAGGATGAACACGATCGACATCACGCCCCACGCCTGGAGGCTGCGCGGCCAGAAGGTGTCGCGACGGATGCCGAACGGCTGGGGATCGGTGGCCGCCAGCCCGCCGATGACAGGGCGCTTGTCCGGCGGGACCGGCTCTCGAATGGCCCCGTTGGCCGGAAGCGTGACGCCATCGCCGCCGCCACCGACGCCGAACCCGGGCTCCGTGGGTTGCGTGGGCGTGAGCAACCCGCCGCCGATCCCGGCCCCGCCGACGGAGATCGCCCCGTTCGTGATCGAGCTCAGCCGGCTGCACCAGCCGCCATAGCCGTCGGACGCGCCGCAGATGACGTCGTACTGCGACGCGAACGGGTTGAACCACAGGAACGCCTCTGGCGCGCGGCCCTTGATCGGGCCGACACCGGCCGTGCCGGTCCGGAACCCGGTCGTGCTGTTCACCCCGGCCATCGTGTTCCAGAACAGGACCCCGAACATCGTGCCGAGGGTCAGGAACAGGACCGTGAAGAACGTCACGACCGTGGCGCCCTGGGTCCGCTGCATGAGCGCCGAGATGAAGAGGCCCATCGAGCCGAGCCCGAGCGCGGTCACGATCAGGACGGCGTAGGCCCGGAGCACGTCGTCCGGTCCGACCCCGCCGAAGACGAACACGATCGCCGTCAGTGGGATCGAGGCCGCGATCAGCAGGAACACGTAGGCCAGCGCGCTCAGCAGCTTGCCGACGACGATCGCCAGGGACGAGATCGGGGTCGCGGTCAGCATCTCCAGGGTCTGCTTCTCGCGCTCCAGGCTGATCGCCCCGGAGGTGAATGCCGGGGCGAGGAACACGACCAGCAGCGTCTCGACGAGAACGAGGGCGCCGAACACCTCCTGGCCGACGAGGGAGCTGGCAAAGGCCGCCGAGCCGCCCTGGAGCTGGGCGTTCTGGACGTAGGCTCGCTCGGCCACGAGCTCCCAGGCCCAGGCGAACAGGCCGAGGAACAGGAGGTAGAACGTCAGGACGACGAATGCGCGCCGGCCACGGACGCGGCCGCGGAGCTCCTTGACGCCGACGGCGACGACCCCGCCCACGCCCGAGCGGAAGGCCCGCACCGGATTCGGGCGGGCGCGCCGCGGGCCGGGTGGCTGAGCACCGACCGTCTCGGTCCGGACCGCGCCGGGCGCCGTGTGGTCGACGGTCGTGTCCTCGATCGTCGTCAGCGGCGTCTCGCCGGCCAGGATCGCGGCTCGGTCGTCGGTCATGTCAGGCCACCTGGCTCGGCTGGCCGGCGCTGGCGGTGACCTGGAGGAAGAGCTCCTCGAGGTCGCTCGCCGCCCGGGCGAAGGAGGTGACCCGGATCCCGGCCGCGATCGCGGTCGCGAGGAGCTGGGCGGACGCCTCGTCGTCGCCACGGAACCCGAGCTCGAGCTGGCCGTCGCCGAGGATCGTCGCCGATGCCACCCGTGGGTCTCGCGCGAAGTGGGCGCGCGCCTCCTCGAGGCTGTGGCCGGCGAGGATGTGGACCCGGAGGACCGCCCCGAACCGGAGGCGGCGCTCGATGTCGCTGACCTTGCCGTGGGCGAGGACCTGGCCGTGGTCGACGATCGCGACCGCCGTGCAGAGCTCCTCGAGCTCGGGGAGGATGTGGCTGCTGATGACGATCGTCTTGCCGAGCGCGCGCAGCTCGCGCAGCAGCTCGCGGAGCTCGACCCGGGCCCGCGGGTCGAGGCCGGACGCCGGCTCGTCGAGGAGCAGGACCTGCGGGTCGTGGACGAGCGTGTGGGCGAGGCACAGCCGCTGCTGCATGCCGCGCGACAGACCCTGGACGTAGGCGTCGCGCTTGTCGCCGAGATCGACGAGATCGAGAAGGTCGCCGATCATCCGGCGGCGCTTCGCGCCCGGGATGCCATAGCAACGGGCGAAGAAGTCGAGGTACTCCCAGACCTTCATGTCGTCGTAGACCCCGAACACGTCCGGCATGAAGCCGAGGACGCGGCGGGCGGCATCCGGGTTCCGCCGGACGTCGATGCCCGCGATCTCGGCGTGACCCGAGGTGGCCGTGAGGAGCGTGGCCAGGATCCGCAGGGTCGTCGTCTTGCCGGCGCCGTTCGGCCCGACCAGGCCGAAGATCTCGCCCTCACCGACGTTCAGGTCCATGCCCGCCACGGCGAGCGTGCCCGGGTAGCGCTTGACGAGGCCGCGGGTGACGACGACGTCGGTCACTTGACCGTCCCCTGGATCGACAGGTTGAGATACACGTTGACGGGTTCCTGACGTTCGTTGACGAACCGGACGAGGACCGCGCCGGTGCCCGGATCGACATACCGGCCGGCGTTGGCGACATCGTAGGTCTGACCCATCGCGAGATGCGGGAGTCGCCTCCACGACCCGTCGCCGGTCCGGTCGAACAGCTCGAGCTCGGGCATCCCGTCGAACTGGTCGTCCGGCCGCGGCTTCGGGCAGTCCTTCGGCGGGACGATCGGTAGCTTCGTCGGATCCTGGAGGCACCCGGCTGGGATCGGCGCGACCGGGACCCCGCCCGTATCTCGAATCGACCCGTCGGGCCCGAAGCTCATCCCGAGCCGGAGGTGGGAGACCGTCAGTGAGCCGTCGAAGGCGATCGGCCGGTAGGCCATCGTCACGCTGCCCTGGCCGAACGTGATCGTCGACGGATCCTTGCTGAAGAACGCCGCGTCAGAATCGGTCATCGTGCCCTTCACCAGATCGCCGCTGAAGTTCACGGCGCCGCGGACACCCATTGACAGCGGGACGTAGTACAGGACGTTGCTCACCCGGTTCGCGGCCTGACCCTCGACCGTGACGCCCATGACCGCGTCGCGGCCCCAGGCGAGGAGCACGGGGCCGTCGGCCGACAGCCGGCCGAAGTTCCCGAACTGGGGGTCGTAGGTCAGCTGGTCGACGACGAGATGGCGGGTCTGGTCGCGCCGGGCCGTCTCGGTCGTGGGACTCGTGCCGTCGAAGAAGGTCTGGCCGAAGATCCGATCCGACAGCGACTGGCCGAAGGCGTTGAAGCTCGTCACGGTCAACGAGACCTGGACCTGCTCGCCCGGCAGGAGGTCCTTCAGGACCTTCACGTTGCCGCCGAGCACGATCGCCGGCTTCTCCAGCTTGCTCGTGGAATCGTTCCGGAGCGTTCCGGTCAGCGTCCCGTCGACGAGGGCGAGCTCGGCGTGGACCTTCGGGACGACGGCCTGCGATTCGGCCCGGATCGTCCGGAGCGAGCCGAACCCGACGGACAGGTCGCGGACGCGCGACGGATCGCCCTGGATCACGTCGAGGCTGGCGGTCGTGCCGCCGAACACGTCGCCCGAGATCGGCGACGACAGGAGCGCCCCGCCCGGGACGGCGATCTGGTACGTGCCGCGGGTCGGCGAGAAGACCCCGAGATACATCTGGGCGCTGCCCTCGGTCGCGTCCGGAGCACCGCGGACGATGCCGACCTCGTTGACGATGATGCTGCTGCCGCGCAGGGCCGACCCGAAGGCGTAGGCCCCGACGGCGAACCCGACGATCAGGACCGGCATCGTGATCCACGCCCACTCGCGGCGATCGATCCGGCGCAGGATGATGTAGTTGAGCGGCCCGATCAGCGCGATGTAGCCGAACAGGAGCAGGAGCAGGCCGCCGAGCGGTGGCAGGGCGAGCGACGGCAGGTTGCTGACGGCGCTGACGATCTGGCTGTCGTCGGTCATGCCGACGACCCCCTCCGAGCGCGCGGGGATCAGGGCCGGCCAGAGGGTCCGGCTCGAGCTCGGCTCGGCGATCCAGCCGGTCGTCGGATCGATGCCGAGGACCGTCACGCTGCCGCTCCCGTAGGCCGTCTGAGCGGCGACGACCCGATCGCCGCTGGTCGCCAGGACGCGGCCGCGGATCAGGTCGCCGGCCATCGCCGGGACATCCGTGGCGTCGGCCGGCGCGGCGCCGAGCAGCGACGTCAGCGAGCCCGCCGCCACGTCGACCGTCGAGCTCGGGCGATACGGCAGGATGTCGTCGGGAAACCCGCCGAGCGCGCCGATCCCGCCCGTCCCGCCAACGATCACGAGGCGCCCGCCGAGCGCCAGCCAGCCGCGCATCGCGGTCAGCTGCTCCGTGCTGAGGGTCGAGGCGTCGACGTCCTGCCAGACGAGGCGGTCGAGCGCGGACCACGCCTCGATCCGGGTCGGCAGGTCGGCAACCGTGAGCGGGATGGTCACCGCCGGCTGCTGGTTCTGGACGGCGGGGAGGCTGAGGGTTCCGACGACCTTCGGCCCGTTCTCGGCGATGACCCCGACCGTCAGCTGACCGGGGTCGTGGATCGTGACGGCGACCTTCTGGCGCAGCAGGATCTGCCCGCTGCTCGCGAGCACCACTTCGAGCTGCTGGCCGAACGAGGGCGGCTGGGCGTGCAGGATCCAGGTCTTGTCGGACGGGCTGTCGAGCTGGACGGCGGTCGCGTAACGGGTCCCACCCTGGCTGCCGCCCTGGAGCCGGATCTCGCCGCTGATCGACGGCCCGCTGTTGACGAGGTGGACCTCGATCGCGATCCACGAGCCGACGCGGGCATGTCCCTGGAGGAGGACCCGGGCCGTCATCGTCGGTGGATCGGCGGCCAGCGCAGCGGGCGCAGTCGGTCCGGCGGCGGCAAGGACCAGCAGGCAGGCCGCCACGAGACGAGCGAAGACGTGGCGGATCCGTTGCGGCGCGTGACGGGTCACGGACACTCCAGCGAGCGGGAAACGGGCTTGCGGTCGCAGCATCGACGCCCCGGCCCCCCGAAAAGTTGCGCCCCGCCCGACTTCGACGAGCTTGGTTGCCCGCCAGCCCGAACGCCGACGGCGCGCCGAGCCCGGCTATCGTACGATGCCGGTCGGGGTCGGCCCGTGCGGCGTCACCCGTGCGTGACCCGTCGCCGACCGCTCGTCGAACGACCATCGACCCGAGGAACCCGTGCCCCAGATCCGTCCGTTCCGTGCCCTTCGCTATGTCCCGGACCAGGTCGGCGACCTCGGCGCGGTGGTCGCGCCGCCGTACGACGTTCTCGACCCGGCCGAGCGCGAGCGGTTCGCCGACCGGAATCCGCGGAACGTCGTCCGGCTCGATGCGCCCGCCGACGAGCCCGGCGACGCCGACGACGATCGCTACCGACGGGCCGCCCGGACCCTGGCGGCGTGGCGGTCCGACGGGACGCTCCACAAGGATCCCCGCCCGTCGATCTACGTCCACGAGCAGACCTACCGGGTTCCCGGCACGGATGTGGAGCGTACCCAGCGCGGGTTCTTCGCGCGGCTCCGCCTCGAGCCGCTCGAGCCCGGCTCCGGAGTGCTGCCGCACGAGCGGACGCTCGCGGGTCCGCGCGAAGATCGCTACCGGCTGCTCCGCGCCACCGGCGTCAACACGAGCCCGGTTGTCGGGCTGTACGACGATCCGACGGCCCGCGCGGGCGCGATCCTGGCCACGCTGGCGGCGGGGCCCGCCGAGATCGACGTCCGCGACGACGACGGCACGCGCCACCGCCTCTGGATCGTTGCCGCGGACGGACCGGCCGCCGCCGAGGTCGAGGAGCTGATCGCGATCGCCGCGGCGAAGCCGGTCACGATCGCGGACGGCCACCATCGCTACGAGACGGCTCTCCGGTATCGCGACGAGCGGCGGATGGCCCGTTCGTGCGAGGAGGACCCGGCGTTCGACTACCTCCTGATGCTGTTCCTCGAGACGACGGCGGAGCCGCTGACCGTCCTGCCGACCCACCGGCTGGTGGCGGGCCTGGGCGATGACGGCGTCGCTCAACTGCGGGACGGCGTGGCCGAGCTGTTCACGGTCACGTCTGCGGATCGCGGGGAGCTGCTCGCCGCGTTCGGCGGGCGGGCCGACGCGCGTGGCGGCGAGGGCCGGTTCGGGCTGTGGACCCGCGACGGCGGCGCGCTGCTGACGGCCCGCCGGTCGGCCTTCGAACCGCTCCTGCCGGCCGCCGCCAGCCGTGCCCTGCGAGGCCTGGACGTCGTGGTCCTCGGTGCCGCCCTGGAGCGCCTCGCCGGGATCGATCCGGCCGCGGTCGCCGCCGGCGGGCGGATCTCGTTCACGAAGTCGGCCGAGGAGGCGCTCGCCGCCGTCGAGGCCGGGCGCGACGGGATCGATGCCGCCTTCCTCCTCGAGCCGACCCCGATCGCCTCGATCTCGGAGGTCGCCGCGGCCGGCGAGGTCATGCCCCAGAAGTCGACCTACTTCCACCCGAAGGCCCTGACCGGCCTCGTCATCAACCCGCTCGAATGGTGAACCGACCGATGACCCCTGCCGCCGCCCGGACCCGTCGCCGATGACCGACACGACGCCCGAGCAGATCCTCGCCCGCGCCCAGGTTCCGTCCGCCAACGGCCGGCCGATCCGCAAGGACGAGATCGAGCTCCACGAGCGCGGGATCTACATCGAGTCGTGGCTGCCCGAGCGGCGCTCGCGCCGCAAGCCCCTCCTGTTCGTCCACGGCGAGCTGACGGGGTCATGGCTCTGGGAGCGCTATCTCGCCTACTTCGCGTCGCGTGGCTGGGAAGGGCACGCCCTCAACCTCCAGAACCACTTCTGGTCGCGGACCGTCGATCCGGCCGAGCTGACGTTCGAATCGTACGTCGAGGATGTCGTCGCAAGCCTTCGAGCGGCTCGGACCGACCACGGTCGTGATCGGGCATGGCCTGGGGGGTCTGCTGGCGCTCAAGGCCGCCGAGCAGGCACCGATCGGCGGCCTCGTGCTCATCGCCCCGGAGCCTCCGGCGCCGCTCCGCGAGCCGGCGCCGTCGCACGAGCTGCGTGACGTCCCGGAGGTGTACGGACGGTCGCGGATCGGCTGGTCGACCCTGCCCGAGAAGCTCCAGCGCGACTACCGTGATCTCACGATCGCCGACGTCCTGCGGATCCAGCACCTCCTCGGCCAGAAGCCGCACGAGAGCGGGCGCGCTCGCCGGACCGTGCTGGCCGGCGTGACGGTCGATCCCGCCCTGTACGCCGAGATCCCGCGGCTCGTCATCGGCGCCGGGCTCGACCGGTTCGTCGCGGAACCGGTGGCCGAGCAGGTCGCGGAGTGGCTCGGGGCCGACTACGAACCGTTCGGCGCCCACTCCCACTACGGGCTGATCGTCGGCGAGCAGAGCCACCAACAGGTCGCCGACGCGATCCGCGGGTTCCTCGAGGTGAACCGGCTCTAGCGGTCGCGGGTGCCATGCCCCGCGGTCTCGCCTCGTGGGTGGCGACGATCGTGGTCCGTTGGTATCATCCCGATCCGGTCGCGACATCGATCCGTCGCCGCCGTCGGAGCCGCATTCGTCTAGAGGCCCAGGACACCGCCCTCTCAAGGCGGAGATCACCGGTTCGAATCCGGTATGCGGTACCACCACGACACGCCAACGGCCCGATCCAGACGTGGATCGGGCCGTTTCGTTCGTGTGGTCGGTCCGAGCCCGGGTGGCGTCCCGGCTCAAACGTCGTCCTGAAAGATCTCCTCGATCGACAGTCCGAACAGCCGCGCCAGCCTGAACGCCAACGGCAGGCTCGGGTCGTACTTGCCGGTTTCGATGGCGTTGACGGTCTGGCGCGAGACCTCCAGCGCCTGCGCCAGGTCGGCCTGGGTCCAGTCGCGCGCGGCGCGCAGCACCTTGAGCCGGTTCTTCATCGGTAGCGCAGGAGTCCGGCGACGCATCCGGCCAGGTAGACCAGCCCCATGATCGCCACCAGGTGGCCGATCTCGATCTCGAAGCCGATCAAGCCGTGCCGGGCGAAGAGCGTCAAGGCCAGGCCACCGACCAGTCCGGCCCCGAGCGACAGGGCCATCGCCTGAAGCTGGATTGTGCGTTGCAGCTCGTCCAGCCCCTGCAGGTTGCGCTTGTTGGCGAACAGCATGCCGACGCCGATCAGCACGTTGAAGGCGATCGCGATCAGGGTCGGTCCGGGCTGGCGGTCCCACAGCGTTCCCGGCCCGAACGCGGCGAGGGCCAGGCTCGCGACCCAGGCCACGGTCCAGGCGGCCAGGCCCACGGTGTTGCGGATGATCCGCGACGCCCAGGGGCCGGCGTCGGGTGGATGGATGGACATGTGTCTATGCTCCTTGTCATTATGTAAAGGTAACGCGACACAATCCTGCCACGCGTGGCGCATGGATGTCAAGGATCATTGACACGGAAGCCGCGTGTCAGATGGGGCCGGACGCCGCCAGGGCGACCTCGATCGCTATCCTCGTCCGGCGAGGGAGGGCACATGCCGATCGTCAACGCGAATGGCGTCGATCTCGAGTTCGTGGACGAGGGCACGGGCACGCCGGTCGTGTTCGTCCATGGAGCAGGCTCGGACCTCCGCTACTGGGAGCCCCAGCGGGAGGCCGTCGCCGCGCGCCACCGGTTCGTCTCGTACAGCCAGCGGTTTCGCGGCTCCAGCTCATGGCCCGCGGACGGCGACGCGTCGGCGGAGGCCCAGGTCGGGGACCTCGTCGCGCTGATCCGGCTGCTCGGCCCCGAGCCCGTCCACCTCGTCGGCTTCTCGTCGGCGATCGGCCTGCGGGTCGTCCTGCGCGAGCCGGGCCTGGTCCGGAGCCTGATCACGATCGAGCCCAACGTGCCATGGCTGCTCGAAGGTGACCCGAAAGGCACGTCGATTCTCGGGTGGTGGCGGGACCAGAACGAGCGCGTTCGCGACACCGCGGCAGGGGACGAGAAGCGGCGCGCGACGCTCTGGTTCGAGCTCGTCAACAACCAGGGCCCGGGGGCGTTCGAAGCCCAGCCCGAGGCACTCCGCCGGATGTGGCTCGACAACATGATCGGGCCGCGGCCGACGCCGCCGGCGGCGGACCCGCTGACCTGCGAGCAGCTGGGCACCATCGCGACGCCGACCCTCGCCATGGCCACCGAGCACGGGATGCCGTACTCGCGTGCGATCGTCGCTCGGCTGGCGCCCTGCATTCCCGACTGCACTCTGGTGGACGTCGGCGCTGTCACCCACTTCCTGAGCTATCAGGCGCCCGACGTGTTCAACGACCTCGTCCTCGACTTCATCGGACGACATTGACGGGGCTGCCGCCCGTACACTCGGCCGCGTGACCGACCTGCCCGTCCCGTCCGCCGCCCCGCGCCGCCTCGTCATCCTCGCCGAGGGCAACTTCGGCTTCCATCACGGCAAGACCGCCGTCGGCGTGATCCGCTACGGCCCGGACGACGTCCGGGCCGTCATCGACTCCAGCCAGGCGGGCGGCAACGTCTCGTCGATCCTGCCCGGCCGGGACATCCCGATCGTGGCCACGCTGGACGAAGCGCTTGCCCGCGATCCCCGTCCCGACACGCTGCTGATCGGCATCGCGCCGACCGGCGGCAAGCTGCCCGACAGCTGGCGGACGACGATCCTGGCCGCGATCCTTGCCGGCCTGGACGTCCATTCCGGCCTGCACACGTTCCTCGGCGACGATCCGGAGTTCGCGACGGCTGCCGCCGCGGCGGGGACGTCGATCGTCGACTACCGCCGGCCGCCGGACCGTCACGAGACGTCGGTCGGGCGTCGACACGGCGCCGGGAAGAGAGTGATCTTGACCGTGGGGACGGACTGCGCGATCGGCAAGATGTCCGTCGCGCTCGAGCTTCGGGCGGCGGCCCGGGCGGCCGGCCGTTCGACGTCCTTCGTCCCGACCGGCCAGACCGGGATGATGATCGAGGGCTGGGGCGCCGCGGTTGACCGGCTGATCAGCGACTTCGCCCAGGGCACGGTCGAGTGGATGGTCGAGGAAGGGGAGCGCCGCGGCGACTGGGTGATCGTCGAAGGCCAGGGCTCGCTCGACCACCCCGCGTACTCCTCGGTCACGCTCGCCCTGATCCACGGCGCGACGCCGCAGGCGATGATCCTGGTCCACAAGGCCGGCCAGACCGAGCACGACTTCGATCACCTGCCGGACGCGTCGTTCCCGATCGCCGAACTTCCTTCCTTCATCGAGCTCCACGAACGGGTCGCCGGGCTCATCGCGCCGTCCCGGGTGGTCGCGATCGCGCTGAACACATCGGCGATCGCGTCCGCCGACGACGCCCGGGCCGAGATCGCTCGCGTTGCTGCCGCAACCGGGCTGCCGGTCGACGACCCCGTCCGCTTCGGGGCCGGTCCGCTGTGGACCCGGATCGAACATGCTGTCGACGACCTGCCGTGGGTCGAGGCGAGCTGACGTGACCCTCGACCTGCGCTCCGAGGTGCTCCATCTCGGCCTGCGCGACCCGTTCCGGATCGCCCGCTCCGATCACGACGCGGGCCATGCCGTCACGACGGTCGTGGTCGAGCTCCGCGACGACCGCTTCCCGGGTCATGTCGGGATCGGCGAGGGCTACCCGGACCGGTTCTACGGCGACACGGTCGAGACGATGGCCGCCGTGTCTCCGCTCCTGCTCGACGCCGTCGGCGCATTCGACCCGACTCCCGACGGTTTGGTCGCGGCCGGTGAGCGGATCGCGGCGGCGATCGCCCACCACGGCGGGGCAAAGTGCGCGCTCGACATCGCGCTCCACGATCTGGCCGGCAAGGTCAGCGGTCGACCGATCGCCGACCTGCTCGACCTCCACGACGAGATCCCGCCGACCGACTTCACGCTCGGCCTCGACGAGCCCGCGGTCGTCGCCGAGCGGGCCGTCCGGGCGGCCCGCTTTCCGGCCCTGAAGATCAAGTGCGGCGGCCCGTCCGACCTCGCGACGCTCGAGGCCGTCCGGGCGGTCTACGACGGGCCGATCCGGGTCGACGCCAACACCGGCTGGCAGCCGGACGACGCGCTCGCGCTCCTGCCCGAGCTCGAGCGGCTCGGGGTCGAGCTGATCGAGCAGCCGTTCCCGGCTCGACGCCTCGATCAGCTCCGCTGGCTCCAGGAGCGCTCGTCGCTGCCGATCGTCGCCGACGAGAGCGCCGTGACCATCGACGACCTCGATGCGCTCGTCGGCGTCGTTGCGGGTGTCAACGTGAAGCTCGCCAAGTGCGGCGGCGTCGGTCCGGCCAGAGCGATGCTGGCCCGAGCGCGAGAGCTGGGCTTCCGGACGTTCCTCGGCTGCATGGAGGAGACCTCGGTCGCCATCGCGGCGTCGGCGGCCGTGGCGTCGCTCGCCGACTGGGTCGACCTCGACGGCAACCTCCTGCTCGCCGACGATCCGTTCGAGGGTCTCGTGCTCGACGACGACTGTCGCTGGCGGCTGGCGGCCGAGCCGGGGTTGGGCGTCCGCCGCCGGCAGAATTAGCTGGGGGGCCGACCGGGGCCGACCGTCTGCCGCCGATTCCGGGCGAATGCGTCGAACGTCCGTTCCATGTGGACAAGTTGGTGGACGAGTTCGTGGACAAACCCCCTTCTAGGGTCCGGCCGGGGAGCCTACGATAGGCGTCCACCGCGCAGCGACGGTTCCCCGGGAGGGACGGAACCTCGATCGGTGGGTCCCCGTGGACGTCCCCGCCGACCCTGCCCGTCGGCTTCAGGACGCTGGCCGCGGATCGGCATGTGCAGAAACAGGACTGGAGGACAGGCCATCGATGGACCGAACGAACGCTGGCGAACGTGCGTTTGCCGCCGCGCCTGACGCGGAACCCGAGGCCATCGACTTCGTGCGCTTCTGCCACCGGCGGCGTCGAGTCGGTTGGCCGGAGTTGTACGACGAGATGTGCGCCGTCGCGGGCCGGGGCCTCTACCGGGGTTACGGCGCCGAGGAGCTGTCGTCGATCGGGATCGGCCTGGGGCTCTTCCAGATGCCGGCCCTGGCCGGCCTCGTCGCCCAGGTCGTGGCCGAGGACCATGAGCGTCGCCGCCGCAGCGCAGCGGCTCTCCAGGCGAGCCTCGTCGCCCAGGCGTGCGATGAAGCGGCCATCCCTGTCGGCCCGTCGGCCGGCGACACCAACGCCGGGATCGTCCACCTGCGGCGGATCGATCCGGAGCCGGGAGACACCGGTGCGCCGGACCATGGAACGATCAGGATCGCGGTCGCTGCCGGAGCCTGAACGACCAGAACCTCGCGATTGTCGCGTCGCTATCGACGCCGAAGGAGCCTCCACCGGTCAGGGTGGAGGCTCCTCTCGTTTATGCCGTTGAACGCAGTCAGGCGCGGATCTGGCGCCTTGCCATCTCGCCCTCGATCTGGCGCTCCGCCTCGACATAGCGGTCGATCTGCTCGCGAATCTGGTTCGCCTCGGGCGTGTAGAGGTGGACCTGCTGCTGGAGGATGTACGACAGGCGGCGGCTCGTCATCCGGACGTGGTCGAGGTTCTTCATCAGGACCAGCGGATCCATCGCGGCCAGGTCCGTCGGGTGGTACATCTGCTGCATGGCGGCATTCTAGCGACGGCGCAGGGCGCCCACGATGCCGCGCCGGGCCGCGAACCCGTCAGATGGCTCGCAGCCCGCGCGGCGGCCAGTCCCAGTCGATCGGGGTGCGCGCCCCGGCCAGCGCCCGGCGGCGGCCAGCCTCGGTGGCGCCGAGGACGAGGATCCGGTCGGTCTTGGTCGCCTGACCGGCCTCGGGTCCCCACAGCTTCGTCATCTTCCGGCCGGCTGCGACGTCGTCGAGGGCGATCCCGGCCAGGCGGTAGCCCTCGGGCTCGGCCGCCCGCTCCCAGACCCGCTCGGCGAGCCCGACCGCGCCCCGAATCGGTCGCCCACGGTCGGTCTCGACGTCCCCGATCACGAGCACGATCACGGCGTCGTCGGCCAGGATCGGGCGGAGGTCGGCGAGGACCTCACGGAGGAACACGAGATACGGCTCGCGGTGATGGGCGTCGTCGAGGGTCGCGTCGATGGCCCGGGCGTCCTCGCCAAGGAGCCACGTCCGGAGCCAGTTGTAGTAGCCGTATTTCACGACCCGCAGGTACGGCGGCGAGCTGACGACGAGCCGCGCCCGCTCCGGCAGGCCCCGCTCGCGGAGGGCGGCCCGAGCTCGCCCGGACGCGTCGCGCGCGTCGCCGAGCAGCGCGATCCCGGGAGTTCGGGGCAGCGGCTCCCGATGGAGTCGGGCGAGCTTCTTCTCCAGGCCCGCGAAGACGTCTCGGTCGGGCGATGCGAACGCGGTCCGCGCGGCGAAGTCGCGGACGTAGCGCGGCGCCATGCTGAACGTGTTCGGCATCAGCTCCGACAGGTACGACGCGCTCTTGCCGTGGAGGATCCCCGTCAGGGCAGCGGCGAGGAAGCGGTCGGTCCGCTCGTCCAGACGAAGGACGGTCCGGACGTAGAGGAGCTGGGCGAGGGTCCGTGGATGGAATGCGACCGCGACCTCCTTCGGAACCGTCTCGACGCGAGCCGAGGCGGCAAGGCTGCCGGCGGCCGGGACGCCGACCGTCGGCGGGTCTCCGTCGGCCAGAACGTCGGCTGCCAGGGTCAACCAGTTCGCCGACGTCGTGGCCCAGCCGAGCCGGAGCGCCGCCAGACGGGTCGCTGCCTCCGCCGCGGTGGCCGGCTCGACCTTGGACGCGGTCAGGAGGTGGGCGAGCGGGTTGAGATCGTTGCCGACGCCGATCCGGCCCTCTGCACAGGCCTGGAGTGGCGTGGTGCCGCGGCCGGAGAACGGATCGAGGACGACGTCGCCGCGGCGCGAGTAGCGGCCGATGAAGGCATGGGCGAGGGCCGCCGGGAAGCTCGCAAGGTATGAGCACATCGGGTGCAGAGCCGGGCCCCAGAGCCGGGCCTGGTCCTTCCACTCCGGTGCGATCGGGAGGACCGGCAGCGCGGCCGGGACGTCGAGGTCGAGCGCAAGCTGGGCGGCCGGCGGCCTGCTGTCGATCGTCATCGTGGCTGGGCGAGCTCCTGGCGCTGACGGGCCGCGGAGCATACCAGACCAATTCGCGGGTCCAGCCGACGTCAGGCCGCGATCACCCGGTTCCGGCCCGATCGCTTTGCCAGCACCAATCCGACGTCGGCCCGGGCGACGATGTCGTCGAATCGCTCCTCGCCTTCGGCCATCGCCGCGCAGCCGGCCGAGACCGTGGCGGCGATCAGCGACCCGTCCGGTGCCCGGACGCTCGTCTTCTCGAAGATCCGCCGGATCTCTTCGGCCACGGACGTCGCCTGATCGACCGTCGCTCCCTCGAGGATCGCCAGGAACTCCTCGCCGCCGTAGCGAGCGACGACGTCGCCGCCGCGGAAGCGCATCCGCAGGATCTCGGCAAAGGCGCGCAGGATCGCGTCGCCCGCCTGGTGGCCGTGGCGCTTGTTGATCTCGCCGAAGTGGTCGAGGTCGAAGATCGCGATGGCTGCCCGGTCGCGGTCCGCGGGCGCGCGACGGGCCCGGCCCGCCTCGAGGCGGGCGATCGTGGCGTCGAGGTGGCGCCGGTTGAACAATCCGGTCAGGGCATCGCGCACGGACATCTCGAGGACGTCGGCGTGGAGGAACGCATTCGAGATCGTGAGTGCCACGACGCCCGCGACGATCGGCAGGGCTTCCAGCTCGTCCTGGGCGAACGGCCGCTCAACGTCGTGACGAACGAGGCTGATCGCGCCGACGACGACGTCGTCGCGGACCAGCGGCAGCGCGACCCCGCTGTAGAGCTTGGCGGGTGCGTCGACGCCGGCGTTCGGCTCGGCCTCCGGGGTGAACCGCGGGTCGACGACGAGGGCCCGGTCGCGGATGGCCCGCCCGGCAAGGCCGGCGCCGGGCGGCATCGTCCTGCCGAGATAGTGCTGATCGGGACCCGCCACCGCCCGGACGACGTAGCGGCCGGTCGCCCGATCGAGGACGGTCAGGCCGACCGAGTCGGCAGCCAGGAGCTCGGCGAGCTCGGCCACGATCGCGTGGTGGAGCCGATCGGGGTCGAGGGTCGCATTGACGGCGGTCGCGAACGAGGTCAGCCGACGGAAGAGCTCCGCCCGCGCGGCCAGGCGCTCGCGCTCGCCGGCGAGGGTGAGCGCCGACGCCATCCGCTCAGCGACGAGCCGCATCGTCTCGACGTCGCTGGCGTCGAGATCGGCGGTCGCCCGGGCCTCGACGTTGACGACGCCGACGAGTCCGTCGTCGACGAGCAGGGGAGCGCTGATCTCGGCCCGGATGGCCGCGTCGGCGCTGCGGTAGTCGGGATCGGTCGCGACATCCGGCACGTAGGCGAGGGCGTGGGTCCGCATGACCCGGCCGATGACCCCGGTCGTGGCGTCGAACGTGTCGATCACCGTGTCGTAGCCGGCCTGGGCGACGAGTCGGACCCGGTCCGAAGAGCCGAGATAGAGCGACACGAAGTCGTAACCGAGGTCGTCGCGCAGAAGCCCGACGATCCGTTCGAGCGTCTGGGCCGTCGGTCCCGTAGAGGCCAGCAGATGTCCGACGCTCTCCACGGCGGCGAGCTGGCGGGATCGGCGTCGGTCCCGAGCGAGTGACGTGCCCAGGCGGGCGACGGTCCGGGTGAGGGCCGAGATCGACCGGCGCGTTCCGATCGAGAGCAGGATCGCGGTGCCACTCAGCGCGACGGCACGCTGGGCGTCGATCGCGAGGTTGGCCGAGGTCGCAGACAGCACGGGCAGCAGGTAGAGCGAGATGGCCGCGGCTCCGACCAGGATCGCCTGGCGGGCACCCTGGGCCGCCGCGAGCGCGACGATCGGGATGAACAGCGCCGCGGTCGGCCGGAAGTCGCCGGTTCGGAGGATGGCGGTCGTGACCGCGACGTAGAGGATCGCGAGCGCGAACCGGCCGAACGCGATCATCGTTCGCTGGCTGGCGGTCGGGCGGAGATGCGGAGCGATGACCGCGGCGATGGCCTGCGCGGCCAGGAACTCGCCGCTGATCGCGAGCAGTCGCGTGGTGTCGGCACGGTCGCCGATCGCCGCGATCGCGAGGGTCGTGGCGACGATGCCCAGGGCAAGCAGCGCGTGAGGATCGGCCCCGATGCGACGGATCATCCGGTTCCGGACCAATGGCCGGCGGCGCGCGCGCTCCGCGGACAGGGGCAGGCCAAGCGTGGTCATGGCGGGACGATAGCCGTGCGTGGCTGCGCCGGACCACGAGACGGAGGTCCCGAGGGATGTCATCCGATCGCCGTACTCGAGTCCCGCATCGACCCCGCCACCCGAACCAGCGGTCGATCATCGGCGGGCCACGGCCTAAACTGACGACAGGCCGCGTCGTCCGCGTCCCCGTAGCTCAGTGGACAGAGCAACCGCCTTCTAAGCGGAAGGTCGCAGGTTCGAACCCTGCCGGGGACGCCACATCGTCGCGCGTGGCCCGGCCTTGACGCTTGCGAGACGCCCGGCCGTCACGATCCTGCGTCGGGGGATCGTCGGACGGTTGGTTGAGCGGAGCACGCGCCATGGCATTCCCGTTCGTTCAGGCGTTCCATGACCTTGGACCGCGGAAGGAGCCGATCCTCGGGTTCACCATCCACATGGCGGAGGGCGGCGGGACCGTCGGCTTCCTGTCGCGCAAGAACCGCGATGGTGTCTCGGTCCACTACGTCATCGAGCGGTCGGGCCGGATCGTCCAGATGCTCCTCGAGTCTCACATGCACAGTTCCATCCGGATCAAGCAACCCGGCGGTGCGAGTGCGATCCGCCACACCGATGACCCGATGGGCCCGTTCGGTCACAGCGTGGCCGTGGCGGTCCTCGGCGATGCAGCCGATGTCCGCAAGGCCCTCGGCCCGAACCATTCGACGCTGGCTGTCGAGATCGAGGGGTTCCGGAAGGACGGCCCGAACCCTGCCCAGCACGAGGCGCTCGCGACCCTGGTCGCGGACATCCGGACGCGTCACCCCGACATCGGGCTGCTCGGTCATCGCGACCACAACATCAAGGGCTGCCCGGGGCAGCTCATCCAGTGGGATCGACTCGGCGGGCACGGGCCCGCGAAGGGAGGTACTGCCATGCCCGGACTGGAGACGACCCTGCCGGACGTCCCGGCGAGCGGGACCTTGCGGATCCCGGTCGGGACCAAGGCCATCCGCGTCTCGAATCACGCGGAGTTCGTCGTGCCCAAGAACGTCAAGCGACCGGCGTACCTGATGAAGCTGGCCGGCAGCCAGTCGGGGCTCGGCTACTTCGTCGACCTCGACGGCAACCTGACGCACTTCATCCGAAAGGAAGCACCTGGCGTCGTCTTCACCGAGAAGGCGTAGCCTCAGCCGAGGTCGGCGCCCTCCATCTCGAGCTCGTCGGGATCGTCGAGCACCTCATCGGCGTAGCACCAGCGCCACGCCTCGCCGGGCTGGATCGTCCGGGCAACGGGATGACCGGTCGCACGGAAGTGCGCCGAAGCGTGCTTGTTGACGCTCTGGTCGCAGCAGCCGACGTTGCCGCAGGTCAGGCACGCCCGGAGATGGACCCACGTGTCGCCGAGGGCGACGCACTCGGGGCAGACGTCCGAGATGGCCGGCGCCGCGCGCGATTCCCAGAGGTGTGGGCAGGTGCTCATCGGGCGCGAGCGTACACCGGCTCGGTCAGGCGGGCGGGCCGGATCACCTCGCAGGATCGTCGGCCGTGGACGCGGTCATGGCGCGGCGGCCACGAGCTCCACCGTCGGCACGGCGTCGCCGGGCAGGGCCGTCTTGAGGGTCACGCCGACCATGCGGACGACATCGGGCTTGGACGAGTCGCACGGCGCGTTGGCGACCCGCCATGTCGCGCCGGACGGATCGATCGAGAGGGCCGGTGTCGTCGCGCAGGCAGGCCCGAGCCAGATCAGGGTGAGGCTCGTCGGCGTGCTCGCGACGACCCGGATGCCGCTCGGCCCCGCGCCAGCCGACGCAACCTGCGGATCGAATGAGCCCTCGAGCGATTCGACCACGTGACCGGGGTCGTCGAGCGTGATGTCGTAGCGGTCGCTCTCGGAGTCAGGCGCGGACGCCGTCCAGGTCGGCATGTCGACGCCGCCGCGGCCTGCGAACAGGACCGTGTTCAGCGCCGCTGCGTCGACCGGATCGGCGAAGGTCAGGATGAGCGAGCGGTAGGCGGCGATCGAGTCGCCGAAGCACAGCGGTCGATCGATCGTCAAGGTCGTCAGAGCCGGATCGAGCGTCAGCCGATGGACGGTGTCGCAGGGCGAGCCGGCCCAGGTCAGTCGAACGGTCGTCGGATCGTCGTTGAAGGCGTCGAACGAGTCGTTTGCGACCGAGTCCGGGACCGTTCCCGAGACCGCGCCAGTGAGCTTGCCCGACTCGTCGACGACGTCGACGGAGGCCGGGTTGCCGCCCTGCGTCTGGAGCGCGACGTGGATCGGCGGGACGGCCGGCGAGCCCAAGGGCGTGTCCGGGCCGCCAACGGTGTGCGAGCCGATCGGTGGGGTCGGATCCGGGGTCGCTGACGAGATTGGGCTGGGCGATGCCGACGGCGGGGTCAAGACCGAGTCCTGCGGTGGTCGCGAGCCGACGACCGCCACGCCGACCGCCCCGACAGCCAGGGCGACCGTCGCCAGGACGAGTCCGGAGCGGACCGCGAACCCGCCGGTGCCACGCGGCGCCATCGGGTCCGCCCGGAAGGCGCGGAGCGGGTCCGGCCGGCGCGGGGTCGTCCGGGCATGGGCCATCGCCGCGATGACCGGCGCCTCGGGGGCCCGGCTCGGGCCGTCCGCCAGGAACTCCGCCAGGGATCGATCGAAGTCGTCGAGGTTCATGCGTTGGACTCCCGTCCGCTTCCCAGCCGGGAATCGGACTCGATCGCGGCCCGCAGCGCGCGAGCGGCGTAGTGGATCCGCGAGCCGGCCGTCCCGAGGGGGATTCCGAGGACGTCGGCGATCTCGGCCTGGCTCAGGCCGGCGTAGTGCTGGAGCACGAGGACGGATCGTTGCTCCGGGGTAATCCGGCTGAAGCCGCGCTCGACGGCGTCCCGATCGGCGACGGCCCGGTACTCGTCCGGCGCCCGGGACACGTCGGCATCACCGGGGAGCAACGAGGTGGTCGTCCCGCCGCGGCCGGCCTTGCGAGCTTCGGCGGTCGCCGATCGGACGATCACGCGGTAGGTCCAGGCGTCGAAGCGATCCGGGTCGCGGAGCTTCGGCAGCTCGTTCCAGATGCTGATCAGGGCTTGCTGGAGGGCGTCCTCGGCGAGGTACTGGTCGCGCAGGATCCGGTACGCGATGCCGTACAGGCGGTTCGAGGCGAACCGGACGAGGCCGTCGAAGGCCTCGTGATCGCCTCGCGCCGCTCGTCCGACGAGCTCCCGTTGGTCCATCCGGATCCTCGATCCCATCGCCCCGACGGGGCGTCGACGAGTATGAGTCGACCGAGCGTCGGGTTCTTCAATCCTGGTCGTGCTGAGGCAGCTCCGGAGCCGCCGGCACGTGGCCCGGGCCGTCCGGCACCGCAAGACGGGCTGATCGGACTGCTCGACGGAGCGCCCAATGGCCCGGTTCCGCGGTCCGAACGGCCCGCCGCGATCTAGGCGACGGAGGCGGCGCGAGCCTCCGCGATCAGGCTGGCGGCCTCCTCGATCGGGATCGCGAACCCGAGGCCCTCGGCGCTCGCCGCGGTCGCGGTGTTGACGCCGACGACCTGGCCGATCGCATCCAGGAGCGGCCCGCCGCTGTTGCCGGGGTTGATCGCGGCATCGGTCTGGATCAGGCCCTTCAGCGTGACGGGTCGACCCGACTGCTCGTCCTGGACGGTGATCGTCCGATCCAGCGCCGAGATGATCCCCTTGGTCACGGTCTCGGTGTAGGTCCCCAGCGGGCTGCCGATCGCGATCGCCGTCTGGCCGACCTCGATCGCGCCGGAGTCGCCGATGGTCGCCGGCGACAGGCCGGTGGCATCGATCTTGACGAGGGCGAGGTCCTGCGTGTCGGAGACCTTGACGACCGTCGCCGGATACTCCGTGCCATCGGCCATCGTCGCCGTCAGGGCCTGCGCGCCCTCGACCACGTGGCGGTTCGTCAGGGCGTATCCATCGGCCGTGAGGACGATCCCGGACCCGACGCCGGTTGCGGTCCCGCCGAATGGGCCTCGGACGCCGGTGACCCGCGACGTCAGCGTCACGACCGAGTCTCGCGCGGCCGCCACGACGTCGGTGATGTCCTCGTGCTGGACCGTGGTCGTGCCGCCCGAGTTGGTGACGGCGGCGTTCGGGGTCGTGGTCGCGGCCGGCGACCCGGATGAGCCGGGATCGACGATGCTGACGATGGCGAACGTCGAGCCGGATGCGAGCACGGCCGACAGGAGCGCGGCCGACAGGACGGTCCCGACGGATCGGCGGCGACTGCTGCCGCCCGGCCCCTTGGGATCGGACGACGTGCTCAGCGGGCGGGTCTCGAATCGCGGCTCATGGATCGCCGCCGCGCCGGCGGCGGGGTCGGCGGCCGCGTCGCGCCAGGGCCAGCCGGGCGACTGGCCGACCCGGTCGCGTGCCGCGGCCAGATCGGACCGGGAGGACCACTCTGCGGGAGGCGACCAGGGTGTCGAGGGATCGTCGCTCAGCGGTTCGGTCGGGGTCGTGCGGAACGGACGGTCAGGCTGGGAGGGATCGTGCGGCTGCATCGCGGGTCATCTCCGGGGAGGAACAGGCGGATCGTGTCACGTCTGATGGAACTGCGCGGGGGTGAGAAGGTCCTGAGATGCGCCGCCGGATGGCGTGGCCCGTTGGATGTCGACGCTCGCGGGGACGAACAAACGCGCGAGACCCGAGTGGGTCTCGCGCGTCAGATGCGGCCGAGCGGAGGTCAGCCTTCGGTGCCGCCCGACGGGCTCGGGCTCGTGGACGCATCGGGCTTGACGCCCTTCCGGCCGTCGTGGTCGCGGACCTTGCCACGATCACCCGCGCCGATCGCGGTCGCGTCGATCGAACCGTCGGCGCGCTGCTTGCCTTCGACGACGATCACCATGCCCACCTTGACGTCGGCGATGGTCGGGCTCTCGACGCCGGGAACCCGGATCGTCGTGGCTGACCCGACGTGGACCGTGACGGTCGTCCCGTCGCGCCGCGTGACGGTGATCGTGTCCGTGGTCGTGGAGGCCACGGTGCCCGCGAGATGGGGCAGGTGAACCCAGACCGAGCTCGCGGTCAGCGAACCGTCGGCGTTCTTCTCGCCGGTCGCGACGATCACGGAGCCGACCGTGACGTCTGCCCGTGTGCCGTCCGCCTTCTCGACGTGATACGCGGTGGTGCCGGTCGTGGTCACGGTCTGCGACGTGCCATCGCGGAGCGTGATCGTGATCGAGTCGGCCCCGACCGCGGTGACGGTGCCCGCGACCTGGGGCTGGACGATCCCGATCGCGGTGATCGTGTATGTGCCGTCGTCATTGCGGGTCTGCGCGAACCGGATCGTGTCGCCGACTTCAAGATCGGCGAGCGTCGCGGCGACGCCACCCTTCGTGATCGTGGTCGTGCTGGTGACGGCGATCGTCCGCGTCCAGCCGTCGGCCGTCGCGAGCGACACGTTGGATCCATCGATGGCCGTGACCGAGATCGGCCCGAACCCGCGCACGTCGCCGCGCCCGGGTCCGCCCTTCAAGAACCCGCGCCCGTCGCCGGGGCCGAAAGGGCCGCTGTCGGTGCTGACGTCGCCGGGCGCCGTCTGGGCCTGGCCGGCGCCCGCGGGGATCGTCGTGGGAGGGGAGCTCGGCGAGGCGCCCATCGCAACCGCTGCGCCGACCACGACAAGGAGGCCGGTGCCCACGACCATGCCTGCCCGGACGGCGTGGGTCTTGCGGGGGGTCCGACCGGAGAAGGTCGCAGCCGGCGCCCGGTTGGCGTCATCGACGCCGGTCGGCGCCGGCGCCACGGCAGAGGCATCGATCGGGGCGACCGGCTCGGTCGGGGTCGGGCGGATCTCGTCGTTCATCGTGGCTCCAGTTCGTGCGCGGCAGGCGAGGAGGGGCGGCTTCCGTGATCGTGACGGCGATCTTGGCCGGCGTGTCTGAGGGAGTCCTGAGAGTCGGTCAGGTCGGCGGGTCGGCGGCGAGGAGCGAGCCGGTCTGCGACTCGGCGACCGGCGGGCTGCCCGCGACGGGCAGGCGAACGATGAACCGCGCCCCGCCCTCCGGCCGGTTGGAGACGACGATCCGCCCGCCATGAAGATCGACGATCGACTTGGCGATCGCGAGGCCCAGGCCCGTCCCGCCCATGGCCGCACCGGGCGCCCGCCAGAAGCGCTCGAAGACGTGCGGCATGTCCTCGGGCCGGATGCCGGGGCCGTTGTCTTCGACCTCGAGCATCGCCTCGCGCCGGTCGCTCCGGACGCGAACGCGGACATGGCCGCCGCCCGGTGGCGCGTGGCGGATGGCATTGTCGACGAGGATCACGATGAGCTGGCGGAGGCGGGCGTGGTCGCCTTCGACCATCGCCGGCTCCGGATCGAGGGCGAGCTGCACGCCCCGGTCGGCGGCCGCCTTGACCAGTGCGCCGGCGCCGTCGGCCGCGATGTCGCCGAGGTCGACCGGCAGGCGGGTCAGGTTGATCGCCCCGGAGTCCGACCGGGCGAGCAGAAGCAGGTCCTCGACCAGGGCAGTCAGGTTGGCGACCTCGGCATCGATGTCGTCGAGGGCCTCGCCGGCGGTCGAGCCGTCGGTCCGGTTCCGCCGGAGATGCTCGACCGAGCTCCGGATGACGGTCAGCGGGGTCCGCAGCTCGTGGCTCGCGTCGGCGGCGAACTCGCGCTGGCGGCGGAGCGCCGCGCGCTGCTGGACGAGCGACTCCCGGATCGGGACGAGGGCGCGGCTGGCATAGAACGTCCCGAACCCGAGGGCGATGAGCACGACGACGACGCCGCCCAGGAGCAGCACGTTGCGGATGGCATCGAGCGTCTGCTGCTCCGTGGATCGATCCTGGATCACCTGGATGTAGATGTCGCCGACCGGGCTCGCCACGCGTTCGGTGAGTGCCCTGGCCGGGAGCGTGCCGACGGTCGCGGTCCGGACGTCCCGGGCGGCCGCCACGGCCGCGTCCAGCGAGTGCCGTCACCGGCAGGCCGGCCGGAAGCGGGCCGCGGGTCAGATTGTTGCCATCGGCATCGACGGCGATCGCGTACGTCCCCGACGAGCCGCCGCCGAAGGTGAACCCGTACTCGGGTCCGCTCGGCCGGTCGCGCGGGTGCTGCAGGGCGGTGATGACCTGGTCGAGCCGGCTGTCGAGCTGGGCGACCCCGTTCACCTCGAGAGTCCGCGCCGCGCTCAGATAGAGAGCGACCCCGAGAACGGCCAGCACGACGAGCGTCGTCAGGCCGCTCCACAGGACGAGGCGCCAGCGGACATTGCGGATCAGGCGGCCATCGGCGGCTCGCGCCCGCTCGTCGGCCGGGTCGCCGGTGCGTGGCGAGGCAGCTCCGTCAGGCATTGTTCAGACGGTACCCCACGCCCCGGACCGTCTCGATCCGGTCGCCCTCCGTGCCGAGCTTCGTCCGGAGGTAGTGGACGTACGCGTCGACGGCATTCGGGGTGACCGCGACCCCGAACGGCCAGGCCTGATCGAGGAGCTGGTCGCGGCTGAGCGCCTGGCCCGGGTGGCGGAGGAGCGATTCCAGGAGCGAGAACTCGCGTGGGCTGAGGTCGATCGGTCGGTCATGGATCGTCACCGATCGGCTGGCCTCGTCAAGCGAGATCGGGCCGGCCACGAGCCTCGGCTCGGGGCGCCGGGCGACGCCCTCGGAGCGCCGGGCGAGGGCGCGCAGGCGGGCGGCCAGCTCGTCGTAGGCGAAGGGCTTGACCAGGTAGTCGTCCGCTCCCGAATCGAGGCCGACGACGCGATCGTTCACGGTGTCGCGGGCGGTCAGCATCAGGATCGCGAGCTCGCGTTTCTCGACCCGGATCCGGCGGGCGACCTCGAGGCCGGAGATGTCCGGCAGGCCGATGTCGAGGATGACGACGTCGATCCCGTTCTCGCCGAGGGCGATCTCGACTCCGGTCTCGCCGTCGGGCGCGATCTCCACGTTGTGGCGGTCCTGCTCCAGGAGCCGGGCGAGCGATCGACTGAGGCGCTCATCGTCCTCGACGAGGAGGATCTTCATGCGGCCGGTTCCTCGGGTGGGCTCGTGCTCGATCGTGTCACGACCGATCGGACCGTTTCGCTGAATCGTGCCAGATCGGGTGATGAGTGCCCGGCCGTGGGTCGGAGGAGGAGGAGACGACCCACGGCTGGGTTCGAGGGTGAGATTCGACGATGGCGATGAGAGCCGCATGAGACGCTCCGCAGGCCCGCAGCACCCCCCAGTCGTGCGTTCCCATCCGTTCGTGGGCGCACCGCCCCGTGGTACCAGCGACTAGCCCAAAGTACGGCTTGGCGGCCCCCATCGCCGACCCATACGCTCCGCCCATCAGCGGGCCGCACTGTACCTCTGGCCACCCCACGGGTGCGGACGCCACGCGACAAACGACCAGCACGCACGACCGACAGAGAGGCAACGACCATATGGGGTCCATGGCCGTCAATGAACTCGGGCCGATGCTCACGGCGACGGAAGTCGCCGAGATGCTTCATCTCCACGTCAATACCGTGAAGCGGCTCGGGGATCGCGGCGAGCTTCCCTTCTATCGTGTCTGCAAGCGAGGCGATCGCCGCTTCCGGCTTGACGACGTGATGAAGTTCCTCGCCCAGAACCGCTGAACCGTCCCTGACCGGGCGGCTCGGCCGCTCACCGACGAGCTCTGATGTTCGGGGCGCCCGTCCGACGAGGACGGGCGTTTCGCCGTATCCAGTGCCGCGCCGGGACGGGCCGCGGCGTTCGTCACGCCGGTAGGCGACCTGCTCAGACCGTCCGGAGGGTCTCCTCGAAGATCCCGATCGCCTCGCCGACCTCGGCCGCGGTCACGTCGAGTGGCGGGATCCAGCGGATGACGTTCCCGTGCGAGCCGCACGAGAGGACGAGCAGGCCCAGGTCGGCCGCCCGCGCGATCGCGGCCTTGGCGAGCGGCCCGTCGGGCTCCCGGCCCGGGCCGTCCTTGACCAGCTCGACGCCGATCATCAGGCCGGGTCCGCGGACGTCGCCGATCCGGGGCTCCTCGGCCGCGATCCGGGCGAGGCCGGCCCGGAGCTCCGCGCCGCGAGCCGCGGCATTCTCGATGAGGTGGTCCGTCTCGATCGACTCGAGGACCGCGATCCCGGCTGCGCACGCGACCGGGTTGCCGCCGTACGTCGAGCCGTGGGCGCTCCGGCCCCAGCGCTCCATCAGCGAACGGGAGGTGGCGATGGCCGACAGCGGCAGGCCGTTGGCGATCGCCTTGGCCATGACGACGACGTCGGGGATGACGCCCGCGTGTTCGAAGCCCCACATCCGACCCGTCCGGCCGAAGCCGGTCTGGACCTCGTCGGCGATCAGCAGGATTCCGTGCTCGTCGCAGATCCGGCGAAGGCCCTGGAGGAACGAAACGGGCGCCGGGTTGTAGCCGCCTTCGCCGCGAACGGGTTCGATCAGGATCGACGCGACCAGGGACGGCGCGATCATCGTCTCGAAGACTGAGGCGAGGCTTGCCAGGCAAGCCTCCGATGCGCGCTCCTCGTCGCCGTCGAACTCCGGGTAGGCGGCGGGGTACGGGGCGATGGAGACGCCGGGGAGCAGCGGCTCGTACCCGGTCCGGTAGTTGAGCGACGACGTCGTCACCGACGTCGCTCCGAACGTTCGGCCGTGGAATCCGCCACGGAACGCGACGATCCCGGGCCGGCCCGTCACCCGTCGGGCCAGCTTCAGGGCGCCGTCGATCGCCTCGGAGCCGGAGTTCAGGAACATCACGCTGTCGATCGGGTCGGGCAGCGTCGCCGTCAGCATCTCGGACAGCCGGACGACCGGCTCGCTGTAACCGATGGCTCCGGTCGGCCCGATGAGCCGGTCGACCTGGGCGTGGATCGCCGCCGTCACCCGCGGGTGGTGGTGGCCGAGGGCCGTGACCGCGATCCCGTTGGCGAAGTCGAGGTAGGCCTTGCCGGCCGTGTCGAACAGGCGATGACCCTCGCCGTGGCTCCAGCTCCGCTCGAAGTAGCGGCCGAGGACCGGCGTCAGGTGGTCGGCGACCGTCGACAGGTCGGCGGGCAGGGTGGGTTGAGAGGCAGCGTCGGTCATCGGCGGAGTATGCCAGCGGGCCGTCCTGCCCGAGGCTTCCGGCGGCGACCGTCTCAGCGGTTCAGCTGCCAGATCTTGGCAGTCAGGACGGTCGCGAACGCGGTCCAGGCGAGATACGGGACGAGGAGAGCGGCTGCTGAGCGGCGGACACGTGCGAATACCGCAATCGTCGCGGCGATCGCGAACAGCAGGGCGACGATCTCCAGGAGGGCGCCTCCCAGGTCGTGGTTGGTGAAGAAGATCCACGACCAGCCGAAGTTCAGGACGAGCTGCAGCGCGAACAGCCCGAGGCCGATCTGGCGAGCGACCCGATCCCGATCGGACCGGACGACCTGAACGAGGGCGACTCCCATCATGAGGTAGAGCGTCGTCCAAACTGGTCCGAAGACCCAGTCCGGCGGGTTCCATTCGGGCCGATCGATCGTGCGATACCAGAGGCGCAGGCCGTCGATTGTGAATACGCTGCTGATCCCGCCGACCACGACCGGGGTCGCGATGATCGCGATGTCGGCGATCCGGCGACGCCATGGGGCCGGGGCCTCGGCGGTCGGTAGGGCGCGGTCGAGGGCGGTCATCGATGCAGCATCCGGGGAGGGCACGGCCCGTCGCGTCGCATCGGCGACGGTGCTCCTTGCAACCAGCCGACGATCCGGCAGGGCTCGGGCTAGCATTCCGGCCATGGTCGACTTCCAGCTCAGCGACGAGAATCGCCTCGTCCAGCAGGCCGCCCGGGCCTTCGCCGAGGCCGAGATCCTGCCCCACATCCGCGCGTGGGACGAGAAGGCCGAGGTCCATCCCGAGATCTTCGGGAAGATGGCCGAGCAGGGCTTCCTCGGCGCCCCGATCCCCGAGGCCTGGGGTGGGTCCGGGATGGACTACCTGAGCTTCGCGATCCTGTGCGAGGAGCTGGAGCGGGCCGACACGGCGTTCCGGGTCGTCCAGAGCGTCCACGTCGGGCTCAACTCGCTTGCTTTGCTCCAGTGGGCGACCGACGAGCAGAAGCAGCGCTGGCTCGTGCCGCAGGCGCGGGGCGAGAAGCTGGCGACGTTCGGGCTGACCGAGCCCGGGGTCGGCACGGATGCGGCCAACCTCGCCACGACCGCCCGGCGCGACGGCGACGCGTATCGCCTGAACGGCCAGAAGATCTGGATCAGCCTGGCCGACCTCGCCGATCACTTCCTCGTGTTCGCCACGGTCGACCGCTCGAAGGGCTGGCGCGGGGTGACGGCATTCCTGCTCGAACGCGGGATGACGGGCCTGTCGACGGGCACGCTCCACGGCAAGCTCGGGATCCGGGCGGGGAACACCGGCCTGATCAACCTCGACGATTGCGTCGTCCCGGTCGAGCATCGGATCGGCGAGGAAGGCGAGGGCTTCCTGATCGCGATGAGCGCGATCGATCAGGGGCGCTACACGGTCGCTGCCGGCGCGGTCGGGCTCGCCCAGGCGTGCGTGGACGCCTCGGTGAAGTACGCCCACGAGCGGCAGACGTTCGGCCAGGAGATCGGCCGTCACCAGCTCGTCCAGCAGATGATCGCGAAGATGGCAGCCGGCACCGAGATGGGCCGGCTCCTCGTCTGGCGGGCCGGCTGGCTGAAGAACCAGGGCCTCCGCAACACGCGCGAGACGTCGCTCGCCAAGTGGCACGCGACCGAGCACGCGGTCCAGTCGGCGATGGATGCGATCCAGGTCCACGGTGCCAACGGCTACTCGAACGAGTTCCCGGTCGAGCGGTACCTGCGGAACTCGAAGGCGGCCGTCATCTACGAGGGCACGAGTCAGCTCCACACGATCATCCAGGCGGAGTACGCCCTCGGCTACCGCGAGGACAAGCCGCTCCGCTGCGAGCCCCTGCCGGCCCAGGGATGGGAGCGTCCGTGAGCTCGGCGGCGGAACGACGGTTCGTCAACCCGCCCGATGCCTGGACCAGCACCCAGTACGGCTTCTCGCAGGCGGTCGTCGCGGCGCCCGGCGAGATGGTCTTCGTATCCGGCCAGGTCGACTGGGATCGCGACCAGCGGATCGGTCACCACGACCTGGCAGCGCAGACGCCGGGCGCCTTCGCGAACCTGATCAGCGTGCTTGCGGCGGCCGGCGCGACGGCCGGGGACGTGACGGCCCTCCGGATCTACCTCGTCGGCGACCCGTCCGACGACACCTCGGCGGTGAGCGCGGCGCTGCGGGCCACGTTCGGACCGGGTCCCGGACCGGCCGCGACCTGGATCATGGTCCGCGGTCTCGCCGACCCGGACTTCCTCATCGAGGTCGAGGCGACCGCGGTCATCCGCTCGGGCGACTGTCCCGCGCCGCAACGCTGAACGGAGCCGCACGACGGGCCCTCGGCGGCCGTCGCGGCTGTGGCACGATCCGACGATGGCCAGCCCGCCCGCACCGCCTCCGCCCGGCTGGTCCGCCGCCGAGGTGGCAACGCTGGCGGAGCTGGCCGAGACGTTCGTCCGGGGCGGCTCGGTCCGGCGCTCGAACCTGGCCGCCGAAGGGCTCGCCCGGGCGGCCGATCCCGCCCAGGTCCGGCAGCTCCGACTCGTCCTGCGGCTGCTCGAGTCGCGGCTCGCCAACCTGGCGCTGACCGGCCGACCCGTCGCGTTCCGCGACCGCTCGCCGGCCGATCGCGAGCGGGTGCTCCTGGGCTGGGCGCATGCCCGGCTGCCGCTCCGCCGCTCGGCGTTCCAGGCCTTCCGCAAGCTGCTGACGTTCCTCGCCTACGCCGACCCCGGCCCGCTCGGCAGCCCGAACCCGCTTCACGCCACGATCGGCTACGTCCAGGACCGGCCGCCGGTCACGTCGCGGCTGGCCGCGATCCGGCCGCTCGCCGTCCACGACCCCGCCAGCGGACCGGATGACCCACTGGTCCTCGAGGCCGACGTCGTCATCGTCGGCTCGGGCGCCGGCGGCGGCGTGATCGCGGCCGAGCTCACGGCCGCCGGCCGGTCCGTGGTCATCGTCGAAGCCGGCCCGTTCCTCGACGAGGCCCACCTGCCGACCGACGAGCTCGACGCGTTCTCCCGGGTCTACCTGAACCATGGCCTGCTGACGACCTGGGATGGCTCGCTCACGATGCTCGCCGGGACGGCCGTCGGCGGCGGGACGCTCGTGAACTGGATGACGAGCGTCGCGGCTCCTGACGACGTCCGATCCGATTGGGCGCTCGACCACGGCCTGGATGGGATCGACGGCGCACCGTTCGACGCGGACATCGCGGCGATCGAGGGCGAGCTCGGCGTGGCAGCGGCGACCATGATCCCGCCGAAGGACGGGGTGATCCTGCGTGGCGCCGCGGCGCTCGGCTGGGAGGCGGCCCCGACCCGGCGCAACGCACGCGATTGCGGTGACTGCGGGAGCTGTCCATTCGGCTGTCCGCGCGGCACGAAGCAGTCGGGGATCCGGGCGCACCTCGCTCGCGCGGCCGCCGGCGGCGCCCGGATCGTCGATCGGGCGCGGGTGACGCGCGTCCTGATCGAGCACGGCCGGGCGGCGGGGATCGAGGCGGCCGTCCTGATCGTCGATCCCGCGACGGGCGAGCCAATACGCGGCCCGGACGGTGATCCTCTGCGACCCGTGACGCGTCGCCTGGTGGTTCGCGCTCCGCAGGTCGTCGTTGCGGCTGGAGCGCTGCGCTCGCCGGCGGTCCTCCTCGCGTCGGGGCTCGACCATCCGGCGATCGGGCGGCACCTCCGGGTCCATCCCGTGCCGGTCATCGCCGGCCTGTTCGACGATCCGATCGACATGTGGCGCGGCACGATGCAGGCCGCGCAATCGCTCGAGTTCAGCCGATCAAGCCCCGGCCGCAACGGCTATGTCATCGAGTCGGCGCCGGGCCACCCGGGGTTGATCGCCCTGGCCCTGCCGTGGGAGGGCACCGACGCCCATGCCGACCTCCTCCGGCGGATCCGCCACGTCGGCCCGCTGATCGCGGTGACGCGCGACGGCGGATCGGGCCGGGTCCGCCTGACAGGTCGCGGCCGGGCCCGGATCGACTACGCCCTCGACCCCGCCGGCGTGGCGACGCTCCGCCACGCCCTCGTCTCGATGGCCGGTCTGGTCCGCGCCGCCGGTGCCCGCCAGATCCTCGCGGTCGGGACGCCGCCGCGCTGGCATGGGCGAGGCGGGTTCGCGGCGGGCCAGGAGGCGCGCTCGTTCACGGTCTTCGAGGACGCGCTGCGGACGTTCGACTTCACGGCCAATCGCGGCTCGGTGTTCTCGGCCCACCAGCTGGGCAGCGTCCGGATGGGCGCGTCGGTCGCCGACCATCCGTGCGACCCGACCGGACGCGTCCGGACCCGGGCCGGGGCTCCCATCCCCGGCCTCTACATCGGCGACGGCTCGCTGTTCCCGACGGGCCTCGGCGTCAATCCGATGATCACGATCATGGCCCTCGCCCGGCGGGTGGCCCGGACGGTCGCCGCCGAGGGATAACCGGGCCGGAAGGCGGCCAAAGGTCGGATCGAGGGTGGCTCGAGACGCCGGCGGGACCCGCCATGAACGGGACCCTGTCAGGCAGCGGCCGCGGCGTCGTCCGGCTCGGGCACCCGACCGGGGACCGGGCGGGGCGCGGTCATCCGGCTGCGCGACAGGATGAGGAGCGCGACGCCGGTGACGATCACGGCCCCCGCCACGCCCTGGATCGGCGTGACGGCCTCGTGCAGGATCAGCGCGCCCAGGAAGACCGCCACGACCGGGTTCACGAACGCATACGTCGCGATCAGCGGCAACGGCGCCTGGCGGAGCACCCAGGCGAAGGCGGTGAACGCGACCAGGCTGCCGACCACGGTCAGGTAGGCGAGGGCGACGATCGAGTCTCCGGACACGGTCTCCGGTCGGAAGGCGGCGACCTCGCCGGTCACGACCGCGGCGATCGACAGGACGATCGCGCCGGCCACCATCTCCATCGCGGTCGTCAGGAACGGATCCTTGGGGAGCCGCGCCCGGTGGGCCGAGAAGAGCGAGCCCGCGGCCCAGGACATCGGCGAGAAGATCAGCGCAGCGACACCGGCCGGGTCGAGGCTCCGATCGACGGCCACACCCGAGCCGATGAGGAGGACGACGCCAAGCAGTCCCGCGGCGATCCCGACGATCGCCAGCCGGGGCAGGCGCTCGCCAAAGAAGATCCGGCCGAAGACGGCCACCCAGACGGGCAGCATCGCGATGAGGATGCCGGCGATCCCCGACGGGACGGTCAGCTCGCCCCAGGCCACGGCGCCCATTCCCCCGCCCATCAGGCAGGTGCCGATGATGAACGTGTCGCGCCACTCGCGAAGCGTCGGCCGGGCGATGCTGCCGCGGCGCAGGACGGCAACCGCCGCGAGCATGACGGCCCCGGCGATCGCGAACCGCACGGCAGCCATGACGAACGGCGGAATCGAGTCGACCGCCACCCGGATCCCGAGATACGTCGATCCCCAGACGAAGTAGAGGATGACGATCGCGGTCCAGACGAGGACGACCGACGCCGGTTGGATGCGCGGGCGGCTTGGCATAGCGGAGTGGTCCAAGGGATCGTCAGTGTACGACGCGCGCGATCCGTTCGCCAACCCCGCCGGAGACGTCGTCAGGCGACGACGGCCCCGAGCGGCCGGCAGTGGAGGCACGGCCGGTAGCCGGCGACCGACGCCGCGCTGGCCGAGCGGAAGTGGACGAGATGGCGCTCGGTCGTCCGCCGGGCGTCGCGGCACGTCGGCAGGCAGTAGATGTGCGTCGTGTCCGACCCGAAGTAGCGGACGCCGGCCCTGGCCAGCGCCTCGAGCTGGTCCGGATCGGCGCCCTCGCCGGCGAGGATCGTCCGCTTGTTCTCCGGACCGCCGAGCGAGTACTGACCGATCATCCCGTCGCTCCGGACGACCCGATGGCATGGCACGATCAACGGAACCGGGTTGTGGCCCAGCGCCGTCCCGACCGCCCGGACCGCCTTCGGCCGGCCGATCTCCGCGGCGATCCAGCCGTACGGCCGGACCTCGCCGCGCGGGATCTCGAGCGCCTTCATCCAGACGGCCCGCTCGAACGGGGTCGAGCCACGGAGGTCGAGATCGATCCGGTTGTGGCGGTCGCCTGCCAGGCGCCGCTCGATCTTCCGGGCGAGCACGGCCGGCAGCCCGGCGACCCGCCGGGGGCGGCGTCCGGTCCGGGCATGGAAGCGCGCCTCGAACCTCTCGTCGTCCATCTCGCCGGACACCTCGGACACGCCCCGGCCGTTCCAGACGACGCGGAGCGGACCGACCGGGGAATCGATGACGGCGTAGTCATCGGCCAGCCCGACGGCCACGAGCGTCGAATGGGCGAGGCCCGCGGGCGCCGGCTCGCGCAGCCCGGCAAGGGCCGCCTCGGTGGTGGGATCGATCATCTCGGTCATGCGGGGATCTCCTCGGCTCGTTGCCCTTCGGGCGGCCCCTCTGAGGCGACGAGCGCTGTGCGCAGGGCGGCCAGTCCGCGATGGACATGCGCCTTGACGGTGCCTTCGGGCCGCCCGACCGCTGCGGCGATCTCGGCGTACGACAGCCCGTCGACGTGGCGCAGGACGATGGCCGTCCGCTGGGCCGGGCTGAGGCCGGCCAGCAGGCGTGCCCACGTCTCTCGCTCGTCGCGGCGGGCGAGCGGGTCCGCGGCGGGCTCGGCGCCCGGATCGAAGACCAGCTCGGTGGTCGGAACACGCCGCACCCTGGCCCGGTTGCGTCCGGCGTTGAGCAGGATCGTCGTCAGCCAGCCGCGGAGCCGGAGGTCGCGGATCCGGGCCGGCTCGTAGGTGGTCGAGCGCGCGGTATGCCCGGACGAAGGCGTCCTGGACCAGCTCTTCCGCGTCGAGGCGATCGCCTCCGGTCCGGAAGGCGATCGTGAAGAGGCGGTCCTGATGGGCCAGCACGAGCGCCTCGAAGGCGCCGTCGAGATCCGTCGCGAGCTGGGCCGCGAGCCGGACGTCGGCGGGCAGGCGTTCATCCATCACACCCATTGAACACCGTCGCGCTCTGTCCGGTTGCAGCCTCGGGACGCGCTCCCGGTCAGGCATTCTCCGATCGGGCGTAAGGCGCGAGCCCCGAACCCGCCCGAGCTTTAAGGCAGGGTGGCCCCTCCGGCGATGGGCAGCCGCCCGATGGCGACGGGCCCAGCCGGATCGAGGATGCGGTCATCGAACGCCCACCCGCGAAACGGCCGGATGACCGGCCGGCGGAGACGGCGACAGGAGGCTCAGATGACCGGAACGACGCGCACGATCCAGCAGCCGGCAAGCACCGGCTCCATCCTGGCGGCTCTTGGCATGGCCGCCGTCATCCTCGCCGCGGCCGTCGGGTTCGCGTGGGGCGCCGCCAATCTCGGCAAGGCCAATCAGGCCCCGGCCGCTGCTCCCGCCGCCCTCTACGCCCCGGCCGTCCGCGACCTGGGCATCCGCGACCAGGGCAGCTCGGCGTCCTGGGCCTGGCTCCCGGCCCGGTCGTCGATCATGGCTCGTCCGAAGGCTTCGGCGCGACGGGCGCCACCGGCTACCACGGCTTCGGCAATCAGGCCGATCGCCCGAATTCCACCTCCGGGTCGAATGGGGACGCTCCCGCCGGACGGAACCTGGCCCTCCGGGCTCAGTAGCCGCTCCTCCTGCGGTCTGGCCCGTCAGGACCGGCCCACGGGGGCTCGACCCGAGCCGAACCGCCGTCCCCTCCGGGGCGGCGGTTCGGCGTGCGTTCGTCCCTCGCCGGCACCCGCGTTGCCTCCGATCGGCCGTGCGACAATCGAGCCATGGGGCAGACGGATCGGTTCGAGGAGCTCGCCGCCGGCGTCGGGGGCTTCTACCGGAGCTGGGTGATCTATCTCGGGCTGGAGCTCGGGCTGTTCGCGCGGATCCGGTCCGCCGGCCGTGACGGGATGACCGCCCCGGACCTGGCGAGCACGGCGGCCTGCCGGCCCGAGCCGATCGACGCGTGGGTCCGGGCGGCCCATGCCGGCGACCTCATCGAGCTCGTCGACGGTCGGGCGACCGTCCCGGACGACGTCGCGTCGATCCTCCTCGACGACACCCACCCGGAATATCTCGGCGGACAGTTCGTCGTCGCGGTCGTCTCGAGCCTCGACTATGCGGGTCTCGCCGACTTCGTCCGTTCCGGAACGACGATCGCCGAGCGGCCGCCGCGGTTCCACCGGGCGATCGAGGCGGTCACCGTCCAGGACATCGCGGTGTTCTTCCAGGAAGGACTCGCGGAGCTGCCCGACCTGGCGGCGGCCCTGGTCCGCGGCGGACGCGTCCTTGACGTCGCGTGCGGTGGCGGCAAGTGGCTGATCGCGATTGCCCGACGCTTCCCCGCGACCGAGCTCGTCGGGGTCGAGTTCGAGCCCGATTCCGTCGAGCGGGCGCGACTCCACGTCCGCGAGGCGCGGGCTCGATTCCCGGATCCGGATCGAGGCGCGGTCGACGGACGACATGCCCTTCCGTAACGAGTTCGACCTCGTCTATCTCCAGGACGCGCTGCACGATCTGCCCGATCCGATCGCCTCGCTTCGCGCCGCGTGGGCCGCGGTCGCGCCGGGCGGCCGGCTGGTCGTCCTCGAGTGGTGCCTGCCCCACGATCCCAGCGAGCCCCAGTCGATCCAGACCGAGCTGCTCTGGGGGATCCAGATCGACGAGCTGTATCAGGGCACGACGATGTACACCCACGACGGGTATCGGGCGCTGTTCGCCGAGGCGGGGGCGCCCGCACCGACCGTGGTCGACCTGCGGTCGGGCGCGTCGCTGTTCGTGGCCGCCAAGCCCGGGTAGCAGAGGGCGAAAACCGCGAGCCGGCCAGCGCCGAAGGGTCGGTGCCGCCCAGCAAGTGGCACCGGGGTCGCCGCGCCGGCGGCCGCGGGCTACTGGACCTCGACGGTCACGTCCTTCATCTGGCCCGGGTGGATCGCACAGTGGTAGGTGTAGGTGCCGGCCGCCGTGAAGACGAGCATCGCCGTCGCCCCAACGGCGATCGACTGGGTGTCGCAGGCTCCGTCGTCCATCGTGGCGCTGTGCGGTGCGGCGTCGTCGTTCTTCCAGGCGACGACGTCGCCGACCTTTGCCTGGGCCGGCTGGGGCGAGTACTTGAAGTCCTTGATCGAGACGGTGACCGCGGCAGTCGCGCCGGCCGGAGCGGTGGCACAGGCGGCGCCGCCGCCGGCTCGCCGAGGCTCCGGGGCTCGCCACGCTCGCGGCCGGGGTGGGTGTCGCGCTCGCGCCGCAGGCCGCGAGGCCGACGGTGATGAGGACGATCAGAACGGAGCGTGCGAAGCGTCGCATCGGGCGGGTCCTCCGTTGAGGGTGACCGGCGGGTCGAGGCCACGCCGATCGTGGGCAGATGGTCCACCCTACGCCGCTTCGGCCGATCCGGATTGGCGAGGCCGACCAGGCACCGGGTCGCTCCGGTTCCGGCCGGCGCTCCGCGGACCCGGGGCCGTCGCGGTGAGGGGCGGGTATCGTTCGCGCCATGGCCGCTTCCCGACCCACCGCGTCCACGGATCATGTCGCAACGCTCGGCCGTCCAACCGACCTGACGGCGGCTGACGTCCGCTGGCTGGCCTGGCACGAGGCTCGCTCCCACGCGCTCATCGGACGGGAGGTCCGCGAGCTCGGCGACGCGGTGATGCTGTACGACGAGACCGATCGGGAGCCGTTCTGGAACCGCCTCGCCGGGATCGCATGGCCGTCGGAGCCGGCCGCGTTCGACCGGCGCCTGGCAGAGGCGATCGCGCTCTTCGCCGGCCTCGATCGGATCCCGCACGTCTGGCCGACGCCGGGCTTCGACGAGCCGCTTGGACCTGACGGCGCGGTTGTTGGCCCATGGATTCGAGGACCACGGCGGCGGGCTCTTCATGGTTCTCGACCCGGACCGGATGGCGCCGCCGCCGCTCCCGCCGGCGCCCGCATCCGGCGTCACGATCGAACGACTCCACGGTGTGACGGGCCAGCCAGCGATCGAGGCCGCCCGAGCCATCGCCGGCGTCCTCGTCTCGGCCTTCGACGTCGAGTGCTGTACACCCCGGACCGCCGGGTCGCGATCGAGCTCGAGGCCGTCCAGGGGCTCGCGACCGAGGCGTACCACGCCATCCTGATCCGGGTCGACGGCGTGCCGGCTGCCGTTGCGCGCCGGACCACGTTCGCGGGTGGATCCTACCTGTCGTCGATCGGGACGGAGCCGGCGTTCCGCGGGCGCGGCCTCGGCGGGCTCGCCACCGCCTTCGCGGTTGCCGACGCCGTCACCGCGAACAGCCGCTGGACCTATCTCGGCGTCTTTGAGGAGAACGCCGTCGCGCGGCGGATCTATGCGTCGCTCGGATTCGTGACCGTCGGCGACGTGGCGCCCGATCTCCTGCTCAGGCCGTGACGCGTCGGCCGTGAGCGAGGACGCCTCCGCGTCGGAGCCGGGTCCGGCCTGGCTCGGCGACGCCGGCGCGGAGCTCCGGATCCTCGCCACCATCTGGGGGACGGTCGAGCTCGAGCGCGCTCTCTCCGAACGCGGTCTCGACCCGGCGCACGCCACGCTGGCTGTCGACGACCCACTGCTCGGGGCGCGCGTCGTGCTCGTCGCGGCGGACTCCGACACTGCCCCGGGCGTCGCCCTGGCCGAGCCCTCGACCGAGGGCCGGCTCGCGGCATCGTTGGCCCGCCTCGACGAGGGCCAGGTCGGCCGCTACGTCCTCGCACCGGCCGGCCTCGATGTCGTCCGGGCCCGGGCGACCGCCGCCAACGTCACGCTCAGCCGGCCGGCGGTGGGGCCGTTCGGCCTGTCGCAGCTCGTGCTGGACGGTCCGATCGGCGGACACAGCCTGATCCTCGTCGACCCGGCGGCGGTACCATCGCGGCCATGACCGACCGCCAGCCCGTCAGCCTGCGCGCGGCCACGCCCGACGATGCCGAGCGGATCGCGGCCCTCTTCACCGACGAGGGCTATCCGTCCGGATCCAGTGACATCGTCGAACGGCTCGCCCGCTTCGACTCGGAATATTCGCGGGTCATCGTCGCCGACAACGCCGGCGAGGTGCTCGGCTTCGTCGCCATCCATGCGCTGCCGAGGTTCGAGCACTCCGACCGGATCGTCCGGATCATGGCGCTCGTCGTCGATGCCGGGGAGCGCGGCCGAGGGATCGGCCGGCTGCTGATGGAGGAGGCCGAGCGGCTCGGTCGCGAGATCGACGCGGCGTTCGCCGAGGTGACGGCCGGCCACCATCGACCCGACGCCCAGCGGCTGTACGAGGAGCTCGGCTACGACGGAACGGTCGCGGCCTACCTCCGCAAACGGCTCTGAGCCGCCCGGCGGGTCTCAGCGAGGCGGCGGACGACAGTCGACCGGGCAAGGTGGGACCATCGGACCCGTGACGACCACGAGGACCGCCGCGGATCCCGTCATCCGCGTCTCCGGCCTGCACAAGCGATACGGCGAGACGCATGCCGTCGACGGGGTTTCCTTCCAGGTCTCGGCGGGGACCGTGTTCGGGCTGCTCGGACCGAACGGCGCAGGCAAGACGACGACCGTCGAGGTCCTCGAAGGCCTCCGGACGCCCGATTCGGGCGACGTCCAGGTGCTCGGCGTCGACGCGGTGCGCCGCCCGGACGACCTCAGACCACGGATCGGCGTGTCCCTGCAGACCGCAGCGCTCTACCCGAAGCTCACGGTGGTCGAGGTCCTCGACCTGTTCCGGAGCTTCTACCAGAAGGGCCGTCCGACCGACGACCTCGTCCAGCTGATGGACCTCGACGAGAAGCGCACGACCCGGACCCAGGACCTGTCGGGTGGGCAGCGCCAGCGGCTGTCGGTGGCGCTCGCCCTCGTCAACGACCCGGAGCTGGTGTTCCTCGACGAGCCGACGACCGGCATGGACCCGGCCGCCCGTCGCGCCCTGTGGGACGTCGTCCTGGCCCTCAAGACCGAGGGTCGAACCGTCCTCCTGACGACCCACTACATGGAGGAGGCCGAGATCCTGTGCGATCGGCTGGCGATCATGGATCACGGCCACATCCTCGAGGAGGGGACGGTCAACGAGCTCATCAGCCGGCGGTTCAAGGAGCGGGCCGTCCGGTTCGATCCGATCGAGGGCCTCCACGACGAGCGGCTCGCGGCGATGCCCGGCGTGACCTCGGTCGTGCACGAGGCCGGCGAGGTCCTGCTCTACACCAGCGACGTGCCGGCGACGATCGGAGCCGTCCTCGAGGCAAGCGAGGCGCTCGAGGTCGAGCCGGCCAATCTCGGCGTCCGCCGGGCCACGCTCGAGGACGTGTTCCTCGACCTGACCGGTCGGGCGCTGCGTGACTAGGACACAAGAACGATGAACGCACTCCTCAACCTGACCGTTGCCAACATCAAGAGCTTCACCCGGGACCGCGCCGCCCTGTTCTGGACGCTCGCCTTCCCGCTGATCTTCGTGATCCTCTTCGGATCGATCTTCTCCGGCGGCAACAACGACCGCTCGATCGGATTCGCCGACCTCGACGGCAGCCCGGCCTCGGCCCAGCTGAAGGCCGCGTTCGCTGCGGTCGACAACGTGAAGCTCGTCGACGGGTCCGAGGAACAGCTCCTGGCCCAGATGAAGAACGGCGAGGTCTCGTCGGTCATCGTCGTCCCGCAGGGCTACGCCGCGACCGTCGCGGCCAAGACCTCGTCGGCCGCGCTCACGGTCTACACGGACCCGAGCCAGAGCTCGGCCGACGGCGCGACGCGCCAGCTCGTCGGCTTCGTCCTGTCGGCGGTCAACCAGGCGGCGACCGGTCAGCCACCCGCGGTCCAGCCGTCCTTCGAGACCATCCAGACGGCGGACCTGACGTTCATCTCGTATCTCGTCCCGTCGATCCTCGGGATGTCGCTCATGCAGCTCGGCGTGTTCGCGGCCATCCCCCTCGTGGCCGACCGCGAGAAGCTGATCCTGAAGCGGCTCCACGCGACGCCGCTCCGGCGCTGGCAGCTCGTCGGCAGCAACGTCCTGATGCGTCTCCTGATCGCGATCTTCCAGACCGTGATCATCGTCGGCGTCGGGTCGTTCTTCTACAAGGTCGAGATCGCGGGATCGTGGCTGCTGATCGGGGCCCTGATCCTGCTGGGCTCGCTGGCGTTCATCGCCCTCGGCTACGTGATCGCCTCGTTCGCCAAGACCGAGGAGTCCGCCAACGGGATGACGAGCGTCGTCCAGTTCCCGTTGATGTTCCTGTCGGGGACGTTCTTCCCGATCGACGCGATGCCGGATGCCCTCAAGACCGTCGCCCGGATCCTGCCGCTGACCTATCTCGGCGACGGGCTCCGCCAGGTGATGGTCGATGGGACGCCGTTCGCTCCGCTCTGGGTCTGCTTCGCGTTCCTCGCGGTGTGGCTCGTCGTCTGCTTCGGGATCGCGGCGCGATTCTTCAAGTGGCAGTGAGCGCGAGTCAGCGGACCGTCGGACGGCGTACCGCCTGACGGCTCAGGCGAGCAGGTCGGCGATCGCGGCTGGGCCGGCCGACGCCGAAGCGAGGTCCGGCGACTGGATCGCGAGCGCGGCGACGCGCCCACCGATCCGAAGCGATCGCTCGATCGGCAGGCCGCGCAGCTCGCCGAAGACGGTCCCGGCGAGGAACGCGTCGCCGGCGCCGTTCGTGTCGATCACCGTCGCGACGGGTTCGGCCGGGATCTCGAGCCAGCGGTCGTCCGCGGTCACGGCGAGCGCACCCGCCGCGCCGAGCGTGCACACCACGAGCTCGCGACCCGTCTCGTGGAGCCGGCGCATGAACGGCCGCGGATCGGGGAGCCGCTCGCCGCTGAAGAAGACCCGGTCGGCGGTCCAGAAGTCGCGCTCCCAGGCCCGCTCGCCGTCCGTCCCGTGGAGGTCGGTCCAAGTCCGCTTCCCGAGCCGGCGCGCCATCGGCAGGACGTCCCGCGCCTGATCCGTGATGGCGACGAGGACCTCATCGGCACCGCCCACCAGCTCGGCGACGTGGTCCGGGTCGAACCGGGCGGCCGGATCGCCCGTGTGGAGCAGGAACGACATCCGCCGCCCATCGGGGTCCATGAGGTTGACGTGGCGGGCCGACCCGGTCGCGTCGTCGACCACATCGACGGTCACGCCGGCGGCCTCGAGGGCCGTCCGAATGCGGCCGCCGGCCTCGTCGGCGCCGAGCAGGCAGTGAAGCGTCACGTCCACGCCGAGCCGCCCGAGGTTCATCGCCTTGCCCGCTCCCGACGACCCGACCGTCTCGTGCCAGCCCGGCGGGAAGATGCTGCCCGGGCTGGGCTCCGGGAATGCCGCGACGCGGATCATCGTGTTCCACGACGCCGCCCCGAAGGCGACCACCCGGGCCGGCCGGGCCGGTCGGGGATTCTCGGCCACGGCCGCTACCAGCGCTCGTCGTGGACGATGTCAGTGAGGGCCTGGCGGCCGCCGGACTTGTTCGGGCGGGTGAGGGCCTCGGGATCGACTGGGGTAGCCGAACGAGAGCAGGTACTCGCAGTGGCGGTCGGTCGGGTAGCCGAGGAGCCGCCGGGCGAGATCGTGCTCGTAGACGGTGGCCGGCACGCTGCCGATCCCGAGCTCCCACGCGGCGAGCATCATGTTCCCGGCCGCCATCCCGAGATCGAACATCACCGAGAGCGGGCTGTCGGCCGCGGCCGGGGCGGGCGTCACGAGGGCGATCGCGACCGCGGCGCCGGCGAGATGGCCGGCGTAGGGCCCGACGCCGGCGAGCTCGGCGAGATGGGCTCGTTCGCGGCACACGATGAAGTCCCAGCGCTGGAGGTTCTTCGAGCTGGCTGCTCGTCGGCCGGCGTTCAGGATCCGGACGAGATCGTCGGGCTGGAGCGGACGGTCGGCGAACTGGCGGACCATGCGCTTGGTCGAGATCGCGTCCCAGACCGACATCCCTGCCGCGCCGTCGTCGGTCATCCCCCGAGCTCCGTGCCGAGGGCGGTGTCGGCGGCCCCGGCGGCACCGGCGGGGGCGGCGTCAGGCTCGGCGTCGGCTCCTCGGGCCTTCCCGCGGAGCGGTCCGGCGATCCGGGCGAGCGATCGGAACCCGCCGGGCTCCTGCTCGATCTGGGTGGGCGGTCGGACGGTGTCGGGCATCCGGCGAGCGTCGACCGCCTCGGCGCGTGCAGCCGCGTCGTCCGGCGCGAGCGGGCCGCCCAGGCGGCGCGCCAGGAAGGCCGCCACGGTCCGCCGGTACAGCGGGAACTCGTACAGCCAGGAGTGCTGGCCACCCTCGATGACGAGGCCCTCGATCGGCTCGTCGCGCGGTCCGTCGATCCGGGCAAGGCGCGCGAGGTGGCCGACGGGCACGACCGCGTCGTCGCTGCCATGGACGAGGAGGATCGGCGCCTCGATCCGGCGCAGGGCGACGGCCGCCGAGATCTCGGCGACCCGATGACCGCGTGGCTTGAGGTACACCCGCGTCGTCAGCCAGGCCAGCGGATATGCCAGCACGTCGGGGAAGGGGAGGCGCGCGAGCCGGAACGTCTGGCGGGTCAGGCGCCACGGATCGGCCGGTGACGAGGTCGCGACCACGGCGGCGATGCGCGGCTCGGCGGCCGCGGCAAGGATCGCCCCGATCGCCCCCATCGAGTGACCGAGGATCGCGGCGGTCGTCACCTCCGGGCGGGCGTCGAGGGCGCGCCACGCGGCGAGGGCGTCGGCGCCGAACTCGCCGGCCGTGATCGGCAAGGTCTCGGCAGCGTTGGCGCCATGGCCGCGGACGTCGACGCTCAGGCAATGGAACCCAGCCGCGTGCAGGAACTGGACGATCGGCAGGAGGCGGTCGCGGGCCGATTCCCAGCCATGGACCAGGGCGACGCCAGGGCCGGGACGAACGCCCTCGGCCGGGACGAACCAGCCGGGCAGGGTCAGGCCGTCGGTCGTCGGTACGGCGACATCCTCAAACGCCAGCCCGAGGTCGGCCGGCGTGCGCTGCGGCGGTCGTGGGGTCGGGTAGCCGGCCCGGACGCGGTACAGGATCGCGAAGCGGTAAGCAAGGGCGAACGGGGCGGCGGCGATCGCGGCCACGATGCCCGCCCGGCGGATGGTCGGCACGGTTCTATGGGACGGCCCGACCCGGCGCCCTGTCAAGCGCACGCGTCCGAGCCGACGGTGCCCGGGCGCTCCGGCTCGGACGAATTGCGGCGTCCGGTCATTGCCTCCGCTCGGGCTCGATTCGACCGATAGACTCGAACCGTGCCAAAGCGCGACCCCCACGAGATCCTCGGCGTCGACCCGGGCGCGAGCGCGACCCAGATCAAGGCGGCCTGGCGGCGTCTCGCCCGGACCCACCATCCGGACCTCACCGGCGACGACCCGGCGGCCTCCCGGATCGCGACCCAGCGGATGGCCGAGATCAACGATGCCTACGCCGCGCTCACCCGCGACGGCGGCCGGCTCGGATCGCGCTGGGCCGGCGGCGACGCCGCGACGGAGAGCCGGGGACCGGCCGAGGCAGGCGGGCGGGGCACCCGGTCGTCCCAGCGCGGGGGTCCGCCCAAGCCCAAGGCCACCCGACCGGTCACCGGCCGGGTCGACACGACCCACAACGTGCGACCCCGCAACCAGACGATCCACGCGACCGATGGCTCGGCGCCAGGACCCGTCGTGCGCGGCCAGCCTCCGCTTCGTGCTGCCGCCGAGAAGCGCGAGCCGCCCCGCGCGAGCACGCCGACCGGCCCCCTTGCCCGCTCCCGGATCCGGAACTTCCGGAGGCCGATCGCGCCGCCGCTCCAGTCGGCCCTCGACCTCGAGCTGGGGTTCGGCAAGTTCCACGGTCACACGCTCGGCCAGGTCGCCGGGTTTGAGCCGTCCTACATCGACTGGCTTGCCGCGACGATCACCCGCGACCCCGAGCTGGTGGCCGCGGCGCGGGTCGTCCGGGACGATTTGGATCGGAAGGGCGTGATCCGGCGGGCGCGGGCGGCGGCTGATGCGGCCGCCGCCGGCCGCGGCGCCTGACGTCTCCGGCCGCCCCGTCGCTGCGACAGCCCCGGACGCGGCGATCGCCCCCCGGGAGACCCGGTGGGGCGATCGAGAAGCGCGAATGAATGAGCGGCGGATGAGCTCTGCCGTATCGCGGCCCAGGCCTGCTGGCCGAATGATCCGTGGTTACTCGGCTCGTGATCTGGGACCGGGATCCTCGGCGCTCGAACCGTCATCGAGTGAACCGAGGGCCGTGCCCTGACCCGTGACCGACGCCCCAGGTGACTCCCGGGATGTTCGCGCTACGGCACGGATGAACCGTACCCCCGGAACCACCGAAACCGGAATGACCGACTGGTCCCGAACGTCGGCGGCGATGGTTGGGCGCATCCGGGCACCACCCCGGGACGGCCGTACCAGGTGTCCGGATGCACCGGCCCCCGGCCGGAAGCTCTCAGAGAACGTCGTGCCGGCCGTCTCCCATCGGGCGATCCAGCCGGAACGGACCGCCGTCAGGTCCGTTCATCCGGAGGCCCCAGTCCGGCCCGGTCGAGGTGCCGGTGATGCCGTCCATCAGGAGCCGGCTGCCGCCGCCCGATCCCATGACGCCATGTCCGCTCCAGCCGCCGTTGAGCCATAGCCCGTCGACCGGGGTCGGGCCGACGAACGGCCGATGATCCGGCGTGTACTCGTACTGGCCGGCATGGAGGATCCAGTTCACGCCGCGCTCCCAGACGTCCGCCCAGAACGGGGCGACATGGGCGATGGCGTCGTCCGATCCCGGGTCGAGCAGGCGGAACGCGAAGTCGGCCGACGTCGGCACGCTCCAGCTCGGCTCGTCGGGCGCGGTGCCCCGCTCGGTGAGGAGCACGTAGGCCCCACGAAGGGCGGGACGCCAATGGGCGCCGGTCGCTTCGTCGATCGTCATCGGCGCGTCCTGGGGAACCTCCGGGGCATCGGGCACGATCACCTTCTGGCGACGGGTCGGGGCGATCGGAACGTCGACTCCGGCGAGGGCCGCCGTCCGGCCCAGGAACGGACCGGTCGCCAGGACGACGATCGGGGCGGCGACGGCGCCGTCGTGCGTCTCGACCGCGACGATCCGGCCACCGACCACGCGCAGGCCCCGGACTCGCTGCCCGAGGACGAACGTCGCCTCGGCGCAGCCGCTGGGCCGATCCACCCCGGGACCGCCACTGGCGGCGAGGGCATAGCCCCAGGCGAGGCGGACCTGGTCGACGAACCCGTCGCCGGCCCGGAACCGGGCGGACACGACCGATTCGGACACGTACGGGAAGCGGCGCCGGACCTCGTCGCCGTCGAGGAGCTCGACGTCGGTCAGGCCGAACGCATGCTGGCGATCGACGAGCTCCCGCTGGCTCGCGGCCGAGACGGCGTCGCGGGCGCAGAACAGGTAGCCCTGCGGTCGGAGACCGACGTCATAGCCGGGCAGGCCGGCCCGATCGGCAAAGTCGACGTACAGCTCGATGCCCTCGCGAACGAGGGCGACTTCCTCCGCGTTGTCGAACTGGAGCCGGTAGGCGCCCGTCGCCGCGGGGGTCGTGAGGGTCGCCGGGCGCGGCCGCGCGTCGATGACCACCGCCCGGAGCCCGGCCCGCGCCGCGCGAAAGGCAGTTGCGCAGCCGACGACCCCGGCTCCGACGACGACCACGTCGGCGGTCGGCGGCGGGCGGTCGGTGGCGCGGAGGCGGAAGGGGAGGGGGTCGTGCGGCATCGGGCCGTATCATCGCCCCATGTCCCCCCGGCCGCGACGTCGATCCACCACGCCCCCGCGACACGTGGGCACGTCGCGCGGAACGGCGTTCCTCCTGTCCGCGCTGCTCCTCCTTGACCGTCCTCCTCGCGGCCTGCGGCGCCACGTTCGACCCGACCGGGCCGTGCACCGCCGACGGCAGCGCTCCGGGCGCCTACCCGGAGCTCGAGGCGGCCATCCCCAAGACGTTCCGCGGCGCGGCGCCGGCCGATCTCGACTCCGGCCGGGCGTGCACGCCGGACGGCCTCGGAACGCTCGCCGCCCACGGCGTGAAGGAGATCCGGTTCGCAGGCGGGACGTGGACGACCGGGACGGACAGCGGCCTGAGCCTCGCGGTGTTCATCGGCCCGAGCGGGCCGGCCCTGACCCGCGACTGGATCACGGAGTTCTACGAGACCGGGGCGATGGCGGGCAAGAAGGTGACGTCGGTCGAGACCACGGACTACCCCGTCAGCGCCAGCGTCACCGGTCGTCGGATCGACGTCCTGAACGACGAGTCGTACCAGTCGGTCATCGTCTGGGAGCGGGACGGCCAGGTCGCCGTCGCCCTCGTGGCCGATTTCATCCGCGAGATCCAGACCAAGGACGCCCACGACGTGGTCGTCCGGGCGGCGGTCGATGCGTTCGGTGGCTGATTCGGCACGCGTCGGGGTGAGCGCACGCCCGTTGACCCCAGCGTGGCCAGTCGCAACGCAGACGACACGCAGGCGGCTCGCCACGGACCCCGAGCGAACCGCCCGCGGCCGCATCCTCGGACGATGCTGAAGACGGTCGCGCGACTCCTGCTCCTGCGCGTCCTGCCGCGTCGCATCCTGCCGATCGTCACGGTCGTCGAGGCGCTGCTGTTCCTGCGCGGCATCCGGAATCGCTCTCGCGTCAAGGTCAACCCGCCGAGCGCCTCACGGACGGCGCGACCCGTGGCCGGCCCGTCGAGGTCCGCCTCCACCACGCCGCCCCCAGCCGACGGCGCCTCGCCGGACGCCGCCGGGCCGACCATGCCGGACCGCACGACACCGGCCTGATCACGCACGACACCGGCCTGATCATCGGACCGCGACGCGGCGACCGGCAGCCGCCGCGAGACCCCGTGCTACTGTCCCCGCCATGACCTGGTCGGCCCGCAAACGGGCGTGGGAAGCTCGCCGTCTCGCGGACGCGATCGGGCGCGCCCCGGAGCGCAAGCCACGCTTCAGCACGATCAGCGACACGCCGATCGAGCGACTTTACGGCCCGTGGTCGTGGCAGCCAGGGCCCGAAGGCGGCCCGGCCGGTGGCGGCGGCCCGACGCTCGTCGACCACCACGGTGACCGCCTCCGCGGCGACGACGACGGACGATGGGACGACTTCGATCCGCTCCGCGACATCGGCCTGCCCGGCGAGCCGCCCTTTACCCGCGGGATCCATCCCAGCGGCTACCGAAGCCGTCTCTGGACGATGCGGATGTTCGCCGGCTTCGGCGCCGCCGAGGACACGAACGCCCGCTTCCGCTCGCTCCTCGCCGCCGGTCAGACCGGGCTGTCCATCGCCTACGACATGCCGACGCTGTACGGCTACGACACCGACGATCCGGAGGCCGAGGGCGAGTTCGGGACGTGCGGCGTGGGCGTCAGCAGCCTGGCCGACATGGAGGTCCTGCTCGACGGCCTGCCGCTCGACAAGGTCAGCACCTCGATGACGATCAACAGCCCGGCCGCCCCGATCTGGGCGATGTACATCGTGGCCGCCGAGAAGGCGGGCGTGCCGCGGGCCGCGCTCGAGGGAACGCTCCAGAACGACATCCTCAAGGAGTTCGTCGCCCAGAAGGAGTTCCTGTTCCCGCCCGAGCCGTCGATGCGCCTGGTGACCGACACGATCGAGTTCGGGACGAACGAGATGCCCCGCTGGAACACGATCTCGATCAGCGGCTACCACATCCGGGAGGCCGGCTCGACCGCGATCCAGGAGCTGGCCTTCACGATCGCCGACGGGATGGCCTACGTCGAGCACGCCCTCGCCCGCGGCCTCCGCGTCGACGACTTCGCGCCGCGCCTGAGCTTCTTCTTCAACTCCCACAGCGACTTCTTCGAGGAGATCGCCAAGTTCCGGGCCGCCCGCCGGATCTGGTACAAGCTCATGACCGCCCGCTACCGGGCGGAGAACGAGCGCTCGACGTGGATGCGCTTCCACACCCAGACCGCCGGCGTGTCGCTGACGCCGCAGCAGCCGCTCAACAACCTGACCCGGGTCGCGACCCAGGCGCTCGCGGCGATCCTCGGCGGGACGCAGTCGCTCCACACGGACGCGTACGACGAGGCGCTCGCGGTCCCGACCGCCGAAGCGGCCCTCCTGGCCCTCCGCCAGCAACAGGTGATCGCCGAGGAGACCGGCGTCGCGAACACGATCGATCCGCTCGGCGGGAGCTGGTTCGTCGAAGCGTTGACGAACGAGACCGAGCGCGAGGTCTGGCGCTACCTCGACGAGATCGACCGTCGTGGCGGGATGGTCGCGGCGATCGGCGAGGGCTATCCCCAGCACGAGGTCGCCGACGCCGCGTACCGCTACCAGCGCGAGTTCGATGGCGGGGAGCGACGGGTCGTCGGCGTCAATGCCTACGTCGACGAGAACGAGCAGACCCCGATTCCGGTCCTGTCCGTGCCGCCCGGCTCGTTCGAGGCCCAGATGGCCCGCCTCGAGCGGACCCGCCGCGAGCGCGACGCATCGGCGGTCGAGGCCGCGCTGGCGGGACTCCGCGATGCCGCCGCGCGACCCGGCACGAGCGAGACGAACCTCATGCCCCACTTCATCCGCTGCGCAGCCGCCTACGCGACGCTGGGTGAGCAGTGCGCGGTCCTGCGCGGCGTCTTCGGGGAGTACCGCGAGCCGGTTCTCGTCTAGGACATCCGACCGGCGGGCGTGCACCGCGCGCCACGTTCGCCGACCGCGGGGTGGCGGGCTACCATCGGCCGATGTACACCGACGCCCTTTCCTTCCTGGAGGACGAACGCGACGCCTGGCGACCGTACGAGGCCCTGAGCGAGCTGACCGACGAGGATCTGGAGCGGCCCGTCGCCGAGGCGCACGGCTGGTCCGGGCGCGATCTCATGGGCCATCTCGTCCATTGGCAGATCCTCGCCCTGGACGTCGCGAAGGAGCTCGCGCTCGGCGAGGCCTCCGCTCGGAAGGCGGCAGCCGACGCTGACTTCGCCACGCGCGGCGACGTCGTGGTCAATGCCGAGGTCGACGCGCTGTGGCGGGCGAAGACGGTCGCCGAGGTTCGACAGGAGTTCGCTGCGGTGTCGGGCGAGCTGCGCGGGTTCCTGACGGTGGTGCCCGAGACCCGCTGGGTGAAGAACTCGGACATGCAGACGTTCTTCTACGAGGAGACGACCGAGCACTACGACGAGCACCAGGCGGAGCTGGCCGCGATCCTTGCGGCGGCCGGCCGGTCGTGACCGACGAGCGCGGGCCCGACGGGTCCGCCGCGGAGGCTCGCGGCGAGGAGGCGATCGCCGACCTGACCCTGGCCGAGGTCCTCGTGGCCGCAGCCGAGGACCTTCCCGGCATCACCGCCGAGACGGACGGGTCGGGAACGTCCTGGTCCGCTGCCGGCCGTCCGTTCGCGACCCTGGTGGGCGAGTGGGCGGAGTTCCGGCTCGACCCGATGGTCGCCCGAGCGGCGCTCCGCACGCCCGACGCCGCGGCCTCACCGCGAGGCCCGGACTGGGTGGCTTTCGCGCCCGCCGTCCTCGACGATCCTGCGATCGACCGGGCCGAGGCGTGGTTCCTGAGCGCCCACCGGCACGCGACGGCAGTCGGCCACTGATCGGTCCCGGGAATCGAAGACGCCGCCCGGGATCCGGGCGGCGTCGATCAAGCGAGGGGGCGCGAGCGCCGGTCAGGCCTCGGTCGGGGTCGCCTCGGTCGTCGGGGCATCCACGGCGTACTGCGCCAGCCCGAAGTGAGCCTCGAGCGCCTCCATCGGCCGCGCCCCGGCCACGCCCATCGGCTGCTGGCCGGGGCGGAAGAACGCGATCGTCGGGATGCTCATGATGTTGAACGCCTGCGAGATCCGCGGGTTCGCGTCGACATCGACCTTGACGACGTCGACCGCGCCCTCGTACTTGGCGGCGATCTTCTCCATCTCCGGGGCGACCATCTTGCAGGGCCCGCACCAGGTGGCCCAGAAGTCGACGACGACCGGCTTGTCGTTCTTGAGGACGAGCTGCTCGAAGGTGTCGTCCGTTGCGTGCTGGATGGACATTGGGGATGATTCCTTTCTTCCCGCGCGGGGTGCGGGTGCTTCGGACGATCCGGTTGGTCAGACGCCCTGGCCTGCGAGGCCCTGGATGAGCCGGTAGGCCTCGAGGACGCGGACGTCGGAGAGGCGATAGAACACCGTCGAACCCTCGCGCCGGCTCTGGACGAGTCCGGCGCTGCGCAGGACGGCGAGGTGCTGGCTCATGTTGGGCACCTGGCAGCCGACTCTCGTCGAGAGATCGCTCACCGAGACCTCGCCCGCGGCCAGCGACTCGAGGACGCACAGGCGCTTCGGGTCCGCCAGCGCCCGACCGACCGCGGCGTACCGCTGGCGATCGAACTCGCTCGACGAGGGGACAGGTTGGGTGTCCAACATCCCGCCGATCATGTCACTGTTTGCGCAAACACGCAAGTGGCGCGGGCCAGAGGATCAGGGGTTCCAGGAGGCGTAGGCGTACGTGATCCGGACCTGGGCGACGTCGACTGTCCGCGCGTGCGTTCCGTAGACGTTGATCGTGGGATAGGCCACGCCGCGTGGCCAGCACTGGCTGTTGACCGGCGTGGAGTACCAGCGGTAGGTCGTCGTGAACGACACTGCCTGGGAAGAGGGCGAGCACCACAGGAACTGCTCGGTCCCCGCGGTCAGGCTCCGGCCCAGGGCACGGACGGACATCGAGCGATAGGCCAATCCGGTGTGCAGGCGATGGCGGAACGCGATGTTCGCCCAGCCGCCGTGCGCCGCCGCCCGAACTCCGAGCCGGACGCCGCCGGCATACGACGAGGCGCTCTTCGAGATCCAGCCGGTGCCGCCGGTGTCGGCGTAGACGTACGAAGCGCCGGACCACGTCACGGTCACCGTCGTCCACCGGACGGTCCGGTAGGACAGCGTCACCCACTGATCGACGTGGAGCGCGTTGCCCTTCCAGTCGACGATCGTGTGATGAATCCGGTAGTTGCCGGCCTTGAGGAGCGTCCCGCTCGCCGTGCGGCCATCCCACATGACCTTGTACTGGTTCTGCGAGATGGCCGGAAAGATCCAGCGACGGACGATCTGATTCGCCTCCGTGTAGATCTCGACCTTGGGCGAGCAGCCGGACCACTCCGAGCACTGACCCCAGATCCGGAGCCGGTTCCGGTAGCCATCCGCCTTCGGGTAGAACGTGGTCAGGTTCAGGGCGAACACGTTCGCCGCGATCACCGTGTCGGGGATGACGTCGATCGTGACCGAGATCGAGGCCTGGACGAAGGCCGGGTCGCCGATGAACTCGGCCACGATCTCGTGGCTGCCGAGTGCCAGCACCACCAGGCCGACGTCCATCTGCACGTGGGTCGAGGTCACGGCCTTGCTGCCGAGCACGGTGTCGGTCGACGCGTCCCGGATTCTGAGCGTCCCGAACGCAGGCACCTCGGTCGAGTCGAACGTCACATTGAACCACGAGGGATCACCGTCGAGCCGCGTCGTCGGCGCATGGGATTCCCACGCGACGATCGTGTCCTTCAATGGCTCGTCACCGGTTGCTGCGCGCTGGCCCGGTGCGATCGTCGCGGCGGCGGCCAACGCCCGGGGGGTGGCCGCGGGAACGATCAGTGCCGATCCCGCGAAAAGCAGCGCGGCGGCGATGGCGAGGACTCGTGAGCGACGCATCCTGCCCTCCTGAGCAGTCGCGGTCCTGGCGACCTCGACGTCATTGTCGCCTCGCCGAGTCGAATCGAACGTCACAGTCCGGTCACTGGCGGGTGTCGTGGGTGCGCGCATCCACCGGTTCGGTGCGATTGCGGGCCGTATCCTGCCGCCATGACGACCGCCGAGCGCCTCGTCGGGATCGACGACATCCTCGCCGCCCGCGAGCAAATCGCAGCGCGGGTCCATCGCACGCCGCTGCTGTCGAACGAGACCGCGGCGCGCTTCGTCGCCGAGTCGGGCGGGTCGCGGCTAGCCGACGGACGGCTCTACCTGAAGGCGGAGCACCTCCAGAAGACCGGCTCGTTCAAGGCTCGCGGGATGACGAACCGGATCGCGACCCTCGACGCGGACCAGCGGGCCCGCGGCGCGATCACGATGTCGGCCGGGAACGCCGGGCAGGCCTACGCGTGGGCCGCTACCGAGGCCGGCGTCCCGATGACGGTCGTCATGGCCGTCGGCGCCAACCCGACGAAGGTTGCGGCCTGTCGCGGGTACGGCGCCGAGGTCGTCCTCGAGGGCGAGCACGTCGGTGACGCCTTCATGGCGCTCGAGCGGATCCGCGACGAGCGCGGCCTGACGTTCGTCCACCCGTTCGAGGACCGCGCGGTCATCGCCGGCCACGGCAGCGTCGGGCTGGAGATCCTCGAGGACCTGCCGGATGTCGATGTCGTCGTCGTCGGGGTCGGCGGGGGAGGGCTGATCTCCGGCGTCGCCACCGCGCTCAAGGAGCAGCGCCCGAGCGTCCGGGTCTACGGCGTCGAGCCGGTCGATGCGGCGGCGATGAGCCTCGCGTTCGAGGCCGGCGCACCGGTCACGATCCAGCCTCGGACCGTCGCCGACGGCCTCGCAGCGCCCTTCGTCGGCGAGCTGACGCTGGCGATGTGCCGGCGCTACCTCGATGGCCTCGTCCTGCTCGACGATCCGACCATCCTGGCGGGCGTTCGGTTCGCGCTCGAGCGGGCGAAGCAGGCCCTCGAGCCGGCCGGCGCCGCCGCACTGGCCGCGGTCTTGTTCGGGCGGATCCCGATCGCGGATGGCGAGCGCGTGGCGGTCGTGGCGTCCGGCGGCAATCTCGACGTCGCGCGCCTGGGCGAGCTCCTGGCCATGGCCGGCCCGCTGCCGGCCGGTCCGGAGGCGACGTCCGGTTGATCGATCAGCAGACGCCCCCCGAACCGACGCCCGTCCCCGAACCCGTCGCCAAGCCCGTCGGCGTCGTCGAGATCCTGGGCCGGGGCCTCGACCTGAACGTCGCGGCGTCGTCGGATGTCCGGCGCGTCGCGCTGTTGATCGGCGTGCTCGCTCTGGCCGCGGCCGGGCCGATCGTCGCCATCCTTCTCATTGCCAGCGGGCAGTCCGGCGAGCTCCCGATGATCGACGGCCAGATCGACTTCCAGGAGGTCCAGGCCAGGAACGCCCTGCGCGGTCCGCTCGAGCTGATCCTGCTGATCGGCGGGTTGTGCCTGGTCGCGCTGGCGATCGACAGCCAGCTGCTGGCCGTCCACGTCATCGCCTCCCGGGCGACGGGCCGGCCGTTCGTCCTCCGGCCGGCTCTCGAAGTCGTCCGGCTCCGGTTCTGGCGGCTGGCCCGGGCAAACATCCTGGTCGCCGCGATCCTGTTCGTCCCGCGGTTCGTCCTGGAGCAGGTCCTCGCGCCGCGCGGGATCGTCATCCAGTCGCAGGCCGTCGTGCAGGTGCTGCTCGACCTCGTGCTGTCGGTGCCGTTCGCCTATGTCGCAACGTGGGTCCTGCTCGGTCAGGTGGGCGCCCGCGAAGCCGTCCGACGGTCGTGGCGGCTGGCCCGCGCCAGGCCGTCGCTCGCGCTGGTCATCGCGATCGTGACCGTCGGCTTCCAGACGGTCGCCCTGGTCGCCCTCGGGTCGGCGGTGGACATCCTGCTCGGAATCGCGAACGCTCTCGGCCTCGACCACGCGTCCGGGCTCGGGTACGTCCCACTCGGGGCCCTGTTCGCCCTCGCGATCGTCGCCGCGGGCTCGCTGGTCGTGACGATCGCGGCCCTGACCGTCGGGCCCCAGGTCGTCGCGTTCCTTCGGCTGACCGGGGCGGATGGCGGGTTGGTGGCTCTCCATGACCCGGACAATCCGTTCGCGACGCCGCGCATCGAGCCGCTCGTCTCCCGTCCGATGAAGATTGCCCTCGTGATCGAGGCGGTCCTCGCAGCGCTCGCGCTCTCCCAGCTCCTCTAACGGGGCGCGTGGTCAAAAGCCGTCCTCGCCGCCCCTCAGATGCCGAGCTCGTCGAGGCGGTCGTCGTCGATCCCGAGATGGTGGGCGAGCTCGTGGATGACGGTGATCCGGACCTCGTGGGCGAGCTCGGCAGGCTCGGCGAAGTCCTCCTCGAGCGGCAGCCGGAAGAGGGTGATCCGGTTCGGAACGCCCGACCAATCCGCCCCGTATTCCGTCCGGGGGACGCCCTCGTACAGTCCGTAGAGCGTGTCGCCGTCCGGCAGCTCGTTGTCCCGACGCTGCTGCGCCGTCGGCTCGTCGTCGATGACGATCGCGACCTCGGCCAGCGCCTCGCGGAACGGCGACGGGATGCCGGCGAGCGCGCGCTCCACGAGGCGCTCGAACGGGGCGTGGCTGAGCGACGACCGGGGGAGCGCGGAGCGGGCGCCGCGACGGCGTTTCGGCATGGCGCCCTATCGTAGTCGCGTGCCGAGCCCCCGCCCGTCCGATCCCGCGGCCGAGCCGCCCGGGTTCGTCGTGGTCGTCGCGCCGGGCGACCGGATCCACTTCCTCGACTGGGGCGGGCCGGCGCTGGCGGCCGGGCCCGGCGTCCTCCTCGTCCACGGCCTGTCGGCGAGCGCGTGGGTCTGGGCGCCCGTCGCTCGTCGCCTCATCGCCGTTCGTCGGACCGTGGCGATGGATCTTCGCGGGCACGGCCTGTCGGATGCCCCGACCGACGACGGCGCCTACGACCTCGCCGTCCTGGCCGACGACGTCGTCGCGGCGGCCGAGGGCTCCGGGCTCCTCGATGACGCTCCGGCGGTCACCCTGGTCGGCCACGGGTTCGGAGCGATCGCGGCCGCGTCGGCGGCGGCCGTGCTCGGCGATCGTTGCGCTCGCCTCGTCCTGGTCGACGGCGGGCTCGATCACCTCCCGACGACGACCGGGCTCGATGTCGAGGAGTTCCTGCGCGGTCTCGACGAGCCGCCGGAGGTGATGGGCTCGATGCGCGCCTACCTCGCCGATCGGCGCGGCTGGGATCCGGCGACCTGGGACGCCGACCAGGACCGGGCCGCCCGCGCGGCCGTCGTCGAGACGCCGGCCGGCCGGCTCGTCTCGGCCACGCGCCCGCACGCCCTGGATGCCGCGGTGCGGACGATGTTCGCGTACCGCCCGGACGAGGTGCTGCCGGGCGTCCGGGCGCCGATCGTCGCAATCCGGCGGATCACGCCCGGGGACGAATTGGCTGCTCAGACGGGTGACGCGGCGGCCCTGCCGTCGGTCCCGGGCGGGCTGACCGTGATCGAAATTCCGGCGCCCGGCCACAACCTCCTCCGCTATCGGCCCGACGAGGTGACGGCGGCGATCCTCGATCGCTAGGCTGTGCGGCGCAGCGGGCGCCGCCCGGCCAGCAGGAGGGACGCCGCGTGCGTGTCGTGTACAGCCCGGCCCATCTCGCCCACGACGTGGTGACCGAGACGGTGATGGGCGCCGTGATCCCCGCCAACGAGGTCGCCGAGCGGGCGGAGCGCATCCGAGCGCTCCCTCGAGGCAGACGACGGGTTCACGATCGAGGCACCGACCGAGCACGGGCTCGACCCGATCCTCGCGGTCCACGACCCGGGCCTGGTGCGGTTCGTGGACGAGGCCTGGCGCGAGGCACGAGCGCAGGCGGTGGAGCGCCCCAACCTCATCGCCGACACGTTCCCGACGTTCCGGATGTTCGAGGGCATGAGCCCGGAGTTCCTGGCGTCGCGTCCGGAGACGCGTTACGCCGCCGGTCGTGCCGGCTGGTGGGGCCTCGACACGGCCAACCCGCTCGTCGCAGGGACGGCCGGCGCGGCGCGGGCGGCGGTCGACGTGGCGCTCACGACCGCGGACCTGGTGCTCGGTGGGGAGCGCGCGGCCTACGGCCTGTGCCGGCCGCCCGGTCATCACGCCGCGCGCTCGATGGCCGGCGGCTACTGCTTCTTCAACAACGCCGCGATCGCGGCCGAGGCGATCACGCGGGCGACCGGCGAGCGGGTCGCGATCCTCGACGTCGACTACCACCATGGCAACGGCACGCAGCAGATCTTCTGGCGCCGGAGCGACGTGCTGTACGTGTCGCTCCACGCCGACCCGGAGCGGCAGTACCCGTTCTTCCTCGGCCGGGCCGACGAGACCGGCGAGGGGGAGGGGAGCGGGGCCAACCTGAATCTTCCGCTGCCGGCCGGCACGGACGACGAGGCCTACCTCGCGGCTCTCGACCGAGGGCTGGCGGCCATCGCCGAGACGCCGGGCGACGTCGTCGTCGTCTCGCTCGGGTTCGACACGTACGGCCACGACCCGATCGGAGACTTCGCCCTCACGACCGCGGTGTATCACGAGTGCGGTCGCCGGACGGCGGCCCTGGGCCGGCGCCTCGTGATCGTCCAGGAGGGCGGCTATCACCGGCCGTCGCTCGGCGCCAACGCACGGGCGTGGCTTCGCGGAGCGGAGGGCCGGCCGCACGAGCCGCTTCCCGCGGGCGGGTTCGGGGATCACGGCTCCGATCGCTGACAAATCGGCGTCGCGGCGTACCATCCGCGAGATGCCTGACCGAAGCGACCTGCCCAGCCACGTCCGCGCGATCGTCGACGAGATCGAGACCGAGATCGGCGAGGAGCCGCGCCAGGCCGAGGCGCTCATCGAGGGCGCCGGCAAGCACGCCGGCAATGGCCGGGTCGAGGCCGCCGTCCACGAGATCCTGACCGAGATCGGCGAGGATCCCGAGCGGCAGGGCCTCCAAGGGACCCCCGAACGGGTCCACCGGATGTACACCGAGCTGACCGCGGGCTACCACGTCGACCCCGAGCGGCTGATCAATGGCGCGGTCTTCGACGTCGCTTACTCCGAGATGGTCGTCGTCAAGGACATCCCGTTCTACTCGCTCTGCGAGCACCACCTGCTGCCGTTCTTCGGCCAGGCGGCGGTCGCGTACATCCCGCGCGGCCGGGTGATCGGGCTGTCGAAGATCCCGCGGGTCGTCGAGATGTACTCGCGCCGGCTCCAGGTCCAGGAGCGCCTGACCCAGCAGATCGCCGACTTCCTCCAGGAGCGGCTCGAGCCGCAGGGCGTCGGTGTCGTGATGGAGGCGACCCACCTGTGCGCGGTGATGCGTGGCGTCCGCAAGCCCGGCACGATCATGACCACGTCGGCGGTCCTGGGGTTGTTCCGGTCCCGCGACCGGACGCGAGCCGAGTTCTTCGCCCATCTGGACCGGAGGCCACCCGGCGCGTAGTCGAGCCTGGTTCCCCCTCAGACCAACCCCGGTGGTCCGGGGCGCCGATCCACGGCTGCGGGAGCATCACCGACGAACCCCGCTGGTAGCTGGCGGCAGATCGGCCCGATCTCGGATTGATTCGACGCTCCACGCGGCCAACGTGGCGCCCCGCACAACCGCGTTGGTCGATGGTCGGGTCCGCGGCTCCCACGCGCCGATCACGCGACCCGACGCGCTACGGCCGGTCGACGATGTCGATCGACTTCGAGCCGCCGACCACCTCCAGCGCGATCCGGTCGCGGCTGTCGGTCCAGTCCGGTGGCTCGATGACGGGTTCGCCCGACTGCCGCCCGAGCTTCAGGCCGTCGAGCGTCACCGATGAACTGTCGCCGTGGATGGCGAGGCGGACCGGCACGCCGTGCGCCCGCTCGAGCCGGATCGTCCGTGCGCCACCCACGATCCGGACGGCGACCTCGCCCGTGGGGCGCCCGAGCTCGACCTGGACGCGCTCGGTTCCGCCGGTGACCTCAATCACACGGACGTCGATCGAGCGCAGGTCCGCCTCGAGCTTCTGGATGCCCCCGACGAGCTCGATCGTCCACGGGATCGCCGGGTTCAGCCCGAACGTCGCCGTCCGCTTCCGCCAGTCGAACAGGCCGCGGTACTGGACGAGGACGCGGCCGTCGCGCAGCCGGACCTGGGGCGTCGCGCCTTCGAACGCGGCCCGGTAGAGCTCCTGCGGGTCGCTGCCCTCACGGAGGCGCAGGGCCGACAACCCGGAGCGGATGTGGAGCCGCGCTCCCGTCAGCCCGCCGAGGGGTGCGCTGTGCTCGGATCCCGAGCCGCCCGCTTCGGAGTCGCCCTCACCGGCCGGGTTCTCGCGGAGGCTCGTCGCCTCGTCCCGGGTGATCTGCTCCATCTTCGTGAGGAAGTCCGTGATCAGCGCGAGCTGGGCGTCCGTGTAGCGGCCGATCTCCTTGGCCGAGGCGCCACCCACCCGGTTCAAGGTCGCCTGGACGTCCGCGACCTTGTCCGGGACGACTTCGACGATCACCCGGCGACGATCGGTGGGATCGGGGACCCGCCGGACGAACCCGGACTGCTCGAGCCGATCGATCACCCGGGTGACGGCGCCCGACGTGAGCCCGGTCAGCTCCGAGAGGCGGCCGGCGGAGGAGGCGCCCATGTCGATCAGGGCCTCGAGCGCCTCGATGTCGGACTCGGACAGGCCGAACCGGATGGCGACCGTCTGGCCGAAGAACGAGCCCTGGATGTTGACGCGCCGCAGGGCGCGCAGAACGGAGTCGATGTTGTCGCGAGTCATGGCTTGACACGTGCTCCTGTGTGGGTAACTATCTGCACTGCGCAGATATTGACCCATGTTGCTGAACAGTGCAAGGAGCGCCGTCGACAGCATCGGCCACGCGACGCAGGAGGTCAACATGACGGCACCCACCAAGCTCGGAACGGCGATGATCGTGACCCACGATCTGGCCCGGACCTTCAAGACCCGCGGCGCTGTCGTCGAGGCCGTCCGTGGCGTCGACCTGCGTGTCGGGGCGGGCGAGATCTTCGGCTTCCTCGGCCCGAACGGGGCCGGCAAGACGACGACCCTCCGGATGCTGGCGACCCTGATGACGCCCACGTCGGGGGAGGCGACCGTCGCCGGCGCCGATCTCCGCAGGGAGCCGCAGGAGGTCCGGCGGCGGATCGGCTACGTGCCCCAGGGTGGCTCGACCGATCCGTCCGAGACCGGCCGCGGCGAGCTCGTCATCCAGGGCCGCCTCTACGGCCTCTCGCACTCCGACGCCAGGGCACGCGCCGCCGAGGTCCTCCGAACGCTCGACCTCGAGGCGGCTGCCGATCGCTACACCGGGACGTACTCGGGCGGTATGCGGCGCCGGCTCGACGTCGGGCTCGGGATCGTGCACCAGCCCGCCGTGTTGTTCCTCGACGAGCCGACCACCGGCCTCGACCCGCAGGCCCGGGCGCGGATGTGGGACGAGATCCGGGCGCTCCGCGAGCGCGGCACGACGGTCTTCCTGACGACCCACTATCTCGAGGAGGCCGACGCCCTGTGCGATCGCCTCGCGATCATCGACCAGGGCAGGATCGTCACCGAAGGCACGTCCGACGAGCTCAAGCAGGCGGTCGCCGGCGACGTCGTGACGATCGGGGTGGACGGTCCGCGTGAGCCGGTCATCGCCCTCGCCGGCGGCCTGCCGTTCGTGCGCGAGATCGGCGACGAGCAGGACGGCCTCGTCCGGCTGTACGTCGATCGCGGCGAGACCGCGGTGCCGCAGCTCCTGCGGATCCTCGACGGAGCCGGCATCACGACGATGTCGATCTCCCTCCACAAGCCGAGCCTGGATGACGTGTTCCTGCGCCAGACGGGTCGATCCCTGCGCGATGAGGCCGCGGCGGCCTGACGTCCTCGCGACAGCATCCATCCATGACGAAAGGACCCTTCGATGCACACTCTCCGCGACACCTGGCTGATCTTCCGGCGATCCCTGACGCTCACCCTCCGCCAGCCGGTCTGGATCATCTTCGGGCTGATGCAGCCGATCCTCTACCTCGTCCTCTTCGGGCCGCTCCTGGACGCCTCCGTGAAGGCGGCCAATGTCGGCGAGAACGCCTTCAACTGGTTCATCCCCGGTCTGCTGATCCAGATGGCCGTGTTCGGTGGCGCGTTCGTCGGGTTCGGGCTGATCGCCGAGCTCCGCGCGGGCGTCGTCGAGCGGATGCGGGTCACGCCGATGAGCCGCATCGCGATGCTCTTTGGCCGGTCGCTCCGCGACGTCGTGATCATGGTCAGCCAGTCGATCCTGATCATGGTGGTCGCGATTCCGTTCGGGCTCCAGATCGATCTCGCCGGCGCCGTCGTCACGATCGCCCTGCTCATCCTGATCGGCCTTGCCCTCGCCCCCTTGTCGTATACCGCGGCCCTCGTCCTCAAGAGCGAGGATGCGCTCGCGCCCGTCGTCAACGGCATCGCCCTGCCGCTCCTCCTCCTGTCCGGAATCCTCCTCCCGCTGGCGCTGGCGCCGGACTGGCTGAAGTTCCTCTCGACCGTGAACCCGCTGACTCATGCCGCCGACGCAGCCCGAGCGCTGTTCAACGGCGACTGGGGAAACCCGGAGATCGCGATCGGGACCGCGATCATGGGCGCGCTCGCCGTCCTCGCGATCTGGCTGGCGTCGCGGGCATTCAGTCGCGCCAACGCCTGACTCCGCCTGGCCCTGCGAGCTCCGAACCGCTCACCCGACCCCGCTCCCCGACGGACATCCGGAGGGGAGCGGGGTACATTGGTGCACTCCGGAGTCTTCGCAGCGGAGGAATGCCTCGTGTCCTCGCCCACCGCTCGCCGCCTCGCCGTCGGCCTCGCCGGCATCGCGCTCTGCCTGTCGCTCGTTCCATCGGTCGCGGCCGGCGCCCCGACCGCCACCGTGGTCGCCGATGGCCTGAACAACCCTCGTGGGATCGACGTCGCCCGCAACGGTCGCGTCTTCGTCGCCGAGGCCGGGACCGGCAAGATCCTGGTGGTCCGGAAGGGCCATGTCGAGACCTTCAAGGCCGGGCTTCCCACGATGACCAACGCCATGGGTGAGATCACCGGGCCGGTGAACGTCTCGGTCCGGACCGGTCTTGGCAACGTCGTGGCCGCGATCGGCGCGGGTCCCCAGGACGTCGATCGCCGATTCGACACGGTCCTGCGCCTGAGCCCGAAGCACGGCCGGGTCATCGCCGACATCCAGGCCTACCGCAACGCCCATCCCGACACGACCGATATCGACCAGCCGCCCAACCCGACCGACTCGAACGCCTACGGCCTCGCCGCCCTGGCAGGCCGGCGGGTCCTCGTGACCGATGCCGCCGGCAACGAGCTCGAGCTGGTCGGCCCGGGCGGCCGGATCCAGACAGTCGCGAAGTTCCCGAATGCCGTGATCTCGACGTCGCACCTCCCGCCCGGCGTGGTTCCGCCGGAGGTCACCGCGCTGCCGGCCGAGGCCGTCCCGACATCGGTCGCGGTCGGGCCCGATGGCTGGTGGTACGTCGGTGAGCTCAAGGGGTTCCCGTTCACGCCCGGTGCGTCGCGGATCTGGCGGGTCGCGCCGTGGGCTCGCAACGTCACCTGCGACCCCGCCGCGACCAGCGGGCCGTGCACCGTCTTCGCCGATGGGCTGACGTCGGTAACCGGCCTGGACTTCGGTCCGGACGGCAGCCTCTACGTCGTGGAGATGGTCCGGGACGGGGTGTTCAACCTGTTCTCCGGCGGGGACATCACGGGTGCCCTGATCCGCATCAAGGGCGGTACCCGGACCGAGCTCGTTGCGGGCCAGCTCCATGCAGCCGGCGACGTCGCCGTCGCCCGCAACGGGACGATCTACGTCACGAACCTGAGCGTCTCGCCCGACGGCGGGCAGGTGCTCGCCATCCGCTGACCCTCGTTCACGGACATGACGCCGGCGTCCCTTCGGGCGCCGGCGTCGTTCGTTCCGGCCACGTCGGACATGTCGGACCCCGCTTGGCGTCTGGCGGCCGCTCCGCCCGTGGCACAATCCGGCCATGTCCGACCGACCGATCAAGGTGCTCATCGCCAAGCCGGGGCTCGACGGCCACGACCGGGGTGCAAAGGTCCTCGCCCGCGGTCTCCGCGACGAGGGCTTCGAGGTCGTCTACACCGGCCTCCGCCAGACGCCCGAGATGATCGCAACGGCGGCGCTCCAGGAGGACGTCGACGTGGTCGGCCTGTCGATCCTGTCGGGCGCCCACATGACGCTCCTGCCGCGGATCACGAAGCTTCTCCGCGACGAGGGCCTGACCGATGTCCTCGTGACGGCCGGGGGGATCATCCCCGACGACGACGTCGCCGCGCTGTCCGCGGCCGGCGTCGCCCGGGTGTTCGGCCCGGGCACGACGATCGCCGAGGTCGCGGACTACCTGCGGACCAACGCCCGGCCGCGCGACTGACCGTGCCCCGATCCGCGGACGCGCCCGCGCCCGCCGCCCGCGCCCACGAGCTGGTGGTCGCGGCCCGGACGGGCGACCGGCGGTCCCTCGCCCGCCTCCTGACCGCGGTCGAGAACCGGACCGCCCTGGCCGAGCCCGCTCTCCGCGAGCTGTACTCGCTCGCTGGCAGCGCACATGTCGTGGGGATCACGGGTCCGCCGGGCGCCGGCAAGTCAACGCTGGTCGCCGCGCTGATCGGCGAGGTTCGCAAGGCCGGTCGGGCCGTGGCGGTTGTCGCGGTCGACCCGTCGTCGCCGATCACGGGCGGCGCCCTGCTCGGCGACCGGGTCCGGATGCAGAGCTACGCCGGCGATCGTGACGTGTTCATCCGCTCGATGGCGGCCCGCGGGCACGCCGGCGGCCTCGCTTCGACGACCGGAGCCGCGACCGCGGTCCTCGACGCCGCCGGCTTCGACCTGATCCTGGTCGAGACGGTCGGGACGGGCCAGAGCGAGGTCGAGGTCGCCGCGGCCGCCGACACGACCGTCGTTCTCGAGGCGCCCGAGATGGGCGACGAGGTCCAGGCGATCAAGGCGGGCCTCCTCGAGGTGGCCGACCTCGTCGTCGTGAACAAGGGCGACAAGCCGGGCGCCCAGCGGACCGCGGCCCAGCTCCGGGCGATGCTCGTCGCGACCGGCGGGCCGGCGGTGGGCGGCGGTGGCGGCGGTGGCGCGGCGGGCGGCGCAGCCGATGGGGACGAAGCCCCGCCCAGGCCCCGGCCGAAGCGCCCCGAGGTGCTCATCACGACCGCCGCGACCGGGGCCGGGGTCCCCGAGTTGCTGGCGGCCCTGGATCGCCACCGGACGGCGATCGGCGCCGGTCCGACGGACGCCGCCCGTCTCGCCCGAGCCGAGGCGCTGGTGTGGTCGATCGTCGCCGACCGGCTGCGCGACCGACTCGACGGGCAGCGGCTCGCGGCGGTCACCCGCGACACGCTGGCGGCCGTCGCTGCCCACACGCTCGACCCGTACGCCGCCGCCGACGTCCTGCTGGAGCACCTGAGCGGCGACGCCGGCGCCGAGGCGTAGGGCCATCGTGGCGCCGACCCGGCTGCTGACCGCGACCTTCGTCGCCCTCGCGGCGGCGACCCTCGTCTTCTACGTCGCGAGCGGCATCGTCCTTGTGGCCGCGCCGCTGTTCGGTGGCGAGCGCCTCGGGCTGTCGAAGGCGACCGTCGGGTTTGCGATCGCGATCTTCAGCGTCGCGGCCCTCGCGTCGCGGCCGGTCGTCGGCTGGGTGACCGACCGGTTCGGGCGGCGGCGGGCGCTGCTGATCGGTGGCGGGCTGACCGTCGCCGGCCTGCTCGCCCACCTGGTTGCGACCGATCTGCCGCTGTTCGTCGTCGCGCGCTGCATCCTCGGCGCCGGGGAGGCGTTCTGGCTCGTCGCGGCGCTGTCGGCTGCGTCTGATCTCGCGCCGGAGGGACGTCGCGGCGAGTCGCTCAGCTTCCTGTCACTGACGCTGTACCTGGGGGTCGCGGTTGGACCATGGCTGGGCGAGGGCATCCTCCAGGCGACGGACGACTCCTTCACGGTCGTGTGGCTGGTGACGGCCGCGATCACCGCGATCGCCCTGCTGCTGGCGTGGTTCGTGCCGGAGACGGCCCCCGGCCACGGGCCAGGCGACGCCGCCGCTCCGCGGACGCGACCGCGCCTGATCCATCCGGCCGGCCTGTTTCCGGGCCTCGTCATCCTGCTCGGCCTGTCGGGCATGGCCTACTACCTGACGTTCCTGCCGCTCTATGTCCGCACGATCGGCATCGACGGGGCGAGCCTGCCCCTCGCCGAGTACGGACTGATCGTGGTCGTGCTGCGGGTGGTTGGCGCCCGGCTCCCGGACCGGCTGGGGGCGGTTGCCTTGTCCGGATCCGCGCTCCTGGCCTCGGCCGCGGGTCTTGCGATCATCGCGGTGTTCCAGACCCTCGCCGGGCTGTTGATCGGGACGGCGCTGTTCGCGTTCGGCGTCGCGTTCATCATGCCGGCCCTCCTGTCACTCACCGTCTCCCGCGTCCCGCCCGAGGAGCGGGGCACGGTCGTCGGCACGGCCACGCTGTTCATCGACGTCTCGTTCGGACTCGCCCCCGCCGTGCTCGGTGTGGTCGCCGAGGCGGGCGGCTATCCGCTCGGGTTCTTCGTGGCCGGCCTCGTCTCGGCGCTTGGCTGCCTGTTGCTCGTCGTCGGGTCCCGGCCACCGGCGGCGGGAGCCGCTAGGCTCAGCGAATGACGAACGAACGCGTCCTCGTGGCCGGGGCCGGGCTGATGGGCCACGGCATCGCCCAGGTGCTGGCGGCCACGGGTCGATCGGTCGCGCTCTACGAGCCGGATCGAGCCCGGGCCGACGCCGGCTGCGACCGGATCGCGGCCAACCTCGAGCGTTCGGTCGCGAAGGGCCGTCTCGACGCCGCAGAACGGGACGCAACCCTGGCTCGGATCGAGCCAAGCGACGACCTGGCGTCCGCCGCCGACGTGGATCTCGTGGTCGAGGCTGTCTTCGAGGACGTCGACGTGAAGACCGCCTTGTGGTCCGAGCTGGATCGCCGCGCGCCTGAACGGGCCATCTTTGCCTCGAACACGTCGTCGATCGCGATCGACCGGCTCGCGGCGGCCGTCGCGGAGGGGCGCCGCCCGCGTTTCGTCGGGATGCACTTCTTCAGCCCGGTGCCCGTGATGCCGCTGATCGAGCTGATCCGCGGGTCGGCGACGAGCGACGCGACCGAGACCGCCGTCCGGTCGGTCGCGGCGGAGATGGGCAAGCAGGTCATCGTCTCGGCCGACCGCCCGGGGTTCATCGTCAACCGGATCCTGATGCCCTTCCTCGGTGAGGCGATGCGGGCCTACGCGGAGGGTCTCGGCACCGCCGACGACATCGACACCGGGGCGAAGATCGGCCTGAACCACCCGATGGGCCCGCTCGAGCTGGCCGACTTCATCGGCCTGGACGTCTGCCTCGGGATCATGCGGGTGCTCCACGAGGGTCTCGATCACGAGCACTTCGCGCCGCCCGCGGTCCTCGTCGAGCTGGTCAACGCGGGCCATCTCGGCCAGAAGACGGGTCGCGGGTTCCACACCTACCCGCGCGGCTGAGAGAGACTGGCGCGCGGCTGGAGCCGCCCCGCGCGCGGCTGAGGGACCTCAGCGGTCTCGCGCGGGCGGCTCTGCGGCCTGGCCCGCGGCTGAGCCCGCGCCCGCGGCGTCGCCGATCAGGCCTCCGGCGCGAGCAGGCGACTGACCGTTGCTCCGACCGTCGCGATGTCGAACGGCTTGGCCAGCAGCTGCACGCCGCGCTTCGCCGCGAACGCGCGGAGCTCGGGGTTCAACACGTCGCCGCTCATGAACGCGAAGCGTCGCCCGAGCTCGGGGTGGGTCGCGGCGACCGCGTCGTGGAACTCGGTGCCGCTCATGCCCGCCATCCGGTGGTCGCAGAGGATGGCCGCGGGCGGGTCCGCGGCCACGATCTCGAGCGCCGCCTGACCGGTCGTGGCGAGGACCGGCTCGTACCCGGCGCGGGACAGGACCCGGGCGAGGAACTCGCGGATCGAGGGCTCGTCGTCGAGGATCAGGACGCGGCGCCTGGCGCCTGGCTCGTGCGCCGGTTCGGCAGCCGCGGGTGGAGCCGCTACCGGCGGCGGGGGCGCGCTGGCGAGCTGCGCGGCCGGTCCGCCCTCGCGGACGGCATCGCCCCCTCGGGTTGGCTCGTCGCCAGCCTCGCCATCGGGCGAGCCGCGGGCGATCGGCAGCTCCATCACGAACACCGCGCCGCCGCCCGGATTGGGCTCGTGGCGCAGCGTCCCGAGATGACCCGCAACGATCCCGAACGAGACCGACAACCCCAGTCCGGTCCCTTTGCCCGGCTCCTTGGACGTGACGAACGGGACGAACAGGCGGTCGCGCATCGACGCGGCGACGCCCGGTCCGTCGTCGGCGATCGCGATCCGGACCATCGGCCCGGCCTCCGACTGCAAGGGACGTGCCTCGATCCGGATCCGGCCCGGCCGGCCGAGCTCCGAGATCGCCTGGGCCGCGTTCACCGTCAGGTTGACGAGCACCTGCTGGATCTGGGAGCGATCGATCGAGAGCCGGGGCAGGTCGGCCGGGATGTCGACCTCGACCGACAGGCTGTTGCCCGAGAGGATGAAGGACTGGAGGGAGATGACGCTGTCCACGAGGGGCCGGAGGTCTGTCTCAATCCGCTCCGGCGGGCTCTGACGCGCGAAGTCGAGCAGGTTTTGGACGATGACCCGGGTCCGGTTGGCCTCTTCGACGAGCAGGTCGGCCTGGTGGCGCAGATCGGCCGGGAGGTCGGGATCGGTCCGGATGAGATGGCTGAAGCCGACGATCGCGGCGAGCGGGTTGTTGAGCTCATGGGCGACGCCGGCGACGAACAGACCGATCGCCTCCATCTTCTGGGCCTGGCGGACGATCTCGTCCTGGAGCGCGTCGCTCAGCTGGAGGCCGCCGTCCGGGATCGGGGTTGCGGTCGATTCCGGGAGAGGGCGGGCCGGGTCGATGGTCACGTCGCTATCCTAGTCGGGCGCGCTCGGGCGACGGTCTCGATCCGGGAATCGGCGAGCGCGACACGCTCGACTTCGGAGGAACCACGCTGTCCTGGCCGCTGACCGACGAGGAGCGGTTGCTCCGTGACACAACGCGCGAGTTCGCGCGGCGCTCGGTCGCCCCGACGGCGATCGAGCGGGACGAGACCGAGCGGTTCGACCGGTCGATCTTCGCCGGGATGGGTGAGCTCGGGCTGACCGGGGCGCCGCTGCCGGAGTCGGTCGGTGGATCGGGGTTCAGCTACCTCGGCTGGTCGCTGGTCATGGAGGAGCTCGGCGCAGCCGATCTGGCGACCGCGGTGACCCTTTCGGTCCACATCCTGTCGCAATACCCGGTCGTGACGTGGGGGACGGATGAGCAGAAGGCGCGCTGGCTCGGGCCGATGGTGGCGGGGGAGGCTCTGGGCGCCTTTGCCTTGACCGAGCCGCATGCGGGCTCCGACGCGGCGGCGATTCGGACGCGTGCGGAGCGGGTCGGGTCTGCTGATGCGCCGGAGGGCTATCGCCTGACGGGCGCGAAGATCTGGATCACGAACGCGCCCGAGGCAGACCGCTACCTCGTCTTCGCAGTCATCGATCCGGAAGCCGGCTCGAAGGGGATCGGGGCCTTCCTCGTCGAGAAGGGGATGGCCGGGTTCACCTTCGGGGCTCACGAGAGGAAGATGGGGATCCGAGCGTGCCCAGCGGCCGAGCTCGTCTTCGAGGACTGCTTCGTGCCGGTCGCGAACCGTCTCGGGGCAGAAGGCGACGGCTACAGGATCGCCCTGTCGGCCCTGGCGGAGGGGCGGATCTCGATCGCGGCGGCGTGCGTCGGGCTGGCGCGCTCGGCACTCGGGCAGGCGGCGGCGTATCTCCAGCAGCGCAAGGCGTTCGGCGGGGTGCTCGCCGAGCAGCAGGGACTGCGATTCCTGGTTGCCGAGATGGCACGGGACGTCGAGGCGGCACGATCGTTGACCCACCAGGCGGCGGCCATGAAGGACCGTGGTGAGCCGATCGGCGTGGCCTCGTCCCTCGCCAAGTGGACCGCCTCGGACACCGCGATGAAGGTCGCGACCGACGCGGTCCAGCTGTTCGGCGCGAGCGGCTACTCGCGCGAGACGGGGATCGAGCGACTGATGCGCGACGCGAAGGGCGCCCAGATCTACGAGGGCACGAACCAGATCCACCGCCTCATCGTCGCCGACGACATCCTCAAGGACGCGCCCTCAGTCTGAACAGCTCGGCCGCGGCCTCGAGCTGATCGGTGATGTCCCAGAGAGCGAGGGGCGCGATCAGGCGCCGTTGCTCGAGATCGAGCCAGCTGACCGTTCGTGGCGCCGTACGCCACGCGGCCTCGTCCCGACAGATGTGCGCCACGGGCACCTCAGCACGCCGTTGCGGCGGCCCAAACCGGCGTTCGAGCGCCCAGCCGAACATCTGGCGAGTGCGCGCCCCGCAATTCCGGCGGCCGTGCACCCAGCGCACGACAGCCGGATTGACCAGGCGCGGGTCTCGGCTCACGAGCGTCGAACGCTCTTCTGACCGGCTTCGGCAAGACCGACGAGCGTGGATTCCGGATGACGCATCCTCCGACGACCGGCGACGGGCACACCGCCGTGCGCCGGGTGCTCAATCGTCATGAAGCTGAGTGCCGCGACCGAGGAGCCGGGATTCGCGAGCAACCGAGGGCACTCATCGCAGGCGTACCCGCCGATCGCCTGCCGGTCATCCGCCGATGACCCGTGTAGATTTCCTCCATGACCGAGACGATTGCGACGACCGGCGCGGCGGCGCCCGACGGCCAGGACCCGCCGACCTTCCGCCAGTTCATCGCCGGCGAGTGGTGCGACTCGACGGCCGGGGCGACGTTCGAGAGCGTCAACCCGGCAGACACGCGCGATGTCGTCGGGCGGTTCCAGCAGGGCACCCCGGCAGACGTCGCGATGGCCGTCCGGGCGGCCGACGTCGCGGCCGGCCTGTGGCGCAGGACGCCGGCCCCCAAGCGCGGCGAGATCCTCTATGCCTTCGGCGCCCTGATGGCCCAGCACAAGGAGCGCCTTGCGCGGGCGATGACCCGCGAGATGGGCAAGGTCCTGGCCGAGGCCCGCGGCGACGTCCAGGAGGGGATCGACATCGCCTTCCTGATGGCCGGCGAGGGCCGCCGCATGTTCGGCGACACGACGCCCTCGGAGCTGCCCGACAAATGGGCGATGAGCATCCGCCAGCCGATCGGCGTCGCCGGGATCATCACGCCCTGGAACTTCCCGATGGCGATCCCGTGCTGGAAGATGATGCCGGCCCTCGTCGCGGGCAACACCGTCGTCTTCAAGCCGTCGAGCGACACGCCCCACTGCGCGACGCTCCTCGTCGAGCTCATGGCCGAGGCCGGCTTTCCCGCAGGGACGGTCAATCTCGTGACCGGCGCGGGCGGCGAGGTCGGCGACGCGATCGTCGACAACCCCGACGTCTCGGTGATCTCGTTCACCGGCTCGTCGGCGACCGGCAAGCACATCGCGGCGCGCGCCGGCCGCCAGCTGAAGCGCCTGAGCCTCGAGCTCGGCGGCAAGAACGCGATCGTCGTCATGGCCGATGCGGACCTCGACCTGGCGACCGACGGGATCGTCTGGTCAGCCTTCGGGACGACCGGCCAGCGCTGCACGGCCGCGAGCCGGGTCGTCGTCGAGCGGGCGGTGGTCGAGCCCCTCCTCGAGCGCCTCGAGCGGCGGTCTCGCGCGCTCCGGCTCGGCTCGGGGCTGGACGAGGCCGTCGACGTCGGGCCATTGATCAATGCCGGCGCGGTCGACAAGGTCGGGAGCTACATCGGCATCGGGCGAAGCGAGGGCGAGCTGATCCTGGGCGGCGAGGCGGCACGCGACGGGGAGCTCGCCCACGGCCACTTCTTCGCCCCGACCATCTTCCGCGACGTCGCGCCGATGGACCGGATCGCCCAGGAGGAGATCTTTGGACCGGTCCTCTCCGTCATTCCGGTCGACGACTACGCGGCTGCGACGACGGCGGTCAACCAGACCCGCTATGGCCTCAGCTCGTCGATCTTCACGGCGGACGCGAACACCGCGTTCCGCGCGATGCGCGACTTCGAGACCGGGATCGTCTACGTCAACGCCGGGACCACGGGCGCCGAGACGCATCTGCCATTCGGCGGCTGGAAGGAGACGGGCAACGGCCACCGCGAGGCGGGTCACGCCGCGCTGGACACGTTCACCGAGTGGAAGTCGATCTATGTCGACTTCAGCGGCCGGCTCCAGCGTGCCCAGATCGACAACCAGGCATAGGCCGTCGTGAGCTCGGGCGTCGACGCAGCCATCGAGATCCGGTCGGTGACGATCGACGACCTCGACGCCCTCGTCGACATCTACCTGGCAGGAGCGACGCGCCACGCCGAGATCGATCCAGACGCCTTTCGGGTTCCGGACCGCGCCGATTGCGCCGCCCGCCTCCGCGGCCGGATCGAGTCCCTGGGCGACACCAGCGCCTACGTCGCGGCGGTCGTCGACGGCCAATTGGCGGGGTCGGCGACCGCGGACGTCGCCGATCTGCCCCATCCGGGCGCGATGGCCCGCCCGATCCGATCGGCCGTGCTCGGGATCGCGGTTCTCGAGGGATGGCGCGGCCAAGGGCTCGGACATCGCCTCATCGGCTACCTCGAAGCCTGGGCGGCCGAGCGAGGTGTCGAGCGGATGACCCTCGAAGTCTCGGAGGGGAACGACGGCGCGATCCGGCTGTACCACGAGCTCGGCTATGCCGACACGGGCCGCGAGATGCGCAAGGAGCTCGTCGCCCGATGACGACGTTCGCGGAGGTCCGACGCATCTCCCTCACCCTGCCCGAATCCGAAGAGAAGCTGACCTGGGAGACCGATATCACGTTCCGGGTCCGCGACAGGATCTTCGCGATCGGCGGCGAAGGAGCGACCAGCGTCTCGATCAAGGCCAGCCTCGAGACCCAGGCCGAGCTGCTCGAGATGGACCCCGAGACGTTCGCGAAGTCGGCCTACGTCGGGCGATACGGCTGGGTCACCGTCGATCTCGAGCGGGTCGATCGCGATCTGCTCGAGAGCCTGCTCCGCGAGGCCTGGCGACGGACGGCCCCGAAGAAGCTCGTCGCGACTCTCGACGAGGCATGACGACCCCGGACGAGACGCTGCCCGAACACGTCCAGCGCAATCGGACCGCGTGGGACGAGTGGGCGCCGGACTACGTCGCGAACGGTGAGGCCAGCTGGCGGCTTGGGCCCGGCGCGGAGAAGTGGGGCGTCTGGGACATTCCGGAGCGCGACGTCGACCTCCTGCCGAACGACCTGGCGGGCAAGGACGCGATCGAGCTCGGCTGCGGGACCGCCTACGTCTCGGCGTGGCTCGCCCGGCGCGGAGCCCGCCCGGTCGCGATCGACAACTCCGAGCAGCAGCTCGCGACGGCCCGCCGCCTCCAGGCCGAGCACGGCGTCGAGTTTCCCTTGATCCACGGCAACGCCGAGCACGTGCCGTACCCGGATGCCAGCTTCGATCTCGCCATCTCCGAGTACGGCGCTTCGATCTGGGCTGACCCGCACCTCTGGATCCCCGAGGCGGCACGGCTCCTCCGGCCGGGCGGACGTCTCATCTTCCTCGTGAACGCGACGACGCTGATGCTCTGCATGCCCGACGAGGAGCGGCCGGCCACGGCCGAGATGCTCCGCCCGCTGCGGGGCCTGCATCGGCTCGAGTGGTCGAGCGACGCGTCGGTCAACTTCGCCCTCTCGCACGGCGACTGGATTGCGCTCCTGCGGTCGAATGGGTTCTCGATCGATGCTCTTCGCGAGCTCTGGCCGGCCGAGGACGCCACGACCACCTTCCCGTACGCGACGCTCGAGTGGGCCCGTCAATGGCCGTCCGAGGAGATCTGGATCGCCCACAGGGAGCGCTGAGCGAGGCCGCGCGCGAGCCCTCCGCGCCGCGGGCCCACGCGCCTACGCCCGCGCCCGACTCCGCTCGAGGAGACGCGCGAGCCCCGCACGGGTCGCCGCCACGACCAGCTCGTCGCCGGCTTCGGCGGCCTCGCCCGCGGCGGGCAGCCAGCGTGCATCGCCCTCGCCCGGCCCGTCGATCGCCAGGATCCGGCGGACTCCGGGCTCGTCCAACTGGTCGACCGCGAGTCCGCTCAGCGCCGACCCCGCCCCGACGGGGACGCGCGCGAACAGCATGACTCGGCGGTCGCCGACCGGAACCGTCGCGACGACCTCGGAGCCGATCGCCGCCGCCGCGAACGCCGGCGCGGCGAGATGCGACACGCTCCGGGTGAACCGGATCCGGAAGCCACGCTGGACGCGGACGGCGAAGTCGGGATCGAACACGCGGACGACGACGCGGAGCTCCGGCCGGACCGCCCGCGCATTCAGCGCGACCGCGATGTTGACGAGGTCGTCGCTCGTGGCCGCGATGACCGCCCGGGCCCGCTCGATCCCGAGATCGGCCAGGATCTCCGGGCTCCGCGCGTCGCCGGTGATGACCGGGATCCCCGCCGCCCGGGTCGCGGCCGCGAACCGGCCGTCCTCGTCGATGTCGGCGACCACGACCGGGACGCCGCGGGACGCGACATCGAGCGCGACCCGGTGGCCGATCGACCCCAGCCCGGCGACGATGACGTGGTCGCGCAGGCCGCCGGGCACGGACCGCCGGCCGAGGGTCTGGAGGAGGCGCGAACGGACGATCGCATCGGTGATCAGGGCGTACACGACGGCGACGACGGCCGCGCCCACGATCGACAGGACGATCGCGTAGAGCTTCAACGCCGCCCCGGCTCGGTTCGGATCGAGGCTGGTCGGGATCGCCGCGCCGGTCAGGAGCGTGATCGCGTACGAGAAGGCATCGAGCGGCGTCAGCCCGGCGGTGAGCGCGAAGTAGACCGCGGACACGACCGCGAGCCCGAGCAGCACGGCCCCGAACCGGACCAGGCGGCGCTCGGCCCGGATGCGGGGCGGCCGGGCGAGACCGCCGCGCAGGCGCGACGGCAGGGCGCGGATCCCGCCACCGACCCCGGCGACGACGTCGCCCGTCGCCTCGAGCGCCTGATCGAGCACGGTCTGCGTCCGCGGGTTGGTCGGCGTCCAGGCGTAGTCCACGTCGACGACGAGGGCATCGTCGGCCGGGGTCCCTCCGGCGCCGTCTCCCGGTACCGACGATCGCGGCAGCAGGTCGACGGTCCGGTCCGCGTGGAGCGTGGCAATCGGGATCGTCGCCAGGAGGTCGGCTGCCGCGCCTCGTGATCCGTCATGCGCGCCGTGGCCACCGGCCTGGAGCCGGGTCGCCACGCGGTGGCCGGCCAGCATGAACGTCGCCCCGCCGTCGCCGTCGAGCGCGGCGCTGACGAAGCCGGGTGCCGCCAGGGCCGAGGATGACAGGGCGACCGCGTTCGGGAACAGCGCCTCGATCTGGTTGCCGAGCTCCGGATCGAACATCCGCAGGACGATCCGGATCGCCGGGTTCAGGTCCTGGGCGGCGAGAGCGGCGTGGACGTTCGCGAGGTCATTCTCACCGGTCAGGACGATGGCGCCGGCCGATTGGACGAACGCCGCCCGGAGCACCGCCTCCCGGCGCGGGTCGCCGGCCACGAGCGTGACCCCGGTGAGGCGCTCGCCCGCCGCGACGACGGCGTCGTCGGAGCCGATGCCGACGACCGCCTCATCGCCGAGGCCCAGCTCCTCGATCGTCCGCAGGCCGAGGTGGTCGAGGCCGCAGACGACGACATGATCGGTCGGGGTCCCCCGTGACTCGGACATCGGCGCAGTCTAGGGCGCCCGTCCCGGCCTCGCGTGCCCGATCGGCACTCCCGGCGCGGAGACGTGGACGCGCCCGCGTCGGGTACCCTGACGGCCGCGATGACCCCGTCCGATCCATCCCCGTCGACCCCGTCCTCCCCGACCCCCATGACGCCGCCATGGACGGCGCGCGTCGCGGGCTGGAGCGCGCGCCATCGCTGGCCGGTCGTCGGGCTGTGGTTCGTGCTCACGATCGGGGTCTTCGTGGCAAGCATCGTGGCCGGCGGGACGCGGACCGAGGAGGCCGTCTCGAACGACGAGCGGGCCAAGTACGAAGCCGGCGAGGCGCTCGTCATCTGGAACGAGGCGAACCCGCCGACAACCGTCCAGGAGCCCGCGTCGCAGCAATTCCTCCTCGTCGTTTCGTCGGCCGGTCGCACGGTCGACGACCTGGCCTTCGCCGCCGACATCGCCGCGATCACGGCTCGCCTGAGCGCGCTTCAGGCGACGGTCGACGGCGTCAGCGGCCCGGTCATCGAGCAGCTCGTCGACCCGATCGGCGTTCCCGATCCACGTGTCGCCGCACTGATCTCACCCGATCGGACGACGGTCCGGCTCGTCGGCCGGGTGCCCGGTGACGGACCGGTCGTCAGCCAGCGGCTCGCCGGCGTCCCGGCCGAGATCGACGCGATCCGGGCGGCCTACCCGGCCGTCGAGATGCACGTCCTGAACGGGACGATCACGAACCGCGAGATTCAGGAGCTCATCAACGGCGGCCTCGACCGGTCCCTGTTCCTGACGATCATCGTGACGTTCCTGATCCTGATGGTCGCGTTCGGTGCGGTCATCGCCTCGGTCATCCCGCTCCTGCTGGCGATCACGGCCCTCCTGGCGGCCTTCGGGATCCTCGGCCTGTACAGCCAGGCGATCTCGGCCGTCAGTCCGTACGCGAGCCAGCTGATCGTCCTGATCGGGCTCGCCGTTGCCGTCGACTACTCGCTGTTCATGGTCACCCGGTTCCGGACCGAGCGGCGCCACGGGCGTTCGAAGCTCGCGGCGATCGACGTCGCGAGCAACACCGCCGGCCGGGCCGTGTTCTTCTCGGGGCTCGCGGTGATGATCTCGATCGGCGGCCTGTTCCTGCTCGACGACCCGCTCTTCCGGTCGATGGCGATCGGGACGATCGCGGTGATCCTGGTCGCGGTCATCGGGTCGCTCTCGTTCCTGCCGGCGATCCTGGCGATCCTCGGCGACGGGGTGAACCGCCTCCGGATCCCGATCCTCGGTCGCGATCGACCCGAGGGCAGCGGCCTCTGGGCGATGCTCGTCCGCTCGGTGATGCGTCGGCCGCTCGTCGGCGCGGTCGGGGTGTCGGTCCTGCTCCTCGTGATCGCGTCACCGGTGACTCGACTCCACATGGGCCAGGCCGACTTCACCTCGTTTCCGGACTCGCTCGACGGGGTCCAGGCCGTCAACGTGCTGAACGCGAAGTTCCCGAGCGGCTCCGGGCTCGACCTGTCGGTCGTCGTCACGGGGGCGGATCAGCCGGCGACGCAGTCCGCGATCGCGACGATGTCCGACCGCATCCTGGCGATCGACGGCATGGGCGGGCCGCCGGCGACGCTCACCTCGCGCGACGGCAAGGCCGCCTTCGTGACCTACACGATGGGCGGCGGCAGCAACGACCTCGAGAACCAGGCGATCGTCCGGGAGATCCGAACATCGGTCCTGCCGCCGCTGTTCGGAGGGCTGGCCGGAACCCGCGCCCTGGTCACCGGCGACGCCGCGTACACCCTCGACATCGTCGACTTCTACGCGACCGGGATGCCGCTCGTCGCGCTCTTCGTGCTGAGCCTGTCGTTCCTGCTGCTCCTGGTCGCGTTCCGTTCGATCGTCATCCCGATCAAGGCGATCCTGCTCAACCTCCTGTCGACCGGCGCGGCGTACGGCGTCCTCGTGTACGTGTTCCAGGACGGCCACTTCGCCGACGTCCTGCACTTCAAGCCGGGCCCGATCGAGTCCTTCATCCCGGTCTTCATCTTCACGATCCTGTTCGGGCTGTCGATGGACTACCACGTCTTCATCCTGACCCGGATCAAGGAGGCGCGCGACCACGGGCTCACCTCGAACGAAGCGGTCGCCCGCGGCATCGCGATCACGTCGGGCACGATCACGAGCGCGGCCGCGATCATGGTCGTGGTGTTCGCGGTGTTCGTGACGCTCGAGCTGACGATCATCAAGCAGCTCGGGCTGGGTCTGGCCGTCGCCGTGTTCCTCGACGCGACGATCGTGCGAAGCGTCCTCCTGCCCGCCACGATGCGGCTCCTCGGGGAGTGGAACTGGTGGCTACCCTCGTGGCTCGGCTGGCTGCCCCACGTCACGATCGAGGGCGAGGTCGACGAGGACGAGACCGTGGGGCTGCCGGCGGCGACCTGAGCGTCTCAGGCGGGCGCCGATGTCACGCCGGCTGGGGCGGCGTCCTCGATCAGTCCACGCCGCCCGCGCGCATGCTGCGCTCGCCCGTCTCGGCATCGACGACCATCGAGCACCGCGCCGGCGACCTCGCCGCGCTGGGTGGGCATGCGGCGGACCACGCCGCGACACCGGCCAGCACCACCAGGCGCAAGGGAGCGCGATCGCGGCTCCATCACCCGTCCCTACGGCTCGGACCCCGGAGTCGTTCAGTGCAGCGGAAGCCTCCGCCGGCCGACATGGGGTATCCTCCTGCCTCGCTGGGCCGGTAGCTCAATGGCAGAGCAACTGACTCTTAATCAGTTGGTTGGGAGTTCGAGTCTCCCCCGGCTCACCACCCCGGCACGCACGAAACGGCCCTCGGAGCCATCCGGGGGCCGTTCGCTTGGGCCGCTTGTCGTCAGGAGCCGACAGGCTGGAGCGCGTCCTCTTCCTGCGGGATCCCGGACAGCTGGCCCCGACCCGAGAGCGTCAGAGGGATCGTGCGGGCGCCGTTGATGACCTCGAGCTTGGCGTGTCCACGGAACTCGCCCTGGTCGGTGTATCCGACGAGCTCGCCTTCGACGGGCAGGATCTTGTCGATGTCCTCGCCGCCGAGCGCCGTCCACAGCTTCACGCCGAGCACCTGGGCTGCAGCCGTCGTGAAGATCTTGATGGTGACGTCGCTGATGGGGATCCCGTCGAAGGTGACGTCCCGCAGGGTGAAGATGGACCGATCCGTCATGGTGTGCCGCCTCGTCTGGTCGCGCCCCAGATCCCCCGGCAGCCACAGGATATTCCCGGATGGCTCCCGATGCGCAGCGGGTGCGCCAGCGCGAACACGGCATTCGACGGTCAGGCGCGCCGCCTCGATCAGGGCGGCAGATCGTCCTGCTCAACGAGCAGGCCGAGACGCAGTTCGGCTACCTGCGGGACGAGCTGGTCGGCGAGCCGGTCACGAGCATCGTCCCGTTCGGGTTCGCCGAGCGTCTGATCGCCGACGACCTTCGCTCCGCAGCGGATGCCAGGCCCGGCTGCTCGACGCGGTTCGCAAGGCGGTTGCGTCGCGGAGGTCGGCGGGCGTGCGTGTCGAGGGCAGACCGGGCCGGCGCGGCGGAGACGGCTGAGACAGGAAAAACGGGCCCGCCCCCCACTGCGCGTGGTCTCGTGCCCGTTCAACTGGAGTGTGGCCGGCGACGCCGCGGTGATCGACCACCCGGAGGTACTGGCCCTCGAATGACAGCGGATCGAAAGGTCGGGACGGCGGACGGTTGAGGCGCCCGAGAGACGCGGACGTGGATGATCAGCGCGGCATTCCCGCTCGGCCGCCTCGACGCGACTGGCTCGACGATCCTCGGCGTCTGACGCCGGGCCGCATCTCGGCCATGGGGGCCGCAGTCGAGGGGGTCGGGCGGGTTTCCTCCGCGGTGGGGACCGGGCCGGGTGCGCGCGGATAACTGCACGTCTGAGTGACGGCCGCGAGCGCCCAGGACAAGACGCGACGTCAGAAAACTGCAACGTCGCAGTCTTTGCCTTCAGTCGCGTCGCCGCGGAACTCCGAACATAGAATTCCGGCGTCAGTCTGACCGCACGGGAAAACGACGCATGGAACAGACCGATCCCTCCGTTGAGCCCCACGTCCTCCGAGCTCTCGAGCCGGGCGAGCGGGTCCGCCTTCGGGCGAGCGCGACCGATGCCGTCCTCGCTGTCACCGACCGCCGCCTCGTCGTCGCCTCGCCGGATCGTGTGGCGCTGGCGGTCCCGATCGACGGGCTTCGTCGCATCCAGTTCGACATCGAGCGCCACCGGCCGGCGACGCTCGTGATCGTGCCGGAGCAGGCCAGTCACGAGGCCCAGGTCCTGTCGATCCCGCCGGAGCACTACCGGGCCGCCGCCGAGGCGCTGGTCGCCATCGGGCATGCGCTCGCGCCGATCGACCCGGCCGAGGACACCAGCTCCGGCCGCTGACCGCGCGAGTCCTTCTCGACGGAGCGCCGGCGCGCCAGTGCGCCCGAGTCGGCCGCGTCCCGATCCTGCTACCCTTCGAGCATCCTTGACGGCCGGTCCTGTGAGGCCGGCGAACCGGTTCCGTGAGGCCGGAAGGGAGGCCGACGATCGTCTATCCGCGCGTCCACCGAGCCCGCCGGGCCGGTGGCGTTTCTGTGTGAGGGGCCGGTGATCTCGACGTCGCCGATCCCGCCCCGACCGCGCGCCTCATCGATCGTCGATCCGCGGGTCGGCGATCTCGGACCGGCGCTCCTCGCGCTCGAGGACGGCACGGTCTTCCCGGGGATCGCGTTCGGCGCACCCGCTCGCCGCCGGTGGCGACCTCGTCGTCAACACCTCGCCAGACCGGCTACCAGGAGGTCTGCACCGACCCGTCCTACGCCGGCCAGATCGTGGTGATGACCTACCCGCTGATCGGCAACTACGGCCGGATGCTCGACGACGACCAGTCGGTCCGGCCGTGGCTCCGGGCCCTCGTCGTCGCGAACGCGACCGCCGCCGTCCTCGACGACGTCCGCCAGCTCGCCGCGCTCCTCCGCGACTCGGGCATCCCGGCGATCGCCGGCGTCGACACCCGGGCGCTCGCCCGCCACCTCCGGACACACGGCAGCCTCCGCGGCGATCGTGACCGAGCCCGGGTTCGTCGATCGCGACGGCGCCGTCGATCGGGCCCGGGCCGTGCCGCGCTGGGAGGACCAGGACTTCGTCGGCCAGGTCTCGCCGTCCTCGATCATGGACGTCGGCCGCCACGACGAGGGCGGGCCGCTGATCGGGATCGTCGACTTCGGGCTGAAGTCGAACATCGTGCGCGGGATGCGCCGGCGCGGCGCCCGGGTCCGGATCCTGCCGCACACGATCTCGACCTCCGTCGCGCTCGCCGACGAGATCGACGGGCTCATCCTTTCGCCGGGCCCCGGCGACCCCGCCCGGCTCGAGGGCCCCGTCGACGCTGGCGCGGGCGATCATCGACGACGGCCGGCCGCTGCTCGGCATCTGCCTCGGCCACCAGATCGTGGCCCGAGCCGCCGGCGCGGAGACGACCGCGGCTCCGGTTCGGGCACCACGGCGCAAACCATCCGGTCCGCGACGTCGAGCTGGGACTGGTCCAGGTGACGGCCCAGAACCACGAGGTCCAGGTGGTCGGGGAGTCCGTGCTCGCGCGGCTCCGGGTTCCACGTCAGCCAGGTCAACCTGAACGACGGCTCGGTCGAGGGCCTGCGCCACGCGACGCTGCCGATCGAGACCGTCCAGTACCACCCCGAGGGCGCGCCGGGCCCGCTCGACGCCCTGGCGGTGTTCGACCGGTTCGTGGCTCGGGCGGCGGAGCGGGCAGGGTCGCCGCGTTGAGCTGCTGGTCGTGACCGACCGAGACCGTCCGCCGCAAGCCCGCGTCCGTCCTGATCCTCGGCTCCGGGCCGGTCGTGATCGGCCAGGCCGCCGAGTTCGACTACGCCGGCACCCAGGCCTGCCGCGCCCTCCGCGCCGAGGGCGTCCGGACGATCCTGATCAACAGCAACCCGGCGACGATCATGACCGACCCCCAGGTCGCCGACGCGATCTACCTCGAGCCGCTGACCGTCGAGGCGGTCGAGGCGGTGATCGCGAAGGAGAAGCCGGAAGGGCTGCTGGCCGGTCTCGGCGGCCAGACCGCGCTGAACCTGACCGCGGCTCTCGCCGAAGCCGGCGTCTTCGAGCGTCACGCCATCCGCCTGCTCGGCACGCCGCTCGAGGCCATCCGGATGGCCGAGGACCGCGAGGCGTTCCGCGACCTGCTCGACCGGATCGGCCAGCCCTACGCCGCCAGCTTCATCGTCGAGGGCGCCACCGCCGAGGCCCGCCGATCGTCCGCCGACGAGGCGCTCGCCGACGATCGGCCTGCCGGCGATCGTCCGCCCGGCCTTCACGCTCGGCGGGACCGGCGGCGGCATCGTCGAGACCGAGGAGGCCTATCGCGAGCGGATCCGGGCCGGCCTCCGCGCCAGCCCGATCGGCCAGGTGATGGTCGAGCAATGCCTCGTCGGCTGGCAGGAGATCGAGTACGAGGTGATGCGCGACGCCGAGGACACGTGCATCGCCGTGTGCTCGATGGAGAACGTCGATCCGCTCGGCGTCCACACCGGCGACTCGATCGTCGTCGCCCCGGTCCAGACGCTGCCGGATCCCGGTCCACCAGCGCCTCCGAAGCGCGGCGCTGGCGATCATCCGGGCCCTCGGCGTCGAGGGCGGCTGCAACGTCCAGTTCGCCCTCTCGCCCGACTCGACCGACTACGCGGTGATCGAGGTGAACCCGCGGGTGTCGCGGTCCTCCGCGCTGGCGTCGAAGGCGACCGGCTATCCGATCGCCCGGGTCGCGGCCCAGATCGCCGTGCGGGCGGACCCTCGCCGAGATCCCCAACGTCGTGACCGGCACGACCGTCGCGGCCTTCGAGCCGGCCCTCGACTACGTCGTCGTCAAGCTGCCGCGCTTCCCGTTCGACAAGTTCCCGACCGCCGATCGGACGCTCGGCAGCCAGATGAAGGCGACCGGCGAGGTCATGGCGATCGATCGGACGTTCGGGGCCGCCCTCAACAAGGCCCTCCGCGGGCTCGAGCAGGCCGGCGCCGGGCCGCTGGCCGAGGACCCGAGCTGGACGTCGAGCTTCGACTACCTCGCCGGCGTCTATGGCCTTGGGCCGGGCGAGCTCGCGCCCGAGGCCGACGAGCCGATCCGCTGGATCGACGAGGCCGGCAATGCCTGCGAGTCGACCCGCCACGCCCAGCGGACCGCCGCCCCGATCGTGCTCCGGCGCTTCCTCGCGCCTTCGGACTCGCGCCTGTGGCGGATCCTCGGGCTGCTTCGGCGCGGCGTCCCGGAGGTCACGATCCAGGAGGCGACCGGGATCGCGCCGTGGTTCCTCGCCGAGATGGGCCGGAACGTCGCCCTCGAGCTCGAGGTCCGGGCGATCCGCGGCCGGCTCGCCGACCCGGCCGACGACGAGGCCGCGACGCTCCTCGCCACCGTCAAGCGGGCCGGCTTCGGCGACCGTGAGCTCGCGACGATGGCCGGGGTCGAGGAGGAGGCGCTGCGCGACGCCCGGCTGGCGCTCGGCCTGCGACCCGGCTATGCGATGGTCGACACCTGCGCCGCCGAGTTCGCCGCCGAGACGCCGTATTTCTATGCAACGTATGCAGCCGCCGGCTCGGAGCCGGAGGCGCCGCCCGTCGCGCGGCCGGCCGCGCTGGTGATCGGCAGCGGCCCCGTCCGGATCGGGCAGGGGATCGAGTTCGACTACTGCGCCGTCCAGGCGGCCGACACCCTGCGTCGGTCCGGCTGGCAGGCGGTGATGATCAACTCGAACCCCGAGACGGTCTCGACCGACTTCGACGCGTCGTCCCGGCTGTACTTCGAGCCGCTCGATCCGGAGAGCGTCCGGAGCGTCATCGAGGCCGAGACCGGGGCGGGGGAGACGCTCGCTCCCCGCGGTCGTCGCCTACGGCGGCCAGACGCCGCTCAACCTCGCTGCGCCGCTGTCCGCCGCGGGCGTGCCGCTCCTCGGCAGCGACCTCGAGACGATCGACCAGGCCGAGGAACGGACGCGGTTCTCGGCGCTGCTGGACCGGCTCGGGATCCCCCAGCCGGAGGGCGGGATGGCCCACAGCATCGAGGAGGCGCTGACCCTCGCCGAGCGGATCGGCTACCCGGTCATCGTCCGGCCGAGCTTCGTGATCGGCGGTCTCGCGATCGACTTCTGCTACTCGCCCGAGGACCTCGTCCGGCAGCTGGCGGCGGCGACCGTCGTCGACCCCGACCGGCCGGTCCGGATCGACCGCTACCTCGAGGGGATCGAGGTCGACGTCGACGCGGTCAGCGACGGCGAGCGGGTCTTGATCCCGGGCCTCCTCGAGCACATCGAGCGGGCCGGCGTCCACAGCGGCGACTCGGTCGGGGTCTTCCCGCCGCGGGACGGTCGGGCCGGGCGACCAGGACCTGATCGTCGCGACGATGGAGCGGATCGTGCTCGCGCTCGGGGTCCGCGGCCTGTGCAACGCCCAGTTCATCGTCCGCGAGGACGGCGTCTACCTGATCGAGGTCAACCCGCGCGCCTCGCGGACCGTGCCGTTCATGTCCAAGGTGACCGGGGTGCCGATGGTCGAGCTGGCCGTCCGGATCTCGCTCGGCGAGCGGCTGGCCGACTTGGGCTGGCCGAACGGGCTGCTCGACGCCGCCGGCGTTCGTCGCGGTCAAGGCGCCCGCGTTCTCGACGGCGAAGCTGCGCGGCGTCGACCCGTCGGTCGGGCCCGGGATGCAGTCGACCGGCGAGGTCATCGGGATCAGCACGGACCCGCGGGTGGCGCTGGCCAAGGCGCTGACCGGCGCGTCGCTCGTCCCGCCGCGGCGGCTCGGGCCGGATGACGCGCCGCTCGCGCTGCTGTCGATCGCCGAGCGGGACAAGGCAGAGCTCCCGCGGCTGGCGTCGGCTCTCGCGGCCGCCGGTTACCGTCTGGCGGCAACCGGCGGGACCGCGGCCGTGGTCGAGGCGATGGGCCTCGCGGTCCGGCCCGTCGCCAAGCTCGGCGCGGAGCCGGATCCTGCCCTCGGCGAGACCGCGATCCTCGAGCTGATCGCGTCGGGTGAGGTCCGGCTGGTCGTCAACACCCCGACGCCGCGTTCCGGTGCGGTCCGCGACGCGGCGGAGATCCGCCTCGCCGCCACCGCCGAAGGCATCCTCTGCCTGACGGCGATCGAGACCGCGGTCGCGGCCGCCGAAGCGCTCGATCCCGCGATCGCCGACCGCATCGCGGAGGTCCGCTCGCTCGCGGAGTGGGTGCCGAACCCGGGCCGCCCACCGGTGCCGGCCGGCGCCCGTCCCGCAGCAGCCGCGGACGCGCCGCCGGCCGAGCTCGCCGCCTCGTCGCGGTGACGACCCCGCATCCGTTCGACCTCGTCATCTTCGACTGCGACGGGGTCCTCGTCGACAGCGAGCACCTGTCGATCCGGCTCGATGCCGAGCTGCTGGCGGAGCTCGGCTGGCCGATGTCGGAGCCCGAGATCGTCGAGCGGTTCGTCGGCCGGACGGAGGCCGCGATGCGCGCCGAGATCGAGGGGCATCTCGGCCGCGACATCGGCCCGGAGTGGGACGCGTTCGCGGACCGCTACGTCCGCCTGTTTGACGCGGAGCTTCAGGCCGTGGACGGCGTGGCCGACGCCGTCGACGCCATCCAGGCCGCCGGGTACGCGACCTGCGTCGCCTCGAGCGGCGGCCACGCGAAGATTCGGCGCAACCTCGCGCTGACCGGCCTCGCTTCCCGCTTCGGCGACCGGATCTACAGCGGCGAGGACGTCGAGCACGGCAAGCCGGCCCCGGACCTGTTCCTCCACGCGGCGTCGGCGATGGGCGTTGCGCCGGCCCGCTGCGTCGTCGTCGAAGACAGCCGCCACGGGGTCGCTGCGGCCCGGGCGGCCGGGATGCGCGCGTTCGGCTACGGCGGCGGGGTCACGCCGGCGGCCGCGCTCGAGGGCCCGGCCACCACGGTGTTCCAGGACATGCGCGACCTGCCCGGCCTGATCGGGGTCGCGCCGGACTGAGGGGCCGACCGTCCCGGTCAGCGCGTGAGCGGCGAAGTCACGGCGGCCGGTACAGGACTCGCCGTCGTCGGCGCCTCGACCACCAGCGCCTGGCCGAGCGACCACAGGGTCAGCGTCGTCAGGAACACCATGATCACGGCCAGCGGCACCTCGCGCCGCACGTGCGCGCGTTCGCCGCGCACGGCGCCGGACTCCTGGGCCGACACCACGTGGCCCGCCCAGGCGCCGAGCATGTGACCGCCGACCACGGCGGCGAGCTGGATCGTCCAGACGAAGCCGGGCGGCAGGAATGTCGAATTGGGCTCGAAGAACGCCCAGCCGAAGTCGCCCAGGTCCCAGCCCTGCTGGAGCGGGTCGGCGATGGCGATGATGATCCGCTGGCCGTCGATCAACAGGTACGTGAAGTAGTGGGCGACCAGGTAGCCCGCGGCGATCGGCAGCAGCCCGGCTGCGGTCGCCCGAACGCCGACCAGGCGCGAGACGAGGATCGCGGCGACGGCGATCAGCCCGAGGAATCCGACGAGCTGGAGCGTCTTGATCGGGACGCCGGGTGCGCCGAACACGTCGAACCACGGCTGGGTCTGGGACAACCCGTCGAACAGGATGGAGCCGGTCCCGAGGGCGACGAGGACGACGTCCTCGAACCGCCAGCCGGGCAGGAGCAGGCCCGACGCGAACGACCGCCGGGCCACCCGCCCCTCGGCCGGATCCCCGACGAGCGCGAACGGGGCGAGGCGGCCGAGGACCCCGAACCAGACGCTGAACGTCTCGCCGTTCGCCCGCCAGGCGTCGCGCCCGAACTGGGCCATCATCGCGAGGCTGAACGCGGTGTAGCCGACGAGGACGATGAACAGCCCGCGCGGGCCGGATCCGTTGCCGACGAGCTCGAGCCAGATGAAGAAGACGAGCCCGATGACGGCCGGCCAGCGCCCGAGGACGCGGGGGTACTCGGCGACCGCCCAGCCATGGATGCCGAGCCGGCGGGCCAGGCCCGCGCCGAGGTCATGGAGCGTCGCGAACGGGTCGAGCCAGTGCCAGACGGGGCCGACGAACGCCGAGACCGTGGCGAGCCCGACCCAGCCGTAGACCCACAGGAACAGGCTCGTGACGTCGCCCGAGCCCGATCCGCCGGCGATCCCTTGCGCGACGATCCAGATCCAGCCGATCAGCCCGATCGATCGGAGGAGGAATCGGAGCGGCGCCGGCGGCACGCGGCCCGGCGTCGTGACCGGCGGGTCGGCTCGGATGTCGGCGATCAGCAGGAACGCGAACGAGAGCCCGACCGCGAGGGCCGCACCGGCGAGGTACACGACGAGCGGCAGGCGGCTCTGGTAGGTGTTCGAGAGGCTATGGGCGAGAGCCGTCGCCGGGCCGGCCGCCAGCAGCCCGCCGACGAGGGGGACGAGCGCGAGGAACCTGCGACTCGGCCGGAGGTGGGTCAGGTCAGCCACGACTGCGCGACCGGCCGCGAAGCAGCCACAGCCCGAGCCCGACGATCACGACGACGACCGCCAGAATCGGGATCAGGGCGTCGCTCGTCGACGATGCCGGCGCGGTCGGCGGAGACGAGGGCGATGGAGCGACGGTCGGCGCGATCGAGGGCGCAAGCGACGGCGCGACCGAGGCTGGCGCCGATGGTGCTGCCGTGGCGAGGCTCGGGGCCGGCGTCGGAGACGGCGGCGGCGCGACGACGGTGAAGGTGGTCGTGCCGCTGTCCCGCTCGTCATCCTCGCTCGAGAAGGTGATCCAGCGGATCTGGTAGGCACCGGGCGGCAGGGGAGTCGTCAGCTGGAGCGTCATCTCGCGCGGCTTGCCCGGCGCCACCGTGCCGCCCTGGACCACCACGGCGCCCGACGAGTTGACGACACGGATGGAGCTCTTCGCAGCGTCAAGGTCCTGGACGAAGGTCATCACGATCTCGGACGGCGAGCCCTCGACGGTCGACTTGTTGGCGGGTGTGACCGTGTCGAGCTCGGCGTGGCCGAGCGCGATCGCCGGAATGAGGATGGTCGCCGCGATCAGGCCGGTGACCAGGCCGAGGGCGGCGCGGGTGATTCGCGACGTTCGGCCGCGGCGACTGACGAAGTGGTTGGCGTGCGACGTACGAGTGGACATCAGATTCGTTCCTCCGTGGTGCCCGACAAGGGGGCACGGGCCCGCCGGCGCGAAGCGGCCGACGGTGTCTACCAGGGACGGAGGGGCGACGGTGGCGCACGACCGGCATCGAGTCGGGCGACCATCCATCGGCGGGGCGCCAGCTCACCGACGATCCGCCACCGGCGAGCCGCAACGTCGGCCACGATGGGCTCGCGGATCGGGCGAGTGGCACGCGACACCAGCGCGCGAAGGGTGGCGATCCGCCACCGGACGAGCGCGCCGAGCGCGGCGAGGGTCAGCGTCACCGCCGCGAGGATGGGCAGGGCGAGGGGATACTCCGCGCCGCCGAGCACGTCGACGCCCGGCAGGTGCCCCTGCATCACCAGGTGCTCGAGGTTCTCCTGGACGGCGAAGAGGACGGCGACGACGAGGAACAGTCGCCGCCAGATCGTCAGGACTTCGGGCGCGAACCGCGGTCCGGCGGCGTCGCCGGGTCGCAGCCGCTCCTCGGGCACGTCACGCGCGACCGACTCGAGCCGGGAGAGGACGCCGAGGACGTGGAGCAGGGCGACGAGGCCCACGCCGAGGATGGCCAGGCTGGCGGGGAGCCACCAGCCGTCATGCCCGGCGCCCGACATCGCGCCAGCGAATCGATCGCCGAGGCCGTACTGGGCGGCGTAGATCGCCGTGTGCGCGATGAGCAGCGAGACCAGCGCGAGCACGCCGAGGCGCAGCCGCGCCGCCCATTGGGCTCGAACGGGATCGGTCGTCACCACCATCTGCCGATGGTACGACCAGACCGTGATCGTGGGATCAGCAACGGCGGTCGGGACGTGCGGGAGAGCCGTCCCGACCGCCGTCGCAGGGAGAGTCGGAGGGAAAGGTCGCCCGGGCGGCCGTGCAGGGGCCGCCCGGGCGTCGGGTCAGGCGGCCGGCGCCAGCCGATCGGCGGCGTCGTCGCAGGGGTCGTCGTGGGTGGCCATCGCTGCGGCCGCCGCGGTCCCGGCGTTGGCACGGCCGGCGTTCGCGGCCCTCGCCGAGCCGCCGATCGCCTCGCCAACTGCCACGAACCAGCGCCCCAGCCGGACCCGGCGCGACGGGAGATCGGCCGGATGGTCGGCGGCGTCGGTGCCGGCGACCGCGTGCGCTCGCACGTGGTCCAGCTCGCGCTCGGCGCGGATCGCCGAGCCTTCGCGCTCGAGCGAAGCGATGTGGTCGGCCACCAGGGCCTGTTGCAGGTCGATCATGTCGGTCACCCCGATCTCTCTCGTTGTCGTGCTGTTTCGATCTGTCATGTGTTCGATGTTCATCTAACTCGTACCCCCGAAGAGGGGCCGCGGGGTCGACCGCGGCCCTGGGTTGCGCGGCGCCGTCGCTAGCCGATCAGGAACCGCTTGATCTCGGCCGACGCGTCGTCGAGCCGATTACGCCGGAGGGTGTAGTAGAGGACCGTGCCCGAGTCGGTGATCGTCACCAGGCCGGCCGCCCGGAGCTGCATCATGTGGTGCTTGATCGTCGGCTTCGAGAGATCGAGCTGCTGGGCGATCTCGGTCAGGTACAGGTCGCGCGAGGCGAGCAGCTTCAGGATCCGGAGCCGCGTCTCGTCGCCGAGGGCCCGGTGGAGCCGGACCAGCGACAGCGGCGGGGTCAGCGCATCGGACGGCCCGAGCGCGCTGTCGGCGACCGGGTAGCCGAAGAACCGCCAGTCGCGGGCCGACATCAGGAAGTTGTACGGCCGCGAGAAGTACGACGGGCCCAGAACGACCCGCGAGATCCCAGGCTCCGGCAGGTACCGCACGCCGCCGGTCGTCGTCTCGATCAGCTCGGCCGGCGCGAGTCGCTCCCGGTCTGCTGCGCGCTCGTCGTAGTCGCGCTCGATGATCGACCGAACCCGGTCCTCGATCTCCGCGAACGGCACCTGCCAGGCGCGGAGCACGGCCAGAATCCGATCCTTGGCGAGAGCCGGGTCCCGAAGCAGCTCGATCCGGCCCTTGCGGTTCCAGTCGGGCAGCTTCTCGGCCAGGATCGGGAGAGCCGTCGCGTCGCCGGCGATCGCTCGATCGACCACCTGGTTCAGCTCCGCGTCGTGGCTGTTGTCGGAGAAGAGGGCCGCCGCGAGCTCGGCCGGGCCGGTCGCGTCGACGAGGGCGACGACATCCGCCGCGGTCCGAACGTCCGGCTGGTCGACGAGCAGCACGCCCGCATGGATCGCCAGCTCGCTCTCGAAGAGATCGCTGATCCCGGCCTGGACGTCGTCGGGGAGGGCCTTCCGGGTGTCCACGAGCCAGGCCCGGTCGGGCGCCGGCAGGTCGTCGGTCGAGCCGGCGTCGCCGGACAGCGAGAAGATGAAGTCGTAGGCCGTCCGGACATCCCAGTCGATCCGGTAGGAGGCGCCGGTCCGGGTGAGGTCGCGGACGATCGCGCGCTGCGGCAGGTCGGTGGGTCGACCCATCGGACGCCTGGTCGCCGGTCGTGCTGCCATCGCTCTCTTGCTCCTAACGCGTGTTAGATGGAAATCTAACGCGTGCACCGTGGCCTTGTCAAGCCGTGATCGGCGTGCCCGGCCACGCCCCGGTCGGCCCGGTCCGCCCTACAATCGGGGCTCCCGACCTCGCGAGGAGCCAGCCCGACCCATGCCCACCCAGCCGACCGTGTCGTTCACCGACGAGCGCCTGGCCAACGGCCTTCGCCTCATCATCGCGGTCGATCGGCTGGCCCCGGTGGTAGCGGTCAACCTTTGGTACGACGTCGGATCCAAGCACGAGGTCGAGGGCAAGACCGGCTTCGCGCACCTGTTCGAGCACGTGATGTTCCAGGGGTCCCGGAACGTCACCAAGGCCGAGCACATGTCCCTCGTCCAGAGCGCCGGCGGGACGATGAACGGCAGCACCTGGCTCGATCGGACGAACTACTACGAGACGCTCCCATCGCACCAGGCCGAGCTCGCCCTGTGGCTCGAGGCCGACCGGATGGGGACCCTCCTTGACGCGCTCAACCAGGAGAACCTGGACAACCAGCGCGAGGTCGTCAAGAACGAGAAGCGCTGGTCGTACGACAACCGCCCGTACGGCTCGTGGTACGAGAAGGTCCAGGGCCATCTCTACCCGCCGGAGCATCCGTACCACCACGTGACGATCGGCTCGATGGAGGATCTCGACGCGGCCTCGATCGAGGACGTCAGCGCCTTCTTCCGGACGTACTACGCCCCGAACAACGCGGTCCTGACGGTGGTCGGTGACGTCGAGCCGGACGAGATCCGGCGGTGGACCGAGCGCTACTTCGGCGGCATTCCGGCCAACCCGGACATCCCGAAGCTCGGCGACCTGTCCCTGCCGCCGATCCTCGGGCGCGAGATCCGCGAGACGGTCCACGACAAGGTGCCGCTGCCGCGGGTCTACGTCGGGTACCGCGCGCCGGCGTACGGCGACGAACGGCTGGACGCGCTCGACATCGCCGCCCAGGTGCTGGCCGGCGGCAAGGGCTCGCGCCTCCATCGCCGGCTCGTCCGCGACGAGCGGATCGCCCAGGACGTCGCCCTCGTGCCGCTCGGCTTCGTCGGCGGCGCATCGATCTGCGTCGGCTGGGCCACGGTTCGGCCGGGCATCCCCGTCGAGCGGGTCGAGGCGGCGCTCCACGAGGAGCTGGCGCGGCTGACGACGGAGCCGATCAGCGACGACGAGCTGGCGCGGGCCCGCGCCCTGATCGAGACCGAGGAGCTCAGCGGGCTGTCGAGGGTCGAGGAGCGAGCGGATCGCCTCTCGATGTACGCGACGCTCTTCGACGATCCCGACCTGATCAACCGAATGCTGCCGCGCTATCTGGCCGTCACCGCCGAGCAGATCCGCGACGTCGCCGCGTCGACGTTCCGGGCCGACAACCGGGTCGTCCTGACGTATCTGCCGGAGCTGCCGACGGCCGAGACGGCCGCCGGCGACGAGGCGGAGCCGAAGGAGGCATCCGACGCCGAGTCGGACGAGTCCGCGGACGACGAGGAGGTCGCCGCATGAGCGACACCTCCGCGCCGCGGGTGGTCGCCGAGCCGCAGATCGTGGCCGAGCGCCCGACCCCCGGCACGCCACGACCGTACGACTTCCCGGCCGTTGAACGGACCCGCCTCGCCAACGGCCTGTCGCTGGCCTTGATCCATCTCCCCGGCCGGCCGCTCGTGAGCGGGTCGCTCGTCCTCCGCAACGGGGCCGCCGACGAGCCAGACGGCGAGGGCGGCGCGACGGTCCTGGCTGCCCGCGCCCTGACCGAGGGCACCGAACGCTACGACGCGATCGCCCTCGTCGAGGCGAGCGAGCGGCTTGGTGCGTCGATCCATGCCGAAGGCGGCTGGGATGCGATGTCGATCGGGGTAGACGTCCCGGCGGCCCGGCTCGAGCCGGCCCTCGAGCTCCTCGCAGAGGTCGCCCTCCGTCCGACGTTCCCCGAATCCGAGGTCGATCGCCTCCGCGACGAGCGCCTCAACGACCTGCTCCAGGCCGAGGCGGACCCGCGCCGCCGCGCCGACGAAGTCTTCGCCGCGACGATCTACAGCGGCGGCTCGCCGTATCGCCGGCCGTCGGGCGGCCTGAAGGCGACCGTCGAGCGGCTCGATGCCGCGCGGCTCCGGGCGGCATACCAGCGCGGGCTCGATCCCGCGCGGGCATCGCTGATCATCGGCGGCGACCTGACCGGGATCGACGTCGGCGCGATCGTCGAGCGGCTGTTCGGCGGCTGGGGCGCCGGCTACGGCGCCGGCCACACCGGCTCGATCGTCGCGGAGAGTGCCGTCCGCGAGCGGTTCGTGAGAGTCATCCATCGACCGGGCTCGGTCCAGACCGAGATCCGGGTCGGGCACGTCGGCCTGCCGCGTCGGATCGCCGACTTCCACGCTCTGTCGGTGATGGGTGCGATCGTCGGCGGGCTCTTCAACTCGCGACTCAACCGGAAGCTGCGCGAGGAGAAGGGCTACACGTACGGCGCCGGCGCCGGCTTCGACCTGCGACGGGCGGCCGGACCGTTCGCCGCCCGGGCCGCGGTCAACACCGAGGTCACGATCCCGGCGCTGAGCGACATGCTGACCGAGCTGGAGCGGATCCGATCGGTTCCGGTCGAGGCGGCCGAGCTCAATCTGGCCCGCGACTACCTGGTCGGGATCTTCCCGCTCCGCTTCGAGACGCCGGGTCCCGTCGTCGGGGCGCTGGCCGGTCTGGCGATCCACGACCTGCCGGACGACGAGCTCACCCGCTACCGGCCGGCGATCGAGGCGGTGACGATCGAGGCGGTGCTGGCCGCCGCGGGCCACATCCGGCCCGACCAGTCGGCGATCGTGCTGGTTGGCGACGCCGATGCGTTCGGCAAGGAGCTGGAGGCCGGCGGATTCGGGCGCGTCACGATCGAGCGGGACAGCGGGCCGCAGGACGAGGGTCGCGAAACTGGCGTCCAGGATCCGCTCGAGCCGCTGGATGCGGGTCCGACCGGCCCCACCGAGGGCGCCGAGAGCCCCGACGACGCCGACGACACGATCGATCCTGAGCCGACCTCGGGCTAGAGCGCGCGCCAGCCTCTGAAACCTTTCGCCGGCCCGTCGTCTCAATGAGTCAGATGGCCGGCAACGACGTCGGTCCCAGCTCACGGAGACGACCGACTCATGAAGCTCACGAATCGACTCGGACGCAGCCTCGCAACCTCCGCCGTCGCGCTGTTCCTGCTCACCGGCGTCGTCCTCGGCGCCAACGCGATCACCACGCCTCCGGCCAGCCAGGTCGACGCGACCGCGCCGACCAGCGAGCCCACCGCCGATGCGACCGCGGACCCGACGGCCGACCCGACGGCCGAGGCGACGGCCGAGCCGACGGCGGACCCGACGGCCGACCCGACGGCCGAGCCCACCGCCGACTCGACCGCCGAGCCCACCGCCGCGGCGACCGCCGACCCGACGGCCGACGCGACCGACCAGCCGCGTGAAACGGCCGGGCCGACCGCGACCGCGGATGATCACGGTGGCAGCTCCGGCTCCGACGACAGCGGCCCGAGCGGCAACAGCGGCCCGGGCGGCGGCGACGACGATTCCGGGCACGATGGAGGCGACGACAACTCCGGCCACGGCGGCGGGAGCGGCGGCGGGAGCGACGACGGCGGCCACGGCTGAGCCCGCGAAGCCGGCCGGCTGCACGACTTCCCGGAACCATGGACGATGGACGGACACCACGTGTCCAGTTCATGGCCGACCGTGCGCCGGGGAGTCGTCTCACGCCAGCCCCAGACGAAGACGCAGAAGTTCGTGCCCGCAAGTCCGCGGTCGTCGATGACCGCAGCGCCGTCGACGCCGTCCTTGCCGGCGATCGCGACGCCTTCCGCGTCCTTGTCGATCGCGAGTCGGCCGCGGTCATCCGCGCCTGCCATCGCATTCTCGGCGACATCCACGAAGCCGAGGATGCGGCCCAGGAGGCATTCGTGACGGCCTTCCGGGGCTTGGCCGGCTGGCGCGGCGATGGCCCGTTCGGTGCCTGGCTGACCCGGATCGCGGTCCGGATTGCCCTCCGCCGAGCGCAGAAGCGGCGCGACGTCAGCTGGATCGACCCCACCAACCCGGATCGACCGGTCGACCTGCCCGGCGGTCCCGATCCCGCGGTGACCTCGCTCCGAGCGGAGCGCGCGGCCGACGTGCGGGCCGCCGTGTCCCGCCTCGACGACCCCTACCGCGAGACGATCGCCCTGCGGTTCTTCGGCGACCTCAGCCTCGCCGAGATCGCCCAGGCGACCGGGCGGCCCGTCGGGACGGTCAAGACGCATCTCCATCGCGGGCTGATCCGGCTTCGCGGCGTGGTCGAAGGGAGCGCGACGTGAGCCGCGACCTGCCGTTCCACCCGTCCGACGAGGACCGCATCGCGGCCGAGATGACCCGCGAGCTCGAGGCGATGACGATGACCTCCGCGCCGCACCTCAGCGACGGGTTCTCCGACCGGGTGATGCTGGCGATCAGCGATGAGCCGCTGCCGCAGCCGGTTCGGGCGTTCGGGCTGGCACTGGCCGGCGGCCATCTGCGCGCAGCCTTCTCGGCGATCGGCGATGCCTGGCGGACGATCGCCAGCACTCCGGCACCGCTGTCCGTTCGGGCCCAGGCGCTGGCCCTGGTGCTCGTGGTGGTCGTCGGGTCGCTCGGTCTCGCGGGCGGAGCAGCCGTCGGCGCCCTGGGGTTGCTCGACGGCACCACGCCGACCCCGACACCGAGCGGTCCGCCCCCGAGCCAGGCGGCACCGAGCGTGGCGCCGTCGCCCTCGGAGTCTCCGTCGCCATCGCCCGCTGCGCCGCCGAGTGCGTCGCCCGAGCGCAGCCCGACCGCCGAGCCGACCGACACCGCCGAGCCGACCGACACCGCCGAGCCGACCGAAACGGGCGACGACAACGGCGACGGATCGGGCTCCGGACCCGGCTCAGGGCCGGGGTCCGGCTCAGGCTCAGGCTCCGGGTCCTCGGGGTCCGGCTCGGGCAGCTCCGGCAAAGGCAGCGGCCATACGGCCAGTCCGACCTCCGGCGACGAATAGACCGCCTTCCCCGGGAAACGACGAAGCCCCGGCCGGTGGCCGGGGCGGAGCGGGCGAGGGACTGAGCGGCGAGTCAGCCGAGGTGATCGGCCCCGACGACGTGCTGACCGGTTCGGTCGAGCTGTGCCGTGCGGGTGGCCCACACCTTGTTCATCGGGTCGAGCATGACGAACGCGGCGACGAGGATGCCGAAGACGGCTCCGAACTGTCGCGGCTGGCCGATCAGGGTCTCGCCGAAGGTGACCAGGCTGGAGACGGCCACGAACCAGAGCGGGCCGGCAACGAGTCGTCGTGTCATGGGAGCAGCGTCGGCCGACCCGCTCCGTCAGGCAATGGCCCGATCGTCCCGCCAGTCCGCTCCAATTGGCGATTGAGGGCGACCCGCCCTTGCCGCCTCCGTCGCCTAGTTGATGAGTTTGAGGACCTTGAGCCCGCCATAGGTCACCGGGCAGGCCGACGAGGTCATGCAGACGTCGAGGTCTTCCGAGAAGCCGCTGGTGAAGTACCCGGTGACGTCCTTGGCCGAGCCGCCCGACGCGCTCACGACATGGAACATGGCCCAGCCCTGGAAGCGGCCGGCATTGTCGACGATCGGGACGGTCAGGTTCTGCCCGCGGAGGTACTGATTGACCGCGTTGTAGATCGCCGTGTGGTTGCCGTTGTTGTGCTGGCCGATGTACTGCCCGAACGTCACCGACCGGCTGAGCTGATCGGAGCCGTCGATGATGTTGACGACGGTGCTCGTGGGGAGGTTGGCTGGCTGCGAAAAGACGGTCCACGCGATATCGGCGGCCGAGTTGGGAATGTCGCCGTTCGTCTCTCCCCAAGTGAACGGATGGTCCGGATCGCTGTACAGCGGGATCATCTCTCCGGACCCGTTGACGAAGACGTCATTTCGGAACGCGATGGGAGCGACACCCCGTGCCGCACCGCCCGGTCCCACGACGGCGGTCGCTGTCACCGTTACGTCCCACGTCGGCATGCCGATCATGCCGGCGAAGGCGTTCTGGTGCTTGTCGTGGACGTCGACCTTGACCGTCTGCCCGCCGGCCGTTCCGTAGGGCTGAGAGCTGACGGTGACGACCATGTTGTTGACTGCATCCGGATAGCCGTTCTCGGCCGAGACGGTCTGGGCCATGGCCAGCGCCGCCGCGTTCTTCGCAGCGGCGTCGCCCGTGTTCAGGAGCCAAGCATTCGCGCCCGCGAGCGCCGCGAGGTCGGCCGCGTTCTGCTGCAGCCGTCGCTGCCCGTATGTCGAGCCGCCATCGAGGACCAGCCCGACCATCAGGATCAACGCCATCGCGGCGATGGCGAAGATCACCACGATCTGGCCGCGCTCGCGGCGATGATCCCTCGAATGCATGGCCATTCCTCTCACTGGATCTTGATGGTGCTGGACGACTTGAGGTCGATGTTCTGGGCCAGTCCAAGAAGGCTGACGGGCCTGTACTGCGCGATGACCGTGACCCGGACCGAGTAGCCCGGTGAGCAGCCATCGCCGGAACCGGAGATGACCGAGCCGTCGGGCCGGACGCACTGGAACTGGAGGGTCGTGATGTTCGGAATCAGCTTTCGCTGGATGGCGATCACGGCCTGCACCTCGGCGGTGTCGCCGAGGACGCACGCCGTGGAGACGGAACAGGGGTGCACACTCGCGGCTCGCGCGATCTCTCGCGCCGCCTGGGACGTGCCATTCAACCGGTAGATGCCCATTCCGAGGTCGAACACCCCGAGGATCAGGATGATGAACAGGGGGAGCGCGATGGCGAACTCCACGGTCGCCTGACCGCGTTCCGACCGAACGTTCATCCCGGGTTGACCGTGACGGTCCGGGTGGTCGATCCGGACAGGCCGCCGTCGACGGTGACGACCAGCGTCACCGTGAACTGCCGGTTCGGAAGCGGGGCTGCTGTCGGGTAGACGTATGTCGTCTGGAACGGCGTGGTCGACGTGCCAGCCGAGTTCCCGAAGTTCCATGACCAGACGGGATGGCAGTTGGGATCAACTGTCGAGGCGTTCGCGTTGAAGTTGAAGGTCGTCCCCGGGTGCCCCTGGTTCTTGTAAGCCGTCCCCGTGCTCGGCGTGATCGTGAAGCTGACCACGGGCGCCGAGCACACGGGCGGCGCCGGGGTGACGTTGAACGACTGGAAGACCGGCGGTGCCGCGTTGTACGTCACTCCGCCGTCGCCCGGCTGATCGGCCTGCACGGTGCAGATCCCGACCGCGAGCAACGTGATCGTCGCGCCGTCCGGGCCGGCCGAGGCACAGACGCTCGGCGTCGTGGTCGTGAATGTGACCGGCAGGCCCGAGGTGGCCGTCGCGCTGGCGAGATGTGAGCCGCTGCCGAGCACTCGGTCACCCATCGGCGGGAACGAGATCGCCTGATCCGGGGGTGTCGGAGGTGGCGGGGGCAGCACCTGAAATGCACGCTGGACGTCTGCTGCCACGGCCCACACGCCGTCGCCGGCCTGGCTCGCGACGACGATGCACGTCCCCACGGTCAGCAGCGAGATGACACTTCCGTTGGTTCCGCTCGCACCACAGACGCTCGGGGTGGTGGTCGCGAACGAGACCGCCAGCCCGGACGACGCGGTTGCGACCGCCGTCACGGACCCGGTCCCGATCACGGCGTCCGGAATGGGATCGAAGGTGATCGTCTGGGCGGCCGCGACGAACGGTGGCGGCATCTGGACGATGCGTCCGACCGCGGTCGTGCCGAGGTTGAACGTGAACCCGCCCATGATCGTCTTGAACTGTCCGGTGACGGCGACGTAGACCGTGCCGCCCTCGGCCGGGGAGTCCGTCGTGCACGGCGTGTAGGTCGGGGCCGGCGTCGACGAGCAGGTGACGTCCGTGCTCTTGATCGCGATGAGTCCGGTGGCTGCCTCGTTGCGAACGTGGCACGTGACCTGGTTCTCATTGGACGGGCTGATCGGTTGACCGGCATCGCAGCCCTGCATCCACGAGTTCGGATGCTGGGCGGCCCACAGGGCGCCCTCGCGGGCGGCGTCGGCGATCGAGATCTTGGCGTAGAACAGCCGACCGAGGTCGATCGCGCCGCCGAGGAGGATCAGCAGGACGGGCGCGACCAACGCCAGCTCGAGCAGGGCCTGACCGGCCGAGGTGGGGCGGCGGCCACGGCTCGGGCCATGGCGAAACAGGGAACGGGCGCGCATTCGTTCCACAGGTGTCGCTCGTGTCCTCGGTTGAAGTAGCCCCGGTCGCCGTGATCAGGAGTACCGATCACAAGTGGGCCGATGGTACTGGTGCCAACCTTGCAGACCACCTGTCAGACAACGAAGTCGGTGCAGGTTCGCACCACGCGAATTCGTGCCCACTGCCGCTTCAGCGGGCCACCCGCACCCGGATGAAAGCGCGGGCGGGCACAACCCGGCTACCCTCGTGTCGTGATCGTCATCGTCGGCAGCCCGATCGCCGAGCCCACCACCCACGGAATCGACGCCGGCGGCCTGAGCGCAGCCATCGCCGTGGCGGCGGCCGGCGCCGGGGCCGCGGTCCAGGTGGTCGGCCGGGTCGGCGAGGACGCGGCCGGCGACCAGGTGCTGCTCGCGCTCGCCGCCGCGAGCGTGGGGCATGTGGCGGTCCTGCGTGAGCCCGGCCGGCCCACCCCTGCCGCGCCACCGACCGCCGGCGAGTCGCCGAGCCCTGACGGACCTGCCCTGGGCGAGTCCCTGCTCGAGGACGATCGCGATGCGACCGTCGAGGACGGTGCCGCACCGCCCGGGCTGTCGGTGGATGCCGCCGACCTCGAGCTCGCCCTCCGCTACGTCCCCGACTACCGCGTCCTGGTGATCGCCGCGGATCTTGACCCGGAGCCGCTTGCGACGGTCGTCGCGGCGGCCGGCTGGTCTGGCGCCCATCTCGTCGCGCTGCTGGTCGAAGGCGCGTCGACCGAGGCGCTCCCCGCGGCGACGACCGTTTTCGAGCGGCCGAGCAGCGATCCGGACGGCACATTCGCGACGATGGTTGCCGCGTATGCCGTCGCCCTCGATCAGGGCGGCGAGCCGGCGGCGGCCTTCGCCGAGGCGCAGCGGGCCGGAGGTTGGGCGGCGGTCGCCGACTGACGGGCCGGGCTCAGGAGCCCGGGATCTCGCTTGGGACGTCGTCGAACAGGCCGGGTTGGGCGCCCGCGGCTGTCGCGGCCCGGGGCACGGCCTCCTCGAACAACTCCGGTCCGTCGTTCCGGACGTTGTTCACGAGCAGGCTCACCGGCCAGATCCGGAGCTCGACCTCGTCGCTCGGCTCGAACAGGCCGTGGAGCTCGGCGGGGTCTTCGAGCCCCGGATCGAGCCATCGGGACCAGGCCTCGGGCGGCACGATCACGGGCATCCGATCGTGGAGGCCGGCCATCTGGTCGTTGGGCCGGCTCGTGATGATCGTGAACGTCCGGACGACGCGGTCGGCCGCGGGATCACGCCAGCCTGACCACAGCCCGGCGAGGGCGAGCGGCAGGCCGTCGCTCCGGGCGATCGCGAACGGCTGCCGGCGCGTGCCTTCGCGATGCCACTCGTAGAAGCCATCGACCGGGACGAGGCAGCGCTTGCGCCGGAACGCGTCGCGGAACGCCGGGCTGGCCGTCAGGGTCTCGGCGCGGGCGTTGAACATCCGCGAGCCGACCTTGGCGGCGTCGGCCCAGTGGGGGATCAGGCCCCAGCGGTAGGCCGTGATCGCCCGTTGCTCCTCGCGCTGGACGACGACCAGGGCGTCGTCGGTCGGGGCGACATTGAACTGGGGACCGGGATCGTCGACGAGTGGCTCGGCCGCGAAGATCTCGGCCAGCTCCGATGCCGGGCGCTGCTGGCTGAACCGTCCACACATTCCGGCAAGTCTAGTGGCCGGTCCTGTATCGTCCGGCGCGATGGATCAGCCGCCCGACTCACGCGACGCGCCGATCGACGCGGCCGGCGCGCCACCGCCGGTCGACCCCAACGTCTCGGGACCGCTCGATCGGGCGACCGCCGGACGGCTCCTGGACCGCGGCGCGGCTCTCGTCGAGAGCGGCGATTACGCCGACGCGCTCGGGACGTATCAGCGGGTGGTCGGCTTCGACGACCCGGATGTCACGGCGGCGGCTCTGCTCGGGATGGCCCAGGCCCGCTATCGGATGGACGACGAGGATGCCGCCGTCCGGACCTGGGAGGCGATCCTCGAGCTGCCGGAGACGACCTCGACCTACCACGCCTGGCGGAACGTGGCGGCGGCCCGTGTCCGCGACGGCGATCTCAACGGTGCGATCCACGCCTATCGCGAGGCCGACCGCAGGGCGCCATCCGAGGACAAGGCGGAGATCGCGAACCGCCTCGGCTGGCTGGCCAAGGAGACCGGCAACGTCCGGGCATCGCGGCGCTACTTCGCTCGCGGCCGAGGGACCATCCTGCCGTACGCCACCTACGCGGTTCTTGGGGTCACGATCGCGGTCTCTCTGACCGCCATGTTCTCGTCGGACGGGTCGGCGATCTACGACGTCCTCCAGCTCGACAAGCGCGAGATCGCGGCGGGCGAGATCTGGCGGTTGTGGACCGTTGCCCTCCTTCACGACCCGAACTTCGTGCTCCACCTGCTGTCGAACATGTACGCGCTGTACCTCGCAGGCCCGATCGTCGAGCGGCTCTATGGATCGACCTTGATGGTCGTGTTCTATCTCGTGTGCGCCCTCGGCGGCTCCCTGGGCAGCTTCGCGTTCGGCGGCGCCGGGCTCGCCGTCGGCGCGTCCGGGGCGATCTTCGGGCTGTTCGGGATCCTGCTGATCGCAACCCGCACCCACAATCCGGCGCTCGATCGCTCGTCACGCGCCTTCGTCGGGCAGCTCGGCACGCTGCTGATGGTCAACATCCTCTTCGGGATCATCGCGTCGAGCTACATCGACAACGCGGCCCATGCCGGCGGCTTCGTGACGGGTGCGCTGCTCGGTGTTGCGTTCGTTCCGGGCAAGGTCGCGACGATCCGCGGGATGTGGCAGGCGGGGGCGAGCGGCCAGCTGGCAAGCGGCTTCATCGGCAGTCCGATGGGGCGGCTGGCGGCCCTCCTCGTGCTCGTCGTGGCGATGGCCGTGGCCTGGGTGATCGGGCTCGGCCGCTGGGGCTGACCGAGGCCGGGTCAGCTGGCGCGTCGAGCGTCGCCGTCGGGCGGGTGGACCGGAAGGACGACGCTGACCCGGGCTCCGCGCGGGCTCAGGTTCTCGGCGATCGCCGTCCCGCCGTGGGCTCGGGCGAGCTCTCGGACGATCGACAGGCCGAGGCCGCTCCCCGAGCCCGACCGCGCCGGATCGCCCCGATAGAACCGCTCGAACGCCCGACCGATGCCGCCCGGCGCGAAGCCGGGACCATCGTCGACCACGGAGAAGGCGATCGCCGGACCGTCGATGCCGCCCTCATCGGCGACCGCGCGGACCGCCAGGCGGACCGTCCCGCCGGGTGGCGCGACGGCGATCGCGTTGTCGACCAGGTTGCCGAGGATCCGATCGAGGGCGAGCCGGTCGGCCGCGAGCGAACGACCGGTCGCCGCTGACCCGTCGTCGAGCGCGCTGGACTCGCGTGACGCCGTCAGGGTGACACCGGCGGCAGCCGCCGCCGCGGCGAATCGATCGACCGTCGCCGAGATCACCGCGTCGGCGTCGATGGGCTCGAGGTGGAGGGCGTCCGTCCCGGCCCGCAGCCGGTCGATCGCGCCGAGCTCGCCCACGAGCCGCTCGAGGCGATCGGCTTCCTCGGCGATCGCGGCGGCCGCACGGTCGGCTGCCGCCCCGGTCGCCGTTCCATCGGCCAGGGCCGCGGCGTAGCCGGCGATGACGGTCAGCGGGGTGCGGAGGTCGTGGCGGAGATCGGCCAGGAGCTCGCTCTCGCGGGCGCGGGTCCGGGCGAGCTCCTCGGCGAGGACGTTGACGCGGGCGGTCGCCTCGCGGACCTCGCGCGGACCCGCCAGCGGCAGCGGTGGCGGCGGTCCGGCTGCCGCGCCGGGCTCCACGAGCTCGCTCGTTCGGCGGGCGAGGCGCTCGAGCGGCCGGGCGATCGAGCGGGACAGCAGGAACGCCAGCGGCGCGCCGATCGCGAGCGTGACGAGGATCACGATCGGCAGCGTCCGTCCGAGGTCGCGCAGGGCAGCCGCACCGGAGAGGTCGATCGTCGAGAGGAGAATCGCCCGGGCCGCGTTCGCGTTCGGGCCGCGCAGCACGAGCGCGGCGTAGTCGTGGACCTGGCCGTCCGTGAACCGTGCAGATCCGGTCAGCGTGTCGCCGACGCGCGTCGTCGTCGAGATCGTGATCGGGAGCTCGGGCGAGGGGTCGGCCGGACCGACATCGACAACCGAGCCGTCCGCCGCGAGCAGATGAACGGTCACCGTGTCGCTGCTGACCTCGTCCCGGATCTGGGCAATCACCTGGCGGACCTCCCGATCCACGACGGCGCCGCGGAGCCGGACGGCGAACGTCTGGGCGACATCGGCAAGGGCGCTCGAGGTCGCGTCGGCGTGAAGCGATCGGAGGGCGACGAACATCGTCGCGCCGATCGCCAGCCAGAGGACGACCGCCAGCAGGGCGATCGCCCCGACGATCCGGCCGGTCAGGCTGCGCGGCACGGTTCCGTCGCCGTCAGACCGGGTCGGTGGGAGGCGTTGGCGGGGAGCCGGGGCCGGTTCCCGGCCCGGCACCGGCTCGCGGGCCGGCGGGACCAGGCGGTAGCCGACGCCGCGGACCGTCTCGATCTGCGGCCCGTCCGCGCCGAGCTTGCGGCGGACCTCGCTGACGTGGACGTCGACGGTCCGCGTTTCGCCCGGGAAGTCGGTTCCCCAGACATCCTCGAGCAGGCCGTCGCGGGTCAGGACGACCCCCGGATCGCGGGCCAGCGCCGTGAGCAGGTCGAACTCGCGGGCGCGCAGCGCAAGATCGCGGCCGGCGACGGTCGCTTCTCGCCGGCGGGGGTCGATCCGGAGCTCGCCGACGTCCATCGGCCGGCCGCCGCGCGCGGTCGCGTCGGTCCGACGGAGGATCGCCTTCACTCGTGCGACGAGCGCACGCGGGTTGAACGGCTTCGTGACGTAGTCGTCCGCCCCGAGCTCGAGACCGACGATCGCGTCGACGTCGTCGTCCCGTGCCGTGAGCATCAGCACGGGCGTGTCGCCCCGCCGCCGGATCTCGCGGCAGACCTCGAACCCGTCGACCTTCGGGCAGCATCAGGTCGAGAATGACGAGATCCGGATCGTGCCGGGCGTGGCGGTCGAGGGCCTCGTCGCCATCGTGCGCGGCAACGACCGCGAACCCGTCCTTCTCGAGGTAAAGGCGAACGAGATCGACGATGTGGCGCTCGTCGTCGACGACCAGAATCGTCTTCATCGGCGGGCGCGCTCGGCGTGGGAACACGGGGGCGGCATCGCGCCGGAGGATACGCCGTGACCCTCCGACCGGCCTCCTCGAGTGTCAGCGGAATGTAAGGCGACGCTCGTCAGGCGGTGCGGACCTCGGCGGCGTCTTCGAGGTAGGCGCTCAGGGACTTCTCCGGGACGCCGATCACTCATCCACCGAGCGACCGGACCAGGTCAGCCGATGCGGTCCGCAATCGGGTCGCCCAGTCGTCGCGTTCCTCCTTCACGACATCCCGGACGCGGCGCTCGAGAGCCTGCGCGGCATCGAGAGCCGCCGCGCGATCCCCGCCATCGAGCGCTTGACGGACGCTGCCAAGCCGTTTGTCCAGATCGTTCGCCTCTTTGCCCTTGAGGCCGCCCGGTCCGCCGCGCGCCGCGCTGATCGCAGCGCCCATCGCGTCGAGCGCGGCGATGGCAGGGTCGGCCGTCGGGGAGGGCGTCGCGGGAACCGGGGTCACCTGGATCGACGGCGAGACAGACGGCGCGACCCGGGCTGCGGCCGACGCCGATGCGCCGGGGATCGGCGAGGGGAGCGCCGCCGGCGCGATCGCGCCGCGACCGATCAGGAAGGCAATCACGGCAAGGACGACCGCGCCCATCGCCCCCCAGATGGCGATGGAGCCGGTCGAGCCACTGCCCCGGCCGTCTGATCCGCCCGACGCGCGCCCGACCGGCGAACGATCGACCGGGATCGCGGCCGTTGCCATGAGCGGCATCGCGACGGCCGTGGTCGCTTCGCCGACCGGGACGGGCTCGTCGGCGAGGCGCTGCCCGGCTGGGGCGCCGCCCGGCGTCGATGACCGGCGGGCGGGTCCGCCGTCCCGCGTCCAGCGACCGAGCGCCGTCGTCAGACCCGAGGCGAAGGCCAGCACATCGGGCCGGTCGGCCGGACGGACGGCGAGAGCCGCGGCAATCGTGTCGTCGAAGGCCGGTCCCAGGTCAGCGGCGACGGTCGAGACGCGCGCTGCCGGCGATCGGGACGCCGCCACGAGATCGGCCATCGACACGGCCGGTCGCGGCGGCCGACCAGTCAGCGCGACGAAGGCGACGACGCCGAGGCCATGGACATCGGCTGCCGTGGTGGCGCGTTCGCCGGCGAGGATCTCGGGAGCAAGATAGGCGAGCGTCCCGACCGCGGTTCCGGGCATCGTGAGCTCGCTCGTCCCGGCCGCATCGTCCGATTGGGCCACACCGAAGTCGGCCAGCTTCGCCCAATTCGCGGCGAAGAGGATGTTCTGCGGCTTGATGTCGCGATGCACGACGCCCCGCCGATGGAGGTCGGCCAGCCCGTCGGCGATCTGGACGAGGACCGGAACGAGGTCGTCCGGCGCCATGCGGCGTCCATCGGCCAGACGGTCGGCCAGCGAGCCGCCGGGGCACAGCTCCATCACGAAGAAAGGCTCGCGACCGGTGGTCGGATCGCCGGCATCGACGTCGAAGACAGCGACGACGCCGGGATGGGAAGCCGCAGCCAGCGATCTGGCCTCGCGCTCGAATCTGGCCGCGGTCTGCTCGTCACCAGCGAGGTTGGGGAGGAGGATCTTGATCGCGACGTCGCGATCGAGACGCTCGTCGCGGGCCCGGTGGACCGTCGCCATTCCGCCGGACCCGAGACGATCGAGGATCCGGTACCGGCCGATCAGGAGGTCCCCCGGATTGGGCATCCCGGCGAGCCTACCCGATGCGATAGGATCGGGCGCCCTTCGCCCGGAGACCCATGTTCTCGACCCTGCTCGGACCGCTCCCAGACGAAGCCGATCGTCCCGACACCGCCGACGACACCGCGGGCATGCCGGACGCGCGCCGCGAGACTGCGGCCGCCCTGGAAGCGGTCGGGCTCGAGCTCGTCAGCGACGGGATGGCGCCGGCCAGTCCGACGGACGACCCTGCGGAGGTCGCCGCCCGGTGGGCCGCGCTGGCCGCCGCAGGATCGGCGCCGGTCAAGCAGGTCCTCGTCGGCCCGTGGTCGTGGTCCCGAGCGTCCGGTACGACTGCCGAGGCCGCCGCGGAGCAGCTCCGGCCGATGATCCTCGCCCTTGCCGCCGCCGGCTGCCCGCTCGTCGAGATCGCCGAGCCGGATTCCGGGTCGATCGCGACCGATCCCGCTGCTGCGCTCGCCTTCGCCGCCGCCCACCGGCGTCTCGTCGATGGGACCGAGGGGATTCACGCGTCACTTGCCCTGACCGGAGGCAACGTCGATGGCGCCGGCGCGGCCACGTTCTTCGGTCTCGCCTACGCGAGCTACGCGTTCGACCTGATCGCCGGTCCGGACAACTGGCGGCTGATCGTCGAGGCGCCCGCCGATCGCGGCATCGTGTGTGGGGCGATCGGGCTGGAACCGGGGGCCGATGCAACCCGCGAGGTCCTGGTGTGGGCGGCGCACTACGCGGCCTCGACCCGGGGCCGCGGTCTGGCGCGGGTCGGCCTCGCGAACGCACCGGTCGCGTCCGGGGCCCCGGCACCAAGCCGGGCGGAGGTCCTCCGGCGGCTGACGATCGTCGCCGAGGCAAGCCGCATCGCCTCGGTTGAATCCGGCGAGGAGATGGCCGGTCTGCTCGACCCGCGGGCGATCGACCCGCGCTCGGCGGCGTTCGGTCGCTTCGCGCCGCACCGGCGTCGCCGAGCGTGACGGACGGTGGTCCAGCGGCCGCCGACCTGGCGCCGCCCACCGACCCGCCGCGGCCTACGGACCTGCCGCCGCCCAGCGGTCGCCCGCCCGGACGATCCGCCATCTGGTCCGCCACCTGGAGCCTCATCTATCTCGTCACCAGGCTCCTCGATCCGGTCCTTCGATCCTGGATGGCGAATCGGCATGCCCGGCCTGGACGGTGTGGTCGAGGTGCGCGCCATCGGGCGCCGGACCGGTCGCGAGCGGCGCGTGCTGGTGACCCTGCTCAGCCTCGCCGGTCGCTGGTATGTCGGCCACCCGAACGGGCTCGCGAATTGGCAGCGCAACGCCGAGGCCGCGGGCTGGCTCGAGATCGACCCGCCCGCCGCTCACGGGTCGCGCTTCACCGTCGCCCGCCTCGCGCCCGGACCGGAGCGCGATGAGGTGATCGCGGCGACAGGGACGCAGCAGTTCTTTCCCGCCAACCTCATCTATCGGCTCGCCCGCGGCCATATCACGGCCGTCGGCGTCTACCATCGGCTCGATCCGGTGGCGGGGCCCGTCGAGCCCCGGCCGGCCGCCCACGCCGCCTCCACGACCTGAGGAGCCCGATGACCACCAGCCGCTTCTGGCATGGCTTTGCCGACATGCACGTCGTCGCCGAGGCGAAGGTCGTGATCCGTTCAGCCGAAGGCGTCTGGCTCGAGGACATCGCCGGCAACCGCCTGCTCGATGCAACGGCCGCCCTGTGGTGGTGCAGCGTCGGCTACGGCCGCCGCCAGATCGCCGACGCCGTGGCCGAGCAGCTCGTTCGTCTGCCGGCCTACTCGTCCTTCGGCGCGTACACGTCCGAGCCAACGCTGGCGCTCGCCGATCGCCTGGCCGCCCTCGCCCCGATGCCGAACGCGGTCGTGTTCCTCGGCTCGGGCGGCTCGGACGCCGTCGACACCGCGGCCAAGCTCGTCCGCCGCTACTGGGACGTGGTGGGCCGGCCCGAGAAGCGGGTCATCGTCTCGCGCGAGTTCGGCTATCACGGGATGCACGGCTGGGGGACGTCGCTCGTCGGGATCGGGCCGATGAAGGCGGGCTACGGCGGGACGTTCATCGACGAGGTCGTGAACGTCGGGTCGATGGATGTCGAGACGCTCGGCGCCCTGTTCGCCGAGCGCGGTCATGAGATCGCCGCCTTCATCGGCGAGCCGGTGATCGGGGCAGGGGGCGTCTACCCGCCGGAGGAGCACTACTGGCCGGAGGTCAATCGACTCTGCCGCGAGCACGACATCCTGCTCATCGCCGACGAGGTGATCACGGGCTTCGGGCGGACCGGGCACTTGTGGGGATCGCAGCGCTACGGCATCGAGCCGGACCTCGTGACGTTCGCGAAGGGCGTGTCGTCGGGCTATGTGCCGCTCGGTGGCGTGCTGGTCGGCGAGCGGGTGCGGGCTCCGTTCTGGGACGACGATGTGCCCGGGGCGGTGTTCCGCCACGGGTACACGTACTCCGGCCACGCTGGCGCGGCGGCTGCCGCGATGGCCAACCTCGACATCCTCGAGGGCGAGGGCCTGGTGGCCCGCGTCGCGGCGCTGGAGCCGGTCCTCGATCGCGAGGTCCGCCGGCTCGAGAGCGCTCCCGGCGTGGGCGAGATCCGGACGGTCGGGCTCACGGCGGCCGTCGCGTTCGCGCCGTCGCTGCTGGCCGCCGATGCGGGCTTGCCCGAGCGGGCGGTGGCGGCGGCGCTTCGACACGGCGTGGCGACGCGCGTGCTGCGCGGCCACGCGCTCCAGATCTCGCCGCCGTTCGTGATCACGGAATCCGAAATCACGACGATGGTCGACGGGATCGGCGCCGCGCTGGACGAGGTCGCGTAGCTAGCCGCGAGCAGCGTCGATCGACCCTCGGATCGCCATCGCCGCAGCCCGGTAGTCGCGATACGGCGCCGCGGAGCTCCGACCGTCCGAGGCGCTGGGTCGCAACCAGTCCGCGCGGCGGCTCAATGGATCGATCATGGCAAGACAGCCCGCCGGACGCGGTGCGTCAGGGCTGCGAGCCCAGTCGGCCAAGGCACGGGTCGAGCCGGGGAAGCAGTTCTTCAACAGATCGAGGTTGAGGCGGACGGCGCGGTCGTTTTCGGCTGAGCACAGGATCAGGAGCGCGACGGTCGTGGAGAGCGGGCGCCATCCAAGGCTTCGCGACGCGACCGGCGCCTGGTCGGCGTACCAGCCGATCGTCCGTTGGATTCGACCGACATCGTCGACCTCGGTCTTGATCTCCGCGCAGATCAGGGACCGGTCGGTAGCCCGATAGGCGAGGAGGTCGATCCAGCCGCGTGATCTGCCGGCGCTGATCTCGACCTCGACGCGCGTCTCCCAGTCCTGACGTTTGAGGCGGCGCCCGGCGTAGGCCACGCAGCGCGCGTGAACAAGGTCACGCTGTTCGCGGCGGTTGGCGAGGCCCAGTGTCTGCGCGTCGAACGCGGACCGGATGCCGAGGAGACGGAATGCAGCCGACGCAAGATCGGCATCGAGGTAGCGACCGGCGCCCGACTCGAGGCGCTGGATCGCGGACTGACTGCTGTGGAGGCGGCGGGCGAGCTCTCGCTGTCCCCAGCCGGTTTCCTCTCGAGTCGAGCGGACGATCGCCCCGATCCGCCGATTCAGGTCGTCGTCACGAGCGTGATCCATGCCAGGATCCATAGCAGGCGGCGCTGCACACGGCCTTACGCGGCCTCGGCTACCGGCGACCCGGCCGCCGGGTCAGATCGATCGCTGGCACGCTCAACCGTTAGCACGCGAGCCGTGGGTCGAGCGTGCTCGACGACGAAGTGACCCGCGATGCGGGTCATTCCGGGGGCACCGACTCGCGCGACCCGTCGCCGGGGCGCCACCGTGCGCGACCGCCGTGCAGCCGATCCGTGACCGGTTCACCATTGACCCATTCCGGATCCATCGACAGGGCGACTCGCACCCCGTCGGCCTGACCGCCGACACCGGATTCGCGGAAGGAGGCTCCACCCGTGGTCGAGCACATCGCGCTCACCGTCAACGGAACGCCGCGAGAGGGGGATGTCGAGCCGAGACGGATGCTCGTCCAGTTCCTCCGCGAGGACCTCGAGCTGACCGGCACCCATGTCGGCTGCGACACGAGCCAGTGCGGCGCGTGCACCGTGACGATCGATGGCAAGGCGGTCAAGAGCTGCACGATGCTCGCCGTCCAGGCCGACGGCGCCACCGTCAAGACGATCGAGGGGATGCAGGCCGCCGACGGCGCGCTGCACGCCCTCCAGGAGGGATTCTGGGCGAAGCACGGCCTCCAGTGCGGGTTCTGCACGCCGGGGATGATCATGGTCGCCTCCGACCTCCTCGCCCGGAACGCCGATCCGACCGACGACGAGATCCGTCACGCGATCGAGGGCAACATCTGCCGCTGCACGGGCTACCACAACATCGTCGCGGCGATCCGCGAGGCCGCGTCCACGATGCGGGCCGGCGCGACGGCACCCACGACCGCCAACGCCTGACCGCCCAGCCGGCACGCCCCGCACGCACTCAGCGACGACGAAGGAGAGCAGCGATGGCCACCGACGTCCAGGACGTCCTCGGCAGCTCCGTCAAGCGGGTGGAGGATCCCCGCTTCATCACCGGCAAGGGCCGCTACCTCGACGACATCAAGCTCACCGGGATGGCCCACCTCGCCATCCTCCGCAGCCCGTATGCCCACGCCAACATCCGCTCGATCGACACGTCAAAGGCGAAGGGCATGCCCGGCGTGATCGCCGTGATCGTCGGTGCCGACATCCCGTACAACCCGCTGCCGATGGCCTGGCCGGCCGGTGGCTCGTCGGGCATCACGAACAACGTCAGCACCCCGCGAACCCTCGCCACCGACTCGGTCAAGTGGACCGGTGAGGGCGTCGCTGCGGTCGTGGCGGAGACGCCCGAGCAGGCGGTCGATGCCCTCGACGCCATCGCGGTCGACTACGAGCCGCTGCCCGCCGTCGTCGATGCCGAGAAGGCGACCCAGCCGGGTGCGCCGCAGCTCCACGACAACGCCCCGAACAACGTCGTGTTCGTCTGGCCGGTCGGCGACAAGGAGGGCACCGAGAAGGCGCTCGCCGAGGCGGAGGTCGTCGTCAAGGAGCGCCTCGTCAACCATCGCCTGATCCCCAACCCGATGGAGGTCCGTGGCGACATCGGCTGGTACAACCCCGGCACCGACGAGTACACGATCTGGATGTCCAGCCAGACGCCGCACATCCAGCGGCTGCTCCTGACGGCGTTCGTGACCGGCATCCCCGAGCACAAGGTCCGGGTCATCGCACCAGATGTCGGCGGCGCCTTCGGGAGCAAGATCTTCTGCTACGCCGACATGGCCCTGGTCATGTTCGCCAGCAAGCTGATCGGCGGCGGCCGGCCGGTGAAATGGGTCGAGAGCCGGCGCGAGAGCTACGGCTCGACGATCCACGGCCGCGATCACATCACGTACGTCGAGATCGCCGGCAAGCGCGACGGCACCGTGACCGGCGTCAAGGTCAAGACGTTCGCCAACCTCGGCGGCCGCCTGTCGACGATCGGACCCGGCATCCCGACCACGCTCTACGGCCGTGTCCTGTCGGGCTGCTACAAGATCCCGAACGTCTACGCCGAGGTCACCGGCGTCTACACGAACACGACGTTCGTCGACGCCTACCGTGGCGCCGGCCGGCCCGAGGCGACGTACGTCATCGAGCGGGCGATGGACCTCTTCGCCAACGAGATCGGGATGGACCGGGCCGAGGTCCGGCGCAAGAACTTCATCCCGAAGGACGCGTTCCCGTACGACAACCCATCGGGCCTCGGGACCGCCGTCAACGGCGAGAAGATCTACGTCGACTCGGGCAACTACGAGCCGGCGATGGACATGGCCCTCAAGACCGCCGGCTACGCCGATCTCGCCGCCAAGAAGGCCGAGGCGAAGAGCCGCGGCAAGCTCCTCGGCATGGGCCTCTCGACCTACATCGAAGTGTGCGGCGTCGCGCCGTCCAAGTGGATCGGCGCGGTGGGCGAGGGCTGGGGCGCGGCGATGTGGGAATCGTCGAACGTCAAGGTCCACCTGACCGGCAAGGTCATTGTCACGATGGGCACCCAGCCCCAGGGCCAGGGCCACGAGACGACCTACAGCCAGATCGTCAGCCACGAGCTCGGCATCCCGATGGACGACATCGTGATCCAGCATTCCGACACCCAGGGCACGCCGTTCGGCTACGGCTCGTACGGCAGCCGGACGTCCTCGGTCGGCAGCACGGCCGCGATCAAGGCCACCGACAAGATCAAGGACAAGGCCCGGCGCTACGCCGCCCACATGCTCGAGGCGTCGCCGGACGACATCGAGATCGTCGGCGCCGAGTACCGGGTCAAGGGCTCGCCCGAGAAGAAGAAGACGATCCAGGAGATCGCCTTCGCCCTCGACCTCGGCTTCTCGTTGCCGGCCGGCATGGAGCCGTATCTCGACGAGACCGCCTACTACGACACGCCGAACTGCACCTGGCCGTTCGGGACGCACATCGCGATCGTCGAGGTCGACGAGGAGTCGGGCGAGACCGACCTCGTGCGCTACATCGCGGTCGACGACGTCGGCAAGAAGATCAACCCGATGATCGTCGACGGCCAGCTCCACGGCGGCATCGCCCAAGGGGTCGGCCAGGCCCTGTGGGAGCAGGCGGTCTACGCCGACGACGGCCAGCTCCTGTCCGGATCGATGATGGATTACGCGTTGCCACGCGCCTCGTGGCTGCCGAACTTCGAGCTCGACGAGACGATCACGCCCTCGCCGGTCAACCCGCTCGGCGTCAAGGGCGTCGGCGAGGCCGGCTGCATCGCCTCGACGGCCGCGGTCGCCAACGCCGTCAACGACGCCCTGGCGCCGCTCGGGATCACGCACCTCGACATGCCGTTCACCGGCCAGACGGTCTGGCGGGCGATCCAGTCCGCGAAGGGAGCCCGGGCATGATCCCCAACACGTTCGACTACCAGCGGGCGAGCTCGCTCGACGAGGCGCTCGGCCTCGTCGGGCTGCCCGGGACGAAGGTGATCGCCGGCGGGATGAGCATCCTGCCGCTCATGAAGCTGCGCCTCGCGAACCCGCAGCGTCTCGTCGATATCGGCCGGCTGGCCGAGCTCCGCGGCGTCCGCCAGCTCGCCGACGGGCGGCTGGCGATCGGAGCGCTCACGACCTACTCCGAGCTGGCGGATTCGCCGGCGCGCAACTACGGGCTGATCGGCGATGCCCTGCCGGACATCGGCGACGTCCAGGTCCGCAACCGGGGCACGGTCGGCGGCGCCGTGGCGCACTGCGATCCGGCGTCGGATCTGCCGGCCGTCCTGCTGGCCCTCGACGCGGAGATCGTGGCTCGCTCGAAGCGCGGCGAGCACGTCTACGCCGTCGACCGCTTCTTCACCGGCGCCTTCTCGACGGCCCTCGCCGACGACGAGCTCGTCACCGAGATCCGCCTGCCGGGTCCACGCCACGACGCCGGCTCGGCGTACCAGGCGCTGTCGCAGCGGGCCTCGGGCTACTCGATCGTCGGCGTCGCGGCCGTGATCGTGAAGGAGAACGGCAGCGCGATCACGAAGGCCGGGATCGCGCTGACCGGGGTGGGCGAGGCGCCGTACCGGGCGACGGCCGTCGAGGCGGCGCTCCTCGGCAACGAGGGCACGCCCGAATCGATTGCCGAGGCGGCGACCCACGCGACCGACGGCATCACCGTCAACGGCGACATCCATGCCGACAGCGAGTACCGGGCGGCGATGGCCGTCGCCTACACGAAGCGGGCGATCACGGCTGCGCTTGGCCGGCTCGGCTGATCGCCCGCGCCCCGGTTCGGAACAAGGATTCGACGGCGGGTGCGGCTCGAGCGTCTGACGCCGGGCCGCCGCCCGCCCGCGTCTCTCGTGGGGGCGGTCCTGGCCCGCGACATCGTGGTCGGCGCCAGCCGCTGGGCGAAGGGCCGACGGCTCTCGGCGGCCGATCTGGCGGCATGGGCGGCGGACCCATCGCTCGGGGTCGGCCCGGTCACGGTCATGGTCCTCGGTCCCGGCGACCTTCACGAGGACGACGCGGCGCTCCGCCTGGCGGACGCGGTCGCCGGCTCGGGGCTGAGCCGGCGCGGGCCCGTCCAGAGCCGGGTCGACCTGCTGGCGGCTCATGACGGGGTCCTTCACGTCCGGGCGGCCGATCTCGAACGGCTCAACCGGATCGATCCGCTCGAGGTCTTCACCCGGCTCGACGGCTCGATCGTGGCCGCCGGCGATGTCGTCGCGAGCATCAAGGTCGCGCCGCACGTGGTCGAGGGCTCGGTGGTCGAGACCGGGCTGCGGGCCGCCGGTGGCGGCCATCGTCCGCTCGTCCGGGTGGCACCGTTCCGCCCGATGCGGGTCGCCGTCATCGTGAAGGAGTCGCTCCGGGCGTCCGACCGCGCGCGCTTCGAGGCCAGCGTCCGCGACAAGGTCGAGAGCCTCGGCTCGGAGGTCGTCGCCATCGACTACGTGGCCGACGAGGACGAAGCGGTCGCAACGGCGCTCGAGCGTCGGGCTCGGGGGAGGGGACGGGCCAACGTCATCCTCACCGCGGGCGGCCGCTCGACTGACCCCTCGGACCCGTTCTTCATCGCGATCGAGCGTCTCGCGGGCCGGGTCGTTCGCCACGGCGTGCCCGCCCATCCCGGGTCGATGCTCTGGCTGGCCCGGATCGGTCGGACCGCGATCCTCGGCCTGCCGACGTGCGGCGCGTACTCGAAGGCAACCGCTGCCGACCTGCTCCTCCCGCGGCTGTTGACCGGCGAGCCGCCGACGCGGCGAACGGTGTCGCATCTCGGCCACGGCGGGGTGCTGACCCGCGAGATGCGGTTCCGGTTCCCGCCCTATGCCCGGGAGCTCGACGCGCCCGACGGCTGAGGAGACGGCGCCTCGGAGCACCATGACCGCCGCTCCGCGGCCCGAGGAAACGGGCCGCTGAACGGGCGCGAGTCGGGAATCCCCGTATCCTGCGGGGCGATGGAGCCGTCACCCTCGACGCGTCCGATGCCGCCTCCGACATGGCCCGAGGCCGCGCCGCCGGCCGAGGCCGCCTGGCCGCTGATCGGCCGCGCCGAGCTCGTCCGGGCCCTTGCCGACGAGCTCAGCCGGGGCGAGCCGCGAGCCACCGTGCTGAGCGGGCTCGGGGGGGCCGGCAAGACGCGGCTCGCGGCTGAGGTCGCCCGCGAGGTCGCCCGGTCCATCGGTGGGCGGGTCGCCTGGATCTCTCTCGCGCAGGCGCCACGCGATGGTGGGCTGGCCACGGCGATCACCGTCGGGCTCGGGCTCGCCGGCGTCGAGTCCGATCGGCTCGCCGAGACGGTCGCCGGGACGATCGGCGACGAGCCGGCGCTCCTCGTCCTCGACAGCGCGGAGACGGCGCTCCATGACCTCGGCCTGGTCGACCAGCTGCTCGAGCTCGCCAGGCCTCTGCGCGTGCTGATCACGACCCGGATCGCGATCGAGCGGGCCGGCCTGACGATGGTCCCCGTTGCGCCGCTCGAGGTGCCGGCCGTGACCGACGACGCCGCGACGGTGGCGCTCAGCCCGGCCGTCGCGCTGCTCGTCGATCGTGCCCGCCGCGCCGGCGCGGACGTCGCGGTCACCGCCGGGACCGCGCCGGCGATCGCCCGCCTCGTCGCCCGCCTCGACGGCTTGCCACTCGCGATCGAGCTCGCCGCGCCGCTGCTTCGCATCCTGCCGCCGCACCGCCTGCTCGATCGCACCGACACCCGGCTCGACGCGGTCCAGGCCGCCATCGACTGGAGCCACGACCAGCTCGCCGCCGAGGATCGCCGGCTGTATCGCCGCCTGGCGGTCTTCGGCGTCCCGTTCCGGGCGCGCCATGTCCGGACGTTCGCCGAACGATCGCTTGCCCACGGGCTGTCGCCGCTCGAGAGCGACCTCGAAGGCGGGCTGGAGCGTCTCCATGCGGCGGGTCTCGTCCGGGCCCGCCCGGACCCCGAGCTGGCCGAGCCGGCCACCGGGCCCGACGATCCGCGCGGTGCCGCGGTCCGCGAGTACGAGCTCCCCGCCTTGATCCGCGAGGACGCGACCCGCCGGCTCGAGGCCACCGGCGAGGCGACCGCTGCGATGTGGGCGCGCGGCAATGACCTCCTCGCCCTGTGCGAGCTCTCCCACGCCGAGCTCGTCGTCCGTGCCCGCCTGGATCTGCTCGACCAGCTCGACATCGTCCACGACGACGTGCTCGCTGCGCTGGATCGCGCCCGTGCCGCGGGCGAGGGCGCGTTCCTCCTGAGGCTGGCCGGGGCGCTGAGCGAGTACTGGCGGACGCGCGGGCGGCTGGCCGAGGGCCGGGTCTGGCTCGACACCGCGCTGCGCCTGGGTCCGACCACCCGAACCGCCGAACGGGCCCGGGCGCTCCACGGCGCCGGGATGCTCGCCAACTGGCAGAGCGACTTCCGCAAGGCCCGCGGCGTCCTCGAGGAGGCGCTCTCGATCCGGCTCGAGCTCGGCCTGCTGCCGGAGGCGGCGTCGACGCTGAACCAGCTGGGGCTGATCGGGCTCGACATCGGGGAGCTCGACGAGGCCGAGCGGCAGTGCCGCCGCGGCCTCGAGATCCGACGCTCGCTCGACGATCCGTCGGCCGTGGCCGGGTCGCTCAACACGCTCGGCGGGATCCTCCAGTTCGGCGGCCGGACCGAGGAAGCCGGGGCGATGTTCGAGGAGAGCGTCGCGCTTCGGCGCAAGCTCGGCGACGACGCGGGCTGCTCGGTCTCGCTCGCCAACCTGGCCCTCGTCGCCCGCGACCGGGGCGACCTCGATGCCGCCGAGGCGATGCTCCGCGAGTCGAAGGCGACGCGCGAGCGGCTCGGCGACCGGCAGCGGGTCGCGGTCGTCCGCCACAACCTGGCGCTCGTGCTGTTCGATCGGGGCGACCTGGCGGGAGCCCGAACGGAGCTCGAGGCCGCCCTGGCCACCGCGCGCGAGCTCGGTGATCGGCTCGAGACGTCGAACGCCCTGTCAGACCTCGGGTTCGTCGAGGCCGCGGCCGGGGAGCGCGAGCGCGCAGCCGCGCTCCAGGTCGAGGCACTCGGTGTCGCCGCGCGGATCGGGTCCAAGGGGATCGTCGCCCAGTCGATCGACGGCGTCGCCGGGCTGGTCGCCGGCGAGGGCCGGGTCGCCGAGGCCGCCACGCTCTGGGCCGCGGCCGATTCTGTCCGGCGCGACGCTCGTTACCACCTGCTGCTGGCGGACCGGCGCCGGATCGACACCGAGATCGCCGCGGCACGCTCCGCGGCAGACGAAGCGACCTGGTGGCAAGCCTGGGACGAGGGCAAGCAGCTCTCCGCCGACGACGCGATGGCGCGGGCGCGGGCGGCGGTCGGTCACGGCGAGCCCTCGCCGAACGACTCCGGTCGCGTCGCGGTCTAGGCGGGCCTGCGCCCAGGTCCGAGCCCGAGCGCGCCCGGAGTCCGGTGCCGGTGTAGGATCGCCGCCATGTCCCAGACCGTCGATCCCTCGCCGAAGCCCGCCGCCCTCGACTCGATCGAGGGGATCATCGACCAGTTCCGCGACCGCGACTACGTCTGCGATCGCTCCCTCGCCACGGCGGTGTTCCTGGGCCTCCAGCTCGGCCGGCCGTTGCTGCTCGAGGGCGAGGCCGGCGTCGGCAAGACCGAGCTCGCCAAGGTCCTCGCGGCGAGCCTCGGCGCGAAGTTGATCCGGCTCCAGTGCTACGAAGGGCCTGGACGTCAACGCGGCGGTCTACGAGTGGAACTACCCCCGCCAGATGCTCGAGATCCGCCTCCTCGAGGCGCGCGGCGAGGCGTCGCGGGCAAACGCCCACGACATCTTCGGGCCGGAGTTCCTGATCCGCCGGCCGCTCCTCCAGGCGCTCGAGTCCAGCGCCGACGGCGTCCCGCCGGTCCTCCTGATCGACGAGATCGACCGGGCCGACGAGGAGTTCGAGGCCTATCTGCTCGAGATCCTGTCGGACTTCCAGGTGACCGTCCCGGAGATCGGCACGATCAAGGCCGACCGGCCGCCGCGGGTGATCCTGACCTCGAACCGGACCCGCGAGGTCCACGACGCGCTCAAGCGCCGCTGCCTGTACCACTGGATCGACTACCCGACGGCGCAGAAGGAGTTCGAGATCGTCATCGCCCGCGTCCCCGACGCGCCGGAGCGGCTCGCCCGCGAGGTCGTCGGCTTCGTCCACCGCCTCCGGGAGGCCGACCTGACGAAGGTTCCCGGGATCGCCGAGACGCTCGACTGGGCCGCCGCGCTCCTGTCGCTCGGCTCGCGCGAGCTGACCGGCGAGGTCGTCGACGAGACGCTCGGGGTGGTCCTCAAGTACGAGGAGGACATCCGGCGGATCCGCGGGACGGCCGCCCGGACCTATCTCGCCGAGGCGGGCGCAGGCGCGTAGCGCCGCCTGACCGGATCGCCCCGAGAGCCCGAGCGATGACCGCCCCCCGTGACCCGAACGATCCGGCGATCGTCCGCGCGCCGTGGGGGCCCGAGGTCGACGGACGCCGGCTGCTCGCGGAGTCCGTCGGCTTCGGGCGGGCGCTTCGCTCGGCCGGGATCCAGACCGACCTCGGCGCGGCCATCGACTTCGCCCGCGCCCTGACCCTCGTCGACATGGGTCGAGCGGGACACCGTCCGAGCCGCGGGCCAGGCGGTGTTCGTCCGTCGTCGCGACGACCGCGAGGTGTACGACAAGGTCTTCGAGCGTTGGTGGCGGCGGCGTGGCCGGAAGCGACCGCCGACGGACGGGCCGCTGACCCCGGCCGGCGAGGAGGGCGAGGCCGGCGACGACGGCGTCGCCACGCCGGCCGACGAGCAGGGCAGCCTGGGCGACGACAGCAACACGATCGACGGGATCCCGATGCCGATCGCCGCCGACGAGGACAACGACAGCGAGATCGACGGGATCATCGCCGCGCCGACGGCCTACTCGTCGAGCGAGCTCCTGCGCCATCGCGACTTCGACCGGATGACCGGCGCCGAGCTGCGCGACGCCGAGCGTCTCGTCGACCTGCTCGAGCCGCGCCTGGAGATGCGCCGGACGCGGCGCTACGAGCTCCATCATCACGGCCGTCTGCTCGCCCCGCGGACGATGCTCCGGCGGAACCTCGCGACCGGCGGCCAGTTCACCGAGTGGGTCTGGCGGCGCCCGACGAAGCGACCGCGCCAGATCGTCGTCCTGTGCGACATCTCGGGCTCGATGGAGCGCCACTCGCGGCTGCTCCTCCGCTTCGTCCAGGCGCTCTCAGCGGCCTCGTCGGTCAAGACCGAGTCGTTCGTCTTCGGGACGCGGCTGACCCGGGTCACCCGGATGCTCCGCGACCGCGATCGCGACCGGGCGCTGGCGAAGGTCGCCGACAGCGTCAACGACTGGGCCGGCGGGACGCGGATCGGCGAGTCGTTCCGGGACTTCAACCTGCACTGGGCGCGGCGGACCCTGCGGACCTCGGGCGTCGTCATCGTGGTCTCGGACGGCTGGGATCGGGGCGATCCGGCGCTCGTCGCGACCGAGACGGCCCGCCTCCGGCGCAACTGCCATCGCCTCGTCTGGCTCAACCCGCTGGCCGGGACGCCCGGCTACGAGCCACTCGCCGGCGGGATGCGGGCGGCGATGCCGTACATCGACGACTTCGTTCCGGCCGGGACGGTCGCCAGCCTGGAACGGCTCGGCGAGATCCTCGCCGGGGTCCGCTCGTCCGACACCCGCCGCGGCGGCGAGGCGGCCGCCGGCGCCGACGCCGGCAATCGACAGTCGAGCGAGGCGATCCGGGCGATGGCGCCCGAGGTCGTCGACGGCCACGGCGACCCGACCGCCGCCCGGCCGCTGCGCTCCTGACGAGACCTGAGGCTCGATTCGATGCAGGAACTCCTCGAGACGCTCGCCGGCTGGACCGCCGACGGCCAGCCCGCCGGCCGCGCCGTCGTGATCCGGACGTTCGGCAGCGCCCCGCGGCCCGAGGGCGCGGTGCTGATCCGCTCCGATGACGGCCGGATCGCGGGCTCGGTCAGCGGCGGCTGCGTCGAGGGCGCCGCGGCCGGCGAGATCGAGCGGGCACGGGCAGACGGCCATAGCCGGGTGATCCGCTACGGGATCAGCGACGAGCAGGCGTGGGACGTCGGGCTGGCGTGCGGCGGCACGATCGACGTGCTCGTGGAGCCGGCGGTCCCGGCGGCGGCCGTGCGCGGCGCCGGAGAACGTGGGGTTGCGGTCGCCACGATCCTGCCGCCGGACGCTCCGTCGAGCGCGTTCGGGCGGCACGAGCCGGGTGACGGCGCCCCGCCGGCAACCCCGATCGTCGTCCGAGCCGACGGCTCGCTCGACGGGTCGCTCGGCTCGCTGGAAGCCGACGCCGCCCTGGCCGCCGCGGCCGCCGAGGCCCTCCTCCGCGGCACGTCGCGGACCGTCGCGATCGGCGATCGCCAGGTGTTCGTCGAGGCGTTCCCGACGAAGCCGCGGCTGGTGATCGTCGGCGCGGTCGAGGTCGCCCGGTCACTCGCCGTGTACGCCAAGGAGCTCGGCTACGAGGTGGTCGTCGTCGACGGCCGGGCGTCGTTCGCGACGCCCGAGCGGTTCCCGCCCGATCGGGTCGATCGGCTCGTCGTCGGCTGGCCGGACGAGGTGGCCGACGAGATCGCGCTCGGACCGGATGACGCGGTCGCCGTCCTGACGCACGACGTGAAGTTCGATGAGCCCGCGATCGTCGAGGCCCTTCGCCGCGGCTGCCGCTACGTCGGCGCGGTCGGCTCGAAGAAGACCCAGGGCGATCGCCGCGCACGCCTCGGCGAGGCGGGCGTGACCGACGTCGAGCTCGACCGGCTGCGTGGGCCCGTCGGGCTCGACCTCGGCGGGCGGAACCCGGCCGAGACGGCGCTCGCGATCGTGGCCGAGGTCGTCGCCGAGCGCTACGGTGGCAGCGGCGTCCCGCTCCACGAGCGCGCTCGCGCCGCGCGATCAGGCGAGGCGGCGGTCGCCGCCGGATGAGGGTCGGCGGCGTCGTGCTCGCGGCGGGGGCGGCGGCACGATTCGGGGGCGGCAAGCTCGCGGCCCTGCTCGATGGCCGCCCGATCCTGCGCCATGTGCTCGATGCTGCGGTCGCCGCCGGGCTGGATCCGATCGTCGTCGTCGGGCCGCCCGATGACCGGCTCGCCACGATCGATCTCGTCCCGGCTCGCCTGGTGGTGAACGACCACCCCGAGGAAGGCCTCTCGAGCTCGGTCCGGATCGGGCTCCGGGCGCTCGACGCCGACGCGACGGCCGCGCCGCTCGACGCCGCCGTCATCCTGCCCGGCGATCAGCCGCTCGTTCGGTCGGACGTCATCCGGCGGTTGATCGACGCCGCCCGCGAGCGTCCGTCGACCCCGTTCGTCGTGCCGCGCTATGCGGCCGACGGCGCGCCGAACCCGATCTTCGCCCGCCGGGCGATCTGGCGGCTCGCCGACGAGCTCGCCGGTGATCGCGGCTTCGGGCCGGTCCTCGCGACCCATCCCGAGCTCGTCCGGTTCGTCGCCGTCACGGGTTCCAACCCCGACGTCGACACCCAGGCCGACCTCGAGCGGCTGACCGAACCCGGGACCGCCCGCGGCGACGTATCGTGAGGCGATGACGACCGCGACCGCCGCCGAGCTCGAATCCGCCTGGGCCGAGCGCGTCCGCGCCAATCGCGCCCAGGTCGACGAGGTTCGCGAGGTGCCGGATCGCGACTTCTACGCCCCGGTCTCGTCGCTCTTCGTGGCCGATCCGCGCCGGGCGGGGGAGGAGGCCCTCGACGCGCTCCTCGCCCTCGCCGAGCCGGACGAGCGCTGGCTCGACATCGGCGCGGGCGCCGGCCGCTATGCCCTCCCGCTCGCCCTCCGCGTCGGCGCGGTGATCGCGGTCGAGCCGTCGGCGTCCATGCGGAATGCGCTCCGGACGGGCCGCGCCGAGCACGGTCTCGACAACGTCACGATCGTCGGCGCGGCGTGGCCGGCGGCGCTCGCGGAGCTGGGCGACCCCCCGGTCGCCGACGTCGCGCTGATCGCTCATGTCGGCTACGACATCGAAGCGATCGGCCCCTTCCTCGACGCGACGGAGGAGGCCGCGTCGCGGATGTGCGTTGCCGTCATGACCGACCGCAGCCCGGCGTCCGTGGCGGACCCGTTCTGGCCGATCGTCCACGGGATGGAGCGCGTCCCGCTGCCCGCATTGCCGGACCTCGCGGAGCTGCTCCGGGCGCGTGGCCGGATGACCGAGATCGTGCGCGTCGAGCGGTCGCCGCGGACGTTCGATTCGTTCGATGGCCTGGCCACGTTCGTCCGTCGACAGCTGTGGATCACCGAGGGAGGCGAGAAGGATCAGCGCTTCCGGAGCGCCCTGGTCGGGATGGCGCGCGAGCGCGACGACGACGGCTGGACGCTCGCGACGCCGCCCGTGGGGGCCATCGGCATCCTGATCTGGACGCCATCCGCCTGAACCGAAGAGGAGGGACGCCGTGTCGATTGGGGACGCCGTGGAGCGCGCCAGCGCCTATCTGACCGAGCATCCGGACGAGGCCCGCTACCGCGACTCCGCGGCGACGGCGCGGATCGCCTCGGGCCTGGTCGCCGTGGTCGACGGCCCGGCCGGCGAGCGCCTGACGACCGATATGCCGGCCGGGATCGGCGGGACCGCCTCGGCTCCCTCGCCCGGCTGGCTGCTCCGCGCCGCCGCCGCGGCGTGTGTCGCGTCGTTGGTCGCGATCCGGGCGGCGTCACTCGGCCTGGATCATGGCTCGATCGAGGTGGTCGTCGACAGCGAGTCGGACGATCGCGGAATCCTGGGCCTCGACGCAACGATCCCCGCGGGTGCCCTGTCAGTGAAGATCCTGGTGGCGATCGATGGCCTCGCCCGGGACGCCACCGCCACGCGCGAGCTCGTCGACTGGGCCGTGGCCCACTGCCCGGTCACCGACTCGATCGCGCGCCAGGTGACCATCGAGGTCGAGATCGGCTGATCCGTCGCTGCCGAAGGCCGACGCCGACGTGCCGGGCCTGGACCCGTTGACATGTGACTAGATAGTCACGTATTGTCCAGCGGTGGACGACATGGCGGCGATCTTCCGGGCTCTCGGCGACCCGAGCCGGCGGCTGCTCCTCGACCGGCTGTTCGATCGCGACGGGCAGACCCTCGGCGAGCTGTGCCGGCACCTGCCGGAGATGACCCGGTTCGGCGTCATGCGCCATCTCGACGTCCTCGAGGCGGCCGGTCTGCTCGAGACCCGCAAGGTCGGCCGCGAGAAGCGTCACTACCTCAACCCCGTCCCGATCCGCCTCGTCGCGGACCGCTGGATCGGCAAGTTCGCCGCGCCGGTCGTGGGACGGATGGCCGCCATGAAGCACCACCTGGAGGCACCCCCGATGCTCGCACCCGATCACGTCTACTCCGTCCTGATCCGGGCGACGCCCGACCGCGTGTGGCGGGCGATCACCGACGGCATCGAGACCGAGCAGTACTACTACGGCACCCGCGTCGACTCGGACTGGTCGGTGGGCGGCCGGATCACCTACGCCTACCCGGACGGTTCGCTCGCCGCCGACGGCGAGGTGATCGAGATCGACCCGGGGCGGCGCGTCCTGATGACGTTCCATCCCCGCTGGAGCCCCGAGATCGAGGCCGAGGGGCCGGTCCGGATGGCCTGGGAGGTCGAGCCGGCCGGCGACGGCGTCTCGAAGCTGACCGTCGTGACGAGTGGCGTCGTCGAGGGTGGCGTCATCCAGGGCGAGTTCGGCGATGGGATCGTCTACATCGTCTCGGGCCTGAAGACATTCGTCGAGACGGGCGAGTCGATGACCCCGGCCGAGGCGGAGGCGACGGCCGGGTGACGTCACGCGCAGCCAAGTTGTCGCTGGCAGCTCCCCAAGCGACCAACGGAGCCCGACGACGACGAGGCGATCGACGTCTCTTCCGCCAGATGTAGGGCTGACCGCAACAACCGGCGGGTGAGGCTTCCGGCGGCGCCGCGGTCGAGCGGCCTAGCTGTCACCGGGGCTCACCGCTACACGGCAGCCCGCGACGCCGGATGATCCCGGGCCACGCGAAGAAGCCGGGTCACCCAACGGTGGCTCGGCTTCGATTCGCAACGCGATCGGGACTACATGATCCCGACGACGTGCCCCTCGGGATCGGCGAACAGCGCGATCTTCGTCTCGGGCGCGACCTCGGTCAGCGGCATGATCACCGTGCCGCCGCTCGAAGCGACCTTGTCGAGGATTCCCTGCGGATTGTCGGCGTGGACGTAGAACGTCACGTTGCCGGCGCCGCCGTCCTGCGCCGCGCCGATGCCGCCGGTCAGGCCGTCGCCCTGGCGGTACATGCCGTAGCCGCCCGGGTTGTTCGTGTCGAGACTCCAGTCGAAGATGTCGCTGTAGAACTTCTGGAGCTTGGCCCCGTCCTTGCCGGTGACCTCGACGTGGATGACCTTGGTTCCCATGCGGAAGACCTCCTCGAACCCTGCTCGGCGACCGTCGCCCGGCCTGCCCTTCATCCACACGACGAACGGGCCTGGGCCGAATCGACAGGGCAATGAGGAGGCGGACGACCGGACACGGACGCCGGGCTATCATCGGGAGCCTGACGGGGCTCGATGCCGCGTCGGAAGCCCGGCCGCGCGGGCGCCTCATCCGATCCGGAGGTCCGCATGAAGTTCGCTGGCACCGTCGACATCGCGGCGCCCCGTGACAAGGTCTGGGCGTTCGTCATCGACCCGAACCAGGTCGGCCAGTGCGGTCCAGGTGTCGAATCGATCGAGGTCATCGACGACACCCACTTCAAGGCGACGGCGAAGGTCGGGATCGGGTTCATCAGCGCCCGGTTCGTCGTGAACATGGAGATGGCCGAGCTGACGCCACCGGACCAGGCGGTGATCAAGGCTCACGGCCAGGCGCCCGGGAGCGCCGTCGACGCGACGGCGCAGATGAGCCTGAGCGACAGCGCGGCCGGCGGCACGACGATGGACTGGTCGGCCGACGTGGCGATCAGTGGCAGCCTCGCCTCCCTCGGCGGGCGCCTGATCGAGGGCACCGCCAACAAGATGATCGGCCAGACGTTCGCGTGCATGAAGTCGAAGCTCGAGGCTTGACCGGCCCGGCCGTGGGCCAGCCGGAGACCGGCGCGGGCGTGGCGGACCGCCTGGCCGTTCCCGTCGCCGCCGCGGCGGGCCCGTCGAGCTCGCCCGGCGAGCTCCTGACCGGCCTTGCCGACGCCGTCCCGCATCTCGTCTGGGTCGCCGGGCCGGACGGCGTGGTGCGCGAGTACAGCGGCCGGATCGATGCCTACGCCGGCGTCCGACTGCCGGACGGCGCCGGCTGGGACTGGCAGGCGATGGTCCATCCCGACGACCTCGCCGCGACCGACCAGGCCTGGCAGCTCGCCATGCGGACAGGCTCCCCGTACGAGCACGAGCACCGGCTCCGGATGGCCGACGAGACGTGGCGCTGGCACCTGAGCCGGGGCATCGCGATGCCGGCGCCGTCCGGCGACGGCCTGCTCTGGTACGGCACGGCGACCGACATCGACGCCGTCCGCTCGGCGGAGGAGGAGTTGCGCCGGACGCAGTCGGCACTGGCCCTCGCGATGCGCGGCGGCCGGATGGGCTGGTGGCAACGCGACCTGGCGACCGACGTGGTGACCTGGAGTCCGGAGCTCGAGGAGCTGTTCGGCCTCGAGGCGGGGGCGTTCGAGGGTGACGAGCAGCGCTTCCGGTCGTTCGTCCACGACGAGGACCGGCCCGTCCTCGGCGCCGCGGTCGAGGAGGCGATCGCGACGGGCGACGACTACGTCGTGGAGTTCCGGTTCCAGCGATCCGACGGGACGTGGCGCTGGATGGAGGGACGCGGCCGAGCGGTCTACACCGACGGCCGGCCAACCATGCTGTACGGGATCGGGATCGACATCACCGAGCGCAAGCAGGCGGAGGAAGGCATCCGGGCTCGTGAGGAGCGGCTCCGACTCGCCGCGGAAGCGGGCGGGTTCGGGCTGTATGACTACGACCTCGAGACGGGCGGGATGTACTGGTCGGCCGAGCTCCACCGGATCCTGGGCACGCACGACGAGGCGGGCCGGCCCGAGGATGCCTCCTTCCACCCCGACGATCGCGAGGCGACCCTCGCGCGCTTCGCCGCCGCCCAGTCGCCGATGAGCGACGGGTCGTTCGACCACGAGTACCGGATGGTCCGCCCCGACGGCTCGATCCGCTGGGTCTCGACCCACGGCCAGACGTTCTTCTCGGAACCGCTCCCCAGTCCGACCCGCCGGGCGTTGCGGTCGATCGGCGCCGTCGTCGACATCACCGACCGGAAGCTGGCGGACGAGCTGCGCGACGTCTTCGTCGGGATGCTCAGCCACGAGCTCCGGACGCCGGTGACCGCGATCTATGGTGGCAGCCAGGTCCTCCGCCGCGAGCATGTCGACGAGGCGACGAAACACGAGATCATCGGCGACATCATCGCGGAGAGCGAGCGCCTCGAACGTCTCGTCGAGAACCTCCTCGTCCTCGCCCGGGCGGAGCGCCACGCGGTCGTCGGCGGGCGCGACCCGGTCCTGATCCGGCCGATCCTGACCCGAGTGGTGGCCGAGAAGCGGAAGCGCTGGCCGGGCTCGGTCCTCGAGCTCGAGCTCGCGTCGGGTCTCCCCCCGGTGACCGGCGACGACGCGTCGGTCGAGCTGGTCCTGCGCAACCTGATCTCGAACGCCTTGAAGTACGGTCCGGCCGGCGGCACCGTCACCATCTCGGTCCAGCGGGCCGCGACGGACCCCGACGAGGTCGAGGTCCGGGTGACGGATGAGGGCGACGGGATCGACGACGCCGACGTCGGCCGGCTGTTCGACCTGTTCTTCCGGACGGACGGCGCCCGGCGCCACGCCCAGGGTGCCGGGATCGGGCTGTTCGTCGTGCGAGCCCTCGTCGAATCGGCGGGCGGCCGGGTCTGGGCGCTCAACCGGCCCGGCGGCGGCGCCGAGTTCGGGTTCTGCCTCCCGAGCTTCGTCGAGGCCGACGACGGCCCGACGGTCGACTGACCCCCGAGAGGCAGGCGCCATGGAGCGGATCTCGCGGGTCGTCGGGCCGGTCGCGACGAACGTCCACATCCTCGCCGACGAACGGTCCCGCGAGGCGATCGCGATCGACACCGCGATCCCATCGCTGGCGTGGATCGGCGATGAGCTGGCGGCCCGGCGCTGGACCCTGCGCTTCATCGTCTCGACCCATGGCCACTGGGACCACGTCGGCGACAACGCCGCGGTGGCGGAGGCGACCGGCGCGGAGATCGCCGTCCACTCCCTCGATCGCGAGCGGCTGACCCACCCGACGCCGCTCGCGGCCCCGTTCGAGATCCCGCCGTCGATGCCGGCGGTCGCGCTGGCGGAGGGCGGCGAGATCCGCTTCGGCTCGATCCGCCTGCTCGTCCTCCACACGCCGGGTCACACGCCGGGCTCGGTCTGCCTCCAGTCGATCGACGACGGCCTGCTCTTCAGCGGCGACACCCTGTTCGCGGGCGGTTGGGGCCGGATCGACCTGCCGGGTGGCTCGGCGGAGGCGATCGTCGAGTCGCTCGGCCGGCTCGCCGAGCTGGAGCCGGCGATCGCGGTCCTGCCGGGCCACGGGGCGTCGACGACGATCGGGCGCGAGCGACCATGGCTGGAGATGGTCCGGATCAGCGGCCAGCTGCCGATGTAGGCGGTCGGCCGCGAATCTGCGCCGGGTCAGCCGTTGACGAAGCCGCTCGTGTTGACGACCTCGAACATCGAGCCCTTGATCGCGCCGAGGTCGTGCAGCTCGTCGTCGTCCCAGCCCGGGTTCGGCGCGCCGGAGATGTAGAAGCCCGAGCCGTTGTCGGCCAGGATCATCCCGTAGCGCTTGAGCGCCGTCAGGATCACCCGGCTCTGCGGGCCGAAGCCGCTGATGTCGACGCCGCCCTTCAGGCGGAGCCGGAGGCCCATCGGTGGGGCGGAGGTGCTCGAGGTGGAGCCGGCATCGTGGCGGGCGGGATAGATGTGGGCCGTGCGGGTCACCGGGACCGTGAACCGGAGGGCGTGGGCGATCACTCCGGCAGCGACCTCGTCGTAGCGGGCGAGGCCCGGGTAGATCGGCAACCCGGCGGCGTCGCCGGACGTCCAGCCATCGGGCCGGAGGGCGTTCGAGGTCAGGTCCCAGGTCGCGCCGGATCCCGCGGACCAGGTCGTCGCGCGCCGTGCCGCATAGAGCTCCCACAGGCGGCAGGCCGCCCGATCGACCATCAGGATGTGGCGGTCGCCGCTCGTGCTGTCGATCGGGCCGTTGCCCTCGATCTTGGGCGAGGCCGGGATGGGGTATGGCCCGGGGTCGGACTCGCCCGGCCACTGGAAGGTCACCGAGGAGCGCGGAGTCAAGGCCGTGACGGCGTTCACGGGGATGCCGTAGCCGGCGAACGTGCCGAAGTCCGGATGGACGCCGACGTTCGCGCCCATGAACGCGATCAGCGTCGCCGAGTCGGTGCGGACCGGCAGCGTGTCGACCCGCTTGTTCCAGACGTTCGTTGCCGGGAAGACGGTCGGGCAGGCCGACCGCGGCCGGTACCGGCTGGGATCCGGGCGGGCCAAGGCCGAACCGGCGAGCAGCGTCACGGCGACGAGCGCCATGCCGAACGCAAGCGCCGAAGCGGATCGGTGGGATCGGGATCGCATGCGCCGATCGTCGCCGGTCGCGGGGCGCGCTGGCGCTGGCCCGATGGTCCCGAACGGTGTCGCAAGACACCGCCCGATCGGCGAGGAGCCCGGCCGCGGGCGTCTCGATCGTGGCCGCCCCGGGTCAGTCGCTCGTGAACGCCTTCCGATACGACACGCCCGTCTTCGCGCGGCGGAAGCCCATCGCCTCGTAGACCCGCAGCGCACCGGAGATGTTCTCGGCATCGACGCCCAGCGCCGCCTCGGTCATCCGGGCATCGCGCAGCCCGACCATCGCGCTGGCCATCAGCGCCGACGCGAGGCCACGGCGGCGCCATGGCCGGCGAACGCTGACGTGCTCGAGCCACCCGCGGCGCAGCCCGAGCCCCTCGTTCTCGGATGGCCAGATGAAGGTCATCACGGAGCCCGCGACCTCGTCGCCGTCCCACGCGACGCGCCACAGGCGCGTGTCGAGGTCCGGCTCGGCGAACCACGAGGTGAAGTCCGCCTCGGTCCGCTCGGCCCGGTTCCAGTGGTCGCGGAACGCCTCCGTGTCGGCATCCCAGATCCGGCGGTGATCGGCCTCGACCACCGGGCGGACCTCGAGGCCCGCCGGCAGCGGCAGGTCGGCGATCGGATCGGCCAGGTCGCGGACCATCAGGAAGCCGTATCGGACGATGGCGTAGCCCTCGGACTCGTACAGGGTGGTCGCGCCGACCTGATCGTCGTCGGGCCAGGACGAGAGCGCCCGCTCCGGCCCGCGGCCGTCGACCCGGGCGACCTCGGCGGCCCGGCGCTCGGTCCAGTGGAGGAGCGCCCGGCCGAGACCGCGCCGCCGCCAGGCCGGCCGGACCCAACCCTCGAGGTGGTGGACGCCGATCCCCTCCCGGGTCCGGACGCTCGTCTCGGCCGCGGCGACGAGCTCGCCGTCGATCTCGGCGAGGAGCAGGTCGCGGCGCGGGTCGTACTCGTCGCCGTGCTCGTGATCGCTGCGAAGGCTCTCGATCGAGGGCAGGTAGTCGACGCCGTCGGCCAGGTTGGCCTTGGCGATCAGGTCGACGAGCGCGGGATAGTCGGCGGCCGGGTCGAATGGCCGGAACCGCAGGCCGGGAATGGCCGGCGCGTCGGGCAGCTGGACTCGGGTCTCGATCATCGGGGCACCTCCTCGACTTGGGTCTGGGGCGACGCCGGGGGCGACGCCGGCAGGGGCTTGCGATATGCGGTGGACGACGAGACCGTGCGGAACCCGCACGACTCGTAGAGGGCGAGGGCCTGGTTCGGGTTGGCGAGATCGACTCCGAGCGAGGCGTCCGTCAGGCCGCGATCGCGGAGCAGGCCGAGGCTCCGGGCGATCAGCGCCCGGGCCAGGCCGCGCTGGCGCCACGGCCGGCGGGTGAAGATCGAGTCGAGCCAGCCCGATTGCTCGCCGTCGGGGCTGACGTGGATGCCGTTCAGGACCGCGCCGGCGACCTCGGCGCCATCGAACGCGACGAGCCACAGGTCGGGATCCGTCTCCGGCTCCTCGAGGAACGCCGCGAACCGTTCGTCGGAGCCCTCGCTCCAGCCGAAGTGGTCGCGGAACGCCTCGACGTCGGCGTCGAACACCTGGCGGAGTGCGGCCGTCTCGCGCGGGATCGGCCGGATCTCCAGTCCGTCGGGCAGGGGGAGCACCGGGAGGTCGTCGAGGTGCGGTCGATTCATGGACGCGAATCGCCGGAACGGGACGTAGCCCGCCCGATCGAGCAGGTCGCGGCCCCCGACATCGCCGTCGAAGAGGAAGGTCGTGAGCGCCCGAGTCCGGTCCGTGGCCTCACCCGCCGCGGCGTGCTCGCCCGCGATCTCGATTCGGCGCTGCTCCGACCAGGTCAGGAACCGGGCGCCGATGCCGCGCCCGCGCCAGTCCGGATGGACGATCCCGACCGCCTCGTACCAGCGCTCGCCGTCGTTGGAGTCGTTCCATTCGACCCGGGTGTAGCCGACCAGCCGGCCATCGTTGTCAGCCAGGGCCAGGAGCAGGTCGCGCTGCCGGTCGAACCGCTCGAGGTGGCGGTAGTAGGCCGACATGCCCTCGAGGCTGCTGCGCTCGACCTCGCCGTCGGCGACACGGGCGGCATCCTGAGCGGCCCACAGCCCCGGAAGATCGGCTTCGAGGTCCGTGCTGAGGCGGAAGCTCATCCCGTCCAGCGCCGCCGGGACGGCCGCGCCGCCGGTGGCCTGGAGACTCGTCTCGATCGCGGTCATCGCCAACCCCCTGGTCCGTACTTCGCGTTCATGTGCTTGGTCACCGACTTGCCGATCGCCTTCCACTTCCGCCGCTCCTCCGCCCGGGCGAGCGCGTCGACGCGCCGGGCGTGGTGGGCGGTCTCGCGCTGGAGCTTCTGCCAGCTCTCGTAGCGGTCGGGGTCGAGCGAGCCGTCGGACAGGGCGGCGGCGATCGCGCAGCCGGGCTCGCCGTTGTGGCTGCAGTTGCCGAACTTGCAGCGTTCGACGATGTCGTCGAGGTCGGCGAAGGTCTGCTCGAGGGCGTCGGAGTCCCACAGCGAGAACTCGCGCATCCCGGGCGTGTCCAGGATCAGGCCGCCTTCCGGGAGCAGGTGGAGCTGGCGTCGCGTCGTTGTGTGCCGGCCCCGGGCATCGTCCTCGCGGATCTCGCGGACGAACGCCCGCTCCTCGCCGGCGAGCGTGTTGAGGAGCGTCGACTTGCCCACCCCGGACGAACCCACGAAGGCAACGGTCTGGCCGGCCCCGATGCGCTCGCGGACCTCGTCGACGCCGCGCCCGTCGAACGAACTGACGACGACGACATCCGCGCCGGCGGATACCGCCGAGACGGCCACCAGGAGCGAATCGACGTCGCCGCCGAGATCGGCCTTCGAGAGGAGCACGATCGGCTCGGCGCCGCTCTCCCAGGCCGCCGCCACGTAGCGCTCGAGGCGGCGCAGGTTGAGGTCGGCGTTGAGCGAGGCGACGACGAAGACGACATCGAGGTTGGCGCCGAGGACCTGGGCCTCGGTCCGCTTGCCCGGCGCCTGGCGGATGAGCGCGGAGCGGCGGGGGAGGAGGGCATGGATCACGGTTTCGCCGGTCAACCCGCCCTCGACGGCGACCCAGTCGCCGACCGCCGGGAACGCGCTCGGATCGGCGTTCGCCTCGTGCCGGAAGCGGCCGCTGACCGACGCCCGCAGCTCGCCGGACGCGCCGACGAGCTGGTAGGAGCCCCGGTCTTCGGCGACGACTCGGGCGGCCTCGCGACCGAGCGCCGCGTGCGACGCGTGCGCTTCCGCGAGCGCGGGCGACCAGCCCCAGGCGTCGAGCGACCCGTTCGCGACCGGTGCGTCGGGAGCGTTCAGCGCGTCCGAAGTGCTCGGCGCCTCAGGCGTGCGCGGCGTCGCGGGGATCGTCGTCGCATCTGGCGATCGGTCGGCCGTCACCGGGTCCTCCATCTCAGCCGACCCGCTTCAGCTTGCCGGTCCGCTTGGCGTAACGCTCGGCCCGGCCGAACGCCCACAGCCCGAACGGGATGAGGAACGCGCCCATCACGATCAGCGGCCACACGTCGTGCCAGAGGGCCGTGACCGGCGCGCCCTCGATCAGGCCCTTGCGGACCCCGTCGAGGACGTACGTCGCCGGCGACAGGTGCGACAGCACCTGCATCCAGCCCGGCAGCACGTCGATCGAGTAGTACACGCCGCTCACGAGCAGCAGGCATGACTGGAGCACGAACGTCATCTGCGCTCCGCGCTCGACGTACAGCAGCGGCAGGATCGCGGCAATCATCCCGATCCCGATGAAGCTGAACGAGCCGAGGAGCATGAACGCGACGACCGTGATCGGATTGGCGCCCTGGACGTCGAGCTGCGGGAAGAAGAGCACGAGCACGACGAGGATCGCGAGCGTGTGGATCAGGCCGTAGACCATGGCATAGAGCACCGAGCCGAGCAGCTGCGACCAGCGCCGGATCGGGGCCATCATCGTGTACTCGAGCGTGCCCTCCCAGCGCTCGACGCTGATCGTCTCGGCGATCCAGCTGAACACGACCGACAGGTAGTTCCAGAAGATCGCGCCGACCATGAGGACGAGGATCAGCCGCGGGCTGCCCTGGTCCGCCCCGATGAGCGAGATGCTGAGCGCGCCCGCGACGGAATAGACCAGGAAGGCGAGCTCCCAGCCCCAGTAGCGGCGAGTGAGAAAGAAGTTGCGCTCGATGAAGGCGTACGACGCCTTCAGCTCGTGACCGAGGGTCATCATCGGGATTCTCCGGTGGGTGGGCCGATCCGATCCCTAGCGGGACCGGACCGGCTTGAAGTTGGGCTCGCCGGCCAGCCGCTCGCCGAACCGGACGAAGGATCGTCCGACCGACATGCGGACCGACGATCGCGGCCGACGCGGCGCGCGTCGGGCGCGGGCTGCCAGTCGGAGCTCACGCTCGCGATCGGCATTCGCCAGGTACAGGGCCAGCGGGTACAGCTGCTTCTCGTTCATCTCGTTCTCACCTCCCTTCATTCGGATTCGTCGTCGCCGCTCTCGTCTTCCTCGACGTCGTCGTCGAGCGAGCGGCCGGTATGGGTCATGAAGACGTCGTGGAGGGTCGCGGGGCGACCGGTTCGTTCGGTTTCGGCCGCGATCAACCCGGCCGGGCTGTCCTCGACGACGACGCGGCCGGCGGCGAGGACGGTGATCGATCCGCACAGGCGCTCGGCCTCGGCGAGGTCGTGGGTCGTGAGCACGATCGACGCGTCGTGCGTCTCCCGGAGCTCCTCGATGAAGGTCTGGACGTCGAGCTTCGAACGCGGATCGAGACCGGTCGTCGGCTCGTCGAGCAACAGGAGCGAGGGACTCGTCAGGAGGGCGCGAGCGATCGCGACCTTCTGCTGCATCCCGCGGCTCATCTGCTCGATCGGCCGGCCGACGCGCTTCTCGCCGATGCCCAGCCGGCCGAGGATCTCGACCGCGTCCCGGCGAGCCTTCGTCCCGTCCAGGCCGTACAGCCGGGCCGCGAACAGGAGGTTCTCCATCGGGCTGAGCTTCTTGAAGAAGGCGGCGTCGACGCTGACCCGGTTGATCAGCCGCTTGACCGCCATCTCGTCGCGCTCGACGTCGTGGCCGAAGACCTCGACCCGGCCCTCGTCGAGGGTCAGGAGGCCCGAGACGAGACGGATCAGGGTCGACTTGCCGGAGCCATTGGCGCCCAGGATCCCGACGATGTCGCCGCGCTCGAGGCGGAGCGACACGTTTGCAATCGCGATCACCGGCTTGCGCTTGCGACCGACGACGAATCGCTTCGTGACGTTCTCCACGAGGAGAGCGGGCACGGCGCGGGCGGCGGTCGCAGCGGACACGGAGCTGCCGTCGGTCCGAGCGATCTTCTGTTGTCCGATCAGGGTTGCGGTCACTGGAGTGACTCCCGGTTTCTGTGCGTGAGGGTGGGCGGGTGGGCAGTTGGCGGTGACGGGCGGATGGGTGCGATGGCGGGTTGGGTCCGGGGCCGGAATCGAACGAGCCGCGGATCCAGGTCGATGCTTCCGGCGCATCGGGGGTGGGTCCACGGCTCGGGGTGCCTCGTGAGGCATCAAAAAAGCCGGGGGCCCGTCTGGCCCACGGCTCGTGGTTCGCGCTTCCGGCGGTTCGACCGCCTCAGGCTAGCTCGAGATGGGCACAGATCTCCCGCCATCGACGGCACCATCGGGTGCGGTCGTCGGCCGGAAGCGGAGGAATTCATTCGTCATTCGGAGGAACCCTCCAGCTGGGCAAGTCGAGTGGCGGGCGGTCGCCGCGCCGGTCGGCAGTCTAGGCGTCCGTCGCCCGGTCCGTCAACCCTGGATGGATGACGATGGCGGGACGCGACAGATGACGTCGGCGCGACCACATTCGGTCACACCTCGCGCCGGACGATGACCCGCCGGACCGTCGCCTGGGGTGAGTCGATCTGGTGGACGACCTCGAAACCCGCTGCCAGAAACGTCGACAGGAGCCCCGTGTAGCCGAGCGCCGGGGGCACGCGGCCATCGCCCACGTCGACCGGATAGGCCTCGAGCGCCGGTGCCCCGCGCTCGGTGGCGTAGTCCATGGCGGCATCGAGCAGGCGCGTCATCAGCCCCTGGCCGCGCGCGGAGCGCGAGACGACGAAACAGACGATCGACCAGACGGGCCGGTCGTCCAGCGCCGGCCGGACCCGCGAATTCGTCAGCCGCTGGTAGTCCTCGCGCGGCGCGACGCTCACCCAGCCGACCGCCCGGCCGTCGGCATAGGCGAGAAGGCCCGGCGCCGGGTCGCGATCGGCATCGACGAGCGCATGAAATCCTTCGCGTGCCTCCGCCACGTTGCCGAAGGCCCAGTCCTTGCCGCGGACGCGCCAGAACATGCAGGAGCAGGACTTGGGGTCGCCACCCTCGTCGAACAGGGCGGTCACGTCCGGCCACCGCTGGGGCGTCAGCGGCACGATCTCGATCGACGAGGCAGCGAGATCGATGGGTGCCGGCTTCACCCGAGCAGTGCGTGCCATGGCCGCATGCTAGTCGGCCAATTCGTCAGGGCCTGTCATCATCGGCGGGTGAATCCCGACGACGAGCTGGCCTTCCTGCGCGCCTCGACCGCCCCCTCGCGGCGCTCGATCGTCGAGCTGATCGGGAGCGGCGTGATCGACGCCGAGCTGGCGGGGCTCGCCTGGCAGCTCGTCGAGCAGCGCATCCCGATCGTCGTTGCCGGGCTCCAACAGGGGGCCGGCAAGACGACGCTGCTCGAGGCGCTCCTGGACTTCCTGCCGGCAACCGCGCGGCGGATCGATCTCGCCGGCGCGACCGAGGACTTCGCCTGGCTGCCCGAGGCCGAGGCGCTCGGCTGGAGCCGCCAGACACCCGCCGAGGTGGCGGCGATCCCGGTGACGCCCGCCTCGGCCGTCCTCGTCGCCGCGGAACTGTCCGAGCACCTCCCGATCTACACGTGGGGACGGGCAGCTCGGACCCTGGTCCGTGCTGCATCGCTCGGCTACGGCATGGCCGCGACGCTCCACGCCGACCGGCTCGAGGACGTCCATGACCTGCTCCGCGCTCGGCCGGTCAGCCTGACCGATGACGAGCTCACCTACCTGGGCCTGATCCTGATCGTCCGGGCCGGTCGCGGGCCCGACGGTCACATCCGCCGCCGGGTGGTGGCAGCCCACTACGCCCGGCCGGTCGGGCGCGACGAGCACGGTCATACCCAGCGCCTGCCTCCGGCCGTGATCGCCGCCCGCGACGAGGCCGGCGATCGGCTCGACCACTTCGCGTGGGGCGTCATGCCCGAGCTGGCGATCCGGCTCGGCCGGAAGGCGGGCGACCTCGAGCGCGAGCAGGCGGAGCGGGCGGCGCTGCTCGCGCGGCTCGCGGCCGAGGGCGCGGTCGACCTCGACACGGTCCGGTCGGCGATCGCAGCGCATCGGTCGGCGGCGAGTCGCGAGGCCAAGGTTCATTGAGCTGCGTCGCGTTCATCGGCCGCTGAGCCGATGCTCCTCGGGATCGACCACATCGTCCTCGCGACGGCGGACCCCGATGCGGTCGCCGCGGACCTGGAGCGGCGGCTCGGGCTGGCGGCGAGCGCGGGCGGCCGCCACGAGGCGCTCGGGACGGTCAATCGCCTCATCTGGCTGGGTGACGCCTACCTCGAGCTCGTCGGCGTGTTCGATGCGGACCTTGCGGGCCGAAGCTGGCTCGGACGGCCCGTGCTCGCGGCAGTGGAGCGCGGCGGAGGGCTCGTGACGTGGGCGATCGCCGTGAGCGACCTCGACGCCGCCTTGCGCTGGGCGCCGCCGGACGCCGACCTCGCGGGACCGTTCGACGGCGAGCGGCGGCGGGACGACGGGCGGGTCGTCCGCTGGCGGCTGGCCCGACCCGACGCGGTGTCGCCCACCACACCCTTCCTCATCGAGCACGACGCCACCGCCGCGGAGTGGACGCCGGCCGAGCGGGACGTCCGCCGCGATGAGCGGCATCCGCTCGGCGGTCGCGCCCGCCTGGCGGGCCTGGAGGTGGAGACCCCGTCACCGGCCGTCGCCGCCGGACGAATCCGGAAGCTCCTCGCCGCGAGCGTCGAGCCCGCCGGCCGCGCGACGGTCCGCGTTCGTCTCGGGCCTCAGGAGACGCGGTTCACGGCGGGCAAGCCGCGCTCGCCGGCCCTCGTCGACCTCCTCGCCGACGTGCCGCTGCGGACCAGGACGGCCCGGGTCGGCGACTGCGAGATCCGCCTGCGCGGCCTCCCGGCGGCGCCCGTTGCCGGCCCGCACCCGGAGGATGCGCCGGGCGTTTGACGCCCTGTCGGGCCGGTCGTACGCTCGCCGCCCGTGCCATCCTCGCCTGCCGACCCACCGCGCCAACCTGAGACCCTCGGTGACCTGCGCGCCGCCGGCTGGACCAGCCGGACGGTCAAGGAGGAGCTGCGCTCCAACCTCCTCGCCCGGATCGCCGCCGATCGCCCGATCGTCAGCGGCATCGTCGGCTACGACGAGTCCGTGCTGCCGGCCATCGAGAACGCGATCGTCGCGGGCCAGGACCTGGTCCTCCTCGGCGAGCGCGGCCAGGCCAAGACCCGGCTCGCCCGCCTACTGATCGGCCTGCTGGACGAGGCCATCCCGGTCGTCCGTGGCGGCGAGTTGAACGACGACCCGACGGCGCCGATCAGCCCGAGCGGCAAGGCGATCGTCGAGGAGCACGGCGATGCGACGCCGATCGACTGGCTGCCGCGCGATCGGCGCTACAGCGAGAAGCTCGCGACGCCCGACATCACGATCGCCGACCTCATCGGCGAGGTCGACCCGATCCGGGTCGCCGAGGGTCGCTACCTGAGCGACGAGCTGACCCTCCACTACGGCCTGATCCCGCGCTCGAACCGGGGCATCTTCGCCATCAACGAGCTGCCCGACCTCGCCGAGCGGATCCAGGTCGGCCTGCTCAACATCCTCGAGGAGCGCGACGTCCAGATCCGCGGCTTCACCGTCCGCCTGCCGCTCGACCTGTTCGTCATCGCCAGCGCCAACCCGGAGGACTACACCTCGCGCGGCCGGATCATCACGCCGCTCAAGGACCGCCTCGGGTCGCAGGTCCGGACCCACTATCCGCGGACGCTCGACCACGAGCTGGCGATCGTCCGCCAGGAGAAGCAGCGCTTCGTCGGCGCCGACGACGAGCCCGTCATCGCCGTTCCGGCGTTCATGGAGGAGCTTCTTGCCGAGCTGACCCATCTCGCGCGGCGCTCGCCCGAGATCAGCCAGCGCTCCGGCGTCAGCGTCCGGGTCACGGTCGCAAACGCCGAGGTGCTCGAGGCCGCGGCCCTCCGACGCGCGGTCCGGCTTGGGCGAGTCCGTGGCCGCGCCTCGCGTCTCGGACCTCGGCGCGGTCGTCGCCAGCACGGTCGGCAAGATCGAGCTCGAGTCGGTCGGCGACGACGCGCCCGAGGAGCGGATCGTCGAGCGGCTGATCACCAAGGCGCTGTTCACGACGTTCGGCCGGATCGTCGACATCGACGACCTCGACGACGTGGTCCTGTCCTTCGAGGAGGGCCTCGTGATCGAGACGGGCGACCGCGTGTCGTCGCGCGAGTACGTCCGCTGGATGGCCGAGACGCCGGGGATGCACGAGGCGGTCCGCCGGCTCGGCACGTTCGATGTCACGGACGGGGCGGAGGAGCCGGCGGTCGTCGCATCGGCGGTCGAGTTCCTGCTCGAGGGACTCCATCTCGCGCGCCGGATCAACAAGGATCGCTCGGGAGCCGGCACGGTCTACCGGCGATGAACGCGAGCGCTCCGATGCCGCCGGGTGTGGGCTGTGAGCCGACGATTCGCGCGGGATCGGCCTCTCGAGCCGGGCTCGGGGCCGGATCGTGGCTTGTCAGCCCACAGTCGGGTGTCGAGGGGCACGGACCGGCACCGAACCGGCGGCATCGTCGGCTGTCAGCCCACACTCCAGCCCACACCTGGGCCGGGCGATGACCGCGAGCTACACCCCGGATCCACGCGACCTCGAGACCCCCGCCGCGAGCGCCACCACGCGCGACCCGCTCCTCGCCCGTGCCGCCCGCTACGCTCGCTGGGACGGCACCCAGACGGTTCCGGCCCTCGACGCCGACGAGATCATCGACGCGCTCGCGGACGACGTCATGGCCGAAGGCGACCTCGCCGAGGCGCTTCGCCGCCTGATGGAGCGCGGCTGGCGGACGACCGACCCGACCCGGCCCGACCTGGCCGGCCTGAACGAGCTCCGCGAGCGACTCCGCCGTCGGCGCGAGGAGCTCCAGGAGCGCTATCAGCTGCGCGACGTCCTCGCCGACGTCCGCCAGGAGCTCGACGAGATCGTCGCCGAGGAGCGGGCCGGGATCGAGCGCCGGCTCGACGAGGCCGCCACCCCGGCCGACGGCGCGCCGGCCGGCGAGCCGTCGACCTCGGACGCCGCCCTGCGAGCGATGCTCCGCGACGCCGCCGCCCGCCGGATCGACCAGCTCGACGACCTGCCGCGCGATGTCGGCGGCCGGATCCGCCGGCTCGAGGAGTACGACTTCATGGAGCCGGCCGCGCGCGACCGGTTCAACGCGCTGACCGAGAAGCTCCGCAAGCAGACGCTCGACCGCTTCGTCGACGGCCTGTCCGAGGCGATCCAGGGCACGACGCCCGAGGAGCTCGACGCCAACCGCGAGATGGTCCGCGACCTCAACAGCCTGCTCGAGGACCGGCTCGACGGCCGCGAGCCGAGCCAGGATCGGGTCGACGAGTTCCTCGCCCAGCACGGCCGGTTCTTCCCGGGCGCCCGGACGCCTCGACGACATCGTCGAGCAGATGACCCAGCGGATGGCGGCGATGCAGTCGCTCCTCCGCTCGATGACGCCCCAGCAGCGGGCCGAGCTCCAGTCGATGATGGACGCGCTGCTCCGCGACGATCGCCTGCGCTGGGACCTCGCCCGGCTCGCCTCGAACATGGACCAGCTGATGCCCGACGGCGTCGGCGAGAGCTACGACTTCAGCGGCGACGAGCCGCTCGGGCTCGAGCCGGCGCTCGATCGGATCGGCCAGCTCCAGGCGCTCGACGCGCTCGAGGACGAGCTCGCCGAGATCGGCTCGCCCGGGCGACCTCGCCGGCCTCGATCGCGACGACGTCGAGCGGCTGCTCGGGACCGGAGTCCGGCCCGCGACCTCGAGGCGCTCGACGAGCTCGCCCGGCAGCTCGAAGACGCCGGCTACCTGATCGCACAAGGGCGATCGGCTCGAGCTGACGCCGCGCGGCAGCCGGCGGATCGGCCAGAAGGTCCTCGACGACCTGTTCGCGAAGCTGTCCCGCGACGCGTTCGGCGGCCATCGGATCGATCGGTCCGGGCGGGGAGGGGAGCGCGAGGAGACGACCAAGCCGTACGAGTTCGGCGACCCGTTCCACCTCGACATCCGGGGCACGATCGAGAACGCGCTCCGCCGGCCGGAGAACGCGCCGTTCGAGCGGCTGGCTCGCGGCGAGCCCGGCGTCCACCTCTCGCCGGCCGACTTCGAGGTCTTCCGGACCGAGCAGCTGACGAAGACCTCGACGGTGCTGCTCGTCGACATGAGCCGCTCGATGCTCCTGCGCGGCTGCTTCCTGGCCGCCAAGAAGGTCGCGGTCGCGCTCGACACGCTGATCCGGACCCAGTTCCCGCACGACGACCTGACCGTCATCGGCTTCGCCTACTACGCCCGCGAGCTCCGCCCGGAGGCCCTCGCCGAGCTGACGCTGGCACGGCTACGAGTACGGGACGAACCTCCAGCACGGGCTGATGCTGGCCCGCCGGACGCTCGCCCGGCAGCACGGCGGCAACCGCCAGATCGTCGTCATCACCGACGGCGAGCCGACCGCCCACTTCGAGAACGGCCAGGTCGAGTTCAGCTACCCGCCGACCCGCCGGACGATCCAGGAGACCCTGCGCGAGGTCCAGCGCTGCACCCGCGACGGGATCACGATCAACACGTTCATGCTCGAGCGGTCACGGGCTCTGGCGGAGTTCGTGGCCCTCGTCACGCGTCTCAACCGCGGCCGGGCGTTCTACGCCACGCCCGAGCACCTCGGCGAGTACGTCCTCGTCGACTTCGTCTCGGGCCGGACGCGCGGGGTGGGCTGACCGACCGTCTGCGAATCCGGGCCACGCTCGGCGATTCGGCGGCGTAGATTGCTCTCGGTGCGCAGTCCGTCACCGGCCGTCAGGCAGACCGGCCAGCGCGTTGGAGGTGGCCATGTTCCAGCTGTTCCTGTTCCTGCATGTCATGGGCGCGATCGTCGTCTTCGGCCCGACGTTCGCCTTCCCGCTCATCGCGAGCCAGGTCCGGAAGGCGCCGCAGCACGCTCCCTTCGCGGCCTCGGTCTCGGAGTTCATCTCCAGCCGCCTGGTGTTCCCGGGTGGCCATCGTGCAGGGGATCACCGGCGTCGCGTTGATCATGATCAGCGGCCGCGACCTGACCGCCGCGGCGAACCGCTGGCTGGTCGCCTCGATCATCCTGTACCTGATCGCGATCGGGTTCTCGGCGCTGGTCCAGAAGAAGAACGCCGAGAAAATGGTCCACCTGACCGCGAACATGCCGCCCGGTCCGCCGCCGGCGGGTGCCCCGGCCGGCCCGCCGCCCGAGATCGCGGCCACCGGCATGGCCCTCGCCCGGGGCGGGATGATCCTGAGCACCCTGATCGTCCTGATCGTGATCCTCATGGTGATCAAGCCGGGCTTCTGACGGGCGATCCGGCGGACCGGCGCGACGGGACGGCTACCATGGCGGGAGTCCCCAACCGCCCCGTCGCAGGAGCACCCGATGCCGCACGTCGCCGAACGCGTTCCGGACCTGATCAGCCGTCTCGCCGGCGCCGCGCACCTCGACGGCGACCGGCTCGTCGTCGACGACGAGGCGGCCTTCCGCGGCGACGTCATCCGCGACCTCGCCTGGACGGCGGCGTTCGCGACGGACGAGGCCACGATCGCCGCCGCGCAGTGGCTCGTCGCACGAGGCCGCCCGCGAGCTCGGCGCGCGCAGCGCGAGCATCCAGGAGCTCTACCTGGCCCGCGCCCGGGGCGAGGTCAACGGCTTCACCGTGCCGGCGATCAACATCCGGGCCCAGACGTTCGACATGGCCCGGACGGTCTACGAGACCGCCGCCGCGTCGGACGTCGGGGCCGTCATCCTCGAGCTGGCCCGGAGCGAGCAGACCTACACGTTCCAGCGCCCGATCGACTACGCGACCGCCGTCCTCGCGGGGGCGGTCGCGGCCGGCTGGCAGGGCCCGGTCTTCATCCAGGGCGACCACTACCAGTTCAACATGAAGAAGTACCAGGCCGACCCGGAGGCGATGACCGAGGAGATCCGGCGGGCCTGCCGCCTCGCCGTCGAGGCCGGCTATCGCAACATCGACATCGACAGCTCGACTCTGGTCGATCTCGCCAAGCCGACCGTCGACGACCAGCAGCGCGAGAACTACGTCCGGGCCGCCGAGCTGACGGCGCTGATCCGGTCGCTCGAGACGGACGACACGATCAGCGTCGGGGGCGAGATCGGCGAGGTCGGCAAGGAGAACTCGACCGAGGCGGAGCTCGTCGCCTACCTCGAGGGCTATCGGCGCGAGCTCGACCGGCTGGCGCCCGGCGCGCTCGGGATCAGCAAGGTCAGCGTCCAGACCGGCACGTCGCATGGCGGCGTGCCGCTTCCCGACGGCTCGGTCGCCGAGGTCAAGCTCGACTTCGACGTGCTCCGCCGGCTCGGCGAGGTCGCCCGCTCGCACGGCCTCGCGGGTGCGGTCCAGCACGGGGCGTCGACGCTGCCGGAGGAGCTGTTCCATCGGTTCCCGGCGGTCGAGACGGCCGAGATCCATCTCGCGACGGGCTTCCAGAACGCCCTGTTCGAGCACCCGGCGTTCCCGGCCGAGCTCCACCGCGAGATCGAGTCGTTCTGCTTCGAGCAACGCGCTCGACGAGCGGAAGCCGGATCAGACCGACCAGCAGTTCGTGTACACGACGCGCAAGAAGGCGATCGGCCCGTTCAAGCGCCAGCTGTGGGACCTCGCGACCAAGGACGAGATCCTCGCCGCCCAGCGCCGCAAGATCAGCTTCCTCTTCACCGAGCTGGGCGTGAACGGCTCGCGCGAGATGGTCGACGCCTACATCCGGCCGACCGAGCGACACTCGCCTCCGCCGGATGGCCTGCGTTCGGGAGCCGCTGGGGCGGCCCGCTGACCGAGCCGATGGCCGCCCCGGGCCACCCGCAGGATCCGCAGGTTCCGGGCCGCGTCCACCTCTCGATGCGCGCCAGGCGCGCGTTGCGTCGCTCGACGCCCCGACCGCGACAATTCGAGGGGCGCCGGTGAGCGGCTCGGCGGACGGTACGCTCGCCCTGCGCGCCGTGTGACGTCGCGGGCCCCTGCCGAACGTCGCCATGACCGCCTCGCGCGCGGCAAGCCGGGACCCCACGCAAGACCGTTCGGCGTGGCGCGCAACAGCGTTGACGCGGCCGCGACCCGGTGCCATTCTCGGCCGCACTCGCGGCGTCCTTGAGGGAGGAGCGGCGCGAATCCCCGGCGTCCTCGCGCCCCCTCGATGGGTCAGTCCGCACCACGCCGGTGCGAGCAGGAGGAGGAGATCGTGGCGGGATCGGTCCAGGATCAGTCAGACCGGGACGATGCGCACCTGCGCTCGCTCGGGATCAAGCCGGAGCTGAAGCGCAGCCTCGGGTTCCTCTCGAACTTTGCCGTCGCGTTCAGCTACATCTCGCGTCTCGACCGGGACGTTCACGGTCTTCGCGCTGGCGATCGGATTCGCTGGTCCGATCTTCTTCTGGGCCTGGCCGCTGGTCATCCTCGGCCAGACGTTCGTCGCCCTGAACTTCGCGGAGCTGGCGAGTCACTTCCCGGTTGCCGGCTCGATCTACCAGTGGTCCAAGCGCCTGTCGAATCGAACCCTGGGCTGGTTCACGGGCTGGATCTACTTCTGGGCGGGCGTCCTGACCACCAGTGCTGTCGCGGTGACCGTACCGCTCGTCGTCGCCGGGATCAACGGCGACCCGGACTTTCTGGCGTCGAAGGATCCCCTCGGGATCACGAGCATGTATGCGTTCGTGGCACTGGTGACGATCGTGATCACCACGGCCATCAACGCGTTCGGCGTACGGCTGCTGTCCGTCATCAACAACATCGGCGTCGCGACCGAGATCCTTGGCATGCTCGTGTTCGCCGTGATCCTGCTGTTCTTCTTCAACCACCAGAGCCCGTCGATCCTGTTCGACTCGCGTGGCCTGGAGTCGGCCGCCAATGGGAATGTGTTCGCGATCTTCCTGATCGGCGCGTTCATCGCACTGTTCGTCGTCTACGGCTTCGACACCGCCGGGACCTTCGGCGAGGAGACGGTCGACCCGGGCCGCCAGGCGCCGCGCGGGATCCTGTCGGCGATCTGGCTCTCGGGCATCGTTGGTGCCATCTTTCTGCTGGCGATCATCCTGTCGTTCAAGGACATCGACGCGGCCGTCGCGGAAGGGCAGGCGTTCGGCTTCCCCATCGCGACCACGATCACCCAGAACCTCAACCAGGAGGTCGTCTCCGGGATCACGTTCGGGGAGCTCTACCTGTTCGTCATCCTTGCCTCGGTCTTCGTGTGCACGCTGGCGATCCAGGGCGCCACGACCCGCTTGATGTTCTCCATGGGCCGCGACCGACGCCTGCCTCTCGGGGCAACCTGGGCCCACGTCAACCGGACGTTCAAGACCCCGACGAACGCTGCAGTCGCCGTTGGCTTCCTGGCCGCCCTTCCGATCGTCCTGACGGGACCGCTCGGCGCCGCCACGCTGGCGATCGCGGCGACCGGAATGATCTACCTGAGCTACTTCCTCTGCAATCTGGGCGTCTTCGTCGCCCGGACGAAGGGGTGGCCGACCAAGGACGCCTGGTTCAAGCTCGGGAGCTGGGGCACGATCATCAACCTGATCGCGCTGGTCTACGGCGGGTTCATGATCGTCAACATCGGCCTCTGGGTGTCGCCCATGTTCGGCGACTTCGGGACGGATCTGCGCGCGCTGTCCAATCCGTTCATCAACACGTTCCTCAGCTGGAACGGGGACGTCCTCGACGGGCTCCCGGCGATCCCGGTCTTCGAGACCCTCGTCGGAATCGTGCTGATCGTCGGCGGCCTGTACTACGCCGCAGCCCAGCGCGGCCATGAGGACGCCATCGAGGCCGACCTCGCAACAGGTGAGGCCGTGATCGGCTGATCCGGTCTGCCCCGAAGGGCATGTGACGGGCGGCGCGTCGGAGACCGGCGCGCCGCCTCGGCACGTGGCGAGGAACATGGCCATGGCTGCACCCGACGAGCCGGCCCTCAAGGGCGAGTTGAGAGACCAGCTCGTCGGGGCAATGCAACGCGTTTCCGGAGCTGGCCGGCGCGGAGCTGCACCCTCACTCCGCTGAGCGGCGGAATCACGAACCGCAACTTCCTGGTCCGAGTTGCTGGTCGGCGCGACCGCTACGTCATCCGGCTGGCCGGCAACGACACCCATCTTCTCGGCATCAGCCGCGAGGTCGAGCACGCCGCGACCGTCGCGGCGGCCGGCGTCGGCGTCGGTCCGGAGGTCACGGCGTTCATCCGGCCGGAGGGCTACCTCGTCACCCGGTTCATCGAGGGCTCGCCCGTCTCCGATGAGGCGGTCCACCAGGCGGCCACGCAGCGCCGCATCGGCGAGTCCTTGCGTCGGATCCACGACGGCCCTCCGATCCCGGGCCTGTTCGTCCCGTTCCGGATCGTCGAGGCGTATCGCGCCCTGGCCGCCGCCCGCGGGGTCCCGATCCCGCCTGAGTACGACATCGCCCTCGCGTTCGCCCGCCGGATCGAGCTCGCCTGCCTGTCGAGCCCGGTCGAGATGCGACCCTGTCACAACGACCTGCTGAACGCGAACTTCATCGACGACGGCACCCGCATCCGGATCGTCGACTGGGAGTATGCGGGGATGGGCGACCCGTTCTTCGACCTCGGCAACGTCTCGGTCAATCACGGCCTCACGCCGGACGAGGACCAGGAGCTCCTGCGCGCCTACGAGGGCGCCGTTCGCCCGGATCGGCTCGCCCGGCTGACCCTGATGCGAACGATGTCCGACTTCCGAGAGGCGATGTGGGGCGTGCTCCAGCAGGGGATCAGCACGCTCGGCGTCGACTTCGTGGCCTACGCCGGCGAGCATTTCGAGCGCCTGATCGGGAACGCGACGACGCCCGGCTTCGAGCGCGCCCTCCGGGAGGCCGCGACCGGGTAGGTCCCGCCCAGCGATGCGGGCAAGACCGCTACGCTTGGACCGATGACTGATCGAACGGCGGCCGGACGCCAAGCCGGTCTGCTGATCGTCGCGTTCATCGCGACGCTTGCCCTGCTCGCCGGCGGCTGGGCGATCCTCAGCCGGTCCGGGTCGGGCAGTCCGTCGTCTCCTCGGCCATCGGTCGTCGCCGGTGCGACCTCGTCGGCCGGGTCACTGCCCGGATCGGGAGCGCCGGCGGGCCCGTCCCGTGGGCCCTCCGGCTCCGGTGGGCCGTCGACCGTCGTCCTCACCGGCGCCGGCGACATCGGGGAGTGCGGCCTGCCGGGCGCCCAGCAGACGTCGGACCTGCTGCTGCGCGAGACCGGCTGGTTCTTCACCACCGGCGATCTCGCCTACCCGGACGGGAGCGCCGCGAACTTCGACGAGTGCTACGCGCCGACCTGGGGCCGGGTGAAGGACCGTACGATCCTGCCGGTTGCCGGCAACCACGAGTGGAACACGGACGGTGCGACGGGCTATCTCGGCTACTTCGGGCTGGCGGCCGCGCCGCAGGGGACCACCTGGTACTCGATGAATCTCGCCGACTGGCATGTCATCGTCCTGGACTCCGACTGCGACAAGGTCGGCGGCTGCGGGCGCGATTCACCGCAGGGCGAGTGGCTGGCCGCGGACCTGGCCGCGAGCACCGCCCATTGCACGCTCGCGCTCTGGCATCACCCGCGCTTCAGCTCCGGTCAGCACGGCAACGACGCGAGCGTCGCGCCATTCTGGGATCAGCTCCACGCCGCGGACGCGGAGCTTGTCATCAATGGCCACGATCACGACTACGAGCGGTTTGCGCCGCAGGACCCGGCCGGCAACCTGGAGCGTCCGGGAGGGCTGCGCGAGATCGTGGTCGGGACAGGCGGCGCCGAGCTCCGTGCCTTCAAGACCCAGGTGCCGAACAGCGAGTTCCGCCAGTCCGGCGTGTGGGGCGTGCTGCGTCTGACCCTGCACCCCGTCAACTACGACTGGGAGTTCCTGCCGGTCGGGACGGCCGTCGCCGACTCGGGCAGCACCCCGTGCCACTGACCAGCGCGGCGATGGGCTGACCCGATAGGCTGAGGAGCGACCCGGCCGGATCCGGGCCGGCGCTCCCAAGGAGCCCGGCGCAGCGGCCGGACGTCGCGGGGGCGGGCCAGCGCCAGACGAGGGATCGCTAGGGATGGTGGACCACGCCCGGGCGGTGATCATCGGCGGCGGAGTCGGCGGGACGTCGATCGCGTACCACCTCGCCGAGCGCGGCTGGACCGACGTCGTCCTCGTCGATCGGGCGGAGCTGACGTCCGGCTCGACCTTCCACTCGGCGGGCCTCGTCGGCCAGCTGCGGAGCTCGGTGACCCTGACACGGATGATGATGTACGGCGCCGAGCTGTACCGCCGTCTCGCGGCCGAGACGGGCGTCGACCCGTCGTGGCACGAGGTCGGCTCGCTCCGGCTCGCGTCTCTCGAAGGCGCGGTTCGAGGAGCTCCAGCGCCAGGCGGGCTGGGCGAAGACGTTCGGGCTGCCGCTCGAGCTGATCACCGCGGACGAGGCGCGGGACGCTATTCCCGCTGATGTCGACTCGAGGGCGTCCTCGGCGCGGTCTGGCTGCCGACCGACGGCTGGCTCGATCCGTCCGGGCTGGCCATGGCGCTGGCGGCCGGCGCCCGGCAGAAGGGCGTCACGATCCGGACCCACACCCGGGTCGTGGGGATCGGCGTGGACCGCGGCCGCGTCACCGGCGTCGACGTCGAGCTTCGCGACGGCTCGCGCGAGACGATCGCGGCCGACGTCGTCGTCAACGCCGGCGGGATGTTCGCTCCCGAGATCGGCCGGCTGGCGGGCGTCACCGTCCCGATCATCCCGATGGCCCACCAGTACCTGTTCACCGAGGCGATCGAGGGCGTCCATCCCGGCCTGCCCCAGCTGCGCGACCCCGACAACCTCGTCTACTTCCGCGAGGAGGTCGGCGGCCTGTGCATGGGCGGCTACGAGCGCGACCCGGCGCCCTGGTCGCTCGACGGCGATCCCGCCCGACTTCAACGGCAGGCTCCTCGCTCCGGACCTGCCGCGCTTCGAGGAGATCATGGACGGCGCGATCCGGCGCGTCCCCGCCATGGCCGACGCCGGCGTCAGCCGGATCATCAACGGGCCGGAGGCTTCACGCCGGACAACGAGTTCATCCTCGGCGAGTCCGAGGTCGGCGGGTTCTTCGTCGCCGCCGGGTTCTCGGCCCACGGGATCGCCGGGGCGGGCGGGATCGGCCGCCAGGTGGCGAGCTGGATCGTCGACGGCGAGCCCGAGCTCGACCTGTGGAAGATGGACATCCGGCGGTTCGGTCCGGCGTACCGCTCGCCAGTCGTACACGCTGGCCCGCTCGATCGAGAACTACGCGACCTACTACGACATCCACTACCCGAACGAGGAGCGGCGTCGCGGGGCGGCCGCTGCGGACCTCGCCGACGTACGAGCAGCTCGGCGCGCTCGGCGCGGTGTTCGGCGAGAAGTCCGGCTGGGAGCGCCCGAACTGGTTCGAGTACGAATGCCGCCGCGGGCGACGAGTCGACTCCGGCCGCGCGGCTGGGCCGGCCAGCACTGGTCGCCGGCGATCGGGGCCGAGGCGCTCGCGACGCGCGGCGCGGCCGGGCTGTTCGACGAGAGCTCGTTCGCCAAGCTCGAGATCGCCGGGCCGGGCGCGTCGGCGTTCCTCGAGCGGATGTGCGGCAACGACATCGACCGCCCGGTCGGCTCGATCGTGTACACCCAGCTGCTCGACGCGCGCGGCGGGATCCAGGCCGACGTGACCGTGACCCGCGTCGCGGACCAGACGTTCCTGCTCGTGACGGGGACCGCGTTCGGGAACCACGACGCCGCCTGGCTGCGGAGCCACCTGCCGGACGATGGCTCGGTGCTCCTCCGCGACGTGACCGCGAGCCGTGTCTGCTTCGGCCTGTGGGGTCCGCGAGCCCGCGACATCCTGGCCAGCGTCACGCGCGACGACGTCAGCGATGCCGCCTTCCCGTTCCTCACCGCGCGCGAGATGAGCGTCGGCTCGGTGCCGGTGCTCGCCCTCCGGGTGACCTACGTCGGCGAGCTCGGCTGGGAGCTGTACGCCGGTGCCGACTACGGCCGGGCGCTCTGGTCGACGCTCTGGGAGGCCGGTCGCCCGCACGGGCTGGTCGCCGCCGGCTATCGCGCGATCGACAGCCTCCGGCTCGAGAAGGGCTACCGGGTCTGGTCGAGCGACATCACCCCCGACGAGACGCCGTACGAGGCCGGTCTCGGCTTCGCGGTCGCCCTCGACAAGGGCGTCGACTTCCTCGGCCGGGAGGCGCTGGTGGCGGCGAAGACGGCCGGCCCGCGCAAGCGGCTGCGCTGCCTCGTGCTCGACGACCCGCGCTCGGTCTGTCTCGGCAACGAGCCGGTCCGGATCGACGGGGCCGATCGTCGGCCGGGTGACCAGCGGCGGCTACGGCTTACGCCGTCGAGCGCTCGATCGCGTACGCCTATCTGCCGCCCGACGCCGCCGATCGGAACGCGTGGCGAGATCGACGTCTTCGGCGAGTGGGTCGGCTTCGAGGTCATGCGCGAGCCGCTGTACGACCCGACGAATGAGCGGATCCGATCGTGAGCCCGGCGATGGACCAGACGGCGGAGTTCGGACCGGCGTGGAGCGCCGGTCTGCGGCGCGCGCCGGAGTCCGAGCTCGATGGCTGGCTGACGCTCGCCCACGCGGCGTGCGACGAGGCGGACGCGATCGCCCGGAGCGTCTTCCGGCGGGATCTCGACATCGCGACAAAGCCGGACCGGACGTTCGTGACCCAGGCGGACACCGCGATCGAGCGGATGATCCGGGAACGGATCCTGGCCGCTCATCCTGATCACGGCCTCGTGGGCGAGGAATACGGGACCGAGGCCGGCGATGCGGTGACCCGCTGGTACATCGACCCGATCGACGGGACGCACAACTTCATCCGCGGCGTGCCGCTGTTCGGGACGCTGCTCGCGGTCGAGCGCGACGGCGAGCTCCAGGCTGCCGTGCTCTCGGCCCCCGCCTTGCGCGAGCGCTGGTGGGCCCGGCGCGGCGGCGGGGCGTGGGCGCGCAGCGCGGACGATCCGGAGCCGCGCCCGATCCACGTGTCACGGGTCGCGGCGCTCGAGGATGCCCAGATCCTGTACGGCTCGAGCAACGACATCGACTCGTCGGACCGCGCGCCGGGCTTCCGGGCGCTGCTCGGCGACGTCTGGCGCGAGCGCGGCTTCGGCGACTTCTGGGGCTACGCCCTGCTGGCCGAGGGTGCCGCCGAGGCGATGATCGAGGTCGATCTCTCGACCTGGGACGCCGCGGCGCCGATGCTGCTGATCGAGGAGGCCGGCGGCCGCGTGACCGATCTGGATGGCCGGCGGGCGATCGACACCGGCACCTTCCTCGCGACGAACGGGCTGCTCCACGACACGATCCTGAAGCGGCTCGGCGGCTGAGGTCAGAAGAGCGGGCCGTAGCCCATCTGTTGGACGAGCACGACCACCGCGGCAATCCGAGCGGTCCCCGAATCGGGACTGTGCCGTCGTAGCCCGCGACCGGGCATCGACGCGCCCGTGACAGTCATCGTCGCGATCGTCCTCGGCCGTCCGGCGCGTCCATCATGCAGGATCGGCCGACGCCCTCCCGGGCAGCGCGGAAACCGCCGCGAGCGTGATGCAGGCGGGGCAACAGGCGTCGGCCCATGCCGCCGCGCTGGCCAGGCCGGCGGCCGCGGCATCCGCGTCCTTGCGCCGCCTGCGGCCGAGCAGGACCCACGCCACACCGCCGACGCCGGCGAGCGCGACACCGACGACGGCCAGCGTCCCGAGCGCGCCACCGACGATCCGCACGATCGGCTCGCCGACGACGTAGCCGAGACCGAAGTGGGCAGCGATGAACAGCGCGTTGCCCACGATCAGACCGGCGAGGAACACGACCCCGGGCAGCCCTGCCAGCGCGCTCGCGGCCACGGCGACGATCCGGACGCCCGGCGTCACGCGCGCGACCGCCACGCCCCGCGCGCCGCCGCGACGCAGCCGATCCGTCTGGCGTTCGACGCGCTCGGTGGTCCCGAGCCGCTCGGCGAGGTTGAGGAGGGTCGGCCGGGCGATCGATCGCAGCAGGCCGAACTGGACGGACCCGCCGAGCACGCTCGCCGCGATCAGAGCCACGAGCGCGACGACCGGGTCGAGGTCGCCCCGCGCCGCCGCGACGCCGGCGCCGAGGACCACGAGGTCGCCGGGCACCGGGATGGGGATGCCGGCCTCCTTCACGAGGATCAGCCCGGCCAGGGCGAGCAGGGGAGCGGTCTCGGCGGCCATCACCCCGTCGTTCGCGGTCGAGTGCCCGTCGGATCAGGCATCCGGCGCGGGCGGTGACTGGCGCGGGAAGCGGGCCATCTGATCGCGGACCCGGTCCAGCTCGTCCGCATCGAGCAGGACGGCACCGCCGATCTGCTCCGCGCGCCAGGCGATCATCGCCAGCTCTTCGACCCGCTCCGCGCGCCCGAGCGCCGACCCGAGGGACCCCGCGACCGCGATCGCTCCGTGGTTGGCGAGAAGGACGCCCTGATCCGACCCGAGCGCGGCGGCGGCATTGCGGGCCAGCTCTTCGGTTCCGAACGTCGCGTAGTCGGCGACCCGCAGCGCGTCGCGGCCCGGCGCCACGAGCAACGCCAGCACGTAGTGGGCAGCGGGCAGGGGACGACGGGTCGCCGACCAGGCCGTCGCGAATGGCGAGTGGGTGTGGACGATCGCCCGCACGTCGGGCCGAGCCGCGAACACGGCGACATGGAGGGGGAGCTCGGAGCTCGGCCGATGGCGGCCCTCGGACGGCGACCCGTCCGGATCCACGATCACGATGTCGTCCGCCGTCATCTCGTCGTAGTCCATCGTCGAGGGCGTGATCGCGATCCGCCCGTCGGCCAGCCGCGCCCCGACGTTGCCGGACGTCCCGATCGCGAGGCCGCGCGAGCGGAGCAGCCGCGCGACCCGCGCGACCTCGTCCCGGGCCGCGTCGTCGACCGTGGTCACGGAAGGAGTCGGTGCCACAGCCCGAGCAGCTCGGCGGAGTCATCGGCGTCGAGTCGATCGCCGAGCACGAGGGCCGTCACGGCCTCGCCCAGCGATCCCGCGATCTGGAGCCGCTCGTCGACCGGTCCCAGGTTCGGGGCCATCGCCACGCCACCGACCCAGACCCGGAATTGCCCCTCGCCGAACTGCCGGATGACCGCTTCGATGACGACGTGCCGGGCGGCGTCCACGGCGCCGGCCAGCCCGCTCTCGATCGCGATCAGCTCGGCGGTCTCGACCGCGCGCCGATGCCGCGGCCGGCGACCCCGGGCGAGGTAGAGCGGCAGGTCCTCGACGTTCAGGCGGTCGAGCGCCTGGCTGAATGCTTCGAGCCGCGCCCGAGCGTCCTCCGGCAGGTCGGCCGGACCGTCGGCGGGATCCCCGGTCGCGGTCATGCGCCGGCAGCGGCGAGGCTCTCGTCGAGGATCCGGAGGGCCTGCTCGACCTCGGCGGCGGTCGTCACGAGCGGCGGGATGATGCGCACGACGTTCACGTAGGTGCCGGCGGTCAGGATGATCAGCTTCCGCTCGAGCGCGGCGGCCTGGACGCGCTTCGTGACGTCCGGGTTGGGAACGCGGCCGTCGCCTTCGCCGGGCTTGATGAACTCGAGCGCGAGCATCAGGCCGAGGCCGCGGACGTCGCCGATCGAGGCGTACTTCGGGGCGATGGCGCGCAGGCCGGCGAGGAACTGGGCGCCCCGCTCGCGGGCGTTGGCGACGAGCCCTTCTTCCTCGATCACGTCGAGCGTGGCGTTGGCCGCGGCGCAGGCGACGACGTTCCCGCCGTACGTCCCGCCGTGCGATCCGGGCGGCAGCTTCGCGAGGACGTCCGCCCGGGCGACGATCCCGGACAGCGGCAGCCCCGACGCGATGCCCTTGGCCATGACGAGGATGTCGGGCTCGACGTCCCAGTGGCGGACCGCGAACAGCTCGCCGGTCCGCCCGAACCCGGTCTGGACCTCGTCGGCGATCAGCAGGATCCCGTGCTGGCTGGCGATCTCGCGGAGGCGCGGCAGGAACGCCGGGGGCGGGACGAGGTAGCCGCCCTCGCCGAGGACCGGCTCGACGATGATCGCCGCGACGTGCTCCGGGTAGACGTACTGGTGGAAGGTCAGGTCGAGCTGGGCCTCCCAGTCGCAGGTGCAGTGCTCGTCGGGGGCGTGCGAGCCGCCGGGCGCCCGGTAGCAGTACGGGTAGGCGGTGTGGTAGACGCTCCCGGGCAGCGGCTCGAAGTGGCCGCGATAGACGTCCTTGGCGGTCGTGAGCGCCATCGTCTGGCCCGTTCGGCCGTGATAGCCGTAGCGGAAGCCCAGGATGACCGGCCGGCCCGTCGCGATCCGGGCGAGCTTGACGGCGGCCTCGACCGCCTCCGCGCCGCTGTTCGACAGGAACGCCCCCCAGCCGTCGCCCGGCAGGACATGGCGGAGCCGCTCGTACAGCCGCAGGCCCGGCTCGTGGTAGGTGATGTTCTGCTGGCCGTGGAGCAGCTTCGCGGCCTGGGCCTGGACGGCGGCGACGACCCGCGGATGGGCGTGGCCGGTGTTCGTGACGCCGATCCCGCTGCTGTAGTCGAGGTAGCGTTCGCCGTCGGTCGTGATCAGCCACGAGCCCTCGCCGCGATCGACGACGAGGTTCGTGATCCGGCCCCAGACCGGCGGAACGACCGAGAGATCGGGCAGGGGAGCGTCGGCGGCGACGCCGGACGGCAGGGGCGCGGTGTCGACCATGGCGGGTATCTCCTGGCTAGCGGACGCGCGCGGCGCGTCCCGATCGGATCGTCGTCAGCCCGACGAGCGCGACGGCGCCGAGGAAGATGATCGAGCCGATGACGTTGATCTGGACGGGCAGGGCGTTGCGCTGGATCGAGTAGACCCAGATCGGGAAGGTGTTCGTGGTCCCGGACACGAAGTTCGTGATGACGAAGTCGTCGATCGACAGGCTGAACGCCAGCAGGGCCGCCGCCATGATGCCCGGGAAGAATCAGGGGGAACGTGACTTTCCAGAAGGTCGTGAGCTCGTTCGCCCCGAGGTCCATCGCCGCCTCCTCGAGGCGCCGGTCGAACCCGATCAGGCGGGCCTTGATCGTCACCACGACGTAGCTGATGTTGAACATGACATGGGCGATCAGGATCGTCCCGAAGCCCGTCGGATAGAGCGTCGGCACGCTTCCGACCAGGGGCGGCAGGGCGGTTGCGACGAAGAGGGTCAGGAGGCTCGCCCCGAGGACGATCTCGGGCGTCGCCATCGGCAGGAAGATGATGCCGTTGAGGGCGCCTCGGCCGCGGAACTGGTAGCGGGTCAGGGCCAGGCCCATCATGGTGCCGATGATCGTGGCGACAACGGTCGAGAGGACGGCGACCCCCAGGCTCGTGGCGACGGCGTCGCCAAGGCCGGGCCAGTCGAACGGGTGCGCCCAACCATCGAGTGAGAACTCGTTCCAGATGTAGTTGAACTTGCCGTCCGGCTTGTTGAACGAGAACACGATCATCACGGCGATCGGGATCATCAGGTAGACGATCGCGAGGGCCGTGAAGATCGGCAGGATCCGGTGCTGGAGCCCGTGCCGGAAACCGCCCTTGCGGCGGCCGCTGGCGGCGATCGGGGCGGCGCTGGCCTGGAGCGTCGACGTGTCGGACATCAGCCGGTCAGCTGCTCGGTGCCGAGGGCGCGGGCGTACACCGCGACGGCCACGATGATCCCGGCCATGAGCATGAACGACAGCGCGGACCCGACGGGATAGTCGTTCTGGACGAGGAGCCGGTTCTGGATGACGTTGCCGATCATCCGCGTCCCGGGATTGCCAAGCAGCTCGGCGTTGATGTAGTCGCCCATCGCCGGGATGAACGTGAGGAGCGAGCCGGCGAAGACGCCCGGCAGGGCCAACGGCAGCGTCACCCGCCGGAACGCGGCCGCCCGGTTGGCGTAGAGGTCCTCGGCCGCCTCGATCAGCCGGATGTCGATCTTCTCGATGGCCACGTACAGCGGCAGAATCATGAACGGCAGGAAGTTGTAGGTCAGGCCGGCCAGCTGCGAGATCGGCGTGTTGAGGAGGCTGAACCGGCCGTCGATGACGGCGCCGTGGCCGATCAGCAGCCAGTCATTGTCGAGGAAGCCGAAGCCGTGACGGAGCGGCGCGAGGAGCGGCCCCTCGTCGCCGAGCAGGATCTTCCAGCTGATCGTCCGGATCAGGAAGCTCGTGAAGAACGGAGCGATGACGAGGAACAGGATCAGGTTCTTGTAGCGGCCACCACGGAACGCGATGGTGTAGGCGACGGGGAAGCCGATCAGCAGGGTCAGGATCGTGGCCGCCCCGCCGAACAGGATCGAGTTCAGGAACTGCCGCCCGAACCGCTCGATGGCGGTCACATAGGCAGCCCCATCCAGAGACATCTCGTAGCCGGTCTCGAGCGATCCCGTCGAAATCGAGTACGTGAACATCTGGACGGCCGGGATGACGTAGAACAGGACCAGCCAGAGCAGTCCCGGCGCGAGCAGGAGGTACGGAACGGCGCGCCCGAACCGGGCGCGGAGCGTCGGGCCGCGCGGCCTGGATGCGGGGCCGGCAGTCATCGCCCGGTTCGCGCGATGGGTGTCAGGGCTAGGTGCCCGAGAGCGTGGAGTACAGGTCGTTCAGGATCTTCTCGTTCTCGTCGGACAGCGCCTGGAAGTTGTGCTGCTTCGCGACGACGTCAGCGGGCGGGAAGAGGAGCGGATTGCCCTCGGTGGCCGCGTCGATCTTCTTGAGCTCCGCGTCGGCGCCCTTGACCGGAGACACGTAGTAGATGTAGTTCTCGATCGTTGCCGCGACCTTCGGGTCGTACACGTAGTTCATCATCAGCTCGGCCGTGTACTTGTTCGCCGCGCCCTTCGGGATCAGCATGTTGTCGGTCCAGATCAGCGTCCCCTCCTCAGGGAAGATGAACCTGTCGTCGGGACCGCCGGACGACGCGAGATCGCCCGACCAGACCATTGCCGCCCAGGTCTTCTTCTGGGCGAAGTTTTCGAGGTATTCGTTGCCGGTGAAGCGCAGCCCGGCGTCGACGAGCGGCTGGATGGCATCCGATGCCTGCTGGAGCTGATCGGGCGTCACCGTCGCCCCGTCGGCGTCGACGCCGAGCTTGAGCAGGACGAGCCCGAAGGTGTCGCGCGCCTCCGACAGGAACGTGACCTTGTCAGCGGGGATGTTCCACAGGTCCGCGATCTTCGTCGGCTCGGCGATGTTGTTGTCCTTCAACGTCTTGACGTTGTAGCCCACGCCAGTCATGCCCGACTGCCACGGGTAGTGATAGTCCTGGTTCGGATCCCAGGACGAGTTCTTCAGCGCATCCTGGAGGTTGGCGGTGCAATTCGGAACGTTCGTCTGGTCGATCGGCTCGGCCCAGCCACTGGCCACGACCTTCGACGCCATCCAGTCGGTCAGGACGACGAGGTCCCAGCCGGTCGGCAGCTTGCCGACGAGGGCCGGCTTGATCGTCTCGATGAAGCTCGAGTTGTCGCCGATCTTCTCCTCGTAGTCGATGTCGACGCTGAATTCCTTCTTGAACGCTTCGAGCGTCGGCGACGAACCTGGCGCGTATTCGCCGTCTTCGCCGGCTTTGCCGGCAAGGTCGATGTAGGCAGGCCAGTTGGCGAACTTCAGAGGCCCGCTGACCACCTTCGGCGTGGCCTCGGCCGACGGGACCGGGGCGACCGAAGCGGGAGCGGACGCACCCGCGCCGGTCGACGCTGCGCTCGTTGGCGCGCCCGACGCACCGGTCCTCCCGGTGCACGCGGCGAGGAACGTGGCGAAACCGGCCATGGCGCTTCCCTGGAGGAAGCGGCGCCGGGTCAGGTCGGTGGTCAGCGGCTCGGTGCGATCGGTCATCGGGTCTCCTCGGGGTGGGTGGCCATGCGTCAGGCGGTGCTGGGCGTGGCCGGCTCCGCCGAACCGGATTCGACGGGTGGCTCCTCGCCGTCGCCGGGGACGACGAAGCTGTGGTCGGGCGACCAGGTCATCTGCACCTTGTCGCCGCGAGACCAGAGCTCGGATCTCGTCGCGCGCTCGACGTTCTGCTCGTAGACGGTCAGCATCCCGCCGCTCGACTCGACCTGATACTGGGTGCTGACGCCGAGGTAGGAGGCGTCGCGGACGACGCCGGTGAGGCGGTTGTGGCCGGCGGTCGCGGCGGCATCCGGCTCGCTGAGCCGGATCTTCTCGGGCCGGACGCCGATGTTGACCCGGCTGCTGCCGTCGACGAGGGCCCCGGGAATGCGGATCGCCGTATTGTCGGTCAGGCTGGCGCTGGCATACCCGGCGTCCGTGCCGGTGACCTTGGCCGGCAGGAGATTGCTGATCCCGAGGAAGCTCGCGACGAACCGGGTCGTGGGGCGCTCGTAGAGGCTCTCCGGATCGCCGAGCTGCTCGTAGCGACCCTTGTTCATGACGGCGATCCGATCGGACATCGTCATCGCCTCTTCCTGGTCGTGGGTCACGTAGATGAACGTGATCCCGACCTCCTGCTGAATCCGCTTGAGCTCGACCTGCATCTGCTTGCGGAGCTTGAGGTCGAGGGCGCCGAGCGGCTCGTCGAGGAGGAGCACGGCGGGGCTGTTGATCAGGGCCCGGGCGAGTGCGACGCGCTGGGCCTGACCGCCGGAGATCTGGGTCGGCTTGCGGCTCTCGTAGCCCGGCAGCTCGACGAGCCGGAGCATCTCGGTGACCCGGCTCTTGATCTCGGAGCCCTTGACCCCCTTGCGCCGGAGCCCGAACGCGACGTTCTCGAAGATCGTCAGGTGGGGGAACAGGGCGTAGTTCTGGAAGACGGTGTTGACGTTCCGCTTGAAGGGCGGCAGCCACGTCACGTCCTGGCCCTGGAGCTCGATCAGGCCGGTCGTCGGCTGCTCGAAGCCGCCGATCATCCGGAGGGTCGTGGTCTTGCCGCAGCCCGACGGCCCGAGGAGGCTGAAGAACTCGCCCCGGCGGACCTCGAGGTTGATCCGGTCGACCGCCACCTGGTCGCCGAACTTCTTGACGACATCGACGAGACGGACGTCGACCTCAGGCAAGTGGCGCACTCCCGAAGCACGGGGTCGCATCGGGCCGGCCGATCACGGCCGGTTTGGGCGACCGGGGGACGCCGAGCCGACGGACCTCCTCGCCCGTCACCGGCAGGCCGAGAATAGGTGTCGCTGCAACCGAGTGTCAAGAATGCGAGGTGCGCGCCTGCAACGGCTTCGGTCGTTCGAAGTTCGTGCCGTGTCGTGGCTCGTCATCGGCGATTCGCACGATCGCGACCTGGCAGAAGGGGCTGTCGGTCGGCGGTCCCTCACGGCTGCGCGTCGCGCGGCCGAAGCGCTGCCGCCTCCTTCGGCCCAATCGCGCGGTCCGGGGTAGGATGCCGATATCGACGCAGCGGCTGTCAGAAGGCCGACCCGTCCGCGGCCCGGCTCCAGACCGATCCAGAGGTTCCTCATCGATGCCGACGCTCACCGAAGCCGCCATCCTCAGCGCGCTCAGCCAGGTCCAGGAGCCTGAGCTCGGCAAGGACATCGTCACCCTCCAGATGGTCAAGAACATCGTGATCGAGGGGACGACCGCGGCCTTCACGATCGAGCTGACGACGCCGGCCTGCCCGCTCAAGGACGAGATCGAGGGCAACACCCGGGCGGCCATGACCGCGATCGGCGTCACCGACGTCACGCTCACCTGGGGCTCGATGGTCCGTCGTGCGGCGCCGCGCCAGGCCGAGCAGCTCCTGCCGAACGTCAAGAACGTGATCGCCGTCGGGTCCGGCAAGGGCGGCGTCGGCAAGAGCACCGTCAGCGTCAACCTTGCCGTCGCGCTCGCCCAGGCGGGCGCCGCGGTCGGGCTGCTCGATGCCGATATCACCGGCCCGAACATCCCGATGATGCTCGGCGTCGAGGGCCAGCCGAAGGCCGCCCCGAACAACAAGATCAGCCCGCTCGAGCGGCACGGCGTCAAGTGCATCTCGATCCAGTTCTTCGTCCCCGAAGGCCAGCCGATCGTCTGGCGCGGGCCACTCGTCGGCGGCGCGATCCAGCAGTTCCTGCGAGACGTCGACTGGGGCGACCTCGACTATCTGGTCGTCGACCTGCCGCCCGGCACCTCGGACGCTCAGCTGACGCTCGCCCAGTCCGTCCCGCTCGGCGGCGCGGTCCTCGTGACGACGCCCCAGGAGGTCGCCCTCAGCGACGTCGGCAAGGCGCTCGCGATGTTCAAGCGGCTGTCGGTCCCGATCCTCGGCCTCGTCGAGAACATGACCGCGTTTGCCTGTCCCCATTGCGGCGAGCTTACGGAGATCTTCGGCCGGGGCGGCGGCGAGCGCTTCTGCCAGCAGCACGGGATCGACTTCCTCGGCGGCGTGCCGCTCGACGTCACCGTTCGGCAGGGCGGCGACGTCGGCGTTCCGGCCGTCGCCCAGCGTGAGCCCGGCCCGGCGGCCCGCGCGCTGACGTCGGTCGCCGGCGCGGTCGCGGCGCGGATGAGCGTTCGGGCAGCCAGCGCCGATCCGCAGCCGCTCCTCTCGATCAGCTAGGCCCGGCCCGCTGGACGGGGCGCGCTAGACTCCCGACGCGGGCGCTCGATCGCCCGCGTCTGACGATCTGACGGACCGGCGACGGGGGCCACCGCCAATCGTGAGCTCGAACGCGAGGGAAGGGGAGGACGCGCACGGTGCGCTGTCGTGCCTGTGGCGCCGTGGTCGGGGCGAACGCACGCTTCTGCGAGCAGTGCGGGACCCGACTCGTGCCGACCGCCGCCCGCGACGACGCCGCCGGCCGGACGATCGAGACCGGACGTCCGGTTCCCCGGAAGCGCGGCCGCGGCTTCGCCCCCGACGCGCCGATGGCGGCCGCGTCCGACCATGCCGCCGGGCCGGATGGTGGCGTGGATCCTGGTCGAGCGGACGATCGCGCCCCTGACCCGAGCGCGACCGGGGCGGCCGGCGATCGGCGGATCGTCACCGCCCTGTTCGCCGACCTCGTCGACTACGTCCGGCTCGTCGCAGAGCACGACCCCGAGGAAGTCCGGCGACGCGTCGACGGCGCGCTCGTCGCGATGGTCGACGCGATCCAGGCCTTCGACGGCACCCGCGAGAAGTTCATCGGCGACGCCGTGTTCGCGGTCTTCGGCTGGCCCGTTGCCCACGACGACGACGCGCTCCGGGCGACCCACTGCGCGCTGGCGATCCGGGCCGGGCTCGCCCACCTCGAGGATCCGTCCGGCGAGGTGCTCCAGGTCCGGATCGGGCTCGCGACCGGCGAGGTCGTGGCCGCGCCGCGCGAGGTTCCCGGCGCCCAGGACTGGTCGCTGACGGGTCCGGCGGTCACGACCGCGGCGCGGATCCAGGGCGTGGCGGAGCCGGGCGAGATCCTGCTCGACGAGGCGACCATCCGGGCGGCCCGCAAGGCGCTGGCGATCGAGGACCTTGGCGAGCGCCTGCTCCGGGGCCAGACGCGTCCGATCCGGATCGGGCGGCTGCTGGGCGACGCCGGGTTCCAGCCATGGCACCCGCTGGCCGGGCGGTTCGTCGGCCGGGCCGCCGAACGCGACCTCGTCCGGTCGGTGATCGCCGATCTCCGGGATCGCGGCCGCGGCGCGACGATCCTCGTCGAAGGCGAGGCGGGGATCGGCAAGTCCCGTCTGCTGGCCGGCTTCGAGGCCGACGTCCGGCGGGCCGGTCTCGCCTGGACCTGGGTCGACAACGTGTCGTACGGCGGCAACGAGCCGTATCGGTTCGCTCGGTCGCTCGCCCAGGTCGTCGCCGACGAGCACGGCGCGGACTCCGGCACGGTCACCCGCCGGCTCCTCTTCAGCGAGGACGCCGATCCGGCCGAGGCGCGGCGCTGGGCCGGGAGCATCGCCGCGGTCGCCCGCGACGCGGCGTTCTCGGGCTGGGAGGCGGAGGCGGACCTCGTGCCGGCCGATCCGGCGGACGTCGCCCGCGGCCTTCGGTCCGTCGCCGTCCGCTATGTCGAGCGGCTGATCGAGCTCGACGGACCGCGGGTGATGGTCGTCGACGACCTCCACTGGCTCGACCCGTCGAGCGCGGGGATCTTCGAGGAGCTGGTCGCGATGTCGGCGCGGCTGCCGCTCGTCGTCCTGGTCGGGAGCCGGAAGGACGCGGTCCGCGCCAAGCCCTCCGGCGATCACGTCCGTGCGATCCGGCTCGAGGGTCTCGACGAAGGGGAGACGGGCGAGCTCGCCCGAGCGGTGGCCGGCGCAACCCTCGACGCCGGCGACGTCCGGCGACTGTACGCCCGGACCGGCGGAAACCCGCTGTTCATCGGCGAGACGGTCCGGGCGATCGTCGACGAGGGCGCGATCACGAGCGACGGCCGGCTGGCGATCCACGAATTGTCGAGCTCGGTCGTGCCCGTCACGCTCCGGGCGCTGCTGGGCTCGCGGATCGATGCGCTGTCGATGAAGGCCCGCACGATCCTCCGGGTCGGGTCGATCGTCGGGATGACGTTCCACGAGGAGACGATCGAGGGCGTGCTCGGCGAGCCGGTCGACGCCGGGATCTACGAGCGGCTCGCCGAGGCGGCGATGATCGTCCCGATCGATGCCGGCGGCGGCTGGCGGTTCTGCCATCCGCTCATCCACGATGCCGCGTACAGCAGCCTCCTCGCGAGCGATCGCCGGACCCTCCACGGCCGGGTCGCCGACCGGATCGAGACCGCCCGTCCCGGCGCGGTCGAGGTGATCGCCCGCCATCGCGCGGCGGCCGGCGATGCCGAACGGGCGATCCCGCTGCTGATCCGGGCGGCCGAGCAGGCGCAGGGGCTGGGAGCAGGTGCCGAGGCCGCCGCCTGGTTCACGGCCGCGGCGGACCTGGCGGCCGGCCTGCCGGCCGACGAGCTGCGTGCCCGGGCGATCGAGGCCGGAACGGGCATCCCGGCCGGGAGCCGCTGAGGCCCGCCGGCGCCGATCTAGACGATCCGGACCCCGGTCAGCCCGTCGGCCGCGGTCACGGGCCCGGTCGACCCGTCGCGAGCGTCGCTCGCGGCGGCCACCCGGCTGGCAGCGCTGACGTCGATCGACAGCCCCGGCCGCCCGGCCATCGCGCCCGGCCGCCCGGCGCAGACGCGGTCGATCCGATCCTGGAGCTCCGCCCGGAAGTGGACGAGCACGACCCGACCGGCGCCCGCCCGGTCGGCCATCTCGATCGCCTCCTCCGCGGTCAGGTGGCCACGCCGGGGATCGTCGGTCGCCGCGTCGGCGAGGGTTGCCTCGGCGACGACCACCTCGGCGCCGCGGGCGAACTCGACGAACGAATCGCTCGGCCCGGTGTCGCCACTGATCGCGATCCGCGCACCGTCGGGGCCGGTGACGACGCAGCCCCAGGCGGGGACGTAGTGCTGGCCGGCGATGAAGCCCAGGGTGAGATCGCCGACATGGATCCGATGCGACGGGTCGTACTCGAGGACGCTGTAGGCGTCGTCGAAGAACTTCGGGCGCTCGCTGATCGCCGTCGCCAGGGCGTCGAGCCGGACCTTGCCGCCGGGCGGCAGGAGGACGGGCAGGTGGGCCGAGGCGACCCCCTCCCAGGGCAGCAGGTAGCGCAGGGAGACGAGGTCGATGTAGTGGTCGGCGTGCATATGGCCGATGACGATCGCGTCGAGCTCGCGTGGGTCGCGGATCGCCATCAGCTCGCGGATGACGCCCTGGCCGCAATCGATCAGGATGGCGGTGTCGTCGGTTTCGACGAGCAGGCCGGAGGCGGGCGTCTCGGGCTGGGGCTGGGAGGTCCCGCTGCCGATGACCGTCAGGCGCATCGTTGGGGTCCGAACGCAATCGGCATGGGCGGATGGTGGCAGAGCCCGAGGCGCCGCGTCGAGTCGATTCGAGACCGTCAGCCTGTCCGGGGAATGACAGGTGCCGGGGCGCACCGCCCGAATCGGTGCGGACTCGCAGGATTCGCGATCCGACCGCGGGGTACGATCCGGTCATGGTGGACGCCCGGTCGATGAGCGATGCCCTCGCCGACGTGCCCCTGTTCGCGGGACTGGATGCGGAGGGTCTGGCGAGCCTCGTTCGCGGCATGCGCGTCCGCCGGTTCCGGCGCGGCGAGACGGTCTTCCACGTCGGTGATCCGGGCGACGCCCTGTTCATCGTGATGTCCGGCTCGATCAAGATCACCCTGCCGGCCGACACCGGCGACGAGGCGATCCTGGCGACGCTCAGGCCCGGCGATTTCTTCGGCGAGCTCGCCCTGCTCGATGGCGCGCCGCGCTCGGCAACGGCGGTCGCGATCGAGGCGACCGAGACCTACATCCTCGCCCGCGATCGGTTCCGCGAGCTGATCGCCATCGAGCCGGTCATGCGCGAAGCCCTCCTGGCGACCTTGGCGGCCGAGGTTCGCCGGCTCACCCACCACGTCGAGGAGCTCCACTTCCTCGACATCACGGGCCGCCTCGCGTCGCGGCTCACCCGGATCGCGACCGAGGCGGGCTCGACGAAGCTGGCGGACGGCTCGATCCGGCTCGCCGGGCCGCTCACCCAGGGCGACCTGGCGGCGATGATCGGCTGCACCCGCCAGAGCGTGAACAAGCTGCTCGGCATGTTCACCGACGATGGCCTGATCCGGCTCGAGCGGGATCGGATCGTCATTCTCGACCTCGACGGGCTGACCCGGACGGCCCACCGCTAGGTCGGCTCGGACCCGTCGCGCCGCCCGGCGGGACCCGTCGGGCGCGGTCAGTGGTCCCGGATCGCCAGGAGCAGGATGTGGGCCGCAGCCAGCGCCGCCCGGGTCCGGCCGTTCGTGCCATCGAGGAAGACCATCCGCCGCTCGCGGTGAACCCATCCGGGCCCGATCACGACGACCGAGACCGCGGTGTCCGCGCCGCGGGTGCGAGCTCGGACGCCGATCCCGATCGCGGCCTCGCCGAGCTCCGCAGCGCGCCGGGCCAGGTGCTCCAGCCCCGCCGCCGCGGCGTGGTCGCGCGCGGTCCGGGTGTCGGCCGTTAGGGATTCGCTGAACGACAGCCAGTCGCGGTCGCCGAGCAGCGCCGCCAGCGAGCCGCCCGTGCCGACCTCCAGGACCGCAAGCGCCTGCCCGCGCCCCGCGAGCTCCGCGCCGACCGCGTCGGCCCAGGTCGTGTCGCCCTCCGCCCAAACGTGGTCGGCCAGGTTGGCTCGCAGCCGGTCGGCCAAGGCCGCGACACGCTCGTTGGCGGTCGACGCCGCGCCGGCTGCGTCGGGCGACCCGGGTGGGGCGGGCCGGTCGAGGGACGAGATCCGGACATCGACGGCATCGCTCCGGGCATAGGTCGCCACGATCGGGTCGGCCGCCCGGAGCAGATCCTCGCCGAGCTGGTCGGCCAGCTGGGACTCGCCGATGCCGGCCAGGCGGAGCGTGATGCTGACCATCGGCAGGCCGGCACCGCGGGCGGCCAACCGGGGGAGGACGTGGTCCGTCCACATCGGACGCATCTCGCGCGGCGGCCCGGGCAACGCGACGATCACGCCGGCGTCGGCACGATCGACCCACCAGCCGGGCGCGGTCCCGTTCGGGTTGGCCAGGGCGCTGGCGGACGGCACGAGCCACGCCTGCTTCAGGTTCATCTCGGGGAACGGCATCCCGCGCCGCGACCAGAGCCCGCGCAGCCAGGTCTCGAGGTCCGGATCGACGACGGGCTCCTCGCCCACGACCGCGGCAATCGCCTCACGGGTGAGGTCGTCGGGCGTCGGCCCGAGACCACCGGTCGACACGACGATGTCGGACCGCCCGATCGCCGCGGCCAGCGCTTCGCGGACCGTCGCCAAGTCATCCGGGAGGGCCTGAATCCGGCCGACCGCCACGCCGATCGAGGTCAGGCTCCGAGCCAGGTCGCCGGCATTCGTGTCGCGGGTCTCGCCGACCGTGATCTCCGAGCCGATGCTGAGGATCTCGGCCGACTCGAGGGCGCGATCTGGCGGCATGGCCGCAGCCTAGCGCAGCCCGATGGCGCGGCGATGCGTTGCCTGCGCGCGGCGGCGGGCGCGGCGCCGACCCCGATCGGCGACCGACGTGGACCCTGGTCACGGCCCGATCGGCAGCGCGGCGCGCAAGTACCATCGGCCGAGGTGACACGGAACCTTCGCACGGTGCCGCTCGGGCGCAACACCGCCGAAGGTCGGGACGTCGATGCTGTCGCCATCGGAATCCGCCGCGAGGCAGCCGGATGCACGACCTGGAACAGAGTGGGTTCTCGGAGTTCGATCGCTGGCTCGCGCTCGCGCACCGGACGCGGGAGGTGCTCGATGCCGTGCTCGGCGATGGCGTGCTGCCCGATGGCGGGGCCGCCTACCTGTCCGACCTGACCCTGCCCCACGTCGAGGGCGTCCAGGCGGGCTTCGTCGGCTGGCTGCGGAGCGATGCGGCCAGTCTCGCCGAGCTCCGGTATCTCCTCGACCGGGTGGGCTCCATGCGGGTCGAGGGACCGACGTCCGACGCCGAGCGGGCGGCGGCTGCCGCCGAGGAGGCCGCCGAGCACGTGATCGCGAGCCGCACGGGACGTCGGCCGGCGGCCGCGCTCCGCGTGCCCGAGCCGTGGAACCTGGCCGCGCTGGCCCACGCCCGCCTCGTGCTGGCGATGCTGCCGCGAATTCCCGACGAGGACGTCCGATTTCCGGCGGGTCGACGAACCTATGCCGACATCCCGGCGCCGCGCGGCCCGGCCGAGCTGTCCGACCGCCTGGACGAGCTCGAGCGGTCGCTGTGGCAGACCGCCGCGGGCCGACGCCCCGACCCGCGCGATCCGGCCTTCCGCCGCGCCTATGGCTTCTTCGACGCCGCCGACCGGCTCGGCCATCGCGCATTCGGGAGCGCCGCGTAAGGGCTTCGACCCCGGGCGCGAGGGTTGTCGCGGCGGTCCCGTATCATGGGCGCCGTCCCCCAGGACCACACGGGAGCCCACCCTGGACGAGCCGCTGAATCCACCATCGCTGCCCGACGGCCCGCCGCTGCGCGCCGGTCCGTCGGCCGTTCCGCCGCCGGAGGCACCGGGTCTCGGCGAGCAGATCGGCGCGACGAAGGACGCCGCGACGAAGATGGTCGGCGCCCACATCGAGCTGGCCAAGGCCGAGTTCGCCGAGATCGCCGACGCCGCCAAGCAGGCCGCCGTCCTCGTCGGCATCGCCGTCGGCGCCGCGATCGTCGCCGGTCTGGTCGTCACGGTCGGTCTGCCGCTCTTCCTCGGTGAGGCGATCTTCGGCTCGATCGGCTGGGGTATTTTGCTGGGCGTCCTCCTCCTTGCCGCGTTGGCCATGGCGGCCGCGGTCGCGGCGCTCCGACCCGGCGTCCAGGCTTCGATCGGCCGGCCGTTCATCGCCGGGCTTGCGCTCGGCGTCATCGTCGGCGTCGTCCTCGGCCTCAGCCTCACGAACCGTGCCTGGACGGCCGTCGGCGATGCCATCCTGCCGACTGTCGACGCGTCGTACCGGCCGCTGCTCGCCGCGGTCGCCGCCCTGGCGATCGTGTGCGCCGTGCTCGGCACGATCTTCGCCGCTGCAGCGGGCGGTCGTGGGGGCGCGTTGGTGGGTGCGTTCGTCGGTGGTGCGGTCGGTGGGGTCCTGCTCGGCTTCCTGACCGCGTTCGCCGCCGGCCCGCGGGTCGGCGCCGCCATCGGGGTCGCCGTCGGCCTGATCACGTGGATGGCGCTGCTCGGCGCCGGGATCGCGCGCAGCGAGTTCAACACGGATGCCCTCAAGGACCGGTTCTGGCCGGCCGCGACCATCGAGGCCACGAAGGAGACGATCGAGTGGGCACGCGCAAAGATGCCGCTCTCGCGCAGGTCGTAGCGGCCCGCGCGGATCTCGGCGATCAGGTCGACCGGCTCGAGGCCGCCGGCCGGGCCGCCGTCGACGTCCCCGCCAAGGTCCGGGCGAACCCGGCCAAGGCCGCCGGAATCGCGGCGGGCGGCGCGTTCCTCGCGGTCGGCGGCCCGAAGCGCCTCTTCCGACGGGCCCGCAAGGCGATCACCGGCAAGGAGGAGGAGCTGCCCTCGGAGCTCCTGCCCAAGGACGTCGAGAAGGCCCTGAAGAAGATCGGCACCGACGGGCGCAAGGTCCGCGGCACACTCGAGCGCGACTTCGCGAAGTACCTCGACGAGCGGTCGAAGGAGCGCAAGAAGGAAGGCATCACCGCGGCGATCACCGCGCTGGCGCTGTCCGCGATCCGCCCGGTCGCGCTGCGGACCGGTCGCCAGGTGGTCGAGCGGATGCTCGATCCGAACGGACCGGCATTCGCCGAGCAGCTCGAGAAGATCCGCGCCCGCCGCGCCGCGCCCGACTTGGGGACCGCCGGCGAAGGGCCGCCGAAGGACGCCGGGCTCTAGGTCTCGGCTGCACCCACTCTGCCAAATGTTCGTGTGGTGATCGTTAGCCACCGTTGAGCGGCGCTTCGGTCGTCGTTCGGCGCGTCCGTTAGCCGCCGATCGGTAGTGATTCGGCGACAGCGATGCCAGCTCCGAAGGTGCGCGAGACTGCTCTCCGCGGCGCCCTGCGGCTACCGACTTCGAGTCGGCGACGTCCGCATCTTCTATGTGACCGACGACGAGGATCGCGTGGTCGCAGTCACGAATGTAGTGAGGCGCGGCCCCGGCACCTACCAGTAGCCGAGCGCGCGCGACCGGGGTGTAGGCTCCGGGCATGGCGGCTGCGACGCGGGACCCTCGGCGCGTCGGTGCGTGCGCCGCCCTGGTGCTCTGGGTGCCAATTGCCTTGGCCTTCCTGCTGTCAACACGCGACCCCGACGTTCGATACGTCGCGCTTGGGATCGCCGGGGCCATCATGTCGTCGCTCATCGGCTGGTGGCTTGGGCCTACAGCGGCGCGAAGCTCAGGGATTCCCTACGCACTTGCAACCGCGTTTGCCAGCGTCGCGGTCCTGGGCGGATCGGTTCTCTGGGCGGCGCTCTTCGTCATCTTCGATCGCCAGAAGCCAGCCGACACTCTAGGATTCGCGCTCGTGGGCCTGATCTTCTTGGGCATCCCGCTGCTCGCGGTCGGGTTCAACTTAGCGTTGCTTTGGGCAGCCATCGTGCGGCGCACCTCCCGTTCAAACTGAATCACTACCCGCCGATCGCTAATGTTCGGCGTCGTCCGCGGTGAATCAGCGCAGCCGTGCCCGTTCGAGCGCCGAGAGCGCGGCTAACGTTCGCAGGGCGAGCATCTGGCAGGAATGCCACACTTCCACACCACTCGGGGCTCCCGGCCGACCCGCTAGACTCGGCGAACGGGCGAGTGGCGGAATGGCAGACGCGCCGGCCTTAGGAGCCGGTGTCGCGTGAGCGACGTGGAGGTTCGACCCCTCTCTCGCCTACGACCCCCGCGCCCGGAACGGGCTCGCCCCGACGTCCTTCCGGTATCCTTCGCGGGCGATGCAGATCACCACCACCCCTGCTCCCAAGAGCACGATCCTCGTCGAGGTCGAGGTGCCGGCCGAGCGCCTGAGCCAGGCCGTCGGCGAGGCGACCCGCGCCCTCTCCCGTCGAACCAAGGTCCCCGGGTTCCGACCTGGCAAGGCTCCCCGTGGCGTCCTCGAGGCCGTCCTCGGTCACGGCGCGGTCCTGGAAGAGGCCGTCGACCGGCTCGTCCAGTCGGCCTATCGCGACGCCCTGATCGAGAAGGAGATCCTGCCCCTCACCAATGCCGACGTCGAGATCGTCCAGGCCGAGGAAGGCAAGCCGCTGATCTTCAAGGCGACCGTCCCGGTCCGGCCCGAGGTCGAGCTCGGCGACTACACGAGCTTCAACTTCAAGCCGGAGATCGAGACCACCGACACCCCCAAGGTCGACAAGGTCGTCGAGGAGCTGCGTGACCAGAACGCTTCCCTCTCGCCGGTCGAGGACCGCGGCGCCATCAAGGGCGATTACGCGGTCATCAAGTACGCCGGCACGCGCGACGGAGTGGTGTTCGACGGCGGGACCGCCGAGCGGATGCCGCTGATCATCGGCGAGGACCGCCTGATCCCGGGCTTCGAGGACGAGCTCGTCGGTCTCAAGGTCGGCGACACGAAGGGCTTCGACATCACCTTCCCGGCCGACTACGGCGAGGAGACGCTGGCCGGGCAGCAGGCCCACTTCGAGGTCGAGGTCCGCGAGCTCCGCGAGAAGATCCTGCCAGACGCCGACGACGACTTCGCCCGGTCGATGGGGGACTTCACGGACCTCGCCAACCTGCGCGAGGAGATCACGAAACGGCTCGAGCGGAACGCCCTCGACAAGGCCCGCCATGGCTTCTCCGACCAGATCATCGAATACGCCGTGGCGAACGCCACGATCGACCTGCCCGACGTCCTCGTCGAGCAGGAGGTCGAGGTCATGCACGACGAGTTCCGAACCGCACTCGCCCGGCAGGGCATCAGCGAGGAGGCCTACACGAAGGTCTCCGGCAAGAGCCACGAGGAGCTCCACACCGACTTCCGGCCCGACGCCGAGAAGCGGGTCAAGGTCCTCCTCGTCCTGAGCAAGATCGCCGAGACCGAGGGCCTCCAGATCTCGGATGCCGAGGTCGATGCCGAGATCGAGAAGGGCAAGGAGCGTTACGCCGGCGACCCGAAGCTGGCGAAGTACTTCGAGAGCGACCGCGGCCGGAGCTACATCCGCTCGACCCTGCGCCGGAGCCGGGTGGTCGAGAAGCTCGTCGACGACTGGCTGGCCGCCCATCCCGAGCATCCCGCGATCCCGCATGTCGAGGATGGCCCGGCGGACACGATGGACGACGACCAGGCGCGGTCGGTGGCGGCGGTCGGGGCGACCGATCCGGGCTCGATCCTGGGCGCCGACAGCCACGACCATGACCATGACCACGACCACGGCGATCACCATCACCACAGTGACCACGAGCACGACCGTGCTCCGACCGACCAGCCGGCCACGGCCGGCTGACCGGCACCCAGCCACCCCTCCGAGACAACCGGGAGATCCCAGATGCTCGTTCCCATGGTCATCGAGTCCAGCAGCCGTGGTGAGCGTGCCTACGACATCTACTCGCGACTGCTGCGCGAGCGGATCATCTTCCTCGGCGACGCGATCGAGGACCATGTCGCGAACCTGATCATCGCCCAGCTGCTGTTCCTCGACTCCGAGGACCCGGAAAAGGACATCAGCCTCTACATCAACTCGCCCGGCGGCGTGGTGACGAGCGGTCTCGCGATCTACGACACGATGCAGTACGTCCGGGCGCCCGTCGCGACGATCTGCATCGGGATGGCGGCGTCGATGGCGGCCGTCCTGCTCGCGGCTGGGGCCCCCGGCAAGCGCTACGCCCTGCCGAACGGCCGGATCATGATCCACCAGGGCTCGGGCGGGTTCCGCGGTGCCGCTCCCGACGCGATGATCCAGATGAAGGAGTGGGAGTACCTCGTGCAGCGCAACCACGAGATTCTCGCCCAGCACACCGGTCAGCCGCTCGACAAGGTGATCCAGGACACCAACCGGGACTTTTTCATGTCTCCCGACGCGGCCAAGGACTATGGCATCATCGATTACGTCTACACCGCCACGGGCAATTCGCTGATCGCGCGGGCGCATGACCTTGGCCTCAGCGGCGGCGAGGGCGGCAGCGTGCCGAACCCGGCGACCGAGGAGGAAGCGGCCAAGGAGGACGGCAAGTCCGACGGCGACAAGTCCGACGGCGACAAGAAGACGAAGAGCTAGGCAGCCAAGGGAGCCCGCGATACCGGTGACCACCAGCAGCACGTCCAAGGGCCCCAAGGTTCCGTACCGCTGCTCCTTCTGTGGCAAGAGCCAGGAGCAGGTCCGGAAGCTGATCGCCGGCCAGGGCGTCTACATCTGCGACGAGTGCATCAACCTCTGCCAGGAGATCATCGAGGAGGAGATGCTCGAGGCGCCGAAGGCCAAGCCATCGGTCGCCAAGCTCCCCAATCCCCGCCAGATCAAGTTCGCCCTCGATCAGTACGTCATCAGCCAGGATCGGGCGAAGAAGGTCCTGTCGGTCGCGGTCTACAACCACTACAAGCGGGTCAACGCCGGGCACGCCGTCGACGAGGTCGAGCTCCAGAAGTCGAACGTGCTCCTCGTCGGGCCGACCGGCTCGGGCAAGACCCTTCTCGCCCAGACCCTGGCCCGCGTCCTCGACGTCCCGTTCTGCATCGCCGACGCAACCTCGTTGACCGAGGCGGGCTATGTCGGTGAGGACGTCGAGAACATCCTCCTGCGCCTGATCCAGGCGGCCGACTTCGATGTCGCGCGGGCCCAGCGCGGGATCATCTACATCGACGAGATCGACAAGATCGCGCGCAAGGCGGACAACCCCTCGATCACCCGCGACGTGTCGGGCGAGGGCGTCCAGCAGGCCCTGCTCAAGATCCTCGAGGGGACCGTCGCCAATGTCCCGCCGCAGGGCGGCCGGAAGCACCCCCACCAGGACTTCATCCAGATCGACACGACGAACGTGCTGTTCGTCTGCGGCGGCGCGTTCGACGGGCTCGAGAAGATCGTCGAGGAGCGGGTCGGGCGCCGGTCGATCGGGTTCGGGTCCGACGCCGGCGTCTCGAGCGCCGATCGCGGCAAGATCCTCGAGCGGCTCATGCCGGAGGACCTCCTGAAGTTCGGGCTGATCCCGGAGTTCATCGGCCGCCTGCCCGTGATCGTGACCCTGACGGCGCTCACGGCCGACGACCTCGTCCGGGTCCTGACCGAGCCCAAGAACGCGGTCACCCGCCAGTTCCAGAAGTTCCTCGGACTCGACAAGGTCGAGCTGGTGTTCACGCCGGGGGCCCTCCAGGCGGCTGCCGAGGTCGCCCTGGAGCGCAAGACCGGCGCCCGGGCGCTGCGCTCGATCGTCGAGGAAGCGCTGCTCGAGGTGATGTACGACATCCCGGAGCGGTCCGATGTCCGGAAATGCATCATCACCGAAGAGACGATCCGTGAAGGGCGTCTCCCGCTGCTCCTGACCAAGACCGAGGTCGACAAGGGCGTCGACGAGACGAACTACGCGACCTGGCTCGCGGAGCAGGGCGAGACCGCCTGATCGCGTGCCGCGCGGATCGATCCGTCGGGGAGAGGCCGTCAGTGTCCCCGTCCAGGAGCAGGGCGAGTTCTCCGCCGGGGCGCCGGCCGGCCCCGGGCTCGTCGCCGCGGGTTCGTTCGGAGGGCGCGACGACGACATCCCGACGGTCTGGCTCAGCCTGGCGCGCTGACTCCGTGGCCGGATGAGCCGGCCGACCTAGCCGTGGACCATCGCGATCATGTCGAGCTGATCCGGCCGGGCGTCGCGGTGCCGCCGACTGGCGCCGGATGGCTCGAGCTCGGGGCAGGGGAGGGCGCATTCACGCTCGCCCTGGCGGACCTGCTGGGTCCCGGCGGGCGGATCGTCGCGCTCGACCGCGACGCGCGGGCCCTCCGCCGGCTGGCCGACGAGCTGCCCGCGGCGTTCCCCGGCGTCGGCCTCGAGACCGTGGCCGGCGACTTCCGCGAAGCGCTCCCGGCCGGCCCGTTCGACGGCGTCCTGGCGGCGAACAGCCTCCACTTCGTCGACGACCCGGTGGCGATCCTGCGTCGTGCGACGACAACTCTCCGGCCCGGTGGCCGGCTCATCCTCGTCGAGTACGACGCCGACCGGGGCAATCCGTGGGTTCCGCATCCGTTCTCGGCGCGCCGGTTCGTCGCGATGGCCGGGGACGCCGGCTTCATCAACCCGCGCGAGATCGGGCGGGTCCCGAGTCGCTTCCTTGGCGCGATCTACGCCGCCACCGCCGACCTCGCGCCAGCCGAACGCGAGCAGACCGACCGCCGGCCAGCCGAACGCGAGCAGACCGACCGCGGGTCGGGCGTGCCCGGTCAGGACACCTCGATCGGGACCTCGTAGACATCCGCCGCCGGGTGGCCCGAGCGCTCGTGAACCCGCATCACGCTCTCGCGGCTCGGCCCGGTCGACAGGCAGAACACCTTGCCGCTGATCGGATCCAGCCAGGCCCTCACGAAATGGACCCCCTCGGCGGCTTCGTTCTCGAGATCGCGGTCGTGGGCCTCCTTCAGCTGCTGCTTCGTGACGCCGACGAACCCGCTGTGGATATCCATGAACGTCGCCAAGGCGCTGTCTCCTTCCTCGCAGCCTGGATGGCTGAACGGACCCAAGACTGGTCGACGGCGCCGGATCGGTCATCGGTCATCCGACCGATGGCACCCGATTCGACCCTACACTTCCGATCGTGACCCGAACCGGATCCCTCGTCAGTCCGATCCTCGTCGGTCGCGACGACCTGCTCGACCTCGCGGACCGCCGGATCGCCGAAGTGCTCGCAGGACGCGGCCAGTTCCTGCTCCTGTCCGGCGAGGCGGGTGTCGGCAAGAGCCGCCTCTTGGGCGCGATCGAGCGGCGGGCGGCTGCGGCCGGCTTCCGAACGATCCGCGGCGGGACATATCCCAGCGATCTCCAGGTGGCGGCCGCGATCCTCATCGATCTCGCCCGCCAGATGCGCCGGACCCACGGGCTCGAGGCCGCCGCGACGCGGTTGTCAGAGCGGCTCGACGACCTCGACGCGTCCGGGCCTGCGGATCCCCACCGCCGGCGCCGCCTGCTCCAGCTCGACGTTGCCGAGCTCCTCGCGGACCTTGCCGTCGACGGTCCGACGCTTCTCGCCCTGGAGGACCTCCAATGGTCCGATGACCTGACCCTCGAGATCATCGAGGCTCTCGCCCGGCGGGTCCCGGACGGGCGCCTCCTCGTCGTCGCCACGTACCGCACGGACGAGCTGTTCCCGCGGGCGCCGCTCCGGGAGTGGCGGGCCCGCCTCGTCGCACAGCGGCGGGCCGAGGAGATCCGTGTGGCGCGCCTGTCCGAGGAGGACACGGCGCGCATGGCAACCTACCTGATCGCGACCGGACTGCCGATCGCTCGCGACGTGGCGGCCGCGATGTACGCCCGGACCGACGGGATCCCGCTCCACGTCGAGGAGCTGCTCGCGGTGCTTGCGGCGAGCGAGGCCGGCGGCGGCCTCGCCGTCCGCGACGCCGGCGTCCCGGAGACCCTCGAGGACGCGGTCATGGTCCGGATCGAGGCTCGCTCGGCTGGTGCCCGGGCCGTGGCGCGGGCCGGCGCCGTGATCGGCCGTGCCTTCGAGCTCGACCTTCTCGAGTCGGTGGTCGGCCTGCCGCCGGACGAGCTGTCGGAGTCGCTGGCTGAGCTGGCAGACCATTTCGTCCTGCTCCAGTCGGGGACGACCGGCGCCTTCGGCTTCCGCCACGCCCTCATCTGCGACGCCATCTACGATCGGACACCGGAGCCGGAGCGACGCCGCCTCCATGACCGCGTCGCCGGATCGGCAGTCGGAACCGACGTCGGGACCGATGCCTTCCTCGCCTTCCACTTCGAGCGCGCCGGGCGCGACGCCGACGCGTTCGCCGCCGCCTTGCGCGGTGCCGCGACCGCAACGGCGATCTCCTCGCACAGCGAGGCCAGCCAGCTGTACGCCTGCGCCCTGCGCACCGCGCCGCCCGATCTCGCGGCGGTCGAGCGCGCCCGGCTCTACGAGGCGTTTGGCGCGGCGGCCGCGGCCAGCGACGACAACGTCGCGGCGGACGGGGCCTTTCGGTCCGCTCGAGCCGCCTACCACCACGCGGGCGACCGCCTGGCCGCGGCAGCCGTGGTGGCCCCGCTGGTGGCCGTCCGCCATCTGCTCGGCGACGACCTCGACGCGCGGGCTGCCCAGATCCGCGCCGCGCTCGGCGAAATCGACCACGCCCCGTCGCTCCACGGGACCTCGATCGATCCCGCCTCGGACCGGGTGCGTGGACGGCTCCTGGCGGCCCTCTCGGCCACCTACATGCTCGACCGTCGGCTCGCCGAATCCATGGACGTCGCGGCCGATGCGCGTCGTTTGGCGACGGCGGCAGGCGACGTTCCGACCGAGATCAACGCGGCGACGACCCTCGGCGCCTGCCTCGTGTTCGCCGGCCAGATGGATGCGGGCTGGAACCTCGCCGAGGAGTCCATCGCCCGCAGCCGGGCCGCCGGGCTCGAGGCGGAGGTGGCGCGCGGATACCGGATGCTGGGGTCGTGCGCGTCGGTGCTGCTCGAGTACCGTCGCGCCGAGCCCTGGCTACGGGAGGGGATCGACTACGCCGAGCATGCCGACCTCTGGAACCATCGCCACTACATGGCGGCCCACCTGGCCCACGTTCTCTGGGCGACGGGGCGCTGGCCGGAGGCCGCTGAGCTCGCCCAGCACGCCCTGGCCGACGGTCGCGGCGGGATCACGACCCGGATCAGCGCCCTCCACGTGCTCGGCTTCGTGGCCCTCGGACGCGGCGAGCTCCGGGACGCGGTCGCGAGCCTCGACGAGGCACGCCGGCTCGGCGAGCAGATGCACGAGCTTCAGCGTCTGGCACCCGCACTGTGGGGCCTGGCCGAGGTCGCGCTCGCCCGTGGCGATGCCACGGAGGCGATTCGGCTGTGCAACGAAGGGCACGAGGCATCCCGTGCCGTCGGTGACGCGGCCTATCTGTTCCCGTTCGTCGTGACCGGGACGCGAGCACACCTCGCGGCCGGCGATCCACAGGCCGCGCGGGCCTGGGCGGCCGCCTGCACCGAGCCGATCCGGATGCGGGCGATCCCCGGCACGTCGCTTGCCCTCGACCATGCCGAGGGCCTCCTGGCCACGGCTGCCGGTGGCACCGGCCAGGCGCGCGAGATCCTCGGCCGGGTTGCCGATGGCTGGCTCGCGCTGGACCGGACCTGGGAGGGAACCTGGGCCCTGGTCGACCTCGCCCGCGCCCACGTCCGCTCGAACCGCCGGGCGGACGCCGGCCGGATCGCGTCGCGGGCCGCGGCCGCTGCGACCGGGCTCGGCGCTCCGAGCCTGATCGCGGCCGCCGGCGAGGTGCTCGCCCAGGCCCGCGGTCGGACGCCCGGCGCGGATCCCTGGTCGCCGCTGACCGCGCGCGAGTTCGAGGTCGCCCGCCACGTTGCCGAGGGCCTGACGAACCCGGCGATCGCCGCCGCCCTGGACATCGCCCCGAAGACCGTCGCCGCCCATGTCGAGCACATCCTGGCCAAGCTCTCGGTCGGGCGGCGGGCCGAGATCGCGGCCTGGACCGCGTCGGTCATCGCCTCGACGATCGCGACGGCGGACAGCCGGTCCGAGCCGTCGTCGCCGCACGCCGTCAGCCGAAGAGACCCGTCCCGATGAACTCGTCGCCGACCAGGCTGCCGTCGTCGCCGATCCGGGTGACCCCGGGCGGTACCGCGAACAGGCCCGACCCGGTGTGCTGGAGATACTCGTTCAGCCCGTCCGAGCGGGCGAGCGCCGCCTGAACGGGAATGAACTGGGTCCGCGGATCGCGGACGAAGGCGACGAAGAAGAGGCCCGCGTCGAGCCGACCCAGGCGGTCGTTGCCGTCGGTGAACGTGTAGCCGCGACGGAGCATCCGGACGCCGCCGTTCGAGGAGGGATGGGCGAGCCGGATGTGGGCGGTCTCCGAGATGAGCGTCGCTCCGGCGCGGCCCGGAGCGGCGAAGTTCGGCGGGGTGAACTCGCCGCCGCCCGACAGCGGCGCGCCCTCGGACTTGGCCCGACCGATGAGGGTCTCCTGTTCGCGCAGGGACGTCCGATCCCACGTCTCGAGGATCTGCCGGATCCGCCGCGCGACGAGATAGGTCCCGCCTGTCAGCCAGCCCGACCGGCCGTCGGCTTCGCCGTCCACCCGCTGGACCCAGACCTGTCGGTCGAGCTCGGCGGTCTCCTCGGCCATGATGTTGGCCGTGCCGTCCTTGAAGCCGAAGAGGTTGCGCGGCGTGACCTGCGCCCGGCTCGTCGACGACGTCCGGCCGAACCCGAGCTGCGACCAGCGAACGCGAGCCGTCCCGAACGCGGACCGGGTCAGGTTGCGGATGGCATGGACCGCGACCTGAGGATCGTCGGCGCAGGCCTGGACGATGAGGTCGCCGTCGGACCGATCGGGATCGAGCATGTCGCCCGGGAAGTGGGGCAGCGCGACCAGGGCAGCCGGGATGCGTCCGGCGAGACCGAATCGATCCTGCTCCACGCCGGGCCGCCCGACGAACAGCGACCGTCCGAACCCGACGGTGATCGTCAGGCCGGCGGCTGGCAGGTCGAGTGCCTCGCCGGTGTCCTCGGGCGGCGCATCGTACGGCCCCGAGGTCGCCCCGGTCGGACCCGCGGCGAGGCCACGCGTCAGACGCGCCGAGATCGTCGTCCAGCGCCGAAGCAAGCGGACGACCTCGTCCCGGGACATCGTCGTCAGGTCGAAGGCGGCGGTGTACATCCGGTCCTGGGCGGGCGTGACCACGCCGGCCTGATGGACGCCGGCGAACGGATAGGCCCGCGGCGGGAGCGCCACGCCCTCGGCGATGGCGCGACCGAGGACGAGCCCGCCGACCCCACCGAGCCCGAGGGCGACGGCGCCGCCGGTGGTCGCACCCAGGAACGCACGTCGCGAGAGGCGCGGGCTCGCCCCGGCGGGGGCCGCTGCGACGTCCGACGCCTGTGGTCCGGGCCGGCCGGCCGACGCCGGATCCGCGTCCCGTGCGTTCGGCGCGGTGGCCGGCGCGTCCGCGCCGTCGATCGCGCGGTGGAGGCGCGAGGTCATCCGGCTCCCGTGACCGCGGCCGTCAGGCGCGACAAGGGCTCGCCCACCGCGTCGACGGCCGCGGCCAGCTCCTGGATCTCGGCGGTCGACAGCTTGTCGTAGGAGACGAACCCGGCAGCAATGGAGCCCTGCTTCGCGAGAAGTGCGTTGAGCGCCGCGAACCGCTCGTCGAGCGTCCGGACGAGCTCCGGATCCTTCGCGCCGACGATGTCGCGGAGGACGTCGAACGCGACGTTGGCACCGTCGACGTTCGCCTGGAAGTCCCAGAGATCGGTATGCGACCAGATCTCCTCCTCGCCCGTCACCTTACCCGAGGCAACCTCGTCGAGGAGCTCCTTCGCGCCGTTGGCGATCTGGAACGCCTCGAAGGTGAACTCCGGGGCGTTGACGAGGGTGACGAGGCGCTCCGTCAGTCGTACGAGGTCGGCCGCAGCTGAGGCCCGCTCGGTCGTGGTCAGCGCGACGTACGCCGTCCCGCCATTGTCCGCGGCCGCCGGCGGCCAGAGGTCCTTCTCGATGTAGTGCCAGCCGCTCCACGCCTCGTCCTCGGCGAGGTCGGCCTCGCGCGCGTCGAGCAGCGGATCGAGGTCGCCGAACGACTCGGCGACCGGCTCGATCCGCTCCCAGTGGACCCGGACCGCGGCGTACAGGTCGCGCGCCTTGGCGTCGTCGCCGGCCGTGTACGCGGCCGAGAAGTCGCGTGTCCCGGCGATCAGCGCGCCCGCCTGGTCCTTGACGTAGGCGACGTATGACCCCTCCGCGGCCGTGAGCTGAACCGCCACGTCGCCGCTGGGCTCGACCGCGGTGCCTGAGTCGGTGACCGTCAGCTTGCCCCGGATGCCGTCGCCGACCATGCCCGGCTTGCAGGCGGTGACGTACGTTCCCGGCCGGACCCGGACGACCAGCTCACGGGTGATGCCCGGGCCGATGTTCTCGACCTCCGAGATGACCCGCAGGCCATCCTCGGCGAGCAGGTAGAACTCGGTGACCTCGTCGCCGGTGTTCCGAACGGAGAAGGCAAGCGTGCCCGAGGCCGCTTCCGTCCGGGCGACGCGACACTCGGTCTTCGTCGACTCGACCGCGATCGATCCCGTCCCGGCGCTGCCGCCGGGATGGTTGGCCTGGCAGGCCGCGAGGGTCGAGACGGCGACGAGGGCCGCGACGGCGGGGGATCGGAATGACATGCAGCGCTCCTGTGAACGGGATCGCGGGAGGGGTGGGCGACGCGAGCGAGTCACGCCGAGGTGGAGATCGGCGTCTGGCCCGGGTCGGGCGAGGGATCCCCGGTGCCGCCCGCCACGGCCGGTGGCGGCGTCGAGGTCCAGACGATCCGGCGGTAGACGACGAGCGTCGGAACGAGGTACAGCACCCAGGCGGCCGCCTCGAGCCAGGTCGTGGCCGGCGAGAAGTTGAAGATGCCCTTCAGCAGGGTGCCGAGCACGCCCGACGGCGGGATCGAAGCCGAGACGTCGAACGCGAGCGCGTTGAGGCCGGGCAGGATTCCGGCTTCCTGGAGGTCATGGACGCCGTAGGCGAGGACGCCGGCCGAGACGATGATCAGGAAGACGCCGGTCCAGGCGAAGAACGCCCGCAGGTTCACTCGCAAGGCTCCGCGGAAGAACGCATATCCGATCGCGATCGCCGTCGCGAGGCCAAGAGCCGCGCCGAGCAGCGGACCGGCGCTGTCAGCGGCTGCCTGGGCTCCGGCCCACAGGAACAGGGCCGTTTCGAGGCCCTCCCGGCCGACGGCGAGGAACGCCATCACGAAGACCGCCGCGCGACCGCCCGCGATCGCCTGATCGACCCGGCTGTGCAGGTCCGCCTTCAGGTGTCGGGCCATCCGGGCCATCCAGAAGATCATCCAGGTGATGAGCGCGACGGCGAGGATGGACAGGCTGCCCCCGATCGCCTCCTGCGCCTCGAACGTCAACGTGCTCGGTCCGAACGTCAGGATCGCCCCGACCGCCAGGGACGTGAGGACGGCGCCGCCGACGCCGGCCCAGATGGCCGGCAGGAGATCGCGTCGCTCGGTCCGGAGGAGGTACGCGACCAGGATGCTCACGACCAACGCTGCCTCGAGGCCTTCGCGCAAGCCGATCAGGTAGTTGCCGAGCACGGGCGGAAAGGCTCCTTGGTCATCGCGGCGGCAGGGACCGCTCCGAACGAAGGGTAGGAAGCCTTGCGCGAGCCTGTCAAGCGCCCTTGCATTCGTCGCGCATGGTGCCTTGCGTTGCGCAGGGCGCGGGACCGACCGGACGCCGTGCTACACTCCCGGCCTCACGGCGGGGACCGAGAAGAGTACGTCCGGAGCGGCCATCAAGCGAGCGCGGGACAGTGGGAGCCGCGCCGGCACGACGGACCGAAGGTCGCTCGCGAGCCGTGCGGTCGGCGTCCGATAGCGCGCCCAGAGGCGACCCGGACCTCGGCGCCCGCGATGTGCGGACCGCCCCGGAGCGCGAACCAGCAGGTGGTACCACGACCCCGTTCGTCCGCTGGACGACGGGGCGTTCTGATTCTGCAGGGGCGACGACGATGACCGACGGCACAACCGATCCGACGACAACCGGTGATCCGCCCGATCACCGCGCGCCCGAGCCGGACCCGGCCGGTGCGACCGACCGACCCGGCCGGTGCGACGGACGCGACCGACCCGGCCGGTGCGACGGACGCGACCGGTACGACGGACGGACCGGCCCGACCGGTCTTGCCAAGGCCTACCGGCCGGCCGAGGTCGAAGGCCCGACGTACGAGCGCTGGCTCGCCGCCGGCGTGTTCGCCCCGGATGGCGCGGGTGCGACCGTCGGCCCCGACGCGGAGCCGTTCACCCTCATCCAGCCGCCCCCCAACATCACCGGCTCGCTCCATCTCGGCCATGCCCAGCGAGCGGCCGTCGAGGACCTGATGGTTCGCCACGCCCGGATGTGCGGCAAGGCGGCACTGTTCCTGCCGGGCCTCGACCATGCCTCCATCGCGGCCCAGTTCGTCCTCGACGGGATCATCGCCCGCGACGGCGAGACCCGCCAGAGCCTCGGCCGCGAGCGCTACCTCGAGCGGATGCAGCAGTTCGTCGCCGAGACGCGCGCGATCATGCTGGGCCAGCAGCGCCGGCTCGGCGCGTCGGTCGACTGGGACCGCCTCCGCTACACGATGGACGACGGCTCGGCGAAGGCCGTCCGGGTCGCGTTCAAGACCCTCGTCGATCGCGACCTCGCCTACCGGACCGAGGCCCTCGTGAACTGGTGCCCGGGCTGCCGAACGAGCGTCAGCGACCTGGAGGTCGTCTCGACGCCGGAGACCGGCACGCTCTGGTCGATCCGCTACCACCTGGTCGACGACGCGACGGGCGAGCCGCTGTCGGACGAGACCGTGACCGTCGCCACGACCCGGCCCGAGACGATCCTCGGCGACACCGCCGTCGCGGTCCATCCCGACGACGCGCGGTACCGCTCACTCGTTGGGCGACGCGTCCGGATCCCGTTCGTCGACCGGGACGTCCCGATCATCGCGGATGAGGTCGTCGATCCGGCATTCGGGTCCGGGGCCGTCAAGATCACACCGGCCCACGACCACGACGACCACGGGACGGGCCGGCGCCACGGCCTCGCGATGCCGACGATCCTCGATGACGCCGCCGCGATCGCCGGGACCGGCACCGCCTACGACGGCCTGGACCGCTACGCCGCGCGGACGGCGATCCTCGCCGACCTCGTTGCGCGCGGCGATCTCGCCGCCGAGCAGGCCCACGAGATGGTCCTCGGGCGCTGCCAGCGCTCGAACGACGTCGTCGAGCCGCGGCTCAAGACCCAGTGGTTCGTCCGGACCGAGCCCCTCGCGGCGAAGGCCCTGGCCGCGACGCGCGAGGGCCGGACCCGGATCGTGCCCGAGCACTTCGTCAAGACCTGGGAGCACTGGCTGACGGGGATCCGCGACTGGAACGTATCGCGCCAGCTGTGGTGGGGCCACCGGATCCCGGCCTGGTACTGCCCGGACGGCCACACCACGGTCAGCGCCGAGCTGGACGGGCCCGCAGCCTGCGGCACGTGCGGCCGGCCGGCGACGGAGCTCCGCCAGGACCCGGACATCTTCGACACGTGGTTCAGCTCCGGCCTGTGGCCGTTCTCGACCCTCGGCTGGCCGGACGACACGGCCGACTACCGCCGGTTCTACCCGACCTCGGTCATGGAGACCGGCTACGACATCATCTTCTTCTGGGTTGCGCGGATGATGATGCTCGGCATCGAGCTGACCGGTGTCGAGCCGTTCCACACGGTCACCCTGTCGGGCCTGATCCGGCTGCCCGGCGGCGCCAAGATGTCGAAGACGAAGGGCAACGTCATCGACCCGCTGGCGGCGATGGAGGAGGCCGGCGCCGATGCGCTCCGCTTCGCGCTGATCCACGGGGCGACTGCGGGTCAGGACCAGCGGTTCACGCCCCAGAAGCTCGAGCTGGCCCGCAACTTTGCCAACAAGCTCTGGAACGCGGCGCGCTTCGTGCTCGGGGCACGGCCGGCCGAGGTCTCTGCCGACGCCGCCCGGCCCGGTCCGGTGGCGCCCGCGACGGTTGACGGGGCCACCGTCGCCGCCCTCGGGCCGGTCGAGCGCTGGATCCGATCGCGAGCGGCGGCCACGACCGCGGCCGTCGACCGGGCGATGGCCGAGTACCAGTTCGGCGAGGTCACCCGGGCCCTGTACGACGGGATCTGGTCCGAGTTCTGCGACTGGGGGATCGAGCTCGCCAAGGTCCGGCTCGCAGACCCGTCCGTCGCGGCGGCCGAGCGGGCCGCGACCTGGTGGACGCTCGTCGACGCCCTCGATTGCTACCTTCGCCTGCTCCATCCGGTGATGCCGTTCGTGACGGAGGCGATCTGGAGCGCGATTCCGCATCGGGCCGACGATCCGGGGATGCTGATCGTCGCCTCCTGGCCGGTCGCGGCGGGAGCCGACGCCTCCCTCGACGAAGACTTCCGGGAAGTCCAGGAGATGATCACAGCCATCCGCAACGCTCGCGCTGGCGCCCAGGTCCCGGCCGGCGCCTGGTGCGAGACGCACATCGCGGTGTCAGGCGATGCGCTCGCGCTGTGGACGTCCATCGAGGACGCGCTCAAACGGCTCACGCGAGCGGGCCCGCTGTTGCTCACCAACGATGTCCGTGCGCTGCCGCGGGGCTCCGGGAGGCTCGAGATCGTCCCGCCGATCGAACACTTCGGGGCGACGGTCCTCGTCCCCGACGCCACTGCCACCGACTCCGGCGAGCGAGCTCGCCTCGAGAAGGAGCTGACCGAGGCGGAAGGGCACCTCACCGCTGCCGAAGCGCGCCTGGCCAACCCGTCGTTCACGGAGAAGGCCCCGCCGGCGGTGGTTGAGGGCGCCCGGACCCGAGCCGCCGAGCTCGGCGATCAGGTTGCCCGGCTGCGGGAGCGTCTCGGGCGCTGAACGCGCCGCGCCGGTCACGGGCCGCCGCGGGCGCCCGGTCGTGAGCGGTGCCGTCGTCAGGCGCGGCGCAGGTCGGCGACGACCGGCCAGTGGTCCGACGCATCACCGGCCTCGACCACGACCCGGCAGGACTGGACCTCCAGGCCGCGGACGAGGATGTGGTCGATCGCTAGCGGCCCGCACGACGCCCGCGCGGGATCGCCCGCGGCGAGCCCGACGGCCGAGAAGGCGTCGACCAGCCCATCCCGGATCCCGGCGAGCTCCGGGGCGTGGAGCGGGGCGTTGAAGTCGCCGGTCACGATCAGCGGTGACGGCAGACCGTCGACGATCGTCCGCAGGGCATCGGCCTGGCGGCGGCGCTGGTCGCGGCCGATGTACGTCAGATGTGCCGTGGCGACGCCGACGCCGGCGACGGTTCCACCGACGACGCAGCGCGGTTCGCGGTGGCCGGGATCGGTGTCGGCATAACGGATTCCGGCGAGCGGGTGATGGGCGCCCGGGTCCTCGACCAGGTCGTCATCGGCCGCCCGTGGCAGGCCGCGCGCGACGCCGTCGGCGAGCGGCACCCGCGTCAGCACGGCGTTGCCCCAGCTCGCCGTTCCGATCGCGATCCCGGTCTCGGGCTCGACGAGCGGGAAGGCGTGGACCGCCGCGTACCGGGCGCTCAGCCCGAGGTCCCGTGCCAGATCGGCGGGTTGGTCGTGGATCTCGCCGTCCGGGGTCATGAGCGTGACCTCCTGGAGGGTCACGATGTGGGGGGCGAGACCGGCGAGGATTCCCCCGATCCTGGCCAGCCGATCGCGCCGGACGTGGCGCCACCAGGCGGGCGGGAACGGCTCGCCCGGTCCGATCGCGGCCCGGATGTTCCAGGTGACGACCCGCAGGTGCTCCGGCGGATCGGCTGCCTGCGTCAGTGCGTGCCCGGGACGTTCGGATTCCATTGCGTGACCGGGACGTCGGGCCGAACCATGTCCGGCTCGACCCGGCCGCGCAGCGCGCGATCAGACTCGGCACAGCGCAGCTGCCCGTCGGCCGATCGGACGTGGTCAGAGCAGAGCGGCGAGCCCGGCGCAATCGACTCGCCGCACCGGGCGCACGTGGCGCCCGGTGTCTCGTCGTCAGGCATCGATCCCCCCTGTCGAGCGCGGCCTATTTCACGGATCCGGCCAGGAGGCCCTGGACGAAGTAGCGCTGGAGGCTGAAGAACACCAGGAGCGGCAGGAACATCAGCAGGAACGCGCTGGCGGCCAGGATGTGCCACTGCGAGCCGTACGTCCCGAGGAGCGTCAGCACCTGGACCGTGATCGGCTTCGTGCCCTGGCCCTGGGCGAAGATCAGCGCGACGAGCAGGTCGTTCCAGACCCACAGGAACTGGAAGATCCCGTAGGCCGCGATCGCCGGCACCGACAGCGGCACGACGATCCGCCGGAAGATCCCGAACGAGGACGCCCCGTCGATCCGGGCCGCCTCGATCAGGTCCTTCGGCAGGGTGATGAAGAAGTTCCTGAGCAGGAAGATGCCGAACGGCAGCGCGAACGCCGTATGGGCCAGCCACAGCCCGGCGAAGCCGCTGGTCAGCCCGAACGGCCGCATCAGCTGCAGGACCGGGATGAACGCGACCTGGATCGGCACCATCAGGAGCGCGATCGTGATCAGGAACAGCGTGTCCCGGAACGGGAACCGCAGCCACGAGAACGCGAACGCCGCCAGCGACGCCAGGAAGATCGGCAGGAAGGTCGACGGGATCGTGATGATCAGGCTGTTGACGAACGCACCGAGGATTCCCTGGGCGCCGAGCACCTCGGCGTAGTTGTCGAGGGTGAAGCGGAGGGTCCCGAGCGTCTCCCACCAGCCGGACGACGCGATGTCATTGCGGGGCCGGAAGGACGTGATCAAGAGCCCGATCGTCGGCACGAGCCAGACGAGGGCCACGATCCCGAGCGCGATGTGGATCGGCGTCCGGTTGAGGATACGGACGATCCGGCCGCTCATGGTCCGGGGCTTGGCCCCGGCCATCCCGACTCCGGTGAATGCGTCTTCTGTCATGTGACGGACTCCGTCCGGAATCTGCGGATGTTGAAGATCATGATCGGGATCAGGATGATCAGCATGATCACGGCGACCGCGGCGCCCTTCCCGAACTGGTTGCCCGGGAATGCCTCCTGGTACATCGTGAAGGCGATCACCCGGCTGGCCGCCCCGGGCCCGCCCGACGTCATCACGTAGATCAGGTCGAAGAGCTTCACGACGCCGACGATGAGCGTCACGGCCAGCACCGACATCGGCAGGCTGACCATCGGCAGGATGATCCTCAGGAAGACCTGGAACTCGTTCGCGCCATCCGACCGGGCCGCCTCGAGGATCTCCGTCGAGATCGACTTGATGGCCGCCGACAGGATGACGGTGGCGAACCCCACGCCGGCCCAGACGCCGACGAAGATCAACGCGGCGTTGACGAAGGAGGTGTCACCGAGGAACGAGATGGGCTTGATCCCGAAGACGCCGAGGAAGGCATTCAGGAAGCCCTGGTCCGGGTTCGGCGAGTAGACGAACGTCCAGATCACGCCGAGGGCGGTGGCCGCGATGGCCTGCGGGATGAAGACGATCGCCTTGATCTGCTTCTCGTACCGCACCCGGGTGGCCATCACCGCGATGACCAGGCCGAGGGCCAGGACGATCCCGGTATAGAAGATCAGCCACAGGACGTTGTTCCAGATCGCGCCGCTCGGCGGGAACGTCTTGAAGTTGATGAAGTTCGGGTCGTTGGTCAGCAGGTTGATGTAGTTCGTGAACCCGACGAACTCCGAGAACTGGCTGTTCGCGCGGCCCCGGAAGAAGCTCAGGGCGACCGTGTAGATCGCGGGAAACACCAGGAAGACGGCGAGGAGGAACATCGCCGGAGCGAGGAACAGGAACGCGATCGGATCCCGCTCCTTCGCGCCCCCTCCCTTGGCCTTCTTCACCGACACGGCCGGCGGGACAGCCTGTGGAGCGACAGTCATGAGCCCTCCTCCCGGTTGGAATCGAACGAGGGCGGACTTCGAGAAGTCCGCCCTCGTCCAGCTCAGTCGACTATTCGGCGGCCCATGCGGCGGCCTGCGCCGTCTGGAACGCGCTCAGCAACCCGTCGATCGGATCGCCCTTGATGACGCTCTGGAGCATCGCTCCGAAGTCCGGACCACCGGCGGGCAGGAGATCCTGTCCGTCGAACCGGACCGCCGGCGCATTGGCGACCTGAGCGGCCTCCTTCTTCGCCGACTCGTTCGGATAGACGTCCGCGGCGACGCCCTTGAGCGGCGAGATGATGATGCCCGTCTTCGCCCAGGTGGTCCCGGAGTCGACGGTCGTCATGTAGGTGAGGAACTCCTTGACACCGGCCTTGTCGGTCAGGGCCGCGATGACGTCGCCACCGATCGTGACGCCGCCCGGCTGACCGAAGGACGGGAAGTCAAACCACTGGATGGTCTCGCCCCACTTGAGATCCTTGTTGGTATCGCCGGTGGCGATGCCGTAGACAAAGCCACCCTCGTAGTACATCGCTGCATCCGGGGTCGGCTTGAAGACCTGGCCGATGCCATCGGTGAAGCCGGCGCCAAGGGCGCCGTTGATGCCACCGACGACGTTGTCCTCGGTCAGGACTTCCTTCATGGCCTCGAGCGCGGCCTTGACGGTCGGGTCGTTCCAGTCGCCCTCGGCGCTGAAGAGCTTCGTATACGCGTCAGGCCCGGCCTGGCGGATGTAGATGCTCTCGAACCAGTCGCTCAGCGTCCAGGAATCCTTGGCGCCGAGTCCGAGCGGCTTGACGTTCTTGCCCTTGAGGGCCGTGATGAGCGTCTTGAACTCATCCCAGGTCTTCGGCTCCGCGACGCCGGCCGTCGTGAAGACGTCGGGGCGGTAGAAGACCGTGCTCTTGCTGTTGAACTTGACCATCAGGCCGTACTGCTTGCCGTCAACCTGGCCGATTTCCAGGATGCCCGGGGCGTAGTTGCCGGCGATGGCCGCGGTGTCGATGCCGAGGCTGGCGAAGTCCTTGATCGCGCCGTCCTTGGCAAAGCTGCGGAGGAAGCCGATGCCCGGCATGATCGCGACGTCCGGCGGGTTGCCGCCCTGGATGCTCGTCCGGAGGACGGTCGCGTAGTCCGTGCGCTGGGCCACGTAGTTGGCCGTGATGCCGGTCTTGGCCTTGAAGTCGGCGAGGACCGTCTGGAACGCGGTCTCCTCGGCGCCGCCCCACAGGGACGTGACCGTGATCGTCGCCGCCGGCGGCGACGCTGCCACCCGGGGCGACGCTGGCACCCGGTGCGGTCGACGTTCCGGGCGCGGTCGAGGTGCCCGGCGCCGGGGTTCCGCCACCACCGCATGCGGCGAGGACGAGCGCGGTCGTCATGGCGACGGATAGAAGACGTAGCGATCGATTCATCGATCACCTCCGAAAGGGTTCGGCGTCGTCACGCGACCGTGGTCGTTCGCCGAACGGGGGTGCTTGAAAGGCGTGGTCGGAACGGCTCCGATCTCCTCCTCCGGCTCGAATGCCAACCGGGCTGCTCGCGTTCGCCCCTCCAGGTGGCGAGGCGTCGAGGCACGGCTGACTCGGCAGGCTCCCCGCGTCCGGCCGCCCGAAGAGGTCGGATCGGCACGAGGGTCGGCATGGCTGACTGCCATCCGTGGCGAGACTAGAGGCCGGTCCATCGGCATGTCAATGTTTCAACTTCGCAATCCGGCCTTCCGTTGGTGCGATTGACGGCGCCGCACGGACCTACGCGGACCGACGCTCGATCCCAGCGGTTCCGGCGAGCCCGCGTCCGGCTGCTCGACGATGTGAAGCTGGACCGTCGCGATCTCCCACGGCTCGAGGGCAAGACGCAGGGCGCCGTCCTTGCCGAGAGGGAGGTCGTTCGCCGATCCGTCCGAGCAGATCGACCCGCCGCGCGCCGTCGAACGAACCTCCGACAACGGCCTCGACGGGCGCCGTCGCCTCGAGCACGAGGCGGGCCTCCAGCCACGTCGCCGCGCCGGCGCAGGGCGCTGAGGACGACGCCGCGACCAGTCGATCCGCAATTGCGAGCCGGAGGCCCGTGGCGCGTCGTCGCCGCCGGCCGGCGGCATGCTCCCGCCGTGCCCGGCCGCGACGACGAACGGCAGGTGATACGCCTCGGCCGCCGTCAGCACGTCCGCTTCCTCCCATGATCCGGCGTGGGGCAGCAGCGCGAACGCGAACCGCCACGGGCCGACCATCTGGGCCGCCGGGACCGGGATCTCGGGGCCGGCCGGGTCCTCGCGGAACGGGTTGTCGTTGCGGCTGATCAGGCCGGTCGAGCGCAGGACCGTGAGCGCGAGCTCCCGCCCGTCGACCAGCTCGTACTCGGTCACGTGGTCGAGAAGGACCGTGGCACCTGCCGCGTGGACCCAGCCGTGGGCCGGGAAGGTCGGGGTCGGGACCTCGCCGTGGCCGGCCTCCTCCGTCAGCCCGCGCTCGACGACCGCGAACTGGCCCTCCGCGGCGGAGTGATCGGTGGGCCGCGGCAGCGGGAGGTGCCAGCGGACCCGGTGGTCGCGGGCCGGGTTCGTGAAGGAGACGGCCAGCCGGACGAACGGCTCGCCGGCCCGCAGCTCGACGGCGGTCGTGACCTCGACCGGGGCGGTGACCTCGCTCCGGCGGGTGCCGTCTGCGGCCAGACCGACGGGCCAGTCGTAGCGGCTGACGATCTCGATCGCTCCCCGGATCGGGCCGGGCGCGGTCGCCGCCGTCACGACGACCCGTGGCCGGTCGACGAGGCCGGTCCGTCGCCGGCGGCCCGTAGTTGTACGTGTCGCCGAAGTCGCCGCCGTCGACGATCCGGCCGACGCCCTCGAGGTGAACGCCGCCGCCGTCGATCGCCAGCGTGCCGTCATCGGCGATCGCGACCCGGACGAGCCCGTTCGCGATCTCGCGCTCGCCGACCACGACGCGATCGCTGGAACGCGCCCGCGCCGTCGGCGCGCCGCGCGGCGCTCGGTCGCCTCGACGGCGCGGACCACCGACGCCCCGAGCGGCGGTGCGGGCACGGCCGCCAGGAGCCGCCGCCGATCGCCGCGGACGACGGTCACCTCCCACGTCTCGTCCGGATCGGCGCTCGTCGCCTCGGCGACGGCGTCGAGGATCGAGTCGACGTCGAAGTCCGGCGTGGCTGCCGGGTCGTCGATCCGGAGGATCAGCTCCGGCCCGGAGCCGGCCCGCTCGGCGTCGCGCAGGATCGAGTGGCCGTCGAGCGAGTGGCCGAACAGCTCGCGACCGTGGAGCCGGCGGGCGAACAGCTCCGGCACCTGGCGGCCGCGTCAGGGTCAGGCGGCGGAGGACGGTCTCGGGCCGCTCGACGAGCTGGGTCGGGACCCGTCGCCCGTCGGGCAAGGCCAGCTCGACCGCCTCCCAGGCCGCCGGCACGTGCGAGGTCGACCTCGACGAGGTCCGTCCGCTCGTGAGGCGACGGGTTCACGACGACCACGCTGCCGGCCGGCGCCGCGGCCGCGAGCGGCCGGATCGCGGTCGCGAGGACGCCCGCGGCCGATCTGCTCGGCTTCCGCGAACCGGGTCAGGACCTGGCTCACGACGGCGTCCATGGGAGCAGCCGCAGATCGAGTCGTGGGCCGAGTTGTCGACCACCCGCCGCCAGGCCAGCTCGAGGAGGCGCTCGGGCCAGGCGACACCGTGAAGGGCGCGGCAGCGGCTCGGCGTACCGCTCGAGGACCCGCTCCGCGCGCCCGGCGGCGACTTTGATGTCGATCCGGGCCGAGGTCACGTTCATCAGCATGTTGGCCCGCGCGGCCGAGCGGAGCTCGCCGACCCAGCGCGGCGCCGTCGCCGGATCCGGCGCGGCCGGATCGGTCAGCGCGGCATCGAACGCCCGGATGTACGTGCTGAGCGTCTCGATCCGGACCGCGATGTCGTCGCGCCGGGCGTTGGCGTCGGCGACGATCGTGGCCAGCCGGGGGGAGGGGACCGCATGGTCCGTGCCGTACATCGCGAGGATCGAGCGGTCGCCGTAGAACGCGCGGCTCGCGTCGACGTACCGCGCGACCTTGTCGGCCAGCCGGTCGGGGATCGCGAGGAGGTAGGCGCCGTTGCCGTAGCCGCCGACGAGGTACTCCGCCCGAACCGCCGATCCGTCCGGCGACCGCCAGGTGAAGGCGTGGCGGTCGATCGCGGCCGGGACGCCCCGCCACACGACGGCGTGGCGGATCCCGGCCCGGCGCAGGATCTGGGGCATCTGGGCGATGTGGCCGAACATGTCCGGGCAGGTAGCCGACCGGCATCGCCGCGCCGAACGCTTCGGCGGCGTGCCAGCCGATCTCGAGGTTGCGGACGATCGTCTCGCCGGACACGAGGAACTCGTCCATCAGGATCTGCCACGGCCCGATCGCCAGCCGTCCGTCGGCGATCAGTCGCTCGATCCGGGCCGCGACCCTCGGGCCGGACCTCGAGGTAGTCGTCGATCGTCGCGACCTGGCCGTCGAGGGTGAAGGCCAGCCGGTCGTCGGCCTCCATCGAGTCGAGCAGCTGGTCGACGAGCTCGACGAGCCGCATCCGGAAGACCTGGAACGGCTCGTACCACTCCCGGTCCCAGTGGGTGTGGGGGACGAGGTGGATGATCGCCGGGCCGTCCGGCGGAGCTGCCACCGTCCGGTCGTCGGTCATCCGGCCGATCCCGCGGCTTCTCCGCCGATCTGGATCCCGCGCCGCTCGGCCAGGCGGGCGATCGCCTGCTGGCAGGTGACGATGTCGGCTCGGCCGTCCGCGATCCCGGTCCGCGGCGGCGTGCCGTCGCGGATCAGCTCGCGCGAACGCGAGGAGCTCATTCTCGAACGCCTCGTCGGTCGAGTCCAGGACCTGCCGGTGGCGGGTCTCGTCCCGGCCTGTCGAGACGGTCAGCAGCGTCGGATGGTGGAGCCGGTACGGCGATGGGAACGTCAGCTCGACGGATCCACCGACGTGGTGGAATCGGACGTCCTCGCGGTACGCCGGATAGTCCTCGAGGAAGTGCCAGCCGATCGTCACCCGCGTTCCGCCGGCGAGGCGTCCGGCAAGGGCGATCGAGCCGGGAAAGGCATCGGCGGGCCACACGTCCACCCCGTCGATCGCCACGACCCCGCCCGCCACGGCCCGGATCACGGACAGCTCGTGGACCACGCTCGACAGGAGCGTGCCGCCGTAGTAGTGGCCGAGCGCCGCGGCAGCCGCCGGGCCGATCGCCTGGCGAACCAGCGCGTTGGTCGCCTCCTCGAGTGGGTTTGCGTCGCCCGTCTTGAAGTGAGACGGCGCGGATCGGAGATGGGCGAAGGCGAGCTGCGATTCGCTGGTCGGGTGGAGGACGGTGACGTCGATCGCCCGGAGCGGGCCGAGACCGGACGACGAGTCGCGGCTGATCCGGGCCGCCTCGACCACGGCCGGGTCGAACACCTTCATGTACCCGAGCAGGAGTCGAGCGGCGTTGGGCGACGCCAGCAGGGCGTCCGCCTCGGCGAGCGTGTAGGCGAGGGGCTTCTCGCACAGGACGGCGAGCCCGCGCTCCAGGGCGGCCAGGGCGACCGCGCCGTGCGAGCCCGACGTCAGGACCAGGAGGCCGTCGATCGACGCCGCGTCGAGCAGTGCGTCGACGCTCCGGAAGCGAGCCTCCGCCGGGACCCGATACTCGTCGCCCAGGGCCGCCAGCAGGTCGGGCGACAGGTCGCACAGAGCCGCGATCTCGAACGTGTCCCGGAGACGCGCAAGGAGGGGCAGGTGGACGGCCTGGGCGACCGCGCCGAGACCGGCGATGCCGATCCGAAGCCGCGCGCCAGCGACGGGCGAGGGGGAGGTCATGGGGTCCGAAGTATACGGATCGGCGACCGGGATCGGCCCTCCGGCGGACCGGTTTGACCCGACCGGTCGGGGCCCGCCAGACTGCTCCGTCATGACCGACCAGCCGCCGATCCAGCCCGCTGCCCACGATGCCGACTGGCGGGACGGCGTCGTCTATCAGATCTACCCGCGCAGCTTCGCCGACAGCGACGGGGAGGGGACGGGCGACCTCCGCGGGATCCTCGACCGGCTCGATCACTTCGGGCCGGACATGCTCCCGGTCGATGCCATCTGGCTGTCGCCGATCTACCCCTCGCCGGGCCGCGACCTGGGCTACGACGTGACCGACCACACGGCTGTCGATCCGCTGCTCGGCAGCGAGGAGGACTTCGACCGGCTCGTCGCGGCCTGTCATGGGCGTGGCATCAAGGTGGTCATGGACCTGGTGATGAACCACACCAGCGACGAGCACGCCTGGTTCCTCGCCTCGAAGGCGTCGCGCGAGGGACCCTACGCCGACTACTACCTGTGGCGCGACGCCCGCGGCACGGACGCCGACGGCAACCCGATCCCGCCCAACAACTGGGTCTCGTTCTTCGGCGGGCCCGGCTGGGAATGGGTCCCCGAGCGGCAACAGTTCTACTACCACACGTTCCTCGTCGGCCAGCCGGAGCTGAACTGGCGCAACCCGGCCGTCGAGGCGGCCCAGTGGGACATGGTCCGCGGCTGGCTCGCCCGCGGTGTGGACGGGTTCCGGCTCGACGTGTTCAACGCGTTCCTGAAGGACTCCGACCTGCGCGACAACCCGGTGATCGAGGGCGGCTCGCCGTGGAACCGGTTCGAGCATCGCTACGACCTCGATCAGCCCGACTTCGTCGAGCTGATCGGCCGGTTCCGGGCGATCCTCGACGAGGGCGAGGGCCGGATGTCGGTCGGCGAGCTGTTCTCGGGCGGGACCCCGGCCGCCGCGAAATACACCCAGGATCGCCACATCGTCTTCGACTGGTCGCTGATGGAGTCGCCCTGGACGGCGGCGGCGTTCGGGGCCGGGATCGACCTCCGCGAGCAGGCATACGGCTCGGATCGCTGGCCGACGGTCGCCCTGTCGAACCATGACCGCGAGCGCCAGGCGACCCGTCTGTCGGTGTCCGTGGGCCGCGACCGCGATCCGGACCGGGAAGCGATCGCCAAGGCCGCGGCCGTGCTCATCCTGGCCCTCCGCGGGACGCCCTTCCTCTATTACGGCGAGGAGATCGGGATGATCGACGTCGACATCCCGCGCGACGAGATCGTCGATCCGCCGGCGCTCCGAGCCGGGCCCGACTTTCCGTGGTACGACCGCTCGCGCTGCCGGACGCCGATGCAGTGGCAGCCCGGCCCCGGGGCCGGGTTCACCGCCGGCCGGCCGTGGCTCCGCCTCGCGCCCGATGCCGATCGCCGCAACGTCGCCGTCCAGCGTCAGCGAGCCGGATTCCGTCCTGGCGGCGTACCGCCGGCTGCTCGCGTTCCGGCGAACGGCGCCGGCGCTCCGGACCGGATCCATGGAGCGCCTGCCGAACGCCGACCCCGACGTGCTCACCTGGACGCGCTCAGGCAACGGCCAGCGCCTGCTCGTGGTGGTCAGCTTCGTCGGCGAGCCGCGACGGGTCGATCTCGGGTCCGTCCCGGGTGGACCCTGGCTCAGCCGGGTCGGGACGCACCGCGAGCCGGCCACGCCCGCTGCAGACGGGACCCTCTTCCTCCGCGCCGACGAGGCGGTGATCCTCGAGTCGGTCGGCGGCTGAGGTCGTCCGCTGCGCGACCGGCCGGGGTCGCTCCCCGGCAACCGGCGGGCCGCCGTGCGCTGAACGTACTCTGACGGGGCCCGGGACGCCGCTGCTACCATGAGCGCCGTTCGGTCCAGACCGCCCGGGAGCTCCGACGTGCCGCTCGATTTCCTCAAGCGCCGCAACGCTGCGGATGCCGCCGCCCCCGCGGCGCCGCCGCAGGCCGCTCCGTCGCGGAGCCAGCATTCCGCGATCACGTTGCCCGAAGAGGTCGTCGCACAGGAGTACCAGCTCAAGCTGCACTACGCCGGGAAGTCGAGCGAGGGCGTCCGGATGCAGGCCGGGCCCAACGCGCTCGTCGAGCTGCCGGCCATGCTCCACGGCCTCGCCCGGACCGAGATCGAGGTCGTCGAGCCGCTTCCGATCGAGTTCAGCCAGGCGACGCCGTTCATCGCCCGTCCGTCGGAGGCGATGCAGTGGCTCAATGCCCATCACGTCCACTCGCCGGTCACCCGCCACGCCCTCGTCGTGCTCGAGTCGATCGACGCGATCGACCTGGCGTTCGACACGTTCGTCTGCACCCTGCTCGACGGCGAGGTCGACACGAGCGGCTACCCGGACTACTCGGCCGTCGTCGGTGGCGTCGCCGCCCACTGGGACGAAGCGACCGGCGACATGATCGTGCGGTCCGTCGTCGGCTGGGGCGGCAAGGGCGTCCGTGGCGACACCGATCGGATCGCGGCGAAGCTGCTGGCGGGTATCCTCACCAACGTCCTGGCCAACCAGTTCGCGCTCGGCCTGACCGCGGTCGACCGACCGGTGCCGGCGGCTGGTCGGGGCGGCCTCGTCTGCGCGCACTGCGGGTTCGCGTCGGCCCACGAGCGGGCGTTCTACTGCCCGAAGTGCGGCATGCGCCTCCTCCGCGGCTGACGGCACAGCTCGCCCGCACCGTATGCCCCTCTACGACTACCTCTGCCCGAACGCGCATCGCTTCGAGGTCATGCACTCGGTGATCGCCGACGGTCCGACGGTCTGCCCGGTCTGCGGCGCGTCGCCAGTGCGGAAGGCCTTCTCGGCCCCGACGATCCACTTCAAGGGAACGGGCTGGGCGAAGAAGGACCGCAGCACCAGCCGTCGCTCGGCCGCGGCAGCAGCTGACGCGAAGGACGACGGCGCCGCAGCAGCGGCCGGATCGAGCTCGGAGGGTTCGTCGGCGACGGGCTCCGGGTCGGACGGCGCGTCCCCCTCCGGTTCGGGCTCAGACGGCGCATCCGGATCCGGTTCCCGTTCCGGCTCGGACCGGAGCTCGAGCTCCGACGGCACCGGCTCCGGATCGGAGAAGCGGGCAGCATCCGATGCGAAGGCGCACAAGGACGGCGGCCGATCGTCGGACAAGGGCTCGCCGACGGGCTCGTCCGCCGGCAGCGGCCCCAAGGCGGCCGACTGACATGCCGACGTCCGCGGCCGACTGGATCACGCTGGCCGAAGCCGTCGAGATCCTCGAGGCCGCCAACATCCGGTTCAAGTCGTCGACGATCGGCGCGTGGGCCCGCAGCGGCAAGCTCCAGAGCATCAAGCTCGGCGGCCGGCGGTTCGTCCGGCGTGGCGAGGTCAAAGCCCTGCTCGCGCCGCCGCGGCGCGTCCGGGCGAGCGACCTGCAACCCGGCCTGTTCGAGGAGATCCGAGGCTGATCGACGACGGGCGCGACCCGCGCCCCGGACGGCGCGCCATCCTGCGCGAGCGGCTCCTGGCCGTTGCGACGATCGTCATCGGCTTCCCCCGAGTGGCCCTTGCCCGCCGCGTCCTCGATCGATTTGCGGCCGTCGACGGCGGCCTGCTGGCAGCCGGCGTGGCCTACAACGCGGTGCTCGCTCTCATCCCGATCGGCCTGCTCGCCACGGGCTTCGCGGGCGTCCTGCTGAGCGACGCGGCCAGCCGGGCCGACCTGGTCCGGACGATCGCCGCGTTCCTGCCGCCCCTCGCCGGCGTCGTCGATGAGATCGTGGCCGGCCTGTCGCGGGCGTCACCGTCCGTATCGATCATCGGGCTCGTGCTTGCCGCGTGGGGGACGTCGCGCCTGTTCGCCTCGCTGGAGGACGCCATCGCGCGGATGGATTCGGCGGCACCGCGGCGGAGTCTCATCCGGCGGACGGCCCGCCGCCTCGGCTCGATCGCGATCCTCGTCGCGATCGTCATCGCGATGCTCCTCGCGGCACCGGTCCTCGCGATCGCGGTCGAGATGAGCGAGGCGGACGGAACGGTGCGGCCGATCCTCGACGCGCTCCTCGCCCTGGTTCCGCCGTTCCTCGGCGGGATCGCGCTGGCGACGATCTACCGGGTGATGCCACCGCGGCGCCCGACGTGGGGAGCGATCGGCTTGCCGGCCGTCGTCGGTGCGATCGCGCTGGTCGTCATCACCCGGATCTTCATCTTCGTGGCGCCGCGGGTGTTCGGGGCGAACCTGGTCTACGGGACGCTCGGGGCGATCCTCGTCGGGCTGACCTGGCTCGACCTGGTGTTCAGCGTGGTCCTGCTGGGAGCGGCGCTGGGTTCGCGAGCGCTCCGAGCCGGCGACGGTCGAGTCCGCGGTCGCCTGACCGGCAGTCCGGTCAGCCGCCCTGGCGCGTCCCGCAGCGTCGGCAGAAGCGGGCCGTCGCCGACAGCGACAGGCCGCAGCTCGAGCAGGGCTGGACGCCGGCGGGAGCCGTCGCCCCGGCCGGTCGTGCCATGACCTCCTGGGCCGAGGCAGCCCACAGGCCCTCGCTCGGACCACCCGCTGCGCGCTTGGCGAGCAGGGCCATTGCCGGCGACTCGACCTGGTCCGGGCGGACGGGCCACTGGGGCACCGCCGAGGTCGCCGCCGGCTGCTGGGCGGGCGGAGGCACGGCCCCGTCGAGCGGGCTGACGGTCGGGTTCGCGTCGGGCGCAAAGATCTGCCAGGTCGGCTGCAGGATCCGATCGTCGCGCGGCGGAACCGGGGCGACCGGCGCGGGGGTTGCCGGGACCGCCGGGGCGTCCGCGACCTCGGGCTCGGCCTGTGCGGCAGCCAGCTCAGGAGCGTCGGGTTCGGCGACCGACTCCGTTTCGACGGCCGCCTCGGCTTCGGCTGCGGCGAAGGGCTCGGCAACCGGCTCGACGGTGGAGTCGACCGCGGCCTCGGCCGCGACAGGCTCGACCTCGACCTCGACGTCGGCCTCGGCCGCGACGAGAGGCTCGACGACCGGCTCGGCTTCGGCTGCGACCGGCTCGACCTCGAGCTCCGCGGCGACCGGCTCGGGCTCGGCTTCGGCGCCAACAGATTCGGCTGCGACCTCGACCTCGTCCGCGACGGGCTCTGCCACCCCGGGCTCGGCAGCGGCCACGGCCGGCCGCCAGGTGAGCGTCGGCAGCGGGGCGGGCTTCGCGGGGGCGACCTCGGCGACGGGTTCCGTCGCCCGCGCCGCGATCTCCTCGGCCGTCGGGTCAGCGGCGACGGCAGCCTCGGCTGCCGGTGCCTCGGACTCGACCTGGGCGGCCTCATAGGCGGCGAGCTCCGCGTCGATGTTCTGACCGGGACGGAAGCGCCGAAGGAGGTCGGCGGTCCGGGCGGCCTGGAATTCGGCCTTGACCTCGATCGACTGCGCGATGGCTTCCGCATCAGGTGCCGGCGTCTCAACCGACGCCGCGGCGCTCTCGACCGGCGCTTCCTCGACCGGTGCGGCCGTTGCGGCCGCGGCGAGCTCATCGGCCGTCGCCGCGGCGATGGGTGCCTCGGCGATGGGTGACGGTGCGTCGACCGGCCCGTCCGTGATCGCCTCGGCGGCCGGCGCATCGTCGTCGGACGCGACCGCGGCGATGGGCTCGACGATCTCGGGCGCCGCGACCTCGACCGGGTCGGCGGCCTCGCTGGCCTCGACCGTGTCGGCCGGAGTGGCGGCCGGCTCCGGCTCGAGCACCGGGGCGGGCGTCTCGCCGGACAGGAAGGCGAGCCGTGCGGCCGGATCGAAGTCGGGGATCTCGGCGACGTCGGTCGCGCCAGTGCTCGCCCACGGGTCGAGCGCGTGGACCGCAGGATCGTGGCCGTTGCCACTGACCGCACCGGCCTCGGCAATCGAGAGGTCGACCTCGGGCCAGGCCTCCGACTCGAGGCGAATCGGCTCGAAGGCTGGCTGCTCCGGGAACGCGGCGGGCAGGATCTCGTGGCCGAGGTGCGGCGCGCAGGTCAGGCAGCGCCCTTCGGCAGTGTTCCAGCAGTTGCCGCACGTGTACTGGCGGCACGTCATGCAGAAGTTGAAGGTTGCGTGGAACGCGTCGAGCTGCTGGCTCGTGAGCTCCCGGTCGTCGTCGTTCCGTGCCGCGGCCATGGCCTCATCGAGCGACGTGTCGTCGCTCATGACCCAGTTCTTCATGCCCTTGGACAGGGTCTTGAACTGGCCGAGCCGTCGAGTCTTGCGAGGCGCGGCTGATTCGAACGTGTAGCGCGTGCCGCAGCGCTCGCAGAAGGACTCCGTCAGGATTTCGGGCATTCATGCCCCCGAGTACGCGAGGATCAGGTCGGAGCCGAAGTGCTGGCCGAACGGTTCGAGAGTATAACGCAGGCCAATTTGGCAGCCTCCACCGCTCGTACGGGCGGACCCGGACGATGGTCCCTCGTCAATCGAACGGTTTCGCGTCGGCGTCGGCGCACCGCTCCGACTGCCGCCGGAAAGGGATCCGGGTCCGGCGGTTTCCGCCCGGCGCGGCCTGTAATTCCGCCCATGTGGTGGCCGCGTCGACCGTGTGCGACGGGCGCCGCAACCGTCACGCGGCCGCAACACGGAGTGGCCGCCGCCGGCCGGACGACTCAGGACTGCCTGCTAGACTCCGCCCTCGACATGGGACCTCTTGCCGCCGTCGAGCGCTTCCTCGAACGTCTCTTCGAGCGTCAATCGGCGCGGCTGTTCCGGACGGCGATCCGTCCCGTCCAGGTCCAGCGCCGGCTCGAGCGGGCCATGGAAGGCGACCGAACGCGTGACGGCAGCCGGACGGTCGTGCCCCATCGCTTCGTCGTCCGGCTCCACGCCGATGATCTGGCAGCCCTGCGCGCGACCGCCCCGGATCTCGCCGCGACGCTGGCGGACGGCGCCCTCGCGTTCGCCCGGAGCCACGGCTACACCCTGCTCGATCGGCCGGTCGTCGTCCTGCGCTCCGATGCTGCCGTCGCAACCGGCGACACAGCCGTCGATGCCCTCGATCCGCATGCCGCCGCGCCGTCGGACGACGTCTCGGCCGCTGCGGGCCCGGGCTCCGGTCCGGTCCAGGCCACGGACGACGGTTCTGACGAGGAAGGGCCCGTCGAGGCTCGCGGCGATCGCGGCCACGTCCCCGCGTCCGACCAGACGGCGGTGTTCGTCCTGCCCGGGTTCGACGGTCCGAACGCCACGATCCGCGAGATCCGGCCCGACCATTCGAGCCGCTCGATCGCCTTCGACGGCCGGCCGCTGACGATCGGCCGGGCACCGGACAACGGCATCGTCCTCCGGGATGGCCGGGCGTCCCGCCATCACGCCCGGATCGACGCCAGGCGCGGCTCGCTCGTCCTGTCGGACCTGGCGAGCACCAACGGCTCGTACGTCAACGATCGGCGGGTCGAATCGATCGCCCTCGGCGAAGGCGATCGGATCCGGGTCGGGACGACGACCCTGCTCGTCGAGGCGATCGATGTCAGCGGGTCGCGGCACAGCGGCGGCGACCCTGCGGACCGCTCGACCGACGGTGACGTGAGCGGCAGCGCGATCGGCGGCCCCCCCGACGGCGCCCGCGCCGGCTGATGGACCCGTTCCTGCTGACGGTCTGGGTTGTCCGGCTCGCCTTCCTGGGCCTGCTCTACTTCTTCCTCTTCCGGATCGCCAAGGCGCTGATCAGCGATCTCCGCGCCGCGGCTCGCGAGCCCGGCGCCGAGCTCGGCCGGCTTGTCGTCGTCGCGTCGCCGGCCGGCGAGCCGGAGGAGGGGACCTCCCTCGCGCTCGACGCCATCGCCACGATCGGCCGCGACGTCAACAACGCGATCGTCGTCGAAGACCAGTTCGTCTCGGCCGAGCACGCGATCCTGACCTTTCGCGGCCGGGCCTGGTACGTCGAGGACCTCGGCAGCACGAATGGCACGTTCGTCAACGGCGCACCGATCGAGGGCGTGGCGCCGCTCGGGTTCGGCGACGTCGTCCAGGTCGGCCAGGTCCGTCTCCGGCTCGAGCGCCCGCGCGCCGATCGATCGCGTCGATGACGGCGGCCGCCCCGAGCCTGCCCTCCATCCTCGGACCGATCCGGCCGCGGCCGCGCGGTCGCGAATCGCGGCTCCTGCTGATCGTCGCGATCACGATCCTCGTCGGCAGCGTCTCCCTCGAGCTCGCCAAGCGCGTCGTCGATCCGGGCGAATCGCAGGGCCTGAGCCCGGCCAACCCGCTCCACCTCGCGGTGTACCTCGGACTGATCGGGATTGCGCATCTCGTCCTCATCCTGTCGGGCCGGCGGATGGACCAGATCCTCCTGCCCGCCACCGCGATGCTCGGCGGCATCAGCCTGCTGCTCATGGAGCGCCTGCCGCAGACGTCCGTCGTCCAGACGGTCGGCCCTTGGAAGCTCGGACTCGGCGACATCCAGCTGGCCTGGCTCATCCTGTCGTTCAGCCTCGCGACGACCCTCGCCGTCACGGTCCGGAGCGACCGCTGGCTGCGCCTCTACAAGTACACGTGGGCTGCCGCGGGCGTCGCCCTTCTCGTCGCGACGTACTTCCTGGGCGACGAGATCAACGGCCAGCGGCTGAGCCTGAGCCTCGGGCCGATCAGCGGCCAGCCGGCGGAGCTCCTGAAGGTGATCCTCGTCGTCTTCCTCGCGGGCTACCTCTCGGAGTACCGGCCGCTGCTGGTCGAGGAGTCGACGAAGGTCGGCCCGATCTCGCTGCCGCCGCTGCCGTTCCTCGCGCCGATGGTGGCGATGTGGGCGATCGCCCTCGGGCTCGTCGTCGTCCAGCGCGACCTCGGCGCCGCCCTCCTGTTCTTCTCCGTTTTCCTGTGCCTGCTCTACGCCGCGACCGGGCGGGTCGGCTACGTGGTCGTGGGCGTCGCCCTGTTCCTGGCCGGGTCGTTCGTCATGTACCACCTCGTCGGGACCGTCCAGACTCGGGTCGACATCTGGCTCGACCCGTTCAAGAGCCCGACCGGCGACGGCTACCAGATCGTCCAGTCGCTGTATGCGTTCGCCCGCGGCGGACTGCTCGGGACGGGCCTCGGAGCGGGCCTGCCGACGGTCGGCGGCAACCTCCCGATCCCCGCGGTCCACACCGATTTCCCGCTGGCCGCCCTGGGCGAGGAGCTCGGGCTGGTCGGAGTGATGGCGATCCTCGGGTTGTTCCTCGTGGTGGTCGAGCGTGGCCTGCGGATCGCCGCGTCGGCGGCCGATGAGTTTCGGGCGCTTCTCGCGGCCGGCCTCGCGCTCGTCATCGGGACGCAGGCGCTGATCATCGCGGCGGGCAACCTCAAGCTCATCCCGCTGACGGGGATCACGTTGCCCTTCGTGAGCTACGGCGGCTCGTCGCTGCTCGTCAACGGGATCATCGTCGGGCTGCTCCTGGCACTCTCGGATCGCGGCGTCGAGCCGCCGCCGCCGCCGAAGCCGCGCAGCCGGTTCGCCCGGCTGACGGGCCGCGTGACCCGGCTCGAGTCGCCCGCGGCGGCCCGGGCGCCGATACCGCCGGCCGGACATCGCGAGGTGGGTCGATGACCCAGGTTCGCGGCGGCACGCCTCGCGGTCCCTCGATGATCCAGCCACGCGCGGTTTCTCGATGATCCCGCCCCCCGGCGCACGGACGCCGCCGGCGCCGCGTCCCAAGCCCCTGGGCCGCACGATCGGCCATGTCGGCCTGGCGCTGATGGTCGCGTTCGCCGGAATCGCCCTGGGTGCCGGCTACTGGCAGGTGATCCGGTCGCCGGACCTGTCGCGCGCGCCGGGCAATCCGGCGGTCATCGCCGCGGCCCGCAACGTCGTGCGCGGCGTGATCGTCGACCGCGACGGCAAGGTCCTCGCGTCGAACCGGCGAAGCGCTGAAACCGGCGAGCCGTTCCGGGTCTATGCGGATCGTTCGTTCAGCACGGTCATCGGCTACGCCTCGACCGATTTCGGCCAGGCCGGCCTCGAGCTCACCTGGAACGCCGAGCTCACGGGGATCTCGACCGGCGACGCGATCGGCGACGTCCTGCGCAAGTTCCAGACCGATCCGTACGACCCCCAGAAGCTGACGCTCGCCATCTCGTCGGTCCTCCAGCGGGCGGCGGTCGCCGGTCTCGGCGACGATCGCGGCGCGGTCGTGATGCTCGACCCTGCGACCGGCGAGGTCCTCGCCCTGGCCTCGACGCCGACCTACAACGCCGGCGCGATCGCCAACCCGGCGACGTCGCGCGAGGCGTTCGCCGCGGTGCGCGACGACGAGACCGGCCGGCCGCTCGTCACGCGGGCCACCCAGGGCCAGTACGTCCCCGGATCGGTGTTCAAGATCGTGACCGCCGTCGCCGGTCTCGGTTCGGGCCGGATCACCCCGTCGACGACCTTCGCGCAGCAGCCCCGAGCCGAGCGCGACGGCCTCGTCGTCCAGGGCTTCCGGGTGCGCGAGCATCCCGGCGTCCCGAGCCGCCTGTTCGAGCTCGCCGACGCGACCGAGTGGTCGTCCAACATCTGGTACGCCCTCGCCGGCATGCGAACGGGCGGCGACGACCTCGTCAAGTTCGCCGGCCGGATGGGCTTCGGCGCGCCGATCCCGTTCGATCTGCCGACCTCAGCCTCGCGCGTGACCGATGGCGACGGCAGCGATCCGGGTGGGTTCGGCGATCTGGTCGAGCTCGCGAACGCGTCGTACGGCCAAGCCGAGGTGGTCGCTACGCCGCTCCAGATGGCGCTCGTGGCCGCGACCGTCGCGAATGGCGGGACGTTGATGAAGCCTCACCTCGTGATCGCCTCGGCCGGCCGCGACGGGACCCGGACGATCGGGGCCGAGCAGATGGGCGTCGTGATCAGTGCCGACGACGCCGCGGCCATCACGGCGGCCATGCAGCGAGCCGTCGAGAGCCCGATCGGGCGGCAGTTCACGAGCGGTGCCAAGGTGCCCGGCGTGCCGACCGCCGGAAAGTCCGGCACGGCCGAGCTGGGTGGCAACGGAGCGCCGCACTCGTGGTTCATCGGGTTCGCCCCGGCCGACCATCCGCGCGTCGCGATCGCGGTCATCGTCGAGCGCGGCGGGCGCGGCGGAGAGCGGGCGGCCCCGCTGGCGGGCGAGCTGATGGAGCTCTACTTCAAGACGTTCGGGCAATGACCGGCCCGGTCGATCCCGAGCGTCGGCCGCCGGCCGAGCCGCGCCCGTGGCTCGAGCGGATCGGGCTGGCGGCGATCGCGTTCGTCATGTTCGCCCTGCTGTCCGTCATGGCCGTCGCGTCATGGGCCGGCGGCGAGTGGATCCTCGCCGCGATGAGCGCGTCGGGAGCGGTCCTGACGATCGGCGTCGGGCTGGTGACGCTCGTCCGCGGCTGACGCTCGTCCGCGGCTGACGCCGCCGCGGCTGACGCGCGCCGACGCGGCCGCCGCGGCCAGTGCCGGGTTCGCCGTGGGACGCGAATGGCGCGTCGCGCTCGTCATACGACGGAGGAAACGCTGAGCGAGACCCAGAATTGACCGTTCCGTCGTCGGTTCGCACGCCGGACGCGCCGTTCAACAAACGAAGCCACTCTCGGCCGCTGTTTGACGCGCCGCGCGCAACGGGCGCGCGGGCGCGCCGGGACAACGGGTGCGCCGAGCCACGGGCGCGCCAGGGCAATGGCCGGACGAGCGCTACGTCGAGCCCGAGCCCGCGCCGCCTGGCTGGCGCGGCACCGACGCAACGCACGCGTGACACCACAGCACCAACCTCACGCACGTCACAGGGGCGTCCGCGAACCTCTCCCGCCGCTCGGACGTACTATCCACCAAACCCCCGAGTCGCCCTACGCCCACTTTGGCGATCCCCTGAGGAAACTGATGACCACCCTTGAGCAGACCGGAGAGAAGGTCCTCGCCAATGTCGAGCGAGTGATCGTCGGCAAGCACGCCGAAGTTCGCCTCGCCCTCGTTGCCCTTCTCTGTCGCGGGCATCTCCTGATCGAGGACGTGCCGGGGACCGGCAAGACGGTCCTCGCGAAGGCGATCGCCCGGAGCCTCGGCTGCAGCTTCCGCCGGATCCAGTTCACCCCGGATCTCCTGCCGTCCGACGTGACCGGACTCTCGATCTACAACCAGAAGACGCAGGAGTTCGAGTTCCGGCCGGGCCCGATCATGAGCCAGGTCGTCCTCGCCGACGAGATCAATCGAGCGACGCCCAAGACGCAATCGAGCCTGCTCGAGTCGATGGAGGAGCGCCAGGCCACGGTCGACGGCACGACCTACTCGATGCCGGACCCGTTCCTCGTGATCGCCACCCAGAACCCGATCGAGTACGAAGGCACGTTCGCTCTGCCGGAGGCCCAGCTCGACCGGTTCATGCTCCGGATCCGGCTCGGCTATCCGCAGCCTCTCGACGAGGTGATGATCCTCGACGAGCAGAAGCGCCGCCATCCGCTGGAGGACATCGAGGTGGTCTGCTCGGTCGACGAGCTGCGGACCATGCAGAACGCGATCCGCGACATCTACGTCGATCCGTCGGTCTCCGAATACATCGTCCGCCTGGTTGGGGCCACCCGGACCCACCCCGACGTGTACCTCGGCGCCTCCCCGCGCGGCTCGATCGCCCTCTACCGGGCGGGCCAGGCCCTGGCCGGCCTGATGGGTCGCGACTACGTGATCCCGGACGACATCAAGGCCCTCGCCGAGCCGGCGCTCGCCCACCGCCTGATCATCAAGACGAGCTCGTCGATCCACGACGTCCAGTCCGGGAGCGTCGTGCGCGAGCTGCTCGACTCGATCCCGATCGACGGTATCCGCCCGACCGGCGGCCCGAACGGTCCGCGTCAGATCAAGCCGACCCAGAGCGCGGCCAGCGCCTGACCATTGACGACACGCATCGCCCACTGACCCGAACCCCGACCCGATGATCCGTCGCTTCCAGCTCTTCGTGATCGCCGCGATCCTCCTGATCGCCGCTTTCTCGACCGAGCTGGAGTTCCTCTTCTACCTCGTCTACCTCTCGATCCTCGTGATCGGCGGCTCGTACATCCTCACCCGCCTCGGGCTGGCCGATCTCGAGGCCGGATACGCGGTCAACCAGCTGACCGGTCACGTCGGCGACAAGCTCCAGATCACCTACACCCTGCGCAACACGAGCCGCGTTCCCAAGCCCTGGCTCGAGGTCCACAACCCGACGACCCTGCCGGGCGGCCTGCCGGGCCGGGCGATCTCGCTCGGGATGCGGGCCGAGCGATCCTGGCTCGTCCGGACGCCGCTCACCCGACGCGGCCACTTCCGGGTCGAGCCGCTCCAGATCCGGACGGGCGACCCGTTCGGGTTCTTCGAGGCCTCGGCGTCGGTGGGGCAGGGGGTCGCCGTCGTCGTGTATCCCCGGATCGAGCGGCTGCCGCTGTGGCGCCTGCCGGCGGCGAACATCGAGGGCAGCCACGCGGCGCCCGAGCGGACGCTTCAGACCTCGCCTCTCGCCACGGCCGTCCGGCCCTACGCGCCGGGCGACGCCTTCAACCGGATCCATTGGAAGTCGACCGCCCGCCACGGCGAGATCCAGGTCAAGGAGTTCGAGCTCGAGCAGACGGCCGACGCCTGGATCTTCCTCGACCTCGAGCGAGCGGTGCAGGGCGGACGCGGCGAGGAATCGACGGTCGAGGTTGCCGTTCGTGCGGCCGCCTCGATCGCGGCCAAGGCGCTCCTCGAGAACCGGGCGGTCGGGCTGACCGTCAACGGCCACCGCCAGGCGATGGTCCCCGTCGACCGGGGCAGCCGCCAGCACCTCAAGATCATGCAGCTCCTGGCCGCCGTCGAGGGCGACGGCACCACGCCGCTCGCGGAGTGCCTGGTCAACGCCGCGAGCCGGCTCCGGCGGGGCATGACCGCCATCGTCATCACCTCGTCGACCGACGCCGCGTGGGTCCGACCCATCGCGGCGTTCCGGAGCCGCGGGATCGGCTCGGTGGTCGTCACCCTCGACGCCGATGCGGCGGACCGCTACGACCGGGCCGAGCGGGCGCGGGCCGGGGAGGCCGTCGGCGAGCCCGACAAGACCGCGGTGGAGCAGCGGGCCCAGCGAGCTCGCGCCCTGCGCCATGCCCTGGCCGAGTTCGAGCTCAAGGTCCACACCCTGACCCCCGGCCGGTCCATCGCGGAGACCCTCGGATCATGATGCGCGCGATGCGGGCACGACTCACGGCTGCCCCGGCCGAGGGCTGGATCAGCCTGTTGCTCGTCGCCGTCCTCGCCGTCGCCGTGGCGTGGTCGCTCGACGACGCCGCGCTCGTCCTCGGTCAGCGGTCGTGGACGGACTTCCTGCCATGGGTCTCGCTGGGAGGGGTCGCTGCCGGCTTCATCGGCGCCCGGGCTCGCTGGAGCCGGCCGGTCGCCCACCTGATCGGCGCCGCCTTCGCCGCGATCATCGTGCCCCTGATCATCGGCTCGATCCTCGAGCCGACCGGCTCGCCGGCGGCGCGCTACCAGGCCACTGCGAGCTCGACCGTCAACGCCGTTCTCGACCTCGTAGTCCACCAGCTCCAGCTCACCCGCGAGACGGGCCACTACCTCCTGGTCCTCGGCCTGCTGAGCTGGGCGAACGGCCAGTTCGCGGCTTCGGCGGTGTTCCGCCACGGCCGCCCGATCGGGCCGATCATCGTCCTCGGCACCGTCCTCGTCGCCAACATGTCGGCCACGACCCATGACCAGATCTGGTTCCTGGTCCTGTTCTCGATGGCCGCGCTGTTCCTGCTGACCCGGCTCCATGCGCTCGATGAGCAGGCGACCTGGATCCGGCGCCGGATCGGCGACCCGTCGACGGTCGGCTCGCTCTATCTCCGCGGCGGCACGGTCTTCATCATGCTCGCGATCTTCGGCTCGCTGGCCCTGACGGCGACGGCCCGCTCGGCGCCACTGGCCGGCTTCTGGGACGACGCCCGGCCGCTCCTCGTCGATGTCAGCCAGTGGCTCCAGCGGATCATCCCGGCCGCGCCAGATGCCCGCTCGGTCGGCGTCCCGTCGTTCGGGCAGCAGGTGACCATCGGCGGAACCTGGTCGACCTCCAACGATCCGGCCCTCGACATCATCCGCAAGCCGGGCGACAACCGGCCGTTCTACTGGCGCGCGACGGCCTACGACCGGTTCACCCTGTTCGGCTGGTCGTCGACCGATCCGACGAGCGAGGCGCGGCCGGCCGGCACGAGCATCCTCGACGGCACCCTGGACGCGATCCCCGACACGGCCGCCCGGACCGAGGAGACGTTCCGGGTCGTGCCCCAGCAGGCGACCCCGTTCAAGGTCGTGTTCAGCCCGGTCGATCCTCTCGCGATCGACCAGGACACGACGCTCGTCACGGTCGGCGAGACCGGCTACTTCCAATCGATCGCGATCGCCGCGCGCGTCCCGTACACCGTCACGACGTCGGTCCAGGAGCTCGCGGACATCGCCGGCGGCATCACCCAGAACCGCCTGCGCGCCGCCGGCAAGGAGTACCCGCTCGAGGTCTTCGGTCGCTACACCGGCGTCCCGAACGGGGCAATGGGCCCGGCAGCCAAGGCGCTGCTCGGCGACATCAAGGCGAGACTCAAGGCTCCGAACCGGGACACGCCATTCGACGTGGCAACGGCGATCGTGGCCGAGCTCCAGAACGCCAACCGCTTCCAGTACAGCACCAACATCCCGGGCGTCTGCGATCGCGATCCCTCGATCGTCGAGTGCTTCGCCTCCCACCGGATCGGATTCTGCGAGCACTTCGCGAGCACGATGGCGATCCTCCTCCGGGCCGAGGGCATTCCGTCCCGCCTGGTCGAGGGCTTCCTGCCCGGCAAGCTCGATGTCGCCACGGGTCGCGAGACGATCCGGACCGGCGCGGCCCATGCCTGGGTCGAGGTTTACTTCCCGGGGATCGGCTGGTACCCGTTCGACCCGACCGGTGGGCTCGCCAACACCGAGGTGATCCCGGTCGGCGAGCCGCAGCCCATCCCGACGACGCGGCCCCTGCCGTCGCTCAACCTCGGCAGCCGCGGCCCCGACGACCAGGAGGGCCCGGACAGCTCGCGCCGGGGCACCGTCGTGCCGTCGAGCGGTGGCAACGGCGGCAGCAACACGCCGGCGTTCATCGTCATCTCGATCCTGCTCCTCGCGGTGATCGTGCTCGTCGCGTTCCTCGCCTGGCGGCGCGGGCCGCGCGGCGCGACCACGCCCGAGGGCGTCTACGCATCGGTCGTGGGGCTCGCCCGACGGTTCGGCTTCGGGCCGCGGCCGACCCAGACGACGTTCGAGTACGCATCCGCGCTCGGTGACGTGCTGCCCGGCGTCCGGCCCGAGCTCCACACCGTCGCCTCGGCCAAGGTCGAGGTCGCCTACGGCCGGCGCGAGCTCGGCGACGACCGGATCACGGCGCTGCGTGACTCGTATCGTCGGCTGCGGGTCGGGCTGCTCCGCCTGGCGTTCCGGCGTGGCGACCGGCGGCGGATGCGCTAGGAGCGGTTCCGCGGGGCCAGGCGAAACGCCTCGAGCTAGAGTGCTCCGGAACGAGTTCGCGCCTCGGATTCGGCCTGGGCATCCTCGTCGAGCAGACCCGCCAGGTGCTCGGTCAGGTTCATCGCCCGGATCGTCGGGCGGCCGGCCCGGAGCTCGATCACGGAGATGCCGCAGAGGTCGGACGACCACATCCAGAACCGCTCGAGCGGCAGGCCGAACAGGGTCAGCAGGAGGACTTTGAAGACGCCGTCGTGGCCGACGACGATCGTCCACGGCTGGTCGGACACGCCGTCGTGGTAGCCGCGGACCTGGGGCGACTCGATCGAGCCCGGCGGCCCGGCCGCGGCGAGCTCGGCCAGGAGATCGGTCAGCGCCGGAGCGACCCGAGCCCGAACCTCCGTCAGCCGCTCGCCGCCCGGCGCCCAGGCGAGCGTCGGCGTCCGGCGCCACGCGCTGAGGCGCTCCCCGTCGCTCGCCGCGATCTCCGTCGACAGCAGGCCCTCCCAGGAGCCCTGGCCGATCTCGAGCAGCCGCCCGTCCGGCCGAACCGGGAGCGGCCGATCGAAGCCATCGGACGCGGAGGCGGCGGTGTGGATCGCGGTCGCCGTCTCTGCCGCCCGACCGAGCGGCGAGTGAACGATGGCGAGCGGCGGGCCGGCCGGGATCGGCAGGGCCGGTCGATCATGGGGTCGGGCAAGGCGGCGGGCGACGAGCTCCGCCTGGCGCCGGCCGGTGGCCGACAGCGGCGACTCGATCTGGCCCTGGAACCGGCGCTGGACGATCAGCTCGGATTCGCCGTGGCGGACGAGCACGACGGTCGCCTCGAGGTCGGCCGGGATCGCGACGGCGGGCGACTCGTCGTCGGCCGTCGACCCGCGTTCGGGGAACGCGCCGCCGGTCAGCGGTCCCGACCCAGCCGGACCGTCCACAGCTCGATCACCGAATCGTGGCCGCGGATCGCCTCGGCGACCTCCGGCTCCACGTCGTCGTCGAGGGCGAGGATCATCAGGGCATCCGCCCGGGGCGCGCTCCGCCCGACGTGCATCGCGCTGATGTTCACGTCGGCCTCGCCGAGGGTCTGGCCGATCCGGCCGATCATCCCGGGCCGGTCGCGATGGTGGGTGATCAGCATGACGTCGGTCGGTTCCATGTCGAGCCGGTAGTCGTCGAGCCGGGTCAGCCGGAGCTCGCCGCCGGCGACGGTTCCGGCGACGGTCGTGAGCCGCCCGCCGCTCTCGCCGGACAGGCTGATCTGGGCGGCGTACGACCCGGCGTCGGGCGTCTTGCGCTCGACGACCGTGATGCCGCGGGCCTTTGCGAGCGACGCGGCGTTGACGAGGTTGACCCGCTGCGTGGTCGACGTCTCGATCATCCCGCGCAGGACCGCGGCGGTCAGCGGCGAGGCGTCGTGGGCGGCCAGCTCGCCGGCGATCTCGAGGGTCACGGTCCGGACGCCGGCCCGGGCGAACTGGGCGAAGAACCGCCCGAGGAGCTCGGCCAGCGGCAGGTACGGCGCGATCGCCCGGGCTGTCTCGGGCGTCAGGAGCGGGGCGTTGACGGCGTACCGGGCCGAGCGCCCGGCGAGGACGTCGAGGACCTGGTCGGCGACCTCCTCCGCGACGAGGACCTGGGCCTCCGCGGTCGATGCCCCGAGGTGCGGGGTCAGGAGCGTGTTCGGGGCCTCGAGGAGCGGCGAGCCGGTCGGCGGCTCGGCCTCGAAGACGTCGATCCCGGCCCCGCCGAGCCTGCCCGCCGCGAGCGCTTCGGCGACGGCCGCCTCGTCGAGGATTCCACCGCGGGCGACGTTCAGGAGAATCGCCCCGGGCTGCATCTGGGCGATCTGCTCGCGTCCGATCAGGCCGCGGGTCGAGCGGGTGAGGGGAACATGGACCGTGATCACGTTGGACCGCTCGATCAGGGTGTCGAACGGGACCAGCTCGACCCCGTGGTGGGCGGCCTGCTCCGCGGTCACGAACGGATCGGAGGCCAGGACGATCATCTCCATCGCCACGGCGCGGGCGGCGATGGCCTGGCCGATCTTGCCGAGCCCGACGATGCCGAGGGTCCGGCCGCGCAGCTCGAGACCGGTGAACTGGGATCGTTTCCACTCGCCGCGCCGGACCGAGGCGTCGGCCCCGGCCACCTTGCGGGCGACGCCGTAGAGCAGGGCGAGGGTGTGCTCGGCGGCGGCGATCGTGTTGCCGGTCGGAGCATTGACGACGGTGATGCCGGCGGCCGTCGCTGCATCGAGGTCCACGTTGTCGACCCCGACGCCGGCTCGCCCGATGACCTGGAGCCGGTTGCCGGCCGCGGCGATGACCGCGGCGTCGACCTGGACCTGGCTCCGGACGACGAGGGCGTCGTACGCGGGCAGGGCGGCACACAGCTCGTCGCGGGTGATGCCGGGTCGCTCGTCGACCTCGTGGCTGGCCCTCAGCCGGTCGATCCCCTCCTGGGCGATGGTCTCGACGACGAGGACCCTCACGCGGGCACGGTCGCTCGAACGACCTCGGCCGGCGCCGCGCCGCCCCCGGTCTGGATCGCGAGCGCGGCGGCTTGGGCGGCGGCGACCGCTCGCCCCGGCTCGATCGGCCGGCCCTGCTCGACGGCCACCCGCTCGAGGACGGCCATGACGCCGAGGATCTCGTCGACGGTCACCGAGCCGAGGTGGCCGAGCCGGAAGATCTTGCCGGCGAGCTTGCCCTGGCCGCCGGCAAGGACGACGCCGTGGCTCTTGATCTTGCCGTTGAACGCCTTCCAGTCGTGGCCCTCCGGGAGGCTCGCCGCGGTGACCGTCCTCGAGGCGAAGCGGGGGTCGGCGAACAGGTCGAAGCCGAGGGCCGCCAGCCCGGCGCGCGAGGCCGCGGCACACGCCTCGTGGCGAGCGAACACGCCCTCCTTGCCCTCGGCCTGCATGAGTCGGAGGCCCTCGTCGACCTGGAACACGACTCCGATCGCCGGCGTGAAGGGTGTCTCGCCGGCCCTGGCCGACTCGCGGTGGGCACGGAGGTCGAGGTAGAAGCGGGGCATCGTCGCCGTCTCCATCGCCGCCCAGCCGCGCTCCGACGCGGCGATCATCGCCAGACCCGGGGCGGCCATCCACGCCTTCTGCGAGCCCGTCACGACGAGGTCGACGCCCCACGCGTCCATCTCGAACGGGACGGCGCCGAGGCCCGACACGCTGTCGACGAGGATCAGGGCGTCCGGCGCCTCGGCGCGGATCGCGGCCGCGAGATCGCCGATCGGGTTCATCACCCCGGTCGAGGTCTCGTTGTGGGTGAGGAGGACGGCCTTCACGCCGGGCATCGTCCGGAGGCGCTCGCGGATCTCCTCGGCGGCGGCGGCGTAGCCCCACTCCGCGTCGAGCTTCGTGACGTTCGCTCCGTAGATCCCGGCGATCTTCGCGAACCGGTCGCCGAAGCTGCCGATCGAGACGCCGAGGACGCGGTCGCCGGGCGACAGGGTGTTCACGATCGCCGCCTCGAGGCCGCCCGAGCCGGCGCAGGTGAGCATCGCGACGTCGCTCGTCGTCCCGAAGAACGGCTTCATCCCCTCCAGGATCCGGCCGAGCATGGCCCCGAACTCCGGGCCGCGGTGGTTGATCATCTGGCGCGCGCCGGCTTCACGGACGGACGGCGGCAATGCGGTCGGGCCGGGGATCCGGAGATTGGGTTCGAAGCGGTCCACTGGGGTCTCCTCGGGCGCGGCTGGGCGACGCGGGGGCGCGAGCTGACGGTCCCCCGATGGTCGCAGAAGCGCCCGGATCGCGCCAATCGGAGCGCGCGTCGGCGGCGCGGTCAGCCGGGCCAGCCGGCGTGGACAGCACGCTGCCCGCCGGCAACCGTCTCCTGCGACGGCCGCCGACGGGCAGCCAGCTCACCGGTGAGCGAATCTCACCGGTGAGCGAGGCTTCGATGGACCCGGGTCAGAAGCCCGTCACCGCGAACCACGGCTGGGCGCCGGTCGCGGTGACGCCGACGAAGAACACCGCCGGGGCGAGGCAGTCCGCCGGCAGGCTGACGGTCGCCGACACGTGGGCGTCGCCGGTCGGCGAGAACGGCACGATCGGCGACTGGGCGACGGCCGCGCCCCCGCAGGCGACGACGGCTCGGCCGTTCGGGATCGGGTTGTTCCCGCCCGGGCTGCCGGGGACCGGTCCGAGAACCAGGCCGTTGACACTGACCTCGAGGCGGCCGTCGGCCCACAGCTTGGCCCGACCACTCTCGATCGTCCACGGCCGGCCGCCGCCGGTGATGCCGTCGATCACGAGACCCGCGGTCGGGATGCCGAGGAGCCGGTCGTCGAGGACCTTCGGGCCGCCGGCCGCGGTGGTCGCGACGGTGCCGATCGCCAGGGCGCCGAGGACGGTGACCGCGAGGACAAGGCGGGTGACACGATTCATGGAGCCATCTCCTTCTGGGTTGGTTCTGTCGAAGCCCGGTACGATCTGCCGAGGTCGCGCGGTTTCGCGCGGCACCGGACGGTCCGTCGCAGACGTGCCGCACCGATCGTCCAACCCGCCCCAGCCCGAACACGGAGCGCTCCGTTTGGACAATCGCCCCAGCCGCGTCACGCCGTCCTATCCGCGACTCAGGACCGAGCGAGGCCGCGGCCGCAGCCGCAAGCGGACCGCGCTGATCGCCATCCTCGTCCTCGGCCTGGTCGGCGGCGGGCTCGGGTTCGGCGCGATCGCGACGAACACGCTCGGCGCCGGCCGGCTCTACGAGCGCCTCATCGCCCGGGTCGACCGCTTTCTCGCCGGCCCGCCGCCGCCCGATCGGACCACCGAGCCGACGGTCGTCGTCACGCCCAAGCCGGCGTCGTCGTCGCCGAGCCCGACGCCGAGCCTCCGTCCGCCCGCCAGCGGCGAGCCCGCCCCGACCCCGGGTCCCACCCCGACGCCGGTCCCGCGCGTCGCGGTCGACGTCGACATCCTCAAGAACCACGACGCCGTCTTCGCCCACGAGCTCCACGAGGACTGGTGCGCGCCGGCCGGCGTCACGATGGCCCTCGCGATCCTCGACAAGGGCGCCCCGACCGACAACCGCCAGCGCGAGATCGCGTCTCGGATCCACGAGTGGGAGACCTACGCCGACAGCCACAACCTCCAGTGGGGCCCGTCCGCGATGGTCAAGGCGCTCAAGGCGTACGGCGCCGACGGCTACCGGGTGGTCGCCTACGGCTCGCGAGCAGATGCGCTCCGTGGCGCGGCGAAGGCGATCTCCACGACCCACTCGCCGGCGATCCTGCTCGCCTGGCGCGGCGCTCACACCTGGGTGATGACCGGCTACCGCGCCAACGCCGATCCGGTCGTCTTCGACGACGCGAAGATCAGCGGCACCTACGTCCTCGACCCGTGGTATCCATGGAACTCGTCGATCTGGGGTCAATCCGACCCGCCGGGCACGTTTCAGGACGCCAGCGAGATGGAGCGCAACTTCCTGCCCTGGAAGCGGCCCGAGGGCGCCTACGAGACTCGCGACGGCAACTTCATCGTCGTCGAGCCGACCCAGCCGCGAGCCTGACCCGGCCGGGCGTCAGCGGTCCGGTTCGCCCTTCGCGTCGCCCTTCGCGGCCTCCGCGGCGACCAGCGCCGGGCCGTCGACGGAGATCCGGCGCAGGCGGGGGATCAGGAAGACCGCCAGTAGCCCGACCTTGACGGCGCCGCCGGCGGCGGCCGCCAGCGGGATGGCCACGATCCCGACCGGCCCGGCCAGGCTCGACCCGACGACGAGGATCGTGGCGAACCCGGCGAGGGACGCGAACACCTGGAGAATCGTGTTGTGGGTCGCGTACAAGGCCCGCGACAGGGGATACGACAGGCTGTCGAGCGGGATCGACAGGGCATAGGCCGTCAGGACCGTCGCCGTCCGGTCGACATCGTCCGGGCCGAACGCGCCGCCACCGAGCAGGATGTCCACCAGCGGGTGGGCGAGGACCGCCAGGGTCAGGGCCGCGAGCACCGTCAGCCCGCCGATCGTCACGAGGTTGCGGGCGAGGATCCGCCGGAACGTCGTCTCGTCGCCGGCCGCCCACGCCGCGGCCAGGGTCGGGAACACGGCCAGCGAGAAGGAGACGCCGATCAGGCTGACCGGCACGACCTGGTAGTCCGACGCAAAGTTGAACGCCGTCACCGCGCCGACGCCGATCGACGCCGCGAGGTTCGTGAAGAACGTCAGCATCAGCGGGTCGATCGGGTGGCTGACCATCCGCGGCAGCATCAGGCGCACGAACTCGCGGAACGCCGGGGTCCGGACGGCGACCCGGGGCCGGATCCGGAACGGCGTCCGGAACAGCCCGATCGTCCGGATCGTGAGATGGGCCAGCGCGCCACCGACCGCCCCGAGGGCCGTCGCGTAGATCCCGTAGCGATGGCCGAAGAGCACGGTCCCGATCACGATCCCGGTCGTGTACAGGATCGGCGCCAGTGCGTAGAACAGGAACCGCTGGTGGGCGACGAGGACCTCCCCGATCACGATCGACGCGGCGAACAGAACGGGCGTCACGCACATCAGCCGGAACAGGTCCGTGTAGAGGGCGCGCGTGGCCGGATCGAACGACGGCGCGACGACCTCGACTGTCGCCGGGGCGATCACGAACAGGCCCAGGATGACGACCGACATGACGAGCACGGCAATCGTGAGCACGGTTCGGGCGAAGTCGTGGGCGGCGGGCTCGTCCCGCTGTCGAAGGCCGTTGAAGATCGGCACGAACGGGGCGGTCAGGCCGGCCGCGACGAGCACGTCGAGCGCGATCTCCGGGACCTTGAACGCGGCGTTGTAGGCGTCCAGCTCCGGCCCGGCGCCGAAGGTCGAGGCAAGCGCCTTGTTGCGGACGATCCCCATCGCGAAGTAGCCGAGCGACAGGATCGACAGGATCAGGGCGCCCCGCGGGAACACGCGGTCGATGAGGCGGCGGACCAGCGTCATGCGGGCAACGGCGTCCGGACCGGCATCGTTCCTCCTGGGGGGATGGTAGCGAGGACAGACGGCCGCGGATCGGGCCGTGCGACGCCCGCCGAGCCGCCAAGCGGCTCTACGCCCTGGCCGGGGCGGGCGGTGCCTCCTCGTACAGCCCGAGCAATCGGCCGCGCAGCGTCGCGGTGCGCCCGACGAGGGCCAGGAAGTCGCGCCGATCGAGAGCGAGCAGGACGCCGTCGGTCTCGGCGGTCACGGTCGCCGAACGCGGCGCGCCGTTCAGCAGCCCGAGCTCGCCGAACACGTCGTCCGGCCCGAGCGTCCGGATGAGGCGCCGGCCGTCGGGCGCCTGTCCATCGGCCTGGGCTACCTGGAACGTGCCCGACTCGATGATGTAGAACCGGTCCGCCGGCTCACCCTCGGTCACGATGGCCTGGCCCGCGACGACCGGCATCTCGACCAGCCGCCCGAGCGCTCGCTCGAGCGCGCTGGAGCCGACCCCGGTGAACAGCGGCAGCTTCGCCACCCGGCCGAGGATCGCCTCGAACGGGCTGGCATCACGGGTCGCGGCGCCGCCGATCAGCACGATCGACGCGCCGCCGGCCACGAGCATCCCGAATCCGAGGATCGGGAGTGCCGGCCAGGCGCCCGCGGTCGCGACGAGGGTCGGCAGCAGGAGCGACCCGAGCGCCTCCGCCAGCGTCGACACGGTCATCAGGATGCCGAGGCCGCGGCCGCGGATCCGATCGGGCGTCACGCGCTGGAAGATCGTCGCGGTCACGACCTCCAGGACGAGGTTGCCGACCGACGCCAACGCGATCGCCACCATGGCCGCGACCAGGAAGGTCGACGCGCCGAGGAGTGCCATGCCGGCGGCGATCGACAGGACGCCGAGGGTGAGCGCCGGGGCGAGCCGGCGACGCAGGACCAGCGCGCCGGCCACGATCGCGCCGGCCACGCCGCCCACCCCGATTGCCGTATTCAGGAGGCCGGTCGCCGCCTCGCCGGCCTGGAGCGTGTCGGTCGCGAGCAGCACGGTCAGGACCGGGATGCCGCCGGCGACGACATAGCCCGCGAAGTGGAGCAGGCCGATCCCGGCGAGCGGCCGGGCGATGCCGCGCAGGTCGTCGGAGGCCGACGTCGTCTCGAGTGTCGGAGCCGTCGCGGCGGCCGCGGCGACCGGCTCGGGCGGGGCGGCGGTTGCCTCGGGAGGCATCACCTCGGGAGCCGGTGCCTCGGACACCTCCGCCGTGCCCGTCGCCTGGCCGGCGCGCGACGGCGGCAGGGTCCACAGCACGACCGCGATCACGACGAACGTGGCGGCGTTGATCAGGAACGCGAACGTCACGCCGCCGGTCGCCACGAGCAGTCCGCCGAGTGCCGGACCGACGATGAACCCGACGTTGTCGAGGCTCGACCAGGCGCTGTTCGCCGGACCGAGCTGGCGCTCGTCGGTGACAAGGCTCGGCAGGTAGGCGCCGATCGCCGGGTAGAAGAACGTCGAGAAGCAGGCCGCCAGCACCGACAGTCCGATGATCGCGACGACCGGCCCGTTCGTCGCGACGAGGACCGCCATCCCGAGCATGCAGCCGCCGCGCGCGAGATCGGTGACGAGCAGGATCATCCGGCGGTCGAAGCGGTCGGCGACGACGCCGGCCGGGATCGAGAAAACGACATACGGAAGCGTTCGCAACGCGCCGAAGACGCCGAGGAGCGCCGGGTCGCCGGTTTCGCGATAGATCACGACGAGGATCCCGACGATGTACAGCCAGTCGCCGATCGCGCTGACGAACTCGCCGCCGAGCAGCTTGGCGAGCGGCCGGTTCGTGAGCAGGGCGCGGTAGGCAGCAAGGGCACGCATCAGCAGCCCGAGTCTAGGCGGCGGCGGGCGTCAACGACGCACCGTGGCGGTCCGCGTCGTTCACGAACCGATCGCCAGCTCGACGCCGACGATGTCGCCTTGCTCGAGCTGCTCCGCCTGGCGGACCGCGTCCTTGAGCGGCAGGACGTAGCGTCCGTCCTTCGGGAACATCGCGGTCCGCCAGAGCGTGTGTCCGATCCGGACCTCGACCGGGATCATTCCCCAGCCGTAGCTCACGACGGGAGCCAGGGCACGGATCGCGACCGTCGAATCAGCCGGAACCGTGACGAAGTGGTACGGCGCCGGACCACGCCAGAACCAGATCTCGCCGTCGAATGCCACCTCGAGGCCGTCCGGCCCGTCGTCGTCTCGCGGGTGCGTCATGCCGACGGCTAGGCGCCCGCGTCGCGCTTCTCGGTGTCGGCGATCTTCTTGCGGTTGGCCTCGCGGGTGCGCTGGAGGCTGTCGCCGGCGTGGTGGCTGGCCTCCGGCAGCGGCTCCGTGCTGCGATTCGTCCGGCCGGCGGTCCTCGCCGCCGCGCGCGCCTCGGCCCGCGAGGTCTGGCGGGCCGCGATCGTCGCCTCGTAGCCCTGCTCGGTCGGCAGGTAGTAGCGCCGGTCAGCGAGCTCGTCGGGCAGGTACTGCTGTGCGACGTCGCCGTCCTCGTACTCGTGCGGGTAGCGGTAGCCGACGCCGATGCCGTGCTGCTTCATCGCCCGGTGGCCGGCGTTCCGGAGGTGGAGCGGAACCGGCAGCGAGCCCTTTGCCTCGACGTCGCCGACGGCCGCGAAGAAGCCGAGGCCGGCCCGGTTCGATTTCGGCGCCGTTGCGATGTAGGTCGTCGCCTGGGCCAGCGCGTACTGCGCTTCTGGCAGCCCGACGTGGTCAAGAGCCTGGGCGGCCGAGACCGCGACCTGCAGGGCTCGCGGGTCCGCGTTCCCGACGTCCTCCGACGCGCTGATGATCAGCCGCCGGGCGATGAACCGGGGGTCCTCACCGGCCGCGATCATCGCGGCCAGCCAGTAGAGCGCGCCGTCGGGGTCGTTGCCACGCAGGCTCTTGATGAAGGCCGAGACCGTGTCGTAGTGGCCGTCGCCGGCCCGGTCATAGGCAAGGACCCGCTGCTGGGCGGCGGCCTCGACGTCCTCGAGCCGCGGCGAGACGCGTCCGTCCTTCGTCCGGATCCCTTCCAATTCGGCGAGGGCCACGGCACCTTCGAGGACGTTCATCGCCGAACGGGCGTCGCCGCCCGCGAGGGAGATCAGGTGGTCGAACGCCGCGTCGTCGAGGGCTGCTCCGCCTTCGGGACCGAGGCTGCCGGCCAAACCCCGCTCCTCGTCGACGAGCGCCCGCCGGACGACCGTGGCGACAGCCTCGTCGGCAAGGGTCTCGAGGCGCCACACCCGCATCCGGCTGAGCAGCGCCGAGTTGACCTCGAAGTAGGGGTTTTCGGTCGTCGTGCCCGTCAGGGTGATCGTGCCGTCCTCGACGTAGGGGAGGAGCGCGTCCTGCTGGGCCTTGTTGAAGCGATGGATCTCGTCGATGAACAGGACCGTCCGCTTGCCGTTCAGGGCCAGCCCGTCCTGGGCCCGGGCGATGGCGCCGCGAACCTCGGCCACGCCCGACGAGACGGCGGACAGGGCGATCATGTCGGCCCCGATCGCATCGGCGAGGAGACGGGCGAGGGTCGTCTTGCCGGTCCCGGGCGGGCCCCACAGGATGATCGACGAGAGGTGGCCGCGGTTCAGCGCCCGGCGCAGCGGACCGCGCTCGCCGACCAGATGCTCCTGCCCGACGAACTCGTCGAGGCTCCGCGGGCGCATGCGCGCGGCAAGCGGCTGGGCCCCGGGCGGCGGCTGGAACAGGGGCTCGGGCTTGGCGCCCCCCGCCTTGGTCCGTGTCGTCGGCATCAGAAGCCGAGTCTACGGGTAGCCTGAACGGATCGGGGCCAGCGGGCGCGCGCGACGCAGGAAACGCCTCGGCGGGGCGGCCAGCGCGGCGATCAGACCGATCAGGAATCGAGAAGCGCCGGTCACCGAGCCGCCCCTAGCATGGCTGCCATGGACACCACCGCAAGCCCATCAGGAGAGACCATGAGCGCCTCGACCACCCAGGGAATCAAGACCGTCCTGCATCCGGTTTCGGACGTCGCGAAGGCCAAGGCCGTGTATGCCGCCCTGCTCGGCATCGAGCCCCAGGCTGACGCGCCCTACTACGTCGGCTTCGACGTCGAGGGCCAGCACATCGGGCTGGTGCCGGGCGGTGGACCGCAGGGCATGACGTCGCCCGTGGCCTACTGGCACGTGACGGACATCGAGGCGAAGATCGCCGAGGTGACCGCCGCCGGCGCGACCGTCAACGAGCCCGCCCACGACGTCGGTGAGGGCCGTCTGGTGGCCACCGTCAGCGACCCCGACGGCAACGTCCTCGGCCTCCTCCAGGACCGCTGAGCACCACACGGAAGGAAACACTGCGATGAACGCCACGACGAAGACCGACAAGCGAACCGAGAGCTCCACCGCCGGCGGATTCTCGACCGACGAGAAGGCCGCCATGCGGGAGCGCGCCCGCGAGACGAAGGCCGAGGCAAAGCGCGGCGCGGACCGGGAGGCCGGCGTGGCCGACCTGCTCGCGAAGATCGCCGCGATGCCCGAATCGGATCGGATCATGGCCGAGCGCATTCATGCCGTCGTCACGGCTGCCGCGCCGGACCTCGACCCGAAGACCTGGTACGGGATGCCGGCCTACGCCCGCAACGGCAAGCTCATCTGCTTCTTCAAGGCCGCGGACAAGTTCAAGTCGCGCTACGCGACCTTTGGCTTCGAGGAAGACGCGCACATCGACGACGGCACCATGTGGGCGACCTCTTGGGCGCTCACCAAGCTGACCGCTGCCGACGAGGAGCGGATCAGCGAGCTCGTGAAGAAGGCGGTGCGCTGAGGGTCGGCTCGGCCCGGGCTCGCCGGCGTACGTCGGCGAAGGCCCGGTCGGCGCTCCTCGGGCACAATGAACGGCACCCCATGAGCATCGCCACGAGAACCGTCACGCCATCGCCGGACCTGCACGCGGCCGATCGTCACGATCTGATCCGCGTGCAGGGCGCGCGCGAGAACAACCTCAAGGACATCAGCATCGAGATCCCGAAGCGCCGCTTGACGGTGTTCACCGGGGTCTCCGGCTCGGGCAAGAGTTCGCTGGTGTTCGGGACGATCGCCGCCGAGTCGCAGCGGATGATCAACGAGACCTACAGCGCGTTCGTGCAAGGCTTCATGCCGACGCTGGCGCGGCCGGACGTCGACGTGCTCGAGGGGCTGACGACCGCGATCATCGTCGACCAGGAACGGATGGGCGCCAATATCCGCTCGACGGTCGGCACCGCCACCGACGCCAACGCGATGCTGCGGATCCTGTTCAGCCGGCTCGGGAAGCCGTATATCGGCTCTCCGCAGGCGTTCTCATTCAACATCCCGTCGGTGACCGGCAGTGGGGCCATCACCGTGGAGCGCGGTGCCGACAAGCCGAGGACGGAGAGCCGGACCTTCATGCTGCTCGGCGGCATGTGTCCACGGTGCGAGGGCACGGGCGCCGTCACCGACATCGACCTGACCCAGCTCTATGACGAGACCAAGTCGCTGGCCGAGGGCGCGATCAGCGTGCCCGGCTACACGGCGGACGGCTGGGCGACGCGCATCTTCGTGGCCGCCGGCCTGGACGCCGACAAGAAGATCCGCGACTACTCCGCCAAGGAGCTCGAGCTGTTCCTTCGCCAGGAGGCGACGAAGGTCAAGGTCGAGAACATCAACCTGACCTACGAAGGGCTGGTCCCGAAGGTCCAGAAGTCGATGCTGTCCAAGGACCGCGAGGCGATGCAGCCCCACATCCGGGCGTTCGTCGATCGAGCCGTGACCTACACCTCGTGCCCGGAGTGCGGCGGCACCCGTCTGGCCGCTGGTGCCCGGTCGTCCAAGATCCGAGGGATCAGCATCGCCGACGCGTGCGCGATGCAGATCAGCGACCTGGCGGCCTGGGTGCGGGACCTCGACGAACCGTCGGTCGCGCCGCTGCTCGGCAACCTGAAGCACACGCTCGACTCGTTCGTGGAGATCGGGCTCGGCTACCTCTCGCTCGAACGATCGGCCGGCACGCTGTCGGGCGGCGAGGCGCAGCGCACGAAAATGATCCGCCACCTCGGCTCGTCGTTGACCGACGTGACCTACGTCTTCGACGAGCCGACGATCGGCCTGCATCCCCACGACATCCAGCGCATGAACGAGCTCTTGCTGCAGTTGCGGGACAAGGGCAATACCGTGCTCGTCGTCGAGCACAAGCCCGAGGCGATCGCCATCGCGGATCACGTCGTCGACCTGGGCCCCGGCGCCGGCAACGCCGGAGGCGAGGTGGTGTTCGAGGGCACGCTCGAGGCCCTCCGGGCGAGCGGCACGTTGACCGGCCGCCACCTGGACGACCGGGCCGCGCTGAAGCCATCGGTCCGGGCACCGTCGGGCAAGGTGGAGGTTCGGGGCGCCAGCGCCAACAACCTGCAGGACGTCGATGTCGACATCCCGCTCGGCGTGCTGGTCGTGGTGACCGGCGTGGCGGGGTCGGGCAAGAGCTCGCTGATCCACGGCTCGGTGTCGGGCCGCGACGGCGTGGTGTCGATCGACCAGGGGGCGATCCGGGGCTCGCGCCGCAGCAATCCCGCGACGTACACCGGCCTGCTGGACCCGATCCGGGCCGCGTTCGCGAAGGCCAACGGCGTGAAGCCGGCGCTGTTCAGCGCGAACTCCGAAGGCGCCTGTCCGGCGTGCAAGGGCGCAGGCGTCATCTACACCGAGCTCGGATTCATGGACACGGTCTCGACGCCGTGCGAGGTGTGCGAGGGCAAGCGGTTCGAGGCCTCTGTGCTCGAGTACCGCCTCGGCGACCGCGACATCAGCGAGGTGCTCGCGATGTCGGTGACGGAGGCCGAGTCGTTCTTCGGCAGCGGACCGGCGCGCACGCCGGCGGCGCACACGATCCTCGGCCGGCTCGCCGACGTCGGTCTCGGCTACGTGAGCCTCGGCCAGCCGCTCACGACACTGTCGGGCGGCGAGCGGCAGCGCCTCAAGCTGGCAACTCACCTCGGTGAGAAGGGCGGCGTCGTCGTCCTCGACGAGCCGACCAGCGGCCTCCACCTCGCCGACGTCGAGCAGCTGCTCGGCCTGCTCGATCGACTGGTCGACTCCGGCAAGACGGTCATCGTCATCGAGCACCACCAGGCGGTCATGGCCCACGCCGACTGGATCATCGATCTCGGCCCCGGCGCCGGCCACGATGGCGGACGGATCGTCTTCGAGGGCCCGCCGGCCGACCTCGTCGCCGGCCGCTCCACCCTGACCGGCGAGCACCTCGCGGCGTACGTCGGCGCCTGATCGCCGCCCGATGTGGCACGATCCCGCAGGTGACCAGCACACCTGCCGGAGCGCAGCACCTGCGCGACCTCTCGTGGCTCCGCCGCGTCCGCGACCGGATCGATCGCGAGTACGCCCAGCCGCTTGACGTCGAGGCGCTCGCTCGCGGCGTGCACATGTCGGCGGGCCACCTCAGTCGCCAGTTCCGGATCGCCTTCGGGGAGTCGCCGTACAGCTACCTGATGACGCGCCGCATCGAACGGGCGATGGCGCTGCTGCGACGTGGCGACCTGAGCGTCACGGAGGTCTGCTTCGAAGTCGGCTGCTCGTCGCTGGGGACCTTCAGCAGCCGCTTCACCGAGCTCGTGGGCGTCCCACCCAGCACCTACCGGCGTGATGCTGCGGGCGAGATGGCGGGCGTGCCACCGTGCCTGGCCAAGCAGGTGACGCGACCGGTCAGGAATCGAGAAGCGCCGGTCGGCGAGGCGCTCCTAGCATGACCGACATGGACATCACCATCGCCCACGCCTATCTCCCCCACGACGACCCGGAGGCAGCCCTGGCGTTTTATCGCGACCTCCTCGGCTTCGAGGTCCGCAACGACGTCGATTACCGCGGTCTTCGCTGGATCACGGTCGGCCCGACCGGCCAGCCCGGCACGTCGATCGTCTTGCATCCGCCGGGCGCCGACCCCGGCGTCACCGACGACGAGCGGCGGACGATCGCCGAGATGATGGCCAAAGGCACCTACGCCGGCATCAACCTCGCCACCAGGGACCTCGACGACACGTTCGAGCGGCTTCAGGCCCACGACGCCGACGTCGTCCAGGAGCCGACCGACCAGCCGTGGGGGGTTCGCGACTGTGCCGTCCGCGACCCGGCGGGCAACCTGATCCGGATCCAGGAGCGGCGCTGAGCCTCGCCGATGGGTCCGTCGCCGTGATGCGTTCCCGTGCGCCGCGGCGGGTCGCCGGTGGCGGTGCTCGGTCCGCGGAACGCAAGGCGCTCCCTAGGCGGCGACGGCGACAGCCGGAAGGTTGGGTGGCGTCGGCACGGGTCGATGGTAGGCGCGACGGGAACGGTCGCGCGACCCGGATCAGAGCGTGAAGAGGTGCATCCCGTTCACGAGGACCTGGAGCACCGCGAGGATCCCGAACAGGAGGCCGCCAACGATCGTGATCCGCCGGATGTCGCGCTTGACGTAGGCATATTCCTCGGCCGCCCGGACCGACAGCGGCACCGAGGTGGAGCCCGCGCCGTCGGCGGCCTCGCCGCTCCGGTCGACGAGCGCGATCGCGCGACCGGCGCGAGTCGTCGGCGGCCTGCTCCTGGGCGAGGATCGCCGCCTCGAGCTCGGCGGCCCGCGCCAGCTCGGCGTCGGTCAGGCTGTTCGACGGCCGGGAGCCGGCCTCGGTCGGACGGCCGGACGGACGCTGGAGGGGTCGTCGCTGGCCGGGCTTGGCCGCCAGTCGGGAGCGCTTGGCCATCGGTCGGTGGAAACTCCGAGCAGGTCGTGGGTCCGGCCGGAGGATAGCATCGGCCGCCCGCTCGGGCGAGTGACCGAGCGTGCAGGACCACCTGCTAGACTCGGGCCGCCCGTCGCCGGCTCGCCGCGCACGCACGCATGGAGGATCCCGCGATCGATCTCAATGCCTTCGTCGCGCCGTTCGCCGGAGCGGCCATCGTCGGGCTCGCCGCGGCCGCGCTCGTCCTGCTCCTGCTGGCCATCGTCCAGGCTCGCCGCATCGGCGGGCTTCGGCGCCGGCTTGACGACCTCACCCGCGGCGCGGACGGCTCGCCCCTGGACACCGTCCTCGCGACCCATCTCGACAAGGTCTTCGCGCTGGCCCGCGACGTCGACGAGCTGTCCATGCGGTCCGCGCGGATGGAAGCGGCCGGTCGGCGGGCGATCCAGCGGGTCGGTCTCGTGCGGTTCAACCCGTTCGAGGACACGGGCGGCAACCAGAGCTTCGCGCTCGCGCTGACGGACGCGACCGGCAGCGGCTTCATCGTGAGCAGCCTCCACTCGCGGACCGGGACCCGGGTCTACGCCAAGGCGGTCAGTGACGGCCGGTCCGACGGCGCCCTGTCTGAGGAGGAGACGGAGGCCCTGCGCCGCGCGCTGTCCGATGCCGGGCGGACCACGATCGACGCCCGGACCCGCGATCGGGTCGCCGGACCGGCCTGACAGGCTAGCTGACACGGGCCCGGACGATGATCGTGTCATGGCCCCCGATCCGACCTCCCTGGGCGACGCGATGACCCGTCCCCGGACGCGCCGCGAACCCCATCCGCTGGAGCAGATCCCGGTCTGGGACGGCTTTGCCGTCGCCGGACCGACGACGCCATCGGGCGATCCGCCGGCCGGCCTCGACGCCCTCCTCGGCGGGCTGAACCCAGAGCAGCTGAAGGCCGTCACCCACGCCGAGGGTCCACTGCTCGTCGTGGCCGGGGCCGGGACCGGCAAGACCCAGGTGATCACCCGCCGGATCGCCTGGCTGATCGCCACCCGGCGCGCCCGGCCGTCGGAGATCCTGGCCCTGACCTTCACCGAGAAGGCCGCGGCGGAGATGCAGGTCCGGGTCGATCAGCTCGTGCCATACGGCTACACGGACACGACCATCGGGACGTTCCATGCGTTCGGAGACCGGCTCATCCGGGAGTACGCCCTGGAGCTCGGGCTGCCATCCGACGTCCGGGTCCTGAGCCGGGCCGAGACGGTCATCTTCCTGCGCGAGCATCTCTTCGCGTTCGAGCTCGAGCGCTACCGTCCGCTCGGCGACCCGACCCGGTTCCTGGGCGCCCTCGCGACACTGTTCAGCCGCTGCAAGGACGAGGACGTCTCGCCGGAGGCGTACGCCACCTACGCCGACCGGCTCGCCGGAGAGGCTGCGGCGACCCCGGAGGATGCGGTCCTGGCCGAGGAGGCCGGGCGCCAGCAGGAGCTCGCCAAGGCGTACGGGACGTACCAGCGGCTCCTCGAATCCAACGGCTGCATCGACTTCGGCGACCAGGTCGCGCTGGCGCTGCGGCTCGTGCGCACATCGCCGGCGGCCAGGGCGGAGATCCAGTCCCGCTTCCGGTACGTGCTTGTGGACGAGTTCCAGGACACGAACCGGGCCCAGTCCGAGCTCGTGTCGCTGGTCGCCGATCGCCACCGGAACCTGACGGTCGTGGGCGACGACGACCAGTCGATCTACCGCTTCCGGGGAGCGGCGATCAGCAACATCCTCGGGTTCCGCGACCGCTATCGCTCCGCCCGGACCGTGGTCCTGCGCCGGAACTATCGGTCGCGGCCGGCGATCCTCGAGGCGTCGCATCGCCTGATCCAGTTCAACGATCCGGACCGGCTCGAGGTCCAGGCAGGGATCAACAAACGGCTCGTCGCCGAGCGCGGGGTCGACCCGGCCGGGCGAACGGTTCGGCTGGAGACGCATCCCTCCGGTCACGACGAGGCGGACCGGATCGCGAGCGAGATCGCTCGCCGGATCGCCTCGGGCACGGCGCCGCGCGACATCGCGATTCTCGTCCGGGCCAACGGTCACGCGGATCCGGTCCTTCGCAGCCTCGATGCGGCCGGCGTGCCGTGGCGGTTCTCCGGGACGTCCGGGCTGTATGCCCGGCCGGAGGTGCGCCGGCTTCTGGCCTTCCTCCGCGCGATCGCGGATCTCGGATCGTCGGTCGACGTCTACGGCATCGCGACGGGTGAGCCGTACGACCTCGGCGGCGAGGACCTGACCGCGATCGTCAACAACGCCCGTCGCCGCAACCGGACGCTGTGGGAGGTGCTCGAGGAGCTCGAGCGCCAGCCCGGCATCCTGCGGATCTCCGCCGGGTCGCGAACCGCCGTCGCGCGGTTCGTCGCGGACCTGCGCGAGCTGTCCACGATCGCCCACGAGCGGCCCGCCGGCGAGGTCCTCTATGCCTTCCTGCGACGGTCCGGGACGCTCACACGGCTGGCGGCGGAATCCACGATCGGGGCGGAGGAGCAGCTCCGCAACGTGGCGCGGTTCTTCGACATCGTCCGCTCCCAGTCGACGCTCCTCGCCGACGATCGGGCGACGTTCGTGGCGGGTCATCTCCAGACCCTGATCGAGGCCGGCGACGATCCCGCGACGGCCGACCTCGACCCGGACTCGGATGCCGTCGCCGTCCTCACGGTCCACAAGGCGAAGGGCCTCGAGTTCCCGATCGTGTATCTGCCGGGGCTCGTGGCGGGCCGGTTCCCGATCCCGAACCGGCGCGATGCGCTCGCTCTGCCTGCGATCCTGGGCGACCTCGGGGCCGCCGCTGGGCCGGACGAGGAGGTCCAGCTGCGCGAGGAGCGGCGGTTGTTCTATGTGGCGATGACCCGGGCGCGCGACGAGCTGGTCCTGTCGCACGCCGTCGACTACGGCGGTGTCGGCGTCCGGCGCCTGTCGCCGTTCGTCCTCGAGGCGCTGGACCTGCCGCCGACCTCGGTCGACCCGGTCGTCAAGGGCGCGAGCTCGCTGGACCGGATCGAGGCGTCGGGGCTGCCGCTGGCTCCGGTCCGGCCGGCGACCGAGAGAGCCCTGACGGGCGAGCCCCTGACGCTGTCCTTCTCGGGCATCGACGCCTACATCAGCTGTCCGCTCCGGTACAAGCTGGGCCACGTCGTCCGGGTGCCCGTTCCACCCCATCACGCGATGATCTACGGCTCGGCCCTGCACCGCGCCGTCCAGGAGTTCCACCGGCGCCACGCTCGCGGCGACGTCATGACCGAAGAGGAGCTGGAGGCTGCGTTCGACGCCGCGTGGACGAACGAGGGCTTCCTGTCGCGTGATCACGAGGATGCCCGCCTCGCCGAGGGGCGCGCCACGCTCCGCCGGTTCCGGACGGCCCAGCTCGAGCCCGGAGCCGTGATCCCGGCCTACGTCGAGCGCGAGTTCAGCTTTGCCCTGGGCGGGGACCGGATCCGAGGCCGGTGGGATCGCGTCGACATCGAGCCGGCGGAGGACGGGCCATCGGACGAGGTCGCGGACGAGCCTTCGGCGCCGTCGGCCGACGCCATCGCCCCGACCTTCGAGCTGACCGGTCGCGAGCGGGTCACGATCACCGACTACAAGACCAGCGACGTCCGCGATCCGGTGAGGGCGCGGCAGCGCGCTCGCGAATCGCTCCAGCTCCAGATCTACGCGATGGGCTACGAGGCGGTCAGCGGCCGCCTGCCGGACGCGGTCCAGCTCCACTTCCTCGACACCGGCGTCACCGGGCGGGTGGACGTCGACCCGAAGCGACTGCTCAAGGGCAAGGCAAGGATCGCGGCGGCGGCCGCCGGGATCCGGGCCCGCGACTTCACGCCGAAGCCGGACCGCTCGACCTGCGGCTACTGCCCGTTCAAGACGATCTGCCCGTCCAGCGTCGCGACGTGACCAGTCAGCTCGGGGACATCACGGCGATCACCTTCGACTTCGGCAACACCCTCGTGCCGGTCACCAGATCCGCGCTCCAGCGAGTCGTGGCGATCACGGCCGAGGCGATCTGCCGTCGGTGGGCCGACCTCGATCGGGCGTCGTTCCTGGCGGCCTGGTCGGAGGAGCGCGCTCGCCAGTTCCGCGAGGAGGTGCCGCAGTTCCGCGAGGTCGACCTCGCGGACCGGCTCGTCCGGGTCCTTGCCCGGCTCCGCGGGATGGAGCCGCCGACCGCCGACCAGCGCTGGGACCAGGATCGCGCCGCGGGCTGGTCGAGCCCGGCCGACGTCGAGTGGGGCGTCGAGCAGTACAGCCGCGCGTTCGTCGCGGGGCTGCCGGCGGCGCCCGGGGTGACGAAGATGCTCGGTCGCCTCGCCGTCGATCGCGACCTCGCCATCCTCTCGAACTGGCCACTGGCCGCGACCATCGACCGCTATGCCGAGGCGCGCGGTTGGCTGCCGCATCTCCGCGCGATCGTCGTCAGCCAGCGGGTCGGAACGATCAAGCCGCATCCCACGATCTTCGCCGCGGCGCGGTCGGCGCTCGGCGATCCGTTGCCGGCCGCGATCCTGCACGTCGGCGACGACTGGGCGGCGGACGTCGTCGGGGCCGCCGCGGCCGGCTGGCGGACCGCGTGGCTGGCCGCCCGCCCGGAGGAGTCGCCACTCCCGACGAGCGAACGAACCGGCTCGATCCAGCCCGACCTCGAGCTGGCCGCGATCGACGAGCTGGAGCTCCACCTTCCGCCGGTCGATGGCGACGCGGCCGGCCGCTCGGCGCCCGGCGGTCCCGCGGTCGGCCGCGCGACGGCGCGTCCGATGAGCGACGGAACGGCCGCGACGAGCTGACCGCCCGGCCGCTCGATAGGGCATTCGCCCCATTGGCTACGGGCCGCCGTGGTGCGAGGATGCACCGCTCGCCGGTTCGGCGGACAGCCCTCTCGGGCACGGAGGACGAGATTGCCGATGGGCCGCGGCCAGACGACCATACGTGGAAGGCGGCCGGGCCCGGGCGACAAGGGGGGTAGCGGGCTCGTCGTCCTGGTCGTGGACGACGAGCCCGTCATCCGCGCGTACGTTGCCCGAGCCCTCACCCTGGCCGGCATGGACGTCGCCGCGGCCGCGTCCGGCCCGGAGGCAGTGCGGCTCGTCGCCGACGGACGGGTTCGACCCGCGGTGGTCGTCACGGACATCGAGATGCCGGGGATGAGCGGGATCGAGCTGGCAGCCCGCCTCCTTGCCCTGCGCCCGACGGTCCGGATCGTGATGATGACCGGCGATCGGGAGCGCGCCGATGCCGCCCGTGGTCACCCGTCCATCGTTGATGAGGTCCTTCTCAAGCCGGTCCGCACCGCCGACCTGGTCCGTGCCGTCCGGCCATCGGCGGGCCGGACGCCCGTCGCTTGACCCGAGCTTCCGTGATCGTCGCGGACGACTCCGCGGGTTCCGAGCCGTGGCCGGTTCCGGCGGGTTCCGAGCCGTGGCCGGTTCCGGCCGAGTCGATGCCCGCCTGGCGGGGCCTGGGCGACCGACCCGACCACCTAGACTTCCTCGTGATGGAAGCGCGCGATCGATTGACGAATCTCGGCTTCTTCGCCGGCGCAGGCATCGTCTGGATCCTGGTCGCCCTCGTCGCGACGACTCGTGACCCGCGGGTCGATCCGACCGCCGGGTTCATCGGGGCACTGCTGATCGGGCTCGCGATCGGGCTGACCGCCGTCCCCTTGTTCTGGCTCGCGATCTTCGCGCGCCACCGGCGAATCGCCTACCGTGGCGACTGGACGCGGGCAGTCCGGAGGGGCGGCTGGGTCGCGATCGTCACCGCGGTCTTCGTCATCCTGCGACTCCAAGGGGCGTTCGCTCCGGCCCTCGCCCTGTTCATCCTCGCCCTCGTCGTCCTTGCCGAGTCCGTCCTGTCCGTCGAGCGCTGACGTCAGGACGCCGTCGAGCGACGCCTGCCTGCCAAGGGAGCTTGCGTGACCTCACCCCGCTCATCAAACGCATCCGCAGCACGAACCGGGCCGCTGGCCGCGATCGCCCCGGCCGCGCCCCACGAAACGGCCAAGACCCGCCTCGCCGCGGCTGTTGACGCGGCCCGCGCCGAGATCGTCGAGCTGTCGCACCGGATTCACGCCCATCCCGAGGTGGCGTTCGAGGAGACCCAGGCAGCCGGCTGGATCGCCGAGGCCCTCCGCGGCCACGGGTTCGAGGTCGAGCTGCCAGCCGGCTCGCTCGCGACGGCGATCCGGGCGACGCGCCGCGGCGGGCTCGGCGGCGACGGCCCGCGGATCGGGATCCTCGCCGAGTACGACGCGCTGCCGGGTCTCGGCCACGGCTGCGGCCACAACACGATGGCCGCGTCCGGGGTCGGCGCCGCGATCGCCCTGGCCGCCCTGACCGACCAGCTCCCGGGCGAGATCGTCTTCCTCGGAACGCCGGCCGAGGAACGGGGGAGCGGCAAGGCGATCATGATCGAGGACGGGCTGTTCGCTGGGCTCGACGCTGCCCTGCTGTACCACCCGTGCGACCGGAGCCATGTCGAGTCGTACCCGCTTGCCTCGGAGGACATCGATGTTGTCTTCCACGGCCTCCAGGCGCACGCCTCGGCGGACCCGTGGAAAGGCAAGAACGCGCTGGACGCGATGATCCTGCTGTTCAGCTCGGTCGGTCTGTGGCGCCAGCAGCTCCGTCCGGAAGCCCGGGTCCACGGGATCATCCAGGAGGGCGGAACGGCCGCCAACATCATCCCGGACCGGACCCGCGCCTGGTTCATGCTCCGCAGCCCCGATCAGGCCGATTACGAGCGGATGCGGGCGGCGTTCCGGGACCTCGTGAACGGCGCCGCGGCCGCGACCGGCACGACCGCCGAGGTCACGTTCAGCGGCGGCGCGACCACGATGAAGCAGAACACGACGCTCGAGGCGCGCTGGGTCGCCAACGCGGCGGCGTACGGGATCGTCGACCAGGGCCCCGATCCGAACTCCGGCAGCACCGACATGGGCAACGTCAGCTGGGTCTGCCCGACCATCCACCCCGAGCTGGCGATCGCGCCGGAGGGCACCGCCAGCCACTCAACCCTGTTCCGCGACGCCGCCGCCACGCCGGAGGCCGACGCGACGACGCTGCTCGCGGCGACCTTGGTCGCCCAGACGGCGTACGAGCTGTTCGTCGATCGGGAGCTGCTCGCCGCGACCTGGCGCGAGTTCCGCGGCGAGGACTGACCCGAGCCTCGAGGCGAAGCTCCCCGAACGTCGCCGCGGCCGTCGCCGAGCCGGGCGCGGCCCCGGCCCGGCTCGGCGGTCAGGGCTTGGCCGTCGCCGTGATGTGGTAGATCGTCCCGCCCAGGCCGACGAGGTACAGCTCGCCCGCCTCGTCCTCTCCGAACGAGCTGATGTTCTGGTTCGTGTCCATCACCTGCGTCTCGTTCACGGGCGCACTCGCCAGGGGCGACATCACCCAGACGCGGCCGGAGCAGAAGTCGCCGAACACGTATCCGCCGGCGAGCGCCGGCGACTCCGTGCCGCGATAGACGTAGCCGCCGGTCACCGAGCAGTTGTCCTCACCCGACACGGCATGCGCGTACGCGGCCTGCGGCGGCTGCTTGCCACTCGTCGAGCAGCCGCTCGATGGCCGGAAGCAGGTGTTCGCTTCGAGCACGCGCCAGCCGTAGTTCACGTTCCGGCCGGCCTGGGTGGTTCCGTGCGGGCTCGATCGATTGACCTCCTCGTAGCGACCTTCGCCGACGTCGGCGATCCAGAGCTGGCCCGTCAGGCGGTCGAACGACCAGCGCCACGGGTTCCGCAGGCCGCGCGACCAGATCGCATCGAGGCCGTCCCGGCCGACATACGGGTTGCTGGCCGGGGTCGTGTAGTGGCCCTTCGACGACGAGTGGTCGACGTCGATCCGGAGCATCTTGCCCAGGAGCGAGTGGATGCTCTGGGCGCGGTTGCCGGGGTCGCCGCCACTGCCGCCGTCGCCCATCCCGATGTAGAGATAGCCGTCCCGCCCGAAGGCGAGGTGACCGCCGTTGTGATTCGAGTAGGGCTGCTGGATCGTCAGCAGGCGCAGCCCGCTCTGGCGGTTGGCCACGTTCGGGTTCGAGCTGATCGTGAACCGGGTGATCGCGGTGTCGCCGTGGGTATCGGTGAAGTTCACGTAGAGGTACGGGCGGCTCGGATAGTCCGGGTGGAACGCCAGGCCGAGCAGGCCCCGCTCGCTGCCGGTCGAGATCGAGGTGTGGAGGTCGAGGAAGGGCGTGGCCAGGGTCGTGCCGCCCGACGTGATGATCCGGATCAGGCCCGTCTGCTCGACGACGAACAGCCGGCCGCTGCCGTCGCCGGCATGGGTCACCAGGACCGGCGAGCTGAAGCCGGCCTTCACGACCTCGAGATCGAGGGCGACTTTCGTCGGGTTGAACGCCGCCGCAACCGGCGCAGCCGCGACCTCCGGCCGGACGGCCGAGTCGGCGCTCGGGCCGCCGTCCGTTGTCGCATCGATCCGCGTCGAGCCGGCGCGCGGATCGGCGGCGGCGGCGTCGCCGGGCGCGAACGCCCCAACGGTCGCGGACGCGGCGAGGCCGACGGCCAGCAGACCGCCGAAGATGCGACGGGAGACAGCAGGGCGGCGAGCGAGTCGGGTCAAGAGTGGTCCTCCGGCAGGCGGGGCCGCCCCGACGATCGCCGAGCGCGGCTCCCCGCCGTGTCCCATCGTCCCACGTGCGGCGAATCGGCGGCCCGAACGCCTGCTGCGTCACGAAGCTCGTGGGTTCGCCGGACGTACCCGAGGGTCGCGCCGAGCCGCCCGAGGCCGCCCGGAGCGAGTGCTAGGATGGCCGAGGCGCGCCCCGCTGGACGCTCGAGTGCGAACCGGCGGCGCCCCCAGCGAGACGACCATTCCGCCGCGGCTCCAAGGGGAGTGGCGATCGTCTCCCGGAGGACCCGTGGCAGAGCGCCCCCACGAACCCCGACCCGATCCGGCCGCGACGGTCGACTTCGCCCGCCTGAACGGCTGGGACAAGGACTGGGAAGTCTTCAGCGACTTCGACCTGCCGACCTACGTCGGGCCGACGACGTTCATGAACCTGCCGTGGATCACCGATCCCGCGGAGCTTCGTGCCCGGAGCGTCGACGTGGCGATCATCGGCGCGCCGTTCGACGACGCGGTCAGCCACCGCCCCGGAGCGCGGTTCGGGCCGCGGGCGATCCGCGAGGCGCAGTACACGTCCGGCTCGGTCTACTCTCTCCAGCTCGACGTCGAGCCGTTCGAGATCCTCACCGTCGTCGACGCCGGCGACGCGAACATCATCCCGGCCTGGATCGAGCGCGGCCACGCCCTCATCCATCGCAAGGTCCGCGAGGTCGCTGCCACGGGCGCGATCCCGATCGTCCTCGGCGGCGACCACTCGATCACCTGGCCGAGCGCCACGGCGGTCGCCGAGGTCCGCCGGCCGGGCAGCATCGGCATCGTCCATTTCGACGCCCACGCCGACACCGCCAACGACGACTGGGGCGTGCTCGCCGGCCACGGGACGCCGATGCGGCGGCTGATCGAATCCGGCGCGGTCGACGGCAAGAACTTCATCCAGGTCGGGCTGCGCGGCTACTGGCCGCCGGTCGAGACCTTCGAGTGGATGAAGGAGCACGGCCTGCGCTGGCACTTCATGACCGAGGTCGAGGAGCGCGGCGCCGAAGCGGTGATCGACGACGCGATCGCCGAGGCTCTCGAGGGCGCGGACGCGATCTACCTCAGCCTCGACATCGACGTCGTGGATCCGGGCCTGGCGCCGGGAACCGGGACCCCCGAGCCGGGTGGGTTCATGACCCGCGAGCTGCTCCGGGCGATCCGCCGGATCGTCGGCCAGGTCGAGCTCGCCGGGATGGACATCGTCGAGGTCTCGCCGCCCTACGACCACGCCGAGACGACGGCGATGATCGCCAATCGGGCGGCGCTCGAGGCGATCAGCGCCCTCGCGGTCAAGCGCCGGGCCGGCCGTGCCGTTCGGTACTCGGGTCCCGGCACGACCGGTGCCTGATCCGCCACGTCCCGTGGCCGGTCCGACCGCCGAAGGGCGCGCCCTGGCCCGCCTCTACGACGTCGATCTGCTCGACGACCCGGGCGACACCGACGTCTACCTGGCCCTTGCCCGGCGCACGGGCGGCCCGATCCTCGAGCTCGGAGCCGGCACCGGCCGGCTGGCCCTGCCGCTGGCCCTCGCGGGCTACGACGTCACCGCGCGTCGATCTCGACCCGGCGATGCTCGAGCGGGCCCGGGCCGTTCTCGACGGGGCCGGACAGCAGGCGACGGACCGGGTCACCCTCGTCGAGACGGACCTGCTCGACCTCCACCTGCCGGCGGCGGGCACGTTCGCGCTGGCGTTCATCGCCCTGAACACGATCTTCCTGCTCGCGACGCGCGACCGCCAGCGCCAGGCGTTCCGGACCATGGCCGCCCACCTCGCGCCGGGTGGCGTGGCCGTCGTCGACATCTGGCTCCCGGACACCGACGATCTCGCCCGCTTCGACGGCCGGTTGATCTTCGAGTACGAGCGCCGAGATCCCGAGACGGGCGCCACCGTCACGAAGGTCGCGGCCGCCCGCCACGACGCGACGAGCGCGGTGGTCGAGCTGACCTCGATCTTCGAGGAGGGTCGATCCGGCGAAGCCGCCATCCGCTGGATCCGCCGCGACGCCCTCCGCCTGATCGGTGCCGACGAGCTCCGGGCGATGGCCGAGGACGCCGGGCTCGAGGTCGAGGTGATCGGCGGCGACTACGATCTCGAGCCGATCAGGCCCGGCAGCGATCGCGCGATCCTCGTGGCGATCCGGCCCTGAGCGTCGGCGACCTCCCAGAAGCGGAGCGTGGTCGTGAGATCCGGAACAACGCGCCTCACTGGGACTTCCGGGTCGAAGGCTCGACCGTCCCGGCTTGGTACACTCGGCCGCGATGGCATCGAGTGACCAGACGCGCCTCCTGCTCGTCGAGGACGTCCCGCAGGTGGCGCAGTACATCCGCGGCCTGCTGAACTCCCAGAGCTCCGTCAAGCTCCTGGACGTCCTGAGCGACGGCGGCACGGTCCTCGCCCAGATCAAGCAGCTTCGACCGGACGTCGTTCTCGTCGACGCCCTGCTCCAGGGCCGGGTCAAGGGCCTGCCGCTGGCGGAGCAGATTCAGGCGTCGGGCCTCGGCATCCCGATCATCATCCTGACCGTCCCCCAGAACCCCGTGACGCCCGATCCGTCGAAGGGCATCCACGGCGTGCTGGCGATGCCGTTCTCCGGCTTCGACCTGATGAACCGGATCGCTGCCGTTCGCAAGGAGTTTGCCCAGCTCTCGACGACCGGCTCGTCGCGGATCTACTCGGTGTTCGCCCCGAAGGGTGGCGTCGGCAAGACGACGATCGCGTTCAACCTTGCCGTCGCGCTCGGCCAGGCCGAGCAGCGGACGGTCCTGATCGACGGCTCGCTCCAGTTCGGGGATCTCCGGTCGCTGCTCAAGGTGCCGGTCGACGCGCCGTCGATCCTCGACCTGCCGACCGACCGGGTGGCCGAATCGGACCTCCAGGACGTCCTCTGGCGCGATCCGTCGGGGATCGACATCCTGCTCGCGCCGCCACGGGTCGAGATGGCCGAGATGGTGACCAGCCGTGACGTCGACAAGATCCTGTCGCTCCTGCGCCGGGTCTACGGCTCGATCGTGATCGACATGTCGGCCGCGCTCAACGACATCAACCTCGCGTTCCTCGACCTGTCGGACACGATCGTCGAGATCGTCACGTACGACTCGACGACGATCCACAACACGATCGCCGTCGCCGACGCCTTCCGGATGATCGGCTACCCCGCGTCGAAGGTCCGTTACCTGATCAACCGGGCCGACTCGCCGGGCGGGATCGACGCGGCGGACCTCGCCCGCGCGCTCGGTCGCGTCCCCGAGCACCGGGTCGTCAGCGACGGGCTGCTCGTCGTTCAGTCGAACAACGAGGGCGTGCCGTTCGTGCTCGCCAACCCGGCCGCCCCGATCAGCCAGGACCTCCATCGGATCGCCGCCGAGCTCCTCGCGGCCCACGGGATCATCCGCCCGGCGGCGGCCGGCCGGCGCTAGGCAGCCTGATGTCCGACCCACGCCCGATCGGCGTGTTCGACTCCGGGGTCGGCGGCCTGACGGTCCTCCGCGAGATTCTTCGCCGGTCGCCCCAGGAGTCGACGATCTATCTCGGCGACAACCTCCGGGCGCCGTACGGGATCCGGCCCGATGACGAGGTCCGGGCGTTCTCGATCGAAGCCCTCGACGAGCTCGCCGCCCGCGACGTGAAGGCGATCGTCGTCGCGTGCAACACGTCGACGGCGGTCGCCCTCGGCGACTTCCGGCGGCGCTACGACCTGCCGATCCTCGGCGTCGTCCGGCCCGGCGCGGTGACGGCGTCGTTGACCACCCGCAACCGGCGGGTCGGCGTGATCGCGACGCCGGCGACGGTCCGCTCGCACGCCTACTTCAACGCGATCAAGGACGAGAACCCGGCTGTCGAGGTCTACGAGCACGCGACACCGGCGTTCGTGCCCCTGGTCGAAGCCGGCCGGATCGGCGGGCCAGAGGTCGAGGCGATCGTGGCCGAGTCGCTCGCCCCGCTCCTCGGCGAGCGCGACGAGGCGGGTGAGTTCGTGTTCCCGCTCCCGGCGTCGGCCCGGATCGACACGCTCCTGCTGGGCTGCACCCATTACCCCCTCCTTCGTCCGGTGATCGCGGCGATCGCCGGCGAGCGAGTGGCGATCGTCGACAGCGCCACGGCGACCGCATCGGCGCTCGTGGAGCTGCTCGCGATCAACGGGCTCGAGGCGCCCGGCACGACCCGGGGCGAGGCGGCGGACGACGGCGCGGCCGGTCACGATCGCCCGGACGAGACCGCGATCGCGGCCACGCATGTCCAGCTGACGACCGGCGACGTCGACGCCTTCCGGATCGTCGCGGAGCGAATCTTCGGGGAGGCATTCCCCGACGTCGGCTCCGTCGAGGTCGGCCCAGCCGGGGTGGCGCGGTGACGATGAGCGGAGAGCCGGCCCGATGAGCGGGTCGCGCGGCAAGGGCCAGGGCTGGCGAGACGATCGAATCTGGCAGGCCGGATTCCTCGTCGGCTCGGCGCTCGGGGCCGCCGCCACGGTCATCGGCCGGCGTGCCGAGCGGGTCGCGCGGCAGGGCCTGGTCGACTGGCCGGCCGCCGAGCGATTCGCCGTCGCTCGCCTGAAGAACGCGCCGGGCACGCTGACGGCCGCCGAGCTGCGCGCCACGGAGGCGTCCTATGCTGCGGCAATGGAGCGGATCGTGCCGCGCCTGTCCGCCGCGCTCGGAACGGAGCTGCCCGGCGTCGTCGAGCGCTCGGCCGTCGTCGATCGCGCCGGCTGGGTCCATGCCAACGTCGCGACGTTCGCCCAGCTGATCGGCCAGCTCGAGACGGAGCTCCTCGACCAGGTCGTGCCCCGTGGCGGCGGCCTCGCCAAAGCGACGATGGCCCTCGCCAATCGCTGGGTGACGACTCGCCAGCTCGGATTCCTGCTCGGCTTCATGGGCTCGAAGGTGCTTGGCCAGTACGACCTCGCCCTCCTCACCGCGGAGGCCACCCCGGGCAAGCTCCTGTTCGTCGAGGAGAACATCCGGGCGACCGCAACGGCGCTCGGCGTGCCGCTCGAGCCATTCCGGACGTGGATCGCCCTGCATGAGACGACCCACGCGTTCGAGTTCGAGGCCCATCCCTGGTTGCGGCCCTATCTCGCCGACCGGCTCGAGCGCCAGCTGAAGCTGTTCGGCAAGGAGGCGAGCGGGCTCGGCCGGGAGGCGCTGCGCAGCCTCGGCCGCGCAATCCGCGGCGAGGGCGACGGCGTCGAGCACTGGATGGAGCGGCTGATGACAACCGAGCAGCGGACGCTCTTCCGCGAGACCCAGGCGGTGATGAGCCTGCTCGAGGGGTTCAGCGACTATGTGATGGACGAGGTCGGCAAGGACCTCGTGCCCGACGTCGAGCGGATCAGCGCCAAGTTCCACGAGCGGCGTCATGCCCGGCGCTCGCCGTTCGAGCGGGCGGTCATGCGCCTGACGGGCATGGACGTGAAGCTCGAGCAGTACGCCAAGGGTGAGGCCTTCGTGTCGGCGATCGCGGCCGCCGGCGGCCCGGCCGCGCTCAATCGCCTGTGGGCCGGGCCGGAGATGCTGCCGCGCCACGGCGAGATCGACGAGCCGGCGTTGTGGATTGCGCGGACCAACGGGCTCGATGTCGCGGCCGGCGCACCGACCGACGCCGCCCGCCCGGGCGGGACCCCGGCGTCCGCGTGACGGGCGACGCCATCCCGCGAACGGCTGGCCCGGGCTCCGGTCCGGGTGGCGCTCCGACCGCGATCGCCCTGTCGCCGATCCTCTCGGCTCGCTATCGATCGCGCGATCTGGAGCTCATTCGCGCGGCCGCGCCAGGGGCCCGGATCGTGACCCTGTCGCGCGAGGGCCTGACCGACGAGCCGGTCGACGATGTCGAGGTCCTGCTCCGGGGGTGGCTGTCGTCGGATGCGTTCGACCGGCTGCTGGCCCGTGCGCCGCGCCTGAACTACGTCCACTCCGCGTCGACCGGCGTCGAGCGGGCATTCACGCCGGCGGCCCGCGAACGCGGCCTCGTGTTCACGAACGCCCGCGGGGTGTTCTCGCGGCCGATCGCCGAGTACGTCCTGATGATGATCCTTGCGGTCAGCCGCCGGCTGCCCGGCCTCCTCGAGCTCCAGCGCGAGCGAACGTGGCAGCCGCTCGAAGGGGTCGAGCTGCGCGACGTCACCGTCGGGATCGTCGGGCTGGGGTCGATCGGGCGAGCGGTCGGCGCGCTCGCGACCGGGTTCGGCTGCCGGGTCGTGGCCGTCCGGCGGCGGTCGGAGGGTGGCGCCACGGCGATCCTGGCCGACGACGACACGCGCTCCTTCGGCGAGGTCATGCTCGATCGCGTCGGCGGGCCGGAGTCCATCCCGCAGCTGCTATCGGAGTCCGATTTCGTCGTCCTGGCCGCGCCGCTGACGCCCGAGACCGAGAACATGATCGACGAGGGCGCCCTGGCGATGATGAAGTCGTCGGCGTGGCTGATCAACGTCGCCCGGGGCCGGCTGGTGGACGAGCGCGCGCTCCTCGACGCCCTTCGTGCCGGCCGGATCGGGGGCGCGATCCTCGACACATTCCGCGACGAGCCGCTGTCACCGACGTCGGCGTTCTACGACCTGCCGAACGTCATCGTCACGCCCCATACCTCGTGGTCGAGCGGCCGCGTCCTCGACCGGAGCGTCGAGCTCTTCTGCGACAACCTCCGGCGCTACGCCGCCGGCGAGCCGCTGCTCAACGTGGTGGACCCGACCGCGGGGTACTGAGCGCCCGCGACCGGTAGCATCGGGCCATGCAGATCGCCATCGTCGGTCTTGCCGGATCGGGCAAGACGACCGTCTTCAACACGCTCACCCGGGGCCACGCCGATACCGGCGGATTCGGCGGCATGGAGCTCCACGTCGGCGTCGTCAAGGTGCCCGACGAGCGGCTCGACAAGCTGGCGGCCATCTTCAAGCCGAAGAAGGTCATCCAGGCCGACGTCACCTACGTCGACCTGCCGGCCCCGCCCGCCTCGTCCGACGGCCATGTCGGCACCGAGGACCTCCCGGCCGAGCATCTCGCCCGGCTCCGCGATTCCGACGCGCTGCTCCACGTCGTCCGGGCCTTCGAGGACCCGAACAACCCGCATCCCGAGGGCTCGGTCGAACCGGCCCGTGACCTGGACCGGCTCGACACGGAGTTCATCCTGGCCGACCTCGCCCTCGTCGAGCGCCGCCTCGAGCGCCTGAAGCAGTCCACCCGCCACGGGTCGCCCGCCGAGAAGGAGGCCAACGAGCGAGAGGAGGCGGTGATCGTCCGACTCAAAGCCGCGCTCGAGGACGGCCGGCCGATCCGGGACACCGGCCTCGACGCCGACGAGGAAAAGGCGATCCGGGGGTTCCGGTTCCTGACCCAGAAGCCGGTCCTCGTCCTGCTGAACATCGGCGAATCAGACATCGCCGGGGCAGGGGAGCGCGTCGCTGCACTGACCGCCGCCTACGACCATCAGAACGCGATGATCGACGCCCTCTCGGCGCGGATCGAGATGGAGCTCGGCGAGCTCGAGCCCGGGGAGGCCGGGGTCTTCATGGACGAGCTCGGGATCGCCGCGTCGGGTCTCGACCGGGTGATCGAGCTCAGCTACAAGCTGCTCGGCCTGATCTCCTTCCTGACCGCTGGCCCCGACGAGGTTCGGGCGTGGCCGATCCGGGATGGCTCGAACGCGGTCGATGCCGCCGGAGCGATCCACAGCGACCTGGCGAAGGGGTTCATCCGGGCCGAGACCGTCGCCTACGAAGACCTGCTGACGCTCGGCTCGATGGCCGCCGCGCGCAAGGTCGGCAAGCTCCGCTCGGAAGGCAAGACCTACAAGGTCCACGACGGCGACGTCGTCGAGATCCTCTTCAGCAAGTAGCCCGGAGCGGTCGATGCGCCGGTCCCGCGCAGCCGGAGATCAGGTGTTGCGCTCGTCCTCGCCGCGGACGGCCTCGCCGGTCGGGTCGAACTCGGCGATGACCGCCCGGTAGTCGGCGCCCCGCTCGTCCTCGGCCGCCTCCTCGTCGGTGTCGATCGCCACGATGAAGTTCTCCTCGTCGATCGTCGAGACGTTGACCGCCGCCGTCAGGCGGTCGTCGGACACGTAGATGAACCCGTGCTCCCGCTGGAGCTCCGCGGCGATCGCCTCGATCAGCGTATCGTCCACGTAATTGTCCTGGACCTGGTGACGGACCGACTCGACGAGCTCGAAGAACTCGTCGGGATCCATCTCGTCGTCGCGAGCGAGCAGGACGTCGGAGAAGACGTCTTCGTCGCCCTCGTGAAGTTCGTAGAAGTACACGCCGGCCTCGGTCGGGAAGGGGATGGGATTGGGTCGTCAGTATCGCATGCAGCCTCGCCGGCCAGCGGCGCCGGGTCCGTGACGGACGAGCGCTCCGCGGCGCATTCGATGCCGACGCCGGTGCCGACAGTGGTCGTCGTCGGCTCGGCCGCACGCGACCTGGCGGAGGATGACGCCCGCGGCTGGCGGCTCGGTGGCGGCGTCTCGTACAGCGCCCTGACGACCGCTCGTCTCGGCCTGGCGACGGCGGCCCTCGTCGGCGTCGACCGCGAAGCGTCCGGAGCGGCCGAGCTCGACCTCCTCCGCGAAGCCGGCGTCGACGTCCACCTCGTCCATCTCGAGCACGGGCCGGTCTTCGTCAACATCGAGCGCCCGGAGGGCCGGCTCCAACTGTGCGGCGATCACTCCGACCCCGTCCCCGTGGACTCGGTGCCGCCCGCCTGGCGCGAGGCGCCCGGCTGGATCCTCGCCCCCGTGGCCGCCGAGCTGCCGGCGGCCTGGGCGGACGTGCCCACGGACGAGTCGCTCGTGGCCGTCGGCTGGCAGGGTCTCCTGCGCGAGCTCGACGCCGGCCAGCCGGTCCGGCAGGTCGCGCCGCGGCCCGATCCGATCATCCGGCGCGCGGATCTCGTCGGCTTGTCTCGGGACGACGTCGACCGGGCGATCCCGCTGGCCGACCTGTACGGGCTGCTCCGCCGCGGCGCGTCGCTCGCCGTCACCCAGGGCGATCGCGGCGGGCTGATCGTCCATGGCGCTCATGGCGATCAGGACGCGGCACTCGACCTGCGCCACTATCCGGCCATCCCGAGCCATGCAGCCGTCGACCCAACCGGCGCGGGCGACGTCTTCCTGGCGGCGCTTGCCGCGGCCCGGATCGAGCCACGGCTCGTCGGCGGGCGGATCGGCCAGGGGTTCGACCTGCTCCTCGCGGCTGCGGCCGCTTCCCTGGTGCTCGAGGGCCCGGGGATGCTCGGCGTCCCGACCCGGGACGCGGTCCGGCGGCGGATGGCCGAGACGCTGGGGCGGCGGGCAACCGGCGCCGAGGTCTGACCGGCCTGGGCCGCGCCGGGCCGTGCCGCCGTGCCGTGGCGCCGTGCCGTGCCGTGCCGTGCCGGGCTGGGCCGGAGCCGGCCCGGCGGAACGACGTCGACGCCCGTCAGGCGAGCCGGCGCATCGCCGCGGCCAGCACCCGCCGACCGATCGCCGCGCTCTCCGCGGGCGGCGGCCAGCCGCTGTCCTGCTCGACCATCAGCCAGCCTGCGTAGCGGCGCTCCGCGAGCGCGGCCAGCACGCCGTCGAGGTCCAGGACGCCCGATCCGAGCTCGGTGAACAGCCGCTGCCGGACGGCATCGCCGAAGCCGCCGACGCTTCCCGCCCGCAGCCCGCCGAGCACCTCGCCATCGACGTCCTTCAGGTGGACGTGTTCGACTCGGGCCCCGAACCGGCGGAGGCCCGCGACCGGGTCGCCGCCGCCGACGAGGTAGTGGCCGACATCAAGACAGAACGGGAGCGTTGCCGCATCGATCGAGCTCGCCAGCCGCTCGACCTCGTCCGGCGTCTCGATGTACGTCCCGGCATGCGGATGGAACGCGATCCGGGCGCCGGCGGCCTGTGTCTCGGCCGCGATCGTCTCGAGCAGCTCGATCGTCCGGGCCCAACCGTCGTCGGTCAGGCGCGGCGTGGCGGGATCGTCGCCTCGGCCGGCGGTCGCATCACGATCCGGCGAGCCGTCGAAGGCGACGCACAGGACCTCGCCGCCACCGGCAACGAGGAGACGGAGCCGCTCGCGGACGTCGTCGAGGGCGCTCGCGGCCGGGCCGTCCACCACCGCCGGGATTGAGGCGTACACCTCGGCCAGGCGCAGGTCCCGAGCCGCCAGCGCCGACCGGAGCGCGTCGCCCTCGGGGAAACCGAGTCCCAGCTGGCAGCCGTCGTACCCGGTGCGGGTGATGTCGTCGAGGATCGCGTCGGCCGAAGCCCCGAGGCGCAGCTCGGCGATGTCGACGTTGTTCCAGAGGATCGGGACGGTCCCGATCGACGCCCCGGCCAGGGGACCGTTCGACGCCAGTCGTCGACGCAGGCTCCGGCCCTGAACGAGGCTGTCGGTGGACGCGTCGGAAGCGGTCATCGACGTGATCTCCATGGCTCGGTGACGATTGGGGTGCCGCGCCATGCCGGTGGCTCGGGGTGGCCCGGTCCAGTCGAGATGGCGGGTCCAGACCGGCCCACGGATATGATGTAATCGTTTGCAGGAAGTCGCAAGGCCGGCCGGACGGGGTCCGGACCAACCGGCCGGCGTGACTCGTACCTGGGGGTGCGCTGGTCGCCGATCCGGGTTGGCAGTAAGGTGTGAAACGGCGCCCGAATCGTGGGCACGCAAGAACGAAAGGTCGATGACGATGACGCAGGTCGCCGAGCCGGGCAGCGGCGCAGCTCCGGCGCAGGCCGAAGCGAACGGAGCCACCACCGCCGTCCATCACTGGATCGGCGGGCGGATCGTCGAGGGAACCTCCGGCCGGCGCGGTCCGGTCTACGACCCCGCGACCGGACAGGTCGCACGCGAGGTCGACTTCGCCACGACCGACGAGGTCGGCGCGGCCGTCGCCGCGGCCCAGGCGGCCTTTCCGGCCTGGCGCGCGACATCGCTCTCGAAGCGGACCGACATCCTGTTCAAGATCCGGAACCTCGTCGAGCTCCGGCGCAAGGAGCTCGCCGCGCACCTGACGGCCGAGCACGGCAAGGTCCCGTCCGATGCCCTCGGCGAGATCGCCCGTGGGATTGAGAACCTCGAGTTCGCGTGCAGCATCCCGACGCTGCTCAAGGGCGGATTCAGCGAGCAGGTCTCGACCGGCGTCGATGTCTTCCAGATCCGCCAGCCGCTCGGCGTTGTCGCGGGCATCACCCCGTTCAACTTCCCGGCCATGGTCCCGATGTGGATGTTCGCGACCGCGATCGCGTCCGGCAACACGTTCATCCTGAAGCCGTCGGAGAAGGATCCCTCCGCGTCGATGTTCCTCGCCGAGCTGCTTCACGAGGCCGGCGTGCCGGACGGCGTGTTCAACGTCGTCCACGGCGACAAGGTGGCGGTCGACGCGATCCTCAACCATCCCGACATCGCCGCCGTGTCCTTCGTCGGCTCGACGCCGATCGCCCGCTACATCTACGAGACCGGGACGAAGAACGGCAAGCGGGTCCAGGCTCTCGGCGGGGCCAAGAACCACATGATCGTCCTGCCGGACGCCGACATCGACATGGCCGCCGACGCGGCGGTCTCGGCCGGCTACGGGTCAGCGGGCGAACGGTGCATGGCGATCGCCACGATCGTCGCCGTCGGCGACGTCGCCGACCCCCTCGTCGAGGCGATCACGAAGCGTCTCCCGAAGGTCCGGATCGGGCCCGGCAGCGATCCCGATTCGGAGATGGGTCCGCTCGTCACCCGCCAGCACCGCGACAAGGTCGCGTCCTATCTCGACAGCTCGGCCGCCCAGGGCGCGACGGTCGTCGCCGACGGCCGGGAGCACCCGCTGTTCAAGGACTCGGACGGGTTCTTCCTCGGCGTGTCGCTGATCGACTACGTCTCGACCGAGATGGACGCCTACAAGGACGAGATCTTCGGCCCGGTCCTGACCGTCGTTCGCGTCCCGACCTACGACGCGGCCGTCCGGCTCATCAACGACAACCCGTACGGCAACGGCACCGCGATCTTCACCCGCGACGGCGGCGCGGCGCGCCAGTTCCAGTTCGAGGTGAACGCCGGGATGGTCGGGATCAACGTCCCGATCCCGGTCCCGGTCGCGTACTACAGCTTCGGCGGCTGGAAGAGTTCGCTCTTCGGCGACCTCCACATGTACGGCCCCGAGGGCGTCCAGTTCTACACCAGGGCCAAGATCGTGACCCAGCGCTGGCCGGACCCCGGCACGTCGCAGGTCGATCTCGGGTTCCCGCGGACGCGCTGATGGCGGCGCTCGACGCGGCGGCCGGCAACGGCCCGGTCGCCGGCCGGAACGGCCAGGTCTTCCTCGTCAGCGCGGCGCGGACCCCGATCGGCAAGTTCGGCGGCGTCCTTGCGGACACGCCGGCGACGACCCTCGGCGGCGTCGCGATCCGAGCAGCGATGGAGCGATCCGGGCTGCCCGACGGCACGCCGGTCGACGAGGTCCTGATGGGCCAGGTGCTCCAGGGCGGCGTCGGCCAGGCGCCGGCACGCCAGGCGGCGCTGGCGGCGGGTCTGGCGGACACGACGTCGGCGACGACGATCAACCGCGTCTGCGGGTCCGGGCTCAAGTCGATCATGCTCGCGGCGGCCGAGATCCGGGCCGGTGACGCCGAGATCGTGGTCGCCGGCGGCATGGAGAACATGAACCAGGCGCCGTACCTCCTGCACAAGGCGCGCTTCGGGTACCGGCTGGGCAACGCGACGCTCGTCGATTCCGCCGTGGCCGATGGGCTGACGTGCGTGTTCGAGGGCTGCCACATGGGCACCCACGCCGAGCGGGTGGCGATCCACGACCGCGTGACCCGCGAGGATCAGGACGCCTTCGCCCTCCAGTCCCATCAGCGCGCGATCGCTGCCCAGGACTCGGGCCGGTTCGCCGCCGAGCTGGCGCCGGTCACCGTCCGCGACGCCAAGGGCCGCGAGACGGTGGTCGATGCCGACGAGGGGCCGCGCCGGGACTCCACGCTGGAGGCGCTCGCCCGGCTCAAGCCCGTGTTCGACCTGCCGACCGGCGAGGATCGCGGCGACGCGACCGTGGGGACGGTCACGGCCGGCAACGCTCCCGGGATCACGGACGGCGCCGCCGCCACGGTCGTGGTCAGCGAGCGAGCCGTCGAGCAGCACGGGCTCCGCCCGTTGGCCCGGATCGTCGGCTACACCCAGGCCGAGGTCGCCCCGAAGTGGCTGTTCCTCGCGCCCATCACCGGCGTCCGCCGCCTGCTCGACCGGATCGAGCTGCCGATCGAGGCGTTCGACCTCGTCGAGATCAACGAGGCGTTCGCGGCCCAGACCCTTGCCGATGGCCGCGAGCTCGGGTTCGACTGGGACAAGGTCAACGTCAACGGCGGCGCGATCGCCCTGGGGCATCCGATCGGGGCGTCCGGCGCGCGCATCGTCGCGACCCTGGTGCACGAGCTCGCCCGGCGCGACGGTCGCTACGGGCTCGCCACCCTCTGTCTCGGCGGCGGTGGATCCGTCGCGATGGCCGTCGAGCGGGTCGCCGGCTGACCTGATCCGCGCGTTCGGACCGACGCCCGCCCGCTGGGCGGCGCCGCCTCGCGGAGGCCGACGGCCGCGCTTCGCCGCCGCAGGCGATCCAGGCGGGTGGCGAGCGCCCGGTCGACCACCGGATCGCCCATCCCGAGCCGCCGTCGACGTTCCGCGATCGCCAATGCCCGGCTGGTGGCATCGAACGCCCCGGCGACGTCGCCCAGCCGGTGCTCGCGGAGCTTGGCGACCTCGATCCACGCCTGGACCGCGACCGATCCCGGACCCGCCGCCAGGTCGAGCCACGTGACCACGGCCTCCTCGTACCGGCCGAGCCGCCGGAGCAGGCGACCCCGCTCGATCGTGACGCGCTCGGCCGTCCACGGCGAGTCGAGCCGTCCGGTCACGAGCCGCTCCCAGGATGGACGGACCGTCCGCCCGCCGATGTCGGCCGGCTGGCGCGGGTGCCACCACGGCAGGCCCGACGAATCGTCCGACGGCTCGAAGACGGCGGCTTCCTCGCGCGTGGCCGTGATGGCATCGATGCCGATCGGCGCACGGGTCGGCGCCGCGAGGGCCGCGTCCAGGCAGCCGAGGGCCTCGTCCAGCCGGCCGGCCCGACCGAACGAGCGGGCAAGACCCGCCAGGTCGCCGATCGGCTGGCGGCGGCGGTCCTCCGGATCGGCGTAGTCGACGTCGATGCGACTGAGGAGACGGGCCAGCGACCGGACGTCCTCGCGGTTGTGGCGGACGACGTCGATCAGTGGCCAGGCCTCTCCGCCACGGAGGAAGTCGAGGTAGAGCCCCGGGATCTGCCAGCCGTCGACGTCGCCGTGGCGGATCGTCCCGAGGAGCTCGGTCTCGACCGTCCGGAGGCGGGCGTCCGTCATCCGGTGACGGAAGACGCGGCGGACGAACGGCAGGAGGTCGAGATGGCCGGCATGGACCGGCGCCGCCAGGCGCGCCATCCGGTAGCGCGCCACGAGCAGCGGCCAGTCGAAGCCGCGCCCGTTGTACGTGACGAGCCACGCGTCGGACGGGATGTGGGCGGCCAGGCGATGGAGCAGGCCCGGCTCGGCGGGATGGTCGGGCAGGAGCAGCTGGACCTGACGGAACCGGTCGCCCTCCCACCAGCCGAGCCCGATCAGGAACGCGACGGTGCCGGCCGCGGTCGCAAGGCCGGTGGTCTCCGTGTCGAGGCAGACGAGCGGCGTCCCGGGCGCCGGCATGCCCGGCAGGGTCCGGAGCCGCTCGCGGTCGATCGCGAGGACGACCGTTGCCGGTTCGACGCGGACCACCGGTCCACCCGGATCGAGGATCAGCTCGCCGTCCAACGCGGCCGCCAGTCGCTGGCCGAGCTCGATCGATCCGCGGGCCGTGCCACCATCCGTCCGATCGTCGGGTTCCGGCGTGGTGGCGACGCCGCCGGACGCGCGGATCGCCGCCCGGTAGTTGGCGAGGCGGCGTTCGAGCGTCGCGCCGCTCATGCCGGGACCGGCTCCGAGTCCGGTGCGACCCGCAGCGGGCCGTCGAGCTCGGCGAGGAGCCGCAGGGCAAGCCCGCGCGCGTCGACATCCGGCTCGAGACGTGGCCCGGTGCAGGCCGGGCAGCCGCCGTCGCAGCCGCAGTCGCGGATCAGCTCGGCCGCGGCCGCGATCAGCTCGTCGTGGCGGTCCCACAGCCGGACGCTGAGCCCGATCCCGCCCGGCGTTGCCTCGTACAGATAGATCGTCGGCGCCTCGTGATGCGGCGAGCGGACCTGGGTCACGAGCCCGAGATCGTGGGGGTCGCCCATCAGCAGGACGGAGGCGACGGTCTGGATCGCCCGGCCGGCCCCCATGAGGGCGATGTCGAGGTCGTTCCGGCGCCAGTGCCCGGCCAGATGCTCGGCGGTGAGCCAGTACGCCGTCGTCTGGAGCTCGAGCTCGGGGAGGTCGATCGGACCCCACCCGACGTTCTCGTCCGTGCCGAACTTCAGCTTCTTGAAGAGCGTGACGAGGCTCGCGACCATGACCTCGCCGTGGACCCGTCGCCCGGCGGGCGCGGGTGCCTCGGCGAAGACATCGAGCGGCTTCAGCGTCACGGCCCGATTGGCATACGTGTAATGGTCCACGTCGACCTTGTGGACGTACGCCTTCCGCTCGTGCCACTCGAGCCGGTCGACGTAGTACTGGACCGACTCGTGCATGTAGATCGCCCGCTCGTGGACGAGCACCTGGGCGGAGAACAGGTCGACCTCGCCGAGGACCCGCGGCCGGTCCGGAGTCGTGTCGATGATCACGACGTTCTCCGGCGCCGCGCTCCGCAGCGAGACCTCGGAGGCCGGGAAGTTCTCGGAGCTCCAGTACCAGCGGCCGTCCTCGGCCTGGCGGATGTGGCCGGACTCGGCGATGAACGCGAGCAGCTCGTCGGCGACGCCGGGTCCGAAGACCTCACCCGGCTCGAACGGCAGCTCGAACGTGGCGCAGCGCAGGTGGGCGATCAGGACGTGGAGATTGTCCGGGTCGAGCCGGGCCTCTTCCGCCTTGCCGCCGATGAGGAACTCGGGGTGGCGGACGACGTAGCGATCGACCGGCGCGGCCGACGCGACGAGGACGGCGACGCTCGTGCCGCCGCGCCGGCCCGCCCGCCCGATCTGCTGCCAGGTCGCGGCCACGGAGCCCGGATAGCCGGCCAGGATCGAGACGTCGAGCCGGCCGATGTCGACCCCGAGCTCCAGGGCGTTGGTCGCGACCACGCCGAGAATCTCGCCGTCCCGCAGCCCGCGCTCGATCGCCCGGCGCTCCGTCGGGAGATAGCCGCCGCGGTAGCCACGGACCTTCGAGCGCGGCCCGAGGTCCTGGCGAAGGGCCTCGCGCAGCGTGGACAGCATGATCTCGACGGCCGTCCGGCTCTTGCCGAAGATCACCGTCTGGCGGCCGGCCCGCAGGAATGGCATGGCCCAGCGGTGGGCGAGGGTGAGGTTCGAGCCGCGCGCCCCGGTCGCGACATGGGTCAGCGGCGGCTCGACGAGCAGGACATGCCGCTCGCCGGATGGCGCGCCGTTGCGGTCGACGAGGATCGGTTCCCGGCCGGTCAGGGTGGTCGCCAGCTCGGCCGGGTTGGCGATCGTCGCCGAGCAGCAGACGATGATCGGCCGGCTGCCGTAGTGGGCGCACAGCCGGAGCAACCGCCGGATCACGTTGGCGACGTGACTGCCGAACACGCCGCGGTACGTGTGGAGCTCGTCGATCACGATGATCCGGAGCTGCTCGAACAGCTGGAACCATTTCGTGTGGTGGGGCAGGATCGCGGAGTGGAGCATGTCCGGGTTCGTGACGACGACCTGGCCGGCGCTCCGGATCGCGGATCGGATCGGGGCCGGCGTGTCGCCGTCATACGTCGCGGCTGACACGGTCAGGCCGGCCGCGACGGACAGCTCGGCGAACTCGGCGACCTGGTCCTGGCCGAGGGCCTTGGTGGGGAAGAGGAACAGGGCCCGGGCGGCCGGATCCTCCGCGATCGCCTGGAGGGCGGGCAGGGCGTAGCACAACGTCTTGCCCGAGGCGGTGGGTGTCACGACGACGACGTCGCGTCCGGCCCGGACCGCCTCGATCGCCTCCGCCTGGTGGGTGTACAGCCGATCGATCCCGCGTTCGGCGAGGCCGTGCCGGATCCGCGGGTCAAGCCACTCCGGATGGTCTCGCCACTCCGCGGCTCGGGCGGGCATGACCGCGTGATGCGTCACGCCTCGGGCGAGAGACGGCTCGTCCTCGAGGATCGCCCGGAGGACGGCCTCGGTCGAGGCCGGGGCATAGGTCCGCATGAGCTACCTCGAAATCGAACATCCGTGCGAAACAACGGGAGTCTAGCAGGACGGTCGGGCACGCTCGTGACAGGTTGGTTGACACAGGCGCCGTGAAGTTGACATGTCAGCTGCCGGTAGCTACCCTCGCGGAACGTGAAGAACCCCAAGCCCGCCCCGCCGGACGAGGGCCGCCACCTCGAAGGGTCCGCCGCCAGCGATTCCTCGGTCGATCCGACCGATCCCTTCGACCGCCCGAGCGACGAGGGCGCGACGACGCTCGCCAACCGGGTCGACCTGGCCGGCCTGTCCGTTGCCGGCATCACCCGCCGCCGCGTCGGCTGGTTCGCGGCAGGCCTGCTCGCCGTCTGGATCGTGATCGTGTTCGCCAGGCAGGTCGGCGATGCTGCCGCCGCGTCGACGCGAGCGGCGCAGCTCGCCCAGGACAATGCCGCGCTCGCCGCTGAGGTCGAATCGCTCCAGGGCGAGGTCGACCTGATCGTTCGACCCGAGTTCGTGTGGGTCCAGGCGCGCGCCTACGGGCTCGGCGCCCCGCACGAGATTCCCTTCACCCTCGATCCTTCGGTCCCGGTCCCGGTCGACGGCGCGCCGGGCTCAGCGTCCGTCCGGCTCGGAGCCGAGGTCGATCGCCAGACTCCGCTCGAATTGTGGCTGTCGATGCTGTTCGGCCCAGGCGGCTGACCGCCCGGCGCACGTAGCCCGCGACCACCTCCACCCGACCGATCGCGCATCGTATCCTTCCTGCGAGGGATGCCCGGTCGGGCGTCGGCTGGAGGGCAGGATGGTCGTCCCGATCGAGGATCTGATCTTCGTCGTCTGCACCCTGATCGGCGGCGGCCTGCTGCTCATCACGGTCCTCGTCGACGACATCCTCGGCGGCGTCCTCGACGCCCTCCACATCGGCTTCGACATCGGTGGCGTGTCGCTGATGCCGCTCCTCCTCGGGTTCGTCTCGATGTTCGGCGTCGGCGGCCTGTTCGCCACCCAGGTCCTCAACCTCCATGCCGGCCCGGCGGCCATCGTCGGGACCGTCGGCGGCGTGATCGGCTTCATGATCGTGTTCGTCATGTTCACCGTCCTGCGCCGGTCCGAGGGCGCCAACCCGTTCTCGACCTCGAGCCTCGTCGGGCGTCCGGCGTCGGTCTCGGTGTCGATCCCGGCCGGGCGCTTCGGGACCGTCCTCGTCAAGGCCGAAGGCCAGACCCACGAGTTCAGCGCGACGGCGTCGATCGACATCGCGACCGGCACGCAGGTCACGGTGACGGGCACCGCCGGAACGGGTCTCGTGGTCGCCCCGCTGGCGGCGCCGACCGGCACGCCCCCGGCGACCGCGCCGACCGCCGCGCCGTCGGCCGCCGCGCCGCCGTCGATCACCACAGCGCCCGACGGGGCCGACGACGCAGGCGCATCACCGACACCCGGCGGGGAGCCGGCCAACAGGACCGGATCGACCGGCACGGGAGGGACCACGGGTGCTTGACTTCCTGAAGTTCGACACGAGCGTGATCGTCGTCTTCGTCGCGATCGTCATCGTCGCGCTCCTCTTCGCGTACCTCGGCAGCCGCTACAAGGTCGCCGGCGCGAACGAGGCGCTGATCCGGTCGGGGCGGGCGACGCCGCTCGGCGGCGGCGACGCCGGGCTCAAGGTGGTCCGTGGCCAGGGCATCGTCGTCCTGCCGCTGTTCCACAAGATCGGCAAGCTCAAGCTGACCGCCCGCCAGATCAACGTGAACCTGGCCGACGCCGTGTCGCGACAGGGGATCAAGGTCGCGGTCCAGGGCGTCGCGACGTTCAAGATCGGGGCGGACGACGAGTCGATCCGGAACGCCGCCGAGCGCTTCCTCGACGCCCAGGAGGAGCAGGTCGACTCGATCGTCAAGAACGTCCTCGAGGGCTCGCTTCGATCCATCGTCGGCACCCTGACGATCGAGGAGCTCAACCTCGACCGCCAGAAGTTCCAGCAGGCCGTCCAGGACGCGGCCAAGGGCGACCTCTCGACATCGGGTCTCCAGATCGACTCGTTCACGATCCAGGCGATCCGTGACGAGTCCGGCTACATGGACCTGATCGGCCAGCAGGAGACGGCCCGCCGCGAGCGCGACGCCCGGATGGCCAAGGCGACGGCCGACCAGGAGGCCGCCGTCCGCGAGGCCGAGGCGAACCAGGTGAAGATCAACGCCGAGCGGGATGTGTCCCTGCGACGGGCCGAGACCGAGACACAGATCGCCGCCGCCGAGGCGCGCGCCGCCCAGGCCGGCCCGCTCGCCCAGGCCGAGGCTCAGCAGGAGGTCACCCGCAAGCAGACCGAGCTGGCCGAGCTCGAGGCGGCGCGCAAGGAGAAGGAGCTCCTGACCTCGACGGTTCGCCCCGCCGAGGCAGACGCGTCGGCCCAGGTCAAGCGGGCCGAGGGCGAGAAGCTGGCCCGGATCGCCCAGGCCCAGGCCGATGCCGAGCGGGTCAAGCTCGCCGGCCAGGCCGAGGCCGCGGTCAACGTCACCAAGGGTGAGGCGAACGCCCGGGTCATCCTCGTGAACGCCCAGTCCGAGGCCGAGAAGACCAAGCTCGAGGGCAACGCCGAAGCCGGGATCGTGTTCACCAAGGGCGAGGCCGAGGCCAAGGCGCTGGCGCTTCGGGCCGAGGCTTACCGCCAGTTCAACGAGGCGGCGATCATCCAGACCGTCCTGTCCATGCTGCCGGAGATCGTCCGGGCGGCAGCCGAGCCGATGGCCTCGATCGGGTCGCTGACCGTCCTCTCCACGGACGGCGCCTCGGACGTGGTCAAGAACGCGACGCGGACCGTCGCCGAGGCGGGCACGGTCGTCAAGAGCCTGACCGGCCTGGACGTCCCGGACCTGATCAACAGCGCGATCCGGGGCTCGGGCGGATCCGGTGGTCCGGGCGGGTCGGGCGGCTCCGGCGGGTCGGGCAGGGGGCCCGGCGGCTCCGGTGGGCGTCGCTCGCCGCGACCGTCGAGCCCGGCGACCGGCCCGGCAGCCGCGGGTCCGGCTCCGACCGCGGCGGCCGCGACCGGCTCGCCGCCGTCGAGCACCGCCGCCGCCCCGACGGCCCAATCCGCGAGCGCGTCGCCGGCCGCCACGTCCCCGACGACCGAGGCCACGGAGGCGGCAGCGGCCGTCGCCGCGGGCGAGGCCGCGACCCGTGAGGCGATGGCCCGGGTCGACGAATCCGTTCGGCGCGCCGGGCAGAGCGCCGGATCCGCCCTTCGCACCGCGACGCCGGCCGCCGAGGCAGCCCTGCGCGCCGCGCCGGCTGCGGCCGGGATCGGGCGCGAGACGACGGTCAACGTCGCGGCCCAGCGCCTCGCTCGCGACCTGGCGGCGATCCCCGGCATCGAGCGCTTCGGATCGATCCGCCTCGGCGAGCTCGATCGGGCCGGCCCGCGCCCGCTCCGCACGATGTGGCGGATCGCCCGCGGCGAGCTGGCCGACCGCTACGGCGAGATGACGATCGGCGAGATCGTCGATCGATTCGGTCGCGGTTCGGGTCCGGCCGCGTCGGCCTGAGGGTGGCCAATTCCGACGACCCGCTTGGCCACGGGTTCGGCGAGTATCGCCGCATCCTTGCCGAGAATCGCCGCTACATCGAGGCGTTCGATCGCTCGGCGCTGACCGCGGCGCCGCTGTCCGGGCTGGCGATCATCGCCTGCATGGACGCCCGGCTCGACGTCGAGGAGGCGCTCGGCCTGCGGACCGGCGATGCCCATGTGATCCGCAACGCCGGCGGCCTCGCGACCGACGATGCGATCCGCTCGCTGATCGTCAGCCAGGAACGCCTCGGGACCGACGAGGTCCTCGTGATCGGCCATACGTTCTGCGGCCTGGAGCAGGCCGACGAGGAGGAGATGCGCGATCACCTCGCCGAGCGTACGGGCCGCCGCCTCGACATCGCCTTCGGCTCGTTCCCGGACCTCGCGTCGTCCGTCCGGGCCCAGGTCGAGCGGCTGCGGGCCCACCCGTGGGTCCGCGACGTCCCGATCCACGGCCTGATCTTCGACGTCGAGACCGGCCGTCTGATCGAGGTCGAATAGCCCCTCGCTGGCGCCAGGCGTGGAGCCGAGCAATGAGGGTGGTGCCCGCCGCGCGTCGCGCCCCCGGCGGCCTTCGCGATGTGCGACGGGCAAGGTTCAGGCGACGCCGGGGTTGCCTGAGGGAAAGAGGGAGTCGAGAGCCCGCGGTGCGCCGACTGTCCGGGTTCCGCGGCCACCCGAACCGTACCGGCGCGACGGCGCCGGACGGTATGGCGAACTAGTACCCCGCGGAACTCGCCTGCCGTAGGCCGGTGCCCCGATGCCCTGTTGCCGGCACGCACAGTCCCGGGTTCGCGGGCACGATGGTCCCGATCCGGCTGGGGTGCGGGTGTCCGTGGTGCGGTCTGCACGAGGGCCGGCCCGTCGCGCCGCCAGCTCGTCCGATCCGCGGTACGAACCGATCCCGCCCGTGCTTGCGTCAGCGCCTATCCTCGCTCGACACCCCCCGGCGACGAGGAGACCGACGCGCCCGTGACAGAGACGACTGGACGCGCCCCGCTGGCCGAGCCCGCCGCCGCACCGGATCGACCGTGGATCCGCGGCGATGGAGCCGCCAAGGCCACAGGCCAGGCCCGCTATACCGCCGACCTGACCTTCCCCGGCCTCGCCCATGCCCGCCTGCTCCTGGCCGGCCGTGCCCACGCCCGGATCGTCCGTTTCGACACGACCCGTGCCCGATCCCTGCCGGGCGTCCTGGCCGTGCTCACCCAGGACGACATGCCGGACCGCCGCTACGGATCGTTCGACTACGTTCTCGATCGCACCCTGTTCGCGCGCGACGTCGTCCGGTTCGAGGGCGAGGTCGTGGCCGCCGTGGCGGCCCTCACACCCGAGCAGGCGAGTGCCGCCGTCGCCGCCATCGAGGTGGAGTACGAGGACCTCCCGCCGGTCCTCGACGTCGAGCGCGCCCTGGAGCCCGGGTCCCTCCTGGTTCACCCTGCGATCGACACGTACGGCCACGACCCGAACCTCGACCCGGCCGGCAACGTCGCCGGCCGTTCGACGATCGTCAAGGGCGACGCGACCGCCGCCCTCGCCGCCGCGCCGGTCGTCATCCGCGAGCGCTACGTCGCCGACATGGCCCACCCGGTCCCGATCGAGCCCCACACGGTCACGGCCGACTGGTCGGGCGACCGGGTGACGATCCATTCCTCGACCCAGGTCCCGTTCATGGCCCGCGGCAAGACCGCCGAGGTCCTCGAGATCCCGGAGCACCACATCCGGGTCGTCGTCAGCCATCTCGGCGGTGGGTTCGGCGGCAAGTGCGACTTCCACTTCGAGGGTCACGTCGCCGCCCTGGCCCGGGCCGCCCGCCGCCCGGTCCGGCTCGTCCTCAGCCGGCGCGAGGAGTTCATCGCCCCCGACAAGGTCACCCACGCGATGGTCGTCGACGTCGAAACCGGGCTCACCGAGGACGGCACGATCCTCGCCCGCAAGGCCCGGATCCTGCTCGACTGCGGCGCGTACGCCAGCGACACGCCGGTCCTCGGCCAGGTGGCCGCGATGATGGTCGCCGGGCCGTACCGCATCCCGGACGTCGACATCGAGGCGCTGAGCGTCTACACGAACCGAACGCCGTCCGGCTCCGTCCGCGCGCCGACAGGCCCGCAGGCCTGCTGGGCCGTCGAGCAGCACCACGACGTCTGCGCCGCCCGCGTCGGCCTCGACCCGGTCGAGTTCCGCTGGCGCAACCTCGTCCACGACGGCGACGAGGGCCCGACCCGCCAGCGCCACGAGGGCGACGGCGCGATCGACACCCTCAAGGCGGCCGTCGAGCGGATCACGGAGGGGGCGCCGCTGGCCGACGACGAGGCGATCGGGGTCGCGTCCGGCTGGTGGTTCAGCGCGCCCGGCCCGTCCGGGGCGTTCGTCCGCCTCGAGTCCGACGGGAGTGGCCGGATCGTGACCGGCGCCCAGGAGAACGGCACCGGGGCCGTCATGGCTCTGCCGATCCTGGCGGCCGAGGAGCTCGGCATGCGGCCCGAGGACTTCGCGATCACCTACCAGGACACCGACACCGGGCCGTACGACGGCGGCAGCTCGGGCAGCCAGACGACGTTCAACAACGGCCGGGCCGTGGTCGAGGCCGCGCGCGAGGTCCGGCGCCAGCTCCTCGACCTGGCCGCAGTGGCCCTCGAGGCCAGCGTCGCCGACCTCGAGCTGCGCGATGGCCACGCTGGCGTGGTCGGCAGCCCGGACCGGCAGGTGTCGATCGCCGAGCTGGCGACGACCGCGCACGAGGGCGCGCTCCTGCTCGCCCGCGGGTCGGGGATGCCGCCCGACCAGCCCGAGCATGACGCCTCGGGTTGCGTGGGCCGGCTGGGGTTCGAGTCGTTCGCCTCGCCGACGTTCTTCTGCCATGCCGTCCGAATCCGGGTCGACCCGGCGACCGGGATCGTCCGGACTCTGAAGGTCGTCGCCGCGACCGACGTCGGCCGGGTGCTGAATCGGACCGGCGCAGAAGGCCAGATGACCGGCGGCGTCGTGATGGCGCTCGGCAATGCGACGCTCGAGGGCACGGTCTTCGGAGCGGACGGCCGGCAGCGCAACGCGTCGCTCCTCGACTACAAGCTCCTGACGACGGCCGACGCGCCCGAGATCGAGATGGTCTTCATCGAGAATCCGGCGTCGAATGGTGGTCCACGCGGCTCCAAGGGCGTCGGCGAGCCGCCGATCGTGCCGACGGCGGCGGCCGTCGCCAACGCGATCGCGATCGCGACCGGCGTCCGGGTGCGGCGCCTGCCGATGACGTCGGAACGGGTCTGGCGCGCGATCACCACCGGCGACGACGGGGCGGCCGAAGCAAATGCTCCGTTCGGCCCGAGTCCGGCGGCCCTGGCCGCAGCCGCAGCATCGGGCGCGGCGCCGCGATGACCGAGCGCTTCGCCGGTCCGACGACGATCCAGGCCGCGCTTGCGATCCTCGCCGCGGATGACGCGGCTCGTCCGGTCGCCGGCGGCACGGACCTCGTCGTCGCGGCGCGCCAGGGTCGCAAGCCCCTGCCGGCGTCGATCGTCGCCCTCGATCGGATCGCGGAGCTCGATCACCACGAGATCAGCGACGGCGCGCTCGTCCTCGGCAGCCTGACGTCGCACGCCTGGATCGCCGACTCGGCCGAGGTCCGGACCACCTGGTCGGCGCTGGCCGACGCATCCTCGATCGTCGGCTCGCCGGCGACCCGGGCGATGGGCACGATCGGCGGCAACCTGATGAACGCCTCGCCGGCCGCGGAGACGACCGCCCCGCTCGTCGTGCTCGACGCGAACGTGATGCTCCGGGCGATCGGTCGAGGCTCGCGAATCGTCCCAGTCGCGCGGCTCGCCACCGGCCCCGGCCGGACGTCGGCGTCCGCGGACGAGCTCCTCACGGTCGTGATCGTCCCGCCACCGTCGCCCGGAACCGGCTCCGCCTATGTCCGGCTCGAGTACCGCCGGGCGATGGAGATCGCCGTCGTCGGAGCGGCGGCGCTCGTGACGCTGGCCGAGAACGGCACGATCGCCACCGCCCGGATCGCCCTGACCGCCGTCGCGCCGACCATCGTCCGCGCGCCCGAGGCCGAAGCGGTCCTCGTCGGCGGAGCGGCCGCCCTGGCGACGTTCCGTGCCGCCGGGGCAGCGGCTGCCGCGGCCGCCAGCCCGATCGACGACGTCCGGGCCAGCGCCGACTATCGTCGCGCGATGCTCGCGGTCGTCGTCACCCGGACGCTGGCCGCCGCCGCGGCTCGTGCCCGCGGCGAGCAGGTCCCCATCCCGGCCTCGCGCTGGGCGCACGGTCAGGAGGCCTGACCCGTGCCCGAGCTCGTCGAACTGACCGTCGACGGCCAGGCGCTGAGCGCCATGGTCGAGCCCGGCCGGACCCTGCTTCGCGTCCTCCGCGACGATCTCGGGCGGACCGGGACGAAGGAAGGCTGCGACGACTCCGAGTGCGGGGCCTGCATGGTCCTCGTCGACGGCCGGCCCGTGAACTCGTGCTCGTACCTGGCGCTCCAGGCGGCCGGTCGCGAGATCACGACGGTCGAGGGCCTCGCCGGCCCGGATGGGTTGCACCCGCTCCAGACGGCGTTCCTCGAGGGCGGCGGGATCCAATGCGGGTTCTGCACGCCCGGCATGCTGATCTCGGCCGTCGCCCTGCTGGCCCGAGACCCCGACCCGTCCGAGGAGGCGATCCGCGATGGTCTGGCCGGCAATCTCTGTCGCTGCACGGGCTACCAGCCGATCGTCCGGGCGGTCCAGCGCGCAGCCGCCGAGATGCGGGACCCCGGCTAGGTCCGGCCAGGTCCTCGACCGAGCTGCGCGAGGCCGGCGTCCTCGGCCCTGTCAGTCGCGCGGCAGGAGGCGGTAGAGCGTCGCGGTGTGATCGAGGCCGCGCTTGCCGTACGGCACGGGCAGTCGCGGCCCGGCCACGAACGTGAATGCGCTCCGGATCGGATCGAGCTCCTGCTCGGCCGCGAACAGGGCGAACAGCGGACGTGCCCGGGCCACCTCGTCGAGCGACCCGACGACCGGATCGCACACGACCCGGGCCGTCACGTCGAACGAGCGCATCGCGACATCCGGCCGCACGCCGGACACGCAGTGCTCGTAGCCGAGCGTCGTCAGCGCGTCCCAGTAGGTCAGCAGGACGGCGTCCTGCGGCAGCGCGGCGAAGACCTCCTGGGCGAACCGCTGGCCATCGTGGTTCTGGCTCTGGTCGTAGTCGGCCCAGTTGCTCGCCGCGATCAGGATCGGCAAGGCCAGGGCGACGACGGCAACACCCGGCCGGAAGGCGATCACGGTCCAGCGTCGCTCGAGCCAGGCCACGCCCGTCTCGATGGCCACCGCAAGCCAGATCGCGCAGGCGAGCCAGCTGACGAGCAGGTAGTGGTCGAGGTCGCCGACATAGTTCGCGAAGAAATAGAGGTTCACGACCACGATCAGGACGAGCATCAGGGCCAGCCAGCGGTCGCGGACGAGCTGCACGACCAGGCCGATCCCGGCGAGGACGACGAACGCGAGGTTGGAGCGATCGCGGAACTGTTCGACCACAGCCGGAATGCCGTCCCAGGTGTTCGTCAGGCTCTCGATCGACCCGAAGTGCATCTGGTTGCGCAGGTCGGCGCCGCTGACGAGGGCGGAGAACCCGTCCCAGGTCAGGAACCTGGAGTAGATCTCGGCCGGACCGAAGAGCGCCCGGATCGGGATGAAGAGATATGGCGCCAGCCCGAGCACCGCCAGGCCGGCGGCCTGGACGAGGAGGATCGGTCGCTCGCGGAGGCGCCCGCGGGCGTCGACGACGACGAACAGGATGACGATCGGGACGACCGTCACGGCCAGGACGTGGTTCGACAGCGACAGCCCGGCGAGCAGGGCACCGACGAGGAGGTCGCGGTCGCGCCGTTCGGCCCGCCAGACGAGCGCCCGATGGATCACGGCCGCCACCAGGAACAGGTGCAGGCTGTTCATCTCGGAGAATGTGGCCTCGAGCCAGAGCTCGCCGGTCACCGCCAGCGCGAGACCGGCCGCAACGGCGATCACCGGCCGGACGCCGAGGCGAGCCACGATGAGCACCGTCGTCCCGGCCGCCGCTGCCGCGGACACGGACGAGAGCAGCTCCGCCCGGAAGCCCAGCGACCCGACCGGAATCAGGCTGAACGCCTTGCCGAGCAGGACATACAGCGGATAGCCGGTCGGATGGGGGATCGCGAGGTGGGCCGGGATCCACTGCATCTCGGCCCAGTCGCCGACGCTCGGGCCGGGCAGAAGGGTCCGGAGGTAGACGATCAGAGCCAGCCCGAAGACGGCGATCGCGGCACGGCCAGTCGTCGAGGGCTCCCGCTCCCGCCAGCCCATCCCCTGGGTGGCTATGCGCGCCGTCCCGACGTGTGCGGGGCCGCGCCGCCGGCAGGGGGGGGAGCCGGGGGAGGGGCTGGCAGGTCCGAATGGCGGCGTCGAGCGAAGTTCGTTCATCGGATGACCGATGGTGCCACGCCGGCGGCGCCAGGACCCCGGTTTGGGCCGCTGCGTCGCTCGTGATCCATCGACTGGATCGCAGTCGCTCCCGTACTGCCTCACCTTCGCGGGAGAGCAGCTGATGCCGACGCTGAAGTCACTCTGGCAGTGGGCGGAGAAGTGGGTGCCGGAAGACTCGGAGATGGCTAAGCGAGACCACAGCATCATCCTGTGGTGGCTCAGGCATCGTGTCGACGTGCGCACCGCGCCCGAGCGGCAGGTCGCGCTCGAGATCGCCATGCGGGGCCACGATGCGGATCGATGCTGGCTGCTACTCGCACGCAACATCGAACCGACGCTCTGCCTCGAGGACTCGCTGATCGGCCAGGACCTCTACGTCTACGTCGATGCCGATGCGGCCGACCTCTACCGCATCGCCCGCGGCCTTCGCTCATGGGCGGAGGCGGCTAGCTGATGGATCGGTTCGCCTCTTCGGTGAAACTGAGCTCGTCGCCGCATTGCCTGGATGGTTCCTGCCGGTCGAGCGAGAGGAGGACACGCGGTGCCCATCTGTCGCTCCGCGAGCCGCAGCTTGCCATCGAAGCCGCCGGTTGAAGGACAGCCACGGTATGCACGAGGGACGTTCCGGCGCTGCCATCCAGCGGAAGAGCTTCGACGCACCGGATGACGTGCGCCGATTTCCCAAGGGGATCGTCAACCTCGTGCACATAGGCTCCGTGACGATGGGACGCGGCATCCTCGAGCGGGCTTTCGCTGGTCGACGTCTCTGAGGCCGATCCAGGGCACGCCATCGTGCCGGATCCACGATCTCCAGTTGATGGTGCGGGGTCGCTTCCACGTCGAGATGGACGACGGCGAGAGTGCCGAGTTCGGGCCCGGCGACGTCATGAACGTTCCGCCCGGGCATGACGTTTGGGTCGTTGGGGATGAGCCGGTGGTCGTCGTGGACGTCTTGGGCAATATCGGCGCGCTCGGCGTGCCGGGCGAGCACGAGCGCCTTGTGACGACCCTTCTCATGTCCGACATCGTCGACTCGACCCTCACCGCGGCGAGGCTCGTTGCCGCTCCGGAACGCGATCGATAAACTTGACGGCACGGCGGAGTAGCTCAGTGGTAGAGCAGGGGACTCATAAGCCCTTGGTCGGTGGTTCAAATCCGCCCTCCGCTACCACCCAGATCGTGATCGACGCCCGGCACCCGAGCGGTCCGCCGGGCGTCGTTGTCTTCGGCGGTTCATCCGGCGACGCATCGCGGACGAATCCTTTGACGAGGAATGGACGGTCCCGGACCTCCGTCTCATGGGACCGTCACGAACCGACGCTATACTCGATCCGCTGGCTGCCGCGCTGCGGCGCCACCTGCTCCGGAGGCTCCCGTTGAATCCCAGGTTCTTCCGCAACGGCATCGTGATGCTGCTTCTTGTGGTCGTCGCGCTCGCCGTCGTGCTCACGGTCGTCAACCAGTCGACGTCGCCCAACACCGTCCAGTACTCGACCTTCCTCGCCAACGTCACCAAGGGTGACGTCGCGAAGGTCAGCCAGGAAGGCTCGACCCTCACCGTCACGCCCAACCCGCCCGGAACGCCCTATAGCGTCGTCGTGCCGGGCCTCCTGGCCGACCAGGTCCTGCCCGACATGCAGCGCGCGGTCGGCGAGGGCAAGCCGGTTCCGGAGTTCGGCGCCAAGCCCGCCCCGGACAACGGCTGGATCTCGATCCTCGTCACCGGGCTGCTGCCGATCCTGATCATCGGCGGGTTCATCTTCTTCATGATGAGACAGGCTCAGGGCACGAACAATCAGGCAATGAGCTTCGGCAAGAGCCGTGCCCGGATGTTCCTCGGCAACAAGACGGTCGTCACCTTCGCCGACGTGGCCGGGGTCGACGAGGCCAAGACCGAGCTCCAGGAAGTCGTCGAGTTCCTGAAGTACCCGGAGAAGTTCAACTCGCTGGGCGCGCGGATCCCGCGTGGCGTACTCCTCGTCGGCCCTCCCGGAACGGGCAAGACGCTGATGGCCCGAGCCGTCGCCGGTGAGGCGGGCGTGCCGTTCTTCAGCATCTCCGGCTCGGAGTTCGTCGAGATGTTCGTCGGCGTCGGCGCCAGCCGCGTCCGCGACCTGTTCGACCAGGCCAAGCGCAACTCGCCGTGCATCGTCTTCGTCGATGAGATCGACGCGGTCGGCCGCCAGCGCGGCGCCGGCCTCGGCGGCAGCCACGACGAGCGCGAGCAGACCCTCAACCAGATCCTCGTCGAGATGGACGGCTTCGACACGAACACGAACGTGATCGTCGTCGCCGCCACCAACCGGCCCGACGTCCTCGACCCGGCCCTCCTGCGCCCGGGCCGGTTCGACCGTCAGGTCATCCTCGACCGGCCGGACATGAAGGGCCGCACCGCGATCCTCAAGGTCCACACCAAGGGCAAGCCGCTCGACAAGACGATCGAGATCGAGACCGTCGCCCGTCAGTCACCGGGCTTCTCGGGGGCCGACCTCGCCAACCTCGTCAACGAGGCCGCGATCCTCGCCGCGCGCCGCAACAAGAAGGTGATCGGGACGTCCGAGTTCACCGAGGCGCTCGAGCGGATCGTCGCCGGTCCGGAGCGCAAGTCGCGGATCATCTCGGACGCCGAGAAGGCGATCATCGCCTACCACGAGGGCGGCCACGCTGTCGTCCAGCGGATCCTCCCGAAGTGCGACCCGGTCGCGAAGGTCACGATCATCAGCCGCGGGATGGCTCTCGGCTACACGATGGCCCTTCCGATGGAGGACCGCTATCTCCAGTCCAAGACCGAGTTCGAGGACAAGATCGCGGGCCTGCTCGGCGGCAACGCCGCGGAGCGGCTGGTCTTCGGCGACACGACGACCGGCGCCAGCAACGACATCGAGAAGGCGACCGATCTCGCCCGACGGATGGTCACCGAGTTCGGGATGAGCGACAAGCTCGGCCCGCTCTCGTTCGGGAAGCGCGACGAGCTCGTGTTCCTCGGCCGCGAGATCGGCGAGCAGCGCAACTACTCCGACGAGGTTGCGAAGCAGATCGACGAGGAAGTCCGGGCGATCATCGACAACGCCTACGAGCGGGCGATGGACGTCCTGGTCACCCATCGCGACAAGCTCAACGCCCTGGCGGAGAAGCTCGTCGCCGAGGAGACCGTCGACTCGGAGGGCTTCGAGGCGCTCTTCTCCGACCTTCCCCCGAAGCGCAACTCGCGCGAGACCCCCCCGACGGTCGTCGGACCGAACCAGCCGACCCCCGGCACCCAGCCGGCGACCAACCCCGCCCCGGCCTGACCGGGCGACCACCCAGCCAACCGCGACGACCCCGAGCCCGGAGGCTCGGGGTCGTTCGATTCCCGAGAGAGTTCCACGTTGCTTGGCACGAGAACTTGCGACGCGTCCGGACGAGCCGCGCGAGCTTCGTTGCGCCGGGCGACAAGCCAGCATGGCCGGTGCCCGCAGCACACCGCCTCGCGCGTGTGCACCCGACGCAAAGGTCAGCGTGTCTCGTCCCGCCCCTTCAGCCGATACCATCGAGCCATGACGATGACGCCCGCCACCGACCAGGCAATCGAGGACTTCCTGGCGGCGCATGCCGACGAGCGCCTCGAGTCGTACAAGGAGCTGATCCGGATCCCGAGCGTCTCGGCCCTGCCAGTTCACGCTCCCGACTGCCGCCGCGCCGCCGAGTGGATCGCAGCGGATCTCGAGCGGATCGGGATGGAGCACGTCGAGGTCAGCGAGACCGGCGGCCACCCGGTCGTCTACGCCGATTGGCTCCACGCCGAGGGCGCGCCGACCGTGCTCGTCTACTGCCACTACGACGTCCAGCCGGTCGACCCCCTCGAGCTGTGGACATCACCGCCGTTCGAGCCGGTCGTGGTCGGCGACCGGATCCTCGGTCGCGGCGTTGCCGACGACAAGGGCCAGCTCCACCTCCACCTGCGGGCGACGGAGGCGCTCCTGGCCACGCGCGGCAAGCTGCCGGTCAACCTCCGGTTCGTCTTCGAGGGCGAGGAGGAGTCGAGCTCGGTCCACCTCGACACGTGGCTGGCCGCCAACGGCGATCGTCTCGCGGCCGACTTCGCTCTCATCAGCGACACGGGCTTCTTCGAAGGCAACCTGCCCGGCGATCACGATCGCCCTGCGCGGGATGATGTACTCCCAGGTCGACGTCATCGGGACCGAGGTCGACCTCCACTCCGGCGGCTACGGCGGCGCCGTCGAGAACCCGGCCAACGCCCTGGCCCGGATCATCGCCGGCCTCAAGGACGAGCACGGTCGGATCCTCGTCCCGGGCTTCTACGACGATGTTCGTCGAGCTGAGCGCCGACGACCGCGAGCGGATCGCCGAGCTGCCGTTCGACGAGGACGGCCTATCTCGAGCGGCTCGGCCTGCCGGCACTCCACGGCGAGGCGGGCTACACGACGCTGGAGCGGCGCGGTTCGCGGCCGACCCTCGACGTCAACGGGATCTGGGGCGGCTTCCAGGGCGACGGGGCGAAGACGATCATCCCGGCCCACGCCCACGCCAAGATCAGCTGCCGGCTCGTCAGCGACCAGGATCCGGACCGGGTCTTCGCGGCGTTCCGCGATCACGTCCTGGCGATCGCCCCGCCCGGGCGTCCGCGTGGAGGTGCAGTCGCTCGGCGGCGGCCATCCCAGCCACACCCCGATCGACCATCCCGCGACCCAGGCCGCGGCGCGCGCGCTCGAGGCGACGTTCGGCACGGCGCCGCTCTACATCCGCGAGGGCGGCTCGATCCCGGTCTGCGCCAGCTTCGAGCAGATCCTGGGCCTGCACGGTCGTCCTGCTGGGGTTCGATCCGCCCGACGACCGCGCCCACGCCCCGAACGAGTGGATGGACCTCGGCAACTACGAGACCGGGATCCGGACCATCGCCCGGATGTGGGACGAGGTCGCGGCGATCGGGGTCGCCGGCCTGCGCGGCTGAGCGGCCTCGGGCGCGTCCGTCCGGACGGCGCGGCTCACGAGGCCGCCCCGGATGGTCGGTGCATAGGACTTTCGGGTCGGCGCAGCGCCGCTTTCGGGCGGCTGTTCGCGCGAAAGGCGGTGCTACGATGCACAACGACTTCGTTGACCCGGGAGGACGAGCGAGCGTGACCGAAACCGCCGAACCCACCGCCACCGCCACCGCCGCGGGCGAGAGCTGGCGCCTCGACGCCGATACCGGGAGCATGGTGCCGCGCTCGGCGCTGGACGTGCTCGTCGACCTCAACGACAAGGTCACGAGCGGCAAGGTCGGCGAGTATCAGGCCGTCCCGCTCGGCTTCACGCCGATGGACAAGACGATCGGCACGGGCCTGCGGGCCGGTGAGCTGCTCCTGATCGGCGGCGCCCAGGGCACCGGCAAGACGACGATGGCGCTCCAGATGGCCCGCAACATCGCATCGGGCGGCCAGGCCAACGTCCTCTACATCTGCTTCGAGCACGACGAGCAGTACCTCCTCAACCGCCTGATCGCGATGGAGTCGGCGCTCGCCCACCTGCCCCACAAGACCGGCGCCATCAAGATCCAGGACGTCCGCAAGGAGATCCTCGGGACGTGGATGGCCGAGGGTGGTGGGGCGGCCCAGCTCGCCAGCAACCCGCGCCTCCGCCCCTCGCTCGACCGGATCGCGCGCTACGGCCAGAACCTCTTCCTGCTCCGCGGCTCGCAGACCGCGAGCACGGTCGACAACATCCGGAAGCTCGTCCAGGAGCATCGCCGCCTGTCCGGCGACCGCCGCCTGGTCGTGTTCGTCGACTACCTCCAGAAGGTGCCCCAGATCCCGGAGCCGACGAACGAGACCGAAAAGGTCACCTACGTCGTGAACGGCCTCAAGGACATCGCCCTGTCCGAGGAGGTCCCGATGATCAGCATCGTGGCCGCCGACAAGGAGGGCCTGAAGGCGTCCCGCCTCCGGAACTACCACCTGCGCGGCTCGTCGGCGATCAACTACGAGGCCGACGTCATCCTGATCCTGAACGAGAAGTACCACATCGTCGCCAAGGTCAACATCGAGTTCAATCCGTACCAGGCGCAGCGCTTCCGCGACTGGGTCGTGATCTCGGTCGAGAAGAACCGTGGCGGCCAGGACAACGTCGATCTCGAGTTCGAGAAGCACTTCGAGTTCTCCTGCTTCGATCCGAACGGCCGGACCGTCCAGGAGAAGCTGATCGAGGAACGCCTCTACAACGACTGATCGCCGCGACCTCGCGGCATCGCTCCGGGGAAACGGGCCGCCGCAGGAGGGCAGCGATGGGGGACACGACGCGCATGCGCGGTCCCGAAGCGTGGCGCCGGCTCGCCCGCTTCCTCGTTCTCGCTCTCGCGAGCCTGGCTGTCGCCGGGACCGGCGCGAGTCCTCAGCCGCCCCCGCTGGCGACGGCCACGGCATCGGGAACGCTCGAGGTCACCGCCGAACGGCCGATCGCGTCGGTCGTCGTGTCGCTCGAGGCCAACGAGGCGGCGCGGTCGATCGCCGGCGCCCGGTTCGCGACCGAGATCGGGGCGGGCATTGCCGCCAACGGCGGCGCCGCCGACCCGTCCGGCGCCACGATCGCCATCGTGGAGCCGATCGACCAGGCGGGCGGCCGGTCCGCGTCCGGCTCGTCGGCCAGCATGATCGGCTCACTGGACGCCGCCTGCCCGGACTTCCAGGTGTGCTCGGGCCGCTTCCGGATCAGCGCGGTCCTGATCGACCCGACCGTGAAGACCGCATCGATCGCGTGGTTCGCGACGCTCGAGATGCGCATGGACGGCAAGGACCGGCTGTCGGCCGCACCCGCCGAGACGCGGCTGTCCGTCCGGTCCGACGAGCCAACCACACGACCTGCGGCCGAGCTCACGCTGGCGACCCTGCCGTCCGAGACCGTCCATCTCGACGCCGATCATCCGCGCGCCCGCCGGTCGATCCAGATCGAGCGGCCCGCCGCGGCCGCGGGCGTCACCGCCGATGGCGCGCTGCTGGCGTTCCTGACCATCTCCGACCCGGACGGGCAGGGCAACGCGCGTCCGCCGCTCATCCGGCTCGACCAGCCGGGCAGGCAGGGGCCGATGGCGGACGACCGGCTGGGTCGCGGGCCGATCTACCTCGAGGCCTGTCCCGGCGACGAGCCGTGCACGACGCCGCTTCGCCTCGACCTCGGCGCGCCGAGCGGGCCGCTCGACGGCTCGCGCGACGTCGCGTGGTCGATCCTCGCGCTGGCATTCGGGCCGCCCGGGCGGAGCCGCCTGGGCCGCTCGCCGTCCGGGTCACGGAGACCGCCGACATCGGGCCGACGACGGCCCGACTCGAGACGTCGACCACGGGCTCATTCGACGTTCGCAAGGGCGCCAACGGCACGGCCAACACGACCGTCAGCCTCGACGCTTCGACCGTCCCGCAGGGCAACGGTCCGATCGACGGCGTCCTCCAGGTTCGCTACGAGGTCCGGACGACCGCCACGCCTGGTGCGAGCAAGCTCAACCTGGGGGTGGGGAAGTACCAGGAGAGCGACGCGGTGCCGATCGCCTCCAGCCAGCTCGAGCCTGGCGCCGCGACGACCCTCGTGACCCAGGTGATGGCGCTGACCTGTCAGGGCCGGTCGCGCTGCGCGCTCGAGGCGCCGATCTATGCGATCGCCCCCGACGACGGTCCGGACGTCCACGTGGAGTGGACGTTGACCGCGACGTGGTTCCCCGAGCCCGGCACCGACGTGCCCGACGGCCTGGACCTCGTGATCGAGACCACGCCGGCGTCGCCGGCGCCGTAGGTCGGCCGCGAGATCGCGGCTCGGGACGCACCTAGCACGTTTCGGTCGCGGTTGTTTCCACATTGCGTCCACACGATCGTGCGGTTCGTGGATGAATGGGACCGGCGGCCGGCGAAGTTCGTGGATAAGGCCGTTGTGGGCGTCGTGGTCCGGGCATATGGTTCGTCTTGCCCGAAGGGGCCAACGCAAACGGACAGGCGAGGCGAGGGGTGACCCGCGCAGCGCCGCCGGTCCGGTCGGACGAGCCGCAAGGCCCGCCCGCGCCGCGACCGCCGGTCCGGGAGCTGGCCGGCCGCGATCACATCAAGGCTGGTTGCTTCCACGATCGAACCCGTTTGGCAGTCGGTTCCTTCGGGCGTTTCCGTGCGCCCGGCATCGCGCTCCGCCCTCGGGGCGGCGGTGCCGCCTCGCCGGCCGCGCCCCACGGCGAGCGCGGCTACACTCCGACGATGTCGCCCAGGCCCAGCCGATGAGTCCCTCGCCGAGCGATTTCCCGGCCATCGTCGAGGTCGTGGTCGAGATCCCGCGCGGGAGTCGCAACAAGTACGAGTTCGACGAGACGGCGGGCGTCTTCCGCCTCGATCGGGTCCTCGCCTCGGCCGTCCACTACAACTTCGACTACGGCTTCATCAGCGATACCCGGGCCGGCGACGGCGACCACACCGACGCCCTGCTCCTGATCGACGAGCCGACGTTCCCCGGGCTGCCGGGTCTGGGCGCGACCGATCGGCGGCCTCGAGATGCGCGATGACAAGGGCGAGGACTTCAAGGTCCTGTGCGTCGCCGTCGCGGACCCGCATCAGGCCCACGTCGAAGACCTCGCGCACGTCCGGCCGCATCGGCTGATCGAGATCGAGCACTTCTTCAACACCTACAAGATGCTCGAGGACAAGGAGACGGATGTCGTCGGCTGGCGCGATGCCGCCCGGGCCCGCCAGGTGCTCGTCGACGATCGCACGACGTGGTCGGCGGAGCATGCCGGCGCATCCGACCGGACGGCTTGAACGAGGATCCGCGGCTCTTCGTCGCCGTCCCGCTGAGCGAGCCCGCCCGACTGGCCGTGGCCGACGTGGTCGAGCGGATCCGGGCCGGTGAGCCGGAGGGCCGGGGCGTCCGCTGGGTCCGGCTCGACGGCCTGCACATCACGCTCCGCTTCCTGGGGCCCACGCCGGAGGCCCGCGCCGCGGACGTCGCCGCCGCGGTGTCCGCCACAGCCGCCGCGATCGCGCCGTTTGCGGTCCGGATCGCCGGGGCCGATGCGTTTCCGCCGACCGGACGCCCGCGAACGCTGTGGCTCGACCTCGATCGCGGGGTCGAGGATCTGAGCGCGCTCGCCGCCCGGCTCGATGACGCCCTCGCCGGCGCCGGCTGGGAGCGGGAGCGGCGCCCGTTCCGGGCCCACCTGACCCTCGCCCGGGCCGACGGGGTCCGCGCCGGGCCGGCGACGGTCGCTGCGCTCCGGGAGGCCGCGTCGACGCTCGCGATCGAATCGCCGATCGACCGGATCGTCCTGTTCGAGAGCATCACCGGCTCGGGCCGGGCGCGCTACGTCGAGCGCGCTGCCGCGGACCTCGGCTCGGGCACGGACCAACGATCGTGACCGGCTGGCGGGCCGACCCGCCCGGCGGTTCTGCCGGGCTCGTCGGGGCCGGTCGCGGCCCTTCGGTGCTACCATCCGGAGGTCCGCTCGGCGGACTCCTTTTCGGACGCCAAGGAGCCCACCCCACGACGTGACAACTGCTCAGCGCGCCCGCCTGGTCGTCGCCATGGGGCTCTTGAACCTCATTCTCGCGACCGTCGCGCTGACCGCCGGAGTCGTCGCGCCACCGCGTCCGGACGGCAACATCGCCGTCGGCAGCCCCGGTCCCACGATCGCCCCGGCCACCCCCAGCTCGACCGCGCCGTCGACGCCGACGTCCACGCCTCCGATCAACGCCCCCGGACTCGTCGCCCCCGCTCTCGTCCGGCCCGCCCGCTTCCGTCGCGCCGAGCGCCCCGGGCGCCAGCTCCGAGCCGACGCCCGCGCCGTCGGATCCGGTGCCCTCGAGCGAGCCGTCGGACCGCCCGGTGGAACTCGAATCCGATCCGGACGCCGGGGCCGATCGTCGCGGTCCGCCCGACGCCGACGGCGCAGGTCGATTCCCCGAAGCCCACCCCGAAGCCCACCCCGAAGCCGACCCCGAGCCGACGCCCAGGCCGCCCGCCGCGCCGACCGCTGCGCCGACGCCGCACCCGACGGCCACCCCGGAGCCGGCCGCCGACAAGGACAAGAAGGACAAGAAGGACAAGAAGGCGAAGCATCGACCGCCGTGCCCGGTCAAGGGCGAGGATCCGCCCGGCCATCGCAAGGGCGACAAGCCGGGAGACCGGCCGTGCAAGGGCGGCGGCCACAGCAAGCACGACGGTGGGACGGGGATCGTGATCATGCTCCCCCTCGTCGGAAGCCTCGGTGCCGCGCTCCGGACACGGATCGTGATCGGGTCCCGGCGGGTGGTTCGCGGGACGCCCCGGAAGCCGACTCGACGGCATCGCCGGCCGACCGCGGCGTAGCCCGACGAGGTCGGAAACGGGGGACGGACGGGCCCGGACACAGGGAGCGGGCCGTTCCGGGGGGAGCGAAACGGCCCGCTGATCGGTCACCTGCCCGAGTGACCGGTCGGTCGCCCCACAACGAGGCGAACCCACCGCGGCATTGTTTGCTCCGAGCGGAGATCGGCACATCCCCCAAGCGACGTAATCCGCGACAACCCCGACGGGCCTGGCCTCCGACTGACCCGCGCCGCGGCCGCTCGACGGATGGCTCTCGACTACCATGCGTCGATGCCGAAGCTTGCGTGCTGGTCGTGTGGTCGCCAGATCTACACCGTGACCCCGCTCCTCTCGTTGTTCCCCGAGGAGCGGCGCTGCCCGCGCTGCGGAGCGTTCCTCAACGACGAGCGCCGCGACAACGACCGGCGGGGCTACGTCCGTCGCCAGAACAAGACCGACGATCCCGGCCCGCCCGCCGAAGGCGAGCGGCGGGTGGAGGAACGGCGTCTCGGACGGCGGAGGAAGCCCGCGGGCTCCTGACCGGGCCAGACGCCGGGTGGGCCGCCGGTGCGCCGCTGGTGGCCGCGCCGATGAGCCGCGCCGCGCCGCGCCGTGCCGCGCCGTGCCGCGCCGTGCGGCCGGACCTGGGTCAGGTCGGGACGGCGTCCTCCGGCCGGGGCGGCTCGACCAGCCGGTAGCGGAGGGCGAACGCCACCGCCTCGAGCTTCGAATGGACTCGGAGCTTGCCCATGATGTTCTGGACGTGCGTCCGGAGCGTGTTCGGGGCGATGAACAGCTGCTCGCAGATCTCCGGCGTCGACAGGCCCTCGGTGAGCGCCCGCAGGACCTCGAGCTCGCGCGGCGTGAGCGGCTCGACGATCCGCCGCTCGTCGCCGCGTTCGCGGGCAGCGCTCACCCGTCGGGCGATCTCGACGATCACCGAGCGCGGCAGGAGCGTCTCGCCGGCGTGGGCGGCGCGGACCGCCTGGACGACGTCCTGGGCGGCGCGGTCCTTGGTCAGGTAGCCGTCGGCGCCGGCCTGGATCGACTCGAGGACGGTCTCGTCGTCGGTCAGGGCCGTGACCATCACGACCCGGGCGGCCGGCCAGCGGGCCTTGATCGCGCGGGTCGCCTCGGCGCCGGTCCCGTCCGGCAGGTGGTAGTCCATGAGGACGACGTCGAGCCGCTCGCGGGACATCGTCTTGGCGTCGGCGACCGTGCCGGCCACCCCGACGATCTCCATGTCGGGCTCGCGGGCGAGCATCGCTGACAGCGCGTCTGCCAGCAGCTGGTGGTCCTCCACGAAGAGGACCCGGATCCGCTTCTGCTCCGCACTCACAATTCCCCTCCAACGGTCCCGGACTCGTCGTTGCACGCGGCCCCCCGAGGATACCAGCGTCGTCTCCCGGGCTGACATACTCGCGACGTGCACCTCGCGTTCCTCGGCCTGGGCCAGATCGGCGGCTCGGTCGCCCGTGCCGCTTCGACCTCCGGGTTTGCCACCCGGATCACCGCCTGGACGCCCGGCGGGGCCGGCCCTCGCGCTGCGACCGTCGACGGCGTGGAAGCGTCGGCCACGGCCGGCGACGCGATCCGCGGGGCCGACCTGATCGTCCTCGCGGCGCCGCCTCTGGATTGTCTCGACCTGCTCGTCGCGCTGGCGGGACCGCTTGCGGTGGACGTCGCCACGGATGCCGTGATCACCGACGTCGCGAGCACAAAGGCGGTGATCGTGGAACGGGCCGAGCAGATCGGCCTGCGGTTCGTCGGGGGACATCCGATGGCCGGGCGCGAGACCCCGGGCTACGGCGCCGCCGATCCGGATCTCTTCCGCGACCGGCCGTGGATCGTCGTGCCCGCCGCCGGGGCCGACGCCGCCGCGATCGGCCGGGTCGAGGCCTTGGCCCAGGCGTGTGGTGCCCGACCGCTCCGGATGCGTGCCAACGACCACGACGTCGCGGTCGCGCTCATCAGCCACGCACCGCTGGTGGTCGCGTCGGCGCTCGTCGAGGCTGCAGCCGGCCGCCCCGAATGGCCGGTTGCCGCCTCGATCGCTGCGAGCGGCTGGGCCGGAATGACGCGGCTCGCCCAGGGCGAGCCCGAGATGGGCGCGGGCATCCTGGCGACGAACCGGGTCGCGACGGCGAATGCGTTGCGCGCCTTCGGCGGGGCGATCGCGGCCTGGATCGCTCTCCTCGAGGGCGGCGCCGACCCCGCGGAACTCCGAGCACGCCTGGAGGCTGCTCGTTCAGCCGCGACCGATGCGCCGTGACCGGACGAGCAGGTCCTCGTCGTCCCGACCGCGGCCGTCGTCGCGGAGCTGGGCGGTGGCGCAGCCTGGCTCGGGATCCGGCCTGCCGGTGAGGCCGATCTCGCCGACCTGATCCGGCGTGAGGGCCGATTTCTGCCGCGCCCCGAGATGGAGGCGGATCCCGCCTGGAAGCAGGTGATCCCGTACCCGATCCTGCGCGACGGCGACACCTGGTACCTGATGCGCCGCACGAAGGCCGGCAGCGATGCCCGCCTCCACGATCGCTACTCGATCGGGGTCGGTGGCCACGTCAATCCCGAGGACGGCGGCCTGGACGGCGACCTCGGCAAGGCGCTGCGCCGCGAGTGGCACGAGGAGCTCGTCGTCGCCTTCGTCCCGGCGTTCCGCTTCGTCGGCCTCCTCAACGACGACACGACCCCCGTCGGCCAGGTGCATCTCGGCCTGGTGTACGAGGGTGACGCGGCCGGACGGCCGGTCGCGATTCGCGAATCGGACAAGCTCAGCGGCGGATTCGTCACGAGCGCGGAGGTCGCAGGGGGTCGCCGACCGGCTCGAGACCTGGAGCCGGATCGCATTCGAATTCCTCGAGGCGCGACCCGCAGTACGATGATCCGAGGAGGTCGCCCGTGAGGCACCGTCTCGATCGCCGCCGACCCGTCCTGGCGGCTCTCCTGTCCCTGTTCGGTCTGCTGCTGGCGGTCGCACCGATCGAGGCGGCCACGCCGGGCGCGATCGTCGTCCTGCCGACGACCGGGGAGGTCGATTCGGTCATGGCCGATACCCTCGCCAGCGAGCTCGACGCGGCCGCCGCGTCGGGGGCCGCAGCGGTCGTCATCCGCCTCGACACGCCGGGTGGCAGCCTGGAGGCCACCCAGCAGATCGTCACGTCGCTCCTGGACAGCCGGGTCCCGACGATCGTGTGGGTCGCCCCGGCCGGCGGCTTTGCGGCCAGCGCCGGGACGTTCATCACGCTCGCCGCGAACCTCGCCTGGATGGCGCCCGGAACCCGGATTGGCGCGGCGTCCCCGATTGATGGCTCCGGCAACGACATCCCGGGCGTGCTCGGCGAGAAGGTCCGCAACGACGCGATCGCCTGGGTGACGTCCATCGCAGAGGCTCGCCATCGGCCCGTCGACTGGGCCGTCTCGACCGTTGCAAGCGCCCGCTCGTCGTCGGCCCAGGAGGCCGTGTCGGTGGGCGCGGTGGACGGGATCGCATCCACGATCGAGGAGGTCGTCGCCGCGGCGCACGGCCGGACCGTCCAGGTCGCCGGGCGTGACGTCGTCCTCGCCATCGCCGGCGCCCCGATCGAGGAGGCGACCACCAACCCGCTCGGTGGGATCCTCCGCCTCCTCGTCGACCCGAACATCGCGTTCCTGCTGTTCACGATCGGCGCACTCGCCCTGCTGTTCGAGGTCCAGAACCCGAACCTCCTGACCGGGATCTTCGGGGTCGTCGCCATCGCCCTGGCAACGGTGGGCTTCGTCAACCTGCCGACCGACCTGATCGGGCTGCTCCTCGTGGCGCTCGGGCTCGTCCTGTTCGCATTGGAGCCATCCATCCCCAGCCACGGCGTGCTGACGATCGGCGGCGCGACTGCGTTCGTCGTCGGCGGGTTCGCCCTCTACAGCCAGGCCGACCAGTTCGGGCCCGCGGTCCGGGTGGCGGTGCCGCTCCTGATCGGATCCGCCGTCACCGCCGCCGCCTTCGGGCTGCTCATCGCCGCAACGGCCATCCGCACGCGCGAGATGGCCGGGCCGCTCGACCCCCAGCCGGCCGTGCCGGCCACCGGAACGCTCGGCGAGGTCCGCCGGCCGCTCGAGCCGATCGGCTCGATCTACGCCAAGGGCGAGGAGTGGTCGGCACGAACGCCCGACGATCGCCCGTTGCCGCGCGGAACCCCGGTCCACGTCGTCGGCAGCGACGGCCTCATCGTCGTCGTCGAGCCGGAGCCGTCCGGGCTACGCTGATCGCACACACCTGAAGGAGCTCTCGTGGAATCCTGGATCCCCGCACTGATCGCCGTCGCGGTCATCGGCGTCATCCTCCTGGTGATCCTGTATCTCTCGGTCAGGGTCGTCCAGCAGTACGAGAAAATGATCGTCTTCCGGCTCGGCAAGACAAACGACGGCCTCGTCCGCGACCCCGGCCTGCGGTTCCTCGTCCCGGTCATCGACCGCCCGGTCAAGGTCGACGTCCGCGAGCGGTTCATCGAGGTCCCGAGCCAGACGACGATCACGAAGGACAACGCCCCGATCAACGTCGACTTCCTCATCTACTGGCGAATCGTCGACCCGCTCAAGAGCGTGGTCAACGTCGAGAACTTCGCCGGTGCCCTCCAGGGCGTGGCCACGACGACGCTGCGGGCCGTCATCGGCGACATCTCGCTCGACGAGGTCCTCTCGAAGCGCGATCAGATCAACGAGCTCCTGCGGGTCAAGCTCGACGAGCAGACCGAGCGCTGGGGCGGCAAGGTCACGACGGTCGAGATCCGCGAGATCATCCCGCCGCGCGACGTCCAGGACGCGATGAACCGGCAGCTGACCGCCGAGCGGACCCGGCGCGCGGTCGTCACCGAGTCCGAGGGCAACCGGCAGGCCGCGATCAACGTCGCCGAGGGCCAGAAGCAGTCCGAGATCCTCAAGGCCGAGGGCGAGCGCCAGGCGGCCATCCTGCGGGCCGAGGGCTTCAGCACCGCCCTGACCCGGATCTACGGTGCCGCCGCCGGGATCGACGAGAAGACGATGGCCCTCCAGTACCTCGAGGCGCTCAAGGCGCTCGGCAACAGCCCATCGACGAAGTTCGTCATCCCGACCGAGTTCACCCGCCTGCTCGAGCCGATCGTCGGCTACGTCGGGAAGGGCATGAGCTCCGGGGCGAGCAGCGGCACGAGCGGCTCCGCATCGGGCGGCGACGACGGCGGCGCTTCGAGCCGGTGATCGGCCGCGCGGCGACGAAGCTCCTCGACGCACCACGGGTCGGGCCGGACGAAGCCGGCCTCAAGGACGCGCTCGACGCCCTCGGCGGCGAGGTGATCCGCCTCCGCTCCCGCGACGGATTGAAGCTGACCGGGCGCTGGCTGCCGGCCGAGAACGGGCCGGTCGCCGGCGACGGGACCGCCGGCGATGGGGCCGCCGGGCACGCCTGGCAGCTCGATCCGTACGAAGCGATCCTGCTTCTGCACGGCTGGACCGGGTCGGTCGCGCCGGACCTGGTCGAGCTCGGCCCGACGCTGCGCCGGACCGCCGGTGTCCTCGGCCTCGACTTCCGGGGTCACGGCGGCTCGGACGACGCGCCGACGACGTTCGGCCTCCACGAGATCGACGACGTCGCGGGCGCCCTCGCCTGGCTCGGCGAGCGGGGCATCCGGCGGGTCGCGCTCGTCGGCTCGTCGATGGGCGGTGTCGTGGCGATCGCGGCGGTCGTCGTGCTGGGCGACGGGTCGCTCGTCCAGGCGGAGCTCGACCCGACGGCGCCGGCCGCGGCCGTGGACGCGCCGCGGCCGGTGATCGTGGCGATCGTCGCGGAGTCCGTCGCGCCGGACCTCCGGATCCCGATCGCCAACCGGATGCCGCTCCCGATCGGAGGGATCCTGCGCCGGGCGTTCGCCGGCCGGATGTTCACCCTGGCCGGCCGCCGCGTCGGTGGCGACCTGCGGGCCACCGAGCCCGGCCGGATCATCGGTCTGGTGGACCCCGTCCCGCTCCTGCTGGTCCATGGCGGGGCCGATCGGACGGTCCGGCCGAAGGACGGACGCCGCCTCGCCGCCCTGGCCGGTGCGTCGGCGGAGCACTGGGAGGTGCCAGGCGCTGGGCACGGCCAAGCACGCCGAGCGGCTCCGGCGCAATGGGACGAACGGGTCACCCGGTTCCTCCGTCTGGGCTTCTCCGGCGGCCGCGAGGTGGTGCCTATAATCCACGCGTCGGCGGACCCGACGACCGAATCCCACTTCTGGGGAGTGGAAGGAGACTGATGGCGGCCAAGATCCTCGTCGTTGACGACGACCCGAATGTCCAGCGCTTGCTCCAGTACACGCTGAAGCAGGAGGGGTACGAGGTCGTCATCGCCACGGATGGCGCCGAAGGATTCCGCCTGTGGGGAGCCGAGGCGCCGGACCTGATCCTGCTCGACGTCATGCTGCCCAAGCTCGACGGGTACCAGGTGGCGACGAAGATCCGGACGGAAGAGGGCACGACCGGCCACGTCCCGATCATCATGCTCACCGCCGAGCGCGAGGTGGAGCAGAAGGTCCGCGGGCTGCGGGCCGGCGCCGACGACTACCTGATCAAGCCGTTCCACCCGGCCGAGCTGATGGCCCGGATCAAGAGCCTGCTGGCCCGGTTCGCGCCGCACGAGACGCTCGTCGGGCGGCCGCCGCTCGGCCGCGTCCTCGCGTTCTACGGCGCAAAGGGCGGCGTGGGCACGACGACGATCGCGATCAACGCCGCGATCGCCCTCCACCGCGAGCTCGGCCGGAAGGTCGCCCTCGTCGACGGCAACCTCCAGTTCGGCGATCACCGGGTGTTCCTCGACCTCGGCCTCGACAAGAAGTCGATCGTCGACATCGTCACCGCGCCGACGATCGACCAGGATCTCGTCCGGCAGGTCATGGTCAAGCACGATTCCGGCGTCGACCTGCTGCTCGCGCCGCCGTCGCCGGAGACAGCCGAGCTCGTCACCCAGGACCACATGCCGATCGTCGTCGAGCAGCTCCGCGGCCTGTACGACTACGTCCTGATCGACATCGACAAGCGCCTCGACGACGTCAACCTCGGGATCCTCGAGGCGGCCGACACGATGTTCGTCGTCATGACGGCCGACCTGTCGTGCCTGAAGAACGTCCGGCTCGTGCTGGAGACGATCGGCCACCTCGGGTACGAGTCGAAGAAGGTCCAGCTCGTCCTGAACCGCTCGAACGCCTTCACCGGCATCAACGTCAAGAACGCCGAGGGCGCCCTGAAGCGGACGATCGACCACCAGATCGTCAACGAGTACCGCGGTGCGATCAGCGCCCTGAACTCCGGTGCGCCGTTCATGTTCACGAAGGCCGACTCGCTCCTCGGCCGCTCGATGCTCGAATTCGCCCGGGTCGTCGACAAGGCACCGGTCGCGGCGGGCTCGCCGGCGCTGCTCCGGAGCTAGCACGGCGCCACGGCGGTGTCCGTCGCACGACGGCGGCGTCCGGCACTGCGCATGACGGCGGCGTCCGGCACTGCGCTACGGCGACGTCGACGTCCATCACCGCGCCGATATCAGCGGAGCCGGTCGGGCCTGCACCGGAAGGCTGTCCAGCGCCTGAATCGAGCGGCAAGTTACCGGCCTCGTCGGCAGCCGTGCGCGCGACGGCCGGCAGCATGGGTCTCCTGACCGGACCAGGGGCGAGCAGCATCAGCGGGGCTGATATCGCGACCAGCAGCCAAGCTCCTGCCTGGCGGGCAGTCGCGGCCGGAGACGCGCTGGTAAGGCGCCGTGCATCCTGCGGTCATTGGCCGGTGAGCGGCGCTCGCTAGCCTCGGCGGGTGCTGGCCACCCTGCTCTCGACCACTCTCGTCGGCCTCGACGGCCGCGTCATCCGGGTCGAGGTCGACGTGGCGCCGGGCCTGCCGGGCTTCACGATCGTCGGGCTCGCGGACGCCGCCCTGCAGGAGGCGCGCGAGCGCGTCCGCGGCGCCATTCGCAACGCCGGCTTCAGCCATCCGCCGCGCCGGATCACCGTGAACCTTGCCCCGGCGGACCTGCGCAAGGCCGGCGCGTCCGTCGATCTCGCAATCGCGATGGGAATCCTCCTCGGCTCCGAGCAGGTCGTCGCCGCGCCGGGCCGGATCGCGATGGTCGGCGAGCTGTCGCTCGGCGGGGACGTGTCGCCCGTCCCAGGGATCCTGCCCATGGTCGCGGCCCTCGCGAGGCGCGGCGTCGGGCGGGTCATCGTGCCGGCCGATTCGTTCCGCGAAGCGGCCCTGGCCGACGGCATCCAGATCGTCGGCGTCCGGACGCTGCGCGAAGCGGCCGACGCGGTCCGGCGACGCGTCCGGCGATCGAACCGGCTCGTCCCGCCCCGGGTCGAGCTGGCGGAGCCCGCGGTCGGGGCTGGCGACCCGAGCGAGCCTGTTGTGGCCGTCGAGGCGGATCCGCCGGCGGAGCCGACGCCGGACCTTGCCGACGTCCGTGGTCAGCTCGAGGCACGACGGGCGCTCGAGATCGCCCTCGCCGGCGGTCACGGACTGATCTTCGTCGGGCCGCCCGGGTCCGGGAAGACGCTGATCGCGCGGACCGTCCGCGGCCTGCTGCCGCCGCTCGACGACGCCGAAGCCCTCGCGGCGACGATCGTCGCGTCGGTGGCCGGCGAAGGGCCGATCCTCGCGCTGCGCCGGCGGGCGCCGGTCCGGACGCCCCATCACACGCTGTCCTACGCGGCGATGGTCGGCGGCGGACCCCGGATGTCGCCCGGCGAGATCACCCGCGCCGATCACGGGGTTCTCTTCCTCGACGAGCTGCCGGAGTTCGGTCGGGACGTGCTCGAGGCGCTGCGCCAGCCGCTCGAGGACGGGTTCGTGGCGATCGCCCGGGTCGGCCGCGCGACGCGGTTTCCGGCCCGGTTCCTGCTGATCGCGGCGATGAACCCGTGCCCGTGCGGGTTCGCCGGCGATCCATCGGGCCGCTGCACCTGCCCGGTCGGGACGCCGGAGCGCTACGCCGGCCGGATCAGCGGCCCCCTCCGCGACCGGATCGACCTGTGGGTGACCATGACGCCGCGTGGCTCCGGAGGCGCTCATCGCCGGCCGGGATCCGGAGGCGTCGGCGGCGGTCGCGGCGGCGGATCGCCGGCGCGCGGGCGGTGCAGGCACGGCGGAGCGCGCCGACTCAACGGACGGCTGTCCGGCCGGGCGTCTGCGGGCGGCCTGCCGTCTCGCCCCGGCGGCGATCGCTCGCGCCGTCGCCCTGGCCGACCTCGAGTCGCTCTCCGGCAGGGGCACCGAGCGGGTCCTGCGCGTCGCCCGGACGATCGCGGATCTGGCCGGATCGTTCGCGGTCGAGCCGGAACATCTGGACGAGGCCGCACGGTTCCGGTCGCCCGCTTCGCGGCTGGATGCCCGAGAGGCGAGCTGAGCGTGAAGCCGCCGCCCGCCGAGGAGGAAACGGAACGCATCGGGGCGGACGATGTCGCCGCTGCCGTCCCGGACGAACGGGAAGCGTGGGCCGTGCTGCTGTCGGTGCATGGCCTGGGCCCGGCTCGGTTCGGAGCGCTCCTCGCCGCGTATGGCAGCGGCCGGGCCATCATCGCAGCGGCGACGCGCCACCGGGCGGCGACTCGGTTCGCGCGGATCGTCGGTGCGGTCGATGGCCGGCCGGCGGACGGCATCGTGGTCGGAGAGGGGATCGTGGCGGTGGCGTCAGCGCTGCCGGCGCGCCTCGCGGTCATCCGCTCGAGCGGCCTTCGGATCGTGACCCTCGACGATCCCGGCTATCCGGCTCGCCTTCGCGCGATCGAGCTGCCGCCCCCGGTCCTGCTCGTGCGCGGCAGCCTGGCGGCGCTGTCGGCGCGCCCACGCGATCGCGATCGTCGGCACTCGCCGGCCGACCGAGCACGGCCGGCTCGTCGCTGCCCGGATCGCCGCTGTCATCGCGAAGACCGGCGCTGTGGTGGTGTCCGGCCTGGCGGTCGGGATCGACGGGGCCGCCCACGCAGCGGCCGTCGCCGCCGACCGTCCGACGGTCGGGATCCTCGGCTCGGGTCACGACCGGCTGTTCCCGCGCGCCCATCAGCGGCTGGCCGCCGAGATCGTCGGGACCGGTGGCGCCGTCGTGTCGGAGCTGTGGCCGGAGCAGCCGCCGTCCAAGAACACATTTCCCCAGCGCAACCGGGTGATCAGCGGCCTGGCCGACGCGACGATCGTGGTCGAGGCGGGGCTGAAGAGCGGTGCGCTCATCACCGCGAAGTGGGCGCTCGAGCAGGGCCGCGGCTTGTTCATCGTCCCGGGGCCGATCGACGAGCCACGGTCCTCGGGCTGCCTCGCCTGGCTCCGGGAGTTCGCCGGCGAAGCCCGGATCGTCGCCGCCATCCCGGAGCTGCTGGCCGACCTCGGCCTGTTCGCCGAGGCGACGACGGACGACGGCGATGGACGATCGCCCGCCGTGTCGAAGACGGATTCGAGGCCGCCGAGGGCCGGCCTGGCCGAGATCCTCCACGAGCTCGGGCCGACCGCGGGCGAGATCGGGGCAGCCCTGGTGGACGGCAACGGGAGCCTGGACGAGCTCGTCGCGGCGACCAGCCACGCGCCTGCGACGGTCCTCGGTGCGCTCACGCTGCTCGAGCTTCACGGCCTCGTGACGACGACGTACGGACGCTACCGGGCGGCCGGCCAGCTCGCCAGCGCAGCCCCGTCGGACGTCGGCGGAGGCCGCTCCGCCCGGTTGCCGGTCGCCGCCGGCCCATGCTAGGGTGGCCGCGGTCGTGCGTGGAGTGAGCGCGACCGGCAGCGCCAGACGGTGCTTCGTCCCCCAGCGAAACCGCGCAGGAGCCTGTCGTATTGCGAAAGTATGCCGCCGCGGCCCTGGCCGTCCCCGTTCTGGCCGTCCTCTATCTCCCGCTGCTCGCCCGCCGCTCCATCGCGGCTCGGGCGGCACTCGTGGCCAGTGTCGGGATCGTCGTCCTCGTCGCAGCGCTGGGCCTGTCCCGCCCCGTGGCGACGAACGCCGCGCCGCCCGCCGCACCGATCACCGCCCTCGCCGATGACGCATTCCGCTCGATCGGGGTCGCCACCGACCTCGACGCCGCGGTCGACATCCGGTTCAGCGAGGCGATGGATCCGCGCAGCGTGGCCGCGTCGCTGTCGGTCCAGCCATCGACGGCGGTCCGACTCGTCTGGAACGCCGCCGGGACCGTCCTGACCGTCCGGCCGGCGAGCCACTGGGCGGCGGGCACCTACCACACGGTCACGATCGCCCCGGGCACGCTTGCCGCAGGCGGCCGCCCGATGTCGACCCCCGTCCGCGCCGCGTTTGTGACGCGGCCGAATACCAGCGGACGGATCGCGTCGACGGCCGCCGCCGGCGCCCCGGCTCCGGTCGGGACGTCGTTCCGGATCACGTTCGATCGCCCGGTCGCGACAGCCTCCGTCGCGGCCGCCCTGCGCATCTGGCCCTCCGTGAGCGGTCAGCTCGTCGCCGACTCGGGTCGGCCCCACATCGCGGTCGACACGGCGCTCGGGTTCACGTTCACGCCGGCGACGGCCCTCCGGCCGGGCACGACGTACCGCCTGGTCGTCGATCCGCTGCTCGACGTCGACGGCGCCGCGGTCGGGGCGCTGAACGCGCTGACCGTCAAGACGACGGCCTCCCCGAAGATCATCCGGTTCCGGCCGTCGGACAGGACAACCGAGGTCGAGCGTCGCGCCGCACTGTCCGTCCGGTTCAGCGAATCGATGGATCACCGCACGACACGAGCCGCCTTCACCGTCAGCGCCAACGGCAAGCCGGTCCACGGCACCTACCGGTTCGCGGAGTCGAGCACCGTCCTCGTCTTCCAGCCCGTGTCCGCCCTGCCCGCCGGAGCGAAGGTCGTGATCCGGCTGGCCGCGACGGCCACCTCGGCGAGCGGCGTCCCGCTCGCCAAGGCCTCGACGGTCACGTTGACCACGGTCCCCAAACCAAAGGTCGTGGCCCCGGCCGCGACGACGGGCGGCGGGAGCAGCGGTGGTTCCGGCGGCGGCGGTGGTGGTGGCGGCGCGGTCGGCGGCGGCTCGTGGGGCGCCGTCGAGAGCTACTACATGCGCCTCATGAACTGCACCCGGACCGGCGGCTGGGTGTCGTCGTCCGGATCCTGCACGAGCCCTGGCGGCCGGAACGTCGCGCCGCTCAGGCTCGACGCCGGGATCTCGTCGAAGGTCTCGCGGCCGTACGCCAGGAAGCTTGCCGTCGGAAACATCTGCAACCACTTCATCGGCGGCAATCCCGGCGACCGTCTTCGCGCCGCCGGGTACACGAGCTACCGCTGGGCCGAGAACCTCGGCTGCCGCTCGGGCAACCCGTACTCGGCGGTCCTCGGCTCGCATCTCTACTTCCAGAGCGAGAAGTCGTACCTCGGCGGCCACTACGTGAACCTGATGAATGCCGACTATGACCGGGCCGGGATCGGCGTCTGGGTGTCGGGTGGCCGGGTCCGCCTGGTCGTCGACTTCTACCACCCGCGCTAGAGCTCGAACCGGAGATCGACGGGGGGCCGCTCGCGCGGCGGGCCGCTCGCGCGGCGGGCCGCACCCGAACCGCTCAGTCCGAACCGGACCATCGGGCCGCAGACGACGAGCGGGCCAGACTGGACGATCCGCCCGTGATCCGCAACGTCGTCATCCACATCGCCAACGAGCAGCCGCTGCTCGCCGATCTTTACGACATGCCCGGCGCGACCGACGTCAGCCTGGTCTGCACGAACGTCCGCATGCTCGACGGCAAGAAGCCGCTGTTCATCGACCACACGAGCTCGGCGTTCGTCTTCCCGTACCTCCACATCCGGTTCATCGAGATCCCCGCCGGCGCCGCGACCGGCCTGCCCGATCAGCCGCCCGGCGATCGTGACACCGCGGCCGTCGACGCCGACAAGGCCGAGGAGAGCGACGCCGATCTCGAGCTCGACGAGGACTTCCTCAAGCGGATCCGCGACGTCTGAGTCTCCGCGGGGCGCACGACAGACGAGCCCCGGCGACCGCGCGTTGAGGGTCTTCATCGAGTTGGACCACCGACAAGCCCGCGCTACGCTCGTGCCGTGATCCGCCTCGCCGTCGTCGACGACCATCCCGCGATCGCGGCCGCCATCGCGTCGGCGATCCACGGACGGACCGACCTCGAGCTCGTCGGCGCCGTCACGACCGCGGCCGACGCGGTCGCGCTCGTCGAGCAGACCCGGCCCGACGTCGTCATCTGCGACCTGTGGCTCGATGGCGAGCCGGGCGGCCTCGACGTGCTCGCCGCGCTGACCGCCACGGCCGGCCGGCCGGCGCCGCGCATCCTCGTCCTGAGCGGCTTCGACCAGCCGAGCTTCCTGCGCGCCGCGTTCGAGGGCGGCGCCGCTGGCTACCTCTCGAAGTCCAGCCCGGTCGAGGCAATCGTCGAGGCCGTCCTCGCGGTCGCCCGGGGCGAGACCGCGTTCCCCGCCGTCACGCTGCGCGCCCTGCGTGATGCCCCACGCCGGCCCAGCGCCCGAGAGATGGGCGCGATCCGGCTCCTCGCCCGCGGCGCCTCGAACGACGAGATCGCCGTTGGGCTCGGGATCAGCATCAAGACGGTCGAGAGCCACCTTCGCCGCCTGTTCGGGCGGTACGGCGTCCTGAGCCGGACCGAGCTCGCCATGCTGGCGGTCCGCGAGGGCTGGCTCGGCACGGATCCGTGACGCGGCCGCGATCCGCGATGCGGACGCCGCACGCCCTGACCGCGGCCGCCTGGGGAACCATCGCCGTCACCGCGCTCGCGATCGTCGCCCGGATCCAGCGTGGAGACGCCGCGCTCAGCCCGGGCGTGCCGATCCTCGTCGGCTCCGCGGCGGTCTGTGCTGCGCTCCTCGTCCGACGGACCACCCCGAGCCTGGCCTGGCTCGCGCTGATCGGCGGCGCCCTCGTCGCGGCGTCCCTTCCATTCGGCCGGTCCCAGGTTGCCGAGCCCGCGGCGCTCGGCGTCGAGTCCTGGTCGTGGCTCGCGCTCCAGGCGGCCGCGGCGGCGCTCGTCGCGCTCCTGATCGCCGTCGGCTACGCGACCCGGTCCGATCCTCGTTCCTGTTCGTCTCGCCCGCCCGCTCGCTGTCGGGGCGTGGATCTGGCTGGCGACCGCCTGCGCCCTGACGATCGGGCTGATCGTCAGCGGCGAGGCCCATCCGGACCCGGCGTTCACGTGGCTCGACCTTGCCACTGCGCCGCTTGCCTACTTCCTCCATCTCGTCCTGGCGGTGACCGCGCTCGGGGTCATCGCCGACGTTCGGGCCGGCACGGAGCGGGCGATCGAACGCGCCGGTGAGGACCCGGATCCGGGCCGCTCGACGGCGCGGCGAATTCGGGACGTCGCGGTGGCGACGATGCGCGAGCTCGTCCCGGGCCAGACGGCGGCCCGCGAGGCCACGGTCGCCGCGGAGCGCACGCGGCTCGCCGGCGATCTCCACGCGGTCGTCCTGCCGGGCCTTCGCCGGGCGATCGCGGAGGCCGAGTCGGGCGGCGACCCCGACGCCCTCGCCCGTCACCTCCGGACGATCGACCTCGAGCTCGAGCGGCTGATGGCCGATCGCTGGCCGGTCGTCCTCGAGGCGTTCGGACTCGTCGCCGCGCTCGAGGACCTCGCCGAGCGGATCGAGGCGGACAGCCGGCTCGCCGTCCAGATCGATGTCGGGCGGGCGGGGGACCGGCCGCCGGCGGCCATCGAGCGGGCCGCCTGGCGAACGGCCCAGGTCGCGATCGACAACGCCGTCCGGCACGCCGCGGCGACCCTCGTGTCGATCGCCGTCTCGGTCGACCCGGATCGGCTGTCGCTCGTCGTGTCGGACGACGGCCGCGGGTTCGACCCAGCCGTCGCGGGTGCGGTCCGCGCCGGCGCCCGCGGTCTGGCGGACGCGACGCGGCGAGGGGCTGAGATCGGCGCGTCCGTCCGCGTCAACGCCCGACCGGCCGGTGGCACGAGCGTGGCCTTCGACTGGGCCGCCCGCCGCCCCTGAGGCAAACCCGTCGGGCCGGCTTGCGGGTGGTCATCGCCCTGGATCGCCGGGTTTCCGACGATTGGCGGCCTCGTCCCCGCGGATGACATCGGGTCGAGCCCGTCGACTCCGACGGGACGCTCATCGGGAGAAGCCCATGACGATCCGCCGACCACGGCGAGCCGACCTCACGGCCGGACCCGCCCCCATCCGCCACCCGGGACCGGTCCTCGTCGGGCTTCGCCCGACGCCTGCGCGAGCTCCGCGACGGCCGATTCGCCGATGGCTGGCCGTGCAGGACCCTGTGCTACGCTCCCGGCCGTGTCAAAGAACCTCGTGATCGTCGAATCGCCTGCCAAGGCCCGGACGATCGAACGCTACCTGGGCGCCGACTACAAGGTCCTCGCCTCCTACGGCCATGTCCGCGACCTCCCCGAGAACCCCGGCAAGGGCAAGTTCGGGGTGGACGTCGACCATGACTTCGCGCCCGAGTACGTCGTCTCGGACGATCGCCGCAAGCAGCTGGCCGAGATCACGAAGGCGGTCAAGATCGCCGACGACGTGTGGCTCGCCACCGACCTCGACCGCGAGGGCGAGGCCATCGCCTGGCACGTGGCCGAGGCCGCCCACGTCCCGGCCGCGAAGGCCCATCGGGTGACCTTCAACGAGATCACCGAGGGCGCGATCCGCGAGGCGTTCGCCCATCCCCGCGACATCGACACGAACCTGGTCGACGCCCAGCAGACCCGTCGGATCGTCGACCGGCTCGTCGGCTATACGCTGAGCCCGCTGCTGAGCCGCAAGATTCGATCGGGGCTGTCGGCCGGTCGGGTCCAGTCGGTCGCGGTCCGGCTCGTCGTCGAGCGCGAGCGCGAGATCGACGCCTTCTCCGCCCGCGAGTACTGGACGATCCAGGCCATCCTGGCGACCGCCGAGGGTGCGCTGTTCGCGGCCGAGCTCGTCCGGATCGGCGGGGCCGCGCTCGAGGTCGGCGACGAGGAGACGGCCAACCGCCATGTCGCGGCCCTGCGCGAGCTGGAGCCACGGGTCACGAAGGTCGGAACCCGCAAGCAGAGCCGCAGCCCCGCCCCGCCGTTCACCACCTCGACCCTCCAGCAGGAGGCGAGCCGCAAGCTCGGCTTCAGCCCGAAGCGGACGATGTCGGTCGCCCAGCGGCTGTACGAGGGCGCCGACACGCCCGAGGGTCACGTCGGGCTGATCACCTACATGCGAACCGACTCCACCGCGATCGCCGGCGTGGCGATGGGCGAGGCGCGCGACGTCATCCGGGCGCGTTTCGGCGAGCCCTACACGATGCCGAAGGGCCGGGTCTACAGGACCAAGTCGAAGGGCGCCCAGGAGGCCCACGAGTCGATCCGGCCGACGGCCTTCCGGCGCGACCCCGACTCGCTCGCCGGCTCCCTGCCCAACGACGAGCTGCGCCTGTACCGGCTGATCTGGCAGCGGGCGCTGGCTTCGCAGATGGCGGCCAAGGAGCTCGAGACCACGACGGTCGACCTGCGCCGATGGTCCGTACGAGCTCCGGGCGAGCGCGACGAAGACGCTGTTCGACGGGTTCTCCGCGGTCTACACGGAGGGTCGCGACGACGGCGCAGCCGAGGACGAGGAGGCCGAACGCGCCCTGCCGCCCGTGGGCGAGGGCGACGTGACGACGCGTCCGCGACGTGACCCCGACGCAGCACTTCACCGAGCCGCCGCCGCGCTTCACCGAGGCGACCCTGATCAAGGCCCTCGAGGAGCACGGCATCGGGCGTCCCTCGACGTATGCCGCGACGATCTCGACGATCCTCGACCGCGGCTACGTCCGGGTCGAGGAACGGCGGCTGCACCCGGAGCTGATCGGCAACGTCGTGACGGACTTCCTGGTCGAGCACTTCGGGACGTACGTCGACCTGGCGTTCACGGCGCGGATGGAGGAGGAGCTCGACGAGGTCGCCGGCGGCCAGCGCGAATGGGTGCCGCTGCTGCGCGCGTTCTTCGGCCCGCTCCGGGACCAGGTCGACGACGTCCGCAAGCGGATCAAGCGGAGCGACGTCACGACGGAGCCCAGCGACGAGGTCTGTTCGGAGGGCCACCCGATGGTCATCCGGCTCGGGCGCAACGGGCGGTTCCTCGCCTGCTCGCTGTTCCCCGAGCACAAGGAATCGCGCCCGCTGCCGGGCGACGAGGCGCCGCCCCAGGCCGGCGAGGGCGAGGCTGCCCGCACCTGCGGCGAGGGCACGCTCGTCGGCAAGCGCGGACGGTTCGGGCCGTTCGTCGGCTGCTCCCGGTACCCGGACTGCACGTACATCAAGAAGGAGGGCCCGCCGCCGCCGGACCCGCTGCCGTTCACCGTCGCCTGCCCGAAGAACAACGACGGCCACCTCGTCCCGCGTCGCGCCCGGCGCACGGGGAACGTCTTCTGGGGGTGCTCGAACTACCCGAAGTGCGACTTCACGACGAACTTCGAGCCGGTCGGGGCGGTCCACGATGCGGACGACGGCCCGGTCGCCCGACACGGCGAAACCGGCCTGTGCCTGAAGTGCGGCGCCGACGTTCCGTTGCCGGAGGGCGGGGAGCTGGTCGGGGCGCGGCTCGAGGGCGGGCCGCCCAACCCGGAAGCGCTTGCCAAGCCGGCCCGCGGCGGTGGGGCGCGTCGCGGACGCGCATCGGGTGGCTCGAGCGGCAAGAGCGGTGGCCGATCAGCCGGCGCCCGGCCGGCCGCCCGCGGAGGCATCCGCCGCGCAGCGAAGCCGGCCGCCGCGCCCGACGCGTGACCGACCCGCTCGCGGCGTCCGCGCTGGAGCGCTTCCTGGGGTCGCTGTCGGCCCGTGACACCTCGGAGCACACCCAGCGCTCGTACACCGCGACGTTGACCGCATACCTCGACTGGCTCGCGATCCGCGGTGTGGACTGGCGAACGCCGTCCCGCTCGGACCTCCGGACCTACCTCGCGGTGCTCGGGATGGGCCGGGCGCGGGCGTCCACGGCCCAGCGGCTTGCGGCGATCCGCTCGTTCCACCGGTTCGCGGCCCGCGAGGAGCTGGCGCCGGGCGATCCATGGGGCGCCATCGCCACGCCGCGCCTGCCCCGCCGGCTGCCGCGGGTCCTCGAGGTCGACGAGGTCGAGCGACTGCTCGCGTCCGTGGACGCCGCCCTGGACGACGAGCGGCTCGAACCCGAGCGGACCTGACGATCGCGATCGCGATCCGCGACCGGGCGATCGTCGAGACCGCGTACGCAGCCGGTCTGCGGATCAGCGAGCTGGCATCGGCCGAGCTGGCGGCGCTCGACCTCCGGCGTGGCGAGATCCGGGTGCTTGGCAAGGGGCGCAAGGAGCGGATCGGCCTGCTGGGGCGGCCGGCCCGTGAGGCGCTGGCGGGCTATCTCGAGGACGGCCGGCCAGTCCTGGCGGCGCGTCGCCGCGGTCCGGGCTCGGACCAGGCCGGGCCGACCGAAGTCTTCCTGAACCACCGCGGCGAATCGATCGGTGTGCGCGGCCTGCGCTACCGGCTCGACCTGCTCCGACGCCGAGCCGGTCTGCCGGTCGGCGTCTCGCCGCACACGCTGCGCCACTCGTTCGCGACCCACCTGCTCGAGGGTGGAGCGGACCTGCGGGTCGTCCAGGAGCTGCTCGGTCACGAGAGCCTGGCGACGACCCAGATCTACACCCACGTCTCGCCCGCCCGGCTGCGCTCCGCGTACCGCGGCGCCCATCCGCGGGCGACGCGCGCTTCCGCCCCCACGTGAGCTCGTCGCGGGCCCTGGCTCGGGCGGGCCTGATCGTCTCGGGCGCGTTCCTCCTCTCGCGCGTCCTGGGCTGGCTCCGGGTCGTGATCATCGGCAACACGTTCGCCGCCGGGCCCGAGCTGGACGCCTTCCTGGCGGCGTTCCGCCTTCCGGACCTGATGTTCCAGCTCGTGGCCGCCGGGGCGCTGTCCTCGGCCGTGATCCCGATCGTGACCGGCCTCCTGGCCAACGGCGAGGTGTCGCGGGCGTGGCGCGTCGTGTCGACGATCGCGAACATGATGCTGGCGGCGCTGCTCGTCCTCGGGCTGGTGGTCCTCGTGGCCGCGCCGGCGATCATCGCGGCGATCAACCCGGGGTTCGATCCGGCCAAGGTCAACCGGACCGTCGATCTGACCCGGATCATGGTCCTGAGCCCGATCTTCCTGTCGCTCGGCTCGCTCGTGACGAGCGTCCTGAACGCGCGGGGCCGGTTCGCCGCGTCGGCGATCGCCCCGATCGTCTACAACCTCGCGATCATCGGCGCGGCCCTCGTTCTGACGCCATCGTTCGGCGTGACCGGGCTGGCGATCGGCGTCGTCGCCGGTGCGATCCTGCACCTGGTCGTCCAGCTGGCGCCGCTCCGGGCCCAGGGCTTCCGGTACGACGCCGCGGATCGAGCTCGCCGATCCCGAGACGCGCATGGCACTCAAACTGATGGCGCCACGGGCGCTCGGGCTCGGTGCCGGGCAGATCACGTTCGTCGTCCTCAACTCGATCGCATCGACCTTCGGGGACTGGCGCGATCTCGGTGTTCTACTTCGCGTTCACCCTGCTCCAGATCCCGATCGGAGTCATCGGCGTCCCGCTCGGCGTGGTCGTCCTGCCGTCCCTGTCGCGCGACGCGGCCGTCGGGCGGCACGAGGAGTTCGCCAATCTCATGTCGCGGGCGATCCGCCTCGTTCTGTACGTCATGCTGCCGATCACGGGGATCGCGATCGTCCTGGGGCACGAGATCGTCGATGTGCTCTTCGGCTTCGGCCAAACGGGTCGGCGGCGACCTCGACCTGACGGCCGCCACGCTGGCGACCCTGCTCCTCGGCCTGACCGCCCACGCCCTGATCGCGATCCTGGCCCGGGCGTTCTACGCCCGCCAGGACACGAAGACGCCGGTCGCGGCAGCGGTCCTCGCCGTCGTCATCAACTCGAGCCTGGCCGGCGTGCTGGCCGGGCGGTTCGGGCTGCCCGGGCTCGGCCTGGCGATCGCGATCGCCGCCTGGGTCGAGACGATCGTGCTCCTCGTCCTCCTCCAGCGGAGCCTGCCGGAGCTCGCGTTCCGGCCGCTCCTGTCGCTCGGCATCCGGTCGATCGTCGTCGCGATCGCCGGGTCGCTGGCCGCGCTGGGCGTCCTGGAAGGGCTGCGGCTGGCGCTTGGCGACGACCCGGACCGCATCGGCCTGGTCGTCAGGATGACGATCGTCGGAGTTGTCTGGCTGCTGACATCCGCCGTTGCCTCGCTCGTGTTGCGGATCGGGGAGCTCCCCTCCATCATCGGGCTCATGCTCGACCTCATCCGCCGGCCTCGCCCGGCGTGACCGGCGCGCCCGTGGCCGACGCGTCCCCGCCTCCGGACCGTTCGTTGGATCAGCCATCCGACGACCGCCGCCCGACCGACGCGAGGGACACGGACTGGGACGCCTTCGTCGCGGCCGGCCAGCCCGGCTCCTATCTCCAGCTCGCCGGCTGGGCGCAGGTCAAGGCCGTGAACGGCTGGACGAGCCGCCGGATCCGGTCCGCGTCGGGCGACGCGGCCGCGGTCGGCGCCCAGGTCCTGCTGCGCCAGCCGCGACCCCTGCCATGGGCCTTCGCCTACGCCCCACGGGGCCCGGTGACCGCGGCCTGGAGCCCCGACACGATCGCGCGCGTTCACTGAATCGGCCCGGGGAGTCCTGCCGGACCAGCCGGGTCTCGCACCTCCGGATCGACCCCGAGATCGAGCGCGACGGCCCCGCCGACGCGGACGGCGCGATCCGCCGGAGCCTGCGCGCCGCGGGCTGGCGGCCCGCCACGCCGATCCAGCCCAACGCGACCCGGATCATCGACCTCGCCCCGGACGAGGAGACCCTGTGGGGCGATCTCCGCAAGAAGTGGCGGCAGTACGTCAACAAGGCGCGCAACGCCGGAATCACGGTGACCGACGCCGAGGGCGACGCTCTGTCGGAGTTCTACCGGGTCTACCGCGAGACGGCCGACCGGGCCGGCTTCCTGATCCGCACCGAGCAGGCGTATCGCGACATCTGGGAGGCGTTTCGGCCGACCGGCAACGCCCGCCTCCTGTTCGCCCGGCGTCCCGACGGCGAGCCGCTGGCGACCCTGTTCCTCGTTCGGAGCGGGACCCGGGTCGTCGAGCCGTACGGCGGAATGACCGCGGACGGCGGCGAGTCCCGGGCGAACTACCTCCTCAAGTGGGAGGCGATCCGGAGCTCCCGCGAGCAGGGCGCGACGAGCTACGACCTGTGGGGGCTCGCGACCGGCGGCATCGCCCACTTCAAGACCGGCTTCGGCGGCCGCGAGGTGCACTACGTCGGCGCCTGGGACCTGGTCCTCGATCCGCTCGGCCGGCAGGTGTACGAGCGAGCCCAGCAGGCCCGGGTGCTGTGGGCCCGTCGCCGCCACGGGATCGCGGGCGGGGGCGGCGCCGCCGGCTTCAGCGGGGGCGACGCCGCTTGACCTCGATCCGCGCGGCGTCGGCGGAGGAGCTCGCCGACTGGGACGAGCGGACCGTCGACGCGCCCGGCGGCCACGTCTACCAGTCGCGGGCGTGGGCCGAGCACCGCGTCGCGGCCGGCTGGGCGGCCGACCAGCTCGTGATCGAGGACGACGGCTTCCGGGTGCTCGCGCTGCGCCGTTCGCTGCCCATCGTCGGCGGCTGGAGCGCGTATCTCCCGCGCGGCCCGATCGCCGCCGGCGAGCCCGCCGAGCAGACGGCGCGGCGCCTCGAAGCGATCGTCGACGCATCTCGCGGACGGCGCCGTGGCGGTGGTGGCGTCTGATGCCGAGATCGCGGCAGCCGACGGCTACCGCGATCGCCTGGCCGCAATCGGGTTCCACCCGATCGAGGAGATCCAGCCGTCGCGCCACCGGATCTCGCTGCCACTCGCGGGTCGCGATTCGGACGACGTGTTCAGTGGCATCGCCAAGTCGACCCGCCAGCGGATCCGTAAGGCCGAGAAGGACGGCATCGTCGTCGTCCGCCACGACGGTCGCCTCCCGCCGGGCGGGGTGGGGGAGGGGTTCGAGGTTCCGCGCGAGCCGACGGACATCGCGCTCGACCGGTTCTACAGCCTCCTCCTCGAGACCGGCGAGCGGCTCCAGTTCAGCTTCGGGCCGCGCGAGGCGTTCCTCGCCTGGTGGCGGGCCGCCCACCGGGCAGGCCACCTGGTCCTGCTCGAGGCGCGCACCGCCGACGGCGCGCCGCAGGCCGGGCTGGTCCTGTACCGCCACGGCGAGCGGCTGTCGACCGTCCACTCGGGCGATCACGCCGACGCCCGGCGCGACCATCCCGGCGCGCTCCATCTCCTCCGCTGGCGGGCGATCGAGCTGGCGCTCCGCGAGGGACGGGCCGAGATGGACCTCGGCGGCGTCGACGTCGCCGGGGCTCGACGTGAGCCGCGCGAAGGGGAGCCGATGTGGGGCCTGTACCAGCACAAGCGCTCGTTCGGCGGGGCGTGGCTCGAGCTGGCAGGCGCCCACGAGAAGGTCCTCGACGCCAACCGCTACCGCGTCGGCCGGCTTGCGGCGAAGGCGACGCGCCTTCTGCGGCGCTGACGGACCATTGGCAGCGATGACCGCCCGACAACCCTCGATCGCCGACCTGCTCGCCGCGTCTGCGCCGCGCGACCCGCGTCCGCTCGGCGAGCTGATCGCCCGACTTGGCGCCGACGGCCGGCTCCACGGCGCGCGCGACGGCGGCAAGGCGATCGGGCCGGCCGCCCTCGGCGCGATTCCGATCCGCGGCGTGACCGACGACTCGCGCGCGGTCAGCCCCGGCAGTCTGTTCGTCGCGATCCCCGGTCTCCACGCCGACGGCCACGCGTTCTTGCCGGCCGCCGCGGCCGCCGGGGCCGTGGCCGCGCTCGTCGAGCGACCGCTGCCCGAGGTCGCGCTGCCCCAGCTCGTCGTCGATCGGCCGACCGCCGCCCTCGCCGACGCGGCGGCGTGGTGGTTCGGCGATCCGATCGCGCCGGCTGGGGATCGTCGGGATCACCGGGACCGACGGCAAGACGACGACTGCCTTCCTCGCCGCGGCGGCGCTCGAGACCGCCGGGCTCTCGACCGGGCTGATCGGGACCGTCGCGACCCAGGTGGGATCGGTCCGGGAGGCCAACGCCGAGCACACGACCACTCCCGGGGCGCCGTTCCTCCAGGCGACGCTGCGGGCAATGGTGGAGGGCCGGAAACGCCGTCGCCGTCGTCGAGACCACGTCCCACGGGCTGGCCGCGGACCGGGTGCACGGGATCGCCTACGACGTCGCGATCCTGACCAACCTGACCCACGAGCATCTCGAATTCCACGGCTCGTGGGAGGCGTATCGCGACGCGAAGCTGTCGCTGTTCGAGCGACTCGCGATCGGCCCGGCGAACCGGCGCAAGGAGCTCGACGGCCGGACCTGGCCGAAGGCCGCGATCGTCAACGCCGACGACCCGAGCGCGGGCCTGTTCGTCGGCGTCGCCCAGGAGGCGGGCGCCCGGATCCTGACGTACGGCACCGATCCGGCCGCCGACGTCCGGGCGACCCATGTCGAGGAGGATGGCCACGGCATCCGAATCGCCTTCGAGGCACCGAGTGGCGCCGCCACCGTCGAGCTTCGTCTGGCCGGTCGGTTCAACGTCCACAACGCGCTCGCGGTCGTCGCGCTCGGTGAGGTCCTCGAGCTCGACCCCGCGGCCGTCCGAACCGGCCTGACGGGGTTGCACGGCGTGCCCGGTCGGATGGAACGGCTCGACGCGGGCCAGCCGTTCGGGGTCGTGATCGACTACGCCCACAGCCCGGCGTCGCTCGAAAAGGTGCTCGGGCTGCTCGCGCCGCTGGCCGCGGCCCGCGGCGGCGACGTGATCGCCGTCTTCGGCTCGGCCGGGGAGCGCGACACGGACAAGCGGCCGATGATGGGCCGGATCGCCGCCGAGCGCGCCCGGATCGTGGTCGTCACGGACGAGGACCCGCGCGGCGAGGACCCGCTCCGGATCCTCGACGACATCGCCCGCGGCGCCGAGGACGGCGGCAAGCGTCGCGATCGCGACCTCTTCCTGATCGTGGATCGGCCGCGGGCCATCGAAGCTGCCTTCGAGCGGGCGCGGCCGGGCGACATCGTGCTCCTCGCGGGCAAAGGACATGAGCAGTCGATCATCGGGCCCGACGGGCCGGTCGCCTACGACGAGCGAGCGACCGCCCTGGCTGCATTGGCTGCGCTCGGTTTTGCGGCAGAGGCTGGTGGCTGACCATGCGCGGCTGCCTGTTCGTCGTGATCCTCGCCGCCATCGTCCTGTCGGCGGCCGCGTGGTTCGGCTCGCCGGTCCTCGCGTCGTCGGTCATCGCGTCCGCGCTCGAGAGCTCCGGCTACCGGGCCGGCTCGTCCACCATCACGGCCACCTCGAACCCGCCACCGAAGCTCCTCCTCGGCCGGGCCGATCGGGTCGAGATCGCCGGCACGGACGTTGACTTCCGGACGTTCCACGCGGCCACGCTGAGCCTCGTCTTGAGTGACGTCGATGTGGTCGGTCGGACGGCGGGCCACATCACCGGGCGGATCACCGGCGCGGCGCTCCGGACCTCTGCCGGGGCGACGACGACCGGCGACGTCGAGATCGACGGCGATGCGTCCGCGGCCGACGCCACGATCCTCGTAGACGCCGCGACCGTCGACCGGGTCGTGAAGGCCGCGTTCCAGGCGAAGTTCGGCGTTGCCGTGACCTCGACCGAGCTGGTCGCCCCGAACACGCTCCGGATCCGGTCGGCCGGATCGACGGTGGAGGGTCGGCTCGTGATCGACGAGACCGGCGCGATCGCGCTCTCGACGCCGCTCGGGTCGGCCGCGATCCTGAGCCTCGACCCGTCGTTTCCGCTCCGGCTGAGAGGCGTCGGCGCGGTCGGTGGCGACCTCCGGATCGACGCGACGCTCGACGCCGAGGCCCTGCTCGGCGGCTGACGATGACGACGGACGACGACGGCGCGTCGACCCGACCCGCACCGGCCGTGCTGGTTGTGGCGTTTGTGGCCCTCGTCGTGATGGTCGGCGCCAACACCGTCGCGATTCGCTATGCCAACCGCGAGCTCGGACCGTTCTGGAATGCCGGCCTGCGCTTCGTGATCGCCGCGATCGTCTTCGCCGGCCTTGCGGTTGCCCGTGGTACCCGTCTGCCGGACCGGCGCAGCATCGTCGAGGCCGCGATCTACGGCCTGTGTGCCTTCGCCGCGTTCTTCGGCTTCCTGTACCTCGGCCTCGTCCGGGCGTCGGTCGGGCTCGGGCAGGTCGTGCTCGCGCTCGGGCCGTTGATCACGCTCGTCATGGCCGTCTCGATCGGCCTCGAGCGGTTCCGCTGGCGGCCCGTCGCCGGTGGCCTGGTCGCCCTCGCCGGGATCGCGCTCATGTACGGCGTCGACGCCGGCTCCGACGTCCCGCTCCTGTCCGTCCTGTCGATCCTGGCGGCCGCCATCTCGTTCGCCGCCGGAGGGATCGTCGCGAAGCGGGCCGCGCAGGCCGATCCGGTCGCGCGGAATGCGATCGCGAGCGGCGTCGGGGCGATCGTGCTCCTCGCCGTGTCGCTGGCCGCCGGCGAGCGATGGGTCGTGCCGGTCGATCCGGGGACGCGGCTGTCGCTGCTCTACCTCATCCTGCCGGGCACGGTCGGCGTGTTCCTGCTGTTCCTGCTCCTCCTCCGTCACTGGACGGCCACCGCCGTGTCGACCCAGTTCGTCCTGGCGCCGATCGTCGGGCTCACGCTGGGCGCGATCCTCCTGGCCGAGCCCGTCAGCCCGCCGCTCGTCGCGGGCGCCGCGCTGGTGATCGGCGGGGTCTGGCTGGGCGCGATTCGGAGCGACTGACCGGCCATCATGGTTCCGCTCGGAGCGGCCCGGCCTCACGAGCGCCCGGATCACGCAGGGACCGCTGCTATCCTGAGATGACATGGCCGCGCCCCGCACCAGCACCCCCGACGACGCCAAGCGTCCCGCCTCGCGTCCCGATGCCGTCGTGCCTGCCGTTTCGGCGACCGCCACGCCCGCCCGGCGACCGAAGTCGACCGGCCCGCGCCGGACCCAGAGTCGTCCCGCGGCGGCCGCGAAGGACCCCACCACGATCGACCTCGAGGCCCTGAAGAAGCAGCTCGTGGCCTCGGTCCGGGAGCACTACCCGCAGGCCGACCTCGATCCCATGGCGCGGGCGTTCGATCTCGCCGTCGAGGCCCACGAGGGCCAGCGCCGGGCGACCGGGGAGCCCTACGTCACCCACCCGATCGCATCGGCCCAGATCACGGCCGAGCTCGGGATCGATCCGGTCGCCGTCACCGCCGCGCTCCTCCACGACGTCCCTGAGGACACCGAGTACGGCTTGACCGACATCGAGGACCGCTTCGGCGTTGAAGTCGCCCGCCTCGTCGACGGCGTGACCAAGCTGTCGCGGTTCAGCACCCACAGCCACGAGCAGCAGCAGGCCGAGAACATCCGGAAGATGCTCCTGGCGATGGCCGAGGACATCCGGGTCGTCCTCATCAAGCTCGCCGACCGGCTCCACAACATGCGGACCCTGTACGGGCTGCCGTCCGACAAGCAGCTCCGGATCGCCCGTCAGACCCAGGAGATCTACGCCCCGCTCGCCGAGCGGCTCGGGATCTGGCAGATCAAGTGGGAGCTCGAGGATCTCGCATTCAAGGTCCTCGAGCCGGAGCGCTTCCGCGAGCTCGCGAAGCTCCTCGACACGCGCCGGATGGGCCGCGAGGACTACATCAGCCGGGCGATCGCCGAGCTGACCCCGAAGCTCGTCGAATCCGGCATCGACGCCGATCTCCAGGGACGGCCCAAGCACATCTACAGCATCGACAAGAAGATGCAGCGCAAGTCGGCCGAGTTCGCCGAGATCTACGACGTCTACGCGATCCGGATCCTGGTCGACGAGGTCAAGGACTGCTACGCCGCGCTCGGTGTCGTCCACGCCCTGTGGCGCCCGATCCCGGGCCAGTTCGACGACTACATCGCGGTTCCGAAGAACAACCTCTACCAGTCGCTCCACACCGCGGTCATCGCCCTCGACGGGAAGCCGCTCGAGATCCAGATCCGGACCCAGGCGATGCACCAGGTCAGCGAGGTCGGGATCGCCGCCCATTGGCGGTACAAGGACGGCACGAAGTCCGATCGCGAGTACGACGCCAAGCTCGCCTGGCTGCGCCAGCTGATGGAGTGGCAGCGCGATGTCAGCGAGTCGGACGCGACCGAATTCGTCGAGGGGATCAAGCTCGACATCTTCCAGGACCAGGTGTTCGTGTTCACGCCGAAGGGCGACATCAAGGACCTCCCGGCCGGAGCGACCCCGCTCGACTTCGCCTACCGGATCCACACCGACGTCGGCCACCGGACGATCGGGGCGAAGGTCAACAACCGGCTGGTCCCGCTCGACTACCGGCTGAAGAATGGCGACATCGTCGAAGTGATGACGACGAAGGGCGAGCACGGCCCGTCGCGCGACTGGATGAACGTCGTCCGGACCTCCCATGCCCGCGAGAAGATCCGCCAATGGTTCAAACGCAAGGACCGCGACGAGAACATCGTCCACGGCCGCGAGGCGCTCGAGCGCGAGCTCCGACGCCTTGCCCGCAAGACGATCCAGGCGGTCGGCACCGAGAAGATCGCCGAGGTCGGCCGCGCCTACAACCACGAGACGCTCGATGACTTCTACGCCGCGATCGGCTACGGCGCGGTCAGCGCCCAGCAGGTGGTCGCCCGGCTCGGCGTCCTCGACGACACGGAGGTCGGTCTGCCGACGGTCGCGCCGGCGACGATCCCCGTTCGAACCGGCGGCGTCCGGGTCAAGGGCGTTGGCGATCTCCTCGTCCGGTTCGCCAGATGCTGCCACCCGATCCCGGGCGACCCGATCGTCGGGTTCATCACCCGCGGCAAGGGCGTGACGGTCCACCTTCGGTCCTGTCCGACCGTGCTCAACGAGCGCGAGGTCCCGCGCCTGATCGAGGTCGAGTGGGAGGCGGCGCCGGCCCAGACCTACCCGATCGCGATTCGGGTCGAGGCGTACGACCGCACCGGGCTGCTGAACGACATCACCCAGGTCGTGGCCGAGAACAAGGTCAACATCCTCGCCGCGGCGGTCCACACGAACCCGGACCACACCGCGATCGTGACGGCCACGCTCCAGGTCGCATCGGTGTCGCAGCTGGCCCGGGTGATGAGCCGGATCGAGGGGTTGAAGGACGTCATCAACGTCCAACGCGACCTGAACTAGGGCGGGCGGCCGCGTCCGTCCGGTTTGGCATACGGCCCGCCACCGGCCAAAGCCCGCCGACGTCCATGACGGCGCGCATGCCGAGAAACAGCAGGTGATCGACAGGGTGCCGATGGCGATCCCCGCCAGATAGCCCGCAACCACGCGCGGAGACACCCCCGCTGGACCCACGAGCTGGATGATCCGCGCGCCGCAGGGGAGGCCCGGCCCGCCGGTCGGCGATCGGTGGCCGATGTGTGGCCGCTAGACTGCGCGGACGATGCCCACCTTCCGCGCCCCACGGGGCACCCGCGACCTCCTGCCGGCCGAGCGGACGGCCTTCATCCGGCTCGAGCGGCTCGGGGCCGACCTCGCGGCGCGCTACGGCTACCGACCGATCGAGACCCCGCTCTTCGAGCAGACCGCGGTCTTCGAGCGAGGCGTCGGCGCGGTGACCGACATCGTCGAGAAGGAGCTGTTCCGGCTGGCGCCGCGGACCGAGGACGGCGAGACGTGGGCCCTCCGGCCCGAGCCGACGGCCGGCATCGTCCGGGCCTACATCCAGCACGGGATGCAGACCCTGCCCCAGCCCGTGAAGCTGACGCTGACCGGGCCGATGTTCCGCTACGACCGCCCCCAGGCCGGCCGGTACCGCGAGTTCTGGCAGTTCGACGTCGAGGCGATCGGCGACCCGGGGCCGGCGGTCGACGCCGAGCTGATCGAGATGGCCGACCGCTTCTACCGCGACGCCGGCATCCGGGATCCGGAGATCCTGCTCAATTCGATCGGCGACAGTGCTTGCCGGCCGGCCTACGTCGCCGAGCTCGCCGCGTACTACCGCAACCACATCGATCGCCTGCCGCACCTCGAACGCGAGCGGCTCGAGCGCAGCCCGCTCCGCCTTCTCGACTCGAAGGAGCCGGTCATGACGGAGATCAACGCCGGCGCGCCCGTGATCACCGACCGCCTCTGCCCGGCCTGCAGCGAGCACTTCGCGGGCGTGCGGGCCCACCTGGACGGGCTCGGCGTGGCCTATCGCCTCGAGCCGCGACTCGTCCGTGGTCTCGACTACTACACCCGGACCGCGTTCGAGGTCTATCCCCGTGGCGTCGCCGGCCAGCAGTCGGCCCTCGGTGGGGGCGGCCGCTACGACGGGCTCGTGGAGCTTCTCGGCGGCAAGCCGACGCCGGGCATCGGGTTCGGGCTCGGCCTCGACCGGATCCTGCTCGCGCTCGAGGCGCAGGGCACCCCGCCGGTCGGCGATGCCCCGCTGACCGCGGTGGTCGTCGGGGCAGATCCCGCGGCGACCGCCGACCGCCTCCGGATCGCGACCCTGCTCCGGGCCGCCGGGATCGCGGCCCGAGCCGAGCTCAGCCAGCGCAAGCTCGGCAAGCAGATCGAGTCGGCCGCCAAGGAGCAGGCCCACTTCGCGGTGATCCTCGGCGAGGAGCTCGGCGAGGGTCAGGTCCAGCTCCGCGACCTCCAGGCCGGCACCCAGAAGCTCGTCGCGGTCGACGACCTCGCCCGCGAGCTCGGCCGCGCGCACGCCAGCCACCGCCACGGAGCGGCCGCGTCGTCGTGATCGGGTCGGATCGTTGGACCGGCGGCGACGCCTACGAGGCGTACATCGGTCGCTGGAGCCGTCCGATCGGGCGGGCGTTCGTGGAGTGGCTGGCGCTGCCGCCCGGGGCGACATGGCTGGACGTCGGATGCGGGACCGGCGCCCTGACGGCGACGATCCTCGACGCCGCCGCACCGGCCCGGGTCATCGCGATCGATCCATCGCCGGAGTTCGTCGATCACGCTCGCGCGGCGGTGCCGGATGGGCGAGCCCAGTTCGCGGTCGGATCGGCGGCCGGCGTGCCCATCCCCGATGGTGCGGCCGACGCCGTCGTCTCCGGGCTCGTCCTGAACTTCGTGCCGAACCTGGCGGCCGGCCTGCTCGAGCTGCGCCGGGTCGTCGTGCCGGGCGGTGTCGTCGCGGGCTACGTCTGGGACTACGCCGGCGGCATGGAGCTGATCCGCCGGTTCTGGGATGCCGCGATCGCGCTCGATCCGGGCGCGGTCGCGGACGATGAGGCGGTCCGCTTCCCGATCTGCGCCCCGGACCCGCTCCGCTTGGCGTTCGAGGAAGCGGGTCTTCGCGAGGTGGAGGTCCGCTCGATCGGCGTCCCGACCGTGTTCGCGGACTTCGACGACGTCTGGACGCCGTTCCTGTCGGGCGTCGGGCCGGCGCCCGGCTATACGATGCGGCTCGATGCCGGGCGCCGCGACGCCCTCCGCGAACACCTCCGCGAGACGCTGCCGTTCGCGACGGACGGCTCGATTCACCTCAGCGCCCGGGCGTGGGCCGTCCGTGGCACGTCAGATGGACTGGCGGCGGGACTCCGCAGCTAGCCAGTCCCGTACGATACGCGGGCCATGACCGACTCACCCCCGATGGATCGGGGCGCGACCGACGCGCCCGCCGACCTCCTCGCCACGCCGTACCGGACGCACACCTGCGGCGCCCTGCGAGCGTCGGACGCCGGCACGACCGCTCGCCTGTCGGGCTGGGTCCATCGCCGCCGCGACCACGGCCAGCTGATCTTCCTCGACCTCCGCGACCGGCACGGGATCACCCAGGTCGTCGTCGACCGGACCGACCAGCCCGAGGCTCACGAGGTCGCGAGCCGCCTTCGGAGCGAGTTCGTCGTCGACCGTGTCCGGCGACGTCGCGGCTCGCCTGCCCGGGACCGAGAACCCGCGCCTACCGACCGGCGCCATCGAGCTCCGGGCGACCGCGGTGACGATCCTGTCCGAGGCCAGGACGCCGCCGTTCTACCTCAACGACCCCGACGCCCCGATCGACGAGGCACTCCGGCTGCGCTACCGCTACCTCGACATCCGGCGCGAGGCGATGACCCGCCGCCTGCTCCTGCGCAGCCGCCTCGTCCAGGCGATCCGCGAGGTCCACCACGCCCACGGCTTCGTCGAGGTCGAGACGCCGAACCTGATCAAATCGACGCCCGAGGGCGCCCGCGACTTCATCGTCCCGTCGCGGCTCCAGCCGGGCGCCGTCTACGCGCTGCCGCAGAGCCCGCAGCAGCTCAAGCAGCTCCTGATGGTCGGCGGGATGGACCGCTACTTCCAGATCGCCCGGTGCTTCCGCGACGAGGATCTGCGCGGCGACCGCCAGCCGGAGTTCACTCAGCTCGACCTCGAGATGAGCTTCGTCGACGAGGAGACCGTCATGGCCTTCGTCGAGGCGATGGTCATCGAGGTCTGCCGGGCGACCACCCCGCAGCGGCCGCTCCAAACGGTCCCGTTCCCGCGCCTCACGTACGACGAGGCCATGGACCGATTCGGCAGCGACAAGCCGGATCTCCGGTTCGGGATGGAGCTGGTCGACCTGGGACCGCGCCTGGTCGACCCGTCCGGGACGCCGAGCTCCGGCTTCCGGGTGTTCGACGAGGCGCTCGCGGCGGACGGCCGAGTCAAGGCGATCGTCGCACCCGGGATGGCCGGGATCACGCGCAAGGAGATCGACGAGCTCACCGAGCGGGCGAAGCGGTTCGGAGCGAAGGGGCTGGCGTACCTCGGGACTGGCGGAAGGCGGCGAGATCCGCGGCCCGATCGCCAAGTTCCTGACGCCGGAGCTGACGCGCGACCTGATCGAGGCGACGGCTGCCTCCGAGGGCGACCTCATCCTCATCGTGGCCGACACGCCGGACGTCACCGCCGACGTCCTCGGCCGGCTCCGCGTCGAGATCGGGGGCCGGCTCGGTCTGGCCGATCCCGACGTCCTCGCGTTCTGCTGGATCAACCGCTTCCCGATGTACCACTGGGATGCCGAGAACGAGCGCTGGGACGCGACGCACAACCCGTTCAGCGGCGTCGTGCCCGAGGACGAGGAGCTCCTCACGACGCTCGACGGCGACCCGACCAGGCTGTCGCCCAAAGATCCCGCCGGCCGGGCCCGGGCGATGCAGTACGACATCGCCCTCAACGGCTGGGAGCTCGGCGGCGGCTCGGTCCGGATCCATCGCCGCGACCTGCTTGCCCGCAGCTTCGCCCTCCAGGGCCAGACGGAGGAGGGGATGCGCGAGAAGTTCGGCGCCGTCCTCGAGGCGTTCGAGTTCGGCGCGCCGCCCCACGGCGGGATCGCCCTCGGGATCGACCGCTGGGCGATGATCCTCGCCAACCAGACGAACATCCGCGAGGTCATGGCGTTCCCGAAGACCCAGTCGGGCGCCGACCTGATGCTCGACGCCCCGTCCGCCCCGGACCAGGCCCAGCTCGCCGAGCTCGGCCTGCGCTTCGTCGGCGTGTCGGGCAAGGCGACCGTCGCCCCCGCCGTCGAGCCCACCGACGAGCCGACATAGGTCCCATGGCGCCGCTGGAGGTCCGTCGCCTGACGGCCGCGGATCACCCGGCCCTGAGCGACGAGGTCGATCGAGCCCGTGCCGCCGGCGACTTCCGGGTGTCGTCCGATGCGGACGCCGAGTACTTCCTGAAGTCGTTCGACCTCGACCCGGGGATCGTCGCCGGCGCCTTCGATGGCGACGAGATCGTCGGGTTCGTCTCGGCCGATTACAAGGTCGCGATCGTGCGCCCGGACCGGCGGCGACAGGGGATCGGCCGCGCCCTCGTCGCGGCTGAGCTCGGCGGGGAGCGGGCGCGCGGCCGCGACCAGGTCGTCCTCGGCGCGATGCCCGACGATGCCGGGGCGAAGGCGTTCCTCGCGGCGACGGGATTCGCGTTCCACTCGACCCTGTGGGACCTGGCCTTGCCGCCGACCGCGTCGATCGGCGAGCCAGTCTGGCCCGAGGGCCACGAATCCCGGGCGTTCGACCGGACCCGCGACGTCCAGCCCTGGATCGACCTGTTCAACGCGGCCTTCGCCGACCACGCGACGCCGCTCCAGCTCGACGCGGCCATGGTCACGGCCGGCCTGGACGACCCCGCGATCCACGATGCCGACACCGGTCTGGTCGTGGAGACGGCAACGGGCGAGCTCGTGGGATTCTGCGCCACTGCGCCGATCCGGCGGGACGGTGTCGTCCAACCGCACGGCGAGATCTGGACGATCGGCGTCCGGCCCGATCGGCAGCAGGCGGGACTGGGACGCCAGCTCCTCCGCTGGGGCGTCCGCCGCCTGCGTGCGATCGGCGTGTCCGACGTGTCGCTGTCGGTCAATGGCCGGAACGAGCGCGCGCTGGGGCTGTACGAGAGCGAAGGCTTCGTGCGGACCCGGACCCGGGAGCGCTGGTCGCGTCCGACGACCGCCGACAGCGCCGTGGAGCCGGTCCGCTGAGCAACGCCGGCGACAGCGGGCTGCCCGCAGTTCTTGCCGCCATCGCCTCGCGGCCACGCCTCGCTGCGCTGCTCGGCGCGACGTGCATCGCCTTCAGCGGGATCTTCTACCGCTGGGCCGAGGTCTCGCCCTCGACCGGGACGGTGTTCCGGGCGCTGTTCGGGTTGCCGCTCCTCCTGCTCGTCGCGTGGCTGGAGCATCGACGCTACGGCGGCCTGCCGGTTCGGACCGTCCGGCTGGCGCTGTTCGCCGGCGTGTTCTTCGCGGGCGACCTGCTGTTCTGGCATCACGCGATCGAGTACGTGGGGGCGGGGCTGGCGACGGTCCTCGGCAACCTCCAGGTGATCATCGTCGGCGTCGTGGCGTGGCTGGCCTTCGGGGAGCGGCCGAGCCGCAACACGTTCCTCGCCCTGCCGGTCGTGCTCGTCGGCGTGGCGTTGATCTCCGGCGCGATCGGCAACGGGGCGTTCGGCAGCAATCCGGGCCTCGGGGTCGTGTTCGGGCTCGCGACGGCGTTCTGCTACGCCGGCTATCTGCTGATCATCCGGCGCGGCGGACGCGATCTGCGTCGGCCGGCCGGTCCGGTGGCGATCGCGACGATCTCGACGGCCGCGGTGGCGGCCCTGGCCGGCGTGATCGTCGGCGACCTCGACCCGACGCCGGCACCGGCCAGCCTGGCGTGGCTCGCGATCCTCGGGCTCACCTCCCAGTCGCTCGGCTACCTGCTGATCTCGCTCTCGCTGTCGCGGCTGCCGGCCGTGCTGACGTCGATCATCCTGCTGGCCCAGCCGGTCATGACGGTCGTCCTCAGCATCGTCCTGCTCCACGAGGCGCCGACGGTCAACCAGCTGATCGGGGTCGTGCTCGTGATCGGCGGGATCGCCGTGGCGATCGTTCCGTTCGACCGCGTCCGGGCGTCGCTCCGAAGCGCGCCGGCCTGACCGACGCGCGGTCTGGCCGCTCGCGTCGGCAGCGTCAGGCCTCGGTGTCGGCTCCCGCGGGTGCATACGGCGCGAGGGACGGGCCCTCCAGCGGGCCCTCGTCGGACTCCTCGGCCTGAGCGGCGCCCCACTCGTGGGTGTGGCCCGCCGCCGGCTCCATGGGCCCGAGGTAGGGCGGCAGGTCGCGCCGCGGCGTGGCCACGTCGATCGCGACGCCGGGATCGCCGAGGTCGACCTGGTGGTCGGCGAGACCGGACGCGATCAGGTCGTCGAGGATCGACGGCCGGCATCCGGTCGGCGGCGACCCCCCGAAGCGTGGTCAGACCCGGCGCCGGCAGACCACCGGCCAACCCGGTGCGCCATCCCACGTCGGCCGGAGGAGGGCGGCGGACTCGGTCCCGTGGAGCTCGATCAGCGAGGTCACCGTCTCCGGCCCGACCCACGCCAGGCGGGCCGGCCACAGCAGGAACGCATCGGTGTCGCCGACCTCGGCTTGAGCGACGTCGGCCCCGCGCGCCATCTGGGCCTTCGGGCCGTCCTCGCGCGGCGCGGGCTCGGCCAGGGTCACCGGCGATCCGGCCAGGGCGGCGGCCACCGCGCCATCCGGATCGAACGACACGACGACGATCGGGGTTGCCCCGCCGGACCAGGCGGCATCGGCGATCCGCCGCACGGCGGGCATGCCGTCGGCGTCGGCCAGGGCCGCCTCCGGCGACGCGGCCAGGATGATCGCGGCGACGGTCATCGCGGCGCCGGGGCGGCGCGGCGCGACGGGCAGAGGTTTCGTGTCCATCGGGCCATTCTAGACGCGGCCATGTTGGGCGGGCGGCGTTCCATGCGAGAATGGATGGCCCAGGATGTCTCAGGAGCCCCGCCGACCCGTGCCCGCCGACGCCACCACGAACTACCGGACCGCCACCGGCGCCCCGCGCGCGACTCGATCCGACATCCGCAACGTCGCGATCGTCGCCCACGTCGACCACGGCAAGACGACCCTCGTCGACGCGATGCTCCGCCAGACCGGCACGTTCCGCGCCAACGAGGCCGTCGTCGATCGGGTCATGGACTCCGGCGACCTCGAGCGCGAGAAGGGGATCACGATCCTCGCCAAGCAGACGACCGTCGACCACGCCGGCATCCGCCTGAACATCGTCGACACGCCGGGCCACGCCGATTTCGGCGGCGAGGTCGAGCGTTCGCTCCTGATGGTCGACTCGGTCCTCCTGCTGGTGGACGCCGCCGAGGGGCCGCTGCCCCAGACCCGCTACGTCCTCCAGAAGGCAATGGCCCGCCACCTGCCGGTCGTCGTCGCCGTCAACAAGATCGACCGCGCCGACGCGCGGCCGGCGGAGGTCCTCGACGAGATCTACGAGCTCTTCATGGACCTCGGCGCCGACGCCCACCAGATCGAGTTCCCGGTCATCTACACGAACGCCAAGCTCGGGACGGCGACCCGCTCGCTCGACGAGCCCGCGACGGACCTGAAGGTGCTCCTCGACGTCCTGGTCGAGGTCACCCCGCCGCCGACCTACGAGGACGGCCACCCGCTCCAGCTCCTCGTGACGAACCTGTCGGCCAACGAGTACGTCGGGCGGATGGCGGTCGGGCGGATCTGGAACGGCCGGATCCGGACCGGCCAGCGGATCACGGTCCTGCGCGAGGAGGCGGACGACACCGCCGGCACGATCGAGCCCGGCCGGGTCGTCACGATCAGCGGCACGGTCACGGCCCTCCAGACCGCCCACGGGATCGACCGGGTCGACATCGCCGAGGCCGGACCGGGCGACATCGTGTCGGTCGCCGGCCTGCCCGAGGTCACGATCGGCGACACGATCACCGACCCGGCCGACCCGCGGCCGCTGCCCCGGCTCGACGTCGATGCGCCGACCCTGTCGATGACGTTCGGGGTGAACACGTCGCCGCTGTCCGGTCGCGAGGGCAGGTTCGTCACGTCGCGCCAGATCAAGGCCCGCCTCGACAAGGAGACCCTGGGCAACGTCTCGATCGAGGTCTATCCGACCGAGACCGGCGACACGTTCGAGGTCCGCGGCCGGGGCGAGCTCCAGCTGGCGGTCCTGCTCGAGCAGATGCGGCGCGAGGGCTTCGAGCTGACCGCGTCGCGGCCCGAGGTCCTCCTGCGCACGGTCGACGGCGAGCTCCAGGAGCCGTACGAGCGGATCACGATCGACATCCCGCCGGACTACATCGGGCCGGTCCAGGAGGCGCTCGCCGCCCGCAAGGGCCGGCTCGAGCAGATGACGACCGACGCCGACGGCCGGGTCCGGATGGAGTTCGTCCTGCCGGTCCGGGGGCTGATCGGCTATCGCGGGCAGCTCCTGACCGACACCCGCGGGACGGCGCTCCTCCACCAGATCGGCGAGGGCTACGGGCCGTGGGCCGGCGACGTCACCCATCGCACGAACGGCGTCCTCGTCGCCGACCGAGCCGGGACATCGAACGCATTCGGGCTGTTCAACCTCGAGGAGCGCGGCGAGCTCTTCATCGGGGCCGGCGTCGAGGTCTACGAGGGGATGATCATCGGCGAGTGCTCCCGATCGGGCGACATGAACGTCAACGCGACGAAGACGAAGCAGCTCACGAACATCCGGACGCACTCCCATGACGAGTCGTTGCGTCTGACGCCGGCCCGGCCGATCACCCTCGAGTCGGCGATCGAGTTCATCGCGGGCGACGAGCTCGTCGAGGTGACGCCGACGTCGATCCGGCTCCGGAAGCGGGCGCTCTCCGAGCACGACCGGCGCCGGGCGCGAGGCAAGGAAGAGGATCTTCGCCGGGCGAGCGAACGCGAGGCGGCCGCCACGAGCTGATTCCGGCGACGGGTCCGCCCCGACGGGCGGTCGATCAGTGTGGCCGGACGGTCAGGTGGACGGGCTCGACCGGGGCGAGCGGGACGACGTAGGCGCCGCGATCCGGCCCGACCCACGAGACGTCGCCTGACCGACGATCGTCAGAGCCGGCATCCCCATCGATGTCCACCGTTGCGCTCGCCGGATCCGGCGCGTGCCAGGCCCATGGCTCGTCGCTCTCCTGGACGCCGCGCGGCCAGCCCAGCGCTCGATCGAACGGCACGAACAGGGTCGCCATCCCGTCAGCCGCCTGGCCGACCGAGGCGAACATCGGGCTGGCGAGGACGAAGCCCGCAACGACGAGCACGGCCGCCAGCATCAGATGGGCAGAATCCATGATCGACTCCACTGTCGCGAGTCGATTGTCCTCCCGGATGCAAGCGGCGTCCGATCAGGGCCGGACGCGACGAACGGGCGGCCGCCTGACCGCCCGTTCGGGATGACGTCGGGACGATTGGCCTAGCGACCGGCCATCCGCTGCTTCAGCTCGTCGAGGAGTCGATCGGCGTGGCGCCGGTCATCCGTCGCGAGCTCCCGCCACAAGCCGGCATTGCCGTCTTCCGCGTAGACCCGGTAGACGTCGATGGCCTCGAGCTTCGAGGTCAGGGCCATGAGCAGGTTGTACGTCTCGTCGTCGATCGGGGACTCGATCCAGTCGCCGTCGGTCGCAACGTCCGTGGTGTCATCCATCGGCAGGGACATGGTCTCGGGCGGGGTCGTGTCGTTCGTCTGCATCGGGGTCTCCTCTTCGCTGTGAGCTCCGAGCGTGCCGGGTCGAGGCTTGCCGCGACGAGGCGCGGCGGGTCGCGTTGCTATCGGGCGGGTGTCAGTGGCCGCGTCCCGCACACCGGGGCGCCCGGCAGGGCCGAAGTGACGCACCGGCCTCCGACCGTGTACCGTCCGGTCGTGAGCCGCGGATTCCTCGCCCGCCTGGCTGCTCGTCTTGGCGTCCTTGTCGGTCTGGTCGCCGTGCTCCTCGCGCTGGTGCCGCCGGCCACCGCCGCCGCCGCCGATCGGCTGCCGGACCTGCGGGTCGCGCCGATCACCGACCTTCGGATCCAGAACGCCAACGGCCGGCGCTACCTGCGGTTCACGAGCCTGATGGCCAATCTCGGCAAGGGCGCGTTCGAGACCCGGGCCCAGCGGCCGAGCACCTCGAGCCCGTGGGTCGTCGATCAGATCGTCTACACCGACATCGGGGCGCGACGGGTCCGGACGGACGCCACGCTGCGCTACGCCGGCGACGGCCACGACCACTGGCACGTCCGCAAGATGATGTCGTACCACCTCTGGTCGAACCAGGGCACGGAACGCGACAGCAAGATCGGGTTCTGCTTCTTCGACACCAACCCGCGCAGCCTGTCCTTGCCGGGGGCGCCGCAGTCGAGGTACTACCGGGAGTCGTGGTGCGGCACCCGCAACGCGACGAGCACCCGGACCGGCATCTCGATCGGCTGGGGCGACAAATACCCGTGGAACTTCGCCCGCCAGTGGATCGACATCACCGGGCTGCCCGGCGGCACCTACACCCTGCGCAACGTCGTCGACCTCTACGACTCGTTCGACGAGGTGTCCGAGGCAAACAACTGCACCTGGGCCCGGGTCTCGTTCGGGTCGACCGGCACGACCGTGAAGCGCATCTCGACCGGGTCGTCGTGTATCAACGACTGGTCGACCTCGCCGTTCGCCGCCCACATCGGCTGGGCCTACGAGCAGGGGATCGTCGGCGGCTGCGACGTTGACCTGTTCTGTACCTACAACCCGATCACGCGCGGACAGCTCGCGGCGATGCTCGCCCGGACGATGGAGCTGGCCGCGGCGACGATGGACTATTTCACGGACGACAACGGCACGACCCACGAACGCGACATCAACCGCATCGCCGAAGCGGGGCTGACCGTCGGCTGCGGTGGCGGCCGGTACTGCCCGTCGGCGACCCTGACCCGTGGCCAGCTGGCGTCCCTCCTGGTGGCCGCGCTCGAGCTCCCCGTGGCCACGGCGGACTACTTCACGGACGACAACGGCCTGGCCCACGAGGCCGACATCAACGCGCTCGCCGAGGCCGGCCTGACCGGCGGCTGCGGACCCGAGATCTACTGTCCGACGGCCGCCGTCACGCGCGGCCAGATGGTGACCTACCTCCATCGCGGCTTCGGTGCCGAACCCGAGCCCGAGCCTCAGCCATGATCACCCGGCGACCGGAACGAGATGGGAGACGATCGATGCGGAACATGCGGCGGCGCCGGCTGGCGCTGATCATCGTGATGGCTGCCATGGTCGGTTCGGCGATTGCCAGCGCTCCTGCCCAGGCGCGCCAGGGAGCGGCCGTCCGCCCGACGGCGGATGCGACGCGCGTCCCGGCCATGCCGGTCCGGCCGCGGGTCGCCGATCCGGTCGAGCTCGCGGCGCTGTCGAGCGGGCAGCTGACGGTGGTGCGGGTCGTCGGCGGCCTGTCGTCGCCGCTGGGCATCGCGAATGCCGGGGACGGCACCAACCGTCTCTTCGTCGTCCAGCGCGGCGGGACGGTGCGAGTCGTGCAGGGCAAGACGCTCCTCGGGGCGAGCTTCCTGAACATCGTCAGCAAGGTCGCGGCCGGCGGCGAGCGGGGCCTGCTCGGGCTGGCGTTCCACCCGGATTTCGAGGCCAACGGCTTCCTGTACGTGTACTACACGCGCAAGTCCGACGGCGACATCATCGTGGCCCGCTACACGGCCAATGCCGGGCGGACCGCGGCCAGCGCGGCGACCGAGCAGATCCTGCTCCGGATCGAGCACTCCGCGAACACGAACCACAACGGCGGGGACCTGGTGTTCGGGCCTGACGGCTACCTGTACATCGCCGTCGGCGACGGCGGCGGATCGGGCGACCCGGGCAACAACGCCCAGGACAAGAACGTCCTGCTCGGCAAGATCCTCCGGATCGACGTCGACGGGACCGGCTCCGGCCCGAACGGGACCTACGCGATCCCGTCCGACAACCCGTTCGTTGGTGCGGCCGGTCTCGACGAGATCTGGGCGTACGGCCTGCGCAACCCCTGGCAGATCTCGTTCGACAGCGAGACCGACCGGTTCTGGATCGCCGACGTCGGGCAGAACCGCTACGAGGAGATCAACCGCGAGCCGGCGGGCTTCGCCGGCGGCGGGAACTACGGCTGGCGGACGATGGAGGGCAATCACTGCTTCAGCCCGTCATCGGGCTGCAACACGACCGGCAAGATCCGGCCGATCGCCGAGTACAGCCACGCGTCGGGCTGCTCGATCACCGGCGGCCACGTCTACCGCGGGCCGAGCCAGCGCGACCTCGATGGCCTGTACGTCTTCGCCGACTTCTGCAGCGGCAAGATCGGGACGGTCCCGGCCGCGGGAACGGGGCTGACCTTCCGGCGCACGGTCGGTCTGTCGATCAGCTCGTTCGGCGAGAGCGAGTCGGGCGAGCTGTACCTCACGGACCTCGGCGGCAACCTCTACCGCGTCATCGCCCCCGAGTTCAGCGACATCGCCTCGTCGACGTTCATCGACCACATCCACTGGCTGTTCTACGAGGGGATCACCGGCGGCTGCGGCAGCGGCCGGTTCTGCCCGCGCGACACCGTGACCCGTGGCGAGATGGCGGCGTTCGTGGCCCGGGCGATGGACCTGCCGGCATCACCGACCGACTTCTTCACGGACGACAACGGGACGACTCACGAGGCGAACATCAACCGCCTCGCGTTCGCCGGGATCGTGGCCGGCTGCGGCGACGGCCGGTATTGCCCCGCGAAGACCATGACCCGCGGTCAGATGGCGTCGATCCTCGCCCGGGCGCTGTCCCTGCCGGCCACCTCGACGGACTACTTCGACGACGACGACGGCAAGGATCACGAAGGCGACATCAACCGCCTGGCGGAGGCCGGCATCACCGGCGGCTGCGGTCCTCGCCAGTTCTGCCCCACGGCCGGCGTCACCCGCGAGCAGATGGCGGCGTTCCTGCGGCGGGCGTTCGGCTGACGCCGCTCGCCGGACGGTCTTCGCCCTCGACGCCCGTCGCCTGACCGGCGGCGCCCTTCCGGGGCTGCCGGTCGTCGGGCGTACAATCGGCCGCCATGGCGATCTACCTCGACCACGCCGCGACGACCCCGCTTCGCCGCGAGGTCCTCGACGTGATGCTGCCGTACCTGACCGAGGACTTCGGCAACCCGAGCTCGGCCCACGGGTTCGGCCGGCGGGCCCGGGCAGCGCTCGACGAGGCCCACGTCCGGCTGGCCGCTCGGATCGGCGCCGAGGCGCGCGAGATCGTCTTCACCTCCGGTGGCACCGAGGCCCTGAACCTCGGGCTGAAGGGCGCCGCCTGGGCCGGCAAGTCGCGCGGCCACCGGATCGTGACGTCCTCCGTCGAGCACCACGCCGTCGGCCATACCTTGCGCTACCTCGAGAAGTTCGGGTTCGAGGTCGTCGAGCTCGCCGTCGACCGCTACGGACGGGTCGATCCGGACGACGTCGCGGCGGCGATCACCGACAAGACGATCCTCGTCACGATCATGCTCGCCAACAACGAGGTGGGGACGATCCAGCCGATCGCGGAGATCGGTCGCCGGGTCCATGCCCATCGCGGCGTCCTGTTCGCCGTCGACGCGGTCCAGGCCGGACCGCATCTCGACCTCGACGTCGAGGCCCTCGGCGTCGACCTGCTCGCGCTCGGTGCCCACAAGTTCGAGGGCCCGAAGGGCGTCGGGGCGCTGTACCTCCGGCACGGGACGCACATCGTCGTCCAGCAACAGGGCGGGTCGCAGGAGCGCCACCGCCGGGGCGGGACGGAGAACGTGGCCGGCGCCGTCGGGATGGCGACGGCGTACGAGCTCGCCTGCGCCGAACGGCCCGAGACCGGCAAGCGCCTCCGTCGCCAGCGGGAGCGGCTCCAGAAGGCGGTCCTGGCGGTCGAGGGCACCGAGCTGACGGGCCATCCCCGCGAGCGCCTCCCGAACCACCTGTCGGTCATCGCCCGCGACACGGATGGCAACGCCGTGACGATGTCGCTCGATCTCGCGGGGATCGCGGCCTCGGTCGGATCGGCCTGCACGACCGGCTCGACGGAGGTCTCGCATGTCCTGACCGCGATGGGCTATCCCGACGAGGAGGCGCGCGGGGCGCTCCGCCTGTCGCTCGGCCGGAGCACGACCGACGCCGAGATCGACGAGGTGTCCGTGACGGTGCCGCGTGTGCTCGCTTCGATGCGGACCGGGCACGTAGCGGTCGCCGCCGACCCTCTCGGCCAGGAGGTCGTGGCGTGAGCCGGATCCTCGTGGCGATGTCGGGCGGCGTGGACTCGTCGGTCGCAGCCGCGCTTCTCCGCGAGCAGGGTCATGACGTCGTCGGCGTCTGGATGCGGCTCCACGACGTGGCCGACAGCTACTCGGAGTTCAAGAAGAGCTGCTGCTCGCTCGATGCCGCCGACGACGCCCGGCGGGTCGCCGCCGAGCTCGACATCCCGTTCTACGTCATGAACCTCGAGCGGGAGTTCGACGCCGGCGTCCTCCAGCCGTTCCTGACCGCGTATCTCGACGGCCGGACGCCGAGCCCGTGCGTCGACTGCAACACGTACGTGAAGTTCGGGGCGCTGCTCGGCCGGGCGCGCCACCTGTACGAGTGCGAGGCGGTCGCAACCGGCCACTACGCCCGCCGCGACGTCGGTCCCGACGGCGAGGCCCGCCTGCTCCGGGCCCGGGACGAGGACAAGGACCAGACCTACTTCCTGTATGGCCTCCGCCAGGACCAGCTCGCGCACGCCCGGTTCCCGCTGGGCGAGCTGACCAAGCCGGAGGTGCGCGCGGTCGCCCGCTCGCTCGGGCTCGCGACGGCCGATAAGCCGGAGAGCCAGGAGATCTGCTTCGTGCCCGGCGGCGACTACCGCGACGCGCTGCGTGAGCGGGCCGGCTGGGATCCCCAGCCCGGACCGATCGTCGACGCCGACGGCGCACGGGTGGGGGAGCACGGCGGCTCCGCCGGGTTCACGGTCGGTCAGCGGCGGGGGATCGGGATCGCGGCCGACGCGCCGCGCTACGTGAGCCGGATCGACCCGCTGAGCAACACGATCCAGCTGGGACGGCGGCAGGATCTCGAGACGCGGGTCGTGCCGCTCAGCGGCGTCAGCTTCGTCGCCGGCCGCCCGCCCGCCGCAAGCGGCGAGCCGTTCCGGGCGGCGGTCCGGATCCGCCACCGGGCGTCCCCGATCGCGGCCACGGTCCGTCCGGCCTCGACGGCGGAACCCGACCGCGGCGGTCGCTGGATCGTCGAGACCGACGAGCCGGTCTGGGCGGCCGCACCCGGCCAGGCCGCCGTGCTCTACGGCGACGACGTCGTGCTCGGCGGCGGCCGGATCGAGGCGCCCGAGCGGTCAGTTGTCCGAGCCGAGCCGTCGGACCGCTCCAGCTCGGACGCGCGCGCGCCCGTCGGCGCCAGCCACGGGGGTATCCTCGTCGGGTGATCGGACCGGCGCTCGTCCTCGCCCTCCTCGTCGGGATCTTCCACACCGCGCTCTACGTCCTGATCCGCGGCACGGCCGGCGGCCAGCTCCCGCTTCTCATCGGCGCCGCCTTCCTCGGCGCGTGGGCCGGCGACGAGCTCGGCGGCCGCCTCGGCTTCGACCTCCTCCGGATCGGGGACTTCCGCCTCGTGGCGGCCTCGCTCCTGGCCTGGGTCGGGATCGCGATGGTCTCGATCGTGGCGGTCCTGGGCCCGACGCGCCGGCCGAAGGTGGGGCCATGAGCGACGATCGACTGCCCGGCCCGATCGAGGCGCTCGTCCGAGCGGTCGCCGGCGGCGCCCACGACGACGACGATCAGCGCGCGTCGACGTTCGCTCGGGGGCTGGCTCTTGGCGCCCTCGTCGGCGCCGCGATCGCCGGCTCGACGATCTGGCAACGGCGCCAGATGCTCCGGCGTCGTCCGGAGGGCTCGCTCGCGCCCGCCGCCACGCCCACGAGTTCCCGGGAGTTGGAAACGCCGGCCTGACCGCGCAGCGGGCCGCAGACATGGAGTCCGGCCGACCCCGGAGGGGCCGACCGGACATGAGGACGGAGCTCTTCAAACGATCAGGGGTCAGCGCTGGTGCCCCCGACGATCGCTCATGGCCCGTAGGTGAATCGCCCGCCGGCCACCACCTTCGAGGATCCGCCCGGGGACGAGACCTGGATGTCCACGGCGCTGCCGGCGCTGCCGGCCGGCGAGACGGCCCGGATCGACGTGTCGCTCAGGACCGTGAAGGAGTCGGCCTTCACGCCGCCGAACGTCACCGAGTACGCGTCGGAGAAGTTCCGGCCGGTGATCGTGACGGTCGTGCCGCCGGCCTTGGCGCCGGCGCTCGGTGCGATCGCGGTCACGATCGGCTGGGCGTAGAGCTGGATCAGGCGGCTCCCACCGGACAGCTGGACGGCCGCGGCGTGGAGGACGCCCGACAGGTCGGATCCGACCGGCTGGCAGAAGAAATGGTCGCCGTCGGTGTTCTCGGCGGCGGTGCACGTGTCGCCGCCCTTCTTGTCGGATGCCATGCTCGGCGAGGAGGGTCACGGTCGAGCCGCTGACGCCGTAGCCGATCGTGAAGACCTCGATGCCCGCGTCCTTGGCCGCCTGCGCCGCCGCGAGGACGCCGCTCGTCGTGTAGTCCGACGCCGGCCCGTGGCCGCTGTTCTGGGGATCGCCGTCGGTCTCGATGATGATCCCGCGCTTGACGCCCGGCCGGCCATGGGTGTTCAGATACTCGGTCGCCATGTACATCGGCCGGGCGATGTTCGTGCCGACCGACGAGACGTCGAAGCAGCCGATGGCCTGGACGATGTTGCTGTTCGAGTTGGGGTTGCCGGAGGCATCGATGTACGGCTCCGGGAAGGTGACGGCCGGGCTGTCGGCGTCCAGGCCGGTGAACCCGAGGGGGATCCACAGGCCGAGGTCCGATGCCGGATCGGTGCCATAGATGTCGGTCCCGCCGGCCGCCGGGCGGAGGGCGATGAGCTGAGCGGCCCAGCGAGCGCTCAGGCTGGCGGTTGCCGTCCTGGAGCCGCTGGAGCCGGAGCTCGCCTGACCCTGGGTGGCGACCATCGTCGCCGGACCGCCGGCGTTGACGTTCGAGAGGTCGAACCGCTCGGTCATGCCGGCAGGTGCGAGGAACGTCGCGTTGGAGTCGGAGGCGAAGACGCCGACCAGCATCGTGTTGCCGGACGATGGCGTCACGCTTCCGACGGCGAGGCTCGCCGAGCTGTTGCTGGCATTGCTGTCGTTCGCGTCGGCGATCGGATTGCTCGAGTCGACGCCGCTGAACCGGGCGATCCCGCCTGACGCCCGGGCGGTCGGGCTGATCGACCAGCTGTACGAGGTCGGCTCGGAGCCGCCCGCGAACCGGCGGTAGGTGGCCAGGTTGAGGAAGTTGCCGCTGTCGGTCCGCTGGACCAGGGTCCAGCCCGCCGGCGGCGTGATCGTCGTGTTGTTGCCGCCGTCGACGGTGATCGCGGCGAGCAGGAAGCTGCCGTTGACCGTGCCGGTTGGCCGGTTGAGGACGAGGGTCGACGCGCCGGCTGTGTCGTTGGACACCTGGCTCGCGCTGCTGTATCCCGGGATCGCACCCGGGACGACCGCGCCCGGGCTCAGGGCCAGGGCATGGACGGTGTTCGGTGCCGTGCACGTGGTGGTCGGCTGCGAGCTCGTCTTGCTGCCGAAGTTGCCGCCGCTGGTCCGGTAGAGCGAGGTCGGGCCGGTGAACCCGAGCGCGACCCGCTGCATCGCCGGATCGAAGGCCTGGAGGACCGACAGCGCGCCGGAGCGAAGGTTCGCCACGGAGCCTGACTGATCCATGCTCGAGGTCCGGTCGAGGATCGCAACCGCGTCCACGGGGCCGGTCGGAAGATCGCCGCAGACGCCGGTGCAGACGGCGGCGGTCAGGGTCCCGGTGTTGCCACTGTCGACGCCGACCGCAGCCCCGAAGGAGAACTGGCGGACGGCCGAGTCGGCCAGCTGGATCGTGTTGCAGATGTCGGTCGGGTTCGCGACGGGGTCGCAGGGAGCCCAGCACACGACGCCGGTGCAGCGCCAGGCGGAGCTGTTCGCGGGGAACGAGACGTTGCACACGAGGGGCATGTCGCCGACGCGCGGCAGGCCGTTCGCGTCGATGCCGACGAGGCACTGGAACGTCGTGGTGGGCGGGTTCACGCCCGGGTAATTGGACGTCGTGCGGTTGACGGCCGTTGCCTGGACCGCCGCGACGTTGGCGGCCGAGGCCGGCAGGCTCTGGCCGGCGGCGAGAGCCGCCGAGTCGAGGGCGTTCTGGAGGCGGGCCGTGTCGGTCCGCAGGAGGCCGACGTCGATGACGACGGACGCCAGGGCCATGAGGACGACGATGACGAGGGTGAACAGGACCAGGATCTGGCCCCGCTCGCCATCGCGGCGGTTGCGAGGACGGCGGTGGACGGGGCGCGAGAGGCCGCGCAGTCGGTCAAGCATCACGGACCTCTACTCGACCATGTACTGGACGGACGAGGTCATGGGGATCGTCGTCCCGAAGGTCAGCGGCCAGATCATCCGGTAGGTGTAGGTCGCGGTGACGGTGACCATGTCGCCACGGAGTGCCGTCCCGGTCGCGCAGTTCTGAGCGGCGCCGGCGCTGGTCACGCACGTGACCGTGACGCCGGGAGCGAGACCGCCGGCGGCCACGGCGACCCGCGCCGCGACCGCGCCTTCGCACGGCGCAACGCTGCATGCCGTCGAGGCGAGGCGGGCCCCGTCCCGAGCCGAGTTGATGAGGGTCTGGTACGAGTACAGCCCGATCCCGAAATCGATCATCGCCGCCAGCAGCAGGATGAAGATCGGGAACACCAGGGCGAACTCGACGAGCGCCTGGCCGCGTGATCGGCGCCGTCTGCGCCCGGCTCGTGTCGGGTCGGCTGGTGCCGTCGAGCGATCGAGAACCGTGGGCTCGTTGGGTGTTCGCCGGCCCAATCTGAGCTGCAGTGCTGGCATCGGAATTCCCCGTCCTTCCGGTGGTGCCAGGGGTTCGAGATCGGTTCCCGAGGGTGGTCGAACCAGCCGACTCGCGAGCGTGCGAAACCGGCGAAGCGATGTGGTCCGAACCGTTGTCCGAGAGAAGAGAAGAAGGAATGAGTGCCGTCGAAACCGACGGAAGTGGTGTCTGCGAAACCCCGGCCTGATGTCTTCAATTCACGGGCGACACTGGTTGTCCGTGCCCCGCGAGGGGAAGGCCAAAGTACCAGCCCGGAAGTCCGGGGCCAACGCCCATACAAGGGTCGCCACCGCACCTCACCGCCCGATCGGTGCTGTCGAGCACCGATCAAATAGGCGCTTTGGCGCGATCACCGGGCCAGATGGGCCATCCGACGGAGCCCCATCGGTCCTGGGCTCACGGTGCGGGCGGACCGTCCGCAGAGCGCCCGCCGGCGGCCCCGCCGCGAAACGCCGCTGACACAGGACTGCAACTCGCCAGACGCGGGTCGCCGGCGCACAAGGTATCGAGCACCGCCCACCCTCAGGTTCGGCGAGGCCGCGGTTCGCGACCTCCTGCCGTGGAGGTCCTTCTCATGCGACTCGGCTCACGCGCGACGTTGCTCGTCGTCGCCTTTGCCCTCACCTTCGGACTTGCCGCCTGCGGCACGAACAGCGGCAGCGGCGCGCCGGCGGGATCAACCGGCACCTCAGGATCATCCGCCGTTCCCGGAGGCGCCTCGGGCGGCCCGGGCGGCAGCCCGGTCGCCGTCAGCGGCACGCTGACCGTGTGGGCGATGGGCAACGAGGGAACGAAGCTCAAGACCCTCGCCGATGCCTTCACGAAGGAGAACCCTGACGTCACGGTCAACGTCACGCCGGTCGACTGGGGACAGGCCGTGACGAAGCTCCAGACGGCGATCGCCGGTGGAGCGACGCCTGACGTCAGCCAGATGGGCACCGACATGATGGCCCAGTTCGGCGCCGGCGGGACCTTCGATCCGGTGCCGGCGGACATCGACCCGGCCGCGTTCTTCGAGACCGCCTGGAACACGAACATCGTCGACGGAGCGGCGGTCGGCGTGCCGTGGTACGTCGAGACCCGGCTCCTCTACTACCGCAAGGACGTCGCCGAGAAGGCCGGGATCAGCGCCCCGCCCACGACCTGGGACGAGCTGAAGGCCATGGCCAAGGCGATGCAGGAGAAGGGCGGATCCAAGTACGGGATCTCGCTCGGCACGAAGAACTGGCAGGAGTACGTCCCGTTCCTGTGGTCGAACGGCGGCGACATCGCCGACGCGTCGGGCACCCCGGCCCTCAACAGCCCGCAGGCCGTCGAGGCCCTGACGTTCTACGACTCGTTCTTCGAGGAGGGCCTGACCCCGAAGTCCGTCCCCGAGGGCTTCGACATCACGCCGGCCTTCGTCAAGGGCGACTACCCGATGTTCTTCTCGGGCCCATGGCACCTCGGCCTGATCAAGGATGCCGGGGGCGCGGACTTCGACGGCAAGTGGGCGATCGCCCCGATGCCGAAGAAGACCGCGGGAACGTCATTCCTCGGCGGCGCCAACATGGTCGTCTTCAAGGAGTCCAAGAACAAGGACGCCGCCTGGGCGTTCGTGAAGTTCCTGGCCGACCCCAAGACCCAGGCCCTCTGGTACAAGACCGCCACCGTCCTGCCGGCCGTCCAGAGCGCGTGGGACGACCCGGACGTAGCGGCCGACCCGAACGTGAAGATGTTCGGCGACCAGCTCCAGGACACGAAGACCCAGCCGGCCAGCACGACGTGGAGCGAGCTTTCGTCGGCGATCAACGACATCCTCGAGAAGATGACGACCGGCGGCACGGCACCGCAGGCGGCAGCGGACGAGATGCAGCAGCAGGCTGAGTCCATCGGGGTCAAGTGAGGTGACGGCACCAGCGCTGACCCAGCGCGGCGTCGCGGACCGGGGCTCGTCCCCGGCCGCGACCCGCCAGGGCTGGCGCAGGGACCTGACGGGCTGGGCCTTCGCGGCCCCGTTCGTCATTCTCTTCGGGGTCTTCCTGGCGATCCCGATCCTGGCGAGCCTCGTCCTCAGCTTCACGAGCTTCGGGCTGCGAGACCTCGCCAACCCGATCGGTTCGACGTTCGTGGGCGCCGACAATTACACCCGTCTCCTGAGCGACGCGAAGTTCTGGAAGGCGCTCGGCAACACGTTCTTCTTCGTCGGCGTCGGGGTTCCGCTGACGCTCGCGATCGGGCTCCTCATCGCCAGTGCTCTGAGTCGCGGCATCACCCGGTTCCGGACCGCGTTCCGCGTCGGCTACTACCTGCCGGTCATCACGAGCATCGTCGCGATCGCGGTCGTCTGGCGCTTCCTCCTGAACCCCGACATCGGTCTGATCAACGTCTTCCTCGCCAACCTCGGGATCACCGGCCCGGACTGGCTCGCGAGCAAGACGCTGGCCATGCCGTCGATCATCGCGATGGCGGTCTGGCGCAACCTCGGGTTCGCGATGGTCGTGTTCATCGCCGGTCTCCAGGCGATCCCCGCGATGCTCTACGAGGCGGCCGCGATCGACGGGGCCGGGCGCTGGCAGGCCTTCCGCTACGTGACCTTGCCGATGCTCCGCCCGACGATCCTGTTCATGCTCGTCATCACGACGATCGGCTACCTCCAGCTGTTCGAGGAGCCGTTCGTGATGACCGACGGCGGGCCGCTCGACGCGACCCTGTCGGTCACGATGTACATGTACCAGCAGGGCTTCGAGTTCTTCAAGCAGGGCTACGCGTCCGCGATTGCGTACGTCCTGTTCGTGATCGTCGCGGTCATCGCCTTCCTCCAGTTCCGGTTCCTTCGGGAAGACGCGTGATGGACACCGGACGATGACCGCGATCCGGGCCCGACCCGGGCCGGCGCTGGACCTCGACAGCGGATCCGGCGCGCGTCGCAAGAACACCTGGCTGATCTACCTCGGGCTGGCGCTCGGGCTGGTCCTGATGGTCGGCCCGTTCCTGTGGATGCTTCTTGGCTCGCTCAAGCCCCAGTCCGAGTTCCTGGTCAGCACGCCGACGTTCCTGCCGAAGAACGCCACGACCGACAACTTCACGAGGCTGTTCGACCAGCTCGACTTCCCGCGCTTCTTCTTCAACTCGGCGCTCGTGGCCGTCGCCGTGACGGTCGGCAATGTCCTCTTCTGCCCGATGCTCGGCTATGCCCTGGCGAAGCTCCAGTGGCGCGGCAAGAAGCTCGTGATGGGCCTCGTGCTGGCGACCCTGATGGTCCCGGCCGGCATCACCCTGATCCCGAACTTCGTCCTGATGCGCAACCTCGGCCTGGTCAACACCTATCCCGGGCTGATCCTGCCGTTCCTCGTCGGGCCGTTCGGGGTGTTCCTCACCCGCCAGTTCATGTACGGCATCCCCGATGAGCTGCTCGAGGCGGCCCGGATCGACGGCGCCAACGAGTGGCGGACGTTCTGGACGATCGTCCTGCCGATCACCGCGCCGGTGCTCGCGACGCTCGGAATCCTGACGTTCCTCGGGAGCTGGAACAGCTTCCTCTACCCGCTGGTGATGGCCCAGGAGCCGCAGATGTACACGCTGCCGGTCGCCCTCGCCACGTTCGCCACCGGCCAGTACCAGGCCGACCACGGGATGCTCATGGCCGGCTCGGTCGTGCTCGTCCTGCCCGTCCTGATCATCTTCATCCTCTTCCAGCGCTGGATCACGGAGGGGATCGCGACGACCGGCCTGAAGGGATGACCAAGCTCAGCGTGGCCGGAGCGGCTGCGCCACCGGAGGACCCGCCATGCGCTCCCGACGCTCCAGCCGCCTGCTCCGCATCGCCTGCCTGACCGCCCTCGTGGCGATCGCGGCCACCCTCGCCCCGGCTGCCGTCTCCGCCAAGAGCGGCCATCTCAGCGCCGCCCAGCGAGCAACGCTCCTCGGCTACGCCCGCGACACGTGGGCCGGGTTCGTCGCGATGACGGACGAGCAGAGCGGCCTGCCGGCCGACAGCCTCGCGTCCGACGGCGGCCGCAGCGTCCAGACCTCGACGACGAACATCGGCGCCTACCTGTGGAGCACCGTCGTCGCCGAGCGGCTCGGCATCATCGGCCATGGCGAGGCGGTGGAGCGGGTCGAGCAGACGATCGCGACCCTCGAGACGATGGAGCGCCACGAGCCGAGCGGCCAGTTCTACAACTGGTATGACCATCGGACCGGCGCGAAGCTGACCGTCTGGCCGTCGTCGGGCGATCCGCTGGTCCCGATCCTGTCGTCGGTCGACAACGGCTGGCTGGCCACGGCCCTCCAGGTCGTCACGAACAGCGTGCCGGAGGCCTCCGCCCGGGCGGCCGCGCTCTACGACAGCATGGACTTCGGCTTCTACTACCGGCCCGAGGTGAACCGGATCGCGTTCCACGTCGCCCCCGACACCGGCGCGTCGCCGTGCTGCTACGACACGATCGTGAGCGAGAGCCGGATCGCCAGCTACATCGGGATCGCCAAGGGCGAGCTGCCGGCCAAGGAGTATTTCGGCGCGTGGCGGACGTTCCCGGCGACGTGCGACTGGAGCTGGCATGAGACGCAGCCGCTCGGCGTCAATCGCACCTACCTCGGAGTCAACGTCTTCGAGGGCGCCTACCCGTATGAGAACTTCCGGGTCGTTCCGGGCTGGGGCGGCAGCATGTTCGAGGCGCTCATGCCGACGCTGTTCGTTCCCGAAGAGACGTGGGCCCCACGGAGCTGGGCTGTCAACCACCCGCTGACCGTCGCGGCCCAGATCCATCACGGCCTCGTCGAGGCCGACTACGGCTACTGGGGGTTCTCGCCGGCGAACATTCCGGAGGGCGGCTACACCGAGTACGGCGTCGACGCGCTCGGCATGCGACCCGACGGCTACAAATCGAACAACGACAACACGCTCGTCGATCGCGGCTTCGGTGACTGCCCGGGTCGCGAGCCGCAGCCGGACCCCGCCCCGTCCGCCTACACGAACGGGGTCGTGACGCCGCACGCCGCCTTCCTCGCCCTGCGCTGGGCCCCGGACGCGGCGATGGCCAACCTCGCCGCGATCCGCGACGACTTCGACAGCTACGACCGCTGGGGCTTCCGCGACTCGGTCAATGTCGACAGCGGCGTCGTCTCGGACTTCTATCTCTCGCTCGACCAGGGGATCGTGATGGCGTCGATCGGCAACGCCCTCGCCGACGACGTGCTGCGTGACGCGTTCGCCACGAAGGCCGTCCGCAAGGTCCTCCGGCCGATCATCGGGATGGAGACATTCGGGGCCGGGCCCCGCTCGGCGGCGGACGCGTATCTCGACCTGCGGTGAGGACGGTCGGCTCCGTCGCGGCCGGGTCGCGGCCGGCTCGGTCGGACGTGCACGGCTGATCCTGCGGCCGGGTTCGATCGGGCCGCCCGTTCGGTACCATTGCGGCCGTGTCGTCCCCCGTCACCGAGCGCGATCCGCGGATCCAGCCGCTGCCTGCCGCCGAGATCCGTCGACGCTTCGTCGAGTTCTTCGCGGAACGCGGCCACACCGCCGTGCCGAGTGCCAGCCTCGTTCCGGCCGGCGACGCGACGCTCCTCTTCACGAACTCCGGGATGGTCCAGTTCAAGGACGTCCTGACCGGCGTCGAGAAGCGCGACTACACCCGGGCGGTCGACTACCAGCGCGTCCTGCGCGTCGCCGGCAAGCACAACGACTTCGAGGAGGTCGGCCGGACGACGCGCCACCACACGTTCTTCGAGATGCTCGGCAACTGGAGCTTCGGCGACTACTTCAAGCGTGACGCGATCCACTACGCGTGGGACTTCCTGACCCGGGACCTCGGCATCCCGCCGGAGCGCCTGGCCGCGACGACCTACAAGGATGATGAGGTCGCCCGCCAGGTCTGGCGCGACGAGATCGGGCTGCCGCCGGACCGAATGGCGATCTGGGGCGACGTCGACGCGGGCGACGACAGCAACTTCTGGCGGATGGCCGACACCGGACCGTGCGGCCCGTGCAGCGAGATCCACTTCGATCGCGGCGCCCACCTCTCCGAGGGCCCGGAGTGCATCCCGGACCACTCCGAGAGCTGCCCGCGCTGGCTCGAGCTCTGGAACCTGGTCTTCATGGAGTTCGACCAGCGCCCCTCGGGTCGCGTGCCCCTGCCGTTCACGAGCGTCGATACAGGTCTCGGGCTGGAGCGCCTGGCCAGCGTCCTCCAGCAGGTGCCGAGCAACTTCGACACGGATCTCTTCGCCCCGATCCACGATCGGATGCGGACCCTGATGGGCCACGATGCCGACGCGTTCGAGGCCGAGCGGTTCAGCTACCAGGTGATTGCCGATCACGCCCGGGCGGTCGTCTTCCTGATCGCCGACGGGGTGCTGCCGTCGAACGAGGGACGCGGCTACGTTCTCCGCCGGATTCTGCGACGCGCCGTCCGCCACGGCCGGATCCTCGGCCGGCGCGAGCCGTTCATGGCCGAGCTCGGGACGGTCGTCATCGACATGATGAGCGACCCCTATCCACACCTGATCGAGCGACGCGACGCGGTCCTGGCCGCCATCGAGCGCGAGGAGGCGCAGTTCGCCCGGACGCTGGACGCCGGCACCGGCCAGCTCGAGGTTGCCCTGGGGGCGCTCGCGCCGGACGCCGAGCGCGTCGTCGGGCGGCGCCCGGAGACGCTGCCCGCCGATGTCCCGCAGCTGCCCGGCGATCTCGCCTTCCGCCTCCACGACACGTTCGGCTTCCCGATCGAGCTGACCGTCGAGCTGGCGGCGGAGTACGGCGTCGGGGTCGATCGGGCGGGCTTCGAGGCGGCTCTCGCCGAGCAGCGCGAGCGGAGCCGGTCCGGCAAGAAGGCCGAGCTGGCGAAGCACGCCGAGCTGACGGCCATCTACCAGGCAATCCAGGGGCGCAAGGGCGACACGACCTTCCTCGGCTACGAGACGACGACCGCCCCGGGGACCGTCCAGGCGATCATCCGCGATGGGCTCGAGTTCGACGAGCTGACCGGTCAGGGCGCCGCCGAGGTCGTCCTCGATCGAACCCCCTTCTACGCCGAGGGTGGCGGCCAGGTCGGCGACCGGGGCGAGCTCCGCGAGGAGGGCGGCGGATCGTCGCTGTTCACGGTCGAGGACACCCAGCGGCCCGTCGGCGGCCTGATCGTGCTGCGCGGCACGCTCCACGGCCGGCTCCGGGTGGGCGAGACCGTGGATGCGGTGGTCGATCCCGTGCGGCGCGCCCACACGATGCGCAACCACACCGGCACGCACGTGCTCCACCGCGCGCTCCGGAACGTGGTCGGTGAGGCGGCGCGCCAGGCCGGCTCGCTCGTGACGCCGGACGGGCTCCGGTTCGACTTCCCGTTCGACCGGCCGCTCACGACCGACGAGCTCCAGGCGATCGAGGACGAGGTGCGAGCGGTGATCCGCGACGATCGCACGGTCACCCCGTCGTTCATGACGATGCAGGAAGCGATGGACGCCGGGGCGGACGCGTTCTTCGACGAGAAGTACGGCGAGACGGTCCGGACCGTCCGGGTCGATGGCTTCAGCCACGAGCTGTGCGGCGGGACGCACTGCCGGGCGTCCGGCCAGATCGGCAGCTTCGTGATCACCTCGGAGCGGAGCATCGGCTCGGGGATGCGCCGGATCGAGGCGTTGACGGGGGCCGGCGCGGACGCCTACCTGCGTTCGCGCCTGGATGCGCTCCGGGCGGCCAGCGAGGCGGCCGGCGCCCAGACACCCGACGCCCTGGCGGATCGGATCCGCGCGATCCAGGACGACCTGCGCGAGACGAAGCGCCGGCTCAAGGCCGGTGGGGCCGCCGGTAGCGGTCTGCCGACGTCGGCAGACCTCGCGGGGCGTGCCGAGGAGGTCGCGCCGGGCGTCAAGCTCGTCGCGTTCGCCGGTCCATTCGAGTCGGTCGAGGCGCTCAAGGGCGCCGCCAAGGACCTCCGCGGCGTGCTCCCGTCGGGCGTCATCGCGTTCGGGCTCGAGGCCGACGAGCCGCAGCTCTTCATCACCGTCAGCGACGACCTCGTGGCTCGCGGCGTCGCAGCGGGTGATCTCGTCCGCGAGGCCGTTGGCGCGATCGACGGCAAGGGCGGCGGCCGGCCCGAGATGGCCCAGGGCAAAGGTTCCCGCCGCGAAGGCCTGCCAGAAGCGCTCGCCACGATCGCCGACCTGGTGCGCGCCCGTCTCGACCCGGCGCGGTGACAGCCGACCGCCGGCTCCGGATCGGGGGCTGGGCCGCTCTGCTCGCCGCGGTCCTGACGCCGATCGAGCTCGCGCTCCTGTTCCTTGCCGTGGGCACGGCGGACCCGGCCACGTCGCAACCGTACGTGCTGGCCGAGACGCTCCGCATGGGTGCTCTGGTCGTCGCGATCGCCGGCCTCGACGGGGTGTTCCGCCAGCACGATCCTCGCGTCGCCGGCTGGATCCGGGTCGTGGGCCTCGCCGGCGCCGGCGTCAGCGTCGCGCTCGACGCCACGCTGCTCGCCGGCGTCAGGTCGACGCCGCTCGACCTGCTCTCGCTGCCCGCCAGCGTGCTCGTCGGCGGCTGGTTCCTCGGCGCCGGACTCATCCTGCTCGGGGCCGGTCGTCCGATGGCCCGGGTTGGCTGGACCGCGCTCGCCGGCGGCGCCAGCGCGATCCTGGCGGCAATTGCGACCGTGGTGCCCCTTGGCGGGGAGGTCGGCGAGACCGGGTATTCGTTCCGCGACTACTTCGTCATGCTCGGCCTGCTCGCCGTCGTGTTCCTCGTCCGCATCTGGCGGTACGTCGTCGGCGGACGGCTGCCCGCGCCCGGGATCCTCTGACCGTGGCGTTCCTCCGCCGGCTCTGGCAACGCGACGACGGCGAGGCGCTTGCCGCCTGCACCGCGCTCGACATCGGGACCGAGTTCGCGAAGGCGCTCGTCTTCGAGATCGGTGACGACGGCCACGGTACGGTCCGCGGCGTCGGGCGCAAGCGCCAGGGCCTCTCCCACATGTCGTCCGGCACGGTGGCCGACATCGCGGCCGTCGTCGACAACTGCTCGGTGGCGCTCCAGGAGGCCGAGGAGATGGCCGGCTTCCGGCCCAGCCAGGTCGTCATCGGCATCGCCGGCGAACTCGTCAAGGGCTTCACGACCAACCACAGCCAGGAGCGCAAGCGCCCGGACGCGCCGATCACCGAGGCCGAGCTCCAGAAGCTGATCGACACCGTCCAGCGCGAGGCACTGCGCGAGGCCGAGCGCTCGATCACGTGGGAGACGGGCCTGCCGAACGTGGACGTCCGGCTCGTCCATGCGGCGATCGTCGGGGCTTCGATCGACGGCTACGCCCTGACGAATCCGGTCGGGTTCCAGGGCCGCCACGTCAAGATCGGGATCTTCAACGCCTTCGCCCCGCTGGTTCACCTCGGCGCGCTCCAGACGGTCGCGTCGCAGCTCGACCTGGAGCTCCTCGAGATCGTCGCCGAGCCGTACGCGGTTGCCCGGGTCCTCGGCTCCGACCAGATCCGCCAGGTCGGGGCGCTGTTCGTCGACGTCGGCGGCGGCACGACCGACGTCGCCCTCGTCCGTCAGGGCGGCATCGAGGGCACGCGAATGTTCGCCCTCGGCGGGCGCGCCTTCACGAAGAGCCTCGCGGATCGCCTCGAGCTGCCGTTCCCGAGGGCCGAATCGGCCAAGGTCGACTACGCCCGCGGCCTGCCGGTCGACCGGCGCGACGAGATCGGCGTGATCATCGGCGAGGATGTCGAGGTCTGGGCGGCCGGCGTCGAGCTCGTCATGGAGGAGCTCGGGGGAGGGGACCTCCTGCCCGGCCGGATCTATCTCTGCGGCGGCGGCTCGCGCCTGCCCGAGATCGAGGCCGCCCTCCGCGCCGAACGGTTCTGGAAGCGGCTGTCGTTCGCCCGCCCGCCCGAGGTCACGATCATGGCCCCGAGCCTGATCGAGACCCTCACCGACGCGACCGACCTCCTCGTCGACCAGCAGGACGTGACGCCGCTCGGGCTGGCGTACCAGGCGATCGAGCTCCAGACGACCGAGGACCCGCTCGACGCCGCGCTTCGGCGGGTCCTTCGCGCGATGAAGGTCTAGGCTTCCGAACGCATGGCAGAAGGCATCGTCTACCTCGACGTCGACGACGAGATCACCTCGGCCGCATCGCGGATCCGGACGGCAAGCGGCAATCGCGTCGCCCTCGTGGTCCCGTACGGCTCCCGGATCGCGACGTCGCGGATGAACTTCCGGCTCCTGTCGCGCGAAGCGGTCATGAACAGCAAGCGGCTGTCGATCGTGTCGGGCGACGCGGCCGTGCGGTCCCTCGCGGCGTCCGCGGGCTTGCCGGTGTTCGGCTCGGTCGGGGAGTACGAGTCGTCTCTGGCCGAGTCCACCGGGTCCGGGGGAGCGGGGGCCGCCGGAGCGGACGAGTCGGATGATCTCGGCGGCGCGACGCCCGGCTCGGGAGCGGGATCCGGCGCCACGACAGCCGCTGCGGCGACGGCCGCGGGCACGGGCACGACGAGCATGGATGCGGGTCTGGCGGCCAGCGCGACCGTCGTGATCCCGACCGTCGAGCCGGCCGGCCCGACCGCCGCTCCGGCCGGCGGCCGCAAGTCCCAGCGCCCGAGGCGCCCCGTCGACACCGACACCACCGCCATCCCGACCGCCATCCCGACGGGCCTCGGCGCAGCCGCTCCGATGACCGTCGTCGCGACGCCGCCGACGCGGCCGATCGACGGCCGCACGGCACCGTCCGAGGACGCGGCCACGGGCAACCTGACGGACCTGCCGCCCATCCTCGGTGGCCGCATCCGCGCCCCGGCGGTCATCGCCATCGGGCTCGTGGCGCTCGCGTTGATCGTGGGCGGCGTGGGCGCGTACGTCTTCCTGCCCTCGGCCTCGATCACCGTGACGCCGCGTCGCGACGCGCTCGCCCCGATCGTGCTCACCGTCGGCGCCGACCCCGCGGTGACGGTCGTCGATCCGGACACGAGCGTGGTCCCGGCGGTCCGGCTCGACGTCCCCGTCGAGGCGGCGAGGACGTTCACCACGACCGGGAAGCACGTCGAGGAGACGGTCGCTCGCGGGTCGGTGACGTTCACCAATTACGACACGAGCAGCGGCGTGTCCATCCCGAGCGGCAGCATCGTGTCGACCGAAGGCGGCGTCCGCTTCCGGACCCAGGGAACCGTGGCCCTCCAGCCGGCGAGCATCTTCCCGGCCTTCGAGCCGAAGTCGGATTCGGTCGCGGTCTCGGCCGTGCGCCCCGGTGAGCCCGGCAACGTCCCGGCCAACACGATCCGGGTCGTGCCTCAGGGCCAGGACCCCGTCCTGCTCCGGGTCAACAACCGGGCGGAGACGTCGGGCGGGACCCACACCGAGACACCCGAGATCACGCAGGCCGAGGTCGACAACGCCGTCGCCGCCCTCCAGGTCGACCTCCAGACCGCGTTCGCCGACGCCGTTGCGGCCGGGGCCGGAGCGCCGCCGAACACGACGCTGTTCCCGGATACGGCCACGCCCGGTGTGGCGACGCCGGACGTCGATCCGAAGACGCTGGTCGGCCAGGCACTGGAGACCTTCGACCTACGACTCACCGCCGTCGGCACGGTGATCGCCGTCGACCCGAGCCCGGTCCGGACGATCGCCCGGGCCGAGCTCGAGAAGCACCTCACCGCGGATCACCGTCTCCTGGAGGACACGGTCTCGATCGACGTGGGCGAGGGCTCCGTGGGTGAGGACGGCCAGGTGACGTTCCAGGCCACGGTCCGGGCGACCCAGGTCCTGATCGTCGACGCCGCCTCGCTGCCGGGTCTCGTCAAGGGCAAGACGAAGGCCGAGGCGGAGGCCGTCCTGGCCCGGTTCGGAACGGCTCACGTGACCCTCTGGCCCGAATGGGTCTCGACGGTGACGACGCTTGACGCCCGAATCTCCGCGATCGTCGAGGACGCCACGGTCGGCATCGGACCCGGCGGTGCGAGCCCGAGCCCGGGCGCCGGCTCCGCCGCTCCTCGCCCATCGCCGACACCCGCCCGCTCGACCGCGCCGGCGGGCTCCCGCGTCGCCCGGATCGCCCGCCGCGAGCGCACCGCCGCCATGAGCCGGATTCTCGGGCTCGACCTCGGCGAGAAGCGGATCGGCGTCGCCGTCGCGGACAGCGACGGCATCGCGCTGCCGCTGACCACGCTCCGCCGGGCGGCGAGCCCTGCCGAGGACGCGACGGCGATCGCGCGGCTTCTCGCGGAGCAGGGTGCGACGGAGATCATCGTCGGGCTGCCGTACGAGGCTGCGGGTCATGAAGGCGGCCAGGCGCGCATCACGCGGGACTGGGTGGCGGGCGTCCAGGGGTTGCTTCCGGCCCCACTGCGGTACCGTGATGAGCGACTCACGAGCCATCTCGCCGAGCAGCGGCTCGGTCCCATGAAGCGCGGCCGCTCCGGCGGGCCGCCGAGCCGGACCCAGCGCGACGCCTACCGGGCCCGGGTCGACCGCGAAGCCGCGGCGATCATCCTCCAGGACGAGCTCGACGCTCGAATCGACGAACAACGCACCGGGCCGTCGCCCCGGCCACCCAGACCACCCGACCCGATCCCAGATACGGAGGCCCGCCGATGACGATCCGCTCCGGGGGACGCGCCCGCGAGCGCTCGCAGGCGCGGCCTGCCGAGCCCGGCACGTACGACGATGCGTGGCAGCCGGAGTACGTGACCGACACGCGTGGCAGCGGACGGGGTGGGGGCGGTCGCAACGGCGGCTACAACGGCTGGGACAACGGCCGCGGTCGGCGCGGGATCCCGGGGATCATCAAGTTCCTGTTGTTCGCGCTGATCCTCGGCGGCATCGTGATCATCCTGCTGATCACCGCGCTGCGGCCGCTGATCCGGGGCGCCGTGGTCGGCTGGGCATCGGACAATCCGGCGGCCCTTGGCGTCCCGTTCGTCAAGGACCTCGTGAAGGAGGATCTCGGGGCGAAGCTCACGGAGCCGGCATCGGCCGACACGAGCCAGGTCCCGTTCGTCGTCAACGAGGGCGAGAGCGCCTCGGCGATCGCCACCCGCCTCGAGGAAGAGGGTTTCCTCGCGGACGGCCGCGCCTTCGTCTACCTCGCGACCGAGCAGGGCCTGACCGCCAAGCTTGCCTCGGGGAGCTTCATCCTGCGCAAGTCGATGTCGCCGCAGCAGGTCGTCGACTCGCTTCTCAAGCCCGAGCAGATCCACTACGTCTCGATCGCCCTCCGGACCGGGCTGCGGCTCGAGCAGATCACGGCCAAGCTCGAGACGATCGGCGAGCTGACGATGAACGTGGCCGACTTCTACGAGCTGGCCAAGCATCCGACGGCCGAGCTGCTCGGCGACTACCCGTGGCTCAAGGAGGTGCTCCCGAAGGGCGCCTCGCTCGAGGGATTCCTGTGGCCCGCGACCTACCGCATCCTGCCTGACACGACGGCCGAGGAGCTCATCCGCGACATGCTCGATGGGTTCGCTGCCGCGATCGGCGACCGGATGGAGGTCCCCGCAGCGCGCGACCGGACCTTCATGGAGATCCTGACCTTGGCCTCGATGGTCGAGCGTGAGGCCGTCCTCAACGAGGAGCGGGCGACGATCGCGGGCGTCTTCGAGAACCGCCTCCACAAGCTCCGCGGGATCGCGCCGGTGCTCGCTTCGGACCCGACGGTCTTCTACGCCGTCGACACGGTTGTCCTCGCCGAGCAGGACCTGTCGACGTGGCAGACCTATACCTTCTGGACGATCCCGGACGAGCCGCTCCGCACGATCGTCTTCCCGCCGGAGCTGATGGGCTACCAGACGTACACCCAGGCCGGCCTGCCGCCAGGTCCGATCTGCACGCCGACCATCGAATCGATCGATGCGGCCCTCGCCCCGAACACGAAGGCGGGGTACCTCTTCTTCCTGGCCAAGAAGGACGGCTCGGATGAGCATGCCTTCGCGAAGACCAACAAGGAGCACGACGCGAACCGGAAGAAGTACGGCTACACGTGAGCCCGGCTTCAGGCGGATGACCGCACCTCCCACGCCGGCCGACTTCGGCGTCGCGCCGACGATCGCCGACCACGCCCGCTGGGCGGACGCCGACGCCGGCGCCAGGCCGGGCCGTCTGGCTCGGCTCCGCGCCCGGTTCGAGGCGGCCGGCATCGACGCCTACTTCGGCCTGCGGCGCGAGCACATGCGCTACCTGACCGGGTTCACGCTGGCCGACGGCGAGGAGAAGGTCGCGGGCACATCGGGCCAGTTCCTCGTGTCGGTCACGGAGGTCGTCCTGCTCGCCGACACCCGCTATGCGATCCAGGCGCGCCGCGAGGCACCGGCGGCACGGATCGTCGACGGGCCGCGCGATCTCGCGAGCAGCTGGCCGGCCCTCGTCGGGTCCGTCGGAGCGCGCCGGGTCGGCGTCGAGGCGGCGCTGCTGCCGTACGCGACGTGGCGACGCCTCGAGCAGGCGGCACCGGACGTCGAGCTGGTCCCGATCGAGGGCTGGGTCGAGGCCGACCGGGCGGTCAAGGAGCCGTCCGAGCTCGAGCGCGTCGCCGCCGCCTGCGCCGTCGCCGACCGAGCCCTCGCCGCGCTCCTTCCCAAGGTCCGGCCGGGCGCCACCGAGCACGACCTCGCGCTCGAGCTCGAGTGGCTGATGCGAACGGGCGGCGCCGAGGCCGTCGCGTTCGAGCCGACCTGCCTCGTCGGTCCCAATGCCGCCCTGCCCCATGGCGCGCCGTCGGACGCCGAGGTCCGCAGCGGCGCGGTCGTCCTGTTCGACTTCGGCGCCCAGGTCGGCGGCTATCGGAGCGACATGACCCGGACGCTGTTCGTGGGCGAACCGACCGAGCGCGATCTCGGCGTGTACGAGCTCGTGGCGCGGGCGCAGGCAGCCGCGATCAGCCAGATCGCGGCATGCGTCGACGGCGAGCTGACGCTGCCGTCCGGACGGGACCTCGACGGGGTCGCTCGCCGGCTGATCGATTCCGATGGCCGCTGGCCGGCCTACGGCCACGGCCTCGGCCACGGGATCGGCCTCCAGACGCACGAGGCGCCGTCCCTCGCGGCATCGGCACTCGACACGCCGCTGCCGACGCCGACGGTCTTCTCGGTCGAGCCCGGGATCTATCTGGAGGGCGAGACCGGCGTGCGGATCGAGGATCTCCTGTTGCTCGACGCGGACGCCGGTCGGGTGGAACTCCTGACCCGGTTCCCGCGCGAGCCGATTGTGCTCGCGGGCTGACAATTGTCCTCGCGGGCTGACGCAGTTCGCCCGCGACGGGCGATGCGTTCGCGCCTCGGGCGTCGCCTGAACCGGCGACAGCCACCGATCCGGAACGAGGAGCAGTCGATGAGTTCATGGCCGAGCGGGATCAGCGCCATCACCCTGTTTGTCGAGGACCTCGCCGGCGACGAAGGCGTTCTACGAGCGCGCCTTCGGGCTCCCGGTCCACTACGAGGACGAGGCATCGGCGGTGTTCAACTTCGGAAACACGTTGATCAACCTGCTGGTCGTGACCGAAGCCGCAGGCCTGATCGGCCCGGCGCCGGTTGCCGGGCCGGACGCAGGCGCTCGCGTCCAGTTCACGATCGAGGTCGACGACGTCGACGCGACGTGCGCCGACCTCGCCGCCCGCGGCGTCGAGCTCCTGAACGGCCCGATGGATCGGCCGTGGGGCATCCGGACGGCCGCCTTCCGCGATCCCGCGGGGCACATCTGGGAGATCGCGAAGTAGGTCGTCGGCAGGCTGGGCACGCAGGGCTAGGCGAGACGACGCAGGGCGGCTATCGTCCGCGCCATGGACATCTTCGGCGGTCTCTTCGGCGCCTTCATGGTCGCGAGCATCCTCGTCCCGTTGATCATCACCGGCGTCGTCATCGGCGTGGTCGTCTGGGCGATCCGCCGCACGATTCCCAGCCGCGAGGACGCTGCGATCGCGGAGCTGCGGAGCCGCTATGCACGCGGCGAGATCTCGCCGGCGGAGTTCGAGGTCCGCCTGCGGTCGCTCACCCAGGATCGCTGACCCGGGATCGCTGACCCGGGCGGCCCGGCCCGGGTCGTCCGCTACAATCGGCGCCCGAACCCGCCATCCGACCGCCGGTTTCGGTGCGCCCCGCCGGGCGCCGGCCGGCCGCCCCAGGAGCCCACTCCGACATGATCAGCACCGGTGACCTGAAGAAGGGCGTCGCCATCGAGCTCGACGGCGAGCTCTGGCAGATCCTCGACTACCACCACATCAAGATGGGCCGCGGCTCGGCCCAGGTCCGGATCACCCTCCGCAACATCAAGCGCGGCCAGACGGTCGAGCGCAGCTTCCAGGCCGGGACGAAGTGGCCGCGCGCGTCGATGGAGAAGCGCCCCGTCCAGTTCCTGTACAAGGACGGCGACGACTACCACTTCATGGACAACGACACGTACGACCAGTTCATTCTCACGACCGAGCAGCTGGCGGACGCGGCGAACTACATGAAGGACGGGATGACGCTCGACCGGACGAGCTATCAGGGCGAGACGATCGGCGTCGAGCTGCCGGTGACCGTCGACCTGGTCGTCCGTGAGACCGAGCCGGGCTTCGCCGGCGACACCCAGACCGGCGCCCGCAAGCCGGCGACGATGGAGACGGGCCTCGTGGTCACGGTCCCGATCTTCGTCGAGGAGGGCGACACGATCCGGGTCGACACCCGAACGGGCGAGTACCAGACGCGGGTCTGAGCCGATGGGCACCCGGACCGGCATCGAGGCCTACCTCTACCTCCTTGACGAGGCGTTCCGCGGCGTCGGGATCGAGCAGAGCAACGAGAGCCAGGCGCTGCTGCCGAACCTGCGATCCGTCCCGGACGAGGCCTGGCACCGCCTGCCGGACGGCGCGGCTCGCACGATCGAATCGATCGCCATCCATGTCGGCGCGTGCAAGATCATGTACGCCAATTACGCGTTCGGTGACGCGTCGCTCCAGTTCGGCACGCCGGCGGTCGAGCCATGGCGCGACGGCGAAGCCGAGATGGCCGACGTCCTGCCCTGGCTCGAGACCGCCCATGCGGCCTTCGTCGGCCACGTCGCGGCGCTCGCGGACGACGCCGAGCTCGAGGTCGAGAGAGCGGCCAATTGGGGCGAGCTCCGGCCGACCCGCTGGCTCATCGCGGCGATGATCACTCACGACGCCTACCACGCCGGCGAGATCAATCACCTCCGGAGCCTGATGGGCGACGACGACCGGTGGCGCTTCCAGCAGCTCGGCTACGGCTGAGCCGGCCGTTCTCCGGTTTCCACGGCGCGTCGATCAGACGGTGAACGCGCGGTCCAGGAGCGAAACGACGATGACCAAGGCGAACGCGACCTTGAGGTAGCCGGGGACGAGCCGCCGCGCCGCCGCGAAGAGGACGCCGTTCGCCCGAGCCCCGATCCGGTCCCGCACCTCGCGCATTGGTCGCGCAGGATCGGCATCGCCGGCGCTGACGAGAAGCCGGACCTCGGCCAGGGCCAGGGCGACCTCCGCCAGGAGGCGCTCATCGCCGCCGGCAGGCTCGATCGTCGCGATCCCCGCCCGGAAGTCGGCCAGGTCGCCACCTCCGCCGGCCAGCCAATCGATGTAGGCAAGATAGTTCGCGCGCTCCATCCGCCCGATCGGCGTCTCGTCGGGGATCCGCTCGGCCACCTCGCGAGCTGCGTTGAGCTTGCCGGTCGCGGCGAGGATGTCAGCCCGCAGCCAGCGATCGTCCGGGCGCTCAGTCGTGTTCCGGACGTAGCGCTTCATGTTGTCGAGGGTCGGGGCAACGCGCCCGGCGGTCAGGGCCCGGAACCGGGCGAACTCTGCCTCACCCAGCCAGGCAAACGCCTCGAATGCCCGGCGCGGCAGCGGCGGCCAGACGAGCGCCCACGCGAGGACGGCCCCGAGACCGGACGCGATCGATCCGGCCACGACGATCGCGATCGTCTCGAGGATGGGTCGGCCGTGCGCGGCCACGGCCGTCGCCTGGGCTCCCACGACGAGGACGACGGCAGAGGCCGCCGCCGGAATTGTCAGGCCGAAGATGGATGGCCCCAGGATGACCTGGCTGGCGGCGTTCCAGACGCGTGGCCCGGCGGGCCCAGGCGCGACGGGGTCGGCGACGGCGGGGCGACGGGCAAGGTCCTGCCGATGGAACCGGATCAGGCAAGACCCGACGACGATTCCGATGACGCCGGCGATGAACGGTGGCACGGCGACACTCGAGGCGAGTCGGCCGCCGGACGAGGCGCCGTCGACGAGGTACGCCCCGGCGTAGGCCGTCCACGGCAGGGCGGCGGCGATGAGGCCGAGTCCGGCGGTCGTCAGTCGTCCGGTAAGGAGCAGGACGCCCGTGACGACCGCGCAACCCAGGATCCCGGCGACGCGCAGGATCGGGGCCGACTCCGAAACCAGCAAGAGGTAGCCGAGAATCAGGCCGAGCAGCGTGACGAGCGCGGGCACGAGCCACGACACCCGGCGACCCCGTAGCCTCGCGACGACGACTGCGACGGCGAGCAGAGGCAGACCGACCACGGCCGCCGCGACGACCACGGGGATGACGGTCCAGGCGATGTCCGAAGCCACGCCGGCAGGATGGCAGGTCGGTCGGGGGTCGACGAGTCCGCCGCCGGTACCATGGCGCGATGGACGATCGATCGCTCCTGCCGGGCTGGGATTCCGTCGGCGACGTGCCGAACGGCGAGCTCCGGACGGTCGCCCCACCCGGGCCGGTCGCTTCGGCGCCCGCCCCGCCGGCGACGGCACCCGGCACGTTCGGTCTCCGGATCCTCGCCGTCAGCGAGGTCGCCCGGGCGATCCGCGAAGCCGTTCGGGCCGATCCGCGCCTGACCGATGTGTGGGTCGAGGGCGAGGTCGGCCGCGTGACCGTCAGCAGCGCCGGCCACGCCTACTTCACGCTCAAGGACGCGCGCAGCACGCTCAACTGTGTCTGGTTCAGCGACGAGCGCGTCCGATCGGCGTTCCAGCCCCAGGCCGGGCTCCGGATCGTCGTCCACGGCCGGGTCGACCTGTTCGAGCAGCAGGGCGCCGTTCAGCTCTACGTCGAGTCGATCCAGCCGGCCGGGTTCGGCGATCTCGCGATCCGCTTCGAGGCGCTGAAGGCGCGGCTGGCGGCGGAGGGTCTGTTCGACCAGGCGCGGAAGCGACCGCTCCCGCAGCGGCCGAGCGCAATCGCGGTCATCACCAGCCCGACCGGCGTCGTGTGGCGTGACATCGCCACGGTCCTCACCCGGCGCTGGCCCCTGACCTCGGTCCTGCTCGTCCCGTGCAAGGTCCAGGGCGAGGATTCGCCCGAGAGCATCGTCCGGGCGTTCGGCCGGTTGGAGCGCTGGGTGGCCGCGGCGGCACGCGAAGGCCGCGTCGCCGACCTGCCCCAGCTCACGATCCTCGCCCGCGGCGGCGGCTCGCTCGAGGACCTCTGGTCGTTCAACGACGAGCGTGTCGTGCGCGCCGTCGTCGCCCACCCCCTGCCGGTCGTCTGCGGCGTCGGCCACGAGGTCGACGTGACGCTGGCCGACTTCGCGGCCGACGTCCGGGCTGCCACCCCGTCGGCCGCGGCCGAGCTCGTGGTCCCCGACCGCGCCGACTGGATGGCCGCGTTCCGCAGGGCAGGGGAGCGGACGGCATCGGCGGTCGGGCGGGTCCTCGAGGCGACACGGCGCGAGCTGGCGGCCGAGCGGCGCGCCCTCGACCGGCTCGACCCGCGGGCCCAGCTCGCCGCAGATCGCGAGCGCGTCGGGCTGTTGCTCGATCGCGCGGTTCGGGTGACCGACGACGCGATCGCCCGACGGCGACGTCGTCTGGAGAGCGCCGCGGCGGCGGTACCCCGGCCGTTGATTGCCCGTCTCGTGAGCGCCCGCTCGACGCTCGAGTCCGCCGCGTCGGCGCTCGCCGTCCTCGACCCCCAGGCGACGCTCGAACGGGGCTATGCGATCGTCCGGCGCGCCGCTGACGAGCGGATCCTGCGCGATCCCGACCAGGCGCCTGGCGGGACGGCCCTGGCGATCCGGCTGGCCGCCGGCGAGCTGCCGGCGACCGCGAGCGAGCGGTGATGGGCCTCGCGCTCTACGTCGGCATCGCGATCGTGATCCTGGCGGTCGGGATCGGCGTTGGTATGCTCGTTGCCGGCCGTCTCACCCGCTGGCTGGACCGCGACGAGGAGCCCGATGACCGCTGACACGACGACGCCCGCGAGCCCCGCGACCGCCGGAAGCCCGGACGCCGCCCTCGGCGATCCTTCGATCGTCGCACTGTCCTTCGACGACGCGTTCGCGGAGCTCCGCGGCGCCGTCGCCGAGCTCGAGGCGGGCGGCCTGTCGCTCGAGGACACGATCGCCCGGACCGAGCGCGCCGTGGCCCTCCAACGGCATTGCGAGAAGCTCCTCGGCGAGGCCGAGCTGCGCGTCCGCCAGCTCGTCAGCCGGCCCGGCGGCGGCCTCGAGGCCCGCGAGATCGCGGCCGACGAGGCGACCGAGGGATAGGGCCGGGCTCAGACGGGATTCGGGGCGGCGGCCTGGCCTGCCGTGGCCCCAGCCGGATCGGCGCCGCCCGAGGCGTCGGGCCGCCGAATCGCGAGGGCCGCGAACCCGGCGATGATCGCGATCCAGCCGGCGGCGACGAACGCGGCCGCGTAGTCGCCGACCTGCTCGCGAACCATCCCCGCCGCCCAGGCCGCGATCGCCGCCCCGACCATGTGCGCCGCGAAGACCCAGCCGTACACCGCGCCGACGTTGTGGCGGCCGAACCGATCGGCGACGAGGGCGACGGTCGGCGGCACGGTCGCGATGTAGTCGAGCCCGAACAGGATCGCGAACGCCCCGATGGAGACCGTGTCGTGGATGAACGGCACGAACAGCAGGCTGACGCCGCGGAAGGCGTAGTAGATCAGGAGCAGCCGGCGGGGATCCCAGCGATCGGTCAGCCAGCCGCTCGCGATCGTGCCGATGAAGTTGAAGACGCCCATGAACGCGAGCGCCGACGATGCCGCGACGGCCGTGAACCCGTGATCGACCGCGTGCGGGATGAAGTGCTGGCCGATCAGCCCGTTCGAGGTCGCACCGCAGATGAAGAACGTCCCGGCGAGGAACCAGAAGTCGCTCGTCCGGACCGCGCGTCGCATGACCCCGCGGTCAGGTGGCGGCGTCGCGACGATTGCGCCGGCGGCGACGCCCAACGGCCGGACCCGGACGTCGGCAGGGTCGTTGCGGACCCACAGGAGGACGGGCAGCAGCAGGGCCGCCGACAGGCCCGCGAGGAGCAGGGCGGCGATCCGCCAGTCCGCGAAGACGGCGATCGCCGTCAGGAGCGGAACGAAGATCAAGCCGCCGGCACTCGTGCTGGCGCCGAGGATTCCCGTCACCAGACCGCGCCGCCGGACGAACCAGCGGGTCGCGACGGTCGGTCCGAGGACGCTGGCGACCAGGCCGGTCCCGAGGCCCGACAGCAGCCCGAACGTCAGGGTCAGCTGCCAGATCTCGGTCACGACGCTCGTCACCACGAGCGAGGACGCGGTGATCGCGAGGCTGAGGAGGACGACGTTCCGGACGCCGATCCGACCCATCAGCCAGGCGCTGAACGGGCCGGCCAAGCCGAACATGACCAGCCCGATGGCCGCCGCGAAGCTGACCGACGCGGTCGACCAGCCCGGCTCGTCGGTCATCGTCAGGATGAACGCGCCGGGCGCCGAGCGGACACCGGCCGTGATCAGGACGACGACGACCGTGACCGCGACGACGACCCAGCCGTAGAAGAAGCGCGAGGATCGCATCAGCCGGGCGGGATGTTGTGGTTGAAGCGGAACACGTTGTCGGGGATCGTAACCCACCAAAAACGTGCGCCTGTTGGGGAACACGTTTACACTGCAGGGACCATCCGGCGCAACGTCCAACGCGAATCCGTCGAACAGGCGACCATTCGCCCCATCATCCCGCCACCCAGGAGCGCCCCGCCCCCCGTGCCGACCCCGATCCAGCCGACTCCGATCCTGCCGAGCCTCGACGGGCCGGCCGATCTTCGCCGCCTGACGGAGGTCGAGCTTGCCCAGCTCGCGGAGGAGATCCGTGACGCGATCATCGCGACCGTCGCGACGACCGGCGGCCATCTCGGGAGCAGCCTCGGTGTCGTCGAGCTGACGATCGCCCTCCACCGGCTCCTCGAGTCGCCGCGCGATCGGATCGTCTGGGATACCGGCCACCAGGCCTATCCCCACAAGCTCCTGACGGGCCGGTTCGAGCGGTTCGGCACGCTCCGCCAGCTCGGCGGAATCGGCGGCTTCCCGCGCCGTAGCGAGTCCGAGCACGATGTCTTCGATGGTGGTCACGCCGGGACCGGCCTGTCGATCGGGCAGGGTCTGGCGACCGCCCGCGACCTGCGCCACGGCAGGGAACGGATCGCGGTCGTCGTCGGCGATGCGGCAATCACGAGCGGGCTCAGCCTCGAGGCGCTCAACGACATCGGCCAGCGCAAGACGCAGCTTCTGATCGTGCTCAACGACAACGAGATGTCGATCAGCCCGACGGTCGGCGGCCTGTCGAAGTACCTCAGCCAGATCAAGCTGTCGGGCACCTGGCAGTCGAGCAAGACGGCCTACGACGAGCTCGTCGGGCGGATCCCGGGGGTCGGCCCGACCGTCCGCGAGCTGAGCCAGCGACTCCGGGCGTCGGTCGTCAACTTCGTCCAGCCGGGTCGCCTGTTCGAGGACCTCGGAGTCACGTACATCGGCCTCGTGCCGGGCCACGACCTCAAGGCCCTCCTGTCGACGTTCCAGCAGGCGCTCGAGCTCAAGGGCCCCGTCATCGTCCACGTCCGGACCCAGAAGGGCCACGGCTTTCGGCCGGCCGAGGCCGACCAGATCGGCTTCCACGGCGCGGCGCTTCCGCCGATGGTGGTCCCGCCGTCGAACGGGAACGGGCCGGGCGTGCCGATCAGCGAGACCGGTCAGACGACCACCGCCATGCCGACCGAATCGATGGCCGACGACGCGGCTCCGGCGTCGGCCGTCGTCCGGCCCGCCAAGAACCCGAACTACACAGCGGCCTTCGCCGGCGAGCTGATCGCGCTGGCCCGGACGGACCCGCGGATCGTCGCGATCACCGCCGGGATGCCGACCGGAACCGGTCTCTCGACGTTCGCCGCGGAGTTCCCCGACCGGTTCATCGACGTCGGGATCGCCGAGCAGCACTCGATGGCGCTCGCGACCGGTCTCGCGATGGGCGGGATGCGGCCGGTGGTCGCGCTCTACTCGACCTTCCTCCAGCGAGCGTTCGACCAGACCGTCCACGACGTCTGCCAGAACGATCAGCCGGTCCTGATCGCGGTCGATCGCGCCGGGCTCGTCGGCGAGGACGGGACGAGCCACCAGGGGATGTTCACGCTGCCTGCCCAGCGGCAGCTGCCGAACCTCGTGATCGCCAGCCCGAAGGACGAGCAGGAGCTCCGCTCGCTCCTCGTGACGGCCTTCGCCCAGGACCGCCCGTTCGCGCTCCACTACCCGCGCGACCCCGGCTTCGGCCTCGCGCCGGTCGATCCGGCAGCGATCCCGGTCGGGCCGCGGCGAGGTGCTCCGGAGCGGAACCGACCTGCTCTTCGTCGGGTTCGGGCCGATCGTCGCCCGGGCGCTGGACGCCGCTGCGACGCTCGCGGCCGACGGCTGGTCGATCGGCGTGATCAACGCCCGCTTCGCCAAGCCGCTCGATCGGGAGCTGATCCTCGGCGAGGCGCGCGGCAAGCGGCTGATCGTCACCTTCGAGGAGAGCGTCGTGACCGGCGGGTTCGGGAGCGGCGTGCTCGAGGCGGTCGAGGAGGCTCGTCTCGCTGAACCGGCGCTCCGTGACGTCCATGTCCGGATCCTCGGCATCCCCGGCGACGCGTTCGTCGACCACGGCTCGGTCGCGGATCTCCGCCGCGTGCTGCGGCTCGATGCGGCCGGGCTGGCGGCGCAGGTCCGCGAGACGATCGCCGCGCTCGGCCTCGCTCCGGCGACCGCCGCCGGGTCGGTCGCCTAGAGCGGTCCGCGCGGGCGGGTGCCTGCGCCGAGCGCCTGGCGGGTCGTCGGCGTCACGAGCGCGGCGAGGATCACGCCCCAGAGCGCGACCCCGAACCCGAGGACTGGATCGAGGCCGGCCGCCTGGGCGGCGAAGCCGAGCACGACCAGGCCGATCGCGACAGCGACCAGCCCGAGCCACCACGCAGAGGCCCGGAGCTTGAAGAGCCCGACCCCGGCTGGACCTTCCGTCGGGCGGCAGCGGTTGAGCCGGGGCGAAGGCGGCTGTGACACGATAGGGCCATGAGCCAGGCAACCGTGCGCCGCAGCCGTCAGCGTCTCGACCAGCTCGTCGTCGAACGCGGCCTGGCCGAGAGCCGCTCGCGTGCCCAGGCCCTGATCCTGGCCGGCAAGGTTCGGACCGGAAGCGGCGACGCCGCTCGGCTCGACCGGAAGGCCGGCGACCTCGTCGACGCTGCCGTCCCGATCAGCCTCGTCGAAGCCGATCCATACGTCAGCCGCGGCGGGCACAAGCTCGCGGCGGCCCTGGACGCGTTCGGGATCGATCCGTCGGGGCTCGTCTGCCTCGACGCCGGCGCGTCGACCGGGGGCTTCAGCGACGTCCTGCTCCAGCGCGGCGCGGCGCGGGTCCACGCGGTCGATGTCGGGCGGGGCCAGCTGGCCGACCGGGTCGCTCGCGATCCGCGGGTCGTCGTCCACGACCGGCTGAACGTGCGGGCGCTCGAGCCCGCAGACCCTCGGCGATCCGATCGATCTCGCCGTGATCGACGTCTCGTTCATCTCGCTCGCGCTCGTGCTCGACCCGATCGCCTCGACCCTGCGCGGAGGGCAGGGGACCTCTGGTCTGCCCGACGCCCCGATCGTCGCCCTCGTCAAGCCGCAGTTCGAGGTCGGCAAGGGCGGCACCGACCACGGCGTGGTCCGCGACCCGGTGGCCCATCGGGCCGTCCTCCGGCGGGTCGTCGAGGTCGCCGCCGGGCTCGGCCTCGGAACGCGGGACGTGATCGCGTCGCCGATCCTCGGGCCGGAGGGCAATCGCGAGTTCCTCGTCCACCTCCAGGCCGGTCCGGGCTGTGCCGAGATCGACGCCCGGATCGACGACGTCGTCGGCGCGCCGCCGTCCCCGATGACGGCGCCCGAAGCCGGAGCGGATCGCCTCGTGACCGTCCGCCGGATCGGCTTCGCCTACAACCCGACCAACGAGGCCGCGAACGACCTCCGCGAGCGCGCCGAAGGCTGGTGCCGGATGCACCAGATCGAGCACTGGGCGGCCCAGGCGCAGGACTTCGAGGGCCTCTGCCGCGAGCTTGCGACGACGGACCTTCTCGTCGTCCTCGGCGGCGACGGGACGCTCCTGCGGGCCGCCCGCGCCGTCATCCAGGTCGACGTCCCGCTGCTCGGCGTCAACCTCGGCAAGGTCGGCTTCCTGTCGAAGGTCGAGGCGATCGAGCTCGAGGCGGTCCTCGCGAAGCTGGTCGCCGGCGAGTACACGATCGATCCGCGCATGGCCCTCGAGGCCCGCCTCCTGACCGCCGGCGGCGAGGCACGGTGTGGCAATCCACCATGCCCTGAACGACGTCGTGATCGCCCGCGGCGCCCTCGCCCGGGTCACCCGGCTCGACGTCGCCATCGGGCCGACCCACGTCGCCACGTTCATCGCCGACGGCCTCGTCGTGGCCAGCCCGACCGGCTCGACCGGCTACTCCTTCAGCGCCGGCGGCCCGATCGTCGCCCCGGACAGCCGGAACCTGATCGTGACCCCGATCGCGGCCTACCTCTCGACCGTCCGCTCGGTCGTCGTCGGGCCGGACCAGGTGATCCGCTGCCGGATCGTCGATGCGGTCGAGGCGATCGTCTCGATCGACGGCCGCGAGGACGTCCCGGTCGCGGTCGGAGACGTCGTCGAGGTCCGGGCGCTGGATCGCCCGATCCGGCTCGTCGCGCCGGCCGGCGCTCAGCCGTTCTGGGACCTGTTCCGCCAGAAGGTGGAGCTCCTGCCGTCGTGAGCGGGGCGGTCTCGTGGCGATGATCGACGAGCGCGATCGGTCGGCCGCGGACGACGGCACGGCCCCGCGCGGCGGAGCCCGCCATCGGCCGGCTGCTCGAGCTGACCGTCACCGATCTGGCGCTGATCGAGCGGCTGCGCCTCGAGCTGGCGCCCGGGCTGAACGTGTTCACCGGCGAGACCGGAGCCGGCAAGAGCCTCCTGATCGACGCCCTCGGCCTGGCGGTCGGGGCGCGCGCGGATTCGACCCTCGTCCGGCACGGAGCGGAGACCGCGCGCGTGTCGGCGCTCTTCGACCGCGCGCCGGAGCCGTTGATCGCCGCCCGCGAGGTGTCGGCCGCCGGTCGCTCGACCGCGCGCCTGGACGACGAACCGGTGACGGCCGCGCGCCTGGCGGACGTGGCCGGTGCGCTCGTCGAGATCCATGGCCAGCACGATCAGCAGCGACTCCTCGACGAGCGCTGGCAGCGCGACCTCCTCGACGCGTTCGGCGGCCACGCGCCGATGCGGGCCGCGGTCGCGACCGCCGTGGATCGCTGGCGCGAGAACCGGACCCTGCTCGCGGCCCTTGAGCTCGATCCGCGCGAGTTGGCCCGCCGGCTCGGCCTCGCGGAGCACGAAGCGAGCGAGATCGCGTCGGCCAATCTCCGGCCCGGCGAGGCCGATGACATCAAGACGCGGCTCGACGCCGCCCAGCATGGCGAGGCCATCGCCCGCGGCAGCGCGACCCTGGTCGACGCCCTCGCCGGCGAGGAGCGCGGCGCCCGCGATGTGACGGCGGTCGCCCTCCACGAGGCGCGCTCGCTGGCCCGCCTCGATGGCCGCTTTGCTGAGCTGGCCGAGCGCCTGGCCGGGCTGGAGGCCGAGCTGGAGGACGTCGCCTCGACCGTCCGCGACCTCGCGGAGTCGATCGACCACGATCCGGCCGAGCTCGCCCGGTTGGCCGAGCGCCTGTCGACGATCTACGGGCTCGAGCGGCGTTTCGGCGACGACGAGGACGCCGTCATCGCCCACGGCGAGCGCGCCGCCGCCGAGGCGGAGCGTCTCCGCGGCGTCGACGACGAGCGGGCGGCCCGCCAGGCCGATGACGCCCGACTGCTCGAGCGGGTCGCCGCGGCTGCCGCGGACCTGTCCGCCGCCCGGGCGACGGCCGGCAGGGCGCTCGCCGAGGACGTCGGTCGGGTGCTCGTCGAGGTCGGCTTCCCGGCGGACGTGTTCGAAATCGGCCTCGGCCGACGGCCGGCCGGTCGAGACGAGGCGGCCGTCGAGGTCGACGGGGATGCGGTCGCGTTCGATGCCGCCGGCATCGACCAGGTCGTGTTCCGGATCGCGCCGAACGCCGGCGAGCCGGCTCGATCGCTCGCGAAGATCGCCTCGGGCGGCGAGCTGAGCCGGGTCGCCCTCGCGGTCAAGGAGGTCCTCGCCGAGGTCGACGCCACGCCGACGCTCGTGTTCGACGAGATCGACACCGGGATCGGCGGGCGGAGCGCCGACCCGGTCGGGCGCAGCCTGTGGAGCCTCGGCCGGCGCCACCAGGTCCTGTGCGTGACCCACCTGCCCCAGATCGCCGCCCACGCCGACGCCCACTTCCAGATCGCCAAGCGGGAGCGCGACGGCCGGACGATCACCGAGGTCACCCGGCTCGACCGCCACGGTCGGATCGACGAGCTTGCCGAGATGCTCGGTGGCGAGACGAGCGGCGGTCCGTCTCCGGATGGCGCCGTCATGGGAACTGCGACGCTGGCGTCCGCTCGGGAGCTGCTCGATCGGGCCGAAGCGTGGCGGGCCCGCGTGGGAGCGTCCGCCTGACGCCGGGATTGGCGCCGTGCCCGTGACCGCCTCGCCGCCACCGCTCGATCGGGTCATCGAGGACTACCTGACCTACCTCCGGGTGGAGCGCGGCCTGTCGCCGGCAACGATCCGGGCGTATCGCGGCGACCTCCGCGACTTCGCCGCGGGGGAGGGGGTCGCTGCGGCGTGGGCGACCGGTCCGGAGCCCGCCCGACGCCATCTCGCGGCGCGCACCCGTCGGGGACAGCCGCGCGACCACGGTCTTGCCCCGACCTCGCTCCGGCGCCGCGCGGCCAGCATCCGCGGCTTCTACCGGTTCGCCTACGGCGACGGACTGATCGAGCGGGACGTGGCGGCCCACCTCGACCTGCCCCGCCAGCCACGCCTCCTGCCCGAGACGCTGACCGTCGCCGAGGTCGACGCCCTGCTCGAGGCGGCGCCGGATCTCCGCGCCCGGGCCCTGCTCGAGCTGCTCTACGCCGCCGGGCTGCGGGTGAGCGAGGCGCTCGGGCTCGACCGCGAGGACCTCTCGTCGGACGGCGGGTTCGTCCGTGTCATCGGCAAGGGCGACAAGGAGCGGCTCGTCCCCGTCGGCGACATCGCCCTCGACTGGCTCGCGCGCTGGGAAGCGGAGGGCCGGCCGGGCCTGCTGGCGCTCCACCACGTCGCGCCGCCGCGGGGCGGACCACTGTTCCTCGGCGATCGCGGCGGCCGGCTCGCACGGCAGCAGGCGTTCGCGATCGTGAAGGTCGCCGCCCGCGCCGCCGGTCTGCCCGGGGCCGTGAGCCCCCACACGCTGCGCCACTCGTTCGCGACGCACCTGCTCGAGGGTGGGGCCGACCTGCGGATCGTCCAGGAGTTGCTCGGTCATGCGAGTATCTCCACGACTCAGCTCTACACCCACGTGACCGGCGAGCGGGTTCGCGAGATCTACAGCCGAGCCCATCCGCGGGCCTGAGAGGGAGAACGACACCCGATGGCCTATCTCGACAACCTGCTGGCGTCCGGGGAGCAGCCGCTGAAGCGCGAGCACCAGCACTGGTTCGTGGTCGTCGCCGACGCGCGGTACGCGATCTTCGCGTTCCTGGCGGCCATTCTCCTGATCGTCCTGTCGAGCGCCGTGCCCAACGACAGCGGCGGGCAGGGGCTGCGCCAGGTGATCGGATATGCGGTGCTCGCCCTCGTCATCGGCGGGCTGCTGTATCTCGGATGGCAGATCCTGCGGTACCTGAACGAGGAGTTCATCGTCACGTCGCGGCGGGTCCTCCAGACCGAGGGGGTCATCAACAAGCGCGTCGTCGACAGCTCGCTCGAGAAGATCAACGACGCGGTGCTCAGCCAGTCGCTCTGGGGCAGGATCTTCGGCTTCGGCGATCTCGACGTGCTCACCGCTTCCGAGGCCGGCATCTCGCGCCTCCGGATGCTCCGCCAGGCGGACGACTTCAAGCGGGCGATGCTCGAGGCGAAGCACGAGCTCGAGCTCGAGCTGTCCGGCGCCCGGCCGATGCCCGGCCCGGCGCTCCGATCGACCGTCCCGGCCGGCTCGATGCAGCCGGCGACCGGTCAGCCCGGCCCCGCGCCCGCGCCCACCGCGCCATCGGCAGCACCCGCCGCAGCGGCCGCGCCGGCCTCGATGTCGGCCGACGACGTCACCCGCACCCTGGCGAGCCTCGCCGATCTCCGCGACCGAGGCGCGATCAGCCCCGAGGAATACGAGGCGAAGAAGGCCGACCTGCTGCGCCGCCTGTAGCATTCGGCGCAGCGGCCACGCCGCCGCATCACGCCCTTCCCGAAGGACCGACCTTGTTCGTCACCCAACAGCCCATCGCTGCGCTCGTCCTGATCGCGTTCTTCCTGCTGCTCTCGTTCCCGGTCCACGAGTTCGCCCACGCCTGGACGGCCTACCGGCTCGGCGACTCGACCGCGAAGATGTTCGGCAAGCTGACGCTCAATCCGATCGCCCATTTCGACCAGTTCGGCGGGACGATGCTCGTCCTGTCGATCCTGCTGGTCGGCTTTCCGTTCGGGTTCGCCCAGACCCCGGTCAACCCGCGCAACCTGCGGGGGCGATACGGCGAGGCGATCGTTGCCGCGGCGGGGCCCATCTCGAACCTCCTGATCGCCGCCGCGGTGGCCATCCCGCTCCGCCTCCTCATCGCGACGAGTCCGACGGGTGGCGATCTGGTGTTCGTCGAGAACCTGCTGTCGTTCATCGTCCAGGGCAGCATCATCCTCGGGCTCTTCAACCTGATCCCCATCCCGCCGCTCGACGGCGGCGCGATCATGCTGTCGCTGGTCTCGCCGCGGACCGCCTGGCAGCTCCGGCCGATCCTCTCCCAGTACGGGTTCTTCCTGATCATCCTGCTGATCCTGCCGATCGCCGGCGGCGTGTCGATCCTGAGCCGGTTCCTGTATCCGATCGCCAATTCGATCTATGCCGTCCTGGTGGGCTGAGAAGACCCGTCAGGTCGGCGCCCATGTGCGGGCGCGCGTGAGCGACGCCGAGCGGCGGCAGCTCGCGGCCTGGCTGAGCGCGGATCAGCTGGCGCTGTTCGATGCGATGCACGTCGCCGACCGGCGGCACGGGCTCGATGTCGTCGCCCATCTGCGGGCGGCGGGCGCCTCGGACTCCGATCTCCTCGTGGCCGGCCTGCTCCACGACTGCGCCAAGGGCGAGACCGGCGTGCTGCCGCGGATCGCGTTCTCGCTCGGGCAGCGCTACGGGACCTGGATCTGGCGGGTGGGCGGCGTGGTCCCGGGGTGGTCCGCCGCCCTCGAGCGGTTGCGCGTCCATGCCGCCGCATCGGCCTCGCTCGCGGCCGGCGCCGGCTGCAGCCCGGTCACGGTCGAGCTGATCCGGCACCAGGATGCGCCGGTCGATCCGGTCGCCGGCGAGCAGCTCCGTCTCGCGGACGAGGCCTCGTGATGACGGTCGATCTCGCCGGTCACGTCGATCGCGACGACGTTCGCTCGGCGGCGCCCGCGGTCCGGTTCGGGGCCGGTCGCCGTCCCGAGGCCGCGACGCAGGTCCGGATGGAGTCGTTCGACGGCCCGCTCGCGCTCCTCCTCACGCTGATCGAGGCACGCCAGCTCGATGTGGTGACCGTCCCGCTCGGCGCCCTGGCCGATGCCTATCTCGATGCCCTCGCGACGCTCGAGGTCGACCGGCTCGGCAACATCAGCTCGTTCGTCTCGATCGCCAGCCAGCTGATCCTGATCAAGAGCCGGGCGATCCTGCCACGCCGCGTCGTCGAGGCGGCCGGCGTCCTGCCGGAGGACGAGCCCGATCCCGAGGCGGAGCTGCGCGCCCGGCTGCTCCTCTACCGTGCCCATCGCGACGCCGGCCGGCAGCTCCTGGAGACCGCGCTTCTGCGGGTCGGGCTGTTCCGGCGTGAGCCATCGGCGGCGGCAGCGGCGGGACAGGCCGGCGCGCGACCGCCCGACGGCCCACCGCTCGACCCGGAGGTGCTCGTTCGGGCCCTGGATCGTCTGGCGCGGATCAGCCCGCCGCCGGCGCTGCCCCCGGAAGCCGTCGCTCGCACGATCACCTTGACCGAGCGGGCGGCGATCATCCGGGCGGCGATCCGCGGGGCCGGAAGCGTCGTCCTCCAGGACCTGCTCGCGGGGGTTCGCGATCGGGTCGTCATCGCCGTCACGTTCCTCGCGATGCTCGAGCTGATGAAGCGCCGGGAGATCGTCGTGACCCAGGCCGAGCCGTGGGGACCGATCGTGGCGCGGGCGACGACCGCCGAGGAGCGCGCGATCGCGGCCCCGGGCGCGGATGCCACTCCACCGGCCCTCGACGAGCCCCTCGACGAGAGCCTGGAGTCGTTCGCATGATCGAGGAGCCGGCCCTCGACACGACCGCCGAGACGCCGCTCGACGAGGCCCCGCCCGACGCGACGGCGCCTGACCGGGCCGCGCCCGACGCGACCGCCGAGACGCCGATCGAGCAGCCCGTCGAGGACGCGGCGCCGCAAGTGCCCGCCGAGCTCAGCGAAGCCGCCCTGGAAGCCCTTCTGTTCGTGGCCGAGCGTCCTCTGACCCGGCGCGAGATCGCGACCGTCGCCGGCGTCGACCGCCTGACCGTCGATGCCCGCCTCGGCGACCTCGAGGTGTCGCTGGCCGATCGCGGCATCCGGCTCGTCCTGTCGGGCGATCGAGTCGAGCTGGTCACCGCGCCGGACGCCGGTGCGCTGATCGCCCGCTACGTCGGCGCGGACGCGGTCCGCCTGTCGCCGGCCTCGCTCGAGACGCTCGCGATCGTCGCCTACCGCCAGCCGGTGACGAAGTCGGCGGTCGAGCGGATCCGCGGTGTCGACTCCGACTACACGATCCGGACCCTGCTCCATCGCCGGCTCGTCGTGGAGCTCGGCCGGGCCGAGACGCCGGGCCGGCCGTTCCTGTACGGGACGGGCTTCGAGTTCCTCGAGCGCTTCGGGATGACGAGCCTCGACGAGCTGCCGCCGCTCGAGGTCGATCTCGCGGCCCAGCTGATCCAGGACGACGAGATCGCCGATCGAGACGCGGCGCTCGGTCCGCCGGTCGACATCGACGTCGAAGAGGTCGGCTGATGCCCGAGGAGCGCCTCCAGAAGGTGCTCGCTGCCGCCGGCGTCGCATCGCGCCGCGCCAGCGAGGCCTTGATCGCCGCCGGCCGCGTCCGCGTCGACGGTCGCCGCGCCACGATCGGCCAGGTCGTCGACCCGGCTAAGGCGAAGATCGAGGTCGACGGGCTGCCGATCGGCAACGCCTCGCGGACGACGTACCTGCTGCTCCACAAGCCCGCCGGGGTGACCTCGACGACCCAGGATCGCCACGCCGACACGACCGTCCTCGACCTCGTCCCGACCGCGCTCGTGCCCGACCACACCCGGCTCTACCCGGTCGGCCGGCTCGACCAGGACAGCGAGGGCCTGCTGATCCTGACGAACGACGGCGGGTGGTCCGAGAAGGTCCTTCATCCGCGGTTCGGCGTCGAGCGCGAGTACGCCCTTGCCGTCCGCGCCCCGCTCTCGTACGACCAGGTGGCCGTTCTCGAGCGCGGCGTCGAGCTCGAGGAGGGCGTGGCGACGCTCCAGCACCTCCGGGCGATGACGGAGATCGAGGTCGAGCGGCTCGAGGATCTGCTGCTGCCGCCGGCTGCGCGCGGCCTCGTCTGGTACCGGGCGACCCTTCGTCAGGGCTGGAAGCGCCAGCTGCGGCGGGTCTTCGGCGCGGTCGAGGCGCCGATCGAGCGCCTGGTCCGCGTCCGGATCGGCCCGGTCCGGATCGACGGGTTGAAGAGCGGCCGCGTCCGGCCCCTCAAGGCGCCCGAGGTGCGCGGGCTCGGCGGCGGCGGCGGCCGATCGCGAGGCGACAACCGGACCGACGGGCCCGACAGCGCCGCCGCGAACGTCGAGACCGCGACGCAGCCGAAGGATGGCCCTCGTCCGCGCTCGGTCGGTCCGGCCTCGCGACCGCGACCGGATCGGGGCGCCGGGACCAGGGACCGCGCGCCGGTGTCGCCGTCCAAGCCCCGCGTCACGGAAACGCGCCGGCCTCCGGCCACGGGCTGACCTGGCTGTTCGGGCAGCGCTGGTCGGGCGGTATCCTCGGCGCGTGACCTCCACCTCGCCCGGCCTCGTTGTCGCCCTCGACGGTCCGGCGTCGTCCGGCAAGTCGAGCGTGGGCGCCGCCGCGGCCCTCGAGCTCGGCTACCGCTTCTGCGACACGGGCCTGCTGTACCGGGCCGCGACCTGGCTCGCCCTCGAGCGCCACGTGCGCGCGGAGGGACCGGGCGCCGATCCCGAGGCGCTGGTCGCCCTCGTCGAGGAGATCGCGCTCGTCGCCGACGCGAATGGCCGCCTCGCTCACGTGAGCGTCGACGGCCGGGACGTGACCGCGGACGTCCACACGCCGCGCGTCGACGACGCCGTCTCGGCCGTCAGCCGCGTTCCGGAGCTACGCGCCGCGCTGCTGGAGCGTCAGCGGGCCCTCGCCGCCGAGCCGGGCGGGATCATCATGGCCGGCCGCGACATCGGGACCGTCGTCCTGCCCGACGCCGACCTCAAGATCTTCCTCGACGCCTCCGTCGAGGAGCGCGCCCGGCGCCGCGCCGAGGAGCGCGGGATCGCGCCGGGCAGCCGGGACGCCGCGAAGATCCTGGCCAAGCTTCGGCGCCGCGACGAGCTCGACAGCACCCGGGCGGTCGCGCCGCTCCGACCCGCCGACGACGCCGTCCACATCGTCACCGACGGCAACCGCTTCGAGGACACCGTCGCGGCCGTCGGCGGTCACATCCGCGCGGCCGAGGCCGCCCGATCGGTCGGGGCAGGGGAGGCGCCACGTTGAGCACAACCACCGAGGACCGGCCCGCCAGCCGCGTCCCGTCGGGCAAGGCCGTGCTCACCGAGGAGGAGCTCCTCCGCAGCGACGTGTCTCCGCTGATCGGCGTGACCGCCGCCGCCACGCGCCTTCTCGCTCGCTGCTTCACGCGCGTTCGGATCGAGGGCGACACGGCCGCGATCCCGCGCGAGGGACCGGTGATCCTGGCCGCGAACCACATCTCGAACGCCGACGCGGTCCTGATCGGCGCGTTCCTCACGCCGCGGCTCGGGCGGCGGATCCACTGGCTCGGGAAGAAGGAGATGTTCGACTGGCCGATCGTCGGCTTCCTGGCCCGCAACGGCGGGGTCGTGCCGGTCGACCGTGGCGCCGCCGACGTCGAGGCCTTCCGAGTCGCGCGCAGGATCCTCGATGCGGGCAACGTCCTGATGGTCTTTCCCGAAGGCACGCGCAGCCCGACCGCCCAGCTCCAGCCGCCGAAGGACGGGCTCGCGATGCTCGCCCTCCGGACGAACGCGACGATCGTCCCGATCGGGGTCTCGAACACCGACAAGCTCTGGCCGAAGGGTCGCCCGATCCCGCTGCCCGGCAAGCACGCCACGATGCGGATCGGCGAGCCCTTCGTGGTCGGCGACCTGCTCCCGCCGGACATCGACCGGAAGGCGGCCAAGGGCCTCGCGACGAGCCTGATCATGGAGCGGATCGCGGCCCAGCTCGACCCGCGCCACCGCGGGCCCTACGGCGAGAGCGGCTAGCGGCCCGTCGGGCACCGCCATTGCTCGCGAAGAGCGCGGCCAGGATCAGCAGGCGCACCGATCGACCACAAGCCGACGAACCCGACCGCCGCAAAGCCCACAGCGGATGCGAGGAGGGCCATCTCGGCCATACGCCGTCGTCGACCGATCGCGATCGCTCCGATGATGGCCAGGGCGGTCATCACGGCGATGAAGGTCGCGACGAACGTGACCCGCGCGCTCGATCCGGTGTCCTGCTCCGCGATCAGCCGCAGGTACCCGACATCGGTGACGGCACCCGCGGTCGCGGCGCCGAGGGCGAAGATCCGCCGCCTCCGGTCCGCTCGATCCGCCACCGCGCCCTCCCCGTTCCGTTCGATCGTCGAACCGAGGATCGCACCCCTGAGGACGGCGTAGCCTCATCTGTTCCCGTGGGTCGGGGCCCTCGAAACCGGCCAGACATTCATCCCGGGACTCAACGGCTCGATTCCCGTGCGTGGGAGCCCTTTCGCAGCGTGTCGCCATGCGCGGAACATCGCCGAGCATCCCGCCCGTGAATGCTTGGCCAGATACGCGCCCGCCGACGCAGCAACGGGGAATCGCCACTCCTCATGCGATAATCAGGGCGTATGGGAACGGTCCGCGAGATCCGGATCGCCCGACGCACCGGCTTCTGCTACGGCGTGCGCGAGGCGATCGACAAGGCAAAGGAAGCCAGCGCCGCTGGCAAGTCGACCCATACCCTCGGCCAGGTCGTCCACAACGAAGGCGTGATCGCGGACCTCGAGCGGCTCGGGATCGAGACCGTCGAGACGCTCGACGACGTCGACCACGGCGCGGCGGTGGTCATCCGGGCCCATGGCGTCCGGCCCGACGTCATGGAGCGGGCCAACGAGCGCGGCCTCGAGGTCATCGACGGCACCTGCACCTGGGTCATCCAGGAGCACCGCGAGCTCGTGAAGCTCGTCGACGAGGGCTACACGATCGTCCTGCTCGGCACCCCGAACCACGCCGAGGTCGTCGGCATGCTCGGCTTCGCGCCCGACGCGATCGTCGTCGACGAAGAGGATGAATGGGAGCAGAAGGTGCCCCGCAAGAAGCGGATGGCCCTGATCTCGCAGTCGACCCAGCCGCCCTGGAAGTTCGAGAAGCTCGCCGCGTTCATGGTCGGCCGAAGCCACGAGCTGAAGATCGTCAACACGGTCTGCCCGGTGACGATCCGGCGCCAGGAGGACACCGTCGAGGCCGCCCAGGCGGTCGACCTGATGGTCGTCGTCGGCGGGCGCTCGAGCGCGAACACCAAGGAGCTGACTCGCCTCGTCGGGATCGCCGGCAAGCCAGCCATCCAGATCGAAGGCGCGGCCGACCTGACCGACGCTGCGGTCTTCGACGGCCGCGAGGTCATCGGCGTTACCGGCGGCACGTCGACGCCGATCGAGGACCTAAGGGACGTCGCCGAGCGTGTCCTCGAGCTCGCGGGCACCCCGGACGTCGCGGCCCGCGCGGCCGAGCTCGCCGAGGAAGCCCTCGCCGGCGCCGCGACCCCGGCCGGCCGCACGACATCGCTCCCGAGCTTCGTCCACAACGAGTCCGCCACGCCCGCGTCCGGCGCCGCGTAGTTCAGCCGATGCCCTCACGCGCCCTGGCGGCCCTGCCCGTCCTCGCCATCGTCGGTCGGCCGAACGTCGGAAAGTCGACGATCTTCAACCGCTTCGTCGGCCGGCGCCAGGCGATCGTCGAGGATCGTGCCCGGACGACGCGCGACCGGATGTACGGCGACATGGAGTGGAACGGCCGGCGGTTCGTCATCGTCGACACCGGCGGGCTCGAGGTCGACACCGACGACCCGATCGAGATTCGCGTCCAGGAGCAGGCCCGGCTCGCCATCCGCGAGGCCGACGTCATCCTCTTCCTCGTCGACGCCATCAGCGGCCTGACGCCAGCCGATCTCGAGGCCGCCGAGCTGCTCCGGACGGCCAAGGCGCCGGTCATCGTCGCCGTCAACAAGGTCGACAACACCCAGCGCGAGGCCGACGCCGCCGAGTTCTGGTCGATGGGCTGGGAGGAGACGTACTCGATCTCCGCCTCCCACGGCCGCGGCACCGGCGACCTCCTCGACGCGATCGTGTGGGCCCTGCCGCCCGAGTCCGAGGCCGAGATCGCCCGCAAGGAGCGCGAGGTCGAGGCCGACGAGTGGGCCCGCGAGGTCGACACCGGCCGGCTCGAACCGTACGTGGTCGGCGACGCCGGCAACCCGGTCGACCCGACCGAGGACGAGGAAGCCGAGCAGGCCGACCTCGAGCGGTTCGAGGGCGGCGCCGCGGCCGGCGGCCAGATCGAGGCGCGCTGGGACGCCGCGATCGAGGCCGAGTCCGACGACGTCCAGGCCGCGATCGCGTTCGTCGGTCGCCCGAACGTCGGCAAGTCGTCGCTCCTGAACAGCCTCCTCGGGGAGGACCGGGCGATCGTGTCCGAGGTCCCGGGCACCACGCGCGACGCGATCGACACGACCCTCGAGTGGGGCCGCAGCGAGATCGTGCTGATCGATACCGCCGGGATCCGCCGCCGCGGCAAGGTCGCCAGTGGCGCGGCCGCCGACAAGTACTCGACCCTGCGCTCGCTCAAGGCGATCGCCCGCGCCGACGTCGCGGTCCTCGTGATCGACGCGGTCGAGGGCCTGACCGCCCAGGACGCGCACGTTGCCGGCTACGTCGTCGAAGAGGGTCGCGGACTGGTCATCGCGGTCAACAAGTGGGACCTCGTCGAGGACAAGACCGACAAGACGTTTGCCCAGTACACCGAGTGGATCCGGAGCGAGGTGCCGTTCCTCGACTTTGCGCCCATCGTGTCGATCAGCGCCAAGACCGGCCAGCGGGTCGGCAAGGTTCTCGAGCTCGCGATCGACATCTGGGGCGAGCGCCGCAAGCGGATCTCGACCGGCGAGCTGAACCGCGTCCTGCGGGCCGCCGCCGAACGCCAGTCGCCGCCCGTCGTCAAGGGTCGCCGCCCGAAGCTCTTCTACGGCACCCAGGCCGCGGTTGCGCCGCCGACGTTCGTGTTCTTCGCCAACGACGCGGCGCTGATCCACTTCTCGTACCGGCGCTACATCGAGAACCGGCTGCGCGAGGAGTTCGGGTTTGACGGGACGCCAATCAAGCTCGTGTTCCGCGACCGGGAATCCGTCAAGCTCCCGCGTCGCCGGTCCGGAGCGCAGAAGAACGCCGTGTCGAAGGGTCCGAGCGCCAATCGACCCGCCAGCGGCGGACGGCCGGTTCCCGGCGCGCGTCCGGTGAGCCGGCGATCTGGCGGCGGTGCCCGCCCCAAGCGATAGCCCGCGACGGGCGAGGAGGAGCGATGGCCGACCCCGTGACCCGATCGACGCTCGAGGCGATCCTCGAGGCGTTCAACCGGCATGACCTCGACGCGATCATGGGCTACCTCGCCGACGACGCAGTGCTGGAGACACCGCGCGGCCCGGATCCGTGGGGGACGCGCTTCGTCGGTGCGGACGCGGTTCGAGCCGGCCTCGCGATGCGGTTCGACGGGATTCCGGACGTCCACTACGGGGACGACGACCACTTCCTGAGCGCAGACGGCACGCGTGGCGTCTCCGAATGGCTGCTGACCGGCACGACGACCGACGGCGAGCGTCTCGAGGTCCGCGGCTGCGACATCTGGACGTTCGCCGACGGCCGAGTCGTCCGCAAGGACGCCTACTGGAAGCGGGTGGGATGAGTCCGGACGGTTCCGCGGCCCGGGTCGCCGTCGTCGGGGCCGGCGCCTGGGGGACCACGCTCGCGGTGCTGATCGGCAAGGTCGAGCCGGTATTCCTCGTGGCCCACGACGCGGCATCGGCGGATCGGATCGCGGCCGCCCGCGAGAACGAGCGCCGGCTGCCCGGGATCGCCCTCACGGATGCCGTGACGGTGACCGCCGACCCGGCTGTCGTGGCCGGGGCGGTCGATCTCATCATCCTCGCCGTGCCCTCGAACCATCTCCGCGCGGTGACCGAGCGGACCGCGCCCCACGTCCCGGCGTCGGCCGATCTGCTGAGTGTCGTCAAGGGCCTGGAGCCCGGGACCCTGCTGCGGATGAGTCAGGTCATCGCCGAGGCAGCCGGCGTCAGCCCGCGCCGGGTCGCCGCCTTGTCCGGACCGAACCTCGCCTTGGAGATCGCGCGCGGGCTGCCCGCCAGCGCGGTGGTCGCGGCCGAGGAGCCGCTGCTGGCCGATCGGATCGTGGCTCGTGTGGGGCGGCGCGAGTTCCGGCTCTATGTCAACAGCGACCTCCTCGGCGTCGAGCTGTGCGGGGCGCTCAAGAACATCGTGGCCATCGCTGCCGGGGCCGCCGACGGGCTCGGCTTCGGCGACAACGGCAAGGCCGGGCTGATGACCCGCGGCCTGGCCGAGATGACCCGGCTCGGGCTCGCCGCCGGGGCAAACCCCTTGACCTTCGCCGGGCTGGCCGGGATCGGCGACGTGATCGCGACCTGCGGGTCGACCCTGTCGCGGAACCACCGGCTCGGGGTCGAGCTGGCGAAGGGCCGCCGGTGGGCCGACCTCGAGACGTCGTTGCCCGGCGTCGCGGAGGGCGCCTACACCGTCGATGCCGCGCTTGCGATGGCGCGCCGTCACGACGTCGAGATGCCGATCGCCCAGGAGGTTCACAACGCCCTGTTCGAGGGCAAGAGCGTCCAGCGCTGCCTGATCGACCTGCTGGCGCGTGAGTCGAAGGACGAGCTGGCGGACTTCCCGGCCTGGGCGGAGCGCCTTCGGGTCGACGGCGGCTGACTGTCGGCCCTGATCCGGCCCTCGCGCCGGTGATTGCCCGACGATCGGACGGCGACTAGGCTCCGACTTCCGGCCTGCGCGTCCTCGAGAGGAGACTGACATGTCCACCGTCCTGACCAACCGCACCCGCTTCGTCCTCGACGAGGAGCGAATCCCGCGGGCCTGGTACAACATCGCCGCCGACCTGCCGAGCCCGCCTCCGCCACCGCTGAATCCGGGAACCGGCCAGCCGATCGGGCCGGGCGATCTCGCGCCACTCTTCCCGATGGAGCTGATCAAGCAGGTCGTCAGCCAGGACCGCGAGATCGAGATCCCCGATCCCGTCCGCGACATCTACAAGCTCTACCGGCCGTCGCCGCTCCATCGAGCGCACCGGCTCGAGAAGGCGCTCGATACGCCCGCCCACATCTACTACAAGTACGAGGGCGGGAGCCCGTCGGGCAGCCACAAGCCCAATACCGCGATCGCCCAGGCCTTCTACAACAAGGACGAGGGCGTGACCCGCCTCGCGACCGAGACCGGCGCCGGGCAGTGGGGGAGCGCCCTCGCCTTCGCCGGCGCGGCGTTCGACCTCGAAGTCAAGGTCTACATGGTCCGCGCCAGCTACGACCAGAAGCCGTATCGCCGGAACCTCATGGAAACCTACGGCGCCCAGATCGTCGCGTCGCCGTCACCCGACACGGAGTACGGCCGCAAGGTCCTGGCCGAGACGCCCGATCACACTGGCTCGCTCGGGCTCGCAATCAGCGAGGCGATCGAGGACACCGTCACCCATCCTGGAACGAAGTACAGCCTCGGGTCGGTGTTCGACTTCGTGCTGCTCCACCAGACCGTGATCGGCCAGGAGTCGATCGAGCAGATGGCGATGGCCGGCGAGGAGCCGGACGTCATCATCGGCTGCGCCGGCGGCGGCTCGAACTTCGCCGGGCTGACGTTTCCGTGGCTCGGCCAGACGTTCCGCGGCGGGCGCACGTACCGCGTCATCGCGGCCGAGCCCGAGGCAGCGCCGTCGCTGACGCGCGGTCTCTACGCCTACGACTTCGGCGACACCGCCAAGATGTCCCCGCTGGTGAAGATGCACACGCTCGGCTCGGACTTCATTCCCGACCCGATCCACGCCGGCGGTCTGCGCTACCACGGCATGGCGCCGCTGGTGTCGCACCTCCTGGAGCTCGGCGCGATCGAGGCGCGGAGTGTCCACCAGCTCGCCAGCTTCGCCGCCGGCGTCCAGTTCGCCCGGGCGGAGGGCATCCTGCCGGCCCCCGAGCCGACCCACGCTCTGAAGGTCGCGATCGACGAAGCGCTCGACGCCAAGGAGAAGGGCGAGGAGCGGGTGATTCTGTTCAACCTGTGCGGCCACGGCCACTTCGACCTGTCCGCCTACGAGAAGTACCTCGCCGGCACGCTCGAGGACTACGAGTACCCCGACGAGGCGGTGAAGCGGGCCCAGGCGGCGATGCCGAAGGTCTAGGCCCTCGTCCGGCCTGCCGTCGAAGCCCAGAGCACCGAATCGTGGCCTGTGTCTCGGCGAACGGACTCGCCGCGGATCTGCTGGCGAATCCGTCGGCCTACTACGTCAACATCCACAGCACGGTCTACCAGCCCGGCGCCGTTCGAGCGCAGCTGGGCTGACGGTGGAGCGGCGTCGCGGCCGTAAACCGCGCGCCGGAGCGATGCGCCCCGCGGTCGATCGATCGCGGGGGCGCTCGACGTCCCGGCAGGATCGGAGATCCGACGCGATGTCGGTGCTAGACTCGCCGGACTCGGGGCGTGGCGCAGTCTGGTAGCGCACTAGTCTGGGGGACTAGTGGTCGTCGGTTCAAATCCGGCCGCCCCGACCAGACGACCAACAGGAAACCGGCCTTTCGGGGCCGGTTTCGTCGTTTCGGCGGCCATCCTGCGACGGCGACCGTTGGGGCCGTGGCCGAGGGGCTACAGTTCCGCGACATGGGCGGTCGATCGTGGGTTGCATGGGTCGCGCTCATCGCGGTCATCCTGCTGATCAGCTCGATCATCCTCGTCTTCGCGCCGGCGCTTGCGGCGGTCCCGCCGGATCTTGGCGTCCCACGTTGACTTGTTCTTCGGTTGCGCTCCGGGACGGCCCGCTTCGTTGTGAGCGCGACGGGCTCACCGGCACATCCAGACCGGTGCCAGGAGACGCCCTAGATCCTGGCCCGGTATCCGATCAGGGCCGCGAGCCCGCCGAAGACCGCGAGGACGGCATCGGTCGACCACGCGGCGATCTCGTCTGACTGGATCACGACCAGGGCGATGTACAGGGCCACCCACGCCACGCCGAACGCGCTCGAAACCGTCACGACCTTGGTTTCGGGTCGCCACACCAGCAGGGTCCCGATCGCGATCGCGACCGCGCTCGCGGCGAGGGTGATCGCGACTTGAGTGGGGACGACCCGGAACGCGATGGTCACGCCCGCGGCCATGGCGGCGGCGACGATCCAGAGGATCCCGGCCCTGCGAGTGTCGTTCATGCCCATTCCTCCCTGGCACCACCCACGATCGACGCGCTCACCAACCCCACGAAGACTCGAGCCGCTGCCGAACCATGATTTACTTGCGTGGCCGCTCCGTCACCTCTCGGACGATCGCCTCGACGGCGGCCCGGAACTCCGGGTCGTCCCAACGACTCGCGGTTGGGGCTGCATCGGGCTTGAACCGACGATCGACCGCAGCCTGGATCGTGTTCCGAATCGGCGTGAACACCGTCGCCAGCGCCAGGGCGCTGATCACGGCAGCGGCGTCCGACGTATTCCCCGTAACCGCCGTGAAGAGGCGCTGGAGCAACGCAACGGCCCCGGCGTACAGCCCGGCGACGATGCCGACCAACGGCACGTACACCAGGGTCCGATTGATCAGGGTGTCGATCTCGTACAGCCGGTAGCGCAGGACCGCGACCACCACGGCGACGGGCAGGAAGCCCAGAGCCACGAGCACGACGATCGCGGTCCAGTTGTCGCCGACAACGAGTCCGATGGGCAGGGCGACCGCCCCCAGGGTGCCGGCGAAGAGGAACCACTTCAGCTGATGCCGAGTCTCGGACGCCGACCGACCGTAGCGCGCCAGCAGCGATGCCAGCGCAACCAGCGTGCCGCCAACCAGCGCGACGTTCGTCACCGCCGTCCCGACCGCGCGCAGACCGGTCGGCAGGACGCCGACTCCCAGCGGGTTCGTGACCGCGATGCCCTCCTCGAGCTGGCCCGGGACGAGCGCGGTCAAGACGGCTCCGATGGCGATGCCCCCAGACGCCAACCAGAAGGCGGTCGTCCACCAGCCCGGCAGTGGGCGGCCTGTCGGGAACACGGATGCCAACGCGGGACCGAGGAGGAACAGCGCGGGTCCGAACAGGACCGTGCCGGCGAGGACGAACCAGCTCCCGATGTCGGAGCCGGTCTCCGCGAGCGAAACCCCGATGAGGTACCCGACGAAGACGGAGCCGAGGGCAGGCCCTCCGACAAGCAGCAACCAACCCACGGCGTTGCGCGGCTGCTGACGCGTGACCAGCAAGCCCGCCGTCGTGAAGACCGTGACGACCAGAGCGATCGTGGCCACGAAGGCAGCGAACTCGAGGTTCTCGCCCGCGGCGGATGTCGTGAAGAGTTCGGGGTAGACGATCGGCGCGAGGCCGATGATCCCCGCCTCGAGCAACCCGGCAATCCAAACGAGCCACGGCAGTGACACGCGAACTCGTGGTGCGGGTCGCGACGCGGTCGCCGGCTCGATCGACATGGCGACGGAAGCGTAGCGTCAGTCCCGGCTGTCGAGGGCGCAAGAACGCGAGGCGTCGACGAACTGGCGCTCGCGCGGCTATCGAGCGGTGACGCGCACCTGGAACTCGGCGCGACGGGGCGGGGGCGGCGCGGGTTCCGCGGCCAGGAGGACCGGCGGCTCATAGCCGCGGTTGTGCTCCTCGTGGGCGTAGCGATAGCCGAGCTGCCAGAAGTCAGGAGCCCGCCGGAAGTCGACCAGCTCGCGCGTGCTCACGTCCCACGCATCGATCCACGCCGACGCCCGATCGAGCGGCATTCCATCACGAACGAGGCGTTTGATGGTCGCGAGGCGTGCCCGGGCGAAGCTTCGTTCCGGGTCGTCGCGGCCCGGTCGTCGCGTCCGCGCCGGCTGGTTGGTCGACATGCCCGAAGGGTGCCGCGTCAACCTTGCGATTGACCTCTCCGCCGGGAATCATCCGCATGACAGTTCTTGGTCGACCTCGTGGGCACATGACGGGACGTCATGACAGGTCGCGGGTCCGGTGGAGAATGGCGGCGTGCCTGGCGGTGGGTCCGCCCGGGGGGTGGGCCCGCCGTCTTTCCCGACGGTGGAGCGAGTTTCTGGCACAGTCTGCTCTCGTCGCGAAGGGCCGAACACCGATCCGGCTCCGCGACGCTCTCATGGCTCATCCGTCGCCGGGGGTCGAGGCCGCCTCCGAACCGAGCCACTGACAAACAACCACAGCGTCACAGCGATCCGAACCGACGGGCCGCGCGTATTCCATGGTGAACGGGCGATCGTCGCCCGGACCGTGACAAGCCTTTCCTGGGGAACGAGGCCCCGCGACCGCCCTCCGAGTCGCGGGGCCTCTTCATGTCCTGACCGGCTAGGCTTTGGGCGATGACGACCGACCGCTCGATCCCGGCCGACGCGACCGATCTCGACCCAGAGCAGATCGCCGGGCTCGCCGACATGCATCCCGGAGACGTTCCGGGACGGCGGCCCATCGCGTCGTCGACCTCATGGCCGACTATCTGGTCGATGTCGAGCGGCGCGACGTCCTGCCGGCAATCGAGCCCGGATCGGTGGAGCGGTCGCTGCCGGCCGAGCCGCCGGAGACTCCCGAGAGCCTCGAGACGATCCTCGGCGACTACCTCGCCCTCATCGAGCCGAATGCGACCGCCTGGCAGCATCCCGGCTTCTTCGCCTACTTCGCCTCGACCGCCTCGGGACCCGGGATCCTCGCCGAGATGCTGACGGCGGCGATCAACCAGAACCCGATGCTGTGGCGGACGTCGCCGAGCGGCACCGAGCTCGAGCAGGTCGTCGTCGGGTGGCTGCGACAGGCCCTCGGGCTGCCCGACGTCGTTCGACGGACTGCTGACCGACACCGCCTCGACGTCATCGCTGATCGCCCTCGCGGCCGCGCGCCAGGCGGCCGGGCATCGATGCCGCGGCGCTGGGTATCGGCGGGCGCCCGGACGTGCCCGCGCTCCGGGTGTACGCGTCCGAGGAGGCGCATTCCTCGATCGACAAGGCATGCATGACGCTCGGGCTCGGGCGGGCGGCCCTCGTCAAGATCCCGACGAACGACCGGTTCGAGCTGCTGCCGGAGGCGCTCGAGGCCGCGATCGCCGCGGATCGAGCGGCCGGCCTCCGCCCGATCGCGGTCGTGGCGACCGTCGGGACGACCTCGTCGACGTCGGTCGATCCGGTGGCCGAGGTCGCCGACCATCGCCGAGCGCGAGGGCCTGTGGCTCCACGTCGATGCCGCCTACGCCGGCGCCGTGGCGATCGACCCCGACCTGCGCGCGCCGTTCCGCGGCTGGGAGCGCGCCGACTCGATCGTCGTCAACCCCCACAAGTGGCTCTGGACGCCGGTCGACGCGTCGCTCCTGCTCAGCCGCCGGCTGGAGGTCGTTCGCGACGCGTTCAGCCTCGTCCCGGAGTACCTGCGGACGGTCGGCGGCGCGGGCGCCGAGCGGAACTACAACGAGTACACGCCGCAGCTCGGACGCCGGATGCGGGCGCTGAAGCTCTGGATGCAGCTGCGCTGGTTCGGGCTCGACGGGCTCCGGCGCCGGATCCGACGCCATCTCGAGCTCGCCCAGGAGTTCGCCGGCTGGATCGATGCCGAGCCGGGCTGGGAGCGGCTCGCCCCCGTGCCGTTCTCGACCGTCTGCTTCCGCCACGTGCCGCTGGCGTCGCGGCGGCGATGGCGACGCGCTGGACGCCCACAACGCGCGCGATCATGGACGCCGTGAACCGGACCGGCGAGGTGTTCCTGAGCCATACGAAGCTCCGCGGCCGCTTCACGATCCGGCTGGCGATCGGCAACCTCCGGACCGACGAGCGCCACATCGCGCTGGCGTGGGAGCTGCTCCGGCACGCTGCCGCCGAGGAAGTCGAACGGCGATGAGGGACGAACGGTGAGCGAGCCCGATCCAGGTGCTCTACTTCTACCGGACGCGCTGGGGCGCCCACGACGAGTTCGTCGAGCTGTTCCGGCGCAACCACTGGCCGATCCTGCGCGAGCAGCTCGCGGCCGGCCGGTTCCTGGCCGTCGAGATGAGCACGCCGCGCTTCCACGGCGACGGCCGTGCGGACTGGGATGTCCTCGTCTCGATCACGTTCCGCGACTGGGCCGCGATGGAGGAGCACAGCGACGCCGAGATCGCGGCCCGGCTCTACCCGGACCAGGTGACGTTCAAGCGCGAGGAGGCGCGCCGGTTCGAGCTGCTCGAGGCGCACTGGGACGTGCCGCTCGAGCCGCGGCCGTCTCGAGTAGGTCGGGCCGGGCCGACGCGGACGAGGCCGACGCGGACGAGGCCGACGCTGGGCTAGGCCGACGCTCCGGCAGCCTCGCGCTCGGGCATCGCGCCGAGCTGCTGCATCATCTTCATCTGGTCGAACTGGTGCCAGTGCTCGGTGACCTTGCCGTCGCGCAACCGGAACCAGTGGATCTCGCCGATCTCGTAGCGCTTGCCGCTCGCCGGCATGCCCATGAGCTCGCCCACCTGCGTCGCCGCCGCCGTGAGCCGGACCGCGACGCGGTCGCCCTCGGCGATCACGTCCTCGATCGTGAACGACCCATCGGCCAGGCCCTTCGACGTTCGATCGATGGCGCCCTTCAGATCGGCCTTCGGATCGCCGGTCGACGGCCAGGTGTGGCCGACGAAGTCGTCGGCGAGGAGCTCGTCGACCGTCGACTTCCTGCCCTGGACGAACATCTCGTCGATGAAGCGGCGGACGATCGCCTTGTTGTCGTCGGTGGTCATCAAGTCACCTCCTGCCGCAACGATGCGCGGCGCGGGCCGTCCGGCCAGTTGCCGGATCCCGCGCCGAGGTGACGGTTCCGCGACGGATTCGTCATGTCAGCCAGGGCTCGACGAGGCGCAGGCGGCGCCCATCCATGTCCAGCTCGGCGCGCACGCCGATCGGCAGGACCCACTGCGGGTCCGTGTGGCCGAAGTCGAGGTTGGCCAGGATCGGCAGGTCCGGCCGGCCGAACTCCCCGCCGACGACGGCACCGAACACCGACTCGAACGCGGCCTTTTCATCGGAAGACCGGTCCCGGGCGCGCCCGACCAGGATCCCGGCGACGCGATCGAACGCGCCGAGGACGCCGAGTGATCGCATGATCCGGGTGACCTGATCGGGTGTCGGGCGTTCCTCGGACGGCTCGACGAACAGGAGCCGGTCGGTCCAGTCGCCGTCGGCCGGCCAAACCGCCGTGCCCCGGATCCAGTCGAGGACCTCGATGCAGCCGCCGTACAGCTCGCCGGTCACCTGGCCGCTGCCCTGGACCACGTGCGGGCCATCGTCGGGCTGGAGGTCGTTCGCGAGCCCGACGAGTGTCTCGTCGCCCCAATCGCGGTAGCCATCGACGAAGGCGCCGTACGGCTGGTAGACGTGGCTGGCCGCCGGCTCGAACAGCATCGAGCGGACGTGCTCGCGATACGCCGCCGGCAGGTCGCTCATCTGGGCGATGCCGGCCATGACTGACGGGCCGTGGAACGACACGACGCCCGCCGCGCGAACCGCGGCGTGGATCGCGGTCGTGTCCGAGAAGCCGAGCAGGATCTTCGGATTGGCCGCGATCGTCGCAAGGTCGAGGTAGGGCAGAAGGCGGATCGAGTCGTCGCCGCCGATCGAGGTGAAGATCGCCCGGATCGACGGGTCGGCGAACGCGGCGTTGAGATCGTCCGCCCGGGCTCGGGGATCGTTCGCAAGCGTGGGCGGCGACGCACGGGTGGTCGGCGACTCGTGGACGACCAGGCCCCAGTCGCGAAGCACGGTCAGACCGTGATCGAACACGTGCGGGAAGACCGCCGGCCCGCCCCATGAGGGTGACAGGACGGCGACGTGGTCGCCGAGTGACAGGTGCTGCGGCCGGATCACGGGCATCGCCGCATGGTCGCAGGTCGCCGTGCGTCAGGTCCGCCGGGCGTGGCATCATCGGGCTCACCCGCATCCGCCGCAGAGGTCCTCGTCCACCGTGCCACCGATCGGAGAGCTGACCCGGATCGAGCAGGTCTATCTCGAGCGTCTCGAGCACCAGGGCATCTTCACGACCGGCCTGCTCCTGGAGGTCACCGAGACGGTGACGCGTCGCCAGACGCTCGCCGACCAGGTCGCAGCCGACACGAACGAGGTCCTGACCTGGCGCGACGAGGCCCTGATGCTCAACCTCGCGAGCTTCGGGCCCGAGGATCACCAGCTCCTCATGCAGGGCGGCATCGAGGGCCTTCACGACATCCTCGGCCTCGACCGCGACGCGTTTCGCGACCGAATCTGGCGAGCGGCGGTCGAGCTGAACATGGATCCGCCCGGACGACCTCACGATCTCGGGCTGGTGGGACCAGGCACGAACGCTCGAGGACTGAACGGGCCCGTCCGACCTGGCCGCATGCGGCGCAGGCCCTTCGACGGGTCTACCATGCGGCGATGACTGCAGACGCCGAGACGGCCCGCACCGTGCCCGAGCGACTCGCGGCCGTCGCCACCGGGGTCGCCGCATCGATCGTCGTGATCGCGATCGCGATCCTCCCGTTCCTCACGCCCGCCTGGGTCTCGTTCGAGCAGGGCCGGACGCATGCCGCCGCGCTGGCCGGGCTCACGGACGCCGATCTTGCGGTCGCGACCAATGCGATCCTGCACGACCTGGTGCTCGGTCCGCCGGACTTCGCGGTCGAGGTCAACGGCGCAGCCGTCCTCGCGGACCGCGAGCGCTCCCACATGCGCGACGTCCGTGGGGTGTTCGCCGGGTTCTTCTTGCTGAGCGCGATAGCCGCAGTCGGCCTCGGCGTCCTCGTCGCCGGGGCGCGCCGGATGGGCCACCCCGAACGGGCGTGGTCGGCGATCTCGACCGGGATGCGAGGCCTGATCGTCGCCATCGTCGTCGCCGGCGTCATCGCCGCGGTCGCGTTCGACCAGCTGTTTTCGATCTTCCACCAGCTCTTCTTCCCGGCCGGCTCCTTCACCTTCGACCCGCGGACGGATCGGCTGGTCCAGCTCTTCCCGTTCGACTTCTGGTCCGAGACGACGATCGTGCTCGGCGGGGTCATCGTGGTGGGCGCGGCGCTCCTGTCGATCGCGACCCGCCGGCTCGCCCGGCGAGCGGTGGCGCGCCGCGCGGTCTCCGCGCTGCCCCATGACTCGGTCGGGATCGCCAACGCGGAGATCGCACGATGAACGGCGTCCCGATCGCCCGCATCCTGGGCTTCGAGATCCGCCTCCACCTGTCGTGGCTGTTCATCGTCGCGATCATCACGGTGACGGTCGCCGGTCGGCTGACCCAGCTCCAGCCGGGGATCGAGCCCGGGCTGGCCTGGCTGATCGGGCTGATCGGCTCGCTTGGCTTCCTCGTGACGGTCATCGCCCACGAGCTGGCCCATGCTGTCGTCGCGCGGCGCGACGGCGCGACCGCCACGAGCCTCGTCGTGCACTTCATCGGCTCGCCCGCGCCGATCGACGTCATCGCCACCTCGCCGCGGGCCGAGGCCGCGATCGCGATCGCCGGGCCGCTGACGAGCCTCCTCCTCGGCCTCGTCATGGTCGGGCTGGCCATCGCATCGGTCACCGTCGGATCCTGGGCCGGGCCGATCTCCGACGTCTTCATGATCATCGGCGTCCTCGACCTGCTCCTGGCCGGCGTCAGCATCGTCCCGGCCTTCCCGCTCGACGGCGCGCGGCTCGTGCGGGCCGTCGCCTGGGCACGCTCGGGCAACCAGCGCGCCGGCACCCGGATCGCCGGCCTGGTCGGCAAGATGGCGGGCCGGGTGGCGATGATCCTCGGCCTGGCGATCATCCTGACCGGGGACACCCTCAACGGGATCATGATCGGGCTCGTCGGCTGGTTCCTGATGGCCTCGGCCCGGTCGGTCGATCGCTGGCTCATCCTCGACGAGCTGATCCAGGGCATGAGCGTCGGCGAGGCGATGGAGAAGAAGCTCGAGACGATCTCGCCGCAGCTGACCCTCGACACGTTCGCCGCCGGCATCCTCGATGGCACGGTCACGCCGGCGCTGCCCGTCCTCCACGACGACGAGCTCGTGGGGATCATCGGGCTTGCCCAGGTCCGCTCCGTCGCGCAGCGCAACTGGCCGTCGACCCGGACCGAGGACGTGATGATCGTCAAGACCGAGATGCCGACGGCCAGCCCGGACGACCGACTGACCGACGCCCTCGAGCGCCTGCGCCAGTCGCACCTCGACGGGCTGCCGGTGCTCGACGGAGGAACGCTTCGCGGCGTCCTCACCCGACGCTCGATCGCGGCCCTGCTCCACGCCCGGGCCGAGGCGCGCGGGCAGGCGATCTGACCGGGTGACGTCCCCGACCGCGTCGTCCTCGCCCAACGCTGCGCGGGGCGCACCGGGCACGCCGGGCGATCGGCTGCTCAGCGTCGAGGAAGCGCGCTCGGCCGTCCTGGCCGCGGTGACCGGACCGACGGCGCCGGAGCTCGCGTACCTGTCCGAGGCGCGCGGCCGGATCCTCGCCGAGGACGTGATGAGCCTGACCGCCCTGCCGCCGTGGGACAACTCGGCGATGGATGGCTATGCGATCCGGGCCGCGGATGTCGCGGCGGCAACGGACGCGGCGCCCATCCGCCTCGACGGTCATCGGCGAGGTCCGCGCGGGCTCCGCGCCGGAACAGGACCTCGAGCGCGGGACGGCGATCCGGATCGCGACCGGCGCGCCGATCCCGCCTCACGCCGACGCCGTCGTCCAGGTCGAGCTGACGACGCCGGCCGACGCGGACGGTCAGGCGGCGGGTGAGCGCGGACGCGACGCGGTCGGACCGCTCCCGCCCGCGGTGCTCGTCCATGAAGCCGTTCGGACCGGGACGGCGATCCGACGGGCCGGTGACGACCTGCCCGAGGCGATCGCGATCCTGAGCGCCGGCTCCCGGCTCGGGCCGGCGGCGATCGCCCTTGCCGCGGGGTCGGGCAACGAGACCGTCATGGTCCACCGCCGGCCGCGGGTCGGGATCCTGGCGACCGGCGACGAGGTCCGAGCGCCGGGCCGGGCGCTCGGACCGGCCGGCATCCCAGACGCGAACGGCCCGGGCCTGTCGGCGCTCGTCGATGAGGCTGGGGCAGAGGCGCTGACCCTTGGGATCGCCGCCGATCGACTGGAAGACGTTCGGGCCCACCTGAAGGCCGCGCTGCATGGCGATCTCGACGCGATCGTCGTGTCCGGCGGCGTGTCGGTCGGGCCGTACGACGTCGTCCGGGCGGCGTTCGCCGAGATCGGCCGGATGGAGCTCTGGCGGGTCGCGGTCCAGCCCGGCAAGCCGTTCGCCTTCGGCGTCGTGGACCGGGCCGACGGCGGCCGGACGCTGCTCTTCGGCCTGCCCGGCAACCCGGTGTCGAGCTTCGTCACGTTCGAGCTCTTCGTTCGGCCGGCGATCCGCCGCCTGGCCGGCCTCCCGGAATCGCGCCTCGTCCGCTCCTCGGATCGCGCCGTCCTGGTCGACGAGGTATCGAAGAGCCAGGGCCGGCGAGCGTTCCTGCGGGTCGTCGCCGAGCGGGACGGTGCGGGTGGCGTCATCCGCGACGAGCAGGGCCGCGTCCGCGTCCGGCTGGCCGGCGGCGGGCGAGGGCAGGGGAGCCACGTCCTGTCCGCCCTCGCGGTCGCCGAGGCGCTCGCGATCGTGCCCGAGGCGATCGATCGCCTGCCCGGCGGGAGCCCGGTCGAGCTATGGTGGCTCGACCGCGACTGACGATCGCGCCGGCGGCGCAAGCGGGTCGCACGTCAGAGTGCCGCCCACCGCCCGCCCGATGGCCCGATACTGGAGGCACGATGGCCCGTGAGATCCCGCCCCGTTCCGAGCGCCGCCGCCTCACCCACGTCGACCGGTCCGGCCGGCCGCGGATGGTCGACGTGTCCGACAAGCCCGCGACCGCACGCCGCGCCGTGGCCGAGGCGCTCGTGGCGGTGTCGGCCGAGACGATGAGCATGGTGATCGACGGCGGGGGAGCGAAGGGCGACGTCCTCGGCGTGGCCGAGCTCGCCGGGGTCATGGGCGGCAAGCGGACGAGCGAGCTGATCCCGCTCTGCCATCCGCTGGCCCTGACGGACCTGGTCGTGGCCGTGACGCCGGATCGGGTCGCGGGCGTGCTGCGGGTTCGGGCCGAGGCCGCGACGACCGGGCCGACCGGGGTCGAGATGGAGGCCCTCACGGCGGCCTCGGTCGCCGCCCTGACGATCTACGACATGGTCAAGGGCGTCGAGCGCGGGGTCGAGATCCGCGGGGTGCGGCTGATCTCGAAGACCGGCGGCAAGAGCGGCGAGTGGCACCGCCCAGCCGACCTCGACGCGGACCGCGAGCCCGACCAGCGTCGACCCGGCGACCGGGCGGCCGGCCGGATCGGCGGAGGCAACCGTCGGGGCCCGAGAGGGTGACGGATGCAACCGCGAGCCGGACTGCGCTCGTCCTGACCGTCAGCGATCGGGCCGCGGCCGGGACCCGCGATGACACCAGCGGCGCCGTCCTCGCCGATCGCCTGACCGAGCTTGGGTTCGTCGTCGAGCGGGCGGTCGTGACGGACGACCTCGCCGAGATCGAGCAGGCCTTGCGCGACGCCGCCGAGCGTCACCCGCTGATCGTCTCGACCGGCGGGACCGGTCTGACGCCGCGTGACGTGACGCCCCAGGCGACGCTCGCCGTGGTCGACTACGAGGTGCCGGGCATCGCCGAGGCGATCCGGGCCGAGGGACGGGCGAAGACCCCGTTCGCCGCGCTGAGCCGGGCGGTCGTCGGCGTCCGGGGTCGGACGCTGATCGTCAACACGCCGGGCTCCCCGAAGGGTGCCGCCGAGTCGCTCGAGGCGGTCGTCCCGCTCCTCGACCATGCCCTCGAGACGCTGGCCGGGCCCCACGACCACGCGTCCGGCGGCAACGCGGGCAGCGACGGGCCCGGCGCTGCTCCTGGCGACAGCACCGAGGACCAGCACGCGTTCGGCCGGCTGGAGGAGCTCCTCGACGAGCCGGAGGACGCCGACTGATGTTCCCGGTGTTCGCGGACGTCCCGGCCTACCCGCTCGTGTTCATCGTCTTCTGGGGCGCTGCCGCGATCTTCGCGCTCGCCATGGCTCGCCACCTCCGCGTGTTTGCGGCGGCGCGCCCGGCACTCGCCCAGCCGAGACCCCTCGGCGACATCGGTCGCCGGCTCGCCGGCCTGATCCAGTACGCCCTGATCCAGACCCGGATGTTCAAGGACCTGCGCGCCGGCCTGATGCACGCCGGGATCTTCTGGGGCTTCGTCCTGCTCACGATCGGGACCGCCAATGTCGTGACCGGCGGCGTGATCGAAACGATCCTCTCGGCGCCGTTCGACGGGCTGCTGTGGACCGCCATCAGCGCGATGCAGAACGTCGTCGCGGTGGTCGTGATCGCCTCGATCCTGTGGGCGTTCGAGCGGCGCCTGATCTCCCGTCCGCGGCGCCTGACGTTCAATCGCGACGCGCTCCTGATCCTCGGGATGATCGGCGGCGTCGTCGCCACAGAGCTGCTGGCCGAGGTCTTCGAGTTCGCCGCCCACGGTGACCAGCCGGGCGCCTTCGTCTCGGCCGCCCTGGCCGGGCCGCTTCGCGATCGCGTCCCGGCAACGATCCTGAACGACCTGTTCGTCGTCCTGTGGTGGGCGCACATCGTGCTGGTCGCCGCGTTCCTCGTGTACCTGCCGTTCAGCAAGCACCTCCACATCGCGACCGCGTTCCCGAACATCTGGTATCGCAAGCTCGCACCGCGGGGCGAGCTGCCGGCGATGGACCTCGAGCGCGAGGACGCGACGTTCGGGCTGAAGTCGCTCCAGGACCTCGGCTGGAAGGACCTGCTCGACGGCTTCACCTGCACCGAGTGCGGGCGCTGTCAGGCGGCCTGCCCGGCGAATGCGACCGGGAAGCCGCTCAACCCGAAGGCCTTCATCATGGGCATCCGGGACATGGCGGTCGACGCCGAGCATGGGCTGAACCTGATCCCGAACAACCCGATCGTCCGCGAGACCTATGGCCTCGGCGACGGTGCGCCCGAGGCCGCGCTCATGGCGAAGCCGATCGTCGATGACGCCATCCCATACGAGGCGGTCTGGGATTGCGTGACATGCGGCGCGTGCGTCGAGGCCTGCCCCGTCCTCATCGAGCACGTCGACAAGATCGTGGGGCTGCGCCGCAATCTCGTCCTCGAGGAGTCGCGCTTCCCGCAGGAGCTGACGGCGGCGTTCCGCGGGATGGAGGGCCAGGGCAACCCGTGGGGCCAGCCGGCCTCGACCCGCACGGACTGGACGCGAGGGCTGCCGTTCACCGTGCCGACGGTCGCGGCGATGGCCGCCGAGCCGGGTGGCCTCGACGAGCTCGAGGTCCTGTACTGGGTCGGCTGCGCGGCGGCGTTCGACGAGCGCAACAAGCGGGTCGCGCGGTCATTCGCCACGTGCCTGAACGCGGCCGGCGTGCGCTTCGCCATCCTTGGCCAGGAGGAATCGTGCACCGGTGACCCGGCCCGGCGGATGGGCAACGACTACGTGTTCCAGATCCTCGCGTCGGGCAATGTCGAGACGCTGAACCGCTACGGGATGGGCCAGCGCACGATCGTCACGGCCTGCCCCCATTGCTTCAACACGATCTCGAACGAGTACGGCCAGCTTGGCGGCTCGTTCCGGGTGGTCCACCACTCGGTGTACCTCCAGGGCCTGCTGTCGGAAGGCCGGCTGCGGATCGCGGATGAGAGCGCGGCTGCGGCCGGCTCCGTGACCTTCCACGACTCGTGCTACATGGCGCGCTACAACGGGGTGGTGGCGGCGCCGCGGGACGTGCTGGGGGCCGTGCCCGGCCTCGAGCTGCGGGAGATGGAGAAGAGCGGCAAGAACACGTTCTGCTGCGGCGCCGGCGGCGGCCGGATGTGGATGGAAGAGACGCGCGGCACGCGGATCAACGCCGAGCGAACGCGGCAGGCGCTCGAGACGGGCGCCGGGACCGTGGCGACGAGCTGCCCGTTCTGCATGGTGATGATGAAGGACGGTCTGGCCGATGCTGCGGCGGCGGGATCCGACACGGCGTCGCCGGAGGGTGCTGTTCCGGGCGAGGTCAGCGCCCGCGACATCGCCGAGATCCTCGCCGACGTGATCGAACCAGATCCGATCCCTGCCGGCCGCCGCCTGCCCGTCCTGCAGTAGTCCGGCGCGGTTGCTCGGAGCGCCGAGCCTCGCGCAGGGCCTGGATCATCCTCCCGGAATTCGGGACGCCGGCCCCCATGACGACGGGACGACCACGCACCTAGCCTCGTCGGCGAGGCCCCAACCCGGGGCCGCATGGGAGGCGCATGGTGGACCCAGTCCTGCTCCTGCTTCGGATCGGCCACATCGGCGGCGCGATGATCTGGTTCGGCGGCGCGATCATCGGCTCGTTCTTCCTGTCGCCGACCGTCGCGGCGCTCGGCCGGGCGGCGCAGCCGTTCATGGATCTTCTCGTGAAGCGTCGCCGGATCAGGCTGCTCTTCCCGGCCGTAGCGCGGTCAGCCGGGCAGCTTCCGGTGGCAGCTCACGCAGGTGCTGTCGGTCCACGCGTTGTATGCGCCGCAGCTGGGGCAGCGCTTCTGGCCCTCGCCTGATGTGGCGTACGGGCTCTCGCGAGTGTCGGCCTCGCGGTCGCGTCGCTGGCGGCTGATGATCAGGAGCATCGCCACCAGCCCGACGAAGGCGGCCACAACCAGGATGAACAGCTGCGACGTCTGGTCCATGCCGAGCCCTCCGCGGCTGGAGCGAGGCCCCCGCGCCCGACTCGCCGCCTCCGCCTAGCCTAGCGCGTCCGAATCCGCGCTGTCCCCGTCCGGACCGGCCGCTGCTACGCTTGGCCGGATGGCCAGCTCGTCGCCCGCCGCCCAGCCGTCCGAGCCGGGACCGGCCCCGACCTACCGGTTGACCGACGACCAGCTCGCCCTCCGTGACGCCGTTCGGGTCCTCGCCGACGACCGGATCGCGCCGCGTGCGGCCGAGATCGACAGGACCGCCGAGTTCCCGTGGGATGTCAAGGAGCTCCTCGCCAGCCACGACATCCTCAGCCTGCCGTTCCCCGAGCAGTACGGCGGGCTCGGTGGTGACCTCCTGACGGTCTGCCTCGCGGTCGAACAGATCAGCCGAGTGTGCGCGACGAGCGGCCTGATCCTCGCGGTCCAGGAGCTCGCGAGCCTGCCACTCCTCCTGGCCGGCAGCGAGGAGCAGAAGCAGCGCTGGTTCCCGGACCTCGCGGCCGGCAAGACCCTCATCGCCTTCGCCCTGACCGAGGCCGAGGCGGGCTCGGACGTTGCCGCGGCGCGCACGAGGGCCCGACGCGACGGCTCCGGCGAGGACGCCGACTGGATCCTCGACGGCTCGAAGCGGTTCATCAGCCAGGGCAGCGTGGCCGACTTGATCGCCGTCTTCGCGGTCACCGCCGACGAGACGCCGGGCGCCGCCGAGACGCCCCGCCACCAGCGCCTGACCTGCTTCATCGTCGAGAAGGACATGCCCGGCTTCAGCGTCGAGCGGATCGAGCACAAGATGGGCATCCGGGGCTCGCCGACCGCCGAGCTCGGGTTCAAGGGCGTCCGTGTCCCCGACGCCAACCGGGTCGGCGCGGTCGGGGACGGGTTCCCGATCGCGATGCGGACGCTCGACCGGAGCCGGCCGGGCATCGCGGCCCAGGCGGTCGGGATCGCCCAGGGCGCGCTCGATGTCGCCGCCGCCTACGCCACCGAGCGCAAGCAGTTCGGCAAGCCGATCGCCGAGTTCCAGATGATCGCCGCGATGCTGGCCGACATGGACGCCCAGACCGAGGCCGCACGGCAGCTGCTGTACAAGGCCGCGACCGAGATCGACGCCGGGGCGCCGGATGCCGGCCGCTGGTCGGCGATGTGTAAACTCGTCGCCGGAGACACGGCGATGCGCGTGACGACCGATGCGGTCCAGGTGCTCGGGGGCTATGGCTACATCGACGAGTTCCCGGTCGAGCGGATGATGCGCGACGCCAAGATCACCCAGCTCTACGAAGGCACCCAGCAGATCCAGCGGCTGGTCATCGCCCGGGCGCTCACCGCCCGCCCGTCCCCTCGCTGATCGGAGACCGCCCACCCGTGCGAATCGTCGTCCTCGTCAAGCCGGTCCCGGATACCGCCTCGGGCGGCGAGCGGCTGCGGCCGGAGGACTGGCGCCTCGACCGAGCGGCCGTTCCGGCGGTCGTGAACGCGAACGACGAGTACGCCCTCGAGGCGGCGCTGAAGCTGACCGAGGCGCACGGCGGCGACGTCACGATGGTCTCGATGGCCGGCGCCGGTGCTCCCGACACGATGCGCAAGGCCCTCGCGATGGGCGCGGCGAGCGGAACGCTCGTCACCGACGACCAGCTGGCCGGGTCCGACACGCTCTCGACAGCACGCGTCCTGGCGGCCACGCTGCGCGGCATGGAGTACGACCTCGTCCTGGCCGGGGCCGACACGCTCCGACGGCGGCGCGGGGATCGTCCCGGCCGGCGTGGCCACGCTGCTCGGCCTGCCGTACCTGTCGTACGCCGCGAAGATCGAGCCCGATCCCGCCGCCGGCACCGTCCGCGTCAACCGGATCTCGCCGACCGGATACGAGATCCTCGAGGCCCCGCTGCCGGCCCTCGTCGTCGCGACCCAGGCACTGGGCGAGCCGCGCTACCCGTCGCTGAAGGGGATCATGGCCGCGCGGTCGAAGACGCTCGAGACGAAGACCCTGGGCGACGTCGCTGGCGACGACCCGGCGCTCGCCGGAGCGACGGTCGGCGGCGCAGCCGCCACGTCGGAGGTGCTCGGGTCGGAGGCGCCGCCGCCGCGCGCCGCGACCCGGGTGATCCGCGAGCCGGCCGACGAGGCTGCGCGTCAGGTCGTCGAGTTCCTCGCCGAGCGGAGGATCATCTGATGGCGGGCGCGGGTCCGATCTGGATCCACGGCGAGCTCGCCCAGGATGGCAGCCTCGCCAAGATCAGCACGGAGGTCGCGACCCTCGCCCGCCGGCTCGGCGAGGCGTCCGGACGTGACGTCGTCGGCGTCGTGATCGGGGCCGAGCCGGACGCGGCCGCGGCGGAGCTGGCCCGGTTCGTCCCGCGCGTGCTGGCGGTCACCGAGCCGGCGACCGCCGACCATGCCGCGGGCACGATCGTCGGCCAGCGTCTGGCTGCCCTGATCGAGCGCGAGCAACCGGCTCATCTGCTCGTCGGAGCGGGACCCGAGGGCCGCGACCTGGCCGGCGTGGTCTCCGCGCTGACCGGCTGGGGCGTGCTCGTGAACGCCGTCGGCGTCAGCTGGGACGACGGACCGGTGGTCGAGATGAGCGTGTTCGGCGGGAAGCTGACCACGACGAGCCGTCTGACAGCGGGTCACGGGATCGTGACCGTCCGCCCGAACGTCGTCACGGCCGAGGCCGCTGCCACGGCCGGCTCCGTCGAGCCGACGACGGTCGACGGAGAGCTCACGCTGCCCCAGGTCGCGATCGTCGATCGGGTCGAGGCCGCCGGCGTTGCCGCCCCGATCGAGGAGGCACGGATCATCGTCGCCGGCGGGCGGGGCGTCGGAGGCCCGGACGGGTTCAGGGTCGTCGACGAGCTCGCCGCCGCGCTCGGCGGAGCCGTCGGCGCCACGCGCGCCGCGGTCGACTCCGGCTGGATTTCGTACGCCCAGCAGATCGGCCAGACGGGCAAGATCGTGAAGCCGGCGCTCTATCTCGCGCTCGGCATCTCCGGCGCGATCCAGCACAAGGTCGGGATGCAGACGGCGGGCACGATCGTGGCCGTCAACCGCGACCCGGACGCACCGATCGCCGAGTTCGCCGACGTCGTCGTCATCGGCGACCTGTTCGAGGTCGCCCCCGCCCTCCTCACCGCGCTCCGCGCCCGAGCCGGCTGAGGCGGCGGGCAGGCGAGACCGGTCGACCGGAGCCGAGCGGACGACGTCGTGGAGCCTCTGCTCGCCCTGCCGCTGCTCGCGTTCTTCATCCTGCTCACGCTGTTCGTGCTCGTCCTGCGGCGGGCCGGCCAGTTCATCGCGGCGACCCGCGATGCCGAGCGGTTCCGGCGTCAGGTCGGCGACCTCGTCCCAACGCGTCGAGACGTCGCTGGCGGAGATCTGCGGCCGGATCGACGCGGTCCGCCGCGGGCAGCTCGGCGCGGACGCCGTGGCCGACGACCTGAGCGCGTCGCTCGATGCGGTCACGATGTACGCCGATGAGGCCCGCGGGCTCCGTCCGCCGGCCGACGCGATCCGCGTCCGGATGGAGATGGTGGCCGAGCTGGAGCGGGCGGCCCGGGCGCTCGAGATGGTCGAGCACGGCCGGTCGATCCAGGCGTCGGCCCGGTCCGGTGGCCGGGAGATCGAGGCCCAGACCGCGATCAAGCGCGGCTACCTGAACATCCTCCATGCCCGGGAGGCGATCGCCCACCAGGCCAAGCTCGTCACCGCGATGACGGCGCTCGAGGCGGCCAAACGATTCCAGCGGCGGAACGCCTGACCCTGCGTGCGATCTGCCCGATACGTGGTTGGACACCCGCTATGTAGTGGTATCATGGGGCGACACCACAAGTGGTAGTGGTGCACCCCAGCGGGAGCCCGGATGCGTTGTCCTCATTGCGGTGACCGCGAGACCCGCGTCGTCGACTCGCGCGACCTCGACGATTCGGCGACGATCCGACGTCGCCGCGAGTGCTCGGCCTGCGCGACCCGGTTCACGACCTACGAGCGGGTGGAGGCCGCCCGGCTCGTGATCGTCAAGCGCGACGGCGGGCGCCAGGAGTTCGATCGCGAGAAGCTCGCCTCGGGCCTCCGCAAGGCCCTGACCCGGCGCCCGGTCCCCGACGACGCCGCCGAGAAGGCCGCCGACGAGATCGAGGCCGAGCTCCGCTCGCAGGGCACGACAGAGGTCGAGTCGCCACGCGTCGGGGCGCTCGCCATGGCGAAGCTGCGCGAGCTCGACCAGATCGCCTACATCCGGTTCGCCAGTGTCTATCAGAGCTTCGATGACCTCGAGGCGCTCAAGCGCGAGGTCGACAGCCTGTTTGCCGAGCGCGGTGACGACACGGTCGCGATCGACGTCCGGCCCGGCCTGGGCAAGGGCGGCAAGGCCGGCAAGAGCGGCAAAGCCGGCCGATGAGCGTCCTGTCCGACCGCGACATCCGGACCGCGCTCGAGGCGGGCGAGATCGGGATCCGGCCCTATGACCCGGCCGACCTCCAGCCGTCCTCGGTCGATCTTCACCTCGACCGATCGTTCCGCGTCTTCCGCAACAACCGGTACCCGTATATCGACGTCCGCGCGCCGCAGCCGGATCTCACCGAGATGCTCACCATCAAAGACGACGAGCCATTCGTCCTGCACCCGGGGGAATTTGTCCTCGGACAGACGCTGGAATGGGTGGAATTGCCGAATGATCTCGTCTCGAGGCTCGAAGGTAAGTCGTCCTTGGGCCGGCTCGGCCTGCTCATTCACTCGACGGCCGGCTACGTAGATCCGGGCTGGAAGGGCAACCTGACCCTCGAGCTGTCCAACGTCGCGAACCTTCCCATCGCGCTCTATTTCGGGATGAAGATCGGCCAGATCTCGTTCTTCAAGATGTCGAGTCCGGTCGATCGGCCGTATGGCTCGCCATCGCTCGGATCGAAATACCAGGGCCAGTCGGAGCCGACGGCATCGGCGTTCCATCGCGACTTCGATGGGCCCCGGATCGAGCCCGTGGGGGACCGCGAGCCGTCCGCGTGAAGGCGCCGCTGTCGCCCGTGATCGTGGGCGGGATCGCCCTGACCCTCGCGATCGTCAACCTGCTGACGATCCGCATCCCGCCTGGCGCCAGTCCGGCCGGCTACGTCCTCGGGTACGTCGGCTTTCCCGTGTTCGTCGCGATCGTCTACACGATCTGGTACGTCCGCCGTCGTCCCGGCGGCTGACCGATGGCGACGAACGACACCGTCGACTGGCGGCGCGATCTCGGTGGCGGCGTGTCGGTGGCTCTCGTCCAGGCCGGGACGTTCCGGTCCGACGCCGGAGCCCTGTTCGGTCCGGTTCCGCGGCTGCTCTGGGGCCGCTGGGTCCCGGACGAGCTCGACGCCGAGAACCGCCTCCTCCAGGCGCTGAACTGCCTCCTGATCGAGACGCCGGCCGGGCGCGTCCTCGTCGAGACCGGCATCGGCGACCGGCTCGATGACAAGACGCGGGCGATGCGCGGCTACGACGGTCCGTGGATCGTTCCGGCGCTCCGCGATGCCGGCTTCGATCCGGGCTCCGTCGACGTCGTGGCGATGAGCCACCTCCACTTCGACCACGCCGGCGGCCTCCTCGCGGCTGACGGGACGCGGGCGTTCCCGCGGGCATCGATCGTCGCCCAACGCGCCGAGTGGGAGATCGCCCTCGGCGACAACCCGCGCCTCGTCGCGAGCTACGTCCAGCCGGAGCTCGAGCTCGTCCGCGACTGGGGTGCCGAGGGCTGGGCGGACGGCGAGCGCGAGATCCTGCCCGGCGTCTCGGTGGTCCCGACGGGCGGGCACTCGGCCGGCCACCAGGTGGTCGTCGTCCGCGCTCCCGGACGCGCCGCCTCTCGCCTTCTTCGGCGACCTGGCGATGCGGCCGTGGAGCGCCAACCCGCGCTGGGTGACGGCGTTCGACGACTTCCCCCTCGACTCCGTCGTCCGCAAGGCCGAGCTCTTCGCCGCCGCCGCCGACGACGGCTGGACCGTCGTCCTGTCCCACGAGAAGGATCACCCGGTCGGGCGGCTGGTCCGAGACCGCGACCGGTTCCGCTACGAGCCGGCGTAGGTCGAGGCCGAGCGGCCCGCGCCCACACGACCAATGACGTACCGGGGGCCTGTCACGAGTCCTAGAGACTTGATGACTTCCGGCAGATATCGGTTCGGTGGGGTCCGGCCTAGATTGGGTCCAGACAGACGGACCGCCGGACAACGAAACCTGAGTCCGGTGACGCGTAGACCAGACGGCGGGATGCCGAACGGCTACGGAGCTGGCATTGCTTCCGCCTCAGGCGGTCCGTCGATCCAATCCTTCGAACGACGTCAGCCGGCCGCATCGTGCGGGCCGGCTTCTTCGTGTCCCGGATCGGCCTCGGCCTGCGCCTGCGCGGCGGCCTCGGCCTCGGACGAGCCGATCGGCCAGACCTCGACCCGGTCGTCGTCGTGGACCATCCCGGGCCACGTCCGGGCCATCTCGAGAGCGACCGCCTCGGACTCGACCTCGACGATGATGAACCCGCCGAGCATCTCCTTGGTCTCGATGAACGGGCCGTCGGTGATGCCGCGCTTGCGGACGGTCCGCGCCTGGGTCGCCCGGCCGAGCTCCTCGCCTCCGACGATCCGGCCCGCCTGGCCATGCTCGCGGAACCAGACCATCACGCGCGCGATGTCTGCCTCCTTCTCGGTCGACGACATCGCCTCCCACTCCGCGACCCGCTGCGGACCGGTGAAGGTGAAGAGGACGTAGCGCATGGGTGGTTCCTCCTGTTGGGCCGCCCGATCGGCGGACGGTCTTCAGCGAGGCGACGAACCGGCGTCGCGCGACTCGACGTTTCGGTCAGGGCGGGCCGGAAGGGGATGGTCCGGCGGTCGGGGCGGGCGCGAGCGAGGCACCGCCCGAAAGCGAGAGCGACGGCGCCGCGCTGGCTGACGGCGGCAGGATCGCCTCGACCTGGGCGATCGCGCCGGCCATCGTGAGTGGCGCGAGCACGAACGACCGCACGGCGCCGTCCGGGCCGACGAAGACCTGGGTCGGGAGCCCCGGCGGGTGGTACAGGTCGTAGATCACGCCGGTCACGTCGGCGGCGATCGTGTAGCCGAGCTGGTACTTCGCGGCGTACGCGGCGACGTTCTCGGCGCTCGACTCGCGGACGCTGATCCCGATCGACGACGAGACCGCGATCGCGGTATTGATCGGCGATGTCGCGCAGGATCGGCGTCTCCGACTGGCACGGCGGGCACCACGACGCGAAGAAGTTGATCCAGACGGCCTTGCCGCGGAGATCCGCCAGCCGGACCGGCCGGCCGTCGAGATCGGTCAAGCTCGAACGTCGTCCCATCGGCGCGCGGCACGGCCAGCTCGGGCGCGATCTCGCCGGGCCGGACGCCGATCTTGGCGTTCGGGTCGAGAACGTACTGGGTCGCCCGCGGGTCACCGGGGCCGATCGGGATCGCCGATCCGAGCGGCGTCGTCACGACGACCAGGAGCACGGCGGTCACGAGGATGACCAGGGCGCCGGCGAGCAGCTGGCGCCCGCCGAACGGGCCGATGAGTCCGCGCCGTTCACGGCGCGGGGTCGTCTGGGGGCGATCCGTCACAGGCCGGTCAGATCCGGGTGTTGAACGGGACGGCCTGGACGAGCAGGTAGAGCCAGTCGAAGATCATCGCGAGGCCGATCGCCACGACGAGCAGGCCTCCGACGAGCGCCACCGCCCGCCCATGCCGGACGAGCGGCCGGAGGATCGCCGGGGCGCGGTCATAGACCAGCGCGATCGCCAGGAACGGCAGCCCGAGGCCGGCGGTGTAGGCGAGGAGCAGGATCCCGCCTTGGGCGACCGTCGACGACGACGACGCCAGGCCGAGGATCCCGCCGAGGATCACCCCGACACACGGCGTCCAGCCGATCGCGAAGATGGCACCGAGCCCGAAGCTCGCCAGCCAGCCGCCGCGGCTGCTGACGATCCGCCCTCCGAGACGGTCGCCGAGACCGGGTCCGCTCGGCCGGCGCCAGCGACATCGAGCCGGTCGTCGCGGCCACCGAGGCCGACGCGCCGGCATCGAGCGGTCGCCAGTTGCGATCGAGCGACGGGATGCGGAGGATGCCGGCCAGGTTCAGCCCGAGGAGGACGAGGATCACGCCGCCGACCTGGCGGAGCACGGGCATCCACGGCGACAGACCGGCGGCCGCGAACGTGGCCGTCACGCCGAGCAGGGTGAACACGGCCCCGAAGCCGGCGACGTACGCGAGAGCGTGCCGGAACGCGGCCCAGCGGGAGGGACGGCTCGGAAGCGTGCCGATGGCAGGGCTGGCGTTCGCCCGGTTGGCGTCAGCAACGGCGACAGCGGTCAGCTGGCCGATGTAGGCCGGGACGAGCGGCAGGACGCAGGGGCTGAGGAAGCTCAGGAGACCGGCGGCGAGCGCGACGAGGATCGTCAGGTTGTCGGCGGTCATCGTCGCGTCCTGTGGCCGCGTGCTCGCGCGTCCTGACGCCGCCCGCCCGGTCGCGCGGCCGGGCGCAAGGGCCCGCGCGACCTCACACGAGACTCCCGTCCAGGACGTCGTCGAGGAACCGCCGCAGCTTCGCCGGAGAGGTCGCCAGCTCGAGCCGCCGGCCGACGAGCTCGACGACCGGGATCGTGGCGAAGAACTGCCGCTCCCACGCCTCGTCGGTGGTGATGTCCCGCTCGCGGATCGCAGCGGTTCGGCGGCCCCGCGCGGCACGATCCTCGAGCAGGCCCTGGACGATGGCGCGGGTCTCGTCGCACAGATGGCAGCCAGGACGGGTGTAGAGCACGAGGTCGGGGAGGGGAGTGGTCATCGCTGATCGCATTCTAGGGTCGACGGCGATCCCGGCCCGTGGTTGCACCCGGGCGACAGTCGCACCCAAAGTCACGAACGGGCAGGACTGGACGTCGCAGCGGTTGCAGCCGATGATGCGTGCCGTCGACGGGCGTACCCGTCGGTCACCGCGAGGGACATCGGGCGATGGCCGTCTCCGATCAGACACTGGTCACCGAGCGAACGCGGCGCCTGGCACGTCCCGGCCGCCGGTTCCTCCTGTTCATCCTGACCGTCGGGCTCGGGATCGGCGGCGTCGTCGGTGGGCTGGCAGTCCTCCACGAGCGCCAGGCCGGCCGGATCCTGCCGGGCGTCTCGGCCGGCGGCGTCGACATCGGTGGGCTGACGCCGGACGAGGCCAGGACGACGCTCGAAGCCCGTCTGGCTGACCTGTCGGCCGGCTCGATCCGGATCCGGTCCAGCGTCGGCTCGACGACGATCGCCTTCGCCGATGTCGGCCGCGTGCCGGACATCGGAGCGATGGTGACCGAGGCCGCGGCCCTCGGCCGGGGCGGGACCTGGTTCGACGAGACGATCGCCGCGGTCCGGACGCAGCTCCGGCCGGAGGCGGTTCCGCTGCGGCTCGGGTACGACCACGATCGAGCGGCCGCAGCCGTCGCCCGCTTCGTCGACCGGATGGCGCTCAACGCGATCGACGCGTCGGTCGTCGGCGGCGTGTCGGGCTTCGCCGTCACCGTCTCGGTCGACGGTCGCCGCATCGACGGGTCGACCACGATCGCCGCCCTCGATGCCGCCATGCTCGATCCGGCGACCCGGGCGGGCGCCGTCATCGATGCTCCGGCTGTGGCGGTCGCTCCGACCCTCACGACGGCGCAGGCGACCGAGGCCAAGCGGGCCGCCGTCCGCGTGGCCAGCCTGCTCAAGGTCTCGACCGGCGTCAACAGCTACGAGATCCGGGCCTGGCGCATTCGCCCGTGGATCTCGTTCGGCTGGGTCGACGGCACGTATCGCCCGGTCATCGATCGGACGAAGATCCCGTCGGTGCTCAAGACGATCTCGAAAGCCGTCGCGCGGCCGGTCCGCAACGCCGAGTTCCTGCACGACAAGCGCGGCCGGATCGTCGGCTCGATGGCGGACCGAGCGGGTCGCAAGCTCAACGTCCCGGCAAGCGTCGACGCCATCGCCAAGGCGCTCGAGGCGCGGGTCGGCAGCGCGACGCCCGGCGACGGTGAAGCTGAAGGTTGCGACGGTCGCCCCGAAGCGGACGACTGCCGAGGCCGCCAAGCGGGCGCCGCTCATGGTGATGGTCGGCGGCTGGACGACGCGCTATTCGTCGTCGGCCCACAACGGGTTCAGCGCCAACATCACCGTTCCGACCCGTTACCTCAATGGGACCGTGGTCGCGCCGGGCGCCATCTTCGAGTGGTGGGGCGGGCTCGGCGGGATCGGCAACGTCAACTTCAGCACCGGCTACAAGCTCGGCGGCGCGATCGTGGGCGGCCACACGGTCGAGGGTCGGGCGCTCGCCGGAGGCATCTGCGCGGCGTCGACCACGCTGTTCAACGCCGCACTCCGGGCCGGATTCGAGATCGTCCAGCGCCAGCCGCACTGGTACTACATCACGCGTTACCCGCTCGGGCTCGACGCCACCGTGTCGGAGTCGCAGACGATGCGGTTCCGGAACGACACGAAGTACCCGATCCTGATCCGCGGCTTCGCGTCACCGGGTTACGTCCGCTACGAGATCTGGTCCGTGCCGAACGGCCGGTCCGTGTCCTTCAGCCGGCCGCAGGTGACGAACGTCGTTCCGGGCATCGATTCGGAGGTCCGGACGACGGAGCTCCGGAAGGGCACGAGCGAGCGGATCGAATGGCCGGTCGACGGCAAGGATGTCGTCGTCACGCGCACGGTTCGCGATGCGAACGGGCGCGTGATCCGTCAGGACCGGTTCGTCTCGCACTACCACCGGATGGTCGGGATCAACCGGATCGGGATCGGATAGCTTCGCTCGCCGTTGCGGAGGGCTCTGCGCCGGCCACGGCCGCGGCCTCAGCCGTCGTCTCCCTCGTCGTCACGTTCTGGCAGGTGCTCACCAGGTGAGCGCTCGTCCGCGCATCGGTGTCATCCGCTCACGCTGTGGCCGGATGCCATCGAATTCATCGTCCGACCCGGACGTCCCTGCGCGATCGGGGCGGATTCGTCGCCACCCCTTCTGACCATCGCTCAGGGGTGAGCAGATGCCGCATTCGAGCTGCACGACACCGCGAGCGCTAGGATGTGGACCGCGCCCCCGTAGCTCAGTGGATAGAGCGCGGCCGTCCTAAGGCCGGCGTCGGCGGTTCGAATCCGTCCGGGGGCGCCACCGGACCAGCCCATGCTCGCCGATGGGCCGATCGGCCGACGGCGGCACAATGGATTGATCGTGTCCCAGCCTCGCCTCGCGCTCACCCGCGATCAGATCCTCGCCCATCGCCGGACCGTCGGCGCGCTCGACGAGCGCCTGCGGCCGGGTCCGAACTCGCTCCGCCGTGCCGCGTGGGCCGGCCTCACCGACAGCATGCCCCGCGCGGCGCTCCACTCGATCCACGCCCGCGTCCACGGCACGAGCGCCACCGCCTGGGAGGATCCGTCGCTCGTCCAGGTCTGGGGACCGCGCTTCAGCGCCTACGTCGTCGCCGCCCAGGATCGTGCCGTCTTCACGCTGGGGCGCCTCCCGGACACCGCAGCCGGCCGACTTCGCGCGGAGAGCACCGCAGACCGCCTGGCCGAGTTCCTCAACGGTCGCACGATGACCTACAGCGAAGCGGGTCGCGGCGTCGGCGTCCCGAACTCGTTGCGCTACGCGGCGCCGACGGGTCGCGTCCTCATCCGCTGGGACGGCGCTCGCCAGCCGACGATCTGGATGGTCCCGGCGCCTGACGTCGATCCGCACGTGGCGCGCCTGGAGCTCGCCCGGCGCCACCTCCACGTCGTCGGTCCGACAACCCCGGCGGCGTTCGCGGCATGGGCGGGCGTCAAGCCGGCGGCCGGCCGGACGGCGTTCGACGACCTCGCCGGCGAGCTCACACCGGTCGACACGCCGATCGGCGAAGCGTGGATTCTCGCCGTGGACGAGGCGGCCTTCCGAGCGCCGGCTCGGCCGCCCGCTGCGGCGCGGCTGATTCCGAGCGGCGACGCCTACACGCTGTTCCAGGGACAGGATCGAGCGCTCCTGGTCCCGGACCCAGACCACCGCGCCGAGCTCTGGACGCCGCGAGTCTGGCCGGGCGCGGTCCTCGTCGGCGGCGCGATCGTCGGGACGTGGCGGCGGGCGGGCGCGGTCGTCACGATCAGCACCTGGCGCGGCCTGGCGACCGTCGAGCGGGCCGCGATCGAAGCCGAGGCGGCATCGCTCCCGTTGCCTGGGACCGTCGAGCCTGCCCGAGTCCGCTGGACCGACTGAGCTGGCTCGCGGAACACAGGCACATGCGCCACCCGGACGATCAGCCCATGGCCGCCACCCCACGCCGAGCGTCATCCTTGAGTGGAACGCGCGCCGGCAACGGCGGGGGGAGCGCGTCCACTTCCCGTGAGGAGAGCGAGTGGCCGGCCGCGGAAACCGAATTGCACGTGGACTGGGGCGTCCGCTTCGGCTCGTCTTTCGATCCCGCGCGTCCGCCGACGTCGAGCCGGCCGAGCCCGTCGACGATCGACCGCCCGAGATCGAGTTCGTCGCCTACGCCGAGGACTGCATCCTGTCGGGGCATGTGCGCCTCGCGGCCGATCGTCTGAGCGACCTCGTCAACGATCACGCCGAGCTCGAGTTGATCGACGTCCTCGTCGCCGATCTGGCCGGGGGCGCGGGCTTCGAGGTCCACCAGCTTCACATCAAGCGCGACGAGATCCTCATCCTGCACGCCACGGGGCCGCGTGGCCGGGTTGATCGGCGTCAGCGCACACGCCAGCATCCGATCGTCGCGAAGCTCGGGCCGTACGAGGTGCGGGGCTACATCCACGCCCTGCCGGGCTCGGATCCGATCGATGGGCTCCGCCGACGACGGCCGATCGTCGCCCTGACCGACGCGCTCATCACGTTCACCGTCGGTCAGGAGAGCGTCAGCCGTCGGGTCAGCACTGTCCTGATCAATCGCGAGCTTGCGGACTGGATCGTCGACGGACCCAACGAGGACGACGAGCTGGCCGGGCTCGAGATGCCCGTCGACACGACCGGCCCGCTCCTCAAGGACTTCACCGGCGACATCCTCGGCTGGATCCCGATGGCGGGCGACGACCAGCCGCTCGAGGCGGACGATGAGCCAGACCTGGCCGCCGAAACGGACGAACGCCACGGACCAACGACCCTCGAGGACACCGCCGGGGCCGCCTGAGCCGGGGCCGCCTGAGCCGGGGCCGCCTGAGCCGGGGCCGCCTGAGCCGGGGCCGCCTGAGCCGGGGCTGCCTGAGCCGGGGCCGCCCTCACGACCGATCTGCCGGCTGCTATCGTGCGCCGGGTGTCCGGACCCCTTGCCCGACTGACGGAGCTCCTCGTCCCGGCCCGGCTGGGTCGGAGCTTCCGCTGGCTGCTCGCCGCGTCGATCGTCACGAACATCGGCGACGGGATCGCGATCGCGGCCGGCCCGCTGCTCGTGGCGTCGCAGACGCAGGACCCGTTCCTCGTATCCCTGGCCCTGCTCGCCGAATACCTCCCGCACCTCGTGTTCGGCCTGTTCGCCGGCGCGGTCGCCGATCGTCATGACCGGCGCCGGATCGTCGCCGGCGTCAACCTGTTCCGGGCGCTCGTCCTGATCGTCCTGACGGCGATGATCGTCACCGCGTCCGTGAACATCGCGATCGTCCTGTTCATCCTGTTCGTCCTGGGCACCGCGGAGACGTTCGCGGATGCCGCGAGCAGCACCCTGATCCCGAGCCTCGTCGCTCGCGAAGATCTGGGCGTCGCGAATGCGCGGCAGACGGGGGCGACGCTCCTCCTGAACCAGCTCGTGACGCCGCCGATCGGGGCGTTCCTGTTCGCGATCGGGATGTTCCTGCCGTTCGGCGTGAACGCGATCGGGTTCGCCCTGGGGGCCGTCCTCGTGTCGCGCGTTGTCGGGAGCACCCGACCGGAGCGGCCGGCCGGACCGTCGCACCTGCGCCAGGAGATCGGCGAAGGCATCCGCTGGCTGGTTCACCACCCGCCGATGCGGACGCTCGCGCTCACGATCCTGCTCTTCAACGTGACCTACGGGGCGGCCTGGTCGGTGCTCGTGCTGTACGCCGGCCAGCGCCTCGGCATGGACGAGGTCGGGTTCGGCCTGATGACCGCGGCGATCGCCGTCGGCGGCATCCTCGGTACGGTCGCGTACGGATCGCTGGAGCGCCGCTTCTCGCTGGCCGACCTCATGCGGGTCGGGCTCCTGATCGAGACGGGGACGCACCTGGTCCTCGCCCTGACGACGTCGTCGACGGTCGCCTTTGCGACCCTCGTCGTCTTTGGCGCCCACGCCTTCGTGTGGGGGACGACCTCGACCGTGGTTCGGCAGCGCGCGGTGCCCGACGTGCTGATGGGCCGCGTCGGGAGCGTCTACCGGATCGCGATCATGGGTGGGATCGTGATCGGGACGCCGATCGGCGGCCTGCTGGCGCGCCAGTTCGGCATCACCGCGCCCTTCTGGTTCGGGTTCATCGGCTCGGCGCTCCTGGTCATCGTCCTGTGGCGCGAGTTCGCCCACATCGTCCACGCCGGCGAGCAGGACCCGAACGATCTGGCCGGATCTGGCCCGGCTCCAAGTGCCGCGCCCGGTTAGTCGGCCGTCGGCGTGGCACGATCTCGACACAGCCCGGTCGCCGGGCACGAGCCGAACCTGGAGGAGCCCGTGACCGACTATCCGATCCTGAACGAGAAGCTCGGCCCCGATGGCGTCGCGGAGCTCCGCCGCCTGGTCGCCGAGGAGATTGCCCGCCGCGCAGGGTCCCGGCCGCCAACGCCGCCGACATTGCCTTCGATCCCCGGCCCGGACGAGGACATCCGGCCCCGAAGCTGACGATCCGGCTGCACGGCCTGGCCGGCGTCGAAGGCGGGGCTCGATGGAAGTCCCCGGTATCCTTCCCGACCATGCCTGCTGAATTCATCTACACGTCCTACAAGCTCGCCCGGCACTACCCGCCGGATCGAACCGTGCTCGAGGACATCTCGATCTCCTTCTACCCGGGCGCCAAGATCGGCGTCATCGGCCCGAACGGAGCGGGCAAGTCGAGCCTCCTGCGGATCATGGCCGGGCTCGACGACGGGTTCACCGGAGAGGCCCGCCTCACGCCCGGGTTCACCGTCGGCTACCTCAGCCAGGAGCCGCAGCTCGACCCGACGAAGGACGTCAAGGGCAACGTGCTCGACGGAGTCGCCGAGGTCCACGGCCTGATCGAGGAGTACAACGCGGTCATGGCCCGCTGGTCGGAGCCGGACGCCGACTACGAGGCGATCGGGGCCGCCCAGTCCCGGCTCGAGGACAAGATCAACGCCGCCGACGCCTGGAACCTCGAGCGCAACGTGGACATCGCGATGGACGCCCTGCGCTGCCCGCCCGACGACGCCGACGTCACGACCCTGTCCGGCGGCGAGAAGCGGCGCGTCGCGCTCTGCCGGCTGCTGCTCCAGCACCCGGACCTGCTCCTCCTCGACGAGCCGACGAACCACCTCGATGCCGAGTCGGTGGAGTGGCTCGAGCGCTTCCTCGGCGAGTACGCCGGCACCGTCGTCGCCATCACCCACGATCGGTACTTCCTCGACAACGTCGCGAAGTGGATCCTCGAGCTGGACCGCGGTCGGGGGATCCCGTTCTCCGGCAACTACTCGAGCTGGCTGGAGCAGAAGCTCGCGCGGATGGCCGGCGAGTCGAAGGCGGTCGACGCCCGGCAGCGGACGCTCGCCCGCGAGCTCGAGTGGGTCCGGATGGGCGCCAAGGCCCGCCAGGCCAAGGGCAAGGCTCGCCTGTCGGCGTACGAGAAGCTCCTCGCCGAGGCGAACGACACGAAGGACCAGACGCGCGAGCTCGAGATCGCCATCCCGCCGGGGCCCCGTCTGGGCGACACCGTCATCGAGGTCAAGGACCTGCGCAAGGGCTACGGCGACAAGCTCCTCGTCGAGGACCTGACCTTCTCGCTGCCCCGCTCGGGGATCGTCGGGATCATCGGGCCCAACGGCGCGGGCAAGACGACCCTCTTCCGGATGCTCGTGGACCAGGAGAAGCCCGATCACGGCTCGATCGAGATCGGCGACACGGTCAAGCTCAGCTATGTCGACCAGAGTCGCGACGACCTCGCGGCCGACAAGACGGTGTTCCAGGAGATCACCCAGGGCGCCGAGATCATCAAGGTCGGGTCGCGGGAGCTCCCCGCCCGGGCGTACGTGAGCTCGTTCAACTTCCGCGGCACGGACCAGCAGAAGGTCGTCGGCCAGCTGTCCGGCGGGGAGCGCAACCGGGTCCATCTCGCGAAGCTGCTCCAGTCGGGCGGCAACGTCCTGCTCCTCGACGAGCCGACCAATGATCTCGACGTGGACACGCTACGGGCGCTCGAGGCCGGCCTCGAGACGTTCCCGGGCTGCGTCGTCGTGATCAGCCACGATCGCTGGTTCCTCGACCGGATCGCGACCCACATCCTTGCGTTCGAGGGCGACAGCCAGGTCCGCTGGTTCGAGGGCAACGTCAGCGACTACGAGGCGTTCCGCCACAAGGAGCTGGGTACCGCGGCTGACCAGCCACATCGGATCCGGTACAAGAAGCTGGCCGGCTGAGCCGTTGAGCGTTGGTCGAGCCTCCGCGCGCGCCGCGGGACCGCTGGCCCTCGCCGACATCGGCGGCTGCCGCCGAGCGATCCGGGACCGGGGCGTACGCCCTCGTCACGGGTGCCGCCACATCGTCGCTCGCGATCCCGACGGAGTCGGCCGTCCCGCTCGAGGTCCGGGTCGAGCACGACCCGCCGCCTGACGCGTTCGTGTTCGCGCTCCGCCCGGACCGAGTCGGCGCCCGTCCGCCTGGTTAGAATCGGCCTCCGTGGGGCGGTCGCCTGTCGTCCCCTGGCGGTGGGAGGATCGATCGTGCTGTTCCACGTCAAGCAGAGCCACGCGCCGGCCGACTGTCCGTACGGCAAGGGTGGGTCCAGGTCGCTGTTCGACGAGTCCGTCGCCGGCGTGACCCTCCACGGTTACTGGCTCGCGTTTCCCCAGCACACGACCTACCTGATGGTCGAGACGGACGAGATCGGCCGGTTGCAGGAGTTCCTGAAGCCGGGCGCCGGACGCACCGTCTGCGAGGTCACGCCAGTGAGCACCGAGCCCGTTCGATAGGCCAGCGCCCGGTCGGGCGCGACCTCGCGGACATGGAACGACCCCGCGGACGCTTCGCGGGGCCGGTTCCTCCAAGGCCGTCGTGTCAATTCCGGCCAAACCCGATGGTGACGGGACGCACCACGCGCCACATCCCCCGAATGGAGGAGATTTCGGTCTCGCCGTCGACTGGTCACGTGCGTCGACGGCGAATCTCGATCGCCGTGACCGCGACGGCCGCGACGGCGACGAGCGAGGCGACGATGGCGAGCCACGGTGCCTCCGTCGGCGGCGCCGTCGGATCCGTCGGGTCGAAGGTCGCCGGGCCCGCGGCGGCAGGAGCCGCGCTCGCGGTCTCGCTCGGAACAGGTTGACCGACCAACGCGAAGACCTCGTCGAGGCTCATCGTCGCGGCCTCGCTCATCCCGCCCGGGCCGAATCCCTCCGGAGGAATCTCGTCGATCCAGGCGACCATGTTGGCCTTCATCGCTGGGGTAAAGGCGGTGCCGCCGATGGCGAGGGCGACCCGATCGCCCAGGTGAACCCCGACAACGGACGCGCATGGCGACGTCACCAGGTCGTCGACGTCGAGAAACGCGATTGGTTCGCCGCGGACGACGTGGCTGATCTGCAGCGTGAAGCGACTCGCCAGCTCGCCGGCTCCGCCAGGCCATGCGCCACCCGGGCGGACGCGGACAACATCGCCGATCACGATCCGGGGCGCGGTTCTGACGACCTCGGCGAACTCGGGAAACGGTCCGTCGCACTCGGCGAACGCGGGAGGGGAGGTCACCCCGGCGAGACCGATCAGCAGACCCGCCAGCGCTGTCGAGACGCATGCTGTCCGTCGTCGCCGCATTCTCGAAGGATAGGCACTCCCGGTCAGACTCCGTTGTGGAGCGATCCGGCCGATACTGTGTCGGCCATGACCGCCACGGACGTCAACCCGCAGACCGCCGCGGGCGACGCCGTCACCACGGACGACCAGGGCGCCGCGGCCGATGCCTCCGGGTTCGGCGGCCTCGGGCTGGACGACCGCCTCCTCGCCGCCCTCGCCGGGCTCGGCTATGAGGAGCCGACCGAGATCCAGCGCGCCGCGATCCCGAGCCTGCTCGAGGGCAAGGACGTCCTCGCCGAAGCGCCGACCGGGACCGGCAAGACCGCCGCCTTCGCCCTGCCCATGGTCCAGCGGCTCGGGGCGGTCCGGCCGCGTGATCGCGACGGCCGGCCGCGAGCGTTCGTCCTGACGCCGACCCGGGAGCTCGCGATCCAGGTTGCCGAGGCGATCCATCGCTACGGCCAGCCGTTCGCGATCCGGGTCCTGCCCGTCTACGGGGGCCAGGCGATCGGCCAGCAGCTACGCGGCCTCGCCCGCGGCGTCGACGTCCTCGTCGCGACGCCCGGCCGGGCGGTCGACCACCTGACGCGGGCGAGCATCGCCCTCGACCGGATCGAGATCGTCGTGCTCGATGAGGCCGACGAGATGCTCGACATGGGCTTCGCCGAGGACCTCGAGGCGATCCTGTCGGCGACCCCGAAGACGCGCCAGACGGCGCTCTTCTCGGCCACCATCTCGCCCCCGATCGCGAAGATCGCCCGGCGCCATCTCAACGACCCGGTCCGCGTCCGGATCGATCGCGCGCGGCAAACCCGTGAGTCGGCGGCCAAGGTTCGCCAGGTCGCGTACATCGTCCGCCGCTCCGACAAGTCCGTCGCCCTCGGCCGGATCCTGGACCTGGAGGACCCGACCTCGGCGCTCGTGTTCGCCCGGACCCGCGGCGAGGTCGACGAGCTGGCCCAGCGCCTGTCGGCCCAGGGTCACGACACGGCGGCGCTCCACGGCGGCATGGTCCAGGAGCAGCGCGATCGGGTGATGGGCCGCTTCCGCGAAGGTGCCCTCGACGTCCTCGTGGCGACCGACGTGGCGGCCCGCGGCCTCGACATCGAGCACGTCTCGCACGTGGTCAACTACGACATCCCGGCCAACCCGGAGGCGTACATCCACCGGATCGGGCGGACCGGTCGGGCGGGCCGTGAGGGCGTCGCGATCACGCTCGTCGAGCCGCGTGAGCACCGGCTGCTGCGGAACATCGAGGCGGCGATGCGGACGCGTCTCGAGGTCGCCCAGATCCCGACGGTCGCCGACCTGCGCGAGCGCCGGCTCGAGGTCCTGCGCGGCGCGCTGCGCGACGCGATCCAGGGCGACGGGCTGGATCGGTTCCGGGCGGTCGTCGAGCCGCTGGCCGAGGAGTTCGACGTCATGGATGTCGCGCTCGCCGCGGTCAGCCTGGCCGAGGCGGCGGCCGGCCGGGACGGCGAGGGAGCCGATGCCGAGATCGCGCCGGCCTCGCTCTTCGGCGAGTCGCGGCCGAGCCACGCGGGGAGCGGCGGGCCGGTGCGGCCCGATCGTGGCGGCAACTCCGGACCTGGGCCGCGACGGGGTTCCGGCGGCCCGGCGGGTCCAGGCGGCTCGGGTCGATCGCCGGGACGGAGCGACGGCCCCTGGACGCGGCTCTGGATCGGGGCGGGTCGGGAAAGCGGCGTCCGACCGGGCGACCTCGTCGGCTCGATCACGAACGAGGCCGGGCTGCCGGCCCGGGCGATCGGGGCGATCCAGATCTCGGGCCGGTTCTCGATCGTCGAGGTCGCCGAGGGCGCGGCAGACGACATCGTCCGGGCGATGCGCGGCGTGCTGCTTCGCGGCAAACCCGTCCAGATCCGGCGCGACCGGGAGCCGGCGGCTCCGTTCGTGCGACCGAGACCTCCGGTCGGCGACGGGGACTGACCGGAGGTCGAGCTCAGCGCGGCGGCGGCTCGTCGAAGATGTAGACGGTATCGGGCGACGGGCAGACGAAGTGATCGCCGATCGACGGCCAGCCGCCATCCGGGATCGTCACCGTCGCGCCGTCAGCGACGGACAGGCCGCGATTGTCGATCACCGTCGGTGGCAGACCGACACGACCCTGGAACGTGGATCCCCATTGGACCCGGAGATGCTTCTCGGTGTCGGCGTTCGCCCAGACCGCGACGCCGATGGGCGTCTTGGACATGCTGATCCTGAACGAGCGATAGCCCGGCAGGATCGTATCGCAGCCGAGGTCGCCGACGATCCGGTCAAGCGCGAACGTCGCGGGATCGTTGACGATGCGGCCAGGCTGGCCAAGGCTGACCTCGACCCGAAGCGGCGGCGACCCGTCCTCGAACGTGAACGTCACGACCCCAGTCGCGTGGACGGCGCAGTCGACGATTGCGTCCGGATTGCCGGGGATCTGAGGGCACTGATGCACGAATTCAATTCGGCTCACGATCGGATGTTCGGTGGGCAGGAGCAGCAGGGCGTCGCTGATCGCCTGATCGCACTCGAGCTGCTGGTACTGGACATCGAGCCGTGGCGGGCACACGGTCAGCCGGTCGACCGAGCTCGCGGACGGTTTCGCAGTCGCGACCGGTGGGGCTGTCCCGGTTGGCCCCGGATCGACCGGACCGGGTTCGACCAGAAATCTCCGTGATGGCGACGGGCAAGGGTCCCGAAACGAGAATCGCCACGAGGGCGGCGGCCTCGTCAGCGGGATACCCACCGAGCGTGCTGCCCTGGGAGATCTGGACTTCGCCGCTCGGGACCTCGGAGTGGATGACCGGCGCCGTGAGCACCCGGCCATCGACCACGATCGCGAAATACTCGGAGATGTGGGCGGCGGTGTAGTCGGCGAATCGCAGCGTCGCCGCCGGCGTCAGAGCGATGTCCACGACTCGCGCGCCGTTCTGATCCGTGCCGACCGACGCTCCGGCGATCCCGTCGGCGGCGAACAACGCCGGAATTCGTCGCCGGGTCGACTGGATCGCCCCGCTCCAGGGCAGTCGTGCCGAGCGGGACGAACGTCGTCTCGCCGCGCTGCCCGATCAGCTGCCGGAACGGCGCAGTGTCGAGCCCGGCCGGGAGGCCCACGACGATGCGGTCCTCGCCGGCGGCGCGGACCGTCAGCCCGACGGCCCCGGTGGCCGCGACCCGGTCCTCGATCACCTGAAGAAGGCGGGCGACCGTCGCCGGGTCCGATGGCGTTTCACTGGACCACTGGATCGCGTAGGTGATCACGGTCCCGGGCACGGCTGACGGCGCGAGCTGGGGCGTCGGCGCTGGGACGATGCCCCGCAGCAGGCCTCCGCCGCCGATGGCCAGCGCGCCACCGACCGCGAGAACCGCCGCGATGCCGAGCAGGCCGAACGACGCCCGGCGTCCGGCCGGGCGCGTCCCGGCCGCCCGACGGCCCACGACAATCGCGTCGGGCACGCGCTCGAGGGCGTCGAGGAGGCGTGACGGGGCTGCCGGAAGCTCGCCCGTCCGGTACGCCGAGCGCAGCCGTGTCTCGAGCTCGTGGTCGATCTGGTCGTTCATCGTCGCGCCTCCGGGGCGTCGTGCTGGTCGCGGTCGTGCGTCTCCCTCAGGCGCCCGAGCGCCCGATGGAGACGCGACTTCACGGTTCCGAGCGGCCATCCCAGCCGCTCGGCGATCATCTCGAGGGACTGGTCCGCCCAGAACCGGAGGACGACGACGATTCGCTCGTCGGCGGTCAGCCGATCGACCGAGGCGAGGAGGGCATCCCGCTCGTGGAACGCCGAGAACGGGTCACGGTCCGCCGGATCCACGTCCAGGGTGAGCGCGATGAACCGGACCGTTCCCCGCCGTCGGAGGCGGTCCCGACAGCCGTTGACGACGATCCGGTCGAGCCACATGTCGAACTTGTCCGGGTCGCGCAGGTCCTCGAACTGCTGCCACGCCACGACGAGGGCATCCTGCACGGCGTCCTCGGCCTCGGTCGCGCTGCCGAGCAGGAGCCCGGCGAGCCGGTAGGCGCGGTCCAGGGCAGGACGGGCGCGGGCCAGGAACCGCTTCCGGCGGTCAGCATCGGGCGGGTTCGCGGCGGCTTCGTCAGCCTCGAGTGCAGGCACGGTCGCGGTCAACGATCCCATCTCGCCCGTCCAGACGAACGGCGACGCGAAAAGGTTCTCGCATCGTGCGTGTGCATGATCTGGTCGTTCAGCTCATCGAGTCGGGCTGACGAATCCGCCCACTCGGCCGTGGTCCGGGCGAGGCGGGCCCGCATCGACGCCTCGCTCCGCTGGGCGTGGAGGAGCTTGATCCGTTGCGTTAGGCCGGTGGCCCTGCCTTAGGAAACGTCCACGAGCGTGCCGAACGCTACGGGAAGGCGACCGTTCGCTCGAGAACGTGTTCGATCTGCGGAGCGTGCTCGCGCTTGTGGCCGTACATCAGGTACACAACAAGATCGTCGAGCGCGTACTCCAGTCCGTACCACGGGAGCGTGCCGACCTCTCGCCAGCGCTCCGCCGGGATCCGAGGCACGAGCGTCATCGCCGACGCGTGGGCCTCGCGCAGCTCGGCGACGATCGCCTCGGCGGTCCAGTCGCGCCGGATTGCCGCCTGATCGTCGTTGAACGTCGCGGGGCTGACGGCCATCAGGCGTGTCGCGGGCTCCTCGCCGAGGAAGGTGGTCAGGATCTCGACGAACCGGACCTCGAACGCCCCGAGATGACCGACGAGGTCCTTGGTCGTCCAGGTTCCGAGCGCGATGGCATCCCAGTCGGCCGGCCGGATCCGATCGATCAAGGCATCGATGTCGCGTTGCCCGTAGCGGAGGACGTCAAGCGGGTTCACCCCCGCCTCCCACCGCACGCACGCCGCCGCGTCATGCCGGGACCGCCGTCCGCTGGCCGTCCACCCAGTCGCGCACGACGCGCTCGAGGACCGGCAGCGGCATCAGCCCGGAGCCGAGGACCGTGTCATGGAAGCCCTTGATCGCGAACTGCTCGCCGAGGGCCTCCTCGGCCTCGCGCCGGATCCGCTGGATCTCGAGCCGGCCGATCATGTAGGCGAGGGCCTGGCCCGGCGTCACCGCGTAGCGGTCGATCTCGGCAAGGATGTGGCCCTCGCGCATCGGTGAGTTGTCGACCATGTAGCGGACGGCCCGCTGGCGGCTCCAGCCGAGGGCGTGCATGCCGGTGTCGACGACGAGGCGGCAGGCCCGCATCGAATCCGCCTCGAGCATGCCCATCCGGTCGAGCGGCGTCGAATAGAGGCCCATCTCGTCGGCCAGCCGCTCGCTGTAGAGACCCCAGCCCTCGCCGTAGGCGGCGATGAAGGCGCGTTTGCGGAACTCCGGCACCGAGGTCAGCTCGGTCGAGATCGCGAGCTGGAGATGATGGCCCGGGATGCCCTCGTGGTACGACGTCGCCTCGATCTGGTAGCGGCCCCAGCCCGTCGGGTCGGCGGTATTCATGAAGAAGACGCCCGGCCGGCTGCCGTCCTTCGCGGGCGGGAAGTAGTACGCGATCGCCCCCGCCTGGACCTCCTCGACGTCGCAGCCGGCCTTGGGCAGGATGCCGAACCAGTCGCCCATCGCCGCGGTCGCCTTGGCCAACGCCGCCTTGGACGCGGTCACGATGTCGGCGCCGTTGGTGTGATGGAGGTCGGGATCGTCGCGCAGCCGGCGGAAGATCTCGGGCACGTCGCTCGTCCCGAGGACCTCCTGACCCAGCTCTTGGTACTCGCCAGCGAGCTTCTCGACCTGCTCGAGACCGATCTCGTGGATCTCGCGGGCGGAATGGGTAAGCGTCGTGTGGTAGCGGATCATCCGGCCGTAGGCGTCGTCGCCGTCCGCGAGCCAGGTCAGCCCGACGTGGTCGTCGTCGCGAGCGTGGGGCCGCACGTGATCCCGGATCGTGTCGCGGTAGTGGGCCATCGCCGGTCGGACGTCATCCTCGATGACGTCGCGCAGCCGGGCGCGCCATGCGTCCGCATCCGCGACGCCGGTCGGGTCCGCCGTGATCGACAGGGGATCGTCGACGACCGGACTGGCCAGCCAGCGATCGATCTGGCCGACCGTGTCATCGATCGCGAAGGCCGCCGGCGTCCGCTTGCGGGCGACGCCCTCCAGGACGCGGTCGCTCATGTCGCGGAAGTTCGTAGCGATGCCGCGGGTCTTCTCGATCATCGCCTCGGCGACGGTCGCGTCCGGGATCGGGAATTTCGGGTAGAGGACGGGGAGGCGGGCCTGCTGGCCGAAGATCGGGTCGACGGCGAACTCCGCGAACCGGGCGTCGAGGATATCCGCGTTGCGACGGCCATCGAACGCGATCATCTCGCGGGTGATCAGGTCCTGGGCCGACAGGCCATCAACGGGGATCGTCTCGGCACGATCGGCGAACGCCCGCCTCACGCGGATCTCCTCGTCCTCGCCGGCCCGGCTGGCGTCGTCGAATCGGGCGGCGTTCTCGTAGTTGCCCATGAGGTGGCCCCAGCTCGGCCAGGCCGTCACGAGGTAGTCGAAGTACTCCTGGGCGAGCGCGTTGAGATCGTCGGCCACGGTGAATCTCCCCTTGATCGTCCCGCTCGTGCTGTTGGGACCGATCGTACGCGGCCCGGGCGAGTGAGGCGCGACGACGGACGCGGCTATTCTTCCGCCGTGCCCCGGACCCGCATCCCCGACGAGATTCTGTCGCTCGCTCACGATCGTGCCGCCGCGCGCGGCGCCCGGGACTGGGCGGCGGCGGACCGGATCCGGGCCGAGATCGAGGCGGCCGGCTGGAAGATCGTCGACCGTGGCACCGACTTCGCTCTCGAGCCGGCCCACCCGCCGACAGTGGCCGACGGAGAGATCGTCCGCTACGGCTCGACCGAGGCGGTGCCATCGCGGGCCGCCGAACCGGACGCGGGCCGCGCGACGGTCGTCGTCGTCGCCACCGAGTGGCCGGCCGACCTCGAACGAGCCCTGGCCGGACTCCGGGCCTACAACCCGATCGGCGTCTCGATGGTCGTCGTCGCCGACGGGCCATCGCCCGAGCAGGACGCGGCTCTGCCGGGCGATGCGCTGCCGGGACCGACGCGCCGTCCGAGGGCAACGACGCGGAGGTCGTGCGGACATCCGAACGGTTGGGGACCGCTGCCGCCTGGAACATCGGCGTCCGGCGGGCCAATGGGCAGATCGTGATCGTGGTCGACACGTCCGTCGAGCCGACCGGCGACATCGTGACGCCGCTCGTCCGCGCGCTCGACGACCTGACCGTCGGTGTCGCCGGCGGCTTCGGGATCGTCAGCGACGACCTCCGCAAGTTCGAGGACGCGCCGCCGGGCGACGTGACCGCGGTGGAGGGCTACGCGATCGCGTTTCGGCGGGCCGACGCGATCGAGCGCGGCCCGATCGACGAGCGCTTCCGTTTCTACCGCAACCTCGACATCTGGTGGAGCCTCGTCCTCCGCGACGACGGGGACGGGAGCCCGCCGCGGCGTGCGGTCGCGGTCGCGATCCCGGCCATCCGCCACGAGCATCGCGGCTGGTCGGCCGTGTCCGAGGGCGAACGCGATCGCCTGAGCAAGCGCAACTTCTACCGGATCATCGACCGGTTCGGTTGGCGCCGGGATCTGGCCGGGAGCTGACGGCCGTCAGCGTCGCGCGACGTCGCTCGACCGACTGGCCGTCGGGCCCGTCGGTGACGATCCACCCGGCGTCTGCCAGCTCCGAGCGAAGCCGGTCGGCCGTCGCGTAGTCGCCGGCGGTTCGGGCGGAGGCCCGCGCCTCGAGGATCGCAGCGATGTCCCCGGGAACGCTCGCAGTGCCGGGTTCGGGAGCGGACCGATCCAGGTCGAGCCCGAGCACGAAATCGGCATCGAGGACCAGCCAGCGGCGCTCATCCGGCGGCAGACCGGCCCGCAGCGTCTCGCGCACGACCGCGAGCGCCGTCGGCACGTCGAGATCGTCGTCGAGGGCGGCGATGAACCGATCGTGCAGCGTCCGCCCGGCGGCGGACAGCGGCGCGTCGGGATCGTGGGCGCGACCGGTCAGGACGCCGCCCTGCGAGCCGTTGCCATTGCCCGCGATCCGGTCGACCGTCCCGACCGGCCGATCGTCCGCCGCACCAGCCCGGAGCGCCTCCGGGGCCTTCCACGGCCCATCGCGTGGCGCCGGGCCCAGCGCGGCGAGCCCGACCCGGAGCGATGCCAGTCCGGCCGCCGCGCCCGCCAGCGACGCGTCGGTGTACTCGAGCTTGTGGCGATAGCGCGAGGTCAGGCAGAGGTAGCGGAAGGCGAGCGGGTCGATCCCGCGCTCCGCGACATCGGCGATCCGCTCGATGTTGCCCGCCGACTTGGCCATCTTCTTGCCGCCGACCTGGAGGAACTCGCCGTGGACCCAGACCCGCGCCGGCGGCCCGCCCACGATCGGCGCGGACTGCGCGATCTCGTCCTCGTGGTGGGGGAAGACGTTGTCGATCCCGCCGGTGTGGACGTCGAACCGCTCGCCCAGGTGGCGGAGGGCCATCGCCGAGCACTCGAGGTGCCAGCCGGGAAAGCCCTCGCCCCAGCGCGGCGTCGGCCACCGCAGCATCCGGCCTTCGCCGGCGGCCTTCCACAGCGCGAAGTCCGCCGAGTCCCGCTTGTCGGGCTCGATGTCACCGCGATGCCCGGCCCGGAGCGCGTCGAGGGTGTTGCCGGACAGGCCCCCGTAGTCGGGGAACGAGGCCACCGAGTAGTACACATTGCCGTCGGAGCTGGCGTAGGCGTGGCCTGCGTCGACGAGCCGCTCGGCGAGGTCGATCATCTCGGGGACGTGCTCGGTCGCGCGCGGGAAGACGTGAGCCGGCAGCAGGTTCAGGAGGGCCGCGTCGGCGTGGAACGCCGCCTCGTAGGCGTCAGCGATCTCGGCCGCGGTCTTGTGCTCCAGGCCGGCCGCCACGAGCATCCGGTCCTCGCCGCGGTCGAACCGCTCATCGCGCAGATGGCCGACGTCGGTGATGTTCTGGACGGCGAGCACCGGGATGCCGTGGTACAGCGCGACCCGCCGGATCAGATCGGCGAGGAGGAACGTCCGGAGATTGCCGACGTGGGCGTAGCGATAGACCGTCGGTCCGCAGGCGTACATCCGGAGGCGCCGGCCGTCGGACGGCTCGACGGGCTCGACCTTCCGGGTGAGGGTGTTGCGCAGGCGTAGGGTCACGCGGTCATCGTCCCGGATGTGGCCGGAGTCTGCCCGGACGGCCGCGGAATCCCGGCACATGGCGGCCCGCTCCGAAGGGCCGCGAGCGTCGTCAGCGAATTTCGTGGCTCGTGCCCTAACAATTCTCGAGTCCCGTCGTTCTCTGGTTAGAGGCCTCGCGGCAATGCATCGTTCCCCCGGCGGTGTGACTTGCGAGGCCTCATTTCCTGCCCGCGACGGGGAGGCGGCCAAGCCGGCGCCGCCACGCTCGCAGGGCCTCCGACCGACCCGCCCCTATACTCCGGCCATGCGCCGCTGGGTCTGCATCGTCGCCCTCCTCGCCGGCTTCGCCGGGGACGATTACGCGCGCGTAGGCCGGTTGCGCCAGCCCGTCGCCATCGAGCGCCTGATCGGGCCTCGCCGCCCCGGGACGCGCGGCCTCGTACCCACGGGGGCATGGTGGTCGCGCCAGCCCGGCTGACGTCGCGAGGCGGCACCGCCCGCCTCGCTCGTGGCCCGCGGCTCGCGCTCGCCGCCATCCTCATCGCAACATCCGCGACGATCGGCGGTCCGGTTGCCCGTCCCCTCGTCGGGCCCGCCGTTCGAGCAGCGGACGACGACACCGTCCGGATCCTGATCGGCGCCGCCGGCGACCTCGATCCGGCGGCCCAGGGCGACATCGACAGCGCCGCTGTCTCCGCCCAGCTGTTCGAGGGCCTCACGGCGATCGACGCCCAGCTCCAGACCCGGCCGGCCCTTGCCACCGGCTGGGATTTCCGTGACGGCGGCGCGACGGTCGTGTTCCATCTCCGCCCCGGGATCGCGTTCAGCGACGGCACGCCGATCACCGCCGACGACGTGGTGCGGAGCTGGTTCCGGATCATCGATCCCGAGCATCCTTCGCCGCTGGTCACCCTGATGGGCGGCGTTCAGGGAGCACTCGCGTACGCCCGCGGCGACTCGGCCGACAAGACGAGCGTCGGGCTGGCGGCGGAAGGAGCCGATGTCGTGGCCCGGCTGGGGCGGCCGGCGACCGACTTCCCGACGATCGTCGCCGGCCCGACCTTTGCCGTCGTCCCGGCCGCGCTCGATGCAGGACCCGCCGCGCTGACTCCCGGACCGGCGTTCGTCGGCAGCGGCGGCTACGTCCTGTCCGCCGCCACCGACGAGAAGACGACCCTGACGGCCAACGACCACTACTGGGCCGGCCGGCCGGCGATCCAGACGGTCGAGATGATCCACGACATCGGCGGGCGCAGCACCGTCGCCGCGTTCGAGGCGGGCGACCTCGACCTCACCGACGTGTCGCCGTTCGACGCGACGTGGCTCGCCTACGACGGCACGCTCGGTCCGCTCCTGCGCCGGACCGACGCCCTGTCCCTCCAGTACTACGGCTTCGACACGTCGCGACCGCCGTTCAACGACGTCCGGGTCCGTCAGGCGTTCGCCCGCGCGGTCGACTGGCGGCGCCTGATCGGGCTGTCGTCGGCCGGCGCGGCGACGCCGGCCACCGGGATGGTGCCGCCGGGCATCCCCGGTCGGAGCGACACCGACTTCCTGCCGGCGCACGACCCCGATGGCGCGCGGGCACTCCTCGCGGAGGCGGGCTTCCCCGCCGGCGCGGGCTTCCCGGCGGTCACCCTGCTCGGCGGCGGTGGCACCGATCGCGCCTTCGCCGCCGAGATCGAACGAGAGCTCGGGGTGACGGTCCAGGTCGAGCTCCAGGGCGCTGGGTTTTTCGAACGGCTCCAGGAGGACCCCGCCCAGATCTTCTCGATGGGCTGGATCGCCGACTATCCGGGCTCGAACGACTTCCTCGGGATCCTGCTCGGGACCGGGTCGTCCAACAACTACGGTCGCTGGTCGTCGGAACCGTTCGACCGGGCCGTCGCGGACGCCCTGGCAGCGACCGACGCGACGGCCGCGCGCGAGGCATTCGATCGCGCCGAGAGCATCGTCCGGGACGAGGCTCCGACGCTGCCGTTGACCTACGGCGTCAGCTGGTCGCTCGCCCGGTCGGGCCTGCTCGGGGCGTACGACAACGGGCTCGGAATGATCCGGATGGCCGGCCTCGCGTGGGATCGATGAACCGGATCCGGGAACGACGACCGCGGGCTCGCCACGGCGGTCGGGGTGGTTTCCCCCGCGGCGCTCCGGCCGCGGTCGCCGCCCTGCTCCTCGCCCTGTCCGCGGCCTCCGTCGCGGTTGCGGCCGATCCGGTCACCTTCGGCGAGCCGTCCGCAACCTCGAGGTTCGGCGTCTCGATCGAGTTCAAGCAGCCGGTCGAGATCAACGGCACTCCGGAGCGGGTCGAGATCCTCGTCAGCACGCCGGGCGGGATCGGACCGGCCATCGTCCCGCAGACAACGGCGACCGCGGGCACCTCGACGCTCGACTACAAGGTCGACCTCAGCGACGGGCACGTGGTGCCGAACACCACCTTCACCGTCCGCTGGCGGGTGACCGATTCGACGGGCACCACGTGGCTCGGTCCGGCGATCCGCCACACGTACCTCGACGATCGCTTCACGTGGAAGTCGCTGAACGGCGACGTCGTCCACGTCCACTGGATCGAGGGCGATCAAGCGTTCGGCCGGCGGGCGCTGGCCATCGGCGACAAGGCCGTCGCCGAGACGGCGAAGCTGCTCGGGGTCACCGAGTCGGACCCGATCGACTTCTTCATCTACTCCGATGAGGCGACCTTCCGGGCGGCCCTCGGCCCGTCGACACGAGAGAACGTCGGCGGCCAGGCCCATCCGAACATCCGGACCCTGTTCGCCCTGATCAAGCCGGCCGACATCGACGCGAGCTGGGTCGAGAGTGTCGTTCCCCACGAGTTGACCCACGTCGTCTTCGCGACGGCGGTCGACAACCCGTACCACGACCCGCCGCACTGGCTCAACGAGGGTCTCGCCGTCTATCTCTCCGATGGCTACGACGACTTCGATCGGGGCCAGGTAGAGCAGGCGGTGCGCGACGGCTCGATCATCCCCCTGGACGGTCTGGCCGGCGCGTTCCCGACGACCCAGGAGCGGTTCTTCCTGGCCTACGCCGAGAGCGTGTCGGCGGTCGAGCGGATCGTCCGGGTCGATGGCCCGGACACCCTCGTGAAGCTGATCCGCTCGTACGCCGAGGGCGTGTCCGACGATCAGGCGTTCGAGGCGGCCCTCGGCCGGGATGTCGCCGGGTTCGAGGCCGACTGGCTGAAGGAGCTCGGGGCACGGCCACCGACCCGGCTCGGCCCGAAGCCCGCCCCGGCCGGACCGTTGCCCGACGGCTGGAGCGGCCCCCAGCCGAATCCGTCGTTCGAGGTCCTCGGCTCGGCGCCGCCCGTGCCCCCGGCAGCCCCGCGCCCGCCGGGCACGCCGGACGACCCGCTCGCCCGGTTCCTCACGCCGTCGCTGAGCGTCCTCGGCGTCGTGCTCATCGTCGTTCTGTTCGCGCTGGGACTGCGCCGGATGGGCCGGCGGACCGAACCGGCGACGTGGGGCGAGTCGGGCGACAACCGGCTGTTCGGACGGCCACGAGATGAGGGGACCGACCAGGTCGACATGGCGGGCCCGACCGGCGCGCCCGGCACGGATCTGCAGACGCCGTCGTCGCGCCTGTGGAGCGCCACGGACTGGTCGCTGCCGCGCGACCCGGACGCGCCCGGTGACGGGTTCGACGAGGCACGAGGCGTGGCCGCTCACGACGGCGCCACCGTCCACGACGCCGCCGAGGCCGACGCGTCGCCTCGGCCGGACGATCCGCGCCAGCCCGACGATCCGCCCCCGCCCGACGACCCGCGCTGACATGACCACGCTCGCTGCCCGGATCCGGGCGATCCCGTCGTGGCAGATCACGCTCGGCTTCGCGCTCCTCGCCCTCGGCTTCCTGATCGCCGCCCAGCTCGCCGCAGAGGGCCCGCGCATCCGCTACACGACCCTCGAGCGAACGCCGCTGGTCCAGAGCGCCCTGACGCTCCAGGCTCAGCAGACCGAGCTCAAAGTCAAGATCGTCGCCCTGCGCAAGGAGATCCAGGACGTTGAGCTGCAGGGGGCAGGCTCGGCGGCCGTCATCCGCGACCTCAACGCCCGGCTGTCGGAGGCGCGCATCGCGGCCGGCCTGCTGCCGCTCACCGGCACCGGGATCGTCCTGAAGCTCGAGGACTCGACCGAGCCCGTCGCGCCCGGCGGCAACGAGAACGACTACCTGGTCGGCGCGGCGGACCTCCGGATCGTGACCGCGCTGCTCTGGCAGTCCGGCGCCGAAGCGATCGCGATCAATCACGAGCGGGTCACGTCCTCGACGGCCATCGTCGACATCGGGGGATCCGTGCTCGTCAATGCCGCGTACATCGCCGGGCCGTACCAGATCGCGGCCATCGGCGCGAAGGACATCTTCGCCAAGCTGTCGGCGGCGCCCGGCTGGGAGGAGTTCGTCCGGACGCGGCGCGGGTCGTTCGGGATCGGGATCTCTTGGGCGGAGCCCGACGCGGTCGACGTCGACGGGTTCGCCGGCTCGGTCACGCTCCGCGAGGCGCGGTCCGTGCCCAGCCCGGCCGCCGAGGAGCCGGCAGCCAGCGCGGCCGTCCCGAGCGACGCCCCGGGTGGGACCACGCCGTGAGGTCCCACATGCGCGACCGTCGCAGCCAGGTGTCCCTCGCCGTCGTCGCCGCCATCCTCGGCCTCCTGATCGTCGTCCAGCTCCGCGGCCAGACCGGCGGCTCCGAGCTCCAGTCGAAGTCCGCCCAGGAGCTGACGGCTCTGGTCGCCAACCAGAACACCGAGAACGATCGCCTCCGGGCGGAGGTGTCGAACCTCCAGAACCAGCTGGCCGAGCTCCGTGCCGACCGGGCGAGCGGGGCGACGTCGGTCGGCCAGCTCGAGTCGGACCTCGGCCGGATCCGGGCCTGGACCGGCCTCGACCCGATCGCGGGACGCGGGCTCGAGATCACGATCAACGGCGAGATCGACGCTCCGGCGGTCGACGATCTCCTCAACGAGCTCCGCAACGCGGGCGCCGAGGCGATCGCGATCGAGGGCATCCGGGTGATCGCCCGGACGTCGGTCAGCGGCGTCCCGGGCGCCCTCGATGTCGATGGACTCCTGCTCCGCGACCCGTTCACGATCCGGGCGATCGGGCGGCCGGAGACCCTCGTCGGATCGCTGACCCGGGTGGGCGGGATGATCGCCCAGCTGGCGGCGACCAACCCGGCCGCGACCGTCGAGGTTCAGCCGATCGAAAGCGTGATGACGCTGCCCGCATCGAAGCAGGACCTGGTCCCGGACCATGGGAAGGTGCGTCTTTGATACCCTCGGCCCGATGACGGACCGACCGCTCCTGACCCTCTACCTTGGCGACATCGTCCGTCTCCGTCGTGGCCATCCCTGCGGTGGCGACACGTGGCTCGTCGATCGGCTGGGCGCCGACATCGGACTCCGCTGCCGGACCTGCGACCGCCATGTGCTCGTCGAGCGCCGCACGATCGAGCGCCGCCTGGTCGAGTTCGTCGAGCGCGGCGACCCGATCCTGAGCGCCGCCGCCGCGCCCCGGCCCAGCGCTCCGTGATGGCCGGCGGGGGAGCGCCCGCGTCCACGACAACGCAGCCCTCCCCGGGCAGCGCGATCGACGTCTTCCGGAACCGGCCGTTCCTCCTCCTCTGGCTCGCCCAGGCGGCGACTCAGATCGGCGGCAACATGGTCATCTTCGGGCTGACCGTGATCATCGCCAAGTCGACGGGCTCGAGTGCGGCGGTCAGCGCTCTGATCCTCACGTTCCTCCTGCCGGCCGTCCTGTTCTCGGCCCTGGCCGGGGTGTTCGTCGATCGTCTCGACCGGCGCCTCGTCCTGATTTTCACGAACGTCCTGCGCGGCTTCGCCTTCATCGCGATGTTCTTCGCGGGAGATCACCTCGGGCTGATCTACATCCTGAACATCATCGTCTCGACGATCACCGTGTTCTTCGCGCCGGCCGAGGCGGCGATGATTCCGAGGCTCGTCCCGCGCAAGCAACTCCTGTCCGCCAACGGGATCTTCACGCTCACGCTGAACGCGGCGTTCGCGCTCGGGTTCACGCTCATCGGCCCGCTCATCGTCAAGATCGCGGGCGCGCCGGCCCTGATCGCCGTCGTCGCCGGTCTCTACTTCGTCGCCGCCGCGTTCTGCTCGACGCTGCCGTCGGCGCCGGCCACGGCGCGCGACGATGTCCCGAAGGATGCGATGGGCCGGGTCCGGGAGGCCGAGCACGCGGTCGGCTCCGTCCTCATCCAGCTGCGCGAGGGCCTGAGCTACATCCAGGCCCACCGCGAGATCCGCTGGTCGCTGATCTATCTCGGAATCGCGGCATCGCTCGTCGGCGTCCTCGGCGTCCTCGGCCCGAACTTCGCCAAGGACACGCTCGGACTCGGGCCCGAGGACTTCGTCGTGGTCGTCCTGCCGCTCGGGGTCGGGATCGTGATGGGGATCCTGCTTCTCAACGCCTACGGCCGCCTCATCCCGCGGCGGCGGGTCATCGAGGGCGGCCTGATCGCGCTCGGAGGGTTCCTCCTGGCGATGGCCCTCTCCGGCCGGATCAGCAGCTTCCTCGGCAACGCCGGCGACCGCACGGGCGTCGACCTGTCCCTCGTCACCTCGCTCCTGTCGATCGTCGTCGCGGTCGCCTTCTTCGCCGGGATCGCCTACGCCGCGGTCGCGATCCCGGCCCAGACCCAGCTCCAGGAGGACCTGCCCGAGGATGTCCGGGGGCGGGTCTTCGGCGTGCTGAACATGCTGGTGTCGGTTGCGAGCTTCCTGCCGATCCTGGTCGTCGGGCCGATCGCCGACATCATCGGGACGACCCTCGTTTTGGTGATCGTCGCCCTCTTGATCGGCGCGTCGGGCGTCGCCTCGGTCTACCTCCGCGGCCCGCTCCGGGCGACCGAGCGCCAGCGGCGGGCCAATGTCAGCCAGGACCACGATCCGTTCGTCAACGCCCTGGGGGTCGAGCTCCGGCCGGAGGACTTCCCCGACGAGGACGGCGACGGGATTCCTGACTGGCCCGAGGGCGCCGTCCCGGCATCGAGCCTGACGCCGGATCTGCGCCCCGGGGTCGACCCGGTGACGGCCGCCCAGTCGGAGTTCGACCCGGACGATCTCACCCGGGAGATGGCGATCGATCCCGAGAACGTGGACGCCGACGTCGACGGGGAGCCGGCCGCGCCGCCGGAGCCGGCCACGCCGCCGGAGCCGTCCGCGGCCCACGATCGCCGCCCGCCGGCCTGACGGATCGAGCCATGGCCCGGATCGCGATCGTGTTCACCGGCGGGACGATCAGCATGCGTCGCGACCCGGTCGCGGGCGGCAACGTCCCGGTGCTCGGCGGTGCCGCGCTGCTCGAGACCGTGCCGGGGCTGGCCGCGATCGCCGACCTCGTGCCGATCGACCGCGGCCTCACGCCCGCGAGCCACTTCACCTTCGACGCGCTGTTCGGGATCGCGGCGGCCGTCCGTGACGCCTTGTCAGACCCGGCCATCGACGGCGCCGTCGTCGTCCAGGGAACCGACACGATCGAGGAGACGGCGTTCTTCCTCGACCTCCTCCATCACGGGCCGAAGCCGATCGTCGTCACCGGTGCGATGCGATCGGCGAGCGAGCCCGACTACGACGGTCCTGCCAACCTGACCGCGGCCGTCCGGGTGGCCGCGTCGCCGGAGGCCGCCGCGGCGGACCTCGGGGCGGTCGTCGTGCTCGACGGGACGATCCAGGCGGCCGACGACGTCACCAAGACGCACTCGTCGTCGTTCGACACGTTCCGGGCGTTGAACCGGGGCTCCCTCGGGCGGGTGGGGGAGGGCGGCGTCGAGCTGGCTGCGGCACGCGGCCCGCGGCGACACGTCGCGGCCACGCGCGCGGCCGAGCGCGTCTTCCTCGTCACGGCGACGGTCGCGACCGACGGAACGCCCATCTCGGCCCTGCACGCCGCCGGCGCCCACGGCTTCGTCGTTGCGGCGACCGGGGCAGGGAACACGTCGCCGACCCTCCTCGTCGCGGCCGAGGCGGCGATGGCCGACGGACTCCCGGTCGTCCTCGCGACCCGCTGCCCGATCGGCGCGGCGGGCACCGGTTACGCGTTTCCGGGCGGCGGAGCGATGTGGCTGCGGGCGGGGGCGATGATGGCGGGCCATCTCGGCGGCCCCAAGGCGCGAATCGCACTGGCTCTCGGGCTGGGCGCCGGGCTCGACCGTGACGGCCTGGCGGCACTGCTCGCCGATCCCGCCCCGATCCACGACCCGGATCGCTTCTGGACGGGGCGCTGATGCCACTCGACATCCTCGTCAGCGGCGGCCGGATCGCGACCCTCGCGGGCAGCCGCGGGTTCGGCTGGGTCGAGGCGGTCGGGATCACCGACGGGCGGGTCGCCTTCGCCGGCTCGGCGATCGAGCTCGAGACGCGGGCCGACCCGCACACGCTGCGCGTCGAGATGGACCCCGACGAGGTCGCGATCCCGGGCCTGACCGACGCCCACCTCCATCTCGCCGAGGGCGGGATCGCGCTCGACCGGATCGATCTCACGTCGAGCCCGACGCTGGACGATGGCCTGACCCGGATCGCGGCAGCCAACGACGCCCTCGCCGACCCCGGCGCCTGGCTCGAGGGCCACGGCTGGCACAACGATCGCTGGGGCGTCTGGCCCACCGCCGACGATCTCGAACGGGTCGCGCCGGGCCGGACCGTGGCGCTGTGGGCCCACGATCACCACGCCCTGTGGGTCAGCCGGCGGGCCCTCGAGGTCGCCGGGATCGATTCCGAGCGCGGCGATCCGGACGGCGGGATCATCCGCCGCGACGAGCGCGGCGCGCCGACGGGCGTCCTCCACGAAGCGGCGGCGCGGATCGTGATGGACCGCGTCCCGGCGGCGTCGGCGGAGGTCTACGAGACGTCGATCGCGCGGCTGTCACGCGACCTCGTCCGACATGGCGTCGTCGCAGTTCACGACCCCGGTGCGCTGTCGCTCCAGGAAGGGCTCGGGCGGGCGATCGCCGCGTACCGCGTGCTCGATGAGCGCGGCGACCTGCCGATCCGGGTCCACGCCTCGATCCGGTCGGAGCAGCTGGCAGCTGCGGCGGAGCTCGAGCTCCGGAGCGGCGATCCGCTCGGGCCGCCCGGCGGACGCGCCCGGTTCGGCTGGCTGAAGCTGTTCGCCGACGGCACCCTCGCGTCGCGGACGGCGGCGCTGCTCGACCCGATCGTTGCGGAGGAGGGCCGCCCACTGCCGCCGGGCACGGAGCGCGGGATCTGGCTGACGGAGCCGGAGGCCGTGGCCGGCTTCGCGAAGCGAGCCGCCGCGGCCGGCGTGACGACCCAGGTCCACGCGATCGGCGACCGGAGCTGCCGCGCCACCCTGGACGCCCTTGAGCCGACGGCCGGCAAGACGGCGCTGATGCCGCGGCTGGAGCACGTCCAGCTGCTTCATCCGGACGACCGACCGCGGTTCGCCCGATCCGGGATCGCGGCCTCGATCCAGCCCGTCCACGTCCGGGCGGACGCGCCGATCGCGCGGGCCCTGTGGGGCGACCGAGCGGAGACCCACGGCTACCCGATGCGCTCACTGATCGAGTCCGGTGCGGTCGTCGCCTTCGGGACCGACGCGCCGGTCGAGCCGATCGATCCATGGCCCGGCCTGTCGATGGCCGTGACCCGGGTCGACGGGACGTGGCCGGCGGGCAGCGAGCCGTTCGGCCCGGACGAGCGTGTGTCCCTCGAGCAGGCACTCCGATCGGCGTGCGTCGCCCCGGCGGTCACGGCCGGCGAGCCGGAACGCGGTCGGCTGGTGCCGGGCCAGCGGGCTGACCTGGTCATCCTCCCGGCGAGCGCCCTGTCGCATCCCATCGAGCCCGGTGGCGACCTGGCGACCGCGCGGCCGCGACTCGTGATGATCGACGGCGAGATCGCGTTCGAGCGCTAGTCGCGCCGGGAGCGATCGTCAGGCGGGACGGAGGTCCTTCGCCGCGTCCGCGAACAGGCCGCTGAGGATCCGGGACGTCGACGGGAACGCGTGGATCGTGTCGGCCAGGACCTCGACCGGGACCCGAGCCCTGATCGCGAGGACGCACTCGTGGATCGCCGCCGACGCGTCCGGACAGGCCATCGCGGCACCGACCAGCTCCCGCGTCTTGCGGTCGAAGGTGACCGTCACGTGGCCGAGGTCGGCTTCGAGGGCGTAGCCCCTGGACGACGTCGCGAACTCCGCGACGTATTCGACCGCGTCGATGCCGGCCGCCTTCGCCTGGTCGAGGGTCAGCCCGACCGACGCGGCCTCGGGGTCCGTGTAGGTCGCCCGTGGCAGGGCGCGGTAGTCCGGCCGGACGTCGAGGCCCAGCGCCATCCGGATCGCGATCTCGCCCTGGTAGTGGCCCTGGTGGGTGTGGAGCTCCGGGCCGGCCGGATCGCCGATGACCCACAGCCCGTCGGCGACGCGCAGCCGGCCGTCGCGCGGGAACGCCGTCCGGCCGCTCGTGTCGAGCCCGTAGTGCTCGAGCCCGAGGTCCTCGAGCGGGAAGACCCGCCCGACCGCCAGGAGGGTCGTGTGGCCCTCGGCCGTCGTGCCGTCGTCGAGGTCGATGACGTCCGCTCCGTCGGTGCCCGCCCCGGCGCGGGCTGCGGTGGCTCGGACGCCGAGCCGGACGTCGACGCCATCGCGGCGCAGGAGCTCGGCGACGACCTCCGAGTTGCGCGGATGCTCGGTCGGCATCAGCCGGTCGCCCGACTGGATGACGGTCACCGGAACGCCGAAGCGGGCGTAGACCTGGGCGAGCTCGCAGCCGGTCGGCCCGCCGCCGAGCACGACCAGGCTGGCAGGCAGCTTGCGGGCGAGCGTCGCCTCGCGGTTGGTCCACACCCGGCAGCCGTCGAGACCGGGGACCGGCGGGACCTTCGAGCGCGAGCCGACGGCGACGACGATCTCCCTGCCGGCGATCACGTGGGCCCGGTCGTCGTGCCGGATCTCGACGCGCCCGCGCCCGACGATCCGGCCGGTGCCGCGGAAGCAGACCGCGCCGACGTCCTCGAGACGCTTGACGTGCGACGAGTCGTCCGGTTCCTCGGCATCCGGGGCGCGGTTGACCATGTAGTCGCGGGCCGTGGACGCCCGCTTCCAGGAGTAGGCCCCGGGGTGGGCCGCGTGCTCGGCCGCCGCGTGGAGCAGCGACTTGGACGGCAGACAGCCGATGAACGGACAGCTGCCACCGAACCACTGGCGATCGATGATCGCGACCGACGAGCCGCGGGCCCGGGCCTCGTTGGCGGCGGCCTCGCCGGCGGGCCCGGCGCCGACGATGACGAAGTCGAAGGTCTCCATGCCCTCTAGTTTCCCTTCTCGGCGGAATCCGGGGATTGCCGGCGTTGGCGGACGGCCTCGTAGAGGACGATGGCCGCCGCGGTCGAGACGTTGAGACTGTCGGCGATGCCGTGCATGGGGATGGAGATCGGGGTCACGCCGGACCGTCGCCAGGCCGCCGTCAGACCGTCCGCCTCACTGCCGAGGACCACGGCGAGCGGCCCGCGCAAGTCGGCGGCCGCGTAATCGGTCGCGGCAGCCACGACCGTCGCCACCGGGCGGATACCGTGCGCGGCCAGCCAGTCCAGGGTCTCGGCGGTCGTCGCCGACACCACGGGCCGGGCGAAGATCGTGCCGAGCGAGGCGCGGATCGCGTTCGGGTTGAACGGATCGGTGCGTGGGTCGGCGGCGATCACGGCGTCCGCCCCGGCGCCGTCGGCAGTCCGCAGGACGGCGCCGAGGTTGCCGGGCTTCTCGATGCCCTCCAGGACGACGATCAGGGCGTCCGCGGGGGGAACGAGGTCGGCAAGCGCGGCCTGCGGCGTCTCGATGATCGCCACGACCCCGTCCGAGCGCTCGCCGAAGGCGACCTTGGCCAGGACGGCCGGGCTGACCGCGATCGTCACGGGTCGATGGCGGAGTCGCTCGGCGACGGCGTCCGCGTCCGGCGAGCGGACCAGGTCCTCGGCGAGGAACGCGGTCTCGACCCGGACGCCCGCGTCCAGGGCGCGCAGGATCTCGCGCGCGCCGTCCACGATCGTCAGCCCGGTCGCCTCGCGCTCGCGCCGGTCGCGGAGCCGCACGGCGGCTTTGACGCGAGGGTTCGTCAGGCTCGTGATCGGCGGCTGGATCATCCGCGAATCATCCGGGCTGCCACGCCGAGCGGCAGGATGGCCCCGCTCCACGCCGTTGCCTCGGTCCACTCGGTCCGGATCTCGGCGCCGGGTCCGGGCTCGAACGCATCGACCAGGGCGTCGCCGAGGTCGTCCGCCGCGAGGCCCGTCGTGTGGGCGGTCAGGAGCACGAACGCATCGTCGGTCGCGACCGCGGCGCAGGCGTCGAGGAGGTCCGGCAGCGCATCGGCGAGCTCCCAGCGCGTCCCGCGCGGGCCGTGGCCGAAGCTCGGTGGGTCGAGGACGATGCCGTCGTAGCGTCGCCCGCGACGAGCCTCTCTCCGGGTGAAGTCGAGGGCATCGTCGACGATCCATCGGACCGGGCGATCGGCGAGCTCGGACAGCGCGGCGTTGTGACGGGCCCACACGACGGCAGGCCGCGACGCGTCGACGTGCGTCACCCGCGCACCCGCCTGGACCAGGGCCAGGGTCGTCGCCCCGGTATGAGCGAAGAGATTCAAGACCGACGGGTCAGCCCGGCCGGCCAGCGCGGTGCGCAGCCACGGCCAGAACCCGAGCTGCTCCGGGAACAGCCCGACCTGGCCCGCTTCGGTCGGACGGAGCTCGAGGGTCAGGCCGTCGACCGTCACCGTCCAGGGCGTCTGCTCCGGCCCGGACCAGCCCTCGCCCCGCACGAAGCGGAGGCCGGCGGCCGTCCACGCCTCGGGCGGCAGCTTCGGAGGCCACACCGCCGACGGCGCCGGCCGATCGACGACGCGATCACCGAGGCGGTCGAGCCGCCGTCCGTCGCCGGCGTCGAGCAGCTCGAGCAGCTCGAACGCGTCGACCGCCTCGGGCGGCGCCTCGGGCCGAGCGTCTGTCGCGTCGTTCACGCGCTCATCATCGCCGCTGGACGCCTGCGCCGACGCGCGCTGAGAACCGCCACCCGCCAGGCTGCGTATCGCCGGTCATGAGACGCCACCCTCGAACCTCGATCCTCGGCCTGATCGTCGCGGCCGCCGCGGTTGCCGTCGCCTGCACACCGGGCGGGTCGGGCGCAACGACACCGCCCGGCGGGTCCGCGCAGCCAGCTGGCCCATCGGCCGCGCCGGCATCGGCCGCTCCGGCTCCGTCGACCGCCGGGAAGCCCGGCTACTGAGCCGAGCGCCCAGCCGGCCGCGCCGGGCGTTTTCGTTGTCGTCCTCCGGACCCTCGGCTACAATGCGCCAAGCCATTGCGCGTCGCCGTCGAGCGGCGGAGCTCCGGGTGAGGACTGGAACGCCTCGCATTCAACTGGGGCCGAGCAGCGACACGACCGAATCGCGATGGTGAGGTTCCGCCGGACGGCCCCCAGCCAGGGTCCGCGTCGTCGGAGCCGCCCGGGCGGCTAGCTCAGCTGGTTAGAGCACTTGCTTGACATGCAAGAGGTCACTGGTTCGAGTCCAGTGTCGCCCACCACTTCCCGCTCACGACCGACCCTCTGAAGCGCGACGACGCCCATTGCCGCCCGCCACCGCGACCAGCCCCGCCGTCCGCGCTCGCCGGCTCGTCATCGTCGCCCTCACCGGCATCCTGGTGGGGATGGCCGTGTTCTGGATCGCGACGACCGTCACGACGCCGCGGCGCACCACCCCCTTCTACGATCCGCCCGTCCTTGCCGGCCAGAGGATCCCCGGCTACTGCTCGGCCGGCGTGTACGCCCGGCATGGCGAATCGATCGTGCTGACGTCCTCGCCGCATTGCGGTGGCGAGGGGACGGTGGTCCTCGGGCAAGGGGTCGCCGGGCCGATGGCCCAGGACCCGACCTGTCCCCACGTCGGATACACCTGCCACGCGTCGGACATGAACTACATCGTCGTCGCGGCCGAGCGGATTCCGTGGGGCCACCTCAACGTCATCGACATGGGCATCGGCGGCTACCGCGTCCTCGAGCCCGCCACGCGGCCGCTGCGCTGTGGCGACATCGCGATCGGCGACCCTCTCGAGCTGGACGGGCGCAACCTGTATCGAACGGGGACCGTGACCGAGAAGGGCCAGAACCTCCAACCGCCGGCGCAGGACGGCTCCTACTTCCCGTGCATGATCACCTCGTCCGCCCAGGTCGACGGCGGTGACTCGGGCACCATCGTCCTGGTCCGGGGCATCCCGGCCGGCGTCACCAGCCGGTCCTTCGGCGGCAACCTCGGGTTCACGCCGCTGGCCGAGGGACTGGCCGATCTCGGATTGGACCTCTGCACGACGCCCGACTGCGGCCTCACCCGGCCGATCGGCCCGTAGCCACCCCGAGGATGCCTTTTGACACGAGCGCTACGGTGGTCGAAGTCGGGGCACCGCGATCCGGGCACTGGTCCGGGCTGGCCCGCGCGTGAGGAGGGACCGCGCATGCGCGCACTCAGCCGCTCCGTCGTCGTCGGACTCGGCATGGTCGTCGCCTTCGGGCTGGCGGTCGCCGCAGCCGACCCCATCGCGGCCGATACGCCGCAGACCCAGACGGGCGTCTTCGGGGTCCACTACCTCGCCGACAGCGCCGAGTACCCCGCGGCGACCTGCATGTACGACAGCGCCACCGAGCTCGCCTCGATCCGGGTCCGGGCCCCGTTCGTCTACGCCCGGAACACGGTGCCCGGCACCGAGACCCAGACCGTCTCGTGGCAGTTCTCCGTCCAGGCCCGGACGCCCAACACCAGCGCCTGGAGCACCGTCGCGACAAGTGTCGTCCAGACGCGGGAGACGACGGACGATCGCGCCGCCGCGTTCACGCCGCTGACGCGGGCGTTCAACGGCACGCCGGCGAAGGAGTACCGGGTCATCGGGATCGTGCGCTGGTTCGGGACGAACGGAACGACCGAGGTGGGTCGGGTCAACCATCGCGCCGACTGGTACGCCTGGACCGGCGTCCCGAGCTTCCACGGGCTCTGCCCGGGCGGGATCTTCTAGGCCGTCTGTCGCGACGCGCGACCGGAGCCGACGGAACGCGGCGCCGGCAACCGGTATCATGGAAGCGGACGCCGCGAGCCCAGTCTTGCGGTCGCCCATCGACGTGATGAATGCGACGATCGGGACACGCCCATCGGCGCCGCCTCCAGAGAGCCGGGACGAGCTGCGAGCCCGGCGGCGGACGACGATCCAGGCACCACCCGTGAGCGACCGGCGAACCGGTCCGGGATCCGCCCGTTAGCGCGGCCACAAGTGCGCGGAGCTCGCGCCGGGCGACCGGCGCAGGCCGGCGAAGGCGGGTGGGACCGCGGGAGTGAACCTCTCGTCCTGTCGTTCAGGCGAGAGGTTTCGTGATTCTCGAGAGGACACAGGCATGACGGACGCGCAGGTCGACCAGAAGAAGCCGAGTGGCGGCGCCCTTGACGCGGCGACGGCCACAGCCGGCGACGAAGCCGACGGCGGCGAGCTCGAGGAGGCCCTGTTCGACGCGCCCGAGCGCGGCTCGGCGGACGAGCTGCTCGATGCCGGAGCCCACAGCGACCTCGACGCGATGCGCCATTCGACGGCCCACGTCATGGCCGAGGCGGTCCTCGACCTGTTCCCGGGCACACAGCTCGGGATCGGACCCGCGATCACCGACGGCTTCTACTACGACTTCAAGCTCGACCGACCGCTCACGCCGGGAGACCTCGCCACGATCGAGGAGCGGATGGCCGCGTCGGTCGCCACCGCCGAGCCGTTCGTCCGGCGCGAGCTGCCGCCGGAGGAGGGGAGGGCCTTCTTCGCCGAGCGCAACCAGCCGTTCAAGGTCGAGATCCTCGACGACCTGGCCGCGAAGGCGAAGGCCGACGGGTCGCCGATGCCGCCGACCACGATCTACCGGCACGGGTCGTTCGAGGACCTGTGCAAGGGTCCCCACGTCGAGAGCACCGCGAAGATCGGGCCGTTCAAGCTGGTCGCGATCTCCGGCGCCTATTGGCGAGGCGACGAAAAGCGGCCGGCCCTCCAGCGGATCTACGGCACGGTCTGGCCGACCCAGGACGAGCTCGACGCGTACCTCTGGCGCCGCGCCGAGGCGAAGAAGCGCGACCATCGCCGGCTCGGCGTCCAGCTCGACCTGTACAGCTTCCACGACGTCAGCCCGGGCTCGGCCTTCTGGCACCCCAAGGGCCAGCTGATCTGGCGGACGCTCGAAGGCGCGATGCGCGAGCTCCAGGCCCGGCGCGGCTACCAGGAGATCAGCACGCCGATCCTGGTCGACAAGAAGCTCTGGCAGCAGTCGGGCCATTGGGATCTGTACGACGCGAACATGTTCCGGCTCACGTCGGAGGACCACGACTTCGCGCTCAAGCCGATGAACTGCCCCGAGTCGACCTTCATCTACAGGTCCAGGATTCGCTCGTACCGCGACCTGCCGCTGCGCCTGAACGAGTACGGCCGGCTGCATCGGAACGAGCGATCCGGAACCCTCAGCGGCCTGACCCGGGTGCGCCAGTTCATCCAGGACGACGCCCACATCTACGTTCGGCCGGACCAGCTCGCCGACGAGATCGAGGCGGTCCTCGGCGAGGTCCGCGAGGCGTACTCCTGGTTCGGCCTGACGCCCCGCTTTGCCTTCGCCACCAAGCCCGACAAGGCGATCGGCGACCCGGCGCTCTGGGAGCGGGCGGAGGCATACGTCAAGGCCGCCCTCGATCGGGCCGGCGGCGACTACGCGGTCAAGCCCAAGGACGGCACCTTCTACGCGCCGAAGATCGACATCTACATCGACGACGCCCTCGGCCGCGAGTGGCAGATGGCCACGATCCAGGCCGATCTGACGATGCTTCCGGAACGGTTCGACCTGCACTACATCGACGAGCAGGGCCAGCCCCAGCGCCCGATCGCGATCCACCGCGCGATCTACGGCTCGCTCGAGCGGTTCATCGGCATCCTGGTCGAACACTTCGCGGGCGCGTTCCCGCTCTGGCTGGCACCGGTCCAGGCCGTCGTCATCCCGATCGCCGACCGCCATACCGAGGCGGGCGAGGAGCTGGCCGGCGTGCTCAGGTCACGCGGCCTGCGGGTCGAGGTCGACGGCTCCGACAATCGGATGCAGAACAAGATCCGGATGGCCCAGGAGCAGAAGGTCCCCTGCATGATCGTCCTCGGCGACCGCGAGATCGAGGCCCGCGAGGGAACCTTGCGCCGTCGAGGAGCCGAGAAGGGCGCGCCACAGGAGACGCTCGGGTGGGACGTCCTCGCCGATCGGCTCGCCGAGGAGTCCGCCGCCCGGTCGGTGACGTAAGCCGCGGTGAAGCGGCTTCGTCCACCATCGCGTCGTGGACGGGCTTCGGTTTGGTCGGCAGTTCCGCGCCCTTCGGGCCCGGCTCGAGCGGCGCCAGTCGGATGTCTCGGATGACGCGGGTCTCTCGCGCCTTCTCGTGGCGAGCATCGACCGCGGAGATCTCGACAGGGTGACCGTCGCTCCCTCGTCAAGGCGGCGACAGCGCTTGGCGCGGACGTCGATCTCTACCTTCGGTGGCGCGGGGAGCGCCTGGATCGCCTCGTCGATGAGGCCCATGCGGCCCTCGCGGAGTCATCCGTCCGTCGCCTCCGGGCGGAGCACTGGCTCGTGGAGGTCGAAGTCTCTCGATCTGGGGCGAGCGCGGCTCGATCGACGTCCTCGCGTTCCACAATGACGAGCCACGCTGGCACAAGGCGAAGCAAGCCGGCCCGCGAGCGTGTGCACAAGCCGAACCTGCTCGGATGACAGCCTCGGCGGCGTCTGGTCCGGATTCGGCGGGCGCGACCGATCGCCGCCTCGCTACGGCGATCGAGGCTGTCAAATGATCGAAAGCCCCGAGTCAGTAGGGCCGACGCCGGCGCGGCTCGGCGATTGCCCCTGATTCAGGCCCTGTGCTATCGTTCGCGCTCGACTGGCGCCCCGGCGCCGTGCCTCGTCGTGCCGGTCGAAAACCGTCGGAATCACGTTCGTTCGAAGGGGTCAGCAATAGCACGAGACCTGCGCGTCAACCAGATGATCCGGATCCCACAGGTCCGTGTCGTCGATGAAGAGGGAGCTCAGCTGGGCGTCATGCCCACGCCGCAGGCTCTCGCCATGGCGCAGGAGCGCGGGTTGGACCTCGTCGAAGTCGCCCCGATGGCGGCCCCGCCCGTCGTGAAGTTCCTCGACTTCGGTCAGTACAAGTACGAGTTGACGAAGCGCGAGAAGGAGAACAAGCGCCGGCAGCGCTCGGTGACCTTCAAGGAAGTCCGCCTCTCGCCGAAGATCGGCAGCGGTGACTTCGATACCAAGGTCCATCGAGCCATCGAATTCCTCGAAGACGGTGACCGGATCAAGGTGACGGTCCGCTTCCGCGGTCGGGAGCTGACCCATCCGGAGCTCGGTCGCAACATGCTCGCCCGGTTCACGGACCGGATCAAGGAACACGGCGTCGCGGAGCGCGCCCCGCTGCTCGAGGGCAAGTCGATGCACCTCACGGTCGCATCGGTTCACAAGCCGAAGGAGCACGAGGCGCCGGTCCGTCCATCGAAGGGTGGCGACCAGGCCGCATCGACCGCACCGGCTTCCGCCGAGGCTCCGCCTTCGGCCGAGGCATCCGGCAGTCGCGGAGGCTCCGGCAGTCGCGGAGGCTCCGGCAGCCGTCGCCGAACCGAAGAAGGCAGCGACCGAGGCTCCCGCAGCGGCGGCGGCCCCGGCAGCAGAGCCGAAGAAGACAGCCCCGGCCCCCACCAGCGCGGCGGAGGAACCGGCCAAGGTGCCGGTGGCCGCAGCGGCGGCGACAGCGAAGAAGACCGTCAGCGCGGCCCCCGCGGCCGCCACCAGAACGTCCGACCCGTCGGGGCCGCAGGCACCGGCAGCCACAGGAGAGTGAGGCCAGGGTGCCCAAGATCAAGAGTCACAAGGCAGCCGCGAAGCGCATCGGCGTCACCGGCAGCGGCAAGATCATTCGGGTGAAGGCGTGGAGTGGCCACCACCTCGAGATCAAGTCGTCCCGACGCACCCGCCGGTACGCCGGCAAGGCCGTGATGGTCGGTGTTCATGCGAAGCAGGTCCGTCGCCTGCTGCCGTACCTCTAGGAGCGAGTCGAACCCATGGCACGAGTCAAGCGTGGGGTCACCGCCCACAAGCGCCACAAGCGCCTCCTGAACGCCGCCGAGGGCCGCAAGGGCGCCAAGTCCCGCCTGGTCAAGGTTGCCCGCGAGGCGAACCTCCACGCGCTGGCGTACGCGACCCGCGACCGCAAGCAGCGCAAGCGCCAGATGCGCGAGCTGTGGATCATCCGGATCAACGCCGCCGCCCGCCTGAACGGGATGACCTACGGCGCGTTCGTCGCCGGTCTGAAGAAGGCGGAGATCGAGCTCGATCGGAAGACCCTGGCCGATGTCGCGGTTCGCGACGCGGCGACGTTTACGCGCATCGTCGAGGCCGTCCGCGGCGCCTAGTCAGCGAGCCCGAGAGGGCGACGAAGCCAACCGGACCCTCGACCGACCGTCGAGGGTCCTCTCATTCTGCGAGCATGAGGAGCACGTGGATCTCGCTGACCTGACCCGCGACCTGGAGTCGCTCCGCGACGAGGCCCTGTTCTCGATCGCGGCTGCGGCGGACGTGGCCGCCCTCGCGGCGCTCGAGCTCGACGTCCTCGGCAAGAAGGGCCGCCTGACCGCCGTCCTGCGCGGCATCGGAGCGCTGCCGGCCGAGGACCGCCCGCGGGTCGGCGCGATCGCGAACCAGGTCCGCCAGGCGATCGAGGCCGCCCTGGCGGCGCGGGGAAGCGAGCTGGGCGGGGCGGAGCTCGAGACGCGGCTGCGGGCCGAGGCGGTCGACGTCACGACGCCGGGTCGCCCGATCCGGCGCGGCGCCCTCCACCCGATCACCGAGACGATCGGCGAGATCGCCGACATCTTCGGCCAGTTCGGGTTCGTCACGTACGAGGGCCCAGAGGTCGAGGACGACCTGACGAACTTCCAGATGCTGAACATCGCGCCCGACCATCCCGCCCGCGACCTGTGGGACACGCTCTACGTCGACATCGAGGGCCAGCTCCTGCGGACGCATACGTCGCCCGGCCAGATCCGGGTGATGACGTCCACCGCGCCGCCGATCCGGGCCCTGCTGCCGGGGCGCTGCTACCGGTACGAGGCGATCGACGCCAGCCATGCCTCGGAGTTCTTCCAGGTCGAGGGCCTGATGGTCGACGAGGGCACCACGATGGGCGACCTCCGGGGCCTCCTCGACCAGTTCGCCAAGGCGCTCTACGGGGCCGACAAGCGGACCCGCTTCCGGCCCGGCTATTACCCGTTCACGGAGCCGTCCGTCGCGTTCGACGTCGAGTGCCTGGTGTGCGGCGGATCCGGCTGCCCGGCCTGCTCACGGAGCGGCTGGATGACGATCCTCGGGGCCGGGATGGTCCATCCGGTCGTGCTCCAGTACGGCGGCCTCGATCCCGAGCGCTACCAGGGCTTCGCGTTCGGGATGGGCGTCGAGCGGATCGCCAACCTGCGCCACTCGGTCGGCGACCTGCGGCTGTACATGGAGAACGACCTCCGCTTCCTCGACCAGTTCGCCGGTGCGGGCGGCGCTCGACGGCCCGGAATCGAGACGGCGACCTGATGCGCGTCCCGCTGTCCTGGCTCCGCGACTACGTCGACGTCGACCTCGAGCCCGAGGCGCTCGCGGAGCGGCTGACCCTGCTCGGGATGGAGGTCAAGGGCATCGAGCGCTGGGGCGCCGAGTGGCGCAACGTCGTCGTCGGCGAGCTGCTCAGCGTCGAGAAGCATCCGAACGCCGATCGCCTCTCGCTGACGACCGTCCGCGTTGCCGGCGGCGAGGAGCCGCTGTCGATCGTGTGCGGCGCCACGAACATCGCCGCCGGGCAGCGAGTGCCCGTCGCCCTTCCGGGCGCGGTGCTCCCCGGCGATCGGCGGATCGAGCGGACCGAGAAGATGGGCGTCGTCAGCAACGGCATGCTCTGCTCGGGCGACGAGCTGAACCTGACCGGCGACGCCGACGGGATCCTGATCCTGGCGCCGGACGCCCCGATCGGGATGGCCCTGACCGAGCTCTACGGCGACATCGTCCTCGACGTCGACGTCAAGCCGAACCGCGGTGACGCGCTGTCGCTCGTGGGGCTGGCGCGCGAGGTGGCGGCGATCACCGGCGCGCTCGCTGCGCTGGCCGGACACCGATCCGGTCGAGGACGACCGTGACGCGGCCGGACTTCTTGCGGTCGACGTCCTCGACGAGGCATGGTGCCCGCGGTTCGTCGGCCGCTGGGTCGATGGCGTGGCAGTCGGGCCGTCGCCGGATCGGATCCAGATGCGCCTGCGAGCCGCCGGCCAGCGGCCGATCAGCAACGTCGTCGACGTCAGCAACTACGTCATGCTCGAGCTCGGCAAGCCGATCCACACGTACGACGCCGACCGCGTCGCCGAGCACGAGGGCCGGCGCCAGCTCATCGTCCGGCGCGCGGCGGCGGGGGAGCGGCTCGAGACCCTCGATCACGTGACGCGCGAGCTCGACGCGGACACGCTGCTGATCGCCGACGAGCGCGAACCCCTCGGGATCGCCGGGATCATGGGTGGGGCAGCGTCGGAGGTTGGCGACGCGACGACCCGGGTGATCGTCGAGTCGGCGATCTTCGATCCGATCGTCATCCGGCGGACCGGTCAGCGCTATGGCCTCCGATCCGAGGCCAGCCTGCGGTTCGAGAAGGGCCAGGAGTTCCGGCTCGCCCGGATCGGGGCCGACCGGGCCGCCCGGCTGGTCGCCGAGTGGGCCGGCGGCGACGGTCGCCCGAGGTCGGATCGACACGAACCCCGTTGAACCGGAGCCCGGTCGCGTCGCGTTCCGGCCGGCCCGCGTCAACCGCCTCCTCGGCACGACCTTCGCGCCGGCGGAGCAGCAGGCCCTGCTCAAGCGGGTCGGCGTCGCGAGCGAACCGGCTCCGGCCGCGACCGGTGCGGCGGTCGCCGGCGCGGACGTCGCCGGCGCGACCACCCCCCAACGGACGATCACCGTCGCCGGCCTCCCGAAGCCGCTCAGCGTCGACGCCGGCCGGGACGAGACCCTCGTCGCGATCGTCCCGACCTGGCGGCGTGACATCGCGATCGAGGCGGACGTCGCCGAGGAGGTCGCGCGGGTCGCCGGCTACGAGACGATCCCGGGGATCCTGCCCCACACCCCGATGCCGGCCTGGCGACCGTCACCCCTCGCGATCCGCGACCGTGTCCGGGCGACGCTCGCCGGCGCCGGCCTGACCGAGACCGTCAGCCATGCCCTCGTCTCGCCGCGTCTGGCCGAGACCTTCCGCTGGACCGCCGAGGTCGCGCCGGTCGACGGCGGCGAGCCCGCCCTCGGTCGCCCGATCCACGTGACGAACCCGCTGTCGGCCGATCACTCGGTCCTCCGTCCGGTCCTCGTCGGCAGCCTCGTCGAGATCGTCTCCACGAATCTCCGTCGGGGCCGCGAGGACGTCGCGATCTTCGAGATCGGCAAGGGCTACGGCCGCGACGGCGAGACGACCCGCGAGTGGTCGCGGCTCGGCCTGGCGATCACCGGACCCTTCGAGGAGCCATCGTGGAACCGGCCGCGCCGGCTCGCCGACCTCGACGACGCGAAGGGCGTCATCGAGCTCGTCTGCCGGGTCCTCGGGATCGATCCGCCGTCGTGGGCGGCGCTCGACGGACGAGCCGCTCCTCCATCCCGGCCGCGCCGCCCGCGTGACGGCGCTCCGTGACGGCACGACCGCCCTGAGCGGGGTCGTCGGCGAGCTCCATCCGACGATCGCCGACGACGTCGACCTGCGCGGCGCGCGGCTGATCGTCGCGGAGCTCGACCTGGTGGGGCTGGCAAGCGGCCGGCTGATCGATGTCCAGGCAGCGCCACCGCCGCGCCACCCGGCGGCCGAACGGGACGTCGCGATCGTCGTTCCCGAGTCCACGCCGGCGGATCGCGTCGCCGACGCGATCCGGGCGGCCGCCGGACCAGAGCTCGTGTCCGTCCGCCTGTTCGACATCTACCGCGGGCGGCCCCTCGCAGGCGACGAGAAGAGCCTCGCCTGGCGGCTCCTGTTCCAGGCCGGCGAACGGACCCTGACCGAGAACGAGATCGAGACCGCGGTCGGTGCGATCACGGCGGCGATCGGGCGAATTGGTGGCCGAATCAGGACCTGAGTCCGGTTGCCGCTGCGGATTCCACGCTGCTACCCTGTGACCGCCTCACCCCGGGTGAGACGGTCCTGGATCTCATTCAGAGGGAGCGTCCGTGAACATCGGGGAATTCCTGAACTCGATCAACCGGTTCGACCTGCTGGTCGTGCTGTTCTGCTTCGGCATGTTCGTGCTCGGCTTCATCCAGGGAACGATCCGGCGGGTCCTCGGACTGGCCTCGATGCTGTTCTCGTTCCTGTTCGCGGCCAACCTGCGCGAACCGCTCGGCGGCTACCTCGCCCAGAACTGGAGGGAATATCCGCCCGAGTATGCGGTCATGCTCGGCTTCGGGATCGTCTTCATCGCCGCCACGATCGCCTTCACCGTCGTGATCCAGGGCTTCTACCACAAGCAGGCCCTGTTCCAGAAGGCATCCTTCGCCGACGAGCTGATCGGCGGCCTGCTCGGGATCGTCCAGGCCCTGTTCCTGATCCTGTGCGTCACCGTGATCCTCGACTCGTTCTTCCAGATCCCGACGATCCCCAAGACCGACAACGAATATCCCTGGATTCGTAGCCTCTTCGACGTGATGGACACCTCGGCCACCGCCGACCTGTTCCGGACGCGGATCATCCCGGGCTTCATCACGGTCTTCGGGCTGCTGATCCCGGTGGACATCCAGGCCTTCTACGTCGCGGTCCGGCCGAGCTGATCCTGCGCCGCGCCGGGTCGCGGTGAGCCCGCCCGAGCGCGACCCGCGCAGCCTGCTGGCTCGGCCGACGCTCGAGGTCGCCGCCGGCCTCCTCGGCTGGCGTCTGGTGCGCGACGACGAGAGCGGTCGCCGCGTCGGACGGATCGTCGAGCTCGAGGCCTACATCGGTGAGGATGACCGCGCTTCGCATGCCCGGTTCGGCCGTACGACCCGCAACGAGGTCATGTACGGGCCGCCCGGCAGGGCCTACGTGTACCTTGTCTACGGCATGCACGACTGTCTGAACATCGTCACCGGACCGCCCGAATTGCCGGCCGCGCTCCTCGTCCGGGCGATCGAGCCGCTCGCGGGCAGCGACCTCATGCGGGCCGCTCGGGCCCGCCGCGCGGAGGCCCGGCGCCGGGTGCCCGCGACCGGCTCCGGTCCGCGTTCCGCGCCGGACGTGCGCCTCGCGGCCGGACCCGGGCTCGTGTGCGCCGCGTTCGATCTCGATCGGGGCCTGACCGGCCACGACCTGCTCGATTCGAGCGCGCCGATCCGGCTCGAGCCGCCGCCATCGGATGAGCCGGCCCCGATCGTCGTCACGGGTCCGCGCGTTGGCATCGGGTACGCCGGCGCCCCCTGGACGGAGATGCCGTGGCGGTTCGCGATCGCCGGCAACGGCTCGGTCTCGCGACCGCCGCTCATCGCCTGACGGATGGACGCCCGCTCGATCGCCCTGCTCGAGTTCCCGCTCGTCCGCGAGCGCCTCGCCGACAAGACCTCGTTCCCGCCATCGCGGCGTCTCGCCGAGGGCCTCGTCCCGGAGGACGATCCCGTCCTCGTCGCCCGCGGCCTCGACGAGACCGACCAGGCCCGCTCGCTCCTGTCCGAGCGGCCGGGCGTGAGCATCGGGGCGGCTCACGACATCGGGCCGGCCGTCGAGCGCGCGGCCCGCGGCGGCCGCCTCGACCCGGCCCAGTTCCTCGAGCTCGCCGACACGCTCGACGCGACCGCCCGTCTCCAGACCTCGCTCGCCGATGACCGCCGGCCGCTCCTCCACGCCCTGGCCCGCGAGCTCCACGCCCTGCCCGCCGTCCGCTCGACCCTGGCCCGCAGCTTCGATCCGGTCGGCGAGCTGCTCGACACGGCGTCGCCCCGGCTGGGCGGCCTGCGGGCCGCCGTCCGGGTGGCTTACGACCGGCTCCGGCGGCGGCTCGACGCCCTCGTCGGGTCGGAGCTCGGCGGGGCGCTCCAGGACCCGATCATCACCCTCCGCAACGGCCGCTATGTGGTGCCGGTCAAGTCCGAGGCCCGCTCGAAGGTCAAGGGGATCGTCCACGACGCCTCGGGCAGCGGCGCGACGCTGTTCATCGAGCCGCTCGTGGCGGTCGAGCTCGGCAACGCCTGGCGCGAGGCCCAGATCGCGGCCCAGGAGGAGATCGACCGGATCCTCGACGAGCTGTCGGCCCTCGTCGCGGCCAATGCCGTCGCCCTCCGCGAGGTGCTCGACGCGCTCGCCCGGTTCGACTTCTGGGCCGCCAAGGCCGGGCTCGCGGCGGACCTCGACGGGGTCCGGGCGGAAACGGCCGATCGCCAGGAGGTCGTCCTGCTCGGAGCTCGCCACCCGGGCCTGACCGGGCGGGTCATCCCGACCGACATCCGGCTCGGCGACGGCTACAGCGCGCTCGTCGTGACCGGGCCGAACACCGGCGGCAAAACCGTGACCCTGCGCACGCTCGGGCTGCTGAGCCTGATGCACCAGGCCGGCCTCCACGTCCCGGCCGAGACCGGCTCGCGGCTGCCGATCTTCCGCGATGTCTTCGCCGACATCGGCGACGAGCAGTCGATCGCCCAGAGCCTGTCGACCTTCTCGGGTCATCTCCGGTCGATCACCCGGATCGTCGAGGCGGCCGGGCCCGGGACGCTGGTCCTGCTCGATGAGCTCGGCGCCGGCACCGACCCGACCGAGGGCTCGGCGCTCGCCCAGGCACTGCTCGACCACTTCATCCGGGCCGGCGCCCTGGTCGCGGCCACGACCCACTACGCCGAGCTGAAGGCCTACGCCCACACGACCGAGGGCGCCCGCAACGCGTCGGTCGAGTTCGACCTCGAGACCCTGTCGCCGACGTACAAGCTGACGATCGGCCTGCCCGGTGGGAGCCAGGCGTTCGCGATCGCCGAGCGGCTCGGGCTCGACGCCGGGATCGTCGCCGATGCCCGCTCGCGGCTGTCCGAGAACCAGCGGGCGTTCGAAGAGACGCTCGCCCGGATCCGCGAGACCGAGGGCGCGACAAGCGAGGCGCTGGACCGGGCCCGAGCGGCCGAGGCGCGCGCGGCCGCCGCCCTCCGGGTCGCCGCCGACGATCGCCGCCGCGCGCGCCAGGAACGGGACGAGACCGTCCGGGCCGCCCGGGTCGAGGCCGAGCGGCTGGTGGACACGCTCCGCGACGAGGTCCGGGCGACGCGCCAGGCCCTCGAGCGCGAGACCGTCACGGCACCGTCGCTCGACGCTGCGGTCGGTCGGGCCGAGGCCCACCTCGCCGGAGTGCCGGACGGATCAGCCTCCGGCGCCGACGCCGACGAACCCGCGCCGGTCGTCGCGGAGCCCCATGTCTGGCAGCTCGGCGAGCAGGCCCGCAGCCGGAGCGGCGGCTGGGAGGGACGGATCTCGGCGCTCGAGAAGGGTGGCACGCGGGCAACGCTCGAGTCGGGCGAGATGCGGATCAGCGTCGCCACCGACGATCTCGACCTCGTCGGCGCTGCGCCGGTCGTCGATCATGATCGGACGATCGGGCGGAACGCCCGGATCACGGCAGCGCGCCCCGCGTCCGGACGGACGAGCCAGCGCACCGCCGATCCCGGCGTTCGACCCGCAAGCCCGGCGTACGCGGCCGGCGTTGGGACCGGGACGATCGGGCTGGATCGCGCCCGCTCCGTCGCGTCGTCGCTCGACCTTCGTGGGGCTCGCGTCGAGGAAGCCCTCGAGGCGTTGGACCGCTATCTCGACGACGCGTCGCTGGCGGGTCTCAGCCAGGTGACCGTGATCCACGGCCTCGGGACCGGTGCGCTGCGTGACGCGGTCCGCCTCCGGGCGACCGGCCACCCCCTCGTGTCATCGACCCGGCCGGGCGAACGGGGCGAGGGCGGCGACGGCGCGACGGTCGTCAAGCTGTAGCGCGACGGCCGGTAGCGCGGTGGCGCCGCCCGGAAGCCACGCCTCGAACCGGGCCGGGCTCCCTACGGCTTGGGCGTCTTGCCCGGCTTGCCCGGATCGCTCGGCAGCGGCTCGCCGGACGGCGGCGGGCAGAACAGCCCGAACGGGTTGTCGCACGGCTCCTCGGTCGGCGGCGGCGCGAGCGGGCAGAGGCGCGACGGCGCAAAGATCCCGCCCCACGTCCGCCCGAACGGATAGAAGCCGCTGCCGTACAGGTAGGAGGTGCGCGTGCCCTTCGGTCCGCCGCCGACGCCGGCCCCGCTGGCAGCCCGCCGTGCCCAGCTGTTGTCGTATTTCTGCCAGTTGGCGCGGTTGCCCTCGACCTGGCTGAAGTCGAGCGCACCGACGGTCCGGCGCGGTCCGACGCAGCCTTCCTGCCAGCGGAGCCCGCTCGCGGAGTCGATGTCGACCGTTCGGCGGAGGTCATCGGTCTGGGTCGGCTGCGTGCCCGAGATGAACAGCTCCTTGACGGTCTTCGAGGTGAACGGACCGGGCTTCATGCCGCTGACCGCGTCGATGGTCGCCGTGACCAGCCCCTTGGGCGCCTTGAAGCTGGCGATCGGAGTGCCCTTGCTCACATCGGTCAGGATCCGCGACCAGAGCGGCGCGGACGATCCGAGCGACAGCGTGTCCCGGTCGGGCTCGTTGTTGCTGTTGCCCATCCAGACTCCGACGACGAGAGCGGGCGCCTTCGGATCCTTGGGCGGAGCGAGGTAGCCGTAGGCGTGAACGTCGCGGTTGTCGTTCGTGGTTCCGGTCTTGTAGGCGGCCGGGCGCCGGATGCCCTTGTCGTAGACCGCCCATTCGCCCCAGAACGGGTTCGTCTTCATGACGGTGTTGCCGGCCAGGATGTCGGTCATGATGTACGCCGCCTGCGGGCTGATGACCGTCGTCGCCTTGGGCTTCTTCGTCGCGGCGTCCGGCCAGACGACCGTGCCGTCCGCCCGGGTGACCTTCAGGATGGTCGTCCGCGGCATCAGCTTGCCGCCGTCCGCGATCGCGCCGTAGGCGCTGATCAGGTCGATCGGGTGGATCTCGATCGTGCCGATGCTCATCGACGTGACCGGCACGGACTTCGGCACCCACTGGATCCCGAAGTCCTCGGCCCGATGGTAGAAGTGGTCGAGGCCGTTCATGATCCCGGCCTTGATCGACGGGATGTTGAGCGAGAACTGGAGCGCCGAGCGGAGGCGGACCGGGCCGCGCTCGAGCTTGTCGGCCTGGGTCGGGATGAACTTGCCGCCGAAGTCGGTCGTGACGTCCATGAACAGGGTCGCCGCCGTCATCGTCTGGTCCTCGATGCCGATCGCGTAGTTGATCGGCTTGATCGACGACCCGGGCTGGCGCCAACCGTCCGACAGGACGTCGAACTTCGGCTGGAACTTCTTCGTGCCCTTCGCGGTGTAGCTGGCCGAGCCGCCGTAGGCGAGGACCTCGCCGGTCCGATAGTCGAGGACCGCGGCGGCGCCGTTGTGGATGTTCTTGCCGCGCAGGTTCACGATCCAGCCCCAATCCTTGGACGGGATCTTGAGCGCCTTCAGCCGCTCCCGGATCTTGTCGTTCGTGCCGGACAGGTTCGGGATCCGCGCGGTCGCGTACAGCCACTTCTCGGTCGTGGTCTGCATCTTCCAGTCGAGCGTCGTCTGGACACGGTAGCCACCGGTGTCGATCCCTTCGCACTGCTCCGCGGGGACATCGGGGCAGAGGATCTCGGCGAGCTGGGCCCGAACCTGCCACACGAAGTGCGGGGCCTTCCAATTGACCCCGAGCTGGGGCGCGAGTACGACCGGCTCGCTCTTCGCCTCTTCGTACTCGTCGACGGTGTGCTTGGAGCCCGACAGCGGGCTGCGGGTCTTCATCTGGTCGAGCACGTAGTTGCGCCGGATGACGACCTCGGAGGTGTCGGGAACCACCTGCTGGACCTTCGCGGCCGGGCACTCGGCGCCTTCCTTGACCACGACCGAGCAACCGTCCTCGGCGTTCTTGACGAGATCGAACTTCGTCGGCGACTGCGGGATCGCGGCCAGCAGCGCGGCCTGGGCGAGGGTCAGGCTCTTGAGGTCCTTGTTGAAGTAGGTCCGCGCAGCCGCCTTGATCCCGTACGACTGGTTGCCGTAGAAGTTCTGGTTCAGATAGGCCGTGATGATCTCCTGCTTGCCCTCCTGGCCGGGATAGGCCTCGGTCAAACGCAGGGATTGGATGATCTCGCGGATCTTGCGCTCCTCGCGGCTGCCGTCGAAGGCGCTCGCGGGCAGGAGTCGGGCCCGGACCAGCTGCTGGGTGATCGTCGAGCCGCCGCGGGGATGGCCGCTCAGCGTGTCGGCCGTCGCGGCGATGAAGCCGGCGGCATCGAAGCCCGGATTGGACCAGAAGTCCTTGTCCTCGATCGCGGTGGTCGCGTCGAGCACCTCGGCCGGGACGTCGGCGAACGCGACGATCTCGCGCTTGAACTCGCCGAGGCTCGCCAGCTTGACCTTGTTGGCTCGGTCGAAGACGACGGTCTGCTGATCGAACGTCAGGTTGCTCAGGGTGTCGCGCGGGTCGGGCAGGCCCTGGCTGTAGTAGCTGTAGGCGGCGGCAACGCCGATCACCCCCGCCAGGCCGACCGCGAGGAAGGCCGTGAAGAGCAGGATCGGGATCGCGATGGCGACTCTCCGGACGGCGGAAGAGCCGCGGGGCCGCTCGCGGCCGAGGCTGCGCCGATGGCGCTGCCGCCGCGCGAGGCTGGTCTGCATGACGGGCCGCACGATAGCATAGGGGCCGTGAGCCGCCCCTCTTGTCTGCCCCTCGTGACGGCTCGGGCGACGGGCCTGTGACGCCCGCGACCGGGGCGGACGGTGCGCCGGCGCACGGTTTGGCAGCCGATCCGGGCCTCGGCGGTCTGCTCGACGAGCTGACCTGGCGGGGGATGCTCCACGCCACGACCCCGGGCCTGCCCGGTCGGCTGGCCAGCGGACGCACGATCGCCGGCTACAACGGCTTCGATCCGTCCGGCCCGTGGCTCCACATCGGCCACCTCGTCCCGATCATGGGCCTGCTCCAGCTCCAGCGTCACGGCGGACGGCCGATCACGCTCGTCGGCGGCGGGACGGGGATGATCGGCGACCCATCCGGGACGTCGGCGGAGCGGAACCTGCTGGATCGCGAGACGCTGGCCGCGAACGTGACCTCGATCCGGAGCCAGCTCGAGCGATACCTGGACTTCTCGGGCCCGACCGGGGCGGTCGTGGTCAACAATCTCGACTGGCTCGGCGAGATTCAGCTGATCGACTGGCTGCGCGACGTCGGGAAGCACTTCACGATCCCGTACATGCTGGCCAAGGACTCGGTCCAGGTCCGGCTCGATCGCGGCCTGTCCTTCACGGAGTTCAGCTACATGCTGATCCAGGCGACCGACTTCGAGCACCTCCATCGGACCATGGGCGTCGAGCTCCAGATGGGCGGCGCCGATCAGTGGGGCAACATCACGGCCGGCCTCGAGCTGATCCGGCGGCGGGCCGGGGGAGAGGACGGGTCCGGGGAGGCCGATCCGATGGCTGAGGCCGATGCAGGCGGCGGTCATGCCCACGGGCTGGCCTATCAGCTGCTCCTCAACGCCTCCGGCACGAAGTTCGGGAAGACCGCCGGCGGAGAGACGATCTGGCTCGACCCGTCGCAGACCTCGCCGTACACGTTCTACCAGTACTGGCTCAACGTCGACGACCGGGACGTCGGGACCTACCTGCGCTGGTTCACCCTGCTGCCTCGCGCCGAGATCGACGCGCTGGAGCGCGACCTCGTGGCTCGGCCCGAGGCGCGCGGAGCGCAGCGTGCCCTCGCCCGCGACGTGACGGAGCGGACCCACGGGGCCGACGCGGTCGCGCACGCCGAGCGCGTCAGCGAGGCGGCGTTCTCGCGCGAGCCGATCCGCGATCCGGCGGTGCTCGCGACCCTCCACGGCGCGGTCGGCGGGTTCGCCTTCACGGACGCCGACGTCGCCGGCGGCCCGCTCGCGATCGCCACCGCGTCCGGGCTGTTCTCGTCGGCCGGAGAGGCCCGACGCGCGATCGCCCAGGGCGGGCTGACGATCGGCGACGAACGGGTCGCCGGGGTGGACGTGCCCGTGCCGCCGCCGATCGACGGGGAGTGGCTCGTCGTACGGGCGGGCAAGCGGCGGATGGCCGTCGGGCGGCGCCGGACCTGACGCCGCTCCCAGGGCGATCCGATCCACGGCACCTACCGCCCCGAACATCGATCCCATCGCTATTCCTCGAGGATGGCGATCGAATAGCCGACCGGCGCACCGCTGGCGGCAAGATTGCGCTGCGGACCACGCGTGGATCCGCATTCCGGACGACGCGCCCAAGCACGGCCTGACCGACAAGGCGCGCACAATGGCCGGTGAAGCGTCGTGGATAACGATGGCGTCGATATGGCGCGTCGGAAGCGGACGACCAACGAGATCGCCGGGCTGCGTGAGGCGCGGGCCATCGCGGCCAACCTCGGTCGCGAGGCACGATCGACACGGACTCGGCTCAGGCTCACCCAGGCGGAGCTCGGTCGGCGGGTCGGCCTCGGGCAGTCGGAGATCAGTCACATCGAGGCAGGGAACGGCGACGGGACGTCGATCGCGACCTGGACCGCGATCGGCATGGCTCTCGGGCGCCCCCTGTCGGTGGCGTTCAGTCGCGACCTCACTTCCGCTACCCCGCGCGACGCCGGCCACCTGGCAGCACAGGAGCTGCTTCTTCGTCTCGCGGCGGCGACGGGCAGGACCGGCCGATTTGAGCTACCGACCCGGCCGTTGAACCCGGCTCTGTCAATTGACGTCTGCCTGCGCGATGCCCGCTATCGCGTTCTCATCGTCGCGGAGATCTGGAATCGTGTGGACGACGTCGGTGCCGCCGCGCGGGGGATGTCGCGCAAGGTTGCCGAAGCCGCGGTCCTCGCCGCGGGGCACGATCCGCCGGATCGGGTCGCGTGGTGCTGGCTCATGGTCGATACCGCCGCCAATCGCGCGATCGTCCGACGATACCCGGCCGTGATCCGTTCCCTGTTCGGCGGCCCGTCCAAAGCCTGGGTCCGGGCACTGACGACCGCCGCCGCACCGCCGGAGGCCCCTGGCATCGTCTGGATCGACACAGGATCTGGCGCGCTGACCGAGCTTCGGCTACCGAAGCTCTGAGATCAGGCGCGGTGGCGGCCTCGCAGCACGTCGATCACGGCGGATGGCATGACGCCACGCTCCGCCAGCAGGACCAATGTGTGGAACAGCAGGTCGGCAGCTTCACCGGCGAACGCGTCGCGGGTCGCGGATCGGTCCGTGCCGAACGCCTCGGCCGAGGCGTCGTCCTTGGCGGCGATCAGGACCTCGCTCGCCTCTTCGGTGACCTTGCGGGCGACGGCGTCGACGCCGCCGTCGAGGAGGCTCGTCGTGTAGGAACCGGCGGGACGTTCCGAAGCCCGTGAGGCGACCGTCGACCACAACGCCTCAAGCCAGGCGAGGCCCTGGGTCGTCGGCTCGGCCGGCGCGCCGTCGGGGTCGAAGCAGGATCGGGTGGCGCGGTGGCAGGTCGGGCCGATCGGATCGACCTGGAGCAGGAGCGCGTCGGAATCGCAGTCCAGGGCCAGGTCGACCAGGCGCAGCTCGTGGCCCGATGTCTCGCCCTTGCGCCAGAGCCGGTCGCGGGCCCGCGAGTGGAAGTGGACGATCCCGCTCTCCAGCGTGACGGCGAGCGCCTCCGCGTCCATCCAGGCGAGCATCAGGACCCGGCCATCGGCGGCGTCCTGGGCGATCGCGGGAACGAGCCCGTTCGGTCCCCACAGCGGCTCGCGCCGGAGCGGGCTGCCGGCCGCTGCGGGCGAGTCGATCACGCCGCCGTCCCGGCGATCGCCCGCACCGACAGACCCGCCTCGGCCATCGCCTGCTTGATCTCGGCGATCGAGTGGATCCGGCGATGGAAGATCGAGGCGGCAAGCACGGCATCGGCGCCACCGTCCTGGACCGCGGCGACGAAGTCGGCCGGGCCCGCCGCACCGCCCGAGGCGATGATCGGGACCTCGACCCGATCGGCGATCGCGCGCAGGAGCGCCGTGTCGTAGCCGGATCGCGTCCCGTCGCGATCGATCGAGGTCACGAGCAGCTCGCCGGCGCCGAGCTCCGCAGCCTGCTCGGCCCAGGCGGCGGCATCGAGCGCCGTCGTCTCGCGGCCGCCCTTCACGACCACGTCCCAGCCGTCGTCGGTGGTTCGCCGCCGGGCGTCGATCGCGACGACGACCGCCTGCCGGCCGAACTGCGTGGCACACGCGGTGATGAGGCGCAGGATCCGCAACCGCCGCCGTGTTGAGCCCGACCTTGTCGGCGCCGGCCCGGAGCACGGCCCGCATGTCGTCGACGCTCCGGACCCCGCCACCGACGGTCAACGGGATGAACGCCCGGCGGGCGGTCCGCTCGACGATGTCGAGGAGCGTGCCCGCGGCCCTCCGGAGCGGCCGAGATGTCGAGGAAGACGAGCTCATCGGCGCCCTCGGCGGCGTAGCGCCCGGCGAGCTCCGGTGGATCGCCCTCGTCGACGAGGTCCACGAAGCGGGTGCCCTTGACAACCCGGCCGTCGGCGACGTCGAGGCACGGGATCACGCGGATGCGCAGCATCAGGCGGAGACCGGTGTCGCAGCGAGTCCCGGCCAGGCGCGGCGCGAGACGAGGTCGACGACGTTCGACGAGCAGGCGCAGGCCGTCGGAGCCGCTTCGCTCGGGGTGGAACTGGACACCGAGGACGTTGTCGCGTGCGACGGCGCTGACGAACGATGCTGCCGTGGGTCGTCCGGGCGAGGACGGCGGCCGCCGCGTCGGCGCCCGCAGGCGTGCCCGCGTACGAGTGGACGAAGTAGAAGTCGGCGCCGGGCGCAATCCCGGCGAAGGCCGGGTGGGCGCGCTCGAGCTCGACCTGGTTCCAGCCGATGTGGGGCAGCGTCGGCGCGTCCTCGAGGCGGGTCGTGCGGCCGGCCAGGACACCGAACGTCGTGGCGCCGTCCTCATCGCTGCCGTCGAACAGCAGCTGGAGGCCGAGGCAGATCCCGACGATACGGGCGCCCGGCGGCGATCCACGCCCGGATCGGGTCGACGAGACCGGCGGCGGCCAGCCGCTCCATCGCCGGCCCGGCGGCACCGACGCCGGGAACCACGAGTGCCTCGGCGCCCTCGAGTCCGCTCGGGTCGCGGGCGACGGTCACGGTCGCGCCGACTCGGGTGAGAGCCTGCTCGATGCTGACGAGGTTGCCGGCCCCGTAGTCGACGACCGTGAGACGCGGTGCGGTTCGGGCCCTGGCCCCGCCCGAATCGATCTCCGCCGTCATGTCGAGCCTTTCGTCGAGGCGAGCCCGCCGCCGGCGCGGATCCCGCTCGGTGGCGGCACGCAGCGCGCGTCCGAGCGCCTTGAACGCCGCCTCGGCGAGGTGGTGGTCGTTGCGCCCGGAGCCGCGAACGTGGAGCGTGGCGCCGGCCGTGCGGGCGAACGCCTCGAGCGCATGCTCGACGAGCTGGAGCGTCAGCTGGCCGGCTCGCTCGCCCCGGAACGGCAGGTCGATGACGGCGTAGGGTCGCCCGCCGACGTCGACGACCGCGGTCGCGACGGACTCGTCCATCGGCACGGTGGAATCGCCGAACCGGACGATCCCGGCGCGATCGCCGAGCGCCTCCGCGACGGCAGCACCGAGGACGAGAGCGACGTCCTCGACCGTGTGGTGGTCGTCGACCTCGAGGTCGCCGGTCGCCCGGATCGTGAGGTCGAGCAGCCCGTGATGGGCGAGCGAGCCGAGCAGGTGGTCATAGAAGCCGACGCCGGTCGCGATGTCGGCCGCGCCGGAGCCGTCGAGGTCGACCGTGATCGTGACGTCGGTCTCGCGGGTCACGCGATGGACCGTGACCCGGCGGCCGTCGCGGGCGACGACGTCGAGCGAGCCGAGGGCCGTGGTCATCGGGCGGCGCCGTCGGTTGCCGGCGTCGTCGGCTGCCCTCGGTCGCGTCGGCTTCGATCGCGCGGGCCGCCTCGATCAGCCGGTCGTTGCCGGCCCGATCGCGGATCGTCAGGCGCAGGGCATGAGCGAGCGGATGGCCCGCGCCGAACGTCCGCGGCACGAGACCCCGCCGGAGGAGTCCGGTCGCGACCGCTGCGGCGCGATCGGCCGTGCCGAAGTCGACGAGCAGGAAGTTCGTGACGGTCGGCCCGACCGACCAGCCCGCCGACCGCAGCTCCTCGGCGAGACGATCCCGCTCGGCGTCGACCCGGGCGATGTTCGCGCGCATCCCGCGCGGGTCGGCCAGCGCCTCGGTCACGACCGTCACGCTGACCGTCGACACCGATCCCGGCGGCCGATAGGGCGCGATCCGGGCGATCGTCTCGGGCCGGGCGACGGCGAACCCGACGCGGAGGCCGGCGAGGGCGTAGGCCTTGCTGGCGGTCCGGACGACGATGACGTTCGGGTGGCGAAGGCGCAGGTCCAGGAGCGATGCGCCGACGAACTCGGCGTAGGCCTCGTCGATGACGACGATCGCCGGCGCCCGACCAGCCACGTCGGCGTTGGCCGCGATGCCATCGAGGAGCGCGGCGATCGTGCCGGCGGGCTCGGGCAGGCCCGTCGGGTTGTTCGGGCTGCACAGCCAGACGACCTCGGCGCCGGCCGCGGCGTCGAGCGTGGCGGCGACGTCGAGCGCGTAGCCCTGGTCCGGCCCCGAGACGCGCGACGAGGACCGCGGTCGCTCCGCGCTGCTCGGTCACGACCCGGTACATCGCGTATGTCGGGGTCGGGATCACGGCCAGTCCGCCGGGCGTGAGGAACGCCTTCCCGACGAGATCGAGGATCTCGTCCGCCCCGGCGCCGACGAGCAGCTCGTCGGTCGCGACGCCGTAGACACCGGCGGCGGTCTCGACGAGCCGGCGATAGTCGGACGGCGGGTACTCGGAGAGCGGCGCGTCGAAGGCACCCCCGGCGAGGATGCCGGCGACCATCTCGGGCGGCGCCGGCGAGGTGTTCAGGTCGAAACGGAGGATCTCGCCGATCGGGATGCCGAAGCGTGCGGCGACCTCCTCGTCGGTGGCCTCCCAGCTGTAGCTCGCGGGCTGGGTCGGCAGGCCGAAGGTCACCGGCGTCGGGCTCATGCGAGGTCCTCGGTCTCGTCGGGCCACGGGCGCGTGTTGGCGGCGGTCGACCCGGCTGGTGGGTCGTCACGGAAGCGGACCTCGATCGCGTTCCGATGGGCGGTCAGCCCCTCGGCGGACGCCAGGCGGCCGACCGTATCGCGGATGGCGGCGAGGCCCTGCTCGTCGACCCGCTGGATCTGCGTCCAGCGCCCGAACGCCTCGACGCCGAGGGGGTCCGCTCGAGCGCGCCAGACCGCCGGTCGGCAGGACGTGGTTCGCGCCGGTGGCGTAGTCGCCGGCCGATTCGGGTGCCCACGGTCCGACGAAGATCGATCCCGCGTGGCGGACCCTGGCGGCGGCCGCATCCGGATTCCGGACGTCGATCGACAGGTGCTCCGGCGCGTAGGCGTCGACGAAGGCGATGGCGGCGTCGAGGTCTGCAGCAAGCGCGATCCGGCCGTGGCGATGGAGGGCTCTGGTCGAGGATCTCGCGGCGCTCGAGACGCGGCAGCAGAGCGTCGATCTCGCGTTCGACCGCATCGGCCAGGGCCGCGCTCGTCGTCACGAGGATCGCGGGCGAGTCCGGTCCGTGCTCCGCCTGCGTCACGAGGTCGGCCGCGACGAGCACGGGATCGGCGCCTTCGTCGGCGAGGACCATGCCCTCCGACGGTCCGGCGGGGAGATCGATGCCGACGAGGCCCGCGACCTCGACCTTGGCGGCGGTCACCCAGGCGTTGCCGGGGCCGACGATCCGGTCGACCGGGGCGAGGGCGGGCTCCGTCGCGGCGGCCGGCAGCCCGTGCGCGAGAGCCCCGATCGCCTGTGCCCCCCCGGCAACGAGCAGCAGATCGATCTCGAGCAGCCCAGCCGCACCCAGGAGAACGGGATCAACCGCGCCGTCGAGCATCGGCCGGCGACGCGACCACGATCTCCTTGACGCCGGCAACCCGAGCCGGGACGACCGTCATGACCAGCGACGACGGGTACGGCGCCGACCCGCCCGGCACGTAGCAGCCGACACGGTCGAGCGGGAGCCAGCGTCGCTCGATCTCGATCCCCGGGACAATGGTCGTCGTGGTCGTCGTGGGACGCTGGGTCGCCGCGAACCGTGTCACGTGGTCGATCGCCTGGTCGAGGGCGCGGCGATCTTCGGACGTCAGGCGGTCCCGGGCGACCCGGAGCTCGGCCCGATCGATCGTGAGCCTGCCGTCGGCGAGGGCGCCGCCGAACCGCGCGCCGGTCTCGCGGACCGCGACGGCGCCGCGGGCGCCGACATCGGCAACGATCTCGCGGGCACCGGCGCGAACGGCGTCGTCCGGGACCGCGCCACGGCGGCAGAGCGCCTGCCGTTCGCGAACGTCGGCGGGCGCCGTCGAGGACAGATCCAGGCGGCGGAGCCGCACGGTGGAGGGCGGATCGATGGTCGGGTTGGCTGCCGATCCAGCGGTCACGGGACGATCTTCTCGATCGGCAGGACGAGGATGCCCGATGCGCCGGCCGCCTTGAGACGCGGCAGGAGACCCCAGACATCGTCTGCGCCGACCACGGCGTGGATCGCGATCATCCCCTCGTGGGCCAGCGGGATGACCGACGGCGACTCGAGCCCGGGCAGGAGGGTCTCGAGATCGCGCAGCCGGGCCGCGGGGGCGTTCATCATCAGGTACTTCCGCCCGCGGGCCGCGATGACCGCGCTGAGCATCGTGTCGATGGCGTCGATCTGGGTTGACCGCTGGACGACCGACGTCGGATTCGCGACGAGGATGGCCTCCGAGGCGAGGACGTCGGCGATGGGCCGGAGGCCATTCATCACGAGGGTCGAGCCGGTCGAGACGAGATCGACGATCGCCTCGGCGAGGCCGAGCCGCGGGGCGACCTCGACGGCTCCGGAGATCGGGATGACGTCGACGTCGATGCCGGCGTTCGCGAAGAACCGGCGGGCCGTGTTGGGGTGGGCGGTCGCCACGCGCAGGCCGGCGAGATCGTCCAAGTCGCGAAGGGCGCTGTCTGCGGGCACGGCGGCCGCGAGACGGCACTGGCCGTAGCCGAGCGAGCGGAGCCGTGGCAGCTCGGCGCCGGTCTCGGCCAGCAGGTCCTCGCCGGTGATGCCGAGATCGGCGACGCCGTCGCCGACGAACTCGATCACGTCGTTGGTCCGGACGAAGAGGATGTCGAGGTCGAAGTTGCGGACCCGCGCCACGAGGCTCCGCTCGTGCTCCTCGAACACGAGCCCGGTGTCGTGGAGGAGCTCGACGGTCGGCTCGACGAGGCGGCCCTTGTTCGGAACGGCCAGCCGAAGACGTCGCGGCTCGCTCGCCTCGAGCGTGGTCATCGCTCGCGGCCGGCGGGGTAGGGGATCCCGTTCTCACGCGCGCTCGCGAGCCGAGCCAGCGCGGCGCGGTAGCCGCCCTCGCCGTGGTTCAGCCACGAGGCGATGCGCGTGATCGTGGCGGTGCTGGCCCCCGTTTCCCGAGAGATGGCTGCGTAGTGCTCGCCCGCGTCCAGGCGCCGGACAACCGCCCAGCGCTGGGCGAGGTCGCGGAGCTCGCCCAGCGTGCAAAGGTCGCGCAGGAACGCGGCCGCTTCATCCGAGGTCTCGAGGCCGAGAAGGGCCGAGATCAGCTCGTCGACATCGGTGGTGCGCCAGTCATCCATGGGATCTCGTCGTCTCCTGCCGTGGATCGGCCGACCGGGCGTCCGACCGCTGTATCAGCGTAGTAGCGTGTTACTATGCTAGCGTGTCACAACGAGCCCCGTCAACGTTCGAGATCTACCCCGCGATCGACCTCCGCGCCGGCCACGTTGTCCGGCTCCGCCAGGGCGACTTCGCCCGCGAGCAGGTCTATGACGACGATCCCGTCCGGGTCGCGCGCGCATTTGCCGCAGCGGGCGCACGCTGGATCCATGTCGTCGACCTCGATGGCGCCCGGGACGGGGCGCGCCGTCAGGCACCGGCCGTGACCGCGATCGCGGCCGTGGCGGCCGTGGCGGGCATCCGAACCCAGGTCGCCGGCGGGCTCCGGACTCGGGAGGCGATTGACGACGTCCTGGCCGCCGGCGTCGAGCGGGTCGTGATTGGCACGGCGGCTCTCCGGGATCCATCGCTCGTCCAGGAGGCAATCGCCCGCCACGGCGCCGCTCGGATCGCGATCGCCCTCGATGTCCGCGACGGCCTGGCCATCGGTGAGGGCTGGGTCGCACGAGCCAGCGGCGTCCCGGTCAACGACGCCATCGACATCCTCACCACGGCCGGCGTCGGGACGTTCATCGTCACCGCGATCGAGCGAGACGGTCTCCTCGGCGGACCCGACCTCGCGCTGCTCGAACAGGCCATCGCCCGCACGGCCGCGACGATCGTTGCCTCGGGCGGGGTCGCGACCCTCGGCGATCTCGAGGCCGCTCGCGCCATCGGCTGCGCGGGCGCCGTCGTCGGCCGGGCGATCTACGACGGCCGGATCGATCTCGCGGAAGCCATCGCCGTCACTCGAACAGGTCGACCGACCCGCCCTTCCACGTCCCGCTGACCCGCCGGCCGTCCTCGTCGACCTGGTAGTCGAGCTGTCCATCGGGCGTCGAGACCGACCAGCTCACGGTGTTCGTCGCGAACACGTACGTGCCGCTCCCGGTCAGGGCGTAGTCGGGCACGAACTTGCAGTCCACGAACCGGATCGTCTCCTGGAGCGTGGCCGGCGTGATCACGACGAAGCCGCCCTGGCGGCAGCCGAGCCGGACCTCGGCGTCGCCGTCCCACAGCAGATAGTCGGGATCCGCGAAGATCTCGTTCTCGGCAACGACCATCGCGTCGAAGGCATCGTCGAACGCCGACGCCGACCGCGGCGACAACGCGATGTACGGATCGGCGATGTCGCCCTTGCAATCGATCGATCGACTCGTCGGGCGTCGGGCGTCGAGCAGGAAGTCGAGGATGGGCCGGTCGACGCATTCCTCGCCCCGGCCGAACGTCACGTGCGGCCCGCCCTGGGTCACGATCAGGTAGCCGTCGGTCAGCCGGCCGGCGATCGCTCGCGCCTGGTCGACCGGGGTGATCGGATCGTCGGTCGCGCCGAGCACGAACACCGGAAAGGGCGTGGCGATCAGGGGCGCCGGGCGCGTCCCGTCCGCCGGCTGATACGGCCAGTAGAGGCACGGAAACTGGCTGGTGTAGATCTCGTCGGTCCGGACGGAGTCGACGCCGGCGGCGATGCCCGCCTGCTCCACGGCCTGGATGTCGCGGGCGTTGGTCGTCGGCGACACTCGGTAGTCGGCGCAGGTGATCGCGTGATAGGCGAACGACGACACGCCCACTCCCTCGCCGGATCCAAGGGCGCTGACGAGGCGCGCCGCCGGGACGGAATCACCCTGGGCGGCGGCTGCCACCGCGCGCTGGATGAGCATCCGGCCGGTCGGGTCGTACAGCAGGGCGTCAACCGCCGCCTCGAACGCCGCCGCCTCGAACACGTGCTCGCGCACGACGCCGTCGGGATCGGCGAACGAGACCACCTTCGGCTCCACGAACCCGCGCAGGAAGCGGTCGTACGCCTGGCCGGGCTGGCTGACGTCGGCGTGGCAGTCGGGCTCGGCGGCGCACGCATCGAGCGTGTCGGTCAGGGCCTTCGCGAAGCCCTTCGTCGCGCTGATCCAGAAGTCGTTGGCCGGCCGCGTCAGATCGACCGCGCCGTCGAGGATCAGCGCCGACAGGCGCTCCGGGTGGGCGGCGGCATACGCCTGGGCGAACTCGGTTCCGTAGCTCTCGCCGTACAGCACGAACCGCTCGAGCCCGAGCCGGTCGCGGATCGAGTCGAGGTCTTCCGCCGCCTGGTGCGTGGCGTACCGGGCGAGCGTCGCCGGGTCGACCGCCGCCTCCCGGATGCACGCCGCCGCGAACGTCTCTGCCGAGCCGGCGCCGGGAACGGTCGTTGCGTACCGGAAGCCCGCCTCGGGACAGTCGCGGCCCTCCGACGCGCCGACGCCGCGTTGGTCGAAGAACAGGATGTCGTAGCGCCGGACGAGCTCCTCGTCGAGCGTGTCGAGGATGCCGACGGCCGAATCGAGGCCGCTCCCGCCGGGTCCGCCGACCGCGATCACGAGCGTCCCGACCGGGGTCGTGGCTGCCCGGTGGACCGCGTACACGATCCAGATCGTCGCGTGCGATCCGCCCTCGTGATCGACCGGCACGAGCATTCCGTCGCACGCGAGGGTCGCCTGGGGACAGTCGACGAACCATGGCTCCGGCCGGACCGATGCCACGAAGACCCCGGCGCTGAACAGCAGGATCGGCGGCAGGATCCGGACGATTGCCCGGCTCGGCGCGTCGACGAGCGGGATGAAGACGCCGAGGGCCCGAGCCGCGGCCGCCTCACGCCAGAGCATCGCGTCGAACGCCACCCCGACGAGGACCGAGGCGATGAGCCAGAGCGCCCCGTCGATCCCGCTGACCACCCGAAGGAGGCGTGACGTGTCTGCGTCCTGGGCGGCGCCGAGCCAGATGGCAGCGACCAGGCCGACGATCGTGGCGAGGGCGACGCTCGCGACCGCGATCCAGGCGAGCCGCCGACCGGCACCGACGCGGAGATCCGACCATCCCGCACGGTCGGCGGGGACGCCCGACGGTCGCCACAGCAACGACAGGCGATCGCGCATCGCGGACGACCGCGGCGGGGCACCGTCGACGACGCCGCGCCGTTGGAGCTCCTCCATCACCGGAAGCGCGCCCCGGAGCCAGCGGAGCGCGAGCAGCACGCCGATGACGACGGCCACGATCAGGACGGTCCGGGCGGCATCGAACGACGCGCCGGCGGCTTCGACCTCCTCGGTCGTGACGAGGTCCCCGTCGATCGCCACGAGGAGCGTCGCCTGGCGGACCGCGACGAGTCCGAGGATCAGGCTGGCGAGCGCGGCGACCCACGTCAGCCAGACGATCTTCCGGCCGCGAACCAGGTCGCGCCGGATGCGGGCCTCGAGCTCGGCCGGGATGGGCGGCCCGGTTTCCCAGGTGGACGGCACGGCCGCCACGCGCGGCGGGAGGAGGCTGGCCGCCGAGTCGGCCCACCGAACGACGTCGGCGGGGGAGGAGGACCGGTCGGGCGCAGCCCGGGCAGGCTCGACCGCCTGGTCGCCGCGATCGGGCGCCTGACGGCCGGGATCGGGTGCCTCGGACGGCGCGGGATTCGCGCCGCCACGCCCGGTTGCGGCTGCGTCGGAGGCTTCGTCAGGCGGCGGTTCGAGGTCGGGCTGCTCGTCGGCCGGGATCGGGCGCTTGTACCGAGCCCACTCCGGATGGTCGTCCGGCGGCTCCGTCATGTGCCCCCCGGCCGGGTCAATGTCCGCCGTGGGCGCCTGTCGCCTCAGCGTCCTTGCGATGGGCCTGAATGACCTTGTCGGCGACGTGGCCGGGCACCTCCTCGTACTTGTCGAGGGTGGCCGTGAACGTGCCCCGGCCGTGGGTCAGCGAGCGCAGCTCGGTCGCGTAGGAGAAGAGCTCCGACTGGGGCACCTGGGCCTGCACGACCTGGAGCCCGTCGCCGAGCGTGTCCATGCCGAGCACCCGGCCGCGGCGCGTGTTGAGGTCGCGGTTGACGTCGCCCATGTACTCCTCGGGCACCCGGACCTCGATCGCCATGATCGGCTCGAGGAGAGCCGGCTTGCAGTCGAGCACGCCCTTCTTCAGGGCCATCGAGGCCGCGATCTTGAACGACATCTCGTTCGAGTCGACGTTGTGGAACGAGCCGTCGTACAGCGTCGCCCGGAAGTCGGACAGCGGGAAGCCGGCGAGGACGCCCTCGGCCGCCGCCTCGCGGATGCCCTTCTCGATGCCCGGGAAGAAGCCCTTGGGCACCGAGCCGCCGACGACCTTCTCGGCAAATTCGACGCCGCCGCCCGGGTTCGGCTCGATCTCCAGCCAGACGTGGCCGAACATGCCGTGGCCACCGGTCTGCTTCTTGTACTTGCCCTCGACCTTCGTCGTCCCGCGGATCGTCTCGCGATAGGGGACCTTGGGCTGCTTGGTCAGGATCGACGCCCCGAACTTGCGCTTGACGCGCTCGCCGATGACCGCGATGTGGGCATCGCCCATCGCCACCAGGAGCTGCTCGCCGGTTGCCGAGCGCTCGATCCGGGCCGACGGCTCCTCCTCGAGCATCCGCTGGAGGGCGGCTCCCATCTTGTCGAGGTCGGCCTTCGTCTGGGGCTCGATCGCGACCGACAGTGACGGGACCGGGAAGTCGAGCGGCGGCAGGATGACCGGGCGGTCGCGGGTCGAGAGGGTGTCGCCGGTCTCGGTCGCGGTCAGCTTGGCGACGGCCCCGATCTCGCCCGCCTGGAGCTCGCCGATCGGCTCCTGCTCCTTGCCATGGAGGAGGAGCAGCTGGCCCATCCGCTCGTCCTCGTCGCGGTTGGCGTTCCAGGCGTGGGCCTGGCCGTGGAGCGTGCCGCTCAGGATCCGGAGGTACGTCAGGCGGCCGACGAACGGATCGGCCGCGGTCTTGAACACGCGGGCGACGAGCGGCCCGTTCGGGTCGGGAGCGATCGTGACCGGCTGGTTGGACTTGGCGTCGCGGGCCTCGACCGGCGGCTCCTCCGCGGCGGTCGGCAGGTAGCGGATGAAGGCGTCGAGGAGGGCGTTCATCCCGATCCCCTTGGCCGCGCTGCCGATCAGGACCGGCGCGAGGATGGAGTCGCGGACGCCGCGATGGAGGCACGTGTCGAGCTCGGCGTCGGAGATCTCCTCGCCCTCGAGGTACTTGGCCATCACGTCGTCGTCGGCCTCGGCGGCCGCCTCGAGCAGCTGATCGCGGCGGGTCGCGATCTCGCCGGCCAGCTCGTCCGGGACCGGGATCTCGACTTCCTTGCCGCCCTCGAGGGCGTACGCCTTGCGATGGACGAGGTCGACGTAGCCGCGGAACCCGTCGGCCTTGCCGATGGCGAGGTGGAGCGGCGCGATCTTGTTGCCGAACCGCTCGCGGATGGCGTCGAGGGCGGCCGACGGGTCGGCGTTCTCCCGGTCGCACTTGTTCAGGAAGAAGCAGGCCGCCCGGCCGGTCGAGCGGCCGAGGCCGACGGCCGCCTCCAGTCCGGCCCCGATGCCGGTCGAGGCGTCGACGACGAAGAGCGCACCGTCGGCGGCCGCGAAGCCGGAGACGACCTCGGCCACGAAGTCCGGATAGCCCGGGGTGTCGACGAGCGTGATCCGCGTCGCGTCGTGCTCGAACGTGGCAACGGCGAGGCTCAGCGACTCCTTGCGCTTCTGTTCCTCGGGCTCGTAGTCGAGATGGGCGGTTCCGTCATCGACCCGGCCGAGGCGCTGGACGGCGCCGGCCCGAAAGAGGAGCTGCTCGGCGAGCGTCGTCTTGCCGGCGCCGGCGTGGCCGGCCAGGACGACGCTGCGGAGGTGGGCGGGATCGACGCTCTTCATCGTCATCGGCGGACTGACCTCACGGCTGCTCGAAACGACGGGCGGATGCCGCGGAACCGGGCCGTGATCAGGCCCGCCGGGCTCGGGTTCCGATCATGATAGGCGGGCTGGGCCATCGTCGTCCGCTATACTCCCGCCCGCGATGTCAGGGCATTCCAAATGGTCGACGATCAAGCGGGCGAAGGGCATCACCGACGCCAAACGCGGCGCGCTCTTCACCAAGGTCGCGCGTGAGATCAGCGTCGCGGCGCGCCAGGGCGGCGGCGATCCGGATGCCAACTACCGGCTCCGCCTGGCGGTCGAGAAGGCCCGCGCGGTCAACATGCCGTCGGACAACATCAAGCGGACGATCGACAAGGCGACCGGCGGTGGCGAAGGCGACCAGTTCGAAGAGATCGTCTACGAGGGCTACGGCCCGGGCGGGGTGGCGATCCTGGTCGAGGCGGCAACCGACAACCGCAACCGGACGGCCGCCGAGGTTCGCTCGATGTTCACGAAGGCCGGCGGCCAGCTGGCCGGCTCGGGCGCCGTCGCCTGGCAGTTCGAGCCGCGCGGCCTGATCGCCGTCCTGCGCGACAGCAAGGTCGACGCCGATGAGGTGGCCCTCGCGGCGATCGATGCCGGCGCCGAGGACGTCGACACCGAGTCCGATGACCAGATCGACATCTACACCTCGCCGGCCGATCTCGAGGCCGTGCGCAAGGCGCTCGAGGGCGCCGGCGTCCCGGTCGACTCGGCCGAGAACGCGATGGTCGCCAAGCAGACGGTCGAGCTCGATTCGCACAAGGCGCGCCAGGCGCTCCGGCTCGTCGAGCTGCTCGAGGACCTCGACGACGTGCAGCGGGTGACGGCCAACTTCGACATCCCCGAGGACGTCTACGCCGAGGTCGCCGGGTGATCGTCCTGGGGATCGATCCCGGGACGGCGGCCCTCGGCTGGGGGCTCATCGAACAGACCGCCGGCCGTCTGCGCGCGGTCGACCACGGCTGCCTCGTGACGTCGCCGGATCTGCCGCTCGGGGAGCGGCTGCTCGCGATCCATCGCCACGTCGCGGAGCTGATCGCCCTCCACGATCCGTCTGTCATCGCGGTCGAGCGGGTGTTCTTCTCGCGCAACGCCCAGACGGCGATCGCCGTAGGTCACGCTCGGGGCGTCGTGCTGCTGGCCGCGGCCGAGGCCGGCCGGCCGGTGCGCGAGGCGACCCCCAACGAGGTCAAGAGCGCGATCGCCGGCTACGGCGCGGCCGACAAGCAGCAGGTCCAGCGGATGGTCCAGATCGTGCTCGGGATGGCGTCGTTGCCCACCCCGGACGACGCCGCGGACGCCCTGGCGATCGCCGTGTGCATCGCGAACGGGATGGGGCTCACGGGACGTGCCGCAGGCGCCACGGCGAGCGTGATGGACCGGTCGGCGATCGACCCGATCACGCGCGGCTCCACGCCGTACGAGCGGGCCGTGCGCGAGGCGCTGGCGCGCGAGGGTGGGGCTCGGCCGCGGCGCGCCGCGCCGAAGGCATCGGCGTCCTGAGCCCGGTCGTGCCGCGCCCGCACTCCGGTCCGCGCCCGCACTCCGGCCCGCGCTCGGTTGAGCCGCGCCCGCACTCCGGCCCACGCTCGGTTGTGCCGTTTACCAACCCGGGTAGTGGAAGGCAGCAGTTGGCAGCGTCCGGCGCCTGGTTTGGCTTGACAGTTAGCCGGTGTCGGCTAATCGGTTGGCCTTCCGTGGCCCCCGACGCGTCCTCGACGTCCCTCCTACCACCGGGGTTGGTATCTGGCGGAGTTCGCTCGGGCCAGGGCGCATGATCGCCTCGGTCGAAGGCAAGGTCGGCGCGGTTGCGTTCGACTCGCTCGTCATCGAGGTTCTCGGGATCGGCTACCGGGTGTTCGCGGCGCCGGCGATCCTGTCGACCGCCCAGCCCGGCTCGACGATCAAGCTCCACACCTACCACCTCGTTCGCGAGGACCAGCAGTCGCTGTTCGGGTTTCGGACGACCGAGGATCTCGGGTTCTTCAACCTGCTGCTGACCGTCACCGGGGTCGGGCCCAAGGTCGCGCTGGCGATCGTCGGAAGCCGCCCGACGCCCGACCTCCAGCTCGCGATCATGGCCCAGGACCAGGCGGTTCTCGTGTCGATCCCGGGGATCGGCAAGAAGCTCGCCGACCGGATCATCTTCGAGCTCAAGGAGAAGGTCGCCGCCGCGGGGATCGCGGCCTCGACCGTGGCCGGCGGCGCGGGGATCGGGGCGTCCGAGTCGGAGGTGGTCGGCGCCCTCCAGGCGCTCGGCTACTCGCTGGCGGAAGCGCGCGAGGCGTCGCGGGTCGCCTTGGCCGACACGAAGATTGGCGGCACCCTGGAGGATCGAGTCAAGGCGGCGCTGCGAAGCCTGCTCCGCGAGTGACCGTTCCTGGCCGGGTCAGGGTCGGCTCAAGGCCGGGTCAGGGCCGGTTGCCGGCCAGCGCATCTGCGTGGAGGCCGCGCGGGTCGATCGAGGCACGGCCCTCTCGGGCGGCCAGCTCGGCCAGCGTCTCCCGGTCGAGGATCGCGAGCATCGCGTCGCGGACGTCGAGCATCACGTCGCGCAGGGAGCACGTCGCCTCGTCGGGGCACGAGCAGCGCGCGTAGTAGCGGAGGCTCACGCAGGGCAGCGGAGCGAGCGCGCCATCGAGCATCCGGATCACCCGCCCGATCGTGACCGCCGCCGGATCGATCGCCATCGCGTATCCGCCGCGCGCGCCGAGCGTCGTCCGGACGATGCCGCCGCGCTTGAGGACCGCCATGATCTGCTCGAGGAACTTGGGTGGGAGGCGGTTGCGCTCCGCCAGCGTGGCCAGGGCGACCGGTGCGGTGCCGTCGTGGCGCACGAGATCGACGAGGGCGCGGATGCCGTACTCGGATCGCCGGGAGAGACGCATCCGGGCCATTGTGACCGAAGCCCTACCCGCCGACCGGGGATTCGGGAGCCCGGCCGGACGTCGCCTGCGGCGTCGTGCCGGTTCCGCGCCCCGATGTCGCGTCCGGCTGGCCAACCGGCGGCTGAGCGGTCCCATTTCGGCGGGGGAGCACCATGCCGCCGTCCGCTGGCCCGCCCGGCGGCCCAAAACGGCGGCTGGGCGCCGGCGGGACGGTCGCATCGCGGTGTTCGGGCGTCCGTTGGCCCGCCCGGCGCGACGGCCGCGCCCAAGCCGGACCTCCACCCCGGCGCTGGCAACGCGGGCAAACGGGTGGGTGGTCGTCGGTTAGAACATCCGTGCGAAACGCCGTGCCACGTGGTAGATTCCGGGCGATGACCGACGACCTCTCGCGGATCCTCGCACCGGACCTGCTCGACGACACCGATGTCGTCGTCGAAGGCACCCTTCGGCCGCGGACGCTCGACGAGTACATCGGCCAGCGCGAGGTCAAGGCCAACCTGTCGGTGCTGCTCGCCGCGGCCCGGGGGAGGGAAGAGGCCGCTGACCACGTCCTCCTGTACGGCCCGCCGGGCCTGGGCAAGACGACCCTCGCCACGATCATCGCCCGCGAGCTCGGGGTCAACGTCCGGTACACGAGCGGTCCGGCCGTCGAGCGGGCCGGCGACCTCGCCGCGATCCTGACGGCGCTCGAGGAGCGCGATGTCCTGTTCATCGATGAGATCCACCGCCTCAATCGGGCGGTCGAGGAGATCCTCTACCCGGCGATGGAGGACTACGCCCTCGACGTGATGATCGGCAAGGGCCCGAGCGCGCGCAGCCTGCGCCTGAACCTCAAGCCGTTCACCGTCGTCGGCGCGACGACGCGGGCCGGCCGGATCTCGAGCCCGCTCCGCGACCGTTTCGGGGCGACGTACCGGCTCGACTTCTACGAGGAGGATGACCTCGCGGCGATCGTCGACCGCTCGGCCCGGATCCTCGACGTCCAGATCGACGACGCGGCCGCCCGGGCGATCGCCCGCCGCGGCCGGGGCACGCCGCGGATCGTCAACCGCCTGCTCAAGCGCACCCGCGACCACGCCCAGGTCCACGGTAATGGCCGCGTCGACGAGGCAACTGCGACGGCGGCGATGCGCCAGATGGAGATCGACGACGAGGGTCTCGATTCGACCGATCGCAAGCTCCTGGCGGCGATCGTCCAGAAGTTCGCCTCGGGCCCGGTCGGGGTCCAGGCGCTGGCCGCCGTTTTGGCCGAGGAGGTCGAGACGATCGAGGACGTCTACGAGCCCTTCCTGCTCCGGCTCGGCTTCCTCGACCGCACGCCGCAGGGCCGGATCGCGACCGAGGCGGCCCGCGTCCACCTGGCCCGGCTCGGGTTCGAGATCCCGCCGCCGCGCCGCGGCGATGCGGATATGCCGAGCCTGTGGGACTCGCCGGTCGAGCTCGAGGCGCCCGCGGCGCCCGCGGCGCCCGAGCGGACAACGGCGGAGCCCTCCGAGCCCGAGGCGTGACCGGCGCAGCCACGTTCAGCGTCGAGGTCGCGCCGCCCGCGGACGGCGCCACGCGGGCACGGGTCGGCCGTCTCGAGCTCACCCACGGCGTCGTCGAGACGCCCCAGTTCATGCCGGTCGGCACGAACGCGACCGTCAAGGCCCTGACGCCCGCGGACATCCTCGAGGCCGGCGCCTCGATCATCCTCGCCAACACGTACCACCTGTACCTGCGACCGGGTCACGAGCGGATCGAGCGGCTCGGGGGCCTGCACCGGTTCATGGCCTGGGATGGCCCGATCCTCACCGACTCGGGCGGCTTCCAGGTCGTGTCGCTCGGCGACCTGCGGGTTGTCGACGAGGACGGCGTGACGTTCCGGAGCCACCTCGACGGCTCGACCCACCGGTTCACGCCGGAGGTCGCGATCCGCGTCCAGGAGGCGCTCGGCTCGGACATCGCGGTCGCCTTCGACCAGCCGGTCTACCCGAGCTCGCCCCGGGCGGTCGTCGCCGATGCCACCGCGCGGACCCACCGCTGGGCGGAGCGTTCGCTGAACGCCCACACGCGCGCCGATCAGGCGCTCTTCGGGATCGTCCAGGGCGGCCTCGAAGCGGACCTGCGGGCGGAGAGCACCCGCTACATCGCGTCGCTGCCGTTCGATGGGATCTGCCTCGGTGGCCTGGCCGGCGACGAGACGCCGGAGCAACGCAACGCCGCGCTCGACGTCGCCGTCCCGCTCCTCGACGCCGACCCGCGGCCGCGCTACCTGATGGGGCTCGGCTCGCCGGCGGACCTGCTCGACGCCGTCCATCGCGGCGTCGACCTGTTCGATTCGGTCCTGCCGGCGCGGGTCGCCCGGAACGGCCAGCTGTGGGTGCCGGGCGGTCGCCTCAACCTCCAGAACGCTCGATTTCTCGACGATCCGGAGCCGGTCCAGGTGGACTGTCCGTGTCTCCTGTGCCGGACGTTCTCGCGGGCCTATCTGGCCCATTTGTTCCGGGCGAAAGAGCTCCTCGCCTACCGTCTCGCGACTTGTCACAACCTGACCTTCACCCTAGACTTCATGCACAGGATCCGCACGGCGATCCGGTCCGGAACCTTCCCAGCTGAGCTGCCGGATCTGGCCTTGCGCGCAGGTCGCGTGAGTGGCGATGAAGTCGCGGTGCAGTCCGCGTGAATGGTCAACCGGTAACGTCCAGCCCAATTCGGAGGAGCATCGATGGCGTCTCGAGATCGTCCGAAGAAGGAACAGAAGAAGAAGCCCAAGGATCGGTCGGGCCAGCCCAAGCTGACCTCGCTTTCCGAGCCACCGCCGCAGCAGGCGGAGCTCATCCGGAAGCCGCGCAAGGAAAAGCCGGTTCGCGAAGAGGAAGCCGACGAGGGTTGACGACCCGAGGTCTCGCCCGGGAGCGCGACCTGTCGGTCCAGGACCATTCGACAGGAGCGTGACGAACCCATGGCGTTGATCGGAGAGCGGGCCGCGGACGAGCGGAACGGCAGCGATCGAACAAGCGATCGCGCCCAGGCCGAGCGTGGCAAGGCCGTCACCGCGGCGATCGCGGCGATCGAGAAGCAGTTCGGGACGGGCTCGATCATGAAGCTCGGCGCGGGCTCGATCCAGGCGATCGACGTGATCCCGACGGGATCGATCGCGCTCGACCTGGCCCTCGGCGTCGGCGGCATCCCGCGCGGCCGGATCACCGAGATCTTCGGGCCGGAGTCGTCGGGCAAGACGACCATCTGCCAGCACGTCATCGCCGAGGCCCAGCGCCGCGGCGGCGTCGCCGCCTTCATCGACGTGGAGCATGCCCTCGACCCGGCCTACGCCCGGGCCTGCGGCGTCAACGTCGACGAGCTCCTGGTCAGCCAGCCGGACACCGGCGAGCAGGCCCTCGAGATCACCGAGACGCTGATCCGCTCCGGCGGCATCGACTGCGTCGTCGTCGACTCCGTTGCGGCGCTCGTGCCGCGGGCGGAGATCGAGGGCGAGATGGGCGACAGCTTCGTCGGCATCCAGGCGCGGCTGATGAGCCAGGCCCTGCGCAAGCTGACCGGCGCCGTCTCGCGCTCCAACACGTCGCTCATCTTCACCAACCAGCTCCGCGAGAAGATCGGCGTCATGTTCGGCAACCCCGAGACGACGCCCGGTGGCCGCGCCCTGAAGTTCTACGCCAGCGTCCGGCTCGACATCCGCCGGATCGAGACGATCAAGACCGGCACCGAGTCGGTCGGCAACCGGGTCCGGATCAAGGTCGTGAAGAACAAGGTCGCGCCGCCGTTCCGGGTCGCCGAGTTCGACGTGATGTACGGCGAGGGCGTGTCCAAGGAAGGCGGCCTGCTCGACGTCGGCGTGGCGATGAGCGTCGTGACCAAGACCGGGGCGTGGTTCACGTTCGACGAGACGCGGCTCGGCCAGGGCCGCGAGGCGTCGAAGGACTTCCTCCGCGCGAATCCGGACATCGCCGCCACGATCGACACGCGGATCCGCGGCAAGATCGACGAGGTCGAGCTCCCGGTCGAGGGCATCGCCGAGGCCGAGTAGATCGTGGCCGGCCGTCCCCGGAAGCCCAAGCCGTCGATCGCCGAACGCCGCGAGCAGCGTGCCGCCGTCGACGACCCGGCGGTGGTGCTCGATGCGGCTGCGCGCTTTCTCGAGGCACGGTCGCGGTCCGTCAGCGAGGTTCGTCGCCGGCTGGGCCGGGCCGGGTATCGGTCCGAGCTCGTCGATGGCGCGATCGAGCGCCTGACCGAGCTGGGGATGCTCGATGACGAGGCGTTCGGTCGGGCATGGGTCGAGTCGCGTGATCGGGCCCGTCCGCGCGGCGAGATCGCCCTTCGCCGCGAGCTGAGCCTGAAGGGCGTCGACCGGGCGATCGTCGACGAGCTGCTCGATGCGCGGCGTGACGCCGTCGGGCTGGACGAAGACGGTGCCGGGGTCGACCTCGCGGCCGCGCGACGACTCCTGGCCCGCAACGAGCGCGCGCTGGCCCGGGTCGCTGACCCGCGCCAGCGGCGTCAACGGGCGTATGGGCTCCTGGCGCGCAACGGATTCGATCCCGAGACCTGCCGCCAGGGATCTGCCGAGGTCGCGCGAGCCGCAACGGAGGACGACCGCGCCGACGACGCCTGAGGCAAACGCTGTTGTTCGGCGACACCGGCCCGACCACACCGGACCGCTCCGGACCCACCGGCTTCGACCGTCATCGTCGGACCCGGGGATGCCGCCCGGACGAAGGTACGGGTCGATCGTGGAGCGGCGGCTCGGGATACTCCGGCTGGGCTCATCCCACCGGCCGGATTGGCCGATCACCTTCACTGTTCCGGGGGCGAGGAGCAGGAATCGATGTTCTCGCGGATCCGTTCCATCTCGTTGGCCGGAGGCGGCGCCATGGCGCTCGTCCTCGCGCTGAGCGGTGTCGTTGCCGCGGCCACGGTCATGACCGCACTCGCCAGTCCGGCGGCGGATCCCGTTCCGGTCGTCGTCGACACGACCGCGACGTTCGAGGATCTCGACGGCAACGGCGTCGACGATGACTGCCAGACCGAGGTCGTCGCGGACGAGACGGCCGCCGCGGATGCGGAGAAGGCCGCCGACCTGAACGGCGATGGAATCATTTCCGTCTCCGAGGCGGCGCAGACCGGCCGGATCGGTGGCAAGCACTGCAACCACGGTGGCTACGTGAGCTCCGTCGCCCAGGGCGAGGAGGCGCCCGATGCGGACGAGGACGCCGACGAGGGCGTCCCCGTCGAGGACGAAGCCCCGGTTGAGTGCGACGCCGAGGAGCCGGTCCCCGCTGACGAGGCCGACCCGATCGTCGATCCTGCGCCGAACGCCCATGGCAAGGCGGTCTCCGAGGTGGCGAAGTCCGACGCCGTCGGTGGCAAGAACTGCAACCACGGCGGCGCGGTCAGCGACGCGGCGAAGAAGGACCACGAGGCTGCGAAGGCCGCACGGGACACCGCGAAGGCGGCCCGAGAGGCAGCCCGCCTGGCGGCGAAGGAATCTCGCGAGGCGGCTCGCGCGGCCGCCGGTCACGGCAAGAAGCACGGCCGCTGAGGCCGGCAGGGAGCGCTTGATCAACTGGACAACGCGGCGTCGCGAGAGCGGCGCCGCTTCTCGTGTCCGGCTCGCTACCAGCGGGCGGCGAGGCGATCCGCGTCCCGGACGAGGCCGACGAGGTTGGCCGACCCCATGTCGAAGAGCCAGGGTGTCCCGATGAACGTCAGCCCCTCGGCCGCTGTCGCGCCGCTCGGCTGGATCGGCAGGCCCTGCTCGTCGAGGACCGGCAGCTCGATCCAGCCGAACCCCGGCCGGTAGCCGCTCGACCAGAGAACGGTCGACACATCCTCGGCGGCCAGGTCGAGCTCGGTGACCTCCGGTGGATCGAACGCAAACGACGTCGGCTCGTACGGCGGATACGGCTCGCCGGTCGCGTCGACGTAGGCGTCGAACAGGGCTCGGACCCGTTCGTCGAAGTTCGTGTCGCCGTAGCGCAGGTTCTCGGCGAGGTCGGCCCGGAACCGTGCGGTCGTGCCGTCGGCGGACTCGAGCCGGCCCACGAGGCGGACCCCGTCCTCGGCGGCCATGCGTCGGAGGTTGACATCGTGCCCGCCGCGATGGCCCGAGAGCTGCGGGTTGCACGCGAACCGGGCGACGGGCGACGGGAGCTCCTTCACCGTGGGCAGGGCCACGCCGACGCGCGGGCCATCGGTCCCGATCGTTCGCAGCCACCAGAAGATGTCGTGTCCGCGATAGCGGCGCGGCCCAGTCCAGCAATGCCCGACGGAGATGAGGACCTCACGCCCCGCGGCCGTCAGCTCCTCGGCCAGCTGGACGCCCGTCTGGCCGGAGCCGACGATCAGGACCCGGCCGGCCGGCAGCCTGTCGGGCGAGCGGTAGTCATGCGAGTGGAGGCTGAGGATCGAGGGGGACAGGCCGGCCGCGATCGACGGGATCCGCGGCGTCTGGAACGGCCCGCCGGCCACGATCACGGACCGGGCGTCGATCGGGCCGCGGCTCGTCGTGAGCCGGAAGCGGGCCGCCGTCGCTCCGTCGTGAGCCGCCAGCCGCTGGACGTCCGTCTCGAGCTCGACCGGAGCCTCGATCGCCGCGGCATACGTGCGGTAGTGGTCGATCAGCTCGTCGCGACCCATGAACCCGTCCGGCTCGCTGCCGCGGTAGTCGAAGCCCGGCATCGAGACCATCCAGTTCGGGCCGACGAGGCGGAACGCGTCCCACCGATCCTGCCAGCCGCCGCCGAGCGTCGAACGACGATCGAGGACGACATGCTCGCGGCCAGCCTGTCGGAGATGCCAGCTCATCAGGAGGCCCGCCTGACCGGCCCCGATGACCACGGTCTCCACCGACCTCGCCGCGTTCATTCGCCCGTGCCTCCGCACCGTGTGATCCGTCGCGGCTCACTGTACTGCCGGCCGGATCCGTCAGGCCTGCTGCTCCAGGTCGCGCATTGCTGGTGTCGGGGTGGGGGCAGGGTCTCCCGGCAGGATCTCGGCTTGCCACGCGCAGCACGGGATACCGTCCGATCGATCCTCCGGTGACCCGTCCGCAACCTGTCCGCAAGCGATTGCCCGCCCGCCCCGGCCGGCCGTAGTAGGCTGTGCCCAGATTTGAATGCGCCGCGTCGAGCGGCGCGGCCCACGGTAACCGGTGTTCGTCTCCGCCCACGACCGGCCCATCGGTCGATGTCGCCGTTCCCGCCGAGATGACCGCCGCAGCACCGATCGTCAACCTCCGGCGTCCGCGCCGGATGGGAGGTAGAGATGGATGCACCGGTCGTGATCGCGATTGCGATCACCGCGGCCGTCGGCGGCGCCGTGCTCGGCATGATCGCCCGCGGCATGTTCGCCTCCAACTCGATGAAGGCCGCGCAGTCCGAGGCGCGCCGGATCGAGGCCGAGGCGCGGACCCGCCAGAAGGAGCTGATCCTCGAGGCCAAGGACGAGAAGCTGCGGATGCAGCGCGAGGCCGAGGACGAGGCGCGCGCGAAGCGCACCGAGCTCTCCACCCTCGAGCGCCGGCTGCTCCAGCGCGACGAGCAGCTCGATCAGCGCACGCGACATGCTCGAGCAGCGCGATCGCAAGCTCCTCGATCGCGAGCGCGATCTCGACAAGACGCGCGAGGAGCTCGCCCGGGCCCACCAGGAGCAGGTCGTCGCGCTCGAGCGGGTGAGCGGCGTGTCGGCCGACGAGGCGAAGAGCCTGCTGCTCGAGGCCGTCCGCGAAGAGGCCGAGCACGATGCGGTCAAGCTCGCCCGGTCGATCGAGCGGCGGGCGATGGAGGAGGCCAACGAGAAGGCCCGCGACGTCGTCGTCACCGCGATCCAGCGCGTCGCCGCCGACCACACGGCCGAGCACACGGTCACGGTCGTCCATCTCCCCAATGACGAGATGAAGGGCCGGATCATCGGCCGCGAGGGCCGCAACATCCGGGCGCTCGAGCAGGCGACCGGGGTCGACCTGATCATCGACGACACCCCGGAGTCGGTCGTCCTGTCCGGCTTCGATCCGGTCCGCCGCGAGGTCGCGCGCGTCGCCCTGACGAAGCTGATCGGCGACGGCCGGATCCATCCCGGCCGGATCGAGGAGGTCGTCGCCAAGGCGCGCGCCGAGGTCGACCTGATCATCCGCCAGGCCGGCGAGACCGCGGCCTACGAGTGCGGCGTCCCGGGCCTGCCGCCCGAGCTCATCAAGCTCCTCGGCCGGCTCAAGTACCGCACGAGCTACGGCCAGAACGTCCTCAACCACGTCGATCGAGACCAGCCGCCTGGCGGCCGTCATCGCGGCCGAGGTCGGGGCCGACATCCAGATCGCCAAGACCGGCGGCCTGCTCCACGACATCGGCAAGGCGGTCGACCACGAGATCGAGGGCCCGCACGCCGCCATCGGCGCCCAGATCGCCCAGCGCAACAACCTGTCGCCGAAGATCGTGAACGCGATCGGCGCCCACCACCAGGAGATCGAGTACACCTGCATCGAGTCGCCGATCGTCCAGATCGCCGACGCGATCAGCGCCTCGCGGCCCGGCGCCCGGGGCGAGACGATGGATGCCTACGTCAAGCGGCTCGAGGACCTCCAGGCGATCGCCGACAGCTTCCAGGGCGTCGAGCGCTCGTTCGCGGTCCAGGCCGGCCGCGAGGTCCGGATCCTGGTCCGGCCCGAGGAGATCGACGACCTGACCGCGACCCGGCTGGCGCGCGACATCGTGCGCAAGATCGAGGAGCAGCTGACCTATCCGGGCCAGATCAAGGTCACGGTCATCCGCGAGACGCGGGCCGTGGAGTACGCGAAGTGACCGGACGCGGGCTGCGGGCCGCCGGGCGGCTCGGGCGTTGCTTGTGACCGCCATCGCGATCGACGCGTTCATGGTCTTCCTGTTCGCGTCGGCTCCATGCTCGCCCAGTCGTGGGCGACGGGATCGTCCCCTGAGGTCAACAGCGTCTGGCTCCGGCTGAAGGCCGTTCGCCCCGACTTGCGGGCGAAGCCGTCAACCGCGCCCAGGCAGGCGCTCCCTCGTCCGATCTTCCGGCTCAGGCACGCGATGCCCTCAAGACGGCGCCCAATCCCTCCCTCGTGATCATCTCGACGATCGACAATGACATCCGCTGCGACGGCACGGATCCGCAGCATGTGCCGGAGCTCGGGGCGGCGGTCGAGGAAGCCCTCCACCTTCTCGTCGCCGCCGAGCCCGACGTCCGGATCCTCGTCGTCGGCCAGCTCGGACGGCCGAGCATCCCGGACATCAAGAAGCTCATGGCGCACGATCCGAAGGTGATCCCGTTCATGACGGGTGACGGCATGTGCGACTTCCTGAACCCCAACGCGACGATCAATTCCGCCCACGTTCAAGCCCTGACCGATATCGTCGACGCCTACGAGGCCGAGCAGGCCCGAGTCTGCGCAGGCTGTGAGCCAGTGCCGCACGGACGGCGGGGTGCGCAAGGCGTACGCCGACGTCATCGAGGACTTCGCCCCGGACGATGGGCATCTCAACATCCAGGGTCAGGCCGCGGAGGCCGAGCTCATCTGGCCGGTCGTCGCGGACCTGCTCGGGCTCTGAGGCCGCGCGATCCGCGCACCCGGCGCAGCGGCACCGTGCGTCCGGTATCGTCCGCGGGTGACTGACGCCAATCCGACTTCCGACGTCCCGGTCGGAAGGACACGCCTCGGCAACCCCACGAACGGCAACGCCCCGCGACCCGCCGGCGCCTGCCGGATCCTGATGATCGGCGACCTGATCGGCAAGCCCGGCCGAGTCGCGGTCGAGCAGATCCTGCCCGGCCTCCGCGACGAGCGCGGGATCGACTTCGTCACGGCCAACGGCGAGAACGTCGCCGGCGGGATGGGCCTGACGCCGTCGACCGCCGACGCGATGTTCGCCTCAGGCATCGACGTGATCACGAGCGGCAACCACATCTGGGACAAGCGCGAGATCTACCCGTACCTCGACGCGAACGACCGCGTCCTGCGGCCGCTCAACTACGGCACGAACGGGGTTCCGGGCCGCGGCTGGGCGATCCATCACGCCCTCGACGGCACCGAGATCGCGGTCATCAACCTCCAGGGCCGGACCTACATGCAGCAGATCGAGAATCCGTTCACGGACGCCGACGCGCTCCTCGACGAGTCGTCGGAGCCGCTGCCGCCGGTCCGGATCGTCGACTTCCACTGCGAGCTGACGTCCGAGAAGAACGCCCTCGGGCTGCACCTCGACGGCCGGGTGAGCGCGGTCGTCGGGACCCACACCCACGTCGTGACCGGCGACGAGCGGATCTTGCCGGGCGGCACGGCCTACCAGACCGACCTCGGGATGACGGGTCCGGTGTGGAGCGTCATCGGCTTCGATCCGGCCACGGTCCTGCCGCGGTTCATCAACGCCCTCCCGACGCGCTTCGCGGTCGGCGACGGACCCGTCGTGTTCAACGCCAGCCAGATCGACATCGACCCGGCGACCGGCCGCGCCCTGGCGATCGAGCGGATCCAGCGGCTGGTCGAGGTCTGAGCGTGGCTGTGGAGCGTCCAGGCGGGCCGTGGCGGTGAAGCGCCTCGGCCGGCACGGGCGGCGCCCGCCGCCGACCGCCGACAGCGGCGTCTCGACGGTCGACCTCCACACCCACACGCTCCGCTCCGACGGCGTCCTCCAGCCGGTCGAGCTCGTCCGGGCCGCGGCGGCCGCAGGCGTCACAACCCTCTCGATCACCGACCACGACACCCTCGCCGCGTATCGCGAGCTGGTCCTCGGCCGGGCGATGCCGGCCCCGATCGAGCTGATCCCGGGCGTCGAGATCAATGCCCTGGCCAAGGAGATCCCGCTTCTCGATGGCGAGCTCCACATCCTCGGCTTCGGGATGGACCATGCCGACGAGGCGTTCGAGGCCGCCCTTGCCCGCCAGCGGTCCGCCCGGAAGATCCGGTTCGAGCGGACGCTGGCGCGCCTTCGCGAGGCCGGGATGCCGATCGACGAGCACGTTTCGCACATCGACCTTACCCGCGACGATGCGCTCGGCCGGCCGACGGTCGCCCGGGCGCTGATCGCCGCAGGTCACGCGACGAGCGTCGAGGACGCGTTCCGACGCCTGATCGGCTGGGGCGGCCCGGGCTACGTCCAGCGCGAGGGGATGGGCCCGCGCGAGGCGATCGAGGCGATCCGTGCGGCCGGCGGCGTGCCGGTCCTCGCCCACTTCTCGGAGGCACCGAGCCAGATGCCGCTCCTCCGCGAGCTCAAGGACATGGGCCTGGCCGGCCTCGAGGTCCACTACATCTCGTTCGATCGCGACACCGTCGAGCTCGTCGGCTCGGTCGCGCGACGGCTCGGCCTGCTCGCGACCGGCGGCTCGGACTATCACGGCGACACGTCGACCTACGCCGAGGCCCACGCCGCGCTCCACGTCCCCGACGTCGTCCGCGATCGTGTCCGCGCCGCGATCGCGCAGCGCAGGGCCACGGCGGGGGAGGGCGGTGGTCAGGCTGCGGGCGACGATCCGGACGTCGGCGGCCCGTCGTCCCGGTCTGTCGGATAGAGCGCGACCGGCTTGCGCCTCCGGCGCCGGAGGTTGAGGGCCTCGACGAAGACGCTGAAGCCCATCGCCGAGTAGATGAACGCCTTGTCGATGTGCAGCCCGAAGCCGTCCGCGATCAGGGTCACTCCGATCAGGAGGAGGAATGACAGGGCGAGCATCTTGACCGACGGATGGTCGTGCACGAACTTCGAGAGCGGCCCCGACGCGAAGACCATGACGCCGACCGAGATCAGCACGGCCGCGACCATGATCGCGATCTCGTCGACCAGCCCGACCGCGGTCAGAACCGAGTCGATCGAGAACACGATGTCGAGCAGGACGATCTGGGCGATGACGCCGCCGAACGACGCCGTGCTCGCCCGGCCATCGGCGTGGCCCTCGTCCTCGCCCTCGAGCGCCCCGTGGATCTCGCTGGTTGCCTTGTAGAGCAGGAACAGGCCGCCACCGATCAGGATCACGTCGCGCCACGAGAAGTCGCGATCGAACAGGGTGACGAGCGGCTGGGTCAGCCCGATGATCCACGAGATCGTCAGGAGCAGCAGGATCCGCATTCCCGCGGCCAACCCGAGCCCCACCAGCCGGGCCTGATCCCTCCGGTCGGCGGGCAGCCGTTGGACGAGGATCGAGATGAAGATGACGTTGTCGATCCCGAGGACGATCTCGAGGACGGCCAACGTCGCAAGGGAGACCCACGTCCCCGGGTCTGAGAGAAGGGCGACGAGGTCCATAAGGCGGAGCGTACCGGGGATCGGCCGCGGACGACGTACCATGACCCGGCTGTGCGTGACATCACCATCTCGACACGCTCCCTGCCGGTCCTCGACCTGATCGCTCCGGCCGCCAGGCCGCCGCGCTCACCGGCGCCGCCCGCCGACGCGAGGCTCGGCGAGTACGTCCCGGAGACGGCGGTCCTGCCCGCGTTCCACGTCTGGACGCTCGGCTGCCAGATGAACCGGAGCGACTCGGAGGAGATGGCCGGCCGGCTCCTGGCCGCGGGCTGCGCCGAGGCCCCGTCGATGGACACCGCGGACCTCGTCGTGATCAACACCTGCGCCATCCGTGAGGCCGCCGAGCAGAAGGTCATCGGCCGGCAGGGGCACCTGAAGCGTCTCAAGGCGGCGAACCCGGGCATGCGCGTGGTGCTGACCGGCTGCGCGGTGCGCGAAGCCGAGCGCGACGGGCTGCGGCGGCGGTTCCCGGCAGTCGATCTCTTCCTCCGGCCCGACGAGGAGCCCGAGCTGGTCGATCGGCTCGGCCTGGCCTCGGCCCAGGGCGCCGTCGGGCTGGCCGCCGTTGGGCTGATGGCGCCGCCAACGGGTTCGATCGGGGCCCTGACGGTCGTCGGGCGGGCGACCGTGGGTGCCGCCGATCACCTGGCGATGACGCGCGCCGCGGCCGTCGAGAGTGGCGCCGTCGCTCGCGAGTCGGCGATCACCGCCTGGCTCCCGATCGTCTACGGCTGCGACAAGACCTGCACGTACTGCATCGTGCCGTTCAGCCGCGGTCCGGAGCGGAGCCGACCGTTCGACGAGATCGTCGCGGAGGCGCGCACGCTGGCGGCCGCAGGGCTATCGCGAGGTCACGCTGCTCGGCCAGAACGTCAACTCGTACGGCCACGACCTGGCGCCGGACGGCCGGTTCGCCGAGGTCGACACCGACCGCTGGGCCGGTCGCCGGCTCGACCTCCACGGCCGCCCGGATCTCGCCGCGCTGATCCGGGCGATCGACGCGATCCGGACCGCCGACGGCGTGCCCGCGATCCCGCGTCTCCGGTTCGTGACGTCGCATCCGTGGGACCTGAGCGACCGCCTGATCGAGGCCATGGCCGACTGCCCGTCGATCTGCGCCCACCTCCACCTGCCCGTGCAGTCGGGGCGACGAGACCGTCCTGCGCCGGATGGGCCGCCAGTACACGATCGAGCACTACCTCGAGCGGCTGGCGCGGATCCGCGAGGCCGTGCCGGACATCGCGATCTCGACCGACGTCATCGTCGGGTTCTGCGGCGAGACCGACGCCCAGTTCCGATCGACGCTTCGCCTGCTCGAGACCGTCCGCTACGACCAGGTCTTCGCGGCCGCCTACTCCGAGCGACCCGGGACGCCTGCGACGCACCTCGCCGACGACGTCCCGCCCGACGTCAAGCGGCGCCGGCTCAACGAGCTGCTCGCGGTCCAGGAGGGGATCGGGCTCGAGCGCAACCGGGCGTGGCTCGGGCGCGAGGTCGAGGTCCTCGTCGACAGCGTCACGCCGCCGCGCAGCCACGACCACGAGCACGCCGACGAGGCGCCGGGCCTGCCGGCGACGCCGCGGTCGCCCCACCCGCCGGGCCGCGGGTCGCCGGTCGCAGCCGCCAGAACAAGCTCGTCCACCTCGCCGGGCGGCTCGGAGCTCGTCGGGCGGCTCGTGCGCGCGCGGGTCGAGCACGCCGGCCCGTACGCGCTGCGGGGATCGATCGTCGCAGCGTGAGCTCGCCGCCCCTGCTCGTCATCGCCGGCGCCACCGCGACCGGCAAGACCGGGCTCGCGATCGACGGTCGCCGAGCGGCTGGCGGGGGAGGGGATCGCGTGCCGAGGTCATCTCGGCCGACTCGCGCCAGGTCTTCCGCGGCCTCGACATCGGCACGGCCAAGGCGACACGCCGCCGAACGGCGCGGCATCCCGCATCACGGGCTCGACCTCGTCGAGCCCGACGCAGCCGTTCACGCCTCGCCGACTTCGCGCGCGCACGCCCGCGGCGCCCTCGGCGGGATCGCGGAGCGACGGCGGGCTCGCGATCCTCGCCGGCGGGACGGGTCTGTACCTGCGCGCCGTCGCCCGCGGGATCGCGACCGACGCCCTGCCCGCCGACGCGGCCATCCGTGCCCGGCTCGAGGCGGAGTTCCTGGCGGTCGGCCTCGACCCGCTCGTCGAGCGGCTGCGGGCGGTCGCTCCGAAGCGGGCGGCGACCGTCGACATGCACAATCCGCGCCGGGTCGTCCGAGCCCTCGAGATCGCCGAGCTCGACGGCGGCACCGGGCCGCTGCCCGAGCCGCGCGGCTACGACGGCCCGGTCGCCTGGATCGGGCTCGCGCTCGACCGGACGACCCACCTGCGCCTGGATCGCCGCCCGAGCCAGAGCCCAGTTCGACGCCGGCCTGATCGAGGAGGCGCGCGCCCTGCGGGAGCGCTTCGACCCGGGCCTGCCCGCCTTCTCCGCGATCGGCTACCGCGAGGCCTGGGCGGTCCTCGACGGGACCCTGAGCCGCGAGGACGCGATCGCCGAGGACGCCCGCCGCAACGCGGCCTTCGCCAAACGCCAGCGGACGTGGTTCCGGGCGGAGCCCGACATCACGTGGCTCGACGCCACGCGCCGGCGCCTCTCGCGACGCGACGCTCCGACGGCTGCGCCGCGCAGGCCTCGTCGGCGCACTGACCCCGGTGGTCATCTCGCCGGCGATCCTCGTCCGTGTTGACGACCAGTGCACGGCCACGCCACCGCGCCGCCGCGCCGACCATGGCACCGATGCACCGTCGCGGGTCGAGGACGCGATGCGATCAGCGCTCGTCCGCCGCATGGCGGACTCGCCTCCGCGCGTCCCATCCGGGTCGCCGCGGCGCTCTGTGCTCAGCCTGACTCGCGCAACGAGCCTCGATCACGGCCAGTCGTTCGCAGCCGGCAACGACTCGCGGTCCAGGCTCACGCTCCCGTCGACGCGACTGGTGTCGCTCGCGCCGGGCCGTCCGCGCCGGGCTGGGTGCCGTGCTGACCCTGTTCGCGACCGAGTCGTCCTCGGCGGCCTGATGCTACCGCGACCAGCTCCGTCATCCGCGAGGCGTCAGCGCCATCGTGACGCTCACCCGGCGCGATCTTCGGCCGGTCGCGGACCCGGACGGACTATCCTTCGCCGATGCCCCGCTCGAGCTCGCATCGATCTCACCCCGCCCGTCGAGAAGGCGTTCCTGCTCGCGGTCGACACCGGCGACGACGCCGGCTGGACGGCCGCGGAGTCGCTGTCCGAGCTCGCCAACCTCGCGGCGACCGCCGGCGCCGACGTGGTCGGCGCCGAGTGGCAGAACCGCCGCCACGTCGACCCGAACTGGTACGTCGGCAAGGGCAAGGCCGAGGAGCTGACCCAGGCGAAGAGCGAGACCGGGTTCGACCTCCTCGTCGCCGACGACGAGCTGTCGCCGGGCCAGCAGAAGGCGCTCGAGAGCCTCCTGAACGTCAAGGTCATCGACCGCAGCCGGCTGATCCTCGACATCTTCGCCCTCCACGCCCAGACCCACGAGGGCCGGCTCCAGGTCGAGCTCGCCCAGCTCGAGTACCAGCTGCCGCGCCTGACGAAGCTGTGGACCCACCTGTCGCGGACCCAGGGCGGCATCGGCTCGCGGGGACCCGGCGAGAGCCAGCTCGAGACCGACCGGCGGATCATCCGGACCCGGATCGCGAAGATGAAGGAGCGGGTCGAGCAGGTCCGCCAGCAGCGCCAGACGGCGGCCCGCGGCCGCGACCGGCGGATGATGGCAACCGTCGGCATCGTCGGCTACACGAACGCCGGCAAGTCGACCCTCCTGAACACGCTCGTCGGGAGCGAGGTCGCCAAGGCCGAGGACAAGCTGTTCGCGACCCTCGACCCGACCTCGCGCCAGGTCAAGCTCGGCGACGGCCAGACCGCGATCGTCACCGACACCGTGGGCTTCATCCACAAGCTCCCGCACCAGCTCGTCGACGCGTTCCGGGCGACGCTCGAGGAGGTCAACCGCGCCGACGTCCTGATCGAGGTCGTCGACGCGTCCGATCCCCACCTGCGCGAGCACCGGGCGACCGTCCAGACCGTCCTCGACGAGCTCGGGGCGGGCGACAAGCCGCGCCTGGTGGCCTTCAACAAGGCCGATCTCGTCGAGCAGGCGGCGCACGACGGCGGCGCGCCGGCGCCGGCCCTCGCGGGCTCGGTCCTCGTCAGCGCCCTGACCGGCTTCGGGATGGACACGCTCCGGGCCGAGATCGCGGCGCTCCTCGCCTCGCTCTGGGTCGACGTCGACGTCCACGTCCCGTACACCGCGGGCGAGCTGCTGGCCCGGATCCGCGAGCGCGGCACGGTCGAGCTCGACTACGGCGAGCGCGACGTGCGGGTCCACGGCCGGGCGGCACCGTCGCTGGCCGGCGAGCTGACCGCGGTCGCCGAGCGCTGGCACGAATCGCTCACCGGCGACGAACGCAACGGATCCGGACCCGCGGACGCCTGAGCGGCATGGCGAACCCGCTGCGCTTCGGCGGTCGCGGCCAGGGCGCCGACGGGGCGTCGGTCGTGTGGTCGGTCGCCGAGGGCTCGCAAGGGCCGGCGCTGGCGCGAGGTCCGCAACGTCGGGGGAGGGGTGGCGTCGTCGCTCCTGCTCGAGACCGACGCCGCCGGGCGGTTCAGCCACCTCGAGCTCTCGACCCCGTCCGGCCTCCTGACGCTCCACCCCGAGCCGGACGGGACGCTCCACGGCCACGCAATCGTCAGCGACGGGGTCGAGCACGTCGAGGGTGTGCCGTGGGATGCCGACGGGATCGTCCTGCTCGAGGGCTCGACGGTCTGCCGCCTGGCCGCTGCGGCACTCCTGGCGGGCAGCGTGGCCGCGGGCGAATTGAAGGGCCACCTCGCCGCGCTCATCCCGGCGACGCTCTGGCTCGAGGTCAAGCCCATCCGGGTCGAGCGGGTCGACGCGACGAGCTGGCGGCTCGGGACCGACGAGCCATTCGTCGTCGACGAGCGCGGGCTGCCGGTCCTCCGCGGCGGCGAGGTCTGGCCGCTCGAACGGGACGGCGAGCCGGCGCCCCGGCATCGCTGAGGGTCGGCAAGGGTGTCGTTGGGCCCGTTTGACCCACCTGCCGGACCGGACGTGGACAGAGGGTGGATAACCCGGCCCGATCGACCCTGCGATCCGCGAAACTCGTGGACAAGTCAGTAGGCAAGGCCGGTGGCCGCCGTCTACAGTAGGTCTTGCCTGAAGGGGCAACGAGATCGAAAGCGACGCTTCCGGTGCTTGCATTGGAAGTGGAGGCTACGGACTCGAGGTTCCTTCGGGCGTTTTGCTGTCCCCGAGGTGGTCGGGGGCCGGCCGCTCCGCCAGGATCGTCCGCGCCGCTTCGAGGACGCGACCGACGTTCGCTTCGAGCGCCTCGCTCCCATCGATGACGAGGGGTGCGAATGGCCAGGCGACCCACTCGGCGCGGCGCAGGGTGACGGCTTCCCAGGTCGGCTCGGGGATCGCCAGGTCCCGGACGCGGCCGGCCAGCCGGCGGCGGTGGAGGTCGGGATCGCTCAGGACCGTCTCGACAACGAGGAGCCGCGTGCCGGCCCGCCGCGAGAGCTCGATCCAGAACGTCTTGGCCTCGCCGACCGCGTTCACCGCGTCGACGACGACCGTGGCACCGAGCCCCAGGTTCAGCTCGGCCAGGGCGCCGACGACCGCGTAGGCGGCGATCCCCGGCGGGCCGGGCTCCTCGACCCCGACCTGGCGGAGTGCCGAGTCCACCGGATCGACCGACAGGAGCACGGCGCTCAGCTCGCGGGCGACGGCGGTGGCGACGGCGGTCTTGCCGGTGGCGGGCAGACCGGACAGGACGATCAGCATCCTCGGCATGGTCGCAGGATTGGTCGCATCCGGCGCAACGAACGTGGGAACCCTGTGGATAACCCTCGTGGCAGCAACGCTGTTGTCACGAATCTCGTGGATAAGTGACTGGACTCGGTGCGGCCGGGCACCTATCGTAGGTCTTGCCCGAAGGGGCCTCGAACATCTAGTGAGTCAGTCGGTACTTGTATTGACGGACGCATCTAGTGATCGGCGGTTCCTTCGGGCGTTTCGTTGTCCCCGGCCGCTGACCCTCGCCCGGGTCGCCCGGGACACGATTCCCTCGATCGGCCCCCTGAGGGCGACGGCGTGCGCGGCCGGCGCCACGACATCGGGCGACGACATCGGGCGACGACATCGGGCGCCGGATGGCACCATCGGGCGCATGCAGATCGCGGACGGGATCCATCGTCTCGGCACGGGCCTCGTCAACAGCTATCTCGTCGTCGACGGGGGAGGGGTCACGGTCATCGATGCCGGCCTGCCCGGCTACTGGTCGGACCTGAAGGACGAGCTCGCCGCCATGGGTCGCGGCCTCGAGGATCTCCGGGCGGTCGTCCTGACCCACGGCCACTCGGATCATCTCGGGTTCGCCGACAAGGCGCGCAAGGAGCGGGGAGTGCCCGTGTCGGTCCACGAGGCCGACGCCCGCCTGGCCCGGGGCAAGGTCAAGAACCCGGCCAAGGGCACGGGCCCGGTCCGCCCCCTGCCGCTTCTCGCGTTCATCGCGCTCGCCATGCGCAAGGGCGGCTGGCACATCGATCGGATCGGGCAGGTCGCGACGTTCGGCGACGGCGCCACCCTTGACGTGCCCGGCTCGCCGCGGGTGATCCACGTGCCCGGCCACACGCCCGGCAGCGCCGCGCTCCACCTGGTCGATCGCGGCGTCGTGTTCGTCGGCGACGCGTTCGCCACGATCGCGGTCACGACCGGCATCGTCGGCCCCCAGATCGCGCCGTTCACGGCCAACGCCGAGCAGGCGCTCGCGTCGCTCGACCGCCTGGCCGGCATCGACGCCGAGCTCCTCCTGCCCGGCCACGGTGCGCCCTGGGTGGCAGGGACCGGCGCGGCGGTCGCGGCGGTCCGGGAATCGGCAGCGGCGGCCCGGAAGGACCGCCGCTGACGGAGGCTGTGGAGTCTGGTGGGGTTACGCCCCGGCGACGAACCAGACGCCGCCGACGCCCTGACCGGCCGTGTCGCCGGCTGCCTTGTCGGCCGCGTAGTAGTACAGCGGCATGCCGTTGTAGCTGACCATCTTGGTCCCGTCGTCACGGGTGACGAGGGCGAGCGTCCCGGTCGCCCCGGCGCCGAGCGTGACCTCGTCGAGCGCGGTCACGGTGAGCGGCGGCCAGTTGGTCGCACAGTCGCCGTTGCAGACGCTCTTGCCGGAGTCCTTGGTGTCCTTGGTGAAGATGTACAGCGTCAGCCCGTCCTTGCCGGTCAGGTAGTTCGCGACGGAGCCGGCTCCGGCGACGACCTTCAGCTCGAGGGCTGCAGTGCCGGCGGGCGCCGACGGGCTCGCGCCGCCGTCCGCGGGGCTGGCGGCAGGCTGGCTCGGCGCGGCGGGCTGGCTCGGCGGGGCCGTCGGGGGGCTGCTGGCTCCGCCTCCGGTCGAGCATGCGGCGAGGATGAGAATCAGCGGAAAAGCGGCGGCGGCGAGCGTTGATCGTCCCATGGCCTGGCGTTCTCCTGTGAGGGCTTCGGATGAGTTTCTCTCCCAGGACCAGTACGTCGCGGTTACGGCTGTGGTTTCCGGTGCGCCAACGTGACGTCGGACGCCATCAACCGAGGGACATTGACTAACTAGGACTAACCGGCTACGGTTCGGACATGGTCGACACCGTCAACATTCACGATGCGAAGACCCATTTCTCGCGCTTGATCCAGCGCGTGGAGCGCGGCGAGGAGATCGTGATCGCGCGCGACGGTCGCCCGGTCGCTCGTCTGGTTCATCTCGCGATGCGGACCGAACCGCGGCCCCTTGGAATCTGGAAGGACCAGATCTGGATCGCGCCGGACTTCGACGATCCCATCCCGGACCTGCTGGACGCCTTCGAATCGTGATCCTGCTCGTGGACGCGCATGCCCTGCTGTGGGCCCTCGGGGAGCCAGACGAGCTGGCGACCGACGCGAGGTCTGCGATCGCCTCGCCGGCGAACGACGTCGTGGTGTCGGCCGCCAGCATCTGGGAGATCTCGATCAAGCGGGCTCTCGGCAAGCTGCGGGCGCCAGCGGCGATCGTCTCCGCAGTCGAGGCCGTCGGGTTCTCGGTCGTGCCGGTGACAGGGACGGACGCCGAACGGGCCGGCGCCTTGCCGATGCACCACCGCGACCCGTTCGACCGGATGCTGGTCGCCCAGGCCGGCCGTCTCGACGCGACGCTCGTCTCCCGGGATCGCGAATTCGACGCGTACGGGGTGGCCGTCCTCCGGGCTTGACGGCGCAAATCCCTCGGCGAGCCTGGGCGCTCGTTCAGGTCGAGCGGCAGCCCCCAGTCCCACTTCCGATAAGGTGAGTTATGTCTGCGCCAACGGGTTTCGCGCCGGCTGGGCTTTGCGAAAGCTCGTCGTCGCCCGCTTTCCCCGGTCGCAGCGCCGACGACATCACCGTTGAGCGCGGATTCCCATCCGAGACGCACGTCAAGCACGGCGATCGCGTCGTGCACGGTGACAAGGAGTTGCTTACACCGAGAAGCTCGGTCGGAATGACCCGTGCCCGTGCGGATCGGGTCGGCGCTTCGCGGCCCGCTGCCGCAGCTCGGGACGCTCTTTGACGGCGACCTCAACGACTACAGCCGCTGATCGAATGGACCGAAACCACCATCGCGATGGCTGGACTCGTTCAATCTCGACCCTACGGTGGAGATCGGGGCGCCGGCGGGGCTCAGGCGCGGGCAGGCCGCGCGTCCATCGAATTGAGTGCCGCGTCCACCTCGCGGAGGGCCGGTGCGGCCTGGAGATCCACGAAGATCCCCCGCGCACGCTGAAGGGTCGGCCGGGCCTCCTCCGGGCGACCGAGGGCGAGCAGGGTCCGGCCGTGCCCCAGGAGCACGTAGGCCAGATCGGGAAGCAGTTGCAGGGCGTCACACCGTCGGATCGCTTCCTCATAGGCTTCCCGGGCCATGTCGAGCTCGCCGCGGCCCTGGAGGATTGCAGCGTTCGCGGCAACGACCCAGCACTCCGGCATCGGGAGCGGCTGTGGTTCGACGTGGTCCAGGATCGCTGACGCGAGGTCGACGTCGCCCGCCGCGATCGCGGTGCGAACGAGCGTTGGCAGCAGCTGGTACCACCACATGGTCCCGACGTCGGCGCGACCGACGAGCTCGGCGAGCAGCCGCCGCGCAGCCGGTGCGTCATCGAGCATCAGCCGGACGGCGGCGACCGTCCCGAGCGCCGCGGTCAGGCTCTCGGCGGCATCGATCTGTCTCGAGGTTTGCCTCATCGACGCGAGCCGCTCGGCGCCGGGGTCGTGTCCCCGGAGCAGGTTCGCGCGAAGCATGACGGCCCGGACGTCGAGCTGAACCGCCGTAGCGCCCTGCTCGGCCACCTCCGCGTCGATGCGGGGACCATCCGCCAGGATGCCGTCGAGATCTCCGAGGTCGTAGCGCGCCAGGGTGATGCTCAATTCGAGCCAGGCGACACTATAGAACGGCCGTCCCGCCAAAAGCCCTGACAAAAGGCGCATGCTGGTACCGGAGTTGCCGCAATCGATCGGATCGTCGGGGCATGGAGACCTTCCCAGCCCTTACCCTCGACGCACAGCGCGTCGCCGTCGCGAAAGATTTCCACGCCCATCTGGCGAAAGGCGCGAACCGTACGTGAGTTGTCGTCACCGCCGGATAAATTGAAAATCCGACTACGTCCCCGGGCAAGGCTGCCGAAGATTACCGCGCGGTGGGCGATCGATTTATCACCGGGCACGCTAATATCGCCCGCGAGCGGCTTTTTGACCGGATCAATGCGTTTCATTGAACATCCATCACGGGATCTGTGCGCGAATCTCGTAAGCCCGGGCAAACTCTCGCTCCAACAACTCGCCTTTGCCGTCGCGAATCCACCGGTTGATTCGTTCCAAATACTTCGTGTAGTCCGCCAAAGAACGGCCCAGAGCACGGCGATTCATCAGACAGATATCGCGCCAAAGCTCCGGCCGGCTCGACGCAATGCGAGTAAAATCCTTGAAGCCGCCGGCGCAATATTTTTAGATCGACACCGCGCAACGGCCTGCGCTCCAACGCATTTACCAACGCGTAGACCAAAACATGGGGCAAATGACTCATGAGTCCGAGCACCTGATCGTGAATGTCCGGCTGCATTAACTCGACATCTGCTCCGACCTTGCGCCATAGGGCGGCAACTTTGGCGAGCGCCCGGCGATCGGTCTTTTTCGTCGGTGTCAGAATACAACGACGATGGACGAACAGATCGGGCCGCGCCGCTTGTGCGCCCCATTGCTCGCTGCCGGCGATCGGATGGCCGGCGATGAAAAAGATATTTTTGGGCAGTAGCCGCTCCATGCCGCGAACGATTTCGCCCTTGACGCTACCGACGTCGCTGATCACGCAGCCGGGGCTAATCTTGGGTAGGAAGGTTTTGATTATAGGCACGATCGTTTGCACTGGCGTTCCGAGCATCAAAAAATCGGCATCGCAAGGAAACTCGTCCTCGCGCAGAAAATATCCGTCGATGATCCCTTTACGTTTAGCCAACCGCAAATTACTCTCGCTGCGGCCGTAGCCGACAATCTCTTTGACCACCTTCTTGCGCCGCACATCCAGCGCCAGTGACCCGCAGATCAGTCCGACTCCCGCCATTACCATCTTTTGAAACAATACCGCCATGGATTTCTTTACTCCGCGCCGAAGCATTCAACTAAAAGGACACAATGATTTTTTGCAACGCTTCGATAAATTTTTGGTTCTCTGCCATGGTCCCGACCGTTACCCGCACATGCTCCGGGAACCGATAGCCGCCCATGGGCCGAACGATGACTCCCTGAGCGAGGAGTTGGTGAAAGATTTCCTGCCCCTTACCGACCCGGACGAGAATAAAGTTGCCTTGACTGGGTACACAGTCCAGACCAAGCCTTTTGAATTCATTTTGCAAATACTCGAGCCCTTGCCGGTTGACCTCAAGACTCTTGCGCACGTGCTCCACGTCATCCAACGCGGCCAACGCGGCCCACTGGGCTGGCGCACTGACGTTGAACGGCTGGCGCACCCGATGCATCATCGCGACAATTTCCGGCGAACCAACGCCGTAGCCGATGCGCAATCCCGCGAGCCCGTAAAGCTTGGAAAACGTCCGCAGCGTCAAAATTGCGCGGCCGTCGCGATGGTAGTTGAGCGAATTGGGATACTCCGCATCTTGTACGTATTCGAAATAGGCTTCATCGACGATCAGCAAAGTATCGTTAGACACTTTGTCCAGAAAGGTTTCCCATTCGGCGCGCCGGAAAATGGTGCCGGTAGGGTTATTCGGATTGGCCAGGAAGACCAACCGGGTTTTCGGCGTGACGGCGTCGGCAATCGCCGCTAGATCATGGGTGTAGTCACGGAGCGGCACGGTCTTGCTCTGACCGCCCACGGCTTGGACGATCAATTGATAAACGACGAACGCCTGCTCGGCCATTACCGCTTCATCGCCCGGCCGCAAAAATGTCCTGGCGGCAAGCTCGATGATTTCGTTGGAGCCGTTACCGAAAATCAACGTCTCAGGAGCCACACCGAGCTTTTGCGCCAAACCGCGCTTGAGATAAAAACAATCGCCATCGGGATAGAGATTCAGCTGCGGCAATTTTTCCCGAATTGCCGCCAGCGCCTTGGGCGACGGACCGAGCGGGTTCTCGTTCGAGGCAAGCTTAATCGAGCTCGCAATGCCGTATTCGCGCTCGACTTCCTCGATCGGTTTACCCGGTTCGTAAGGTATCAACGTGCGAATATATTCAGGGATCTGCTCGACGATCTTCATTTGCCGCTCGGGTAGGATCCCAGGATTTTTAAAAACACACAGTTTTTTTTCAAATTGGTAATTGCCTGATGCACCGCGGGTTGATCGCAATGGCCGCGCAAGTCGAGAAAAAACAAGTATTCCCACGGCTTGTTTTTGAGCGGCCGGGATTCGATCTTGCTCAAGTTAATATTTCGGCTGGCGAAGGGCTGAAGCATCCGATGGAGTACTCCAGGCTTGTCTTGAACCGAAAACACGAGCGAAGTCTTATCGTCGCGGCTTGGCTTCGTGGCCATCTTTCCGATCACCAGAAAGCGCGTGATGTTGGTGCTCAGATCCTCAATATTTGCGGCGATGATCTTAAGGTCGTAGACTTCCTTCGCGAGACTACTGGAAATCGCCGCCAGCGAACCGTCTTCAACCGCTTTCACCGCTGCATGCGCCGTGCTCGCCACCTCTTCCGCCGGAATCGACGGGAAATTACGCACCAGCCAAGCGCGGCATTGAGCCAGCGCCTGCGGATGCGAAATAACCTTTTGCACATCGGCGCGCTGACCCGAGCGCGATAATAAATTGTGATGAATGTCCAAGTAGATCTCGGCGCAGATCTTGAGATCGGAGTCGACCAGCGAGTCGAGCGTGTGCGCGACCACGCCTTCGGTAGAATTTTCAATCGGCACGACTCCGAACGACGCCCGTCCCTGCGCGACTTCTTGAAAAACTTCCGCGATGCTCCTCGTCGGCCGCAAGCGCGCCGAAGTGCCAAATTGCTCGCGTGCGGCGAGATGCGTATAACTCGCCTCGGCGCCGAAGAACACGACCTCTAAAGGGGCCTCGAGCGAGCGGCACGCGGAGATGATTTCGCGGAAGACAGAACGAATGGCGTGGGCGCCGAGTGGTCCGCGACTGAGGTCAGAGGCCTTTTGTAAAACCTCCTTTTCGCGGCGGGGAACGTAAACTTCTTGCTTGTCTAGGCTTTTGGAGTGGCCGATTTTCTGCGCCAGAGCAGCCCGATCGTTGAGAAGCCTTACGATTTTTCCATCAATTTGATCGATTTTTTTTCTTAGAACATCGACCGACTCGATTCGACTCAATGAGAACCTCACCGGCGCAAACTAAACAAGGCTGATCACCTTGACGCCATCTTCGTAACCTATCTTAAAGACTAAAGAATTGCAAATAATGGTCCGGCACGATCTTGACTCCGAGCGGTTTCTGCCGTTATCTCGCTGTAACGGTCATGCGCGAAATCATTTTGCCACAGGATGAATCAGCCAAAAGGCTGGAGAATTACCTCAAGAAGCAGTTCCCAATCGGCTACGTGCGGAAGGTTTTTCGTAAGAGCGGCGTGCGCGTCAACGGTCAACGCGCCAAGCCCAGCCACGTGATCGGCGCCGGCGATCGGATTCAGCTCTACATCCCTTTCGAGGCCAATGCGGACGATCCCAAGCCGTTAAATTTTCGCGTCAAAGTCAACATACTTTTTGAAGACGCATCCCTGCTGGTGATCAACAAACCAGACGGTATCGCAGTGCACGAGGGAAAGACCGATCGCAAACCGGAAACCCTGCTTGGTATGCTAGAAAGCCGCTATCGCCCCGTCGGCATCAAACCTATGCTCGTCCATCGCCTTGATAAGGACACTTCAGGTGTGTTGTTAGTGGCGAAGAATGCGCATTCCGCAAAGGAACTGGAAGGCTTGTTTGAATCCGGCAAAAGTCGAAAAACGCTATCTCTGCCTGGTCGTCGGCCGATTGCCAAACAACGAAGGCAAGATTGACTTTCCACTTCCTGGCCGCGAAGGCAATCCGGTTCGCGCCATTACCCGCTATCGAGTGGTGCAACGCTTCTCCGCAACGACGCTCGTGCGTGTGACGATCGAGACCGGCCGTCGGCACCAGATCCGTCTACACTTCGCCCACTTGGGCTACCCGGTCGTGCTGGGACGACCAGCACGGCGATTTCGGCTTTAATAAACGTTTTCGCAAGGAATTTGGCTTAAAGCGGCAGTTTCTTCACGCTGAAAAACTAAAGCTAACCTACGCCGATCAGGCAAGAGAATGGACTGCGCCGCTGGCGCAAGAGCTAGAGATCACTTTGCAAAAACTGTCCGGACGGTAAAGCCTCGACCTGCGAACGATCGGCAACTTCAAAGCTTCCGCACCAGCATAATTCCGTCCCGTACCGGCAGCAAAACGTTCTCCACCTGCTCATCGCTACGGATCCGTTTGTTGAGCGCGTCGATCGCTGCCGTGCCGGCATCGCGCGGGTCGAGCACATTGCCGGCGCGTAGCATGTTGTCCAGGATAATCAGGCCGCGCGGCCGCACCAGCTGTAAACACTGGTCGTAGTAAGCGCAATAATTCTCCTTGTCGGCGTCGATGAAACAGATATCGAAAGGACCCAGATTGTTTTCAGCGATTTCAGCGCCGGACCAAACTTGATTTCGATCTTGGGGCCGTGCGGACTCTCGGCGAAATAGCGCTTGGCGATCTCGGTCGTCTCGGGATTGCAGTCGCAGGTGACGATGTGGCCATCCTTGGGCAATGCTTCCGCCCAAGCCAGGGTGCTATAGCCGGTAAACATACCGATCTCGAGAATCCGGCGCGCGCCGGTCATGGTCGCGAGCATCTTCAAAAACTGTCCTTCAAGCCGGTCCCACCATCATCGCCGGGCTGTGGGTTTTCGCGTAGGTCTCCACCCAAAGTCTATCATGCAAAGCGGATAGCGGCTTGCTGCACCGCTCCGCGTAATCTTCGATTCCGATGGGCCGAACGTCGAGCATTTCTTCTTCTCCGAATCCTAAATCTACCACTCGCAACAAAACAACTGTTATCCTACTACGGCCCGGTCAAACGCATGCCGCCGTCGACTGGTAAAATCGCCGCGGTCACCATCGAGGCCTCGTCGGAGGCCAGGTAGAGCGCGGCGTAAGCGACGTCTTCCGGCTCGCCGATCCGCCCAATCGGCACGCGAGTTTTGTAGCGCGCGAGTTTTTCCGGCGTGGAGGTGTCGACCATCGGGGTGCGGGTTGGGCCGGGGCAAATACAATTGACGCGAATCTTATCCTTCGCGTGGTCCATAGCCATCGCCTCAGTTAGCCGGACCATGCCGCCTTTGGAGGCGCAGTAGCGGCGCGCCCCGATTGACCAAGCATGCCGGATCTCGCGGCGATGTGAAGAATGACCCCGCCGCCGCGCTTTTTCATCTCCGGAATGGCCAGCCGGGAAACGATGAATGCGCCTTTCAGATTCACATCCAGAGTGCGGTCCCAATCGTCTTCGGTGATCTCGGTGATGCTGCCGTTGGTGCGTACGCCGCCGCTATTGACGACGATATCGATACCGCCAAATTGCCGCACGGTCTCATCGACCAAGGTCTTCATCTGCGCGGAGTTGGAGACGTCGCCCGGCCAATAGAGCGCTTTGCCGCCGAGCTTTTCGATCATCGCCACGGTCTCGCGGCCTTTCGATTCGGTCGGCGAAGTTCCGGCGACCGCGGCTCCCTCCTGGGCGAACATCACGGCAATAGCTTGCCCCAGCCCGGAACCGAATCCAGTTACAAATGCGACCTTGTCTTTAAGTTTCATGGCAAACCTCCGCCAGTCAAAATGATATACAATTGGTTCCAGGTTGACTCAACTCCAAGCCGTTGTTATTTTTTAGGTTCAGCTCGAAGAGGACTGCGCTACCATGACCAACGCCAACGATCAACGTGTTCCGGTAACTGTCTTGACCGGCTTCCTCGGCGCCGGCAAAACCACTTTATTGAATCGTATTCTAACCGCCGAACACGGGCGACGCGTTGCGGTCATCGTCAATGAGTTCGGCGAAGTCGGCATCGACCATCACCTGCTGATCTCGTCGGATCAGGAAGTGGTCGAAATGAGCAACGGCTGTATTTGCTGCAGCGTGCGCGGCGATCTGTTGCGCAGTTTGTTTCAGCTGCTCGAACATCGGGACAAGTTCGACACATTGATGATCGAGACTACCGGTCTGGCCGATCCCGCGCCGGTCGTGCAAAGCTTTTTTGTCGACGACCAAATTAAAAGTGAATATCAGCTTAACGGCGTAATCACCGTCGTCGATGCCAAGCATATTTTTCAACAACTAAAAGAATCGCCGGAAGCGAAAGAGCAAATCGCTTTCGCCGACATGGTGTTGCTCAATAAAATCGACTTAATCAACCCGGAGGACTTGCCCGAGCTTGAATACAAGATCCGTAACATAAACGGCGCCGCGCGCATCTGCCAGACCCGCAACTCCGACATCGATATCGCCACCGTGCTCGACCTGTGCAGCCTCGATCTCGAAGTCAAAGCGGAGAAGCACGATCACAACCACAAGCACACTGAGGATATTGAAACGGTGGCGATCGCAACCCCCGGCGATCTCGATGGATTAAAGCTGAGTCAGTGGTTTCGCGAACTGCTCGCCGAGTTCGGCGAGCGCATCATGCGCATGAAGGGAATCCTCAACCTGCGTAAAGACCCTGATCAGTTTGTCTTTCAGGGGTGCACCTTTTGTTCGAAGGACGGCCGGGACGAGCCTGGGCGAATGACGAAGAACGAATCAATCGCCTGGTGTTTATCGGGCGTAAACTCGATAAGGAAAAAATCACCCAGGGTTTCATGAACTGCATCACCAGCCGAAAACGGCGCCGCGTCGTCCGAAGACATCGACCCTTTCGGCCGCAAGCAAGATGTATCTAAGTTCACTCTGGACCAAATCCGCTACTGGGTGCAGACGATACTCACTTTTCCCCCCGATGCGCCGATCGTCATCAAGGAGGTTCCCTGCGTCAAGGCGGGATGCCCGCCGGTGGAAACCGCGCTCATGGTTTTTCTCAAAAACGAGCCGCCACGCATTTTAAAATCCTCGCGCGCATCAATGAAGTCAATTTCGATCACGTCTATAACTTGATCGAGAATCCGCTACCGTGCTGCTAATAAGGAGGGCGGGTTTTCTAACCCGCCACCAACCGCGGACAAGAATGTCCGCGCTCCAGCAATGTTGTCGCGGTTGTTTGTCCGCTCTACTCGACCGCCAATTTGCGAACGATCTCATACATCTCGCGGACGTCGGACTTTAAATCCTCGACTGCAACTCGCTCATTGATGCCGTGGACCATGCCTTCTTCACTCGGGCGGCTGCGCCGGGGGAGAAAACCTAAACACGGGATGCCTTTGGTGCGAAAAAAATGGCAGTCGGTGAAACCGCTTCCCATCGGAAACAAGATCGGCGTTCCCGGATCTTTGCTTTGAGCATACTCCGCGATCACCTTGAGCGCATCCGGACTTGCCGGAGAAACGGCGGCGGCGCGCGAGAGCAAAATTTCAATCTTGATCGAATCGTCCGCAACCACGCGGCGCATCTCATTGATAAAAGCCTGCGGCTCTTCGCCCGGCAGCAAGCGCACGTCGATTTCGGCCGAAGCTTCGGCGGGAATGACGTTGATCTTGTCCGAACCTTTGATGCCGGTGATGGAAATCGTATTGCGCACCCGGGCATTGTCGCTGCGGTCTTTGAGAAATTCGGCGGCGAAAGATGGATCTTGCAACGCCTTACGCAAATCCAAGTATTGCTCGCGCCGGGTCGCCGGTGCCGTCGCTGCGCTATCGGCATAGAACTTCTGCACCTCGGGGATCACTTTGATCGGGCTCTGAAAGCTCGCCAAGCGGTCAAGCGACGCAATAATTTGAGCACCGCCTGATTGTTTCCAGGCGATGCCGCATGTCCCGGCGTCCCAGGTGCCGTCAGCTTCAACCAAAGCGGCACTTTCCGCCACGCCGACGCTGTACAAACGGGCGCGGCCGTCATCGCCGACTCGGATGCCGCCGCCTTCGTTAAGGACCACGCTGACATCTTTGAAGAGATCGGCATGCTTCTCGAGCAAGTATCCCGCACCGAACACACCACCGGCCTCCTCATCGGCGGTACCGATAAAAATCACGTCGCCTTTGAGCTGGGTGTTTTGGCGCTTGAGCGCGAGCAGCGTCATGAGCTGCATGACGCCGCCGCCTTTGTTGTCGATCGCGCCACGGCCCCAAATGACGCCGTCCTTGATCGCGCCGCTGAACGGCGGCTCCTTCCATAATTTCGCCTCCGCCGGGACCACGTCCATATGGTTGAGCAAGACGATCGATTTCCGGGAGCCGTCGCCGCGCAGTCGCGCCAAGAGATTGCCGCGACCCGGCGCCGATTCGATGATTCTCGCCTCGATGCCTTCGCGATCGAAAATTTCTTTGAGGAATTGAGCCGCCTTGATTTCATTGCCGGGGGGATTGGTCGTGTCGACCTGGATGTAGCGGCTAAGCAACGTCACCGCGTTCGTCTTCCAAGCCCCGCCAACTAAAGTCGCCAGACCCAGCGCCGACGGAGTTTGGCGACAGAAATAACAAGACTGCGATGGCGAGCCAGCTCAGCTGAGGGTTTTCTGCGTTGCATCATAGGTGCTCCTGTTTTTATCGCGCCGGCTCAGAATTGGTCGGATGCTGATCCAGAAACTGGCTGACGGTTTCGCAGATCTGCTGCAGTTGACGCTCCGGATGAAACCACTGAATAGTCTGATCCCGGCGAAACCAGGTCAGTTGGCGTTTTGCCAACCGGCGCGTTTCCTGTCTCATTTCCGCCAATCCATCGGCCATCGTGAGTCTGCCTTCGAGGACAGCGACCATTTGACGATAGCCGACGCTCTGCAGCGGTTTGAGTTCAGGCCCGAATCCTCGATGGACGAGTCCGCGCACTTCCTCCAAGAACCCGCCGCGAACCATTTCTTCGCTGCGCCGATTGATAAAATCGTAGAGCTCGGCACGCTCCCGGTTCAAACCGATCGTCCGCACTGCGAAAGGTTTCTCCTGAAACCCGTGCGCGCTTTGCCACTGGCTGAGTGGTTTACCGGTAAGCTGGTAAATTTCTAGCGCGCGAATGACGCGCTGGCGGTCGTTGGGATGAATCGATGAACTCACGGTCGGATCGATGTGTTCCAATCGTCGATAGAGAGATGCTAAACCGCGTTCCGCAATTTCCGCTTCTAAAGCGCGGCGAATCGCCGGGTCTTGGCCGGGACCTTCGAAAAGCCCTTGAGTGAGCGCCTTGAGATAAAGTCCCGTCCCGCCACAGACGATCACGGTTCGCTTGCGCTCACTTATTTCGCGAATCGCTTCGCTGGCCAACCGGCGAAATAGCGCTGCGTTAAATTCCCCATCGGGGTCGACGATATCGATGAGATGATGCGGCACGCGCTCCCGCTCACCCAGGGAAAGCTTGCCGGTGCCGATATCCATGTAGCGATAGACCTGTTGCGAATCAGCGTTGATGATTTCGCCATTCAAGCTTTCCGCTAGCGCTAACGCAACTTCGCTCTTGCCAACCGCGGTGGGTCCGAGAACGATGACGACCTTTGGTTTCATCAAAGACGCCGTGGTTCGGTATTCAAACGATTCGCTTGAACAGGCGCTCGAGCTCGGCGCGGCTCCACTCGAGCAGCACGGGGCGACCGTGCGGGCACTGGGTAGCGAAATCGATTTGATCCAAAGCTTCGAGCAAAGCGCGCATTTCGTGCGGCTCCAGTTTGCGATTGGCGCGAATCACGCTGTGGCAAGCAAGGGTCGCCAAGCGTTCTTCCAGGTGCTGACGCAGCTTTGCCGAGGTATCGACATCCGCAAGCTCTGCCACCATTTGGCGCACAACCTGACTGTAATCGCCTTCGGGCAAAAGCGCCGGGGCGGACTTGATGGCATAGGAACCCGGACCGAACGGCTCCAGCGCAAATCCGAAGCGTTCCATGATCTCGAGCTTCTGTTCCAAGAGCATCATCTCACCGGCGTTTAAGTCGACGGTTTGAGGAATCAGCAGATTCTGAGTCTCAACCTTTCCCGCATCCAACTGCCGGCGCAATTTTTCAAAGGCGACTCTTTCATGCGCCGCATGCTGATCGATGACCGTCAACCCATCCGGTGCCGCGCAGACCAAATAGCAGCCAAGAATTTGCCCCAAGACTTGCATGGACGAAAAAAAGCCTGGTCTGGGAAGTTCAGACTGAATCGGCATGGTGAACACTTCGGCGCGCTGTGCCGGCGCATCCAGCCAATTTGCTATCGTTGGAGTTGAATACGGCAGCGGCGCTTCGCGCACAGCGGGAAACGCCGGCGGCCAATCTGTAGTCGAACGCGGCACCGGTTCTTTCGCTTCGCGCTTGAGCGCTTGGCGAACCGCGCGAAATACCACGTCGTGGATTTCCGATTGGCGCAGGAAGCGGACTTCGTATTTGGCCGGATGCACGTTGACGTCGACGTCAGCAAATGGCAGATCCAGAAACAACACAACCGCCGGATACTGCCCCTTCATGAGCAACGTTTCATAGCCGAAAATCACCGCGTGGGTGAGCACCTTGTCGCGAACGTAACGGCGATTGACAAAAGTGTAGAGATAGCGGGCATTGGGAAAAGACGTCGGCGCGGTGCTTAGAAATCCGTGCACCTTAATTTCTCCCACACTCCACCAAAAGGGCATCAAACCCATGGTCACGTCGCGGCCGAAAACCTGGAAAAGGCGATCTTTCGGTTCATTGACCGCAACGTAGTCCGCCACGGTGCGGCCATCGTGCTGTAATCGGAAATGCACGCTTGGGTGCGCCAGCGCTAATCGATTGACGACATCGCAGATGTGGCTTAACTCGGTCGCCGGCGCTTTAAGGAATTTTCTCCGCGCCGGAGTGTTGAAGAAGATATCGCTGATCTCGATAGTGGTGCCTGCGGAAGCGCCATCCGGCGCCAATCCTCGCGCTTGCCGCCGATGATACGTAATCGATGACCGCTCGCCGCGGTCGGCGTACGCGAGAGGATCTCCATCCGAGATACCGATCCAATGCTCGGCAGCGCCTCGCCGCGAAACCCAAGCGTCGAGATCCGAAACAAATCCTCATCTTCCGTTGAGTTTACTAGTGGCGTGGCGCTCCACCGCGAGCGCCAGATCGTCCGGCGCTATTCCCTCGCCATTGTCACTGACGCGAATGAGCGAGGTGCCGCTCTTTTCGATCCAGACGAAAATTTCCGTCGCACCGGCATCGAGAGAATTCTCGATCAGCTCTTTGACCACTGATGGCCGGCCGCTCGACCACTTCTCCGGCGGCAATACGGCTGGCCATCTCAGCCGAAAGGATTTTGATTTTCATAACTCTTCAAACTTCCGAGAAGACAATACTTACGCGCAGGGAAACGGTCAACCGTTGGGGCACAAGCCGATAACGAAGGGGCAAGCCGACTATCATCGGCTTGCCCCTTCGTAAGCAGAAATAATCTGCGGCTGGGTTATTTTTTACCGTTACCGAACAGTTCCGCGCCCCACTTTTTCGCAGTGGCGTCGAGAACCTCCTTAGGGGATTCGGCGACCGGCGGAAAGTCCTTGATCCATTCATAGGGCCGGGTCGCGTCGATAATTGCGCGCGAGTTGAAGCCCTTTTTGGTCGGATGAATGACCGGATCAAGCGGGCCACTCCAGCAGCGGCGCAAATACTGTCCATGTCCGCCTCAGGTTCGCAGCGGGTCGACATCGCCCAGATCATATCGTCGGTGTTCGACGGATCGATGTCGTCGTCGACGACCACGACAAAGCGTCCCAGATAGGCTCCGGCGTGACACTGCGAGGCAATCACCGCAGCTTGCTTAGCATGGCCCGGGTAGCGCTGTTTGATGGACACACACATCATCAGACGACTGCCGCCGGAAACCGTGAGCCATACCCCTTTCACATCCGGTACCCGGCCTTTTCCATCTCGTCCCAGATTAAAGCGGAACGCAGATAAGAACGGTACCAGCCGAGCTCCGCCGGCGGGCGCCCCGGAGGTGAGCCAAGAATGATCGGATCGTTGCGGTGATAAAGGCGCTTGACTTCAACCCACGGCTCCGCACGTTCCGCGCTGGCGTAATAACCGGTCCACTCACCAAAAGGCCCTTCCGTCGTCGGAGCGTCGAAATGCACATCCCCTTCGATTATCGATCTCCGCATTCGCGGGAATCGGCAACCCGGAATATTCTCCTTCGATCATTTCAACGGCTCGCCGCGTACCCGCCGATAAATTCGTACTCCGGCACGCCGTAGGGAACTTCGATGCTGCCCGCCAAGAAAGTCAGGGGATCATGACCGAAGGACATGGCCATTTTAAATGGTTTGCCGCTGGCCTGATATTTTTCCCGGCTGAATACGGCCGTGCTTCCCCGGCGAAATGTAAAAACCTAACTTGTTCTTATCGTGGATCATGACCCGATAGGTCCCGTAGTTGACCCATCCTTCATCAGGATCTCCAGTGCCATGTCGACACTACCCGTGCCGATATAACGGCCACGTCTTTGTCATGCCACTTGGGCGTCGGAAACTTGAACATATCGATATCGCCTTCTTTGTAGACGTTATCGAAAAGCCCGCTCTTCTTGGTGAACTTTGCGGGGATCGGTTTGATCTTCTTGTAGTTGTCCTTCCAAATTTTTACAAAATCCATCTTGGTTTCACCCGGGGGCAGTCCGAGAGTAAGCGCCAAGCGCTTGCGCGACGACAACGAATTGGACAAAACCCGATAGCCCTTTGGATAGCCTTTTCTATCCTCAAACAGGTACAGCGGACAATCCTCTTTGTGGGCAACCAGTTCGGTAATTGCGCCGATTTCCAGGTTCCAGTCGCAGCCTTTAAGCGTTTTTAATTCGCCCATCTCATCGGCGATTTGGATCCAGTCCCTGAGATCCTGATATTCCATTATCTCCTCCGGTAATTGATCTGAAACGAAACTTACAGAAGTGACTCGCTTTTTCGTTGTGACCTTAGCCGAATTCGATATCTGGTCAATATATGACATTCACCGGGCTCGGCAAGATTTATTAATTGAAAACAAGCTCTTATCATGTTAGCTGAATCAGAGTGACCGGCAAGCTAAAGAGCCTCAAAGAGCTGCAAATAATTGTTCGGGCGCGCGCCAAGCGGGTCATAAAACTGTGGTCTTCACCAATGGTTGTTTCGATCTTTTGCATCGCGGCCACGTGCACCTTTTGCGCGAAGCGAAGGCCGCAGGCGATATATTAGTCGTCGGCATCAATAGCGACCGATCCGTTCAATCGATCAAAGGATCAGCCCGACCCATTTTGCCGGAAACTGACAGAATTGAGTTGATCGCTGCAATGGAGATGGTAGACTACGTCGTTCTGTTCGACGAGGCCGATCCGTAAACGTTATTTCAGCACTCAAGCCCCAGGTGCTCGCGAAGGGCGGAGATTGGAGCGCCGGTAAAATTATTGGCGCGGATGTGGTTGAACGTGAAGGCGGGCAGGTTGTCGTGATCCCCTACCTAGAGGGTTTTTCGACGACAAAGATTATCGAAAGGATACGAAACTAAGAATGGCGAGAGTTTGTTCTATTTGCGGAAAAGGCCGATCAGTAGGTAATAGCGTCAGTCACGCCAACAACAAATCCAAGCGCTCGTGGCGGCCAATCTCAAACGGGTTCGCGCCAAGCTCGAAGGTCAAGTCAAACGCGCATTGGTATGCACGGATTGTATTCATTCAGGACGAGTGCAAAAAGTCGCATAAAGAAAAAACTTGTCGGCAAAGCTCAGTTGAGCTCTTCCGAAGGAATTGTCCGTTTCCACTTTGCCGCCTGCCCGACCGCGTCCGCGAACCGCTTTATAAACGCCCTTTACTTTTGAAATATTCTGCAGCACTTGCTTCAAGTGATCGGAATTTTTGATCATCACTTCGAAAGTGTTGACCGCCCGTTGGCTGGAGTAAGTACGCACTTGGGCGCGCGCGATGTTGGCATCCGCGCTGGTGATCGCCGAACTGATGGACGCCAGCAACCCGGGTTGATCGACGCAGGTGACCTCGATTTTAACGGGATGCGGTATGAGCAAATTTTCTTCCCAACTTACGTCTATCTTTCGGTGCGGATCACTCTCTAACACCGTTGGGCAGCCGACGGTATGAACCGTTACACCGCGACCGCGGGTGATAAATCCGATAATCCGTTCACCGGGAAGCGGATGACAGATAACGCAAAGCGGATGAGCACATCGTCGACCCCTTTGACTCGAATGCCCAAGCCGCGTTTTTGCGTCGAAACCAGACGAAATAGATTTTCCAGCGCGCCTTCGGCCTTCTTCGCGCCGCTGTCGAGCTTTTCCGGGGGAATCAGTTTAACCAGCACTTGACGGGTCGTAATGCGGCCATAACCCAACGCTGCTAGAAAAGCTTCTTCGTCATTGATCCCCAACTCTTTGATGACCCAGTCAATCTTGCCGCTATCGCGCAGGGATTGAAAATCGAGTTGATAGCGGTGCAGATCTCCTTCGAGGATTTCGCGTCCCAGGACCACGCTGCGGTCTCGTTGCTGCGACTTGAGCCAATTGCGAATTTTTGATTTAGGCGCTGGCGTTTTTACCCATTTCAGCCAATCGCGTGTCGGCGTTTGCTGCTGCGTCGTGATAATTTCCACGGTGTCGCCGCTTCGCAAAATATATTTGAGCGAAACCAACTGGCCGTTGACGCGCGCCCCCGAGCAGTGGTAGCCCACTTCGGAATGGATTCGGTAGGCAAAATCAATTACGGTCGATCCCTTCGGAAAGCTCAGCAGGTCTCCCTTCGGCGTGAAAACGTACATGCCCGCGGAGAATAAGTCTTCTTTTAGGTTGTGCAAAAATTCTGCGGGTCCTGAAGGTTTTCCTGCCATTCGAGCAACTGGCGTAACCACGCGAAACGCTGGATATCGCTGACCTGCAAGTTTTCCCCTTCCTTGTAGCGCCAGTGCCGGCGATGCCTTCCTCAGCGACCCGGTGCATCTCATGGGTTCGAATCTGAATTTCAATACGTTCCCCGTAGGGACCGATGACGCTGGTGTGCAGCGATTGATACATATTTTGTTTCGGCAGCGCGATGTAGTCTTTGAACCGTCCCGGGGACGGGGCGCCACTGGAGTGAACCACCCCAAGCGCCTCGTAGCATTCACGCTGGGTATCCACCAAAATTCGGAACGCGACAAGGTCGTAAATCTGATCGTACTGCAGATTTTGGCTCTCCATCTTCTGATAAATGCTGAAAAAATGTTTGGGCCTGCCGCTTACTTCCGCGTCGATGCCTTCTGCGTCCAGCTTCTTGTTGATAATCGAGAGCACTTCCTCGATATATTTTTCCCGGTCGGTTTTTTTCTTGGCGACGTTACGTTTCAACTGATAGTAGATTTCCGGATGGAGATGCTTCAGAGATAAATCTTCCAGTTCAGTCTTGATCCAGGCGATCCCGAGCCGGTGCGCCAGCGGCGCGTAGATATCCAGAGTTTCTTGAGCGGTGAGCATCTGCTTTTCCGACGGCATGTGATCAAGGGTGCGCATATTGTGAACGCGGCCGGCAAGTTTGATGAGAATGACACGCACGTCTTTGCCCATTGCTAGGATCATCTTGCGGAAGTTCTCCGCTTGTTTTTCTTTGCGACTGCTGAAATTGGTGCGCCCCAGTTTAGTTACACCGTCGACCAATGCGGCGACTTCCTTCCCGAACTGGCCTTTGATCTCGTCCAGCGTAGTAAGCGTATCTTCCACGGTATCGTGCAGCAACCCGCCGACGACGCTGGGCACGTCGAGCTTCAAGTCGGCGATCACGTCGGCGACCGCAGTCGGATGAATCAGATAAGGCTCTCCCGATTGACGCTTTTGCCCGTGGTGCACTCTTGCGGAAAATTCATAGGCTCTGCGGATCAGGTCGACATCCGCGGCGGGATAATAAGCCTGAACCTTTTCAATCAAATCGGTAATCTTTAGTTCTTTGCTCATGACAATTCCGGCCACGCCACTAGCTTCAGACCTTGATGCCCCACCAAGTTACCCGTGAGACCTTGGCCCGCTCCG
>CAVUZY010000007.1:0-596721 GCA_963746075.1 uncultured Chloroflexia bacterium
AACCATGATCGTTCCGAATCCTCATCATAAGGCCTCTCAGGAAGCTCCACGCGATCGGCGCGCTGCGATGCGGTTGCCGGCCACGGAGTGATGCGCGTCGCTCGCGGCGGCTAAAAGTCGTCGGTCTCCCCCGCCAAGTTCGCCGGATACCGAACCGCGAACCTCACAACCCGAGACTCCAACTCTCAACCCTCCGTCACCCTATTGCAATTGCCTTCCCTATACAATTTCATCAGGGAAATACCAAGGATCCATCACTCTCCAGAATTGGAGTTTCAACCTCACCGAAAAATTTCACTTTGCGCCAAACTATCTTCACCCTTTACAACGTCATCAAGGACTTGCAGACCAATGGTAAGTCTCACTGATCTGCGTCAAAATTTAATTTTCCAAACTCATCAAATTTTTTTTTTTTTGTGGTTCATGGTGGCCATGTTTTGCTCATCTCTTCGCTCAGCATATACTCAGTACACGGGGCGGTCTCGTGGAGCACCAGCCCGACCCAGCCGCTGCCGGTGATGGCCGCTTCGCCGGTGTGCATGCCCATGCGCACCTGGATCTGGCTGTTCGCCGGCCAGGCGTGGCCGCGAGCGCACCTGCGCGGCGCCGCGAACACCAGCGCGTCGGTGGGTCGGTGAACACGATGGTGAACGCGTCGCCCTCGGTGCCGAGCTCCTCGCCGCCATGCGCCGCGATCTGGCCGCCGGATCAGGAGGTGGTGATCGTCGGCGCGGCTGCACGAAAGCTCCACCGGCGCGCTGGAGCAGCCGCGTGGATCCTTCGATGTCCGTGAAGACGAATGTGTACGTGCCTTGCCGCTCCATCACTCGTCCCCCAGCATGCCGGATCGAGCGACCCGTTGAGAACCCTGAGTTCAGTGATCGTTTCCGACCGGCTTCAGCCCCGACCGAGGATCACGGTGGAGGCGGACGAGAACCAGCCGCCGGTGCCGTTCACGCAGCAGATCTCGGCGCCGTCACCTGGCGGGACCGCACTCGCCGCGGAGCTGGCGGTCGCCCTCGACGAGCAGGAACATGCCGCGCATGCCGGGATGGCAGTGCGACAGGCCGCCGCCGTCGGTGTTGGTTGGCAGGTCCCGCCGACGCGCAAGGTGCCGCCTTCGACGAACGAGCCGCCCTCGCCCTTCTTGCAGAAACCAAGGCCCTCGACCGTCAGCATCACCATGGAGCGTGAACACGTCGTACAGCTGGCAGACGTCGATGTCGGCCGGGGTCACGCCCGCCCGCTCGAATGCGAGCGCGCCCGAGCGGCGCACGGCGACTCGGTGAAGTCGTCCCACTCGCTCATCGTGGTGTGGCTGATGGCCTCGCCCGGCCCGAGCACCCACACCGGGCGCCTTCGCGCAGATCGCGCGCCCGCTCCTCGCTGGCCAGCACGATGGCGCCGCCGCCGTCGCTTCGCAGGCAGCAGTGCCGCTTGGTGAACGGCTCGGCCATCATCGGCGCGGCCATGCACGTCGTCGATCGTGATGGGGTCCTGGTAGTAGGCCTCGGGGTTCATCGACGCGTTGTGGCGGGCGCTCACCGCGATCTCGGCGAACTGCTCGATCGTCGAGCCGAACTCGTGCATGTGTCGCTGCGCCGTCATCGCGTACTTGGAGATGAGCGAGTGGCCCCACGGCGAGTCGAACTGGCTCGGACCGCGCGACGAGAAGGCGAGGTTGGCGGTGCGCAGACGCTTCTTCAGGTCGGACGCGGGCGGTCGAGCCGTAGGCGAGCACGACGACGTCGGTGACGCCCTCGGCGATGGCGCTGACCGCGTGCCCGAGCATGAACTCCCACGTGCTGCCGCCGACACCGGTGGAGTCGACCCAGGTGAGGTCGCGCGTGAGGCCCATGTACTCGGCGACCTCGATCGGCGCGAGCGTGCCGAGCCCGGTGGAGCCGAAGCCGTCGACGTCGTTCTTGGTGAGCCCTGCGTCGTCGAGCGCCCGCTTGCGTGGCCTGGAAGTGCAGCTCGAAGGCCGTCTTGTGATCGACCCGCCCGATGTCGGAGAGCGCCGCCCCGACGATCGCAACCCTCCGTGTCAACGGCTCGTTATCCCCTCGGGAGGCCGAGGACGCGCTCGGCGATGATGTTGCGCTGGATCTCCGACGTGCCGCCGGCGATGGTGTTGGCGAAGCTGACCATGAACGATCGGATCCAGCGCCCGGCCTCCTCGCCCCGTTCGGGATCGATCACCGGTCCGTACGGCCCGCACAGCTCGGTGCCCAGCTCGTAGAGCGCCTTGCCCATCTCGCTCGACGCCAGCTTGAGGTAGCTGTGCTCGGGCGAGGACGACGTCTTCGCGAACGAAGAGAACCCCTTGTAGCCGAGGGCGCGCAGGCTGGCGGCTCGCTCGTACGCGCTCCGCCAGCGGCGGCGCACGTCGGGTCGCGGTCCCGGCCGGTGCGGCGAGCCAGCGCGAGCAGGTCGTCGAGCGCGTGCTCGCACATGGCGACGCTCTGGACCCACAGCCCGCCCCGCTCGTGCGCCAGCGAGCCCATCGTGATGCGCCAGCCGCCGTGCAGATCGCCGAGGATGTTGGTCGGCCGGCACCTCGACATCGGTGAAGAACACCTCGGCGAACTCGGCCGCGCCGTTGATATGCCGCAACGGCCGGACGTCGATGCCGGGCGTGTCCATGTCGAGTGATCAGCACGCTGATGCCCTTGTGCTTCGGCGCGTCAGGATCGGTGCGCACGTAGCAGAAGCACTTCTGGGCGACCATGGCGTAGGAGGTCCACACCTTCTGGCCGTTGATGATGAAGCGATCGCCATCGAGGACGGCGCGCGTCGTGAGCGCCGCAAGGTCGCTGCCTGCGCCCGGTTCGCTCATGCCGATGCACCAGACCGTGTCGCCCGGATAGCCGCCGGCGCCATGCGTCTTCTGTTCGGGCGTGCCGAACTCGAGCAGGCTCGGCGCGACGATCGCGTAACCGGGGAAGTGCAGCGAACGAGGGATGCCGCGCCGGGCCAGCTCCTCCATGAACACCAGCGTCTGCACTGGCGTGGCGTTGCGGCCACCCAGCTCGGGCGGGTAGCCGGCACCATCCACCCGTGGTCGAAGAGCGTGGCCTGCCAGTGACGAGCCCAGGTCTGGGATGAGCTCTTCGTCCTCACCTCGTTCGTCGCCCAGTCGTGCCCGATCTTGGCCTCTGGCGTGGCGTGAACTCGTCGAGGAAGGCGACAGCTCAGCCCGGAACTCTTCAACCTCCGGGCCCCAGGCCAGCTGCATGCGGGGTTAGCCCTCGTACGGCGGCAGGAACGGCGGGATGCCGGCGTCGACGCCGCTGAGCAGCCCGTCGCGCTGCCCCTCGATCTCCTCGATCGTCCAGGGCTTGTCGGACGTGATCTGGCTCGACGGCCGGTAGCCCCGCACGATCTGCGCGACCCCGCCCTGCACCTTCACGACGTGCCCGGACAGCGGAGCCGACAGGTCGGATGCCAGCCAGCCGACGACGGCCGCGACGTGGTCGGGCGCGAGCTGCGCCTTCATGTCGTCGGGCGCCGCGCCCATGAGGTTCTCGGTGAGGCGGGTGAGCGCCACCGGCGCGATGGCGTTGGCGCGAACCCCCGCCCGCTCGAGCTCGCGGGCGAGCACGATCGTCATCGATGCGATGCCGGCCTTGGCCGCCGCGTAGTTGAGCTGGCCGGCGTTGCCGTACAGGCCGGACTCCGACGAGGTGTTGACGATCTTGCCGTTGACCGGCTGCGCCGGTCTCCTTAAATTTTTTTTTTGGGCGGTTGCTGTTGCATCTACTCGTTCAGAGCATATTGCTAGACCACATCGAGGGCCTTCGCTGACCGCGGCTCGGATCCTCGACGTCTCGAACCGCAGCGATCTCGGCAAGTCGGTTCGGCATGATCTGCGTCGCGAGCGTCCAAGCGGTTCGAGGACCTCACTATCGCTCATGGATCGGAGCCGTTTCGCAGTTTGCCCAGGAGTGGGGGCATCCCGTCAGGATCCAACGCCGCGTATGCCGCGACGGCGTCGATCCGGTTGCTGTCGTCGGAATAGTCGAGCATCCTGCGTACGAGAGGGATGGCGCGGTCGCGCGGCAACAGTTCGGTCGCCAGCGGAGTCTCGTAGCCGCGCGGGCCAGCCCGTCGCGACTTCGCCAGCTGCGTAGGACCATTCAGGATCAGCAACGCCGTGAAGATGTCGAACTGCCGCGGCGAAGTCGTCATCGTAGAGCGCGGCAAGGACAAAGTCGAGATCCGAGGGCATGTTCGACTTGGCGCTGCGCGACATTCGCCGAGGGTACGAGTCCTCGAAGTCAGTCAGTGTGCGGAGATGTCACCTGACAAGAGCGACTCGGGCACCTCGGCATCCGAACCGTCGCCGAATTCCACCGTGGGCGACTGGCGACGAACGCGCCCGACGTCCTGAGAGTGCCTGGATCTCGAATGGGCGGCCTCTCGTGCCCCCCTCGGCTCGTCAGGCGCGGGAGAGCTGGATCCTGGCGCAACCTAATCATCATGTAGAATTATAAAGTGGGTCGGCTTCGCGAACGCGGCGACGAGGTTCTCATGGTGTGGACTTCCAGCGCGACCTGAGTGATGTATGGCGACGACCACCCGTCGCTCAGGAGCCCGCCGCCATGAACCCTCAACTCCTCCCCGCCCAAGTGTCGTCCGATGTCCCGGCCTGGACCCAGACCGTGACCGCCTTTCTGGCCGAGAAGGAACGCCGCTCGGGCTCCCGCCGGACGGTCGAGGGCTACGCCCGGATGCTGTGGCCGTTCCTCGGCTCGGTCGGCTCTCCCGATCGGGTATCGCCGGCCCATGTCCTCGCCTGGGCGCATGGGATCGGGTTGTCGGGCCGCGAGCCGTCGTCGGCAACGGTCGGCGCCCGGATCGCCTGCCTGTCGAGCTACTTCCGGTTCCTGATCAGGATGCAGCTCGCGACCTTCAACCCGTGCGACGCGCTGGAGCGGCCGCGGACGGTCCAGAGCTCCGGCAAGAGGGCTGACGGCCGACCAGGTTCGGCGCCTGCTGGCGGTCGTCCCTGACACGATCGTCGGGCGGCGCGATCGGGCGCTGCTCCTGCTGTTCATCCTGACCGGACGACGCCGGGCCGAGGTCCTCGGGCTCACGGCAGGCGACATCAGCGTCGAGGGTGAGACTGCCTTCTACTCGTACCGCGGCAAAGGCGGCAAGCGCGGCCGCCGGGAGCTGCCCCGACCGGCCTACGAGGCGCTCCAGGCCACGCTGTCCGACGCCGGGCTGGATGTGGCGTCGATGGACCCGGGCGCCTCGCTGTGGCAGGCAGGCGGCCACCCGCGGGGCGTGACGGGCGGGACGGTCTACGCGCGATTCCGCGCCTACCTCCGGGCGGCCGGGCTGCCGCTGTCCGGCTTGCATCTGCTCAGGCACTCGGCGGCCAAGCTCCGGCGGGATGCTGGCGAGTCCATTGAGGCGGTCAGCGCCTTCCTCGACCACTCCAGCCTGGCGGTCACGACCGTCTATCTGCGGCGGCTGGAGGGCGAGACGGATGCCGGATGGGTCAAGGTGGCGAGCGCAATCGGGCTGTAGTCCGGAGCTGATCCCAGCCGATGACGATGAGCACGCCCAAGGTGAAGGCGAATGTCCAGGCCAGCAACGCCACAACTCCGAGGAGGGCGTAGTCCACGGGAGCGTCGACCCTCAGCCAAGCGTCCGGAGTCTCCGGGAGAACGTACAGGCCCGATGCATGCGGCAGAGCGGGCTGGATCAGCCTCATGCCCAGGATCAGAGCGGCGTTCGACAGGAGCGCCGGCAGCCACCGTCGCCGGACAGACGCTTTGACCCTCGGACCGACTGGCCAGGGCCAGCGGCCCTCGAAGAAGCGTGTCCCAAGGACCGATCCCGAGGCGAGGACTCCGAGGCCAATGGCCAGCACCCCGACGAGTGCACCGAACGATCCGGGATCGCCGAACAGGTCGTCGAAGGTCAATCTGGTGAACGTCGGCGGGGCCAGGAACCCGTAGGCCGTGAGCGCCACGACCATGGCAACCGCGCTCGCGGCCCCGATGCGGGCGCCATTCCGCGTGACGCCCGCCGACGCGATCGATTCGTTGATCCCCACCGGAGGCAGCGTGCGGCGCGTCAAGGTGGACGTCAATCCTCCGACGCTCGGTGGGTCCGGCCTTCGCCTTGGTTCCACGTCGGCCTTAGACTTGGCGGGTACCGCAACGCGGGTTGCGAGCCGATCTCGAACCCAAGGCCGACCGAGGCGACGGGTGGTGCCAAGTCGATCAAGTGCCCGTCGCGGGTATCCGACCCAGATCGAATTGCGATCCGAGCTTCTGGCCGCTCTGTTTCGTCGCTACGATTTTGACGCAGCCTTCAACCGCGAACTCGGAACCCTTGTACCGCTGGCCGTCGCGGCTGCGTCCGCCGTAGGCCCGATCTCGGGGCGGTCGCGGATCGACATGCAGTGGCTGATGGTTCCGGGTGATCACGGCCTGTCGCTGGACGTTCCGCAGCTGGCATCGCTCGACGCCGACGCTCGAACGCTGGCGACACGGTTTGGCCTAGATCGGCTCGGCGACGATGGCTTGGGTCACGTCCTCGCCTGGATTGATCGCTACGTGAGCGCCCGGACCTCGGGCAGCGCCGCGCCCTCAACATACGGTCCGGGAACCCTCGCCACAGTTCAGCGTCGACATCAATTCGAACCTGAAGTGGTCGGCATCGTACCGGCGCCGTGGAAGCGAGCCGAGTGGCTTCCCGGCAGCGAGTCGCGAAGTGCCGCAAAGGCGCGCCTCGCTGCCCTTGCGATGGCCAGATGAAGAAGCGCTCGCCCAAATCCAGCGCGAGACCGAGGAACTTGGACTGATCGCCTACGGGCGCCAAATCCCAAACCTAGAGCGAGACATCGAGTGGCTGTACCGGAAGATGCGATTCCGGACCTCGTATGAGGACCTCGCCAGCGGTCTGAAGCCGGCGCCGCGCGGCGGCGCGGAGACGGTGCGCAAGGCGATTGAGCGCGCCGCCCAGCGGCTCGGCGTTGATACCACCGGCTGGGAGACGGGCTGGTACCTGTAGGGACAGATCGGCTTCAGTTCTTCGTGTCCCTCGAACTTTCGCGGCCCAGGAACGACCATCACTGCGTGATGCGAGCGGATTCTCGTGCGAGCGGCCCCTACCCCGTCGCTGGAGCAGCCAAGGCGCGGCCGCTTCAGGGCGCCGACCGCGGAGCGCCGCGGCCCTCTTGGCTTGACCCGGCAGCCGGCGAGACGCCGAGTAAAGAAGATCGGCACGCCCCGACCGTTCGCTCATGCGGCGGCTACTCGATCGTCGGCATTGACGGCGAGGATGCGTCCGTCTTCCCGCTCCGCTGCCGTCGCTGGCGCTGTGGCAACTGCGGCCCCCGCCTCGTCCGCCGGGCACGGAAGCGGATCCAGGCCGGCCTCGGCGTGGGTACGGTCCGTTTCATGACATTGACTTCTGCCGGGGGCGAGAACCCGGAACAGTCGCTCGACAAGTTGACCGCGCGCTGGAAGCGAATCAGCAATCGCATCGGCCGAGGTTACGGTCCATTCGAGTACGCAGCCGCCGTAGAGCTTCAGGACCGGGGTAGCCCGCACATCCACGTCGCGTTTCGTGGCTCCTACATTCCGTTTCCTTGGCTGGCCAGGGCAGCGAGGGAGGTCGGCTTCGGACGCGCGGTGGACGTCCGTCGCCATAGGTCGGGCCTCGCGGGCTACCTGACGAAGTCGCTGGGACCGGGCACGAGCGGGGACTTGCTCCCGAGCCACTTCCGCCGACTCCGTTGGAGCCGCCGCTGGTCCGTCCCTGCCGTGAAGCGGCTTCGGAGAGCGTGCCAAGCTTGGTACGTCGCCTTCGCCAGTCCGCGTCGAACGGCTAGATCGGCCATGGCGCGCGGCTTACGCGTCGCGACGCTCGTCCATGGACCACCGGAGCGCGGGCCGTCCCGGTTCCCTGTTCGCTGGCAGCCCCTCGCCCTGTTCCGCGGCCGATGAGCCCGACCCGCAATTCTCCGCCGTCCGACCCCCTCGTCCGCGCCCTGGCGCGCCTCGTGGAGGCGCTCGAGCAACGCCATCCAGGCGGTCCGGCCGAGCAGCCTCGCGCGACGACTTGCTATTGCGCGCGACAGAGCAAACATGCGGACCGTGACGACTCCGAGGGATCCCGCCGCATGAAGCCGCTGCCGCGTTCGATCGACGACATCCGGGGCCTCCGGGCGGCCCGCTGGATCCGCGAGTCGACCCGCGGGCCAGTTCGACCGGTACGGCCCGGCCAGCCAGCGCGAGCAGCAGGACCGCTTCATCGAGCGCCACGGCCTGGTCGACACCGGGCTCGCCTACCAGGTCGCCCACAGCGGCACGACCGTCTGGAAGTCCGACGACGATGGCCCGGATGCTGGCCGCGGCCAAGGCGGGCGACTTCGACCTCCTGCTCATCGGCTACTCCGACCGCTGGCAGCGCAACCTGCGCCGGACCCTCGAGCTCCTCGAGGACTGCCTCCATCCGGCCGGCGTGGCCCTCGTCATGTGCGACCGCCGATCCTGTCAGCTCCGACCCGCACGACTGGGACGAGCTGGTGGCCGAGGCGACCGGCGCCGAGAAGTACAGCCGCCGACTGTCGGAGCCGGATCACCGACGGCTATGCCGCCAAGTTCGAGCAGCCTCCGCGACCCCGGCGGCCACGCCCCGCTCGGCTTCCGCCGCTCTGCCGAGCCGCCTCACGCCCTCGCGGTCGACCCCGACGACGATCGGGACCGCCGTCGGCCTGTTCGAGCGCTACGCCCTCGGCACGGTCAGCACCGCCGACCTCGAGGCGGAGACCGGTCTCGCGGTCGTCGCGGGTCCGGGGGATCCTGATGAACCCGATCTACAACGGCTGGGTCCGCCGAGCGGTCGGAGCGAGCGAGATCCGCGAAGCCGCGCCGTGGCGGGCGGAGCCGCCGGTGTCGGACTCGCTGTGGGCACGGGTCGAGGAAGTCCGGCGCGGCAAGACCCGCGGCGGTGGACCGCGCAACCGGGGCCGCGTCGACCTGCTCGGCGGGCTCCTCGAGTGCGTCTGCGGCCGGCGGATCCGGAGCGACGGAACGTTCGCCGACGGGCGTCATCGGAAGCTCCACCCCGAGCCCTGCGCGGACGTGGGGGACGAGGGCCCGTCTGGGCGACGAGACGTGGGAGCCGGCGATCCTGGCCCAGCTCGGCGGCCTCGAGCTCGAGCGACGGCCGATCGCGCGGGTCGTCGCCGCGCTGGGCTCGGCCCGGCCGCCGGTCGCGATCGAGCGCGGCCGGATCGAGCGCCAGACTCCGCGACCTGGCCATGGAGCACGTCGCAGGGCTGGTGAGCGACGCCGACTACCTCGCGCGAGCGGCCGAGCTCAAGGCCGCCCGCGATCAGCTCGACGCCGGCGAGAGCGCCGGGATCAAGCCCGCCCGGGCGGTCGAGTGGCTGCGCGCCATCGGCGAGGCGATCGCGTCGCGCGGACCTGCCGGTGGAGACGCGCGGAGCTCGTCCACGCCATCTACGACCGGATCATCGTCGCGGGGCCGCGAGATCGTCGTCCGCGCGCTGACCCCGGCCGCCTACGAGCATGGTCTTGCGCTCGCGCTGCCGGAAAAGGTTGTTATGGCGCGCCCGACAGGATTCGAACCTGCGACCTTCGGCTCCGGAGGCCGACGCTCTATCCACTGAGCTACAGGCGCGCGGACGCCGATGATACCCGCTGAATGCGGACCGACCTTCTGCCTTTCCCTCGAGGAGGGATTTGGCGTTTGACCCATCGGTCGGGGCCGTTCGAGACTCCATGCCTTCGTCATCACGTCTTGGAGGACTGATCCACATGAGCGAGCTGCTCGGCATCGCCCGATTCAAGTTCAAGGAAGGCCGGCGCGAGGAGTACTTGCGCCTGTCCGATCAGGCGGCAGAGCTCGTGCGGGCAAATGAGCCCGGCACGCTGCAATACGACATCTTCATGAATGACGATCAGAGCGAGTGCATCGTCATCGAGCGGTACCGCGACTCCGAGGCGGCCATCGCGCACGCGGAGAACCTCGGCCACCTGTTCGCGGACGTCCTCGCGACCGTCACCGTGGTCCACGGTGAGCTGCTCGGTGAGCCGAGCGCCCAGATCCGGGCGAACCTGGCCGGCAGCGACGTGCCGGAGCTGTTCACTCCCTACCGCTCGGAGGAGGCAGGCCCGCCGGCTGGCGCGGAAGGGTGAACGGACCCGGCTACGGCCCGACGGTCAGCGACGTGCCGCAGACGTACGTGTTCCCGGCGGTCCGGTTCTGGGTCGCGATCCGGTAGTTGCCGTGACCGGGCAGGGTCGTGACGCTGCCCGTGAATCCGGCGTCGTGCCACAGGCGCGTCGCGTTCGACTTCTTCTGGCCGACGAGCTGCGGCGCGACAGCGACACACGGCGTTGGGGTTGGCGGCGGCGCGACCGTCGGCCTGGGCGTGGGGCGCGGCGTCGATCGGGGCGTTGGCTGCGGTGTCGAACCGGGCGTTCGGTTCGGACGCGGCGTCGACGCGACGCCCGGGGCCGGTCGGGCGGTCGGCCTTGCCGTCGGTCGCTGCGCGGTCGGGGACGGCGTCGCGCCATCGCCCCCGGCCACCACGACGGGCGACGACCCAGACGACGGCTCAATCGACCGGACCGCGACCGGGCCGGGCGTGCCGACGGCACCTTCGACTCCATTGCTGGGCCGCAACGGACCGGCCAGGGCAAATCCCACCACCGACAGCGCGACGATCGTCACGAGGACGGCCAGGGCGGCTGACCGATCCGCTCGACGCGGGGCCGGCCGGGCCATCGCTGCTGCGCCGGTGGCCGCAGTCGCGCCGGTGAGGGGCCGGCTCGTCACCGGGTCGCGCTTGGACCGGAACGCCGCGACGACGGACGCCCCGACCGGTGAGAAGCCGCAGCCGGGGCAGGCCCCGGCGGCCTTTGCCCAGCACCGCTGACAGGCGAAGACGCTGCATGACGGGCACCGCGTCAACCCGACTCGCCGGAGGGACGTCGCCTCGCCCGCCACGTCCCCGCACCGCTCGCAGTACTGGCTGTCCGCCCCGGGCGGACGCGCGGCGACGGGTCGCGTCATGAGGCGGGGTCGCCCGACGGTGGGATCGGGAGCGCGACCCGGCGAGCTCGACCGAACGCAAGGGTGCTTCTGCCGGCCTCCCACGGACGCCACCGAACCGAAGCACAGTGCACGGCAACACCCTACTCCACTCACGCGGATGTGCGGGCGGCCCGGTCAGGAACGCGAGTTCAGCTGGTGGTGCCTCCGAACAACGCCTGGACCCGCGACCAGGCTTCGTCGATCCGGCTCTCGGAAATCCGGCCGGATGCCACCGCAGCCGCGACGACCTTGACCACCCGCGGCACGAGATTGGGATCATAGACCTGCTGGTTGGCGAACAGCAGCAGGTCGTTGCCCGCCTCGAGGGCCAGCAGGATTGCCTCGTCGCGTCCGAAGGTCGCGGTGATCGCGGCCGCCTGGAGATCATCGGTGACGACGATTCCCTCCCAGCCGAGCTCGCCGCGGAGCAGGTCCGTCGCGACGGCCTTCGACAGCGACGCCGGCCGGTCCGGATCGAGCTGGCCGTTGACGACGTGCCCGGCCATGACGAGGTCGACCTGGCCAGCGGTGATCAGCCGCGCGAACGGCTCGAGCTCGGTCCGGCTCCAGGTCTTCGTCACGTCGGCCACGCCGAAGTCCGTGTTCGTCGTCGAGCTGCCGATCCCGGGGAAATGCTTGAGCGTCGTTCGAACGCCGACTGCGTGGTGCGCCTCGATCTCGATCGTCGAGCGCTCGACCACCACATCCGGATCCGCCGAGAACGATCGATCGAGCGCCCCGATCGCCGGGCTCCGCGGGTTCACGTCGAGGTCGACGACCGGCGCGAAGTTCAGGTCGAAGCCGTTCTCGGCGAGCGTCCTCGCGAGGTCACCCGCCCACGTCCGCGCGGCGGCGGCGGTCCCGGCACCCACGGTCGCCTCCGACGCTACGGCTGAGAAGCCGTGGGCGGGCGACAGCCGGGTGACGACGCCGCCTTCCTGGTCCACGCCGATGGCGATCGCGCGACCGGGCGCGGCCGCCCGCAGGTCCCCGGTCAGGCGCTTGACCTGGGCCGGCGAGACGACATTCCGCCGGCCGCCCGTCAGCTGGTCGCGATCGAACAGGATGACGCCGCCGAGGCCTGACTCGGCCAGGGCGGTCCGGACCCAGCCGGCGTCGGACAGCTCGCTGCCCCGGAACCCGACGATCATCAGCCCCGCGATGCGATGGCCGAGCCCCACGGCGGGCGAGGACGCCGCAGACGGGGTTGCGGTCGGCGGCGCGGACGGGCTCGGCGGCGGAGCCGACGGTGGCTGCAACGCCGGCGTCCGGCTTGGCGACGGAGCACTGGACGGGGTCGACTCGCCCGAGCCGCACGCGGCGAGGAACACGGCCACGCCACCCAGCGCGGCGCCCCGCAGGAGGTCGCGCCGCGACAGGATACGGGCACCCGGCAGGAGCTCAGGCTCGAGGTCATCCACGGCCGCGAGCCTACCCCGATTGCGCGGAATGACCCGCCGCGGCTCCCGGAAATAGCGAGCCATCGTGATGACACGCCCGTTCCTTTAGCCCGAGTCTTCGTGCCAGAAGAGGAGACCGACGACGCACCCGGAAGGACAGGAACACACGATGATCAGCTACCAAACGGAGATGTTCGCCGCCGAGCGGATCCAGGACATGATCGAGGAGGCCGAGCGCCAGCGAATGGTCCGGCGAGCCTCGCCTGACCGTCCCGCCGGCCGGCCGTGGCGCGCGACGTTGTCGATCGCGACGGCAATCGTCCGGCGCATCGGCCGGGTCGCCCACGCCACGTAGCCGACGCGCGGGAACAGGACGGATGACGCTGGTGGAGGGCTGGAGGTCGGGCGCGATAATCGACGGCATGGCCGTCCGCGTCTCCAGCCCCGTCCTCATCGGTCGTACCAACGAGTTCGTCCGGCTGCGCGCCGCCTTCGAGCTCGCGGTCGACGGCCAGAGCGGCGCCACCCTGATCTCCGGCGAGGCCGGGGTCGGCAAGACCCGGCTCGTCACGGAGTTCGCCGATCTCGCCCGGGCCGAGGGCGCCGAGGTGCTCCAGGGCGGCTGCATCCTGCTCGGCGAAGGCGCCCTGCCGTACGCCCCGGTCGTCGAGGCGATCCGCGGGCTCATCCGGCGGACCTCCGTCGAGGACCTCGAGAACCTGGTCGGGCCGGGTCGCTCCGAGCTGGCCCGGCTCGTTCCTGATCTCGGGCCCGTCGCCGAGGAGGCGGCATCCGGGCTGAGCATCGGGTCGGCCCAGGGGCGTCTGTTCGAGCTGCTTCTCCGCGTCCTGGAGCGGCTGGCCCTCGAGCGGCCGGTCGTGTTCATCGTCGAGGACCTCCACTGGTCCGACCGCTCGACCCGCGACCTGCTGTCATTCCTCGTCCGGAACCTGCGTGAGGCCGCGGTGATGCTCGTCTTCACCTACCGCTCCGACGAGCTCCACCGTCGCCATCCGCTGCTCACCTTCCTCGCCGAGCTCGGCCGAGCGCCCGGCGTCGACCGCCTCGACCTCCAGCCGTTCGACGGTGGCGAGTCCGCCGAGCAGCTCCGGGCCATCGCCGGCCGCGATCTGGATCCGGCCCTCCTCGACTCGATCCACACCCGGTCGGGCGGCAACGCCTTCTTCGCCGAGGAGCTGCTGGCCGCCGCCGGCGAGGACGGCCGGGCCGACCTGCCGCAGACCCTGCGCGACCTCCTCCTGGCGCGGGTCGCCCTCCTCGCCGAACCGACCCAGGAGTTCCTGCGGGTCGCATCGGCGGCCGGCCAGCGGGTCGATCCGGAGCTGCTCGCCGCCGCCCTGGACATGGACGCGACGAGCCTGTACGACGCCCTGCGCGAGTGCGTCAGCCACCAGGTGCTCGTGCCGGATCCCACCGCCGGCGTGGAGCGCTACGCCTTCCGCCACGCGCTGCTCCAGGAAGCCGTGTACGACGACCTGCTGCCCGGCGAGCGAACCCGACTCCACGCGACGTTCGCCCGGACGCTCGAAGCCAGCTCGGCCGATGGCGCGACCCACGCCGCGGCACTCGCTTATCACTGGTACGCCGCGCACGACCTGCCGCGGGCCCTCGAAGCGGCCGTCGCTGCGGGCGAGGCGGCCGAGGTGGGCTACGCGTTCCCCGAGGCAACGGCCCATTACGAGCGGGTCATCGAGCTGTGGGATCAGGTCCCCGATGCGGAGGCCCACGCCGGCCGCGACCAGGTCGACCTCCTGGCGGCGCTCGCCGGGGTGGCCCGATTCCACGACGCCGCGCGGTCCGTCGAGCATGTTCAGGCCGCGATCCGGCTCGTCGACGAGACCGCCGATCCGATCCGGGCCGGACTCCTGTACGAGCGGCTCGGGCGGTACGCCTGGATCGCCGGCCAGGGCGACCTCGCCAACCAGGGCCATCGAACGGCGATGAACCTGATCCCGGCCGAGCCGCCGTCAGAGGCTCGAGCCCGGGCGGTCGCCGGTCTCGCCCAGATCCTGATGCTCGGTGGCCGCTTCGAGGATGCGAACGCGCTGTCCGAGGAGGCTCTCACGATCGCCTGCGCGATCGGCGCCCGGGACATCGAGGGCCACGCCCTCAACACGCGCGGCCTGTCGCGAGCGGTCTACGGCGACATCGACGGCGCCGACGCCGATCTGCGGCGGGCGCTGGCAATCGCCGAGGAGGTCGGGATCGTCGACGACATCGGCCGGGCGTATGCGAACTGGACGTGGGTCTACGTCGTCGCCGGCCGGCTCGACGAATTGATCGCCCTGGCCGAGCGCGCCGTCGCGGTGTCCCAGCGGCTCGGGCTGATGCGGTTCTTTGGCGCGCATCTGCTGTGCGGCCAGGCCGACGACTTCTTCCGTCTCGGCCGCTGGGAGGAGGCCGAGCGCGCGGTCCGTCGCGCCCACGACGACGTCATGCTCGGGATCAACCGGATCCTGGCCGAGGAGCTGCTCGGCCGCCTCGCGATGGCCCGCGGCCGGTTCGCCGAGGCCGCCGAACGCCTCCAGCCGCTGGCTCGCATGGCCGATCGCGCCGCGGACATCCAGTTCATCAGCCCGGTCCAGTCCAGCCTCGCCGAGCTGGCGCTCTGGGAGGGCCGGCCCGACGACGCCGCCGCGATCGCGTCGAACGCCCTCCGCCAGATCGACTTCACGCCCGAGGTCCGGATCGGAGAGCTCTACGCGCTCGGGCTCCGGGCCAACGCCGACGCAGCTGAGCTCGCGCGCGCCCGGCGGACGCCCGACGCGGCCCTGGCGGCGGTGGACGCGGGCAAGGTCGTCCTCCGGGCCATGCGCGGGCGGCATGCCGAGGTCGTCGCACGTCGCCCCGCCCTCCAGGCCCAATCCGAGTCGTGGATGCTCCTGTGCGAGGCAGAGGCGACGCGCCTGGAGCGTCGGGCGGATCCGGGGGCCTGGAGCGCCGCCGTCGACGCCTGGCGCCGGCTTGGCCGGCCGTATCCCCTCGCGTATGCGCGCTGGCGCGAGGCCGAGGCACGCCTCGCGGCCCGTGGTGATCGCGAGCAGGCAGCCGCCGCCCTCCGCGAGGCGCATGAGATCGCGACCCGGCTGCGGGCCGAGCCACTGCTCGGCGAGCTGACGGCGCTTGCGACGCGGGCGAGGTTGAGCCTCGAGCCGGACTCCGGCGCGGCCACGGAGCCCGAGGACCCGGCGCTCGACGACAGCGCACGATTCGGCCTGACGGCACGAGAGCGGGAAGTGCTCGGGCTGGTGGCGTTGGGCCGGACCAACCGCCAGATCGCGACCGAGCTGTTCATCAGCGAGAACACCGCCGGCGTCCACGTCTCGAACATCCTCGGCAAGCTCGCCGTGACCGGCCGCGGCGAGGCAGCGGCCGTCGCCTACCGCCTCGGCCTGGTCGAACCGGCTACGGAATCCGTCTAGCCGCGAGCCGGCGGAGCCGGCAACGCCGGCATCGTCGTTCGGTCGCCTCCGCGGAGAATAGTTCGAGGCCGGATCCCGAAAGACCCGGCCTCGATGCTGTCCCGGTGAAAGTCCGGCGAACCGGACACCCGCCACGCGCCAAGGGCATCTATCACGTCGGCTGCACCGACTACCCTGACCCTACCTACCCATGACCTTGGTTCTGGGGCAGCTTGGCTGACAAAGCAGCGCAGTCGCCATGCTACTCGTCGCCCGCCCGAAATCCAAGAGTTTTGATGCAGGTCGCGATGTAAATTCCTTAACGTTCGTTACGCGCGCATATCGGCGGACGCCGGAAACGCCCGTCGCGGGCTGCGCGGCGAGCGCGAACCGCCCGTCAGTCCTCGTGAATCGTGATGCCGGTGATCGCCACCGGCTCGTCCGGCAGGTCCTTCGCGTTGCGCGGCGCGGACGCGATCGCATCGACCACGTCCAGACCCTTCGTCACCTGCCCGAAGATCGTGTAGTTCTTGGGCAGGCCGTAGTCGGCGTGCATGATGAAGAACTGCGACCCGTTGGTGTTCGGCCCGGAGTTCGCCATCGCGAGCGGTGCCGCGGACGTAGCTGGCCGGTGACCGGCTCGTCGGCGAACTTGTAGCCGGGTCCGCCGGTGCCGACACGCCCGATGTTGAGCGACGACTTCTTGCCGTGCTCGCCGTCGCCGCCCTGGATCATGAACCCGGGGATGACGCGGTGGAAGATCACGTCGTCGTAGAAGCCCTTCTTCGCGAGGTCGAGGAAGTTCTGGCTCGTCTTGGGCGCGTCGGTCGTGAACAGGTCGACGTCGATGTCGCCCTTTTCGGTGGCGATGGTGAGGCTGGTCATGGACTCTCCTGACTGCTGACGTTGGTGCCTATGGGGTGGTCGAGCTCGATGGGGCGGCCGGGCTGACCGCCGAGGGGGCCGGCGCGGACGACGACGGACGAGGGGTCGGCGTGCCGATCGTGACCTTGGTCATCACGACCGGATCGGCCGGGCTCTCCTGGCCGTTCGCCGCGGTGTAGATGGCGTCGACGACATCCATCCCGACCGTGACCGAGCCGATGATCTGGTACGTGTTGGCGCTCTCGAGAACCGCCTGATCCTTGTCGTCGAGGACGATGAAGAACTGCGACCCGACGGAGTTCGGGGCCGCGGTCCGGGCCATCGCCACGGTTCCCCGAACGTACTTGGCCGTCACGGCCTCGTCCTGGATCTCGTAGCCCGGGCCGCCGCTCCCGGTGCCGTCGGGATCGCCGCCCTGAATCACGAACGGCGTGCCGTCCTGGAGCGTCGCGACCCGGTGGAAGCCGATCCCGTCGTAGTAGCCGCAGCCGACGAGCGCAGCGAAGTTGCCGACCGCGATCGGCGACAGATCGGCGTCGAGCGTGATCTGAATCGAGCCCTTCTCGGTCTCCATCGTCACGACCGCAACCGTCCCGGCGGCGGCGGCGGGCGGCTGAGACGTCGGGCAGTTCACGCCGCCCCCCGCGAGGGAGGCTCCGGGCGAGGGATTCGTGCGGGGGCTCGCACCGGCACCGCTGCCACCGCCGCCGCCGAACTGGATCGCGCCGCCGGCGAGTGCCGCCCCGATCGCGAAGACGACGACACCGATGACGACGAGCCAGACCGTCGGGATTCCGCCCGATGCCGGGCCGCCCCGAGTCGGGCCGGCGGTCGCCCGTTGCGTCGCCGTCGCGCGGACGGCAGCGCCTTGACGGGCCCGCTGCTTCTTCGATGAGCGCGGGCGGGGACGGTTGGAATCGGAGCTCAAGCGGCTGCCTCCAGTGCGGCGCCGAAATCGATGGCGCCCGACATCAGGGTCTCGCCGAGGATGATGCCCGCGATCCCCGCGTCGCGCAGGCGGCGGATGCCGTCGAGGTCGGTCACCCCGCCGGCGACGAGCACGTCGATGTCGGCGCGGGCCGCCAGCGGGCCGAGCACGGCCAGCTCCGGGGCGTGGCCGCCGTGGGCCAGCACGAACCGGGTGACGCCGCGATCGGCGAGCTCGGCGACGACGCCGGCGAGGGTCGGCGCGCCGGTCCGCTGCCAGGGAAACGCAGCGAGCCGCTCGGGCCGTGGATCCAGCCCGACCGCGAGCCACGCCCCGGCCACCTCGAGCCCGGCGGCGAGAGCCTCGGGATCGTCGGCGATCGCCATCGAGGTCACGACCCGCGTCGCGCCGGCCGCGAACGCGAGGCGGATCCCGTCGGCGCTGTCGACGCCGCCGGCGACCTGGATCGGGATGGCGATCCGGGACGCGATCGTGCCGACGGCCTCGAGGTTGCCGGGAACCCCGGTCCGCGCCCCGTCGAAGTCGACGAGGTGGATGAGCCGGGCGCCACGCTCGACGAAGCTCTCGGCGATCCGGTCCGGACGGTCGGTCGGCGCGCCGACCCCGGTCGAGGCGCCGGGCCAGAAGACGACGCGGGAGCGGCCGCGATCGAGGTCGATCGAGGGGATGACCTGCACGTCAGGCGCGCGCGGCCCGACTCGCGCCGCTGGACGAGCCCGCCCCGCCCGCGCTCGTCGCCGGCGGTCCCGGCGGCGATTCGCTCGTCGAGGATCCGGCGGTGGAAGCTGATCGGCAGCGAGCCGTTGCGGAGCAGCGTGTCGTGGAAGTCGCGCAGCGAGAACGCGCCGCCGAGGCGCTTCTGCTCGTCCGCCCGGAGCCCGAGCAGGAGGACCTTGCCGAGCAGGTACGACAGCTGGTACGTCGGGGTGTAGGTGTAGCGCCGGACCTCGGCCCGGGCGTTCGCCTCCTCGAAGCTCGTCTGCTCGACGAGGAACCGGATCGCCTCGTCGACGGCGACCTCGCCGCGATGCATGCGGACGTCGAGGATGATCCGGCACGCTCGCCAGATCGCGTCGGTGTGCATGTTGAGCCGGAAGTTGGCGGCGGCGTCGAAGCCCTGCTCGCGCATCATCTGCTCGGAGTACATCCCCCAGCCCTCGACGAACTCGGGGGCGTCGGTCATCAGCCGGCGTCAGCGACGGGTGGCTGTTCGCGACGTGGAGCTGGAGGTGATGGCCGGGATATGCCTCGTGGATGCTCGTGTTGCTGATCGAGCTGAAGTTGTGCTCGAGCATCGCGTTCGGGTCGTTGCCGACCGACGGGCGTGACGATGTAGATGCCCTTCGGCTTCGGGTCGAACTTGGGCGGCGAGAAGTACGCCGCGAACGGGATGACGTTGCGGAGGTACTCGGGCGTCTCGACGACGTCGATCCGCTCGTCCGCCGGGACGGTCACGATGTCGTGGTCGATCAGGTGCTGGCGCGCTCGGACCATGACGTCGCGGTAGGCGTCGAGGGCCTCCGCGAACGTCGCCGGGTGGTCGGCCTTGAGGCGGCCGATGACCTCGGCCTCGGTGGCGTGGTCGTCGACTCTCGGCCGCCGCCCGGATCCGGGCAGCCTTGTTCGTCTCGAGCTGGTCCTCGCCGATCTCGAGGATCGCGTCGGCATCGAGCCCGTCGAAGGCGCGCAGGCCCACGAGCTCGTCGTAGCGCTCCCGCCCGAGGGCCCAGGCGTCGGTGCCCTTGGCCAGCGTTTCCTTGAGCCAGGCGCCGTAGTCGGCGATCGCGGCCCGGGCCGTGTCGGCGGCGGCCATCAGGCGGCGGCGCTCGGCGTCGGGCAGGTCGGCGCCGGCGGTGACGATCTCGTCGAAGAACGAGGGCAGGTCGGCGGCCGACTCGATCTCGAGCTCCTGCCAGCTCTGGACCTGCGGCACGACCGCACGGTCGCGCGACTGCTCGAGCCAGGCCGGGACGGCCTCGAGGCGGCTGGCGATCGAGTCGAGCCGCTCCGGCAGCGGCGCGAAGTCCTGGGCGAAGAGGAGGAACAGGGCGTCGCCGACGACATCGAGGGCGGTCGAGCGGCGCTCCCACGTCCGGACGACCTCGGTGTCGAAGTTCTGGCGGCGGACGTTGTGGATCTCGAGATCGCGCTCGAACCGGGCGTCGGCGGAGAGGCCGGCCTCGTCGAGGGCCTCGATGGCGGCCAGGTGCTCCTTGTCGGCGGCGAGCTCGGCCAGGACGGCGTCGCGGGTGCCGTCACCGAGCCGGTGATCCTCGGTGTGGATGCCGAGATACGTCCCGACGAGCGGATTGTCGGCAAGGATCCGGCGGAACCGGGCCTCGACGAGGTCGTAGAAGCGATCGTCGAGCGGGCCGGGGTTCGGCGCCGGCTCGGGGCGGGTCAGGACGACGTCCTGAAGGGTGTCGGTCACGAGGGTCTCCTGGGTCAAGGGCTCGTGGCCTGCCCGGTCCGCATCATGTCGGGCGTTCCGCGGAGCCGGGCGAGATGGGCCCGGCGCGCTGGCCGTGAGTGTCGCCGATCGCGCCGGATCGTGCCACCGCGTCGGCGGTTCCGCGGCCACCCGCGTGACCAGCGGTCAGGCGTGGACGGCAGCTCCTTGCGCGCCGACCTCGGCGAGGGCATCGGCCACGCCCGAGGCGACCCGCTCGATGTCCGCCGCCGCGATCCCGCTGTTCGTGGCGGCCCGGACCTGGTTGTGCGGATACCACTCGAGGCGGACGCCACGGGTCGCGGCCGCGGCGAGGAACGCCTTCCGGTCGGCGGCGACGCGGAACAAGACGAAGTTCGTCCGGACCCGCGATGGGTCCAGCGGCTCGTCGTCTGCCCCGGGCTGGGCGATGTCGCCGGGCGACCGGACGCCGGGAACTGCCGCGAGGAGCTCGGCGAGCCGGCGGGCGTTGGCGTGATCCTCGGCGAGCCGCGTCGATCATCCCGGCGTCGCCGTCCCGCAGCGCGATCAGCCCGGCCGCCGCCAGCACGCCCGCCTGGCGCATCCCGCCGCCGAGCATCTTCCGGGCCCGGCGCGCCTTCGCGATGAACGCCGTCGACCCGACGACCACCGAGCCGGCCGGGCAGGACAGGCCCTTCGACAGGCAGAAGGTCACCGAGTCGGCCGGCGCCGCCAGGTCTGCCGGGCGCGCGCCGAGCGCGACGACGGCGTTGAAGAACCGTGCCCCGTCGACGTGGAGTGGCACGCCGCGATCGTGGGCCACCGCCGCCACCCGCTCGGTGTAGGCGACGGACAGCGGCTGGTTCCCGGAGTGGCTGTGAGCGTTCTCGATCGCGACGAGGGCGGTGGTCGGCTCGTGCGCGTCGGTCGGGTCGCGGAACGCACCCGCGATCTCGTCCGGGTCGAGCGTCCCGTCCGGTCGGTCGCGGAGCTGGAGGACACTCGCCCCGACAACGACCGCATGGCCGGCCGCCTCGTCCCGGACGATGTGGCTCTGGGCGCCGGCGATGACCTCGCCGCCGCGCGGCACGTGGGCCATCAGGGACACGAGGTTGCCCATCGTCCCGGTCGACACGAAGAGGCCCGCTTCCTTGCCGAGGAGCTCGGCGGCCCGTTCCTCGAGCGCGTTGACCGTCGGATCCTCGCCGAAGACGTCGTCGCCGAGCTCGGCCGCGGCCATCGCGCGGCGCATCTCGGCGGTCGGATGGGTGACGGTGTCGGAGCGGAGATCGAGGACGGTCATGGCCGCCGAGTATAGGCGCGGCCGCCGCGCAGTCGGCGCATCTGTGGCCTGGCGGTCACGCGTCAACCGCGGCAACGCACACGCTGTACGGTGGGCGAGATGGACGAGCGACGCGCCGACCCCGGATTCTCGGTCGCGCCACGGCGCCTGGGCGGCGACCCGCACGGCCAGGGTCCCAGGCGCCGCCGCCGGCTCGGGGTGGCGATCGTCGGAGCGGCCGCGGCCGCGATCATCGCGATCGCGTTCCTCGGCCCGCGCCTGTCGGGCCGGCCGAACCTCGACCTGTCGTTCCTCGCGACCGCGACCCCAGGGGTCACGCCGACGCCGTCGCCGACCCCGACCGCAACACCGACCGCGGACCTCCGGGCGACGCCGCTTCCCGATGTCACGCCGGCCGACGGCGGGACGGCAACGGGCCGGATCGCGATCGGCGTCGACGGCGTGCGCGTCCTGGATCTCGGCGACGGCACGATCGAGAAGGCCGCCGACGGCTTCGCCGGTCGGGATGCGATCGTGCGGGCTTCGGGCGGCTCCGGCTGGACCTGCGTCTGCTTCGTCGACGACATCGTCAACGACCAGCCGGTCCGGATCGTGCGCCTGATCCGGATCGACGCCCAGGGCCATCCGACGGACTTCACGGACCTCCTGGAGTTGCCGGCAACCTTTCCGGAGGCCGGTCAGGGCGAGCCGCTGACCGATGTCGACATCGCCGCCGATGGCCGGACGGGTCTGCTGGCGGTCGGCCGCAAGCAGGGCGCGGCATGGGCCTTCTCGCTCGCCGCCCTCGATGTCGACGGTCGACGGCTGGGCCCGATGACGGAGCTGGGCGTGCTCCCGGCTTCGACGGATTCGCCAGGCCCCGAGCCATCGGGATCTGCCGGCGCGCCGCCCGCGCCGCCGGCCCCGTCACCGTCGCCGGAGGTCTACGTCGATGGCCCCCATGTCCGGATCGCACCGGGCAACCGGGTCGCGTTCGTCTGGGCATCCGTCCAGGCCGCGACCCCGGGTACGCCTCCGTCGACCGTTCGGGCGTGGCGCGTCGAGCTCGGTCATGACGGCGCGGTCGGGACGGTGCGCGTCGCCACCGGGCTCGACCGCCTTTCGACGTTCTGCCCATACGTCGGGTTCGCGGCAAGCGACCGCCTGGCCTGGCTGTGCCCCCTCCTGGGCGAGGGTTCGATCCTCGCTTGGCAGGTCGGCGCGATCGACCTCGACGGCCGGACCACCGGCATCGTCGATGTTCCTGCCCCCGATGACACCTGGTTCGGCGAGCCCATGTTCGATCGGGCGAACGGGATGATCTACGTCTGGGAGCCGAGCCACCTCGTGCTCACCCGGGTCGACGCCCACACGCTGGATGTGGAGTCCGTCACCTTCGATCCCGCCACGACCGCCGCGCCCGGGGGGTCGCCCGGCGGTGGGACGAGCGCGCCCGACTGGCGCGACGCCGACTCGGCCGTCCAGCAGTACTTCTTCAGCCAGATGAGCGCGTCGCCCGATGGGTCGTCGATCTATCTCGTCGGCTACAAGCCGGTCAGCCCAGAGATGGAGTTCGGCCCCGCGAGTCTCGGGATCCTGGTCGTCGACCGGTCGACGCTGGCCCTCGACGCTCGCTGGGCGCCGGCGGCCGCGTATGTCTCGGTCGCGGTGACGCCTGATGGGCTGGTCCTGGCCAGTGGAGCCGCCGGGGTGGACACCGACGGTCGGGAGGCCCAGTGGCAGGGCTCGCTGACCGTCCACGATCCGGCCGATGGTCGGATCCTCGTCCGCTACGGCCGCCTCGGGCAGGACGCCCCGCCGCTCGTCTTCGAGCGCTGACGACCCAGCTCACGTGCGTGTCCACGCTCGCCGGGCCGACGCTCAACGGCGCTTGACGGCCACTGGCGGCCGTTGACGTGCAAGTGCTATCCTCCGCACTCGCCGCAACTGGACCCGTGGTGTAGCGGCCCAACATGCCAGCCTGTCACGCTGGAGATCGCCGGTTCGAATCCGGTCGGGTCCGCCATCTTCTCCGAATCTACCTACGCCCCGTCCGCCCGCCCGGACGGGGCGTCCTTCTGCCCGATGCATCCCTCGTGGCATCATCGATCCGGTGAAGCGCCTTCCCGTCGTCGGCGTCATCGGCGCCGTGGCGATCCTGCTGGTGGGTGTGGTGGGACTCGGTTGGGGACGAGCCTCGCCGCCGTCGGCATCGCCCGGTCCGAGCAACACCGCTCGCAGCAGCGCCTCGCCGCCGGCCATCCGCCCCTCGGACCCCGGCCAGGCCACCGACGAACCGGACGGGTCCGCCAGCCCGCCGCCGGTCGACGCGCCACTGGCCGACGTCCCGATCGTGCCCGTCACCCAGTACCGAACGACGATCGAGAAGGTTACCCGGGCGGAGATCGCCGCCACGCTCGCCGGGACGAGCACCCGTTGGGACGCCCTCGAGCTGGTCGAATCCGAGGCCGACGCGATCCTGATCGCGCTTCAGGTCGAGGCGCCGGCCGGTGGCGAGCACCTGATCCTCGCCCCGTCGGCCGCCCGGCTCTCGCGTGACCTGGCCAAGAACCGCAAGTACCTCGGCGTCCTTCGGGCGGATGCCGTCGGCCCCGGCGTGCGTGCCCTCGGCTGGGGCGGCCACACGCTGTTCGGCGTGGACGCCGTCGAGACGGTCGCGGAGTGGGGCCTCACCGCATCGCTGCCGCAGCGCGCCGACCGGCCGATCTTCGATCCGGCCGCCTCGTGGACGATGGTCGCCGGCGGCGACATCATGCTCGACCGCGGCGTCGCCCAGACGCTGAAGATCAACGGCAAGGGCGCCGACTTCCCCTTCGACGGCGGGACCGCCGAGATCACCTCGATCTGCAAGGACTGCTCGCCGCTCGGCTGGGACACGCCGGTGACCCGACGGACGGGCAACGCCGGCGTGGTCCGGCACCTGATCGAATCGGCCGACATCGCGATCGCGAACTTCGAGAACCCCGCCCCGAACGTGTTCAGCTACCACACGGGCGGGCTTCGGTTCACCGCCGACCCGAAGCTGATCAAGGGTCTTGCCGACGCCGGGATCGATTGGGTCGGGCTCGCCAACAACCACATCGGCGACGCCGGCGACGCAGGGATCATCCAGACGATCGCGAATCTCAAGAAGTACGGGATCCAATCGGGCGGGGCGGGCAAGAACCTCGCGGCGGCGCGCAAGCCGGCGATCCTCGAGGCGGCCGGCGTGAAGGTCGCGATCCTTGCCTACGACACGATCCGCAGCGACTACGGCGCCGGAACGACCGCCGGCAGCGCCCTGATGTCGGTGCCGGCGATGCGCGCGGACGTCAAGGCGGCGCGCTCGGCCGGCGCCGAGGTCGTGATCATCTTCCCCCACTGGGGCACCGAGTACGACCCGACCCCCTTCGCCGGCCAGCAGCGGCTGGCCCGCGCCGCGATCGACGCCGGCGCCGACCTGGTCGTCGGCAACCACGCCCACTGGGCCGGGGCGGTCGAGGTCTACAAGGGCAAGCCGATCTGGTACGCCCTCGGCAACTTCGTCTTCGACCAGACGTGGTCGATCCCGACGATGGAGGGGATCACGCTCGAGCTCACGTTCCACGGCGCGAAGCTGGTCCAGGCCCGGATGCGGCCGCACATCATCCTCGACAAGGCCCAGCCGAACTTCCTCAACCCGGCCGGCGACGGGCGGATGGTCCTGGGCCAGGTGTTCGACGCCTCGAAGGGGCTGCTGCCCTGGTAGTCCGCGCCAGGCGGACACTCCAAACGTTGCCCGTTAACACGGATGAGCAACGCGGGTAGTGGTACGCGCCAGTTGAGCGCCGAATTCCGCTGATTCAGCCGACCGAGGAGGCGCGCTGTGCGTGGCTCTAGCCTGGGACGACCTTCGACGATTCGGCCGAGCTTCGTAAGACCACCCGGGTTGTTACGGCGGAGAATTCGCTGCCCGTCGCGGAATCGATGCCGATCGGCGGCGCCGAGCTGGCGCTACGAAAGACCGGCGAACAGGTCGTCCTCGGGCTTGGGCGTCTCGACCGTCGACTCGCGCAGGATGAAGGCCTCCTTGGCCCAGTGCGTCTTCCAGCCCTCCTCACCGAAGACCATGAAGCCGCTGTCCATCGCGATCTGGGTCGCGTGGCGCTGGATCGCCCGCCACTTCCGATCGATCGGGTCGCCGGAGATGTCGATCCAGGTCGTGATCCGGTCGTCCGGCACGAGCATCTTCGCCATGAACTCGGCGTGCTCCGCGCGTTGCTCCGGAGTCGCGTCCTCCGGCGGATCCCAGAAGCTCGGCTTGCCGGCTTCCTTCATCGCCTCGCGCATCGCGTCGCGGACCGACGCCGGGATCGCCGTCTCGTAGAGCTTCTTCGGCGCCCATGGGACGACGCCGTTCTCGAGCTGCTTCGGATACCAGGCGGGGTCCCCGGCCCGAGCGAAGGCGCGGATCGACACGTCGTGGACCCGGATGTGGTCGGGGTGGCCGTACCCGCCAAAGCTGTTGTACGTCGTGACGACGTCGGGCTGATAGCGCCGGATCAGCCACGTCAGGCGCCCGGCGGCCTCGTCGAGGTCGGCCTGCCAGAACGTTCGCGGGTCGTCATTCCCGGGCCGGCCCATCATGTCCGAGTCGCGGTAGCCGAGGTTCTCCCACTCGGTCACGCCGAGCTCGCCCATCGCCGCCTCGAGCTCGCTCGCCCGGATCTCGCCGAGCTTGCGGTGGTTCTCCGGCGTGTCCATCGACTTGATGACGATCTCGCCCTGCTCGCCACGCGTCCCCGTGACGAGGACCACCCGATGACCAGCGGCGACCGCCTTGGCCATCGCGCCACCAGCGCTGATCGTCTCGTCGTCCGGGTGGGCATGGACGGACATCAGCGTCAGGACGTGGGGATCCGAGGGCTGCGGGAGCGGATTCGCCGGCGGGTTCGCCGCCCGGGGGTCGCTTGACGACGGCTCGTCGGTCGCGACGGAGTCAGTGAGGGTTGGTTCGTCGGTCATGGCCGCATCATCGCATTGACCCCGGTCCGCGCGGCGGCCCGCCTGCGGCGCCGCCTGCGCGGCCTACCATCGACCGCGATGACCGACCGCACTGACGCCACCGACCCAGCTCCTGGCCCGCTCGCGGGCATCCGGGTGATCGACTGCTCGACGGTCCTCGCCGGCCCCTACACGACGATGCTCCTCGCCGATCTCGGGGCGGACGTGATCAAGGTCGAGCCGCCCGAAGGTGACGCCACGCGCGGCTGGGGGCCGCCGTGGGTGGGATCGGAGGCCGACGGGACGCGGACCGCCGCCTACGCGCTCGCGGTCAACCGGAACAAGCGGTCCATTCGCCTCGACCTCCGCCAACCCGACGGCGCGACCGTCCTCCGCCGCCTCCTCGCCGGCGCCGACGTCCTCGTCGAGAACCTGCGGCCCGGCAGCCTCGACCGGCTCGGCTTCGACGACGCCGCCCTGGCGACGATCAACCCCGCCCTCGTGCACCTGTCGATCACGGGCTATGGGCCGGCCGCTCCCGACCCGGCTCGGCCCGGCTACGACTTCGTCATCCAGGCCGAATCGGGCCTGATGTCGATCACCGGCGCGCCGGACGCGGACGGTGGCGGGCCGACCAAGGTCGGTGTGGCGATGAGCGACGTCCTCACTGGGCTTAACGGCGCGGTGGCGGTCCTGGCCGCACTGCTCGGCCGGGCGCGCGACGGTTCCGGGCCTGGCGGCAACCCGGCCCCCGGCCAGCGGATCGACCTCTCGCTCCTCGGCTCGGCCCTGGCGGCCCTGGTCAACCAGGCCCAGAACGCCTTCGCCGGCGCGACCCCGGGCCGGCTCGGCAACGCCCACCCGAACATCGTTCCGTACCAGGCGTTCGACACGCTCGACGGCGCCCTGGCCGTAGCGGTCGGCAGCGAACGCCAGTGGCCGCGGTTCTGCCGGGCGCTCGGGCTGCCCGCCCTCGCCGACGACCCCGACTTCGCCTCGAACGGCGACCGCGTCGCCAATCGCGCCGCCCTGATCCCGACCCTGGCCGCCCGGTTCGCCGAGCGGACGACGGCCGAGTGGCTGGTCGCGCTCGACGGCTGCCGACGTCCCGGCCGGGCCGATCAACGACATCGCCGAGGCGTTCGCCTCGCCGTGGGCGATCGGACGGACGGTCGAGCTGGAGCATCCGCGGCTCGGACCGATCCGCCAGGTCCGCCCGCCCTTCGAGCTCTCCCGAACGCCGGCCAACGTCCGAACACCGCCGCCCATCCTCGGCGAGCAGACCGACGAGATCCTCGCCGAGCTCGGCTACGGTGCGGACGAGGCGGCGAGGCTGCGATCCGCGGGCGTCGTCTGAGCGCCGGCCCGGTGCCGCGCGATGCCTGCATGCCTGCATCAAACCGCCCACGGATGGCGGGGTAGCCGCTGCTAGACTCGGCGGGCCCGCCCAATCCCGCGGCGCCGTACCCTCCGGAGGAACCCGATGACCGATGACCGCGAGCGCTGGGCGCTGATCCTCGGTGCCTCGAGCGGCATGGGCGAGGCGACCGGTCTCGCGCTTGCTACCGCGGGGTACAAGATCGCCGGCATCCATCTCGACTTCCGGGCCGCCCTGGCGCACGTCGACGAGGTGAAGGCCGCGATCGTGGCCGCCGGCAGCGAGGCGCTGTTCGTCAACATGAACGCCGCCGACGACGAGAAGCGGGCCGCAGCGCTGGCCCAGCTCCGGGCGCGATTCGACGAGTCCACGGCCGCCGGCAAGAAGCCGTACGTCCGGATCGTCATGCACTCCCTGGCGTTCGGGTCCCTCGTCCCGTTCCTGGCCGACGACCCGAAGGAGGCCGTCGATCGCAAGAAGATGGAGATGACCCAGGACGTGATGGCGAACAGCCTCGTCTACTGGGTCCAGGACCTGTACCGGGGCGGGTTCCTCGATCGCGGCTCGAAGATCTACGCGATGACCTCCGAGGGGACGAGCCGGGTGGTCCCGTCGTATGGCGTCGTGTCCGGCGCCAAGGCCGCGATGGAGTCGCACATCCGGCAGCTTGCGATGGAGTTCGCCCGGCGCGACACCGGGATCGCTGCCAACTCGATCCGGGCCGGCGTCACCGACACGCCCGCTCTCCGCAAGATCCCGGAGAACCAGCGGATGATCGACATCACGCTGGCCCGCAATCCCCACGGCCGGATGACGACCACGCAGGACGTCGCCGATGCGATCGTCACCTTGAGCGCGACCGACTCGGACTGGATCAGCGGCAACATCATCTCGGTTGACGGCGGCGAGTTCGTCACCGGCTGACCGCCCAGCCGTGCGCAGGATCGACGACCCGCGCCGCAGGGATCCATGACTGACGCCGGCGCCAACTGGGTGCTGCTGTCGCTCGCGCCGGTGCCCCGGGAGCGGGTCGAGGCGTGGTTCGACGGGATCGCCGGCCTCCGGATCGAGCTGCCGGCGGAGCGAACGGCGGAAGCCGTCCGGGCGGCGATCGGCGACGCCGACATCGTGATCTCCGACTGGTCGGGGGCGTTGCGTGTCGACCGGCTCGAGATCGCCGCGGCGGAGCACCTCGCGTTTCTGATGTCGCCGTCCGTCGGGCTCGACAACGTCGGCCTCGACGATCTGACGGCGGCCGGCGTGGTCGTCGCCAACACCGCCGGTCTCAACGCGCCGTCGGTCGCAGAGTGGTGCCTGGCTGCGGCCTTCGCGGTCGCCCGCTCGCTGGCCTGGGTCGACGGCCGTGTCCGGTCCGGGGAGTGGCCGCAGTTCGAGCTGCCGGAGCGGGGCTCGACCGAGCTCGGCGGACTGCGCGTCGGGGTCGTCGGGTTCGGAGCGGTCGGGAGCCGCGTGGCGAGCCTGTTCGGAGGGATCGGCTGTGACGTCGCCTACTGGACGCGTCAGCGGCGATCGGAGGACCAGGCACGCGGCGCCGCCTGGCTTCCCTTGCCCGAGCTCGCGGCCCGCTCGGACGTCCTGGTCGTGAACGTGTCGCTGGCGTCGGAGACGCGCGGCCTGATCGACGCCGCGCTCCTCGCCGAGCTGCCGCGCGGCGCGATCGTGGTGGACGCATCGCGCGGCGGCGTCGTCGACCACGTCGCGCTCCTCGGCGCGATCGAGGCCGGGAGCCTGCGCGGTGCCGCGATCGACGTGTTCGAGCACGAGCCCCTGCCCGACGACTCGCCGCTCCGCCGGTCGGATCGGATCCTGCTGTCCAGCCACGCCGCGGCAACGACTGGCCAGGCGATGGCCCGCATCTTTGCCCTCGTCAGCGACAACGTCCGGCGGGCGGTCGAGGGTGAGCCGATCCGGAGCGTCGTGAACGGCCTCGGCCCGGTCGTCCGGCGTCGCTGATCGGCCGACTCGATCGCGTTTGACCGAGCGCCGCCGATCGTACGGATCACGGCGGGACCTTCGGATGACACCCGGCCGCACCTCTGACGCCGACACTGCCCTCGACGGCACGTTGCCGTCGGCCAGCCAGGTCCGAGCCCGAGGGAGGCTCCACTCGAATGACAGTCGACGTCGTCCGCCGGTCGCGCCGCCGCGCGTCCGCGACGATCCCCGCGCCTGAGCCCGAACCGACGTTCATCCCGGCCGCGACGATCGCGATCGGTGAGTTCGATCAGACCGTCTTCGACTGCCCGTCGTGCTCGCGCCCGCTGGCCCTCGGCGCCCGTCTCTGTCCCGGCTGCCGAACGCGCCTCGTCAACGGCGTTGCCCTCAGCAAGGCGTCGGTGTTCATCGCCGCCGGACTGGCGATCGGCCTGCTTGTCGGCGGCGCGGGCGGCCTGCTCCTCGGGCTGACGCGGACGTCTGCCGCAACCGCCGGGACCGGCGGCCCCGGCCCGAACGCGACCGCGTTGCCCGGAGCGGGCGCCACCGGCTCGTCCCGCCCGGGCGCCACGAATCCCGTTGCCACACCGGCCGCGACGCCGAACGGGATCCCGCCCGTGACTCGCTCCGCCCTCGTCCAGGTCGTGGGCACGAACGGCCGGCTCGCCACGGTCGCCGGCGACCTGCGGGCGATCCTCGCCGCCAACTCCTTTGATGCGTCCGCCGTGGCCCAGGTCCTCCGCTCGGCCTCGGCCGACTCCGTGTTCGGCCAGCAGCTCGCCGTCCGGATCGCGGAGTGGTCGGAGTCCGGCGCCCTCGCCGCGCAGCTCGGGTCGTTCTACGGCGCGATCCACGACACGGCGGTGGCCGGCCTCGATGCGTCGGTCCGCAACACGGCCGTGTACAAGGTCGCGGCGAAGGACATGCTCAGCCTGCTCGACGGCCTGACGGCGATCGACACCGCCGTTCGCGCGGCTGCGGCCTCGGCCGGTGTCGAGCTCCCGGCCACCGCGATCCCCTGACGGACGGGACGAGCACCCGAGGCGCTCAGCTCGCCGCGGTCGCGTACCCCGTCAGCTCCACGTAGGCCTCGCCGCCGAGCGAACGCCCGTCGCGTGTTGCGACCACCCGCTGCGAGCCCTCCCAGTACACGACGCCGGTCGTGGCTCGGGTGTCGAGCTCCTGGGCCGCGACCGTCGGCGTGAGATCGATGGTCAGCTCTTCGCCGGGGATCGTGATCCGCCACCCGGCCGGATAGTCGGCTCCGGTCGCGGGGCTCGTCCAGTGCCTCGTCACGTCGACCGTGAACGCCTCGCGCGGCAGGTGACGGGTCGTCCCGTCGGCGCCGACGAGCGTCCCGTACACGAGGGGATACGACCCGTCCCGGTCGCGGACGAGCGACAGCGTCAGGTCGGTTCCGTCATCGAGATTGACCGCGAACCAGTCCCAGCCACCGCCGCCGACCGTGATGAAGTCGCCCCATTGGTGGTCGAACCAGGCGGATCCGGAGACCTGGATCGTCTGGTCGCCGATCGTGAGGGCGCCTTGCGCGGTCCATCGTCGTCCGCGAGTAGTAGTAGGACGAGCCGCCCCCGCCGAAGTCGATCCAGCCGATGGCGTTGTGGAGGGCCGGGGGCTTCGTTGCGGCCAGATGCAGATCGATGCCGAAGGTCGCGTCCGAGCCGGGACCGAGATCCGGACTCCGAGCGATCGCAGCGAGCGCGTCCTCGCCGTCACCGCCCGTCATCGTCCAGGGTTGGCCACCGGTCTGGTCCGACAACCCCAGCTCATATCGGAGTGGCTCGGCGGTGTGGCGCGCGACCTGCGGCCCGACCTCGGTGCGCTGGGCGTAGTGGAAGACACCGCCCGTCTCGTCGGTGATCGCGAGATGGGATGCCCACGTGACCGGAAAGCTGCCGCGCTCGGCCCGGAAGATCACGTACTCGAACCCGAAGCGCCGGCCGTCGTCGGCCGCCAGGTGGCCGGTGTAGTACCACCACTCGGTCAGGCGGTCATGGGCGGCGTCGTCGTCCGGCAGGACGACCGGGCGCGGGTCCACGATCGGTGATGGAGCGGCGGTCGCGGCCGGCGGCAGCGGATGGGGCGCCGCCGGGTTGGCGAGGATCGGGGCACCGGCCGTCGTGCAACCGGCGAGCAGCAGCCCGCCGATCAGGGAGATGGCGAGGAGCCCGGCCAGCCCGGCGCTCTCGATCCGCGGCACCCGCCTCAGGCCGGACGGCAGCCACCAGTTCCAATGGCCGAGCAGACGCATCGTCGCCGGCACGAGCAGCGCCCGGACGACGGTCGCGTCGAGGGCCACCGCGAGCGCCATCCCGATCCCGAGCGCCTTGATCAGGACGATGTCGGCGAAGGCGAACGAGCCCGCGACGACGACCACGATGAGCGCCGCCGACGTCACGATCCGGCCGCTCCGCTCGAGCCCGCGCGCGACCGCCTCCTGGTTGTCGCCGGTCCGGTCCCACTGCTCCTTCATCCGCGACAGGAGGAAGACCTCGTAGTCCATCGACAGCCCGAAGAGGACACAGAACAGGATGACCGGCTGGGTCGTCTCGACGAATCCGAGCGGCTGGAACCCGAGCAGCGCCGACAGGTTGCCGTCCTGGAAGATCCAGACGAGGGCGCCGAAGCTTGCGACGATGGAGAGGGTGTTCATCACGAGGGCCTTGATCGGCAGGATCACCGAGCGCAGCAGCAGGAAGAGCACGAGGTACGTCGTGACGACGATGAACAGGGCCGTTCGCGGGAAGTCCTGACCGACCCGACTGACGACGTCGGCCACGTCCGCCGCGCCGCCCCCGACGAGGACGGTCATCCCGGCCGGCGGCGCCAGCGCGCCGCCCGGCGTCCGGAGGTCCGTGACGAGTGAGCGACCCTCGTCGCGGTTCGGGCCGTACGGCGTGGTGAGGGTGAACGCCGTCAGGTCGCCCCTGGTGGTGGCGCCCAGGACCGTGGCCACGAATCGGTCGCGCGGGCCGTTCGGGTCGGCGTAGAGCAGCTGGTACTGCTCCTTCCGGAGACGCGGGTCGACGTCGACGTACGAATCGATCCGTCGGATCCGGGGATCGGCGGCGAGCCGACGCGAGTAGTCGTAGAGCGCGGCGACGTTCGCCGGCGACGTCGCCGGTCCATCGGTCCGGATCGCGAGCGCGATCGGCGCGAACTCGCCCTCGCCGAAGGCATCGGCCAGTCGGTCGAACGCGGCGCGCGACGGGACGAACGCCGGCAGGATCGTCGAGTCCGGTGCGTTGAACCGGACGTGCAGGAACGGCGACCCGAGGACGAGCAGCACGCCGAGCGTCGGAACGAGGACCGCGACGGGGTGGCGCATGACCCGCCGGGCGAGCCGGGCCCACGGTCCGTTCGGGTCGTCGCGCGGGACGACGCGCCGGATCGCGAGCGAATCGATCCGCGACCCGACGATCGCCAGCAGCGCCGGCAGGAGCGTCAACGCCGAGGAAGCGGCCAGCAGCACGACGATCGCGCCGGCGATCCCGACCGAGCGCAGGATCATGAACTCGAACAGGACGAGGCCGATCAGCCCGAGCAGGACGGTCAGGCCCGAGAAGAACACCGCCCGACCGGCGGTCGCCATCGTCGCCTCGACGGCGCCGGCGACGCGCTCGTGCGGCGGTTCGGCCGCCCGGGTGGCCATCTCCTCGCGGAACCGGCTCGTCATCAGCAGGGAGTAGTCGACCCCGAGCCCGAGGCCCAGGAGAGTCGCGAGGTTGAGCACGAAGATGCTCATCGGGGTGACGCTGCCGATCAGGAAGATCGCGGCCAGCGCCACCAGGACCGCCGCCCCACCGACGATGAGCGGGACCGCGGCGGCAACGACCGATCCGAACACGAGCAGGAGCGCGATCGCGGCAAGTGGCAGGGACACGATCTCGCTCCGCTGGAGGTCGGACTCCGACACCGACTGGACGTCGCCGTAGAAGGCCGGCCCGCCGGCGAGCTGGACCTCGAGGCCGGGCGGCTGGCCGAGCCGCTCGCGGATGCCCGGCAGTGCCGCCGGCGAGTCGTCGGGCGCGATCGACAGGAAGACGATGTCGTACGCCGTGTGGCCATCCACCGAGACCTGCCGCGGCGCCAGCGTGTGGGGCAGGATCCGGACCACATGTGGAGCGTTCGGGACCTGGGCGATCGCCGCGGCCGCGGCCGTCTCGAAGGCCGGCGTCCCGGCAACCTCGGTCTGGCTGTGGAGGACGACGACGACCGCCGACGGCGGCGTCGCCAGCTCGGTCTGGAGGACGGTCTTGGCCCGGGCCGACTCAAGGTCGTCGAGGATGAATCCGCCGGCCCGGAGCACACCGACGACCCGTGGCGCCAGCGGGATCGCGACCAGCAGGATCGCCCCCCAGATGAGGACGATCGGCCAACGCCGTCGGACGGCGAAGCGGCCCAGCCGTGCGAACGGGTCGGTTCGGGCCGGCTGCGGGCCGGGGGAATCCGCCGAACCGTCCGAATCGCCGGGCGCGGGCGATCCGCTACGTGTTTCGGGGGAGGTGGCCATGCGCGTCCCATGCTATACAGGCAGCTCACTTGCGGAATTCGGGTCGGATTTGGCGGAGACACGACGATCGACGCGACCCAGCCCGCTCGGCGCAGTAACCGCGCGCCTGATCATGCCGGCGACCGATGGGCGGACATCGCCGAGTGGGCCCGCGCCCTCGTGGCCCTCATCAGTGCCGAGCAGCCGGCCCAGCACATCTCGGTCTTCGTCCCCGATGACGACGGCGCCGGACTGCGTCTGGCCGCCCAGGCCTGGGGCGCGGGCGAAGACACGGGCGAGGTCGTGGCCGGCGATTGGCTGGTCCCACTCGATGGCTCGGTGTGCGGCCGGGTGTACCGGACGGGTCAGGCGGCGCTCTGCGCCGATGTCGCGCTGGATCCCGACTACCGCCCCTTTCCCGGTGGCAGGACCCGCTCCTCGCTGACCGTCGCGGTCGGGCCACCGGACGACGTCCGGGCGGTCATCAACCTCGAGGCGCCCTGGGTGTCGGCCTTCTCGATCCGCGACTACGAGCGGATGACCGCCCACGCGGCGACCGCCCTGGCGTCGTTTCCGGGCGGTTCGCGAGGCTGATCTGCCGCCCTCCGCGGAGGCCGCCGGACGCCCTCCACGGGCCGAGACGGGACCCGTCATCTGCTAGCATCTGCGGGCAGTCGCCAGCCGCAGCGAGGGCCCAGGTGCAGCTCTTCACGATCTTCTTCTCGCGCCCGATCGAGTTCGGCGCGGCGACCGCGCTCACCGTCCTGATGCTCGTGATCCTGCTCCGCGCAGCGATGTCTGCGGAGGGGCCGTCCGGGATCGGTCGGATGATGACCCGGCCGAACGCCAAGTTCGTCTTCGGCTTCCTGTTCCTCGCCTGGGCGGTCGTCTTCGGGATCGGCCTCCAGCTCGTGCCCCACGAAGGTGCCAACTCGCCCTACGGCGGGATCGGGCTGATCGCAATGTTCAGTGGCTTCTTCATCATGATGGGCTTCATCTGGTCGGTGATCGGCGAGTAGCGGCGCCGTCATCCCGAGTCCGGAACCCGGACTCTCCGCGGATCGTCTCGGGCCAACGCCCGGAGCTCACATGAAGCCGTCGACCGTCCGCGTCACCCTGGCTGCCGTCGTCCTTTGCATCGGGATCGGCGCCTGTTCCGCGGACGTGGCCTCACCGCCGGCTTCGGTGGCACCGCTGGTCGCGACGACGACCCGCGACGGTGTCCGCGTCACCCTGACCCTCGACGGGCCGCCGCGGTCGGGTGAGCTCTCGTGGGCGACCATCCGGATCGAAAACCAGGGAGCGGCCGGCGTCCGCTGGGCCGGCGGCGGGTGCGGCGATCCCGGGTCGATCTTCATCGATGTTCGACAGGCATTCGATCCGGGTCGCGAGTGGCCGGGTCTGTTCGGCCGCTTCAAGACCGTGGCTCTCGGCATGGGCGGATTCGGCGACCCGACCAACGTCGGGTATGAAGACGCGTCCAGGATCGGGCGAAACGTCGCCTGTCCGGCCTCACTCTCGATCGAGGAGCAGGCTCCGCGCGCGGAGCTGTCGATGCGGGCCGGCTGGGACGGGTCGATCCAGGGTGCTGCCGCGCCTCCGGGCCCCGCGACCGTGACCGGCTGGTTCCCGTTCATCGGCATCGCCGGCTTGGCCGCGCCCAACGAGACGGACACGAAGCCCATCACGGTGGCCATCGAGACCTCGGTCACCGGCGACGGGCGCGCCGGCGCCGTCCTGTCACCCGCCCTCGTCATCGACGCCGCGCTTGCTGACCCACAATTCGCTGCCTGGGTCCAGGCTGCTCCCGAGGCGACATGGATCAATCCCGAGCTCACGGTCATCGAGGGCGTGTGGCACGTCGGCCTCTTCCGACGGGACCGTCAGACCGATCTCTACGGCGCGGTGATGGTCGATCAAACGGGCACGATCGTCGGCCGCCGCTTCTGACCTGACGCTGACGCGAGCCGGACCTTCGGGCCTCTGGACTCCCGCTCACGGGCCGCGCTATGATCCGCGGAACTTGCAGACTGCATAGACTTTATGCGTCGGCGCCGCATTGCCGCCGATGACGCGCACCAGGAGGCCGCCCGACTTGGACGCCGACGAGATCAAGACCGCCGTCGCCCACCAGGCAGCCGAGCGCGCGGCCGCCGAGGCGCCGTTCGTCAACCTCCGCGACCCGGCCCAGATGCTCGGGCCCGACGGTCGGCCGGCCGTCAGCCGCCGCGCCCCGCTCTGGGAGGACGTCCCGGACGAGAAGTGGAACGACTGGCGCTGGCAGCTCAGCCACCGGGTCAACGACCTCGAGGAGATCGCCCAGGTCCTGAACCTGACCGACGACGAGCGCGAGGGCCTGTCGGCCAAGGACAAGTTCCGGGTCGACATCACGCCGTACTTCATCTCGCTGATCGATCCCGACGACCCGAACGACCCGATCCGTCGCCAGGTGATCCCGCTCGGGCGCGAGCAGCAGGCCTTCACCGCGATGATGGAGGACTCGCTCGCCGAGGACCGCCACTCGCCGGTCCCGGGTCTCGTGCATCGCTACCCGGATCGCGTCCTGATGCTCGTCACCACCCAGTGCGCGAGCTACTGCCGCTACTGCACCCGGAGCCGGATCGTCGGCGACCCGACCCAGAACTTCAACAGCCGCGACCACGAGGCCCAGCTCGACTACCTGCGCCGAACGCCGCAGGTCCGCGACGTCCTGATCTCCGGCGGCGACGGGCTGACCCTCGCGCCGAAGCTCTTCGAGAAGATCCTGCGCGGCCTGCGCGAGATCCCGCACATCGAGATCATCCGGATCGGCTCGCGGGTGCCGGTGTTCCTGCCGCAGCGGATCGACGACGAGCTGTGCGCGATGCTCGAGAAGTACCACCCGCTCTGGATCAACCTCCACTTCAACCATCCGAACGAGATCACGCCCGAGGTCTCGCGCGCGGTCGACAAGCTGACGAAGGCCGGCCTGCCCGTCGGCAACCAGAGCGTCCTGCTCGCCGGCGTCAACGACTGCGTCCACATCCAGCGCTCACTCGTCCACAAGCTCGTCGAGAACCGGATCCGGCCGTACTACCTCTACCAGTGCGACCTGGTCGAGGGGTCCGGCCACTTCCGGACGCCGGTCGGCAAGGGCCTCGAGATCATGGAGGGCCTGCGCGGGCACACCTCCGGCTACGCCGTCCCGACCTACGTCATCGACGCCCCCGGTGGTGGCGGCAAGATCCCGGTCATGCCGAACTACCTGATCAGCTACTCCGATCACAAGGTCGTCCTCCGCAACTACGAGGGCTACATCACGACCTACGAGGAGCCGCCGACGTACGAGCGCCACGACGAGACGGCCTGCACGTACTGCCAGAGCCAGCGTTCCGAGCCCGGCCAGTCGGGCGTGCTGGGGCTGCTCCAGGGCGAGCGGATGTGGATCGAGCCGAAGGGCTTCGAGGACGTCCATGCCCGGGGCAACACCGAGGCCCACCGGCTCCAGGACCCGTCGAAGTGGGTGCCGTTCGGCGTCGGGGCGATCGAGGGCCAGGCAACGCGCCCACTGCGCGTGATCGAGGGTGGCGAGGGTGCGCCCTCGGCGCTCGGCGACACCGGCCGCGCCGCGACCGACACGAACGGCGGCATCGTCGAGCCGGGCGATCTGGCGTCGACGGAGCAGCGCGCCGGTGAGCCGGTCCCGAGCTACGCGCCCGGCGAGGAGCCACGCCCGCGGGACGGCGAACCGACCGCGTCCGCCCACGGCGAGCTGCTCTAGACGTCCACCGCGGCGCGGTTTCCCCATCCCGATATCAGCCCGGGTGATCCAACTCGCGTGGATCGACGTCCGCGCTGGCGAGCTCCGGGAGCTCCGGCTCGCCCGCTGACCTCGCTACGGCGGGGCCGCGTCGGCGACCACGGGGATCCGGATGCCCGACCGCGGGCGAACGAGGTACATTCCGAGCAGGAACACGACCGCTCCGGCGGCGGCCGGCCCGACGTGGGACGCGTCGAGGTAGCCGACGAAACCGTGGATCCCGATCGCCGCCCCGAAGCCGATCCCACCGGCGACGAGCAGCGCCTGCCAGAGGCTGCGTGACCACCGGCCGAACCAGACGCATCCGATCACGAGGATGCCGACGGTCAGGAGCCCGCCGCCGAACCCCGACCGGTCGTGGGCGATCAGCGGCACGAGACGCGGATTGAGCGCATCGAGAGCTGCCCGGTCGAAGCCGATGTAGAGCAGGTCCTGCGGCACGAACACGACGATCGTGCCGAGCGTCAGGATCGTCGCACCGGCGACGATCATCCCGAGGCCGGTCAGCAGGACCAGCCCCCGCCCGAGGCCGTCGACCGTCCGCCACTCCGGCCATGAGGCGAGTCGTGACGGACCGCCCGAGACCGAGCGCGGGATCCGCCTCGTCATCGCCATGCCCACGACGAAGATCGGCAGGAGGGCGCTCGTCGAGACAGCGTGCCAGAGGTCGAAGTAGCCATAGCCGAGGTACGCCAGGAAGCTCGTGAAGCCGAGCACGCCGCTGACGGCGACGAGGTTCCACGCCCAGCGCTCGCCGACCGCGAGCGGGACGGCGACGATCCACAGGTACAGCACCGCGAGCGCGATCAGCGTGCCCCCGAAGGCGACTCGATCATGGGTCATGAAGTCCGCCACCCGACCCTCGGCGAGCCCGTGGAGCTCCGGCGCCGTCATGCCGAGAAAGCGGAGCTCGTGCGGCAGTGTCTCGCCGGCCGCCGACACGAACCAGGCGAACGCTCCGGCCAGACCGAGCCCGACCGCGAAGACGGCGAGGAGCGGCCGGCCATCGCCGGTGAGGGCGCGCCACAGGCTGTCCTCGACCGCGTCTTCCGCCGGGCGTAACGTGCTAGTCATTGGTAGCACAATCATGCACGCATCGTCCGGTGGGTCAAGCAGCCGACAACAGCGAGACGCGGCGCATCGCGACGCCGCGCATGATCGTCATGTGCGCAGCGAACCGATCCTCGCGAATGCGACGATTCCAGTAGGAGGCGCCCAATGGACCCTGTCCTCGACCGGATCGATGCCTGGCAGCAAGCCGGTCTGATCGATCCGGAGACCGCTTCTCGGCTGCGCGCCGACGTGGCCGCCAATCCCATGCCACCCGATTCATTCCCGACCGCCTCGTTGGCCCCGCCGGCGGTCGCCCGGGCCGCCCACGGCCCAGGCCGGCTTGGCGTCTCGGCCGCCGACGTCCTTGGTCCGGCCCCGACGGTCGTCGAGATGTTTGCCTATCTCGGTGGCGGCTTCCTGCTCGCCGCCTGGACCGCGTTCGTCGCGCGTCTGTCGGCCGACGCCAGCAATCTCACGGTCGTGAGCGGCGGGCTCCTCGTGGCCGCGATCGTGCTCGCGGCGGTCGGGTTCGCGCTGCGATCCGGCGACGAGCGCCGGCGGCGCGGCGCCGGCGTGGCGTTCCTCGGCGCGACCCTCTACTCGGTCGGCGCGGCCGCAGGCTTCCTCAGCAGCCTCAGCGTGTCGGGCTCAGCCGCCTTCGTGATCCTGGCGTCGATCGGGCTGGCCGTCGCCGTGGTGGTTCGGTTCATCCATGCCGGACTCCTCACCCAGTTCGGCCTGCTCGCCGGCATCACGACATGGGCTGCGGCGATCCTCAGCTGGCTGCGCGACGTCGTGGCGCCGGTCAGCTTCAACGAGAACGGCGATCCGATCGGGCCGACGCCCGACCCGCTCCTGTTGATCGGCGTCTCCTCGGCGGTCTGGCTGCTCGTTGCCCTTGGCCTGGGCATCCTGGCTCTGCGTGAGGCGGACGGGCAGCGCGACTCGGCGTCGGCGCCCGGCGCACCGGGCCGGCGAGCCACCCTGACCCGGTTCTGGGCCGGGGCGGTTGCGGTCGGCGGGCTCGCGAGCTCGCTCAGCACGAGCGGCCTGCTGGCGAACGGCGACTACGGCCGGCTTGTCACGCCATGGATCATGGACGCCGCCCTGCTCGTCCTGTCCGCGATCCTCGTCGAGCGCGCGTTCCGCCGCCACTCCGGCGCGTTCCTGTTCGCGGCCGGCATGGGCCTGATCATCGCGCTGACCGACTTCAACTTCAGCTACCTGTCGAGCTCACCCGAGCTCGGGCTGCTGATCGAAGGCGGCCTCCTGCTCGCGGTCGGGTTCGGCGCCGATCGGCTCCGGCGACGGCTGCCCGCTGGCCGGCTCGACGGACCAACGGGGACGGCGCCCCCGGCCGAAGAGGCAATGGGCTGACCTTCCCAGGTGCGAGCTGCGCCTAGTTGAGCCGGCCCGCGAAGATGCCCATGACCTGCCGCACATCCGGGACGTCATGGGCATCGGGGCGTTCCTCGAGGTAGACCCGCAGCGCCGCGACCGCCTCGCCGAACCGGCCCATCCGGCCGAGCAGCAGCCCGCGGTCGCGGCCGTGCTCGGGATCGGTCGGCTCGAGCACGAGAAGCAGGTCGATCGCGTCGACCGCGGCCGGCCAGTCACGCCGGCCGAGCCGAGCGGCGCGCAGGTTGCGCAGGACTCGGGCGAGCATCTCGCGCCGCCCAGCCGGCCGGAGCATGCCGGCATGGAACAGGACGCCGTCGCCGATCGCGCGACGGATGAGCGCCTGGCAGTCGTCGGGCGTCAGGGCCCGTCCGCCATCGGCCGGGTCGATCAGCAGTCCGTCAGGCCCGCCGATGATGAAGTGCCCTGGCAGCCCGATCCCGACGAGGACGACGCCGATCCGCGCCGCAACCTCGAGCTCGACGATCGCGAGGCTGATCGGCAGCCCGACCCGGCGCCCCAGCACCTCGTCGATGAGGCTGTTGGCGGGATCGCCGTACTCGGCGGCCGTCGGGCCGCGGAACGCGAGCTCGCGGTACAGGACATCGTGCAGCCGCGCGACGACCGCAAAGGTCGGATCGCCGGCGTCGAGGCGGATCCGGACCCGTTCCGCGATCGCGTCGAGGCGGGCGATGGTCGCCGGCTCGTCGATCGGTGGTCGGCCATGACCGGCGATGAGGAGCATGCCGAGCGCCAGGTCGATCTCGGGCTCCGGGCGCGCCACGAGCCGGGCGAACCGCGCGCGGCCGGCGGTCCGCAGGTCATCGAGCCCCGCTCGCGGATCGTTCACCGCCGGATTCTATGACGGCTGTCACGCGGTGATCCTTGGGCCCGAGCACGTCGCTGGACAAGGTCGGCTACCGTCGTCGGATGGACCCGACCGACGAGGACCGGCAGCGCGCCGACGAGGATGCCCTCCTCGCCCTCGAGCTCGCGCGGCGCTCGCGGCGCCGGAAGGCCAAGGGCGGGCTCGGCGATCTGATCGGCAACGCGGTCGTCGGCTTCGACTACCAGGTGTTTCGGGCGACGAAGCCGCCCGCGATCCTCGTCGAGTCGGCCAAGCCCGTTCGCGGCCTGTCTGGCCAGGACGGGTCGAAGCTGTCGATCGCGTACCCCGACGATGACCCCGCCGAGGAGCCGCCCGCGTAGGCGACCGGGTGTTTGAGGTAGGGCGACGCGTCGCGATGCGGCGGCGACCCGATGGCACGCGAGCACCGGTTCGCGAGGATCCGGTCACGCCGATCGACCGATCGGCTGACAGCGGAGATTCCCGATGAAGCCTCTTGGCTATCTCCTCGGCGCCGGCGCCCTCTCCGTCGCGCGCGACCGCGAGCCCGTGCGGACGACTCCCGAGCCGGCCCTCCCGCCGATCGCGACGACGCCCGAGACGGCCGCCGCCTGGCGCCGCTGGGCCGAGGCCGGCCGGACCGACGCCGCTCGTGCGTCTCGCCCGGACCCGGTCCCCAGCGGTCACCCCGCCTCATCGCGCGGGCCGGCGTAGGCCGCCCCTCGCGCCGCGATGAACGGCCCGGCCGGACGAAGGCGCGACGCGGCGGTCGTACCATCGGCGGCGTGGCGACGCGAACGAGCCCGATCACCGTGGGTCGTGACGCCGAGCTGGCCCGGATCGACGAGGCGCTCGAGCGCGCCGCGACCGGCCGGCCGGTCATCATCCTGCTGCGCGGCGAGGCCGGGATCGGCAAGACCCGGCTGATCGGCGACGCGATCGAGCGAGCGCGGGCTGCGGGCTCGCCGGTCCTCCATGGTGCCTGCCTGGATCTCGCCGGCGAGGGCTTGCCGTACCTGCCGTTCGTCGAGGCCCTCCGCAACTTCGTCCGTACGACGCCGCGCGACCGGGCGATCGAGCTGCTCGGCCCCGCCGTGGCCGACCTCGGTCGGCTCGTGCCCGAGATCGCCGCACTCCAGTCGGTCGAACCGACGGCCTCCGGCGACGCCACGCATGAGGCGCCGGACTCCACGGTCGACCGGGCTCGGCTGTTCGAGCGCCTCCTGGGATTCCTCGATCGTCTCGGCGCCGAAGCGCCCGTCCTCGCCGTCGTGGAGGACGTCCAGTGGGTCGATCCCGCGACCCACGACCTGATCACGTATCTCGTCCGGAACGTCACCGACGAGCGCGTTGTCGCCGTCCTGACGTGCCGGACCGACGACCTCGGACCCGGCCATCCGGTCCTTGCCTGGCTGGCCGAGCTCAGCCGCGCGCCGGGCGCCATGCGGATCGACCTGGCCCGCCTCAGCCAGGAGGACGTCGAGCGCCAGCTCGCGGCGATGAACGGGGCGCCGGTCGCCGCCGAGCTCGCCCGTTCGATCTGGCATCGGTCCGAGGGCCACCCGCTCTTCGCCGAAGAGCTGCTCGCCGCCGCCGCCGAGGCCGGTCAGGCCGCGCCGCCATCGCTCGTGGACGTGCTGCTCACCCGGGTCGCCAGCCTCGATGACGCCACCCTGCCCGTCGTCCGCGCGTTGGCGGTCGCCGGGCGCCCGATCGACGAGCGGCTGCTCGGGCCGCTGGTCGGTCGGACGACGGGCCAGGTCGGCGATGCGCTGCGGGCCGCAACGGCCCGGGGAGTGTTGTCGGTCTTGCCCGACCGCCGCTACGGATTTCGCCACGAGCTCCTCCGCGAGATCGTCGAGCGCGAGCTGTCGATGGGCGAGCGTCGCGAGCTCCACGAGGGGTTCGCCCGGCGACTCACGGAAGAGCCCCGCCTCGCCGATGACCGGCCCGCGGCCGCCACCGCCGACCTGGCCCGCCACTGGGCCGCGGCCGATCGACCCGTCGAGGCGCACGAGGCCGCGCTGGCCGCGGCCGTCGCCGCCGAGGCAGTCCACGCCTTCGGGGACACGCACCGCCAGCTGGAACGGGCAATCGCGCTGGAGCCGCGCCTGCCCGACGCCGCCCGCCCCCCGGAGATCGAGCGGATCGACGTCCGCCGGCGGGCGGCGACAGCGGCGGATCTGAGTGGTGCCGCCGACCGCGCGCTGGAGCTGATGCAGGACGCGTTGGCGCTCGCAGAGGCGCACGGCGATCCCGTGCTGACGGGCGTCATCCACTCGAGGCTGGCGTTCCTGACCTGGTCCAGCGGCGACGGCGAGGCGGCGCTGGCCGAGCATCATCGGGCCGTCGCGCTTGTCCCGGCCGAGCCGCCGTCCACGGAACGGGCCGTCGTCCTGGCCGGGCTGGGCGGCGCGCTCATGGGACTCGGGCGATGGGCCGAATCGCGACCGATCTGCGAGGCGGCGATTGCCTGCGCCATCGGTGCCGGAAGCGCCCACGAGGAGAGCCGGGCGCGGACGATGCTCGGTTCGGACCTGGTCGCGCTCGGCGACGTCCACGCCGGGCTCGACGAGCTGCGCCGGGCGCACGAGCTGGCCGGCCCGGACGCGACCGAGCTATGGGTCGTGACGGGCCACAACCTCGGGCTCAACCTGCTCGTCGCCGATCGACTCGACGAGGCCCTCGCGGTTGCCACCGACACTCGCGAGGGTGCGCGAGCGGGCGGGTTGGAGCGGCGCTACGGGATGGAGCTGGCCGCGCTCGCCGGCGACATCCTCGTGCGGCTGGGACGCTGGGACGAGGCCGACAACGTGATCGCGGATGCGCTCGCGCTCGACCAGGCCGGCGTCGGCACGCCATACCTGGCCGCGGTCGGTGCCCGCCTCGACGCCCGGCGCGGCGACGCTCCGGCCGCTCGTCGCCGGCTGCTCGCGATCGACGGCGACCGGCTCGAGGCCGACCTCGCGATCTTCCACGCGATCGTGGCCGCCGAGATCGCCCTCGTCGAAGGCCGGCCGGAGGTGGCCCTGGATGCGGTCTCGGCGGTCATCGGGCCGTGGCTGGACACGGGCGACGTCCTGTGGGGCGTGCCGCTCGTGACGCTCGGCCTTCGCGCCGCGGCGGAACGAGCCGAGGTCCTTCGAGCGGATCGTGACGACGCCGGGTTGGCCGCTCTCCACGAGCGCGTGGACTCGCTCCGCGGCCATGCCGAGTCCCTCGCCGCGCGGGTCGTGACCGACGGAGCGGCCGCCTGGCTGGCGACGGCCGACGCCGAGCGTGGCCGCCTGGACGGAGCGCCGGATCCCGAGTCATGGCGCCGCGCGATCGACGCCTGGGCCGGCGGCATCGATCCGTTCGAGGCGGCCTACGCCCGCTACCGCTTCGCCGAGACCCAGCTCCGGCGGGCGGGCGTCAAGGCCGACGTCGCGACGGAGCTCGTGGACGCGTGGCGATCCGCGGTCGAGCTCGGTGCGGCATCCCTCCGCGGAGCGATCGAGGTGCTCGCCCGGCGCGCCCGGGTGCCGCTGACCGACGACCCCGCCTGGGCCGTTGCGCTCTCGAGCGCCGATGGTGGCGGCGACCCCGTCGCGACCGGGCCCGGCCGGGCGGGACCCGGATCCGGCCAGGCCCACGGGCTGTCTGCGCGCGAGATCGAGGTGCTCCGGCTCGTCGCCGCGGGGCGCTCGAATGGCGAGATCGGCGACGAGCTGTTCATCACCCGCAAGACGGCGGGGGTGCATGTCACCCACATCCTCGACAAGCTCGGCGTGTCGAACCGGGTCGAGGCTGCGATGGCCGCGGCCCGCCTGGGGCTGCTCGAGCAGGATGTGGAGCCGGCGCCCGCGCCGCGCGTCAGTTGACCGGGACCGGCGTCAGGCGGTCGCGTCTCCGCCGCCCGCGCTGTCGATGGTCATCGTCGTGCGGACCGCTTCGCAGTAGATCTGGACGGGGACCTGGCGCGCCTCGCGCTGCGCGTCATCCGGGACGCCGATGAGGATGTCGCGGATCACCCAGCCCCGGGCGAGGTTGCGCCGGGCGACGTCCCGCAGGCAGCGGTGGAGCGCACCCGGCCGGTGGTCGACGATGCACAAGGTCAGCCCGGACTCCGGGTCGTTGGAATCGATCGTGCGCGGGTGATACGGCGCGAGGGCCTCCATCGCCGTGTCTTCGTGACCGTGCTCCGGCACGACCGCGAGCTCGCCCCCGACTTCGACGTCGCTGCCGCCGATGCCGACCAGGTTGACGCCGGCCTTGGCCAATCGGTCGAGGACCTTCTCGACGTCCGGCGGAGACGACCTCGGAATGAAGCGGACCTGCAGGTGCATCGCGCGTTCCTCACGCACCGGGCTGGTTCGGCGGAGTGTCGTCCGGGGCCCGGACGAGCATCCTACGCCGCGGCCGTCCTCCGCCCGTCACCGTCTCGCGACGACAACGGGCGGATCGACGGTGCTGTCGCGACCGAGCCCGATCGGCCCGATCACGCCCCGGCGCCGGCCGGTCGACCACCGAGGCTCGGCCCGCCGAGCAGGCGGACGCGAAGGCGCTGGCCGAGCGATGAGAAGTCGATCGAGCGCGGTCGACCGTTGACCGCCTCACGCGCTCGCCGCTCGCGTGCGGCGGACGCCAGCTCGTCGGCGATCTTCAGCCGGGCGAGCTCGTGGGTCTGCATCGGGTACATCGGTGTCCCTCCTCGGGAGCTGTCGTCGACGGATGTCGACCTGGGCTCACCGTAGGTCGCGCCGGAGCGGCGGCCATCGGGCTGGATGCCAACCCTGGGCGACTCGGTGCTTCAACCTCGCGACTGGCGGCGCGCGGGGTGCCTTATCGCGGCCCCGGCCGCCGCCGAGGAGGACGACGCCGCGGTGCCCGGACGTCCGCGATGGCAAGGCGGCCGACCTTGCGGTAGGCTGCGAACTCCCTCGTGGACTGCCCGGAGACCTCGCGCCAGTCATGCCAGCCGACAGCCCGTCACCGTCGATCGCGCCCGGTCTCGGGCCCCTTCGTCCGCCGCCGGCCGGCTTGCCGGACGTCAGCCTCGCCCCGCCGGTGGTCGCCGAGTCGGACGATCCATTCGCGACCCTCCGCGTGATCGACCTCCTGGCCCGTATCGAGCGCGGCCGGCCGGTTCGCCTGGCCGACGTCCGCGACCGGCTGAATGCGACCCATCTCGACTGGCTGTTCCCGGCCACCGTCGTCGCGGACGTCGCGGTCGCGCTCCAGTCGAACTGGCTCGCCGACTACCGCAACAGCTCCGGGATCGTCCTCGAGGATGGCCCGTACGGGCCGACGATCGAGATCGAGGACAGCAGCCGGGTCGACCCCTGGATCGTTCGCCAGGCCGAGCGCGAAGCCGCCGCCTGCCGCGAGCGCCTGATCATCTTCAGCCGGCTCGACCGGCCGACCGGGGAGGGATAGCCAGATGTGCTTGTGTCCGCGGCGGGCTCGATCCAGCTGATCGTCGCCCGCGACCCCAGCCGCTCCCCGTGACTCGACCCGAGCCCGCGGTGCGCGTTCCTCGCGCCCGTTCCCCACAGGAGATTCCCATGACCGTCACCGGATACGCCAACGACGTTCTCGTCGACGCCGACTGGGCCAAGGCCCACCTCGACGACCCGACCGTCCGGTTCGTCGAAGTCGACGTCGACACCACCTCCTACGAGCAGAGCCATATCCCCGGCGCCGTCGCCTGGAACTGGACCAGCCAGCTGGCCGATGGCATCCGCCGCGACATCGCGAGCCGCGAGGAGTTCAGCACGCTCCTCGGTGCGAGCGGGATCAGCGCCGATACGACGATCGTGCTCTACGGCGACAACAACAACTGGTTCGCCGCGTGGGCCTACTGGCAGCTGAAGCTGTTCGGCCATCGCGACGTCCGGATCCTCAACGGCGGCCGCAAGTTCTGGCTCGACAACGGCCTGCCGCTCTCGACCGACGAGCCCGACCACGCCGCCACCCAGTACGACCTGCCCGAGGCCGACTTTGCCCTGCGCGCCTTCCAGCGCGACATCCTGCCGCGGATCGGCGCGAGCGACTTCGCTCTCGTCGACGTCCGCTCGCCGGCCGAGTACAACGGCGAGATCATCGCGCCCCCGGGCATGACCGAGACCGCCCAGCGGGCCGGCCACATCCCCGGCGCCGCGTCGATCCCGTGGGCCCAGACGGTCCGCGAGGACGGCACGTTCAAGGATCGCGAGGAGCTCGCGAACCTGTACGAGGCGAAGGGGGTGACGCCCGATAAGGACGTCATCGCGTATTGCCGGATCGGCGAGCGGTCGAGCCACTCGTGGTTCGTCCTCCACGAGCTGCTCGGCTACCAGCGGGTCCGCAACTACGACGGCTCGTGGACCGAGTGGGGCAGCATGGTCGGGATGCCCATCGAAAAGCCGGTACCCGCCGCCGTTTAGGGCTGTCGCGGCGGGACGACCAGGGCGGCGTTGCCGCCTGTGGTCCTCGCTCACGACCATCCGAGGTCGCTCGCTCCGGTCCTCGGCGGCGCCTTGCCCTGGCCGCCCCTCCGCGAGGAACGCAGTCGCCCGCTGGATGCACCTGGGCACGCCAGCGTGGCGTGCCCGGGCTACAGCATGCCCGGGTTGGGCAGGTGGCGGACCGGGTCGATCACGGTCGGATCGGACGTCATGAACTGGTCGCGGTCGACGATCCGGAAGCCGGCCTCGAGCAGGGGCCGGACGGCCGGGTGCGCGCCGAGGAAGCAGGCGAACACCGGCCCGTCCCGGCCGGCCCGCGCGAGGGCCGCGATCGTCGTCGCGACCGGATCGGCGTCGGGGTGGATCAGGAGCCGGTCGATGACGCGGATCGCGGCTGCCTGCCGGGTCCGGGCGTAGGCGAGGCCGGCCACCGCGTCGCCGTCGACGACGACGAACGGATCGCACGCGGCCATCTCCGCCCAGTAGGCATGGTCGACGGCGCGATCGATGCCGGTCCAGTCGCGCTCGAGCGCCGACAGTCGCTCGGGCGCAGCCGTCTCCGTCCGGATCGCGCCCGCGAGCGTCGGCAGCGTCGAGGAGACGCCCTGCACGTACAGGCTCGGCCACACCGGGTACATCCCGGCCCGCATGTACAGCGGCATCGCCCGCGGATCGTCCGAGGCGAATGTCGTCCGGACCGTGCTGTCGCCGAAGGCCGTCTCGAGCAGCGGGCGGCCGATGCCCTCGCCGAGCCGATCGGGGTGCACGAACAGGTCGGCGAGGTGGGTCGATCGGCCGGTGTCGAGGGTCGCCGCGAAGCCGACGATCGTGCCGCGCTGGACGGCGACCCAGGCCCCGCCGCGGCGGATGAGGTGATGGACGTACGGCCCGACGATGTCGGCGGTCGCGATCGGGCCGTCGTTGCCGTGGGCCACGAGGATGGCTCGGATGTCGGCCACGTCGTCCGCGGTCGCCAGCCGGTTCTCGATCGCCCGGAGCGTCCTGGCGGTCATTGCGGCCGCTCGCGTGACGCCGGTCGGCCATATCGCGCCATCGTCTCGAGCAGGCGATCGTGGGGCAGGGCGTGGGCGGTGATGCCGTCGCGCCCCGTCATGGTCTCCGCGCCCAAGAGCGCGTTGAGGATCGCCTCCTCGGTTGCCTCGATCGTCGCGTCGAAGAGCGGCCCGATCGCGAAGTCGTTCAGGACCCGGATGTCCGCGGTGACGCGCGGATCGGATCGGAACGAGGTCCGCGGCAGGGTCCGGTTGCCGGTCGCGAAGCAGAGGAACAGGTCGCCGCTCGAATGGGCACCCGTGCCGCCCATCCGGGCGATCCCGAGGCCCGCCCGCTGGGCCAGTCGCTCGCATTGGTGCGGGAGGAGCGGGGCGTCCGTCGCGACGATGACGATGATCGAGCCGGAGCCGGGCGGGGGCGCCTCCTCGTCGTCCTCGATGTCGGAGTAGGGCGTCGGCACCTCGTCGGTCGGGATCGCCTCACCGACCGGTACGCCGTCGACGCGAAGCCAGCCGCGCCGGCCGTAGTTGGCCTGAACGAGCACGCCCACCGTGAATCCGCCCGACGCCTCGTCGACCACCCGTGACGCCGTCCCGATGCCGCCCTTGAACTCGTGGCAGACCATGCCCGTCCCGCCGCCGACGGCGCCCTCCGCGACCGGGCCGCCCCGCGCACCCGCCAGGGCCTCGTCGACGTGATCCGGCGTGACGTGGAAGCCGTCGATGTCGTTCAGCAGGCCGTCCCACGTCTCGCCGACGACCGGCAACGCCCAGTACGAGGTCCCGAACGGCAGAATCCGGACCGCGTTCCGGATGATCGCGTCCCGCACCACGCCGACCGAGTGCGTGTTCGTGATCCCGATCGGGCCCGTCAGGTGGCCCGCCTCTCGGATCCACTCGAGGCCGGTCAGCTCGCCGTTCCCGTTGAGCCGGTGGCTGCCGGCGAAGAGCGGCTCGGTCCAGACGTCCCCGTCGTGGGGGACGATCATCGTGACCCCGGTCCGGACCGGCCCGGCACCGACGACGAGTGGACCGTCGCCGCGGACGATCGTCGCGTGGCCGACCCGGACGCCCGCGACGTCGGTGATCGCATTGGCCGGTCCCGGCCGCCCGTGACCGATGACGATCCCGAGGTCCCTCGCTCGCACCGCTGCCTCCTGAGCCGTGGCCCCGCCGGGCGCCGGCGGCCGCCTGCGCGCCGACGCTCATCGGCGGGTCGACCGGAGCCACTTCGGCGCGCGGTCCCTATCATCGCCGGGTGATCCACGTCGCGGGCGACCGTTCCGTCTCGCCGTCTCCGGCCGTCCGGCTCGAGCCGCTGGCCGAGCTCGCGGGCGCCCGCCCGATCGACGTCGCCGAGGCTCTCCGAGACCTCCCCGGCCTCGCTCTCCTCGAGAGCGCCCGTCCGGGCCGCAACGCCCGCTGGACGTTCCTGACCGCCGACCCCGTTGCCGTGCTCACCGAGCCCGCCGTCGGCGGCGATCCGTTCGCGGTCGCCCGCCGGTTGCTTGCCCGCCTCGCACCGGACGCCCCGACCCGCCATCAGGCCGGCCCGGACGCGCCGCCGTTCCTCGGCGGCCTGGTCGGCTTCCTGGGCTACGAGCTCGGCGACGTCCTCGAGCGACTGCCGGCCCCGCCGGCCGACGACCAGGGCCTGCCTGCGCTCCGGCTCGCCCTCCACGACTGGACGATCGCATGGGATCGGCGGACGGGTGGCGCGTGGCTCGCCGGCCGGGCGCTCGACGGGGACGCCGATCGCCTCACCCGGCGGCTCGCGGAGGTCCGCCGGCGAATCCGGCCAGGTCGCCTGGCGCGGGCCGCCGCGCTGTCTTCCGCGGGTGAGCCGGCGGCCGACGAGATCGCCTTCACGTCGTCTCTCAACCGGGCGGCGTACGAGGCGGGCGTCGAGGCCATCCGTGAGCGGATCGCCCGAGGGGATCTGTATCAGGCCAACCTGACCCGCCGCCTGGCCGCACCGTTCGACGGCGACCCGTGGCCGCTCTACCGCCGCCTCCGGACCGGCGATCCGTCGCTGTTCTCGGCGTACGTCGACCTGGGCGGCGGCGCGCCGGGCCATGAGTCCGTCCTCGGCAACGCACCGGCCCGGCCGCGAGCCATCCTGTCGGCGTCGCCCGAGCCGTTCCTCGCCATCTCGCCGCGCGGGGTCGTGTCGACCGATCCGATCAAGGGCACCCGGCCGCGCGGCCGGACCCGTCTGGAGGATCGCGCCCTCGCCCGCGAGCTCCTCACGTCGGGCAAGGACCGGGCGGAGAACGTGATGATCGTCGACGTCCTGCGCAACGACCTCGGCCGGGTCTGCATCCCGGGCACGGTCCGCGTGCCGCGTCTGTGCCGCCTGGAGCGAACCGCGGCCGTCCAGCATCTCGTGTCGACGGTCACGGGCCGGCTGGCGCCCGGCCGCGACCCGTTCGACCTGCTCCGAGCGTCGTTCCCGGGCGGCTCGATCACGGGGGCGCCGAAGATCCGGGCGATGGAGATCCTGCGCGAGCTCGAGCCGACCCGGCGCGGGCCGTACACCGGGGCGCTCGGCTGGATCGGACCGGATGGCGCGATGGCGACCTCGATCCTGATCCGAACGCTCGTCGCCGATGGGACCCGGCTGACGCTCCACGTCGGCGGCGGGATCACGTACCAGAGCGAGCCCGCGGCCGAGTGGGACGAGACGGTCGCCAAGGCGCGCGGACCGCTCACGGCGATCGGCGGGCGAGAGGTCGGGAGCGAGTGACCGGTCCTTCGGCGACGCCGGGACACATCTGGGTCGATGGCCGGATCGAGCCGGCCGCGACGCCCGTCCTGACGGCGTTCGATCGTGGCTTCCAGCTCGGCGACGGCGTCTTCGAGACGCTTCGCGCCCGGGCCGGCCGCCCGACGGAGCTGGCCGAGCACGTGGCGCGGATGCGGCGGTCGGCGGCGGGGCTCGCGATCGACCTTCCGGACGACCTCGAGCGGCGCCTGGCCGCCGCGATCGACGACCTGCTGGTCGTGCGACGGCCTCGGCGGGCCGGACGGCGACGCCAGTGTCCGGATCACCGTCTCGCGCGGGCCGTTCTTCGGGCGCGGCCTCCTGCCTCCCGAGGAGCACCCGAGCCCGACGATCGTCGTCCAGGCCTGGCCAGTGCCGCCCGCGCCGGCCTCGCACCTCGAGATCGGGCTGCACCTGATTCCCAGCAGCGTCCGGCGCGACCCCGAGAACCCGCTGAACGCCCTCAAGACGACGTCGCGGGCCGACTACGTCTACGCCCGGGTCGAGGCGCGGACGGCCGGCGCCGACGACGCCCTCTTCCTCACGATCGACGGCTACCTGTCCGAGGCGACGTCGGCCAACCTGTTTCTCGTCCGGGACGACGAGCTTTCCACGCCGGCCCTCGCCTGCGCGATCCTGCCCGGCACGACGCGCGACTGGATCCTGCGCTGGGGGACGTCCGTCGGGCTCACGACCGCGGAAGGCCTGCTGACGACGCGCGACCTGCACGAGGCCGACGAGGCGTTCCTGTCAAGCTCCGTGGCCGGGATCCTGCCGGTCACCCGCTTCGCCGGCGAGCCGATCGGACGTGGGCGGCCGGGCCCGTGGACCCTCCGGGCCCGGGCCGATCGCGACGCGTTCATCCGCGGCGACGCTGCCCCGTGACCCGCGACGAGCTCATCAGCCGCACGCGCCAGCTCGTCGAGGAGGGCGACCGGCTCCAGGCACAGCCGACCCTGCGCGGCCTCCAGACGTGGCTCCAGCTCAGCGACGACCTGCTCGTCCGGGCCTGGGGCTCGATGGACCGCTACCACCTCGCCTGGCTGATGGTCGGCAAGCCGAAGCAGATCGTCCGCGGCCGGCCGCTGACGCCGGACGAAGAGGCGGCCTACGTGCGCGAGGTCGCCGAGGCGAAGACGTCGGCGCTGCGGATGAGCCTCGATGCCGTCGACCGCCAGGGCATGCCGTTCGTCGGCGAGGAGGAAGGGATGGCACCCGGCCAGGGCATGGGCTCGGTGCCGGGCGAGCCCCGATGATCGCGGCAGGCACAGTCCGCGGCACGCGACGGTGACCGCGGCAGACGCCGTCGTCGCCGTCGGCGGCCAGCGCCGCGTCCCTGTCCCCGACCGGGTCGCGGAGGACTACCTCCTCCTGGCCCTTCGTCTGGACCAGCACATCCCCGGGCTCGTCGACGGCTACTTCGGCCCGGCCGAGCTCAAGGCGCGGGCCGACATCGAGGAGCTTCGCCCGCCCGCCCGGCTCATCGACGACGCCGGCCGCCTCCTGGAGCGGATCGCGAGCGAGATCGCGGAGCCCGACCGGCGCGGCTGGCTGACCGCCCAGGTCGTCGCCCTCCGGACCCAGGCCGAGGCGCGCGCCGGGATGGCGCTTCCCTATCTCGAGCACGTCGAGCGCTGCTTCCAGCTCGCACCGATCCGGCGCGACGAGGCCGTGTTCGACGCGGCGGCCGCCAAGATCGACGAGCTCCTTCCCGGCCCGGGCCTGATCGCGGACCGACTCCAGGCCTGGGACGAGCGATTCACGATCCCGCGCGACCGCCTGGCGGACATCCTGGAGTGGCTCGTGGCGCGCTTCCGAGCCCGGGCCGCGACGTTGTTCCGGGTACCAGACGGCGATGATCTCCGGATCCGGATGGTCACCCACCAGCCGTGGACCGGCTACAACTGGTACGACGGCGGCCGCCGTTCGCGGTTCGACCTGAACACAGACCTCCCGTCGCGCGCCGCCGAGTTGATCCACGTGGCCGCCCACGAGACGTACCCCGGCCACCATCTGGAGCACGTCACCAAGGAAGCCGAGCTCGTCGATCGGCTCCACCGGATGGAGTCGAGCATCCTTCTGATCAACACGCCGGAGTGCCTGATCAGCGAGGGGCTGGCCGACCTCGGCCACCGGTTCGCCTCACCACCGGACGACGAAGCCGGCCTCCTGGTCGAGCTCTACGAGCGGGCCGGTCTGCCCGTCGCCGCGGATCCGGTTGCCGCCCGGGAAGCCGCGGCGACCACGGTCGCTCTGGCCGCGCCGCGCCGCACGATGAGCGAGAGCCGGGTGAACGCCGCGCTGCTCCGTCACGCGGACGGCGCCGGGCACGACGACGTCCTGGCCTGGCTTCAGCGGGTCGGACGGTTCGCGCCGGCCACCGCCGCCAAGCGGCTCGAGTTCATCGAGCATCCCCTGTGGCGAACCTACGTCTTCGTGTACCACGAGGGCGAAGCCCTTCTCCGGCGCTGGCTCGAGGCCGTGCCGGAGGCCAATCGGGCGCCCCGGTTCGGGCGCCTCCTCCGCGAGCAGCTGACCCCGAGCGCGATCGCCGCGGAGCTGGACGGACCGGGAACCGTCAGGGCGTCTTCTTGATGCTCGTCGTCATGGCCGCGTCGTCGATGCGATACGCGTAGCACGTCACGTCGCGATCCCCGTCGTTCCAGTCCTGGTCGCGCGGGTAGAACGCCCCGAAGTCGAGGTTGCCCGAGCTGGCGGCCGTCTCACCGACATACGAGACGAAGACCGGCGCGCAGGCGGACGTCAGGTAGTCGATCAGCTGCGCCTCGGTCAGCGGCGGCGTGCCCTTGGCCGCCGGGTGGGTCACCAGCACGAACACCTCGCCGGTGTGGGCCTCGGTGCACGGATGGTGCTGAACGTCCTTGATGTCGACGTTGGCCGTCGGCACATCGAAGCAGTCGCCGACCGCGAGGTCCGCGGCGCTGCTCGAAAGTCGGTCCCGGAAGATGAAGGCGCCGAGCGCAATGACGGCGATGATTCCGATCCTGAAGATCCAGCCACGCATGTCCACTCCCCTTCGCTTCGCCGGACGGATGCGAGGTGGGCTCCGGCGCGCCCATCCTACGAAACCACGCGACCGTGCGCGGTGCGTTTGTCGATCAGCGTGGGGCGCCGCGGTGGATGAAGACGATTCGGTCCTCGCCCTCGGCCTCGTAATCGGGGTACGCCGGCGTTCCGTGGATATTCTGGGTTCCCGGGCCGTCGTCGAGCCGAAAGCCCACCGCCCGGAAGAAGGCGACCGCGATCGGCTCGCCGGGCCACGCCAGCGCCGTCACGGTCGTGCTCCCCGCATCGGCCGCATCCGCCAGGAACGAGCCGATCAGCGCCCGCCCGATCCCGCGCCGGCGGTGGCTGGGATGGACGCCGACGAGATGAAGGATCGCTTCGCCCCGACGATCCTGGCTCCGATAGCCGATGAGGAAGCCGATCGGCTGTCCGGTGCCGTCTTCCGCCAGCCACGAGGTGGAGGCGACGTGGCGGAACCAGGCCCGCACGACGAGGTGACGGACCCGCCGGCCGCCGAACCAGTCGTCCACGACCTTGACGACGCGGGCCTGGTCGGCCTCGGTCGGGCGCCGGACGAGGAGCTCGGCGCCGTCATCGTGCCGCGCCGTCACCGCGACGCCGCTGCCGCGAGCCCGCCCCCGCCGAGCAGGCACAGGACGACCACCACCGGCCCGTGGACCTCGAGGAGGTAGGTGATCGGGTCCAGGACGCCGCCCTCGAGGCGGCCGAACAGCCACACGCCGAGCAGGCCGACGACGACCACGGCGAGGCCGACGGCGGCCGCCCGACCCGGCGGTGAGACCAGGCGGCCGGTCAGCCAGCCCAGGACGAAGCTCAGGATGACGAGGCCGGCGGTGATCAGCAGGATTCCCCCGAGCACGACGAACGCGACTCCGCCACCGACGATCAGCCCGAGCGGGACGGCGATGGCGTCGAGCCGGGTCGGGCCCTGGTCCCTGACCGCGGGCGTCGGGGTTGGGCCGTAGCGGTCGCTCGGCGGCCGGTCCAGGCGCGGCGGTCGCTCGCCGGGCTGGTTGACGGGGGTGGTCACCGGGCCATCGTATCGGCTTCGGTTGCCGGGCCCCCGGCTGCCGCTCTGCGTGCGCACACCGATCCGGCGGCACGCTAGACTGCCGAACGTGAGCCATCCCTCTCTCGGTCTTCCGCCGAATGACCAGATCTCGGCGCTGCCCGCCGCCGCCGGCCGGGTCGACGCCGCCCGCGAGCGACTGGCCGCGCGCGCCCTCGAGATCGCCCTCGACCGAGATCCCACGATGCGCGACCGCCATGACGAGTACGCCATGCGCCGTCTCCTGCGCGATACCGTCGCGCTGGTCGATCGGGTGGTCGAATCCATGGCCGCCGACGACACCGAGCCGGCCCGCTCGTTCGCCGAGGCGACGCCGCCGGCCTACCGCCGCCGGAAGGTCCCCATGAACGACCTGATCACGCTGTGCGAGGCTGTTCGGGCGGCGATCGGCGCGACCCTGGCACGGGGCGACATGAGCATCGTCGATGCGTCGATCGACGCGATGATCGAGCGGTTCAAGTGGCACGGCCGGATCGCCGGCGACGCTCGCAAGAAGAACCGCCTCCTCCAGGCGATCTACAAGGGCGCCTGAGCGATGACGATCAAGTGGGTCCAGGTCGACCCGCTCGTCATGAACGGCGAGCCCTTCTGCTACGGCTCACGGCTGACGGTCCGCCAGCTCCTCGAGCTGCGCAGCAACGGGTTCGACCTCGCCCGGCTGATGAAGGACCACCCCGAGCTCAAGCGGGTCGGGATCGCGGCGGCCTACACGTACGCCGCTGACCATCGCGACCGCTACGCCGACTTCTTCGAGCCCGACGGCTCGCTGGCCGGCCCCGGCTACGACGAGGCGGAGGCCGACGGGCTGCCGGAGCAGTACCGTCGGCCGGGGATCGTCATCAAGCCGGCCGCGGCTCCGACCGGCGGCTGACCCAGGCGCGATGCCGAACGTCGGACCGTTCGAGATCGCTCTCGTCGTGGTCTACGTCGTGGTCGTCGTCGCGATCATCGCCCTGCCGATCTTCGTCCTGCGCGAGATGCGCCACCGCGGTCACCAGCTCGACCGGATCGAGCGCCGGCTGAATGACCTCGACGGCCGGGGCGGCCCGCCCGACCCCCGCTGACGGGCTCCCGTGGCGTGCTGCGAGGCGGCCGATTTCGGGCTCGGTGGTAGGATCGAGCGGATGACTGACACGACGACCGACCCGAACGCCGCGCCGGCTCCGGCCGCACCCGCCGCCGATGCCGCGCCCGAGGTGTTCGACGCCTCCGCCGGCGGCGCCGCCTTCGACCCCCAGCGGCGTGCGACGGAGCTCGCGATTCTCGACGCGCTGCGGGCCGTCGTCGACCCCGAGATCGGGATGAACGTCGTCGAGCTGGCCCTGATCAAGCAGATCATCCTCGGTCCGGACTCGACCGAGGTGAAGATGATCCTCACCACGCCGTTCTGTCCGTATGCCGGCTCGATGATCCAGCAGGTCAAGGATCAGGCGGAGTCCGTCGTGGAGCACGAGGTCAAGGTGACGCTGCTGGCCGAGCGCTGGGACCCGCGCGACGCCGGGCTGATGTGGTGATCGAGCCGACCCTCGGCTGAGCCCGGTGACCGATCCCGACGCCTCCGCCCCCGTCAATTCCGCCGTCGCGACGCGGCGCGGGGACGACGGCACGACCGGCCTCCTGTTCGGCGGTGAGCGGATCGCCAAGGACGACCTCCGGACCGATGCCTACGGCACGATCGACGAGGGTGTCGCGGCGCTCGGGCTGGTCCGGGCGCAGCTTGCCTCGACCCACCCCGGCGGCCTCGAGCTCGCCGTCGGCGACCTCGCCGCGCTCGTCCTCCGGATCCAGCGCGAGCTGTTCGTCGCAGCCGCCGAGCTCGCAACCCAGCCGGCGGCCTGGGATCGCCAGGTCGACGGCGTCAGCCGGGTCACCGCAACGATGGTCGACGGGGTGGACGCCCTGCTCCGCGACGCCGAGGCCACGATCGTCATGCCGACGGAGTTCGTCGTTCCCGGCGAGACGCTCGTCAGCGCGGCGCTGGAGCTGGCCCGGACCATCGTCCGGCGATCCGAACGAAGGGCAGTGACGCTCGGTGCGGAGGGATTGATTCCGGGACCGCATTTGCTACCGTACCTGAACCGCCTCGCGGATCTGCTCTGGGTTCTCGCACGAGCGGCGGAACAGGCCGAGGCGCGGTCGGCCCCGCCATCACGACCAGATCGACGGAAGGCACCCGCCACGAGGAGCGAACGATGAGCTTCAACGACCAATACGGCGCAGCGCCGTCCACCCTCGGCGTCCGGCCGTCGACGGAGCTGGCGACCAGGTTCCTCAGCCAGTCATTCGGCTGGATGTTCGCCGGGCTCCTCCTGACCGCCGTCATCGCCTTCATCGTCCAGGGCCAGCCATCGATCATCCGGGCCGTCCGCCCGCTGTGGTTCGTGCTCGTCTTCGGCCAGCTCGGTCTCGGGATCGCGATCCAGGGCCTGATGCCGCGGATGACGGCGACCCTCGGACTCGGCCTGTTCTTTGTCTTCGCGGCGACGATGGGCATCACCGTCGGCGTGATCGTCTCGCTCTACCGGGTGGAGTCGGTGATCACGTCGTTCGTTGCTGCCTCGGCGATGTTCGGAGCGGCCGCCGTCTACGGGGCGACGACCAAGCGCAGCCTGACCTCGCTCGGCGGCTTCCTGTTCATGGGCATGATCGGATTGCTCGTGGCGTCGGTCGTGAACATCTTCCTCGGCAGCAGCCCGCTCGGCTGGGCGATCGCGCTGATCGGCGTGATCGTCTTCACCGTGTACACCGCCTACGACGTCCAGCGGATCTCGTACGGCGACTACGCGGCGTCGCTCGGCTCGGTCGAGAAGGCGTCGGTCCTCGGTGCGATCCACCTGTACATCAACTTCGTGAACATCTTCCTGTTCCTGCTCCGGCTGATGGGGTCGCGTCGCTAGCGCCCCGGCAGCACGCACGAACGACGGCCCCGTCCAGGACGGGGCCGTTTCGATTCCTGCGGACGCGTGGGGTCCCGACCGGGGCGCGCTCTGCGCCGGCAGGGAAGCTGAGCGCGCCGAGCCGCCCGGACGTTGAGCGCGCCGAGCCGCCCGGGAACTGAGGGCGCCCGAGGCGCCCGAAAGGTTGCCAAATATTCGCCCGCGGACTGCTTGGCGCGGATCACGCCCCGAATTCGAGGACAAACGGGCCATCTATGCCTTCGCGTTAGCCGCAGACGGCAACGTTGCCGCTCGAGGAGCCGCGGACGACTCGAGCATCGAGCCGAAGAGTCCGGGGGCGAATATTCGGCCAAGTTTGGCATGGACCGCCGCCACGCCACGGAATGCCTCTCGAGTATTGCGCCAGGCACCGCTTGGCTAAACCGCCGGAGCCACGCCTCCGGCGAGCAGCGCCGTCAGCGCCTCGGGTGGCTGCGGCCGGGCGAACCAGTAGCCCTGGCCGCGGTCGCAGACGAGCTCGCGCAGGCGCTCGAGCTGGCACTCGTTCTCGATCCCCTCGGCGACGACCTCGATGCCGAGGCCATGGGCCAGCGCGATGACCGCCTTCACGATCGGCAGGTTCGAGTTGTCGTCGTCGATGCCGGCGACGAAGGAGCGGTCGATCTTGATCGTGTCGAGTGGCAAGCGCCGGAGGTACGAAAGCGACGAATAGCCGGTCCCGAAGTCGTCGAGCACGAGCCCGACGCCGAGGTCGTGGATCGCGCGCAGGGCATTGGCGACGTCCTCGCCCTCGTCGAGCAGGACCGACTCGGTGATCTCGAGCTCGAGCCGGTCGGGCGGCAGGCCGGTCGCTGCGAGGATGGCCTGGATCTCGTCGACGAGCGACGCATTGGCGAACTGCCGGGCCGACAGGTTGACGCTCATCACGAGCGCCGATTCGGGCCGGTCGTCGAGCCACTGACGGGCCTGGCGGCAAGCGGTCTCGAGGACCCAGCGCCCGATCGCCACGATCAGCCCCGTCTCCTCGGCGACCGGGATGAACGCGAGCGGCGAGATCAGCCCGCGGGTGGGGTGCTCCCAGCGCACGAGCGCCTCGACCCCGACGATCCGGTCGGTCGCGAGGTCGACGATCGGCTGGTAGTGCAGCCGGAGCTCGTCGCGATCGAGCGCCCGCCGGAGGTCGTTCTCGATCTCGACCCGATCGAGCGTGGCCGTGCTCATCTCGGGCTCGAAGAGGACATAGCGCGGACCCGGCGATGCTTTCGCCCGGACCAGGGCGACCTCGGCCTCGCGGAACACGTCGCCCGGGGTGGCCTGACCTGGCCAGGCCATCGCGATGCCCATGCTGGCGTTGACGTACCAGTCGCGGCCGCCGAGCTCGAACGGTTCGCGCAGCTCGGTCAGGATCCGATCGGCCGTCCGATGGGCCTCGTCGACGCCGACGATCCCGTCGAGGATGACCGCGAACTCGTCGCCACCGAACCGAGCGACCGTGTCGCCGGGCCGCAGGCAGCGCTGGAGCCGCTGGCCGACCGCCACGAGCAGCGCGTCGCCGACGGCATGGCCGAGGCTCTCGTTGATCACCTTGAACCGGTCGAGGTCGAGCAGGATCAGGGCGATCGGCGCGGCGTCGCCTGGCCGGGTCCAGGTGAGCGAGTGGGCGACGCGATCGCTCAGCAGGTCGCGGTTCGGGAGGCCCGTGATCGGGATCGTACAGGGCGCCGCGCTGGGCCGCCTCGAACAGGTGTGCGTTGTCGAGGGCGATCGAGGCCAGCTGAGCGAACCGGCTCAGGGCCGCGATCTCGCGCGTCCCGAACGTCCGCTCGTAGCTGCCCGACGCCAGGCCGATCACGCCGACGACCCGGCCGCCCGACGTCAGAGGGACGCCGACGACGGCCCCGAACACGAGCGTCGGCATGTCGCCGGCCCGGTTCGACCAGGCGTCGTAGTCGTCGACGGCGACGGGCCGGCCCTCGCGATAGACGAGGCCCGACAGCCCGCTGTCGACCGGCATCCGGTAGCCGAGGAAGTCGGTGAAGATGCCGATCCCGTGGCGGACGACGAGCGAGCCGCGGTCCGGTTCGACGAGGTAGATGAACCCGTGCGGCGTGCCGAGCAGGGCGGCGGCCCGGCTGATGATCGTCTCGAGCAGATCCTCGGGGTCGTGCCGGTTCATCAGCGCGATCGCGGTCTCGTCGAGGGCCGAGAGGTACGGATCGCGGCGGGCCGCCTCGGGATCGTCGGACAGGGTCGCCGGCTTGCTCAGATAGAGCGACTGGTCGGCGGCGGACACGAGCTCGTCCTTTGTCAGGCCGTCGTCCGGGTAGCAGGCGACGCCGGCCGAGATGCCGACGCGCGGGCCGGTCGGCGACGGGATGCTCGCGACGCCGCGGCGCAGCCGTTCGACGACCTCGAACGCGTCGATCCGGCTCGCGCCGGGCAGGATCATCGCGAACTCGTCGCCGCCGTAGCGGTACAGGGCGTCGCTCGCTCGCGTGGCGGCCCGCATCGCGTCGCCGACACCGGCCAGCAGGGCGTCGCCCGCCGGGTGGCCGCATGTGTCGTTGAAGCCCTTGAACGCGTCGAGGTCGAGCATCAGGAGGGCGAACGGGCTGCCCTCGGCGGCGGCGATCTGCTGGGCCAGCTCGCGCTGGAACGAGCCGTGGTTGCGGAGGCCGGTCAGGGCGTCGTGCTCTGCCCGGACGGTGATCGCGCCATGGGCCTCGGCGTTCTCGAGGGCGAGCGACGCCTGTCCGGCGAAGAGCTGGACGAGCTCGAACTCGTACTGGCTGAAGAACGCCTCCTCGCCACCCATCCGGGCGACGTTGAGCGTCCCGACGACGGAACCGCCGACGCGGACCGGGACCACGATCATCGCCTCGGGCTCGTACGGCGTGCCCGGAATCTGGACGGAGCGCGGGTCGGCCAGGGCATCGTTGGCGAGCACCCCCTCGCCGTGGGCGACGACCCAGCCGCTGATCCCGACCCCGATCGGCCCGGCATAGTCGAGGATCACGTCGGCGAACCGGTCACGGGCGACGACGGCGCGCCGGACGCCCGCCTCGAAGTCGCAGCGGTAGATCGTCAGGGCGTCGTACGGGACGATCGCCTTGAGCGAGTCTGCGATCATCTCGAGGATGCCCTTGGGGTCGCGGGTCGAGATGAGCCGCTCGTTGATGTCGAGCAGGCGGCGCTGGCTGGCCAGCTGATGCTCGAGCTCGCGCCGCTGCCGGTCGAGCTCGGCGAGCTGGGTTGCGTTCACGATCGCCTGGGCGGCGTACCCGGCGAAGATCGTGAGCGTGGTCTCGTCCTCGTGCTCGAACCGGCTCGATTCGTCGGCCGACAGCACGATCACCCCGTACACGTGGTTCTCGAAGCTGATCGGGACGGCGAGGATCGCCTGGATCCGATTCGGTCGCAGGCGCGGGATCGCCCGGGGATCCGATCGCACGTCGTCGACGAGGACGGCTTCGTTGTGCTCGGCCGCCCAGCCCGTCACGCCCTCGCCGACCGGGAAGCGGAACTCGTTCCAGTCGGGTTCGGTGCTGCCGAGGAACGTGCCCCGGAACGCGATCGGCTCGCACATGTTCGTGTCGTGATCGACGCGAGTACACCCGGATCGACTCGTACGTGATCATCCGCTCGCAGCCTTCGACGATCAGCTCCGCGATCTCGGTCAGGCCCCGCGTCCGGTTCAGGCGGACGGCGAGATCCTGGACCGCCTCGAGGCGGACGGCGAGCGAGCGGACCGAATCGTGGAGGCGGGCGTTGCCGACCGCGGTTGCCATCTGGTTGGCGAAGCCGGCGGCGAGCGCGGTCTCCTCGTCGGTCCAGGCGTGGACCACGTCCTGGTACAGCACGAGCAGCCCGACCGGCTCGTCACGGAAGATCATCGGGGCGAAGCACACGCTCCGGATGCCGTTTCGGGCGTAGAGGTCGCGGACCTCCTCGGTCGGGGTATCGGTGAGTGTGTCGGTGAGGGTCACGACGCGGCCGGTCTGGATCGCATGGAGGCCGGCGGACCCGGCATCGGCGCGGAGCCCCGAGACCCAGTCGAGGACCTCGTCGGTCAGCCCATGCTGGGCGGCCAGGCTGAACGGAAAGCGACGCGGGGCGTGATAGAGCCAGAGGCCCATCCGGGCGAGGGAGAACAGGTTCATCGCATCGGCGACGACGTCGGCGAACAAGCGTCTCGAGGTCGATCTGGCCGCTGACCTCGGCGGCCAGCCGGCCGAGCGCCTCGGCGCCCGCCTTCGGATCGTGGAGGACCCGCATCCTCGCGCCGTCCGGTCGGCGCCGCGCGAGCCACGCATCGAGGTCGGATCGCCGAACGAGCGGGTCCTCGCGCGGGCCGGCGACCGAGGGCAGGCGCCCGCTCACGCACCACGCCCGGGCGGTGCCGCGGGTGATGCCCGCAGCGGCGGCGACCTCGCCCAGGGTCAGGAGCGCGTCGTGATCGGGTGGTTCAAATGCGACGGCCATTGTGCGGCGGCGGTGACCTCGGTCTGGAGCATGCCGGCGGGCGCGCGAAATCGGACGTGGTCGCGCGGGCCCGCGGCTGTGACCAACGGTACGGGCGAGGGACCTCGGCGGGCGATAGCCCAGAGGTACCGCCTACTTGATGTCGGCTCCGACCACCGCGTTCCACTTGCCGGTGATCAGGCTCGTCGCGGCGTTCAGCTGATCGAGCGTCGGGAAGACCGTGCCCTCGGTGTCGAGCACGTTGGCCAGGATCTCCGGCGGGATCGCGCTCCGCTCGGCCAGGTCGGCGAGCCGGACGGGGTAGCAGTTGGCCTTCAGCCAGATGGCCTGGCCTTCATCGCTGTAGAGGAACTCCATCCACAGCCGCGCGGCGTTCGGGTGAGGCGCGAACGCGCTGATCGCCTGGACGTAGGCGCCGCCGAGCCGGCCGGACTTCGGCACGCTGACGTCGATGTCGGGGGTCCCGCTCGCGACGTCGCGGTGAGCGAGGGCGTTGTACGTCCAGCGCATCGTGACCGGGGTCGTGCCGGCGTCGATCGTGGCCGGGGTGGCGATCGTCGGGACGAGGTTGCCGGCCTTCTGGACCTTGGCGAAGAAGTCGAGGCCGGGCCGGGCGTTGGCGAGCGATCCGCCGTTGGCGAGCGATGCGGCATAGACGGTCTCGATGGCCTGGGAGGTCACGCGTGGGTCGCCGGCGAGGGCGAACTCGTTCTTGCGCGACGGTGCGAGCAGGTCGTTCCAGTCGGCCGGCGGGGTCGATCCGGCGGTTCGGTTGGTCTCGAACACGAGCACGCCGTAGTAGCCGCCGTACCACGCGCCGGCGGCATCCTTCAGTCCCTTGGGGATCGTGGCCCAGGTCGAGACCTTGTACGGAGCGACGAGCTTCTCGGTCTTGGCCCGGGCGCCGAACGACATTCCGACGTCGATCACGTCCGGCGCCATCGCCGCGTTCTCGCGGTTGTCCCGGATCGCCGCCAGCTGGTCGGCGAAGCCCGCGCCAGGGCTCAGCTCGGTGATCGTGATCGCGTAGCGGGCGGCGAAGGTCTCGAGCGCCTCGCCGTAGCCACACCACTCGCGCGACAGGCCGATCGTCGTGAGGGCGCCTTCCGCTTCGGCTGCGGCGACGAGGTCGGCCAGCGCATCGGGCGATGCCGGAGCGTCGGCCGAAGCGGCGGCACTGGACGTCGCCGTCGGAGCGTCCGATGCCGGATCCGGGGTGCGGGTGGCGCTGCCGCAGGCCGAGGCCATCAGCGTCACAGCGAGCATGCCCGCAAGGCCACGGACCGTCCGGACGAGGGTCAAGCCCGATCTCCAACTGGGGGTGTCGAATGCCGTCGGCGCGGATGCCGCGCCCGCCAGCTCGTTCACCCATCGTAGCCGCGATCGTCGGGCGCGTGTGGCTTCGCCCAGGCTCAGTCGGCGGTCGGGACCACGAGGGACTCGATCGACGCGAGGACCACGTCCGCGTCGTCTGACAGCTCGGACGTCGTCGCGACGCCGCTCGTCACGCCGATCGCGCGGGCGCCCGCGGCTCGCGCCATATGCAGATCGGCGGGAGTGTCGCCGACCATCGCCAGCCGCTCGATCGGGACGGCGAGGCGAGCCGCGATTCCCGCGAGCGCGGCCGGATCCGGCTTCGTCGGCCCGTCGTCGTCGCCGCACACGACGTCCTCGACGAGGCCGGCGATGCCGAGGCCCGCGAGCGTCGCCTCGGTCGGTCGCCGGTCGTCGGTCGTCGCGACCGCGATCCGCCGGCCGGCCGCGCGCAGTGACCCGAGCACGAGCGGGAGGTCGGCGAGTGGCACGGCCCGCTCCACCGGGTCCGGCTCGAACCAGGCATCGGCGAGGATTCGCCGGGCGGCCGAGACGCTCGGGCACCAGCGGCGCAGCACGGCGCCGACGAGCTCCTGGAGCTGGCCCATCGTCGCGATCGCGAGGGGACCGCCGGCCAGGATGCGGTTCGCCACCGGGTCGTAGCCGATCGTCGTGAAGACGTCGCCCGCGACCGGCCGGCGCGTCGCCAGCTCGAGGCGGGCGCCGAGGTCGAGCGCCCAGCCGCTCCACATCGCGTCGAACGAGATCAGCGTGCCGTCCTTGTCGAACACGACGGCGTCGATCCCGGCGAGGACCGGGTGGAGGGTCGAGCCGGTCACGGAGTCTCGATCGCTCAGGGCGCGCCTGCTCAGACCTCGGCGATCGCCTGCTCGACCGCGTCGCTGGCGCTCGCCTGGCCGGCGAGGACCAGGGTCGCCTCCGGCGGGAACGAGATCGTGACGGTGTCGTCGATGCCGGTGGGGGCGAGGGCCGGGTCATTGAACTGGTCGAGCGAGACGGAGATCCCGTCGGCGATCCGGATCCGGGTCCGGACGATCGAGCCGAGGAAGCTGACGTCCTCGACCTGGCCGGTCAGGCGATTCGAGCCGCCGGCTTCGCCGAGCTCGACGGCCTCGGGCCGGAGCGCGACGGTGACCGGCCGATCGGCGCCGGTCTCGATCGCTTTCGGGGTCCGGATCGTCTGGCCGCCGACGTTGACCGTGCCCGCCGCGGCGTCCACGACCTTCGCCGGCAGGAGGTTGAGCGTGCCGACGAATGAGGCGACGAACGGCGTGGCCGGGAAGTTGTAGATCTCGGGCGGCGGGCCGATCTGCTCGACCCGGCCCTCGCTCATGACGACGACCCGGTCGGACAGCGACATCGCCTCCTCCTGGTCGTGGGTCACGTACACCGTCGTGATCCCGAGCTGGCGCTGGATCGCCCGGATCTCCTTGCGCAACGCGACCCGGATCTTGGCGTCGAGCGCCGACAGCGGCTCGTCGAGGAGGAGGACCTCCGGCTCGATCGCGAGGGCCCGGGCGAGGGCGACCCGTTGCTGCTGGCCGCCGGACAGCTGGTACGGGTAGCGGCCGCCCTTGTCCGACAGGTGGATCAGCTCGAGGAGCTCGCCGACCCGGGTCTTGATCTCGGCCCGCGGGCGCTTCCGGACTCGGAGGCCGAACCCGACGTTGTCGGCCACCGTCATGTTCGGGAAGAGGGCGTATGACTGGAACACCATCCCGACGTTGCGCCGGTTCGGCGGGCGATGGGTGATGTCCGTGCCGGCGATCGTGATCGTCCCGGCCGTCGGCTGCTCGAAGCCGGCGATCATCCGAAGGGTCGTCGTCTTGCCGCAGCCCGACGGTCCGAGGAACGAGACGAACTCGCCCTTGCTCGGCGGCGAGGTTGAAGTCCTCGACGGCGTACGTCGTCCCGAATTGCTTCTGGATGCCGGTCAGCTCGAGAAAGGTCATCGACGGGTTCCCTTCATCGGTCAGCGAGCCCCGCCGATCTGGACGCGGGTGCGCGAGCCGCGGCCGATCACCGCGATCGCGATCATCGCCAGCCAGGTCAGGCCGAAGCTGATCAGCGACACGGCTGCCGGCTCGAAGGCCCGGTTGGCGCCGAGCAGCTGGAGATACGGCCCGAACGCCGGCCGGACGAGGTACGAGGCGATCGTGTACTCGCCGATGACGATCGCGAGGGTGAGGAACGCCCCCGACAGAAGGGCAACCCGGAGGTTTGGCAGGATGATCCGGACGAGGATCGTCGGCCAGCCGGCACCCATGCTCTGGGCCGCCTCGGTCAGCGAGCGGATGTCGATCGCACGGAGGCCCGAGTCGACGGCCCGGTACATGTACGGCAGCGACAGCACGATGTAGGCGAAGACGAGGAGCGCGCTGCTGCCGAGATCCGAGTTCGTGAGGGGCAGCGGCGGTCGGGCGAATGCCTTGATCAGGCCGAAGACGAGGACGACGGGCGGGACGACGAACGGCAGGAGGGTGACGAACTCGACGAACGGCCGGAGTCGTGGCGCGCGGAGCCGGACCCAGTAGGCCGTCGGGACGATCAGGGCGATGCTCAGGACGACCGTGATCAAGCCGATCACGAACGAGTAGATCAGGCTCGCCAGGAAGCCGTCATCGGCGAACGCGTTCGTGTATGCCGAGAAGAGGGGCTTCGAGCGCATCGAGACCTCGAAGGTCGCGATCAGCGGCACGATGAAGTAGAGCGCGCCGATGATGAAGATCGACCCATGCCCACGGCGCGCCCCAGCTCCGCCGCTCGCGGGCGGCGGCCACGGTGACGGAGTCGCGGCGGGCCGCGTTCGGCTCGGGGGTCGCGCCTGGTCGGGGGCCATCTCCGGCCTGGGCGGCATCATCGCAGCCACCGCTCCGACCGCCGCTGGAGCCAGGAGTAGGCAAGGATCGAGACGCCCATCACGGCAACCATCCCCATCGCCATCGAGTAGCCGAGTCCGACGTTGTGGAGGACGTCGCCGCTGATCTGGTTGCCGATCGCGAGGGGCACGAGATTGACCAGTCCGGCCGACAGCTGATAGGCCGTCGCCTGGGCGCCGAAGGAGTTGCCGAACAGCAGGATCATGCTGCCGAGGATCGTCGGGGTGAGGATCGGCAGGGCGATCCTCCGCCAGTAGTCGAAGCTCGATGGCGCCCATGTTCTCGGCGGCTTCGCGCCACTCGCGCTTCAGGCCGTCGATGGCCGGGGCGATGATCAGGACCATGAGCGGGAACTGGAAGTAGAGATAGACGATCTCGACCCCGAACTTCGAGAAGAGATTGAAGTCGCCGTCATAGAGCCGGATCCCGATGCTGTTGAGGAGGTCGGTCACCATCCCCTGCGTGCTCAGGGTGTAGATGAACGCCAGGGCGAGCGGGATACCGGCGAAGTTCGAGGCCACCCCGGAGAACGTCATCAAGGCGCTCCGGAGCACCCCCGGCAGGCGGCCCAGGATCACCGCCGCGGCCAGGAGGAACCCGAAGATCCCACCGACGATCGCCGTGACGAGGCTGATCTCGATGCTGTTCCGGAAGGCGCTGACGACGAGCGGCGTCGACAACGCCGCGTAGTTGTCGATGGTGGGGGCGCCGGTCGTGTTGTCCGCGATGCTGCCGAGGGCCAGGAACGAGATCGGCAGCCCGAGGAACAGCCCGGCAAACAGGAAGAACGGCAGGAGGCCGAGGATCGGTCCCAGGCCGAAGCGACGAGCGGGGCGTGCCGTCGGCACGCCCCGCCCTCCGGGGTCGGTCGCGATCCCGGTCATCGTTCGTCGCTCAGTGCGGCGCTACTTGACGTCCGCCCCGACGACGGTGTCCCACTGCTTGGTGATCAGGTCCTTGGCCTTGGTGGCCTGGTCCGACGTCGGGTAGACGGCGCCGGTGATGTCGGGGAGCTTGGCGATGAGGTCGCTCGACACGTTCCGCTTCTTCAGGTCCTCGAGGCGGGTCGTGTGGCAATAGCCCTTCAGCCAGTGGGCCTGGCCCTCGTCGGAGTAGAGGTACTCCATCCAGAGCTTGGCCGCATTGGGATGCGGGGCGTAGGCGCTGATCGCCTGGGCGTAGACGCCGAGGAAGCGGCCGGCCTTCGGCACGGTCACGTCGATCGCCGGATTCCCGGCCGCGGTGTCCTTGTGGGACAGCGCGTTGTAGGCCCAGCGGATCGTGACCGGCGTGACGCCGGTGTCGATCGTGCCCGGCTTGGCGATCGTCGGGACGAAGTTGCCGGCGTCGTTCAGCTTCTTGAAGTAGTCGAGGCCCGGCTGGGCGTTGTCGAGCGACCCGCCGTTGGCGAGCGCCGCGGCGTAGACCGCGTTGTACGCCTGGCTCGAGGCACGCGGGTCACCGGCAAGGGCGACCTTGTTCTTGTAGTCGGCGCCGAGGAGGTCAGCCCAGTCGGCCGGGGCCTTCGTGGCGGACGTGTTCGTCTCGAACGTCAGGATGCTGAAGTAGTCGCCGTACCAGTAGCCGTCCGGGTCCTTGAGCTTGGGATCGATCGAGTCCCAGGTCGCGACCTTGTACGGCTGGATCAGCTTCTCGGCCTTGGCCGGGTCGCCGAAGGTGATGCCGACGTCGATGACATCCGGCGCCTGCGGGCCCTTGTTGTCCTTGTTCGCCTTGATCGCCTCGATCTCGTCACCCGAGCCGGCGTCCGGCTTGATCTCGTTGACGGCCAGGCCGTACTTGGCCTTGAAGCCGTCGATCATCGCCCCGTAGTTGCACCAGTCGTGGGGCAGGGCGATGGTCGACAGGGTGCCCTCGGCCTTGGCGGCGTCGATCAGCGCCTGCGGGGCGCCGCCGGTGCCTCCACCGGTGCCGGTGGACCCGCCCGGCGCGGTGCTGGCGGTGGATGTGCACGCGCCCAGGACGACGACGAGTCCTGCGACCAGGGCGGTCCATTGCGGAATGCGACGCTTCGTGGTCAAGACGTTCCTCCTCCGAGTCCGACGGGATCTGTCCGAGCAATCGTTGCCTCGGCGGCGATCAGCCACCGGTCGGTCGCTCGGGTGACGGTTCGACGGCTTCGCGATCCGTCCTCCTGGTTGACGCCGTCCCCGTAGCCGCGGTCACGATACCGCGCCATCGGCCCGCGTGAGCATCGATTTTCGCAATGCGTTCGGTCGTGCCGATCGGCCCGGCTGCGCTCTCGAGCCGGCCCCACCTCGGATCGAAAGCGCGGCTCGGCCGCCACCCACGGAAACGGCCGGCGGAAGTCCGCCGGCCGTCACTGCATGGCGTCGGGCCGCCGCGTGGCGACGACCCGCCCGATCAACTGGTCAGCGGATCACGGCATCCACTTCTGCCACGTCGCCGCATTGGCGTCGATCCACTGCTTCGCCGCGTCGAGCTCCTTCATGCTCTTGTTCGTGATCGCGTCGGCGACCGAGTTCTGGTCGGCGTTCGACCACTGGAAGTTCTTGATGAACGTGGCGGCGTCGCCGGCGGTGTTCATCCATTCGGTCCGGACGATCTTGTTCAGGGTGTAGGACGGGTAGTCGCAGGCGACCTTCTTCAGGTCGGCGTCGCAGCCCTCGGTCCAGGCCGGCAGCTTGACCTGCACGAGCTCGATCTCGTTCAGCAGCCACTGCGGGTCGTAGAAGTAGCCGATGAGCGGCGTCTGGTTCTTGGTGGCCTCCTGGAAGGCCGTGATGGACGCCGCCTCGCTGCCGGAGAACACGACCTTGAAGTTCAGCTTGAGGTTGGCGATCAGCGCCTCGTCGTACTGGACGAACGCCGGGCTGGCGCCGAGGAACTGGCCCTTGTCGCCGGACTCGGAGGTCTTGAACAGGTCGGCGTACTTGTTCAGGTTGTTCCAGTCGGTGATGTCGGGGTACTTGTCGACCATCCACTTCGGGACGTACCAGCCGATGATCCCCTTGACGCCCATCGGACCGGCGTCGACCGCGAGCTTCTCGTCCTGGATGTACTTCTTCTCGAGCTCGGGATGGCCCCAGTTCTCGAGGATGACGTCGACTTCGCCGGTCTTGAAGCCGACCCACGCGACTTCCTCGGCGAGGGTGCTCGTCTCGACCTTGTAGCCCATCTGCTGGAGCAGGCACTGGGCGACCGCCACGTTGGCCGCGGCGCCGACCCACTCGTTGACCATCATCTTGACGGCGCCCTTGTCACCGGCACCCTCACACGTCGCGGCGGCGACGGCGCTCGGAGCGGCGGCGCTGGCGCCGGGCGCGACGCTGGCCGGTGCGCCGGCACTCGCGGCCTGCGTCGGCGCGGTGGTCGCACCCGACGACCTCGCGCAGCCGGCCAGGACCAGGCTGACCACGGCCACGGCCGCGAACCAGCGTCCCCATCGATTCCGTTGCATGTCTGGCGCTCCTCCTCTTGCCGGCTCAGCCGGCCTTTGCGACGGTGGTCCGGCGACGGGTTCCCGCGCCCTGGGTGATTCGATCCAGCATGATCCCGAGCAGGACGATCGCGACGCCGGCGGCCAGGCCCTTGCCGAAGTCCTTGCCCTGTGCCAGCCCGGTGATGACGTCGTAGCCTAGCGCGCCCGCGCCGACGAGGCCGCCGATCACGACCATGGCGAGGACGAGGACGATTCCCTGGTTGGCCGCCAGGAGCAGCGCTCGCATGGACAGCGGGAGGCGGACCTTCCAGAGGAGCTGTCGTTCGGTGGCGCCGGACATCGTGGCCGCCTCGACCACGGTCTCCGGCACGGATCGGATCCCGGCGTCGACCAGGCGGATGACCGGCGGGACCGCATAGATCACCGCGGCGACGATCGCGGTGAACCGGGTCGGCTGGAACAGGGCCAGGGCCGGGATCAGGTACACGAAGGCCGGCAGCGTCTGGGCCGCGTCGAGGAGCGGTCGCAGGATGGCCCGGAGGCGGTCGCTCCGGGCGGTCAGGATCCCGATCGCGATCCCGATGATCAGCGTCAGCGCCGTCCCGACGAGGACGTTGGCGAGGGTCGCCATCGAGTGTCCCCAGAGCCCGACGAGGACGATGCCGATGAGGCAGATCCCCGCCGCGATCGAGGCCCGCCGGCCCGACAGGGACCAGGCGATCACCATGACGACGACGACCACGAGCCACCACGGCGATGACGTCAGGACGCCCTCGAGCGGGTTCAGGACGAGGTTCGTCGCCACGTTCTTGATGACGATCGTGATCCCCGAGAACGTGTCCGTGAACCAGTTGACCGACTCGTTGACGGCGCCCCGGAACGAGAACTGGATGTCGGTCGGGAAGCGCGTCGCGTCGACCGCGAACGGGGCGAGCAGGCCGCCAAGGGCGAGGCCGGCCGGACCGATCCAGCCGATCATCCGCTGCCGTCCCGCACGGCGCGTCCTGGTCCGGCCGCGCGGGTCCAGCCAGTCGCCGGCCGCATACGTCACCCGATCGAGGATGATCGCCAGGATGACGATCGCGAGACCGGCGTCGAACGCGGCGCCGACGTCGACCTTCGAGACGGCGCTGAGGATCGTCCGGCCGAGGCCGGGCGCGCCGATGATCGCGGTGATCACGACCATCGAGAGGGCCATCATGATCGTCTGGTTGACGCCGAGGCCGATGGCCCGGCGAGCCAGGGGCAGCTGGACCTTGGCCAGGACCTGGCGGCTCGTCGAGCCCAGCGAGACCGCGGCCTCGACCGATCCGGGAGGCACGCCCCGGATGCCGAGCGCCGTGATCCGGATCGCCGGCGGGATGGCGTAGATGAGGGTCGCGACCACCGAGGACGGCGCCCCGATGAAGAACAGCAGGACCATCGGCGTCAGATAGGCGAACGTCGGCAGGATCTGCATGACGTCGAGGATCGGGGCGAGGACGGCCGCGACGCGCTGGTTGCGGCCGGCCAGGATTCCGAGCGGGATCCCGATCGCGACGGCCAGGATCACCGCCGCCAGCATGAGCCCGAGGGTGGCCATGCTCTCGTCCCACAGGCCGAGCACGCCGAGCGACGCGAACCCGGCGATCGTCAGCACCGCCAGGCGCCAGCCGCCGAACACCAGGGCGAGAGCCGCACCGATCCCGATGATGCCCGGCCAGCCGAGCGACTCGATGGCCAGGTTGAACACGTCGACGAACGACCCGATCGCCAGCCGGATCGGCTCGAGGACGGTGCGGTTCTCGTCGACGACGTCGCGGACCCCATTGAGCGTCCGGAACAGCGGCTCGTCGTCGTTGTGAGGCAGCGTCCACTGGTTCCGGAACAGGAGGTAGGCGAGGGCGGCCGCGCCGAGCAGGACGACCGCCAGCCCCCGTCGACCCGAGCGGGGGTCCCACCGGCTGCGGGCCGGCAGGCTGATCGCGGTCACCGTTCGTCGGGTGGGTCGCGCCGTTCGGCCACGGCGTCGGCCAGGTACTGCGTCGTCGCTTCGGTCGGCTTGCGGATCGGCTCCACGCGCTCCCGCGGCGGCTGGAAGGGCGGGCCGCTCGGATCGGCTGCGGCGGCGGACGGTCCGACGGCCGGATCGGCGCCGCCGATGGCTTCGAGGATGTGGGCACGGTCGACCACGCCGACGAGCTGGCCGTCGTCGACGACCCGGATCGGCTTCTCGGAGGCTGCCGCGGCGTGGATCACGGTCCGGATCACGGCGGTCGACGGGAAGACCGGGCCGTCAACCGGATCGTCGGGGGTCGCCGGGCGCATGACCCAGCGGAGGGTCAGGACGTGCGCCTTCGGGATGTCGCGGACGAAGTCCTCGACGTACGCGTCGGCCGGCCTGGCAACGAGCTCCTCCGGCCGCCCGATCTGGACCACCTTCCCGCCGCGCATGATCATCACGTGGTCGCCGAGCTTGAGCGCCTCGGCGAGGTCGTGGGTGATGAACACCATCGTCTTCTTCAGGTCGCGGTGGAGCCGGATCACCTCGCTCTGCATGTCGCGCCGGATCAGCGGGTCGAGGGCGCTGAACGGCTCGTCGAGGAGCATCACCTCGGGATCGCCGGCGAGGGCCCGGGCCAGGCCGACCCGCTGCTGCTGGCCGCCCGACAGCTGGTCGGGGTAGCGGTCGGCCATCCCGTCGAGGCCGACGAGGCCGAGCATCTCCTCCGCCCGGGCCAGGCGGGTCACCTTGGGCTCGCCGCGCAGCTCCAGCCCGAACGCGATGTTCTCGAGCACCCGCCGATGGGGGAGCAGCCCGAAGTTCTGGAAGACCATCGAGAACCGCCGCCGGCGGAGCTCCCGAAGTCGCTCCTGGCTGGCGTTCCGGATGTCCTCGCCGTCGAGGTCGATCGCCCCGAAGGTCGGCTCGATCAGGCGGGTCAGGCAGCGGACGAGGGTCGACTTGCCGGAGCCCGACAGGCCCATCACGACGAAGACCTCACCGGGCCGGACGTCGAACGAGACGTCGCCGACGGCCATCGTCCCGCCGTGCTTCTGGACGGCCGCCTCGATCGCGTCGGCGCCGGGGACCTCCTTCGAGCTGGCCGCGAGGCGGCTCTCCGCCGGGCCGAAGATTTTCCAGAGGTTGCGGACGGCGATCGTGGCGCGACCGCCCGGATCCGGGCTCCCGGGGTCGGTGACACGCGGGGTGACGGGCTCGGCAACGCTGGTCACGCAGCCTCCTCAGATGCGGGACGACGACGGCGACGCGTGCGGGGACGGTACACCACGCGCGGGTCGGCGGAACAGCCCTCGCCCGCGCCCGACCGGGCGGTACCATGGGCGCCCCCGGGATCCCCAGCGGCGATGCCGTCGCTTCCGGCTCGGGCGTGAGGGTGCGACCGCGCGCGTGGCGCGCGCAGGGTGGAGAGGCGAGCATGAGTTCGGTTCCGGCGCAGGCACGCGTCGTCATCATCGGCGCCGGCATCGTGGGCAACAGCATGGCCTTCCACCTCGCCGATCAGGGCTGGCGGGACATGGTGCTCATCGAGAAGGGCATGCTGCCGAACCCCGGCGGCTCGACCGGCCACGCCTCGAACTTCATCTTCCTCACCGACCACAGCAAGGAGATGACGGCCCTCACCGTCGAGAGCGCCCGGCAGTACCGCGAGCTCGGCGTCTTCGACGAGACCGGTGGCATCGAGGTCGCCCGGACGCCGGAGCGGATGGAGGAGCTCAAGCGGCGGATGGCGTCGTCGACGTCGTGGGGCATCGAGGGGACCCGCCTGCTCACCCCGGCCGAGGTCAAGGCGATGGTCCCGTTCATCGACGAGACGGTCATCCTCGGCGGCTTCTACTCGCCGGGCGTCGGGATCGTCGACTCGCTCCAGGCCGGGACGCTGATGCGCCAGAAGGCCCAGGAGATGGGGGCGCTGACGGTCGCCGCGAGCGTCGAGGTCACGGGGATCGACGTCGAGGACGGTCGCGTCCGGCGCGTCCACACCGACGCCGGCTCGATCGAGGCGGAGGTCGTCGTCATCGCCTGCGGCGTGTGGAGCCCGCGGATCGCGCGGATGGCCGGGGCGTCGATCCCGCTGACCCCGGCGGTCCACCAGATGATCGACATCGGTCCGGTCCCGATGTTCCAGGACACGACCCGCGAGGTCGGCTATCCGATCGTCCGCGACATGGACACGAACATGTACGAGCGGCAGCACGGGACCGGCTTCGAGATCGGCTCGTACGCCCACCGCGCGATCCTCATGGACGCCGACGACATCCCGTCGATCGCCGCGTCCGCGCTGTCGCCGACGATGCTGCCGTTCACCCAGGAGGACTTCGATCCGCAGCTCGAGGACTCGCTCGAGCTCTTCCCGGCGATCGTCGGCGACGAGTCGGTCGGGGTGAAGCTGGCGATCAACGGCCTCCTGTCGCTGACGCCCGACGGCAACCCGATCATCGGCGAGACGCCCGAGGTCAAGGGTCTGTGGTCGGTCGCCGCCGTCTGGATCAAGGAGGCGCCGGGGATCGCCAAGACCGTCGCCGAGTGGATGACGAACGGCGAGCCGGAGATCGATCCACACGGCTCGGACATCGCCCGCTTCTACGACCACCACAAGACGGCCCAGCACATCGCGGCGCGAACGACCGAGGGCTACAACAAGACGTACGGGATCGTCCACCCGATGGAGCAGTGGGCCTCCAACCGGCCGATCCGCGTCTCCCCGGCGTACGATCGCCAGGTCGCGCTCGGCGCGGTGTTCTTCGAGGCGGCGGGCTGGGAGCGCCCGTTCTGGTACGAGTCGAACAAGCCCCTGCTCGACGAGTACGGCGAGCGGGTCATGCCGCGCGCCGCCGAGTGGGAGTCGCGCTGGTGGTCGCCGATCATCAACGCCGAGCACCTCGCGATGCGCGACCGGGCCGGGATGGTCGACCTGTCGGCCTTCGTGATCTTCGACGTCAGCGGGCCCGGCGCGTGCGCTTACCTCGAGCGGCTGTCCGTCAACAAGGTCGACGTCGCGCCCGGGCGGACGGTCTATACGCCGCTTCTCAACGGGGCCGGCGGGATCCTGGCCGACCTCACGATCATGCGTCTCGCCCAGGACCGCTTCCGGGTCGTGACCGGCGGCGGGATGGGCATGCGCGACAAGAAGCTGTTCACCGACCAGCTGCCCGGCGACGGGTCGGCCCAGCTCCACGACGCGACGAACCAGTGGACGACGATCGGGCTGTGGGGCCCGCGCGCCCGCGATGTCCTCGCGGCGGTGACCGAGGCCGACGTCAGCCACGCCGGTTTCCCGTTCCTGACGTCGCACGACGGTCGACATCGACGGCGTCCGGACGCTGGCGTCGCGGATCAGCTACGTCGGCGAGCTCGGCTGGGAGATCTACGTCCCGATCGAGCAGGGCCGCCGGGTCTGGGACGCGCTCTGGGAGGCCGGCCGTCCGCACGGGATGGCGCCGGTCGGGATCGGGACGTACGCGGTGACGGCCCGCCTGGAGAAGGGCTACCGGGCCCACGGCGCCGAGCTCGAGCTCGACTTCGACCTGGTCGAGGCCGGCATGGCCCGGCCGACCGTCAAGGACGCCGACTTCATCGGCAAGGCGGCCTACCTCCGGCAGCCGCGCGGAGTCACCGGCGGCGATCCTGTGCACGCTGACCGTGGACGACCCGACGTCCAAGTCGGGCGTCAAGCGCTACATGCTGGGCCGCGAGCCGATCCTGACCCGCGACGGCGGGCGGATCGTCGACGCCAAGGGCCGCGGCTCGTACGTGACGAGCGCCGGCTCCGGCCCGTCGGTCGGGAAGCACCTGCTGATGGCGTACCTGCCGCCGAGCGAGGCCGTCGAGGGCAATCAGCTGCTCGTCGAGTACTTCGGCGAGCGCTACCCGGTGACCGTCGCCGTGGCCGGCGCGACGCCGCTCTTCGATCCCGAGAACGCCCGGATCCGGTCCTGATCTCGGCGTGAACATCCTCGTCTGCGTCAAGCGCGTCCCGGCGACCGGCGGCCGGATCGTCCTGACCGCCGACGGGTCGGACATCGACGTCCGCTACCTCGGGTTCACCGTCAGCCCGCACGAGGAGTGCGCCGTCGAGGAGGCGGTCCGGATCGTCGAGGCGGGCGGCGGCTCGAGCGTCGTCCTGACGCTCGGCCCAGCGGCCGCGGAGGAGCAGCTCCGCGACGCGATGGCGATCGGGATCGACCGGGCGATCCTGCTCGAGACCGACGGCCGGCGACTGGGACCCCGTCGCGACCGCCGACGCGATCGTCGAGGCGATCCGGGCGCAGGAGGCGGCCGGAACGCCCATTCGACCTGATCCTGTTCGGCAATGAATCCGCCGACAGCGGCGGGTTCCAGGTCGGCATCCGGGTCGCCGCGCTGCTCGACCGGCCGTGCGTGACGGGCATCAAGGCGATCCAGCCCGGCGACGGCCGGCTCGTCGCGCGGCGCGAGGCGCCGGCCGGCGGCTGGGAGACGTTCGAGCTCCCGCTGCCCGCGGTCGTCTCGGTCAAGGAGGGGATCAACCTGCCGCGCTACCCGTCGATCCCGGGTCGGCTGCGGGCGAAGAAGAAGGAGATCGACCGGTCGACGCCGGCGTGGCGCTCGGGCGGCCTCGGAGAAGATCGTCCTGCGCCTGCCGAAGGAGGAGATCACCGCCGCCGAGGTGATCGGTCGCGGCGCGGACGCGGCGCCGGCCGTCGTCGACCTGCTCGCCCGGATCGGCGTGCTGGACCGATGAGCGCGCCCGTCCTCGCCCTCGTGACGATCACGGCCGGCGTCCCCGAGCGGGCCTCGCTCGAGGCGCTCGGTCTCGCCCGCCGGCTGGCGCGCCGAGACCGGTGCGACGCTCGAGGCCGTCCTCGTGCCGGACGGGTCAGGCGTCGCGCCCGCGGCGGCCGGCCTCGCCGGGCTCGGGATCGCGACGGCGATCGTCGTCGAGCACGCGGTCCTGACGGCCGACCATCCCGACGGCTGGGCGGCCGCGATCGCCCAGATCGTCGAGGCGCGCACGCCCGCGGCCGTCGTCGGCGCCGGGACGGAGCGCGGCAACGAGGTCCTCGCCCGCGTCGCCGCCCGGCTGGCCTGCCGCTGGCCGCCAACTGCGTCGTCGGTCGAACCGGGCGAGCCGGTACCGGATCACCCGCCAGCGCTGGGCCGGCAGCCTCCTCGAGGAATGCTGGCTCGACGCCCCGATCCGGCTGCTGACGGTCGCCCCGAACGCGGTCCCGGCCGGCGAGCCCGACGGCGGCCGCCGCGCCGGCCGTCGAGACCGTCGCGGTGACCCTGTCCGAGCGCGACCTCGGCCTGTCGCGTCACGAGCCGCGAAGCGTCCGAGAAGGGCGGGATCTCGCTCGCCGACGCGAAGGTCGTCGTCGGCGGCGGGCGAGGCGTCGGCAGCACCGAAGGGTTCGGCGACCTCGAGGAGCTGGCCGGGCTGCTCGGCGGCGCGGTCGGCGGCTCGCGGGTCGTGACGAGCGCCGGCTGGCGGCCGCACGCCGACCAGATCGGCCAGACGGGCCTGCGGATCGCGCCCGACCTGTACATCGCGTGCGGCATCAGCGGCGCGATCCAGCACATCGTCGGCTGCAAGGCGGCGAAGCGTCATCCTCGCGATCAACACCGATCCGGACGCGCCGATCATGGCCGTCGCCGACTACGCGGTGATCGGCGACCTGCACACGGTCGTCCCGGCGATCTCGGCCGAGATCCGGCGGCGGCGCGAAGCCCGCGCCTGAACCCGGCATGCGCTCCGTCCGCGATCGGCCATCCGCCGCGCGTCCGCTCTGCCCGCGTCGACGGACATGACCGAGCGCGCCTGGGACTACGTGATCGTCGGCGGCGGAAGCGCGGGCAGCGCCCTGGCAAACCGCCTCAGTGCCGATCCCGCGTACCCGCGTCCTGGTCCTCGAGGCCGGCCGCCCGGACTGGCGGTTCGACGTCTTCATCCACATGCCGTCGGCGCTGAGCTTCCCGATCGGCAGCCGGTTCTACGACTGGAAGTACGAGACCGAGCCGGAGCCGTTCATGGACGGCCGCCGGGTCTACCACGCCCGGGGCAAGGTCCTCGGCGGCTCGTCGAGCATCAACGGGATGATCTTCCAGCGCGGCAACCCGCTGGATTACGAGCGCTGGGCGGCCGATCCCGGGATGGAGACGTGGGACTACGCCCACTGCCTGCCGTACTTCAAGCGGATGGAGGACTGCACCGCGGCCGCGGCCGACGATCCGTGGCGCGGTCATGGCGGCCCGCTCGGCCTCGAGCGCGGGCCGGCGACGAGCCCGCTCTTCCAGGCCTGGTTCGAGGCCGCCCAGCAGGCCGGCTACCCGCTGACGAGCGACGTCAACGGCTACCGCCAGGAAGGTGTCGCGGCCTTCGACCGGAACATCCGGCGCGGACGCCGGATGAGCGCCGCCCGGGCGTACCTGCCGCGACCGGTCCGGCGCCGGAAGAACCTGTCCGTCCGGACCTCGACGCTCGTGACGAAGATCCACTTCGAAGGCCGGCGGGCGGTCGGCGTGGAGATCGAGCGGCACGGGGGAGGGACGGAGACGATCCGGGCCGGCGAGATCATCCTGGCCGGCGGCGCCTTCAACACGCCCCAGCTCCTCCAGCTCAGCGGGGTCGGGGCGGCCGCGGACCTCGCCCCGCTCGGCATCCCGGTGGTCGCCGACCTGCCGGGCGTCGGCGAGCACCTCCAGGACCATCTCGAGGTCTACATCCAGTACGGCTCGAGCCAGCCCGTGTCGATGCAGCCGGCCGCGACGCAGCTCTGGCGCCGGCCGTTCATCGGCGCCCAGTGGCTCTTCCTCCGGACCGGTCCGGGGGCCACGAACCACTTCGAGGCCGGCGGCTTCGTCCGCTCGAACGACGACGTCGCCTACCCGAACCTGATGTTCCACTTCCTGCCGCTCGCGATCCGCTACGACGGCACGCCGCGCCCCGAGCGATCATGGCTACCAGGTCCACGTCGGGCCGATGTACTCGGATGCGCGGGGTACGGTGAAGGTCACCTCGACCGATCCCCATGTCCATCCGGCGATCCGGTTCAACTACCTCTCGACCGCCCAGGACCGGCGGGAGTGGGTGGAGGCGGTCCGCACGGCGCGGCGGATCCTGACCCAGCCGGCGTTCGCGCCGTATTCGACCGGCGAGCTGTCACCCGGGCGCGGGCGTCGAGACGGACGAGGAGATCCTCGGCTGGGTCGCGAAGGATTCCGAGACGGCGCTCCATCCGTCGTGCACGGCGCGGATGGGCGTCGATCGCCGCCTCGGTGGTCGACCCGCTGACGATGCAGGTCCACGGCGTCGAGGGCCTGCGAGCGGTCGACGCGAGCGTCATGCCCTACGTCACCAACGGCAACATCTACGCCCCGGTGATGATGCTGGCGGAGAAGGCGGCCGACCTGATCGCCGGCAACACGCCGCTGCCGCCGGAGCCGATCCCGTTCTATCGCCACGGGAGCTCGCCGCTCGAGGATCCGTCGCGGGGCTGACGCCGTTGGAGCCGGCGATCCGTGGTGAGGCTACGCCTCGGGCGACGCCGGCTTCGCCGCTGCGGGATCGCGCAGCCCGCGAAGCAGGATGCTCACGAGGTCCTCGGCGGCTTGCGCGTCGGGCGCGACGCCGGAGGTCAGGAGCCGCATCAGCATCGTGCCCTGGACGATGTCCGACACGAGGCCCGGGTCGATGTCGGTCCGCAGGCCGGCGGCCGCCGCGCGCTCGGCGTACTCGCGGGCGATGTTGCCGTGGTTCGGGGTCACTCGCTCAACGAGGGTGCGGGCGGCAGCCGGGCCGCGGAGCGCTTCGCTCACGAACAGCGGCAGGAACCGCTGGAACGCCGGCTCGCTGAGGACGGCCGCGGCCCACGCGGCGCCGGTCGCGATGTCGCGCACGATGTCGCCGGACAGGGGGAACGGCTCGCGGCCCTTGACCTGGGCGAGGGCGGCCGCGATCAGGGCCTCGCGCGTCGGGTAGCGGCGGTACACGGTCGCGCGAGCCACGCGTGAGCGAGACACGACCGCGCTCATCGTCAGGCCGGCGAGCCCGACCTCGGACAGGAGCGCCATGGCTGCGTCGAGAATGGCCCGATCGGCGGTGCCACTGCGCGGCCGGCCGATCCGGCGCGGGACCACCGGGACGGGAACGACGTGCGGACGGTGGGCCGTCGCCTCGCCCTGGCCGTTCGTCCCGCCGCGCGGGCTGCCGCCCGCTGGACGGGACTTCCGGGCGGTCGTGGTGCTCGCGGTTGACGTGCGGACGGTTTGCGGTGTCGACACCCGACGACCATACCATCCATTTGATACTAGACAGGGTGTATCAAAACGTACCGGTGCGGGCACGCCGGACCTTCGTCAGTCGGCCCCGCCCCGGGCACGATCCGGCTGCCGCGGGCGACGAGCCGCGAACGGACGAGCCAGGCGGTTCATCAGCCGGCCTGACGGAGGCGGCGCGACAGTCGGGCCGCGGATTCCACGAGCAGCTCGGCGATCCGCGTCTCGCTGCCCGGGCTGGGGAAGCGGTAGGCGGGTCCGTGGACGTGGATCGCAGCGACGATTTCGCCGCTCGAGTCGGCGATCGCCGGCCGCGACCGACGCGATCCCGTCCGCGTACTCGCCGTTCGTCCAGGCATGCCCGTCGAGCTGGATCCGCTGGAGGCGTGCCCGGAGCTCGTCCGCGTCGGTCATCGTGCGGGCCGTGAACCGCTCGAGCGGCCGGCCCAGGTACGCCTCGATCCGGTCGCGCGGCCGGAGGGCGAGGACCGCCAGGCCGGACGACACCGCGTGGAGCGGAATCCGCGATCCGGTCCAGTCGCGAACCCCGACCGGCTGGTCGCTGTCGACCTGCTCGACGTAGTGGATAGCGTCGCCTTCCGGGATCGACAGGCCGGCCGCCTCGCCGATCGCCGCCGCGAGCTCGGCCAGCTGCGGCCGGGCAATGGCGACGAGGCCGCGGGCCGCGGCGAGGCCGGTGGCGAGGCTCTCGATCCGCGGCCCGAGCCGGTAGCGCGTCTCGCCGGGCAGCTGCTCGACGGCGCCTTCGCGGGCGAGCGACGCGAGCATCCGGGCGGCGGTCGACTTGGGCAGGTCGACCCGATCGGCGACCTCGGTGACCCCGATGGGGCCGTCGGTCAACGCTCCGAGCACCGCGAACGCTCGCTCGATCGACTGGACTCTGGACACGCGACTCCCCGTGGACTAGATTCGGCTCCTGCGTTCCATCATACGGCACCGTTCCACGATGTGGAACCCCCGACGTGAGATGATGGCGGTCCTCGGTCGGCGGGCGGAGCGCGAGCCGACGGTCAGGGAGCATCACGCGTGGCCGACTACGAAGAGATCGACCTTTCGGCGCTGAGCGACGACGAGCTCGTCGAGCAGATGCACAACGACCTGTACGACGGCATGCGCGACGAGATCGTCGAGGGCACGAATCATCCTGCTCGGACGCGGCTTCAGCGCGACGAAGGTGCTGGACGACGCGCTGGTCGCGGGCATGAAGATCGTCGGCATCGACTTCCGCGACGGGATCCTGTTCGTCCCCGAGGTCCTCCTCGCCGCCAACGCGATGAAGGCCGGGATGGAGATCCTGCGGCCGCTCCTCGCCGAGACCGGCGCCGAGCCGGTCGGCAAGGTCGTCATCGGGACCGTCAAGGGCGACATCCACGACATCGGCAAGAACCTGGTCGGGATGATGCTCGAGGGGGCCGGCTTCGAGGTCGTCGACCTCGGGATCAACACCGACGCCGAGAAGTTCATCGCCGCGCTCGAGCTCCACAAGCCCGACATCCTCGGGATGAGCGCCCTCCTCACGACGACGATGCCGTACATGAAGGTCGTCATCCAGACCCTCAAGGACCGCGGGATGCGCGATGACTACATCGTCCTCGTCGGCGGCGCGCCGCTCAACGAGGAGTTCGGGCTGGCCGTCGGCGCCGACGCCTACTGCCGCGATGCCGGCGTCGCCGCCGAGACGGCCCGTCGCCTGATCGACGAGCGCCGTGCCGCCGCCTAAGCCGTCGCCCGGTCGAAGCGCCCGTGGTCCCAGCCGTGGACCAAGCGACGTCCGAGGCGGGGCGACACCGATCCCGGGGCGGCCGCCGCCGGTCGCGACGCGTCCGGCGGCCGGACGCACGTGACGTCCGATCCAGCGATCCGAGTCAGCCGGTGCCGGCTCCGATCGTCGCCTGGTCCGTCGGGCGCGACCGCGATCGAGCCGGCGAACGCCGCCCGCGCCCTCGTGATCGGCTGCGGCGCGCTCGCCCGCGAGCTCCTCGAGGTGACCGACCCAGGTGCCGGGCCTCGACGTCGCCTGCCTGTCGCCCGACCTCCACAACCGCCCCGACGGGATCCCCGGCGCGGTCCGCGACCGGATCGCGACGGCCCGCCGCGACGGCTACGAGCAGATCTTCATCGCCTACGCCGACTGCGGGACGGGCGGCCTGCTCGAGCCGGTGCTGGCCGAGGCCGGCGTCGAGCGCCTGCCGGGCGCCCACTGCTACGAGGTCTTCGCCGGGTCGGCCGAGTTCGCCGCGCTGGCCGACGCCGAGCCGGGCACGTTCTGGCTGACCGACTTCCTCGCCCGCAACTTCGAGCGGCTCGTCATCCGCGGGCTCGGGATCGATCGTCATCCGGAGCTCCAGGCGACGTACTTCGCCCACTACACCCGGGTCGTGTTCCTGTCCCAGACCGAGGACCCGGACCTGCTCGTGCTGGCCGCGCCGGGCCGCCGAGCGGCTCGGGCCTCGCGTTCGAGCATCGCCCGACGACCGTCGCCAACCTGGCCGCCCCGATCCTTGCCTTCGCCGCGCGCGCCGGCGCCACGATCGCGCCGAACCGACGGTCCGCGCCGCGTGGGGCCCACTGATGGCGTCCCTGACCGTCATCTGGTGGCGCGACATCCCGGCCCAGGTCCTCGCCCGCGAGGGGCGTCGGGCGAGCAAGGTCCAGCTCCATCCGCGCTTCCAGGTCGCGATCGACAAGGCCGCCAGCCGGGCCGGCAAGCGCACCTACAACGAGTACATCGAGGAGTGGCGCAAGGTCGCCCGCGCCTGCGGCGACGACCTCGAGTCGGAGGTCAACGCCGAGGTCGAGCGGCTCGAGACGGAGTACGACAAGCACCGCCTCGCCGAGCTGATCCAGACCGGCGGCGTCGCCGGCGGCCCGATCTTCGCGCCGGCCCAGGACGAGACCCAGCGCGGCCCGCGCGAGGCCAACGCGGCCCATCCCGCGTCGGCGCCGGTCGATGGCGCCGCCTCGGCCCCGGTCGATGGCGCCGCCGAGCCCGCCGCCGCCCCCGCCGAGAGAGATCCTGCGTGACCTGGACCGTCGTCGGATCCGCCACCCGGGAGGTCGTCATCGGCGACGACCGGCCGTTCGTCGTCATCGGCGAGCGGATCAACCCGACCGGCCGGAAGCTCCTCGCCGAGGAGATGAAGAACGGCGACTTCAGCCGGGTCGAGCGCGACGTCATCGCCCAGGTCGAGGCCGGCGCCCACATGCTCGACGTCAACGCCGGGATCCCGCTCGCCGACGAGCCGGCGATCCTGGCGAAGACGATCCAGCTCGTCCAGTCGCTGACGGACCTGCCGCTGTCGATCGACTCATCGATCGTCGAGGCGCTCGAGGCCGGCCTCGCCGTCTACCAGGGCAAGGCCCTCGTCAACAGCGTCACCGGCGAGGACGAGCGGCTCGAGCGGGTCCTGCCGCTGGTGAAGAAGTACGGCGCGGCCGTCGTCGCGATCAGCAACGACGAGACCGGCATCAGCGAGGACCCGGACGTCCGGTTCGCGGTCGCGAAGCTGATCGTCGAGCGGGCGCTGCGACCACGGCATCCCGCGCGAGGACGTCATCGTCGACCCGCTGCTGATGCCGATCGGGGCGATGCCGACGGCCGGCCGCCAGGTGTTCCGGATCCTCGGCCGGCTGCGCGACGAGCTCCAGGTCAACTCGACGTGCGGCGCGAGCAACGTCAGCTTCGGCCTGCCGAACCGCGAGGGGATCAACGGCGCGTTCCTGGCGATGGCGATCGCGTCGGGCCTGACGTCGGCGATCACGAACCCGATCGCGGAGGGGGTCCGCAACGCGGTCATGGCCGCCGACGTGCTCCAGGGCAACGACCAGGACGCTGCCCGCTGGATCCGGACGCATCGGGTCGGTCCGGCCGACGGCGACGTCGGCGGGCGCCGGATCAACCGGCGCCGATCCGGCGGCGAGCCGCCGCAGCGGATCGCCGGAACCGAGGCCGCCGCCACGGCCGGCGGCTGACCTCGCGAAGGCGCCGCGATGGCCGTCGAGCCGCTCGTCATCTTCACGCCGTCCGGCCGGCGCGGCCGGTTCGAGACGGGGACGACCGTCCTCGACGCCGCCCGCCGGCTCGGCGTCGACATCGACTCGGTCTGCGGCGGCCGCGGGATCTGCGGCCGCTGCCAGGTCGAGCAGAGCGTCGGCGAGTTCGCCAAGCACGGGATCACGTCGCGCGCCGGACCACCTCACCCCGTTCGGCCCGGTCGAGGTCGAGTATCGCGAGCGCAAGGGCCTCGCCCAGGAGCGGCGGCTCGGCTGCGTCGCCCACGTCCAGGGCGACGTCGTCATCGACGTCCCGCCGGAGAGCCAGGTCTACCGCCAGGTCGTCCGCAAGGGCCTCGACGTCCGCGACTTCCACCTCGATCCCGTCGTCCGGCTCCACTACGTCGAGGTCGAGCCGCCCGAGCTGGCCTCGCCGTCGGGCGACCTCCATCCGCCTGCTGGAGTCGCTGGCCCGCGAGTGGGATCTCCACGACCTCGAGGCCGACCTCCACGTCATCCGGGCGCTCCAGCCGGCGCTCGAGGCGGGCAAGTACGGCGTGACCGTCGCGGTCCACGGCCGGCAAGACGATCACCGCCGTCTGGCCCGGGCTCCACGACCAGGTCTACGGCGTCGCGATCGACATCGGCTCGACGACGATCGCCGGCCACCTCGCGAACCTCGCCGACGGGGCGGTGCTCGCCAGCGCCGGCGTGATGAACCCGCAGATCCGGTTCGGCGAGGACCTGATGAGCCGGGTCAGGTACGCGATGATGAACGACGCCGGGGCGGGCGAGATGACCGCGGCCGTGCGCCAGGCGCTCAACGGCCTCCTCGCCCAGCTCGCGAACCGCGGCGGGATCAAGCGCGACGCGATCCTCGAGCTGGCGATGGTCGGCAACCCGATCATGCACCACCTCCTGCTCGGCATCGACCCGATCCCGCTCGGGTCGGCGCCGTTCGCGCTGGCCACGGACCGGGCGCTCACGATCCGGGCCGACGAGCTGGACCTGCTCACCCATCCCGGCGCCCGGGTCTACGTCCTGCCGTGCATCGCGGGTCACGTCGGCGCCGACACGGCCGGCGTGATCCTGGCCGAGGCGCCTCACGAGTCCGAGGTCGTCGAGCTCGTCGTCGACGTCGGCACGAACGCCGAGATCGTGCTCGGCAACAAGCACTACCTGCTCGCCGCCTCGTCGCCGACCGGGCCGGCCTTCGAGGGCGCCCAGATCTCGTGCGGCCAGCGCGCCGCGCCCGGCGCGATCGAGCGCGTCCGGATCGACCGGGCGACGCTGGAGCCGCGCTTCCGGGTGATCGGCTCCGAGCTCTGGTCGGACGATCCGGGCTTCGCCGCGGCGACCGCCGAGACCGGCATCACCGGCATCTGCGGCTCCGGGATCGTCGAGGTCATCGCCGAGCTGTTCCTGGCCGGCGTGATCACCCCCGACGGGATCGTCGACGGCGCGCTCGCCGCCCGGACGCCGCGGATCGTCCCGGAGGGGCGGACGTTCAGCTACGTCGTCCACGACGGCGGCGACGGGCGCCTCCGGATCACCGTCACCCAGAACGACGTCCGGGCGATCCAGCTCGCAAAGGCCGCCCTGTACGCGGGCGTGCGGCTGCTGATGGATCACGCCGGGATCGACGCCGTCGACGAGGTCCGGCTCGCCGGCGCGTTCGGCAGCCAGATCGACCCGTTCCACGCGATGGTCCTCGGGCTCATCCCGGACGCGCCGCTCGACCACGTCAAGGGCGCGGGCAACGCCGCCGGCACGGGCGCCCTGATCGCCCTGCTGAGCGCGGCCGCCCGGACCGAGATCGAGGGCGTCGTGCGGCGGGTCGAGAAGATCGAGACCGCGGTCGAGCCGCGCTTCCAGGAGCATTTCGTCGAGGCGATGGCCTTCCCCCACCGGACGGCGCCGTCGACCCACCTGTCGCAGGTCACGGAGCTGCCGCAGCGCGGCGCCGGGCCGGCGGGTGGGGCACGGCCCGACGGCGGCGGACGGCGACGACGGGTGGTGGCATCCGCCGCGAAGGAGGACCGATGACCGTCGATGAGTCCCCCGCCAGCGGACCGGCGGTCGCGCCGGCCGGCAGGCCGCCCGCGCCCGGACCCACATCGCCCGCGAGCCGTTCCTGACCCGCGCTCTCGAGCCGTTCGAGGTCCTCAACGAGGAGGGCCTGTCGCTCATCGAGCAGAACGCCGACACGATCCTCGAGGAGGTCGGGCTCGAGTTCCGCGGCGACGCGGACGCCCTCCGCCTGTTCCGCGACGCCGGCGCGGACGTCCAGGGCGAGCGCGTCCGCTTCCCGCGCGGGATGGCCCGCCAGATCGTCCAGGCGACCGCCCCGCGCCAGTTCACCCAGGTCGCCCGCAACCCCGACAACAACGTCGAGATCGGCGGCCGCCACACGGTCCTCGCCCCGAACTACGGCTCGCCGTTCGTCCGCGACCTCGACAACGGCCGGCGCTACGGCACGATCGAGGACTTCCGCAACTTCGTGAAGCTGGCCTACCTCAGCCCGCACCTCCACCACAGCGGCGGGACCGTCTGCGAGCCGGTCGACGTGCCGGTCAACAAGCGCCACCTCGACATGGTCTATTCGCACATCCGCTACAGCGACAAGCCGTTCATGGGCTCGGTCACCGCTCCGGAGCGGGCGCGCGACACGGTCGAGATGGCCCGGATCCTGTTCGGCGCCGAGTTCCTCGAGACGAACATCGCGGTCGCTCTCGCTGATCAACGCGAACTCGCCCGCTCGTGTGGGACGCGACGATGCTCGGCGCCGCGCGGGCCTACGCCGAGGCCAACCAGGCAACGCTGCTCACGCCGTTCATCCTGGCCGGCGCGATGTCGCCGGTCACCGTCGCCGGCGACCGCGGCCCAGACGCTGGCCGAGGCGCTCGGCGGGATGGCGTTCGTCCAGCTGATCCGGCCGGGCGCGCCGGTCGTGCTCGGGAGCTTCGCGTCGTCGATGTCGATGCAGTCGGGCGCGCCGACGTTCGGGACGCCCGAGCCGGCGCTCGTCCTGTACGTCATGGCGTCGCTGGCCCGCCGGCTCGGCGTCCCGTTCCGCTCCGGCGGCAACCTCTGCGCCTCGAAGATCGCCGACGCGCAGGCCGCCTACGAGTCGGCCGCGACGCTTCGGCCCGACGATCCTCGGCGGCGTCAACTTCGTCCTCCACGCCGCGGGCTGGCTGGAAGGCGGCCTCGCGGTCGGCTACGAGAAGTTCATCCTCGACGCCGACCAGTGCGGCATGGCCGCGGTCTTCGTCAAGGGCGTCGACCTGTCCGAGAACGGCCAGGCGCTCGACGCGATCGTGTCGAACACGCCCGGCCAGCACTACCTCGGCACCGCCCACACGCTGGCCAACTTCGAGAACGCGTTCTACCGCTCCGAGATGGCCGACAACAACAGCTTCGAGCAGTGGCAGGAGGACGGCTCGCTCGACGCCGCCCAGCGGGCCAACGGGATCTGGAAGCGGATGCTCCGCGAGTACGAGGCGCCGCCGCTCGACGAAGGGATCGACGAGGCGCTCAACGAGTTCATCGACGAAGCGCAAGGCGTCGATGCCGGACTCCGAGGTCTAGGCCGGCGGTCATGCTGTTCCGTCGTCGCTCGTCTCTGGCACCGCCCGCGCGGGACGCGCTGGCGCACGTCCTCCGGTCTCCGACCTTCGAGCTCGTGCCGCTGAAGAACGCCCTGGACCAGGCGGCGTTCCTGCCGGCGGGAGCCACGGTCTCGGTCACGGCCTCGCCGGCCAAGGGGATCGAGGCGACGATCGCCCTGTGCGAGCAGCTCCAGGGCCGTGGGTTCCGGGCGGTGCCCCACCTCTCGGCCCGGATGGTCCGCGACCGCGCACCACCTGGCCGATCTCATCGCGTGGCTCGAGGGCGCCGGCGTCGACCGGGCGTTCGTCGTCGGCGGCGACGCCAAGGAGCCCGGCGACTACCCGGACGGCCTGTCGCTGCTCCGCGACATGGCCGAGATCGGGCATCCGCTGTCCGAGATCGGAATCCCGTGCTATCCGCAGGGCCATGCGTTCATCGCCGACGGGCCGCTGCTCGAGGCGCTCAACGCGAAGGCGGCGTTCGCGAGCTACATGACGACCCAGCTTTGCTTCGACCCGGGGGCGATCGCGACGTGGATCGCGGCGCGCCGAGCCGAGGGGCTGGAGCTGCCGATCCACGTCGGCGTGCCCGGCGTCGCCGAGCCGCACAAGCTCCTGGCGATCAGCGCCCGGATCGGCGTCGCCGACACGCACCGGTTCCTGACGAAGAACCTGCGGTTCGTCGCGCGGCTCGTCCGCTCCGGCGGCTTCTACCGGCCCGATGCGCTGCTGGAAGGGCTCGCCCCGCACCTCACCGATCCGACGGCCGGCATCGTCGACCTCCACATGTACACGTTCAACGCGGTCGACACGTTCGAGGCCTGGCGGCGGTCCTACCTCGCGAACCTGCTGCGGGCCGTCCCCGCCTGAGACCTGCTCGTCCGCCGCCCCGCGCTTGCTCATTCGGGCTCGCTCGGGCACGATGCGCGGACAACTGAAGACGACTTATCCAGAGTGGCGGAGGGACCGGCCCGTTGAAGCCACGACAACCTACCGGCGTCGCGCCGGCAAGGTGCCAATTCCGGGCAGGTTCTCCTGCACGATAAGGGACCGCTCCTCGGACCCTTCCGGCAGGAAGGGTCTTCTCGTTTCCGGTCTCGATCGCCCGATCCACCGGCCGCGCGGCGCTGACGCCGGGCGACATCGAGGAGCGAGATCTTGCCGAGCGAATCCCTCGGGACGCTGAACGCCTGATGACCGACGCCTCGGCCGGCCTGCCGCGGCCCCGCTTCCGCGCCCGCCTGGCGGCTCGGCCGCTCCTGGTCGACGGCGGCATGGGCACGCTCCTGTTCAGCCGCGGCGTGCCCCAGCGAGCCTGTCTCGAGGAGCTCGTCGTGCGTCAGCCGGAGCTGGTCGGCGCCGCGCATCGCGAGTACCTGGCGGCCGGGGCAGAGCTCATCGAGACCCTGTCGTTCGGCGCCAACCGACATCGACTCGCGGCCTGGGGCCTCGAAGGCAACGTCGGCGACCTCAATCGGCGGGCGGCCCGCCTGGCCCGCGAGGCCCGCGAGGTGAGCGGGCGCGAGGCGCTGGTCGGCGGATCCGTCGGACCGCTCGGATCGCCGGCGCGCGGGATGCCGGCGATGTCGGAGGCCATGATCCGGGCGGTCTTCCGGGAGCAGATCGACGCGCTTCTCGAGGGTGGCAGCGACCTGATCGTCCTCGAGACGTTCTCGGACCTCCGTCAGCTTGTCCTCGCGGTCGACGAGGCCCGTCTGGCATCGGACGTGCCGGTTGTCGCCTCCCTCACGTTCGGGGAGGAGCTGCGGCTTGCCGACGGCAGCAGCGCGACGGACGCCGCCGATGCCCTCGCGGCGGCCGGGGCGGACGCGATCGGGGTCAATTGCGGAGCGGGGCCGGTCGCCTGCCTCGACGCGCTCGAAGCCATGGGCGCGCCGGCCGCCGACGCCCCGGCCCGCTCGATCATGCCGAACGCCGGCCTGCCGCAGCGGCTCGATGGCCGCTTCGTCTACGCCGCCAGCCCGGCCTACTTCGGGACGGTGACGCCGCGCTTCCTGGCCGCCGGGGCGGGGATCGTCGGTGGCTGCTGCGGGACGACCCCGGAGCACATCGCCGCGATGCGAAGCGCGCTGGATGCGCTCGCCGCGGCCGGTGCAACGATCGACGATCCGGCGAGCGTCCAGAACCCGGCGACAGCGGTGGCCGAAGGTCGATCCGGGCCATCGCTGGTCGAACGGCTGTCCGTCGGTGCCGGCGACGACGCGCCGCCGCCGACCCGGCTCGCCGAGCTCCTTGCGGCGAGCCGCTTCGTCGATCTCCGTCGAGATCGACCCGCCCCGGAGCATCCGGATCGACCGCACGATCGAAGCCGCCCGGCTGCTGCGTGACGCGGGCGTGGACGTCGTCAACGTGTCGGACTCGGCGATGGCGCGCGTCCGGATGAGTGCGCTGTCGGTCGCCTTCGCGATCCAGCACGACCTCGACCTCGAGTGCCTGGTCCACTGCACCACGCGTGACCGGAACCTGATGGCGCTCGAGTCGGAGCTGCTCGGGGCACATGCGCTCGGCGTCCGGAACATCATCGCCCTGACCGGCGATCCGCCACGGATCGGCGACTACCCGACGGGGACCGGGGTCTGGGATGTCGATTCGATCGGCCTGATCGAGATTCTCGGCCGGCTGAACCGGGCCGAGGATCCGTCCGGCTCGTCGATCGGCCAGCGCGCCGGCTTCACGATCGCCTGCGCCCTCGATTCGACGGCCGCCGACGCCGCGACCGAATGGGACCGGCTCGAGCGCAAGCTCGCCGCCGGCGCCCACCTGATCATGACCCAGCCGCTGTACTCGATCGAGCAGGTCGAGGCCATGCTGGAGGAGGCCCACCGGCGGTTCGGCCCGGCCGGCTTCCCCGTCCCGCTCCTGCTCGGCGTGCTTCCCCTGGTCTCGACGCGCCACGCCGAGTTCCTCCACAACGAGGTCCCCGGCATCACGATCCCCGACGAGTCGCGGGCTGCGATGCGGGCGGCCGGCGAGCGCGGATCGGAGGTCGGGATCGAGATGGCCGATCGCCTCCTCGCGGCCACGGAGGGCGAGGTTGCCGGGACCTACGTCATGCCGAGCTTCGGGCGGTACGAGCAATGCGCCGAGCTCGTCCGCCGGATCCGGGCGCGGCATCCGGCCGTGGCGGTCGCGTCGTGACCACCGCCGCGCCGCCCGGAACGGACCGCCGCGTCGCGGCGTCGGCGCCGTTCGATCGCGCGACTCGTCTGGCTGCCCTCCCCGGGATCCTGCACGAGCGAATCATGGTCCTGGATGGCGCGATGGGGACGATGCTCCAGGCGTACGGGTTCGGCGAGGCCGACTTCCGGGGCGACCGGTTCCGCGACCACCCGCGCGACCTGCGCGGCAACAGCGACGTCCTGTGCCTGACCCAGCCCGAGTCGGTTGCGGCGATCCATACGGCCTACCTCGCGGCGGGTGCCGAGATCGTGAGCACGAACTCGTTCACCGCCACGCGGATCGCCCAGGCCGACTACGGGTTCGATCCGGCCACGGTCCACGACCTGAACGTGGCTGCTGCGCGGCTCGCCCGCGACGCGGCAGATGCCGCGGAACGCGCCGATCCCGATCGGCCCCGGTTCGTCGCCGGCTCGCTCGGGCCGACGAACCGGACCGCATCGATGAGCGCGGACGTCGGCGATCCGGCCGCCCGCAGCGTCACGTGGGACGAGCTCGCAACGGCCTACCGCGAATCGGCCGCCGGGCTGATCGAGGGCGGCGCCGACCTCCTCCTGATCGAGACGATCTTCGACACGCTCAACGCCAAGGCCGCGACCTTCGCGGTCCAGTCGCTGTTCGACGAGCTCGGCTTCCGGCTGCCGCTGATCATCTCCGGCACGATCGTCGACGCGTCGGGCCGCACCCTGTCCGGCCAGACGGTCGAGGCGTTCTGGCACAGCATCCGCCACGCCGAGCCGCTGATCGTCGGGCTCAACTGCGCCCTCGGCCCGCGCCAGCTCCGCGAGCATCTCGACGTCCTGTCGCGGGTCGCCGACAGGCCCGTGTCGGCCTATCCGAACGCCGGCCTGCCCAACGAGCTCGGGGGCTACGACGAAACGCCCGAGGAGATGGCCGCGGCGCTCGGGGAGTGGGCCAGGCACGGCCTCCTCAACGTCGCCGGGAGCTGCTGCGGGTCGACCCCCGCCCACGTTGCCGCGATCGCCCAGGCGGTGGCCGGCCTGCCGCCGCGCCAGATCCCGGCGCCCACCGGGACGACCCGGCTCTCCGGGCTGGCGCCCCTGGTCATCCCACCACCCGGCAACGCGTTCGTGAACGTCGGCGAGCGGACGAACGTCACGGGCTCCCGGAGGTTCGCCCGGCTCGTGGCGGCCGGCTCCGAGGACGAGGCGGTGGACATCGCCCGGGAGCAGGTCGCGAACGGCGCCCAGCTGATCGACGTGAACATGGACGAGGCGATGCTCGACGGCGCCTGCCGCCATGACCCGCTTCCTCCGCCGGATTGCCGCCGAGCCCGACATCGCGACCGTCCCGGTCATGGTCGACAGCTCGAAGTGGTCGGTGCTCGAGGCCGGCCTCCACCAGCTCCAGGGCAAGGGCGTCGTCAACTCGATCTCGCTCAAGGAGGGCGAGGACGAGTTCCTCCGCCAGGCCCGCCTGTGCCGGCGCTACGGGGCGGCGGTCGTGGTGATGGCGTTCGACGAGCAGGGCCAGGCCGAGTCGGTCGAGCGGCGCGTCGCGGTCCTCCGCCGCGCCTACGACCTGCTGACCGGCGTCGTCGGCTTCGCGCCCGAGGACATCATCCTCGACGCCAACATCTTCGCCATCGCCACGGGCATGGAGGAGCACAACGCCTACGCGGTCTCGTTCATCGAGGCCGTCAAGCGCCTGAAGCAGGAGTTCCCCGGGACGCGCACCTCCGGCGGCGTCTCGAACGTGTCCTTCGCGTTCCGCGGCAACGACCGGGTCCGCGAGGCGATCCACTCGGTCTTCCTGTACCACGCGATCCGGGCCGGGCTGGACATGGCGATCGTCAACGCCGGCGTGCTGCCGATCTACGACGACATCGAGCCCGAGCTCCGCGAGCGGGTCGAGGACGTGGTCCTCAACCGCCGGCCCGACGCCACGGAGCGGCTCCTGGACCTCGCCCAGCGCTACGCCGGCGAGAGCGGCATGGAGCGCGCCGCCGAGGACCTCGCCTGGCGCGAGGGCTCCGTGAACGATCGGCTGACCCACGCCCTCGTCGCCGGCATCGACGCCTACATCGCCGAAGACACCGAGGAGGCACGCCTCGTCGCCGGCCGACCGCTCGATGTCATCGAGGGCCCGCTGATGGCCGGGATGAACGTCGTCGGCGACCTGTTCGGCTCGGGCCGGATGTTCCTTCCCCAGGTCGTGAAGAGCGCCCGGGTCATGAAGAAGGCCGTTGCCGTGCTCATCCCGTATCTCGAGGCGGAGCGGGAGGGGACTGGCAAGCGATCGGGCACGATCGTGACCGCGACGGTCAAGGGCGACGTCCACGACATCGGCAAGAACATCGTGGGCGTCGTGCTCGGCTGCAACGACTACGAGGTCGTCGATCTCGGGGTGATGGTGCCGGCGGCCCGGATCCTCGAGAAGGCGATCGAGATCGACGCCGACCTGATCGGGCTGTCCGGGCTGATCACGCCGTCGCTCGACGAGATGGCCCACGTCGCCGCCGAGATGGAGCGCCAGGGGTTCACGATCCCGCTGCTCATCGGGGGTGCCACGACGTCGCGGACCCACACCGCGGTCAAGATCGCCCCGAACTACTCCGGCCCGGTCGTCCATGTCCTCGACGCGTCGCGGGCGGTCGGTGTGGCCGGCTCGCTCGTCCAGGCGGATCGCCGCGACGCCTTCGTCGCCGGCATCCGCGACGAGTACGAGACCGTCCGGCGCGAGCGGGCCGGCCGGCAGGCGAAGGAGCGGCGCCTCACGATCGCCGACGCTCGCGCCAACCGGGTCGCGATCGATTGGACGGCCGTCACGCCGCCGCGGCCGACGTTCCTCGGGCCGCGGACGTTCGCCGACGATCCGCTCGCCGAGCTGGTCGACTTCATCGACTGGACGCCGTTCTTCGCGACGTGGGAGATGCGCGGCGCCTATCCCGCGATCCTCGACGACCCCCGGCTCGGCGCGGCGGCGCGCGACCTCCACCGCGACGCGCTCGTCCTGCTCGATCGACTGGTGGCCGACGGCCGGCTGACGGCGAGCGCCGTCGTCGGCTTCTGGCCGGCCAACACGGTCGCCTGCGACGACATCGTCGTCTGGCGTGACGAGGCGCGCGACGACCCGATCGCCACGTTCCGGACGCTCCGTCAGCAGATGGCGAAGCCGGACGGCCGGCCCAACGTCGCCCTCGCCGACTTCGTCGCCCCGACGGAGACCGGGATCTCCGACTTCGTCGGGGCCTTCGCGGTCACCGCCGGCCACGGGCTGGACGAGATCGTGGCCGAGTTCGAGGCCGCCAACGACGACTACTCGGCGATCCTCGCCAAGGCGCTCGCCGACCGCCTGGCCGAGGCCTTCGCCGAGCACCTCCACCAGCGTGTCCGGCGCGAGCTGTGGGGGTACGCCCCGGACGAGGCCCTCACGAACGTCGACCTCATTGCCGAGAAGTACCAGGGCATCCGCCCGGCGCCGGGCTACCCCGCCTGTCCGGATCACACGGAGAAGGGGACGCTGTTCGAGCTTCTCGAGGCCACGTCGCGGGCGGGGATCCGGCTGACCGAGTCGTTCGCGATGTGGCCGGGCGCGGCGGTCTCCGGCTACTACTTCTGGAACCCGGCGAGCCACTACTTCGGGCTCGGCCGGATCGGTCGCGACCAGCTTTCGGACTACGCGGCCCGGAAGGGGATGCCGCTGACGGAGGCGGAGCGCTGGCTGGCTCCGAACCTCGAAGACGACGTCGGGGCCGCTGAGGCGTCGACCAATGAGACGAAGGTGCCCGACGAGGCCGACGTCGGCTCGGACGGGACGGCCGGCGTCGGCTGAGCGGCTATCCTCGGCGCCATGACCAAGGTTGACCGTGCCGCCCTGTCCGTCTTCGAGGCTCCCGATCCGGAGGCCGCCGACAGCGCCCCGCCCGGAAGCGCCGACCTGCTCGCCGCCGCCGAGGCGATCCACGTCGACGTCGTCGCCATCCGGCGTCGCATCCATCGGTGGCCAGAGATCGGGCTCGACCTGCCGAAGACCCAGGCGGTCGTTCTCGAGGAGCTGACGAAGCTGGGCATCGAGGGCCGGAAGGGCGCCGCGCTGAGCTCGGTCGTGGCGGTCGTCACCGGCGCCCGGCCGGGCCCGACCATCCTCCTCCGGGCCGACATGGATGCCCTCCCGCTCCGCGAGGACACAGGGCTTGACTTCGCCTCGGAGACCGATGGCGCGATGCACGCCTGCGGCCACGACACCCACGTGGCGATGCTGCTCGGTGCGGCGCGCCTGCTCCAGGAACGCCGCGGGGACCTGCCGGGCAACGTGATCCTGATGTTCCAGCCCGGGGAGGAAGGGCTCGGCGGGGCAAAGACGATGATTGAGGAAGGGCTGCTGGACGCGGCGACCGCCGTCGGTGGCGCCCGTCCGACCGGCGCGCTCGCCCTCCACATCTCGACGAGCTACGGCACTGGCGAGGTTCACGTCCGGCCCGGACCCGAGATGGCCGCAACCGACGTCATCCGGATCACCGTCCGAGGTCGCGGCGGTCACGCGTCCGAGCCGCATCTCGCCCTGGACCCGGTGGTCGTCGCGGCCGAGATCGTGCTCGCCCTCCAGGCCATGGTCACCCGCCGGATCAACGTCTTCGACCCGGCCGTCGTCACGATCGCCCAGATCACCGCCGGGACGACGAACAACATCATTCCCGAGTCGGTGTTCCTGTTCGGGACGATCCGGTCGGTCTCGGAGGCAACTCGGGCGGAGGTCCGGGCCGGCGTCCGGCGGGTCGCGGAGGGGATCGCCGCCGCCCACGACGCGATCGCCGAGGTCGACCTCGAGCCGGGCTACCCGATCACCATCAACGACCCGGCGTTCACCGCGTTCGTCATGGACACGGCGCGTGGGCTGGTCGGCGACGATGCGGTGGTCGAGATGCCGGCCCCGATCATGGGCGCCGAGGACTTCTCGTACGTCACCCAGCAGGTGCCCGGCGCGCTGGCGTTCCTCGGTGGGCGGCCGGCGAGCGACGATCCGGTGACCGGGCCGCACAACCACTCGAACCTCGTCGTGTTCGACGAGACGGCGATGACCGTCGGGGTCGCGCTGTACACGGCGGTCGCGATCCGCCACCTGACACGAGGCTGACCGAATGACGGACGACCAGAATCCGCAGGCGCCGGTCCGGCCGCGGTGCCCGGTCTGCGGCAACGATGCGTTCCGGCGCGAGAAGGGCAAGATCGATTCGGAATGGGGCGTTACGGCCCACAAGGTCGACATGCTCATCTGCGAGCGATGCGGCAACGTGCTGCTGTTCTACGAGGGCAACACGATCTTCGACTTCGACTGATGGCCGATGGGGCCTTGGGGCTCGACGCAGCATCCGTCCGGGCTCGCCTGGCTGCGTTCACGGCCGCGCTCGCGGCGGCTGCCCGGGCCGCGCCCCCGGATCCGCCCGCAGCGGGCGAGTGGACGCCGAGGGAGATCGTTCGCCACTTGATCGCGGTCGAGGAGGAGGTCTGGCACCCCCGCCTCGGTCAGCTCCGCACCGAGGAGCATCCACGCTGGCGTTGGGTGGAGCCGGGTCAATGGCTCGGCGCCCCGGGCGCCGATCTCGACGCGGTGCTCGCTGCGCACGCCGCCGTCCGCGCACGAACGCTGTCGATCCTCGACGAGCTCGGCGCTACCGGCTGGACGCGCCGCGGCACGCACGACACGTTCGGCGAGCTCGATGTCGCCGGCCTCATGACGGTCGCCGCCGACCACGACGACGAGCACCTCGCGAGCCTCCGGACGCCTCAGGTGAACAGGGCCGAGTAGCCGTTCAGCGCCGGCTGGCCACCCAGGTGGGCGAACAGCACGGTGGAGCTTCGGTCGATCTCGCCGCGCCCCACGAGGTCGATCAGCCCGGCCATCGACTTGCCCTCGTAAACCGGGTCGGTCACGACCCCCTCGAGCCGTCCGACGAGCCGCATCGCGTCGAGCGTCGTAGCATCCGGGATGCCGTAGATGCCGGCGTGGTAGCGCTCGTCGAGCTCGATCTCGTCGTCGCGAAGGTCTCGCTCCAGCCCGATCAACGCCGCCGTCGCGCGGGCGATCCGGCCCACCTGGTCGCGTGTCTCAGCCGGCTTGGCCGAGGCGTCGATCCCGAGGACGCGGCGCGGGCGGCCACCCGCCTCCTCGAGCGCGGCGAAGCCGGCGATCATCCCGGCCTGGGTGCTGCCGGTGACCGAGCACACGATGATCGTGTCGAAGAAGACGCCGAGCGCCTGTTCCTGCGTCGGCGACCTCGGACGCCCAGTTCGCGTAGCCGAGCCCGCCGAGCGGGTGGTCGGAGGCACCGGCGGGGATCGCGTACGGCCGGCCGCCGGCCGCCTGGACGTCGCGCAGCGCCTGCTCCCAGCTCTCCTTGAAGCCGATCCCGAAGCCGGCCTTGACGAGCCGGACGTCGGCGCCGACCAGGCGGCTGATGAGGATGTTGCCGACCCGGTCGTACACGGCGTCGGGCCAGTCCACCCAGCTCTCCTGGACGAGGACGCAGCCGAGCCCGAGATGGGCGGCCACGCCGGCGACCTGGCGGGTGTGGTTGGACTGGACGCCGCCGATCGAGACGAGCGTGTCGCAGCCGGTCGCGATCGCGTCAGCGGCGAGGTACTCGAGCTTGCGCGTCTTGTTGCCACCGAACGCAATCCCCGAGCTCACGTCGTCGCGCTTCGCCCAGACCTCGGCACCGCCGAGATGGCGCGTCAGCCGGTCGAGGCGGTGGACGGGCGACGGGCCGAACAGGAGCGGGACGCGGTCGAAGTCGTGAATTGGCATCGGGCTCCTCGACGATGAGCTGGGCGTTGATTGTGGCGCGTGACGATCAGGCCGAGGCGCCCGAGTAGCTCTTGAGTCCGAACCGGAAGAACCAGCGCGTCACGAGGAACAGGACGAGCGCGAACACGGCGGCGATCGTGAAGGTCTCGATCGTCAGCCGCGACGTCAGGGCCTCGGCGGGGACGGTGACCGCGAACGCGATCGGAACGAGGAACGTCAGGCTGATCCGGAGCCAGCCCGGGTAGATCGTCACCGGCCAGCGCCCGGACTGGTACAGACCCTCGAAGAGCTCGTGGATCTCGTCCATCCGGATCACCCAGAACGCGCAGGTCGTCACGAGGAGCCAGAAGCAGTAGATCATCACCGCGCCGAGGAGCAGCGTTGCGGCGAACAGCAGCCCGGCCCCGAGCCCGATATTCGACTGGACCTGGGCGACGGCGACCGCGAGGACGATGCCGCCGACGAGGACGTCGACGCTCTGCCAGATCCGGAACTCGCGGACGCTGATCATCACCTGGGCGTCCTCCGGCTTGGTCAGGGTGAAGTCGAGCGTCCCCTGCCGGATGTCGGTCATCAGCCGCTCCATGTTCGGCTGGATCGCCGTGCCGATGACGCCGGCCATCAGGACGTGGACGCCCATCACCGCGAGCAGCTCGGACTGGCTCCAGCCGCCCAGATTCGTCGTCTGCCCGAAGACCAAACCGAGGACCGCCAGCCCCGTCGCGACGGCGAGCGCCGACTGGAACAGCTGCACGGCGAGGTTCGCCCGGTACTGGAGCTCGTTCAACGCGCCGACCCGGAAGAACAGGGCGAACAGCCGGAGCGGCCGGATCGGATCGCGCCGGTCGTCGAACCGGGTCATCCCGTCGCGATCGGTCGCCTCCTGGCCGGCCGCCGCCGGATCGCGCCCCGTCATCCGCCGACCGCCGAGAACCGCCGGACGGCCAGCCGCCAGGCGAGAGACACGAGCACCGCGCTGATCGCGATCCACAGAACCTGCATCGCGAGCCCGCCGGCGAGCTGGTCAGCGGGCAGCTTTCCGATCAGCGCCTCGATCGGGAAGCTGAACGTCCACTGGAACGGAAGAAAGGCCGAGAGCTGCTGCGCCCAGTCCGGCATCAGCGACATCGGCACGAGGCGGCCTGACAGGAGCAGCTCGGCGGTGAAGAAGATGTCGAAGACCGGCCCAACCCGCGTCGTCCAGAACGTCACGAGCCCGAGCAGCCAGAGGAGCATCGAGCGCAGGACGTAGGCGCCCCAGATCGCGACGAGGAACACGAGGATCTCGAGCGGGCCGGTGTCGAACGTCGGCTGGAAGATGAGCGACAGGAAGACCGCGATCGGCAGCCACAGGATGATCACGACCGCCTTCCAGCCGGCGAGCCCGGCCAGGTCGGCGTGGATCGGATGGACCGGCCGGAGGAGCATCCCGGATAGCTCTCCGCCGCGGACGCGCTCCTCCCAGGCCCACGGCGTCAGGGCGATGTTCATGTTCCGGACGAGCGTCCAGACGATGTAGTAGGCGGCGAACTCGCCGGGCGTAAAACCGCCGACCGACCCGCCCTGCTGAACCGCCACCGTCGACCAGACGACCAGGTAGATCACGGGCTCCGTGACCATCCCGATCATGTAGAAGTAGTTCGAGACGCGGTACTGGATCTGGCTCGCGATCGCGACCCGCATCTGGGTCAGGTAGAGGTTGATCCAGGCGCGGATGGATGCGACGGGGCCGCGTCCGGTCGTCGGCGCGGTGGTCGAGGTCATCGCGCCGCGGCCTCCGCCCCCGCCCCGGCCGTCTCGCGCTCGTCGCGAGCGTCCGCGAAGACCCGCTCGATCACGTCCTCGATCGGCGGATCCTCGATCGTCAGGTCGGCCACCGGCAGGTCGCGCAGGAGGCGGGTCGTCACCTCGGGCGCGTCCGCCCGCGAGACGCGCAGGACGACCCGGCCGTCGTCGGTCGACAGGACCTCGCCATAGGCCGACAGGTCGGCCAACCCGTCCGTGAGCGTGACCCCGATCGTCTTCGTCGAGTCGAACCGGGTGGACAGGTCGGCCAGGGCGCCGTCGAACAGGATCCGGCCGTGGTGGATGACGACGACGCGCCGGCACAGGGCCTGGACGTCGGCCATGTAGTGGCTCGTCAGCAGGACCGTCGCGCCGTAGCGCCGGTTGTACTCGGCGACGAACGTCCGGATCCGCTTCTGCATCGTGACGTCGAGCCCGAGCGTCGGCTCGTCGAGGAACAGGACCTGCGGTCGATGGAGGAGCGCCCCGACGAACTCCATCTTCATCCGCTCGCCGAGCGACAGGTTGCGGACGGGCTTGGTGACGAGCTCGCCGAGGTCGAGCAGCTCGATGAACTCGTCTCGGGTCTGGCGGAACGCGACCGGCTCCAGCCGATAGATCGCCCGGATCAGCTCGAAGGAATCGACCGCCGGGAGGTCCCACTGGAGCTGGTTGCGGTTGCCCATGACCATCGTGATCCGGCGCAGGAAGTCGGCCTGGCGGCGCGACGGGACGTGGCCCAGCACCGTTGCCTCGCCGCTCGTCGGATAGAGCAGCCCGCTGAGCATCTTCAGGGTCGTGGTCTTGCCGGCGCCGTTCGGTCCGAGGAAGCCGACGACCTCGCCGGGCTCGATCTCGAAGCCGATCCCGTCGACCGCGTGGACCTCGCGATGCTCGCGCCGGAACAGGCTCCGGGCGGCCGCCGCCAGCCCGGCCTCGCGGACGGGGACGCGGAACGTCTTGCGCAGAACCGCGACGCGGATCGCGGGTTCGGGCATGGGCAGGCACCTCGTGGGCTCGGGGATCGGTACTGTAGCGCGCCGAGCGTGGGCGTCGGCGATACTCGGCGTCGAGGAGGGCGCATGAATCAGACCGAACGTGCCGCGCTGATCGATCGCTACCGGACCGGCATGGCCGACGTCGAGGACGCGCTGGCCGGGATCACCGACGCCGAGCTGGATCGTGAGCCGGCCGACCCCGAGTCGTGGACCGCCCGTCAGGTCGCCCACCACCTGGCGGACAGCGAGGCGACGGCCTACGTCCGGCTGCGCCGCCTCGTCGCCGAGGACGATCCGCAGATCGACGGTTACGACGAGCCGGAATGGGCGCGCCGCCTCCACTACGACCGGCCGATCGCGCCATCGGTCGCGGTCCTGGCGGCCGTCCGGGCGGCGAGCCTGCAGCTGCTCGAGACGCTCACGACCGAGGAGTGGGAGCGCGCAGGGACGCACAGCGATTCCGGCGCCTACACGGTCGACAACTGGCTTGGAATCTACGCCGACCACTCGCACGACCACGCCGCCCAGATTCGGGCCGCCCGGGCGCGCTGACCTCAATGTCTTCGCCCGGGCCCTCGTCGATCGACTGGCCCTGACGCGGGGGACTTGACAGACGGGATATACAACCATATGGTTGTATGAATGCAGGTGATGCCACTCCAGCCAGCCGCCATCGACCGGGTCCTCGGGGCCCTGGCCGATGGCACGCGCCGGGACATCCTCCGACGCGCGATGACCGGCCGGGAGGGCATCGCCGAGCTGGCGACCCACTACCCGATGAGCTTCGCGGCCGTGCAGAAGCACGTCGCGATCCTCGAAGGGGCCGGCCTGGTGACGAAGTCCCGGACCGGCCGCCGGAAGGTGGTCCAGACCAGGGTCGACGGGCTCGCCATCGCGCGTCGCCTGCTCGACCAGTACGAGGAGCTCTGGCGCGGTCGTGTCGACCGCATGACCAGTCTCATCAGCGACGAAGAGGAGATCGACGCATGACTGTCACCGCGATCGAGAAGGATCCGCAGAAGCTCACCATGACCGTGATCGCCGAGTTCGAGGCGTCGCCCGAGCGCGTCTGGCAGCTCTGGGCCGACCCGCGCCAGCTCGAGCGCTGGTGGGGCCCGCCGGAGTACCCGGCCACGTTCACCCGTCACGACCTGACGCCCGGCGCCCGGGTCGAGTACCACATGACCGGGCCGGAGGGCGACACGCCGAAGGGCTACTGGACCATCCTCGAGGTCGAGCCGCCGCATCACCTCCGTGCGGAAGACGGCTTTGCCAACGAGGACGGCTCGAACAACGACGAGATGCCCGGCCCGGGCGGCATGGACATCCGGATCGAGTCGATCGGCGACGGGCGCACCCGGATGTCGATCGAGAACACCTTCCCGGACACCCAGGCGATGGAGGCGCTCCTCGCGATGGGCCAGGAAGAAGGCATGCGAGACGCGGTCGGCCAGATCGATGCCATCCTCGCGGAGGACACCGTCGGCGCGCGCTAGCGCCGCGACCCGCCGCGCCAATCAATCGCGCCGGCTCGACGCTTCACGGCGCCGGCCGGCGCATCCGAACCTTCCGGGAGATCCAGATGCCCACCGCGACCCGCGAGCTGACGACCACGACCCTCGAAGTCCCCGGCGCGACCCTCACCTACGACGTCCGCCCCGGCACCGCGGCCGACGCGCCTGCGCTCTTCCTGATCGGCTCCCCGATGGGCGCCGGTGGATTCCCGACGCTCGCGAGCCTCGTTCCTGACCGAACGGTCGTCACCTACGATCCGCGCGGCGGCGAGCGAAGCACCGCGCATGACCCGGCGCCCCCGATCACGCCGCAGGTCCAGGCCGATGACGTCCACGCGATCATCGAGGAGCTCGGCGGCGGACCCGTCGACATGTTCGCCAGCAGCGGCGGCGCGATCGTGGCCCTCGCCCTCGTGGCGAAGTACCCAGACGACCTCCGGACCCTCGTGGCCCACGAGCCGCCGCTCGCCTCGCTGACCCCGGATCGCGAGCACGCGCTCGGCGTGAACCGCGCGATCAACGCGACGTACGAGCGAAGCGGCTGGGGCGCCGGCATGGCCCACTTCATCCAGGTCGTGAGCCACAGGGGCCTGTTCACCGCTGAGGACGTCGCGGCGCCGCCGCCCGATCCGGCGATGTTCGGGATGCCTTCGGAAGATGACGGCAACCGGACCGACCTCATGCTCCGCCACAGCGTCCTGTACCTGACGAGCTTCGAACCCGATTTCGCCGCGCTGAAGGCCGCGCCGACCCGGATCGTCATCGCCGTCGGCGAGAAGTCCGACGGCGAGCTCGCCCATCGTGGCGGCGAGGCGACTGCCGAGCGACTGGGCACGCCGGTGACGGTGTTTCCGGGCGACCACGGCGGGTTCCTCGGCGGCGAGTACGGCCAGTCGGGCGAGCCCGGGCCGTTCGCGGCGAAGCTGCGCGAGGTGCTGGCGGGCTGAGGCCGGCGCGGCATCGTCGCCGGCCGCGCCGCGGATTGCCATACGCCAGCCAGGGAGGCACTCACGAGCCGCGAAGCCTGACTCGGCACGACGTTAGCGCTCGACGGCTAACTCTCGACCATCCGGGGTGTCCAGACCGCCCGTCGGCCTGCCGAATGCGCGCCAGAGTGGCGCATGGCTCAGTCCGGAGCGGCCACTCCAGCAAACGCGGCCATCGACGGGAAGGTCGCATCCGGGCGCGCGTCTGCCGGCGGCGTCGCGCCACCGCCCGGGCGGTCATGGCGGCGATCGATCCAGACCGAGCGGAAGCCCAGGCGCTGCGCCGGGGCGTGGTCATGGAACAGGCTCTGGGCGACGTGCAGGATCCGCTCCTGGCCGACGCCATCCGCGCCGAGCCGAGCGACGAGCGCCGCGAAGTTCCGTTCATCCGGCTTGTACGAGCCGACCTGCTGGGCCGTCACGATCCAGTCGAACGCGACGCCGAGCCGGTCGTTCGAGGCGGCGAAGAGGTCGTCGTCGCAGTTCGTCAGGACGCCGAGCCGGAACCGCGTTTTCAGGCGGACGAGCGCGTCGTGCGAATCGGGGAATGCCGGCCAGTCCGCGACGGAGCCCCCGAGACGCGCGACGTCGTCCGGCGACGGCGTTCGCGCCGTGTGCCCGCGCGACGACCGCCATCGCCTCACCCGCGATCTCCCGGTAGCGCCGATACGGCCCGTCCTCGAGCGCCGCCTCGGCATTGGCGTACTCGTCGAGGAGCAGCTCGCCGTCCACCGCGGCCGTGGCCGGGACCACGGACCGGAGCGCGCCGAGGATCCCGGCCTCCCAGTCGATCAGGGTCCCGTAGCAGTCGAAGGTCAGCGCGTCGAACGCGCCGTAGTCGAGCTCGGCCATCTAGCCCTTCGCGCCGCCCGTGAAGTTCCACGACGCGAGATGCAGGCTCGGAACCAGGTACACCGAGTCCCAGCCGGCCAGCGACAGCGCCCGATCGGCCGAGATGCCGCGGACGGCACCCGGCCCGAGCGCTTCCAGGAACGACTGGGTGAACCGCAGATTCGTGACCGGTCGCACGACCCGTCCGTCCTCGATCAGCCACACCCCGTTGCGGGTCAGCCCGGTGACCACCTGGGTGCGTGGATCGAGGATCCGGGTGTACCAGAAATCGGTGACGAGGACGCCGCGCTCGACGCCGCCGATCAGGTCGTCGGTCGTCCGCTCGCCGGCACCGAGGATGAGGTTCGCGCCGAGCGCGCCCCACTCCGCGCCGCCCTCTACGGCGTGGCCGGTGCTCTCGACGCCGGCGACCTTGGCCGTCCGCCGGGTCTGGAGGAGTCCACTCGTGACGCCGTCCCGCACCAGATCGAGCGGTCGCTTCGGCGTGCCCTCGATGTCGAACGGGATGCCGAGCGTGCCGGCGTCCGTGACGTCGTCGCGGAGCGAGATCGACCGGTCGAACTGGGGCTCGCCCACGCGCGCGAACGAGCGCCCCTCCTCGACCGCCTTGCCGTTGAACCCGGCCACGAGCAGGAACGACAGGATGTTGGCGACGCAGTCGGGCTCGAGGACGACCTCGTAGCGGCCGGGCTCGAGATCCGTCGGGTCGCTCGCCGTCCTGGCTTTCTTGGCGGCCCGATCGCCGACGGCGCGGCCGTCGAGGTCGCCGATCCGGACCGACGCGCGGCGGCTCGACCCGTCGGCGGTTGGGGTTCGTGCGATCCCATCGATCTCGGCGGCCGTCCCACGCCCGCTCAACCGTTGCCCGGCGCTGTTCGCGAAGCCGAGCCGGACGGTCGTCGTCGAGCAGAACCCGGCGGTCTCGAGACCGCCGGCGGCATCGACGAACGCGCGGACCCGGCGAGCCCGCTCGTCCGGCGTCGCGGACGCCGTCGCCTCGTCGTAGTGGTCGACCGCCGGCGCTTCGGCACGCGGCGCGAGTCCGGGCCAGTTCGGGTCCGCCGGACGCACGCGAGCCGCCTCGAGGACGTTGTCGATCGCCCGCCCGAGGCTCTCGTCGTCGGCCGGGCCGTCGACCGAGGTCGAGGCGTTGCGACCGTCGAGCGCGACGCGAATCACGACGTGGTTCAGATCCGACGCGACGTTCTGGTGGATGAAGCTGGTGGCGAAGCGGGTCAGCGCCTCGGTGCCCTGGCGGACGGTGACCTCGGTCTCCGCGTCGGCCGCCCGGGATCGGACCAGCCCGACGACGCGGTCGGCGAGCTCGAGGGCGGCGGTCGTGTCGCTGGTGCGGTCGAGCGCGCGATCGGTGGTCGTCATCTCGCTATCCCCGGACCCCGACCCGGATTCCGCGGAAGCGGGCCGGCACGGCCGGGTGTCCCGTGTGGCCGACCTGCATCGGCTGGCCCTTGCCGCAATTCGGCGTGCCCCAGAAGGTCCACTCGGCGGGCCCGCCGAGCATGTCGAGCGCGCCCCAGAATCGCGGGCTGATCGCGGTGTAGGTCGGGTTCTTCAGCATGCGGCCGCGCTTGCCGCCCTTGACCTCCCAGCCGATCTCGCAGCCGAACTGGAAGTTCAGGCGCTTGTCGTCGATCGACCACGAGCGGTTCGTGTCCATGAAGACCCCGTCGTCCGTCGCCGCGATCATCGACTCGAGCGAGTCCGAGCCCGGCAGCAGCCCGACATTCGTCATCCGGACCATGGGCATCCGATCGAAGCCGTCGGCCCGGACCGCGCCGCCGGACCGCTCGATCCCGGCCAGCGCCGCCGAGTCCCGGCCGCTCAGCGCGCCGACCCAGATCCCGTCCTTGACGATGTCGACCGGGTGGGCGGGCGTGCCCTCGTCGTCGTAGCCGAAGCTGCCGAGCGAGCCCTTGAGCGTCGCGTCGGCGGTGATGTTCATCAGCTCCGAGCCGAACCGGAGCGAGCCGAGCTTCGGCAGCTCGAGCCAGGACGTCCCGGCGAAGGCGGCCTCCCAGCCGAGGATCCGGTCGAGCTCGGTGGCGTGGCCGACGGACTCGTGGATCTGGAGCGCCATCTGCTCGCTGCCCAGGATGAGGTCGGTCGCGTCGAACGACGGGCAGACGTCGGCGGTGAGGAGGGCCCGCGCCTCTTCGGCGATCCGGGCGGCGTTGCCCGGCAGGTCCAGCTCCCGGACGAGCTCCCAGCCGCGCGTCCCGTACTGGCCGCGGATGCCCGGATAGCTCCGGCGCTGGGTCTCGCCCTCGCCGACGGCGGTTGCGCTCATCGCCGCGCCGCACTCGCGGATCCGCTGGTCGACCCGCGTGCCTTCCGAGGAGACGAACCACTTGCGGGTGTCCCAGATGCGATGGCTGGCCTCGGCCAGGTCCGCGCCGTGGTCGCGCATGGTCCGGGTCACGCTCTCGAGCAGGTCGCCCTTCTCGGCGAGCCCGACCGCCCATGGATCCTCGAGGCACTCGCTCTCCCAGTGGCCGGTCGTCGTCTGCTCGGGGACCAGGCGGAGATCCGGCCCGGCGACGAACGTCGAGGCGCGGGCGACAGCGGCGGCCTGCTCGCCGGCGCGCCGGGCGGCCGTCGAGCCCACGTCCGGGACTGCGAAGAAGCCCCAGCTCGACCCGATCAGGGCCCGGACGCCGACACCGGCCCGCTCCTCGCGATCGAGCGCCTCGATGACGCCGTTGCGGGCGCTCATCGCCTCGGTCCGGATCTCCATGACCCGGGCGTCGGCGTAGGTCGCGCCGGCGGCGAGGGCGGCCTCCACGGCCTGCGTCGCGATGTCTTCCATCCCCGAAGGGTAAGAGGCTCCGACCGATCCCGCCGGGCGGGTGATGCGCAAGGGGAGGGTGGACCGGGTGAAGCTCCGCGGGGCGACGCTTCACCCGGCCGCTCGATCAGAGGGCCGTTTCCTTGGCGATGAAGCCCTCATGCGCCGGAGCGTAGACCGTCACGGTGCCGTAGTCCTGCGTGATGCCGCAGATGCTGTTCGTGTAATAGAGGTGGCCCTTCGTCACGACGCGCACGACGCCGAACGAGAGGTAGCCGATGTGTCTGGGGCTGACGACCATGTTGCCCGTGATGGACACGCTGACCGACAGGGACTTCGAGACGTTGACGCCGGTCGCAGCCTCGACCTTGCCCACGAAGAAGTCCGCGGTGGCCGACACGGTGACACTCGTCGTGAGACCGACGGTGCCGGTCACGGTCCTGGTGAGGGAGAACGACTGGTTGTTGGCCGTGGTGTTCGTGTACGAATACGGCCCGAGCAGCGTCTTCAGAGAGTCCGTCTGCCGGGTGATGTTGGTGTAGCGCCAGCCGCCGCACCCGGGCTTCGAGACGGCTGCAGCGGTGCCCGGCATCGCGCCCATGATCGTGGCCGCCAGGAGAGCAGCTGTCACGAGCGCCAAGCGCAGCCGGATCGGACGTCTCACATCCGTACCTCCTTTGGTGCCTGCCCGGCTGAGTGCCGGGTCCCCATGGCGACCGTATGCTCCGGCGCTTATCTGCGACTTATTCGGATGACTCGCCCGGGTGCGGCGAGCGGCGATACTCGACGGAATGGAGCTGATTCGAACGATCGCGATCTCTGTGATCGCGGCGTGGCTCGCGCTGCTTCTCCTGCTCTGGCTCATCCGCCCCCGCGACGTGCGGGCTGGCGAGCTCGTACGGCTCGTCCCGGACATCCTTCGCGTGGTGCGGGACCTCGTCGGCGATGGCTCGGTGCCGCGCGGGGTGCGCATCGCCCTCGTGATCCTGCTCGGCTGGTTGATCAGCCCGATCGACCTGATTCCCGAGATCATCCCGGTCCTCGGCCCGCTGGACGACGTGATCGTCGCGGTCGTGGTCCTGCGCTTCGTGCGCCGCCGGCTCGGAGCGGACGAGCTGCGCCGGCGCTGGCGCGGGACGGAGACGGGCTGGGCGCTCGTCGAGCGGTTGCTCGCCGGACGCTGATGCTCCCGCGTCAGCGATCCAGGACGAGCTCCCACTCGGGCGGAACGTCGCCGGGCCGGTTCGTGACCGGCTCGGCCGCGGTCTCCACGAGGGCGCGCCGAGCCGCCGACGGCATCAGCGCGAGCTCGGCCGCCCGTCCGACGTAGTCGACGAGGATCGCGTCGTCGATGTCGATGGACGGCTCGAACGTGAAGTAGCGGAACTTCTTGAGCCGCTCCTGGGCCCCCTGCAGGAGGTGCTCCGGATCGGCGAGCAGCGTTCCGTGCTCGAAGCCGAGGTGGATGTGCTTCCGCTCCGGACCGATCCAGGCGAAGTTGCGGACTCGACCGCCTGATGGCAGCGAGTACGCGATCCAGCGCCAGCCGGTCCGGACGGTCTCGACCGTTCCCGGGACGGTCTCGAAGATCAGGGTCCGCAGGGCGCGGCCCGTGTCGCGGATCGCGGGCGGGTAGCCGTCGAGGAGGAACTCGGCGGGCAGGTCATCCTTCATCCGTTGATCATCATCCGTCCTGCGCCGGGGTCTGTCAGGAATTCGGTCCGCCGATGATCAAGCGATGGCTGCGATCTCGGCCACGGCCGCACCGGCCAGGACGTCCTTCGCGATCACGTCGGCGATCACGCGGCCGAATCCTTCGCGAATCATCACGAGGGTGCGGTCGGGTCCGGGCTGTCCGCCGATGCCCGGGATCTGGGCCCGAACCTCGGCGGACCTCGGCGTCCGGATTTGACGTGGCCGGCGCGCACCACCGGCTCGCAACGACCACTGGACAGCGGATCGGCCCGCACCATACCCTTCGCAGGTCGGCGAACACCGCCGGGGAATCATCCGGAGGCCGGAGCTTCATATTCCGAAGCTCCGGCCTTCGTTCGTCCGACGCCGGGCGCGCTCGCCAGACGCCGCTCTCGTTGACGTTCCTCGGCGCCCCGCCGTACAATCCCGACGAAATCACTCGGGATTGAGGATCGTCCACTGACGCAGCCGCTGGCCACCCCCACGCCCCGCCCGACCTTCCATGGATCGGGCGCCGTCGCCTTCAGTACGAAGGGCGAATACGGCGTGCGGCTCATGGTCCAGCTCGGGCGTCGGTTCGGGACCGGACCGGCCAGCCTGTCGGACGTCGCCGCCGACGAGGACCTGCCGCGGGCCTACCTCGAGCAGCTCGTCATGAGCCTCCGCGACGCCGGCCTCGTCGCCAGCACCCGTGGTGCGCGCGGCGGCTACGAGCTGACCCGTCCCCCGGCCGACATCCGGATGAGCGAGGTCCTCCGCGCCCTGGAGGGCCCGATCGCGCCGATGATCTGCGCGACGGACGATCCCGAGCACGGCCTCGCGTGCGACCGCAGCTCGCGCTGCACCGTCAACGTCCTGTGGGTTCGTGTCCGAGACGCGATCGCCGGGGCGCTCGATTCCATGACTCTCGCCGACCTGGTGCCCCAGCGCCTCGTCGCCGTCGACGACCGACAAGGAGCCTTGATCACCCCGTGACCGATCAGTCCGCCACCCCTACCGCCGTCGTACCGGCCGTGCCCACCACCGACGACGAGCGTCTCATCATCCGCGGCCTCCGCGTCGCCCCCCTCGCCAAGCCCGAGCACGAGATCCTCCAGGGGATCGACCTCGAGATCGCCAAGGGCGAGGTCCACGCGATCATGGGCCCCAACGGCTCCGGCAAGACGACCCTGGCCTATGCCCTGATGGGCCACCCGGCGTACGTCGTGACCGGTGGTGAGGTCCTGTGGAAGGGCCGCGACATCCTCAAGCTGTCCGCCGACAAGCGTGCTCGCCTCGGGATGTTCCTCGCGTTCCAGTACCCGACCGCGATCCCCGGCCTGAGCGTCGCCTCCTTCATCCGGAGCGCCCTGAACGCCAAGCTCCAGGGGATCGACAAGAACGACGACGTCGACCCGACCGATCCGATGAAGGGCGGCATCAACATGCGCGACTTCCGCAACAGGATGCGGGAGAAGATGGCGATGCTCCGGATGGACGAGAGCTTCGCCTCGCGCTACGTCAACGAGGGCTTCAGCGGCGGCGAGAAGAAGCGGCTCGAGATGCTCCAGATGGCCGTCATCGAGCCCCAGATGGCGATCCTCGACGAGACCGACTCGGGCCTCGACATCGACGCCTTGCGGATCGTCGCCGAGGGCGTCAACGCGATGCTCAACCCGGAGCTCGGCGTCCTGCTGATCACCCACTACCAGCGCCTGCTCAACTACATCACCCCGGACGTCGTCCACGTCCTGGCCCAGGGCCGGATCGTGAAGAGCGGCGGCAAGGACCTCGCGCTGCGGCTCGAGGACGAGGGCTACGGCCCGATCCTGCGCGAGGCCGGCCTCGACATCAACGTCGCCGACGAGGCCCTGCTCGTGCCCCAGGCGCCGGCCGGTGCCGACGCCGAGCCGGAGCATCAGCCCGTGGAGGCCGCCCGCTAGCCGGGCGGACTCGAAGCATGGCAATCGAGACCGAGCCGGCCGTCGGCGCTTCTCCGCCTGCCACCGGGTTCGATGCGGAGGTCGTCCGGCGCGACTTCCCGATCCTCCAGCAGGAGATCAACGGCCACCCGCTGGTCTACCTCGACTCCGCGTCGTCGTCGCAGAAGCCGACGGTCGTGCTCGAGGCGATGGACACCTACTACCGCGAGTACAACGCCAACGTCCATCGCGGGATCTACACGATCGGCGAGAAGGCGACGGCCGAGTACGAGCGGGCGCGCGCCAAGACCGCCCGGTTCATCAACGCCCCCGACGCCCACGAGGTCGTCTTCACCCGCAACGCGACCGAGGCGATCAACCTCGTCGCCTACGCGTGGGGCCGGAAGAACATCGACCGCGGCGACGCGATCGTGCTGACCGAGATGGAGCATCACGCCAATCTCGTCCCGTGGCAGCTCCTCGTCCAGGAGCGCGACGGCGACCTCGAGTTCATCCCGATCACGGACGACGGCATCCTCCGGCTCGAGGTCTTCGAGGTCCTCCTCAAGCTCCGCCCGAAGCTCGTCGCGTTCACCCACGTCTCGAACACGCTCGGCACGATCAACCCGGTCCGCGAGATGGTCGAGATGGCCCACGCGGCCGGAGCGCTGGTCCTCGTCGATGGGGCGCAAGCCGTGCCGCATGTCCCGGTCGACGTCCAGGAGCTGGGGGCGGACTTCTACGCCTTCTCCGGCCACAAGATGCTGGCCCCGATGGGCTCAGGCGCGCTCTGGGCGCGGCGCGAGCTGCTCGAGGCGATGCCGCCGTTCCTCGCCGGCGGCGAGATGATCCGCGAGGTCCACCTGCGGCGGAGCGACTTCAACGACATCCCGTGGAAGTTCGAGGCGGGCACGCCGGCGGTCGGCGACGCGATCGGGCTGGGGGTCGCCGCGGAGTACCTCGGCGCGATCGGAATGGTCAACGTCCGCGAGCACGAGCGCGATCTGGTGACGTACGCGCTGGAGCAGCTGCCCGCGCGCGTGCCTGGGATCGAGCTCTACGGTCCCTTGGACCCGGAGCTGCGCGGCGGCGTCGTGCCGTTCAACCTGCCGGGGATCCACCCCCACGATGTCGCCCAGGTGCTGGACCGGTTCGGGGTAGCCGTGCGGGCCGGCCATCACTGCACGATGCCGCTCCACGAGCGGCTCGATCTCGCGGCCACCGCCCGGGCCTCGTTCCAGGTCTACACGACCCGCAGCGACATCGATGCGCTGTGCGATGGCCTCGTGGAGGTTCAGCGGGTGTTCGGCGCATAGCGGGCCCGTCTCGCCACGTAGCGCCACGCGACGTCGATCGCGATACGCCATCCACACGATCCTTCGGCGGCCGATTCGGCCAATTCCGGCCCAAATCGCGCTTCCGTTAGCTCCTTCCCCGCCCCACGTCCGGGTTGCCATACTCCGGCCAGCCGGGGCTCGGAGGCCGTGAGGGCGCGATGGACTGTGCTCGTCTTCCCGTTCATCCTCGCACCGCTCGTGTACATCCCGTCGAGTCGGACGTTCGACGACGCGCTGGCCGACGCTCGCTGGCGCGGCGTCATGACGGCAGAGTTGCGGGCCGCCTTCGCCAATCCGGCGGTGCGCCTCGCGCGCGTTTTCGAGGCGATTGCCACGACGGTCGTGGTCGCGCTGACGGTGCTCAAGCCGTTCTAGGACGCGCCGCCCTCACCAGGCGCCTGGGCTAGCCGGCAGGCGGCGACATCGCGTCGCGCGGCGGATCCGAGCCGCCGTCGAGGAGCGCTCGTTCGCCGAGCGGCTCCGGGAGCGTGATCGTCACCGGGAAGGGCGGGTTGCCCTGACAGTCCTGGACGCCCGGCAGAAGACGAATCTCGAAGGTGATCGTGATCACCGCATCGGTCACGTCGATTCGCGGTAGCTCCACCCGATCCTTCGGGGTCTTGCCGCTGGCGCAGGCGGACTCGCGGACGAAACCACGGATCGAAGTCGCCGTAGCGAGCGGCGCGGACGCCGGGTCGACCCACCACGACGCTGGCCCGACTCGCGCCTCTCGCTCCCCGTCGAACGGTTTCGTGTTGCCGACGACGAGATCGTGGGTGTCGACGGCGGAGTAGCCGTTCGCCCGGACCGAGCCCTGCCACCACATCGCCCACCAGCCCTCGGCGTCCGAGGCGAGGATGACCGAGTTGTCGTCGAATCCGACCTTGGCCGACTCGGCTGCCGGCCCGATTCGGCCGAGTGCGATCGTCCGACCACCGGGCCGATCGTCGACATGGACGACGCTCGCGACCGATAGCTTCGTGTCGTCGACCGGGGCGACGGCGATGATCGACAGCCGGTCGACCGAGTCCACGGTCGCGACGGCGCCCGCGTCATCGAGCCGGACGAGGCACTCGATCGCGTTCAGGTCGTCGGCCAGGATCGCGGTCGCGAAGTGCTCGCCCCGGGCATCGACAAGCGCCGTCGGAAGGGTCGCCTCCGTCTCCCCGAACTTGTTGCGGGCCGCGGTGGCGCAGGCGTCGGAGATGATCGCGATGTGGCCGTCGTCGAGGATGATCGGCGACCGCCGCCACCGTCCCGCGAGCTGCTCGGCGACGACGTCGCCCGGATCCGGTGGTGCCGTCGGGTCGACCGAGGTGCCGGGCTCGACCGGCGAGCTGGCACCGCTGCCGGTGACGAGCCCCGCGCCACAGCCGGCGATGGCGAGACCAACGAGAGCCACCAGGACGAGTGATCTGGAGCCGTCCCGAAGCGTCGTCATCGCCCGACCATATCGGCTCTGGCGCAGCCACGTTCATCCTTCGCTGCGGCGCCCCGGATTACCATCCCGCGATGCGCTCGATGGCTGTGGTCTGCCTGTTCACCTTGATCATGGCCGCCTGCACGGATGCCCCCACCCCGTCGGTGAGCGTAGCGCCGCCAGGGATCCTCATCATCCAGCCGGGCGAGAAGGTCCAGATCGGTCCGCCCACCGAAGACCTCAAGGTCGTGATGAGCAACCTGCTGGTCATGGCCGACAACCATGGCAACGACGTCGGATACCCGTGGTTCGACGCGACGACCGGGGAGATCGTCGCGTCCGTGGTCACTCCGCGAGGCCGCCAGCTGATCGACGCCGCCCTGATCGGTGCACCGCACCGATTCCGGCAGGTGGCCCACGCCATGGGCGACGGACCGTAGCCGATAGGGCGCGGTGATACCCGCGTCTTCGATCAGGCTGCGACCATTCGGCGTCACCACGGAGAGGACGAGCTCGCCAGTCGTAGCGTCGAATGTCGGATAGCCCAAGTCAACGCCATGGTTCTCGGCCAGGACCAACGCGTTGCTCAATGCGATCTTGAGTTCCTCCGTCGGCGGCCCTCCCTGAACCCGTTCCCCGACTTCGATGAGGAGGATCCCGGCTGGGTCGACGCTCGCCGGTGGTGGGGGCGATGTCGTGCAAGCGGCGACCGTGATCGTGACCCAGGCCCACGCCAAAACGGCCCGGCGGGCCCGCCAGCTCGTTAGCCGCAAGAACGTCATGGCAAGCCAACCATGACGATGATCGAGTCAACGGGGATCGCACGAACGGTTGCGATCCGAATGGCCCGAGGGACGCCGATGGCGGGACAGCCGAGGCCGACTTGTGAGTGGGTCGCGACGCTTAGGACGAACCCACCCTCACGCGGTCCGAACCGAACGGAAGCATCTCGGTCGCAGCCACCTCCCAGCCAGGTCAGGATCAGACCTGTCGGATGGCCTTCATCCGCGCGAACGGCTGGATCATTCCCGGTCGTCGCAGAATCGGCGGCTGCCTGGGTGATCCCCGTGACCAGCTTTGTTGCGTCGGTCAGTGCGACCTGAAGTGGCTTGTTGGCGTCCGTTTGCAGGGTCGTCTCGAAGACTTGACCTTCAGGCTGACATGCAACGACGAGGAAGGCGACAAACAGGAGCAGCGCAATAGTTCGTCGGACGATTGTCACGGATGTCCCTTCGGCTGGTGTGCCTGCTCCGCCCCGGCTGCCGCCCACGACGCGGACGGCACCCGGTGACGGACACTGGCAACGCTCGCTCCAGAGCTAGTAGTTGAGGTCACCCGGTAGGGCTACATAGGTGTGGTAGAGATCCGTGAATACCAGGGAGCTCGTACCCTTGATTCCGCTGACGACCCCGACGGCCAGAATCGTTCCGTTGGTGTTCACTCGGAACACGGATCCACCAGAGTCGCCCCCCGCGAGGAACGGGTCTTGAGGAAACAGAAGCGGCGCTGTCACGATGTTCTTGACGACGACACTCGGACCATCGTTGGAGTACCACCACTGCGTGTTGACGAGGTCGATGTGATACGGGCCGGTTTCGCCCTTGGTCTGCCCGCCAGCGAAGACGTTTTCGTCAGCCCAGCTATACCGGGCCAGGCGACCGGAAACGGTGGAATGGCTCGCGGATGTAGGCGAACCGCGCCAAATCTGTGCGGCCGACGGTCGGGATGCTCCTCGGCAAAGACTTGGGCATCACTTACCGCTTGCGCTTGAGACTCCGATTTCGGGTGCGGTTGACTGACGCCCGTGACGCGAGGGATGCCCGCTGTGTTGAGGTCCGATTGGATCACGTGTCTCGGCGTCCTGATCTCGGGGTTCCACGACGATGGCGTCGCAGCCACCCCGCGTGGAGCCATGAGCACCATTAGCGCTAACGAGAGAGCGATGGTGAGGCCGACGCGCGCGGCACGAGACGGTGCAGTCATGCTTCCTCCAATGCAACAGTCCGCCAGATCTACGCCGATGTCGCAGCCCTCGATCGGACTTTCGGCGGTTCGCCGAAGCGGCAGGGCATTTGGTGATCGAAATCTCCCTTGGCTTGCCCCTTTCCTAGCTTCGGCAACGATCGAGCGACCGTAGCGTCCGCTGCATAGCTCGAGGCCGACCGCATACGACTCTCCCGGCAACTTGGAGGGCGCCCACCTACTACCCCCAGGAGCCGTTGACGAGAACCCGTGAGCGGCCCTAGCATCAATCCCGACGAAATTCCTCGGGATTAGGGCGGCGCGATCATGGACAGCGGTTGCCTTCGGCTCCTCGGCCTTGCGCTTGCCGTCCTGGCCATCGCCGCGATCGGCCTCGCCGCCGCCCTCCTCTAGACTGAACACGGAACCCATGGACGATCTCTACCGCGACTACATCCTCGAGCACTACCGGCGGCCCCACAACTTCGGGGTCATCGATGAGCCGACCGCGTCCTTCGAGGGCAGCAACCCACTGTGCGGCGATCGGATCACGATGCAGCTCGGGATCGAGAACGGCGTCGTCGAGCGGGTCGGGTTCACCGGCCGCGGCTGTGCGATCAGCCAGGCATCGGCGTCGCTCCTGACCGACGAGATCAAGGGCAAGCCCGTCGCCGACGTCGTCGCCTTTCGGGCTGACGACCTCCTCGACCTCCTCGGCATCGACATCAGCCCGGCCCGCCTGAAGTGCGCAATGCTCAGCCACGAGACCCTGACGAAGGCGCTGGCCGAGACCGACGGCGCCTCCGCGCCGGCGCCCCAAGGAACGCCCGCATGACCGCCGTCCGCGAGCGCTGCTGCGAGTGTCGTCGGCCGGCCTAGCCGGCAGACTCACGGGCGGTTCTCGTCGACCGCCGGACGGCCGGCTCCGCTGGGGCGGCCACCCGTCCCGATGGGCCGTCCATCCCACCCTCTCGCCCTGCCGCCCCACCACGGCAGCCCGTCGAACCCGGAGCAACCACCACTCATGCCACGCACCTACGCCGACCTCCTCAAGGAGGCCCGTGCTCAGATCCGCGAAGTCACTCCCCAGGAGGTCGATGCCCTCCCGGACGGCGGCGCGATCGTCATCGATGTCCGCGAGGACAGCGAGTGGGAGCAGGGCCACCTGCCCGGCGCCCTCCACATCAGCAAGAGCTACGTCGAGCAGCAGGTCGAGGCCGCCGCCCCGGACAAGGACGCGCCGGTCGTCCTGTACTGCGCCGGCGGTGTCCGCTCGCTCTTTGCGGCCCAGACGCTCGAGGAGCTCGGCTACACGAACGTCGCCTCGATGAGCGGCGGCTTCCAGCAGTGGAAGTCGGCCGGCCTGCCGTGGGAGGCGCCGGTCGTCCTGTCGGCCGAGCAGAAGCAGCGGTACAGCCGCCACCTGCTCATCCCCGAGGTCGGGTCGGCCGGCCAGGAGCGCCTGCTCGCGAGCAAGGCGCTGTTCATCGGCGCCGGCGGTCTCGGCTCCCCGGCGGCTCTCTACCTCGCGGCCGCCGGCGTCGGCACGATCGGCATCGTCGACTTCGACGTCGTCGACCTGTCCAACCTCCAGCGCCAGATCCTCCACACGAACGACCGGATCGGCGAGCGCAAGGTCGAGTCGGCGCGCAAGACGATCAACGCCCTGAACCCGGACGTCACGGTCATCCCGCACGAGGAGATGCTCGTCGCCGGGAACGTCGACCGGATCATCTCGGGCTACGACGTGATCATCGACGGCACCGACACGTTCGAGACCCGCTATCTCCTGAACGACGCCGCGGTCGCGAAGAACATCCCGGTGGTCCACGCCTCCGTGTTCCGGTTCGAGGGCCAGCTGACGACCTTCATCCCGTATGAGGGGCCGTGCTATCGCTGCCTCTACCCGACCCCGCCGCCGCCCGAGCTCGCTCCCGGCTGCTCGGTCGCGGGTGTGCTCGGCGTCGTGCCCGGGATCATGGGCATGCTCCAGGCCAACGAGGCGCTCAAGGTCCTGCTCGGGATCGGCGACACGCTGAGCGGTCGGCTGCTCCTGTTCGATGCCCTCGACACCTCCTTCACCGAGCTCAAGCTCCGGCGCGACCCGGCCTGCCCGGTCTGCTCGACCGAAGCGGTCGCCGCCCGGGCCGAAGGCCGGCCGCTCGCCATTCCATCGTTCGCGGCACCCGCCGCGGATCAGCCGTTCGTCCTCGGAGGGCCCGCGTGAGCCTCGTCAAGATCCCCACGGTCCTTCGTCCCCAGGTCGGAGGCAACAAGGAGGTCGAGCTGGCCGGCGCCACGGTCGGCGAGGTCGTCGACGCCCTCACCGTCGCGTACCCGTCGCTGAAGAGCCAGCTCCTGACCGAGGCCGGCGAGCTCAACCGGTTCGTGAACGTCTACGTCAACGGCCAGGACGTGCGCTACCTCGACGGGCTTGCCACCGCGGTCGCCGAGCGCGACGAGGTCCGCCTGCTGCCGGCGATGGCCGGCGGCGCGTCGCCGGGCTGACGTGGCGTTCCCGAAGCCGGTCGTCGTCGCGGAGCCGGTCCCGGACGGGGATGACGACCGCGCGCCCGAGCACGACCACGTTCACGCCCACGAGGCGCTCGCGCCGCACGGCGGACGCTACGACAGCATCCTCGACGCGATCGGCCATACGCCGCTCGTCGAGATTCCGCGGATGTCGCCCGAATCCGGCCGTCCGGATCTTCGCCAAGCTCGAGATGGCCAATCCGACCGGCTCCGTCAAGGATCGGGTCGCCAAGTACCTGATCGAGGACCTCGAGATCGCGCGGCCTGCTTCGTGAAGACTCGATCATCCTCGAGCCGACGTCGGGCAATACCGGCATCGCCCTCGCGATGATCGGCCGGCGCAAGGGCTACCGGGTCGCGCTCGTCATGCCCGACAACGTCACGAACGAGCGGCGCCAGATGGCCGCCCTGTTCGGCGCCGAGGTGATCGATTCGCCGGGCCACCTCGGCTCGAACGGGTCCATTGCCCTGGCCAAGCACCTGGTCGCGAAGGATCCCCGCTTCGTCATGCCGTACCAGTACGGCAACGACGCGAATCCGCAGGCCCACGAGGAGACGACCGGCCCCGAGATTCTCGCCGACTGCCCGGAGATCGACGTCTTCGTCGCCGGGCTCGGGACGAGCGGGACGCTGATGGGCGTCGGGCGCTACCTGCGGCGAGCCCGGCCGGGCGTCCGGATCGTCGCCGCGGAGCCACTGCCGGGTGACGCGGTCCAGGGCCTCCGCTCGCTCGATGAGGGCTTCGTCCCCGAGATCCTCGACCCACGCATGCTCGACGCGAAGTACCTCGTCAGCAACCGCGACGCGATCGCGGCGCTGCGCGACCTCGTGGATCGGGAGGGGATCTTCGGCGGTCCGTCGTGCGGCGCCGTGCTCGTGGCTGCCGCGCGCGAGGCGCGGACGATGACATCCGGGACGATCGTCGCCCTCCTGCCCGACGGCGGCTGGAAGTACCTCAGCGCCGGCACGTTCAGCCGTGACTTCGACGAGATGGCCGACGACCTCGAGGGTGGCGTCAGCTGGTGGTGAGCGCCCGCCGGTGACGACGATCCGGGAGGTGATCGAACCGCTCGACGGGATGGCAGTGCACCTTCGCCCGGCACGGCCGGCCGACGCCGCGTCGGTGACCACGATCCTGGCCGACGACGGCGTCGCGGCCTGGTGGCAGACAGCCGACCCGGCCTCGGACGCCGCCGAGCTGATCGGCGACGCCGAGCTCGCCTTCTGGATCATCGAGGACGGCGGTGGCCCGGTCGGGATCATCTTCGCGGGCGAGGAGACCGACCCGCAGTACCGCCACGGATCGATCGACATCGCGCTGGCCGAGGCCGGGCGCGGTCGCGGCCTCGGGCCGGATGCGGTTCGGACCGTCGCGCGGTGGCTGATCGACGTCCGCGGCCATCATCGGCTCACGATCGACCCATCGGCGGCCAACGCGCGGGCGATCGCCGTCTACGCCAGCCTCGGCTTCCGGCCGGTCGGAATCCTTCGCAGCTACGAGCGCTGGCGGGACGGCTCCTGGCACGACGGGCTGCTCATGGACCTTCTCGCCGACGAGCTCGCCGGCCCCTGAGCGAGGTCCCCGCTACGATGGCCGGGATGTCGCAGCCAGCCGCAATCCACCCCGGGCCGCCGTCGGTCGTCCTGTCCGTCGACGTCGTCCAGGCGATCGTCGATCAGGCCCGGTCCGAGGATCCGAACGAGTCCTGCGGGCTGATCATCGGCGACCGGCCGGCTGCCGCCGGCGGCGTCGCGCTCCGGTTCGAGCGAGTCCGCAATCGAGCGGCGTCGCCGTACCGCTACGAGATCCATCCCGACGACCTGCTCCGCCTGACGATCGCGACCGACGACGCGGATCAGGTCTTCTGGGCGATCGTCCACAGTCACGTCCGCTCGCCGGCCTACCCGAGCCCGACCGACGTGGGGCTCGCGTTCTACCCGGATGCTCTGTACCTGCTCGTGTCGCTGGCGGACGACGAACCGTCGCTGGGCGCCTTCCGGATCGTGGACGGGGCGATCTTCCCGGTCGAGCTGCTCGTGGGCGGCGGCACGTGATGGCGTCGAAGGCGGGGAGTGTCGCCGATCCGAAGCACGTCGTCGCCGACGGCTACGACCGGATGGCCGGCCGCTATCTCGCGTGGAGCGCGCTTCGCCCGTCCGCTGCCCGCCTGCGCGCGCTCGACCTCGCCGACCGCCTCATCCCGGCCGGTGCCGACGTCCTCGAGCTCGGCTGTGGGGCGGGCCTGCCGATGAGCGCCCGACTCGCCGCGGGCCGGCAGCTGATCGGCGTCGACATCTCGGCCGAGCAGATCCGTCGGGCGCGCCGGAACGTGCCAGCCGCCACCTTCCTCCAGAAGGACATCACGACGCTGGACCGGCCCGCCGCGAGCGCCGACGCCGTCGTCGCGTTCTACGCGTTGACCCACCTCCCGCGCGACGAGCACGCGGCGCTCTTCGCCGCGATCCGGCGCTGGCTGCGACCCGGTGGCACCTTCATCGCCTCGCTCGGCGTCGAGGACGACCCCGGCAGCATCGAAACGGACTGGCTCGGCGTCGACATGTACTTCAGCCACTTCTCGGCTCGCGTAAATCGGCGCCTGCTCGCCGAGGCCGGCCTGGTCATCGAGCAGGCCGAGGTCGTCACCGAGCCCGAAGACCGCCACGACGCCCGGTTCCTGTGGGTCGTCGCACGCGCCCCGATGCGGTCATGAGCGCCGACTGGGAGCCCGGCCATCGGGACCCGTGGCGGCCCGAGGCCGACGACGGCCGCGGATCTGGACCGCCGGCCACCGGCGGCGAGGTCCCGGACGCCGGGCGCATCGCGTGGCTCATCATCGGCGCGCTGGCCATCGCGGCGGGGACGGCCCTCGGCTGGGACGCCACCGCGCTGTCGGCGATCGTCACCCCGCCGCCGTACATCCGGGCCGCGCTGATCGGCCTGGCCGTCGCCGTCGCGATCGTCCTCCTGCTCGGCGCCCTGAACCGGCTCGCGGGCGATCCCGACGACGCGGGCCGGGCGCGGACGGGGCGGACGCCACGCGACATCGGCGCCCTGATCCGAGGCGTGCGGCTGGTCTTCCTCGCAGTCGCCGCCCTGGCCGCAGCCTCGGGCTGGTTGATCGGCCACCCACTGCCCCTCGTCGTCGCCCTGATCATCGCCGGGGTCGACGTCCTCGAGACCTCGTTCCTGCTGATCGTCGTCGGGCTGCGCGGCGGCCGCTGACGGCGAGTTTCGTTCGCCGCCGAGCGCGTCTAGGCCTGCGCCTGAACCGGTCCGCGATCGCCTGCCGATGCCGGAGTGACGGCCGCCTGACCGGTCAACCACCGGGCAGGGTTGTCGACGGTGATCCGCGCGATCGCCTCGTCGCTGACGCCGAGCTCGCGCAGGGCGGGCAGCACGACGCGGGCGATGAACGAGATCCCATCTGGGTTGGATGCCAGATGGCGCTCCTGGTCCTCGGTCGACAGGACCCCGGCCCAGATCGGATCGTCATGGGCGACGACCACCTGGTCGTCATAGCCCAGGTCGACCAGCCGCCGGATCATCTCGATCCGGCCCGCAACCGTCTGGCCGCCGTACTCCACGAGTGCCCCGTTCGGGATGCGATCCATGCCGATGAAGAAGCCGCGGTCCGCGAGGCCCGTCAGGTAGTCGATCTCGTACGTGTCATCGGCGTGACCGATCACGATCCGGCTCGGATCCAGGCCGTACGTCTCGAACCGGTCGGCCTGCGCCTCTCCGATCCGGCGGACCGCCTTGGCGTGGGTGATGATCGGCGCGCCGGTCTCGCGCTGGGCGATCGCCGCGGCCTCGAGGACGCGCTCCTCGAACGGCGTGATCTCCTCCTCACTCGACACCTTGATGACCCCGCAGCGGATCGTGCTGCTGTCCGCCCCGTTGGTGAGGTCGGCGATGTACTGGTCCGCCAGCTCGGCCACCGTCCGGTTCTGCATGAGGATCGTCGGCAGGAGCCAGTGGCCGGTGGCGGCCACGATCGCCACGCCCGATCGACGAGAGACCGCAGCCAGCAGCTCGACGTCGCGCCCGAGGTCGTACGGCGTGGCATCGACGATCGTGTCGACCCCGTCCGCCTTGGCCTGGAGGAGGGCCGCCGTGCCCCGGTCGGCGAGGGCGTCGAAGCCGCCGCCGATCCCGGTCAGGCCACGGACACAGCCCGCGCTGCCGCACACCACATGCTCATGGACCAGGGTCGAGCCGATGGACTCCCGCGCCAGCGCCCCGGTCACGGTCTGGACGCTGGCGCTCACGTCGGAACGTCGTCCCGGAAGTACTTCGCGACCGTCGGATCCGAGAGGCGCGCCGCCAGCCGGGTGCTGAGCTCCGCGCGATACCGCCTCACCGACGAAATCGCCTTCTCCGCGTCGCGCTCCTGGATGGCCTCCGAGCGCGCGACGGAGAGGGCAAGAAGCAGGTCCCATGCCTCGGGATCGGGGTAGACGAGCGCCTTGTCGTAGCGGATGCCGGTCGGTCCGAGGACGACCCGGATCAGCTCGGTGAGGCGGGGATAGCCGGCGGCCGCGAAGATCCGGGTATGGATCTCGACTGCCAGCTGGCCGAAGCGGGCTTCGTCACGATCGCGCCGAGCCCGTTTCAGGTCCTCCGTGATCCGGCGGATCTCCTTGAGCTCGGTGTCGCTGATCCGCTCGACAACGATCGGATAGCCGGGCATCTCGAGGGCGTCGACGAGGTAGCCCTGCTCCTGGCTCTCGTTCTGTGACAACCAGCGGACGGTGGCCCCGCGGTACGGCGCCACGTCGACCAGGCCATCCGCCTCGAGCATGAACAACGCCTCGCGGACCGGCGTCTTCGAGACCCCGAGTCGGCTCGCAAGGTCGGTTTCGACGAGGCGATCGCCGGGGGCCAGCTCGAACGACATGATCATGTCGCGCAGCGTCTCGAACACCGCGCGCTTGTACGTTCGTAGCTTGAGGTCGACGGGAGCCCGACCGCCGTTCGCGCCCGCCGGCGCCGCCGTCTTGGACCGAACCACTGGGCGTGGCCTCCCATCCCGGTTCGACGCGATCCGTCCCACAATGAATGGTTGCGATCATAACGGACGCGCGTCTATGATCGCGCTTGAGATATGGTATTCCATCGGGCCGGTGCTGACGGCGGTGGCGGTGAACGAGCGACGAGGTGCGACAACGTGACGACCACGGTTCTCCGGGAGACTGCGCAGCGACTCGACCTCTATCGCTCCCTGTTCCGGCTCCGGACGTTCGAGCGGCGCGCCCACGAGATCTACTTCGAAGGCCTCATCAAGGGCACCAGCCACCTCGCCACCGGGCAGGAGGCGATCGCGGCGGGCTTCGCGGCGGCAATGCGGCCGGACGACTACACGTTCTGCACCTACCGCGGCCACAACCACGTCCTGGCCCGCGGCGCGTCGATGACCGCCGTCTATGCCGAGCTGATGGGCCGGGCCGGCGGGCTGATGGGAGCCAAGGGCGGATCGATGCACCTGACGAGCACGGAGCACGGGGCTCTCGGCTCCTACGCGATCGTCGGCGCCCATCTCCCGATCGCCGCCGGGGCTGCCTGGTCGGCGCAGCTCCGCGGCAGCGGCCAGGTGGCGGTCTGCTTCTTCGGGGACGGCACGACGAACATCGGCGCGTTCCATGAGGCGCTGAACGCGGCCGCCGTCTGGAAGCTGCCAGTCGTGTTCGTGTGCGAGAACAACGGCTACATGGAGTACACGGCGATCGGCTCGGTGACGGCGGTTGCCCATCCGGCCGCGGACCGGGCGTCGGCGTACGGGCTCGAGTCGATCCTGATCGACGGCAACGACGTCGATGTCGTGTTCGACACGGCGGCTGCGGCCATCGACCGGGCGCGACGCGGTGAGGGGCCGAGCCTGATCGAGGCGCTCACCTATCGCCACGGTGGCCACTCCCGCGCCGATCCTGCGACATATCGGCCGCAAGCCGAGGTCGATGCCTGGCTGGCCCGGGACCCGGTCCCGATGTACGCCGCGCGGCTCGTCGCATCCGGGATCGGCCAGGACGAGATCGACCGGATCGAGTCGGAGAGCCTGGCGGCCGTCGAGGCGGCGATCGACGAGGCGAAGGCGATGCCCGAGCCGGCGCTCGACACGATGAGCACGAATGTCTGGAGCGACGGTGGGTCGGCATGGCGGACCTGACCGTCCTGCCAGGCGACTGCTGCCGCGGCCGGTTGCGCGCGCAGTGACCGCGCCCGCCGGTCCGACCGTCGATCTTGCACTCCTCGAGGCGCGCGCCGCGCAGGCGCGTGCGGCGGTGGTGCGAACGGTCGGGCGCGCCGGAGCCGGCCATCTCGGCGGGCCGCTGTCCGCGATCGATGTCCTCACCGCGCTCTACGGTGGGGTCCTCCGGGTCCGGCCGGACGAGCCCGACTGGGCGGAGCGCGACCGGTTCGTCCTGTCCAAGGGGCACGCTTCCATCGGGCTGTACGCGGTCCTGGCCGTGGCCGGCTTCCTGCCGCTCGAGGAGCTCGACACGTTCGATCAGCTCGGATCCCGTCTCCAGGGGCATCCCGACATGACCCGATTGCCGTGCCTCGACATGTCGACCGGGTCGTTGGGGGTCGGGGTGTCGGCGGCCGTCGGGATGGCCATCGGGGCCAAGCGCCGCGGCCTCGATCTGGTCGTGTTCGCGATGGTCGGCGACGGCGAATGCCAGGAAGGCCAGGTCTGGGAGGCCGCGATGGCCGGCGCCCGCTACCGGCTCGACAACCTGGTCGTCATCGTCGACGTCAATGACCTTCAGCAGTTCGGCTGGGTCGATGCCGCCGGGCAGCGCGAGGGCCCCTGGGCGCCCGGCAGTCTCGCCCAGATCTGGGAGGGCTTCGGCTGGACGGTCCGCCACCTCGACGGTCACGACCTGGCCGCGATCGTCGATGGCTTGTCGGCGGTTCGCGACGACCCGATCGAGGGACGTCCCACGGTCGTCCTGGCCCGGACGACCAAGGGTCGCGGGGTGTCGTTCATGGAGAACCGCTTCGAGTGGCACGCTCGGGTGCCCTCGCCGGACGAATTGGACCGGGCCCTCGCCGAGCTCGAGCCGCGATGAGCGCCGTGCTTGCGCCGGCCACGACCATCGGCCGGTCCCTGCGCGAGACGTTCGGCGACACGCTCGCCAGCATGGCCGCAGAGCGGCCGGACATCCTCGTCCTCGATGGCGACCTCGCGAACTCGACCCGTGCCGACATCGTCGCCGAGCGCGTCCCCGACCAGTTCCTCGAGCTCGGCATCGCCGAGCAGAACCTGATCGGCGTCGCGGCCGGCCTCGCGACCATGGGCTTCGTGCCGTACATCAGCACGTTCGCCTGCTTCGCGGTCGCCCGAGCCCTTGATCAGGTCCGCGTGACGGTCGCCCAGCCCCACCTCGGGGTGAAGATTGCCGCCGGCTACAGCGGTCTCCTCACCGGCTCGACCGGCAAGACCCACCAGCTGTTCGAGGACCTGGCGATCATGCGCGCGATGCCCGGGATGACGGTCCTCGCTCCGGCCGACGACATCGAGGGGGCGGCGTTGCTGCGGGCCGCCGCGGACCTCCCCGGGCCGGTCTACATCCGGCTCGCCCGCGATCCCGAACGGCGGGTCTTCGAGGCCCCGTACGACCAGCCCCTCGGTCCGCCGATCGTGCTTCGGGACGATGGCGACATCCTGCTCGTCAGCACGGGCACGCAGACGGCCCGCACCTTGAGCGCGGCAGAGGCGCTGGCGGCCGACGGGCTCGCCGCGGCAGTCCTGCATGTTCCGGTTCTCAAGCCCCTCGATGGCGCCACGATCGCGGCGCACGTCGCCGGCCGGCGGCTGATCATCACGGTCGAGGAGCACACCATCATCGGCGGCCTGGGCAGCGCCGTGGCCGAGGTGATCGCCGAGGCCGGCGGCCCGCCGCTGCGCCGGATCGGCATCGCCGACCGGTTCGGTGAGTCGGCCCCGAACGAGATCCTGCTCGATCACTTCGGACTGTCCGCACAACGGGTCGCGGACCGCGTTCGGTCCCTCGCGGACACCGTCGCATGACCACCTCATCACGGGACGCGGCCCGGCGGCCGGTCGGCACAGGAGACTTCGCATGGCCGAGATGACCTATCGCGCGGCCGTCGCGTCCGCGCTGGCCCAGGAGCTCGAGCGGGATCCGCGGGTCGTCTTCCTGGGCGAGGACGTGGCGGCGGCCGGCGGCGTGTTCAAGACGACCTCCGGGCTGCTCGACCAGTTCGGGCCGACGCGGGTCCTCGATACGCCGATCTCGGAGCAGGCGATCCTGGGCATGGCGATGGGCGCGGCGATGACCGGCATGCGACCCGTTGCCGAGATCATGTTCAGTGACTTCCTGGCGGTCTGCTGGGACCTGGTCGCGAACGAGATCGCCAAGACGCCGTACATGACCGACGGCCAGATCTCCCTGCCGCTCGTGATCCGGACGGCGAACGGCGGCGGGATCCGGTTCGGCGCCCAGCACAGCCAGTCGCTGGAGAACTGGGCGATGGCGGTCCCCGGGCTCAAGGTCGTGGCGCCGTCCAACCCGGCCGACATGAAGGGCCTCCTCGCCGCTGCGATCCGCGACCCGGATCCCGTGATCGTGTTCGAGCACAAGAACCTCTTCGCGATCAAGGGCGAGGTGCCCGACGGCGAACACGTCGTGCCGCTCGGGCAGGCCGCCACCCTGCGTTCCGGCCGCGCCGCGACCGTCGTGGCCCTGGCGGCGATGGTTCCGGTGGCGCTTGAGGCGGCCGACATCCTGGCGGCCGACGGGATCGACGTGACGGTCATCGACCTCCGGACCCTCGTCCCGCTCGACATGACGACCGTCCTCGGGTCGATTCGCGAGACCGGCTGGCTGTTCACGGTCGAAGAGAACCCGCGCCTATGCGGCTGGGGCGCGGAGGTCGCGTCGATCGCCGCCGAGGAGGGGATGGACCACCTCGACGGGCCGATCATCCGGATCACGACCCCGCACCAGCCACTGCCCGCGGCCGAGAACCTCGAGCGGCTCGCGATCCCGTCCGCCGAGCGCGTCGTGGCCACGATCCGCAAGGCGCTCGGATGAGCGCCGACCTCTTCCGGCTCGACGGCCGGACGGTGATCGTGACCGGGGCGGGCGGCGCGCTCGGCCGGGCGCTGGCAGTCGGGCTCGTCGGGGCCGGGGCCTCGCTCGCGCTCGACGACCTCGACGCCGACCGGCTCGGCACGACGGCCAACGCGGTCCGGGAAGCGGGCGGGAGCTGCATCGCGATCGCCGGCGACGCGGCCGACCCGGCCCACATCGCCAGCGTGGTCGAGCAGACCGAGCAGACGTACGGCTGGATCGACGGCCTCGTCAACAACGCCGGCATCAATCCCCAGCAGGGCAAGCCGGAAGACTTCCCGCTCGAGATCTGGGACGAGGTGCTCCGGGTCAATGTCGGTGGCTACCTCCTCTTCGCCCAGGCGGTGGCCCGCCGGATGATCGCCACCGGGCGTGGCGGCAGCATCGTCAACGTGAGCTCGATCGCCGCCGCGTCGGCCCTCGGCCGCGGCAACCTCGCGTTCGGGGTCAGCAAGGCCGGCGTCGACCAGCTGACACGCGAGCTGGCGGTCGCATGGGCGGCCCAGGGCATCCGGGTGAACTCGATCCTGCCGTGTCAGTTCGTGAACGAGGGCCTGCTGGCCCTGATGGCCGATCCGGCCCGGGACGGCGTGGCCGAGCGGATGGTCTCGGGCATCCCGATCGGCCGGATGGGGCGGCCCGACGAGATCGTCGGGCCGGTGCTCTTCCTCCTGTCCGACGCCGCCTCGATGGTCACCGGGGTCAACCTCCCGGTCGACGGCGGCAACCTGGCCATGAACGCGGGAGGCAGCCTCCCGACCGCCTGACCGCTCGCGTCCTCTCCGCCCACCTGAGGAGAATCCCATGACCGACGAACCGCGCTACCTCGTCATCCGGACCGACGACATCCTGCCCTTCACCCACCCGGCCGATCCCGCCTATCACTCCCAGCACGTGCTCGGCGAGGAGACGACGGGTCGCCACGACCTCCTGCTGAACCAGGGCCGGGTCGATCCACACCAGGGCCTCGGCGGCGGCAACCACCCAGACAACGACGAGATCTACTACGTCGTGCGCGGGCGGACGCTCGTCGACCTCGGTGGCGACCCCGAATCCGGCGACGGCCACCGCACCTTCCGGCTCGAGCCGGGCATGGTCGCGTTCATCCCCGCCGGCACGTTCCACCGCCTCCGCAACGACGGCGACGACGAGCTGGTCCTCCTCACGATCTGGCCGAAGCCGGCGGCGGCCGGTGCCAACGGGATCCATGACGAGCGCCTCGAGACGTGGGGCACCGGGTTCCGGCTCAAGGAGGGCCACGAGCTGGTCGTCGAAGGCAACGCTGCGCGGGTTGTGGCGCCGGGCGAGGGCTGGGACCCGCTGGTCGGCGGTTGAGGCGTGCCGGTTGACGATCGCGGCATGCCGGCCGTCAGCCGAGGCGCGGGTCGAACACCGTCTTGAGCCCGTCACGGCGCGCGAACGCCTCGAAGGCCGGGACGTGATCGCGCAGGGCGAACACGTGCGTCACGAGCGGTGACAGGTCGACCGCTCGTTCCTCGACCAGGCGGACGGCGCGCTGCCAGGAGGCGGGCGAGCTGGCGAACCCGGCGCTGACCGACAGCTCGCGGGTGACGATCTCGCCGAACGGGACCGAGACATCGCCGGCGAGCAGGCCGATCTGGACGAGCCGCCCACCCGGCCGCAGCCACCGAAGGGCGGCGGCGACCGCGGGCCCGGCTCCGGCACACTCGATGACCACGTCGATCGCCCGGGCCCGCCCGACGCCGTCGATCGCCGCCCGATCGCCCGCGTCGTCGACGTTGCAGGTCGCGAATCCGAGGCGCCGTCCGATGTCCAGCCGATCCCCGTCGATCCGCGTGCCCGTCAGGGTCACCTGGCCTCCCGCGGCCCGCGCCACCTGAGCGGCGAGGAGCCCGACCGGACCAGCGCCCGACACGACGACGACGTCGCCCGGCTGGACCCGGCTCGGGTCGAGGACGCTGTTGCAGACGCAGGCGAGCGGCTCCAGCAATGCCGCGGCATGGTCGTCGAGCCAGTCGGGGAGGCGATGAAGCCGGGCCGCGGGAACGATCATGGCCGCCGCGAATCCGCCGTCGGTGCCGGACCCGATCGAGACGCGATCGGCGCACAGCATCGGCTTGCCCCCGCGGCACCAGGTGCAGGCCCCGCACGTGGCGAACGCCGTCTCGGGCGCGACCAGGGCGCCGATCCACGATGAGTCGACGCCCGCTCCGACGGCGTCGACGACGCCGGCCACCTCGTGACCGAGGGTGACCGGCGGCCGGGACGCGTAGTCGCCGTCGAGGATGTGGGCGTCGGTGCCGCAGATACCGGCCGCGCTGACCCGGATGCGGGCCTGGCCGGGGCCCGGCTCCGGCACGGGCACGCGCTCGAGCGTCACCTCATGCGCGTCCTCGGACAGCTTGCGCAGTGCCGCCATGTCGCCAGCCGTCACCACCACCGCCTCCATTGCCAGCTCGTTTGTCCCGCGTCTGTCGGACTGCCGTTCGGCCGTCCGTATCAGATACGATATCTCGCGCGACGGCGGTCGGCGCCCCGCAGCTGGAGGTCCCTCGATGGTCGCGGTCGCGAAGTCGCTTTTCCATCCTGTCGTCGCGGTCAGCCGGATGGCCGAGGCCGTCGCCTTCTACCGCGACCTCCTCGGCCTGCGGGTGACCTTCGAGGACGATCACGACCCGGCCGCGATCGAGGCCCTGTTCGGCTATCCCGATCCGATCGTCCACGCCGTCGTGGTTGGACTCCCGGACGGCTCCGAGATCGAGCTGGTCGAGTTCGAGCGTCCGCGCGGGACGCCGGTCTCGCGCCGGCCGGGCGACCCCGGCCTGATGGCGATCAACCTGCTCGTCGAAGACGTCGCCGCGTTCGTCGAGCGGCTCACGGCGGCAGGCTATCCGCCGCGGTCTGAGATCGTCGTCCAGACCCTGCCCGATGGCGGTCAGATCCAGGTCGTCGTTTGTCGTGCTCCGGACGACGTGACGGTCATCCTCGTCGAGCTGCCGCCGGGCCGATCATCCCTCGCCGCGCCGAGCGAGCCCGGCTGAACGAACGGAGGACCCGATGCGAAGCGTGGTGGTGACCGGCTGCGGGATCGGGCTCGGCCGGGCGATCCTCGAGCGGCTGGCCCACGACGGCTGGGCCGTGGTCGGGATCGAGATCGACCCGCGGACTGCGGCAGATGCGGGCCAGTGGCTCGCGGATCAGGGCCATCCGGGCAGCGTGATCCACGGCGATGCCGCCGATCGTGACGACCTCGAGCGAACCCGTGACGCCGCCGTGGCGCTCGGGCCCCTCGGCGGCTGGGTGAACAACGCCGCGATCGTGGCGATGGACTCGGTCCATCGGCCCGAGCCGGAGGCGGTCGCAAAGCTGTTCCGGGTCAACATCGCCGGAACGTACTGGGGCGCGTCGACGGCCGTTCGGACGTTCCTCGATCAGCGCTCCGGCGGCTCGATCGTCAGCCTGGCCTCGATCCACGCCCGGGCGGGCTTCCCGAACTGGGCCTCGTACGAGATGAGCAAGGCCGGGATCCAGGGCCTGACCCGCAACCTCGCGGTGGAGTACGGCCCGGCCGGCATCCGCGCCAACACGATCGACCCGGGCGCGATCTGGAGCGAGTGGAACCAGGCCATGGTGGCGCGGGCCGCCGATCCGGAGGCGGCGTTCGCGAGCCTGTCGGCGCTGGCGCCGCTGGGGCGAGTCGGCCGGCCGTCCGAGATCGCGTCGGTTGCGGCGTTCCTGCTGTCGGACGAGGCGTCCTTCGTCAACGGTGCCCTGATCCCGGTCGATGGCGGCGCCGCCGCTCGCGCCTACCCGTCCGAGGTCGGCGCCGACATCCTGGCCGGCCGACCCGACCCGTCCGAGGGCGACCCGAGCGGCACCGAACGATGACCTCGCCGAAGTCGGAATATCATATCTTGCACTCCGGAATGATCCGTGAGATGCTCTCGATCCGCAAGTAGCAAACGACCCATCGGTCGGGACTGGAGGAGGTCTGGCATGGCGGTTCGCGGACGACGGCGCCTGGTGGCGCTGGCCGGCGTGATCTTGATCGTAGGTGCCTGTTCGGGCAGCGCCTCACCGGCGGCATCGACGCCGGCGGCAACGGGCGCGGCGCCGAGCGTCGCCGCAGGCAGCGCGGCTCCGTCCGTTGCGGCCCAGCCATTCGCGGGTGAGACGGTCAACGTCACGACCTACGCGTCGGTCACCGACTTCGACTACTACAAGACGATCCTGCCGGAGTTCGAGGCTCTGACCGGCATCAAGGTCAACTACCAGCAGCTCCCGGTCGCGGGCATGGACCAGAAGATCCCGCTCCAGCTGAGCGCCAAGGACGAGTCGCTCGACGTCTTCTTCACCGGCTCCGAGAACATCGGCAACTACATCGGGATCGACGGTGTCGAGCCGCTCGACGCCTACATCAACGACCCCGCCCAGACGCCGGCGTCCTGGAACTTCACGGACATCGCGCCGGCCGTCCAGGCGGCCTGCCAGAACGGCGGCCAGAGCTGGTGCATCGCGTCGAAGACCGGTGGCGGCCTGCTGTACTACAACAAGAAGATGTTCGCCGACGCCGGGATCACGGCTCCGCCGCAGAACCCGACCGAGCTGCTCGACATGGCGAAGAAGCTCACGACCGCCGATCACGCCGGCTTCTGCGTCCGCGGTGACAAGACCCAGAACCTGTACTCGGCGTTCATGCTGTGGCAGTGGTTCTACGCCTGGGACAACGCGGTCACCGGCAACTACTTCGACAAGGAGTGGAACTTCCTGCTCGGCCAGGAGCCGATCGCGACCGAGTTCGGCAACTGGTACCGCGATCTCACCCAGAACGCCGGTCCCGACGGGGTCGCGACCTATCTCGTGACCAACTGCCTCCAGGACTTCCAGCAGGGCCGGGTCGCGATGTGGCACGACGACTCCGGGACGATTCCCGAGGTCCTCAACCCGGAGAAGTCACGGGTCGCCGCGGACACCGCCTTCTGGGCGCTGCCGTGCCAGCCCGTCAACCCGGATCATTGCTCGCTCGTCCAGCCCTTCGGCACCTGGATGAACAAGGCCTCCAAGCACAAGGGCGCCGCCTGGCAGTTCATCCAGTGGGTGACCTCCAAGGAGACCCAGGCCAAGGCCGCCACGGCCGGCGCGCTGCTCACCCCGTCGCGGCTGTCGGTCCTCCAGGACCCGGGCGTCACCGCGGTCCTGCCGCCGACCTTCCCGGAGGCCCTGACCTACATCCTCCAGCACCCCAACGTCGCGCTCCTGCCGTTCATCCCCGAAGGCGTCGCGATCCTGCCCCCGATGCTCAACGGCCTCTCGGAGCTGAACGGGACCGACCGGCCCGTCGCCGAGGTCATGGCCGACATGAAGGCGGGCGTCGATGACATCATGAAGAAGGCGGGCTACCCCAAGCCCTTCCCGTCCAACTGACCTTCGCCCCTGGAGCACCCTTGGGTTCACGACCCGCATGACGCGCTCCTCCTCAACCGGACAGGCCCCCGCTCGGAGCGGGGGCCTGTCCGCGACATTCGATCGGTTCTACCTGCTGGTCGCGTCGTGGCCGGCCATGGTCGTCATGGTCGCGGTGACCGCGATTCCGTTCATCGTGACGGTCGGGCTGGCGTTCACCGACTACGACCTCATTCGATCGTCCAGCTGGAAGTTCATCGGGCTCGACAACTTCGCCGACCTGCTCAAGGATCGGACGACCCCGATCATCATCTTCAACACGGCCTACCTCGTGATCGCCACGACCACGCTCGAGACCGTCCTGGGCCTGGGTCTCGCGATCCTCATGGAGTCCGGTCTCCGCGGGATCGGCTTCATCCGGACCGCCTACCTCCTGCCGATCATGACCGCCCCGATCGTCGTCGCCCTGACGTGGCGGGCGATGTTCAACAACGACGCGGGCTGGATCAACTACTTCCTGGGGCTGGTCGACCTGCCCCAGCCGACGTGGCTCGGCGAACCGGCCCTGGCCATGCCGGCGGTGATCATCGCCGACATGTGGACGGGGGTCAGCTTCCAGGCCGTGCTGCTCCTGGCCGGCCTCCTCGCCGTGTCGCGCGAGCTGAAAGAGGCGGCCGAGGCGGACGGCGCGTCGCCGTGGCAGGTCTTCCGCAACGTGACCCTGCCGGCGCTGCGGCCGGTCCTGTTCATCGCGATCGTCCTGCGGTTCATGGATGCGTTCCGGAAGTTCGAGGGCATCCAGATCATCACGACCGGCGGGCCGGGCTATGCCAGCACCCCGCTCAACCTGCACATCTACAACGTCGGGCTCTTCTTCCACCAGATCGGCTATGCGGCGGCGTACGGGGTCGTGATGATCGGCCTCATCGGCGTGTCCGTCGGCCTGATCTACCTCGCCATCGGGAGAACGCGATGATCACCGCAGGCGCCTCATGAAGCGACGTCGTCGGCGCCAGACGATCATCCGACTGACGTTCCTGCTCGGCGGCCTCGTGATCATCGCCGTGCCGTACCTGTGGATCATCCTGACCGCCTTCAAGCGCCCGGTCGACGCGGCCGCCGTCCCGCCGATGATCTTCTCGCCGACGACCTTGAACAACTTCAAGGCCCTCGTGGACAGTCCGTTCGCCGGGTCGCTCGTGGCGTCGGTGATCATCACCGTCCTGACGACGGTCTTCACCCTGCTCCTGGGCGTGCCGGCGGGCTATGCCTTTGCCCGGGGCAACTTCGCCGGGCGGCGCTTCTTCGCGGGCTGGCTCCTGTTCAGCCGGATGGTCCCGCCCGTCATCTTCATCATCCCGCTGTTCCTGTTCTTCCATCAGCTCAAGCTCGTCGACTCGTACGCCGGGCTGACGCTGGCCTATCTGACGGGCCTCCTGCCGTTCACGGTCTGGATGACGGCGTCGTACTTCCAGGAGGTCCCGATCGAGCTCGAGGAGGCCGCCCGGGTCGACGGTGCATCGCGACTCCGGACGTTCGTGACCATCGTCCTGCCGCTGGCCCGACCGGGGGTCATCACGGTCGGCTTCCTGATCGCCATCGCGGCCTGGAGCGAGTACTTCATCCCGCTCATCCTGGCGGGCATCAAGACCACGCCGGCGACCGTCGGCCTGGTCAACTTCATCGGCATCGACACGATCAACTGGGGAGCCCTTGCGGCGGGCGCACTCGCCCTCGTCATCCCGACCTTCATCGTCACGCTGCTCGCCCAGCGCGGCATGCTGCGCGGACTGACGGCCGGCGCGGTCAAGGGCTGACCGGCCGCGTGCGCATCACGGGCGTCCGGGTGACGACCTGCCGGATCCCGCTGTCCCGCCCGATTGTCATGGGCGACATCCGGTTCGACGCCCGCGAGTACCTCCTCGTCGAGATCCAGACGGACGCGGGCGTGGTCGGGACGGGGTTCGGGATGACCCGCGACGCGCCCCTTGCGGCGATCCTCGCGCGGGCGTACGCGCCGCGCCTGATCGGCTCCGATCCGCTCCTCGGCGAGGCGCTCTGGACCCGCCTCTACGATGCCAATCTGACGCTCGGCCAGCGGGGCCTCGCGATGCGCTGCCTCAGCGCGGTCGATATCGCCCTCTGGGACATCAAGGCCCGGGTGGCCGGGCTGCCGTTGTGGCAGCTCCTCGGTGGTGCCCGGACGAGCGTCCCGGTCATGGTCGCCGGCGGTTATCCGCGCGAGGGGACCACGCTCGACATGCTGGGCGCGGAGGTGGCGGCCTACGCCGCAGCAGGCTTTGCGACGGTCAAGATCGCGGCCGGCGACCTCAGCGCGGACACCGAGCGCCTGACGATCGCGCGGAGCGCCGTCGGCTCGAGCGCCCTGGCCTATGACGTCCATTGGGCCTGGCAACGGCTGGCCGACGTCCTGCCCACGGTCGCTCGCTGGGGCGATCTGGACCTGGCGTTCATCGAAGATCCGTTCCCGTCCGAGTCGCCGCGGCTGGCGGCCCAGCTTCGGGACCGGACCGGGATCTCCCTGGCCCTCGGCGAGGACGTGACCGGCCGCTTCGCCTATCGCGACCTGCTCGACCAGGCGCCGCCCGACCACCTCCGGATCGACGCGACCACGGCCGGCGGGATCAGCGAGGCGGTCAAGATCTGCGCGCTGGCGGCCGCCGCGTCCATTCCGGTGCTGCCCCACATCTTCCCCGAGCTCCACGTCCACCTGGCGGCCGGCCTGCCCATCGTCGCAGCGGTCGAGGTGACCGATCCGGAGCGCGAGATCGACCTGTTCTGGCGGCTCCTGGTCGAGCCGGCCCGACCGGAGCGGGGCCAGCTGGCGGCATCGACGGGCGCCGGGATCGGCGTGACGATCGATCCCGAGGCACGCCGGCGGTACGCGCTGACCGACGAGACGATCTCGACGTAGGCCGGGCGCCTGGGCGCCGATCGGCGCCGATCATCAGCCGCGATCAGCCGGGGGCTGATCCGCCCGGGACGCGCTCCGCGTGACCGCGCCCGATCTCGGTGATGGCCCCGTCCAGGAAGACGCCATAGTCGTGCGAGGGCAGGATGTGGTCGGCGGCTGCACGCAGCAGGTCCATCGACTCCATCGACTCGTCGACGTTCACGTGGTAGCCGGGCGGCAGGTCCGCGTCGAGGTTGGCGTAGGTCGAGACCGCGTCGCCCGCGATCGCGAACGTTCCGTGCTCGGTGTCGACCAGGACCGCCTGCGATCCGGGCGTGTGGCCCGGGGTGGGCACGACCCGCACGCCCGGGTGGATCTCGACGGCCCCGACCACGGTCTCGATGTTCCGGACGAGGTAGGGCGGCGTTCCCCAACCGGACTGGGGCGAGAGGAACGACTTGCGGAAGAACCGGCCGGGCGCTGCGGCGTAGCGCAGCTCCGATTGCTGGACCACGACCCGACTCTCCGGGAACAGGTCGCAGTTGCCGGCGTGGTCCCAATGGAGGTGGGTCAGGAGAACGGTCTCGACGTCGTGGACGTTCAGGCCAGCCGCGACGAGGGCATTGGCGGGCTCCTGATGACGATCCCGCTGGAAGTCCTCTCCGATGAACTCCGCTGCGTTCCCGCCCGTCGGGACGCTGGTGTCGACGACGACCGTCGTCGGGCCGCGCAGGACCCACACGATCCGTGGGATCCGGGTGATCGTGCCGACGCCGGCGGTGTAGGTCAGCATCGACTGCTCGAGCAGAGACGAACCCGTGTCCACGGCCGTGATCGTCCAGATGGGGCTGGGGTCGGATGGCATCGCGGGTCCTCCTTGTCGGTCGATCGGGCGGGCGCTAGTCAACGAGCAACAGGGTCTTGAGGCCCTCGCCGCGGCCCACCGACTCGAACGCCGCGACGGCGTCCGACAGCGGGAAACGCAGCGGCGTGAACGCCGCGGCATCGAAGTCCGTGCGGTCGAGCCACGCGGCCGCCTGCTGGAACGAGCGCGGCGTTCCCCCGAACGCGCCGACGATCGAGAGCTGCCGGTAGTGGAGCAAATTGAGGTCGATCCCGACGACGCTCGACCCGGCCGGCAGACCCGCAAACGCAAGGATCCGACCACCGGGCTCGGTCAGCTCGATCGCCGCTCCAACCGCGGCCGGGGATCCGGTCGCCACGATGACGACGTCGAAGCCGTGCCCGCCGAGTGACTCCCGGGCGCGGTCCTGCCAGCCGTCCGTCATGCGTTCGGCCACGTCTCCGGCTCCGTCCCCGAGCACGGTGCGCGCGAGGGCAACCCGGGCCGGCTCTGGGTCGACCGCGACGACGCGGCTCGCCCCCGTCGAACGGGCCAGCGCGGCGTGGAGCACCCCGATCGGGCCGAGACCGAGCACGAGCACCGACAGGTCCGGTCCGACGGCGGCCTGATCCTGCCCGTTGACGACCGTGTGGAGCGGCTCGACGATCGCTCCCGCCTCGACGGGCCGGACGGGATCGAGGGTCACCACCCCACCGGTCCGGATCCAGTCCGACGGAACGGCGACCCGCTCGGCCATGCCACCGGGCAGGTCGTAGCCCAGGACCTGGCGGCGCCGGCACAGGTTGGCGCGGCCCGCGTCGCAGGCCCGGCAGGCGAGGCATGGTGCCCCGGGGCAGACGGCGACCGAGGTGCCGACCGGAAACGCGCTCGCGTCCGACTCGAGCACCACGCCGGCGATCTCGTGGCCGAGCACCTGAGCCCCGGCCAGGCGCGAGCTGCCGTGACGCCACGTCCGGACGTCGGAGCCGCAGATGCCGGCAGCGACCGTCCGGAGCAGCAGCCCGCCGGCCGGCAGGGTCGCGTCCGCGACCTCCTCGACGCGCAGATCGCCCGGACCGTGGAGGACGACGGCCTTCACCGTTGATCGACCGCCGACCCGGAGGCCTCGGCGACGGCGAGGGCGCGAGTCACACCTCTCGTCTCCGCCGACAGCCGCCGGAAGAGGGCGTAGCGGGCGTTGTAGGCGGCTCTCCTGCTCGGGTCTGGGCGGATCGTCTCGACCGCCTCGAACCAGGTGTCCGGCGTGTCGGATGGCGCGCTGTCGCCCTCGGTGGTGACCATGCCCGCGGCCGCTGCGGCCAGCCGGGCGGCACCGTACGCCGCGCCGATCGTCTCCCGCGGAAGGACCTGCTCGCGACCGGTCACGTCCGACACGATCTGGAGTCCCACTCGACTCTGCGTGCCGCCGCCCGCCGCGCGAAGCTCATCCACGGGGATGCCGGCGGCGGCAAACGTGTCCAGGATCTGGCGCACACCGAACGCGATGCCCTCGAGGATCGCGCGATGTACATCGCCGCGGGTGTGGGCGAGCGTCAGCCCCGCGACGACGCCGCGTGCCCGCGGATCGGACACTGGCCCCCGTTCAGCGCCGAAGGTCGGGAGGACGAGCAAGCCGTTCGCACCGGGCGGCGACGCGGCGGCCTCCGCAGCCAGCGCGGCGTGTGCGTCACCAGTCTCGAGCGGCGTCGGGCTCGCGAGATCCCGGGCAAACTCGCGCCGAAGCCAGTCCACGACCGCGCCGCTCGTGGCCAGCCCGGCGCCGACGCACGGTCGCCCGGGCGACAGGCCTTCGCTCACCCAGAGCGCCTGCCGGCCGTCGGACGGCATGGCGAAGGTCGTCAAGGTTGTCGTGCTGCCATGGGCCAGCGCGACGAGGCCGGGCCGCGTCGCGCCGACGGCCAGGGCCTCGGTCGGCCCGTCGCTCGTGCCGACCACCACCGGCGTCCCGACCGGCAGACCTGTTTCGGTCGCCGCCGCCCGGGTCACGCGCCCGGCGACATCGGTCGGCCAGGCCAGCGGCGGCAGCCGTCCCTCGAGCGCCAGTCCGGTCGCATGGCGGAGGTCCCAAGCGAGTCGTCGGGCATGGATGAAGGGGCCGAAGTACGAGGCCTGGTGGTGGTCGATCGCGGCGACGCCCGTGAGGCGGGCGACGATGAACGAGGTCGCGGTATGCCACGTCGCGGTCTGGCGGGCGACCTCTGGCTCGTTGGCGACGACCCACGCGATCTTCGGCCCGACCGACTGGCTGCTGAGCGGCATCGGGCTCAGGTGCCGGATCGCGCGCCGCCCCGGACGGGCATGGAACGTCGCGATCTCGGCCGTGGCCCGCGTGTCCACGCCGTACAGGATCCCGGGCCGGAGCGGTCTTCCCGCGCGGTCGACGGGGACCAGGCATGGTCCGCAGGTGGTCACGGCGACGGCTCCGACCTGCGCGCGAGGCCCGAGCTCGGCCATCAGGCGACGACAGAGCCCGACCACATCGGCCCACCAGATCGCGTCCGCGTCGTGCTCGAACCAGCCGGGTTGCGGTCGCGAGACCTCGTGCTCCAGCCGGGCCGACGCGACCACGACCCCATCGGCCCGGCAGGCGACCCCCTTCGAGTTGGTGGTCCCGATGTCGAGCCCGATCGCCAGCGGCGCCATCGAGCGGGAGCCTGTCACGCCGGTTCCGATGTCACCGGTGACCACGGCTGGGCGTGCTCCGCCGCGATGGACGCGAGCTGTGACAGTCGCCCGTGTGCCGCCGTCGCAAGGTCCACGACGATGTCGGCCGCCTGGATCGAGGGGCCCCACACACCGCGGCCGGCCAGGAAGCCCGACGCGCCGCCGTCGCCGGCCGCGGCGACTGCCGCCGGAAAGCGATCGACGGGCACGCCGGCCGAGAGGACGACCCACGGGCAGGCGATCACCCGGGAGATCTCGAGGCTGCGGCGGACGATCTCGTCGGGCGACCCGAGGCCGAGCGTCGGCACGTGGGTCTTGTACAGGTCGGGGCGAAACGGAGCGAACTCTTCCGCGGCGCCCTGGATGGCGTCGTCGTAGGAGGGGCCCATCGTGACGCCGGGGACCTGGACCAGGCCCTCGAGCACCGCCACCAGTCCGAGCCGCCGGCAGCCCTCGACGAAGTTCGCGACCATCGCCTGACGCGGCCCGGTCGGGTCGTCGGGCCGCCAGACGACGAGGAACTTCAGTCCGCGGGCACCGAACGCTACGACCTCCTCGGTCATGGCCGCGCGGTCGAGCTCACTTCCCTCGAGAGCGCCGCCGGGCGGCTGGATCAGGCGGTCGACAGCCACGATCAGACCGCAGCCGGGTGCGATCGCGCCCGCCTCGGACACGGCGTGCAGGCCGTAGTCGCGGTCGACGAGGATGCCGGACGCAACCCCTGACAGCGCACGCGCGACGGCCACCTTGAAGGACTCCAGGTCGGCGTCGCTGCCGCCCTTGCCGGCCGCGACGAGAAGCGTCCGCAGCAATTCGCGCTGGTCGATGGCGAGCATCGCGAAGGTTCCGTCCGGCCGCGCCAGGAGACCGAGATCCGCAGACCTGGCGGTGGCGTTCGTGCTGTCCATCGCATCCCCAGTTCGGCGTCGTCCGACCGGCTCCTGAAGATATATCGTATCTGACCGGGAGGGTCGCCGCCCCTCGATCAGGCCAAGCGAGTCCCCAGGGCTGCGATCAGCTCGGCGTCGGTCGGCGTCGAGCTGAGGCCGAGCCGGGCTCCGACTCGGGCGGCCAGCGGCGGCTCGAGGAAGGTCGAATCCAGCACCGGCCAGGCGGATTCCGCGAACACCTCGGGCGGCGTCCCGTCCAGCACGATTCGGCCCTCGCGCATCACGATGACCCGGGCGAACGCCTCGGCGACGAACCGCATGTCGTGGCTGATCGCGATGACCGTCCGGCCCGTCGCCGACAGGTCGGCGACGATCTGGTGGATCCGCGCCACACCGCGCGCGTCCTGGCCCGTCGTCGGTTCGTCGAGGACGACGACCGGCGTCCCCATCGCGAGGATCGAGGCCAGGGCGAGCAGCTTCCGTCGCGAGTAGCCGAGGTCGTACGGGTTCGTCTCGGCGTCCTTGTCCAGGCCCGTCGCGACGAGCGCTTGATCGACGGCCAACTCGAGCTCCGGCCCCTTCCGCCCGAGGTTGCTCGGCCCGAATGCGACCTCGTTGCGGACCTTGCCCGCGAAGATCTGGCGATCCGGATCCTGGAAGGCCAGCCCGACGGTCGTCGCGAGATGGGCGACACGGCGTTCCGCGGCATCCGCGCCATCGATTCGGACCCGGCCCTCGGTCGGACGGAGCAGGCCATTGAAGTGGCGGACGAGCGTCGACTTGCCCGATCCGTTCTGGCCGACGATCGCGACCCGCTCGCCGGCGCCGATCGCGACATCGATCCCGTCGAGCGCCCGCGTTCCGCCGGCGTAGACGTGGACCAGGCCGGTCGTCTCGATGACCGGGCCGGCCGCGCCGCCGGCGGTCGAGCTCATCCCGCGAGCTCCGCCACGACGCCGGTCACGACCGCCAGATCGACGCCGCGCGCCGCGAGAGCCCGGGTCAGGCGCGCCCGCGCCGGCGGTTCCACGCCGAGCTCGGCCAAACGGGGATCGTCGAAGACCTCGGCCGTCGATCCGTCGAGGACGATCCGCCCGCCGTCGATCGCGATGATCCGGCTGCACAAGCCGTCGAGCAGGTCCGTCTTGTGCTCGGCGATCAGGAGCGAGGTGCCGGTCTCGGCGAGGGCTCGGAGCGCCTCCCCGACGAGGCGCGTGCCGGCCGGATCGAGCTGGGCGGTGGGCTCGTCGAGGATGATGTGGCGGGGGTGCATGGCGAGGAGCGACGCGATCCCGACGAGCTGGGCCTGGCCGCCGGACAGGCGCTGCGGGTCGCGCAGCACCAGCGGCTCCAGCTTCAGGCGAGCCACCGCCTCGCGGGTGCGCGCGACCGTCTCGCGGACCGCCAAGCCGAGGTTCATCGGACCGATCGCGATCTCCTCGAAGACCGTGGTCGCGATCCCCGACCGCTGGGTGTTCGGATTCTGGAACCCGACCACGACTCGCTCGGCCAGCTGGTGGGTCGACAGGCCCGCTGCCGGTTCGCCATCGAGCGTCAGCGTTCCCTTCAGGCTGCCCCCGATCGAGGCCGGCGCAAGCCCCGACGCCACCAGGCACAGCGTCGACTTGCCCGCCTCGTTCGGTCCGACGAGCCCGACGATCTCGCCGTCATCGAGGCGGAGGTCGATCTCGTGGAGGACCTCCGTGGCGTAGCCGGCGTAGCGGTAGGTCGCGCCCTTGAGCTCGAGCATCAGGGCAGGCTCGGGAAGCTGCCGGTGATCCGGCCGACGATGGCTGCGACCAGCGCGAGCAGGACGACGGCGCGAAGCGCGAGCTGGGCGCCGCTGTCGTCGATCCGCCAGAGGAGCTGGCGCCGGCCGGGTCGCCCAAACGCCCGGACCTCGAGGGCGAGGCTGCGCTCCTCGACTTCGGTCAGGGACGACAGGATGACCGGCCCGACCAGCGGCAGGATGCCGCGCAGCCGCGCCCGGACGCTGCCTTCCGTGTCGAGCCCGCGCGCCCGCTGGGCGTTGGCGATGACGCCCGCCCGCTCGACCATGGCCGGGACGGCTTCGAGCGTCGCCAGGGCGACGAAGGCGAACCGCGGCGACAGGCCCCGTCGCTCGAGGTCGAGGACGAAGCTGCGTGGCTCGGTCGTCAGGCCGAACAAGCCGATCGAGGTCGAGATCGCGAACAGCCGGACGAGGGTCTGACCGGCGAAGTCGACACCCTCCGCGGTGGCGTCGAACGGGCCGATCGAGAACAGGACGGTCGTGCCCGCCCTGGTGAAGACGCTGACCAGGATCACCGAGATCGCGATCGGCAGGGTCAGCAGCAGCGAGATCCGGACGAGGCGGCCCGCGACTCCGGCGAGGACGGCCGCCGGCAGAATCGCCAGGCCGATGATCGCGAGCGGTCCGAGATAGCCGCCGACGACGAAGGCGCCGAGCGACTCGACGGTCGCGAGGACCGCCTTCGTCAGCGGGTTGAGGCGGTGGTATGGCGACGGCGCCGGCGGAGCGAGCCCCGCGAGGAAGGTGGCGTCGTCGGCGGACACGCCGGCGACGCCACGCGGGATCGCGGGGTCGATCGGCTAGTCCTCCAACCCGACTGCCTGCTCGCCCTGCGGGAACCGCGCGACGAACCGCCGGCTGAGGGCGCCGAGGATGGCAAAGACGACGAAGAAGGTCAGGGTCTTGTCGATTGGATCCTGGAGCAGGCCCTGTTTCAAGACCGACGTTCCCAGGTCGTCGCCCGCCTTCTGGAACGCGGCAACGAGAAGGTCCGAGCCGCCGCCAGTGACCCCGCCGAACACGATGGCGGAGATCGGCGCCGAGATGATCGCCGAGATGATCCCGCACGCCAGACCGGCGACGAACACGTAGGCGGCACCCAGGTCGCGTCGGATGAAGAGCAACGCGAGCAGGCCGACCAGCGAAGCCACGAGGAGCAGGGCAACCAGCCAGCCGAGGATGACGAAGACAGCGTCGTTGCCGGTGCCGAAGAACGTGAGCTCGAGGAGGTTCGTTTCGCTGTTCGTGTAGAAGGGGAGGAAGCCGTAGATCGCGATCACGGCGACGATGGCGACCACGATGAGCCCACCGATCGCGAGGCGATTGGTTGACGTGTTCGGGCGACTCCGGAAGAACCCGAGCCGTCCGAAGATTCCTGCCAGCAGTCCGATCTCGACCGCGACGATGAAGAATGGCGCCGCGAAGTCCGAGTGGAACGGGGCCGGCAGGACATAGGTCCAGATCAGGTTGGCGAGGCCGCCGGTCAGTGCCCCGGCGATCGGACCTGCCAGGACGCCGACGAGGATCGTCCCGATCGAGTCGAGGTAGACCGGCACCTTCAGCGCGGCCGAGACGGTCTGGCCGAGGATGATGTTGATCGCGATGGCGATCGGGATCAACACGATCGTCCGCGTGTCGAACTGCGACGTGACCGACTCGAGGCGCCCGGTCTGCGCGTACTCGACCACGCCATAGGCGACGAACCCGACGAGCACGGCCAGACCAAGGAGGACGATGACGGTGTTCTGCGCGGCGATCAAGCCGGTGTTCGGGTCCTTGGTGAGGTCGAGCGGTCCCGCAAGGGTCAGGCCGACCACGACCACGACGAAGAACGCGATGATCCCGACGAGCGCTCGAATCCAGCTCGGGCCCATGTGACCTCCCTCATGGCGTCCGGGCGCGCCAAAGGCACTCCCAGGTCCACCCTCCGCGGGTAGTGTGCTACGACGGACGCGTCGCCGCCAGCCTTCCGACGCGCTCGACGAATCGCCGCAGGAACTCGGGAGCGTCGGCCTCGATCGCGACGTCGACATTTGGCGGCCGGCTCCAGACGCCGCGCCAGTCCGCCACGGTCGTGCCCGTCGTCAGGCTCCCGCCGAGCTCGACGTCTACGGTCACCGCCTGCGTCCGGATCAGCGACGGATCCAGCGCCGCCGCAACCGCCAAAGGATCGTGGATGAACGCGCCGTAGAACCCGTCGTAGTGGGCGTGGAACTCCATGTAGAACCGGAGTGCATCGGCGACATAGCGCACGATGGGCCGACTCGCCACCGAGCGCGTCGCCTGCATCGGATCCTCGCCCCGCGCGAGTGCGAGCGAGTCGTCCGGCTCGCTGCCTGCGGCGCGGGCCAGGGCGACGACGTGATCGGGCACGACCTTCGCCTGCTCCGTGACGTCGAGCCCGAGCGCGACGGCCCGCGGGTGGCCGTGCGCCGCCGCCGACACGCCCCACTCGTGGAACGCGATCTTGGCCGCCTCCGGGTCGCAGTGGATGTTCCACTCGGTCGTGGGCGCCGTGTTGCCCGGATGACGGTAGGCGCCACCCATCAGCACCCAGCCCTTGAGGAGCCGCGGCAATGCCGGCTCGCGGAGGAGTGCCACGGCGAGGTTGGTCAACGGGCCGAGGGTCACGAGCGCGATCTCGCCGGGGCGTCGCCGCGCCTCGTCGATGATCACGTCGACCGCGTGGCGCTCGCTCAAGGGCCGGCTCGGCGGCGGCAGCTCGGCGTGGCCAAGCCCCTGCGGGCCGTGCGTCTCGGGCGTCGTCTCGATCGGCCGGACGAGGGGCCGGTCGCGACCGAGGGCGACCTCGATGTCCGTTCGCCCCGCGAGCTCGAGGATGGAACGGGTGTTGCGCTCGACCTGGTGGGCGTCGACGTTGCCGCCGACACAGGTCACCGCGACCAGCTCCGCCTCGGGTGTCGCGGCGGCGTAGAGGAGGGCCAGGGAATCGTCGATGCCGGTGTCGACGTCGAGGATGAGCGGAATGGTCACCCGAGGACGGTAGCGCACCCCGGGCTCTGCGGCCGGGTCGAGCGGCGCGGCCAGCCTGCGCGCCGGTCGCTGGTCAGGCGGGGACGTGCCGGTTGCGAGCGAACACGATCGGGTTGTAGGCCATGACGATCACGTACTTGCCACCGAGAGCGCTGAGCGACCCGCCGTTCGAGCCGGGCGGCGCGCCGGCCCACGTGCCGCGGCGGCGTGGCACGAACTGCTTGCCCAGGGTGGCGACCGAGATCGCTTCGCGCGGCTTCGGGCTCGGGCCCCAGCGCGAGGAGCCGTACGGATAGAGCGGGTCCATGACGACGGCTTTCGTGACCGTGAATTTGCTCGTCTTGCGGGGATCGGCCGTGGCCTGGAAACCGCTCATCACCCAGGCGTGGCGCCCGGACCACACGAGCAGCCCGACCGGCTTGCCCGTCTCCCGGATGGACTTGGCGGCGAGACGGAGCGCCTGCTGCAGGGTGTTCGCGCCGACGAGTCGGTAAGGGCCTGCGTCGAGCAGGTTCAGCCCGGCAGTCCAGCCGCGAACGCTCGCTCCCGACCGCTTGAACCCGTCGCGGGTCGGCCCGGACAGGTCGCGTGCGATCACCTGGAGCCGTCCTTGCGTCCGCCGCGTCCGATCGCCGTCGCCCATGATGTTGAGCATCATCTGCATGCTCGCCCCGACGCACTGGACGAAGTTCACCTGCGCCACGAAGTCGTTGCGGTCGGCGAGGTCGAGCCGGTACGGCTTCGCGGCATCGGCGGCCGACGCGGTCCCGGCCGTCGCGGCGGTCGGGGCGAGTGCCGCGGGCGCGCCGATGATCGCAGCGAGGACGAGCGGGACGATGAGTCCCCGGAGGCGTTGCATCGTCAACGAATTCTAGCGCTGGTCCGCAAGAACCTCCTCCGAGGCCACCAGGGCGGCCGTGCGAACGAGATCGAGCTGCCATGCGGCACGGTCCCGGCCGGCGCCAAGCCGTCGGGCCCAGGACGATCCACTGGCGGCAAGCATCGTCGGTTCGGCGGGTGCGAAGGCCGTGAGCTCGAGGCCGTGGACCTGCCAGCGCGCGGCCAGGTCGTCAGCGCGCGACCGCATCCAGGCCTGGCATCTCCAGGCCGTCGCGCGGGTCGATCGAGAGCAGGATCCGGACTCCGCCGCCCGGCGCCAGGAGCGACGCGATCCCGGCCGCAGCCGCGCAGGCATCGTCCAGCGCGAGGGCGCCACGGAGCAGGAAGCCCCACGGCATCGTGATCGTGACCTCGGCCGCGATCCCGGTCAGCTCGGCGGGCGGACGCTCCGCGGCCGCGACGACGAACAGCGCGTTCGGGAGGCCGCTCTTCCGTGCTGGGCGGGCGGCACGGAGCGACGACTCGGCCATCGCGACGGCGGCAGCGTCCACGCCGACGACGAGCGCCGCGGGCTCCCGCCGGGCGCGCGCAAGCACCGCTCGACCGTCGCCGGTGCCCAGGTCGATGACGACCCGCCCGGCGCGAGCGATGAAGGGATCGAGTTAGCCGACGTCCACCTCGTGGATGCGCCGGCCGACGACGCGCTTCATGGCCGGGAATCTACACTGCCACGGTGCCGCCGTCCCCGAGCGATCCGTCGCATCCCATCGGTCCCTACGAGCGGCGTCAGGCAGCGGTCCGGCCGTGGGACCCGCGCGCCCTCGACGTCGCGGCGCGGGTGATCGCAATCATCGAGGCCGCCCGGCCCGATCTCCACGTCGAGCACATCGGCAGCACGTCGGTGCCGGGCCTGGCCGGCAAGGGGATTCTCGACCTGGGCACGGAGGCCGATCCGGCCGAGATCCCTGCGATCACCGCGGCGATGTACGAGCTCGGGTTCGGGCCGCAGCCCGGTCCGGACCCGTGGCCCCCGACGCGACCGATGCACGTCGGCTCGGTCATCCATGATGGGGACGAGTTCCGGATCCACTTCCACGTCCATCCGCGCGGATCTGGCGATCTGGACAAAGATCTCCGGTTCCGTGCTGCACTCCGGGCGGACCCCGCCCTCCGCGACGGCTACGCCGAGGTCAAGCACGGGATCGTCGGGCCGGTCGGCGGGGCGGTCGACCCGGTCCGGTACCAGGCCGAGAAGGGCGTCTGGATCCTCGACGAGTTCGACCGGCTCGGGATCCCTCGGCCACGCAACATCCAGGGCGGTTCGACCGGCGGCGACGCCGGCCATGGCGGCACGCAAGGAGGCACCACGTGACGGACGGATCGAGCTCGGGTCGGGTCGGGATCGTCGTCGGCAGCCGCTCGGACATCGGAGCCGCCGAGCGGGCGATGGCCGTCCTCGACGAGCTCGAGGTCGACTCCGAGATCCGGGTGATCTCGGCCCATCGCGCCCCGGACCTGCTGGCAGGGTTCATCGCCGGTGCCGAAGGGCGTGGCATCCGCGTCTTCATCGCGATCGCCGGGCTCGCGGCCCATCTGCCGGGAGTCGTGGCGTCGCAGACGACGCGGCCCGTGATCGGCGTGCCGATGGCCGGCGGCGTCTCCGACGGACTCGACGCCCTCCTGGCGATCGTCCAGATGCCGAAGGGCGTGCCGGTCGCGACGGTCGGCGTCGGCAACGGCGAAAACGCGGCGCTGCTCGCGGCCGAGATCCTCGCGGTCGGCGACGAAGCGCTCGGCGGGCGGCTGCGGGAGCGGCGCGCGAGTCAGGCGGCGGCGATCGCCGCAGATGCGGCGAACGAGGGCCTTTGACGCGGCGGTCGGTCGCCCGACCGCACCGGCGAGGGGCCCGCAGACCCAGGAACCAGCGGGCCAGCGGGCCAGCAACCCGGCCTTCAGGGTCCTCATCGGTTGACGCCGACGCCGGACCGCGCACGCTGTTCCGATGAAGCCAACGCGTCGCGGTGTCGTCGCTGCCGCCGGTCTCCTGCTCGCCGGCGTCGGCGCGCTCGTATTCGCGGGCGGCCAGGTCGGAGCATGCCTCGGGCCACTCGGCGTCACCCCGATCCAGTGCGCGAAGGCGACCGGGATCGTCCCGATGGTCGGCCCGGGGCTGCCCCTGTCGACCTTGGCGGTGACGCGGGCGGCTCGCCCTCATCCCGATTCGGAGGGATCGTTGGCGTGGGGCGACGATCGCCTCCGGGCTGGCCGGCGGGGTGGCGGCGGCCGTGTTCGCCGCGGCCTGGGAGCGCACGTGGACGGGTGTCGACTCGGCGGGTCGGGCGCTGTCGGTCGATCGCCCGCTGGACCTCGGGGCCGTGGCCACCGTGGCCATCCTCGCCGGGGCCGTGGCCGGTCTGGGCTGGACCTTCCTCGTCGCGCCGATCCGGGCGAGGCTGATGACGCGGTCCTGAGCTGCCGACGTAGGGCAGTCGTACACTCGCCGTGATGGATGACGAGCGCTGGGAATCCGGCATGCCGATCCTCGACCGCCAGGCGGTCGCCGGTGCGGGTGCACCGGCCATCTCCGGCCCTCGGCCGGCCGGGACCCTCCCGCCGAGCCTCCAGGGGCTCCCGCCGCGTTCGGTGCCCGAGACCGCCCCGACGCCGCTCCAGAAGCACTACGTCCTGCTGTCCGTCCCGGTACTGATCCTCGGTGCGATCGCGATCACGGCGCTCGAGCTCGGAACGCCGCTCGGCAGCCCGCTGATCAAGCTCTGCGTCCTGATCGCCGCCCCGCTCCTCGTCCTGACGACGGCCGACGCGGTCGTCCGGATCTGGCGATCGGCCTGGGCGTGGATGCCGGTCGACCGGACGAAGGGCCTGTTCCGGCTCGCGTGGGTGGCGACGAGCGTCATCGGGCTGGCCGGGCTGATCGCGGCGTCGGTCGTGGCGGTGCTGGCGTGACCGGCGCGTCGGCGGCGCACGACCGCGATCCGCTCGGCGACATGCTCGATTCGTTCGGGCGCGGCCCGGACTCGCGCTCGACGGCGATCCCGTCCGGCGGCGGCGTCCCGCCGTGGATGGCCGAGATGCTCAACTACTGCTCGCGCTGCGGGACGGAGCTGTCGTTCGGCCCGATCGAGGGCGAGGATCGCGATCGGCTCGGCTGCCCGTCGTGCGGCTACATCGCGTACGTCAATCCGCGGCTCGTCGTGACCACGATCCCGGTCACCGACGACGGCAAGATCGTCCTGCTCCGGCGCGGCATCGACCCGGGCCGCGGCTGGTGGGCCCAGCCCGGCGGCTTCCTCGAGGTCGACGAGACGATCGGCGAGGCGGCGGTCCGCGAGACGCTCGAGGAGACCGGGCTTGATCGTCGAGCCGGGCGAGATCGTCGGGCTGTATTCGCGGCTCGAGGCGGCGGTCGTCGTGCTCGCGTTCGAGGCGCGCGTCGTCGGCGGCGAGCCGCGCCTCAACCCGGAGGCGCTCGAGATCGCGACGTTCACGCCCGAGACGATCCCGTGGCCCGGGATCGCCTTCAAGACGAGCTACTGGGCGATCCGCGACTGGCTCCACCGCCGCCGACCGGATATCCACCCGGCCGACCGCCACTGGGACGAATGACCGATCAGCGCGAACGAGACCTCGCCGAGTACGACCGGGTGACCCACGCGGCGTATCGGATCCTGGCCGAGTGGAGCGGCGGGGCCGCCGAGGTCAGGGATGGCGTCATGCTGACATCCGGTCCCGCGCCAGAAGCCACGATCGCGAATGCGGCTTTTCGGCTCGATCCGTCCATGGACGGTGACGCGGTGCTCCGCCTGGCGCGAGCGCATTACGAGCGGAACGGCTACCGGTTCACGGTCAACGCCACCACCCACCTCGATGCCGATCTGTCCGCGTTCGCCGCGGCGTCCGGCTGGCAACGAGTGCTGGATCTCCCGGCGATGGTCGTTCGCGCGCCCGTTGCGGCTCCGCGGACGCCCGGCGTTGCCGTGCTCCGACGGGCAGATCCCGACGTCGACGGTGAGCCGTTTGGTCGGATCGCGGCCATCTGCTTCGCCGGCGACGATTCCGAAGCGCGAGCCTATCAACAGATGTTTGCGCAGCGCGAGATCCTCGGCGGCCCCGGCATCAGCGCGGTGGTCGCATCGGTGGACGGCGAAGACGCCGCGATCGCGTGGAGCGTGGTCGTCGATCAGGCGGCGACCGTCGGGTGGGTGGGCACGCTGCCGCAGTTTCGGCGACGCGGCCTCGGCGAGCTCGTCACGCGCGCAGCGACCAACGCCGCGTTCGACCTCGGTGCCCGGCTGGTGACCCTCCAGGCATCGCCGTCCGGGGAGCCCGTCTACCGCGCGATGGGCTACGAAGCGATCTCGGTCGAAACCATCTGGATGTGGCCGATCGCCTGATCGCGCCGGGCCCGCTTCGTGCGGTCGCCCTCAGCGCTGGTAGGGAGCCGTCCGGTCGTTGCTGAACCCGTGGCGGCGGCGAACCCACGGTGGGGTCGTGTTGGATGTCGGAACCGTCGCCGCCAGCCGCCGATCCTGCGCCCAGGTCGCTCGCTCGTCGTAGATCGTCGACCAGTCGATCGGAGTCCTTCGAACCGCAGCCGGCCAGTCCGTCCGTGGCGACGGCGTCGCGGCCGGCGCGCTTGGAGCAGGGGCCACAACGATCGGGGCGGCATTGCGTGGCGCGACCGGCCCTGGCCCGGCCACTCGTCCGACGACCGCGACGACGAGCACCCCCATCAGGAGCACCAGCGGCAGCAGAAGCGCCACTCGCGGCGCTCGACCGGAGCCGCCCCCGACGCGTCCGCGGGCCGCGAAGCCGTCAGGAGAGGTCGATGAAGACGTTCTTCGTCTCGGTGTACAGGTCGAGCGCCGACATCCCGAGCTCGCGCCCGATGCCCGACATCTTGTAGCCGCCGAACGGCGCCTCGGTGTGGACCGACGAGTTCGAGTTCACCGAGATCACCCCGGCCTGGAGCGCCTTCGCCGCCCGCAGGCCCTTGCCGATGTCGCGCGTCCAGATCGAGCCCGACAGGCCGTACGGCGTCGCGTTGGCGAGGCGGAGCGCCTCCTCCTCGGTGTCGAACGGGATGACCGACACGACCGGGCCGAAGATCTCCTCGGCCGCGATCCGCATGTCGTTGCGGACGCCGTCGAAGATGGTCGGCATCAGGTACGCGCCGTCGGCGAGGGCCGGATCCTCCGGCGCCGCGCCGCCGACGACGAGCGTCGCGCCCTCGGCCTGGCCGATCTCGATGTAGTCGGCGACGCGGTCGCGCTGCTTGAGGCTGACGAGCGAGCCGACCTCGGTCTTCTCGTCGGCCGGATCGCCGACCTTGACGTTGCGCGTCGCGGCGGCGAACAGCTCGACGACCTGCTCGTGGACCGAGCGCTCGACGAGGATCCGCGACCGGGCGCAGCAGTCCTGGCCGGCGTTGTCGAAGACCGAATAGGGCGATTCCTTCGCGAACTTCTCGAGGTCGGCGTCGGCGAAGACGATGTTCGGGCTCTTGCCGCCGAGCTCGAGGCTGATCTTCTTCACGTTGCCCGCGGCCAGCCGCATGATCTCCTGGCCGGTCGTCGTCTCGCCGGTGAACGCGACCTTGCCGATCCCGGGATGGGCCGCGATCGACGCCCCGGCGGTCCCGCCCGGGCCCGTGACCACGTTCAGGACGCCGGCCGGGATCCCGGCCTCGAGCGCCAGCTCGCCGAGCCGGATCGCGGTCAGCGGCGTGTACGACGCCGGCTTGAGGATCGCGGTGTTGCCGGCGGCGAGCGCCGGGGCGACCTTCCACGAGGCCATCAGCAGCGGGAAGTTCCACGGCACGATCAGCCCGACGACGCCGATCGGCTCGCGCAGCGTGAGGTCGAGGCCGGGCTTGGAGACGGGGATCGTCTGGCCGTAGACCTTGTTCGCGGCGCCGGCGTAGTAGTCGAAGACGAGGCTCGCGCCGATGACCTCGCCGCGGGCGCCGCTGATCGGCTTGCCGCCGTTGCGGCTCTCGAGCCAGCCCAGCTCGTCGCTGCTCTTCTTGACCAGGTCGGCGAACTTGGCGAGGCTCCGGCCGCGCTTGCCGGCCGCCCAGTTGGCCCAGCCCTTGCGGTCCTCGAACGCCTTCTGGGCGGCCGCGACCGCGCGGTCGACGTCCTCGCGGCCGCCGAGCGGAGCCGTGGCGATGACCTTGCCGGTCGCGGGGTTGACGATCTCGAACGTCTGGCCGTCGGCGGCATCGACGGACTCGCCACCGATCACCATCCGGGCGATCGTGGGGGCGTCGGAGGCCGGCGCGTCGGGGGTCCGCTGGTCGGTCGTCATCGGTGGGCATCCTCGTCGCTTCGGATGGGAGCGGCGGACGGCCGCGGCTTGTGGCCAGATGGTACGCCCGGGTCGGCGCGGGCGGCCTCGGCGCCCTCGCCCGTCCGCGTCAGCGCCCGTACGCGTCCCGCCGCAGCCCGATCACGATCGCCGTCAGCTCGGGGCCCGAGACGCCCATCCGCTGGAGCGCATGGCGTGCCAGCTCGAGGGCAGCCTCCGCCTCCGGGTCGGCGACCCGCCCGGCGCCCAGTTTCCGGAGCGCGTCGACCTCCGTCCGGCCGCGGGCTCGAGCCGCGATCATCAGCTGGGGATTGATCCGGCGGGCGCGCTCCGTGGCGAGCCGCGCGGTCAGCGGGTCGGCGATCGCGACGATCAGGACCCGGGCCCGGTCGAGGCCGGCCCGCGCCAGGATGTGCGGGTTCGCGGCGTCGCCGAAGATCGTCTCCGCCCCGAGTGCCGCGACCAGCTCGAGCGGATGGCTGTCGCGGTCGATGACGACGCAGCGCAGGCCGCGCTGGCGGACTGCCCGGACCACGAGCCGCCCGACGTGGCCGCCGCCGAGGACGACCACCGCCAGCCGCCGCTCGGCATCGTCGGCGCTGAACGCGAGCTCCGTCCGCGTGGTCGGTGGCGCGCCGGCGGTCGGCCCCTCGTCGGTCGGGATAGGCGCCCCCGTGTCCTGGCGTGCCTCATGGCGCAGCGCGAGCGTACGACGCGAGGCGCTGGGCGAATGGCGTGAGCACGATCGACACGACCGCGGTGCCGAGGATGAGGTTGTAGGCATCGCCGTCGATCAGCGTCAGGGCGAGGGCATCCTCGGCCAGGATGAAGCTGAACTCGCCGACCTGGGCCATGGTCCCGCCGAGCAGGAACGCCGAGCGGACGGGCAGGCCGAAGGCAACACCGAGGCCGGCAACCACGGCGCCCTTGCCGACGACGGCGATCACGACGAGGACGGCGATCAGCGGCGCTTCGGCCACGAGCGCTGTCGGATCCACGAGCATCCCGACCGACACGAAGAACAGGACGGCGAACAGGTCGCGGAACGGGATGACCTCGGCCGCCGCCTGGTACGACAGGTCGGACTCGGACACGACGATCCCGCCAACGAACGCACCGAGGGCCAGCGACAGGCCGAACACCGCGCTCGAGACGAAGGCCGTCAGCAGCGCCGTCGCGACGACGGCCAGCAGGAACAGCTCGTTGGACCCGAGCCGGGCGATGCCCCGGAACAGGCGCGGCAGGAGTCTGGTCCCGACCACGTACGCGAGTGCCAGGAAGAGCGCGCCCTTCACGATCGCCAGGACGAACGGCCCAACGAGGTCGCCGCCCGCCAGCGGCGGCAAGGCAACGATGAAGACGATCGTGGCAATGTCCTGGACGATCGACCAGCCGATCGCCGCCCGGCCGTGCAGGCTGTCGATCTCGCCGCGATCGATCAGCGACTTGATCACGACGAGGGTCGACGAGATCGACAGGCAGGCGCCGACGACGAGCGCCTCGCGCAGCCCGAACCCGAGCCCCAGCGACACGCGGCGCCGAACCCGAGGATGAGCGCGACCTGGAGCACTCCGCCGGGCAGCGCCACCCGTCGGACGGCTTGCAGCTCGCGCGGCGCGAACTCCACGCCGAGCGCGAACAGCAGCAGGATGACGCCGATGTCGGCGAGGGCCGAGATCTGCTCGACGTCGCCGACGAAGCCCGGCGTGAACGGCCCGATCGCGATGCCGGCCAGGAGGTAGCCGACGATCGCCGGCTGCCGCAGGCGGACGGCGATCGCGCCGCCGACGAGGGCCGCTCCGACCGCGCCACCGAGGCCCAGGATGAACTGGAGCGGCTCCGTCAGGGCCAGGTCGAACGCGAACGCCGACAGGTCGGGCATGCGTCATTATCCGTGGCCGTCACCACTCCATGGGCTCACGTCACGAGGTTCGGCCTTGGCGCGTCGAAGCGCTGTGCACCGCCTGCCGTCCCTGCTCCTGGCGTGCGTCGTCCTGGTCGGGTGCATCGCCACGACCGAGGAGCCGATCCGCCCGCCCGCGAGCGCGCCAAGCCGGACACCCGCTGTCGACCCGACGGCCACCGTGGCCGCGCCATCGCCCACGTTCGTGGGCGAGACCCCAGTAGGGTCGGCGGCGCCGTTGCCCCAAACCGTGGCGATCGCCCCGTCCATCACGCCGGAGGCCTGCCTCATCCGCGTACCGCCGGGGCCCGGCGACGCCGCCCCGACCGAGGGCGACCTGACGGACTGGTCCCACACGTGGGGTGGGCGGGCGCGCCTCTGCATCGGTGGCGATGTGCCTGCCGAGTTCGAAGGGACGGCGTGGTGCCAGTGGTCCCCGCGGTTCGACCGAGTTCTCGACGCAGGAATCCTTCCGCTTCCCGTCGACGCAGCCACCGGCGACATCGACGCCGGCGTGTCCCTGGAGATGGGCGCGGCCTACGTCAGCGGCACCTCGCCGGCGGGAATCATCGCCTCCTGGGATGGCGTTCTAGCAGATGACGACGTGCGGAGCCACGACCGAGGACGGCGGGGAATCGCCCGTTTCTCCGTCCAGGCTCTGCCTCCCGACCCAGAGAATCCGCCGCCGGTCCTGCCCCCGGATGTCGTCGGGTTGTTCCGGTGGACGTGCGTCGAGCCGGATCCGTCCTGAACGACCTGGTCAGCCTCGGGTCGCGCCGCCCTCGGTGAACTTCTCCGACGCCGCCATCGCCGCACCGACGATCCCGGCGTCGTTGCGGAGCGTGGCCGGCACGACCCGCGGCCGGATCGTCAGGCGCGGGATGAACTTGTCGGCGTTCTTGCTGACCCCACCGCCGAGAATGATCAGGTTCGGCGAGAACAGCTTGTCGATCGCGTGGAGATGCTCATCGAGGTCGCTCGCCCAGGCCTTCCAGGACAGGCCGCGCCGGGTCCGGGCGACGGCCGCCGAGCGGCGCTCCGCGTCGCGGCCCCGGATCTCCATGTGGCCGAGCTCGGTGTTGGGGACGAGGACCCCGTCGTTGAACATGCCCGAGCCGAGTCCCGTTCCGAGCGTCAGCACGAACACGACGCCGCGCTCGCCGGCGCCGGCGCCGAAGCGCATCTCCGCGAGCCCCGCGGCATCGGCGTCGTTGAGGACGTAGACCGGGCGCTTCATCGCCTGGCGGAGATGGCTGCCGAGGTCGTAGTCGATCCACAGCGGATCGATGTTGGCCGCCGATTTCGTCACCCCGTCGATGACCACGGCCGGCATGCCGACCCCGACCGGGATGTCCGCCCCCTCGACCTTCGCCTCCTGCATCGCGCGTTTGACGGTCCGGACGATGACCGGGACGACGACGTCCGGCGTCGACGGCTGGGGCGTCGCGACACGTAACCGTGGTCCGATCAGCGTCCCGTGCTCGACATCGACCACGGAGACCTTGATCCCGCTCCCGCCGACGTCGACCCCGAGGGCGACGCGCTGTGGTGTTGTTCCGGCCATCCCGTCCGCCTCAGAGGTCGATGACTGCGTGCCGGATCAAAAGTAGTTCACCGTGATTCCGCCGTCGATCACGAGGTTCGCGCCGTTCGTCCAGCGGCTCTCGTCCGACGCCAGGTAGACCGCGGCGTGGACGATCTCCTCCGGCTTGCCGAAGCGACCGGTCGGGTTGCGCGCGAGGCGGAGCTGCTTGGCCGCCTCGTCCTTCACGAGCCAGTCCATGAGCAGCGGCGTCTCGATCGGGCCGGGCGAGATCGAGTTCGTGCGGACGCCCTGCGGCGCGAACTGGACCGCGAGGCTCTTCGTCAGGGCAAGGACCGCGCCCTTCGACGCCGTATAGGCATCCTGCGGCACCGAGCAGCCGAGGATCGCGACGAACGAGGCGATGTTGATGATCGAGCCCGACTCCTGTTCGAGCATCTTCGGGATCGCGTACTTGCAGCCGAGATAGACGCCGCGGAGGTTGACCGCCATGACCTTGTCCCACGTCTCGACGTCAGTGTCGATGACCGAGTGATCGGCCGCCGGCATGATCCCGGCATTGTTGTAGAGGACGTCGACCCGGCCGAATGTCGCGACGGCGTGGTCGACCATCGCCCGCGCCTGATCGTCCTTCGAGACGTCGGCGGCGACAGCGGTCGCGCGACCACCGGCCGCGGTCACCTCGGCCGCGACCGACTCGGCCATCTCCTCGGTGACGTCGACGCAGACGACCTTCGCGCCTTCGGCGGCGAACATCCGGGCCGCGGTCCGGCCCATGCCGCCACCGGCGCCGGTGATGATCGTGACCTTGTCCTCGAGACGCACGGTCGCAGGCTCCTCCCTCAGGGATGCCGGTGCCGCGGCGGTCGGGCCGGGGTCGCCGGGGAGGCCGCCGGTGCAGCGCGGCCTGGGTGGATGGTACTCGCGCTCAGGCGTCGCGGAGGAGGCGTTGCTCGATGATCGCGACGGCGGCGGCGAGGGCCGCCCGGTCCGTGCGCGGGACCCCGACGAGCAGGGCGTCGAGGGCGGCGACGCGGCGGGCGCGGCCCGCGACGAGGATGGCCCGGCCACGTTCCGTGGCCGCGATCCGCTGGGTCCGGCGGTCGTCCGGGTCGGCGGTCCGGACGACGAGGCCGTCGGCCTCGAGCGCGGCCACCAGCCGGGTCATCGTCGGCGGACTCACGCCCTCGTCGCGGGCGAGGCGACCGATCGGCCGCGGACCGCCGAAGACGAGCACCGACAGGGCCGACAGGCGGGCCGGGCTCTCGCCGCTGGCCCGATCCTCGCGGGCGAGCCGGCGCAGCAGGTGGAGGACGGCCGAATGGAGACGCGGCGCCAGGTCGTCGCCCGTGGCCGGAGCACTCGGTGCGTGATCTGCTCTTGACATCTCCGCGCCAGTGTAGTTAGTTAGCACAACTAAGTATCTGGGAGGATCTCCGGGTGTCCACCGCGCTCTTCTCCGCGATCGACGCCGGGGACGGCGCCGCGGTCGCCGCGATCCTTGCCACGACCCCGGGCTCCGCCGCAGCGCGCGACGGCGACGGCGTGAGCGCGACGATGCACGCGCTGTACCACGGCCGGCCGGCGATCGCCGAGGAGCTCGCGGCGGCGCTGCCCGAGCTCGACGTCTTCGAGGCGGCGGCGCTCGGGCGGGTCGAGCGTGTCCAGGGGCTGCTCGCGGCCGATCCCGGTCTGGCGATCGCCCGGTCCGCCGACGGGTTCACCGCACTCCACTTTCCGGCGTTCTTCGGTCGCGGCCGGGCCGCCGAGACGAGCCGACTCCTCCTCGCTGCCGGCGCCGACGTCAACGCCCGGTCCGACAACCCATTCTCGGTGCTGCCCATCCACTCGGCCGTCGCCGGCAACCACGACGACGTCGTGGCGGTCCTGGTCGACGGCCGGCGCCGACGTGAACGCTCGCCAGCGTCACGGCTGGACGCCGCTCCACGGGGCTGCCCACAACGGATCGCTGGCCTCCGTCGATCGACTCCTGGCAGCCGGCGCCGATCCGGCGGCCGCGAACGACGACGGCGCCACGGCGATCAGCCTCGCCCGCGCCGCCGGTCACGACGCGATCGTCGCGCTTCTCGGCTGAGCGCGCCGTCAGCTCAGGCCGGGGTTCGGCCGCGTCGTTCCGCCAGGAGCGCCCGCCGGACCTCGGCGAAGCCGGCCGCGATGGCCGCGACGCGCTCGGCGGCGTCCGGCACCGGATCGACCGTCCGGGCCGCCTCCTCGAGGCCGCGACACAGATCGCCCAGGGCCAAGGCACCGACGTTGAGGCTGCCGCTCTTCAGCGAGTGGGCCGGTCGGACCAGCGCCTGGGCGTCGCCGCTGGCCAGTGCCGCCTCCAGGGCCTCGATCTGGCCGGCGCCGTCGTCGAGATAGGTGTCGACGAGCTCGTCGACGAACGCGAGGTCGCCGCCGGTGATCTCGACGAGGTTGGCGAAGGCAGCGGGGTCGATCGGATCGGCCGCGTCGTGGGTCATCCCTCGGCCGCCGATTCCGCGCCCGATGCAGATCCGGCCGCGTAGACCGGCATCGGCCGGCTGAAGCCCTTGAGCTGGCGCTCCCCGACCGGCTCGGCGAGCGCTTCGTCGATCGCGGCGTAGGTCCGGGCCGCCATCAGGATCTGGCCGGCCACCGCCTCGCCGCTGAGCCGCGACGCCAGGATGATCGCATTGCCCACGCCGCCGTAGTCGTAGCGGCCTTCGAACCCGATCCGGCCCATCGTGGCGTAGCCGGTGGCGATCCCGATCCCGACCTCGAGCACGTGACCCCGCCGGCGCCACTCGGCCGCGATGTCCTTGAACCGCTCGCGGATGTCGAGAGCGAGCTGGACCGATCGCTGAGCGTGGTCGGCCTGGAGCACCGGGTCGTTGAAGAACACCATGATCCCGTCACCGGCGAAGTGCTCCAGCGTGCCTTCGTGGGCGACGACGAGGGCGCCGAGGGTGGCGTGATAGAGCCGCAGGAAGCCGAGGACCTCCTCGGGCTCGGCGGTCTCGGAGAACACCGTGAAGTTGCGGAGGTCGCAGAACATCGCCGTGATCTCGCGTCGATGGCCGGCCAGCATCGCCTCGCCGTCCGGGCTCGACACGAGGGCAGCGACCTGGGGCGACAGGAAGCGGGCCAGCTGGGAGCGCTGGCGGTCGATCGTGCCGAGGAGGGCCCGCTCCTGGTCACGCAGGCGCTTCTGGCCGAGCGAGGCCGCGATCCGGGCCCGCAGGATGGCCGGGTCGACGGTCTTCGGCAGGTAGTCCGCCGCGCCCATCTCGATGCAGCGCACGACGCTGTCGAGCTCGTCGACGCCGGAGATGACGATCACCGGGATGTCCCTGAGCGCGTCGTCGGACTTCAGGGCGGCGAGCGTCTCGTAGCCGTCCATCTCGGGCATGACGATGTCGAGCAGGATCAGGTCGATCGGCTCGGTCGCCGGGTCGCGCAGGATCGCGAGGGCCGCCCGGCCGTCGCCCGCCTCGACCGAGACATGCCCGATCTTGCCGAGCAGGCGGGTCAGGAGCTGCCGGTTGAACGGCGTGTCGTCGACGACGAGGACGCGTCCGGTCAGGGTGTCGCGATCGAGGGCCGCGGCGGGGGCCGAAGGCTCGTGCTCGTTCATGACGCGGCTGGCCCCGCCGGACCAGCGACCGGGCCTGGAGATCGGGCTCGCGCCGGTCGCGGCGATCGCCCGGGCGAGCTCGTCGGGGCGGATCGGCTTGGAGACGTAGTCGTCCATGCCCGCCGCGAGACATGCCTCGCGGTCGCCGGCCATCGCGTTCGCGGTCAGGCCGACGATCCGGATGGCCCGCTCCGGCCAGCGCTCGCGCACCCGGCGCGTGGCCTCCAGGCCGTCGAGCCGGGGCATCTGGACGTCCATCAGGATCACGTCGAACTCGGCGGTCTCGAGCGCGTCGATCACCTCCTGGCCGTCCTCGACCACCGTCGGCCCGTCGTGACCCATCCGCTCGAGCAGGCGGATGGCCAGCTTCTGGTTCACGGCGTTGTCCTCGGCAAGGAGGATCCGGAGGCCGGCCGTCGTCCCCGCGACCGGCGTGGCTGACGTCCCCCGATCTGCCCGGCTCACGACCTCCTCGCCGGACACGGCCGTCGAGAGCGCATCGTGGAGCGCGGACGGCTTGACCGGCTTCACGAGCATCGCCCGGACATTCGGGGCCGTCCCGGCGTGTTGCCCGATCGACGACAGGATCACCACCGGAATCGGCGCCTCGGGGCGGAGGTCGCGCAGGTCGCCCGCCAGCTCGATCCCGTCGCGTTCGGGCATCAGGAGGTCGAGCACCGCGACGTCGAACCCCTGGCCGGCCCGGACCCACTCGATCGCCTCGAGCGGCGAGGCCGTCGCCGCCGCCTCGACCTCCCAGCGCTGGAGGAGTGTCGTCAGGATCCGCCGGTTGGTCGAGTTGTCGTCGACGACGAGGACCCGGCACCCGCGCAGGCTCCGCGGCTCCGGCATCGGCACCGCGTCCGGGAGCGTCGTGACCTGGACCGGCAGGCTCAGACGGAACACGCTGCCTTCGCCGGCGATGCCGCTGCTGGTGGCCGTCAAGCGTGCCGCCCATCGATTCGGCCAGGCGGCGGCTGATCGCCAGGCCCAGACCCGTCCCACCGTACCGCCGCGAGATCGAGGCATCGACCTGGCTGAAGGACTGGAACAGCCGATCCATGGCATCCGGCGGGATCCCGATCCCGGTGTCGCGGACTTCGACCGTCACCGTCCGCGCTGAGCCTGCGCCGGCGGGCGTGGCCTCCAGCGACGAGGACGACCTCGCCCTCGTTCGGTGAACTTGACCGCGTTGGACAGGAGGTTGAGGACGATCTGGCGGAGCCGGCCGGCGTCGCCGACGATCGCCTCGGGCAGCTCGTCGCCCATCGCGTAAACGAGCTCGACCTTCTTCTTGGCCGCCGTCGGGGCGATCACATCGAGGGCGCTCTCGACCGACCCTCGCAGCGAGAACGGCTCGGACGCGAGGTCGACTCGGCCGGCCTCGATCTTCGAGAAGTCGAGGATGTCGTTGATGATCGTCAGGAGGGCGTCACCGGACGTCCGGATCGTCTCGGCGAAGTCGCGTTGCTCGTCGTCGAGGGGCGTCTCGAGGAGCAGCCCGCTCATCCCGATGACCGCGTTCATCGGGGTCCGGATCTCGTGGCTCATGGCGGCCAGGAAGGCGCTCTTGGCCTGATTCGCGCCCTCGGCGGCCGCTCGGGCGTCGCCGGCCTCGCGGAAGAGCCGGGCGTTCTCGATCGCGATCGACGCCTGCCGGGCGAGGCCGACGAGGAAGTCGAGATCCGCCTGGACGAACGGCACGCCGGCATTCCGCCACACCGCCATCACGCCGGTCACCCGGTCGCGGGCGATGAGCGGGGCGACCATCAGGCGCTCTTCGGGGACTTCTTCGGTGCCCGGAATCGTGATCGTCCGGGGATCCACTGTCACGTCGTTGATCAGCTCCGGGGTCCGGCGCTGGATCACGTCGCCGATGATCCCTTCGCCGACCGCGATCGAATCCGCCATCAGCTGCTCGGCGATCCGGCCGAGCGCGAGGATCGCCCGGAACGTCCGGCCGTCGGCGTCCGCCAGGAAGAGCGCGCTCGAGTCGGCTTCGAGCAGCGACTGCACCCGCTCGCCGATCTGGCGCAGGACGACATCGACGTCGAGCGTCGCCGAGATCTCCTGGCCGACGGCGGCCAGGGCGGCCATCTCATCGCCCCGGCGATGCGCCTCTCGGTAGAGCCGGGCGTTCTGGATCGCGACGCCGACGTTGGCGGCGATCGTCGACAGCAGGCGCGAGTCCGATTCTCCGAACCGGCCCTCCTGGGTTGTGCTCTGGACGCTGATCGCGCCGATGGACCGGTCGCCGAGGATGATCGGGACGCCGAGGAAGGACTTCGAGAGCGTCCCGACGCCGCGCGTCCCGAGGGCATCCCAGTCCGCTTCGTGGTTCAGCAGGAGAGTCTCGCAACTGTCGATGATCTTCGAGGTCAGGCCCTTGCCGAACGGAATCGGCACCCTGCCCCGTGGAGCTGCCGTGCTCGTTGTAGTAGGGGAACTCGATCCGTCCGTTCTCGACGTCGTGGAGGGCGACGTAGACGATGTCCGCCTCGAACGTCCGGCGCATCTGGTCGCCGACGAGCTGGATGAGCGGATCCAGATCGAGCTGGGTCGCGAGCGCCTTGCCGACCTCGTTGACGGTCGCCAGCTCGGCCAGCCGCTGGCGGGTCTCCTCGATCAGGCGGACGTTCTCGAGGGCGACGCTCAGGCTCGAGGCGAGCGTGGTCAGCAGCTCGACGTCGGACTCGGAGAAGGCGTCGTCGCGATCGAGGTTCTGGAGGCTGATCACGCCGCTGACGCCGGTCCCTGCGAACAGCGGGGCAATGAGCATCGATCGCGCCGGCTCCCCCTGCATGATGACGGTCTCGCCTAGCGCCATGGAGGCGCTGAGCTCGGCCTCGCCGAGCCGCAGCGGCTTGCCGGATTCGATGACCTGCTTGCGGAAGCTCCGGATCGGGGTCGGCTCATCCGGATATCGGATCCCACGCTCGATGGCATACGGGTAGTGGATCAGCGCCGCCACGCGGTCGATCACGCCGATGTCGACGACCTGGGCGTCGAAGATCGCCTGGATCCGGTCGCCGACCAAGTCGTACATCGCCTGCATGTCGAGCCGCTCGGCCAGGCCATGCTGGACGTCGTTGATGAGCGCGAGCTCCGCCGCCCGCTCGTTGGTCTCCGCGAGCAGACGTTTCGTCTCGTTGAACAATCGGGCGTTCTCGAGCGCGACGCCCATGCTCGTGGCGAGCGTGCTCAACAGGCGGACATCACCGTCATCGAAGGCGTCGCGGTCGAAGCTCTCGAGCGCGATGACGCCGAGGACCCGATCGCCGGCCAGGATCGGAACGCCGAGCCAGGACTGGGTCGTCTGCCCGAACAGGATCGCCCCCTGCGCCGCGATCGCGTCGTTGGACCCGATGTTCAGCGGCGTCCGCGAGCGGATGACCTCGGACGTCAGCCCCGGGCCGAATGGGATCGGCGTCGGCTGGAGCGGCTCGCCGCCCTCGATCGCATAGGGGAAGGTGATCATCCCCGCGGCCTCGTCGTAGGCGTCGATGTGGAGCGAGCGGACCCGGAAGATCTCGCCGACCCGCCGACCGACGAGCTCGACGATCGCCTGGTAGTCGAGCTGGCGAGCGAGCGCCGCACCGATCTCGTTGATGACGGACAGCTCCGCTGCCCGCTCGTTCGTCTCGGTCAGGAGCCGCTTGGTCTCGTCGAACAGCCGGGCGTTCTCGAGAGCCACGCCCATGCTCGCGGACAGCGTGTTCAGGAGCCGCTCGTCGGCCTCACCGAATGCATTCGAGCGGAGGCTCTCGAGCCCGACGACGCCGATGACCCGGTTTCCCGCCGGGATCGGCGCGCCGAGCCAGGACTGGGTATCCGAGCCGCCGACGTTCACGGCGCCGGCGGCCTCCTGCTCCTCGACGCTGCCGATGCGGATCGACCGCCCGGTCCTCAGGACGGTCGACGTGAGGCCGGGACCGACGGGGAATTCGCCGCGATCGAACTGAACGCCCTCGTCCATGTCGTACGGGAACGTGAGGGTGTCGCGTTCCGGATCGTGCAGGGCGATGAACAGGGACTTCGTCTCGAAGATCGTGCTGACCCGGTCGCCGACCAGCTCGATGATGGCACTGAACTCCAGCTGCGCCGCGAGCGCCTGGCCGATCTCGTTGACCAGGGAGAGCTCGGCGTTGCGTTGGCGCGTCTCCTCGAGGGCGCGAACGCGCGTCAGCGCCGCGCCGATGTGCTGGCCGACGAAGGCCAGGACGTCGAGATCGCCGTCGGCGAACCGGATCGTCCCCGTGTACGTCTGCGATACCACCGCACCGATCGTGCGCCCATCCGCGACCAGCGGCGCCCCGAGCCACTCGCTCTCAGGCGTGGTCAGGCCGACCTCTTCGAGTTCGCCGGCGGCCACCAGGTTCAGGAAGTCCGCCGTCCCCAGCCGAATCGGGCGGCCTTTGCGCAGCAGGTAAGCGGTCGTCCCACGCGCGTTGCCGACGCCGAACGGCTCCCAGGCGGCTGGGTCCGGCAAGTCCAGGTCGACGGTGTCGACGTAGTAGGGGAAGTTGATGGCCTGCCGCTGTGCGTCATAGAGGGCGATGTAGAAGTTCTCGGCAGGCATCAGCATCCCGACGGTTGCCTGGACCTCGCGATAGAACGCCTGGAGGTCGCTCGCGCCGCTTGCCGCCTCGGAGATTCGGTACAGGGCGGCCTGGACGCGCTCGGATCGTTCGTGCTCAGCCTCGCGCGCCTCGAGCTCCGCGACTCGAGCGCGCAGAGCAGCAACGTCGTCGGTCGTCGTCGCGGCTGGCTCGTCTGCGTCGTGCGCCACGCTGCTCCCATCCGGCGCGCAGACCTGCCTCTCCGCGCACCCGTGGCGAGGATAGCGCGCGAGACGAAGCCGGAGAACCGGCCGCGACGCGTCCGCAGGCTACGATCCGGCCATGCCTCCGACCGCCGTTGTCTGGTTTCGTCGCGACCTCCGTCTCCACGACCACCCGGCGCTCACGCATGCCGTCGAGCAGTACGAGCGGGTCGTCGGGCTCTTCGTCATCGATGACGCGCTCGTCAACGGGCGATGGTCCAGCCCGAACCGGACGTGGTTCCTCGGCAGGGCCCTTGAGGCGCTCGGCGACGATCTACGGGAGCGAGGCGCGACGCTCGCCGTCATCGCCGGCGATCCGCGGGTCGCCGCGGTCGATTTTGCCCGTGAGATCGGAGCCGAGGCGATCCTCGCCAGCCTCGACTACGGTCCGTACGGCCGGGCTCGTGACGAGGCCGTGGCATCTGCCGCCGCGGCCGCGGGGATCGGCTTCCTGGCCGGTCGCGGGCTCCTCGTCCATGAGCCCGAGGACATCCGTCGCGACGACGGCGTCGCGTACACCGTCTTCGGCCCATTCCATCGACGCTGGCGGCAGCTGCCGATCCGGGCCGCCCTCGAGGCGCCCGAAGCGATCCCGGGCCTACCCCACGTCCCGCACGCGGAGCGCGGGCGCGCGCGGGAGCTGCTCGGACATCCGGCACCGACCTCCGAGCCGAGCCTGCTCCTGGAGCCGGGCGAGGCGGCCGCCCGACGCCGGCTCGAAGCTTGGGCTTCCTCGGCGGCCCTGGCCGCCTACGACACGGGCCGCGACCGGCTCGACCTCGAAGGCACGTCTCGTCTGAGCCAGGACCTCCGCTGGGGGACGCTGTCGGCCGTGGAGGTGGTCGAGCGATGCGCCGGCAGCGGTGCGGGCCCGGTGCGCTTTCGCTCCGAGATCGCCTGGCGCGACTTCTACGCCCATTTGCTCTGGCACGAGCCGCGGGTCCGGCACGAGTCATTCCGGCGGGAGCTCGACGACGTCGCCTGGGAACACGATGCGGGCGTGATCGACGCGTGGCGCGAGGGCCGCACCGGCTACCCGATCGTGGACGCGGCGATGCGCCAGCTTCGCGCGATGGGCTGGATGCACAACCGGGCGCGGATGATCGTGGCGTCGTTCCTGACCAAGCACCTCGGCGTGGACTGGCGTGTCGGCGAGGCCCACTTCATGGCCCATCTCGTCGACGGCGACCCGGCCAGCAACAACGGCGGCTGGCAATGGGCCTCGTCGACCGGCACGGACCCGCAGCCCTACTTCCGGATCTTCAACCCGACGCTCCAGGGTCGACGGCACGACCCGGACGGAGCGTATGTCCGGCGCTGGGTGCCGGAGCTCGCGCAGGTCGCCGCGGCGGCCGAGCGAGCGGGCCTGCCGGCTCCGGACGTCCATGCCCCGGCGGCGGGCACGTATCTGCCGCCCATCGTCGATCACGCGGATGCCCGACAACGCGCTCTCGCCGCCTACGAGGCCCGTCGCTCGGGCGCATGACGGGTCAGGCGGGGCGGCGGATCGCCGCGTCCAGCGCGGCGACCGCGGCTGCCAATGGCTCGGGCAGGATGATCAGTGGAGCGCCGTCGGGAGCACGACCCGGCTCCGCGGCGACCTGCTTCGCGAACACGTTGCCGGCGCGCTCCGCCCGCCGTCCGCCGAAGAGGACCGGGAGATCCGGCTGGGCAGCCCGGAGCGCGCTCGCGACCTCGACCGCGGGACGCGCGTCGGTCGCCGTGAGGACACCGATGACGGCCGCTCGCGCGCCGGTTCGTCGAGCCGTCGCGACCCATTCCGCGACCGGCAGGTCAGGTCCGAGGTACAGAACCGGTAGTCCGGCTCGTCGCGCGGCCGTGGCGAAGGCCAGCGCACCGAGCTCATGCCGGCCGGTCGGCGGCATCCCGACAAGGACGGCCCCCGCAGCCGGCGCGGACCGCCCGGCTGCCTGATAGGCGGCAGCGAGCCGGCGCAGAGCCGCGTGGCTTGCGGCGTGTTCCCCCGCGACCGCCAAACGGCCGTCCGCCCATGCCCCGCCGAGCGCGACGAGTGCCGGGAGCAGCAGGGCGTCGGCCACGAGCTCGAACGTGCCTGCCGCGAACATCCGGTCGAGGACATGTTCGAGGGCGCCGGTGTCGAACGCGATGGCGGCGTCGACGAATGCCTCGATCAGGTCGGCATCGGCCGGCTCGCGCTCATCGCCCGCCCCGTCGGTCGCCGGGCGGTCACTGGGCGCGAGCTCCGGCAGCTCGATCGTCTCGCCGGCGAGGATTGCCGACGCGGCGGTGCTCGGCGTCCAGCCCGCGTCGACGAGCCGGCGCATCGTCCGGATCCGCTCGAGCGCGTCGTCGTCGTAGAGCCGGTAGCCCGCAGCGGTCCGGGACGGCGCAACGATCCCGTAGCGCCGCTCCCATGCGCGGAGAAGGGGCACCGAGACGCCGGATCGGGCTGCTGCCTGTTTGATGGTGTACATGGTTCGTACAGCATACATGGCAGAGAACCCTTGACAAGCCTGCGGACGCTCGTCTAGACTCTCTACAGACCTTGTACAAACCCGTTGCAGGGACGTCGAAACCAGGAGATCAGCACATGCGACGCCTCGCCCTCCTCGCCGCCTCCGCGGCCCTCCTCCTCGGCCTGGCCGCCCAGCCCGTGGCCGCCCGCCAGCCCGGTCCGACGATCGTCGAGACTGCGCTCGCGGTGAACGCCGCCAGCGGCGAGTTCGACTCCCTGATCCAGGCCGTCGTCCGGGCGGACCTCGTCAAGACCCTGAACGGCAACCGTCAGTTCACGGTCTTCGCCCCGACCGACGCCGCCTTCGAGAAGCTCTTCGCCGCACTCGGCGTCACTGGAGTCGCCGACATTCCGGTGGACACCCTCAGGGCGGTCCTGCTGTACCACGTGGCCCCGGGCCAGCGGTTCAGCGACGACGTCGTTGCCAGCACCCGGATCCGGACCATCAGCAAAGGCTTCCTGTTCCCGTCGGTCCGCGACGGCGCGGCGTACGTGAACGATGCCCGCATCGTCGCCGCCGACATCGACGTCTCGAACGGCGTCATCCACGTCATCGACATCGTCCTCCTGCCCGCCGCCTGAACCGGCGTCGCAGCCAACCCTCCTCCTCCCGGCACGGCGACGGACACCCCTCCTTCCGTCGCCGTGCCACACTCGCCTCGCTGACAGGACCGATCCCATGAGCACCCATCGCCTCTCCGCCAGCCAGTTCATCGCCCGCCCGATCGAGGAGGTCTTCGACTTCTTCTCGCGCCCCGAGAACCTTGGCCGGATCACGCCGGCGTCGATGGGCTTCGAGTTCCTGACCGAGGACCGCGAGATGCGTGACGGGCTCGTGATCCGCTACCGGATCCGCCCGCTGCTCGGCATCCCCGTGACCTGGACCACGAAGATCACCGACTTCGAGCCGCCGCATCGGTTCCAGGACGTCCAGCTCGGTGGCCCCTACCGCAGCTGGGAGCACACCCACACGTTCGAAGCCGTTCCAGGCGGAACCGTGGTCCGCGACGAGATCCGCTACTCCGTCCCGCTCGGGCCACTCGGCGATGCCGCCAACGCGCTCGTCGTCCGGGGCGAGCTGGAGCGGATCTTCCGCCACCGTGCCGAGACGATCCGGACGGTCTTCGCCGCGGCCGCCGAGCCGACCGGCCTGACCGTCGCGGTGGCCGGCGGGACGGGCTTCGTGGGCGGTGCGATCGCGACCGAGCTCCACCGACGGGGACATGCCGTCCGGGTCCTGACCCACCGCGGCGAAGGCGCCCGAGGTGGTCTGGCCGACGCGATCGAGCTCCGGTCGGCCGATGTCCAGACCGGCGACGGCCTGGTAGAGGCCCTGCGTGGAGCCGACGCCCTGGCCATCGCGCTGGCGTTCAAGAACTCGCCGATCGAGGCGCCACGGAAGCACCAGACGTTCGTCGAGGTCGACGCCGCGGGCACCGAGCGGCTGATCGCAGCCGCCCGTGAGGCCGGCATCCAGCGCGTCGTGTATCTCTCGGGCGCCGGGGCCGCTCCCGACGCGAAGCGCCACTGGTTCCGGGCCAAGTGGCGGGCCGAGGAGGCCGTTCGCGGCTCGGGGCTGACGTGGACGATCATCCGCCCGACGTGGATCTTCGGTCCGCGCGACGTGTCCCTCAACCGGTTCGTCGGCTTTGCCCGCCGCCTCTTCCTGGTCCCGATGACGAACACCGGATCACAGCTGCTGGCGCCCGTCTTCGTCGATGACGCCGCGAACCTCGCTGCCGACGCGCTCGTCACCGACGCGGCCGCGAGCCAGGTGTTCGAGCTGGGCGGGCCCGAGACCCTCCGGATGCGCGACATCATCGCCGCCGCGCTGCGGGTGGCCGGCCTGCGACGGCCGATCCTGCCGGGCCCGACGCCGCTCATCAAGCTGCTCGCGATCCCGCTGTCGTGGCTACCGACGCCGATCCTCACGCCCGACGCGGTGGACTTCATCAACCAGCCCGCGACCGTCGACCTGGCGCCGCTCCAGGAGCGGATGCCGCGACGCCTGACGCCCCTCGAAGAGGGCCTCGCGACCTACCTCGCTCCGCCGACCGGCGACGCGACCCTGCGCTTCGACGGTGCGAGCGGTCCCGCTCACGCCGCGCCGGCCCGGGGATGATGCCCTCCGAGCGCGGCGCGGCCATGGACGCGCCGAGCGCCCAGCCGGCGACGGCCGGAGCCCGCGGCGACCTGGCGGCGCTGAGCCGCCTGTACGACCAGCATGGATCGCTTGCCTACACGGTCGCGCTGCGCTTCGTCGGTGAGCCCGCCGGAGCGGAGGACATCGTCGAGGCGGCGTTCCTCGGCCTCTGGCGAACAGGAGAATGGTCCGAAGATGCCGCACTGCTCCGATCACGACTGATTGAGCTCGTTGTGCGCGAGGCGGTCGCGCGGAGTCAGTCGCCTGCGACGCCAGGTCGGGCGGCCGTCGCCGGCGCTGACGACCCGACGGCTGCCTCGCGGACCGCGCGTCGAGGTCGCCGGGGTCGTCTCGAACCTCTGAACGCCCAGGGTGGTGGCGCTAGCTTCGTTCGAGGTAGCGCTCGCGCTCCCAGTCGTGGACCATCGAGTCGTACAGCGTCCTGCTCGACCCGGGCCGCATTGAGGTAGTGGTCGACGACGTCCTGGCCGAAGATCGCCGGCGCCGCCTCGGACCGCTCGAGCTCGCCGATCGCCTCGTACAGCGCCCGCGGCATCCGGGGCACGTCCTTGGCGATGTAGCCGTTGCCCTTGAACTCGGCCGGCGGCTCGAGGCCTTCGTCGATCCCGCACAGGCCGGCCCCGATCATCGCCGCGTAGGTCAGGTAGGCGTTCATGTCGCCGCCCGGGAAGCGGTCCTCGACATGGAGCGCCGATGCCGTGGCCGACCAGCCGGAAGCCCGTCGTCCGGTTGTCGCGGCCCCAGACGATGTTCACCGGCGCCCAGGACAGTGACGCGTAGCGCTTGTAGGAGTTGATGTTCGGGGCGATGAAGATCGCGAGCTCGCGTGAGTAGGCCATCATCCCGGCGACGAACCGGGCGAACGTCTCGGACATGCCGTACGGCCGGCCGGCGTCTCGGATCGTGGGTCAGGGACTGCGACCCGTCCTCGTTCCAGATGCTCATGTGGAGATGGCCCGACGACCCGGTCCACGTGTGGTCCGGCTTGGCCATGAACGTGATGCCCCAGCCGTTGAGGTAGGCGATCTCCTTCGCGCCGTGCTTGAAGAGCACGCTCCGGTCGGCCGACTCGAGGACGTGGTCGTAGCGGATGTTGACCTCGTGCTGGCCCGGCGCCGCCTCGCCCTTGCTGAACTCGATCGGGATCCGGGCCTCGGTCATCTGGTTGCGCAGGAGCCGATGGAGCGGCTCGGCCTTGGTCGCCTGGAGGAGGTGGTAGTCCTCGTTGTAGTAGCCGAAGCGCTGCGGCGATGCCCCAGCCGTAGCTCGGCCGACTCCTCCCACGACTCCTTGAGGACGTAGTACTCGAACTCCGAGCCGGCCTTGACCGTCAGGCCGGGCTCCGCGGCCCGCGCGACCTGGCGCTTGAGGATCGTCCGCGGCGAGACCGGCGATCTCCTCGTGCTCCTCCTCGGTGAACGTGTCGGACAGGACGATCGCGGTCTTCTCGAGCCACGGCAGGACCCGGAGCGTGTCCCAGACCGGCGCGGCGATCCAGTCGCCGTAGCCCGTCTCCCAGTTCATCAGCGGCGAAGCCCTCGGGCGTGTTCATCTCCATGTCGGTGCCGAGGAGGTACGTGCAGAAGTGGGCGCCGTGGTCGATGACGCCGGCGAGGAACGCCTCGCGCCTGGACGCGCTTGCCCATCAGCCGGCCCTGCATGTCGGTGATCGCGACGACGAGCGTGTCGATCCGGCCGTCGCGGACCATGGCCTGGAGCTCCTGGAGGCGCGGGTGGTCCGAGCCGCCGCCGGGGCCGCCGTGATCGCTGTGCGTGCTGCTCATCGAACCCTCTGAGATGCAGGGACGGGGACCGCCGTCGATGGCTCGGCCGGCGGTCGCCGGGTGGAACGGCTCGGCGTCAGCTGCCGGCGATCTCGCGGGCGGCCTGCTCGAACTCGCGCTCGATCTCGGTGAGCTCGGCCGCCGCGCCCTGCACGCTTCGGGCCCTGGAAGCGCGCCTTCGCATACCCGAAGTAGTACACGAGGAGGAGCACGACCCCCGCAAGCATGAACGGCCAGCAGATGTTGCCCGACGTCGGGAAGCTGAACAGGATCATCAGGACGATGACCCAGAAGACCGAGATCCACGCCACCGGCTTGGACCAGCGTCCGAGGCTCCACACGCGGTGCTCGAGCCACTCCTTGGTCGTCGCGCCGAGATAGATGCAGACGCCATAGGCGGCGTACAGGAAGATCGTGCTGATCGCGGTGATGATCACGATCGCCGTGCCGGTGCCGACCACGAAGGCAGCGACGGTGAACAGCCAGCTGACGACCACGATCGCCGTGAGGGCGTTGGCCGGCGTGCGATAGCGACGCGAGACCCGCTTGAGCCAGCCCGCGCCGGGCAGCCCGTCGTCGCGGCTGAAGGCGAACAGCATGCGTCCGGCCGCGGCCACCGACGAGAGGCCACAGAACGCCATCGCGATCGCGATCCCGGCCGACAGGACATCACCCAGGCCGCCGAGGTTGTACCTCGAGGATCTCGATGACGGCGACGCCGCCGCCGAAGTAGTACTGGCTGTAGGCGGCCGAATCGTCGAGGCTCGCCGGGAACAGCGCCGCCAGGCTCGGCAGGTGCGTCGTGAGCGCGAGCAGGAAGACGAACCCGACGACCGCCGAGACGGCGACCGAGAGGAAGATCCCCCATGCGCTCGAGACGCGGGCGCCGACGGTCTCCTCGGCGACGTGGGCAGACGCGTCGTAGCCGGTGTACGTCCAGTTCGCCTGGAGCAGCGAGAAGAACAACGCGGCGATGACGGGATACGAGATCGCTGGCCCGTATTTCAGATGGGCGAAGCCAAGGTTGTTGTCCCAGCTCCCGGCCGTGTCGAGCGGCTGGATCGCGCCGAGTGTCAGCCCCGACTGGTCCGGCTTGCCGGTGACGAAGATCAGGATCACCACGGCTGCGACGATGACGATGTGCCACCAGACGCTGACCTGGTTGAGGAGCGCGACGAGGTTGATGCCGCCGATGTTCATGGCGAGCTGGATGAGCATCAGGACGCCCATCGTCACCAGCTGGCCGTTGATGAACCCGATCACGACGGTGTTGAACGTCCCGCCGGTGATCCGATCGATGATCGTGGCGTTGATGAAGCCTGCCGCGGCGTAGTTGATGCCGGCGACGATCGCGAACTGGCCGATCAGGTTGAGCCAGGCGGTCCACCAGCCCCAGTTCTTGTTCTTCATCTTCGACGCCCAGTAGTAGAGACCGCCGGCCGTGGGGTAGGCGGACGCGATCTCGCCCATCGAGGCGGCGATCGCGAGCACGAAGACGGTGACCAGGGGCCATCCGATCAGGACGGCGGCAGTGCCGGCCCAGGCCAGGCCGTAGTCGTAGAGGATCACCGCGCCGGTCAGGATCGAGATGATCGAGAAGCTGATCGCGAAGTTACTGAACCCGCCCATCGAGCGGTACAGCTCCTGCGCGTAGCCGAGACCATGCAGGTCCTTGACGTCCTGCTGGATCCGTTCCTCGCGAGTTGGCTTCTGGGTCATCGAATCCTCCCTCGGTCGATGGACCCGGCCGGAAAGGACGGCCGGGCGCCGGGCCCCTCCAGGACCGGCTTGACGGCGATCCGGCCGATGCGGGCGCGGACGCCGCTGCGCGGGGATGGGAGTCGGCGGCGCTGCCGCCGGTCGTCGGTCGCGCGTCCTCCTTTCGATCCCCCACGTCGACAGTGGCAAGCATCCCGGGATCGATCGGGACGATACGCGGCTCGGCGGGATGTGCAAGGACCCGTTCCGGGTCAGTAGAGCATCGTCGTCCCGGTGGGGAAGCTGAAGTCGAAGGTGTTGGGCAGGAGCGGGGCGTCCGGCTCGTATTCGGTCACCATCGCGTCGCGGGTGGTGACGCCGCCGATCGACTCCTCGAGACGGAGGATCACGCCGTCGGCCCGGTCGACCGCCAGGCGGATCCGGAAGTCCGGCCGATCACCGGCGAGGTCGATCACGCGCGGGTGATCGCACACGACCACGATCGCCTCGCGGCCGGCGACCTCGGCGAGGCCGTCCACCCGGCAGTTGCCGGTCGCGAGGACGTTCTGGCAGTAGCCGGCGGGATGGACGAACGCTTCGGGCAGCGTCTCCATCGGCAGCGACGTCAATGGCGCGTAGACCCGGCTGGTGCCGGGCAGGTCGCGCGACGCGGGACCGCTGACCCCGACGACGGCGCGCCGGACGGGCCGCTCGGTACCCAGCTTGTGGGCCGAGCTGTAGGTCCGGACGACCTCGCCATCCGAGATCCAGAGCTCGTAGTTGCCCGTCATCCCGAGTGCCGGCTGGATCGTCGTGACCCGGGCATCGTTCGGGTGGCGGAGGCTGACCTCGACGACGCTGAGCTGCTCGCCGTTGACGCCGAAGCTGCGCTCCTCGATCCGCATCCACAGCGTGTCGAATCGGAGCTCGGCGTCGCGCATGAAGGTGAAGAGCTCCGCCAGCGTCGGGAGCTCGTCGGCGGGCAGCGCGACCAGCTCGGGCCGGGAACGGCGACCCACGACCATCGGGAGGTCCGCGGCGCGATCCCAGAGCCTGGTCGAGGTCATGGCCGCGATTGTAGCCGTCTGGCGCGGGAGCCCGAGGGGTGAGGAACCCTCCGGACGGGCGGTGACCCGGTCAGGCTCCGAGCCAGCGCCGCCCCTTGGCGAGGTCGATCTTCTTGCCCGGCGTGTCGCCGAAGCGCCAGACCGAGCGCCGGCCGCCGCGGAGGATCACGCCGATCGACCCGAGCGCAACCGGAGCCGGGCCGTCGTGGACGTCGGCCGTGTACAGGATCGACAGGGCGGCGTCCGTCGTCCGCGCCTGGCCCGAGGTCGTCGACTCGAGCGCCTCGCGGATCAACGCCTGGGCGACGTCGTGCGGGAAGCCGTACTTGCCGCCCTCCGGAACGCTGGAGATCAGGGTCAGTCCGGGCTTCATCCGCTCGACGAGCTCCAGGTTCACGCCGTGCTTGGAGCCGTGGTGCGACACCTTCAGCACGTCCGTGCGGAGCACGTCCTGCCCGGAACCGACATCGAGCAGCTTGGCCTGCTCGGTCGTGGACGCGGCGAGGTAGGGGAACTCGGTCAGGACGAACGACCACGACAGGGTCTGGGCGTCGGCACCGAGCACGATCCGGCTCGAGTCCGGCCGGATCATCCGCTGGCCGTGCTCGTCGCGGATCACGCGGATGGCGGGCGCCTCGATCCGGAGCGAGATCGACGAGTCGTTCAGCTCGGTTCCGTACGTGTCGAACCGGTTGCGGAGCTGGACGGACGGCGACAGCACCGTGATGGCCGCGCTCCCGATCCAGCGCCTGAAGCCGCTCGTCGGCTGGGCGTAGACGACGTGAGCCTGCCGCGCGATCTCGGCCATCGTGTCGTGATAGGCGTCGATCGTGTGCCAGTAGCCCGGATCCCAGAACTCCGCGATCCGGCGATCCGTCGCGTAGCGCCCGAGCAGCTCGGGCATGCCCCGGAGGTGGTCGTCGTGGGGATGCGTCGCCACGACGAGGGGGATCGATCCGACCGCCTCGGCATCACCGGCCGGAGCGACCAGTCCGGCGGCGACCAGGCTGTCGACGAGTGCCGGCAACTTGGCCGTCGCGCCGGCATCCACGACGACGAGCTGTCGGAACCTCCGCGGCGGGGCCGGCGGCAGGAGGACGACCTGGGCATCGGCATCGCCGACGTTGCACAGGACGTAGACCAGGTCGGCGCCCTGTGTGGCCGCCACGAAGTCGTCGTTGACGAATCGGGCGTTGGCGAGTGCGGTCGGTCGGGTCACGGGTCAGACCGCCGGGTAGGCAACCGGGCCGCCGGGCGCCGGCTCCTCGTCGCCGGGCGCGGCCGCCGGGGCGCCCGCTGCCGCCTGTGTCACCTGGATCGGGTCCATGCCCAGGCTGACGGCTTCGGCGACCGTGGGCGCCGGGGCGACCGCGGAGTAGAGCGCGGCCTTCGCCGCCAGGCGCCCGGCACGGGTCATGTCGACGATCCGGCCCCAGTCGTCGAGCGCTGCCTCGGCGTAGTCGGTCACCAGCAGGACGTCGGACACGCGGACGGGCCGGATCAGCTGGCCCAGCGTCACGCGTTCGGCATCGGTCCGTTCCTGGAGACGTACGGTGTCGACCACGATGACCTGGCGAGCGGATCGCGGCCCGAACTGGAGCCGCCCGGTCGCGGGCTCGACCGTCGGCCAGGTCGCCACCGCCAGGGTCGTGACGCCGCCGTCGATCCGATCGACCGCGACATAGCGCGCCGTCGCGAGGACCTCGTCGGTCAAGGTCGGGTCGCCGCCGTCCGGGGCGAGCGGCGTTTCCGGAGGCCGCCACGGCGCACGGCCCTCGATCGACGGGGTGCCGCCGTCGTCGTCGACCTCGGCCGCGGGCTCCGGCTCGCGCTGCTGGTAGATCACCACCGGACCGTACCGGGCCGGCGTCATCGCCGCGTTGGGTCGCGCCGGGATCTTGACAAGCTCCCGGCAGGAGCGTATATATCGTGACGCGATATATCGACATGTGGTATATCATCATGCGAGTAGAGGGAAGTGGAGCCATGAACGTCACCCGTCGACTCATCGTCGCGATCGGCGTCCTCGGAGCCGCCCTGGCTCTGACCGGCGCATTCGCGGCCCAGTCCCTGGCTCGCGGCGGAGCGCAGGCGAGCGCGAGCTTCATCGATGCCACAGGCGCGACGATCGGCTGGGCCAAGCTCGTCGAGGACGGCACCGGCGCTGTCCACGTCAACGTCCACGTCAAGGGCCTGACGCCCGGCCTGCACGGGATCCACATCCACGGGGTCGGGGCATGCGGCCCGACATTCGCGGCTGCGGGCGCCCATTACAACCCGCTGGTCCGCCAGCACGGGCTCCTGAACGCCGCGGGCGCGCACGCCGGGGACCTGCCGAACCTGATCGTCAACGGTGCCGGCATTGCCCATCTCAATGCGACGACCGACCGGGTGACGCTCACGGGCGGGCCGGCGACGCTGTTCGACACGACCGCCGGCGCCGTCGGCAGCTCGTTCATCATCCACGCCAACGAAGACGACCAGCTGACCGATGCCACCAATGGCAACAGCGGCGGCCGGATCGCCTGCGGCGTGATCGTGGCCGGCTGACGTGCTCGACGAAGCGGGCCTCGGACGGTTCGCGCAGACGGCGAGGCTCGTCCTCGTCGCGCTCCGCGACGGCCCGCGTCAGCACGTCCACCTGTTCGACGCGGTGCGGGCGCTCGACGGCCCCGTCGGGCCGGGCACCCTGTATGCGGCGGTTGCCCGTCTCGATCGGCTCGGTCTCATCGAGCCGACCACGAACGGCGGCGGCCGCCGGGCGTATCGTCTGATCGGTCCGCCGCGGGCCGCTGATCCCGTCGGGGCAACGGAGGGGACCGAGGCATGAGCAGGCTGATCCAGCTCTATCCACGAGCCTGGCGCGATCGCTACGAGGGCGAGTTTCTCGACCTGCTTCGCGAGCGCCCACCGACGGCTCGGGATCGGTTCGACATCGTCCGGGGCGCGCTCGATGCGCAGCTCCATCCGCACGCCCTCGCCGGTGGTCCCGAGCCTGCGCCGTGGACCCACCGGCTGCCGGGCCTGCTCGCCCTGTCGGCCGGCCTCGCCCTCACGGCGGCGCTCCTGGGCATCGCCTTCGGTCCCGGGCCCGATTGGGGAGCCGCCGAGAGCTTCTTCGGCGCCGCCATCGCGCTCATGCTCATCAGCCTGCCGGGCGACTACCTTGCAACCTTCGGACGGCGGATCGGGCTCGGGTTGTGCTTCGTCGTCGTCAGCCTGATGGCCGCCCCGATGACGGACTGGTGGGCGCCGGTCGTGGGCCTGGCGATCATCGCCGAGCTCGTCATCGTCTGCGGGCTGCTGGTCATGGCCTCCGTCCGGGCCGGGATCGGGGCGCGTCGCCGCTGGCTCGTGCTCGCGATCGGCGTCCTCGTGCCACTGCTCGCCATCGGGGCGCATGCCGCGCTCCGGGCGCTCACGGGCATCGTGCTGGTCGCTGATGGCTCCTCGCTTGGGGCCCTCGCGCTTCTCCCGTACGGGCTGGCCTGGCTCATCGTCGGGCTCTGGATGGCGATCCGCGGCTCCGCGACGATCGTCGACCCACCGACGGATCGCATCCCCGCGAGCGAGGTTCATCCCGCATGACCAAGGAACTCGGCGAGCTCGGCCGCTTCGCAGAGCCATCCCTGTACATCCTCGTCTCGCTGTCGGGCGGCCCGAAGCACGGCTACGCGATCATGACCGACGTCGAGGCGGTGTCCGGCACGCCGATGGGCCCCGGGACGCTCTACGGCGCTCTCGCGCGTCTCGAGCGGCGCGGCCTGATCGAGGCGCTCGAGCCGGTCGACCGGCGCCGGCCGTACCGCCTGACCGGCCTCGGGGCGACGACCCTCCAGGCCCAGCTCGACAGCCTCCAGGGGTTCGTCCGGACCGGTCTCGCCCGCCTGACCGACGGTCCGTCATGAGCCCGGCGTCGGCTCCGCCATGAGCGCGCGGGCGCCGTGTGGCCGACCGCGGCCCGATCCGCGTCGCGGGTCCGGGATCATTGCCCAGGCGGTCCCGCCCGACTGGCCGGGCTATCTGCTCGAGGTGGTGCCGGTCGCCATCATCGCCACGGCCCTGGCCTGCATCGCCACGATCGGCTGCTGGGCGCGACGATCCGATGGCAGCGGACGAGCCGGTACGGTCGCGATCGTCCTCGCCGTGCTCGGGCACCTCGCCTGGATGACGGCCCTCATCGGCGTCCTGCTCGGCGGCGCCCCTGGGTCCGCGACGGTTGCCGCCCAGACCCTCGGTGCGCTCGGGGCGTTGCTCGTCGGGCTGCTCCTCGTCGGCCGGGGCGACGACCGGGTCGGCTGGGTGCTCGTCGTCGCACCGGCGATCCTGTTGTTCGGGTGGCCGTTCGCGTGGCTCGGCTTCGGGTTTGGCTGGACGCTCGTCGGCGTTCTCCTGCTGGCCGACCCAGAGCCCGACGGGTCCGTGCCGACCCGGTTCGCCTGAGAGGCGCCACGCGCAGGCGTTCGCGCCGATCCGTCTGCCCTGCCATTGCAAGTAGCCGCATGCTTTATTCGGACTAGCCGCATGCTCGCGGGTCTTCGTTGGGTGATCGGCGGGGCACCCGAACGACGTGCCCGGGCGATCGTCCGACCCATTCGGCAACGCCGCATCAACAATGCGGCTACGCGCAATGGCAGTGGGGTCGATCTTCGCCGGGCGGGGTCCAGCCTCGCGGCGCTTCGAGCCGTCGGCGCCCCGCGCCGCCCCGCGCCGCCCCGCCCCGCGCCGCCCCGCGCCGCGCCGCGCGTCGCCGCGCGACCGCGCGGGCGCGCTCGCGACGTGAGGCCTCAGCCGCCGGCCGGCCCGCCGCCGAGGCCCGGCTCGGTCATCGACGCGGGGTCGAGAAGCTCGTCGAGGCGGCCGGGCGCGATTCCTCGCTCGGTGGCGAGCTCCCGGATTGTCCGCCCGGTCTTGAACGCCTCCTTGGCGAGCGCCGCCGCGGCGTCGTAGCCGATCTCCGGTGCCAGCGCGGTCGCCAGCATCAGGCCCTGCTCGACGAGGGCCGGCCCGCGATCGGTGGCGCTCAGGCCGGTGATCGCCCGATCGGCGAAATTGCGCGCGGCCGCACCGAGGAGCGCGATCGACTCGAGCAGCGCCGCGGCCGTGACCGGCAGCATGACGTTCAGCTCGAGGAACGAGCCGGTCTGGCCGAAGGCGACGGTCGTGTCGTTGCCGAGGACGCGGGCGACGACCATCGTCAGGCTCTCGACGATGACCGGGTTCACCTTGCCGGGCATGATCGACGAGCCCGGTTGCGTCTCCGGCAGCGCGATCTCCGCCAGGCCTGCTCGCGGGCCCATCCCCATCAGTCGGATGTCGCTGCCGATCTTCCAGAGCGAGAGGGCGATCGTCCGGAGGGCGCCGTGGGCCGCGATCGCGGCATCGAGCGTCGCCTGGGCATGGAAGTGGTTGGCCGTCTCACGGACCTCGAGACCGGTGAGCGCTGACAGCCGGGCGCAGGCCGCCGCGGCGTAGTCGGGGTGGGCGTTGATGCCAGTCCCGACTGCCGTCCCGCCGAGCGGCACGACGAGCAGCTCGGCCTGGGCGGCCCGCGCCCGACGGATCGACTCCTCGACCTGGCCGGCATAGCCGCGGAACTCCTGGCCGAGCCGGATCGGCGTCGCGTCCTGGAGGTGCGTCCGACCGGTCTTGACGATCGGCCAGAGGAGCGTGCCCTTCGCGTCGAGGGCGGCCCGCAGCAGCTCGAGGGCCGGCAGGAGCTCGGACTCGATCGTCATGGCCGCCGACAGCTGGAGCGCGGTCGGGATCACGTCGTTCGACGACTGGCAACGGTTGACGTGGTCGTTCGGATGGACGGTGATCGACGAGCCGGCGGCAGCCAGCCGGGCGCTGGCCAGATGAGCCACGACCTCGTTCATGTTCGTGTTCGTCGACGTGCCCGAGCCGGTCTGGTAGACGTCAATCGGGAACTGATCGGCGTGGCCGCCGGCGGCGACCTCGGCCGCAGCGATCGCGATGGCGTCGGCGACGCCGCCTTCCAGGAGCCCGAGCCCGGCGTTCGTCTCGGCCGCCGCCTGCTTGATCAGGGCCAGGGCGGCGATGAACGGCTGCGGAAAGCGCTGGCCGGAGATCGGAAAGTTCAGGACGGCGCGCTGGGTCGAGGCGCCGTACAGCGCATCGGCGGGCACCTCCATCTCGCCCATCGAGTCGCGCTCCAGCCGGGTCGCAGCCCGCGGTTCGGTCGTCATCGTCGAATTGTAGGCGGCGCCGGTGGACAGCCGACCGCCGGCGCGAGGTGCTCGCGCCCGGCGGCGGGCCAGTGCGGGAGCGCCGATCCCTCAGCGGATCGTGATCGACGTGGCCGGGGTCAAGTTCGCGATCGACTCATCGGTGCCCGACTGGGCGACCGCCGGCTCCCACGCGTAGGTTCCCGGCGTGATCACGCGAGCGACGTAGCGCAAGGTGAACTCCCTGCGCTTCTCGGTTGGCCCGACGCAGAAGACCACCCGCGACGCGGTCTGGTCGTACGGCAGGATCACGCCGTCGTCCGGGAGCGGCTCGTCGAAGTCCGGGTTGAACCAGCGCGAGTCGGGTCCCATCGGGGCCATGCCGCTCGGGACCAGGTCGGTGACCTGGCGGCAGCCGTTCGCGGCCTGGGCCGTGAAGGTGACGTGGAGCTCGACGACGACGAGATCCGACGCCGTGATCGAGCTGGCGGGCAGGATCGAGCGCGTGATCGTGAGGTCCGGGTCAGCCGTGAACACGGCCGGCTCGACGTCCTCACGCCAGGTCGTCGTCACGCCGACGGTCCCGCCCAGCCGTTCGAGCGAGAGCGATGCCAGCTGGGCAGGGGTCAGGTCGAGCCGGAGCGACTCGGCGGCCCCGAGCTCCACGACGTGGCGCGTCCCGCCGACCGTCCACGCGAAGCGCGCCGGCTGGACGGGCTGGCGGTCGAGGATGTGGGTGACGTACGCGATCGCCGGGAGGACCTCGATCCGATCGCGGGCCGGGTTGGCCTCGACATACGCCCAGAACCGGGGACCGAGCGGGCTGCCGACGGCCGCGGCGAGCACAGCGGCGAGCGCCGTCCCCTCCGTGATGTCGGCGGCGGACCTGCCGACGCGCAGCCGGGCCAGCGTGCCGGCCTGCTCGCCGGACGCCCGGACGACGGTGTCGAGGATGTGGCGCGCGGTGGCGGAGTCACCGAGGCTGGCCGCGCCGAGGCCGAGCAGGAGCTGCTCGCGCACCGTCAGCGCAGGATCCGCCGCGGCGGTCCTGAGCGCGGTCAGGACCGGCTCGCCGAGACCCGCCAGGCCGGCCAGGGCAAACAGCCGCCGCTCACGGGTCTCGCCCGCATGGTCGCGGATCGCCCGGAGGTAGCCGGCGAGCCGGACGCGATCCACCCGATCGGGCGCGATGATCGCTGCGAGGACGGACGGCTCGAGATCGCTGCTGCCGTACGGGACGAGCGCGAGACCGCCGTCGATGGCGAGATAGCGCTCGGCGGCGAACGGCGCGGCGGTCGGGTCCCGCTCGTCGAGTCCGAAGCGCGCCTTCAGGAGCGACCTGGCGAGATCGGCCGCAAGGGTCCGATCGAGGCGGGCGCCGCTGCCGCCGGCGAGGTCGGTCAGGAGCGGCAGGTACCGGCCGCCGCTGGCGTCGGCCACGAGCACGGTCGTGAAGCCGTCGCCGCCGCGGAAGGCACCGCCGGCCGGGAGCTCGACGTAGCCCGTTCGCTGCCGGGACAGACGGGTGTCGACCACGCCGAAGCTGCGGGTCAGGCGGTCGGTCCGCGCGGCGGCGCCGCTGCCCGTCGTGGCCGCAATCGTGAGGGTCTGGGTTCCGGTCGTTAGGACCGGCAACGGAACGTCGACCGAGGCGAACGCGCGGGACGCGATCGGGCCGCTGTCGAAACCGAGGCTCGTCGAGGTGACCCGGATCGTGACCGGTGCGCCGGGCTCGATCGCCGAGCCGTAGGTCCGAACGGCGATGGTGGGGCGGTCGGCCGCGAGGTACTCCGGCGCGATCGAGGCGTCGACGAAGAACGGCAGGCCGACCGGCACGAGCACCGATCCGACGCCCGCCTGGAGGCGGCTCGTGACCGCCGACGCGGTGACGCGCCACGACGTGAGATCGTCCGACAGCCGGAAGGACACGTTGCCGCGGCCGTCTGGGCCAGTCGTGATCGCCTCGAACAGGAGCGAATCGCGGAAGTCGTCGCGGTCGTCACCCCCGCCGCCGGTCGTGTCGCCGCCTTCGTTCTGGCCCTGCGGATGACGATGCGAGCGATACGTGTCGACCATCCCGTCGGAGATCCCGCCATAGAGCTCGACGAGCGGATCCTCCGCCGTCGCACCGTTGATCGCGAACAGCTTCTCGTCGATGGCCCGGAGGACCACCGTTGCGGAGACCGGGGCTCCGCTTCCGGATCGGGTCCGGACCTCGATGGTGACCGTGCCGCCCGGGGCATAGCGCGACGCGTCGGTGGTCAGCTCGACGTCCAGCCGGCGATCGGCGACGCGGAACGTGGCCGTGTACCAGGCCGTGCCGACGTACGCGGTGCCGGTGAAGCGGACCGCCCCGATCGACAGGTTCGGCGCGCCCCAGGTCGGGAACGTCATCTGGTGGCGACGCGTCGATTGGACCGTGGCGGCCCGGATCCCGCGCTGGGCCGTGAAGAACAGGTAGCGCGTGCCGTCGTTGGCGGTCTGGGCCAGGCTCGGATCGGTCATCCGGACGTCGATCCGCTGCCCGATGCCGAACTCGTTGCTCTGGTCGGGCGCCGGGGACGTCAGGTCGAGGGTCGGGTACTCGGTGTTCTCGTACGGATTCTCGCGGGTCCGACTGGCCGACGTCGTGCGACGCGCGACATGGCCGTCCGGATCGCCGACGGAGGCCCGGACCTGGTAGGTGTGTGCAGGGTTCGCGGCAGGCACCGACGCCGTCCACGATCCGTCCGCCGCGGTCTGGACCCGGACGGTGCCGGCGTCGACCTCCGTGGTGTCGTAGCGATAGCGCGGCACGACGCGCTTCTCGACGAAGTCGTACTCGGTCCCTTCCTGCACCCGCTTCGGCACGAGCTCGGTGAACCGGACCGTCACGGTCGCGTTCCGGACGGCCGCCCCGCGCGCGTCCAGGTTCCAGTCGAACTCGCCGTTGGCAAGGGCCGCCTCGAGCCGATTCACGGCGACGACATGGACGCCGCCGGACGCGATGACGCGGCCGTTGGCGATCCGGGCGGTCGCGTCGACGGTCCGGCTGCTCGGGAAGATCAGGACCTCACGACTCGCGGCCCCGATCTCCGCCTCCTCGGCCCGGGTCGGCATCGCCTGGATCGACGCCCAGGCCGGATCCTCCGGGAACCCGTCGTCCTCGATCGCGGCGACGGTTCGCCAGACCGCGGTGCCAAGCGAATCGGTCGTGGCCGAGCCGCTGGCGAAGCCGGCGAGGCGGAGGTCGACGCCGGGGACGGGTGTGCCTTCGAAGAAGTGGGCACCGATCGTGACCCGGACCTGGTCGCCGACGATGTAGACGCGCCGGCCGGTCGTCACGTCAAGCTGGTACGCCGGCTTGGCGATCGCGCCGACGACGATCATCGTGCTCCGGACGACGCGGCTGCCGAGCGCCATCGTGATCGAGTAGTAGCCGTCGGGCAGTCCCGCCAGGGCAAGCGTCCCGTGGAAGACGCCCGCCGCGTTGGGCCGGGGCGTCAGGGTCGTGATCGATGGGCCGGCGCCGTCGGCGCTCTGGAGACGGATCGTGACCTCGGTCGGAACGCTGCCGTTGTCGCGATCCCGGGCAAGTCCCCAGAGGTTGACGGTGTCACCCGGCCGGTACCGGCTCCGGTCGGTGTGAAGGAGGCTCCAGGTCCGGGCGTCCGCCTCGGACCACCAGTACGTGCCGGCGTAATACTCGAGCTGGTCGTAGCCGCTCGAGAGGGGCAGGAAGACCTCCCGGCCGGCCGGCGTTCGGACCACCACGACCGGGTCGCACGGCCGGGAGCAGGCGTCGCCGGTCGACGGCAGGAGGCTCTTCGGCGTGCTGCCGACGGCCAGGCCGCGTTCGTCGGTCCGGGCAAATCGGACGCCGTCGCTCGCGATGGTGGCGCCGACGATCGGCTTGCCGCTGGCCAGGTCGTTTGCCCAGACGAGCGTCTTCGTGTCCGAGACAGCGAGGTAGCCCGCGACGTCGGTGACCTGGAGGACCGTCTGGATCGGCTTGGTGCCGTCCGCCTGCTGCACGAGGTACCAGCCCGCGGGCAGGCGTTCGGGCAGCCGGACCCAGAACGCATTGCGATACGGAGTGAGCGGGAGATCGGCGGACAGGATCCGGCGGAGACGGGTGACGTCGACGAGCCCGGTCGCGGACCACTCGGTCCATTGGGGACGGGCTCGGAGCGACCGATAGGCGTCGATCGCCGCGGCGAGATCCGGCAGGCGGTAGACGGCGATCCGGGTCGTCGTCGGTGGCTTCGTCCTGCTGAATGACCACAGACCGATCGTCGGGCGCTCGGAGGTCGGCGATTCGGTCACCTCGTCGGGGAACACGAACGTGCGCCGATTCGCACCGCCGCCCTTGGCGGACGTCTCGAACTGGAACCGCGTGTCCACGACGGTCGCCTCGCCGGTGGCAGGGACCTTGATCCCGCGCGTCACGGTGACGCTGTAGACGGTGCTGGCGGCGAGCGGCCGGTTCGGGATGAAGGCGAGGGTCCGGCCATGCTGCTCGAACCGGCCGGCGATTGCGGGCTCGATCGAGAAGTGGGCCGCCGCGCCATCGACGCCATCCTGGTCGAACGTCACCTCGATTCCGGTGTCGAGCGGGACCCCGGCGGTCTCGTGGCCGGGCAGGGTGCCGACGATCCGGAGCGGTTGCTTCGCCTGGAAGGCCCACGTGTCGAGGAGCTGGCCGCCTTCGCCGCTGAGGGCAAAGCGGTACACGGAGCCGGCACGCAGCGGCTTCACAGGATCGAGGACGACGGCGCGATCGCCGGCTTCCTTCGTGACCGTGAACGCGAGTGCGGGCTCGACGGTGACGCGGCTGGCCAGGGTCGACGCCGGCGTGGCGTCGGTGCTCTCGAGGCGGAAGCCCGCGTCGAGCGGGACGATGGCACCGACGGCGCCGCGGGCCGTGAGGACCGCGGTGGGCTCGACGGACGTGCCGGTCAGGGGCTGGAAGCCGCCCGCCGGGTCAGTGCTGCCCGTGCTTGCGGTCGGCGAGGGCGCTGTCGAGGCGTTCGGGCCGCTCGAGAGCGACGGGTTCGGCCCGAGGGTCGCGGCGGCGATCGTGCCGTCGGCGGATCTGCCGCCGTTCCAGGCGAGGAGACTTCCCACGAGGGCGGTGGCCAGCACGGCAACCGTGATGGCCACGGCCCGCTGTCCGCGTGCCGTGGCGAGAAAACGCGGTGTTCGCGGCCGCCGGGCGGCGGCGGAGCCGGTCGTGGGCTCGAATGCCGGTTCGCCGGGCGCCGGGAAGGCGGTCTCGTCAGGAAGGTCGGGCTGGAGCGAGGTGACGGCCTGCTCGTTGGCCCGTTCGGGATCGAACATCATCGGGCTCCCCCCACCGCTCGGTGGGACGAGTGGCCGGGATGCGGTTCCTGGGCGGTGACTCCGGGCCGGCCTGCTCAGCGGTGAGACGAGAAGCGCGCGGCCGTGTTACGGGACTGCCTGGCGCCTGTCGGCGAGATGACTCGATGGCCCGGGGCCGCGACCCACGTCAGGGGTCGAGACGACGCGTGTACCGGCGATGCAGGGCAAGCTCGTGGAAGCCGGCGGAACGGTACAGGGCCTCGGACGCGGCGTTCGACCTGAGCGAGAAGACGATCGCGTCGCGCAGGCCGGCCGCCCGCATCAGGCGCAATCCGTGGCGCATGATCACCCGCCCCAGCCCGCGCCGCTGGTGATCGGGATGGACCCCGACCGGCTCGAACTCGCCGATCGACCCGACCGGGTCGACCCAGCACATCGCGAACGCGGCGATGGATCCGTCGGCCGCCTCGAGAACGATGTCGCGATCGAATGCGTAACGCGGCTGGGTCCGAAGGATCCCGTACTTCTCGACGGTCATCTTCGATGGAGCGAAGGCCGCACGATGGACCTCCACCCGAGCCGGCACCTCTTCGGGGCCGCGGAGCGAGCGCAGGACGTAGCCGTCGGGAACGCGCGGCGGATCCAGCTCGAGGTCTAGCGCCTGGAGGTATTGCGTCAGGACCGTGGCGGTCGCGGTCCAGCCGCGCTCGCGGAGGGCGGCCTGCTCTCGCCAGCCATCGGCCGCCCAGGTCTCGAGCTCGAGCGGTTCAGGCGTCGAGACCAGCAGCGCCGGCGCGCGCGACGTCCGCGTGCCAGGCGAGGATCTCGTCGCGAACGGCGACCTCCTCGATCGTCGTGAGGCCATCGGCCACGAACGAATCGAGGCTGGCCGGCGGGTTGATCCAGCCCCAGCCGACGACGACTCCGCCGAGCTCCCAGATCCGAATCCGGTTCGGCCAGTCGGCATCCGGTCCGCCGCCGGCCGTCCACCACTCGAGATCGCCCGGCGTGCACGAGACCAACGGCCGACGCGGGCTCGCCCAGGCGGCCGAGACGGCCGCGCTCATGGCCCGCACATCGTCGGGCGCGGTCCAGGGGCGCGAGGTCAGGGCAGAGACGGTGCTCATCGCGGGGCGAGGATAGCCCGCCGACCCGTGCGACCCTGGGCGCCGCTCCAGTCGCGCTCGGCGCTCCGGACGCGCTCGGCGCTCCTCGCGAGCGGCGGTCCTCGCCGGGCGCCCGTAGACTTCGCCGCCGGGGGAGGGAGGAGACGCTTCGGGTGCAGACGATCCAGGCCAACGGCCTCGACATCGCCTATGACGTCCACGGCGCCGGGCCGCCGCTGGTGCTCCTCCACGGCGCGACGTCGATTGGGAGCCGCGACTTCGCGGCCCAGATCCCGCTGTTCTCGCGCGCGTTCCGGCTCCATGTTCCCGACGCTCGCGGGCACGGCCGGACCCGCTGGGACGCGTCCGCCGGGTTCCGCTACGACTGGCTGGTCGACGACCTCGCTGCCTTCGTCGACGCCGTGGGGCTCGAGACCTTCCACCTCGTCGGGTTCTCGATGGGCGCGATGACCGCGTTGCAGTACGCCGTGCGCAGCCCGGAGCGCCTGCGCACCTTGACGGTGGTGGGGATCACCACGCAGCGCGAGCCTCGGGCGTCGGTCGGGCGACGGCTGATGGATCCCGAACGCGCCGATCGCGAGGAGCCGGCGTGGGTCGCCGAGCTGGGCCGCCGTCACGACGCGGGCCAGGGCGTCGATTCGTGGCGGGGGTTGCTGCCCGCGATCGCCGCCGACATCGCCGTCCAGCCGCTGCTCTCGCCGCGCGACCTGCGCCGGATCGACGCACCGGCGATGGTCGTCTGCGGCGACCGCGACCCGTTCGTTCCGGTCGATCATGCCTGGGGCCTCAAGCGTCAGCTGCCGGACGGCCGCCTGTTCGTCGCGCCGGACTGCGGCCACGAGGTCATGTCACGGAAGCCGAGCCTGTTCAACGAGGCGCTCGCGGGGTTCTTCCGGTCGACCGCGACCGTGGCCGCCCAGCGTGCCGCGGCAGATCGGCCCGATCCGATCGCCGTGGATCCGGTCCCCGGCGAGCCGCAGCCATCGGACAACCCGCTCGCCGAGGCGCCGACCGCCGATCCGGGCACCGCCAGCGACTGGCTCGCCGACGCGAGCCGTCAACCCCGTCAAGGAGGCGAATCATGACCACGCTGCTCGCGACCTATCGCCGACCCGAGGGCGGAGAGGAGGCCCTCGAGACCTTCCTTCGGCGCTACCACGCCGAGCATCTGCCGCTCGTCGCCGGGACGCCGGGCTTGCGCTCGACTCGCGTCCAGCGGGTCGCCGAAGCCCTGGGTGGCGAGACCGACCTCGTCCTGATGACGGCGATGGAGTTCGACGACCGGGCGGCCCTCGATGCCGGCCTCGCATCGGACGCGATGCGCCAGGCCGGCCGCAACCTGCGCGAGATCGCACCCGGGATCGCGTCCTTCCTGGTCCTGGAGGAAGTGCCGGCCGGCGGTTGACTCGCAGCGGATGCGCGCGCATTCGCGGGACCGAATCGTCCGGACTTCGCGCCGCCGCCGCTCGCTGCTACTGTGAGCGCGGACGGAGGACCGCTTGACCCAGACCGCGCCGACCGAGACCCCCCAGCCGGCCGACCGCCGCCTCGTCAGCATCGTGTTTCCCGCGCCGGGCGGCGACGGCCCGGTCGACGGCGTCGCGCTCGTGACGATCGAGCGACCGGATGTCCTGAACGCCCTGAGCTTCGACCTCCTCGACGAGCTCGCCGAAGGCCTGGCGGCCCTCGACGCCGACGCCGCGTGCCGGGCGATCGTCCTGACCGGCTCCGGGACGCGAGCCTTCGCGGCCGGGGCCGACATCAAGGAGCTGTCCGTCCAGACCCCGATCAGCCTGCTGGTCGAGGACCGGTTCGGCGTCTGGGAGCGGATCGCGGCGATCCGGACCCCGCTGATCGCCGCGGTCCGCGGGTTCGCGCTCGGCGGCGGCTGCGAGCTGGCGATGAGCTGCGACCTGATCGTCGCCGGCGACGACGCCCAGTTCGGCCAGCCCGAGATCAACCTCGGCGTGATGCCGGGCGCCGGTGGGACCCAGCGGTTGACCCGGGCGATCGGGCGGGCGCGGGCGATGGACCTGATCCTGACCGGCCGGAACCTGTCAGCTCGCGAGGCCGAGTCGATGGGCCTCGTCAGCCGGGTTGTTCCCGCCGACGAGACGCTGCCCGCCGCGCTGGACCTGGCCCGGACGATCGCCAGCAAGCCGCCGATCGCCGTGCTGGCCGCCAAGGAGGCCGTCCGTCTGGCGGAGGAGCTTCCGCTGTCGGCCGGGCTGCGCCACGAGCGACGGGCGTTCTTCGCCCTCTTTGCGAGCCAAGACCAGGGAGAAGGAATGTCGGCCTTCGTCGCGAAGCGTCGGCCGGAGTGGAAGGGACGCTGACCGATGGAACGTGACCTCGAGGGTGGGAGCGACGTCGGTCGCGATGAGCTCCACGACCTCGCCGACGACGCGCCGGGGATCCTGCGCGACACCGCGCCGGACGTGCTTGCTCCGATCGACCTCTCCTCGCCGGTGTCGGGCCACGTTCCGCCGGGCGAATCGAGCGGCCACTCGATCGCCGGAGTCGCCCGAGCACGATTGGGCGGCCGCGTCGCCGCTCCTGATCCCCCTCCTGCGACCGAGCGGGACGCAGGGCATGGCGGTCACCGAGATCGATCCGACCGCTCTCGCGGCGGACGGCGGCCGAAATCACTCGCAGCCACTGCTCGACGAGGGGCCGTGCGACCTGTCGGTCGTGTACGCGATCCCGGCCACCGGCTTCGACGTGATCGTCAACGGCGATCACCTCGTGTCGTGGGGGGTGTCGGTCGCCGACATCCAGGACGCGGCCCTCCGCAATCTGGCGGCCTGGTCGGCCGCGGCGGCGTGGACCGACGAGGTCTCCGGGCGAGCGACGGCTGATCTCGTCGGACACCGGCGACGGCTGGGACGCATCGCGGATCCTCCTCACCGAGGTCCGCGACAAGCTCACCGCGGAGCTTGGCGGCGCCGGCCGGGTCCTCGTCGGCCTGCCCGAGCGGCACCTGTTGGTCGCGGGCGCCCTGCGACCCGGCGATGACGAGTTCGCGGCGCTGTTCGCCGAGTTCGTCATCGAGAGCTCCGGCGGCGCGGACGAGCCAGTCGACCGCCGGGTCTTCGAGCTCGTGGACGGGCGCCTCGTCGAGTTCAGCGGCCTGCCCACGCCCGCCTGAGCGTTCGAACGTGCCGGATCTCCGCCTCGAGGTCGTCGACGCGGTCGCGACGATCACGCTCGATCGGCCCGACGCGCTCAACGCCCTGACCGTCCCGCTCAAGCACGAGCTCCTCGCGGCACTCGACCAGGTCGCCGGTGACCGCGCGATCCGGGCGATCGTCCTGACCGGCGCCGGCCGGGCGTTCTGCGCCGGCCAGGACCTGCGCGAACGGCTCGAGCCGGACGCGGCGCCGCTCGCCGAAGAGATTCGCCTCCGCTACAACCCGCTGATCCGGGCGATGGTCGGGCTCGACAAGCCGATCGTCGGCGCGATCAACGGGATCGCCGCCGGTGCGGGAGCATCCCTGGCATTCGCTTGCGACGTCCGGATCGCAGCCGAGGGGGCGTCGTTCCTCCTGGCGTTCGGGCGGGTCGGGCTCGTGCCGGATTCGGGGGCGACGTGGCTCCTGCCGCGGCTCATCGGCGGCGCGAAGGCCGCCGAGCTGGCGCTGACCGGCGAGCCGTTGACCGCGCCGGACGCCGAGCGGCTCGGCCTCGTCGCGCGGGTCGTCCCGGCCGACCAGGTCGTTGCCGAGGCGCAGGCGCTGGCGTCCCGCCTCGCGGCCGGCGCGCCGAGGGCGATCGCGCTCACGAAGCAGGCCCTGCGCGCCACGTGGGACGCGACCCTCGAGGAGCAGCTCGAGACCGAGGCCATCCTCCAGGGCGAAGCGGGCGCGACCGCCGATCACGCCGAGGGGATCGCCGCCTTCATCGAGCGCCGGCCGCCGCGGTTCAGCGGAGAGTAACGAAGACCGCGGCCGCCTCAGGCAGCCGCGGTTCGTGTGTGCGGTGGCGCGCGTCGGTCAGCGGGTGACCGGCACGCCGAGCTCGCGCTGGGCGCTGGTCTTGCGCTGCTCCATCCGGGCGCCGAGGTCCTCGAGCTCCTGGCGATCGAAGACCTGGCGGGCCTGCCTGAACATCTCGCCCTCCTCCTCCTCGATGTGGTGCTCGATGTTCTCCTTCATGACCAGAGCCTTCGCGCCCCAGGTCTCATCGCTGACGTCGAGCGCCTCGAGCTCGCCATCATGAGGTCGACGACGTGATGCTCCTCGTACCCCTCGAGGACGATGTCCTTGGCCTTCGGGTGAGTCTTCAGGGCGGGGTAGAAGATCTCCTCCTCGATGACCTCGTGGATCGTCAGCTCGCCCTTGATCGTGGCGAACAGCTCCTCGCGGGTCTTGATCCCGCGCTCCGTCGTGGACTCGAGCTCGGTCAGCAGCTTCTTGACCTTGTCGTGGTCGGCCTTGAGCATCGTGATGGCATCCATCGATCTCTCCTCGTCGCGGTGGTGGATTGAAGCCCGCGCGCGGTCGATCAGCTCGATCCCGCCCAGCGGCTTGGGCGGCCTCCGGCCCTGACGGTCCCGATCTCGGATGGGCGACGCCCCCCGACCTCGAGCCACGGCGAGTTTCGAGTCCCGGTCGTGACGCTGGGGTATTCCAGCGGGCCGGCGACTTGCACCTGCGTTGCGGCCTACTCTTGGCGCGTGGATCTCCTTGGAACCGCGATCCGCCGGCCGGCCCGGCCGCAGCTGCCGCCCGCCCGCCGGCTGGCGGTGGTTGCAGCCATCGTTGCGCTGGCCCTCGCGACCGCCACCGCCGCGGTCGGCTGCTCGAGGGGCCGCCGTTGGCGATCCTGGATGCGTCGCCGGTGTACTTCGCGGCGATCGTCCTTGTCGGATCGGTCGCCGGAACCTGGCCGGCTCTGGTCACCGCGGTTGGAGCGTTCGCGATCTACGACCTGTTCTTCACCGAGCCGCGGCTGACTCTGGTCGTCGAGGATCCGCGTGAATGGCTCGACCTCGTCCTGTTCCTCGTCCTTGCGGTCATCGTGGGGCGGCTGGCCGCGCTCGGTCGCGAGCGGGCGGCGGACGCGTCGCGTCAGGCTGCCGAGGCGACCGGGCTGTTCAGCGTCGGACGGATCCTCGCGATCGCGCCCGACGTCGAGACCGCGGCGCCGCTGGTCGCAGATCGGCTGCTGGCGGCGACCGGCCTGCAGCGGGTCTGGATCGTCGCCGACCAGGGCGTCAATCCGCGGACGCTGGCCGACACGTCGCCGGACGAGCCTCTTCCTGTATCGGCGTTCGTCACCAATCTCATGCGGATGCCGGGCGACACGCCCGCCCGCTGGCAACGGGCGCATGAGCCGTCGCCGGGCGCGGTCGGGCCCGTCGCCGGTCCACGAACGGGAGGCCGCGGCGCGCTCTTCCGCGTCCGGATGATGGCCGACGGGGTCGCGGTCGGGTCCATCAAGGCGATCGGCGGTTCGGGACGCGCCGAGCCGGACCGCTCGGCGACGCGGCTGCTCGCCCTGGCCGCCGACCAGCTGGGATTGGCGATCCGACGCGATTCGCTTCGCCGCGAGGCAACGGAGGTGGAGATCGCCCGCCAGGCCGACTCGCTCAAGAGCGCCCTGCTCGATGCGGTGTCGCACGACCTGCGCACCCCGCTCGCCAGCATTCGCGTTCAGGCGGGAGCGCTGATCGACCCGGACCTGAGCCTTGACCTGGCCGGCGCCCGGAATGCCGGCCTCGCGATCGACGCCGAGGCGCAGCGACTCGACCGTCTCGTTCGCGAGGTCCTCGACCTGAGCCGGATCGAGTCGGGGGCCCTTCGGCCCGACCTCGAGGCCATCGACGTCGGCGACGCCGTCCGACCGGTGGTCGATCGGCTGCGGCCGCTGCTCGGCGATCGCGAGATCACGATCCGCGTCGCCGACGAGCTGCCCCCGGTCGTGGCGGATGCGGTCCTGCTGGACGGGTTGCTTGCCAACCTCGTCGAGAACGTCGCCCGCCATGCGCCTGCCCCGGCCGCGATCGCACGTTGCCGCGACCTCGAACGGTGACCGCGTCGACGTCGATGATCGAGGACGCCGGGCCCGGAGTGCCCGAGGCGTCCCTCGGTCGCCTGTTCGATCGCTTCCACCGGCTGCCGCCGCGCGGTGAGGGATCGCGGCGTGGGCTCGGGATCGGGCTGTCGATCGTGCGTGGGTTCGCGGAGGCGATGCGGGCCAGCGTCCGGGCGGAGGCGAGCCCGCTGGGCGGGCTCCGGATCGTCGTGAGCCTCGAGACGGCGGGCCCACCGGACGGCGAAGCGACAGCCAACCCGGCGACCGCACCGGCGACCGCACCGGCGCCCGCCGGCCGCGTCGGCCGCGTCGGCCGCGGACGGTGAGCGGGGCGCGGCTGCTGCTGGTCGAGGACGACGAGGCGACCCGGCGGTCCGTTGCCGCCAACCTCGCGGCGCATGGATACGGCGTGGCCGAGGCAGTCGACGGTGCGGATGCGCTCCGGCAGTGGGATGCAATGCGGCCCGACCTGATCCTGCTGGACCTCGGCCTGCCCGACGCCGACGGCGGAACCCTGATTCGGCGGGTCCGGCGCGAGGCCATGACGCCGATCCTCGTGCTCTCGGCCCGCGGTGCGGAGCGCGACAAGGTGGTGGCCCTCGATGCGGGCGCCGACGACTACCTGGCCAAGCCATTCGGCCTCGACGAGCTGCGAGCCCGGATCGCGGCCCTCCTCCGCCGGACCGGCGGTCCTGCCGCGGATGCGAGCGGCACGATCCACCACGGCACCGTCGCGATCGACGTGGCGGCCCGCGTCGTGACGGTCGGAGCGAAGGTCCTCGATCTGACGCCACGCGAGTACGAGCTCCTCAAGACGATGCTGTCGTCGCCGGGACGCGTGCTCACGAAGGGCCGGTTGCTGCGCGCCGTGTGGGGCACCGCCTACGCGGAGGAGGGCCACTACCTCCACGTCTACGTCTCGCGCCTCCGGCGGAAGCTCGCTGCCGGTGATCCGACCGGCGCCACGAACGGACTGATCGTGGCCGAGCCGGGCGTCGGCTATCGCATCGCCGAGGACCCACGAAGCCCACGTTGAGCGCTTGTTGAGCGGTCGGACCCGGCGGCGACCGGCCCGCCTCTTGGTCGCCCGGCCTACGGTCAAGGCATGGACAACCGCGCCATCATCCACCTGCCGTTCGACCATCACGACGCCGCCCAGCCGGACGACCTTCGATCGTCGGCCCTGGTCGAGATCGACGCCGCGATCGCGCTGGTCGCCGCCCATGGCGCGCGACGAGTCCGGCTGAGCGGCTGGCCGTCGATCGACCTGGTCGCGGCCACGGGGCTGGCGCGGGCACAGGCGGCCGGCGTCGCCTTCGCCGTCGAGCGAACGGAGAACGCGGGGGTCGTGACCGTCACCGTCGGGCCCCTGGAGTGAACGTCGAGGACGGCCCTTCGGGCCATCGCGCGGAGCCGCGGCCGGCAGGGCGGCGGCGGCTCCTCGTGGGACAGCACCCGGGCGATCGACGCGTCCGCCGACCGCTCGAGCGGTCGCCGTACTTCCGTCACGCCGGCCCGGGAACCGTCACCGCACGCCCCGCAGCCAGCGAGCCGTCGCGGGGTGTCGAGCGGATCGCCGCGCGGGCGCGACGGGCGTTGTTCGGCCGGCCCCTGTCGACCGACGAGGAGGCGACCGAGCGCCTGTCGAAGGTCAAGGCACTGGCCGTGTTCTCGAGCGACAACCTGTCGTCGGTGGCCTACGCGACCGAGGCGATCCTGTTCACGCTCCTGGCGGCCGGAACACAGAGCTTCTGGCTGACGATCCCGATCTCGCTGCTGATCGTTTTCGTGCTCGGGATCATCATCGTCTCCTATCGCCAGACGATCGGCGCCTACCCCGGCGGTGGCGGCAGCTACATCGTGGCCAGCCGGAATCTCGGACGGAACGCGGGCCTGACTGCCGCCGCGGCCTTGCTCGTCGACTACGTCCTGACAGTGTCGGTCAGCGTCGCGGCAGGTGTCGCCGCGATCGCGTCGGCGTTCCCGGGTCCCCTGGCCGACCTGCGGGTCGAGCTGTCGGCCGGCTTCATCCTCCTCGTGATGGTGGTCAACCTCCGCGGGATCCGTGAGAGCGGCACCGTCTTCTCGATCCCGACCTACGTCTTCCTGGTGTCGATGCTCGCCCTGCTCGCGGTCGGGATCGGGCGGGCGATCCTCGGCGACGCGCCGCAGGTGACCGGCGTCGTGCCACTGGTCGTCGCCCCGGAGACCCTCGGCGTCCTGCTCCTCATGCGGGCATTTGCCGACGGCTGCTCCGCAATCACGGGCGTGGAGGCCGTCTCGAACGGCGTGCCGGCCTTCCAGCGTCCGGAGTCGCCCAACGCCCGGACGACCCTCGCGGTGATGGGCGCGCTCGTCGGCGTGATGTTCATCGGGACCTCGATCCTGGCGGGGATCAGCGGCGCGATCCCGTCGGAGCACGAGACCGTGATCAGCCAGATCGGCCGCGCAACGTTCGGGACCGGCGTCATCTACTACGTCCTCCAGATCTCGACGATGGGCATCCTCGTCCTGGCGGCCAACACCGCGTTCGCGGACTTCCCGCGGCTCGCCTCGCTCCTCGCCCGCGACGGGTTCATGCCGGCACGCTTCTCCTTCCGCGGCGAGCGCCTGGCGTTCAACGCCGGCATCGTCGCGCTTGCCGCGCTCGCGATCGGCGTGCTGGCGGTCTTCGGCGGCCGCGTCGAGGCACTCATCCCGCTCTACGCCGTGGGTGTCTTCACCTCGATCACGCTGTCGCAGGCGGGGATGGTCGTCCACTGGCTGCGAGACCGCGGCGCCGACTGGCGACGGAGTGCCGCCGTGAACGGATTCGGAGCCGTGGCCACCGGCATCGTCACCATCGTGTTCGCCGTGGCCAAATTCGCGCTCGGCGCGTGGCTGATCGTGATCGTGATCCCCGCGCTCGTCGCCGCGATGCTCTACATCGGCCGGCAGTACGCGCGACGACGGGCCGAGACGGCCGTGCGGCCCGAGCAGGTGATCGGCCCGCCACGGCGACGCCAGCGCGTCCTGATCCCGGCGTCGGACGTCACCCGCGACGTCGTCCAGGCGGTGACCTTCGGGCGAACGATGTCCGACGACGTGAGCGCCATCCACGTCACGGACGACCGCGAACGCGCCGACGCGATCCGGGAGCGGTTCGCCCGGCAGCTGCCGGGCCTGCCGCTGATCGTGGTCGAGTCGCCGTACCGGTCGCTCGTGCGCCCGCTCGTCCGCTACCTCACGGACGCCGCCGCGGCGTCGGCCGACCAGGTGGTCATCGTGCTGCTCCCCGAGTACGTGCCGCGTCACTGGTGGGAGCGGTTCCTGTACAACGACAACGCCCGGCGGATCCAGCAGTCCCTGCTCGGCCGGTCGAACATCCTCGTCGCCGCCGTTCCGTATCGCCGCGACGTGTAGGCCCGCCGGCGATGCCGCGCTAGCGGACGAGCTGGTCGAAGAGGTGCTCGAGCTCGACGGCCGGGTCGTCGCACAGCCCGGTGTGGACCTCCGACGCCTGGATGACGGTCGACGACGGAGCCACGAGCCAGTGGAACCGCTCGCCCTGTCCGAGCTGGGCGATCGGGCCGGCGGACGGATCGCCGGTTGCGATCCGCTCGATCGCCGCCAGGTGCGTCTCGATCGTGAGCGGGTCGACCCCGGGGGCGAGGGCGGCGAGCCGGCCGTGGTCCAGCCCGACCTTCGCCGCAAGAAACCGGCGCGGCCGGCAGAGAAGCACGACGCCCGCGTTCAGGGCTTCGCCGCGCTCGACCCGCGGGACGACCCGGACGATCGCGTACTGGAACGGGTGGTCGGCCATCACGCGGCCGCCGCGACGCGCAGCTGCTCGACCGGCGCGACGAACGGCCGCGGCGCCTCGAGGCGCCTCGTGAGGTAGGCCACGTACGCCCGCCGCTGGGCGGCCGCGTCGCCGATGACCGGATCCGGGGCAAGCCAGTCGTCGGGGATCGCGGCAACGAGATCTTCGAGCAGCTCGGTCGTGACCAGCGGCGCGAGCCGCTCGTCGGCGGCGGCGATCGACGAGGCCACCGGCAGCAGGACGTGGTCGGCCAGGCGCTCGACGTGCGGCCGGCGGGCGTGAGCGTCGGGGTCGCGCCAGGCGTGGTGGATGTAGAGCGCGGCGCCGTGATCGATCAGCCACGGCCGGCCATGCCAGACGAGCAGGTTCGGATTCCGCGGCGAGCGATCGGGGTTCGTGACGAGGCCGTCGAGCCAGACCACCGCGGCGGCCCAGTCCGGGTCCGGCGTCCGATCGACGACAGCGTTGAAGGTCATCGAGCCCGGCAGGAAGTCCAAACCGATGTTTCGTCCGACCGACGCCCGGAGCAGGTCACGGATCTCCTCGTCGGGCTCCGAATCGGCGAGGCCGGCTGCCAGGTCGACCGCCACGAGCTCGGGCACGAGCAGCCCGAGCGCGCGGGCGATCTCGCCGGCGAGCCACTCCGCGACGAGGACGCGCGGGCCCTGACCTGCGCCGCGGAACTTGACGACGTACAGCCCGTCGTCGTCGGCCTCGACCAGCCCCGGCAGGGAGCCGCCCTCGCGGAACGCGGTCACATAGCGCGTGGCGCGGACGATGCGCATCCTCGGTGGCGCGACCGCGTCGACGCTCACCGGCCCGCCAGCCCCGCGGCCTCGATCGCGTCAGCGGCCTTCGCGACCCCGTCCCGTGCCCGGATCTCCGCCCCGTTCCGGGCCATCCGCCCGCGCAGATCGGCGTCGGCGAGGAGCCGGTCGATCGCTCCGCGGAGGTCGTCGTCGGCAAACGCGTACGTCGGCAGCCGGACGCCGAAGCCCGTCTCGTCGACCCGTTGGGCGTTGTCGTACTGGTCCCAGAACAGCGGCAGAACGATCATCGGCTTGCCGAAGTGGAAGGCCTCGGTCGTCGTGTTGTTGCCGCCGTGGGTGATCACGAGATCGACCAGCGGTACGATCTTCGTCTGGGGCAGGAACTCGGCGCCCCACATGTTCGGGGCGAGCTCGTAGTCGGCGTGCTGCGGGCCCTTCGAGACGACGTAGCGATGGGGCGTGTCGGCGAGGACCGCGACCAGCCGCCGCATCAGCGCGACGTCGGCGCTGCCCAGCGACCCCAGCGACAGGTAGACGAGAGCCGAGCCCGGCGGTCGGTCCGCCAGCTCGTCCGGCAGATCGAAGTCGCCGTCGGTTGCGCGGACGGACGAGTCGAGGCGGCGCCAGGTCGCGTCGAGCGGCCGGCGATCGGTGTAGTCGGCGATCTGCGGGAAGACGTACAGGTTCAGGTCCCGCGAGGTGTGCTCGAACTCGAGCTCCGGCAACGGCGCCGTTCCCTGTTCCCGGCACCAGGCGTCGAAGTCCTCCCACGTCGGGCGGTGGGTCCGGTCGTACTCCTCGCGGAATGCCTGCCACTCGCTCCGGTCGTCGGATGCGAGGCCGGAGTAGGCGGGCGGGATCTCGTGGCCGGCGTCGGCCCGGATCTCCAGCGGATTGCACGACACGATCCGGACGAACGGCTTGCCCGCGGTCTGGAGCGCCGGGAACGACACGACGTTGTCCTCGACGATCACGTCCGGTCGCTGGCGGGCGATGATCTCGCGCAGCTGCGGCTCGCAGTACTTCGCGCCGTCGATCAGGGCCCGCCAGGTCGGCTGCATGAACGTCGCGAGCTGCTCGACGGTCGGCTTGCGGAACTCCGGCGCCGTGTCGCGGATGAAGTCTTTCCAGAACTGCCCGGCGTCCTGAGGCGGCGCGTCCGGGTCCGGCTCCGGCGGCGCCGACAGGTCGACGAGATCCTCGACGAACCCGAGCGGCGCCAGCCGGCCGTTCCACGACGCCTCGGCGGCGAAGACGACCGTGTGGCCGCGCTTGCGCAGGACGTCGCCGATCCCGACGCAGTTGTTCGTCGGGCCGTAGGCCGACTCGGGCATGAACAGGATGGTCAGCGGCTGAGCCATCATCTCCTCGTGACTGAGCGACTGGACGAGACGGGGCCGGGCGAGGACGCGCCGGGGATTGCCACTGCATCGTACGCGGCCGACGACCGGCTCCTCGGCGAATTGCGCGCGCACTGGCCGCCGAGCGAGCCGGCTCGCGACGGCCGCGGCCACTCGCCGACGCCCCTCGACGAGCGCGAGCCCGTCGCGGCGATCCGCCTGGCTGATCGTTTCGCCGTGGCCCTGCTTGCGGCGCCCGAACGGTCCTTCGACGTCGTGCCACTGGCCCGCGACGACCTCGGGGCGACCTCCTGGCGCCGGGCTCTCCCCGGCGACGGGCTGTCGGCGTTCGTGGCCGGCGTCCCGATGGCATCGGAGCGCGCCATCGAAGGGGACCAGACCAACGTCTCCGTGGTGGTCGGCGAGCGGGCGATCGTCAAGTGGTTCCGACGGGTCGGCCCGGGCCCGTCCCGCGCCGCGACGCTCATCGCCCACCTCGGTGCCGTGGGCTTCGCGGGGATCCCACGGCCGCTCGGGTCGATCGCGTGGCGTTCGCCGGCCGGCGTCGACCTGGCGATCGCCCAGGGCGACGGGTTGCTGCCCGGCGCCCGCGATGGCTGGGACTGGGCCGTCACGCGGCTCGAGCGCCACATCGCGCACGTCGCCCGCGACGCCGTCGCGTGCCCACCCGACTGCGACCCGTGGATCGGCGCGTCGCTAGGCCGGCTGGTCGCGGACCTGCACGCCGCGCTCGCCATCCCGTCCCTCGTGATCGCGAACCCGGTGGTCCCGGCTCTGGCCGAGACGGTCGCGGACTGGCACGAGCGCGCTCGCGCGATGCTGACCGATGCGCTCGAGCTGACGACGGACGTCGACCCGGCCGCCGGCGTCGTGCTCGCGGGCCTGGAGCCCGGGATGCGGGCCGTGGTCGATCGCCTTCGAGTGGATCGGCCGGTCGAGACCCAGCCGGTCCACGGCGATCTGCACGTCGGGCAGGTTCTCGAGTGGACCGGGGGCCTGGCCGTGATCGACTTCGATGGCAACCCGGCGCTCGATGCGGGTGCCAACGCCCTTCGGCAGCCCGTCGAACGTGACCTGGCCCAGATGCTGTCGAGCCTCGACCACGTCGGACGGATCGTCGCCAAGCAGTCGTCGGGGACTGCCGGCGACGCGATCGGCGGCTGGATCGCCCGGACGCGACGCGAGTTCCTCGCGGCCGCCGGCGGAAGCCCGGATCCGGTGCTGCTGGCAGCCTTCGAGGTCGAGCAGGAGTGTCGCGAGCTCGTCTATGCGGCCCGGTTCCTCCGGCGCTGGCAATACGCGCCGCTCGCGACGCTCCGGGCGCGGTTCGTGTCCTGATCGCCGACCTGCCACGATCGTCGCTGATGAACCCGCTCCACTTCCTCGCCGACCTCGAGACGAAGCCGCAGTGGCTCGAGCTCCTCGCCGACCGCCTGGCGGCGGGCAACCCGTTCGCGGTCGCGCCGCGCGACGTCGACCGGGTCCTGTTCCTGGGGATGGGCAGCTCACGCTTCGCCGCGTCGGTCGCCGCCCAGGACCTGCGGGTGGCCGGGATCGCCGCCGCGGCCGAGCCGGCCTCGGTCGACGCGAGCTGGCCGCCCGACGCGCGCACGCTCGTGGTCGCGGTCTCGGCCACGGGCGAGAGCGCGGAGACCCTCGACGCGGTCGAGCGGTACCGCGGTCGGTCGCCGGTCGTTGCGCTCGTCAACGATCCGGGCTCGATGCTCGCGTCCCGGGCCGACGTGATCGTCGAGATGGGCGCGGGCGAGGAGGTCGGCGGCGTCGCGTGCCGGACCTTCCAGCACACCGGGCTGCTCCTGCGGGCGCTCGAAGGTCACCTGACCGGGCTCGATGACGACGTCGTCGGCCTGACGCGCCAGGTCGCGGCGGCTTCGGCCGATCTGCTGCGAACCAGCGCCGAGTGGCTACCGTCGCTGACGACGAACGTCGCCTCGCCGGATGGGCTGTTCCTGCTGGCGCCGGTGGAGCGGTTCTCGACGGCAGAGCAGGGAGCGCTGATGATCCGCGAGGGGCCGCGCCGGCCGGCGGTCGGCTGCGAGACCGGCGACTGGGCCCACGTCGACGTGTACCTGACGAAGACGCTCGACTACCGGGCGATCCTGTTCGCCGGCTCGCGCTGGGATGGCCAGGCGCTCGACTGGCTGGCGAAGCGATCCGCGACCGTCGTGGCGGTTGGGGCGGACGTCCCTGAAGTGGCTGCGGTCATCCGCTTCGCGGGCGACGACGACCCGGCGGTCGCCCGCTATTCCGAGGTGCTCGTCCCGGAGCTGCTCGCCGCGACGTGGTGGCGGGCGCTGGAGCCGGTCGGCGCGGACTCCTAGCTCGTTCCCGACGCGACCGTCGCGCCGTCGCTGGCAGCCGCAAGCGCCTCCTCGGAGACGCCAACACCGAGACCGGGGCCGTCGGGCAGGGCCATGACACCCGCCGAGATCGACGGCGACTCGCGGAGGATGTCGCTGACCAGGTTGAGCCCGAACGAGTTCTCGCTCGGCGAGTCGAGGGTCGTCGTGCGGCATGCGAACTGCACTGCCGCGGCAGCGCTCAACCCACCGCCGACCGCCGATCCGACGACGCACGACAGGCCGTGCGCCTCGGCTGTCGTGAGGATCCGCAGGGATTCCGAGAAGCCGGTTCGGGCGGTCTTGATGCTGACCAGCCCGATGGCGCCGAGGTCGATCTCGCGAACGACATCCGCGAGCGTGAAGCAACTGTCATCGCCGAGGATCGGCATCGGGATGTCCCGGGCCAATGCCGCCCGACCGCGGAGATCGGGGCAGGGCAGGGGCTCCTCGACGTACGCCAGATCCAGGTCCGCCATGCGTGCCAGGGTGCGGACGGCGGTGCGACGCGTGTAGCCCTGGTTCGCGTCGAGGCTGAGCTGGGCGTCGGGCAACCGGCGACGGATTGCCGTCATGGCCGCGACGTCGGCCTCGGGATCCTCGCCGCCCTTGACCTTGAAGGCACGGATGCCATGGGCTTCGAACTGTTGCGCGGCTTCGGCGGCCATCGTCTCGGGTGCGTTGATGCCGACGGTGTACGAGACCTCCTGGCGACTCTTGGCCGAGCCCCAGAGCCGCGCGAGGGACACGCCCAGCGCGCGAGCGTGCAGGTCGTGAAGGGCGATGTCGACGGCGGCGCGGGCACTGTTGTTCGCGGGAACGGCCGAGAGGCGGTGGTCGGCCTCCTCGAGATCGCCAACCTCGAGACCGACGATCATCCGCGAGAGGTGCTGGCCGATGATCGCCACGATCGAGTCCTGGGTCTCGCCGTAGATCGTGACCTTGGACAGCGCTTCGCCGATCCCGACCTGGCCATCGTCGGTGTGGACCCGGACGAGCACATGCTTCGAGGTGTCCGACACCGAGTCCCGCATGTGCATCGGCGCCCGTCGCTTCAGGCGGAACGGGATCGCGTCGACCCGGGAGATGCGCATCAGTCGGTCCTCACCTGGTTGGGGCGTTCGCCGGGATCGGGTTGTCGGCGCCCGGTTCACGCAGTGTCGCAAGTCCGTCGACGGCGACCGCCGCATCCCGCGTGATCAGCAGGGGGTTCACCTCGAGGGAGTCGATCCATGGCGCGAGCTCGGCCCCGAGGCGGGAGATCCGCGCAATCGCCTCGGCCGTGGCCCGCACCGCCGTGGCGCCGGCGGATCCGGACGTCAGCACGCGCTCGAATCCACGGAGCGATCGGAGCATCTCCTCGGCGCCGGTGGCGCCGACCGGCGCGAGTCGGGTGGTCGTGTCGTCCAGGGCTTCGGCAAGGACTCCGCCGGTCGCCACCGTGAGCACGGCCCCGAACTGCGGGTCGATCGTGACGCCCACGAGCAGCTCGGCCACGCCGGCCACCTCCTGCTGGACGAGGACGCTCTCGAGGTGCCCGGCGCCCGGGACGTCGTCGACGGCTGCGGCGATCGCGTCGTAGGCACGCCGGACGGCGTCGTCGTCTGTGATCCCGGTTCGCACGCCGCCCATCGCCGATCGGTGTGCCAGCGTCGGCGTTGCGACCTTCAGGACCACGGGAAACCCGAGGCCCCGAGCGAGCACGACCGCATCCCCGGCCGAGCCTGCCAGGCCGCCGAGCGGCACGGCGATCCCGGTTCCGCTCAGGATCGACTGGCACTCGATCTCGCCGATGATGCGCCGACCGGATGCGGCCGCCAGCCGGACCGCCTCGGGAGGCTCGGCGCGGACCTCGGCCGCGGCGGTCACGGGGCGCCCGGCCGCCTCGAGCGATGCGACCGCCCGGAGCGCCTCGAGCCCGTTGAGGAACGGCACCGGGCCAGCGACGATGTCCGGTCGCCAGTAGCCGCTCAGTCCCTCCGGGATCGACGAGATCACCAGGAGCTGTGGGCCGCGGGGATCGTAGGCGCCGGTGAAGGCCCGAACGAGTCGCCGGTGGGCCTCGCTGCCGCCGCCCTGACGAAGGTGCATCACGAGAGCGATCGATCCCACGGCGGGATCGGCGGCGAGGGCTTCGACCGACTGGCGGACGACGGCACTGTCCTCGATGGCCGCGGCCGTGATGTCGAGTGGATTCTCCCCGACACCGATGTCGGGGATGATCGCCGCAAGACGGGCCTTCGTGGCGTCCTGCAGCTCGGCCAGCGGGATTCCGTAGGCCTCCGCGAGGTCCGTCACCAGGATCTTGGTGCCTCCGGAGATCGTCAGCACGGCCAGGTCGCCTCGTCGTCGGCCCGGGGCCCGCTTCTCGAACAACGCGAGATGATCGACCAGCTGGGTGATCGTCTGGACGACGGTCACCCCCGCGTCGCGGCACGCCGCGTCGAAGACCCGCGCCTCGCCTGCGAGGGCGGCGGTATGGCTCTGGACGGCAGCCGCGCCGCGGAGCGATCGCCCGAGCTTCAGCGCGACGACCCGGATGTCCCGAGCGGCAGCATCGACGGCAAGGCCCAGGAAGCGGCGGCCGTCCGGGATTCCTTCCGCGATCAACCCGATGCAGCGGGTCGCCGGATCCTCGATCGCGTGTTCGAGCACGTCGACGATCGTCACGTCAGCCTCGTTGCCCGTCGACACGAGGAGACTGTGGCCGAGCCCGATCCGCGACCCGTATTCCAGGGCGGAGATCATCAGCCCGCCGCCCTGCGAGATGATCGCCGCGCCGCCCGCCCGCAGGCCCTCCGGCAGGCTCGCGGGCGGAACGACGAGTGCCGCTACGCCGGCCGCGGGACTCGCGAACCCGAGGCAGTTCGGCCCGAGGAGCCGCACGTCGCCGGCGGACGCGATCGATGCCAGCTCGGCCTGCGCCGCCGTGCCGGCCACTCCCATCTCTGCGAACCCGGCCGTGTACACCATCAGGGCGCGGACGCCCGAGGTTGCCGCGTCCGCCACGACGCCGGCGACGAGCTCGGGCCGGACCATGACGATCGCAAGGTCGATCTGGCCGCCCGCGGCAGCAAGCGACGGAAACGCCGGACGTCCCAGGATCGACCCGTGGTTGGGATTGATCGCAACGATCTCCCCGGGGAACCCGCCGCGCTCGATCGTCCGCATGAGGTTCGCGGCGGGTCCCGGACGTTCGCTCGCCCCCACGATGGCAATTCGGCCGGGCGAGAAGAACCCGGCGGGGAGCGGAGTGGTTCGGCCATCCGGACCGGACCTGCCCTCGGCGGAGGCCGCCTTCACGATACCGTCCCTCACGTTGCATACATTATGCGACCTGCTACGATCGCCGCTTGACGGCCGCGGCGGACCTCGCGCGGGCGAGCGATTCGACCCCCAGACAGTGCGGTTGCGAGGATGTCCCGGTGGCAGTAGGTGGATACCGCGAACGGTTCTTCCGCGAGCCCGTCGATTCCGAGCTCAAGGACGTGATGGAGGTGGAGCGCGCGCGCCCGCTCCACGCCGAGTATCAGCGTTGCGACAAGGCCCAGACCGTGATGCTGGTCGAGTCTGGCCTCGTCCCCGCTGGCGCGGCGGCAGCGATTCTCGAGACGCTGTTGAACCTCGACGGCGACCAGCTCGGCCCACGGCGGACGGAAGCCGGCGGCGGAGCCCATGCCGGCGAACAGATCGTCACCTCCGTGCTCGGCGCCGACGTCGGTGGGTACATCAACCTCGGGCGGAGCACGGGTGACCTGACCGCGACGGCCGTCCGGATGCACCTGAAGCGCCGGCTCATCGATCAGCTCGATGCCCTGATCGCGACGCGGAGATCCCTGTCGGCGGCGGCGGGACTCCACGTCGACACGGTCCTGGCCGGGTACACACACGGCCAGCAGACCCACCCCGTGACGTTGGGCCACATCATGGTGGCGTACGCCGAGGCGCTCGGTCGCGACTTCGACCGGCTGTCCGCCGCGCTCGCCCGCGCCGACCGGTGTCCCGCCGGCGCGGCGATCATGGCCGGGACGTCGATGCCGATCGACCGCGAACGGGTCGCCCGGCTCCTCGGGTTCGGCGCGGTCGATTTGAACACGTACGACGCGGTGTTGGCCCAGGACGTCCTTCTCGAAGGTCTCTGGGCGGTCGCCATGACGGCGGCCGACCTGGCCCGCATCTCCGAGGACCTGATGTTCCTGTCCTCGACGGAGATCGCCGTGGTCGCGATCCCGGACCGGTTCAGCGGGACCAGCAGCATCGCCGCCCACAAGCGGAACCCGTATGCGCCCCAGGTGATCAAAGGCGGCGGGGCTGCCGCGGTCGGCGCGCTCGTCAGCGGGTTCATGGTCGAGAAAGGTCCGACCGGCATGGCCATCCAGGACCGGGCGTACACCCTGAAGGCACTCTGGTCCGGGATCGACGACCTCGAGCGTCACCTCCGCTGGACGAGCCAGATCGTCGATGGTCTCGAGGTCGACGCGGACACGGCTCGCCGCCTCGTCGAGACCCACTGGGCGACCACCACGGATGTCGCCGCGCTCCTGGTCGACGCGCACGATCTGCCGTGGCGGACGGCCCATCAGATCGTCGGGACGTTCGTGCGGGAGCTGCGTGCCCGGGGCGCGGGACCCGCCGACGCGCGGCCCGAGGACCTCGCCGACGCAGCCACCGCGGTCATCGGCGCGCCGATCTCCGTGTCGGCCGCCGACCTCCGCGATGCGCTGAGCGCCGGCGCGTTCGTTCGGCGCCGAGCCTTCCCCGGCGGACCTGCTCCCGCCGCGGTCGAGACCCACGTCCGGGCCCTCGATGAGATCCTCGAACGGGACCGGGCCACGGCCGATACCGAGCGCCAACGGATGCAGGAAGCGGACGACATGTTGGACTCGGCCGTCCGGGCCTGCATCCAAGCCGGAGGTCCGTCCGGTGGCGCCTGAGGCCACGGCTCGACACGTCGCCCGCGTCGCCGCATCACTCGACTTCGACGCCCTGCCACCCCGGGCGGTCAGCGAAGCCAAGACCGCCGTGCTCGACGTCGTCGGAGTGATGGTCGCGGGCGCGCGGTCAGACCACGGAAGGCGCTTCGGAGCGTACTTTCGTGGCAGCTCCGCCCCCGGTCGGGCTTCGGTGGTCGGCGAGGCGGACGGTCGCCCTGCCTCCCAGGCCGCCCTTGCCAACGGCACCTTCGCCCACATCCTGGACTTCGACGACCGCGGCCATGCCAGCACGCACCTGTTCAGCTCGTTGCTGGCGGTCGCGGAGACGCGCGGTGGCGACGGCAAGGCCTTCCTGCGGGCGTACGTCCTCGGGCGTGAGTTCCGGGTCCTCCTCGATGGTGTCGTCGACGACGGGCGGATGGACGGCCGCGGCCCGGGTTCGCGCGGCTGGCACTCGACGGGCGTGAACGGACCGATCGCATCGGCGCTCGCGAGCGCTCTGCTGATGAACCTGGATTCGGACGCGATTGCCGGCGCGGTGGGATCCGCCGCCTCGAGCTCGAGTGGTTTGATCGCCAACTTCGGCACCCCGACGAAGCCGCTCCACGCCGGGCGCGCCGCCGCTGACGGCGTTGTCGCGGCAGAGCTCGCGGAGGCGGGCCTCGCCGGCGATCCGGCCGCGATCGACGGACCGGCGGGGCTCTTCGATGCGCTCGGTGTGGATCGGGTCGAGGCAGCCGCTCGAATCACCGAGCGCTACGGGCGAACGTGGGACCTGGTCGAGCGTGGCGTTCGGATCAAGCCGTACCCCAGCTGCACGACGACCCACCCCGGAATCGAGACGGCCCTCCGGCTCGCGCGTCGGAACGGATCGATCCCGCTCGACGAGATCGAGCGGGTGACGATGGACCTCCGTCCCTTCATGCTCCGGCGGGCCAGACCGACGGACGCGCTCGAGGCGCGGTTCAACATGGCCCACGGCGTCCTCACGGCGCTCACCGAGGGGGCGTGCTCGCCCGCCGACTACCGCATGGAACGGGTCGCGGCGCTACGCGGAGCCCGCGGCTACGATCGGGTCATTCACGAGGAGGGCGCTCCGTCGATCGTCGTGACCCTCCGCGACGGCTCGGAGCTGCGTGAGCCACTCGCGCCCTTGCGCAACCTCGATGACGCGGCGGACATCGTCGCCAAGTTTCACGCCTGCACGGAGCCAGCCTGGAGCGCGGACGATCGCGAGGGGGTCGAATTGGTCATCGCGAATCTCGAGGGGGCCGCCGATCTGCGCGAGCTCGGAGCGGCCCTTCGACGAGCCGGCACCTAGCCCAGGTTCAGCTCCCGAAGCCGCCTCAGCCGGCGAGCAAGCGGCCGCGATCGGCGACCGGCTCGAACCGGTCGAGCTGGGTCAGCGGGTACCAGACGAAGGCCGCCAGGGGCGACAGGACCGGCCTGTCGAACTCCTGTTCAAGGGCGACCGCGGCGAACAGGGTGGGCCAGTTAGGGCAGGCCAGGTAGAGCCCGTCGGCGTCCGGGTAGTCGCGCAGCAGCTCGCGCCCGAGGTTTGCGGCTGCGTCGTTCCCGAGGAGGCCGCGATCCTTCATCGGGATGGCGGCGCCGCGAACGTCGACGACGTCGAACCCAGCTCGCTCCATGTAGGCGCCCAGGGGCACGTTGATCTTCTCGTTCCACGGCGACCCGATGAGGATCCGGTTCATGCCGAGGTGGCGCAGGGCGGCAACCTCCATCGTCTGGGAGGTCGTGACCGGGATCGAGCCAACCTTCGCGACGACCTCGGCCACGATCTCGGCCTCGAACTCGGGCGGCCGCAGGACCACCAGGGGCGTGCCGGCGATCACGATGAAGTCCACCGCCGTTCGCGCGAGTGCGACCGCCGCGTCGACGATCCCGGCGATCGCGCGCGGGAGCTGGGACTCGTCCATCTCGGTGATCGTCAGCTCGGCGAACGCCAGCGTCGTGCCCGGAGGAGCCGCCTGATAGAACTCGTACGGCTTGACCTCGCTGATCGCCGCCGGGCTGATGGACCCGATTCGAGCGCGATACCCATAGGACCTGTCGAGCACGCGACGCCGCCCTCCCTCGTTCTGCATAATGTATGCACAACCTACACTGGCTGCGACGCGTCGGCAACGCGTCCCGGATGACGGAGGGCTGCGGGTGACGCCTGGTCGCGAGCGTGTCGACGTCGTGGTCGTGGGCGCGGGAACGGCGGCGTACGAGGCGGCGGTTGCAGCGAGGGAGTCCGGCGCGGAGCGCGTCGTGATGCTCGAGAAGGCTCCTCCGGAGCAGAGCGGCGGCAACGCATCCTTCTCGCACACGGGGTTCCGGTTCGTGTACCCGGACAAGCATGCGATCCGGCCGTTCATCCCGGACGTCGAGGACGGCGTCTTCGACCGGATGGACTTCCTCGAGTACAGCGCGGCGGACTTCCACGCCGACCTCCGCCGAACGTGTGGAACGCGGCTTGACCAGCAGCTCGCTGACGTCCTGGTGGGCGACTCGTTTGCGGCCGTCGACTGGATGCGCGGACTCGGCATCCGCTGGGAGCCCGATACGTACCTCGAGATCGACGGGCGTCTGCGCTTCGAGCCCGGGATCCCCCTCCAGGTCGCCGGCGGCGGGAAGGGTCAGCTCCGTCAGTGGCATGAGATCGCCGAGCGCATGCAGATCGAGGTCCGGTATGAGTCCCCGGTGGTGGGGCTCATCGGCAGCCCCCACCGGATCGACGGCGTGCGGGTGGCCGGCCCGGACGGGGAGTACGTCGTCGAAGCGGGCGCAGTGATCCTCTGCGCGGGGGGCTTCCAGGCGAGCCCGGAGATGCGGGCGCGCTACCTCGGGGCGGGGGCGGATCTCATGAAGGTCCGCGGGAGCCGACACGACACGGGCGAGGTCCTGGCCTATGCGCATTGCGATGGGCGCGGGCTCGGCCGGCCACTGGCAGTGGGCGCACGCATCACCGGTGGACTCGACCTACCCCGATCTCGAGATGAGCAACAAGGCGAACCGCTACAGCTACCGCCACGGCATCACCGTCGACGTCCAGGGTCGGCGCTTCTTCGACGAGGGCGAGGCGGAGCACTCCTATACCTACGCGAAGACGGGCTGGGCGATCATGCGCGACGCCGGCGGGGCGGCGTTCCAGATCTTCGATCGCACCGGGACCGACCTGCTGCGCTGGCAGTATCTCGAGCACGCGACGCCGATCGAGCGGGAGAGCATCGAGGACCTCGCGACGGCCGCGGGCATCGACCCGGCCGGCCTCGCGGCGACGATCGCCTCGTTCAACGCCGCGGTCCGGACCGACGTTCCCTTCGATCCCTCGCAGCCGGACGGTCGCTGCACGGCGGGCATCGAGCCGCCGCGCTCGCACTGGGCGACGAGGATTGAGACGCCGCCCTTCCGCGCCTACCCCGTGACCGGCGGAATCACGTTCACATTCGGCGGCTTGCGAATCGACGAAGAGGCTCGCGTCCTCAACACCGGCGGGGCTGCCATCGAGGGCCTGTTCGCGTCCGGCGACATCGTCGGCTTCTTCTTCCACAACTATCCGTCGTGCACCGGGCAGACCCGGAACGCCGTGCTCAGCCGGCGGGCGGGGCGCAACGCCGCCGTCCGGCCTGGATCCGGCACCCGAGCCGGCTGAGCGCAGGGCCCCACGTGGAGGAGAGCGCCGGGTCGTCGCCGGACACGCCGCCGGACGCGACGCCGGACGGGCGGCGATACGTCAGCGTGGTCGACGCGCTCCGGATCCGGCCGTTCGCCGCGTACTTCCTGGCCAGCTCGGCGTCCAGCCTCGGCACCTGGATCCAGCGGACGATCTCGATGGTCGTCATCTTCGACATCACCCACTCCGCCGTCGCCGTCGGGATCCTCGCTGTGGCGTCGACGCTGCCGATCCTCGTGTTCTCGCTGGTCGCGGGCTACGTCACCGACCGATTCGATCGGCGCCAGCTCATCATCGCCACGCACCTGATCTCGGCGGCGAGCTCCCTGGTCCTGGCGCTGGTCACCGCCATCTGGGGTGCGGGCGAGCTGGCCCTGATCCTCGTGGCCCTGATCCTCGCGACGTCATGGGCCTTCGCCAAGCCGGCCCTGTCGGCATTCTTCCCGTCGCTGGTCCCGCATGAGGCCGTTCGGGCGGCGACGGCGGCCAACAGCCTCACCTTCATCGTCGGGCAGATTCTCGGCCCGATCGTCGGCACCGTGTTCATTCTCACGGGCCAGCTCGGTCTGGGGTTCGCCGTCAACGGCGTGACGTTCCTGCTCCCGGCGTTGCTCGTCGCCCGGCTGCGGGGGCGGGAGGAGCCAGACGAGGGACCGCCACCGACGCTGCGGCTGGCTTCGCTGGCTGCCGTCCTGACCCGGCCGAACGTCGCGCTGCTGGCCATCATCGCCCTGGCCGCCGGGGCGGCGGACGTGTTGCGCAACCTGGCCCCGGTGGTGGTGGACGCGCTCGGGTCGGGGCAGGAGCTGACCGGCGCGGTGATCACCCTCGTGAGTCTCGGCTCGGCCATCGGCATCGTGACCGCGGGCTACGTGGCCCGGTTCACGAGCACGCGGGTCGCCGTGGCCCTGGGCTTGACGCTGGAAGGGGGCGCGCTTCTCCTGGCGGGCGCATGGCTCCAGCCGATCGTGGTCCTCGTTGCCAGCCTCGCAACCGGCATGGGCTACTCGTGGACCTTCATCGTGCTGACCGGCGAACTTCAGGCCCGCACGCCCTCCGGGCTCCGGGGGCGCGCGATGTCGATGCACGCGCTGGCCCACATGGGGATGCGCCCGGCATCCACGCTGGCCACCAGCGCGATTGCCGCGGGGATCGGTGTGGCCGCCGCACTGGCGGCCAACGGTGCGGTGGCGGTGGCGATCATCGTGCTCGTCGCCGCGAGCTTCCGGGCGACGATCAGCGATCGCTGAGGCGACACGCGCCGGCGGCGCGGCCGAGTGCTCGCGCTACTCGATTCCATCGCCGGTCGGAGGGGTCTGGACCGCCCCGAGGCCGGGACGGTACTCGCCCCGCAGGAAGCCCGGAATGCCCTTGTCGATCCAGTCTCCGTTCGAGATGGCGGTGAGCTGGTGGACCTTGGCGTTCGCGTAGTTGAGGGCCGCCTCCCAATCCATCGCCCGACTGTGGAGGTAGAGCTCCTTCGACAGGCGCAGGGCATGGGGGTTCTTGCCGGCGAGCGTCTGCGCCAGGGTTGCGACCGTCGACCGGAGCTCCGAGCCCGGCACCGCCCGTGTCACGAGGCGCATCTTCGCTGCCTCGACGCCGTCGAACGGCTCGCCGGTCAGGATGTAGTACATCGCGTCGCGCAGGCTGACGATGTCGGCGAGCGCTCGCGAGACGGGCCCGGCGGGGATCTGCCCGAAGTTGACCTCGGACAGGTTGAAGACCGCCGTCTCATCGGCGATCGCGATGTCGCAGGCCGCCACCAGCGAGATGCCACCGCCGATGCAGAAGCCGTTCACCATCGCGATGGTCGGCGCGGGAAACAGGCGCAGGCGTCGGGCCCGCCAGTGCTGCGACACGGCGCGCAGCCGGTCCATGGCCAGAGGCTGGTCGCGATTCTCGAGGAAGTACTCCTTGAGGTCCATGCCCGCGCAGAACGCGTCGCCGGCGCCCGTGAGGATCAGGGCCCGGACGTCGGATCGCTGCTCGAGCTCGGCCAGCAGGGCATCCATCTCGTAGTGCAGCTGGGGGTTCATCGCGTTGCGCTTGTCCGGGCGGTTGAGCGTGATCGTCACCACGCCGGACGAGTCCTCGTCGACGAGGAGCGTCTCGTAGGTCATGCGGTCCCTCCTGGGGCCCGACGCCCCAACCACGAAGACGGCGTCGTTGCCAGCGACCGGGATGTGGTCGTCGGCTGATGTCCGTTGTCACCCATGGGACGCCTGACCCGTGACGTGGTCGAACGACTCGCGAACGAGCCTCGCGACCACATCGACCTCGACCGGATCGACCGGGGTGTAGAGCATCACCCGGCCCGGATGATGGGCCTGGTGTCCGTCGGGCGGCGCCTCGCCCCAGGCCCGCTCGACGACCTCGTGTGCGCGCTCGGCGGGCAGGCTGACGTGGAGGCTGCCATCCGGGTGGATGTGGGCGAACTCCCGCCCGTGGACGCCGTCGGCATGGGCGATCGGGACTCCCTCGGCGACCCACAGCGCCCGTGTGCCCGGCACCGAGACGTGGGTCACGTTCTCGTCGACGCCGTCGATCTCGAAGCAGCGCGAGGCCAGCAGCTCGAGCACCGCCGGGTCCGGCTCGACGCCGACCTGGGCGTGGTGGGCGCCGTTGCTGGTTTCGGGGCGAGGCGTGCGGCGCGCCGGCAGACGATCCATGTCAGACCTCGGAGAACGGGCGCCGCCACGGCGCCATCTTTCGCTCGGCAAACTCGATCAGCTCGTTGGCGATGATGCCCATGAACGCGAGCACCAGGACGCCGACGAACAGGTCGGGGATCCGGAAGTTGAAGCCCGACGTGATGATCAGGTAGCCGATCCCGATGTTCGTCCCGAACAGCTCGCTGCCGACGATCCCGACGATGCCGCGCCCGACGCCCTGGCGGAGGCCGGCCATGATGAACGGCAGGGAGAACGGGATGATCACGCGCCAGAAGAGGCGCCAGCCGCCGGCGCCGTACGACCGTCCGGCTCGGAGCAGCACCGGGTCGACGACCCGTGCTCCGGTCCACGCGTTGATCACGATCGGGAAGAAGGCGCTCAGGACGATCAGGATGATCTTGGACTGGATCCCCAGTCCGAACCAGATGATCAACAAGGAGATGAACGCGATCCGGGGCGCGGCGTTGATCGTCAGGATGTACGGCGAGATCGCGATCGCGAGGCGCCGATTCGTGCCCATGATCAGGCCGAGTGGAATGCCGACCAGGGCTGCGACGGCGAACCCGACGACGAAGTTGAAGGCGCTGTAGGAGAAGTGCTTCCAGAGCACGCCCGTCTGGGTCAGGCGGACGGCGGCGCCGAAGATGTCCGTCGGGGCGGGCAGGAACGACCGCTTGACGAGGCCCAGCTCGACGACGGCCTGCCACACCGAGAACACGACGGTGAGGGAGATGAGGATGACGATCGCCGTCTCGAAGCGGACGAACACGGAACGGCGACGTGGCTCGAGCAGCTTCTTGAGGCGCTCGTCACGGGTCATGCCACCCTGATCTCCGAGGGCGTCGGTCGGCGTGGTCGTGGCGCTCATCGGGCGGTTGCCGCCATCTGCTCTTCCTCGGCCCGGATCGCCTCCTCCCGGAGGAGGTCCCAGATGTGGTCACGAAGTGCGCCGAACTGGGCGTCGGTCCGGACGTCCTTCTCCCAGCGCGGTTTCGGAAGATCGATGTCGACGATCTCCTTGATGCGTCCGGGTCGGTGCGACATGGCGACGACCCGATCGCCGAGGGTGACCGCCTCATCGATGCTGTGGGTGATGAACAGCACGGTCTGCTGGGTGTGACTCAGGATCTTGAGCAGCTCCACCTGCATGACCTCGCGGGTCATGGCGTCGATGGCGGCGAAGGGCTCGTCCATGAGGAGCACCTTCGGGGCGATGGCGAGAGCCCGGGCGAGCCCGACCCGCTGCTTCATCCCACCCGAGAGCTCGTGCGGGAAGTGCTTCTCGAAGCCTTTCAGCCCGACGAGCTCGATCAGGGACTGCGTCCGCTCGGCCTTCTCTGCATTCGGGGCGCGACTCCGGAAGTCCAGGCCGAACCGGACGTTGGCCCGAACCGTCAGCCACGGGAACAGGGCGTACTCCTGGAAGACCATCGCGCGGTCGGCCCCGGGACCGTCGATCTTCTTGCCGTCGATCGTGATCGACCCGTCGGCGATCGGGACGAGCCCGTTGACCGCATTGAGGAGCGAGGTCTTGCCGCAGCCGCTGGGCCCGACGATGACGAGGAACTCTCCCTCGCGGATCTCCAGCGAGGCGTCGTCGACCGCGAGGAACCGTTCGTTGTTGCGCCAGTTGTTGTAGATGATGCTGACGTGGTCGATTCGGACGTGACCCAAGCGTCACCCTTCCCACTGGACGGAGATGCGAGGATCGGCCGAGCCGCGGAGCGTCCCGGCCGATCCTCGATGAGTCGGTGGCTACGGAGGAGCGTCAGCCACCGACAGCAGCAATGGCGGCATTCGCGGCGTCGAGCTTGACGACGGAGCCGAAGGTCACATTCGGTGCATCGGCCTTGATCTCGTCGAGGACGAGGTTGAAGCCCGCCTCGGTGAACAGGGGATCCTTCGGCAGGGCGGCGAGCTGGAGGGCCAGCGATTCCTTGTATGTCGCCTCGTCGATCTGCGGATCGTGCGCCGTCAGGATGGTCCACAGCGAATCGACGTTCGCCGGATCATGGAGCCAAGTATGGGCGCGAACGGTCGCCCGCATGAACGCGGCCACCTTGTCCGGGTTCGCATCGGCGAAGGTCTTGTTGACGATCGTCACGCGCTGAAGGTACTCGGGGTACAGCGTGGTCATGTCGTACAGCTCGTTGAACCCGGCCGCTCGGGCGCGGGGGATCACGGACGAGCCGATCACGGCCGCGTCGACGATGCCGTTCTCGAGCGCTGCGTAGCGCTCCGAGCTGCCGCCCGCCCGGACCAGCGTGACGTCCTCCACGGTCAGGCCGGCACTCTCGAGGGCCAGGCCGATGTATCCGTCGATCGTGCCGACCGTCTCGTCGGTGGCGATCGTCTTGCCCTTGAGATCGGCGAGCGTCGCGACGTCCTTGCCGAACATCATGTGGGTCAGCTTGTTCGAGATGCTTCCGATGATGTAGACCGGCTCGCCCGCCGACGCGATCTTGAGGACGCCATCTGTCGCCGCGCCGACGGCGAAGTCCGCCTGGCCCGAGACCACGGCCGCCAGGGAGTTCGTGTCATTGCCGGCGAACGTCCAGTCAACGGTGCTGAAGCCCTCGTCCTTGAAGTAGTCGAGCTTGACCGGAACGATGGCCGTCAGATAGGTCTGCCAGGACGTCTGGCTGCCGCTGGCGACGGTGATCTTGCCGAGATCCGCCTTGGCGGACGGCGACGGTTCGACGCTTGGCGCGCCGGTGCTCGGGGCGGCCGCCGTGGCGGTCGGCGACGGCGTCGCCGCGGGCGGGCTGCTGCACGCAGCAACGAGAAGCGCGACGATCCCCAACAACGACAAGGGTGATCGCAGACGTCGGTCCATGTCAGTCCGTTCCTCCTCCAATGGCCCTCGGTCGGTCAACGTTCCGCTGGCACTCGTCAGGCCCGCCTCACGCTCCATCCCCGACCGCGCTTGCACCCACATGAATAATGTATGCAAGATTGCGGCATGGTAACAGACCCAATTTGGCCGCCGTCAAGCGATTGCGGGACAGGTGTCACGAGCAAGGCTCCTCAGGGAGGGGTGGGTCGTGCGGTATCTTTCATGCAAGCGCGGGAGCGTCAGAACGCGTAGGATCGACGCGCGCCGGCCGCCGAGCCGGCTGAGGGCGACGTTGTGAGTACAGAAGTCCCGGAACTCGACGGAGCCGAACGCGTCCGGACGCGTCAGACGACCCAGCAGCTCGTCCATGACGTGCTGCGCGAGTCGATCCTGTCCGGTCAGGTCGAGGCCGGCGCGCGTCTCATCCAGGACGAGATCGCCACGCAGTTCCGGGTGAGTCGGATTCCCGTACGCGAGGCGCTCCTCCAGCTCCAGGCCGAGGGTCTGATCGTGATGGAGGCCCACCGCGGTGCGCGCGTGGTCGTTCCGTCGATCGCCGAGATCCGGGAGAACCTCGAGATCCGGAAGCTCCTGCTGCTCCCCACGGTTCGGGCGTCCGTGCCGCTGCTGTCGGACGACCACCTGATCGACCTTCGGCGGATCCTCGACGAGTCCGACCGGCCCACGTCGTCCGGGTCGAGCGGCGGATCACATGCCGAGTTCTACACGGCCATTCTTGCCCCGGTCGACAGCCCCCAGCTGATCCGGCTCATCGTGCAGATGGAGCGCCAGATCGAGCGGTTCTGCCAGGGCAAGGGCGAGCTCCGCGGCCACACCCAGATCGTCGAGGCCTGCGAGGCGCGCGACGGCGGGCGGGCCGCCGGGCTGATCGAGCGCCACATGGAGCGGTTCACCGATGCCGCGATCAGCCACCTGCTCGGCCTGCGGCCCGAGGCGCCTGACGGAGCGGCATTCCGGGAGGCGCGACCCCGCTAGCCGGTGGCCAGTCCGGCCCGCCGATACCAGGGATGCGGGTTGCCCGGGACGCGGACACGAACGCTGTAGACCGACGAGTCCGTGCAGCAGAACAGCGTCCGCAGGTCCGGCCCGCCGAAGGCGAAGTTCACGGCTCGCTCCGGAAACCGGATCACGCCGACCTGCCGACCTGCCGGGTCGAAGACCCAGATCCCGCCTGCGCCCGTGCAGTAGACACGGCCCTCGACGTCGACCTTGACCCCATCCGGAATGCCCGGCTCCGTGCCCGCATTCATGTCGGCAAAGATCGAGCGCGACACCAGGGAGCCCGCCGCGTCGAGCGTCAACGCGTGCAGGTATCTCGACGATCGCGTGTTGGCGACGTACAGCGTCTTCTCGTCGGGCGAGAACGCCAGGCCGTTGGGATACTCGCAGAGCGCAACGCGGTGGACGGTACCGTCGAGTGCGATCCGGTAGACGCTCGCGCCGTCCCAGACGCCGTCATCCCCGTCGGGTCCCGGGACCTCTCGATCGCGATAGGCCACGCGCTTGTCGGGGTCCGTAAAGAACAGGCTGCCGTCGGATCGGCAGACCACGTCATTCGGCTTGTTGAGCCGGCCGCCGTGGAACCGATCGGCGATCGTCGTCACCGTCCCATCGCCATGGGTGCGGGTCACCTTGCGGCCGCGACCCTCGCAGACGATCAGGTTCCCGTCCAGATCGAAGGTGGTCCCGTTGCCGCCCTCGGTTGCCCGAACGACCTCCACGTCGTTTCCCGGGACGAGGCGATAGAGCTGGCTGCGCCGGTCGACGAAGTACCAGGATCCGTCCGGGTGCCAGAGGGGCCCTTCCGTGACGGTGAATCCCGTCGCGAGCAGCTCGGGCTCGGTGGTGACGAGGGCCAGGGCCATCGGAGAGTTCCTCGGTCTAGCGTTCGAAGCGGCAGTCGGCCTCCGCGGTCCGAGTATCGCCCGCTCGCCCATCTCGGCGCACGCTGGCGACGTCGGGGCGGCGTTCCGGCGAGACCGGGCTGTGCGCCGCCGCTGGCGACGCCAAGTCGCCGACGCGCGGACAGCGGCAGGCCAGAGGAGCCGGGCAGGCCCGACGAGCCGGGCTAGCCGGCGGAGGAGCGGACCAGCCGGGCGGCGTCCCCGTTCACGCCGAGGGCCATCTTCTCCTCGAACCGCTTTGCCGCGACCTCGAGCTTGTCGAGGTGCTCCGCCAGCACCCGGCGGGCATCCTCGGCGGCCGCGTCGAGCCCGGTCAGCTCGAAGATCCGCCAGTGCTTGATGATCGGCAGCAGCACTTCGTCGCGGTGGATCCGGATGTCGTAGATGCCGGCCTTCGCGATCGCGGCGGCCTTGCGCAGGAAGCCCGGGATGCCGTTGCCGGGCATCTCGAACGCGAGCACCTCGGCGACGATCGCCTGGACCGCGCGTGACGGCTGGATCTTCAGGGCGGCTCCGAGAATGTCGCGGTAGAAGACCATGTGGAGGTTCTCGTCGGCCGCGATCCTCGTCATGATCTTGTCGGCCACCGGGTCCTGCGAGTACTTGCCCGTGTTCTTGTGCGAGATCCGGGTCGCGAGCTCCTGGAAGGCCACGTACGCGAGGCCGCGCAGGGTGTCGATCGTGTCGCGGTCGTAGCCCTGCTGGAGCTGGGTCATCCGGCCCCGCTCGAGCGCGATCGGATCGAGGTTGCGCGTCACCGTCAGGTAGTCGCGGAGGACGATCGCATGGCGGCCCTCCTCGGCCGTCCAGCGCCCGATCCAGTTGATCCAGGCGCCGTCGCCGGCACCGAACATGCCGTGGATCAGGCGGTGGTACGACGGCAGGTTGTCCTCGGTCAGGAGGTTCACCTCGAAGGCCGTCTGGGCGACACCGGTCAGGCGCGGCTGGTCGGGCGTCCAGGGCTCCTTGTCGAAGTCCCGCCCGAGCCGGTAGGGGATGTAGTCGTGGGGGAACCACTCCTGGGCGACCTTGGCGTGGCGGTCGTACAGGCGGGCTGCCTCCGGCTCGAGCTCGTTCAGGAGCTCGACGTCCTCAGCGGGCGCGACCACTGGGTAGGGCACGGGCGTGAGGATCGGCGCCGTCGGGCGCGGGGAGTTGTCGGTCACCATGAATCGGTCCTTGCAATCGCGAAGAGAAGGGCCGCGGGCGCCCACAGTAAGCGCCGGTTCACCGACCGGTCAGGGACCAAGCGTAGCCCGGATCGTCATGACGCCTCGTCATCTCTGTGCGGACCTGCACGACAACGCCATTGCAGCATCCCGTCGCCGACCCGCCTACAGTCCCCGGGATGCCCACGGTTCGGCGTTTCGCTCCCCACGCGCTCGCGGCGCTCTTTGTCGTGTCCGGGGTCGTCCACCTCGTCCGACCGTCCACGTATGCGGCGCTGATCCCGCCGTTTCTACCGGCGCCCGGGCCGATGATCGCGATTTCTGGGATGGCCGAGTTGGTGCTGGCCGCGGCGCTCCTTCGTCGCGCGAGATGGGCCGGCCCGGCGAGTGCCGCGCTCCTGGTCGCGGTCTTCCCCGGGAACGTCTGGTTCGCGATCGCGACGAGCTCGGATCCGACGGCCTCGACGACGCTCGTCGCCTCCTCCTGGCTGCGGCTTCCGCTCCAGGTGCCGCTCATCTGGTCGGCGCTCCAGGCCCAGCGCCGCCCGCGGGTTGACGGCGATCAACGACACGGCGACAATCCCTAACGATCGTTAGGTAGGAGCCGCATGATCGAGACCGGCGCCCGGCGGCGCGAGATCGACGAGGTGGCGAGCGAGCTGTTCCACGCGAACGGGTACGCCGCGACCAGCGTCCGCGACATCGCGAAGGCCCTCGACATCCAGGGGGCGAGCCTGTACGCCCACGTCGCGTCCAAGGAAGACCTGCTCTGGGCGATCGTCGAGCGGTCGGCGACCGACTTCGAGACCGCTGCCGACCGGGCGACCGCCGACACGGCGACCGCCGACGCCGAGGAACGGCTGGCCGCGCTCGTCGAGGCGCACGTCGAGGTCGTCACGGCCGATCCGGAGCGGTCGAGCGTGTTCGTGACCGAGTGGCGCCACCTGTCCGAGCCAAGCCGGGTGACGATCTCGGAGCGACGCGACCGCTACGAGACCCGTTTCCGCGATGTGATTGGCGACGGCATCGCGGTCGGCAGCTTCCGCCCGACCGACCCGGCCATCGCCGCCACCTTCATCCTCACCGCCCTCAACGGGATCGCGACGTGGTTCCGCGCCGACGGCCGGCTCAGCCCCGACCGGATCGCCGACCACTACGTCGAGCTCGCCCTGCGCTCCCTCTCGGAGGACCACCGATGACCGACCCGCTCGCTCTCGATCCCGTCCTGCCGCCGCGCGAGCGCTCGGCGCTGCCGTTCAACGACGACGCCCTCGACCATGACGAGCGCTACCGCCACTTCGAGGAGCACGTCGTGGGCGGCGGCAAGGTCGAGGCGACCGACTGGATGCCCGACGAGTACCGGACCCAGGTCCTGCGCTTCGTCGAGATGCACGCCAACAGCGAGCTGATGGGCGTCCTCCCGGAGCGCGAGTGGATCATGCGGGCGCCGACCCTTCGCCGAAAGCTTGCCCTGACGGCCAAGGTCCAGGACGAGGTCGGCCACGCCCAGCTGCTCTATCGGGTGGCCGAGGACCTCGGCAAGTCGCGCGACGCGATGATGAAGGACCTGCTCGACGGGAAGACGAAGTTCCACAACGTCTTTCACTACCCCACGAAGTCGTGGGCCGACATCGGGATCATCGCCTGGCTCGTCGACGCTGCCGCGATCGTCGCCCAGCAGGCCCTCCGCAATTCCTCGTACGCCCCGTACGCCCGGACGATGAAGAAGATCTGCTGGGAGGAGTCGGTCCACATCATGCACGGCCGCGACGTCGTTGTGACGATGGCGACCGGGACGGCCACCCAGCGCGAGTCGATCCAGGAGGCGCTGGACCGCTGGTGGGGCCCGCTGATGCAGATGCACGGACCGCGCAGCGACCGGGCCAAGGATCGCGACATCCACTGGAAGATCAAGGCGAAGACGAGCGAGGAGCTGCGCCAGGAGTTCCTCGGGATCTACGTCCCGCGGATCCGCGAGCTCGGCCTGACGATCCCGGACTCTGATCTCGTCCGGGACGACGCGACCGGCGTGTGGGCCTACGGCGAGCCCGACTGGACCGAGCTCCGGACGGTGGTGACCAACCACGGCCCGAAGTCCCAGGAGCGGCTCGGCTTCCGCCGCGACAACTGGGCGTCGACCCAGTGGGTCCGCGACGCGATCCTCGGCAATCCTCGGGTGGATGGGTCGCGTGTCTTCGCAGGAGCTCGGACAGATGAGCTCCGCCGACAACCTCGGAGAGCGAGCGAAGAGCGTCACGCTGAGGTTGCCGGATGACGGACTCGATGCCGGCCGATCACATCGAGGACGGCGCCGGTGGGCCCGGGGTCCTCGAGGCCTGGGAGGTCTTCCGGCGCGAGAAGGACGGCGACCCGATGCGCCACGGCGGCTCGGTCATGGCGCCCGACGCGACGCTCGCCCTCCACTACGCCCGCGAGATGTTCAGCCGGCGCCAGGAGAGCGTCCACCTGTGGGTCGTCCGGCGGGGCGACATCCACGACCTGGCTGATCTCGACCTGCTCCAGCCGCCCCTCGATCGGTCGTTCAAGAAGCCGGGCGGCTACGTGATGCGCGACAAGCTCGCGGCGGCGCGCAAGCAGTCCGGCCAGGCCAAGCCGAAGGCCAACAAGGGCTCGACGTGACGACGCCCGCTTCGATCGCGATGGACTTCGAGGGTGCCGGCGATGGCCGGGAGCGTGCGCTCGCGCTGCTCCTCCTGTCGATGGCCGATGACGAGTTCGTCATCGGGTTCTCGGACTCCGAGTGGACCGGGATCGGCCCGATCCTCGAGGAGGACGTCGCGATCAGCTCGCTCGCCCAGGACGAGCTCGGGCATGCGCAGGCGCTCTACGGGCTGCTCGTCGACACCGTCGCGGACGGGCGCGACGCCGACGCGTGGGCGTACGACCGCCCGCCCGAGGGCTACCTCCACGCCCGCCTGCTCGACCATGCCCGCGGCGACTGGGCGACGACGATCGTCCGACGCTACCTCTACGACACCGCCGACGAGGTCCGGCTCCAGGCAGTCGCCTCGTCGTCGCACCGGCCGCTGGCGGAGCTCGTCGCGAAGATCCGGCGCGAAGAGCGCTACCACCTGATGCACGTCCAGACCTGGATCGAGCGGCTCGCCGGCGCGGGCGGCGAATCGCGGGCGCGGGTCCTCGCCGCCCTCGAGCGGCTGGGTCCGGACGCCGGGACGGTCCTCGCGCCACTCCCCGGTGAGGCGGCACTGGTACGCCACGGCATCGTGACCGAACCGTTCGCGACCATGGAGCAGCGCTGGCGCGATGGCGTCGGCGCGACGTTCCGGAGGCTCGGCCTGTCCGACCTGCCGCCGACCGCCGCGCCGGATCGGGCGCGGACGGACCACTCGGACGCGTTCGGTGCGCTCCATGCCGAGTTCACGATGGTTCGCCGCTCGGAGGTCGGCGCGACATGGTGATGTCGACTGAGGTCCGGCCGTCCGTCGAGGCCGTCCGTGGGCTGCTCGCGAATGTCCACGACCCGGAGATCCCGACCGTGTCGATCGTCGACCTCGGGCTCGTCCACGACATCCGCGTCACGGACGATCGGGTCGCGGTCGAGCTCAAGCCGACCTTCGTCGCCTGCCCGGCGCTCGAGGTCATCCGATCGACCGTCGTCGATGCCCTGATCCCGCTCGGCCGGCCGGTCGACGTCACGTTCACGTTCGCCATCCCGTGGACGACCGATCTCCTCACGGACGCCGGGAAGCGAGGCCTTCGCAAGGCCGGCATCGCCCCGCCGGCCGAGCCCTCGGCCGTTCGCTGCCCGTTCTGCGACTCGGCCGAAATCGCGATGGACAGCCTGTTCGGTCCGGCTCTCTGCCGATCGCTGTTCTACTGCCGGGCGTGCCGCCAGCCGTTCGAGGCGTTCAAGCCGATCTGAGAGTGCGCCATCTGGCCACGACCGCCGCGCCGCGGACTCACCCGCTGATCCGGACGGACTCCAGCACGGGCTCGGCCACGGTCAGCGCGTGATCCCACGTGGCGACCGACCCGCCGACCATCACGACGACGAGCCCCCGCGGCGTCGCGAAGAACGCCATCCACAGCCGCCGGCCGGTGTCGATCGAGACGGCCCCCTGGCCGACGACGAGGACCTCGACGAACGTGCCGGTCGCGTTCTCGATCGTGACCTGGCGGCCGGTCAGGCCGCTCATCCGCGACTCGCTCTCCTCGATGATCGTCAGGCCCGAATTCGCCCGGAGGACGTCGACGGCGGCCGCGGGATCGCCGGGCGCGGGCGTGGTGCCGCCCGATCCGGCGAGTGCACTCGGTCGGGCGACCTGGACAGCAACCACATCCGGACTGCCCACGTCCTGCTGCACGTCGAAAAAGTCGACAAATCGGTTGACCGATGTCCACGTGCCGTCGATGTCGAGCGTGACCGGGGGCATGAAGGCGGCGACGGTGTACGTCCCGGGCGGGAGCGGCGCGGGACTGGCCGTCAGCTCGCGGGCCGCCGATGCCGAGGGCTCGGCGGCGGCCGGCGATGCCTGCGAGGCGCCGGGCGACGCGGCGCCACCGGTCGGAGCCGAGCTGGCGGCCGTCGATGCGCCGCTCGAGACGGAGGGGTCGGCGGCCGGGCCGCACCCGCCAAGGAGTGCGATCGCCAAGAACGGGGCCACGCCGAGACGGGCCCGTGAGGCAGCCGTGCGTGAACCATGGGCGAGGGCGGACGTCACTGAGGCTGATACACCGCCTTGATCGGGATGGTTCCGCGCGCGGCGACATGGCCTCGCCTGACGACCTACCCTCGCGTCATGAGCGACGTGCCTCCGGTCCCCGCCCGCGACCCGCGTCCCGAGCGCGCCATCGTCGGGATCGTCGGGGCCGGGGCGATGGGCACGGGGATCGCCCAGGTCGCCCTCGAGGCCGGACACGAGGTCGTCCTCCATGACGTCGACGGCGCGGCGCTCGCTCGCGGCCGCGACCGGATCGCCGACGGTCTCACCCGACGCGCCGCCCGGGTCGTCGCCGATCCGGCCGAGGTGGACGCCTGGGTCGCCGCCCGGATGGGGCGCCTGCGCGAGTCCGAGGCGCTCGACCAGCTCGGCGATGAGGCTGATGTCGTCATCGAGGCGGCGCTCGAGTCTCTCGAGCTCAAGGAGACGATCTTCCGGGCGCTCGATGCCGTCGCCCCCGGTCCAGGGATTCTGGCGACCAACACGAGTGCCCTGTCCGTCGCCGCGATCGCCGCGGCCACGACCCGTCCGGAGCGTGTCGTCGGGCTCCACTTCTTCAACCCGGCGCCGCTCATGGCGCTCGTCGAGGTCGTTGCCGGCCCCGCCACGGACCCCGGGGTCGTCACCGAGGCCGCCGACCTCGTGACCGCCTGGGGCAAGACAGCGATCCGCTCGACCAATTCGCCGGGCTTCGTCGTGAACCGGGTCAACCGACCGTTCACGCTCCGTGCCCTCCGCCTGCTCGAGGCCGGCCGAGCGTCGGTCGCCGCGATCGACGAAGCGATCCGCGGCGCCGGCTTTCCGCTTGGCCCGTTCGAGCTGATGGACCTGACCGGGATCGATGTCACGTTCGCCGCGTCGACCGCGATCTGGGAGGGCCTGGGCCGCCCGGAGCGGCTCCGTCCGTCGCCGATCCAGGCGGACCTCATCGCTGCCGGCGGGCTCGGGCGGAAGACCGGAGACGGGTTCTACCGCTACGACGCCGGCCGTCGGGTCGATCCGGCCGTCGGGGCGGGGAAGGGCGCCGTCGGGCTCACGGCCGACGAGATCCGCGACCGCATCCTCCTGCCGCTCGTGGACGAGGCGTTCCGCGTCGCGGCCGAGGGGGTGGCGGCCCGCGCCGACATCGACGTCGCGCTCCGGCTCGGCGCCGCCCATCCGATCGGACCGTTCGAGCGCGCCACCGAGGCCGGCGGCGCCGTCGTGATCGCGAATCGTCTCCGCGAGCTCGCCCGCGAGGATCCCAGCTTCATCCCGTCCGACGCGCTGGCCGCCGCCGGCTGACGACCGGTCTCAGGGGGCGCTCGGACGCGCGGCCAGGCCGGCGTGCTCGCGCAGGTGGAGGCGCAGGTCGACCACGGTCTTGAGGAGGACGAGGACGATCACCGCCCCGACCGGGCTGCCGATCGACAGGCTGACGACCCCGCCGAAGACGATGGCGAGGTGGAGGATGACCAGCCGCGTGTACGGCGCCATCGCCTGCTCCTGGGGTGTGACCTTGCGGTATTCGTGCCGTCCGAGGAAGTTGATGACGAACGACGCGCCGTGGCTGATCGCGAGCCAGATCAGGCCGAAACCGACCGCGGCGAGGTTCGGTCCAACGCTGCGCGATGTCTCCTCATCGAACCCCGCCGCGCCGAACGCGTCGATGGCCGAACGGCCGAAGGCATCTGCGAACAGCGGCAGGGTCCAGACGAAGATTCCGTGGACGAACCAGAACATGCCGTAGTGGATCACGAAGAAGACGGCGGTCGCGACGCGGGATGCCGGGGAGATGGAACGGCCACGAACCTGGACGGGTCCGCCCTGGCCTTCGGCGAGGAGGATCTTCGCGACGTTCAGGATGCCGATGACGCCGTTCTCCAGCCAGTACAGCACGAGCAGGGTGGCGACGTTCCAGCCCCACAGGAGCACCCCGGCGAGAGGAATGAGGTTGAACGCGACGAGCAGGGCGGCCGACGTCCTCGACGACGTGGTCTGGGCGAGGCGGACGGCACGTTCGATCACGGCGCGATGATGGCACGCGGCTTGTCGCCGACGCGACCCATACAATCGACCGCGTGACCCGTGATCTCCATCGACCCCTCCGTGACGCCTGGGTCGTCGAGGCTGTCCGGACCCCGATCGGTCGCTATGGCGGCGCCCTCGCCTCAGTCCGCCCCGACGACCTGGCGGCGGCCGCGATCCGGGCCGTCGTCGAGCGGTCCGGAATCGACCCGAGCCTGATCGAGGACGTGATCCTGGGCTGTGCCAACCAGGCCGGCGAGGACAACCGCGACGTCGCTCGGATGGCCCTTCTCCTGGCCGGGCTGCCCGTCGAGATCGGCGGGCTGACGGTCAATCGGCTGTGCGGGTCCGGGCTGCAGGCGGTCAACTCGGCGGCCCATGCGATCGCCGTGGGCGACGGCGAGGTGTTCGTCGGTGGCGGGGTCGAGTCGATGACGCGGGCGCCGTACGTGATGGCCAAGCCTGCGGCAGCCTGGGACCGCGGGCCGCGTGACCTCGAGGACACGACCCTCGGCTGGCGGTTCCTCAACCCTGCGCTGGCCGAGCTCCACTACCCGTACTCGATGGGCGAGACGGCCGAGAATGTCGCCGAGCGCTGGTCGGTCGACCGGGCGGCGCAGGATGCGTTCGCGCTCGCCTCGCAGCAGAAGGCCGTGGCGGCGATCGAGGCCGGCCGGTTCGACGACCAGATCGTGCCGATCACCGTCCCGTCGAAGAAGGGCGACCCGGTCGTCGTGTCGCGCGACGAGCATCCGCGGGCCAATTCGTCCGCCGAGGCGCTCGGGAAGTTGCGAGCGGCGTTCCGCGACGGCGGGTCCGTGACGGCCGGCAACAGCTCCGGGATCAACGACGGGGCGTCGGCGGTGCTGCTCGTCGAGGCAGAGCGGGCTCGGGCGCTGAGCCTCAAGCCGCTGACGCGGATCGTGTCGACGGCGGTGGCCGGCGTCGACCCCGCGATCATGGGCTACGGGCCGGTGCCGGCGACGCGTAAAGCGCTCGAGCGGGCCGGGATCGGCGTCGACGACCTCGATCTCATCGAGCTCAACGAGGCGTTCGCGTCGCAGTCGATCGTGTGCATCGACGAGCTCGGCCTCGATCCGGCCAAGGTCAACGTGAACGGTGGGGCGATCGCCCTCGGGCACCCGCTCGGGATGAGCGGCGCACGCCTGATCACGATGCTCAGCCACGAGCTGCGCCGAACGGGCGGCAGATGGGGTCTCGCGACGATGTGCATCGGGGTCGGGCAGGGGATCGCGACGGTCGTCGAGCGCATCGACGAATAGGGCGGTCGCCGCGGCGCCTTGTGGCGGTTTCGGCGCCACTCTTGCCGGAATCCGTTGCGCCGCGTACGATCGGCCCATCGACGTACACCGGCGATTCCCCGAGAATGCCGACAACCGCACCCTCCGGAGGAGGCCTCACTCGATGTTGGACACCCAGCCGACCGTCGTCAGCCAGCCCATCGCACCGACGACGGTGGTCAGCTTGTCTGACGCAGCCGCGACCAAGCTCCGCGAGCTGACGGCCGAGGAAACGAACCCGGACATCGGCCTGCGCGTGTACGTCTATTCCGGCGGCTGCTCCGGCTTCCGGTACGGGATGATGCTCGAGGACGCCCCGACCGCCGAGGACAAGATCCTCGAGGCCAACGGGGTCAAGGTCTACGTCGACGGCAAGTCGATCGACCTGCTCCAGGGCTCCGAGATCGACTACGTCGACACCCTGATGGGCGCCGGGTTCACCGTGAACAACCCGAATGCCGTCGCCGCCTGCGGCTGCGGGTCGAGCTTCCGGACCGCCGACGACACGGGCTCGCCCAAGGGCTGCTCGCACTGACCTTCGGGCGCTCCGCCCGCCTCGCCTCGACCGACAGCCGCCGGACCTCCGGCGGCTGTTTCGATTCCCGGTCCCGTCGCCGACGCGCTCAGGACCGCTGGCGCCGACGCGGGTCGCGGGCGACCCAGTACGCGAGGTAGAACGCGGTCCAGCCGGCGATCCAGACGAGGCCGATCAGCATCGGCGGCATCCCGACCGCGAGCGGGTGGAGGAGCGCGAACGCGATCGCGACCGGGCCCCGGCGCGCGAGGCGGTTCACGACAGCGAGCCCGACGACCCTCGGAGTCGGCGAACCGGGCGCCATGGTCGCGAGCCCGTGGAGATAGGCCTTCAACGGCAGACCCGGGCCCACCTGGGCGAAACCCACCAGCAGCCCGTGCCGCCGGATCCGTTCCGCAGCCTCGTCGAGCCCCGGCTGCCCGAGCGCCGGCTGGACGGCCAGCATTCGATCGACCAGACCCGGGCGACGGCGGAGCAGCCACCAGTCGACGGTCGCGCCGACGGCGCCGCCGAGCACCGCGGCTCCGAGCAGGACCCCGAGCTGCCCCGGCGCGGCGAGGACGAGCAGGCCGATGAGCACGTCCGGCACGATCGGCAGGACGATCGCCTCTCCCGCGCCCCAGGCGACGAGCAGGAGGACGATGAGCGGCGCCGCCGCGAGCGAGGCGAACGGTTCGATCGGCGTCACAGGCCCCGCACAGCCGCCTCCAGCCGAGCCGTGAACGCGCGGGGATTCTCGTCGGGAAGCGCCCAGAGCGGCTTCCCGAAGCGAACCTCGACGCGGCCTCGCCTCGGGAGACGTCGGCCCGGTGCAAGGACCTCGTGGAGGCCGACGATCCGGACCGGGATCACGGGCCGTGCCGTCCGCGCGGCGACGAGACCGATGCCGGGCTTGAAGGGTGCCATCTCGCCGTCCCGGCTGCGGCTGCCCTCCGGAAACAGGAGCACGCTCCAGCCGGCCTGGAGCAATCGGTCGATCTCGGCGATCGATCCCGGGTTGGCGCCCCGTCGGCGGAACGCGAATCCGCCGAGCCAGGCGGCGAAGAACGCCCGCGTCCGCTGCCCGGCGAAGAAGTAGTCCTCGGCCGCGGCTGCCGCCAGTCGCCGTCGATGGCGCCGGCCGAGGGCCAGTCGAAGCGTCGAGACGTCCAGGTGGCTCGTGTGGTTCGGGCAGATGAGGAAGGGGCCGCCGGCGGCGTCGAGGTGCTCGCGACCCGTCGTGCGCGGGCCGCCGACGAGCAGCGACACGAACGGTCCGACCAACCGCGCCGTCGTCTCCCGGGCGATGACCGCGGGGCCGCTGAATTGCCAGGTCATCGGGCCGGTCCCGCGAGATCAACGAGGCGGAGTGCCCAGTAGGCCAGGGGGAGAACGACCAAGAGCGAGTCGATCCGGTCGAGGATGCCGCCGAACCCCGGCAGCCAGCCGCCGGCATCCTTGCGGCCCGCCTCCCGCTTCGCAGCTGACTCGAGGAGGTCCCCCCAGACGGCGCCGACGGCAACGATCGGGACGAGGAGTAACGCAAACCCCGGCCCGAAGCCCGTCACCAGGACCGGGCTGAACATCGCGATCCCGATGGCTGCGCCGCCGAGGTTGCCGACGATGCCGGCGCGCGTCTTGGCCGGCGAGAGCAGCGGCGACAGGGTCGTGCGCCCGAACCGCCGCCCGACGAGGAACGCGCCGATGTCCGAGAACGCGACGGCGACGGCGAGCGCGACGAAGGTGGCGACACCGAGCTCCCCTCGTTCGACGACGAGCGCGACCGCGTGGGCCAGCATGCCCGGCAGGAGGATCGTCCCGAGGGCGGCGAATCCGAGGTCGCGCATGGCCCGGGTCGGGTCGGGCCGCAGGACCGGCCAGACGATGCCGGCGAGGATCGCCCCGCCGACGATCCACTCCGCCGCGCCGGCCCCGAGCCCGGCGACGAGCGCGATGATCGCGACATTCGTCACCTGGAGCGCGACCCGGTGATGTCGAGGCAGGTCCGCGAGGTTGCACCACTCGACGAGGCCGAGCGCGCCGAGGACGACCGCCAGCACCGCCACGCCGGGCGTCCCGAGCCACGACGCGACGCCGAGAACGAGCGCGAGCCCAGCATAGCTGCCGGCGCGAGCCACGACCGTCCCGACGGCAAGACCGGTCGCCGCACCCCGGAGGCGGCGAGCGACCACCCAGCCGGCGGCCGCTGCCAGTCCCAGCCCGGCGCCCGCGAAGAGGGCGATCGTCGTGTACGGGAGCGGGTTCATGGCAGGCTCCGGATCGCGACCCAGGTCCGCTCCGCCGCGGTCAGGACCGTCCCCGCGAGCAGGATCGGACCGAACGGTCCCCATGCCGTCGGGCCGGCGACGAGGGCCGCGGCGGCGAACGCCGCGAGCAGCGCCATCCGCCCCGGCTTCGAGAGGATGCCGCGGTAGACACGTGGTCCCCCGGCGGCCCGCGTGGCGACGCCGATGAACGATGCCAGGACCGCCCCGGTCAGGCCGAGCAGGACCGTCTCGCGTTGGGCGCCCGGCAGGAACGCGACGGGCCCGAGCAGCGCGAGGTCGGCGATCCGGTCGACGACCTCGTTCAGCAGCTCGCCGCGCGCGTGGGACCGGTTCGTTCGCCGGGCCAGTGCGCCATCGACGAGGTTCGTCGCCAGCCGGAGGCCGGCGGCAATGGGCACGATGAGCAAGGCCAGTGGGACGGCCGGGGAAAGGAGGAGGCAGCCCCCGCCGACCAGCGCGAGCGGGATCGCCGACAGCGTGACGGCATCCGGCGACACGCCGGCCGCCGCAAGGCGTCCGACGACGCCGTCGAGGCGCGCCGCGATCCACTGCTTGGAGCGATACCAGTCCATCGATCCCTCGGGTTCACGGTACGCGGTGGATGCACCGCTGGCCGGTCCGTCGCGCAGGGACGCCCAGCGCACGTTCCGCTGACCGGCCCACGACCAGTCCGCGACGCCATCCGGGCGACCCGCCTCAACCCTAGACTGGGCGCATCACGCATCTGTCGAGCGAGCCACCGTCGCGGGGATGACTGCCGGATGGAATTGCCCCTCTTCCCGCTGAACACGGTGCTCTGCCCGGGGATCGCGCTGCCCCTCCATATCTTCGAGGACCGCTATCGGGCGATGGTCCGGCACTGCCTCGACACCCAGTCGCCGTTCGGCGTGGTGCTGATCCGGCAGGGTCGCGAGACCGGCACCGGCTCGATCTCGTTCACGGGGATCGGCACGATCGCCGAGATCCGGGACGCGGGCGGTTACGAGGACGGCCGGTACGACCTTCTCGTGGTCGGGACGCGGCGGTTCGAGATCCGGCACGTCCTCAGCGGCAAGCGGCCGTACCTCGTGGCGGACGTCGAGGTGCTCGACGAGGCGGTCGGCGACGAGGCGCTCGCCCATCGTCTGGCCATGACCGCGACGCGCCGGTTCGTGACCTACCTCGAGCTTCTCCAGCCGCGGTCCGGCGAGACCGCCGACGAGATCGACGTCCGGGTCGAGGTCGAGACCGACGACGACGAGGTCGAGCCGGACGAGGACGATGTCGGCGACGAAGCCGAGCGGCCCGAGGGCCTGGATGCGGACGCGTTCGGCCGCGCGGACGTCTCGGGCACCACCCCCGGTTCCGAGGACGCCGACGACGAGGCCGCCACCCCGCGCCGCCGGCGCGTGATGATCCCCGACGACCCGACGGTGCTCTCGCACCTGCTCGCCGGGATTCTCCAGGTCGAATCGCCGCGGCGCCAGGCACTCCTCGAGGCGGCGACGAGCGAGGAGCGGCTGCGCGGCCTCCTCGAACTGATCGATCGGGAGACGTTCCTGCTCCAGCGCCGCCTCCGGTTCTTCCGTCCCGAGGCGAGGGTCAGCGGAGCGCGCCGGAGCTGACGGCCCTTCGTCGCCTGGTGCGTGAGGACGCTGAATTCCTGGCCGAACAGTCACCGGTGGACTCTTCTGTCGGGAACTCGCAGCGATCGGGCGGTCGGTTAGCCGCCGACGGCAAACGGTCGCCCGGATCCGGGCACATGGGGCGGCGAACCGGGCCGAAGAGTCCTCCCACGAATATCCGGCCAGGTTCGAGCACCGCGGCCGCCTGTGGCCACCGGGCCACCGGACCATCGGGCCACCGGGCCCCACCCGCCCCGCCACCCGCCGCCCGGCCGTTCCTGCACCGGACGTCGGGGCACTCGCGGAACCAGCACCATCGTCATTCGTCCAGACCCTTCGCGGCCGAGTGCCAGCCCGAATCCGCGCTCGGGGTCCGATGCCCGGCGGTCGCCCGGCTCATACGGTGCCATCAGCGCCGATTCCCCCCACGCTGCTGGAGATCCGACTGCATGGAAGCCGCCCGCCCGCGCTCGTTCGAGACCGCCACCCTCTCGCCCGCCGTCGCCCGCCCGGCGATCAGCCCCGATGCGATCGCCGCCTTCGCCGCATCCCTCTCCGGCTCGATCGTCCTGCCCGGCGACGAGCCGTACGAGGCCGGGCGGGTGGCCCACAACGCCCAATTCGACCGCCGTCCCACCCTGATCGTCAAGGCGGCCGACGCCGCCGATGTCGCACGAACCGTCGCCTTCGCCGCCGAGACCGGGCTCGAGCTCGCCGTCAAGAGCGGCGGCCACAGCGTCGCCGGTCACAGCACGACCGACGGCGGCGTCATCCTCGACCTGTCGCCGATGAAGGCGATCCTCATCGACGCCGCGCGGCGCCTCGCCTGGGCCCAGCCCGGCCTGACGGCCGGCGAGGTCACGACGGCCGCTGCCGCGCACGGTCTCGCGGTGCCGTTCGGCGACACGCTCAGTGTCGGGATCGGCGGCATCACGACCGGCGGCGGGATCGGCTTCCTGACGCGCAAGCACGGCATGACGATCGACAACCTGGTCGCCGCCGAGGTCGTCACCGCCGACGGGCGGATCCTGACGGTCGACGAGCAGCGCCATCCGGACCTGTTCTGGGCGATCCGCGGCGGCGGCGGCAACGTCGGCGTCGTGACCCGCTTCGTCTACCGCCTCGTCGAGGTCGACACGGTCGTCGGCGGCGGCATCTTCCTGCCGGCTACCGCCGAGTCGATCGCCGGGCTAGTCCGCGAGGCGCGGCGCGCTCCGGACGGCCTGACCCTGATCCCGTTCGTGATGTACGCCCCGCCGGCGCCGTTCATCCCGGCCGAGCGCGTCGGCGAGCTCGCCCTGATGGTCCTCGGCGTGTTCGACGGCGACGTCGAGGCCGGCCAGGCCGCGTGGGCGCCCATCCGGGCACTCGCCGAGCCGATCGTCGATCTCGTCGGCCCGATGCCGTATTCCGCCATCTACCAGTTCACGGCCGAAGGCGAGGCGCGCGGCGCGAGCAGCATCCGGTCGTGGTTCGCGGCGGACCTGGACCTGGTCGATGCCGGGCGGATCATTCACCTGATGCGCCATGCTCCGAGCCCCATGGTCATGGCCCAGCTCCGCATCCTCGGCGGCGCGATGGGCCGGGTGGCGCCGGACGCGACGGCCTTCTCGCAGCGCGACTCCGAGGTGATGGTCACCGCGATGGCGCTCTACGAGACGGGCAGCGACCCGGCCCCGGCCGACGACTGGACCAACGCCTTCTTCGAGGCCTTCGCCCACCACCGGACCGGCGTCTACGTCAACTTCCTCGGCGCCGAGGGAGACGAGCGGATCCGGAGCGCCTACCCGCGGGGCGCATTCGAGCGGCTCGCCGCGATCAAGCGCCGCTACGACCCGGCCAACCTGTTCCGCCTCAACCAGAACGTTCGACCGGCCTGACATCCCGGCTCCCGCCGGAACCGGGTCGTCCTCCGGCCCAACGACCCCCGCAGCGCCCCGTCCGGCTCGTCCGGGCGGGGCGCATCCGCGTCGTGTCGTTGACACCACGATACGGACGGCATAGATTATTCACGTGGCATTGAATACCAATCCCGGTGGCGAGCATGGCGGCCGCGACGTCCTGATCGCCGAGCTCGTCGAGGAGATGACCTCGTGGAGCCCGCGGGAGCGCATCAACGCGTTCCGCTCGTGGCTCAAGGGCTCGCTCAGCCTGATTCACCTCCACGTCCTGACGATCCTGGAGGCGGACGGCCCCCTGCAGATGTCGCGGCTGGCCGAGACACTCGACGTCTCGGTCGCGAGCACCACCGGGATCGTCAGCCGGATGGAGGAGCGCGGTCTCGTCGAGCGCCGCCACGGCGAGGAGGACCGGCGGGTCGTGGTCGTCCGCCCGACCGAGGCCGGGATCGCGGTCTTCCGCGATCTGGCCGAACACCGTCGCCAGCACCTCACCCAGCTCTTCACGCGTCTCACGGACGACGAGCTCAGCGCGTTGCTGACCGGCCTCCGGGCGATGCGTGCCGCCCGCCTCGCGATCCACGCCGAGGAGAGTGCGCCGACCCCGCAGATCACGGTGCGCGACGCGTGATCGGGCTGCTCCGGACCTACCTCGCGCCGTACCGCGGCCGCCTGCACGTCGTCATGGGCCTGCTCCTGCTCCAGGCGATCGGCAACCTGTACCTGCCGGAGCTGAACGGCGACATCATCAACCACGGCGTCGTCACCGGCGACCTCGACTACATCTTCCGGACCGGCGGGCTGATGCTGGTCATCACCGCGATCGTCGGTGCCGCCGCCATCGCGAGCGTGTACCTCAGCTCGGCGATCGCGAATGCGCTTCGCGCGCGACGTCCGGAGCGCGGTCTTCAGCGCGGTCGAGACGTTCGGCCAGGTCGAGGTCAACCAGTTCGGCCCGGCATCGCTGATCACCCGGAACACGAACGACGTCCAGCAGGTCCAGCAGGTCGTGTTCATGGGCCTGACGATCATGGTCTCGGCGCCGATCCTGGTCGTCGGCGGGATCTTCATGGCCCTCCGGACCGACGTCCCGCTGTCCGGCCTCCTCGTCGTCGTCATCCCGCTCATGGCCCTCGTCATCGGCGCTGGTCATGAGCCGGGCGATCCCGCTGTTCCGGGCGACCCAGGTCAAGCTCGACCGGATCAACCAGGTGATGCGCGAGACGCTGGCGGGCGTCCGGGTCATCCGCGCCTTCGTCCGGACCCGCCACGAGGAAGCGCGGTTCGACCGACGCCAGCCGCGACCTCTTCGACACGCAGCTCAAGGCCGGCCGCCTGTTCGCGCTCACCCATCCGGTCGATCTTCGCGATCTTCAACCTGTCGACCGTCGCGGCCCTGTGGTTCGGGGCGATCCGGGTCCAGGACGGTGCGCTCTCGATCGGCGACCTCACGGCGTTCCTGCAGTACCTGACCCAGATCCTGTTCGCGATGCTGACGGCCGTCTTCATGTTCATCCTCGTGCCGCGCGCCGCGGTCTCGTCCGGACGGATCCGCGAGGTGCTCGACACGGCGCCGTCGATCCACGACCCCGAGGTACCGGTCGTCCCGGACCCCGCGGGCCCGGATCGGGGCGTCGTCGAGTTCCGCAACGTCGAGTTCGGCTATCCCGGCGCCGAGCAGCCGGTCCTGCGCGGCATCTCGTTCCGTGCCGAGCCGGGCAGGACGACCGCAATCGTCGGCAGCACCGGCAGCGGCAAGTCGACCCTCGTCAACCTCATCCCGCGGTTCTACGACGCGACCGCCGGCAGCGTCCTCGTCGACGGCGTCGACGTCCGCGACGATGGATCGCGAGGACCTCTGGGCGCCGGATCGGCGTCATCCCCCAGAAGGCGTTCCTGTTCGGCGGGACGGTCGCGAGCAACCTCCGGTTCGGCGACGGCGACGCCACCGACGACGAGCTGTGGCGCGCCCTCGAGATCGCCCAGGGCCGCGACTTCGTCAGCGAGATGGAGGGCGGCCTCGAGGCGCCGATCACCCAGGGCGGCTCGAACGTGTCGGGCGGCCAGCGGCAGCGGCTGGCGATCGCGCGGGCGATCGTGAAGGACGCCGGGATCTACATCTTCGACGACAGCTTCTCGGCCCTCGACTTCGCCACCGATGCGCGGCTGCGGGCGGCGCTCGATCGCGAGCTCGGCGGGGCGACCGTGATCATCGTCGCCCAGCGGGTCGGCACGATCCTCAACGCCGACCGGATCATCGTCATGGACGGCGGCCGGATCGTCGGCAGCGGGACGCATCGCGAGCTGCTCGAGACGAACGAGACGTACCGCGAGATCGTCTACTCGCAGCTGTCCGAAGCGGAGGCCGTCGCATGAGCGGCCGGCCAGGCACGGGACGGCGCCACCGGCGGCTCCACGGGGTCCGGCACCGCCGGACCGGGCCGCGGACCCGGCGCCGCTCCGGCCGGACCCGCCGCCGCTCCGTCGGCCGGACCCGGCGCCCGGTCTTCCGGCCCGGCGCGGGCGGTCCGCCGGACGCGGCCGGGGCCGGTGGCCGGCCGGGCGGACCCGGTCGCGGTCCGATGGGCATGGGCATGGGCATGCCGCCGGCCAAGTCCAAGGACTTCCGTGGCTCGTTCCGCCGCCTGTTCGGGACGCTCGGCCCGGAGCGGCCGCTGCATCGTCGGCGTCGTCCTGCTCGCGTTCGTCAGCGTGCTCTTCACCGTCATCGGGCCGAAGATCCTGGGCAACGCGGTCAACACGATCTTCGAGGGCGCGCTCGGCAAGCAGCTCTCCGACCAGGGCGATCACCCAGCAGCAGGCGATCGACGGGGCGCGGGCGCAGCGGCAACAACCAGCTGGCCGACCTCCTGACCAGCCTCCACCTGAACCCGGCCGGCATCGACTTCGGGGCGCTCGGCGGCGTGCTCGCGCTTCCTGGTCGGCGTCTACATCATCAGCTCGATCTTCGGCTGGATGCAGGGCTGGATCATGGCCGGCGTCACCCAGCGGACGGTCTGCGGCTGCGCGACGGACGTCGACGAGAAGCTCGGCCGGCTGCCGCTGCGCTACTTCGACAGCCATCCACGCGGCGACCTCCTGAGCCGGGTCACGAACGACATCGACAACATCGGCCAGTCGCTCCAGCAGAGCCTGACCCAGCTGATCACGTCGCTGCTCACGATCGTCGGCGTCCTGATCATGATGCTGTTGATCAGCCCGATCCTCGCGGTCGTGTCGCTCCTCGCCGTGCCCGCCTCGCTGGTGGTGACGGTCGCTGATCATCAAGCGCTCGCAGCAGCAGTTCGTCGCCCAGTGGGCCTCGACCGGCGCGCTCAACGGCCACGTCGAGGAGATGCACACCGGCCACTCGATCGTCAAGGCGTTCGGCCGCCAGCGCGAGGCGATCGCGACCTTCGACGCCGAGAACGAGCGGCTCTACGACGCCAGCCGCAAGGCCCAGTTCATCTCCGGGATCATCCAGCCCGCGATGATGCTTCATCTCGAACCTGAACTACGTCGCGATCGCGGTCATCGGCGGGCTCCGGGTGGCGTCCGGCCAGATGACGCTCGGCGACGTCGATCGCCTTCATCCAGTACTCGCGCCAGTTCACCTTCCCGATCATCCAGGTCGCGAGCATCGTCAACGTGCTCCAGTCGGCCGTCGCCTCGGCCGAGCGCGTCTTCGAGCTCCTCGACGAGCCCGAGGAGTCGGCCGACCCGGTGCCCGCGGCGCCGCTCGACGCGCCCGTCGGCGCCGTCCGCGTTCGAGGACGTCTCGTTCCGCTACGAGCCCGAGAAGCCCCTGATCGAGGATCTGTCGCTCGACGTGGCCGCCGGCGCGACGATCGCGATCGTCGGCCCGACCGGCGCCGGCAAGACGACCCTCGTCAACCTGCTGATGCGCTTCTACGAGCTCGACGGCGGGCGGATCACGATCGACGGGATCGACACCCGCGAGCTGACCCGCGACGACCTGCGACGCGCCGTTCGGGATGGTCCTCCAGGACACGTGGCTCTTCCACGGCACGATCCGCGAGAACATCGCCTACGGCAAGCTCGACGCACCGGAGGCCGATCTCCACGCCGCCGCCGAGGCGGCCCACGTCGACCACTTCGTGCGAACCCTGCCCGACGGCTACGACACCGTCATCGACGACGACGCGACGAACCTGTCGGCCGGCGAGAAGCAGCTCCTGACGATCGCCCGGGCGTTCCTCGCCGACCCGCCGATCCTGATCCTGGACGAGGCGACCTCATCGGTCGACACCCGGACCGAGGTCCTGATCCAGCGGGCGATGGCTCGGCTGATGACCGGCCGGACGACCTTCGTGATCGCCCATCGGCTGTCGACGATCCGCGACGCCGACACGATCCTCGTCATGGACCACGGCCGGATCGTCGAGCAGGGCACGCACGACGAGCTGCTCGCCCGCGGCGGCGCCTACGCCGACCTGTACCGGAGCCAGTTCGCGGAGCCGCTCGCCGAAGCCGTCTGAGGCTGGGGCCCGGCGGGCGGACGTGGCTCAGGCCGGTTCGGCGTACTCCGCCGGGTGGTCGCCGCGATCCTTGTCGGCCGTCCGCGCGATCGTCTCGAGGGTCTCGTCGACGGTCTTGCCATTGGCGTCGGCCGCCCGCTTGACGACCTCGTAGGTGATGTTCACGTTTGGCTTGCCCATGTCGTCGTGGGCGCGCATGCATCCGCAGTTGAGGCACATCGCTGTCGCTCCTTCGTTGGCTAGGGACCGACCGTCACGGTTCCCTGCATGTTCTGGGGATGGAGGTGGCATTGGTAGCGGTAGGTCCCGGCGCGGTCGAACGTGTACGTGACAGTTGCCCGCGTGTGCGCGGCGCCGCCATCGGGGCGAGTGCGGTCGGGGTGTCACCCGCTGCCGGCGGCGCGCGACGCTCGCGTCGCTCCCGGCGTGAGCGGCTCCGGAAGGTCCTGGCGGCGGAGGGCTTCGAGCCCGTCGAAGACGGACGGTAGGTCCGGCTGCGGAACTGCCCCTTCGATGTCCTCGCCACGGAGCGTCGCCACCTGACGTGCTCGATGAACCTGGCGCTCCTCGAAGGCCTCGCCGACGGCGTCGGCCCGACCGGACTCCAGGCCGTCGCTCGTCCACTCGACGGTTCGTGCTGCGTTCGGTTCGCCCCGACCTACCTAGGGCGCCACGAGGGCCGAACCGCACACGACGGTTTGCGCGGTGGCCGCGTCAGCGAAGGCGCAGGCACGACAGGCGGGAGGCTTGCCACCTCACTCGCTGAAGCGTTCTTCCTTCCAGGGGTCGGCATCGTTGTGGTAGCCGTAGCGCTCCCAGAAGCCGAGCTGGTCGTGGTCCAGGAACTCGAGGCCGCGGATCCACTTCGAGCTCTTCCAGAAGTACTTCTTCGGGATGACGAGCCGGAGCGGGTAGCCGTGCTCGAGCTCGAGCGGCTCGCCGCCGAACGTGTCCGCGAGGATCACGTCGTCATCGTCGAGGACGCTCAACGGGACGTTCGCGGTGTAGCCCTGCTCGGCGTGGGAGACCACGTGCGTCGCGCTCGGGCGGACCTGGGCGAGCTTCAGGATCTCCTGGATCGGGACGCCTTCCCAGTCGGTGTCGAGCTTGGTCCAGCGGGTGACGCAGTGGATGTCGGTGTGGATCGACTTGCGGGGCAGCGCCTTGAGCTGGTCCCAGGTCAGGGTGAAGGGATTGTCGACCTCGCCGAAGACCTTGAAGTCCCAGGTCGAGAGGTCGGTTCGCGGCACCGAGCCGTAGTGGAGGACCGGGAACTTCTCGGTCTTGTACTGGCCGGGCGGGATGCGTTCGGCGGTCTCCGGATCCATGACCGGCCCGCCGAAGAGTCGTTCGAACATGGTGTCTCCGAGGCTTCTGGCAGGCGCATCGTTGCACATCCGCGGGCTGCGCCCATGTCGACCCGATGACGGGGGACGATCGGGCTGTCACGCCGAAGGCCGAGGATCGAGTAGGCTTCCGCCTCGTGGACCGCCCAAGCGACGTCGCCGCCGCCAGCGACGCCGGATCCGCTCCTGTCGCGGGCACCCCCAAGCCCAATGTCGTGATCGTCATGCCCGCCTACAACGCGGCGAAGACGCTCGAGCGAACCTACGCCGACATCCCTCACGACATCGTCGGCCGGATCATCCTCGTCGACGACGTGTCGAAGGACGAGACGGTCGAGGTCGCCCGCCAGCTGGGGCTCGACGTGATCATCCACCAGCAGAACCTTGGCTATGGCGGCAACCAGAAGACCTGCTACGAGGCGGCCCTCGCCCAGGGCGCCGACATCGTCGTGATGCTCCACCCCGACTACCAGTACGACGCGACGCGGATCCCGGAGCTGATCGCGCCGATCATCAGCGGCGAGAAGCACCTGATGCTCGGCAGCCGGTTCCTCGGCGATCCGATCGCCGGCGGCATGCCGAAGTGGAAGTACGTCGCGAACCGCTTTCTGACGATCGTCGAGAACCTGGCGTTCGGGCTCCACCTGTCCGAGTACCACACCGGCCTGCGGGCGTACAGCCGGCGCCTCCTCGAGACGATCCCGTACGGCCTGAACAGCAACGACTTCGTCTTCGACCAGGAGCTGATCGCCCAGGTCGTCGCGGCCGGGATGGGCCGCCGGATCGGCGAGATCGCGGTCCCGACGCGCTACTTCGAGGAGGCCAGCTCCGTCGGCTTCAAGCGAAGCGTCGTCTACGGCACGTCGACCCTGCGCGTCGTCGCCCGCTTCCTGCTCCACCGGATCGGCATCCGACGGAGCGCCAAGCTGACCGCTCGTCCGCCGCAACCGCCGGCCGCGGCCGGCTGAGCCGGGCAGTCTGCGTGGATCGCCGACGTAGCGTCCGTCCCGCCCGCCCATGAGCCGCGGCTCGATCGTCCGGGCGATCGTCGGCGGATCGATCTCGATCATCGCTCTGTGGCTCGTCCTCCGCGGCGCCGACCTCGCCCGGACCGGCGACATCCTGCGGACCGCGGACCTGCGCTGGGTCGCGTTCGCGGCGCTGCTCGTCAGCCTCGACCTCGCGTTCCGGGCGCTTCGCTGGCAACGTCTCATCCGCCCGATCGCCCGCGTCCGCTATCCGTCCATGCTCGGCTACCTGCTGGTCGGCTACCTCGCCAACAACGTCCTGCCGGCCCGGCTCGGCGAGCTCGTCCGGAGCCACTACCTCGGGGATCGCGAGGGGATCAGCCGGGCGTCGGCGCTCGGGACCGTCGTCGTCGAGCGCGTCGTCGATCTCGTCGCCGTCGTGGGGATCGCGACCGCCGCGCTCCTGATCCTGAGCGTTCGTGGCGTCGTCGCGAACGCGGTGCTGGTGGGGGCGGCCGTGACGGTTCTCTTCCTGTTCGTGCTCGGGGCGGGGATCGTGGCCCATCGCATTCCCGGGCTCGACCGGATCCGAGCGGTCATCGAGCGCTACCCGCGCGTTCGCGACCTCGCCCGGAGCCTCCAGGACGGGCTGTCGGTCGCGGCCCGGCCGCGGACCGTCGGTGAGGCGGTCGCCGTCAGCGCGGTCTCGTGGACGATGGCGATCCTGGCGCTTGCCGCGGCCGGCCAGGCGCTCGGCGTCCAGCTGTCGATGGGCCAGGCGGCGCTGATCGCATCGGGCGTCGCGCTCGCCAGCGCGGTCCCGGCGGGTCCGTCGAACCTCGGGACGTTCGAGCTGGCCGCCCAGGAGATCGGCAAGGCCGTCGGAGTGCCGGCGGCGTCGGCGCTCGCGCTCGGGATCCTGATCCACGTCCTGATTCTGCTCGTCACGTCGATCGGCGGCGCAATCGCGTTTGCCCGGCTCGGGTGGCGGGCCGCACCGGAGTCGTCCGCCGCCTGACGATCGGCCGTCAGCCGCCGCCAACGAGCCCGTCGCAGCCGCGTCGACTCGCCGGAGCCGAGATCTCCTGCGCTCAGGGGAATGTCGCCTGCCGGCGTTCGCTTCTGACGCGCAGGATTTGGTCGTCCACGCTCGGGCCAGCGGGCGTTCACCCGTCCGGCAGGAGACGCCTTCCTGGGCGACGGGCATCTTGGCGGTTCGCCGCGTCAACAGGAGCGTGGCTCCTGGGCGACGGAAATCCGGGCGGCTGCGCCCGTCAAGAGGAGCGTGGCTCCTGGGCGACGGAAATTCGGGCGGCTTCGCCGCGTCAACAGGAGCGTGGCTCCTGGGCGACGGAAATCCGGGCGGCTGCGCCCGTCAAGAGGAGCGTGGCTCCTGGGTGCCAACATTCCGAGGTCCGGCCGCTGCTGCCGGGCGAAGGCTCGCCTGACCGCCGGTCGTCCTCCCCGAGCCGTCCCTCAGCCCCCGATCACCAGCCCGATTGCCAGCCCGTTCCCTAGCCCGAGCCCGGTGATCGCGAGGATCGTTGCCACGCCGATCGCGAGCGCCGCGCCGAGCCCGACCAGGAGCGGCTTCGGGCCGACCGATCGCATGTCCTCGAGCCGGACGTTGAGCCCGACTGCGGCGAGCGCGACGAGGACCAGGCTGCGGGCGATCGTCTCGAGCGTGTTCGCGAGGCCGACGTCGATCACGCCGACGCTCCGGAGCGCGGACAGGGCCAGGAACCCCAGGACGAACAGCGGGACCGCCCGGCGCAGCCCGGCCCGCGTGTCGCCGGCGACGCCCGTCCGGCGGTTCCAGGTCCAGGCGACGCCCAGCAGCAGCGGCGCCATCAGGGCGTTCCGGATCAGCTTGACGACGGTCGCGACCTCGAACGCGCCGGGCGAGTAGGCCGCGCTCGCCGCGACGACCTGGCTCGTGTCGTTGATCGCGATCCCCGCCCACAGTCCGAAGACGGCGTCGCCGAGCTGCGCGGCGTGACCGATCAGCGGGTAGGCGAACACGGCGATCGTGCCGAACAGGGTCACCGTCGCGACGGCGTAGGCGGTGTCGCGCGGCCGAGCATTGATCACCGGCGACGTTGCGACGACGGCGGTATTGCCGCAGACCGCCGCGCCGACCGCGAGCAGCACGGCGAGCCGGCCGTCGACGGCGGCCATCCGCGACAGGACGAGGACGATGGTCAGCGCCGCGGCCATCGTCACGACGATGATCGCCAGCGCCGGCAGCCCGATCCCGGCGATCTCCGTGACGCTCAACTTGGCGCCGAGCAGGATGATTCCGAGGCGGAGGAGACGCTCGGCGGCGACCTTCAGACCCGGCGCGAACACCGCCGACCGGACGGCGGGAAGGCGACCGACGACGAGGCCGATCAGGATGGCGATCGTGACCTCGGAGACAACCGACGGCAGGACCGTCGTGAGCAGCCGGGCGACGGCCGCGACACCGACGGCGAGCAGCAGCCCGGGTCCGTAGCGGGTCGCGAGGTCGCGGGAACGTGTCGGAGACGCGTCCGGTCCGATCGAGGCCGCCATCGGCGGGCGCCCCGCGCCGCTCAGAACGCGGGCGCGGGCTGGATCGGCAGGTGGGGCGCGAGCGGCTCGCGCGGCGCGGGGGCGATCACCGGACCGTCGGGCGCGCCGTGGACGGGCGCCGCGTCGTACGGCTCGAACAGGAGCAGGCCGCCGGCCTCGCGGGATACGCGGTGGAACTCCAGGGTGTACGACGCATACATCTCGGTGATCAGGCTCACGGCGCGGACGTGGTCGGGCCGGCCGGCGGCGGCCCGGGCGTCGGCCCGAGTCTGCCACAGGCAGAACGACAGGCAGGAGCCATCGCTCGCGGCAGGGCCCTTGAAGTAGTGGAGGAACCCGGGCGACGTTGCCGCCTCCTGGTGGGCGAGCTCGTCGTAATGGGTCAGCCGGGCTTCGTCGGCTTCCGCTCGCCGGATCGAGCGGAAGGCGACGAGGTAGTAGTCGCCGTCACCGAGCTCCGCGCTCGCATCCTGCCAGTTGAACGCGTCCTCGATGGGCAGTGTCGCGTAGCTCTCGGAGACCGGAGCGAGCAGCGACAAGAGGTCCATTGAACCGGAGCATAGGCACAAGCACGGAATTGTCAAATACTGAGATAGAACTATTCCGGATACCGGGAGTCCTGCGACGATAGTCCTACGGCGAGTGCGCCGACGATGGACCCGGCCGCACCCGGCAGCAGGCGGGCGACGCGGGTCCGCCACGCGAGCCCGCAGCGGCCCTCGGGACCGGTGACCCCGATCGCCGCCACGATCCCGTCCTCTCGGAAAATGGGAACCGCGATGGCCACAGATCCAGAAACGACCTCGCCGACGGAGCGAGCGACCCCGCTCGTGACGATGTCCGCGAGGTCGGCGCGCAGGCGATCGGGATCGGCGACGGCCGGGACGGGGCCCTCCTGGGTCAGCACCTCGTCGAGCAGGTCTGCAGGGGCGAAGGCGAGCAGGGCCTTGCCGAAGGCGCCGCTCGCGAGCGGCAGGCTCGTCGTCGGGGCGATCGTCACCCGCAACGCCTGGCTCGACGGGACCTCGTGCAGGCACACCGCGGCGAGCCCGAGCCGGCGGACGATGACAGCGGTCTCGCCGGTCTCCTCGGCCAGGAGGCGGAGGACCGGGTCGGCGGTCCGGATCAGGTCCTCGGCCGTGACGTTCGGCCCGTTGCCGATGATCAGCCGCGGCCCCAGCCGGTAGCCGGCCCCGTGGCGGTCGATGAACCCGAACTCCCCGAGCGTCCGGAGGTAGCGGTAGATCGTCGAGACCGGCGTCTCGAGGAGCGTGCTCAGCTCGTCCGCCCGGATCTCGCCGCGATCGGCGATCGTCAGGAGGACCCGCAGGCCGCGGGCGAACGACGTGTCCTCGTGGGCCTCCTCGGGCGGGCGGTCACGTGCCGTCGACATCGCCGTTCCCCCGGAGGGCAGCGGGTGCGCCCCGGCCCGTCGCGCCCAGCGTCTCGGCGACCAGCTCGCCGCCCGGACTGCGGCGGCCAGCTGCGATACGTCCGGGACGCGGTCGTCCATCGTCAGGAACGCGACGCGTCGTCGGACCGCGGCGAGAGCTCTGCCTGTCCCCGCGCCCGGCCGGTGACCCCGCAGCTCCAGCGCCTGGGCGCCGACCGCCAGCTCGATCGCCGCGATGGTGCCGCCGATCTCGACCATCTCCGCGAGGCGCCGCGCCGTCAGCGGCGCCATCGTCGTCCGGTCCTCGATCCCTTCGGCGTGGGCGGTCGAGACCAGCTCGAACGAGACGGGTCCGGCGAGGAGGCGGGCTTCCACCGCCAGACTCTGGGCGGCGAGGCTCAGGTACGTCAAGCCTGCGTGTGACGTCCCGGCCTCCGGGCACGAGGCCGGTCGGCAGCCCGGACCACGGCGGATACAGCGCCTTGACGACGCGCTCCGTGGCCGTGGTCAGGGCGGTCGCGAGCACGATCCGGAGATAGTCGAGCGCGGCCGCGAGGGGCAGGATCTCGAAGTTCGCGACCGATACGATCCGACCCTCGGACGGGACGACGATCGGGTTGCCCTGGCTGGCGTTCAGCTCGATCGCCAGCACGCCGTCGACGTGGGCGAGGACGTCGCGCGCGGCGCCGTGAATCTGGGGCAGGTTCCGGAACGTCAGCGGGTCCTGGAGGTTGCGCGCAACGCCCGGGTCGTGGATCGCGCTGCCGGCGAGGAGGTCGGTGAGACGGGCCAGCGTGGCCTGGAGCCCGGGATACGGCCGGACCGCGCCGATCGCCGGGTGGAGCATCGTCGGGTTGGCCGCGAAGCCGTCGAGGCTGAGCGCCCCGGCGACGTCCAGCGCGTCCAGCAGCGCCTCGGCGTCGGCAACAGCCAGGGCCGCCCAGCCCGTCGCGAACGCGTTGTTGTCGAGGAGCGCCGTGCCCTCGCCGGGCTCGAGGGCCATCCCGTCGAAGAGGACGCTGGCCAGCTCCGCCAGCGGCGCCAGATCGGCGGACCCGACCGACCCGATCGCGTGGATCCGCGGGGCCTCGCCGTCGTTCAGTGCCGCGATCAGCCGATCGGCGAGCTCGGGCCGAACGCCGGGCGAGCTCTCGGCGAAGTGGTTGGCCAGGCGGAGGATCGTGGCCCGGACCACATCCGGCGGCGCGTCCGGGCCCTGCCCGACGAGGTGGTGGGCGAGCATGCCGGACGAGTAGTCGGCCGCGTCCGCCGCCGCCACGCCGACGCGCTTGAGGACGCCCGACGCGCGGTCGTCGTGCCGTACACGGCCTCCCCGCGGACGAGAGCGTCGCCGACGATCGCGCGGCGTCGCCGCCATCCGCGCCCGGGCGTCCGCGTCGAGCGCGACCGGCTCGCCGCCGCGCGCGACCCGCACCACCTCGTCGCGGGTGAGGTCGTGGCCGGTCAGGACGACGGTCATGACCGGGCCGCGGGCACGAAGAAGCCCGTCCGGGGACCGGACGGGCTTCGATCGATCAAGTGAGGCGGACGATCAGGGGATCAGGCCCTGGGCCTTGAGGAAGGCCGCAGCGACATCCTTGACGTCCTTCTGGTCGATCGCGACCTCCTTGCCCATCTGGGTGAGCGCGTCGGTCGTGACCTTGGCGGAGACCGCGTCGAGCAGCGCCTTGAAGGCGGCCGCGTCGACCTTGGCGAGGTAGTCGTCCCGCACGAGCGGGGCGATGTTCTCGGCCGGCTGGGTCTTCTTGTCATCCTCGAGGACGACGAAGCCGAACTGGACGATCGCCGGCTGGGTCGAGCAGAGCTCGGCCACGTCGATCGCCTTGCCCTGGAGGGCGTGTGGCCATCGGGACGTCGCACGCGCCGAGCGCCGTGCGCTGCTTCGGCGGGTAGTTGATCCCGTAGTCCTTGAGCGCGCCCGCGCAGAGCGGGTTCGTGTCGCAGTCGGACGGCAGGCCCCACTTGAGCGTGTCCTGGATCGCCGCGAGGTCGCTCAGCTTGGTGAGGCTCTTGGCGGTCGCATCCTCGGCCCGCACGACGAACGCGTTCGTGTCCTGGCCGGGCGAGATGCCCAGCACGGTGATGCCCTTCGCCTTCAGGGCCTCCTGAAGCGCCGTGGCATTGGCCGCGCCGTCGCCGCTGATCTTGGTCTTGTCGTAGAAGCCGAGGCCCGAACCGACGTACTCGGCGACCAGGTCGATCTGGCCGGCGTCCATCGTCGGGATCCGCTCCTGGCGCGAGCCGAGACCGAACTTGCGCTCGACCTTGTAGCCGTCGGTCTCGAGGGCCTGGGCGTAGATCTCGCCCATGAGCTTCGACTCGTAGAAGTTGTCCGAGCCGATCCGGATGTCCGCCTTCGCGGCGGCCGATGCCGGGGCGCTGGCGGTGCGCCGCTGGCGGCCGTGGACGGTGCGGTGCTCGGAACGCCGGCCGAGGACGGGGCGGGGGTCCCGCCGGTCGAGCAGGCGCCAACGAGCACCAGCGTCGCCATCCCGAGTGCCAGCACGCGGGGTGTCCGCATGTGGGTGTCCTCCTCAAACCTGCCGCGGGGAGCGGCATCGCCCGCGTACCTTACCAGCGAGACGCGCACACGTCTGTCAGGTACTCTGGTCGGTTCGGTGTCGATGGGCTGGCCAGAGCGGATCGAGCCTGGCGCGGATCTGCGATTCGCCGCGACCGCGGAATCCAGCTTCGTCATCGCCCGCGGCGGCTCGTTCTGCCGCCCCTTGCGGAGCGCGCGCGGCGTCAGCCGCGTCTGGAGCAGGGCGAGCAACGCGTCCACGCCGATCGCGAGCCCGGAGACGAGGATCGCGCCGGCGTAGATCGACGGCCGGCCGGGCGGGCCCTGGTTCAGCCCGTCGAAGATGAACCGGCCGAGCCCACCGCCCCCGAGGATCGCGCCGATCGTGGCCGTCGCGATGACCTGGAGGGTCGCGGTCCGGAAGCCGCCGACGATGATCGAGGACGCGATCGGGATCTCGATCTGGCCCAGGATCTGGCGATCGCGCAGGCCCATGCCGCGGCCGGCCTCGATCAGATCGCGATCGACCGAGCGGAGCCCGGCGTACGTCGCGACGAGCAGCGGCGGGATCGCCAGGAACGTCATCGCGAGGAAGATCGGCAGGAAGACCAGCCCGAACGTCGGCGTCGTAGCCGAGGACCGGCGCCAGCGAGATCGTCACACGGCAGCGGGATGACCATCATCGCGTACGACGGGATCGCCCGGCCGATGTTCGCGAGGTTGATCGCGAGGCTGCTCCCGCGGTTCGTGTGCCCGATGTACAGCCCGATCGGGACGGCGATCAGCGTCGCCACGAGGATCGACAGGCCGGAGATCACCAGGTGCTCGAACAGCCGGTTGGGGATCCCGGTCGTGCCCTCCCAGTGGGTCGGGTCGGTGAAGAAGCTGAGGATGTCGCCCATCAGCGCGCCCCTGCCTTCGCGTGGGCCCACGGCGTGACGATCCGCTCGAACCGGACGAACAGGAAGTCCGCCGCGAAGGCCAGGATGACCGACAGCGCGGCGCCCAGCAGGTACTTCGTCGGGAAGAAGGTCTGGATCCCCTCGGTGATCAGCTGGCCGAGCCCGCCGAACGTGTCGCCGAGGACGGCGGCGATCGTCGCCAGGCCGATCGTCGTGACGCTGGCCAGGCGGATGCCGGCGATGATCAGCGGGCACGGACAGCGGCAGCTCGACGCGGAAGCAGCCGCTGGCGCCGGGTGTAGCCCATCCCTTCGGCCGCCTCGAGGATCTCGGCCGGCACGGAGCTGAACCCGGCCGCGAAGTTGCGGAACAGGATCAGCAGCGTGTACGTGGTCAGCGGGCACGATCGCGGTGATGAGCGTCAGGCCGAAGATCGGCCGGAGGACCGCGAACGCGGCGAGGCTCGGGATCGTGTAGAGCAGGCCCGTCATGCAGGGTGATCGGCGGATAGACCCGCGGCTGGCGGACGGCCCAGATCGCCAGGACCAGCGAGATGATGATCCCGAGGATCAGCGGCAGGACCGTCAGCTGGAGGTGCTGGACGATCCGCTCGCCGACCTGGTCGAGGTGGCTCGCCACCCAGCCGAAGTCGAAGATCTTCGTGCCGGGCGGCACGTCAGGCCTCCGCCTCGATGGCGTCAGGGTCGGTCGCGGGATCGTCGGCGAGGTCCGGCTCGCCCGTCTCCGGCTCCGCGGCCGCCACCAGGTCGAACGTCCGCGGCGTGCTCGCCCTCGCGCATCTTGTCGGCGACCGCGTCGATCGTCAGGAGGCCCTGGACGGCGCCGTTGCGGTCGACCACGATCCCGGTCTGGACGTCGGCGTCGAGCATCATCGACAGGGCGTCCTTGAGCGTCGTCCGCTTGTTCACCGGCGGCGAGGTCGGGTTGGCCATCGCCTCCGTCAGCGCGCCGTCGGCGGGGATGTCGCCGTGGGCGATCCAGCCGATCGGGCGATTGTCGGCGTCGATCAGGAGGAGGTAGCGGAGCGGATCGTCGAGGGCGCGGCGCCGGGCGTCGGCCGCCGGGTCGCCGGGCCGCGCCGTGACCGCCGGCTGGAGCGGCGACGTCCGACACGCGCAGCAGCGAGAGGCGCTTGAGACCGCGGTCCTGGCCGACGAAGCGGGCGACGAACTCCGACGCGGGCGCGGCCAGGATGTCCAGCGGCGTCCCGAACTGGGCGAGGATCCCGCCGGTCTCGAAGACCGCGACGAGGTCGCCCATCTTGATCGCCTCGTCGATGTCGTGGGTCACGAACAGGATCGTCTTGGCGATCGTCTCCTGGAGCCGCAGGAACTCGTTCTGGAGGCGGTCGCGAACGATCGGGTCGACCGCGCCGAAGGGCTCGTCCATGAGCATGATCGGCGGATCCGCGGCGAGGGCCCGGGCGACGCCGACGCGCTGGCGCTCGCCGCCGGACAGCTGGCTCGGGTAGCGATCGCGGTACTTCGCCGGATCGAGCCCGACGAGGCCGAGGAGCTCCTCCGATCGCTCCCGGAGGCGCGCCTTGGGCCAGCCGAGGAGGCGCGGCACCGTGGCGACGTTGTCGCCGATCGTCTGATGCGGGAACAGGCCGACCTGCTGGATCACGTAGCCGATGCTCCGTCGGAGCTCGGTCAGCTCGCGGGTCGCGGCGTCCACGCCGTCGATCATGATCCGGCCGGACGTCGGCTCGATCAGCCGGTTGACCATCTTGAGCGAGGTGGTCTTGCCGCAGCCGGACGGCCCGACGAGGATGCAGATCTTGCCCGCCGGCACCTTGAGCGACAGGTCGTTGACCGCGCCCGGCGTCGGCTTGTCCTTGTTCTTCCCGGTCGGCGCGTCGTAGCGCTTGGTGACGTGGTCGAACTCGACGACCGCGGCTTGGCGATGCTGATCGGCCATCGGCGCTGCGATCCTCCTGACGGGCGGTTCGGTCGGAATGCGCGGGTGGAGTGCCGACAGTACCGCATCCCGGATCGTCGGCGATACTGCCTCCTGCATGAGGATCTCCGCCATCCGGACCGAGCGACTGAGCGTGCCGCTCGACCCGCCGTTCCCGGCGGCCTGGGACCCGAACCCGCGAACGTCGTTCGCCGTCACGATCGTCCGGGTCGAGACCGACGAGGGCGTGGTCGGGATCGGATCGGGCGACACGATGGACGGGTTCGCGGCGTTCGAGCACCTGTTCATCGGCCAGGATCCGCTGGCGATCGCCCGTCACGTCCGGTCGCTCGAGACGATCGACTTCCACGCCGGGCGCTACTGGCCGCTCGAGGTCGCGCTGTGGGACATCGCGGGCCAGGTCGCCGGGATGCCGGTCGCCACGCTGTTCGGCGGCGCGCTCGACGGAATCCCGGCCTATGCGTCGTGCGGGATGCTGCTGCCGGCCGGCGGATCGGGCCGAGAGCGCGCTGCGGCTCCGTGAGGAGGGGTTCCGGGCGCTGAAGATCCGGGTCGATCCGCGCCGCCTGGAAGACGGCCTGGCCGCGGTCGCCGCGACCGCGCGACGCGGTCGGCGACACGATGGCGATCATGGTCGACGTCAACCAGGGCTGGCGGATGGCCGGCGACGTGAGCCCGTCGATCGACTTCGCGACTGCCCGATCCATCGCCGAACGGCTCGCCGAGCTCGACGTGCTCTGGCTCGAGGAGCCGCTGGACGGGTTCGACCTGGCCGGTCTGGCCGCGCTTCGCGCCGCCGTGCCAGGGATCCGGATCGCCGGCGGCGAGATGACCCGCACGTTCCGGGAGCTCGAGGCCGCCGCTCGAGGCCGACGCGTTCGACGTCCACCAGCCGGATGTCGTCCTCGCGGCGGGCATGTCCAACGGGCGGCGGCTCGCCGAGCTCGCGCTGGCGAAGGGTCGCTGGTACACGCCCGCACACCTGGACGAACGGGCTCGGGCTGCTGGCGAACCTCCACGTCGCGGCCGGCGTCGGCGGCGGGCCGTTCATCGAGTTCCCATACGACCCGCCGGGCTGGACGCCGGAACGCCGCGACTGTCTTCCTCGCCGAGCCGATCCGGCCCGGACGCGGACGGCGTCCTGCGGGTGCCGTCGGTGCCGGGCATCGGCGCCGTCCTCGACGAGGCGGCGATCAGGCGGTACGCGGCATGAGCGCGACGGCCCCGAAGGCGCGACTGACCGCCGAGGAGTGGCTCGAGCGGGCGGCGGCGATCGCTCCCCGGACCGAGGCGTTCATCGACGGCCGGTTCGTTGCGGCGGCCTCGGGCGAGACGTTCGCCGACATCGCCGGGCCGCGACGGATCGGTGATCGCGCAGGTCGCGTCGGGCGGCGTCGAGGACGTCGACCGGGCGGTCGCGGCGGCGCGCGCCTCGTTCGACGACCGGCGCTGGAGCGATCGCGCGCCGGGCGATCGCAAGAAGATCCTTCTTCGCTTCGCCGAGCGGATCCGCGAGCAGCGCGACGAGCTGGCGCTCCTCGAATCGTTCGACGTGGGCAAGCCGATCCGGGACACCCTCGCCGTCGACGTCAATTCCGCGGCCAAGACGATCCAGTGGTACGCCGAGACGATCGACAAGGTCTACGGCGAGGTCGGCCCGACCGGCCCGGACGCGCTGTCGTTCGTCACCCGGGAGCCGATCGGCGTCGTGGCCGCGATCGTGCCCTGGAACTACCCGCTGATCATCACCGCCTGGAAGATCGGCGCCGCGCTGGCGACCGGCAACTCGGTCGTCCTGAAACCCGCGTCGCAGTCGCCGCTGACGGCCCTCCGGCTGGCCGAGCTGGCGTCCGAGGCCGGCCTGCCCGACGGCGTGCTCAACGTCGTGCCCGGTCCGGGGCCGGTCGTCGGTCCTGCGCTGGCCCGTCACCCGGACGTCGACAAGATCACGTTCACCGGCTCGACCGATGTCGGGAAGTCGCTCCTGCGAGCCGTCGGCGAGAGCGACGTCAAGGCGATCACGCTCGAGCTCGGCGGCAAGAGCCCGCAGGTCGTCCTGGCGGACGTCGGCGATCTCGAGGCGGCGGCCCAGTCGATCGGGCTCGGGGATCTTCTACAACAGCGGCCAGACCTGCAATGCGGGATCGCGGCTCGTCGTCCATCGCTCGGTCCGCGAGGAGCTGGTCGAGCGGATCGCGGCGATGGGGCTCGAGCTGGCGCCCGGCGAGCCGCTCGATCCCGCCGACGCGCCTCGGCGCGATCGTCGACGATCGGCAGCTCGAGAAGGTGCTCGGCTACGTCCGGCTGGGCGAGCAGGAGGGCGCCCGAATCGTGGCCGGTGGCGAGCGGGTCCGCGAGGAGACCGGTGGCTTCTACATCCCGCCGACGATCCTCGACGGCGTCTCGAACTCGTGGCGCGTCGCCCGGGAGGAGATCTTCGGGCCGGTCCTGACGGTGACCGAGTTCGAGGACGAGGCCGACGCGCTGCAGATCGCCAACGACTCGCCGTTCGGGCTCGCGGCGGGGATCTGGACGCGCGACGTGAAGAAGGCGCATCGCCTGGCGCGCGCGATCCGGGCCGGGACCGTCTGGATCAACACGTTCGACACGGCCGACATCACGGTGCCGTTCGGCGGGTTCAAGCAGTCGGGCTTCGGGCGGGACAAGGGGATGGCCGCCCTCGACGGCTACACCCAGCTCAAGACGACATGGATGGATCTGTCCGGTGACTGACCGTTACGAAGCCGCTGAGAACCGGACCGTTGTGCACCGGTTGCACCTCGAGCGTGCCTCGTCCCGCAGCGGTCTGCCAGTGGTCCACGAGCCGCAACGTCAGCGGCTGGATCCGCCTCCTGCCGCGGCAAACGAGCGGCCAGTGCACGTGGGCCGGAACGAACCCGCCGGCGATCCGGCACTCGAGCGCGGGCCGCGCAACGGTCATGGATCGAGCCCGGCGGAGCCGCGATTCGCGCTCCGCCCGCCCTCGCGGCGCGCCGGATCGGCAGCACGCGGTGCAAGTCGTGCACAAGCGGCAGGATCGAGGGCCGCTCGATGACCGACGAAGAGCTGCTCGCCGGCCTGTCCGATCCGACGCTGGCGGCCGCTCCTCGCCGGCGGAGCGGCGGGCGGGCCGGCCACGAGCGTCATGTCCTGCCCCAGCAGCGCCCGATCCAGCAGCCCCGGATGCGCTACCAGCCGACGCTCGTCCTGTCCGAGGACGAGCTGGAGTCGATCCATGTCGCCTCGCTCCGCGTCCTGTCCGAGATCGGAATGGACTTCCTCGACGAGGGCGCCCGGACTCTCCTGAAGGACGCCGGCGCCGACGTCCGCCCGGACAGCGAACGCGTCCGGTTCGACCCCGCGATGATCGAGGAGAAGATCCGGACCGCGCCGGCCGCAGTTCACGCTTCATGCCGCCAACCCGGCGCGCGCCCTCGAGATCGGCGGCGACTGGACGGCCTTCGGGACCGTCGGCAGCGCGCCGAACGTCGCCGACCTCGATCGCGGCCGGCGGGTCGGCAACCGCGAGGACTACCAGAACCTGATCCGGCTCGGCCACATGCTGAACTCGGTCCATTTCTTTGCCGGCTACCCGGTCGAGCCGATCGACATCCACGCCTCGATCCGCCACCTGCACGCCCTCCACGACCTGCTGACCCTGTCCGACAAGCCGATCCATGCCTATTCCCTCGGCCGCCAGCGGATCACCGATGCCATCGAGATGGCCCGGATCGCGCGCGGCCTCGACGACGACACCCTCGACCGCGAGCCGTCGCTGTTCACGGTCATCAACTCGTCGTCGCCGCTCCGCCTGGACACGCCGATGCTCCACGGCATCCTCGAGATGTCGGCCCGCAACCAGGTCATCTGCATGACGCCGTTCACGCTGGCGGGGGCGATGGCCCCCGTGACGCTCGCGGGCGCCCTCGCCGAGCAGAACGCCGAGGCGCTGGCCGGCATCACCCTGACCCAGGTCGTCCGGCCGGGATCGCCCGTGATCTACGGCGGGTTCACCTCGAACGTCGACATGCAGTCGGGCGCGCCGGCGTTCGGGACGCCGGAGTACATGCGGACCGCGATGATCGGCGGCCAGCTCGCCCGCCGATACCAGGTCCCGTACCGGTCATCGAACGTCTCGGCCGCCAACTCGGTCGACGCCCAGGCCGCCTACGAGTCGGTCTTCTCGCTGTGGGGCGCGATCATGGGTGGCGTCAACCTGCTGATGCACGGCGCCGGCTGGATGGAGGGCGGCCTGCACGCGGGCTACGAGAAGATGATCCTCGACGCCGAGCTGCTCGGGATGGTCGAGGCGTTCCTCGAGCCGGTCGTCGTCGACGAGGACACGCTGGCGTTCGAGGCGATGGAGGACGTCGGCCCGGGCGGGCACTTCTTCGGCACCGCCCACACCCAGGCGCGCTTCAAGACCGCGTTCCACAAGCCGCTGCTGTCCGACTGGCGCAACTACGAGAGCTGGGAAGAGGCGGGCTCGCCGACCGCGCCCGGCAAGGCCAACGCGATCTGGAAGCAGCTGCTTGCCGCATACGAGCCGCCGCCACTCGATCCGGCGATCCGCGAGGAGCTGGACGCGTTCGTCGCTCGCCGGGTCGACGAGGGCGGCGTCCCGACGGACTTCTAACGCACGCCTGAATTCGTCACAAAACCTGGTGTCTTCAGGATGAGTTCCAGTGACGCGGCTGATGCAGCCGTCGTTCGGCTCTTGGCCGAGGGCGGGATTGCCCCCGGCTCACTCTCCCGCCGATCGCGGCCTGACGCACCGGTCGGTCCTCCTCGCGTAGGCTTCCTCCGTCGGGAATTCAGGAGGGTCGAGTGAAGTCGTCTGCCCAGGTCGTCGTCATCGGTGGGGGCGTCGTCGGCGCCAGCGTCCTGTACCACCTCACGAAGGCGGGCTGGACGGACGCGATCCTCCTCGAGCGGCGCGAGCTGACGGCCGGATCGACCTGGCACGCGGCCGGCGGGATGCACACCCTCAACGGCGACCCGAACGTCTCGAAGCTCCAGCAGTACACGATCCAGCTGTACGAGGAGATCGAGCGGGTCAGCGGCCAGAACTGCTCGATCCACCTGCCGGGCGGCCTGATGCTCGCCGACACCGAGGTCCGGATGGACTTCCTGCGGATGGCCCAGGCGCGGGGCCGCTACCTCGGCATGGATCTCGAGCTGATCACGCCGAACGAGGCAGCCGAGATCTTCCCGTTGATGGATCCGCAGTACTTCGTCGGGGCGCTCTACGACCCGGTCGAGGGCCACGTCGATCCGAGCGGCGTCACGCGCGCCTACGTGAAGTGCGCCCAGCTGCTCGGCGCCGAGGTCCGCCAGCACACGCCGGTCACCGCGCTCACCCAGCGCCCGGACGGAACGTGGGACGTCCACGTCGAGAACGGCGACCCGATCCACGCCGAGCACGTCGTCAACGCCGGCGGCCTGTGGGCGCGCGAGGTCGGCCGAATGGTCGGGATCGAGCTCCCGGTCCTCGCCATGGAGCACATGTACCTGCTGACCGTCGACATGCCCGAGGTCGCCGCGAACGTCGCGAAGACCGGCAAGGAGATGCCGATGGCGCTCGACTTCGCCGGCGAGATCTACATCCGCCAGGAAGGCGGCGGGATGCTCCTCGGCACCTACGAGCAGGCCGCCGTCCCCTGGAGCCCGAAGGAGACGCCGTGGGACTTCGGGTCGCAGCTCCTGAAGCCGGACCTCGACCGGATCACACCCGAGCTCCAGGTCGCCTTCAAGCACTACCCGGCGATGGGCACCACCGGCATCCGCAAGGTCGTCAACGGCCCGTTCACGTTCTCGCCGGACGGCAACCCGCTCGTCGGGCCGATCCGCGGTCTGCGCGGCTACTGGGTCGCCTGCGGCGTGATGGCCGGCCTGTCGCAGGGCGGCGGGGTGGGCCTGGCGCTGGCGGCGTGGATGACGGCCGGCGACGCCGGCGACTCCGGGATGGATATCTGGGCGATGGACGTCGCGCGCTACGGCGACTACGCGACACTCGCCTACACGAACGCGAAGGTCCAGGAGAACTACCGGCGGCGCTTCCGGATCACGTTCCCCAACGAGGAGCTGCCAGCGGCTCGCCCGCTCCTGACGACCCCCATCCACGACCGTCTGACCGCCGCCAACGCGGTCTGGGGCGCAACCGCCGGTCTGGAGCACGCGCTCTGGTTCCAGAAGCCGGGCCTCGAGCCCAAGGAGGATGTGACCTTCCGGCGCTCGAACGCCTGGGACCAGGTCGCCGAGGAGGTGGCCGCCGTCCGCGAGCGGGTCGGGATGACCGAGATCTCGAACTACGCCAAGTACCGGATCACCGGCCCGGGCGCGGAATCGTGGCTGTCGTCGCTGCTCACCGCGCGGATGCCGGCGCCGGGCCGGATCACGCTGACCGCGATGCTCAACGACGCCGGGCGGATCGTCGGCGAGTTCACCGTCGCCCGGGCGTCCGAGGCCGCCGAGTTCCACCTGTTCGGCTCGCTCCCGGCCGAGACCCACCACTCGCGCTGGTTCCTGCATCACCTGCCGCGCGACGGCTCGGTGACGTTCGAGGTCCTGGGCCTCGCGCTCGTCGGGCTGTCGCTGACCGGGCCGCGGTCGCGCGACGTCCTTGCCGCCGTCGCACCGGACCTGGACCTGTCGACGGCCGCGTTCCCGTTCATGACCTTCCGGCGGGTCGATCTCGGGATGCAGCCGGCCCTCGTCGCCCGGATCAACTACTCGGGCGAGCTGGGCTACGAGCTGTGGGTCAAGCCGGAGCATCAGCGGGCGCTGTTCGACCGGATCGTCGCGGCCGGCGAGCCGCACGGGCTCCGGCTGTTCGGGATGCGAGCGCTGATGTCGCTCCGGCTCGAGAAGAGCTACGGCACCTGGTTCCGCGAGTACCGGCCGATCTACACGCCGCTCGAGGGCGGCATCGGACGCTACATCAAGCTCGACCACGAGTTCATCGGGCGGGCCGCCTACGAAGCCGAGGCGGACGGCGACGGCCCGGCACGGCGCCTCGTCGCGCTCGTGGTCGAGCCGGAGACCCAGAACCCTGCGGACGTGATCGGCGACGAGCCGATCTGGCACGACGACAAGGTCGTCGGCTGGGTGACGTCCGGGGGATATGGGCACTCGGCGGGTGTCTCGCTCGCGCTGGGCTATGTGCCGACGGACCTGGCCGATCCGGCGGGGCCCGGTGGCAAGGGCTTCGAGATCGAGATCATCGGCCGGCGCCGGCCGGCCCGGCTCCAGCCCGAGCCGGTCCACGACCCGCAGGGCCTCCGGATGCGCCAGTGACCGATCACGCCGCGAGCCGTTCTCGGCGCCCGGCCCCCGCGCGGATCGTGTGGCTGCTGCTCGTGGCCGACATCGTGCTGCTGATCCCGGTCGGCGTGATTCTCGTCGAGCTCGCGATCGCCCGGCCGTCCCCCCACTGGGACGCGCCCGAGCGGGCAATGGTCGCCGCCCTCGGGATCCTCGTGGTCGCCCTGTGCGTGGGGGTCGGTCTTGGCGTGATCCGCTACAACGTCCTCGGCCGGCCAAGGGTCAGCATCGACGACGACGGGCTGTGGATCGCCGACCATCGAATCGGCTGGGGCGCGCTCGGGTGCGCCGGAATCGGGAGCGCGGCCGGAGTGGCGATGCTGTCGGTCGAGGTGCCGCGCGCCGAGCTCGGATTCCTGCCGTGGTACGACCGCCTGGCGGCCCGGTTCAACCCGGTCATCCCTGGCCGCGGCCCGTCGATCTGGATCACCGAGCAGCAGCTTTGCGCCCGGCTGGCGGAGGTCGTCGACCGCATTCCGGCGGAGCACCTCGTCCGTTGACGGAGGCGGACAGCGCCAGGATCGTCGTCGACGGCCGACCGCTCGCGTTCGCGGCCGACGACTCGGTCGCCGTGGCGATCGTCCGGGCGGGGGACGTTCCCGGGCGGGGCGGCGCGCTATGCCTGGCCGGCGACTGCGGCAACTGTCTCGCGACCGTCGACGGCGTCGCCTACGTCCGGACCTGCCAGGTACCGGCCCAGCCGGGGACGGTGGTCGAGCGCCATCCGGCGGAGGGCAAGCCGCCACTCCCGACGGTCGACCTGCGCGACCTCGCCCGGGTCCCCAACGGGGTCGAGATCCCGGTCCACCGGTCGACCGTAGACCTGGCCGTCATCGGCGACGGCCGAAGTGGCGCGGCCGCGGCCGACGCGGCCCGCCTCGCCGGCCGGGACGTGGTCGTTGTCGATGCGACGCACGGCGCCGAGGTCGTCGGGATCTATCCGGGACCGTCGATCGTCGCCCGCGTGCCGGGTGGGATGCTCCACCTGGCAGGCGACGAGATCGTCGTCGCGACCGGGTCGGCCGAGATCCAGCCGGTCTGTCCCGGGAGCGGTCTCGCCGGGATCGTGACCGCCCGTGCCGCAGAGCGGCTGACGGCGGCGGGGGTGGCGCTCGGGCGCGTGGCGCGGGTCGTCGCCGCGGACGGGCTCGTTCGATTCGAGGGGGGTGCCAACGGCCGGGTGACCGGCGTCGTCACCGCCGGGCCCGACGGCGTCGAAACGATGAGCCCGTGCGACACCGCCATCGTCGACCTCGGTCGTGCGCCGCGCGACGTCCTCGCCCGGATGATCCGCGACGACGCCGTGACCGCGGTCGGCTCGGCCGCGGTCGACCACCCGGTCCCGCCGGCACCGACCTCGGGCGTCGTCTGTCCCTGCATGGGCACGACGGTGGACGACTTGCGCGCCGCTTGGGACAAGGGCTACACCGAGCTCGAGCTGCTCAAGCGAGCGAGCTGGGCGGGGCTCGGTCCGTGCCAGGGCGGCGCCTGCCTGCCGCATGTCCGGGCGTTCATCGCCGCGCGGACGGGCAGCCCACCGCCCGAGCCATTCACCGCCCGCCCCGCCGCCCGCCAGATCACGCTGGCCGAGGCTGCCGCCGACACCACGATCGACGCGTTCCGGCGAACCCCGCTCCACGACGAGCACCTCGCGCTCGGCGCCCGGATGGATCGGTTCGGCGGCTGGTGGCGGCCGTGGCACTACGGCGACGTCGTCGGCGAGTACTGGGCCGTCCGCGAGGGCGTGTCGATCGGCGACGTGTCGACCCTGGGCAAGCTCGTCGTCAGCGGCCCCGATGTGGTCGAGGCGCTCGAGCGGATCTACCCGTGCCACGTCGCCGACATCAAGCCCGGCCGGTCGCGCTACGCACTGCTCCTCAACGAGCGCGGCCACGTGATGGACGACGGGATGATCCTCCGGATGTCCGAGAACCGGTTCGTGCTGAGCTTCACGTCGGGCGGCGCCGCCAATGCCGAGATGTGGATCCGCGATTGGGTCGACACATGGGGCCTGCGCGTCCATGTCATGGACCGCACGATGTCGCTCGCCGCGATCAACGTCACCGGTCCGTTCGCGAAAGAACTGCTCGCGCGCATCGGCCTGGCGGAGGCGCCGCGGTTCCTCGGCCACGTCGAGACCGAGATCGCCGGCGTGCCGTGCCACGTGATGCGGCTGTCGTTCACCGGCGAGGCGGCGTTCGAGCTCCACCACCCCGTCGACCGGTCGGTCGAGCTGTGGCGGGCCCTGATGAACGAAGGCCAGGATCTCGGGATCCGGCCGCATGGCCTCCAGGCGCTGTTCGGGCTGCGGCTCGAGAAGGGCCACGTGATCGTGGGCATGGACACCGAGCTCGACACGACCCCGCGCCGGCTCGGCATGGACTGGGCGGTCCGGATGGAGAAGCCGGCGTTCATCGGGAGGGCGTCGCTGGAGCGGACCGCGAAGCTCGACGACGACCGGCGTTGGTTCGGGTTCGAGATGGCCGGCGCTGCGCCGCCCGAGGGATCGCCGATCCGTTCGATCGCGGACTCCGAGATCGTCGGCAATGTCACCGGGTCATGGACCTCGCCGCTCCTCGGCAAGACCTTGATTCTCGGTTGGCAGCGGCGCCGGCCGTTCCTCGCCAGCGTCGAGATCGACGAGCGTGAGGCGATCGTCACGCCCACGCCGTTCTACGACCCGGAGGGGCTCCGTGCTCGCGCTTGAGCCGCTCCGCGGGCTCCGCGTCGTCGCGTCGCCGGACGCTCTGGACGGTGCGCGCTGGATCGGCGAGGTCATCCTGCTTCGCCTCGCACCGGATGAGATGCTGGCGATCGACGCGACGGGCGTCCTCCTCGACGACCCCGATGCCATCGTCGAGTCCGAGGCCGGCTTCGTCGGCGCGATCCTGACGCCCGAGGAGCTCCTTGGCGTGGCCGCCCATATCGACTGGGAGGTCCCATCCGAGCCCGGCGCCCTGGCCCAGGGCAAGATCGCCGGCGTCGCGGCCAAGCTCGTGATGAGCGCCGTGCCGGTCCTCGTCACCCACGCCGCCTACGCCGACGAGCTCCGGAGCCGCATCCGATGAGCGTCGGCGAGCACGTCGCGTCGCTCCAGCCGATCGCCTGGCATGAGCCGCGATCGTCGTACGACGTCGTCATCGTGGGCGGCGGCGGGCACGGGCTGGCGACCGCCTACTATCTCGCGACCCGTCACGGGATCACGAACGTGGCGGTCGTCGAGGCCGACTACATCGCGTCGGGCAACACCGGCCGGAACACCACGATCATCCGGGCCAACTACGCGGTCCCCGAGGCGATTCGCTTCTATGACCACTCGATGCAGCTGTACAAGACGCTCGAGGCCGACACCGGCGCCGCGATCTTCCACCGCCAGAAGGGCCACGTCTGGCTCGCCCACTCGGAGATGGGGATGCGGACCGAACGGGGCCGCTGCCTGATGAACCAGGCGATGGGCGTCCGGACCGAGATGCTCACCCCGTCCGAGGTCAAGGAGCTCATCCCGCAGATCGACCTGACCGGCGGCGGCCGGTATCCGGTCTTCGGCGCGTCGCACCACGTCGAGGCGGCAACCGCGCGACACGATCGCGTGGCCTGGACCTTCGCGTCCGGCGCGACCGAACGCGGTGTCCACATCATCCAGCATCGGCCGGTGACCGGGCTCCTTCGCGACGGCGAGCGCGTCGTCGGCGTCCGGACGGCAGCAGGCGACATCCGGGCCGGGACCGTCCTGTCGGCCGTCGGCGGCCGGGTCACCGGGATGGCGGCGCACGCCGGCGTGCGGCTCCCGATCCGGACGCATCCCCTGCATGCCTTCGTGACCAACGACTTCGCGCAGGGGCTGGACAAGATCGTCGCCTCGACCGAGCTCGCCTGCTACGTCAGCCAGACCGAGCGCGGCCAGATGCTCATCGGGGCCGAGTTCGACAGCCAGCCGTCGTACTCGCGGATCTCGTCGTTCGACGCCCTCCGGAGCTACGCCTACAAGATCACGATGCTCCTGCCGTTCCTCCGCCCGATGCGGATCCTCCGGACGTGGGCCGGGCTGTGCGACATCTCGGCGGACTGGAGCCCGATCATGGGCGAGACCGGGGTGGACGGCTTCCTGATCACGACCGGCTGGGGGACGTGGGGCTTCAAGGCGATCCCGGCCGGTGGCGAGGCTCTCGCAGAGCGGATCGCCACCGGGAAGACGCCGGAGCTGATCGCCCCGTTCGGCCTCGAGCGGTTCCGGCGCGACCACGTCCTGGCCGACCAGGCGTCGGCGGGAACACGCTGATGCACGACCGCTGATGCATACCCTCGACTGCCCGCGCTGCGGACGCCGGCCGCTCGACGAGTTCACGTTCGGCGGCGAGCGGCGGACGACGCCGTCGCCGATCGAGGACGCCGACGCGCGCGACTTCGACGAGGTCTGGATCTTCGACAACCCCGACGGGATCGCGACCGAGCGCTGGTTCCATGCCGCCGGCTGCCGACGCTGGCTGACGGTCCGCCGCGACGCGTCGGTCGACCGGGTCGTCGAGATCCGCTGATGTCGGAGGGCTACGCGGGCCGCCGACTCGAGAGCGTCGTCCGCGATCGCGCTCGGTTCGGGGCGGGGGTCATCTCGGAGCTGCCCGCGGTGGTTGGCGGGCTGGGGGCGCAGGCAGCGTTCGTCGTGACGGATGCGGGCGTCGTCGAATCCGGTGTCGCCGGCCGCGTCGCCGACCTGCTGCGGACGGGCGGCGTCACCGTCGAGCTGTTCGACGGGGTCGAGCCGAACCCGGGAACCGCGTCCATCGAGCGCGGCAGCGCGGCGCTTCGCTCGTTCGCGCTCGCGCACCCATCGCCCGTGGTCATTGCCGTGGGTGGAGGCTCGGCGATGGACTCGGCGAAGGTGATTGCCCTCCACGCCGCCAATCAGCGTGCTGTCATGTCACTTGGCTACCACGATGAAACGGTTGAGCCCGGCCCGCCGGTCGTCGCCATCCCGACGACCGCGGGAACCGGCGCCGAGACCAACACCTACGGCGTCATCACCGACGAAGGGGCGGGTCGCAAGGGGTACGTCGGCCACGAGAGCGTGTTGCCCGCGCTGGCGATCCTCGACCCCGAGCTGACGATCCGCCTGCCGCCTGGCCCGACCGCCGCGACCGGCGTCGACGCCATGACCCACTCGCTCGAGTCGCTCCTTTCGAAACACCCGAACCCGTTCGCCGAGGCGATCGCGCTTGGCGTGATCCGGACGATCGGCGAGTGGCTGCCGCGGGCCGTCGCCGACGGAACGGACCTCGAGGCGCGCAGTCGGATGCTCCTCGCCTCGCACTACGCCGGCGTCGGGCAGCAGAGCGGGACGGGGGTCGGCGCGGTCCACGCGATCGGTCATGCGATCGGGACGCGCGGCAGCCTTCCACACGGCACCGCGCTCGCAACGGTGATGCCGGAGGTCTTCGCAACCTACCTCGGCGTCCGCGATCGCGAGCTGGCGCTGGTCGCGGTCGCGCTCGGCGTCGCAGCGCCGAGCGACGACGAGGCGTCAGCGGCGCGGGCCGGGATCGACGCCGTGGCCGACCTGCTCGAGCGGGTCGGCCAGCGCCGGACGCTTGCGGCGCAGGGCCTCGGCCCCGAGACGCACGGCACGATCGCTCAGGACGCGGTCGAGGACGCGGCGATCAACAACAGCCCGCGGCTGCCCTCGAAGGACGACGTGCTGGGGATCCTCGCGGCGGTCGCCGTCTGAGCGTCAGCGACGGAGGAACCCCGGCAGGTCCGGCTCCTTGCCGCGCCAGCGAGCGAGCTCCTGGGTCTCGAACCAGCCGAAGTGGTTGATGAAGTGGCCGCCGCCGGCGACCACGAGCTCCGTCGCCTGCGGCTGGAGCTGGCCGCGGACCCGGACGCTGAGCACGGCCCGACCTTCGCGAACAGCCGCCTCATACCACGCGAAGTCGGGCGCCTGGTCCGCCCAGCTGAACTCGATCAGGCGGTAGAGCCGCCCGCGCCATCCGTGACGCCGGCCACTCGCGTCGAACGCAGCTGCGTCATCGGCCCCGTGGAAGAGCTCGATCCTGCGATCGCTCGAAACCGGCCCCAGCCAGCGCCTCGACGGCCGCCTCCGCATCCGCCCGGGTGTCGAACACCGCCAGCAGCCGCCCGACGGCCGACCCGATCGTCCGTCTCGGCGGGTCGCCCACGCAGTCAGCCGCGGTCGACGAGCGGCTTGACCTCGCCGATCAGGCGCTCGAGCGTCTCGGTGTCGTAGGGCGCGGGCTGCTCCGAGATCACGGTCTCGAAGCCGAGCTCGACGTAGGGGGCGAGCTTCTCGGCGAGCTGCGCGGCCGAGCCGTTCCAGAACGTGTCGTCATCGGCGACATTGGCCAGCGGCGTCTTGTTGTGCTCCAGCGCCGCCTTCCAGACCTTGTCCGCCTCGGCCTCGCTGTCCCGGATCGTCGCCTTGATCCCGAGGGTGAACTCGATGGTGGCGATGTCCCGACCGACCGCCTCGCAGTGCCCGCGAAGAACCTCGATCTTATGGGCCAACTTCTCGACCGAGCCCATGGCGTTCCACATGTCGGCGTACCTGGCGACCGTCCGGAGCGTCTTCTTCTCGCCGGAGCCCCCGATCATGATCGGGAGGTGCTTCTGGAGCGGGAGCGGCTGCTGGTGGAGGCCCTGGAAGTCGTAGTGGCCGTCCGGCTTTGAGGTGACCGCCTCGCCGTCGAGGAGCTTGCGCTGGGCCGCGACCGACTCGTCGAGCCAGTCGAGGCGTTGGCCGAAGCCCGTCCCGAACTCGATCCCGTGCTCCGTGTGCTCGGGCTCCATCCACGCCCCGCCGACCCCGAGGATTGCCCGACCCCCGCTGACATGGTCGAGGGTCGTCGCAAGCTTCGCCTGGATGCCCGGGTTTCGGAAGGTGTTCGCGCCGACGAGGAGTCCGAGGCGGATCCGCTCGGTCATGCCGGCCGCCCCGACGAGGCTCGACCAACCTTCGTAGATCGGCTGGTACGGGTCGCCGAAGATCGCGTACAGGTGGTCCCATGCCCAGAGGTGCTCGTACCCGAGCTCCTCGAGACGGCGGACCGCGTCGGCGTAGGACGGCCAGTCGGTGGCCTGGTTCCAGAGAAGAATTCCAAACTTCGTGTCGGTCATCGGCCGATTCTACGTCGGCGCGGCGGCGGCGGCGACGGCGGCCTTCGGTTCCGCCCCGCCGCTCCCGGGCCGAACGGCTCAGCCGGGGAGGGTCGCGAGATCCTGGGCGATCGGCTCGCGGTCGTCGGCGTCCGTGATGTCCTCGAGCGATGCCCGAGCCTTGGCCTTCCAGAGCGCGCCCGAGGCCGGGTCACCCGCGGCGAACGACGCTCGCGCCATCGCCTCGTACGCGGCGGGCAGGTCCCACGACTCGCGCGCCTCCGGAGGCATCGATTCATTGATCTCGACCGAGCGCCGGGCATGCCACAGGGCCGGCTCGCCGCGCCCGAGGGTCGCGTACACGCGAGAGCACAGCCACTCGCCGCGGGCCAGGTTGACCGGCTCACCGACCCGCGCCCAGTGCCAGCGCGAGGCATGGGCCCGGTGGATCATCTCGTCCGTCTCGGCGACCGTCCGGTCGGCCTTCTCGATCAGCGTCCAGGTGCTGTTGTAGAGGTCGACGCTGAGCTGGCGCTGCGTCGCCTTGTCGAGCTCGACGCCGGTCGCCGTCGTGGTCTCGGTGGTCGCGTTCGTCATGATCGGATCCTTTCCATCGGTCATCCGCCCCACCACGTGGAGCAGGCGGGTCAGTCGGCTGGTCCGCGCCTCGATCCGGGCGCGGTGGCTCGCGAGACGCCGACGCTGCTCGGCCGGGTCGTCCATCGCCAGGACCTCCCGGATCTCGTCGAGCGGGAGCTCCAGGTCGCGCAGACGGGCGATCGTCCGGGCGGTCTCGAGCTGCGCCCGCCGGTAGCGGCGGTAGCCGGTGAATCGATCGATGTCGGCCGGCCGGAGCAGGTCCAGCTCGTCGTAGTGGCGCAGGGCGCCGACGGTCAACCCGGCGAGTCGGGCGAACCGTCCGATCGACAGCAGATCGTCATCCACGGCGCCATCCTGAACCCTCGGGCAGGTCGAGAGTCAAGACCCCCCGTTTAAGGGGCGCGCCGTCCGACGACCACGATGTCGCCGCAGCCGTGGAAGAGGTCGTCGCCTCCCACCCCGCCGCCCATCTCGATCCGGTCGCCCTCGCGGGCCATCACGAACCCGAAACGGTTCGTCAGGACCAGCCGATCGCCGTCCGGTCGCACGCCGTAGCCGTCGGGCCAGACGACGACGTGAGCCGCGCCGGTCTCGTCGGCCAGGACAAGGTCCGAGCCCTCTGCCCTCAGGATCCCGGAGGTGAGGGCGGTCGGGCAGGTAAGGGTGCAGCCGGCCGAGCCGGCTCCGATCGTCACGAGCAGGAGACCAATCGCGATCAGTCCCCGAAGGCGCGCCACCATCGTCGGAGCATAGCGGCCGATTCCGGGACGCCGTCCCGACCGACCGACCGACTATCGTTCGACCTGGAGGTGGGCATGACCGACGCCGACGCCCGACCGATCGCCATCCGCTGCGGCCACCTGCTCGATGTCGAGTCCGGCACGACTCATCAGGATCGGGTCATTCACGTGGCTGCCGACGGCCGGATCACGGCGATCGGCGACGCGGGTGACGGCTCGCCGGACGACGCGACCGTCATCGACCTCGGCGGCCTGACCGTGCTGCCCGGCCTGATCGACGTCCACGCTCACCTCGTCGGCGACGTCCAGACGGCGGGCGTCCCGTCCACGATCACCTCGGCGGCCGAAGAGGTGCTGATCGGCGTCCGGCACGCCCGGATCACGATCGAGGCGGGCTTCACGACCGTCCGCGACGTCGGGAGCTTCCGGGCGTTCACCGACTGCGCCCTGCGCGACGCGATCGACCGCGGCGATGTCGTCGGGCCCCGGATGCAGTGCGCCGGCGCGTTCATCACGGCGCCGTGGGGTGGTGGCGACGTCGTCGGGCTGGCCCACGACGTCACCCTGCCCGGGGACCTTCGGTTCGGCGTCGTCCACTCCGTCGACGAGGTCCGCGAGCGGGTGCGTCGTCTGCTGATCGGCGGGGCGACGATGATCAAGTGCATCGGGACGGGGGCAGTCCTGACCCGGGGCGGCGTGCCCGGCGCGCCGGAGCTGTCGGAGGCGGAGATGCGGGCGGCCGTCGAGGAGGCGGCCTGGTACGGGACACACGTCGCGGTCCATGCCCACGGCGCCGAAGGCGCGAAGCGGGCGATCCGAGCGGGCGCGCGGTCGGTCGAGCATGGCTCGTATCTCGACGACGAGGCGATCGCGCTGCTCGTTGACAGCGGGACGTTCTTCAGCGTCGACATCTACGACGGCGAATGGATGCTCGGACCCGAGGGTCCGACCGACTGGCCGGCCGACACGATGCGCAAAGCCGTGGAGTCGCAGATCGGCGTCGAGACGGCGTTCCGCAAGGCGGTCGCGGCGGGTACCCGAATCGCGTTCGGGACGGACAGCGGCGTCTATCCCCACGGCCAGAACGCTCGCCAGTTCGCGAGCTATGTCCGGCTCGGGATGCAACCGATCGAGGCGATCCGCGCGGCCACCACCGTCGCAGCCGAGCTCATGCAGTGGTCCGACCGCGTCGGGACGCTGGCTCCGGGCCGGTTCGCAGACCTGGTGGCGGTGGCGGGCGATCCACTGGCCGACGTGACGGAGCTGGAGCGTCCGGTGGTGGTGGCGAAGGGCGGCGTCGTCGTCCGCGACCGGCGCGGCTCCTGACTCAGCGGCCGGGTCAGAACGGCTCGCGACGTGCCCGGATCGGTCGAGATGTCGTTCGCGGCACGCTCGCTGGTCTCGTTTCTGAAGCGCCTGCTGAGTCGAGCGGCCGAGGGTCCGCTCCGCCGGCGTCCGAAGGCCGGCCGTTGCGCGCCACGAGAACGGGCGACGACTGGGACGTCACATCGGGCGTTGCGTTCGTGCGGCGTCAGAGGTCGTCAGGTTGTTCTGCCACTCGCACGCCCAGGACCCTGACTCAGGCCCGGTCCAGCTCGCGATCGATCGCGCGGAGGATGAACCGCGCCGCCTCGGCGCTCTTGCCGCCGAGCTTCTGGCCATCGTCCTGCTCGAGCGCCGGCTCCAGGTCGTCGAGGAACTGCATCAATGCCGGGGTCCGGGTCAAGTCGCCGGACGCGAACGCGGCGTCGAGTCGCGCGATCACGCCGCGGGCGTTGTCGACCACGTGACCCTTGGCCGCGATCAGCTCGCGGACGTCGGCTCGCGCCGCGTCGGCGCCGGGTCCGTCGCTGCTCATCGCCGCCGCCCGAACATGCCCGCGACGACGCCGCGCCGGGCGCGGCTTGCCGCCCTCCCGGCGATCGCGGCCTCGTCGCGCGCGACCTCCTCGGGCGTTCGCTCCGGATGGGGCATCGCCTGCCAGTCGCCGTCGAGGATGCTCATCGAGATCTCGTCCCACCAGCGACCCTCGCGCCAGATCGCCTCGCGCGCCCGGCCTTCGACGACGAACCCGACCGATCGATACGAGCGGATCGCCCGCTCGTTGAACGCGAACACGGTCAGCGCGATCCGGTGCAGCCCGAGCCCGGAGAATGCGTGGTCGATCATCAGCCGGGTCGCCTCGGTGCCGTAGCCGCGGCCCCACGAATCCTTGTCGCCGATCGTGATGTGAAAGAGGGCCGAGCCGTTGTCCGCGTCGAGCTGCGACAGTGCGCACGTCCCGACGAGCAAGCCCGTGTCCCGGACGTGGATCGCCATCGCCAGCGAGTCCGAGCCGAGCGCCCGGGCGGCGAAGAAGCGCTCGATCTCGTCGGGCTTCATCGGGCTGTCCTGGTAGCGGGTCAGGCGGACGACCTCGGGGTCGGCGTACCAGCGCTGGAAGGCGCGCAGGTTCCCGGGCACGTGCCGGCGGAGGACGACCGACTCGCCCGTGAGGCTCTCGGGAAACCAGCTCCGGGGGCTCATCGAAGCGACGGTATACCATCCCCGCCATGCGTCGCTGGAGCGAGGTCGCGGAGCGCGTCGCCGCCACGACCCGGACCTCCGAGAAGACCGCCCTCCTCGCCGACTACTTCGCCGGGCTGTCCGCCGCCGAGCTCCCGATCGCCGCCGTGTTCCTGACCGGCCGGCCGTTCGCCGAGGCGGACCAGCGGGCGGTCGGTCTCGGCTGGTCGGCGATCGCGACGACCGTCACCGACCTCGCCGGCGTCCCGCGCACCGCGCTCGGCGAGGCCTACGACCGATCGTCGGACCTGGGCAAGGCGGTCGAGGACGTCCTCACCCTCGCCGAGCACGATCCCGACCCGGCCCTGAGCCCGACCCTGCCCGAGGTGGCGGCGGCCTACGCCGAGATCGAGCAGGCGTCCGGGCCGGCCGCAAAGAGCGGGATCCTCCGCGCCCTCCTCGCCCGCTCCGATCCGCTGACCGCCCGGTACGTCGTGAAGGTCCTGTCGGGCGAGCTCCGGATCGGGCTGCGCGAAGGCCTCGTCGATGCCGCGATCGCCAAGGCGTTCGATCGGCCGCTCGACGCGGTCAAGTGGGCCGGGATGCTGACCGGCGACATCGGCCGGATGGCCGAGCTCGCGCGCGACGACCGGCTCGACGACGCCAGCCTGTCGCTCTTCCACCCGATCAAGTTCATGCTCGCCTCGCCGGCCGAGGACGCCGCGGAGATCGTCAAGCGCCTCGGCGTGCCGGTCTGGGTCGAGGACAAGTACGACGGGATCCGGGCTCAGCTCCATCGCGACGGTGACGACATCCGCCTCTACTCGCGCGACCTCCACGACATCAGCGGCCAGTTCCCGGAGGTCGTCGAGGGGGCTCGCGGGCTCGCCTGGGACGGGATCCTCGACGGCGAGATCCTCGCCTGGCGCGACGGCGCCGTCCTGCCGTTCATCAGCCTCCAGGCGCGGCTGGGACGGAAGTCGCCGTCGGCCGCGATCAAGGCGGAGGTGCCGGTCATCTACGTCGCGTTCGACGTGCTCGGGCTCGGTGGCGGCGGGGATGCGCCCGTCAGCGCGCTGCTGCGCGAGCCGCTCGAGGATCGCCGTCGCCTGCTCGAAGGCCTGGCCCTGCCCCTGGCCGGCGACGGCGGCGTGTTCGCGCTGAGCCACCTCGTCAGCGTCACGTCCGAGGGCGCGCTCGAGGACGCGTTCCTCGGCGCACGCGAGCGGCGCAACGAGGGGCTGATGGTCAAGGACCCGCGCTCGATCTACTCGCCCGGCCGGCGCGGCCTCGGCTGGCTGAAGATGAAGAAGGCGCTGGCCACGATCGACTGCGTCGTCGTCGGCGTCGAGGTCGGCCACGGCAAGCGTCACGGAGTGCTGTCGGACTACACCTTCGCCGTCCGCGACACGGACAACGATCGTCTCGTGACGATCGGCAAGGCGTACAGCGGCCTGACCGACGCCGAGATCGCCGAGATGACCGCCTGGTTCGAAGCCCACACGATCCAGCGCTTCGGGCGCTACCGCCAGGTGGAGCCGACGGTCGTCGTGGAGGTCGCCTTCGACGTGATCGTCCGCTCCAAGCGCCACCAGTCGGGCTACTCGCTGCGCTTCCCGCGGATCGCGAACCTCCGGCCCGACAAGCCACCTGACGAGATCGACACGCTCGAAACCGTCCGGGCGCTGTACGAAGGTCTGCAGCAGGGCGCGGAGCAGCTGGTGACGGCGGGCGCCAGGAAGTAGTCCCAAGCGGGGCGCCGATCGGTTCGAAGGCCTCGCGCGGGGTCTGCGCCCGAGTATGATCCCCGCCATGTTCGAGTCGATGCTTCTCGGGGGAGAGCCGAGTCTCGTCTCCCTGACCCTGTACACCGACGCATTCGTCATCAAGGGCTCGCTCCGGACCCGTCAAGGCCGAGTGACGGACATCCTCAACCAGGCCGACGAGGACTTCCTCGTCCTGAGTGACACCGTCGTCGACGAGTACGGCGCTCGCGGCCTGCCGGTCCGTTCGGAGTTCGCCCAGGTCAATCTCGGCGCCGTGCTCTTCGCCGTCGCCGACACCACGGTCGAGGCCCGGGCCGACCTGCGGACGCCCAAGGTCCCCGAGCAGGCGCTCATCTCGATTCCACCGTTCCGGGTGACCGGCCGGGTCCACGTCCTGCCCGAGCGCGACCTGCGCGAGGCACTCAGCGAACTCACCGGCCGCTTCATCCCGATCACCGACGCGACGTACTGGTCCGACTCCATCGGCGAGGCGCGCGCGACGGCGCCGATGGTCGCGATCAACCACAGCCGGGCCCAGATCTTCGCGCCGCATCGCGACGTCGACGTGTGGGGCGGTCTCAATCGCGGCGGCGAGGAATCCGAGCCCCTGGCCGCCGAGGGCGACACCACCTAGGGTCGCGCCCGGCTCGATCGCACGGCGCCGCGCGGCGGCCGGGCTCGGTCGCGCGCCTGATCGCCGCGGCGTTCAAACGGACGAACAGCCGCCCGAGACCCAGCGTCTGAACGGTCGTCCGGGGCAGTCCTGCACGCTGGCCGTTCGACCCAGCGAACGAAGGCCCCGCCGGGTCGCCGGATCGTTGCCCCGGTCGTCGGATGGAGCCCAGCGATCAGGCGACCCGAAGCATCCCGCATTCCAGCCGGTGTGATCGACCGGTGATCCCCGGAGCCGCCTGGCGGCCGGACGCCGCGGCCTACCGATCGACGGGCAGATCCAGGCGATTTCCCCACTCGGCCCAGCCGCCGTCGTACACCGCGACGTCGTCGTGCCCGAGCAGCGTCAACGCGAACGCCAGCTTCGCGGCCGCGATCCCGGCGCCGTCGTAGCAGACCATCCGCCGGCCGCGCGCGACGTTCGCCTTGTGGAGCAGCTCGCGCAGCTCGTCGCCGACCTTGAAGTGCTGGCTGCCCGGTCGCGTCATCGCCCCGACCGGGACGTTCACGGCGCCCGGGATGTGGCCGAGCCGCTTCGTGTTGCCCTCATGGCCGCGGTATTCGGCCGGAGCGCGGGCGTCGAGCAGGGTCACGTCCGGCGATGAGAGCAGCGCCCGCACGTCCGACGTGGTCAATCGCATCCGCGACTGGGCCCGCGGCGTGAAGTGGGCGGGCGGTGGCGGAGCGACGGCGTTCGACGTCGGGCGGGCCTCCTCGAGCCAGGCGGGGTAGCCGCCGTCGAGAATGCGCACCGACTCGAGGCCGTAGACCCGCAGGCTCCACCACACCCGGGAAGCGAACAGGCTGACCGTGTCGTCGTAGACCACGACCGTCGTGCCGTCCCCGACGCCGGCCACCGACAGCGTCCGGGCGACCTGCTCCGGGCCCGCGAGCAGGAGGGTGTCGCCGGTGTCGGACGGATCCGTCAGGTCGGTCCGCCAGTCGACGTGGGCGGCGCCCGGCACGTGGCCCGCCGCCCAGACCGCGCGGCTGCTTCCGTCGGGCCGCCAGCGGACGTCGAGGATCCGGAGGTCGGCCCGGCCGTGCTCGTCGGCGAGCCAGTCGGTCGAGGCGAGGAGCTCGGGCCGGGCAAGGCCGCCCGGCGAGCGAGTGCGCGGGAGGCGTGGGCCGGGGAGAGAGGTCATCGTCGATATCATAGGCGCGTGGTCGGCCCCTTCTTGCCTGAAGACGAGAAGCTCGCGGCCGTCCGGGCGGCGCTCCCCGCGCTCGGCGCCGGGATCTACCTGAACACGGGCTCGGTCGGGCCGTTGCCGGCCGAGACGGCGGCGGCCATGGCCGAGCTCGTCGACTACGAGCTCCGGATCGGGCGCTCGCATCCCGACTACTGGGAGGGCTTCCTCGAACGGATGGGCGAGGCCCGCGCGTCGGTGGCGGCCGTCCTGGGGGCCGATGTCGGCGAGATCGCGCTCGTCCACTCGACGTCGCAGGCGATGAACGCGGCGGTCTGGTCGGTCGATCTCGAGCCCGGCGACCGGATCGTCACGACCCAGGCCGAGCATCCGGGGGGTCTCGGCCCGGTCCATGTCGCGGCCCGTCGGTCGGGCGCGGAGCTGGTCATCGCCGACGTCGGCCTCGGCGGCGACGATGCGGCGACCCTGGCGGCGCTCGATGCCGCGATCACCGACCGGACGCGGATCGTCGCCCTGTCGCACGTCCTGTTCACGACCGGGGCACGGCTGCCGATCACCGACATCGCCGCCCTGGCCCATGCCCGCGGTGCCCGGGTGATCGTCGACGGCGCCCAGGCCGTCGGCGCGATCCCGGTGTCGGTCGCCGAGCTGGGCGTCGACTTCTACGCCGTCCCGGGCCAGAAGTGGCTGCTCGGGCCCGAGGGGACCGGAGCCCTGTGGTGCGACCCGGCGATCGTCGCGTCGAGCCAGCCGACGAACGCGAGCTGGTTCACGTTCGAACGCGTCTCACCGACCGAAGCTGTGCCGCATCGCGACGCCCGACGGTTCGACGACTCCGGCCACTACCGCCCGGCCATCACCGGCCTCGCCCGGAGCTGCGGCTGGCTGTCGATGTACGTGGGGCTGCCCTGGGTCCACGAGCGAGGCCAGGCGATGGCGCGTCTGGCCGCCGAGCGGCTGGCGGCGATCGACGGCGTCGAGCTGCTCACGCCGCTCGAGCGCATGGCGACCTTGGTCACGTTCCGGATCGCCGGCTGGACGCCCGACGAGGCGCTGGCCGAGCTGAACAGCCGGATCTTCGCGATCGCGAGGACGATCCCGGACCTCGCTGCCCTGCGGCTGAGCGTCGGATTCTTCACGACCGACGAGGAGATCGAGCGGGTCGCGACGACGGTCGAGCTCCTCGCGGCCCACAGCCCGGCGACGCTGCCGCCGCGGCCCCGCCTGACGATCCTCGGACAGGGCGACGGATGACCGGCGCGGCCGACGGGCGCGGAGAACCGGGCGTCACGCCGGCGTCGACCCCGGTCCCGCCCTCCGTCGTCCGGCATCGATCGTGGGCCGAGATCCGCTGGCGCCAGTTCCGCAAGGCGCCCCGGCCCGTCGTCCGGGCCGTTCTCTCGAGCCTCATCGTCGCCGTGGTCCTCGGTCTCGGATATCTCGCCTACGACATCGCGCTCCGGCGCGGCGTCGAGCTGCCGGGCGGCGACCTGCGCACGCTGTACCTCGCGCTCGACGTCGCGATCGTCCTGATCGTCGGCAGCGTGGTGACGTGGCTCGTCGTGCCCCAGCCGCGCGGGTCAGGCACGACGACGACCCGCTCGGCCTGGAGCGCGGCGCTCGGCTTCTTCGCCGCCGTGCCGGTCTGCTACCTGGTCCTCGTCGTCGTCGTCCAGGTGCTCGAGCCGCTGCTCGTCTGACGTCGCCGCAGATCCCGCCGACCGGTGGCGCGGCCGTAGGACCCAGCTGACCCCGAGTTGTGCGTCCAGGCACCACTTCCGGCGACACGCACGCGCAATGGAATGGCCCATTCGTACCATTCCGCGGTACCCTCCGCCCGATATCATCCGGTGGTCGGAGTTCCCCGGCCCGCACGCGAGGACAATTCGTGGCGATCGACGAGCAGCATGTCGCGCTGCCCAAGCTGTATGGCGCCCCCGCCTACGCCCGGCCTGCGCCGGTGGTCGAAGTGACCGCGCGGCCGTTCGATCCCGACGACCTCCCGATCGAAGCCGTGATGACCGACGAGGAGCGCGAGATCGCCGCGAGCTTGCCTGCGCGCGTCTATGCGCCGGGCGGATCGCGCGGCCAACACGAGCAGCGCAACGGTCACCGCGACGGCGAGGCAAGCCTGAATCCGCGGCCGCTCAGCCTCCGCGCTCTTGCCGGCCGGATCCTCGGTCAGGGCGACAACTAGACACGTTCGCCCCCGCGCCGCCGGCGCGACCTCTTCTCGAACCTGCGCGATGCGGATCGGCGCGTCGCGGACGAGCCAGCCGCCCGATGGGAGTAGGATCGCGGCGGGGGAGTAGCTCAACGGTTAGAGCGGCGGGCTTATATCCCGCTGGTTCCAGGTTCGAGTCCTGGCTCCCCTACCAGAGCCCGTTCGCGCCGCGTCCGACCCGGTGCGTCCCCCGCCCGGGCCGCGCCTTCCACGCTCCGCAGGGCGAACCGGCATCCTCGCCCAGGTCCCGCTCAGGCGACGGCCCGGATCGCCTCGATGAGATCCTCCCGGCGGTCCGGCGTCATGCTGCGGGCCGGCGGCAGCGAGGCCAGCCAGGCCGGAATGTGCTCCGGCATCAGGACGGCGCAGCCCGGGGTCCGCGCCAGTGTCGAATCGGACGTCACGACGGCGGCGTAGACCTTCACGACGTAATCGCGCTCGGTGTCGGCGATCCAGCGCCGGACGCGCTCGCCGTCGCGGGTCGCGCGCTCCAACGGGTTCTCGAAGTGGTGCCACCGTCCATCGGAGCGCCGGATCTCCCAGCTGATCCCGGTATACCGCGTCATGCGCGCCGGCGGCAGCTCGCTGATCACGGCAAGGCCGAATGGTCCGAGCACGAGATCGCGGACGACGCGGCCGTCCGGCAGGCGGACGTTGCGAGCGGCGGTGTACTCGTCGCCGATCGACTCCGCGACGCGGGTCATCGCCCGTGGCGCCGGCTTGGCGGTCACCGCCCGGGCGACGCGCCCGATCCGGAGCGCGCCGACGATCGCGAAGCACGGCGGCGCCACGAGGGTCGATCCCCAGACCAGGCCACCGATCGCGAGCTCGGCCGGAGTCGGCCGGACGACCGTGGGAATCATGGCGGTCAGGATCGGGGTCGCGAACGCAACCCAGGCGAGGAGCAGCCCGCCGAGCAGGAGGAAGGCCCCGACGGCGAGGCCCACGAAGACGGCGCCGAGCGGCGGCCGCTCGGAACGCGGAGACGTGATGACCTGCACGCGCTCATCGTCGCGGGCGAGATCGTCCGGGGAAATGACTACTTCGGCCCACGGCGCGCGAGCCGTCCGGCCCATTGACCGCACCGCACCCCACCGGACCGACCCCGATCGTTGCCCGGGCACAACGATCGGCCGGAATGGTCCTCCGCCCCCCGATCGGACGGTGGGACACCCGTACCATTGCGGCCGCTTCGACCGGCCACCAAGGTTGGCCTCAACACGGGTGCATCCGCCCGGGGAGGTCCGATCAATCGTGGCGAACCTGCGCCGACACCACCAGCGACGACCGGCGGCGACTCCGCTGGCGGCGCTGTGTGCGGCGCTCTTCGTCGTCCTCACCCTGGTCGCTCCGGTCCTCGCGAACGAGGGCTCCACCGACCTGGTCGATCCATCCGTCTCACCGCGGACCGGAACGCCCTCGACCACCATCTCGTTCGAGGTGAGCTACCGCAACCGCGAAGGATCGCCCGCCGACCACGTCTCGGTCGTCATCGACGGCACGGCCCACGAGATGGCGAGCGACGGGACCACGACATGGAAGAAGGGTGTCGTCCATCACTGGTCGACCAAGCTGCCAGTCGGCACGCACGCGATCGTCTTCGAGGGCGCCGGACGCGACAAGTTCACCAACACGCTTGCGGCGGGCACCGTCACGATCACGGCTCCGCCCAGTTCCACCCCGGATCCGACGCCCAAGCCGACGCCCAAGCCCACCCCCGATCCGACCCCCGACCCCACGCCGCGGGCGACGCCACGACCGACCCCGGCGCCGGACCCCACGTCTGATCCGACCAACACGCCCGGCTCGACCCCGACTCCCGACCCCGCTGACCCCGGTTCCGGCGGCACTACGCCGTCCGTCGAGCCATCGTCCGGCCCAGGCGCCGGAAGCCCGACCGATCCGACCGGTCCGATCGGCAGCGGCAGCCTTCCCGGCGGCGGCACCGGCGGGTCCGGCGGCGGCCCGATCGGCGGCTCGGATGGCACGGGCGCCACCGGCGGGCCTGATTGGAGCGACGGCTCCGGCGACGGCTCCGGCCGGTCCGCGGCCCTGATCGGCGCCGGCGGCCCGGGCCTCGCCGGCAGCGGTCTTCTCGCCGACCCGGCGGACGATCCCGGGGCGACCGATCCGACCAGCGGCACGTCGACCGACGGCCGCGGAGCCGGCCCCGACATCGCGACCGGCGGACCCAGCTGGGGCGCTCTTGCCAGCGCCCTCGCCGCGCTCGGGATCGATCGATCGCCCACCGTGACGAACCTTCCGATGCTGATCGGAACCGGCACCGCGATGACCATGGCGTTCGCATTCGCGATCTTCGGCAAGAAGCGCCGCGACGAGCAGCCGCCCGCTCCCGACGAGGTGCTCCAGGCCAACGCCGCGCGGGGCCACGGCGGGGCGCCGGGCAGCGAAGCCCTGACGGGTGTCGTCCACGGGGCCACTGTCGCGCCGCCGCTCGACCTCGAGGCCGGCATGCCGCGCTGGCGCCGCCCGTCGCTGATCGAGGCGCGCAAGGCCGATCCGGCTCGCTCGGCCGCCCCGTCCCACCGGATGAGCTTCGACGATGGCGTCGTCGCCGTCGACGAGAGCCGCGAGCGGCGGATCATCCGCTATGCGGTCGTCCGCCTGCTGGATGCGCCCGACGAGCTGCGCTCAGCCGAGATCGGCCAGCTCGACCAGGGCGACGAGGTCCAGCTCATCGAGAAGTCCGGGTCCTACTGGCTCGTCCTCTGCCCCGACGGCCGCCAGGGCTGGCTCCACAGGATGACCCTCGGCGAGATCATCAACGACGCATCCGCCTTCGCGGCAGGTCGGGAGATCGACGACGACGTCCTGGCGGCCTTCCTGTCGGCGAGAGCCGCACGGTCCTGACCGCCGGACGCCGCGGCGTTGTCGCGGCGATCAGGGCGTGGCGACGTGCTCCGTCATCGGCTGGCCGTCGAGGGGCCGGCCGTGCTCGAAGCCGGACGCGATGGCGACCGTCGCGAGTGAGGTCAGCACCAGGACGAGGCCGACGATCGGCACGAGGGCGACCGACGCCATCGTTCGGAAGCCGACCTGTCGCGCGCCGTCGCCGTGGAAGCCGAAGCGGCCGGCGACCGACCGAATCGCGAGACCGGCCACGAGCAGCAGCTCGAAGGCGACCGAGGCGGCATCGGGATAGCCGACGGGCTCGGGCGAACCGGCGAGCTCACCGATCGGCAGGCCGATCGTCCGGCTCCACGTCCAGGCGGCGACGATCGCGAGGTTGCCGGCGATCCCGATCGTGACCGCCTTCGGACCCGGGCCGGCCAGGCACCAGCGGATCCAGGCGAACTGGAAGATCGCGGCCAGCACGAAACCGGAGGCCAGGTCTCCGATCTCGGCGTAGTGGGAAGGGGCCGCGACGAGGTGGATCACCGCCGCTCCGGCCGACAGGCCGGCGAGGATGATATCGACGGAGCGGCCGACCGGCGGCGGGCCGCCGCTGACGTCGCTCGCGGCGCGTCGCTCACGTGGTGCGAGGGAGACGGCCGATCCGGGCTGAATCGGCCGTCGCTTCAGGGACAGGGCGATGAAGATCGCGCCGCCGATCGCGAGGATCAGGGCGGCGAGCTGCTCGACGGCTTCATGGCTGTTGTGATCCATGCGTGCTGGCGGGGTTCGTCGAGCGTGACGGTGTGGCTCGGGTCAGCGGGCCGTGGCGCTGCCACGGGCCATGTACCCGACGGCGAGGCTCACGACGGCAACGGCGGCATGGACGACGTGGATCGGGGCGTTCGCGCTGACCTTGAACAGGCCGAACAGGGTCGGGCTGGCGAGGACGGCCACGAAGATGATCACGTAGAGAATGCCGAACCCGATCACGGCGTTGACCTGCTGCTCGCCCTTGAGGCCGAACGCGATGCCGAGGGCCACGAGGCCGGTCAGGATGTGGACGATGTTGTGGGTGGAGTCGACGGCGAGGATCGCGTTGGCGCCATCGCCCGCGATCGTGGTGTTCAGGAAGCCCAGCAGGCCCGCGGCCAGCAGGACGATCCCGGCCAGGGCAGCCCAGCCCATGGCGGTGTTCGTGTTGCTCATTGGTCCCAACCTCCAGCTGTGGCGCGATTGCACCACTCACGGCGTGTACGGAGGCGAATGCCGACGGCGCCCGTCCTCCAGGCACGAGTAGGTTCGCGACAAGCCGGGGCTCGGATCACTTCAGCGACCGGCTATCGCGTGGGCACAGCCACATCATGCGCACGACGTCAAGGGCCTCGCGGGCGGCAACACCGTCGCCGGAGGGCTGCTCGTGACGCCTAGAATGCCGACCATGCCCTCGACGAAGGAGCGCGCGCGGTTCGTCGGACGCGATGCGGCATTCGTTCGACTCGCCCCGGCCCTGGAGACGGCGTCGGATGGCGACGCCACGACGGTCCTGCTCCAGGGCCTGGGTGGCGTCGGCGTCACGCGGTTCGTCGACGAGCTCGCGCGCCGCGTCGGCGGACTGGACGAGGCGTTCGCGGTCGTCCGCGGCCGATCGTTCCGGCCGGGCTCGGACGGGCCGTACGGGCCGATCATCCGCGCCCTCCGTCCGATCTTCCGGGGGATCGACGACGCCGAGCTCGCGAGCCTCGTCGGACCCGCCGCGGAGGACGTCGTCCGGCTCTTCCCCGAGGTGGTCGGGCGCCTCGCGTCGGCCGGCGCGCTGCCCGACCGGCCGACGTCGACCGCGCTCGAGCGGCGCCAGGGCCGGGTGCTCGAGGGCCTCCTCGGCGTCGTGGGCCGCCTGTCCGAGCGGCGGCCGGTCCTGTTCGTCCTCGAGGACCTCCATGACGCCGACGCCGCGACCCGGGCATTCGTCTCGTTCATGAGCCGGATCCGGCGGGCCCACCGGGTGTGCCTGATCGCGACCTGGCAGCCCGACGAGCTGACCCGCGATCATCCGCTGACGGGGACCCTGGCCGAGATGTCGGGTACGGCCGGACGCGCCCCGGCGCGGGTGGAGATCCCGCCGTTCGAGCGGAGCGAGCTGGCCGAGCTCGTCGAGTCGATCGAGGGCGAGCGGCCGACGGCGTCCGCCCTCGTCCTCGTGGCGGATCGCTCGCGGGGTCTGCCGCTCGTGGCCGAGGAGCTCCTCGGCGCCCGGCGCGAGCTCTCGGACCGGACGCTCATCGGCTCGTTCGCCGACATCGTCATCGCCCGCCTCGCCCGGAACGGCCCCGAGTGCCGGCGCGTCCTGCGCCTGCTCGCGCTGGCCGGCCGGCCGCTCGATCGGGACGAGCTCGCCGAGACGGCGGCGGCCTTCGAGCTCACCTCCGATCGCCTGCCGCCGCGCTCATCGACCCTGCCCCGGCGCGGCGACGGTGCGCTCGATCCGGACCTGGCCGCCGGACTCGAGGAGGCCCTTGCCGCGGGGATCCTCGTCGAGGACGACGCCGGCATCGCGTTCCGCCACGAGCACATCCGGCGAGCGGCCGCGACCGATCTCCTGCCGCGGCTGCGCCATCGCCACCACCTGGCGCTGGCCGCCGGGCTCGCCGGCCAGCCGAGCGAGGCGGCCGGCCACTGGCTCGCGGCCCACGTACCGGATCGCGCCTTCGCCGCCGCCGTCGATGCGGCGGGCCGGGCCGAAGCGGCCCACGCGCCGGAGGATGCCCTCGAGTCGATCGAGCTGGCCCTCGGTCTCGTCGAGCCCGCGGCCGCTGCCGGCGAGGCGGGCGGGGAGGACTCGACCACATCGCGGCCCGCCGCCGCGTCCGCTCGGGGCGCCTCCGTCCGTAGGGCCGCCACGCCTGGCCGCTCCAGCGGCGGCCGCCGGGCGACGACGGCGGAAGGCCGGACCGAGGGCAGCCTCGTCCGGGCCGATGCCATCCGCGAGATTGCGACCCCGCTCCAGCTGCGGGCCGCCGAATCGGCGTTCGCGGCCGGCCGACCAGCCCGGGCGGTGGCCTATCTCGAGGCGATCCTGGGATCCTTCGACGAGCGACGCGACCGGGTCGCCCTCGGCATGCTCCACGAACGGCTCGGCCGCTACCGGCGCGCCGCCGGCGATCGAACCGGTGCCCTGGCCGCCCTCGAGCGGGCCGTCGACCTGGTCCCGGACGGGACGACCCTCGAGCGGGCGACCGTGCTCGCGGCGCTCGCCCAGGCGACGATGATCGACGGGGCGTTCGCCAAGGCGGAGCGCCTCGCCCGGGACGCCATGCGAATTGGGTCGGCCTGCGGCCGCGAGGGCGAGTCGATCGTGGTCCATGCGACGACCACCCTTGGCGTCGCCCTTGGCTGGAGTGACGCTCCCGAGGCCGGCGTGGCGCTTCTCGAGGAGGCCCGCGGCCTGGCCGAGCGAGCGGGCGACGCGGATGAGCTCTTCCGCGTCTTCGCCAACCTCACGACCGTGCTCGACCTCGTCGGCCGCCGGCCCGAAGCCGTCGCGATTGCGTCGGACGGGATCGAGGCCAGCCGGCGGGCCGGGCTCGAGGCGGTCTACGGCAACCTCCTGCGTGGCAACGCCGCCGAATCGCTCTATCTCCTCGGCCGCTGGAAGGAGTCGAGCGACATCAGCGCAACATCCCTGGAATGGAGCCCGGCCGGCGTCGCGTTCACGCGACCGATCGACCACCTCGCGATCGTCGAGATCGAGAGCCAGGCGGGCGAGGCCGCCGGACGAGTGCTCGGCCAGATGCTGGTCGAGCTCGAGACGGTCAGCGACGCCCAGCACGCCGTCCCGATCTATCGCGCGGCGGCCTCGCTCGCGCTCTGGCAGGGGGACCACATCGACGCGGCTCGGGCGGCCAACCGCGGCTGGGACCTGGTCAAGGACACCGGCGACTGGAGCCTCGTCGCGAAGATGGCGGCCACGGCTGCCGAGGTCGACTCGATGGCCGCGGCCGACGCCGCCGCTCGCCGCGACCTCGCGACGCTCGCCACCATCCGAGGCCGCTCGCGGAACGTCGTCCGGGCGGCGACGACCGCGATCGCCCGCTCCGGGGTCGGGCCGACGATCGGCTCCCGGCGCGAGGCCGATGCCTGGCTCGCCCAGGCCACCGCCCATCGCGACCGCCTCGAGGGCCACGACGACCCGGCGGCCTGGGATCGCCTCGCCACGGCCTGGGCGACGCTCGGCAACCCGTACGAGGTCGCGCGCGCGCGCTGGCGCCAGGCCGAGGCGATCCTGGCCAGCGGCGAGGGTCGGGCCGGTCGCGGTCGCGCCCGGCCGGTCCTCGAGGAGGCGGCCCGGATCGGGATCAGCCTGTCGGCCCGCCCGCTGCTGCGCGAGGTCCGGCAGCTCGCGAGCCGGGCGATGATCCGCCTCCCGGAGGCCGTCGACGAGCTGCTCGATGCGCCGGCTCGGCTCGCTCCGGCGGACTGGACCATCGGTGACGGGCCGGACGGCGGCGCAGATGGCCACGGTTCGCTCATCGCCGTCGGGCCGGGTCAGGCGGACGGTGTCGCCGGCGGCAACGGCAGCAGCGCGGCGACAGGCGCCGCCGCTGGTGAAGCGGGCAAGGGCGGCGGCAAGGCCGCCGGTGCCGGCAGCGAGTCGTCGGTGACCCGCGGCGTCGTTGGCGAGGCGCCGGTCGCCAAGGCGGACACGTTCGGACTCTCGCGACGAGAGCGGGAGGTCCTCGCCCTGATCTCCGAGGGCCGCACGAACCGCGAGATCGGGGAGCGCCTCTTTATCAGCCAGAAGACGGTCGGTGTCCACGTCGGCAACATCCTTGCCAAGCTCGGCGTGTCCGGCCGGGTCGAGGCGGCCGCGGTCGCGATCCGGCTCGGGCTGACCGAGCCACTCGCGGCAGGTTCCACGCCCGGGCGGTAGATTCGGGTCCGACGCGATCCCTTCCGTCGCGTCGTGTCCGGCCGGAGGGCCTGACCGATCAACCGCGAACCAGTCGAGGTCTTCTGACGACATGCGCCGCCTGCCTGCCCTGCTCCTGACCCTCGTGGCCGCCGCTGCCCTGGCCGCCTGCTCCGCCGGCGCCGCTCCGGGCTGGACCTACGCCCCCGCCCCGTCGACGACGCCGGCCCCGTCCGGAGCCGCGTCGGCGGAGCCGTCCGCGGCCGGTTCACCGCCCGCAGCGGGCAGCCCCGTCCCATCGGCGACGGCTCAGCCCATTGCGTCCGCCTCGGCTCAGCCGGCGCCGTCCGGTTCCGGTGGGGCGGGCGCGGCCCTGACCGTCACGGCGACGACCACGTCCGCGACGAGCGGCTGGGATCCGGCGACCCTCGAGACCGCGGCCAGCACCGCCTTCACGCTGACCTTCGACAACCAGGACACCACCGTCCAGCACAACCTCGTGCTCCAGGACGCGGCCGGCGGCCCCGTCGCGATCCAGGGAGACACGGCGCCGTTCTTGGGTCCGGCGAAGCGCGACTTCCAGGTGCCGGCCCTGACGGCGGGCGACTACAAGTACGTCTGCCAGATCCACCCGGTGACGATGGTCGGGACGCTCTCCGTCAAGTAGCCGCCACGACGTCGCGCCCGGCCGGGAGCGCGCCGCCCGACGCACCGGCCCGCGGCGAGGACCGTTCGATGGACGTTCGCGAGCAGCTCTGCTACTCGGATTCGTACGCGCGGACGGTCGAGACGCGCGTCGCGGAGGTCGACGACAGCGGCGAGGCGCCGCTGGTTGTCCTCGACCGGACCGTCTTCTATCCGGGCGGCGGGGGCCAGCCGTCCGATCGCGGGCTGCTCGTCCGAACCGCCGATGGGCGAACCTGGACGGTCCGAGCCGCGCGCAAGTCGGGCGGCGACATCGTCCATGAGCTCGAGCCGTCGCCGGCCGGTCCGCCGCGGGTCGGCGACGTGCTCACGGTCGATCTCGACTGGCACCGGCGCTACGCGCTGATGCGGACCCATACCGCGCTCCATGCCCTGTGCGGCGTCGTCTGGCGCGATTTCGGCGCCCTCGTCACCGGCGGCAACATGGAGCCCGGCGGCGGCCGGATGGACTTCGAGTTCGAACGGATGGGCGGCGACCTCGTCGACGCGATCGAGACCACGGTGAACGCCGAGCTCGCCCACAAGCGCGATGTCCGGGTCAACGTCCTGCCGCGCGACGAGGCGTTCGCGATCCCCGACCTGATCCGGACGAAGATCAACCTCCTGCCGCCGGGGATCGACGAGATCCGGACGATCGAGATCGTCGGCCTCGACCTTCAGGCCGACGGCGGGACACACGTCTCGAACACGAGCGAGGTCGGCTCGATCAGGGTGACCGGCTACGAGTCGAAGGGCCGGATCAACAAACGGATCCGGCTGGAGCTGGTCGACCCCGAAATCTGACCGTCAGCGGCAGTGCCAACCTCCGTCCACGATCAGGTCGACCCCGTTGACGCCGTTGTTCTCGAGCAGGAAGGCCACCGCCCCGACGATCTCGGCCATCGTCGCGAGCCGGCCGATCGGCGTCTCGGACGTGTACTTCTCGATCGCCGCCGGCTTCTCGGACCAGTACGGGCTGTCGCCGACGACGCCTGGATGGATCGAGTTCACGCGGATCGGGCGGAGCTCCTCGACGAGCGTCCGGGTGAGGCCGACGACACCGCCATTCACGGTCGTCACGGTCGTCGAGCCCGGGTAGGGGCGCTCCTTCGCCATGCCGCCGAAGAGCACGATCGAGGCGTCGGCGGTCAGCCGCTCGCGGAGGGTCGCCACGACGGCCGTGTAGCCGACGAGCTTGAGCGTGACGAGGCGGATCGCCTTGTCGATGTCGTAGGTGGCGATGAAGTTCTGGTCGCGGTCGATCGCCGCCAGGACGAGCCGTCGAACCGGCCCCAGCTCGGCCAGCGCCGCCGCGATCGCATGCGGCTCGGCGAGGTCGAAGGTGAGCCCGCGGACGCGGCCGTCGACCGCCGCGACCGCCGCAGCCACGTGCTCTGGAGCACGTCCGGTGAGCACGACATCGTCGCCGGCCTTGGCATAGTGGCGAACGATCTCGAGCCCGATCGCCCGTGTTCCGCCGACCACCACGACGGCTCCGCTGTCGGTCATCACTGCTCCTCACTCTTCCCGGCCAGGGTGTCGGCCTGATCCCGTTCCCAGTCCCGCACCCAGCGGTACGAGTGGCGGGCCGGCGGCTGCGGCGCCTGGGTTTCGAGCCAGCGCACCCGCTCGCTGCCGGTGTTGTAGAACCCGTGGACGGACCCGACGGCGGCGAACGCCACGTCGCCCGCCCGGAAGGTGTAATGCTGGCCGTCGATCTCGCCTTCGATCTCGCCGGCCAGGAAGACGTAGGCCTCCTCGAACGGGTGGTCGTGGGCCTGGGCGGCCCCGCCGATCTCGTAGTCGACGGTGAACATCGTCACGTGATCCGCCCCGAAGGCGTGATCGACGAGCATCTTCACGGAGATTCCGCTGTAGACCACGAGCGCGGTGTCGCGGCCGGCCGACGCCCGGCCGCGGGCGGCGTCCGTGATCCGGAGCGTCTCGAGCTGCGGTCCGGTCCCGTCGTAGTGGCCGACCAGCCGGAGGGTCGGGTCGCCGAACCGAGGTCGCTTGGCGGCCGCGTCCATGGCGCCGAGATCCTGGGCGGGCTCGAAGAACGTGTCCTTCCGCCCGGCGTCCGGTCCCAGTCGTTGGGGCGACGCCAGGGACAACAGGCGCACGACGGCATCGCTCGTGTTGGCCAGTGCGTGGCGAACGGCCGTGGGGAACAGGGCGTAGTCACCGCCGGTCAGGCGATGGACGTCGCCACCGATCGCGACGAGGATCTCGCCCTCCAGAACGTAGAGGGCCTCCTCGAAGCTATGGACGTGGGGGGCGAGCCAGCCGCCCGGCTGCAACGCGACCGCGGCGAGATCGGTGTGGATCGCACCCTGGTCCGGGCCGACGATCCGGCCCCGGCCCAGCCCGGACGACGTGGCGGAGGACGGGGCCGGCTGTTCGACGACGGACCAGTCGATCCGTCCGACGCTGTGCATGTGTGCGACTCCGCTGCCGATCAGTCGAAGCGACGGGACCAAGCGTCCGTGCCGACCGCGAGAAGAAGGATGACGCCCAGCGTGACCTGCTGGTAGAACGGATCGAGACCGAGCAGGTTGAACCCGTTCGCGACGAGGGCCACGAACAGGCAGCCGATCACGGTTCGCTGGACCGATCCCTCGCCCCCCAGGATGCTCGTGCCCCCGACGATGATCCCGGTCAGCACGGTGAACGTCAGGAACTGACCGGCCGACGCCTGAGCGCTCAGGACGCGAGACGCATCGATGCTGCCAGCGAGCGCGGCCGCCGCGCCGCTCAGTGCGAACGTCGCGATCCGGATCGTGTTGACTCGAACCCCGCCGAGCCGAGCCGCCTCGGCGTTGCCGCCCGTGGCGTACACGTAGCGACCGAACGTCGAACGGCCGAGGACGATCGCGGCGGCGATTGCCGTGATGATCATCATCCACGCCGCGCTGGTCAGGCCGACGATCCGAGTCGCCGCGAACGCCTGGAACTCGGGATGGTCGAAGACGACGATCAGGTTGCCCTTGGTCACGATCGCGCCGATCCCGCTGACGACGAACGACATCGCGAGGGTCCCGATCAGCGGATTGATCCGGAAGCGGGTGACGATGACGCCGTTGGCCAACCCGACGATCAGCCCGACGGCGATCGCGGCGGCAATCCCGGCCGGCACGGACACCGACGCAGACACCTGGGCGGCAGTGGCACCCGCCAGGCCGTAGATCGCCCCGATGCTCAGATCGATCCCGCCGGCGATCAGGACGAGCGTGCCCGCCGCGGCGACGATGATGATCCCCGCCTGCTGGTCGAGGATGTTCGTGAGGTTCTGGAACCGCAGGAATGACGGACTGATCACGCTCAGCGCGACAAGCGTGATGACGAACGGGATGACGATCCCGCCGCGGCGCAGGGCGGTTCGGGCGATGGCCACTGGCCTCGCCCGGTCCACGGACGGCGCGACGGCCGGGCTGTCCGTCATGAGGCGGTCGCCAGGGCGCGCCCGAAGGACGCGGCCAGGATCGCCTCCTCGGTCAGCGCGTCGCCGGCAAGCTCGACCACGATCCGGCCGTGGCGGAGGACGAGGACGCGGTGGGCGAGTCCGAGGATCTCCTCGACTTCGTTGGAGATCAGGAGGATCGCGACGCCGCGGCCGGCCATGGATACGAGAAGCTCGTACAGATCGCGCTTGGCGCCGACGTCCACGCCGCGGGTCGGCTCGTCGGCGATCAGTACGCGGGGGTCGGCCAGGATCGCCCGGGCGAACAGCAGTTTCTGCTGGTTGCCACCCGAGAGCGCGGCGGGCGTCGGATCGAGGACGCGAACCGCGGTCGCCTGCTCGAGCGCTTGACCGACCCGAGCGGTCTCGGCTCGGCGCCGGACGAATCCGAGCCGGCCGAGCTTCGGCAGGCTGGCAAGGCTGACATTCTCGCGAACCGGCCGGCCGAGCATCAGGCCGTCGTCCTTGCGGGATTCGGGAATCATCGTGACGCCTGCCCGGATCGAGGCGTCCGGTCGTCCCGACAAAGCGGTCGAGCCCGCGCTGAGCTGGCCGCCGACGACTGGGACGGCGCCGTAGATTGCGCGCGCCAGCTCAGAGCGACCCGCTCCGACGAGGCCGGCGAGGGCGACGATCTCACCCGACCGAATCTCCAGCGAGACGCCGGCAACGCCGGCGGCGGTGAGGTCGTGGACGGCCAAGGCGACGGGCGCATCGGCGGCCGGGTGCTGTTTCGCAGGATATGTCCGTCCGATCGAGCGGCCGAGCATGGCCGCGACGAGGGTGTCCTCCGTCTCGCCGGCGGCCGGCCCGGTCCGGACCACCCGACCGTCGCGGAGGATGGTGATCGTGTCGGCCAGGGCAAGCACCTCGGTCAGGAAGTGAGAGACGAGGATCACGGTTCGGCCACCGGCAGCGAGGCGCCGGACGATCTCGTGGAAGCGCTCGACTTCGCCCGCGGAGAGCGAAGCGGTCGGCTCGTCGAAGACGATCAGCTCGGCCTCCCGAGCCAGCGCTCGCAAGATCTCGACGAGCTGCTGCTTGGCGATCGGCAGCGAGCCGACGACCGCATCCGCGGGGACCTCGAAGCCCGCGTCGTCGACGAGCCGGTCGAACCGGGCCCGGAGCGCCCCGCGCCGGATGAAACCGAACCGGCGCGGTTCGGTTCCGAGGAAGACGTTCTCGGCGACGGTTCGCTGCGGGACGATCGCCACTTCCTGGGCGACGAGGGCGATGCCACGCTCCAGCGCCTCGCGCGGCGACCGGAACGTCACGGCCTCGCCGCGGACGGTGAGCCGGCCCTGGTCGGGCGGGATCACCCCGGCGACGATCTTGCCGAGCGTGGACTTGCCGGCTCCGTTCTCGCCGACGAACGCATGAACGGAGCCGGTCTTGACCTCGATCGTGACGTCATCGAGCGCGCGCGTCGCACCGAACGACTTGCCGATCTCATGGATACCGAGGCGGATCTCGTCCGGTGCCATCTCCGCGGCCCGGTCCGCGACTCGTGCCGAACCGTCGATCAGCCCGGCCACTCCGCGAGCGGCAGGAAGGTCTGGACGTTGTCCTTCGTGACGACGCCGCCGTCCGGCAGGTTGGCGAGGACGTCGACGCCCTCAGCGGCCACACCCGAGCGGATCGCGTCGATGAACTGCTGCACGCCGAGGCGGCCTTCGGTGGCTGGTGCCTGCATCACCGTTCCGAAGCGCTCGCCGCTGGCGATGCCCTGGAACGCGATCGCGCCGCCGCCGTACCCGACGAGCTGGACCTTGCCCTGGAGGTTCGCGCCGGTGACGGCCTGCACGGCGCCCGTGATCGCCTGGTCCGCCCCCGTGATGACGGTCAGGTCAGGATGGGCCTGGAGCATGTCCTGCGCGGCCTTGAGGCCGAGGGCGGTCGTGTAGAACGACTCACCTTCGGCCACGATCTTGATGGCCGGGTTCACGGCGGTCGCCTTGTCGAACGCCACTTTGAGCGCTCCATCGAGGGCGGCGGCCTTGACCGAGTAGATGTAGCCGACGTTGCATGGATTGGCGGAGCCACACGCCTTGACGACGAGTTCGCCGATCTTGCGACCGAGTTCGCTCGGCACGAACACGACGTTCGCCAGCTGACCGGGGACCTGGATCTTGGCGGTCGTGTTGTCGGTGCCAAGGATCTGGTCGATGTTGCCGATCGCGACGCCGGCCTTGATCGCGTCCTGGGCGCCGGTCACGAGACCGGCTCCGTACAACGGCTGGAGGATGATCCCGTCGAACTTGCCCGAAGCGACCGCGTCCTGGAGCTGCTTGGTCTGGGCGGCAGGGTCGAGGTTCGCGTCAAAGACGGTGATCTTGGCGTTGCCGGCCGCGGCCGATCCCTGGGCGGCGGCCAACATCGGAGCGTCGTAGCTGTTCGCGACCGCGAACGAGAGATACGCCAGCTCAAGCGTCTTCGCCGCCAGCGAGGGCGGCGCCGCGGTCGAGCCGCCGGTCGACGGCGCCGCCGCCGTGCTAGGGGCGGGTGATGCGCCGCTGCTGCACCCACTGAGGACCAGCGCCAGCGAGGCGGTCAGTCCGGCGACAGCGTTCAGTCCGGGACGTGAATGACCTGCGCGCACTCCAGCCTCCTCTGCGAAACGGTCGCGACGATGGCCCGAGTGTGCAAAGGGAGTGAACACATGTCAAGTCACGTTGCAACTTCAACGGTCTCATTGAAGGTCTGCGACGTTGACCGGCGGCCGGGCGACGAGCACCCCTCGGTCAGCGGCGGGCGACGTCCGGGCTGCTCCGACCGAGAACGAACCAGACCGCGCTCGCCGGCGTGTCGCCGGCGTTGAACAGGCGGTGCGGCGTCGACGAGTCGAAGCTGATCGCGTCGCCGGGCCGGAGGAGGAAGTCGTCGAACCCGATCCGGACGCTCAGCGTGCCACTCAGGACGTAGCCCCACTCCTGGCCGGTGTGGCGTTGGAACGCGTTCGCCGGGCTGGATTCGCCACCGACCTCGTAGGTGACGTGGAGAAAGTCGACGTTCCGGATCGACTCGGTGGTGAGCCGCTCCCAGACGACGCCGGAACCCAATCGGATGGCCGTCCGCGTGCTCGCTCGCTGCACGGGATCGTGCGGCACGACGACCGCCTGGGGGTCGCCCGGCGCACCCACCTCAGCGATCCCGTTGTCGCCGGCCGGTGGCTGGGTGTCCATGAACAGGAGGACGTCGAGGGAGATGCCAAGCTCGCTGGCAAGGGCGTAGAGCGTGTTCACCGACGGCTTGGCCCGACCGGTCTCGACCTGGGAGATGAGGCTCGGCGAAACGCCGAGGACGTCGGCCAGGCCACGCAGGCTCAGGCCACGTGCCTGGCGCGCCCGACGCAGCCGGTCGCCCATCGTCGCGTACTCGGGCTCCGCCGTTCCATTCCGCCGATCCCGGCCCACCGCCGCCTCCAGCTCGTGTTTGAGTCATGCTACCCGTCGGCGGCATGAGGGTTGCGCGCGTGCCGACCGTGTGTAGCATTACTGAACGGACGCGATCCGGCCAGCATCGTCCCGTTGACCAAAGGGAAACCCATCCCATGAGGACGTCGTTCGCTTCCCCGGGCTCGATGAACGTCGACTGGGAGGAGCGCGTCAACGTCGAGCGACTGCGCGGCTACCGACTGGGCCGGTCGAAGGCGGCTCTCGCGGAGAGCGAGGTCGGCGGGCTGCTGTTGTTCGATTTCAACAACATTCGGTACGTCACGAGCACCCACATCGGCGAGTGGGCCCGCGACAAGATGACCCGCTACGCCCTCCTGACGCGGGGCGGAGAACCCCACATCTGGGACTTCGGCTCGGCCGCCAAGCATCATCGGCTCAACTGTCCGTGGCTGCGCCAGGACAACATTCATGCCGGGATGGTCGGGCTGCGCGGCGCCGTGGCACCGGACGCCGGCCTGTTCCGCGCCGCGGCTCGCGAGATCCGTGACCTCCTCCGGGCCGAGGGCGTCGCGGACCAGCCCCTCGGCGTGGACATCGTCGAGCCGCCGATGCTCGCCGCGCTCGAAGCCGAGGGGATCCGCGTCGTCGACGGCCAGCAGGTCATGCTCGATGCGCGAGAGGTGAAGTCGATCGACGAGATCACCCTCCTCAACACGGCCTGCGCCATGGTCGACGGCGCGTACCAGCACATCGCGGAGCGGCTCAAGCCGGGCATCCGCGAGAGCGACCTCGTGGCCGAGGTGACGAAGTTCCTGTTCGATCTCGGGTCGGAGCACGTCGACAACATCAACGCGGTCAGCGGCGAGCGCTGCAGCCCGCATCCGCACGTCTTCAGCGACCGGATCATCCGGCCCGGCGACCAGGCGTTCTTCGACATCATCCACACGTTCGTCGGGTACAAGACGTGCTACTACCGCACGTTCAATGTCGGCCGCGCCACGGACGCCCAGCGCGACGCGTACAAGCAGGCGCGCGAGTGGATCGACGCGTCGATCGAGCTCATGAAGCCGGGCGTCACGACCGATCAGGTCGCGAAGGTCTGGCCGACGGCCGAGGAGTTCGGATTCAGCAGCGAGATGGAGTGCTTCGGCCTCCAGTTCGGCCACAGCGTCGGTCTGTTCCTGCACGAGCGCCCGATCATCAGCCGCCTGAACTCGCTCGATCACCCGGTCGAGCTGAAGGAAGGGATGGTCATCGCCCTCGAGACGTACTGCCCGGCCAAGGACGGCTACTCGGCGGCGCGGATCGAAGAGGAGGTCGTCGTGACCGCCGCGGGGCCGGTCGTCATCACGAAGTTCCCGTCCGACGAGCTGTTCGTCGCCAACGCGTACTGAGGTCGGACCGCCGATGGCGAACACGAACACGTCCGCGGCACCCGTCGAGCGGGAGCTCGGGCTGCGCCTCTACCGAACGATGCAGGAGTGCCGCCTCCTCGAGACGCGGGCCCAGGAGCTCTTCTTCGAGGGCCTCGTTCGGGGCACGACCCACCTCGGGATCGGCCAGGAGGCGGTCGCCGCGGGCTTCGCCGGTGCGATGCGGGCTGATGATTGGACCTTCTGCACCTACCGCGGCCACAACCACACGCTGGCCCGCGGGGTGCCGATGGCGCCGATCCTGGCCGAGCTGTTCGGGCGCGGGACGGGGCTCCTCGGCGGCAAGGGCGGGTCGATGCACCTGACCAGCGTCGAGCACGGGGTCATGGGCTCGTACGCGATCGTGGGGGCCCACCTGCCGATCGCGCTGGGGGCCGCCTGGTCGGCCCAGTACCGCAAGTCCGGCCAGGTCGCGGTCTGCTTCTTCGGCGACGGGACGACGAACATCGGCGCGTTCCACGAGGCGCTCAACATGGCGGCCGTCTGGAAGGCGCCGGTCGTGTTCGTGTGCGAGAACAACCAGTACATGGAGTACACCCCGATCGGAGCGGTGACCGCGGTGGCCCGGCCGGCGGCCGACCGGGCCAGCGCCTACGGGCTCGAGCCGATCGTCGTGGACGGCAACGATGTCGAGGCGGTCCACGCGGTTGCCACGACGGCGATCGATCGCGCCCGGGCGGGGGAGGGTCCGTCCCTGATCGAAGCACTGACCTACCGCCACGGCGGTCACTCGCGCGCGGATCCCGGGAAGTACCGCCCGGACGACGAGGTCGCCGCCTGGAAGGCGCGCGACCCGATCCCGGCGTTCCGGTCGCGGCTTGAAGCGGCCGGGATCGCGGCCGCCGAGCTCGATACGATCGACGACGTGGTCCGCGCCGCCGTCGCCGCTGCGGAAGCCGAGGCGCGGGCAGCGCCGGAGCCGAGCGCGGACGTCCTGGAGACCCAGGTCTGGGCGGACGGAGGTTCGGCGTGGCGGAACTGAAGCTGCGCCGAGCGACCGGCGACGGCGTCCACCGTGGCTGAGCAGACCTATCGGGCGGCGATTGCCAACGCCATTGCCCAGGAGATGGACCGCGATTCGTCCGTCGTCCTGATCGGCGAGGACGTCGGCGCAGCCGAGGGCGTCTTCAAGCTCACCGTCGGGCTGTTCGAGCGGTTCGGCCCGGAGCGCGTCCGGGACACCCCGATCAGCGAGCAGGCGATCATCGGGGCGACGATGGGCGCTGCGATGACCGGGCTTCGCCCGATCGCCGAGCTGATGTTCAGCGACTTCTTCGCGGTGACCTGGGACATGGTCGTGAACCAGATCGCGAAGACCCGCTACATGACGGACGGCCAGGTTGCCCTGCCGCTCGTGATCCGGACCGCGAACGGCGCGGGCCTCCGGTTCGGCGCCCAGCACAGCCAGAGCATCGAGAACTGGGCCATGGCAATCCCCGGGCTGAAGGTCGTCGCGCCGTCGAACCCGGCTGACATGCACGGCCTGCTCGCCGCCGCGATCCGCGACCCCGACCCCGTGATCGTCTGCGAGCACAAGGCCCTGTTCGCCGTGAAGGGCGACGTCCCCGACGGCGACCACGTGACCCCGCTCGGCGAGGCCGCGATCGTCCGGACGGGGGCCGACGCCACGATCGTCGCGCTCGCGGCCATGGTCCCGCGCGCGGTCGAGGCCGCCGACCGGCTGGCTGCGGAACACGGGATCGACGCCGAGGTGATCGATCTCCGGACGCTGATCCCGCTCGACGCCCAGGCGATCCTGCGCTCGGTCGCGAAGACCAGCCGGCTGTTCACGGTCGAGGAGAACCCGCGGGTCGGCGGCTGGGGTGCCGAGATCGTGTCGCTCGTCGCCGACGAGGGCTTCTACAGCCTCGACGCCCCGATCGTCCGAATCACGACGCCGCACATCCCGCTCCCGTCGGCGTCGTCGCTCGAGGACCTCGCGATCCCGACGGTCGAGCGGATCGTCGCGACGGTCAAGCGCCGTCTCGACGAGGCGAAGTAGGCGATGGCCACGATCGGGCTCCTCGGCACGGGGCGGATGGGGTCGGCAATGGCCCGAGCCCTGTGCGCCGCCGGTCACGACCTCGTCGTCTGGAATCGCTCGCCGGAGTCGGCGATCCGCCTCGCGGCGGAGCTCGGCGGCGAGGCCGTCGAGCGGCCGTGCGACGTCGCCCGCGCCGCCGGCGTCTGCATCTCGATGCTGGCGGACGGATCGGCCGTCGACGCGGTCTATGGCGGGCCCGACGGCCTGATCGCCGGCTCCGGTCCGGCCAACGTCCTCGTCGATTCATCGACCGTCCCGCCGGCGACGATCCGGGCCCACGAGGCCGCCGCCCGCGCGGCCGGCGCCGGGATCCTCGACGCCCCGGTCTCGGGCAGCGTCACTCTCGCCGAAGGCGGCAAGCTGACGCTGATGGTCGGCGGTGACGAGGCGGACCTCGAGCGGGCCCGGCCGGTCCTCGATGCGATCGCGACGACTGTCTTCCATCTCGGGCCGCTCGGATCGGGCGCGGCGATGAAGCTCGCCGTGAATACGGTGATCTTCGGCCTGAACCAGGCGGTCGCCGAGGGACTGGTTCTCGCGGAGCGAGCCGGCGTCCGGCGCGACCTCGCCTACGACGTGATCGCCGCCGGCGCCACCGGGGCTCCGTACGTCGGCTACAAGCGAGCCGCCTTCCTCGATCCCGACGCGACCCCGGTCGCGTTCTCCCTCGATCTCGCCGCGAAGGACCTCGGGCTCATCGCCGAGCTTGCGGCCGACGTCGGGCTTCGAATGCCCCAGGCCGAGATCGATCTCGCGACGATCCGGGCCGCATCGGCGGGAGGTCGCGGCGGCCGTGACTTCTCGACCGTTGCCGCGGAGCTCCGGGAGCCACGCCAGCAGGAGGAGGGCTCGAGGGGCTGATCCGTCCGGACGGCGACGACGCCGGCCGCGCAACCACCGCCAGGACACCATGCCAGGAGCCGTCAGGCACAGAGGAGGATCTCGTGAGCGAGCGGACACTGATCAAGGGAGCCATCGTCCTGACCCAGGATCCCCAGCTCGGGGAGCTGCCGGAGGCCGACGTCCTCATCGAGGACGACACGATCGCGGCCGTCGGGCCGAACCTCTCCGCCGACGGCGCCAAGGTCATCGACGCGACCGGCGACATCGTCATTCCTGGCTTCATCGACACCCATCGCCACACCTGGGAGACTTCGATCCGGACGTCGGCGCCGGACTTCGCGCTGATCACCTACTTCGGCTCGATCCTGGACAAGTTCGCGCCGCTGTACCGGCCCGAGGACGTCCTCGCGGCGAACCGTTGGGGCGCCATGGACTGCCTCAACGCGGGGATCACGACGCTCGTCGACTGGTCGCACATCATGAACACGCCGGCTCACGCGGATGCCGCGATCGAGGGGCTCCAGGACAGCGGCATCCGGTCCGTGTTCGCGTTCGGCTTCCCGAACACGTCGCTCCAGGTCTACTGGTTCGGGCTCGACTGGGGCGGCAGCGTGGAGCGGATCGACGGTGACCTGGCGCGCCGGATCCGGACCCAGCTGAGCGACGACCGCGGCCTGATCACGATGGGCCTCGCGACCCGCGGCCCGAACTTCTGCAAGCCCGACGTCGTGCGCTACGAGTGGGAGCTCGCCAAGGAGCTCGGGATCAACGTCACCGTCCACGTCGCGATGGATCGCTTCGGCTACACGAAGGGCCAGGTCGCGGGTCTCAAGGAGATGGACCTCCTCTACCCGAACACGACCTACATCCACTCCTCGCACCTGACCGAGGACGAGTGGCTGATGGTCCGCGACTCGGGCGGCAACGTGTCGCTCTCGCCCCAGATCGAGCTCCAGATGGGCCACGGCTGGGCGCCCGCCCAGAAGGCGGACCAGCTCGGGATCCCGGTCGGGCTCAGCTCCGACGTCGCCACGACGGCGTCGACCGACCAGTTCACCCAGATGCACGCGATCCTCTCGTCGGAGCGTGGGCGGCGGCATCAGGCGTCGTGGGACGAGGACCTGGACGGCAACGCGCCGACCCCCGACCTCATCACGTCGCGCGATGCGCTCCGCTGGGCGACGATCGACGGCGCGAAGGTCGCGGGGGTCGCCGACTACACCGGCTCGATCACGCCCGGCAAGAAGGCCGACCTCGTGATCATCGATGGCTCGGCGGTCAACGTCGCGCCGGTCATCGACCCGGTCGCCGCGGTCGTGTGCGCCGCCGACATCTCGAATGTCGACACGGTCTTCGTCGACGGACGCATCGTCAAGCAGGACGGCAAGCTCGTCGCGGCGCTCGACGGCCCGCGGCGCGACATCCTGGCGTCGCGCGACTTCCTCGTGTCGAAGTTCGGCGACCCGGAGCCGGGCTGGCTGCCGGCGAAGGCGACCGCCTGACCCGCGATCTCCCTCCGCCCGGCGGACGCTCCCCCGACGTCCGCCGGGCGCATCAGTCACGCCGCGCGACGATCCCGAACGAAAGGGGGATCCGGCCCCGGTCCTCGGGGCGGAGGTCGCGGTGGCCGGCCCACCAGTCGACCGGATACTCGACCAGCCGCTCGAGCCGCAGCCCCGCGCCGACGAGGGCGGTCACGATCTCGCCGAGCGTCCACGCCCTGGCGAACTTCCAGCTCTGGTCGTCCTCGGCCACGGACAGGTGGTCGATGTACTCGGGCGCCCAGCCCTTCGACGCCTCGGCCGCGCCGAAGTAGTCGTAGTCGGTCGCGACCAGGCGGCCGTCCTCGTCGGCGTCGAACAGCCACTCCGCCGGGTGGCCGTCGAAGATCACGAGCCGGCCCGTCGGTGACAGCAGCCGATGGAGCACCGCCGCCCAGGCATCGAGATCGTGGAGCCAGATGATCGCGCCGCGGCCGGTGTAAAGGAGATCCGCGGTCCCGTCGAGGTCGTGCGGCGTGTCGAGAACGTCGGCCTCGATCCAGGTCGCCGGAGCGCCGGTCGCCTCGGTCAGGCGCCGCGCCAGGGCCAGCATCCGCGGGCTGATGTCGACCCCGACGACCTCGCGTGCGCCCAGATTCCAGAGCGACAGCGTGTCGCGGCCGCCGGCGCACTGGAGGTGGATCGCCCGGCCACTCCCGGCGGCCCCGCCCGGCCCGGCGCGGAGGTCGCCGATCAGCTCGTGCTCGACGCCGAACAGGTTCGACCCGCCGCTCCGGATCAGCTCGACGGCCTCGTCGAACCAGCCCTCGTAGCGCTCGGCGGCCTCGTCCCACGCGGCGCGGTTGGCGGCGTGCATCGCCCGCGGGTCGGCCGCCTCGGCGGGCGTCGCCGGTCGGACATTCGGGGTGTCGGCGGGCTGGGTCACCGGGCGGAGTCTAGTCGCGCCGCTACCATCCAACCATGCCCGACGACGCGAGCGCCCTCCCGACGACGCCGGCTCTCGAGGCGATCGTCGCCGCCGGCATCGCCCACCGCGTCGTCCGGACGGATCGCGCGTCGAGCGCCGAGGAGTCCGCTCGGTTCCAGGGAATCGAGACGCACCAGCTCCTCCGGACGCTCGTCGTCCGACGCGCCGAGGGCGACTACCTCTTCGTCATCGTCCCGGCCGGCCGCCGGTTCGACTGGCCGAAGCTGCGCGAGCTGCTCGGCGTCCGCCGGATGACCCTGCCCGATGCCGTCGAGGCCCGGGCGGCGACCGGCTACGAGCGCTACACGATCACGCCGTTCGGGTCGACGACCGCGTGGCCGGTGATCGCCGACGCGGCGATCCTCGACGAGTCGGTCGTGTCGATCGGCGGCGGCGGCTTCGGGATCAACCTCCACCTCGCCCCCGCGGACCTGGTCGCCGGCCTGGCGGCGACGGTCGCGGATGTCAGCGTCGAGGAGACGCCTCACCAGCACGCGTGACCAGCCCGTCCGGCCGGCCGCGGACGCCTAGACTGGCGGCCACGCCCCGATCCGAGCCGGAGGCCACGCGCCCGCATGCCCCAGATCGACCTTGTCCTCCAGGCGGACCTCGCGGTCCGGATGCTGATCGCCGCCGCGCTCGGTGCCGCGATCGGGCTGGAGCGCGAGATCCACGAGCACCCGGCCGGGATGCGAACGCACCTGCTCGTCTCGCTCGGCTCCGCGATCTTCACCGAGCTCTCGATCTACGCCTTCAACGGGGGACCGGCACCGAATGGCTCGCTCCCGACCGACACGTCGCGGGTCGCCGCCCAGATCGTGTCCGGCATCGGCTTCCTCGGTGCCGGCGCGATCCTCAAGTACGGCACCTCGATCCGCGGCCTCACGACGGCGGCCAGCCTCTGGACGGCCGCCGCGATCGGGATGGCGGCCGGCGCCGGCGAGTGGCTGATCGCGGGCGTCGGGACGTTCATCGTCCTGTTCTCGCTATGGCCGTTGAACGCCCTCATCGCCCGCCTCCACAAGCCGGGCCAGCACGCCATCCGGCTCCGCCTCGAGGTCGGCCGGCTGGAGGCCCTCGGGGACGTGTCCCGGCTGCTCTCCGACCGCCGGATCGAGATGGCCGGGATCAACAGCCAGCGGATCAGCAAGGGCCGTTACGAGGTCGAGCTCGAGCTCCGGCTCCCGACGGCAACCCGGCCCCAGGACGTGATCGGCGCCATCACCGCGATCCCCGACGTCGAGCTCATGGAGTCGACCACCCAGGGCGACTAGGGTCGGCCTCGCCGCCTCGACGTGCGGCTGTAGGTGATCGGGAAGTCGAGCTCCCACGCGTCGCCGGCGTCCCCGAGGCCACGCTCCCAGCGGCCGTCGATCGTCGCGCCGTCGGCCGAGATCTCGCCGATGAAGCGCTGGTTGAAGCCGGGACCGTCGGGACCGTTCCAGTCCTCGTCGGGCGATCGCCAGATCGTCCAGGTCGAGCCTTGGACGGTCGTCAGGAACAGCCGCTTGACGCCGCGCGAGTCGAAGTAGTGCATCGGCTGCGGCTCGCCGTCGGACATGCCGCCGATGATCGAGAGGGTAGAGGGCATCTCCGCCGGCTCCCCGACGGTGCGCATGACGACGAACTCGCCGAGACGCTCGATCGTGGCCTCCACGGACAGCTTCATCGGGGGCTCGCTCGGGATCGCGCCGGCTCCGTGCCACGTGCCCAGGAGCCGCTCGAACCCCTTCATCCGCGGCCGCTCGCGACGTCACTGAGGATCGCCGCCAGCTCCGCCGGCCGCGACCACATCGGCCAGTGGCTCGTCGGCAGGTCGATCCAGGTGATGGAGCGCAGCTCCGCCAGTCCGCGGAGCCAGGCCGGGTTGTGCTCCTTCGCGTAGGCCTTGATCTCGTCCGACGAGAACCCCGTGCAGATGATCGTGGTCGGTAGGTCGAGCCGGGCGTCGTTGGTCAGCGGAGTCGCCTCAGCGCCGTGACGTCGTGGCGGTCGGCACGCAAGATCGCGGCGACCTCGTCCCACGCCCACGCCCCAAGCCAGAAGCCGGGAACGAGGATGATCGGGACGGGCGTCATGCTCGGATTCTAGACCGGTGTCGGCGTGGTGGGCGTCGTCACGATGGGGGTGCGTGGCGCGGCTCCGCTGTGGCAGGATGACCGGACGATTGTGCAGCGCTTCCTCGGCCCCCTGTTCAGCAGCCCCCTGATCCGCCGCGTCGGCTGGCATCTGTCACGCGTCCGCGGAGCGGTCGATCGGCGGTTCTTCATCCAGCTCCTCGGCGGGGCGTTCGTCCTCGTCCTGATCGCGGCCACGATCATCACCCTGGTCGAGAAGCCGTGGACGCTCGGCTCGCTCGGGGCGTCGATGAACTGGGGCGTCCAGACGATCCTCGGCCAGGGCGATTCGTCGTTCGTGACGACGCCCGTGGGGTGGGTCGTCGGGTGGTTCTTCAGCATGTTCGGGATCGCGATCATCGGGACGCTCACGGGGGCGCTCGTGGCGCTCGTCATCGACTTCCTGCTCAAGGAGGGCCAGGGTTTGGGCGCATCGGGCTATCAGGATCACATCGTCGTCTGCGGCTGGAACCAGACCGCGCGCGACCTCATCGACGAGCTCCGCGGCGACGAGTATCGGGCCAAGGTCGTCGTCCTCGCCGAGGGCGACAAGAACCCCGCCGGCGAGGGCGTCTACTTCGTCAACGGCGACTCGACCGACTCGGCGGCGCTCGAACGGGCCGGGATCCGCGAGGCCAAGGCTGCCCTGATCTTCCCGACGGTCGCCTCGAACGAGGCCGACATGCACTCGATCCTGACGATCATGGCGATCGAGTCGATGGCGCCCGAGGTCCGGACGGTGGCCGAGGTGAACAACCCTGCCCACGTCGAGCACTTCCGGCGGACCCGGGTCGACGAGATCCTCGTGACGTCGCGCCTCGCCTCCCGGCTCCTGGCCCGCTCCGCCCTGTATCCCGGCCTGACCGAGCTGGTCACCGACATCGTGTCGGGCGGCGACGGCTCCGAGCTGTATCGCGTGACGCTCCCGGATGACGACATCGGGCTGTCGATCGACGACGTCAGCCGTCACCTCCGGGCCGAGCACCGGGCGACGCTCCTCGCGATCACCCGCGGCAGCAAGACGTTCACCAATCCGGGGCGCGACTTCGTCGTCGAAGCCGGCGACGATGCGCTCGTCCTGGCCGAGTCGCTGGGCACGCTCGCTCCGCTCAAGATGAACAAGCGGGCGTTCGAGCCGACCCGCGAGCCGGTTCCGGAGCACGTCCCGGTGGAGGAGCGCGCCGGCGCGTGACGGGTGGCGCCGGCGCGTGACGCGTGGCGCCGCGCGTTGCGGTGCGGCGAGGGGCGGCGCGGTGTGGTGCGGTGCGACGGGGCGCGGTGCGGTGCCGCGAGACGCGGCGGTTCGGTGCGGCGCGGGTTCGCTCGTCCGCGGCCCACGCGGTCGCCCGAGCGCTTCTTGGCCAAACAGTCGCCCGGGGACTGCTAGGTCAGGTTCCGCGCCTCTTCCCCGCCAAATTCGACGCCGACGGCTCGAAGTTAGCCTTCAACGGCTAACGATCGGCCGTCGAGGCTGGATCGCGGCCCTAGGATCTGACCGAACAGTCCACCCGTGACTGTTTGGCCAGAAAGCGAGAGGCACGTCGGGCGAGTAGTCGGGGCGAAGGCCAAAGGGCGCGCGAGCGAGCGAGGGACACTCCGGACCGAACGCCAGGGCCAGCGCTTGCTGCGCACGATGCCATGGCTGCCCGCCCCGGTTCTCAACACTGCCGGCGTCGCCCTCGCTCACGCCTTCGGATCGATCGGGCTCCGCGGGACGCCTGGTGGCCGAAGTCGTGCTGCCCGGCGGCGAACGTCGCCGGCCGGGTTACCGACGGCGATCGTCCCGCGCGTCGGCTCGGGCTGCCCGTCGTCGGCCAGAGGCTTCGGCTGATTGGCAATCTCGTCCTCGACCCTCGACCCTCGACCCTCGACCCTCGACCCTCGCCCCGCTGACGCCGATGTCGCTGCGATCGAGGCCGGGATGCGACAGCACCCGGCCGGAGCGGCCCCGGTCCGTCGCCGGTTGGAGACGCGAAGCTAGGCAGGATCGTCCGGACCGAACGGGCTGACCATCGCGGCGAAGATCACGGCGATCAACCGAGCCCCGGCATCCTCGTTGCCGCGGGCGCGTTCGGCCAGCCAGCCGGCCCGGCCGGTCGTGGCGGCCATGTCGATGGTCGACGTCGCAGCCTGGTCGGCGGACGCGGCCGCGGCGGTGAGGCACTCGCCGAGCCCGGACCCCGCCTCGGCGGCAGCACGGAAGGTGTCCGCGGCCGGAGCGAGCGCGTCGAGCATCGTCCGGTCGCCGGGTCCGACCTTGCCCCGCCGGGCGATCTCGTCTCGCGCCGCCTCGAGGACGTCGGCCGCAGACGCGGCGCGCGCTCGACCCTCGACCGGCTCCACCTTCGCGGCCGCGAGGCAGGCGAAGGCGAGGAGCGTCCCGCCGGTCGACGGGGCGTGCCGGGCGAGGGCCATGCCGATCGCCTTCAGCGCGTCGCGCGGAGCGCCATTGTCGAGCGTCGGGGCCAGCGCCACGAGGGCCTCCGCGGCGCGGCTCGCGGTCAGCCCGAGGTCGCCGTCGCCGGCGACACCGTCGAGCCGGTTGAGCAGGTCGCGCGCCTCGGTCAGGCCGCCGGCGACCGCGACGACGATGTCGGCGATCGACGGGTCGCCGGCTCATTCCGCCTGGACGACGAACGGGGTGGAGACCGGGGCGTCCAGGAGTGCGGCGAGCTCGTCGTCGACGGCCATCAGGCTGACCGAGGCACCGGCCATCTCGAGCGACGTCGCGTACTCGCCGACCCACACCCGGTGAACGCTCAGCTGCCGTTCCGCGAGGCGCTCGGCGACGCGCCGGTAGAGGATGTAGAGCTCCTCCTTCGGCGTGGCCCCGAGACCGTTGACGAGCACGGCGACCCGCGAACCAGGCTCGTACTCGCGGTCGGCCAGGATCGTCTCCACCAGCTCATCGGCGATCCGGTCGGCGGGCTCGAGGGTTCCGCGGCGGACGCCGGGCTCGCCATGGATGCCCATCCCGATCTCCATCTCGCCGTCGGGCAGATCGAACGTCGGGAAGCCGGCTGCCGGGATGGTGCACGGCGACAGCGCGACGCCCATCGTCCGCAGCCCGTCGGCGGCCCGCGTCGTGACCGCCACGACCTCGTCGAGCGACGCGCCGCCGGCCGCCGCGGCTCCCGCGACCTTGTAGAGCAGGAAGATCCCCGCGATCCCGCGTCGCCGGTCGGAGTGAGCCGGCGGCGCCGAGGCGACGTCGTCGGCCGCGAGCAGCGTCCGGATCTCGATCCCGGACGCGCCGGCAAGCTCCGCGGCGAGGTCGAAGTTCAGGACGTCGCCGCCGTAGTTGCCGTAGAGATAGAGGACGCCCGCACCGGCCGAGACGGCCTCGGTCACCTCGAGCATCTGGTCGGCGCTCGGCGAGGCGAAGACCTCGCCGATCGCGGCGCCGTCGAGGAGCCCGGCCCCGACGTAGCCCATGAACACCGGCAGGTGCCCCGAGCCGCCGCCGGTGACGATCGCGACCTTGCCGGCAACCGGTGCCGCGGCCCGGACGATCGACCGCGGACCAACCCGCCGGAGCTGGCTCGGATGAGCCGCGAGGATGCCCTCGAGCATCTCGTCGACGAAGCGCTCCGGGTCGTTGAGGATCTTCTGCACAGGCCGGGCCCCTCCGAGGATCGGGGCGATGTTGCCCCTAGAGCGCCTTGACCGCTGCGGTCAGCGCGGCCAGGCCGTCCTTCGCGTCGGCGAAGAGCATGCCCGTCTTCTCGTTCGTGTAGAGCTCGTTGTCGATGCCGGCGTAGCCCTTGCCCATCGAGCGCTTGATGACCACGATCGACTTGGCCTGGTCGACATCGAGGATCGGCATCCCCGACACCGGCGAGCCGGGCCGGCGCGCGGCCGGGTTCGTGACGTCGTTCGCGCCGATCACGAGGGCGACGTCGCAGCGGGCGAACTCCGGGTTGATGTCCTCCATCTCCTTGAGCTGGGGGTACGGGACGTTCGCCTCGGCGAGGAGGACATTCATGTGGCCCGGCATCCGGCCCGCGACCGGGTGGATCGCGTACTTCACGTCGACGCCGCGCTCCTCGAGGAGCTCGGCCAGCTCGCGCACCGCGTGCTGGGCCTGGGCGACGGCGAGGCCGTAGCCGGGGACGACGATGACGTGCTGGGCGTAGGCGAGCTGGATCGCCACGTCGTCGGCACCGATCGACCGGACCGAGCCGCCCGGCCCGGCCTCGGCACCGGCCGCGTCGTCGCCGCCGCCGAAGCCGCCGATCATGATGTTCATGACCGAGCGGTTCATGGCATCGGCCATCAGCTTGGTGAGGATCGCGCCGGACGCGCCGACCAGGGCGCCGGCGATGATCAGGACCGGGTTGTTGATCACGAAGCCGGCCATCGCGACGGCGGTCCCGGTGAACGAGTTGAGGAGCGAGATGACGACCGGCATGTCGGCGCCGCCGATCGGCAGGGTCATCGTCACCCCGAAGATCAGGGCCGCGGCCAGGATCAGCACCATGATCGGGAGGTTCGGGGTCCCGGTCGCGAACAGGAACAGCGCGCCGGCGACGGTCACGGCAGCCAGGGCCAGCGTCACGAGCTGGCCGCCCGGCACGATGATCGGCTTGCCCGGGATCAGGCCCTGGAGCTTGCCCGAGGCGATGATCGAGCCGGTGAAGGTGATCGAGCCGATGATGATGTCGAGGACGATGAAGATGTGCTCGTCGATCCGGACGGCGCTGCCACCGGGGAGGCCGAGGTAGTCGTCGATCGCGATCAGGGCCGCGGCGCCGCCACCGACCGCGTTGAAGAGCGACACCAGCTGCGGCATCGCGGTCATCTTCACGGTCCGGGCGGTGTACAGGCCGAGCCCGCCGCCGAGAGCGATGCCGACGACGATGATCAGCCACGGGGCGGCGGCGAACCCGTCACCGCTGGTCTGGCGGACGAGGATCAGGATCGCGGTCGCGACGATCGCGACCGTCATGCCGCCGGCCGAGACGAGGTTGCCGTTGCGGGCGGTCGCCGGCGAGTTCATCCGGCCGAGGCCGATGACGAACGCCACCGCGCCGACGAGCCACGCGATCCGGACGAGGATCTCGACGATCTCGAGCGTGGTCACGAGGCGGCCTCCGCGTCGTCCGCGGCGGGCTTGGCCACGACGACCTTCTTGCGGAACATCTGGAGCATCCGGTCGGTGACGACATAGCCGCCGACCACGTTCATCGTGGCGAAGGCCACCGCGACCAGCGACAGGATCTGGCTGACGGGCTCCGTGGCGTCGAGGGCGATGAGCATCGCCCCGACGAGGACGATCCCGTGGATCGAGTTCGCGCCCGACATCAGCGGCGTGTGGAGGGTCGCGGGGACCTTGCTGATCACGGCGATGCCGACGAGGATCGCGAGGGTGAAGACCGTCAGGGCGGTGAGCAGCCCGTTGAGCTCTTCGTAGGTCATGCCTGGCCTCCGGCGAGGGTCGACGGCGTCGCGGGTGGCGCGGGCGCCGCGGGCGACGCGGCCGGGGCCGGCGCGGCGGCCGCCGGAGCCGGGTTGAGGAGCTTGTTGACGGCCTCGGACAGGACCTCGCCGTCCTTCGTGATGACGGTCGCCTTCGTGACCTCGTCCTCGAAGTCGAGGTTGAGGTTGCCGTCCTTGACCATCCCGAGCAGGAGCGCCGAGATGTTCCGGGCGTAGAAGGCGGAGGCGCCCGCGGGCATCGTCGCGGGCAGGTTGTCGGGCGAGATGATCGTCACGCCGTTGTCGGTGGTGACGGTCTCGCCGGCCCGCGACAGCTCGCAGTTGCCGCCGAGGGCGGATGCCGCCATATCGACGATCACCGAGCCCGGCTTCATCCGGGCGACCGCGTCGACGGTCACGAGGACCGGCGGCTTGCGGCCGGGGACCTGGGCGGTCGTGATCACGATGTCCATCCCGCCGATCGCGTCGTTCAGCTCGGCCTGCTGGGCTGCCCGCTCCTCGGCGGTCAGCTCGCGGGCGTAGCCGCCGGAGCCGGTCGCGTCGATCGTCGTCTTGAGCTTCACGAACTGGGCGCCGAGGCTCTCCGCCTGCTCGCGCGTCTCGGGCCGGACGTCGTAGGCCTTGACGACCGCGCCCAGGCGGCGGGCCGTGCCGATCGCCTGGAGGCCCGCCACGCCGATCCCGAGGATCAGGACGTTGGCGGGCTTGGCCGTGCCGGCGGCGGTCGTCAGGAGCGGGAAGTAGCGGCCGTACTCGTTGGCCGCGATCAGGACCGCCTTGTAGCCGCCGACGTTCGCCTGCGAGCTGAGCGCGTCCATCGTCTGGGCCCGGCTGAGGGTCCGCGGGATCGCGTCGAGGCTGATCGCCGTCACGCCCTGCTTGGCCAGCGCCGACGCCGTCTGGGGATCGATCAGCGGTTGGAGCAGACCGAGGACCGCCTGGCCCCGGTGCATCGCCTCGACCTCGGAGTCGGACGGCTTCTGGACGCGGAGCACGACGTCCGACTGGCCGTAGAGGTCGGCGGTCGAGACGACGGTCGCCCCGGCCTCGGCGTAGGCGGAGTCCGGGATCGCCGCGCCGCTGCCGGCGCCCTGCTCGACGAGGATCTCGAGCCCGGCTGCCGTGAGCTTGCCGAGCGCTTCGGGGACCAGGGCCACGCGCCGCTCGCCGGGCGCGGACTCCCTGGCGACGCCGACCTTCATGGGCACCACCTGATGTCGTTGATCGATGCTGGGGTTCGCATGGGACGGTGGAAGGATACCGACCGTCGACCGCCCGCGTGAGCGCCCGAGCGTTGCGGTTCGGTGGCGGTCCGCTCGGTGGCGGTCCGCCCGGGACGCGTCGTTCAGTCGTGCGGCTCGCCGTGGCGGGTCAGCCGGATGATCAGCATCGAGGCGGGCTCGTCGCCGATCGCCTCGGCGTCGTGCGGGATCAGCCCGTCCCAGCGGAGGTAGTCGCCCGGTCCGAGCTCGGTGACGTGCGCGCCCTGGGTCATCCGGAATCGGCCGGCGGTCACGAGGTGGTGCTCGTCGCCGGAGTGGGTGTGGACGCCGGTCGACTTGCCGGGCTGGCCCGTGATCTCGACGATGGAGATGTCGCTCGAACCACGGCCATCCACCCGGCTCGCCCGGCCGCCATCGACGTCACGCCAGCGGCGATCGGCGGCGCGGGTGACCTCCGGCGGCCGTGTCTCGTCGACGAGGAACCAGGCGACCGGGACATCGAGCGCCCCGGCGACGGCGGCCAGGCAGGCCAGCGACGGCGAGGCCTTGTCGTTCTCGATCTGGGACAGGTAGCCGACGTTCAGCCCGGCGCCCTCGGCCACGCGAGCGAGAGTCAGCCCGCGCTCCGCGCGCCAGCGCCGGATCTGGCGGCCCACGGCCGGTGGACGTCGGCCACCGCCGTCGACCGGTGGTTCCATGGTCACGATGTTGCCCTCCGCAAACAGATGTTGACAACGGCTCGGTGTCGCCGTATGGTTGTGCTATCAACAAATATCGCTTGACATCAGCAAACAGTCAAGCGGAACCAGCAGGTCCCGGAGGATCCCGCCATGCAGATCGCCATCATCGGTGCCGGTAACGTGGGCCGCGCCCTCGCCTCGTCGCTCACCCGCGCCGGCCACGACGTCACGATCACGGCCGCCCATCCCGAGAACGCCGCCGAAGCCGCCACCGAGACCGGCGCGACTGCCGGCACGAGCAACAGCGACGCGGCGGCCGGCGCCCAGGTTGTCGTCCTCGCCGTTCCCGCCCAGTCGATCGGCCAGATCGCCGGGACCATGGGCTCGAGCCTCGATGGCAAGGTCGTCATCGATGTGAGCAACCGCCCGACCCCGACGCCGGACGGCAGCGCGACCTCGATCGCCGAGGAGCTCCAGGTTCAGCTGCCTGATGCGCACGTCGTGAAGGCGTTCAACACCGCGTTCGCGTCGCGCCAGGCCAATCCGTCGGTCGGTGGCATCTCGCCCGACGGCTACGTCGCGGGCGACGACGTCGCCGCCAAGCAGACCGTCCTCGACGTGGTCGCGTCGGTCGGCTTCCGGCCCGTCGACGCGGGCTCGCTGGCGAGCGCCCGGACCCTCGAGGGCATGGCCTGGCTCAACATCCAGCGCAATATGGCCGGCGGCACGTGGCAGGATGCGTGGGTCCTCGTCGGCCCCGAGACCGGCGCCGCGGTCACTGCCGACAGCCGCAACTGATCGACGCCGCCCGGAGCAGGCCACCACGATGAGCATCCCCGTCGCCCGCCTCAACCACGCCGTCCTGTTCGTCCGCGACGCCGAGCGCGCCGCCGCGTTCTACACCCGGATCTTCGGGTTCGAGGTGGTCGGCAAGGAGATGGGCGGGCAGGCGATCTTCCTGCGCAGCCCGCTCGAGGGCAATCACCACGATCTGGGGCTGTTCTCGGTCGGGCCGCAGGCGCAGAACGCGCCGCGCGGCTCGGTCGGGCTGTACCACCTCGCGTGGGAGGTTCCGACGATCACGGATCTGGCCGAGGCGCGGGAGATCCTGGCCGCGGCCGGCGCGCTGGGCGGTGCCAGCGACCACGGCGTCTCGAAGTCGCTCTACGGCCGGGACCCGGACGGCAACGAGTTCGAGATCATGTGGCGCGTCCCGCGCGAGGCGTGGGGCGACGACGAGCACCGCGGCGCGATCCGGCCGCTCGACCTCGAGCGCGAGGTCGAGCGCTTCGGCAAGGCGTCCGGGACCCCGGAACGGTCGGAGACACCCGGGCCGGGCCCGACCGCCTGACCCGGCTTCGCAACGCTCCTGAATCCCACGACGGCGGGTCCACGACCCGCCGTTGACCTTGTCCGGCCCATCCTCGAGGCGGAACAAGGAGGCACCTCATGGCAACCCTCGACGCTGCCCAGCGCGACCGTCTGCACGACGAGTCGTTCGCCTGGATCGACAGGCAGGGCGAGCGCCACCTGCCGGTCAACGACGAAGGTCATGTCCGGAGCGCGCTCGGCCGCTTCAACCAGACCGACTTCGACGAGCCGGGCGCCAAGGCGAAGGCGGCCCGCAAGATCTTGGCCGCCGCGAAGAAGCACGGGATCGACGTCGACGACAGCGACGACGTCGCGAAGGCCGCCCGACGCTGAGGTGCCGCTCGGGCGCCAACCACATCGACGGTTGACTCCGCGACGACCGGCCTTTCCCCGAGGCCGGTCGTTCGCTTGTCCGGGGCGTCCTGTCCCGTTCGCGCAGCTCTGCGGGCGGCAACGCGCGTCGACGCCGGCGGTACCCTGATCGCGGTTGGCCGATGCGGGTGAACCCGCGCCGCTCGCGGCGGTGTACTAGCGATATCAACGTCTGACGCGAGCGGGAGAACGTAGCGGGCGTGCCCATCCGGACCGGCCTACCCGGCGCCGTCGTGCAGCGCAGCCTCGCCGACTGGCCGGTCGTGCTGGCGGCTTGGCTCCTGCTCGTCAGCGCCACGACGCTCCTGGCGACCGGTGTCGTGTACGGCGATGCCGTCGCGAGCGGTGGCCTCCATCGCGCGCTGCTGGCCGCGCCACCGTCGACCCGCGCGCTGGACGTCGCTCTGACGAGCAGGCCCGGCGACATCGACGGACTCGACGCCGTCATCCGGCCGGAGCTCGCGGCCGCGATGGCCCCGACCGGTGGCGAGATCGTCCGGATCGCCCGCTCCGGCTCGTTCGCGGACGCGTCCATCCCCGCGGCCAGCGTGACGGACCTGACGATCCTCCAGAGCGTCGACGGTCTCGAGGGCCGGGCGACGCTGGTCGCCGGGGCGTGGCCGACCGCGGGCAACGAGCCGGTCCAGGCGACGGTCTCCGACGCGGCCGCTCGCGAGCTGGGTCTCGCCGTCGGCGACCGCCGATCCGTCGTCAGCCGCCTCGATCCGACCCTGAAGATCGACATCACGATCAGCGGGATCTGGGCGGTCGACCCGACCGATGCGGCGTGGCTCGGCGAAGAGCTCCAGACGACCGGGATCACGGCCGGCGGCACGTTCACGACCCGCGGCCCGATCGTGATCCGCGAGGCCGACCTGGTCGGGCTGGGTGGCCGATCGACGCGGCTCCAGCTGTTCTGGCGCGGCGTGCCGACGATCGCCAACCTCCGGGTCGACGGCGTGGAGCCGCTCCACGACGGCGCCGACGGTCTGGCGGCCCGTCTCCGCGGCCTCGTCCCGGTGAGCACGAGCCCGCGGGTGACGACGAGCCTGCCCGCGCTCCTCGACGACGTCGGGCGGTCCGTCCTCGTCAGCCGGAGCGGCGTGATCCTGCTGACCATCCAGTTCGCGATCCTCGCCGGGTACGCCGTCGTGCTCGTCGCCGGGATGCTCGTGGAGCGGCGCCGGTCGGAGATCGCCCTGATGCGATCGCGCGGCGCGAGTGGCATCCATCTGGTCGCGATGGCCGTGCTCGAGTCGGCGTTCCTCGCCGTTCCGGCCGCGGTCCTCGCACCATTCCTTGCCCTCGGCGTCGTCGGCCTGCTCGGGGTCGTCGGTCCGACGGCCGGCCTCGGCCTGACCGATTTCGGCGACGATCAGCCAGAACGCGATCGCCGTCTCTGGCCTGGCCGGCCTCGCGTGCCTCGTCGCCCTGACCCTGCCGACGCTCTTCGTCTCGGCCAGCCCGGCCGGTGCCCGAGCGGCCACGGGTCGCCAGGCGCGGACGACGCTCGCCCAGCGGCTGGGGCTGGATCTGGCGCTCGTCGCGGTCGCAGCGGTCGCGCTCTGGCAGCTCCGCCTCTACGGAGCTCCGCTGACGCGCAACGTGCGCGGAACGCTCGGGCTCGACCCGCTCCTCGTCGCGGCGCCCGCGATCGGGCTGGTCGGCGGGGCGGTCCTCGCCCTGCGGGTCGTTCCGCGGATCGCCGAGCTCGCCGAGCAGTTCCTCGTCCGCGGGCGGGGCCTGGTCGGATCGCTCGGCGGCCGGCAGCTCGCCCGGCGACCGCTCCGCTACACCCGTGCCGCCCTGCTCCTGATGCTCGCGGCTGCGCTCGGGACGCTGGCCGCGGCCCACGCCGAGACGTGGACCCGGTCGCAGGCCGACCAGGCGACCTACCAGGCCGCCGCGACCGATGTCCGAGCCGTCGCCTCGACCTACTCCGCGCTCCCGTCGTGGGCGGCCGGCCCGAGGTACCGGGCGATCCCGGGCGTGGTCGACGCCGCGCCACTGAGCCTCGCCCCGTTCAGCGTCGGGCGGACGGTCCGCGACGGCAGCATCGTCGGGATCGATCCGGACGCGGCCGGCCGGGTCGCGCCGGGTACCGCGGGCGTCACGGGTTCCGCCGCCCTCGCCCCGCTCGTTGCCGAGCGGGCCCGGCCGCCGACGATCGAGCTGCCGGGCACGCCGGCCCGTCTCGCCCTGTCGGTCGACGTCCTGTTCGAGCAGGTCGGCGGCCGGGACGGGACCGCCGGCGAGGTCGTCCCGAGCAAGCCACTCGAGCCAGGGACCATCGGGTTCTCCGCTGCGCTCGTGGTGCGCGACGGCGATGGCCGCCTGTTCCGGACGCAGGACGTCGCGGGCTCGCTGGCGGACAACGGCCAGCGGCTCGTCTTCGATCTCGCCGACCCGGCCGCCAGTGGCGTTCGGCCCCTGGCGCCGCTCGCGCTCGAAGGGGTCGAGCTGCTGATCAACCCGACCGACCAGGTCGTCATCTTCGGGAGCGCCGAGGTCATCGGGCTCGAGGCGACCGATGCTTCGACCGGCGACACCGGCTGGACGTCGGTGACGGTCGACGGCGGCGCCGACGGCTGGAGCTGGGACCGGACCGAGGGCGGCCGGCGCCAGTCGTTCACCCCGACGCCGGAGCGTCCGAATCGCGCCTCGGTCGGGAATGGCCAGCCGATCTTCGGCGGGTTCGGGTCGGGGGTCGCGTTCCGCCTCCTGGCCGGGGCCACCGCCGCCACGGCCGTGCCGGTCGTCGCGTCGGAGGCGCTCCTCGCCCAGACCGGAGCGATCGTCGGCGACGAGCTCACGCTCACGAGCCTCGGCTCGCCGCTGACGGTCCGGATCGTCGGCTCGACCCGGCTCTTCGCGCCGTTCGACCCCGCCAAGCCGTTCTTCCTCGCCGACCTGGCGACCGTCGACGTCCTGCGCTACGCCTCGACCGGCCGGACCCAGCAGGCCGATGAGTGGTGGCTCAAGGTCACGCCGGGGAGCGAGGCGGCCGTGGTCACCGCGCTGCGGGCCAAGGACGCCGGCACGGCGAGCGTGGTCGGGCGCGAGGAGCTGACCCGCGAGCTCTCGACGGATCCGGTGCCGCTTGGCCTGATCGGGATCCTCGGGCTCGGCTCCCTGGCCGCGATGCTGTTCGCCGGGATCGGCTTCCTCGTCAGCTCGACGATCTCGACCAGCGAGCGGATCGGCGAGTTCGCCCTGCTCCGGGCGCTCGGGCTGTCGACCGGCCAGCTGTCGCTGTGGCTCTCGATCGAGAGCGTGTTCCTGCTCGTGATCGGGCTGGTGGCGGGCTCGGCACTCGGGCTGGTGCTGGCGTGGCTGGTCCTGCCGTTCGCGACCCTGACCCAGACCGGCCTCGCGCCGATCCCGGCTCCCGAGGTCGTCGTTCCGTGGCAGGCGTTGCTGCCGCCGTACGTCGCCGCGATCCTGCTCTTCGTCCTGTCGCTCTGGCTCGTTCGCAGGCAGCTCCCCGACATCCGGATCAGCGGCGTCCTCCGCGCCCGGGAGGGCTGAGCGGATGTCGTCGGTTCTCGTCGCGCTCCGCCGTCTGCGCGAGGACCGGGCGCCGGCCATCGGTCTCGGCCTGCTCATCCTCGTGACCGCCACCGTGTTCGGGCTGGCGCCACGCCTGATCGACCGGGTGGGGGACGACGCGCTCCACGGGGTCGTCGCCGCCACCACGGCCTTCGGGCGGAACATCGCGCTGCTCGAGGAGCAGGTCTTCCCACCGGGTCGAGCGACCCCCCTCGAGAACATCGAGAAGGAAGGCGACGCCCTCGACAAGAAGGTCCCGGCGTCCGTGCGGGCCCTCGTCAGCGAGCGCCGGACGGTCGTCGACAGCGCCCGTTTCGCGATCCATGCCGACACGCCCGACCCGTCGTTCCTCCGGTTCCGGATCCAGCCGGGCTCCGAGACGCGGATCCGCTACGTCGCGGGCGCCGCGCCGACCGCCGCCACCGAACGCGTCCAGATGCCCGAGGAGCTCCGCCAGTTCCTGCCCCAGGAAGAGCCGCCGTCGACCGAGCCGGTCGACATCACCGTCCTCGAGACCGCGATCTCGGCCGAAGCCGCCGACGCGATCGACAAGACGGTCGGCGACCTGTTGTTCCTGTCATTCGACCGGCGCGACCCGCTCGCCCAGCAGTCGCCGGGCGTCGTCGCGACGCGGATCACCGGTCTGTACGAGATGAACGACGCGGCCGATCCGTTCTGGTACGAGGACCAGTCGCTCAACCACGTCACGATCCGGACGATCGGCGGCGACACGAGGTTCATCGACATCGGCGGGTTCCTGCCGCCCGAGTCGTACGAAGCGCTGATCCAGGGTGGCCAGTTCTTCGGCACGCCGATCCGGACGACGTGGCGCCACTTCATCGATCCCGAGCGCCTCGCCTCGGCCCGGCTCGATGCCTTGCTCGTCGACCTGCGCCGGCTCGAGACGGCGTTCCCCCAGACCCAGGTGCTCAACGGGACGCTCTCCGCGGCGGCGATGCGAAGCGGACTGCTGCCCCTGCTCGTCGCCCATCAGGCGCGCTGGGCGTCGGCGTCGTCGGTGCTGACGGTGGTGGCGATCGGGCCGGCCGCGGTGGCGTTCGCGGCGCTCGGGCTCGTGGCGACGATCGCGGCCCGGCGCCGCCGACCCGCCCTGGCCCTCGTCCGCGGCCGCGGCGCGACCCTCGGCCAGATCATCCGGGCCGTCTTCTTCGAGGGCTGCGTGATCGCGATCCCGGCCCTCGGCGTCGCGATCCTGCTGGCCGTCCTGCTCATTCCCGTCGGCAGCAACCAGGCCACGATCGTGGCCGCAACCGTCGTCGCGGCGATGGCGATCGGGCTCCTGATCGCAACTGCGCTGCCCGGCACGACCGCCGCCGCCCGGGCGGCCCGCGACGACGACGCGAGCCCGCGCGGCGTCTCGGCCCGGCGGCTCGTCCTCGACCTCGTCGTGATCGTCATCGCGGCCGGCGGGGCGTACCTCCTGCGCGAGCGGGGCGTCCGTGGCACGAGCAGCACCGGCACCCTCGCCGGTGCCGACCCCCTGATCGCCGCGGTGCCGGCCCTGGCCGGGATCGCCGCCGGGCTGACGGCGATCCGCCTCGTCCCGCTGCCCCTCCGCGTCCTGAGCCGGATCGCCGCTCGCGGGCGCGGGCTCGTCCCGCTCCTGGCGCTCCGCCGGGCGGTCCACGGCGGGACCACGGCCGCGGTGCTCGTCGTGCTCCTCGCGACGGCGTCCATCGGGGCCTTCTCGTCGTCTGCCCTCGTCCACCTCGATCGGGCGAGCGCCGCCGCCTCGTGGCACGAAGTCGGTGCGCCGATGCGGGTCACGGCCCAGGTCGGTCCGCTGCCCGTCGGGTTCGATGCCTCGAAGCTGCCGGGCGTCCAGTCGAGCGCGACCCTGTTCAAGGCGCTCGTCCCGGTCGGCACCCGGAACCTGCGGATCCAGCTCCTCGCGGTCGATCTCCCCGCGTACAGCGCGATGGTCGCCGGTACGCCGGGGGATCCCGCGATTCCGGCCGAGATGCTCAGCGCCGGATGTGCCGAACGGCGTCGTGCCGCTCCTCGATCTCGACGTCGCTGGCCGAGCGGTCCGACGGGACGCCGCTCGGGAAGCCGTTCGAGATCGTCGTCGAGGGCTACCACTACCAGGTCCAGCCGATCGCGACCCGCGCGACGTTCGCGACGCTCGCGCCGGACGCGGTCTTCGCGGTTGCATCGCGCCAGCAGCTCCACGCGATCCATCCCCAGGCGCAGCTCGCGCCGGCGTCGGCGTTCCTCGATGCCCCGGAGTCCGACCTGGCGACGATCCGGACGGCAGTCGACGCCGCCGCGAGCGGCGCCACGGTCGAGAGCCGGACCGCCTTCGCGCGGGCCTTCACCGACTCCCCGGTGACCGCGGCGATCGTCGCCGGGATCGCCATCGCCGCGCTCGTCGCGGCGGTCTACGCGGCACTCGCGGTGACTGCCGCCCTGGCCCTCGCCGGGGCCTCGCGCGCGACCGAGGTTGCCCACCTCCGGATGATCGGCCTGTCGCGCGGCGATGCGCTCGGCCTGTCGGTCATCGAGCACGGCCCGACGGTGATCCTCGCGTTCGTCGCCGGGGTGGCGCTCGGGCTCGGGCTGTTCGTGCTGCTCGAGCCCGGGCTCGGGCTCGACGCGATCGTCGGCTCGAGGATCGCGGTGCCCCTGTCGGCCGATCCGCAGCAGCTGGCGATCATCGCCGCCGGCGTCCTCGCCATCGCCCTGGTCGGGATCGGACTGGCCGCCTGGATGCAGCGGCGCGGCGTCGCCGTCGCGGCCCTTCGCCGCGGGTTCGAGTAGGGTGCCCGATGAACCGGAGAGGAGCGGGATGACGGACGATCGCGATCGCCAGCCGGAAACCGAGATCGTCGACCTGCCGTCGCCTGGCGGCGGGCGGGCCTCGTCGACCGCCCTGGCCGAGCCGACGGACGCCGGTCGCGACGGTCGCGGCCCGTCCCTCGACCTGCCGTCGAACCGGCGGCGGGTCGTTGCCCGTGCCGGCGACGGCCGCCAGATCGTGTGCGAAGGCCTCGTCCGGATCTACAAGGTCGCCGACCTCGAGGTCGTCGCTCTCCAGGGGCTCGACCTGGTCGTCGGCGTCGGCGAGATGATCGCGATCGTCGGCGCCTCGGGCAGCGGCAAGTCGACCCTCCTGAACATCCTCGGCGGCCTCGACGCGCCGTCGGCCGGACGGGCGGTCGTCGCCGGTCACGACCTCGGCCAGATGGGCCGCCGCGAGCGAACTCGCTATCGCCGCCGGGTCGTCGGGATGATCTGGCAGCAGACGGCTCGCAATCTCCTGCCGTACCTGACGGCCCAGGAGAACGTCGAGCTGCCGATGACCCTCGACGGTCGCAAGGGCCGGAGCGAGCGGGCGACCCGCCTGCTCGAGCTGGTCGGGCTCGGGGAGCGGCGGGACCACCGGCCGGATCGCCTGTCGGGCGGCGAGCAGCAGCGGGTCGCGATCGCGGTCGCGCTCGCCAACGAGCCGGAGGTCCTCTTCGCGGACGAGCCGACCGGCGAGCTCGACACGACGACCTCGACCGAGATCTTCGGGCTGCTCCGTCGGCTGAACGAGGAGCTCGGGACGACGATCGTGATCGTGACCCACGACGCGCTCGTGTCCGAGCAGGTCCAACGGACGGTCGCGATCCGCGATGGCCGGACGTCGACGGAGACGGTTCGCCGCTCGTCCTACTCCGACACCGGCGAGCACACCCTGGTCAGCGAAGAGTTCGCGGTTCTCGACCGGGCAGGGCGGCTGCAGCTGCCGAAGTCGCACGTGGCGGCGCTCGGGTTGAAGGATCGCGTCCGGCTCCGGCTCGAAGGCGACCACGTCGAGGTCTGGCCGGACTCGGGGCCGCTCGTCCGAGAGTCGCCGCCGCCTGTCGCGGCCGCGGCCGCACCGGCGCTGCCACCGCTGCCGGAGCATCGACCAGACCATCCCCAGGAGACCCGCCGATGACGCTCCTCGAACCCGAGGCTGCGCCGCCGGCGTCACGGGCCGGCCCGCTCCTCCAGGCGATCGACGTCGTCCGCGACTACCCGTCGGGGGACACGGTCATCCACGCCCTGCGCGGCGTGAGCCTCGCGGCCGACCCGGGCGAGCTCGTCGCGGTCCGCGGCCGGTCGGGCTCCGGCAAGACGACGTTCCTGAACATCCTCGGCGGGCTGGATCACCCGACATCGGGCACCGTCGTCATCGACGGTCACGAGGTGTCGGCGATGTCGGAGGACCAGCTCGTCGACGTCCGGCGCCGGTCGGTCGCGTTCATCTTCCAGTCGTTCGGGCTGGTGCCGATCCTGTCGGCCGCCGAGAACGTCGAGATCCCGCTCCGGCTCGTGCGTGCGCCGGCCAAGGAGCGCGACGTGCGAGTCCGGGACCTGCTGGAGCTGGTCGGCCTGGGCGGCCGCGCCAAGCACCGGCCGCACGAGCTGTCGGGCGGCGAGCAGCAGCGGGTGGCGATCGCCCGGGCGCTGGCCAACCGGCCGCGGATCCTGCTGGCCGACGAGCCGACCGGCCAGCTCGACTCGGAGACCGGCCACGTGATCATGATGCTGCTCCGCGACGTGGTCCGAACCGAGGGCGTGACCGCGGTCGTCGCGACGCACGACCCGGTGATGCTCGACGTCGCCGACCGGATCGTCGAGCTCCGCGACGGGGAGCTGTTCGAGCAGGCGCTCCGGACCTAGGGGCGGGCTTGAAGCGGCGCTCAAGGGCAGCGGCTTCGGCGCAGCGCCTGCCGGCGCCAAACGTGCTGATCATCCTCGTGCTCATTCTGGCCGCGTGCGACGTCCAGCCGGCCGTCCGGTTGCCATCCGATCCGACGTGGCGCGGTGGCTGCGCTGAGGGTGTCGGGCGCGACGCGACGCTCCACGGGTCGCCCTCCGACCCGCGCGTCACCTGGGCGATCGACAACTCCAGCGGGCGGCGGTTCGAGCTCGTCTGGCCCATCGGCTACAAGGCGCTCTTCGAACCGCACCTTGTCCTGCTCGACCAGACGGCTAGGGTCGTGGCCGGCGAAGGCGACCAGATCGTTGGATCCTGCGTCAGGCGCGATGCAGCAGATCCGATCCGCGTCGAAGGACGGCAAGTCACCCGCCCCGCGACCACGTCTCGAGGCCCGGCGAGTGCGGATGACCTCTAGCCCGGAACCCCGCCCGAGGCGAGGACGATGATCAGCGTCACGATGTACACATGGGCCAGTGCGCCCCACACGATCGAGCCCGTCCGCCAGGTCAGCCAGCCGTAGACGGCGCCGCCGGCGAACGTCGAGAGAAGCTCCAGCTCGGGCTTGGTCAGGTGCGTGAACGTGAACGGGAACAGCGCCACGACGAGGGCGATCGGCCCGAACACGCGGGCCAGGGCCAGCATCAGGAAGCCGCGGTAGATGAACTCGGTGGAGACGAGGTCCATCAGGTTCGTCGCGAGGAGTGACGGCAGCGGGTCCATCGACGGCGCGTAGTACGCCCGGAAGTCGGGCGCGCCGGACAGCAGCAGCACGATCGGGGTCATGACGACGCAACCCGCGACCGACAGCCCGAGCCCCCAGCGCCAGTCGCCGAGCCGCAGCCCGTAGCGCGCTGGCCGATCGCGGAACCCGGCGACGACGATCGCCAGTGGGATGAGGAAGAACAGCACGACCCGCCCGATCGCGGTCAGCCGCTGAATCCCCGGGTTGCGGTCGTACTGGACGAGCTCATCGGGGATGAGGGTCCGCTGGAAGTCGAAGATCACGATCAGGATGACCGCGACCACCGCGACCGTCGCGCGAAACGGCAGCTCCAGCCCGGCGAGCCGGAACGTCCGGAGGTCGCGCTCGTCGGGTGGGTACGACGGCATCGTGAACATCCGGCCGAGGAGTGAGCGGGCAGGCAAGAGGCGGTTTGCCGTCACGGGCCGGAGCCTAGCAGCGACGCCGAGCAGCGTCCGCTCGTCGTGACCGGCGGCGAGTGCAGTCGGCGGCGATCTTGGACCCCGGGACGACGGACCGAGCAGCGGCGGCTCACAACGACGCCGAACCCATCCGCCAGGGATCGCGGCGAGCGGTGGCTGCTCAGCGGACCGCCGGACGCGCCGACTGACCGCGGCGCGATCAGGACTCGATCAGGCTCCGGAGAGCGCGCCGAGGTGCTCGGTCAGTCGGAGGTTCTCGCGGTAGTCGATCGGGACCTCGACGAGCGACGGGCCGTCGACGTCGAGCGCGCGGCGCAGGGTCGGCAGGAGGTCCGCCGCGGACGACGGCCGGAACCCGGCGATTCCGAACGAGCGGGCGTAGTCCACGAAGTCGGGGTTGCCGAACTCCACGCCGAACGGCCGTCCGAACTCGTTGCGCTGCTTCCAGTCGATCAGGCCGTAGCCGTCGTCGCGCCAGACGACGACCGTGACGTTCGCCCCGATCCGCTTGGCGGTCTCGAGCTCCTGGCTGTTCATCAGGAAGCCGCCGTCGCCGCACAGCGCCACGACCTTGCGGTTCGGATGGACGAGCTTGGCGGCGATGGCGCCGGGCAGCGAGATCCCCATCGACGCGAACCCGTTCGAGATGATCACGGTGTTCGGCTCGTACGCCTGGTACAGCCGCGCGACCCAGACCTTGTGGGCGCCGACGTCGGAGACGACGATGTCCTCCGGACCGAGGGCCTCGCGGAGATCGGCGATCGCCCGCTGCGGGGTGATCGGCAGGGTGTCCTCGCCGGAGCCGGCACTCCCCGCCAGCTCTTCCAGCAGGGCGGTCCGGAGGTCGGCGTGGACGAGGGTCTCGCGCGCCTCGTGCCGCTCGCCGGCGTCGCGGCCACTGATTCCACGGGGCAGGACCGCGGCGAGGAGTCTGCGGAGCGAGCCCTCGATGTCGCCGATCAGCTCCACCTCGGGCCGGTACTGGGCGTCGACCTCTGCCGGCTGGGTGTCGATGTGGACGATCCGCTTGCGACCGTCCGGGTTCCAGCGCGCCGGCGCCCACTCGACGAGGTCATAGCCGACGCAGATCACGAGATCCGACCGGTCGAAGCCCGACAGGACGTGATCGCGCGCCTGGAGCCCGACCGCCATGAGCGACAGGTGCGACCGATCGTCCATCGCGCCCTTGCCCATGAACGTGGCCGCGACCGGGACGTGGAGGCCGCGAGCGAACGCCCGCAACTCAGGTGCCGCGTGCCGCCGCAGCACGCCGTTGCCGGCCAGGACGAGCGGCCGCTGTGAGGTCGCGATGAGCTCAGCCGCGTGGGCGATGGCCTCATCGGTCGGCTCGGGGAAGTAGGCCTTGCCCGGGATCAAGGGCCGTGCCGAGTCGTCGACCGCGGTCGCCGCGACGTTCTCGGGCAGCTCGATGTGGGTCGGCCCGGGCTTCTCGAGGATGGCGACCCGGAAGGCCTTGCGGACGATCTCGGGGATCGCCTCGACCCGTTCGACCCGGGTGTTCCACTTCGTGACCGGCTCGATCATCCGGACGATGTCGACGACCTGGTGGGCTTCCTTGTGGAGCTTGTCGGAGCTGGCCTGACCCGTGATCGCGACCATCGGTGCCCGATCGAGGAACGCGTCGGCGACGCCGGTGATCAGGTTCGTCGCCCCGGGCCCGAGCGTTGCCATGGCAACCGCAGCCCTGCCGGTCAGGCGGCCGTAGACGTCGGCCATGAAGGCGGCGCCCTGCTCATGGCGGGTCGTGACGTGGCGCGGCCCGGACAGCCGGCCGTCGTCGCGCGCCGCGGCCGCGACGACGCCGAGCGCGTCGAGGATGTCCATCGTCTCCTCGCCGGGCACCGAGAAGACGTACTCGCAGCCTTCGGCGGCGAGGCACTCGACGAGAAGCTGGGCGGCGGTCCGTTGGGTCACGCCCGCGAGGGTAGCAGGGCATCCGGCCGCGGTCGCCCGAGGGCGGTGGGTCCGCCTCGGGATCCGGGACCACTGGCGGCTTGACCCGCGACCGTCGCGCGCCCGACGATGCGCATGTCAGGCGGAGCCCTCGCACGTCCTCGACGCCGGTGCTTGCAGACGGAATGAGGACGAACGTGTGGCTGGAGGGGATGCCGTGCAGCGCCGGCTCGTGAGCGAACGCGGTCGCTCGCGGGCAGGAGCACCCTCGATCGTCCTCGCGCTGGCGACGGTCGTCCTTGCCGGCCAGTCGATCGCGCTCGCCCGCGAACCGCTCCCATCGACGACGACAACGTCGATCTCGACCTCGCCGTCCGGGTCCGGCGCCGGCGCGTGGCCGGGCCGGTCCTCGCCTTCGGGGCCCACGGGCAGCGCGCCCATCGGTCCGGCCGGAACGGTCGGCCCGGCCTGCGAGTCCGCACCGGATCGCGTCCTCCTCCGCTACGCCCCGAGCACCGGCGTCCAGACCCGCGTGTCAGCCATGGCGAAGGTCCGGGCCACGCGCCTGAAGACCTGGCGCCTCACGCCGGGGATCGAGCTCCTCCGGATCTCGCTGCCTCTCGCCGACGCGCTGGCCACCCTCCGCGCCCAGCGCAACGTCGAGTGGGTCGAGCCGGATTGCATCGTCCACCTTGCCCAGACGCCGAACGATCCGGGGCTCACCGACCAATGGGGCCTCGTGAACACCGGCGACCTCGGTGGCACGCCCGGCGCCGACATCGGCGCGTCCGGTGGCTGGGACATCCGGACCGACGCCGGCTCGGTCCCGGTGGCGGTCATCGACTCCGGGATGCAGCTGAACCATCCGGACCTGGCCGCGAATCTCTGGACGAATCCGGGCGAAGCCGGGGCGAAGGCCACGAACGGCCTCGACGACGACCACAACGGCTACGTGGACGACGTCCACGGCTGGGACTTCGTCAACAACGACCCGAACCCGAGCGACGACAACGGCCATGGGACCCACGTCGCGGGCACGATCGGGGCGCGCGGCAACAACGGCACAGGAGTCAGCGGCGTCGCCTGGACGGTCAAGCTGATGCCGCTCAAGGCCTTCGACGCCAATGGCAACGGCTACACGAGCACGATCGTCGGCGCCCTCGACTACGCCGTCGCGAATGGCGCGCGGGTGTCGAACAACAGCTACAGCGGGCCTTCCTTCGAGCGGGCCGAGTCCGACGCTTTCGTCGCCGCCGGGGCGGCCGGCCACCTCGCGATCGCCGCCGCCGGCAACGATGCCGTCGACAACGACGAGCAGCCGCACTATCCGGCCGCCTTCCGTCTCGACAGCGTCGTCTCGGTCGCGGCCACCGACCGCAACGACGAGCTGGCGTCGTTCTCCGACTACGGCGTGGTCAACGTCGACGTCGCGGCGCCCGGCGAGTCGATCCTCAGCACCTGGCTCAACTCGGGATATGCGTACCTGGGCGGGACCTCGATGGCGGCGCCCCACGTGACGGGTGTCGCGGCACTCCTCGCCGCCCAGCACCCGACGTGGACCGGGCTCCAGATCCGCGACCGGATCCTCGGCACGACCCGGGCGGTTGCTGCGCTCGACGGCAAGGCGTGGACCGGCGGCGTGGTCAATGCGGCCACCGCTCTGTCCAACGCCCCGACCGTCCCCCCGGCGCCGCTGCCCGGGCCCACACCCCAGACGTTCGCGCCCGCGATCGTCGCGTCGCCGAAGCCGGCTCCGGTCGCGGCGCCCGTCCCACCGGCCTTCGCCGAGCCCGACGTCATCGAGTCGAGCCCGGTCGACACGGGCACGTCCGCCAAGATCGTCGTCGATGCGTCCGGCCAACCGAACATCGCCTACACCCGGAACTCCAGCGGAGTCAGCCTTCTCACGCTCGACGGTGCCTGGAGCGAACGGCCGTTGACGAGTGCGTTCGATGAGGTCGCCTGGCTCGACCTGGCGCTCGATGGCAACGGCGTGCCGACGGCCGCCGTCCAGCGGGCGTGGACGGACGCGACGGCCTACTCCGATCCCGGGATCCTCCTCGCCGGAGCGCAGGACCCGACGCCTGCCGTCACCCGCCTGACCGCGGCGTGCCCGGACCTGGACACCTGCTTCTGGGACTGGAACCCCGCCCTCGCATACGACGGGTCCGGGTCGGCCCACGTCGCCTTCACCCGGACCGTTGCGTGGGACCAGAATGCCGTGTTCGCGCCGGCCGGCTCCGCGCCGTCCGTCGCCGGCACGGGTCTCTTCTACGCCACGAACGCGAGTGGTGCCTGGGTCGTCCGGCGTCTCACGACCGACCCGGTCGACGGTCCATCGGCGATCGCCGTCGAGACCGACGGGACGGTCCACATCACGGTTCGCCGGACCGACGGACCGCGATCCGGCCTGCATCACTTCACCAACGAGGGCGGCGTCTGGACGAAGACCCAGCTCAGCGACCACGTCGAGGATCTCTGGTCCTCGGTCGGCGTGACCTCGGGCGGGACGGTCCACGTCGCGGTCGCCCGGCCGGGGTTCGGGATCTACGACATCGTTCGCCAGGCCGGTGGCGCGTGGAACGCCCCGCTCCTCGTCCACGACGGCGAGGCGACCGCGCCCGACCTCACGGTGGACGGGGCCGGCCACGTCCACCTCGTCTTCGGCCTCGTCGACGGGTTCAACACGGTTGCCGGCGTCGGCTATGCCACGAACGCCACCGGAAGCTGGGTCGAGAAGCCCGTCGCCGGCGGCCAGGCCCACTCCGCGAGCATCGCCGTCGACGCAAGCGGTCGTGCCCACGTCGCGTATCAGCGCGCGACCAGTGCCCCGCTCGGCATCTGGTATGCGACGAACGTGACCGGTTCGTTCGTGTCCACGATCGCCCGGGCCTCGAGCAGCGAGGGCGGCCACGGGAACACGTACGCGTACGCCGTCGACGCCGGCGGCCATCAGCACGTCGCGCTGGCGTCGCGTTACGGCGACACCTCGGCCGGCCTGTACTACGGCAGCGACCTCACGGGGACCTGGGTCGTCACGAAGGTGTCGTCAGCGTGGCCGACGTCCGTCAGCATGGCGATCGACACCAACGGCCGGCCTCACGTCGCGTTCACCCAGCAGATCAACGCCTTGACCAACCAGGTCCTGCCGACGGGCCAGTGGCGGGTGGGCTACGCGACGAACGCGAGTGGGACATGGGTCGTCGACACGGCGTCGTCCGGGGCCTCGTTCGGCGGCAGCGCCGCGATCGCGCTCGATGCGGCAAACCAGCCGATCCTCGTCTACCCGGACGAGCCCACGACGCATCTGGTCCGGGCCCGCCGGGTCGGCGGAACGTGGACGAAGGACACGATCTTCAGCGGGGCATCGAACATCCGCGACCCCAGCGTGACCCTGGACGCCGGCGGTGTGCTTCATGTCGCCGTCTCGGCCGCCTTGCCCGGCGATCCAGGGCTGCGGATCGAGTACATCCGGGGCACGACGGGCAGCTGGACCGCCCAGGCCGTGACCGGCGGGACCGTGTACCGCTTCAGCCCGACGATCGGCCGCGCCGCCGACGGGACGACCTGGATCTCGCACTGGACCGACGACGGCCAGATCTGGGTCCACCGTCGTCCGGCGTCGGGCACCTGGACCGGAACGCTGCTCGACACCGCGCTCGGGGCGTCGTGGCCGTGGCTCGCGATCGACCGCTCCGGGAAGGTCAATGTCATCTGGGCGATCGGCGCCTTCTACGGGTCGTCGGGCTGCGCGATCCCGGAGTGCGCCGCGGGCCCAGGCCTGCGCCGAGCGGTCCTCGACGGCGGCGGCTGGACGACGACGAAGCTCAGCCCGTTCTGGCAGGACGCCCTGCCGATCCTCGCCGCCGGCGGCGACGGCAGCCTGCGCGTCGCGTTCCTCCGATCCGGTGCCGGCCTGCGCTCGCTCGAGCTCCTGGCCGGCCCGCCGGCGGCCACGCTGCGGCTCCAGGCGGGGTCGGATACCGGGCTCAGCACGACCGACCGCCTGACGAACGCGACGTCGCTGACGTTCGAGGTCGACTTCAACCGGGCGGTGACCGGGCTGACGGGCTCAGATCTCACCGTGACCGGGACGGCGACCGGATGCGTGGTCGGCGCGCCGGTCGGGACCGGCGCCGAGTACGACGTGACGTTGACCGGCTGCGCGGCCGGGACGGTCGTCCTCGCCCTGGCGGCGGGCAGCGTCACCGACGGCTCGGCCGTCAACGGCCCGGCGGCGAAGACGAGCGCGCCAACGGTCGTCGTGGATCGAACCGCCCCCACGGCCGGACCGCCCACCGCGACGCTCCACGCGGGGTTCCCCCTGAGCGGCATGTCGCTGCCGGTCCGGCTCACGTGGACGGCAGCCGACGCGGGCGGGGCGGGAGTCGGCCGGTTCGAGGTCGCCCGGAGCGTCAACGGAAGCGCGTCGTGGACGACCCTCGCCACGGGGCTCGCCTCCGCCGCGTTGGACCTCCCCACCGGTTCGGCGGGGACGGTCCGGTATCGCGTTCGGACGTCCGACAAGGCCGGCAACCTCGGCGCCTGGACGATGGGTCCGATCCTGACGCCGCGCCTCAGCCAACAGACGAGCACGGCGCTCACGTTCGGCGGGACGTGGGCGACCGCGACCTCCAGTTCGTACAGCGGCGGCTCCGCGCGCCACGCGTCGAAGGCCGGCGCATCCGCGACGTACGCATTCACGGGCCGGAGCATCGCCCTCGTCACAACCCGCGCGCCGAGCCGCGGCAAGCTCAAGGTCTACGTCGACGGCACGTACGTCGGCACGGTCGACCTCAACGCCGCGGTTCGCTACCAGGTGCTCGTCTGGCAGCGGACGTGGTCGACGGTCGGGACCCACAAGGTCAAGTTCGTCGTCGCGGGCACGGTCGGTCGGCCGCGCGTGGACCTCGACGCGGTGGCCGTGCTCCGCTGACGCGCCGGCCCGTCGATCAGGCCTTGACGAGCGGGACCTCGACGACGTGCTCGGACAGGAACCAGACCTGCATCTCGTGGCGGCGCAGGACATCGCCCATCAGCAGGTCGTTCGAGCCGAGGTCCTTGTTCTCCTCGGTCTTGTCGATCCCGTCGCGGACCTTCTCGATGATCGTCTCGTGGGCGTCGAGCAGGCGCGACAGAACGACCGGGACCTCCTCCGCGCCGTCGGGCGGGCGCGGGATCGACGTCAGCTCGGCGGCATGGCGCGGGTCGCCGACGCTGATCCCACCAAGCATCTGGACCCGCTCGGCGAGCTCGTCGACGAGCTCGACCTGCTCCTCGTAGTGCTTGTCGAAGAGAAGGTGGAGCTGGTAGAAGGTCGGCCCGGCGGCGTTCCAGTGGGCCTTCTTGTAGAGGGCCGCGAGCACCATCGAATCGCTCAGGATCTCGTTGAGGATCTGGCAGCTCTCGGTCCGCGCCTCGGCGGCGAGGGCGATCGGGAGCTGGCGGAGCGTGCCGAAGCGCTGAATCTCGGGCGCCGTCTGGCCGAGCTTCGGCTGGGGCGAGACCTTGCGCGAAAAGCCGTTGCCGTTCGACGACGACGTGCTGGTGGAGCGAGCGCGACGGGTGGTGGTGGCCACGGGAAACCTCCTGCGGGAAATGTCGTCAGTCTGGCCCCGCACGACCGACGGCGGCCCATCTGCTGATCCAGGGCTGCTTGCAGGGGCATGGCGATCGCGACGCGATCCTCGACGTCGGCGCCGAGCGCGTCAACCGACGAACGCCTCGACGGCTTCGTCGGGAAGCTCGGGCAGGTGGCGGCGGAGCTCCTGTTGGATGTCGGCGTCCAGACCGCGGGCGATCGTCCCCGCCGTGAGTCGCAGGCGGGTCGGTGTGCCGCTCCCACGGGGCGCGCCCGGCCTCGATCTCGTCGTAGTCGACCGCGGTCAGCGTCTCGCCGTAGCTCCGCCCGTCGAGGGTTCGAGCCGCGGTCAGGCACCCTCATCCTGGTGCGAGAGCGGCCCGGCCCCCGCCCTGACCGCTTGCCCAACGTCCGACGTGGCGAACGCTTCGACGCCGCGTTCACCCTCCCTCTGACGCCTCCTCGATCACTCCCGTGTGACCTCGACCCGGGGACGACTGGCCCGCCCGGAGGGATTCGAACCCCCGACCTACTGATCCGAAGTCAGTCGCTCTGATCCACTGAGCTACGGGCGGACAGGGCGGGATGATACCGCGGAGACCCGGGAGCTCGGCAACCTCCAAGGTTGCGGGGCCGGTCCGCGGGTGATACAGATTCGCGGTGCCCCACCGCCGTCACGCCCGGCCCCTGCGCGCCCAGACACCTGAGCCAAGCACCTTCCTCCCGCCCCAGCCCCTGGCCGATCGCGACCGGCGCACGCGGTTCGGGCGGAAGTCGCTGGCTGCCCTCGGTGTCGTCGGCGGCCTGACCCTCGTCGTCCCACTCGCGTTCGCGAATCTCGGTCCGGCCGGGGCGCCGCTGAAGCCGCTGGCCGGCGGGGTCGCCGGGGCCGTGACCGGGAGCCAAGAGCCGGCACCGGCCGCCGTCGCCTCCGAGGCACCCGCGCGTGCCGCGACGGACCCGCGCTTCGTGCCCGTCCGCGCGACCGACGCCGACGGACCGCGGACCATGGCCCAGCGCTTCGCCCCGCCGATCGCGTCCCTGACGGGCTACCAGTGGCCGATCCCCGTCGGGCGGATCTCGCTGCCGTTCAAGGACATCCCCGGCGGGACCCGGATCCGCGACGGGAAGCTGATGCACGACGGGGTCGACATGGCCTCGTTCTGTGGGGCCCGGGTCGGGGCAGCCCACGACGGCGTCGTCCTGGCGGCCGGTCGCCACTTCGACGAGCACATCGGCTGGCTCGGCTCCCTGAAGCGATATTTCGCGATCCTCAACAGCAGGCACATGTGGAACGACCTGCCACTGGTCGTGGTGATCGACGACGGCAACGGCTACCGCTCGATCTACGCCCATTTTCGCGAGGTCACGGTCAAGGTCGGCCAGCGCGTGAAAGCGGGCCAGAAGATCGGCTACGAGGGCGCCACCGGCCACGCCTCGGGCTGCCACGTCCACTACGGCCTGTTCAGCCCGCTCGAGACGAAGACGTTCGGCGTCCGGGCCGACATCCTGAAGCGCCTCAAGCTGCCGAAATACGAGATCGCCCGGATCGATCCCCTGCAGGTGCTCCCCGGGGGCGACGTCGCCCTCAAGACGCGCCAGATCGCCAAGGCGATCGCGGCGGCGCGGGCGCGGGCCGCCGCGGCTCGCTAACCCGGATCGGGCGCGCTCGCCAGGCGGAGCGCCGCCGGAACGTCGACCACCGTCGCCTCGGTACGCAGCCCCGCGACCGTCGTTGCGTCCAGGCGCCCGATCGCTGCCTCGAGCATCGGCGTCACGATGGGGGAGGGTCGCTCGGGGAGACCCTCGCGCGCACGCATCGCCAGACCCGCCAGGTACAGCCGAGCGGCCCGATAGTCATCGCCACGCTCAACGGCGAGTCGGGCGAGCCACGTCAGCCCGTCGCCGACACCCTCGGCATCGCCCAGCTCGCCGAAGGTCGACAACGACTCGCGCACGGCAGCCTCGCCCTCCTCGAGTCGACCGAGCCCGATCAAGGCCGCCCCGAGGGGCATCAACGAATAGGCCGCTCCGACCTCGGCGCCGGCTGCCCGATCGAGCGCAACAGCCTCCTCGAGGACGCGCCGTGCGTCCTCGAAGCGCCCCTCGTCGAGGTCGAAGATCCCGACGTTGCTGAGCCCGACCGCGATCCCGCGCTCGTCACCGAGGTCGCGCTTCCGGGCAAGGCTCTCGGCGACGAGCTCGCGGGCCCGTGACAGGTCGCCGAGCGAGCGGACGACGACCCCCAGGCTGTTCAGGGAATGGGCTTCGAGTCGTGGATCCCCGAGCGCTCGAGCCGCGGAGAGAGCCGACTCGAGGCGGTCGCGAGCCAGCTCGAAGCGCCCCTGCGAGTCGTGGCAGACGCCGGACCACAGCAAGGCCCTGGCCCGCGCGTCCGGGTCGCCGACGGGTGCTCCAGCCAGCGCGAGCTCGAGCCACTCGATCCCCTCGGCGATCCGTCCGCGGACCCACCAGAACCGCCCGAGCGCGGCCGCCAGGCGCAATCCTGTGGCGAGGCGCGCGTCCTTCCGCTCGAGATCTGCATCCGCCGCCGGCTCCGCGTCCGTCCCGAGCGTCCAGCCGAGCGCGGCGCGGTACTCCTCGAGATCATCCTCGATCGCTCGCGCCGCCTCGAGGCTGTGGTCACCCTGAAGGTCAGACTGGCGCGCTTCTGCGAGGTCGGTGTACCAGCGTGCATGCCGGTCCTGGTCGACGGCCAGCTCCTCGCTCGCGCGGCGGGGATCGAGGACGAACTCGCGAATCGTGCCCAGGAGCCGGAACCGCGCGCTGGGGCCGGGAAGGGCGACCACGAGGCTCTGATCGACCAGGACGTCGAGGGCGTCGACGACCTCGTCGTCGTCGACGACGGCCACGGCCTCCGCGGCCTCGAGATCGAACGATCCGGCGAACACGGCGAGTCGGTCGAGGACGGCCCGCTCGTGGCCATTCAGCTGGTCGACGCTCCACGCGATGGTGTCGCGCAGCGTTCGCTGACGACCGGGGACGTCGCCCGGCCCGCCGGTCAGCAACGGAAGCCGCCGCGACAGTCGGGCGAGCAGCGCGTCGGGCGCGAGGACCCGGACCCGTGCCGCCGCGAGCTCGATCGCCAGGGGCAGGCCGTCGAGGCGGGCGCAGATCTCGGCGACGGCGCGAGCGTTCGCCGCCGTCAGGGTGAAGTCGCCGCGAGCTGCCTGCGACCGGTCCACGAACAGCCGAACCGACGGCGAGGCCTCGAGATCGGCCAGATCCGCGCCCGGGTCCGGCACGGCCAGGGGAGCCAACGGGACCACCTGCTCGATCGCCAGGTGCAGCGGCCGCCGGCCGGTCGCGAGCACCCGCACGTTGCGGCATGCCCCGGCGAGGCGCGCCACCATCGCCGCGAGCCCGTCGGTGCGGTCGATCGTGTCGAGGACGATCAGGACCTGACGATCCCGGAGGTGCTCGGCGACGCTCTCGGCGATCGGCCGATCCGGCGATGACCGGACACCGAGGATGCGAGCGAGCTCGGCTTCCGCGGCGGCCGCTCCCTCGAACGCGCTGGCGTCGAGGTAGAACACGCCATCGGGGAACTCGGGCATGAGGTCGCGCGCCACCGCCAGGACGAGGCGGCTCTTGCCGATCCCGCCCGGGCCGGTCACGGAGACGACGAGGCGTTCTCGGACCAGGGATCGGACGGCCTGGAACTCGTCCCGGCGGCCCACCAGCCCGGACCTCTCCGCCGGGAGGTTCGTCGGGTGTGCCTCGAGGGTCCGGAGCGCCGGAAACTCCGACCCGAGCCCATCGACATCGAGCTGATACAGCCGCTGAACGCCGACGTCCTTGAGGCGATGCCTCCCGAGATCGCGCACCGCAAGGCCCGCCGGCAGCTTGCCCGCGACCGCGCCCTGGGTGACGTCCGAGAGGAGCGTCTGGGCGCCATGCGCGGCTGCCGCGATCCGGGCCGCGCGGTGGACCTCGATGCCCACGAAGTTGTCCGCGACCGCCACGGCGGTGCCGGTGTGGATCCCGATTCGGACCCGGACGCTGCGCCCGTCGGGCCATGGTTCGGCCGCGAGGGCGCGCTGGGCGGCGGCCGCAGCGGTCGCCGCCGACGCCGGGTGCTCGAAGACCACGAAGAACGAGTCCCCCTCGGTCGAGACCTCTCGACCGCGGTGCTCCCGCCATGCGCCGCGGAGGAGCTCGTGATGGCGGGCGAGGAGCGCCGGGAACGCCTCCCCCAGGTCGAGGACGAGCCTGGTGCTGCCCTCGATGTCGCTGATCAGGAACGTCACCACGGGCGGCTGCGCGTGACCCGCGGAGCGGTCGAGGTCGTCGGTCCGTTCGTCCTGCGAGACGTGCGCCACGCGGTCAGCGTCCCACGTCGGTCAACCGCGAAGACCGGCCGGATTATCGTTCCAGGCGATCGTCGAGTCGGCCATATCGTCGGGCGATGAGGGCGAAGGCCGGCAGTCGCCCGAGCGACCGCGCCAGCGACAGCGGCGATCCGTCGCGGGCCTCTACGGCCAACAGCGAATCCGTGGCCGTCGCATCCGCGGGCCGGGCGTCGACGACGGCCAGGTCGATGGCGATCCGGCCAGGCTCGGCGGCGCCGAGCGCCGCGATCTCGGCGTCCGGCCGGCCCCCGGCCTCGTACTCGAAGCGTCGTTCCGCCTCCGACCGCCAGCGCGGCCGGCGGAGGAGGACCGCTCGCCACGTGTCGGCGGTCTCGGGCGTGACGGAGCCGTCACCGGGCGTCGGCGTCGCCGAGAGCTCCTCGCCCCGCGTCCAGCGCGCCGCCTGGTGGAGCAGCCCGTACTCGTCGAGATCGGCGTAGGCGCTGAGCGCGTCGGCCGGCGATCGGTCGCCGAAGATCGCCCGGATCGACGGCCCGAACACCTCCGCCAGGTCGAGGTCGATCGCGCGGACCGTCCGGTGGAAGTAGACCTGCTGATAGAGGAAGAGGCGCGAGGTCAGGAACATCTCGAGCGCCCCGAGGCCGGGCTCGTACAGGGTCAGCCCGCGCGCGCCGATGAACGTGTAGCGCCGCAGCCGCTCGACGTCGACATCGACCGCGACTCCGGTCATCCACGCGTCGCGCCGGACGTAGTCGAGGTTGTCGACCGTGAAGACGCCCGACAGGAGCGGCTGGAGCCAGCGCACCCAGGTCGGCATGTCCGGATCGGCCAGGGCAGGCTTCGAGACGATGAACGACACCCAGCGCGGGTCGATCGACTCGCCGGCGGCGAACGCCTCGCGCTCCGGGACCTGGCCGGGCGCCCGCCGCAGGGCCCGGATCAGATCGCCGAGCTCGCGCTCGATGATCAGCTGGGACAGGTCCTCGTGGGTGAGCTTCTTGCCGTCGACCCGGCGCGGGTCCGACGGGGCGGGGAAGGCGGACAGCACGCGGTCGTCGAAGAAGTGGGCGAATGGCCCGTGCCCGACGTCATGGAGGAGGCCCGCGATCCGGAGCGTCTCGACGACAAGGCCCTCGCTGGGAGCCGGCTCGCCTCGCGTCGCCAGCTCGGCGCGCAGGGACGGGTACAGCTGGCGTGCCCACAGTCCGGCCTCGTGCATGACCCCGAGCCCGTGCGTGAACCGCGAATGCTCGGCCGTCGGGAAGACCCAGCGCGCGCTCTGGAGCTGGCTGATCCGGCGCAGCCGCTGGAGCCAGGCGGTGTCGAGGAGATCCTCCTCGGCCGCGTCCTCGTCCGGGAGGCCGGCGGCGGCTGACTCCGCCGGTGTCAGGCGCTTGGTCAGCTCGACGTAGCCGTGGATCGGGTCGCTGATCAGATTGACCGCGCTGAATGGGTGGCGTGGCATCAGGCGCGTGCCCTTGCCTTCGCCGGCGCGCCGGCGTCGGCGCCCGTGCCCGCGCCGTAGCGCGCGGCGGCTCGCTGGTGCGTGGCCGCGACGTCGTCCCGCAGCGCGGCCGGCGCCACGACCTCGACGTCGTCGCCCCATGACAGGATCCAGAGCCGGATCTCGATCGGGCCGGCGACCGTCGCGCGCCAGGTGAGGGAGCCGTCGGGCTCCTCGGACACGCGTTCCGTCGGGTGCCAGTGCGCCTCGCGGACCCGGCTCGAGACCTTGGCCGCGAAGCGGAGGACGACGTCGACCGGCTCCTGGTCCGCGATGATGTCCCACGCCCGCTCGAACATGCCATCGATTTCGGCGTCCGGCGCGGCAAACGAGTCCGGCGTCAGCGAGACGTCGGTGATCCGCTCGATCTTGAAGGTCCGCATCCCGCTGCGCGTCTCGTCCCAGCCGATCAGGTACAGCGCGTGGGTCACGAGCGACGGCTCGATCAGGTACGGCCGGACCCGCGCGCTGCGCGGCGCCGCTTCGGGCGCGTACGGCGCCGGCGAATACTCCAGCGAGACGACCCGCCGCTCCGCCCAGGCCTGGGTCAGGAGGCGGACGTGGCGGCTGAACGGCTCGTCGGTCGGGCGGCGGGAGAGGTCATCGAGGGTTCGATCGACGTGCTCGCGGAGGGCCGGCGGCAGGATCGCGGCCAGCTTCTCGAAGGCTGCGGCGAGGTCCGGGTCGTACTTGTCGGCGTAGCGGACCATCAGCCGGGCCGACAGGACGACGGCCATCGCCTCGCTCCGGGTCAGCTTGAGCGGTGGCAGGAATGCGTCGGCATCGACCCCCCAGCGGCCGCCCTCCGACCAGAGCGGCATGCCGAGCTCGCCCTCGATCGACTTCAGGTCGCGATAGACGGTCCGAACCGAGGAATCGACGCGGCGCGCCATCTCCGCCGGCTTCATCCCGTCGGGGTGGGCGTTGAGCAGGGCGATCAGCCGGGTCATCCGGGCGAGCCGGTCGCGTTTGCTCGAGACGCGCTCCTCTTCCATCGATTCCATCATCGCCCGCCGGGGACGGTGGTGTCGCGTCGAGGCGCGGAGCGGCGCCGCGCCGCTGCACCGCGGCGCCGTGGCGCCGTGGCGCTGGCGCCCCGAGGCCGTCAAACGCCGCCGGTACAGATCACACCCCGCCCCCCTTGCGAATAGCCGCATGTTTCATGCGCGCAAGCCGCATCCGCCCGGCCGCCGCGTGAGCGATCGAGGGCCAGCCAACCGCGAGGTCGGGGCGGATAGATTCGGCTACTCGCGTTGGGATGGGAGACGTGATCGCTTGGCGGCGCGGCGCTGCCGGCGCCGCGCCGGCGCCGCGCCCTACGGCGTCGGCGGCGTGAGCTGGACGTTCTCGCCGCGGTCGGTCGCCGTCAGCTCCACCCGGACCGTCGCCTGGAGAGCGCCCGCCCGGATGTCGGCCGCGTCGCCGTTGACGCTGACGACGATCCGGCCGATCTGCCCGTCGAGGAAGACCCAGTAGTCGAGCTGGCCGCGCCAGTGGGCGAGGTCGGCCTCGCCGAGCATCCAGGCGACCTGTGGAAACGCGGCCCGGAACGTCGGGCCGTCGACGGCGATCCGGCACTGGCGCGTTCGGGCGCCCTCGATGATGCCGACCCCGCGCGACTCGGCGGCCGCTCGGGATTCGGGCGACAGGGCGATGCGGAAGGCGGTCAGGTCGAGGCCGGCATCGCCGATCTCGGCGGCGGTCGATCGACGCCAGCCACTGAACGGCTGGCGCAGCCAGACGTTTGGACCGATGACGGCCGCTCCATGGAGCCCGAGCTCGCGGCCGGTCGCGACGTACGCCAGCCAGCGAACGTCGGAGCGGACTCGCTCGCCGGCAAGCTCGATCGTGCCCATCGACCGTCCATCGAGGGTGCCCTCGAAGTGGACGCCCAGCCGCGCGCTCGGGCCGATCCCCATCGGTCCGTCGCAGATCGGTGGCTCGCGATCGATGTCGGTCGGCCCGAACCGGGACGACGCCGCGACGCGATCGCGAAGCGCCAGCTCGTTGCCCATCGCCACCGCGGCGAACACCGTCGCGGTGGCGAGGGCGAGAGTCGTCGCGAGCACCACGCCGCGAACCAGCCGCGTCCGGCGCATCGCCGCCTCACCGAGCCGGCGCCGGGCGATCCCGAAGCCCGTGAACAAGCACGTCCCGATCAGCCCGAGCGACCACGGGTACGCGGCCTCGACCGATGGCAGGAGCGTCTGCACCCCGCGCGCCCCGAGCTGCGACGTCACGTCGGCGATCGACGGGACGAGGACCAGCAGGGATCCGGCGGCCAGCCAGACCATCGCCGCGAACGCCCGATCGCCCCGCGCGACCGGCGGCCAGCGCACGCCCGCGAAGGCGACGATCGCGGGCAGGAGGGCGGCCACGCCCACCGCGACGTCGATCGGGCCGCCGGGCCGATAGCCGATCAGCACGAGGCTCGCCGCGACGACCCAACAGAGGGCGAGGACGAGCGCGATCAGCCGCAGCTCGAAGGTTCGGACGCGCACGGCGGGAGTCTACTCGTGGGCCGTACGTCGATCGCCGCAGAGGACCGCCAGAAGTACCAGCCGGCATGGGACCTGCGGGTCATCGTTCCGAACGGTGGTCAGGCCGACGATCCCACTAACCACACCGGAGCGATCCAATCGGCGGACTCGATGGTCCGCCCGAGGGCAGGAAACGTACCACCGGTGGGAACGACCGACATCGGCCAGGAACAAGGACGGAACGGGTGCACCATGGCAGGACGGGCGCGTCGCGAAACTCGGGGACAGGGTCGCTCTTCTCGCGCCGCCTCGTCATGGCCGGTCCTCGCCGCGGCCTCCGTGGGCGCGTCTGGGTCGGACACCGTCACTACGAGCCCGGGGCCGAGCCAGGACCCGACGCCCCCGCTTCCCACGAGGGCGACCTACCGCAATCTGATCAGCCGGGGCCTGGCGCCTGACGAGGCCGCAAACCTGACGGCCTACCTCGCCGGTATCGGAGTGGGCGGGTCGCGCTGGACGCTCGCCCAGATCAACCAGCTCCTCTTCCTCCGCCAGATGAACCGCACCGGCCACTTCGCGGAGCCGATCGACCGGCTCCACTGATCACCGGGCTCCGGCCCATCGAACTGAATCCACCCGTCGCGGTGACGAGCCTCCTCCCGTCACCGAGGCACAACTCCCCCGAAGCGGCGTCTTCCCTCCTCCAGACGCCGCTTCGGGGTTTCTGCGTCCGGTCTCGGCGCTCGCCGGCGTGCCGTGACGTAGCATCCCGGGCGTGACCGGCCCGCTGATCTCGCTTCTGTCCGATTTCGGCCTGCGCGACCCGAGCGCGGCGATCATGCGCGGCGTCGTCCTCAGGATCGCGCCGGACGCCCGGCTCGTCGATATCAGCCACGAGGTCCGGAAGTTCTCGATCCGGGACGGGGCCCTCCTCCTGTGGTGCGCCCTGCCGTACCTGCCGGTCGGGTTCCACGTCGCGGTGGTCGATCCGGGCGTCGGCACCGCTCGGCTGCCGGTGGCCATCGCCACCGGCCGTGGCGACGTCCTGATCGGGCCCGACAACGGTCTCCTCGTCGCTGCGGCCGTCAAGCTCAATGGCATCACCGATGTGCGCGTCCTCGAGGCCGAGGCCTACCGGCTCCCGGTCGTCAGCACGAGCTTCCACGGCCGCGACCTCTTCGCCCCGGCCGCCGCCCACCTGGCGAGTGGCGTCGCGATCGCCGAGCTCGGCCGGGCCCTCGACCCGGCGTCCCTCCAGCCGTCACCGATTCGGGAGCCGGAGATCCAGCCCGGCGAGCTCGGCTCGAGCGTCGTCTACGTGGACACCTTCGGCAACGTCAAGCTGGCCGGCCAGCGGGCCGACCTCGAGGCCGCCCTCGGGCCCGTCCGACCCGGCGATCGCCTCCGACTCGACATCGACGGCCGCGCGATCGAGACCACCTGGCGAGCGACCTTCGGCGACGTCACCGTCGGTGAGACGCTCGTCTACGAGGACTCGTACGGCCGGATCTGCCTGGCCGCGAGCCAGGCCAACGCTGCCGAAATCCACCGGATCGCCGAGGACCTCGAGGTCACGATCCGCCGGGCCTGATCCACCCGGCGAGACGTCCGCGTCGACGGCTGACGCCGCCCTGCGGGGTCAGCCGGCAGCATCGTTTACACTCCGCGGGCGTTTGCTCCCGTTCAGAGGTCATCGCCCATGCGTCGCGTCGCACCCGTTACCGCCCTCCTGTTTGCCAGCCTCGCCCTCGGCGCGTGCACGAGCGGCGCCACCTCGTCCCCGAGCGCGGCCACCCCGTCGCTCGAGCCGACGGCGCCCGCCAGCGCGATCGCCAGCGTCGCCCCGAGCGCCACCCCCGATGCGTGCGCCAAGGAGAGCCTGACGCTCAAGACGGCCGGAACGCTGACGATCGGCACCGACAACCCGGCCTATCCTCCCTATTTCGCAAGCAACCCGGCCGGCAACACGGCGCCCTGGGACAAGGACCAGGGTGACCCGACCACCGGCGAGGGCTTCGAGAGCGCGATGGCATACGCCATCGCCGAGCAGCTCGGCTTTGCCAAGGCCGACGTTGCCTGGGTCGTGGCGCCGTTCAACACGGCCATCGCGCCCGGACCGAAGGCCTTCGACTTCGACATCAACCAGGTGTCCTTCACGACCGAGCGAGCGGCCTCGAACGACCTGACCGACGGCTACTACGAGTTCAACCAGACCGTCGTCGTGCGCAAGGACAGCCCGTTCGCCAAGGTCACGAGCGTGGCCGGGTTCAAGGACGCCAAGCTTGGCGCCCAGGTCGGGACGACCAGCCTGGCGGCCATCCAGAACGTCATCAAGCCGACTGCCGAGGCGTCCGTGTACGACTCGAACGACGCGGCAATCCAGGCGCTCGAGGCCAAGCAGATCGATGGCATGCTCGTCGACCTGCCGACGGCCTACTTCCTGACGACGATCCAGACGGATGACACGGCGATCGCCGGTCAGCTGGGCACGGCCGCCGGCGGCGCGCCGGAGCACTTCAGCCTCCTGCTCGACAAGGGCTCGCCGCTGACGGCGTGCCTCAACACCGCGATCGGCGCGCTCAAGACCGCCGGCACGCTCGACGAGCTGCGCGACAAGTGGCTGCCCGACAAGACCAGCCCGGTCGCCGAGCTCCAGCCGTAGGGGCGGGGCCGACCGGCGGACGATGACGCCCGGGTTCGAGTCGCCACCGAACGATGCGGTGGCGCCTCGCGCCCGCCGTCGTCCCTCGCGCCTCGGCATCGGTGAGGGCGGTGGTCGGGCGATCCTGATCGCCGCCGTCTCGACGGTCGCTTTCTTCGGGATCCTCGGCGTCGTCGCCGTCAACGCGCCCGGCTGGCCCCAGGTCCAGGACAAGTTCCTCAACGGCCGCGTCTTCGCCGACTCGCTACCGCTGATCGTCGCCGCGTTCTGGGTCAACGTCCGGCTGTTCCTGATCGCCGAGGTCCTGATCCTCGTGCTGGCGATGCTCGTCGCCATCGCCCGGAGCCTGCCGGGACCGGTGTTCTTCCCGGTCCGCCTCCTGGCGACGATCTACGTCGATGTGTTCCGGGCGCTCCCCGGCGTGCTCGTCATCTTCATCCTGGGCCTCGGGATCCCGAGCCTCCGGATCCCCGGGTTGCCGGTCGAGCCGTTCTTCTGGGGTGTCGTGTCGCTGACCCTGCTGTACACGGCGTACGTCTCCGAGGTCTATCGCTCCGGGATCGAGTCGGTCCACCCGTCCCAGGACGCGGCGGCGCGCTCGTTGGGACTGAATCGAGGCCAGGCCCTCCGGTACGTCGTGCTGCCCCAGGCGGTCCGCCGGGTCATCCCGCCGCTCCTCAATGACTTCATCGGGCTCCAGAAGGACACTGCTCTCGTGTCGTTCATCGGGGTCGTCGAGATCTTTCGCCAGTCGCAGATCCGACAGGCCGGTGCGTTCAACTTCACCCCGTACCTCGCCACGGCGCTGATCTTCCTGCTCGTCACGATCCCCCTCGCCCGCGCGGTCGACTGGCTGCTCGCGCGCGACCGCGACCGCCGGGTTGCGGGCATGAGCCGGGCGATGGCGGCCACACCCGGGCCGTCGGTGGGTCCGTGACGGCGCCTCAGGGTCGGGCGCTCGTCGTGGAGGGCCTGCGCAAGTCGTTCGGCGATCTCGAGGTCCTGACGGGGATCGACCTCGAGCTGGCGGAGCACGAGGTGGTGTGCCTGATTGGGTCGTCGGGGAGCGGCAAGTCGACGCTCCTGCGCTGCATCAACCTGCTCGAGCCGATCGACGCCGGGCGGATCGTGATCGAAGGCGCCGAGATCACGGCCCGCGACGTTGACGTGAACCGGATCCGGCAGCGGATCGGGATCGTGTTCCAGGCGTTCAACCTGTTCCCGCACATGTCGGTGCTGGACAACGTGAGCCTGGCGCCGCGCAAGGTCCTCGGCCTGAGCCGCGCCGACGCGGAGGCGCGGGCGACCGAGCTCCTCGACCGGATCGGCCTCGCCGACAAGAGGAACGACTATCCGGACCGCCTGTCCGGCGGCCAGCAGCAACGCGTGGCGATCGTCCGGGCGCTGGCGATGCGGCCGGACCTGCTGCTTCTCGACGAGATCACGAGCGCGCTGGATCCGGAGCTCGTCGCCGAGGTCCTGAACCTGATCCGGGAGCTGGCCGGCAACGGCATGACGATGCTGATCGCGACCCACGAGATGAGCTTCGCGCGCGAGATCGCGAACCGGGTCTGCTTCCTCGACGCCGGGCGGATCCTCGAGACCGCGCCGCCGGCCGAGATGTTCAGCGCGCCGCGTGAGGAGCGGACGAAGCAGTTCCTCGAGCGGGTGATCGCGGCCGGCCGGCTCTAGCCTTCGGACTCGCCGGGTCTCGCGCGGGTCACTCCGGCGCGGCCGATTCGTCGGCGGGGTCGGAGGCATCCGGATCGCCCGGTTCGGCGTCCGCGGAGGGCTCGGGCAGGGAATCCTCGTCGACCACCTCGTTCGGAATGAGGAACAGCGTCCAACCGATCCTCACCAGCCCCGGCCGGTAGCCGGCCGACTCCGGGTCAAGCGACGGATAGGTCGTTCGGTTCCAGAACGCGATGCTCCGGGCGGTCGTCCCGAAACGCCGCGCGATCGTGTTCAGGCTGTCGCCGGCCTTGACCGTGTAGACCATGAAGGTCGGGGCGGGAGTCGGGGTCGGCGGCACGATCGGCGGGCGTGGCGTCGGCGAGCCAGGGGTGGACGACAGGGCACGACCGGATTGCCCGGGCCCGCCCGAGGCCGGGCCGGCTGCTCCACTGCCGCGCGTCCCGCTCGGCAGGCAGCCGGCGGCGACGAGGACGACGACGGCGAGCCCGAGTGAGGCCGCGCTCGCGCCGCCGGCGCGATCCCTCGTGGCGCCGGTACGAATCGGAGTTCGGGTCGGCGCTCGGGTCGGCGTGCGGTCGGAGATCATCGAGGACGGGTCGCTCTCGAACGGCGTTGGTCGGCCGTGGGACGGGCCACCGGCAACCAGCGTTACGAAACCGGCGACGCGTCGGCGCGGCGTCGCGGCTTCCGCCGCTTGCCCGGCTTGACCGAAGCAGGGGTCGACGCCGAGGGCTCGCCCGGCTCGAGCAGGTCCATGCCGGCACCGTCGCCCGACCCGATCGCATCGATCGGGGTCGGTGCCTTGAACGAGAAGTCGCTCGCGATCGCGAGACCCTCGTCGGCCGTCGCGATGAGGCCCTGGCCCGTCCGCTTGGCGACGAAGCATGCCCGGTCGGCCGCCAGGAGGATCTCCTCGGCCGTCAGGCCGTCGCGCGGGAACGTCGCCACGCCGATCGAGACGCTGACCTGCAGCCCGGCATCGGCCCAGCGCGTGCCCACGTCGCCGAGAGAGTGGACGGCGGTCCGGACGCGCTCCGCCACGCCGAGCGCGGCGGTCGCGTCGGCGCCTGGCAGGATCAGGGCGAACTCATCGCCGCCGTACCGGAAGACGCGGTCGGTGTCGCGCCCGGCGGCCTCGATCGCCCGCGAGATCTCGGCCAGGAGCCGGTCGCCGGCCTGGTGGCCCAGGGCGTCGTTCACGCTCTTGAAGTCGTCGAGGTCGAGCATGATCATGCTGAACGGTTCGTGGGCGAGCACGCTCCGGGCCAGCCACTCCTGGAACGTCCCGTGGTTCAGGAGCGCGGTCAGGTCGTCGGTCTGGGCCCGGATCTCGACCTCGCGATGGACCTCCGCGTTCTGGAGTGCGATCGAGACCTGCGCGGCGAAGACCTTGACGAGCTCGAACTCCTCCTCGGTGTAGACCGTCTCGAGGCCGATCCGCTCGAGCGTGAGGACGCCCGTCGCGCCGGCCCGGCCGCGGAGGGGAACGCAGATCAGGCTGCCGTCGACGAGGCCGGTCTCCTGGAACTGGAGGACCCGCGGGTCGTTCCGCTCGTCGGTCACGAGGGCCGGCTCGTTGCGGCCCACGACCCAGGTCGCAAGACCCTCCTCGTCCGGCAGCCAGGGAGCCATGTACTGCTCGACATGGATGCCCCGCGCCGTCAACGGCCGGAGGAGGCCGGTCGACCGGTCGAGGAGCTCGATCGAGAGGTTGTCGTAGCCGACGAGGTCGGACAGGCGCTCGGCGACCTGGTCGAGGATCGAGCGCGGGTCGAGCGTCGTCAGGATCGACTCGGTGACCTGGAGGAGCGCCCGCTGGTTCGCGAGCTGGCGGCCGAGTGCCTCCGACTGGGCACGCAGGAGCCCGGTCGCGTCGGCGTTCGCGAACGCCTGGGCGGCGAAGCTGGCATAGATGACGAGGAGCCGGAGGTCGTCGTCGCGGAACTGGTGCAGTCCGAGCTTCGAGAGGACGAGCACGCCGAGGACCTGGTCCTCGTAGAGCATCGGGGCGAGGAGCATCGACTCGTCGAGGTCGTCTTCCGTCCCCGGGATCGTGTTCGCCCGCGGATCGACGCCGGCATCGGGCAGGTTTTGGGCGACCCGGTGCTCGGCCACCCAGCCGGTGATCCCCTCGCCGTACTTCACCGCAAGCTGCTCCACGGTCTCGTCGACGTATTCGCCGACCTGGCCGCGCATCGCCACCGGCAGCAGGTCTTCGCCGCGGAGGCGGTAGACGCGCACGTTGTGGTAGTCGATGAGCTGGCGCAGTTCGGTCGCGATCGCCTCGCCGATCTCGCGCTCATCGGTCAGCCGCGACAGGCGGGCGCCGAGCTGCTGGATCGACTGGAGCTGGGCAGCCCAGGTCGCCATCTTCGCGAAGTTCTGGGCGTTCTTGATCGCGATCGCGGCCTGCTCGGCGAGCGCCCCCATCGTCTCCAGCTCGTCGGTCGACCATTCGTACGGCCGGTCGTGGTAGACGTTGAGCAGGCCGAGCACCTCGTCGGCGTCGAGGAGCGGCGCCGTGCAGAGGGTGTCAAAGCCCTCCTGGACGACCGACGCCCGGACATCGGTCGCGCGCGGGTCGTCGCGGTAGTGGGTCGCATACATCGGACGACGCGCAGCAGCGGCGAGGGCCGGCAGCGACCGGCTCGGAAAGTCGACGACCGACTGGAGATAGCGGTGGGACAATCCGCGGCTGACCTCGGCCGTCGCGCGACCGTCGGCGCCGCGCAGGAACACGGCCGCGCGGTCGCCGTTGAAGAGAACCATCGCGTGCTCGACGAGACCGGTCAGGATCCGGTCGAGATCGAGTCGGCTGCCGATGTCCGAGGCGACCCGCCGAAGGGCGTCGGCCCGGTGGAGACGATGGGCGATCTCGTCCGCCCGACGGGCCGCGCCGACGATCGAGCCGATGCTCGCGCTGACCTCGACGAGGAGCGTCGGATCGAGAGCCGTCCGATCGCCGTTCGGGTCGACGCCGATGACGAGGACCCCCCACGGCTTGCCCTCCACCGGAATCGCGATCGCGGTCTCGAGGAGACCGGGCGCGGCCTCGCCGAATCCGCTCAGCCCATCGCCTTCGACCGGTCCGGCTTCGTCGGCGAGCGCGCGATCGATGGCCAGGCCGAGGACGCCGGTCGAGCGCGGCAGGTCCGGCAGCCGAGTCGTCGGCGCCGCCGCCCGCGGGACGAAGCGCTCGCCGCGGAGCTCGTAGATGACGGTCGAGCGGAACTCTCCGCGCTGGCGAACGATCAGGACCGCCTCGCGCAGGACTTCCTCGAGCGATTCCGGGTCGGCGGCGATACGGCCCAGCGCGGCGACCGTGGCGAGATCCGCCCGATGGCGGACCCGATCGTGGCTGGAGGGCGGGAGCGCGGAGTCCGACGAGCGATCAACCGTCCCGCCGAAGCGCCCGTGACCCGACCGGGTCGGATGCTCGGTCGCGCCCTCGGCGGCGGCGAGGAACCGCTGGAGGTCGCCGAGCCGGTAGCGGCGGTCGCCGCGCGGGTTGATCCGGTAGTAGCGCAGGCGGCCGGCGTCGCTCCACGCACGGATCGTGTTCGGATGCACGCCGAGCAGGCGGGCAGCCTTCGTCACCGAGAGGGTGGCGTCGATCGGGCGGGTGGGGAGGGCGCTGGGCACCGAAGTCTCATGGGAGGAAATGTCAAGTCGACGGCCGCAGCCTACCAATCTCACAGTTCTTGCCAATAGGACTTAGGTACCGGTCGCCCGTGCGGTGCCAGCCGGAGGTCGCTCCGCAGCGCGGCGTGAGGTCGCGGCCGTCGGATGACGCCGAATTCGCGCGCGGGCCATCGCGCGCCGGCGACGGTCAGCGGCGGCGGCTCGCGTCGTTGTTGGCGTCCGGCCGGCGACCGGAGACCGAGCGACCCGACGGTGCCGTCGGCGTCCCGGTCAGGCGGACGTAGATCGAGGTCACGACGATGGCCGTGACCGCGATCGCGACCACGCCGACGATCGCCAGGCCGGGCGTCCCGACGAGGCCCGGGCCCTGGCCGCTGCTCCGCGGATCGCCGCCGCCGGCCGCGACGCTCGCCTCTGGGGAGGCGGCAAGCGCCGAGGCCACGAGATCGGCCGCGCCCGGAAACAGGGCTACCACGGCCGGCACGAGCGCGGTCACCCCGGCCCACACCAGCGCCCCGACGATGAGGATCGCTCCGGCGCCCAGCAGCCCGGCTGCCAGTCGCGTTCGCCCGGCGTCGCCACCGGCCAGGATTCGCATCGCCTCGTCCGGCTCGAGGACGGTGAGGATCAGCGGCCGGCCGTGCCCGGCGGTCATCTGGGCCGTGACGGTGGCGTCGGGGTCGTCCGTCGCCGACTCCGCCACGGCTCCGACGGCGACGGCGACCGGATAGCCGACGACAATCGCGTGCTCGACGGAGGAGATCTGCTCGATCCGGGCGCGGACCGGCGTGTCGGCCGGGTGCTGGTCCGGAACCCGATCGGGCATGTCCGCGGCGCGGCCCACCGACTCGCGTGGGACGACGATCAGGCCGGCGTCCAGCGCATCAACGTCGATCGCGATCGAGTCGAGACCCTCGTTGACCGTGAACGGGACGGCCTGACGATGGTCCTCGAACGCCCGCCATGAGCGACCGACGCGGGCCTCGAGGCGCACGCGCCGGAAGACGAGCGGCCGATGGTCGGCATCCTCGAACTCGTCGTCGGCATCGATCCGACCGGCGACCCGGACATAGGCCCTGCGGCCCGTTGCCGCGAGCTCGTTCGCCTCGGCCACGCTGACCGACCGCGCCGTCGCGAGCAGCCGGCCGATCCGGTACGCGCCGCCGAACGAGCGCAGGATCATGCCGCCGACGACGAGGGCGACCAGACCCGCGGCACCGATCAGGAGGGGAGTCACGGGCCGGATGATAGCCGCACCACCGGTTCGGCCCGCCTGCGCGCGATCGTCGCCGGGCATGGAAAGACCCGAAGGAACCTACTCGCGGCGTGGACGTTGATGTGATCGCTGCCGTTAGCCTGCGCTCGGCCCCTCCGGGCTGACATCCACGCTACGGCCTCGCCAGGGCCGGGTCAATGCGGTTGTCCACGAACTTGCGGGCCAAGGGCGGGCTTGTCCACTGCCGATCCCCAGGCCCTGGAAGCCGCGCGTCCCGACGCGGGGCCGAGGCGGTCAGCCGTCGGTTGCGCGCCCGGTCGCCGGATCGATCGCCGAGACCAGACCGCCGAAGCTGGTCAGGACGAGCCGCCCGCCCACCATCGCGGCCTCGGACACGACGTCGCTGTGCGCGATCCGCCAGCCGACGGCGCCGTCCGGCTCGATCGCGAACGTCTCGATCTCCGACTGGACGAGGAGGTGGGCGAGGCGCGGCGAGCCGAAGACCGCGATCAGCGGCGACGCCGAGCGGTGCGACCAGCGAAGCGCCCCGGTCCGGCTCTCGAGGCCGTAGCGTGTGGAAGCCGTACTTGACGACGAACAACCCGGCGTCATCCCAGACCAGGCCGGCAGGCTCGTCGTAGATCGTGGAGGCCAGGCGGACGGTCCAGGCGCCCCCCGGGCCATCGATCCGGAGCTCGGCCCGGCAGAGCTGCTCGAAGTCGGGCGACACGAGCGGCCCGAGGTCCTCGAGCGTTCCGCCGGCCTCGGTCAGGGCAAAGACCGCGGCACCCTGACCGCTGCCGGCCCAGCGCCAGCGGGCGCGCAGGCCGCCGGGATAGCCGATCGTCGCGTCGCGCGGTCCCGCCGCGGGTCCGGCCGTCACGCCCTCGCGTTCGTTGCGGTTGCGCCGTCCTCGACTCGATCGCCGACGCCGTTCGCCGGCTCGTGCTCGGGCCGGGCGTGGGCCCGGGCTTCGGCTTCGATGTCGGCGGCGCGGCGCTCCTCGGTGATCGGAGCAACCATCGCGTTGGCGAGGATCCGCAGCGTCCCGGGCGGGACGGGGAAGACCGCTGTCGGGGTGCCGGCCGCGGCCCACACGACCTCGAACCGACCGAGGTCCGGGTCCATGATCGTCCGGACCGGCTTGGCGTGCCCGAACGGCGGGATCCCGCCGATGACGAAGCCGGTCAGCTCCTGGGCCTCGCGGGCGGTAGCCCGCCGGATGTCGCGCTCGGCGGTGACGGCGGCGAGGCGGGCCAGGTCGACGCGATTCGGTCCCGACACGAGGCACAGGATCGGCTCGAGCGAGCCGTCGCCCGCGGGAGCGACGAAGACCAGCGACTTGACGATCTGACCGAGCTCGGCGTCGACGGTTGCCGCGGCATCGGCGGCCGTGTGGGTGGATGCGTCGAACACCCGGATGTCGAGATCGACTCCCTTGCGAGCGGCGGCGTCGCGGACCCGTTGGATCCCTGCGTGGTCAGACGTCTCGGGCACGGCCGGAGTCTACGGCATCGGCTCGGTGGCAGGGGGGAACGACCGGGACCGCGTTGGCGGCTGCGCGCGCTCCGGGAGCGACCGCGGCCGGCGCGCTAGCATCGATCTGTGGAAGCGATCCTCTTCGACTGGGACGGGACCCTCGTCGATTCGCTCGGCATGTTCCATCGGGCGAACGCGTCCGTCATGGAGGCGTTCGGGCTGCCGTTCGATGTCGTTCGCTATCGCCGGCACTACACCGCCGACTGGCGGGAGATGTACCGCCGGCTCGGCGTGCCGGACGATCGGCTCGACGAGGCGAACAGCCTCTGGCAGACAACGTTCGGCGACGATGGCGACCGCGTCGATCCCGTTCCCGGGGACGCATGCCGCGCTCGAGCGCCTGCGCGACGCCGGTGCCGTGCTGGGAATCGTGACGGCCGGCCATCGCGCCATCGTCGAGCCCCAGCTCGCCCGGACCGGTCTCGGCGTGCTCCTCCCGGTTCGCGTGTTCGGCGACGACCTCCCGGTCCACAAGCCCGATCCGGAGCCGCTCCGTCTGGCCCTCCGGATCGCCGGCGACGGCCATCGGCCCGAGACGTCGGTGTACGTCGGCGACGCGCCGACCGACATGCAGATGGCCGTCGCCGTCGGCGCCCGCGCGGTCGGGATCGAGTCGGTGCTCGGCGATCCGTCGGAGCTGGTGGCGGCGGGCGCGGTCGATGTCGCGACGTCCGTGTCGGCCTGGACCGATCGCCACCTGGCGGACCAGGCGTCAGCGCCGACGCGCGCGCGCAGCGCCGCTCCCGACGGTTCCGACGGCTGACCCGGTGCCGTCGATTTCGGGCAACCACGCCCTGGTCCTCGCCGACGGCAGCCTGTCCCCGACGGCCGACCTCGACGCTGCCTGGCCGGGCTGGTCCGACGGGGTCGATCTGGTCATCGCCGCCGACGGCGGCGCCCGCCACGCCACCGCCCTCGACCGCCGGCTCGGCCTGTGGGTCGGCGACGGCGACTCGATCGGTGCGGCGGAGCTGGCGGACCTTGCCGCCACCGGCGTTCCGATTCGACGGGCACCGGCCGACAAGGACGAGTCGGACGCGGAGCTCGCCCTGCTCGCCGCCCTCGACGCCGGAGCCCGCCGGATCACCGTCCTCGGCGCGCTCGGTGGGGAGCGGGTCGACCATGGGCTCGCCAATGTCTGGCTGCTCGGTCATCCGCGGTTGACCGGCTGCGACGTCCGGCTCCTCGACGGGTCCGTCAGGATCCGCCTCGTCGGCCCTGGCCGCACGGACCTGGGCGGGCGTACGGGCGATCTCGTGTCGCTCTTCCCGTTCGGTGGCGACGCGGCCGGGCTGACGACGGACGGTCTGCGCTACCCGCTCCGTGACGAGGCGCTGCCGAGCGGTCCGTCGCGCGGCCTGTCGAATGTGCGTGAGTCCGGAGCCGCGGTCCTGATTGTCGGATCCGGTCGAATCCTCGTCGTCGAGACCCCTGCTACGCTCTCGCGGTGAGCATTCCCGACGTGGGCGTTTCGGCTCCCGAGATCGCCCTCGCCGACGAGACCGGCGCGATCCATCGCCTGAGCGAGCAACGCGGCCGCTGGACGATCGTCTACTTCTATCCGAAGGACGACTCGCCCGGCTGCACGGTCGAGGCCTGTGAGTTCCGCGACGCGAACGAGACGATCCATGAGAAGGGCGCCGACGTCTGGGGGATCAGCCCCCAGGGCGCCCCGAGCAAGCGCTCGTTCCGCGAGAAGTTCGGGCTGCCGTTCGTCCTGCTCGCCGACGTCGACCACGCCGTCGCCGAGGCCTACGGCTCGTGGGTCGAGAAGACGAACTACGGCAAGACCTACATGGGTGTTGCCCGGACCACGTTCCTCGTCGACCCCGATGGCCAGATCGTCCGGACGTGGGCGAAGGTGAAGCCCGAGGGCCACGCCGCGGACGTGATCGCGGCGCTCGACGATGCCCAGGCCGCAACCCTGGGCATCCCGCGCTGAGCGTCCGCCCGACCAGCCCAGGGCGCCTCGACACCGTCGGCCGACGACGGTTCATCGCTCGCGTCGCCGGGCAGCGATTGAGGCTTCGCTCGTGGGGGGAGACGAGCGAAGCCTCGGCCGGAATGATAAGCCTGCCGCACGTGGCGAAACAACAGGATCACAGGGCGGAACAGTGGCGCTGAACAACGATTCCCAAGCGAGCAAGGCTCCCCATTCCTGGCGCCCGGATCGGTTCATGGTGATCGCCGGCCACCCCGACGACGCCGACTTCGGGCCGGCCGGGACCGCCGCGCGCTGGATCGACGCCGGGTCGGTCGGCTGGCTCGTGTGCTGCACGAGCGGCGACGCGGGTGGCGAGGACCCGGACGCCGATCCCCTCGAGCTCGCCGCCGTGCGCGAGCGCGAGCAGCGGGCTGCCGCCGGGATCATCGGCTATGCCGGCGTGTCGTTCCTCCACATGCCGGACGGCGCCCTCGTCAACGACCTGAGCCTGCGCGAGCATCTCGTCCGCGAGATCCGGACGTTCCGGCCCGACGCGGTCCTTGCGACCGACCCGAGCGTGATCTTCTACCGCGACGGCGGGATCAACCACACCGACCACCGCGAGGCCGGCCTGGCCGCGGTCGACGCGGTCTATCCGGCCGCCCGCAACCCGATGGCCTTTCCGTCGCTCGCCCGATCCGGACTGGCCGCGCACAAGGTCCGCCGGGTATACCTGTTCTGGCCGAACGAGCCGACCGTGCACGTTGACATCACGACCACCCTCGAACGCAAGATCGCCGCTCTCACCGCTCACGCCAGCCAGATCAGGGAGCCGGCCAGGCTCGCGGAGCGGATCACGGCCTGGGCCGCTGAGGAGGGGGAGCCGATCGGCGTCGCGGCGGGCGAGGCGCTGCGGGTCATCGTGATCGACGACGACGAGGACGAAGGCCCGGATCGGGCTCTCCGGAACGCGGTCGCCGACGACGAGGGAGCGACGACTCCGGCTTGACGCGATCGAGGCTCAGCCGGCCTCGAGCAGGATCGGGCGGACGATCCCCCACGAGTTCCAGAGCTCGGTCAGGCCGTCGGCCCGCCGGCCGAGCAGCGTCACGAGCTCGCCGAGGGTCAGGCCGCCGGCCGCTCCGGCGACGTACTCGTCGGCGGCGACCCGGACGTCGCGCAGCAGCTCCTGCGTCTCGGCCTCGGTCGGCCAGCGCCGGACGCGCATCGGATCGAGGCCGGCGTACCCGACCGCGAGGGACAGGTCGCGCTGGCTCGGCAGGCGGTCGTCGACCCAGCCGCCGAACCCGTCGAACCGGAACCCGAGCGAGGAGAGACCGGCCGCGATGTCGCGGTTCTGGGCCTGGTTGAACGGACCCCAGAACGGGTGCTCGAGCGGGAAGTCGAACGCCACCGCCTCGATCGAGCGGGCGATCAGGGCCTCGGCCAGGCCACCGAGCTGGGTCTGCCAGAGGCGCCGCGCATCGGCGTCGTCACCCGCCAGCCGGCCGACGGCCTGCTGGAGGGCGTCGTGTTCGCCACGCAGGATCCGGAGGATCAGGGCATCCTGGCCCGCCTGCGAGTGCATCCTCGTCGAGAACTCGAACTCGTCCTCCGGCTCGGGGGTCGCGGCTGCGATCCGGCCCTCGCCGGCGTCGCCGTCCTCGGTCGTGGCGTCCGGGTCGTTGGCGGATCGTTCGGCGGCCTCCTCGAGGGTCCGGGCCTCGTCGCAGTCCGCGACCGCGTCGCGCGCTGCGGTGCAGGCCTCGTCGGCCCGTTCCGACGTGATCCGGGCGGCATCCGCTTCGACGGCCAGCCGCTCCAGGGCGGGCACGAGGGCGGCCGCGGCGGCGCGGTCCCGCTCGAGTGCCGAGCTCGCTTCGCGGGTCTCGTGGTTGATCCGGTTGATCTCGGCCAGCCAGGCGCGTGCGCCGGCCTCGACGTCGTCGCGGGTCTTGGCCTGGTTGCGCGCTTCGCGGAACCGTTGCTGGGCCTGCTCCTTGGCCGACCGGACGGCGCGCGGATCGGCCAGCTCGGAGACGGCCTCAGCTCGGGCGACGTGCTCGTCGTAGGTTCGCTGGGCCTGGCGCAGCGCGTCCGCGGCGGTCGCCGCACCCTCTCGCGCCCGGGTCGCGACGGCGCAGCGCTCGTCCGCGACGCGGCGCTCCTCGGCGCACGGACCGTTCGCCGCGGGAGTTGCCGCCGGGGTGGCTGGTGGTGCGGGTGGGGAGGCCGGGCCCGGGCCCGTACTCGTCGCGCCTCCCGCGGTTGCGCCTCCCCCAGTTGGACCTCCCGCCGGAGCGCCGCCACTCGGCGAAGCGCCCGCGGCGGTCGGGCCCGCGGCGGGCGCCGCCCCCGTGGAACCACCCCGTCCGGTCGGTCGGTCGCCGATCGCAACGTTTGACCCGGAGGAGCGAGCGGCCGGGGTGCCGCCGGCTGCCGAGGCCGCGCTGCCGCTCGACGTCGCCATCGCGGCGGGACGGGCCGCGCTCGCCCGGAAGGCGGCGGTCAGCGGGTCGGGCTCCATCGACATCGGGACCGCGACCATCCGAACAGGTGTTCCAGGCGCAGCGGACCCGGCCTTCACGCGTCGGCCGGTCGCGGCCGGTTCACCGGTCAGGGCAATCTCGTCGGTCGTGCGGCGATCGCCCGGTCCGCCACGCGCCGGCCCGGATCCCTCGGCCAGGGTCGCGGCCATCCGGGAGTGGATGGCGTTCGGCGAGACGGTCACGCGGACCTCGCGAGAGGCGGGGGGACGGGAGCGGAGGACCTCGATCAGCGCAGCGCCGCTCGCGACGCCGAGGACCAGCCCGAGCGCGAGAAACGCAAACTCACTGGCCGTCAAAGCCCGCAGTCCTCCTTGGCCGCCACCTGCGACCGGCGCCACACCCCAGCGGAGCGTAGCTGCGCACTCGTCCGAGGTCAACTCGCCGGGACCCCGTCCGGACGGCCCATCCGGCCGGTGGCATGAGCGTGGGGCGGCCCGGCCGACGCGACCGTCGTGGCCCCCGGCCGGGCTTTGCGAAGGCCGAGGCGCGGATGGTAGATTGGGGGCACCGGCCGAGGCCCTCGGTTCGTGCCGGCTGCGCGCTTCCCGGATCGTCCACTCCACTGAAAGGCACGTCCTCGACTTGGCGCTCGACTCCTCCCAGGAATTCCTCGTCCAGCCCGTCGATGCCTCCTGGCTCCAGTGCAACATCGAGTGCCAGGAGGCGTGTCCGGTCGGGACGAACTGCCGCGGCTACCTGAACCTCGCTGCCGAAGGGCGGTTCGAGGAGGGCTACATCCTGTCGCGCGAGCCGAACCCGGTCGCCGCCATGTGCTCGTACGTCTGCTCTGCGCCATGCGAGCGGGCCTGCCGCCGCGGTGACATCGATCGGCCGCTCGCGATCCGGGCGATGAAGCGGTTCCTCGTGGAGTGGCACGAGGCGTCGGGGATCCCCGACGTCATGCCCCAGATCACGCCCCGCGGCGAGAGCGTCGCGGTCGTGGGCGCCGGCCCGGCCGGGATCGCCGTCGCCCGTGAGCTGGCGATGAAGGGCATCCAGGTCTCCGTCTTCGACAGCCTGCCGTACGGCGGCGGGACGATGCTCATCGGGGTGCCGGCGTTCCGCCTCCCGCGCGAGGCGATCGAGATGGACGTCCGTCTCGTCGAGCGCCTCGGGGTCACGTTCCGCTTCAACACGACGATCGGCAAGGACATCACGATGGAGGAGCTCCAGCGGGACTACGACGCCGTCGCGCTGACTGCCGGCGCGATGGATCCAGTCGCCCTCGACATCCCGGGCGGCGATCTCGACGGCGTCGACTACGGGGTCGACTTCATGAAGAAGGCGAACCTCGGCCAGGAGCTGTACGTCGGCAAGGACGTGGTCGTGATCGGCGGCGGCTACACCGCGATGGACTGCTCGCGGACGAGTCTCCGCCACGGCGCGGAGCGGGTCTCGATCGTCTACCGCCGGACGCGGTCCGAGCTGGTCGTCGACGAGGAGGAGCTCGGCGAGACCGAGCGCGAGGGTGTCCGGATGGAGTTCCTCGCCAGCCCCGTCGAGGTCCTTGGCGAGGACGGCCACGTCACGGGCGTCAGGTTCATCCGCAACCGCCTGGGCGAGCCGGACGCGTCCGGTCGCCGATCGCCGGTCCCGATCGAGGGCAGCGAGTTCGTCATCGCGGCCGACGTCGTCATCCCGGCGGTGTCGCAGGCGGCGGACCTGACGTTCCTGCCGGTCGAGCCCGCGTTTGAGATCAACCGCGGCCGGGTCAAGGTCGACCCCGCGACGTACGCCACCAACACCCGCGGCGTGTTCGCCTGCGGCGACTTCGTGACCGGCCCCACGACCCTCATCGAGGCCGCCGGCCACGGCAAGAAGTGCGCCTACGCGATCGATCGCTATCTGTCGGGCCGGACCGACGTGACGGTTACCCCCAACGTCAAGATCACGAGCTCGTGGCGCCACGACATGCCCGAGTTCTACGACGTCCTGCCGCGCCAGCACATCCCGATGGCGCCGCTCCAGGTCCGGATGCCGTCAACCGATCCGGAGGTCAACTTCAACACCCCGGTCGAGTACGGCTACGACGCCACGGCCGCGGTCGCGGAGTCGACGCGCTGCCTGATGTGCAACTTCAACATCTGGTTCGACCCGTTCCGGTGCGTCCTGTGCGGCGCCTGCGCCGACGTCTGCCCCGAGGGCGTCATCCACATGGTCGACGTCAACCAGCTCAAGACCGAGGGCCTCCTGCCCGAGATCGAGGAGTCGTACGGCTGGGAGAACGGGGCGGCGATGATCCTCGACGAGGAGCGCTGCATCCGCTGCGCGTTGTGCGTCAAGCGTTGCCCGTTCGACGCCATTACGATGGAGCGGTTCGAGCTCCAGGAGATCTCGACCGACGGGCGGCTCTACAAGGAGTCGTACCGGGATGCGCAGCTTGCCGGGACCCCCGGCGTCGCAGGAGGAGCCCGGTGAGTTTCCTCGAGCGGGTGGATCAGACCATCCGCCGGAGTCCCGTCTGGCGCTCGATCTTCCGTCAGCCGTACCCCAACGACGAGCGGTCGCGGGCGTACGCGGTGATGAACAACGTCTTCCTGCACATCCACCCGGTGCGCGTCCGGCAGCACGCGGTGAAGTTCGCCTACACCTTCTGCCTCGGTGGGCTGTCGTTCTTCCTGTTCCTCGTGCTGACGATCACCGGCGTCTACCTGATGTTCTTCTACGTCCCGTCCGCGACGCTCGCGTACACGAACATCCTCGACATCCAGAGCCAGGTGACATTCGGGCTGCTGACCCGGAACATCCATCGCTGGGGCGCCCACCTGATGGTGTTCTTCGTCTTCCTCCACATGATGCGGGTCTTCTACCACGGGGCCTACAAGCCGCCGCGCGAGTTCAACTGGGTCGTCGGCGTGGTGCTTCTGTTCCTGACGATCATGCTGAGCTTCACGGGCTACCTGCTGCCGTGGGACCAGATCGCGTACTGGGCGATCACGATCGGCACGAACATGGGTGGCTATGCGCCGCTCCTGAACGTCCCGGTCAACCGGCTGCTCCTGGGCGGCCTCGAGGTCGGCCAGAACACGCTCCTCCGCTTCTACGTGCTCCACATCATGGTGTTCCCGTTGGCAGCCGCGATCTTCCTGGCCGTCCACTTCTGGCGAATCAGAAAAGACGGAGGCATCAGCGGACCCCTGTGATGTCGGACCGATTCGCCCGATCACGCGCTCACCGAGGCCCGAGGAGGAGCTCCGCGACTCCATCGGCCCGAGGTGGAATCAGCGGTCCGCGATGACCGACACGAAGCAACCTCGGACCATTGGCCTCGGCGGAGCTCGGCCTTGGGCCTCGGTGAGCCATGACTGATACGAAACAGCCCACCGACAAGCGGGTCGTCCTTCCTGTGGACCCGACTCGCAGGACGGAGATCGACAAGCAGCGGGTGCCGATGTCGGCTCGGCCGTACCGGCTCCTCGCGCTCGTCAAGCAGGACGCCGTCGTCCGGGTCCAGAAGGAACCCGACGACACGGTCATGACCTGGCCGCACCTGCTCTCGATCGAGTTCCTCGCGGCCGGCATGATGAGCGTGTTCCTGCTCCTGATGGGCCTGTTCATCAACGCCCCGCTCGAGGAGCTTGCGAACAGCAACGTCACGCCGGCCGTGGCCAAGGCGCCGTGGTACTTCCTCGGGCTCCAGGAGTTGCTCGCCTACTTCCACCCCACGGTGGCCGGCGTCCTGACCCCGTTGCTGGTGCTCGTCGGGGCCGCCCTGATCCCGTTCGTCGACCGCGGCAACCTGACCGCGACCCGGCCCTCGGAGCGCAAGACCGCGGTCATCCTGTTCACGCTGTTCTGCGCCCTGGGCCTGATCCTGACGTTCGTCGGGATCTTCTTCCGCGGCCCGGGCTACAGCTTCGTCATCCCGTACCTGCCGTTCTTCGAGAACACCTCCCCCGGCCTGCACTTCTCCCTGTGAGCCCCTCCACCGAGAGACCGATGACTCCGAACCACGCCCCGAGCCACTTCGCATGAGCAACTATCACGTCGAGCCGGTCGACCGGCCGAAGGCCCTCGCCCCCGAGGCGATCAAGGCGCTCCGCCGCGCCCAGGTCAAGGGCGTCTCGCGGCGCCAGCTTCTGCGCTACTCGATCGGCGGCGCGATCGGCCTCTGGCTCCTCGAGGTCACGGCAGGGACGATCGGCTTCATCTGGCCGAACCTGACCGGCGGCTTCGGCAGCAAGGTCCGGATCGGCACTCTCGACGATCTCAAGCTCGCCAACAGCGCCCTCCCAATCAGCGATGGGTATCCGGCCTACGTCCCCGACGCCCGGGCTTACATCGTCCTGATCGACACCGGCCAGCAGGGCTTCATCGCCGGCGAGGACACGACCGGCGACGGTCATCCCCTCAATGTCCGGGGCCTGTACCAGCGCTGTCCCCATCTCGGCTGCAAGCCGAACCCGTGCATCAGGAACTTCTGGCTGGAGTGCCCGTGCCACGGGTCGCGCTACGACCGGCTCGGCATCAAGGCCGAGGGCGCCCAGTACGGCCCGGCCGCGCGCGGGATGGACCGCTTCTCGGCCAGCGTCGACGGCGCGGGCGTCCTGACCCTCGACACCGGCAAGATCACCCTCGGCCCGCTGCCGGTTGCGGTCGGCCAGCCAGGCATCATCCCGCCGCGCACCCCGACCGGGTGCATCTGATGACCGACCAGACGCCGGCGCCGATCCCCGAGGGGACCCCGGAGCCCGTGCCCGACGGAGGCGCCGAGGAGCAGCGCCTGCCGGCGACCGTTCCGCCCGCGACGCTGTCCGCCGACCGGTTCAGCGCGGTGCCGGCGATCAAGAACAACGCGGGCCTGACGCCCCAGCGCTCGGCCGGGATCGTGCGCCAGTCGGCGTCGGCCCGCTGGGTCGGCTTGCTGACCGTCATCTTCGTCAGCCTGTTCATCGTCGGCTACTGGTTCTACGAGCTCGGTGCGCCGGCGGGGATCTCGAAGGCGCGGCTCGCCGAGGAGATCGACGCCCAGCAGGTGACGGCCGTCGAGCGCGGCTACAACCTGTACGAGGCGAACTGCGCCCGCTGCCACGGGCCGGGCGGATTGGGGCCCGACGAGCCGGACGCCGCGGCCAAGGCGGCTGCCGGTCAGGGCTACATCGGGCCGCGGCTCAACGCCCAGGAGAAGCTGTTCGCCCACCTCAGCGAGGCGTATCTGAACAACGTTCTGCTCGTCGGCGGCCGCTACGTCTGCGGCAACGCGACGTCGGCGATGCCGGTCTGGTCGGACCAGGGCAACCCGCCGGGTCCCCTGAACTATCGCCAGATCGACGAGCTGATCGCGTTCCTGCGGGCGACCAACGAGCACGAGTACGAGGTCCGCGATCCCTCGACGAACGAGCCGATCATCGACCCGGCGACGGGCAAGGTGAAGACGTTCACCGGCTGGCGCGATCCGAACTACAAGCCGGATCCGGCCGCGACGCCCTACCCGGCTTGCTACATTGATGCCCTGACCGGCGGCGCCGGCGGCTCGGCCGCTCCGGGTGCCTCCGTCGACCCGAACGCGCCCGTCGTCACGGTCGCGGCGCCCGATGGGTCCGCGACGACCGGCTTCACCCCGACCACCCTCGAGGCCAAGGCCGACACCGCGTTCACCCTCGTCTTCGACAACCAGGACGCCACGACCGGTCCGCACAACGTGGTGATCAGCGACTCATCCGGCACGGCGATCGCGATCGGCGACACGGCTTTCTTCACCGGTCCCGCGAAGCGGAGCTACGCGGTGCCGGCGCTCAAGGCCGGGTCGTATCCGTTCGTGTGCCAGGTCCACGTGTCGACGATGAAGGGCACCCTCGAAGTCAAGTAGGCAGGAGCCGGGCGGACGAGACGCCCGGACCGGATGGAGGACGATGGCGCAGCAGGCCCTGAACCCGGGAACCACACAGACGCGCGGACGGGCGATGTTCGGCCTGCTCGACGCGAACGGGTGGGGCTGGGCGTCGCTGAAGGCCGCGTTCTGGTTCGTCCTGCTGATCTTCATGCTCGGCTACGTCCCGGATCGGGCGTACTACTTCACGGTCAACAAGACGATCGACCTGGGGATCCTCGCCTGGAGCCCGCTCAACTTCTGCCCCGAGGGCAATCGGACGCTGCCGTGCCCGGCGCCGGTCGGAGCGATGGTGCCGTGGGAGGCCTCGCCCGCGGACATCTCGCTGCCCGGAGCCGCGGACCGACGGCGCGATGGTCCAGTCCGGGACGACGATCCTGTACGTCGGCGGGTCGGACGGGTCGGCGGCATCGGCCAAGACCTTCATCTCGAAGACGTCCGGCACCGGCAACTTCGACAAGTGGACCGCCGGCCCAGACCTGCCCGAGCCACGCTCGAACCTGTCGGTCATCTACTCCGGCGGCAAGATCTACGCGATCGGCGGGAACGGCGCCGACGGCCAGCCAACCGCCACCGTGTACGTCCTGACGCCGGACTCGAAGACCGGCGCCTTGGGCGAGTGGCAGACGACCGAGGAGGCCAAGCTCGACCTGGCCCTCCCCGAGCCGCGAGCCGGCACGGCCGTCGTTGCCGCGTCCGATGGCCTGCTCCTCGTCGGCGGCACGAACGGCACGGCCCCGGTCGATACCGTCTGGAAGACGACCTTCGATTCCAAGGGCGTGCCGAGCAAGTGGACGCCGCAGGCCGGCAAGCTCTTCACGCCGGTTACGGATGCGTCGGCGGCGATCGTCGGCAGCTATCTGTGGGTCTATGGCGGGACGGCTCCCGGCGTCAACGCGATCCCGAGCGTCCAGCGCGGCGAGTTCGGTACCGGCGCCGACGCGACGAAGATCACCCGGTTCGGCGTCCAGGGCGGCACGACGGACCTGCCGGCGCCGCGCACGAACCTGGTCGGGTTCGCCGCGAACGGCGCCCTCTACGCGGTCGGCGGGTCCGACGGGACGACGCCCCAGACCAGCGCGTACTGGGCAATCCCCAATGCCGTCGGAGAGCTCGGTGGCTGGAAGCATCTCGACGTCAGCGACCTTCCGACGGGCCTGGCCGGCGGCGCGCCGATCATCCTCGGGCCGGATGCCATCGCGGTCGGCGGAACGACCGACCGCGGGCGTCACGAACGCCAGCCACCGGGCGAACATCGCCCCGGAGGCGCCGTTCTTCCAGCTCGGCCTCGTCGGTGCGACGGTTCCAGCCCTGAAGATCGACGGTGAGATCGGCCAGCAGCTCGGCTATCTCAACGCCAACACGATCGGCATCGTGAACTTCGCGCTCTTCGTCGTCATCGGCTGGGCGTTCGCCCACCGCGCGCAGATCAAGGAATGGCGCGACCGACGCCGGCGCGAATCGGAGCTCAAGAAGCGCGCCTGATCCCGGGACGGACGCGGCCGCGGCCCGAGCCGCGGTATCGCTTCCAGGATCCTGCCCGGCCAGCCGTTGTTGGCCAGGTATGCGCCCGAGGACTCGTGGGGTGGCTTCGCCTGTCCACCTGGCTGTCGAACCCGATGGAGTTAGCCGCCGGCGGCTAACGAACGTCCGGATCGGACGTCCCGGACGCCCCAACGAGGCTCGAGCCACGCCGACGAGTCCTCCGGTGACTGTTCGGCCGGGTGCGCTTCAGCCCGGGAGGTCGCCCTCGCCGGGGGCCGGCGTCCCGCTCCGGATCGGCAGGTTGGCCTGGCGCCAGCCGATCATCCCGCCGGTGATGTTCCGGACGTCGGTCCAGCCCGCCTGCAGCAGAAACATCGTCGCCGACGTCGATCGGCTGCCGGCGGCGCACAGCATCAGCAGCGGGCGGTCCCTCGGCAGCTCCTGGTGACGGGCGACGAACTCCGAGATCGGCATGAGCGCGACGCCATCGACCCGCTCCTGCTCGAACTCGTAGGGTTCGCGGACATCGACGATCAGCGGCCGCGTCGCGGGATCCGTGGCGGTTGACGAATCCGTCGCCGCGGCCGCCTCCGCCGCCGTGATCGACGGCACGTTCGGAGACATCGTCACGGGGCGCTCCTCGGCAGGGCAGGGGCCTCGATCGTCGCGTCGGTCGGGTCGGCGGCGAGGCGCGCGAGCCGCTCGTCGATGGCCGCGACCAGCCCCGGCAGATCCAGCCCGGACGCCGCCTCCGGCGCGGTGCCGACCGCGGTCGCAAGATGCGCCCGGGCGCCCGCGAGGTTCTTGGCAATCCCCGCCGGGTTACCACGGACGCCGTGGACGAAGGCCGCCGCCAGCTTGATCAGGCCCTGGTGGAGGGCGCGCTCGGCGGCATCGTCGGTGCCCATCCAGGCCGGCTCGAGGAGCTCGTGGGTCTCGAAGAAGTCGCCCCGGTCATACGCCTCGAGGGCCGCGTCGTAGGCCCGCCGTCGCTCCTCGGCCGGCAGCGGCCGGTACGCCTTCGCCCGTCCGTTCTGGACGACGGTGGCGCCGCTCACGTCAGGTCGGCCAGGGCCCGTCGCCCGCCGAACCCGTCGCCGAGCTCGTGCCAGAACGCGATGTCGTCCTCGCCGAGCCGCCAGCAGAGCCAGATCTGACGGCCGCTGGCGAGCGCCGGGAAGTCGATCAGGCCGGTCTCGATCTCGCGCAGCGTGACCCCGATCTCGTCGATCCGGGCGACGCCCGCCTGCATCCGGTCGATCACGCCCTGCATCCGGAGGCGCAGGATCCGGACCTCCGGGTCGCCCGCGGCCGGGTCCTCGGTCGATCCGCCGCCGGGCCCGACGGTGGTTCCGCTCTCGGAGCCCTCGCCCGAGTCGGTCGGACGCGACGAGCCGCCCACGTTGGCCTCGGTCGGGGCATTGGCCTCGGATGGGGCATTGGCCGGCGAGCGATGGAGCAGGACCTCGTCGCGCAGGCGGATCAGCTCGATCCGCTCGTCCCGCAGGGATTCGAGAATCGCGCGCACCTCCGGCAGCGCGGCGTTGGCCTCGTCGAGGTCGAAGAATGTGGTCACCGCACGATTCTAGCCCGTCGCGCCGCTCGCGCCCACCACGGGATCGGAGCAGGCCCGCAGTAGACTGCGCGAACCACGCCACAAGGAGCTCGACATGCGGGTCGCCCAGCGGATGAGCATGATCGGGACCGAGACCGCCTTCGAGGTCTCCGCCCGCGCCCGCGCCCTCGAGGCGGAGGGCAAGGACATCATCCATCTCCAGATCGGCGAGCCCGACTTCGACACGCCGGCCAACATCCGCGAGGCGGCCAAGCGAGCGCTCGACGACGGGGCGACCCACTACGCGCCGTATCCCGGGATCCCGCCGCTCCGGGCGGCGATCGCCGAGGACGCCGAGGCCCGCAAGGGCTTCCCCGTGACCCCGGAACGGGTGTTCGTCACGGTCGGCGGCAAGGGCGTGATGCTCTACGCGATCCTCGGCCTGATCGATCCGGGCGACGAGGTCCTCGTGCCGGACCCCGGCTACCCCATCTACGAGTCGCTCACCCGGTTCGTCGGCGGGATGCCGGTGCCGGTTCCGATCCGGATGGAGCACGACTTCCGGATCGACCTCGCCGAGCTGGCCTCGCTCGTCACGCCCAAGACCCGGATGCTCGTCATCAACTCCCCGGCCAACCCGACCGGCGGGGTCCTGACCCGAAGCGATCTCGAGGCGATCGCCGAGCTCGCGATCCGCCACGACCTGGTCGTCCTCGACGACGAGATCTATGGCCGGATCCTGTACGACGGCGAGGAGCACGTCTCGATCGCCTCGCTGCCGGGCATGGCCGAGCGGACGATCGTCCTCGACGGGTTCTCGAAGACGTTCGCGATGACCGGCTGGCGGCTGGGCTACGCGATCGTGCCGTCCTCGCTCGTCGCGATGTATGGCCAGCTCGTCATCAACACGATCTCGTGCGCCCCGACGTTCGCCCAGATCGGCGCGGTCGAGGCCCTCAAGGGTCCGCAGGAGCCGATGGCCGAGATGGTCGAGGAGTTCCGGGCGCGGCGAGACCTTGTCGTGGATGGCCTGAACGCGATCCCGGGCATCCGCTGCCTGTCGCCGAAGGGGGCGTTCTACGCGTTCCCGGACATCGGCGGGACCGGGCTCGGCGGCAAGGAGCTGGCCGACCGGCTGCTCCTCGAGGCCGGCGTCTGCGTCCTCGCCGGGACGGCGTTCGGCGGCGTGGCGACGAACCACATCCGGGTGTCGTACGCAAACTCGCGCGAGAACCTGACGAAGGCGCTCGGGCGGATCGGAGATTTCGTGGCGGCGCTGCCGGCCGGGAATGGCGTCGTGGGCGCGGCGAGCGGCGCCCACATGACGACGCGTTGATGGCCGCCCGCCCGAAGGTCTTCGTCGCGCGGCTCCTCCCGGACGCAGGGATCGATCCGATCGTCGCCGTCACCGACGCCCGGGTCTGGGAGGACGAGCTCCCGCCGCCGCGCGCCGACCTCCTCGCTGCGATCAAGGGCTGCGACGGCGTCCTGACCCTCCTCACCGACAAGGTCGACGACGAGTTCCTCGATGCCGCCGGTCCGCAGCTCAAGGTCGTCTCGAACTACGCGGTCGGCTTCGACAACGTCGACGTCGCGGCCTGCACGGCACGTGGCGTCGCCGTCGGCAACACGCCGGGCGTCCTGACGGAGACCACGGCCGACCTGGCGTGGGCGCTGCTCATGGCCGCCGCGCGCCGGCTTCCGGAAGGGGATCGCTACGTTCGCGGCGGCAAGTGGAAGACCTGGGGGCCGCTGCTGCTGCTCGGGCCGGACGTCCACGGCGCGACGATCGGGATCGTCGGGTTCGGACGGATCGGCCAGGCGGTTGCTCGGCGGGCGATGGGGTTCGGGATGACGATTGTGTACCACGACGTCCATCGGGCCGAGCGCGCTGTCGAGGCGGCGTACGGTGCGACGTTCCTGCCGCTCGAGGAGCTGTTGCCGCGGGCCGACTTCGTGTCGCTCCACGTCAACCTGACGCCCGAGACGAAGGGCCTGATCAACGCCGAGAAGCTCTCGTGGATGAAGCCGACGGGCGTGCTCGTGAACACGTCGCGCGGGCCCGTCGTGGATCCGCTGGCCCTGGCGGACGCGTTGCGGGACGGGACGATCTTCGGCGCGGCATTGGATGTCACCGACCCGGAGCCGATCCCAACCGACGATCCGTTGCTCTCGCTCGACAACTGCCTGGTTGTGCCGCACATCGCGTCGGCGTCGCGGGCAACGCGCTCGAAGATGGCCGAGATGGCGGCGGCGAACCTGCTGGCCGGCATCCGCGGCGAGCGGATCCCGACCCCGGTCAACCCCGAGGTCTACGACCGGGGCTGATCGCGCGGCCAGCGGGCCCCGGCCCCGGCTTGCGAATAGCCGCATGTTTCATGCCTGCCGCCGCACATGGACGCTGGGCGGGCGGACGAAGGGCGATTAGCTCCGCGTCTCGCGCGGCGACGGGATCTCGACGATCACGTTCGTCGACTTCACGACGCAGATCGCCTCGTCGCCGACTTTGAGGCCCATTTCCTCGACCGCCTCGGCCGTCATCAGGCTGACCATCCGGTGCGGCCCCGCGAGCACCTCCACGACGGCGGCGACCCGATCCTTCTCGATCCGGATGACGATGCCCGGGAAACGATTGCGCGCCGATTGAGCGACGATCGGCCGGTCGGTCGTGGCCTGACGACGCTCGGTGATCACCCGCGTCACCTCCGCGATCGGCACGAGCCGCTGGCCGCCCTCGGATCGGACGACCTTGATGCGCCCGTCGTCCGACCAGCGCCGGAGCGTGTCGACGGTCACGCCGATCATCTCGGCCGCGCGCCCGATCCGGATCCGGTCTGACGAATCGCTCATGTCGGCCGATTGTATGGGCGCGGGACTCGGTCGCCGTCTCGTCCGCTACGCTTGGAGCAGGGGCCGGTAGCTCAGTGGCAGAGCAGGGGACTTTTAATCCCTTGGTCGTGGGTTCGAATCCCACCCGGCTCGCCTCAGAAATCGCTAGCCGGGCGGCCCGTCGTGCTCGGGCTTCTGGGCGAAGTGCTGTCGTTGCCACGCAAACACGTCGGGCAGCCACTCCTTGCCGAACGTCGCCGACGGCCCGATGCGCGGGTCATCGGGGGTATGGCCGTCACGAAGCGCCTCCACGTATGCGCGATCCAGGTCGATCCGTGCCCGTACCTGATCAGCTCCGCCGACGGACCCGTGACCGGGGATGAGGACTTCCACGTCGTCCGCCACATCCTCGAGCAGACGCAGCCCGGCGAGGTAATCCTCGATGGGATCCGCGGCGTCCAGGTCGGGCATCGGCATCAGGATGTCGGAGAGCATGTCGCCGGCGATCAGAACGCCGCGGTCCTCGATCACCAGCGCCGCATGGCCCTGGGCATGCGCCGGATGTTCGATGACCCGGACTCCCGGGCCGTCCCAGGGAATCCGAGCAGTTCCGGCCGGCAGACCGGAGATGAGACCGAACAGGTCCAACGGGACCTCGTCGGCGATCTCCGGCGGCAACCCCTCGGCGACGCGGGCCTTCCAATCCGCGTTCGACAGCAGATCTCGCATCGAAGCCGCGCAGCGGGCTGTGCCGTATCGCGGCGCTTCGCCGAGCTCGACGTGCCAGAGCACGTGATCCCAATCAGGATGCGTCGCGAAGCCTGCGGCAACGGGCTGGCCCATCTCGCGGATGTCATTCGCGAGGCAGGCCAATTCGGAGCTCTGGATCCCGGGGTCGATGACCAACATGCCGGCCCGGCCTTGCACGACAACGGAGTTGTTCTGGAGTAACTCGCTCTGGTGGGTCAGCACACCGTCCGCGACCTGCCTCAGCACGGGACTCCTTCCGCTCGTGGCTTCCAACCGCGTGGATGAGACGGTCGTACCGCGGCGGATTCTAGCCGCGCTCCGAGGCGCGGACGATGGGCCCTCGCGCCAGTTGGCGCAACGCGGGGTCCGTGCCAACGAGCGGCCGCCGCAACTTCACCCGACACAACCGCTCTCCACCCGACTACCCTGCACTCACCGCGCGCGCGTCAGCGGCCTGCCGTTGGGGAGAGCCAGAGCATGAATCGTCCTCGTACCCTTGCCGACTTCGGCTTGCCGTCCAACACCTCCGTGCATCGCGGACGCCGACGGCTAAGCACCGTGCTGGGCACCGCGGCCGTCGTGGCCGGGCTCCTGCTCGTCGTGCCGAGCCAGGCGTTCGCGGGGGCCGCGTGCACGTTTCGCGTCACCGGCATCCAGGGCGAGCTCATCGTCGCGGCCGGCCAGGTCGCGTGCGGCGGAGCCGGCGACGACGGCGTGGCCTTGGTCGAGGAGGGTGGCACGTTCCGCGGCGGGGCCGGCAATGACCGGGTCATCAGCAGCGTGTTCGAGGGCGGCTCGTTTGTCGGCGGCGACGGCGACGATCAGGTCGAGCGCGTGTTCGGGACGTTCGACGGCGGCGCCGGCGACGACTCGGTCGTCCGGCTCTTCGGCACGTTCAACGGCGGATCCGGCGACGACGAGACCTTCTCGGTGTTCGGCACCTTCAACGGCGGCGACGGCAACGACATGGTGTTCAACGTCGAGGGCACGTTCAACGGCGGGGACGGCAACGACATCGCCGAGGTCGTGTTCGGCACCTTCAACGGCGGCGACGGCAACGACGACGCCGATGTCGGATTCGGCGGCACGTTCAACGGCGGCAACGACGACGACAACGCGACCTTCGTCGACGCGGGCACGTTCAACGGCGGCAACGGGCAGGACACCGTGGGCTTCATGCGCGACCCGTTCGGGACCGAGCGTCAGCCGATCGTCAACGGCGGCAACGGCAAGGACCGCGTGGGGGAGATGACCGCGGGCATGTTCAACGGCGGCAACGGCAAGGACTGGGTCGGGTCGGCGCTCGGCGGCTTGACGATCTCCGTTCCGTAGCGGCCCAGCCCGGCGGCGCCGCGGGGTCCGTGGCCGGCATGATCGCCCGGTGATCGATCCCGCTGTCCAGCCGCAGCTCGACGCCGTCCTCGGGGCTGTCGAGGCGGCAGTCGGCACCGCCGTCGTGGGCATCGATCTCCACGGCTCGGCCGTCGTCGGCGGGCTCAAGCCGCGGAGCGACCTGGACGTGCTCGTCGTCACCGCGCGGGCGACGACCCGTGCCGAGAAGCAGCGGCTCGTCGAGCGCCTCGCTGCGATCTCCAACCACGACGAGCTGCCGGGCTTCGAGCGACCGGTGGAGCTGACGATCGTCGCGCAGCCGGACATCCGGCCGTGGCGCTACCCGCCGACGACGGACTTCCAGTACGGCGAGTGGCTGCGCGATCGTTTCGAACGGGGTGAGCTCGATCCGGAGAAGCCGAAGAACCCGGACCTGGCCATCCTTCTCACGAGCGTGCTCGGGGCCAGCGTGCCGCTGGTCGGCCCGCCGGCGGCAGTCCTCATCGATCCGGTCCCAGCCGCTGACCTCCGCCGAGCGATGACCGACGAGCTGCCGTCGCTCCTCCAGGATCTCGCGACGGACACCCGCAACGTCCTGCTGACGCTTGCCCGCATCTGGGTCACCGTCAGCTCCGGTGACATCCGCTCGAAGGACGCCGCCGCCGACTGGGCGCTCGAGCGTCTTCCCGAGGAGCATCGCCCGGTCCTGGCCCGGGCGCGAGCGATCTATCTCGGCGCCGAGGATGAGCGCTGGGGAGACCTTGCCGACCGCCTCCAGCCCTTCGCCGATCATCTCGTCACGGAGATCCGGAATGCCTGAGCCCCGCCCCGCACGCAGGCCATGGACGATCACCACCTTCGCCGCTGACGTGACGATCCCGATCGGCCACCCGTGCATGGGCGGGGGTTGGCGGTCGACCTCTCTCGTCGACCCGCTCGATGCCATCGGGTTTGTCCTGGCCGGCGGCGATCTTGCTCGGCCCGTCGTCCTGGTGTCGGTCGACTGGTGCGAGATCCGCAACGAAGCGTTCGACGCCTGGCGCGACGTCCTTGCCGAGGCCGCGGGGACGGATCGAGAACGGGTTCTGGTGACGGCCGTCCACCAGCACGAGGCCCCGGTCGTCGATCCGCACGCCCAGCGCATCCTGGAGGCCGGCGGCGCGGCCGGCGCCGTCTGCGATCTGGCCTTCGCGGATTCCGCACTGGGGTCGGTGGCGGCCGCCCTTCGTGCAGCCCTGGGCCGGCCAGCGACGACCGTGACCCACCTCGGAATCGGACGTGCGAGGGTCGAGCGGGTGGCATCCAACCGTCGATTCGAGCGAGCGGACGGCTCGATCTCGTACCACCGGACGAGCGCCTCGCACACGCCCGATGCCCACGCCGCCGGCGAAGGGACCATCGATCCATGGCTGACGACGCTCAGCTTCTGGAACGAGGACGAGCCGGTGCTGGCGCTCAGCCACTACGCCGTCCATCCGATGAGCTACTACGGCGACGGCGCCATCTCCGCCGACTTCATCGGGCTCGCCCGTCGCGCGCGCCAGACTGCCCTGCCGGGCGTCGTCCAGATCTACGCCTCGGGCTGCAGCGGCAACGTCACGGCCGGCAAGTACAACGACGGCGCCCCGGCGAACCGTCCGGTCCTGGCGCGCCGGATCGAGGACGCGATGGCCGCCGCCTGGGATGCGACTGAGCGTCACCCGCTCGAGCGATCTTCGTTCCGATCGATCCCGCTCCGGTTCGAGGCTCGACAAGGCGAGGGATCCGGCGCAGACGAGCTCTCGGCTCGGATCGAGACGGACCCGGAGCCATTCGGCCAGTCGCTCGCCGCGCTCGGTCTCAGCTGGCGTATCCGGACCGAGACTGGCCCGCCCGTCGACCTGCCGGTCCTCGATCTCGGACCGGCGATCCTGACGCTCCTCCCCGGCGAGGCTTACGTCGAGTATCAGCTACGGGCTCAGGCCCTGCGGCCCGACGTGGTCGTCGTTGCGATCGGCTACGGCGAGTCGGGCACGGGCTACATCCCGACGGCCCTCCAGCGCGCCGAAGGCGACGAGAATCTCGGCGACTGGTGCTGGGTCGCGGACACGGCCGAGTCGATTCTGATGGCCGGGCTGGAAGCCGCCCTGGCGCCCACAGAGCCGCCCACAGAGCCGCCCGCAGCGCCGCCCGACGCCTGGCCGACGCCCCGGAACTAGCCCGTCGGCCGCGGGCGATCGCGCCGCTGGTCGAGATCGACCGGGTCGCCGAAGTCGACCGAGACGGGAACCTCGCCATCGGAGCCTGAGCCGCTCCGCAGGGCGATCAGGCCGCCGACCGAGATCGCGATCGCGCCGGCGACGGCCTGCGGCTGCATGGCCTCGCCAAAGATGATCGCGCCACTCAGGAACGACCAGACGAGACCGAGGTACCCAAGCGGAGCAAGATCGCTCGCCCGCCCCCAGCGGTACGCCCCCACGAGAAGGCGGTGCCCGGTGAGGGACGTCAGGCCGACGACGCCGATCCCGAGCCACTGGATCGGGCTGGGCAGCGGGTCGCGTGGAACGATGGCGAACAGGACCGCCGCGGCGATCATGCTGACGAGGCCCGAGTAAAACAGGGTTACCTCGGGCGGCTCCGCCTGGAGGACGCGGGTGAGCAGACTGAACAGGGCGTAGGACGTCGCAGCGCCGAGCGGCGCGAGGTGGGCAAGGTCGAAGTGACTCGGGTCGAGGCCGACAAGGATCACGACGCCCGCGAACCCGATCACCGCCCCGGCGACCGCCGTTCGAGCGACGCGCTCGCCGAGGATCGGGCTCGCCAGCCCGACGACGATGAGCGGCGTCGTCGAGGCCAGAGTGCTGACCTCGGCCAGGGGCAGCAGGGACAGCGACAGGAAGAACGACGCGGTCGACCCGAACATCACGATTCCCCGGACGACCTGGCTGCCGCGCCTGGCTGACACAAACAGCCGCCGTGGCGTCCGTCGCCCGGCGAGGATCACCACGGCAACGAGATACGCGACGTGGCGACCGAAGATGACATCGACCACTGGCACGTTCGAGACCAGCGTCTTTGTCAGCGAATCGGTCGCGGTGAACACGAGGCCCGCGACGATGAAGATCAGCGCGCCGCGACGCGCCGGCGAGAGGCGGTCCAGCCACGCCGAGCGCGCGTCGTCGGGTGGCCGGCGGGAGGCGTCGGCACGGTCGGTTGCGGTCACGCGCCGGTCAGATCGGCAACGGGTCGGTTAGCCCGTCGGCGTCGTCCAGTCCGATCGGCATCGGCTCGGCCACGATCTCGCAGCGGCCGCCCGCGCGCAGCTCCGGAAGCAGCGCCTCGCTCGCGTAGAACCAGCCGAGGTGCTTGGTGTCCACGATCCGCACGATCCGCGCCTTCGGGACGGTGACGTTCAGGCAGCAGGCCACGGCCACGTCGATCGCCTGGCGGTCGGTGTCGACCATCAGGGCGATCCGGGCGCCTTCCGGCGTCTTGGCCGTGATGCAGTTCATGTAGGTCGACACGGCATCCATCCGGTCCACGGCGCGCCGGACCACAACGTCGGCCATGCCGATCCCGACGGCGTTGCCGTCCGTCTCGTCGCTCAGATCGCGGACGACGATCCGCTGGATCGCGGGACCTCGGCCGGTCGGCCCGGTGTAGTAGCGCCCGACGACATTCGAATCCATGCCCAGGCCGCTGATGTCTTTCCCGATCTGGTCGAGGACCAGCACGTCGAGGTCGGCGATGGGCAGCCGGGCGAGGAACTGATCGGCCTCGTCGCGCAGGACCCGCTCGCGCTCGTACATCGTCTCCGCCGGGACGGCCTCGATCCGCCGCAGCCGGGCGTGCCCGTTCTCGAGCAGGGCAAGCCCGAACGGGATGTTCACCGCGGCCAGGCTGGAAGCCGCAACCTTCGGAATCAGCTCGGCGAACTGGGCAAACCCGCGGCCGTGGAAGAGATCGGCTCCGACCTGCTTTGAGAGGCCGATCGCGATCATCTTCAAGAGCCCGCTCTCGACCGGGCCGGTGAAGTCGGTATGCGGCTTCACGCGGTTGATCGGGACGATCACGTCCGCCTCCTCGACGGCGTGGCGGTCGAGGACGACCGGGATCCCGTCGACCTCGCCGATCCGGACGACCTCCATGCTTGAGCGGATCTCGGCCCCGATGCTCGCTTCGGTGACGCCGAGGGACGCCAGGACGGCAAGCTGACCTTCGGCCGTCGCCCCGCCGTGGCTGCCCATCGCCGGGACCACGAAGACCGTCGCGCCCGCTACCCGAGCGGCGGCTACGGCCGCCGCGGTGACCTCGCCGATCCGGTCGATCCCCCGGCTGCCGACCGCGAGGCAGACGCGTTGACCGGCCTGGATCCGGTCGGCGACCTGGCCGAACGCCGCGTGAACCGCCGCCGCGACGTCCTCGAGCTCCGCCGGATCGATCCGATTGCGGACGAGCGCCCAGCGCGGCAGGTCCGGATGGCGAAACAGCGCGAGTGGGTCTGAGGCGCCTGGATCGGCGCCCGCGAGCACGGGCAGGTCGTCGGGCTCGAAGGGGGCCATCGTCAGATCGTCATCGCGCTGAACCCGCCGTCGACCCGGATGATCGCGCCCGTCACGAAGCCCGACGCCCGCTCGGAGGCCAGCCAGACCGCAGTCCCGACGAGCTCGTCCGGCTCGCCGAGCCGGCCGGCCGGCGTATGGCCGAGGATCGAGCGGACGCGATCCTCGGACAGGAGCTTGCGGTTCTGTTCGGCTGGAAAGAAGCCCGGCGCGATCGCGTTGACCCGGATCCGATTCGGTGCGAGCTCGCGGGCCAGGAACTGGGTGAGGCTGTTCAGTCCGGCCTTCGCGACCGAGTAGGTCAGGACCCGCGAGAGGGGCGGACCCGACGACGCCGACGAGAAGTTGATGATCGAGCCGCCGCGGCCGGCATCGACCATCGCCCGCCCGAAGATCTGGCAGGCCAGGAACACCGACGTGAGGTTCGCGTCGAGGATCCGCCGCCATTCCTCGCCGTCGATGTCAAAGAACGGCGTCGCGCTGTTGAGGCCGGGTGCGTTGACCAGGATGTCAATCGGCCCGAGCCCGTCCATGATCACTGTGCGGGCTTGCTCGAGCGAAGCCGCGTCGACCGCATCCGCCAGGACCGCGATCGCGCGATGGCCGTCGGCTTCGAGCGCCGTCACCCGCGCGTCTGACCGCTCCGGCGAGCGGCCCACAACGGCGACCGCAGCACCTGCGTCGGCCAGGCCGTGGCAGATCGCCCCGCCGAGGACCCCGGTTCCACCGACCACGACCGCGACGCGTCCCGTGAGATCGAACAGACCGCCCTCGGTCATGGCACCTCCCTCTCGTCGGACCCGGTCATCGCGTTGTGGGCTGTCGGCGTCTGGCCTGGTCCGACGGAGCCGCCGGACCGGGCAATCTCACCTTGCGGGCCCCGTGTCCGAGGGTCTACTGTAGGACAATCAACCACTGTTGGTGTCCGGAGGATGCAGGTCCGTGCCTCGCTACGTGTACGACACGCGCCAAGTGGTTCGCTACCGGTTTCCGACCCACACGAACGATCTCATCATGGATCGCCGCGACGGTGCTGCGTCGGAGGCGTTCTTCGTCATTCTGGAGCCTGGTGAGGCGCCCCCGCTCCACGTCCATGACGACGCCGAGCAGGTCTTCTACATCCTGGCCGGCACGGCCGAGTTGACGATCGGGCGCGAGGCCCAGGAGCGGTTTCGGGTCGCGGTGGGCGACGTTATCCGCACGCCGCCCGGGACGTGGCACTCCATCCGTTGCGACGGCCCGGAGCGCCTGGTCTACCTCAGCATCGACTGCTTCACCGCCGGGCCGCCGGCGGCCGAGCCCACGTGGGACAGCCACGTCCGGGCGATGTGCGAGCTCAACGGTTGGGACTTCGACGCCGTCCGCCTGGGCCCGATCGACAGCTCATCGAGTGCGCCGCGGAGCCCAGTGCCCCCTTCCTGATCCCATCTCCGAACGTCATCCAAGCGACCCGTCCAATCGAGGCAGAACGTGATCATTCAACTCGACGGCGTCCTGCCGAATCCCGAGAGCTACGCGGACTATCGTCCGATCTTCGAGACCTCGCGGCTGAACGTGACCCACGTTCGGATCAAGCCGGGCGAAACCGTCCCGAGCCACGTCCACGACGACGAGGACCAGGTCTACTGGGTCGCCAGCGGCGAAGGGTACGTCGAGCTCGCTGGCGTCCGCACGCCCGTTGGCCCGGAGACCGGCGTGCTCATCCCGCTTGGCACGGAGCATGCGATCACGAACACCGGGGCGGGGCCGCTCGACTACGTGTTCTTTGTCGTGTTCATCCCGGAGCACGCAGGGTGAGCACCGGCCCGTACGAGCTGCGGCGCGACCAGCTCCGCGTGGTGGTCAGCGACGACCGAGCAGCCCTCGGCGAGGCAGCGGCAACCTACGTCGCCGACCGGATGCGGGTACTGCTCCAATCCCAGGCCCGAGTCCGGGCGATCTTCGCCGCGGCGGCATCGCAGCTCGAGTTCCTTGCGGCCTTGGCCCGGGCCGAGGGAATCGACTGGGCCCGGGTCGAGGCGTTCCACCTCGACGAGTACGTCGGCCTTGCGCCCGGGGATCCACGGTCCTTCGGGCAGTGGCTCGACGACCACATCTTCTCCCTTGTCCACCCCGGTCGGGTGGAGCTGATGAACGGGGACGCCCCGGACCCCGCTGCCGAGAGCGCGCGGTACGGTGCGCTCCTCCGCGATGGCGGGCTCGACCTGGCCCTGATCGGGATCGGTGAGAACGGCCACCTCGCCTTCAACGACCCGCACGTGGCCGAGTTCGACGACCCGGAGGCGGTCAAGCCCGTCGAGATCGACGACATGAGCCGCCATCAGCAGGTCCGCGACGGGGCCTTCCCGGCATTCGAGGCGGTGCCCCGCACGGCGCTGACTGTGACGATGTCGGCGATTCTCGCCAGCCGGGCGATCTCGGTCGTCGTCCCCGGCCCGCACAAGGCCTCCGCGGTCGCGCGCACCCTCGACGGTCCGATCGAGACGAACTGCCCCGCGTCGGCCCTGCGCCGGCACCGCGATGCCGTCCTGTTCGTGGATCGGGCGGCGATGGCGGCGGCGGCCGTCTGACCGGATCGTCCATGGCCGAGAGGTCGGCCGCACAGGTGATGGGAGGCAACGCTCGGTGACGAAGCTCGCGATCGACGGTGGGAGCCCGGTCCGGACCGCGCCGTTCGGCGGCTGGCCGGAGTTCGGTCCGGAAGAGGAGGAGATCGTCCTGGCGGCCCTCCGGTCCGGCCACTGGGGATCGCTCGATGGGACCTACGTCGACCAGCTCGAGGTCGAGTTCGCCGCCCTCCAGGACGCCCGCCACGGCGTCAGCACGGTCAACGCGACGATGGGTCTCGCCGTCGCACTGCGCGCGCTCGGGATCGGGCCCGGCGACGAGGTCATCGTGCCGCCGTACACCTTCATCGCCACCGCCAGCGCCGCCCTGATGCTCGGCGCGGTCCCGGTCTTCGTCGACGTCGATCGCGAGACGCTCCTGATCGATCCGGCCGGGATCGATGCGGCCGTGACGAGCCGGACGAAGGCGATCATCCCCGTCCACCACGGCGGCTCGCCGGCCGACATGGACGGCGTCATGGCGGCCGCCCGGAGGCATGGCCTGCGCGTCGTCGAGGACGCGGCTCAGGCCCACGGTGCGGCCTGGCGAGGCCGGCCGGTCGGGGCGATCGGCGACATCGGCGTCTTCAGCTTCCAGTCGACGAAGCCGATCAACGCCGGTGAGGGCGGGATGATGGTCACCGACGACGATGAGCTCGACGAGTTGCTGTGGTCGCTGCGCAACGTCGGCCGGCGCCGTGGCGGCGCCTGGTACGAGCACGTGCGTCTCGGCTGGAACCTCCGGCTGAGCGAGCTCCAGGGAGCCCTCCTGCTGGCCCAGATGCGCCGCATGCCGGCCCAGCAGGCACGCCGGACGGCGGCCGCGGCGTGGCTGGACACGACCCTCGCGGCGATCCCCGGCGTCGTGCCGTTGAAGGTCCCGGAAGGAGTCACCGCCCACAGCTGGTACACGTATCACTGGCGCTGGCTCGGTGCGGCCGAGGGCGGCCTGCCGAAGGCCGAGTTCGCCGACGCCCTGCGGGCCGAGGGCATCCCTCTCTTCAGCGGCTACACGCCGCTCAATCGGAACGAGGCCATCCGCGCGGAGATCCGGCAACTCGGCGGCGCCGAGCCCGCCCCCTGCCCGAACGCCGAGCGGGCGGAGGCCGACGAGATCCTGATGTTCGCCATGCCGATCCTGCTCGGCGGGCCGGAAGACCTCGAGGATGTCGCCCGGGCCGTCGCCAAGGTGGCCGGCGTCCGGGTCGCTCCGGCCATGCCGGTGGCCCACGGATGAAGGTCGGCGCGGCACGGGTCGAGATCACGCCGCCCCCCGGCCTGGCCATGGACGGCTACGGCATCCGGGCGGCCGGCGCGACCGACGCTCACGACCCGCTCCACGTCCGCGCGATCGTCGCCGAGGGTGCGGATGGCACCGCGGTGGCCATCGTCGTCGCCGACCTTCTCCACGTCGGGCCGCGTCTCCAGGCGGACGTCGCCGAACACGTCCTGCGCACGACCGGGATCGCCCGTGAACGCCTCCAGCTCGTCGGGACCCACACCCACAGCGGGCCGGCGTTCGACGAGCCGTCGGACGCCGAGCGGGCGGTCGGCGAGCGGATCGGCGCGGCGGTCGAGACGGCCTGGCAGGACCGGCGATCGGCCCGCGCGGCGGTTGGGGTCGGCACCGTCCAGGGCATCGGTAAGAACCGCCGCCCGAGTGGCGGCCCGGTCGACGATCGGGTGACCGTGACCCGGTTCGACGACCACGCCGGCCAACCGATCGCGACCCTCGTGAACTACGGCTGTCATCCGACCACCCTGGGCCCGGACAATCTGCGCTACTCGGCCGACTACCCGGGGGTCGTCTGCCGCCTGCTCGACGAGGCCGTTGGCGGCGTCAGCGTGTTCACGACCGGTCCCCAGGGCGACGTCAACCCGGGCGGCTACTCGCCCGAGGGCAGCATGATCGGGATCGTCGTCCCGTGGCGGACGTTCGAATCGGCCGATCGCTACGGCCACCTGGTCGCCGACTGCGCCGCCGCGGTCCACGCCAGCCTCTCCCCGCGGGACGAGCCGCGCGACCGGGTGTGGGCAGCCGCGGAGACCCTCCAGCTGGCCCGCAAAGACCTGCCCGATGCGGCGGAGGCCCGTGCGGCGACGGCGCTGGCTCGGTCGGCCGAGGAGGCGATCCGCGCCGCCGGACTGTCGCGCGATGCCATCGATCATGCGGCAACGGCCACGGCCTACGCCGACCTGCTGGCCGGTCAGGCCGGCGACCCCGAGCGCGATCATCCGGTCGCCCTGCGGATCAGCGCCATCGGGATCGGGCCGCTCGTCCACGTCGGCGTCCAGGGCGAGCTCTTCGTCGCCCTCGGCCAGCGCATCCGCGAACGCCTGGACCCCGATCGGACCTGCATCGCCGCCCTGTGCGACGGGACCGTCGGCTACATCCCGACCGAGGCGGCCTTCGCCGAGGGCGGCTACGAGCCGAATGCGAGTGTCCTCCGGCCGGGCGAAGGCGAGCGTCTGGTCGACGCGGTCGTCGGGCTCGTCGAACGATCCGCCGCGCCGTCACCCGTCCATTGACCACACCGCCCGCCATTGGAGAGCCAGCGATGACCGCCATCCACCGGACGTACCTCGAGCGAGCCGTCGCGATCCTCACCCGCATCGCCGACGAGGAGGGCGACGCGATCCTGAAGGCTGCAGCGGCCGTCGCGGACCGGATCGCGGAGGATCGCCTGATCTACGTGATCGGGCCGGGCGGCCACTCCCAGATCGGTGCCGAGGAGGTCTTCTCGCGGGCCGGCGGGCTGGCCGCGATCAGCGCCTTCATCGACGACGGGTTCTATCTCGGCCACGGCTCCGCCAGGTCGATGGCGATCGAGCGGACCCCCGGCTACGCCCGGGCGATCCTGGGCGACTCCGAGATGGGCGCCGGCGACGTGCTCTTCATCGTCAACGCCTACGGGATCAACGCGGCGACGATCGACAGCGCGGACTACGCCCGGGAACACGGCGTGCTGTCCGTCGGGGTGACCTCGATCGAGAACCAGCGCGGGCTGCCGCAGGGTCACCCGAGCCGTCATCCGACGAACCGCGACCTATGCGACATCGTCGACATCGTCATCGACACGAAGATGCCCTCGGGCGACGCGCTCATGAGCATCGACGGCGTCAGCGAGAAGGTGGGACCGGTCTCGACGATGGTCAACGCCTTTGCGATGAACTCGGTCATGGTCGAAGCGGTCGCCGAGCTTGCCAAGCGGGGCATCGAGCCGCCGGTCTGGCGGAGCTCGAACAGCCCGGGCGGCGACGAGGCCAACGTCGCGGTCACCGCGCGCTACAAGTCCCGGGTCAAAGGTCTCTAGGTCAGCAGGAGCACCTCCCACCATGGCAATGGACCAGCAGCTTCTCGGATCGTGGGACCTCGCGGTCGACGGTCGCGACGGCTCCGGCCACGACCGCCACGCGACGACGGTCGGAGAGGTCGCGTTCGGCGCGTCGAGCGACGCCACCCTCGGCGGCGCGGTGGCCCGGATTGAGCGCGGCCGGGGCAGCCTCGTGGTGCCGGACCTGCCGGCGCGCGGGACCGGCGACTTCACGATCGGAATGTGGGTCAACGCCAATCCTCGCCCGACCTCGGCGCTGGGCGACCTGGCGTCCGCCTTCGACCCGGCCGGACGACGCGGCTTCACGCTCGGTTTCCAGCATGGCGCGGTCTGCGGCAGCCACCGCAACGATCGCAACCTGTTCTTCGGGATCGATTCCGGTACAACGCCGCGCTGGTCCGATCACGGTCGCCCGTCCGAGGCGGCGGTCATGATCTACGCCCTGGTCGTTCACGACGACGCCCTGTATGCCGCGACCTGGGAAGAGTCCGAGACGAGCCCGCCGCGCGGCCACGTCTACCGCTTCGACGACGGCGCGTGGGTCGACTGCGGCTCGCCCTGGGACTGCAACGCCGTCACCCGTCTCGCCGTCCACGAGGGCCACCTGTACGCCGGCGTGTCGCGGGTGAAGAGCGGCGGCTCGGGCCGGCCCGAGTCCACCAACCCGAACCCCGGCGGTCGAATCTTGCGCTACGAAGGTGGCACCGACTGGAGCGACTGCGGTCAGGTCGAGGGCGCCGACTCGATCGCGGGGCTCGTGCCGTTCGACGGTGCCCTGTACGCCACGCCGCTCTATTCCCAGGGCGTGTACCGGATGGGATCCGGCGGGACGTGGGACTTCGTCGGAACGCCCGGCCGCCGGCTGCTCGCCCTGGGTGTCGTCGACGGCGCCCTGTACGGCGCGGGCAACGACCACGTCAATGTCGAGTCGGCGATCCAGCAGACGGCGGCCGGCGTCGTCGTGCCGGCGGAATCGGGGGCGGGCGGTGGCGGCGTCTTCCGCTACGACGGCGGTCAGACGTGGACGAGCTGCGGCCTGCAGCGGGACACGACGCAGGTGTATTCCATCGAGACACACGCCGGCCGGATGCACATCAGCACCTGGCCGTCGGGCCTCGTCTTCCGGCGATCGGACGACGGCTCGTGGGACGACAGCGGCCGGCTCGGCGAGGAAACCGAGGTCATGGCCCTCGTCTCCTACAACGGCATGCTCTACGCCGGGACGCTGCCCCATGCCGAGGTCCACCGGCTCGACCATGACGGGTCGTGGACGAACCTGCGGTCCCTCGACCAGACGCCGGACGTGCTCTACCGGCGGGCCCACGCGATGGGTGTCTACCGCGGCGAGCTGTTCTGCGGGACCCTGCCCGGGTGGGCGCGTCTTCTCGATGCAGACGGGCCTCGCCACGTCCTTTGATCGAGCCCTCGCTCCCGGCTGGCGACACGTGGCCGCGGTCCGCGCTGGCGACCGCGTCAGCCTCTTTGCCGATGGCGCGCTCGTCGGCTCGCGCTCAGCCGTCGACGGCCAGGGCAGCGCGCTGGACCTCGGATCGGGGGCCGTGCTGCGCCTCGGCGGCGGACCGCACGCCGGCCTCGACGGCGAGCTGGCCCGGGTCCGCCTTCACGGCCGGGCGCTCGAGCCCGCCGAGATCGCGGCCTGGGCCGGCCGGACGGCGAGCTGACGGTTGGTCCGGCCGGGCGCCGGACCGCGCGCAACGCGAACGACGAGTGCCCGGCCCCCGGGAAGAGTCAGGGGCCGGGCATCGCGCGTGCTCGGGCCTGGGGTCCCCGAGCGGGTGTCTACGGAGGCAGGTGGCCGTTCTTGGCCAGGATCTCGTTCGTCTCGGCCGCCCAGGTGTCGAGCAGTGGCGACGCGGGGCGGTCAGCTGGTGCGCACTGCCTGCATTGCGCCTCCCTCCAGGGCGACGGCCCGGCCCGTCCGATCCGATTCGTAGGCGGCATTGACGACCGCGACGGCCCGTCGGGCGTCCTCGCCGCTGACCGACGGCTGGCGGCCCGTCCGGATCGCGTCGACGAAGTCGGCGTACTGGCGCATGTGGCCGATCGAGTCGGTGCCCCAGGTCGCGGCGGCGAGCGTGCTCGGGTCGACTTCGGGCACGAGGGCCTCCGGCGCGGGCGCCGGAATGCCGGGCACGACCCACGCGACGGGCTCCTCGCCGACGATCCGGATGTGTCCGGCGGCGCCGTAGATCCGAAGCTCCTGATCGAAGCCCGGCGTGGCGCAGGTCGTGGCCACGATCTCTCCCAGCCCACCGCCCGCGAACCGAAGGGACACGGTGGCGGTGTCCTCGGCTTCCATCTCGTGGCCAACGGTCGCGATGTGGGCCGCCACGGACGCCACGGGGCCGCCGAACCAGCAGACAAGATCGATTTCGTGGATTGCCTGGTTCATCAGCACACCGCCGTCGAGCGCGCGCGTTCCGCGCCAGGCTGCGCTGTCGTAGTAGGACTGCGGCCGGTAGTTCAGGCTCTCGGCGATGATCAGCGAGATCGGGCCGAGCGCGCCGCTCTGGATGGCCGCCCGCGCCGCGCTGACAGCCGGCTCGAAGCGGCGCTGCGAGACCGCCGAGATCAGGCGATCCGCACGTCGACCCTCAGCAATCAGGGCATCGGCATCGGCGACGGTCAGGGCCAGGGGCTTCTCGACGATGACGTGCTTGCCATGGCGCAGGGCCGCGAGCGCGACCTCGGCGTGGAAGCCGGACGGCGTGGTCACGGCGACAGCGTCGATGTCATCGCGGGCGAGCAGCTCGTCGACGGTCGCGGTCCACTCGACGCCCCATCGTTCCGCCGCGCTGCGAGCCTTCTCGGCGGACGCGCTCGTGACGGCCACGAGGCTGGCGCCATCGGTGGCACGCATCGCTTCGATGTGTTGGGTCGAGATCCCACCGGTGCCGACGAGGCCGAACCGCACGATCGGGTCGGCGGTCATGGTCGCCCCGAGTGGTCTGGGCCGGTGAGACGGCGTCGCGACTGCATCGATCCCTCGCTCTCGTCCTGTCCGGCGTCAGACATCCGGCGTTCCGACAATGGACGTCACGACCGCCGGCGCGGCGGTCGCCGGAATGGTTGCGCTCGGCCAGCTACCCGGCTGGAATGCCTCGACTTTCGAGCGCCGCGATCGGCTTGGCTGGCGGGCCGCCATCTGGCTCATGAGGATCTGTCCCGCCTCGATCACGTGCCCGCGGACGGCCTGCTCGAGCTCGGCCGGCCGGCCGGCCCGAATGGCCGCGACGATCGGGGCGTGCTGACGGACGACCGCCGGCCCATCCGAGGCGTAAATCTCGGCCAGGAGGACGAGCCGCCGCGACAGCACCTGGAGCGCTTCGAGCCGGCTCAGCAGCATCTGGTGGTCGCACCGGATGAACACGGCGCGGTGGAAGCCGATGTCGGCATCGGCGACCAGGACCGGGTCACCGCTCCGCACGGCGCCCTTCAGCAGCTCGAATGCGTCCTCCACCTCCTGGAGGAGCACCTTCCGATCCTCCGTCGCCTCGAGGGCGAGGCGGGCGCCATACGGTTCGAGGATCGCCCGCAGGCTCGTGATCTCCCACGTCGCCCGAACCGACAGCTGCGAGACGAAGACGCCGCGGTGGGGGATGATCTCGACGAGGCCTCCCGCCGCCAGCGTCCGGAGCGCTTCCCGGACGGTGCCCCGCGAAGTGTCGAGCTCGCGGGCGAGAGCGATCTCCGGGAGGTTCGAACCCGGTGGGTAGTCGCCCCGCACGATTGCGTCGCTGATGTGCCGGGCGACGGCACCGGTCAACGTTTCCGGCCTGCGGAGCGTCATGCGAATGGACTCCGATCACGCTAAGTTGTCCGACAATAGATGACCGGACAGAGGAAGGCAACCCCCGATGATCCAGAGAGTGTCGCAGGTGGGACCGCCGCCTGCGCATCCGTTGTTGACGTGTCTTGCAGGCGTGATGTCCGATGGTCTATTGTCCGGCAGTCAACACTGGGGTGGGGCCGCCAGAGGAGTGCTCAGGGGTCGAGTCTCGCCACCGGGAGGTCGCCTCAAGCCGCACGACCGCCCGTCGAAGCAGCCCTGGTCGCCTGATCGGCGCCGCGCCGGTCTCCCGGCGGTTTCCGGACAGAAGCAACCAGAGCCTGTTCGTCCGGTGATTCACCGGTGCGGCTGTTGACCAGGCGGAGGAGGAGCAGCATGACGACCCACTCCCGGTGGCTCAAGCCACTCGGCGCCATCGCGGCGATCGCGATCATCGTCGGCGCCTGCGGAAACGCCGCGACGCCGACCCCTGCCGCTTCGAGCGGAACGACGCCCAGCACGGCGGCGACCGCCGGAACGAGCGCCGCGCCCTCCGCCGTCGCAAACGCGTGCGGCGACGCTGCCGTGACGTTGAACGTGTGGGGCGGCTATCCCGAGCTCGATCCGGTGTACACGAAGGCCGGAGCGGCGTACAAGGCCCTCCATCCGAACGTCGACTTCACGGTCTTCAGCACGGACCTCCGCGGCTTCGAGCAGAAGCTCACGACCGCGCTGCCGTCGAAGACCGCCGGTGACGTCATCGTGCGAACCACGAACTTCCTCGCCCGGTTCATCGACCAGGACCTGATCGCGCCACCGCCCGACGATCTGAAGACGTTCGTGAAGAGCGGCTCGTTCGTGCAGGCCGTCGTCGATGACGCGACCTACAAGAACGAGGTCTGGGGCGTGCCGATCTTCAACGGCGGAACCGCTCTGTTCTACAACACCGACATGCTGGCCGAGGCCGGTCTGTCCGGGCCTCCGACCTCGATGGACATGATCATCGACTACGCGAAGAAGCTCGCGAAGGTCGATGCCAGCGGCAACGTCGAGCGCGCCGGCCTCAGCCTTCGCCTCAGCGGCCAGGGCAGCGGCGTGGCCGAGAAGTTCTGGATCCTGCTCCTTCAGTACGGCAAGACCATCGTCGCCCAGACTGCCGACGGCAAATGGGCCGCGGAGTACAACGGTCCCGAGGGCCAGAAGCTCCTCGGCATGTACATGGACTTCCTCAAGAACAAGGTCGACTCGCCGAACATCGAGCACGATGCCAAGGCGTTCGAGACCAAGGCAGCCGCGATGTTCGCCCGCGAGTCGTGGGTCGTGGCCGACATCGCCCTCAACGCGCCCGACCTCGTCGGCCACTACGGCACCGTCTCGCTGCCGGTCGGCGACCTCGGCGGCGGTGAGTACGCCCACGTTCCGAAGGCGTCGCCGAACCAGGCGTGCGCCTGGGACTTCGTCAAGTTCCTGACGGACCAGGAGCAGCAGCTCGACCTCGTCACGACCGCCGGCTGGCTGCCGGCCCGGGCCGATCTCGACCTGACTGCATTCCTTGCCGCCAATCCCGGCTACGAGGGCTTCCTGAAGAAGCCGGCCGGCCTGAAGACGACGCTCGCCCCGGCGATCCCCGAGTGGGACGAGATCGAGACCAAGCTGGCGACCCACCTCGTGGACGCCTACGCCGACTACGAGAACATCGCCGGCAACGCCGACAAGATCAAGTCGCTGCTTGACACGTGGGCTGCCGAGACGAACGACATCCTCAAGGCCAACGGCCACCAGTAGTCCATCGGTTGTGCGGGCGGGCGTCGCGGGGAGACCTGCGGCGCCCGACCCGTGACCCGGAGCAGGTTGACCGACCCGGAGATCGATTGATCAGTCCGCTGGCCGCCGCCCGCCGCATCCCGCACCGGACCTGGCTTCGCTACCGGTTCGTGTTCCTCGTGCTCGCCCCGATCCTGGCCCTGTTCGTCTACCTCCGCGTCATCCCGACCGGGCAGGCGATCGTCATGAGCCTGTTCGACTGGGAGCTGATCGCCCCGGCCAAGGACTTCGTCGGCCTCGACAACTACGCCCGGCTGTTGAGCGACAACAACTTCCGCCTCGCGATGACGAACACCGCGATCTTCGCGGTCGCGACGACGATCATCTCGGTCCTGCTCGCGCTGGGCCTCGCCGCGATCCTGTCGCGGACGGTCAGCGGCCGGCTCGGCGGGGCGATCGAGCTCCTGTACTTCGCGCCGGTGCTCGTCTCGATGGTCCCGGTCACCCTGGGCTGGCGCGAGATCTTCAACTACCAGCACGGCGTCCTGAACCAGGCGCTGGGCGCCTTCGGGATCGGCAAGCAGGCCTGGCTCAGTGATCCGGGGCTGACCCTCGTCGCAGTGATCATCCTGTCCGTCTGGAAGCAGCTCGGCTACAACCTGATCATCCTGATCGTCGGCATGCGGGCGATCCCGCGCGTCTACAACGAGGCCGCCGCCGTCGACGGTGCCGGTGCGTGGCAGCAATTCCGCCACATCACCCTGCCGCTGCTCGCCCCGGTCACGCTGTTCGTCGTCGTGATCACGACGATCACCGCCTTCAACGTCTTCACCCAGGTGTACGTCCTGGCGTCGGACGTTCAGGGCGCGCCGGGCAAGCTGGTGCGGGTCCTCGTCTACGACATCTTCGAGAACGGATTCCGGTTCTTCAACATGGGCTATGCCGCGGCGGAGGCGGTCTATCTTCTGCTGATCATCCTGGTCCTCTCGATCATCCAGTTCCGGTTCCTGCGGGGGGCACAGACGTGACAGTGAGCGCTTCCAGGATCGTCGGGTGGTTCGGCCACTGGCTGCTCGTCCTGCTCCTGATCGGGGGCGGGCTGATCATGATCTTTCCGCTGTTCTGGCTGTTCAGCACCTCGTTCCGGCCGGCCCCGGAGCTGCTGATCGTTCCGCCCCAGCTCCTCCCCGTGAAATGGACGATCGCCAACTACATCACGGTGTTCCAGCGCGCGCCGATGCTCCAGTACTTCTGGAACAGCCTGTGGTTCGCCACCCTCTCGACCGCATTCATCGTCCTGACGTCGACCGCGGCGGGTTACATCTTCGGCAAATTCCGCTTTCCGGGGAACGGCTTCCTGTTCGCCCTGATCCTTGCCACGGCCATCGTCCCGTTCGAGGTGTACATGGTCCCGCTGTTCCTCCAGATGAACAGCCTCCACCTCGTGAACACCGGGATCGGCCTGCTGCTCCCGTTCCTGATCCTCAGCTACGGGATCTTCTTCATGCGCCAGAACACGATCACGAGCGTGCCCGACGAGCTGCTCGACGCAGCCCGCATCGACGGCATGTCGGAGTGGGGCGTCATGCTCCGGCTCGTGCCGCGCCTGCTGGCGCCGGCCATCAGCGCCCTCGCGATCCTGGCATTCATCCAGGCCTGGACGGCGTTCATCTGGCCGCTGCTCATCCTCAACGAGCCGAAGAACTTCCCGATGGAGCTGGGCCTGTCCCAGTTCGCGAACAGCCTGTCCGTCAACTTCGGCGTCACAAGCGCCGGAGCGGTGATCGCGATGCTCCCCTCCCTGCTCGTATTCCTTATCCTCCGCCGGCGGATCGTCGACGGGATCACGCTGACCGGGCTGAAGGGCTAGGGCATCGATGGCAACCCAGGCGCGCCCGGTCGTCGGGGGGACGACCGAGCGCCCGGGTGACGAGCTGATCGTCGAGGGCCGCCTCGTCGAGGGCGGCGCCGCCGTCCGGATCACGGTGCGGGACGGGATCGTCGCGGCGATGGACCGGATCGACGCGGCGCCCGGCGACCGCTGGATCGGGCCCGGCTGGATCGACCTCCAGATCAACGGCTTCGACGGCCACGACCCGAACGGCGCCGATGCGTCGCCCGACGTCGTCGAGGCGATGGTCCGCTCGATGTGGCGGACCGGGGTCGCGGCAGCGGCGATCACGATCTGCACGGAGTCGGAGCAGCGAATGATCGCCTCGCTGCGTGCCGTCGCCGGAGCGTGCGAGCGGGATGCGCTCATCGCCGCGTCGGTCGTGGGCATCCACGTCGAGGGGCCGCACATCGCTCGCGAGGATGGCCCGCGCGGCGCGCACCCGCTCGAGTTCATCCGCCCGCCGGACATCGCGGAGTACCGCAGCTGGCAGGACGCGGCCGGCGGCCGCATCCGGATCGTCACCGTGTCCCCGGAGTACGACGAGGCGATCCCGTACATCCGGGCCATCGTTGCCGATGGGGTCGTCGCGTCGATCGGCCACACAGCCGCGACCGGCGACCAGATCCGGGCGGCGGTCGATGCCGGGGCTCGCTGGTCGACGCACCTCGGCAACGGGGCGCACGCCATGCTGCCGCGCCACCCGAACTACGTCTGGGACCAGCTGTCCGAGGATCGCCTCAGCGCCGGGTTCATCTTCGACGGCCACCACTTGCCGGCGTCGGTGATGCGCCCGTTCGTGCGAGCCAAGGGGGTCGAGCGGACGATCCTCGTCAGCGACGCGGTCTCGTTCGCCGGGCTTCCACCGGGAATCTACGACGCGTTCAGCGGGGCCCAGGTCGAGCTGACGGCCGGGGGCCGGCTCCAGCTGTACGGCACGCCCTACCTGGCCGGAGCCGTGGCGGCGCTGCCGGTGTGCGTCGCGAATGCCGTACGTCACGCCGGTGTGACGCTCAGCGACGCCGTCCGGATGGTCACGGCCAACCCGGCCCGTCTGCTCGGCCTGCCGGCCACCGACGGCCGCGAGATCGTTCGAGTGGGCGCTGCCGCCAATCTGACCGTCTTCCGCCAGTCCGCCGCCACCCTCGAGATCGAGATCGCCCAGACGGTTGTCGCGGGCCACCAGGTCTTCGTCGCCTGAACCTGGTCGCGCCGCCCCAGATGTCACCGGTGCAGGAAATGACCGCCGCTTCAGAGCTGCACGAAGCCCCGGACTGGCTGACTCAGTTGTGGCCGGGCGAACCCGTCGCGGTCGCCCGCCTCCGGTGGGGGTTCACGAACGAGTCCTGGGCCGTGACGCTCGCCGACGGCAGCCGCCTTGCCGTGACGCGGGTCGCCGACCCGATCACCGAGGAGACCGCAGCGCGCTCCCTGGTCGTCCTTCGGCCCCGGCTCGTCGCCGCAGGTCTTCCGCTCGCCATGCCCGTCGCCGGGTCGGGCGCGCGGCGCTGGCCGTCGGACATCCGCGTGAGCGAGTTGATCGAGGGGGTCGTCGGCGCGAGCCTGCTCGATGACCCGGGCGGCGGTCAGCTGGTCGGGCGGTTGTGCGGGCTGGCCGGCCGGCGGATCGCCGCGGTCGATCCCAGCAATGCGGGATTGCCCGACCTGTGGGCGACGGGCCGGCGCCTCGCGGAGGCCGCCCGGAGCTGGGCGGACGCCGTCGCGGCGGACCTTGAGCTGACCGAGCGAGCCGACCTTGCCGATGCGATTGCGGTCCTGCCGGATCGCCTCGCCGGAAGGCCGGTCGTGCTCGTTCACGGCGATCTGGTGCCCGTCAACATCGTCGTCCGCGACGGCCGGCTCGTCGGCGTCCTCGACCTCGAGACGCTCCGTCTCGCGGACCCACTGTACGATGTGGCCTGGTTCCGCCACATCCTCGGGTTCCACCATCCCGACGTCCTTGACGCCGCCTCGGACGGGTTCGTCGAAGCGGCCGGCAGCGACCCGCTGAATGCGGCCCATCTGGCGCTGATGGCACTGCTGCCGGTCATCCGGATTCTCGAAATTCTGGCCGCGTTGTCCGCCGACGATCCTCGTCGAGCGGCATGGCTTCGCCAGCTGCGGGCCGCCCTCGGCCGTCCGCGCTAGGGGCCTTCGCGGATCTCCCGACGTCACCGGTTCGCATCCTTTTCGGGCCCCGCCCGGCGACGACCGCAACGCAGCCGTGCGCCCATTCTCGGGTCGGAGCGGGCCTCTGCGTGGGGCTCGCACCGCCAGCCCATGTTGCGGACCACCGCGACGCCCCTGGCGAGGAGGAGCGCATCGATGGACTCTGGAGATACCGCGTGGATGCTGATGTCCACGGCCCTGGTCATGATCATGCTGCCGGGGCTGGCGCTGTTCTATGGCGGCCTCGTTCGCCGCAAGAACGTGCTCTCCACGATCATGCACAGCTTCTTCGGCCTGGCCATCGTGTCGGTGGTCTGGGTGCTGGTTGGCTTCTCGCTCGCGTTCGGGCCTGACGCCAACCTGTTCGGCGTCCCGGGCCTGATCGGGAACCTCGACTTCGTCGGGTTCATGAACGTCGGGCTCGAGCCGAGCACGACCTATGCCACGACGATCCCCTTCGTCCTGTTCGCCGGCTTCCAGCTCATGTTCGCGGCGATCACGCCGGCCCTGATCACGGGCGCATTCGCCGAGCGGAAGCGGTTCGCCGCCTTCGTCCTCTTCACGATCCTCTGGTCGGTCGTCGTGTACTCGCCGGTCGCACATTGGGTCTGGGCCACCGACGGCTGGCTGTTCCAGCTCGGCGCCCTCGACTTCGCCGGCGGCACGGTCGTCCATGCCTCGTCCGGGGTGTCCGCCCTGATCGTGGCCCTCCTGATCGGCAAGCGCGTTGCGAGCGCCGAGAAGATCGAGCCCCACGACATCCCGATGACCGTCCTCGGCGCGGGCCTCCTGTGGTTCGGCTGGTTCGGCTTCAACGCCGGCTCGGCGGTCACGGCCGGCGGCCTTGCCGCGAGCGCGTTCATCGTCACGAACACGGCTGCCGCGGCGGCGACCCTCACCTGGGTCGGCGCGAGCTACCTGATGCACCGCAAGGTCAGCGTCGTGGGTGCGGCCTGCGGCGCCGTGGCCGGCCTCGTCGCGATCACCCCGGCGTCGGGCTTCGTCACGCCGGGTGGCGCGATCCTCATCGGCCTCGCGGCCGGCGGCCTGTGCTACAGCGCGACCCTCCTCCGCGAGCGGCTCAAGATCGACGACGCGCTCGATGTGTTCGCGGTCCACGGCGTCGGCGGCGTCTTCGGGGCGGTCGCGACCGGCGTCCTCGCGACGGGTGCGATCCAGGCGAACTACCGCGGCCTGATCGACGGCAACGCCGGCCAGGTCGTCATCCAGCTGGCTGCGGTCGGCGCCGTTGTCGCCTACGCCGTCGTCGCGACCTTCGGGATCATCAAGCTCGTCGACGCGATCCTCGGGATCCGGATCTCGGCTCGCGACGAGGAGCTCGGGATCGACCTCTCGACCCACGGCGAGGTTGCCTACCAGTCGTAGGCCGGCGCGGCGACGCCCTCCCGAGGCCAGCCGCTTCCGACCCGCGATCAACACCTCGACCGACCGCCCGGCTCCTCCCGGGCGGTCGGTTCGACTCCCTCCCGATCCTCCGACCCAGCGACGGAGACCCAGCAATGTCCCTCGAGCCACCACAGGAGTCCCGCCGCCGACGGCCTTCCGGAGCCCGGACGGGCGATGCGCTCGCGCCGCTCTACGACCCCGCGTTCGAGCACGATGCCTGCGGGATCGGGTTCGTCGCCGACGCCGGCGGCCGCCGCCTGGCCGAGGTCCTGCCGCTCGGGCTCGGCGGCCTGGCGGCCCTCGCTCACCGCGGCGCGTTCGGAGCCGACGGTGCGTCGTCCGACGGCGCCGGCGTGTCGATCCCGCTCGATTCGACCGTCGTCGAGGCGCTCGCGCCCCGCTCCGGCCTCGCCGCCGAGCGGCCGGCGATCCTCCAGCTCTTCCTGCCCCGCACCGGTCCGGGCAACCGGGGCGGGGCGGCTCGCCGGCTCGTCGCCGAGACGTTCGCCGCGGCGGGCCTCGAGATCGTCCGCTGGCGGACCGTCCCGACCGATCCGTCGGCGCTCGGTGGCGCCGCCCGTGCGTCCCGGCCCGCCTTCGTCCAGGCCTTCGTCCGGCGCCCCGTCCCGGCGGACGGCGCGCCGCTGGCCGACGCCGCCTTCGAGCGACGCCTCGTGATCGCCCGCCGCCGGCTCGAGACCGCGGCCCGTGCGACGACCTTCGGTGACGCGATCGCGATCCCTCGGCATCGTGCCGGACCATCGTGTACAAGGGGCTCGTCGCGGGCGGCCGTCTCGCCGACCTGTACCCGGATCTCCGGTTGCCCGGAATCCGCGTCCGCTACGCGCTCTTCCACCAGCGCTACGCCACGAACACGCAGCCGACCTGGCGTCTCGCCCAGCCGTTCCGCGCGATCGCCCACAACGGCGAGATCAACACGGTCCGCGGCAACCGCTCGCAGGTCCGCGGCCGTGCCGGCGACCCGGCCGGCGTCGCTGCCGCCGAGCTCGCGGCGGCGGGGCCGCTCGTGAGCGACGCCGGCTCGGACTCACAGTCGCTCGACGAGCTGCTCGAGGTCCTCGTGACGACCGGCTGGGACCTCGGCACGGCGCTCCTGACGGCGATGCCGGAGGCGCTGGCCCTGCGCCGCGCGCCACATCCCCAGGTTGCGGCCCTCCGACGCCGGACGGCCGGCTACCTCGCGCCGTGGGACGGCCCGGCGGCGATCGTGTTCGGCGACGGCAAGCGGGTCGGCGCGATCGCCGACCGCAACGGCCTGCGCCCGACCGCCTTCGCCGTGGCGCGCGACGGCCTGGTGGCGGTCTGCTCCGAGGCCGGCGCCATCCCGCTGCCGCCCGAGGACACGATCCGGCGCGGCCGGCTCGGGCCGGGCGAGCTGTTCCTCGTCGATCCGGCTCGCGGGCTCGTCCTCGAGGACGTCGAGGCGAAGGCCCATCTCCTGCGCCGCCTCCCGATCCACGATGCGCCGCGGACAGCCCACGTCGACCCGGCAGCCGGCGACGACGAATCCTCGATCGTGCTCGGCGGGCCACCGACCGGCGCGGATCTGCGGTTCCTGGCCGGCCTCCACGCCGAGAACGCCCGGCTCGACATCAAGACGATGGCGCTCGAGGGCCACGAGCCGCTCTGGAGCATGGGCGACGACACGCCGATCCCGGGCCTCGGCCGGATCGACCGGCCCGTCGCCGACCACCTCCGCCAGTCGTTCGCCCAGGTCACGAATCCGCCGATCGATCCGGAGCGCGAGCGGGCGGTCATGGACCTCCGGGTCGAGCTCGGCCGGCGGCCGGCGCTGCTCGGCGGACCGCCGGCGGGCTCGCGGACGATCCGGCTGGAGCGGCCGTTCCTCGCCGACCTGCCAGCGCTCCTGCGTGCGTTCGGCGGACCGGTTCGGCGGCTCGATGCGACCTGGCCGGCGGCCGACGGCCCGGGCGGATTGTCCGCGGCCCTCGATCGTCTCGCTGCGGAAGCCGTCGCCGCCGCCCGCGGCCGGACCGAGCTGATCGTCGTGAGCGATCGGGCGTTCTCGTTCGACCGGCTGCCGATCCCGTCCGTCCTGGCTGCCGGCGCCATCGATGCCGCGCTGAGCGCCGCGGGCCTGCGCGGCCGGGCCGACGTCGTCGTCGAGGCGTCCGACGTCCTCGATGTCCACGCGTCGGCGATGGTCCTGGCGGTCGGTGCCACCGGCCTCGTCCCGTGGCTGGCGATCGAGATGGCGGCCGAGCTCGCCGGCACGCGCGGCGCCGAGGAGCTCGACGCGGCAGCGACCGTCGCGAACCTCCTTGCCGCGTTCGACGCCGGCCTGCGCAAGACCCTCGCCCGGATGGGGATCAGCACCGCGTCGTCGTACATCGGCGGCAAGCTGTTCGAGACGCTCGAGCTCGACGAGGCGGTCCGCGCGCGCTGCTTCCCGGCGGCGCCGGCGTGGCCTGGCCGGGTCGGCTTCGCGGACCTCGCCGAGCGCCAGCTCCGGCGTCGCGCGGCCGCGATCGCGGTCGCCCCGGCGACGACCTCGAACAAGCTCCAGGACCCGGGGTTCGCCCGGTTCCGGGCCGACGGCGAGGTCCACCGCTACGCCCCGAAGATCGTCACCGAGATCCAGGCCCAGTCGGGGTTCGCGCCGCTCGACGTCGTGCCGGCTGCGCCCACGACCCCCGCGTCGGGCGGCCCGACGGTCGTTCGGGACGCCCTCCGCGTCCGGCGACCGCGCGGCGCTGCGCCGATCGCCCTCCACGAGGTCGAATCCGCGCGCTCGATCGTCCGGCGCTTCGTCGTCTCGGCGATGTCCGTCGGCGCCCTGTCGCCCGAGGCCCACCAGGCGCTCACGATCGGGATCCAGCGAGCCGGCGGCGCGGCCAACACCGGCGAGGGCGGCGAGGACCCGTCGTGGTACGTGCCGGGCGCCGACGGCGAGCGCCACGACGCCCGGATCAAGCAGGTCGCCTCGGCCCGGTTCGGGGTCACCGCCACGTATCTCGCCCGCGGCGAGCAGCTCGAGATCAAGATCGCCCAGGGCTCGAAGCCCGGCGAGGGCGGCCAGCTGCCGGCGAAGAAGGCGACGGCCTGGATCGCGGCGCTGCGTCGCGGCCAGCCGGGGATGAGCTACATCAGCCCGCCGCCGCACCACGACATCTACTCGATCGAGGACCTCGCCCAGCTGATCGCCGATCTCCGGGCGATCAACCCGGCCGCCCGGATCGGGGTCAAGCTCGTCGCGTCGCGCGGGGTGGGCACGATCGCGGCCGGCGTCGCCAAGGCCGGCGCGACGTACGTCCATCTCGCCGGCCACAGCGGCGGCACCGGCGCGTCACCGCTCAGCTCGATCAAGCACGTCGGCGCGCCGTGGGAGCTGGGCCTCGCCGAGGTCCACCAGACGCTGCTCCGGAACGATCTCCGCGACCGGGTCGCGTTGCGCACGGACGGCGGCCTGCGGACCGGGCGCGACCTGCTGATCGCCGCCCTCCTCGGGGCGGAGGAGTTCGCGTTCGGGACGGCGATGCTCGTCGCGGTCGGCTGCGACATGGCGCGCCAGTGCCACCTCGACACCTGTCCGACCGGGATCGCGACCCAGCGCGAGGACCTCCGCGCCAAGTTCGCCGGAACGCCCGAGCAGGTCGAGCGGTTCGCTCTTGCCCTCGCCGAGAGCCTGCGCCTGGAGATGGCGGCGGTCGGCGCGCGGTCCGTGGGCGAGCTGGTCGGCGAGTCGCGCCGCTACCTCACGGTCGATCGCCGCGCCGCGACGCTCGATCTTGCCGCGGTCATCGGCGCCGGCCATTGGGCGGCGTCGACGGCCCGCCGCGCCGAGCCGGCGTCGGCCGGTCACGCCATCGATCGCGGTCACGCGAGCTCGCTCGAGCACCGGCTCGCCGGCGCGCTCCGCGGCCAGGCCGGCTTCCGGGCGGACGGCCTCGCGCTCTCGACGGCCGATCGCTCGTTCGGGGCAGGCCTGACCGGCGCGATCGAGCGGAACGAGCTCGCGGGACCGATCCATCTCGGCCTGCGCGGGGCCGCCGGCCAGTCGTTCGGCGCGTTCGCCGGTTCCGGCGTGGAGCTGCGACTGGTCGGACAGGCCAACGACTACGTGGCCAAGGGCCTCTCGGGCGGCGTCATCGTCGTTGCGCCGGAGCCTGGTCTCGCGGCCGAGCCGCATCGCCAGGCGATCGCCGGCAACACCTGTCTCTACGGCGCAACGGGCGGCCGGCTCCATGTCATCGGCCGTGCCGGGATGCGGTTTGCCGTCCGAAACTCCGGGGCACGGGCGGTCGTCGAGGGCCTCGGGCCGCATGGCTGCGAGTACATGACCGGCGGCGCGGTCGTTGTGCTCGGACCCGTCGGCGCGAACTTCGGGGCGGGGATGACCGGTGGCCGGGCCTACCTCTACGACCCCGACGGCCGCCATCTCGCGGCCCTCGATGCGCGCAGCGTCCAGGGAGCCCGAGTCTCGGCCGCGATCGCACAACGCGAGAACGGGGCCGCGCTCGGTGCGGAGCTGCGGGAGCTGCTCGAGGCCCATCGCGAGGCCGGCTCGGCGTTGGCGGCGCGTCTCCTCGCCGATCGGGCGATCCTCGAGTCGAACGTCTGGCTGATCGAGCCACTGGCGGTCGCGGCGATCGCCCTGCCTGTGCCGGCAGAGCGCCCGATCGACGCCGCCCGAGCCGCCGTCCAGCCGGCGGAGGTTGCCGCCGCCGGCTGACGCCGTACCATCCGGGCGTGGGCGTCCTGGCGCTGGTCCTGCTCGTGGCCTGGCTCGCGATCGTCGCCGTCTACCGCGGCGCCGTCCTGCACCGCCGGACGGGACGTGTCGCGCTCCGAGCCGGCGTCGCCGCGGGCACGCCCCAATGGTGGTCTCGGGTGCTGGGAACCATCGGACTCGGGCTCGGCGTGGCAGCGGCCCTCGCGGAGATCGCCGGGCTCGCGTCGTTCGGCCCGCTCGATCAGCCGGCGGTCGTCGCCGTCGGGGTCGCCCTGGTCGCGATCGGCACCGCCGGCACGATCGTCAGCCAGGTGGCGATGGGCGATGCGTGGCGTGGCGATGTGGATCCGACCGCTCGGACCGATCTCGTCACCCAGGGACCCTTTCGTCTCGTCCGCAACCCGATCCTGACGATGACCTTCATCACCGTTCTCGGGATCGCCCTCATTGTCCCGAACGTCCTCTCCGCGTCGATGCTGCTCGCGTCCCTGGCCGCGCAGCAGATCCAGGTGCGCCTCGTCGAGGAGCCCTGGCTCCGGGAGGCGCACGGCGACGCCTGGCGACGATATGCCGCGTCGACGGGCCGCTTCGTGCCGGGGATCGGCCGGATCGCCGATCCCAAGTCAGCGGCTGGCTCCGTCCGGGACGGCTAGATCCGCAACCCGAGCGCAACCGAGGCGAAACGCATTCGGTGCCCCTCACACCCGACCTCGGGGCGGATCATTGGTCGACCGCGCCGCGAGCGCGGTCTCGTCGTCTCCAATCCCGGAAAGCGAAGGCCGCCCGATGATCCACCCGTCCGATCCCGAGACCCGGCGCCCGGTTGCTGTCCGCGACGGCCACGGCGCCCCCGTCACCTGTTCGACGTGCGGCTGTCGCCTGCACGCCGGAACAGCTGACAACGACATCGCCTGGTTCCACTTCAACCCGCTCGGCGGGCGCGACGCGCGCGGCTGTCGGGTCGACTGCGTCGACGCTCCGCATGATGTCGCGGGCTACCGCGCCGTGAGCCTCGCTCTCGCCTGACCGGGTCGTTCCCGACTGAACCGCGTTCGTCGCGCATGCGTGGTCGAGCGCACGGCGGCCGCGAGCACCGGAGCGAGTGCACGCCTACGTGCGTGAGCGAGGAGCGCAGCGGCCAACGCCGCGATCGGCCGCGAAGGCGCGACAGCCGTTGGTGGCGCTACGCCCCTGCTTCGATGCGGTAGCCCACGCCCCGGACGGCCAGGATCTGGGGACCGCCGGCCGACTCGACCTTGGCCCGCAGGCGGGCGAGATGCGGCTTCAGCCAGAGCAGATCTGGGTCGGTCTCGGCCGGCCAGCCGGACCGGGCGAGGAGATGGTGCGGAACGATGTCGCCCGACGCCCGGACCAGCGCCTCGAGCAGGCGGAACTCGGTCGGGGTGAGGGTCAGCGCCGTCTCGCCCACGCGCGCCTCGTGCCGCGCCGGCTCGAGGATCAGGTCGCCGGCCGACACCGGCCCCGTCGACGCCCCCGCGGTCGAGCGATCGACCCGCCGCATCACGGCCGCGATCCGGGCCATCAGCTCGGCCTTGCCGAACGGCTTGACGAGGTAGTCGTCGGCGCCCAGCCCGAGCGCCCGGACCTTCGCCTCCTCCGAGCTCTCGCCCGACACGACGAGGATCGGTGCCGCCCCGGCGGCCCGCATCTGGCCCGCCACCGTGAAGCCATCGGGCCCGGGCATCGCCAGGTCGAGCAGGACGAGGTCGGGCGACTCCTCGCGGAAGCGCTTGACGGCGGTCAGACCGTCGTAGGCCGTGATCACCTGGTGGCCCTCGGTCCCGACGAGGGCCGTGATGGCTCCGACCATCGCGGGATCGTCGTCCACGACGAGGATTCGGAGCGGGCGGGCGGCGATCATGACGACCTCATCGTGGCGGGCGGGCGCAAGGGGATGGCAGGAAGGGATGCATCAGACGGCCGCCACGGCGGGCAGCGCGACGACGAAGCGGGCGCCGGTCGGCTCGGCCGGCTCGACCCACAGCCGGGCGCCCATCGACTCGCCGAGGCGCTTGGCCGCGTACAGGCCGATCCCGGAGCCGCGCGCGGTGTGCGTCTCGCGCCGGGCGTACGGCTCGAAGATCCGCTCGCGCCACTCCTCCGGGACGCCCGGGCCCTGGTCGGTGACGCCGATCCGGACGGAGCCTTCGACGAGGGCGTGGTCGATCGTGATCGTCGTGTCCGGCGGGGCGTACTTCACGGCGTTCTCGATCAGGTGCTCGAGAATCTGACGGAGACGCGGCGCATCGGCGAGGGCGTGGTGCCGGAGGCTCGTCCGGACATCGAGGTGATGGCCGCGGACGATCGGCCGGATCGACGCCACCACCTCCGCGATCGCCGCTTCGACGTCGGTCGGGGTCACCTCGGCGGCCTCGGCCGGGACGATCCGGACCGACGCCAGGATCGAGTCGACGAGGCGGTCGAGCCGCTCGACCTGGTCCATCGCGGCGTCGTGCCAGGCCTGGCGCTGGGCACGCCGGTCCGGGTCGCGCGACGGTCGGCCCTCGAGCGGCGGATCGTCGCCGAGGAGCTCGGTGTAGGCCCGGACGACGGCCAGCGGCGTCCGCAGCTCGTGGGTCACGAGGGCGATCAGCTCCGAGCGGGCCTCGTCGATCTGGCGGAGCTGCTCCAGCCGCTCCTCGGCCTCGGTCTGCTGGCGACCCTTCTCGACGATCCCGGCCAGGAGGTCGGCGATCGCCTGGAGCTGGGCGACGTCGGCGTCGGTGAAGTTCCGCTCGCGCTCGGTCTGGGCGTTGAGAACGCCGACGATCTGGTCGTTCCAGCGAAGCGGCACGCTCAGCATCGAGGCGATGAACCGGCGCTGGTCGATGCCGCGGACCCACAGGAAGCGCGGATCCGAGCGGACGTCGACGATGACCAGGGGCTCCCGGCCGGCGGCGACGCGACCGGTCACACCCTCCCCGAACGGTACCCGCGCCCGGCCGATCTGGTAGCGATCCAGGCCGTTCGTCGCCGCGAGGGTCAGGTAGGCTCCGTCCCGATCGAGCAGATAGAGCGAGGTGACGTCGGCGTGGAGCGCATCGCGGGTCCCGTCCACCACGGTCTCGAGGAGCTCGTCCCAGGTCCGGGCCGTCGTCGCCAGGCGCGCGACCTGATGCAGGAACCGGAGCTGCTCGAGCTGATCCGGTCCGCTCCGATCGTCGATCTCGGGCGCCGCCATGGCGATCACGATACAAGCCTACGAGCGACCGGAGCCGCCGAAGGTTGCGGCCGCGGGCCGGGCGGGCTGCGGAACGGTCGCGTCGCAACCTTCGCCGGGGCGCGTCCGCCATGACGTCGCCGTCCGCGGGCCGATCGCCCAGTGTCGCCCCCGCCGGCCGCCGGAGCCGTCGCGGCCCGAACGACCGAGGCGCCCGCGGCCCGAACGAGGCCGTCCGCGCCGAGCCCCTGACCGTCGGCACCGGCCGCGCCCGGGATCCGCTCGCCCTCGAGATCCGGCTCCTCGGCTCGCTCCTCGGCCAGGTGATCGCGGAGCAGGCCGGGCGGCCGCTGCTCGATCTCGTCGAGCGCGTCCGGCGAACGACCATCCGGCTCCGGCGCGGGGACGATCCGTCCTTGCGGGCCGGACTCGTCGAGGAGCTCGCCGCTCTCGATCCCGACCGGGCGGAGGTCGTGGTCCGGGCGTTCAGCCTCTACTTCCGGCTCGTCAACCTCGCCGAGGAGCGCGAGCTCGTGCGCGAGGCCCGTCGGGCGGAGCGGGCCGCCCAGCGCTCGGCCGGCCGCCGGTCGACGATGACCGATGGTGGCCATGCGCCGGACGACTCGCTCGCGGCCGCGATCGACTGGCTCCGCCGATCTGGCGAGGACGAGGCGGGCATCGAGGCGGCGCTCGGGCGCCTCCGGATCAGCCCGGTCCTGACCGCCCACCCCACCGAGGCTCGCCGGCGGACGGTCCTGATCGCCCTGCGCCGAATCGATCGCCTCCTCCACCGGCTGGCCGATCGCGAGATCGTGGCCGACGAGGATCGCGACGTGCGGCGCCGGCTCCGCGAGGAGATCACGCTGCTCTGGCGGACCGCCGACCTCCGGGCGAGCGCGGTGTCCCCGCTGGACGAGGTCCGGACGGCCCTCGCCTTCTTCGATGAGACGCTGTTCAGCGTCGTGCCGCGGGTCTATCGCGCGGCGGACGCGGCCCTCGATGGCGGGCCGGGTGGGCGGTCGGCTGGCGGCGAGCCGGCCGAGGCCGTCGACACGGGACGGACCGGCACGCGCCCGTCGCGGGTCCCGCCGTTCCTGGCCTGGGAGTCGTGGATCGGCGGCGACCGAGACGGCAATCCGGCCGTGACGGCCGAGATCACCGAGCGGACGCTCCGGATCCACGCCGATCACGTGCTGCGCGGCTACGAGGCGGTCGCGACCCGGCTTGCCCAGACGATCGCGGCAGCGACGCCCACCGAGCATGCGTCACGGGCACTCGGCCGGCGGCTCGCCCGCGATGCCGATCTCCTGCCGGACCTCGACCGCCAGCTCCGGCGGCGCTATCCGGATGAGCCCTACCGCCAGCGCTTCGGGTTCGTCGCCGAGCGGCTCCGCCGGACCCGCGCCTTCCTGACGGGCCAGGCCGCGCCCCTGACGGGTCGCTATGCCGGACCCGATGAGCTCGATAGCGAGCTGGCCGAGCTCCAGGACGCGCTGGTGGCCAACGGCCTGGCTCGAGTGGCCTGGGGCGAGGTCGCCGATCTCCGCGCCCAGCTCGCCACGTTCGGGTTCCACCTCGCCGCGCTCGAAGTCCGTCAGCACAGCGCCGCCCACCGCGAGGCGGAGTCGGCGATTCACGCCCGTCGCCTCGACCGCGAGGTCGTGCCGGGCGTGACCGCGGCCGAGGTCGTCGAGACGCTCCGGACCGTGGCCGCGGCGCAGGCCCGCTTCGGCCCCGGGGCGGCGGGCCGCTACGTGATCTCGTTCACCGCCGGAGCCGACGACGTCAGCCGCCTGCTCCGGCTCGCCTCAGCCGCGGCGGACGACCACACCGGCGCCGACGGTCACGGCGCGATCGATGGCGCGCCGCCCGCCGCGCCCACGCTCGACGTGGTGCCGCTGTTCGAGGACGCGGCGACCCTCGAATCGGCCGGCTCCATCCTCGACGCGATCCTCCGCGAACCGGCCTACCGGGCCCACCTCCGGAGCCGGGGCGATCGCCAGGAGGTCATGCTCGGCTACTCCGACTCGAACAAGGAATCGGGCTACCTCGCCGCGAACTGGCTCCTCCATCGCGCGCAGGCGGCGCTGGCCGCGGCGGCGCAGGCGCACGACATCGAGCTGACGCTGTTCCATGGACGCGGCGGTGCGATCGGGCGGGGTGGGGGACCGGCAAACCGGGCGATCCTCGGCCTCGCCTCCGGCTCGCTCGACGGCCGGCTGAAGCTGACCGAGCAGGGCGAGGTGATCGCTGCCAACTACGCCGATCGCGGGATCGCCCGGCGCCACCTCGAGCGGCTGGCAGCGGCGACGCTCGTCGCGTCGTCGGCGGCCCACACGGCAGCGCTGGCTCCCGTCGAGGCGGCCGGCGGCGCCCTGCTCGATGAGCTCGCGGCGGCCTCCCGGTCGGCCTACCGCAGCCTCGTCGAGGCGCCTGGGTTCGTGGCCTTCTTCCGGCTGGCCACCCCGATCGACGAGATCGCGACCCTCCGCCTCGGCTCGCGACCAGCCGCCCGCGGACGATCGGCCTCGAAGGTGTCGGGCAGCGGCCCAGCAATCAGCGCCTCGGCCCCCGAACCCGGCTCGATCGCCGACCTGCGCGCGATCCCGTGGGTCTTCGCCTGGTCGCAGGCGCGGATCGAGCTGCCCGGCTGGTACGGGCTCGGGGCGGCGCTCGAGGCCCACGCGGCGACGCACGGAGGGGCCGGGCTCGCGTCCCTCGGCCGGCTGTATGCCCGGTGGCCATTCTTTGCGAGCCTCGTCGACAACGCAGAGCTCGCCCTCGCCCGGGCGGATCTCGGGGTCGCCCGGCAATACGCGGCGCTGGCGGGCGACACGGCGACCGGGCCGTGGGCCGCCATCGAGGCCGAATACGCCCGAACCGTCGGCTGGCTGGCCCGCCTGACCGGCCGCGACCGGCTGCTCGACCGTGACCCCGAGCTGCGCCGACGAATGGGGCTCCGCGACCCCTACGTCGACTCGCTGTCCGAGATGCAGGTGACCCTGCTTGCGCGGCTGCGCGCCCGCGAGCCGGACGACCCGGAGCGGACGCGCCTGCTGCGTCTCGTCCAGCTGACCGTCAACGGGATCGCTGCCGGCCTCCAGCGGACCGGCTGATCGTGGTCTCGCGTCAGCGCCGCGGCACGACGACCAGGTAGGCGCCGGTCCCGCCGGCCTCGACCTTGCTCATGACGAAGACCGCGTCGCCCGTCTTCAGGGCGGCGATCGCGGCCTTCCCGCCGTCCCGCCGGACCCGGGTCTCGTCGCCGAGCTGGACGGTGACCGAGCCGCCGCCCGCCTCCGCGATCGTCAGCGACGTGGCAGAGACTGCGGAAATCGTGCCGCGGTCGAGCTGAACGGTGGTCAGACCGCCCTTCTTGAGGTCGACCACGACCGTCGCGTGGACGAGGCGGCCCCATGCGGCCAGACGGCGGAGCTGGCCGCGCGGGCCGGCGCGATCGGCCGGGGCGGCGTTCGTCTCGGCGGCAAGGATCGCATCGAGCTCCAGGGCGAGGTCGCCGCTGTCGGCGGCGCCGGGTGCCGCGACACCGGTGTCGGCCGCTGGGTCGCTCGGGGTGACCGCGCCGATCGTCGCGCCGAGCTGTACCGACTCGGCCGGCGCGCCGGCCCGAACGAGGGCGATCGCGGCCGCCGCAACGAGAACCGCGATGGCGGCCGTGACGACGATCCGGCGCAGGAAAACGGTCATGGTCGGGACTCCGTGGCAGACCTGGTCGAGCGGCGCGGGACGCGTCATCGCCGGACGATCGGGCCCGCGGATGATCCCATGCGCGCCCCGATGTAAGCGCTCGGTAAGGCCGCAGTCGCCGGGCGCGCCGCGACGGGGCCTCGGCGCACCGTCAGGCCGGGAGCCGGAGCACGTCGCCGTGGCGTCCGATGATCGGCTCCACGGCGCCCCGCGCAAACCAGTAGACCGCGCCGTCTCCGGCGACCCGCCAGTCGTGGCCGTCAGGCCCGTTCGGCACCGAGATTACGCCGGTCCGCTCATCGAGCCCGAGGTAGCCCATGCCGCCGGGAGCGAGCTCGTCGAGCGTCGCCTGCCACGACGTCCGTCGCACCTCGTCGTAGTGCGGGACGACGGCGATGCCCCGGACGAGCCCGAGGCCGCGGATCCCGCCGCCCGACGTCCAGGTCCACTCGGCGAGGGCCATCGCCCCGGCGCTGGCGCCGGCGATTACCGCCCCAGCCTCCCAGGCAGCGACGAGCGCGGCGAATGCCGGGCTGCCGGCCAGGATCGCCGGCACGAGGTCCGGATCGCCCCCGGGAAGGTGGATCAGGTCGGCCGCTTCGATGCGCTCGACCTCGGCCGGACCCGCCGCGCTCGCCGCGTCGACGACCCGTGCCACGTTGACGGTGATCTGCCGGGCCGTCGCGGCTGCGCGCCGGGCGAATGCCGCCTGGCCGGTCGCCGCCGCTAGGTCGGGCCGGCCGCGCGCGGCCGCGGTCGGCAGGATCACCACGCGCAGCGTCGCGACGGCGGTCTCGAGCGCGTGGCCGCTGACGTCGAGGTCGGGCCTTGCGAGGTCGGCTCCCCGGCCGGCGTCGGCGCCAGGGCCAGCGACGGGGTCGCCCGCCGGCCGCGCCCGATCGCGTCGCCGCAGCGCGGCCTCGGTTGCCGCGTCCAGGAGGGCATCGAGGAACGGCTCATCGCCCGCGACGTACTCGCCGCCGCCGTGCAGACCGATCGGACCGCTCATGGATTCCCCCCGGCGCTCGGCCCCGTCGGGACCGCCCGCTCTCCATCCAGCACGGTCTGGCCAGGCACCGCGCGATGATACGGGCCCGGCGTCTGCCATCCGTCGCGCTACGATCCGGGGCCGATGTCCCTCCGCCCCGGCGACGTCGTCGCCCGGATCGTCGCCTGGACCCGCCGCTGGGACGCGATCCTTCCGCTCCTGGCCGCCGAGCTGATCGTCTGGCTCGGGTTCGGCGCGCTGCTCCCGATCATGCCGATCTACTTCACCGAGAACGGCATCGACCTGGCGACGCTCGGCGTCGTCGTCGCGGCGTGGCCGGCTGCCCGCCTGGTGGGCGAGCCGATCTTCGGCTGGGTGGCCGATCGGACCCGACGCGTGCCGCTGATGGTCGCCGGCAACATCGGCGCGGGGATCTTCCTGTTCCTGCCGCTGATCTTCGTCGGAGCCGCACCGTTCATCGCGCTCCGCGCCCTGGCCGGGCTGGCGACCTCGATCTACGACCCCGCCGCCCGCGGCTACATCAGCGACGCGACGCCGGTCGACCGACGCGGTGAGGCGTTCGGGCTGTACGGGGCCGCACAGATGGGCGGGCTCCTCCTCGGGCCGGCGATCGGCGGCCTCGGCTCGGCACTGTTCGGCGGATTCGGCTTCATCTTCATCTTCGGCGGGCTGAGCTCGTTCGTGGCGGCGGCCGCGATCGCGATCCGGGTTCGCGAGCTGTCGCCGGTCGCGGGAGCGACCCGCGAGCACCATCCGGCGTCGGTCGACCTGACGGCGTTTCCCCATGAGCCGGACCACCTCGTCGGGCGGACCAGCCGGATCGCCGGCCCGGACGACGGCGGGTCCGGTGCCGAGAGCGAAACCGGCGGGCCGGCCAGGCTCGCCAATCGGATCCTCGTTGCGGCGATCCTGTTCAACATCGGGGGCAACTTCGCCGCCGGGACGTACGAGGTGATCTGGTCGCTGTTCCTGACGGGGCTCGGCGGCAGCATCCAGCTCGTGGGCCTCACGTTCGCAATGTTCGGCCTGCCGGTGCTCGTCCTGTCACCGGCGTTCGGCCGGCGGGTCGATCGTGGCGGCATGACGATCTTCCTCGTCGCGGGGACCGTCCTGCCTGTGGCGGCAGCGCTCCTCTACACGGTGATCAAGGATCCGCTCCTGTCGGTTCCGCTGATCCTCGTCGAGGCGACCGGGTTCGCGATGTTCAACCCGGCCCTCTTCTCGATCGTCGCCGCGGGCAGCCCGCCGGGGCGGTCGTCGACGGCACAGGGGGTGTTCGGGGCGGCGGGGACGCTCGGCTTCGTGATCGGCTCGCTCCTGGCGGGCTCGCTTGCCGAGATCGACATCCGGGTGCCGTTCTTCGTGTTCGCCACGGTGATGGCCGGGTTCACGGTGGCCGCGTTCATCGTGGGCGGTCGGACGCTACGGCAGGGCTGGGCGGTTCGCGGCGAGGCTCGGGCCGCCTGACGACGGGCGGTGTCGTGAGCGTGGCCGCGGCGACGCGGCGGGGCACTCGGGGTGAACGCGCAGGTCAGGCGGTGCGGAGCCTGCGACCGGGCTGCTCGCGCCGGCGGTCGAGCCGAGCGCGCAACCCCACGGTCGGCGCCCCGAGCCTGCCGCGCAGATCGCGCGGATCGATCCGTGGCGGATCCGTCCGCGCCGTCACGAGCGATCCGGCGAGTCGATCGTGGAAGGCGCTGACAACCGACGCGACCTCGCGGTCAAGATCGGTGCGGTGGCGTCTGAACATGTCGGCGACACTGCGCCGGCCGGTGCGTCGGGGCAACCCCGCCGTTCTGACCAGACGCGACGGGACCTTCGTACCAGGACTCGAGCCGGCGATGATGCCTGCGTCGGTCTCAGGTTGGATCGACGTCGGCCGCCGCATCCTTCAGGAGGAGCTTCGCCTCGGCAGCCGACAACGCGTCCGCCACGCCCGAATGCGTGAGCTCCTGGTACGCGTCCCGCAGGCGGTCACACGCTCGTTGCGCCGCGTCATGCTCGAGACTCTCGGGTGGGAGCGTCAACGCCAGCCGTTCGGCGCGTCGCCAGGCGGCCATGATCTCCGCGACCAGCTTCTGCAAGGATCCCTCGATCTGTGACGGGGGTCGATCAGCCTGTGGCCCATCGAGTGTACCCGGCCCGAGACACCATTCGCCCTTCTTCGTTTGACCCGGGTGCGATCAGTCGCTACAGTTGGCAGTCGCGGGGTGGAGCAGCGGCAGCTCGTCGGGCTCATAACCCGAAGGTCGGCGGTTCGAATCCGTCCCCCGCAACCAATGCCTGCACCTGAACCCCGGGTCCGACCGCCCGGGGTTCTTCTTTGCCCGGAACGGGCTCGCGGCTACTCCCAGCGGAAGGTCGCCGCTGCCAGCCCGCTTGCGACGAAGGCCCACGCCGCCAGGAGTACCACGGGGCTCATGACGTCCGCGCCGGGCGGGGCGCTCCCGAGCGCCACGCGAAGCAGCTCCGACAACGGCGCCGCCGGCAGGCCCGCCGCGATGCCGACCAGCGGTCCCGGCAGCCGTTCGATCGGGACGATGACGCCACCGACGACGAGGAACGCGAGGAAGAGGACGTTCGCGACGGCCAGGACGGTCTCGGCCCGAAGCGTGCCGGCGAGCAGCAGCCCGAGTCCGGCAAACGCCACCGTTCCGAGCACGACCGCCACGACGAGCAGCGCCGGCGAGGCGGCTCCCGCCGCGCCGGCTCCGGCCGCGCCACCGGTCCAGCCGAGCGCGATGGTCGCGGTGCCGACAAGCAGCGCAACCTGGACCGCCTCGACCACGAGCACCGTCAGCAGCCGCGCCACCACGAGCTCTACTCGGCTGAGCGGCGACCCACCGAGTCGTTTCAGGACCCCGTACGAGCGGTCGTAGGCCGTCGTGATCCCGAGGCTGACCAGGCTCGTCGCGACGATCCCAAGGGCGATCGCGCCGGGCAACACGAAGTCCACGGGTCGGCCAGCGCCGGTGGGCAGGATCGAGATCGACGAGAAGAGGAGGAGCACGATCGTCGGGATGACGATCGTCGCGAACAGGTTCTCGCCGCGACGGAGGACGAGCCGGAGCTCCATCGCGGTGATCGCCGCGATGGCCTGGATCGGCGAAGCCGGCCGGCTCACGACGAGCCGCCACGACGGCGAGAGGCCGCGACCGGAGCCGCCTGATCGTCGAGCGCCTCGTCGCCCGCCGCCCCGATCAGCTCGAGATAGCGCTCCTCGAGGGAGCTGCCGCCCGTCTGCAGCTCAACGATCTGGGCACCCCGCTCCCCGCACCACGCCGCGACCTGGGCAACAACCGCGGGCGAGGGAACCAAGCCATCGACGCGGTGGCGGCCGGCGCCCTCATCAACGACGGAGGCCGATAGCGCTTCGCCCAGAGTCACCCGATCCGCCTCGGACAAGGGCGCCTCGAGCCGGAATCGGAGGATCGGCGCGGCCTCCGCCGTGAGCTCGTCGGGCGACCCGATGGCGACGATCCGGCCGCGATCGAGGATCGCGAGGCGGTCGACGAGCCGCTCGACGTCGGCCAGGTCGTGGCTCGTGAGCAGGATCGTCACGCCGCTCGCGCGGAGTCCCGCAAGGACGGCACGCGTCGCGGCGCGCGCCTCGACGTCCAGACCGGCGGTCGGCTCGTCGAGGATCGCGATCTCCGGAGTGCCGACCAGCGCCAGCGCCAGCCCGACCCGCTGGCGCTCGCCGCCGGACAGCCGTCGATAGCGGGTCCGCACCGTCGCGCCGGTCAGGCCGACGAGCTCGAGCAGCGCGTCGACCGGCCGCGGATCGGCGTGGAATCGGGCGTGGAGCCCGACGACCTCGCGCGCCGTCATCCGCGGGTCGATCCCGCCGCCGCCCTGGAGCATCAGCCCCACCCGCGCCCGATGCGCCCGCCCCGCCCCGCCCGGATCGATGCCGCGGACCCGGACGTCGCCGCGGTCGGGCCTCCGATAGCCCTCGATGATCTCGACGGTGGTCGTCTTGCCGGCGCCGTTCGGTCCGAGCAGGGCGAAGATCTCGCCGGCGCCGACCTCGAACGAGAGGCCGCGCAGGACGGGACGACCGCCGTACGCCTTGCCGAGATCGCGGACCGCGATCGCGGGAGCGGCCCCGCCGCTCACTGCCGCCGCTCATTGCCCGCCGGCGATGGCCGCGTATTGGCGCTCGAAATCGGTGTCGACGACCTCGCCGATCTGGATCGACTGGAGGATCCCGTTTCGGTCGACGAAATAGGTCTGCGGCCGGCCGAGCACCCGGTAGGCCGCCTTGATGCGGGCGCCCGGATCGATGACCGTCGCCCACGTCCCGCCGTTCGCCGCCGCGAACGCCCGGGCGGGCTCGACCGGATCGTCGGTCAGGACGCCGACGATCACCAGGCCGTCGGCTCCGTGCTCGGCGGCCTTGCGAGCCAGGAGCGGGAACTCGGTCCGGCACGGGACGCACGTCGGGCCCCAGAAGTTGATGATCACCGGCTTGCCGCGGAGTGTCGCGAGGTCGAATGGCGCCCCGTCGAGCGTCGTTCCCGTGATGTTCGGAACCGGCTTGCCCTTGCCGATCTCGATGGTCGTCGCCGGGCCGCACGCAACGACGCCGAGGGCGACAATCGCGGCGACGATGAGGCGGAGCAGGGCGCCAACGAGCCGGGTCGACCGGCGCGGTGAGGTCATTTGCGCGCGGTGCGGCTCAGCCGCCGACGGTCAGCGTGCCGGTCATCAGGGATGGATGGATCGAGCACTCGAACTTGTACGCGCCGGCCTTCAAGGGCGGCACGTCGAACGTCTTCACGGCGATGCCGGGGAAGTCCTTCATGTCGTAGACCTTCGCCCCGCCGTCGTCGAGGAAGTCGACGTCGTGGGGCGTCGAGGCGTCCTTGTTGTCGAGCGTGATCTTGAACGGCGCGTCCGCCGGGGCTGCGAGGGTTGCCTGGTCGAACTTCACGCCCGAGGCGATGATCGAGATCCCGCCCGGACCCGGTCCACCGGATCCCGGCGGCCCACCCGACGGGGCCGCGGAGCCGCCAGGCTCGCCCGAGCCACCGGCCGCGGAGCGCGGCGGGAACCAGCCGGCGTTGAGGGCGACGGACACAACGAGAAGGAAGGCGAACACCGACACGACGGTCTTCGGCCAGCCGGGCGCCGGGTCGTTCTCGAGATGGCCGGTCGAGTCGGCCCGGACGACCTGCTTGTACTCCTTGCGGGCGTCGCTGAGCCAGCCGAGCAGGGCGGCGATCGTGAACAGCACGCCGACCGCCAGGATCCAGCCGCCGAAGACGAGGCCCGCGAACAGGACGAACAGCCCGAGCGAGGCGAGGATCGGGCGGAACGACGGACCGGGCATGTGGACGCCGGGCGGGGGTCCGGGATGCTCGATCGGCGCCAGCTGCGGATGATCGCCGGCGACGTGGTCGTAGTCGACGAGGGCCTCGCGACCCCAGTAGAGCAGGCTCAGGACCAGGACGACCAGCCCGATGACGAGGGTCGGTCCGCCGAAGACGAGCCCCAGGACGAGAAGGAACGTTCCGATCGCTCCGTAGAGGGGGGCGTAGGTCGGGCCCGGCATGTGGATCCCGGGCGGGGTCACCGGCTCGATCCGGCCCGGCCGGCGGCGGCGCGGACCGAGCCGCGCGTACTGGTAGACGACCCGGATGAAGAAGAGGACCACCACGACGCCCATGAACACGGGCAGGAGCGAGATCAGGGCGCCCCAGTCCGGGATGACGAGGAGCTTGGTGAGATCGAGGATCCCGTTCCAGATCTGCTCGAGGAGTTCCATGGGTCAGCTCGTCGGGTGCCGGATCGTCAGTCGTTCGGGGAGCCGGCAATCAGGACATAGGCCATCAGGGCCATCGCGATGCCGAGGACCGCCAGCATCGTGACCCCGGCGTAGTCGAGGTGCCAGCCGCCGAAGTACGGCACGGCCCAGTAGACCGCGGCGATGACCACGAAGATGATCCCGACGATCGCGGCGTTACGGGGGTGCCGGAGCGGATGCATCGAGCCTCCCTGCCTACAGGATGTAGAGCGTCGCGAACAGGGCGATCCAGACGACGTCGACGAAGTGCCAGTAGAGCGACGTCGCCTCGACCGCGTCGTGGTGCTTCGCGCTGAACTGGCCGGCCAGCCCGCGGTAGAGGACGACCGACAGCATGATCGCCCCGCCGAAGACATGAGCGCCGTGGAAGCCGGTGAGGGTGTAGAACGTCGTCCCGAACGGTGTGTCCGAGATGCCGAAGCCGAGCTCGGCGTAGTCGTAGACCTGGCCGATCAGGAAGATGATGCCGAGGACGAGGGTGACCCCGATCGCCCGGACGAGACCGGGCCGGTCGTCGCGCCGGATCGCCCACACCCCGAGCTGGCAGGTGAACGAGCTGATGATCAGGATCACGGTCAGGCCGGCGGCGAACCACGGCTCCGCGTGGAGGTCGAAATGCTTCGTCATCTCCGGGTCGCTGGCGACGATCGGCGGCCACGGGATCGACGACGCCCGGACGTTGAAGTAGGCCGCGAACAGCCCGGAGAAGAACATGATCTCCGAGCAGATGAACAGGATCATCCCGAGGATCGGGTTGCTGATCCCGCCCCGCGTGTCGTGGGCCAGCGCGGCCGTTGGGCTGTGCTCCGCGACGGCGTGGCCCGGGTCGCCGGTCGTCAGGACGCCGCTGCTCGACGCCATCAGTGCGACGCCGTCCGGCCGTGGCGAACGTCGAAGAGCGGTCGCTCCGACCGGATCTCCGGCAGGTGGTCGAAGTTGTACGGCGGGGGCGGTGAGCTCGTCGCCCACTCGAGGGTGTTGCCTTCCCACGGGTCGTCGCCCGCGACCGCGCCGTTCCGGCGCGAGATGAACACGTTCCACAGGAGCGGGATCATGCTCGCCGCGATCAGGAACCCGCCGATCGTCGCGGCCAGGTTCAGGTCGTTCCAGCCGGCGTTCGCCGCGTAGTCGGCGATCCGGCGCGGCATCCCGGCCAGCCCGAGCTGGTGCATCGGGAAGAACGTCAGGTTGAAGCCGATGAACATCAGGACGAAGTGGACCTTGCCGAGGCCCTCGTCGAGCATCCGACCGGTCATCTTCGGGAACCAGTAGTAGAGGCCGGCGATCACCCCGAACACCGACCCGCCGAACAGGACGTAGTGGAGGTGGGAGACGACCCAGTAGGTGTCGTGGAGCGCGAAGTCGACCGGGACCGCGGCCGTGAACGCGCCGTTGATCCCGCCGATCAGGAACATCGACAGGAATCCGAGGGCGAAGAGGAGCGGCGTCGAGAGCGTCAACTTGCCGCGGAACAGGGTGAAGATCCAGTTGAACATCTTCACCCCGGTCGGGACGGCGATGAAGAACGTCATCAGGCTGAAGAACGGCAGGTAGACCGCGCCGGTCGTGAACATGTGGTGGGCCCACACCGAGAAGCCGAGGGCACCGATGCCGGCCGTCGCGAAGACGAACGCCTTGTAGCCGAACAGCGGCTTGCGCGAGAAGACCGGCAGGATCTCGCTGATCATGCCCATCGCCGGCAGGACCATGACGTATACGGCCGGGTGCGAGTAGAACCAGAACACGTTCTGCCACAGGATCGCGTTTCCGCCCGTGGCCGGATCGAAGAAGTGGCCGCCGTAGTTGCGGTCGATGAAGAGCATGATCAGGGCGCTCGTGAAGACCGGCGTCGCCATGAGGACGAGGACGCTCGTCACGAGGACCGTCCAGGCCAGGATCGGCATCCGGAACAGCGTCATCCCCGGCGCGCGCATCTTGAAGATCGTCACGAGGAAGTTGATCCGACCCGAGGATCGAGCTCGTCCCGATCAGGACGAGGCCCATGATCCAGAGATCCTGCCCGGATCCGGGCGACCCGAGCGGGCGATCCTGGGCGAGCGGGCTGTAGCTCGTCCAGCCCGCGGCCGCCGCGCCGCCCGTCACGAAGCCCAGGAGCAGCAGGACGCCGCCGAGCGGCAGCATCCAGAACGACAGCGCGTTGATCCGCGGGAAGGCCATGTCCGGGGCGCCGATCTGGAGCGGAACGACGTAGTTCCCGAAGCCGGCCAGGATCGGGATGATGAACAGGAAGATCATCACGCGTGCCGTGCATCGTGAAGAGCTGGTTGTAGAGGCCCTCGTCCTGGAGCAGCTGCAGGCCCGGCACCGCCAGCTCGGTCCGGACGCCAAGGGCCATCAGCCCGGCCAGGAAGAAGAACAGGAACGAGTTGACGATGTACAGGATCCCGATCTTCTTGTGATCGGTCGTCGTCAGCCATTCATACAGGCCGCTCCGGTAGGTGGAGGCGGCGGGCGTCAGCGTCGTGGTCGCCATCGGAGCTCCCTTACTGGACCGTGAGCGTGCCGAACATCAGGGTTGGGTGGATCGAGCAGTCGAACTTGTAATTTCCCGCCGGCAACGGCGGAACCGGCGCATCGACCACCTTGGAACCCGGGAAGTCCTTCATGTCGTAGACCCTCGTGCCGCCCTGGTCGAGGATGTCGACGTCGTGCGGGGTCCCGACGTCCTTGTTGTCGAAGTGGAACGTGAAGCCGGTCGCCGGCGCGGTCAGGGTCGCCTCGAGGAACTTCACGCCCTGGGCGGTGACGTTGACCGGCGGTCCGCCACCGCCGCTGGGGGCGGGCGGCGGCGTCGCGTTTGCGGCGGCGATCTGCGCATCGAACCAGGCCTGGAACTCGCCGGGTGCGACGGCGTGGACCTCGAAGACCATGATCCGGTGGCCGATTCCGCACAGCTCGGCGCACTGCCCGCGGTACGTCTGGCCGGCGTCCTCCGCCGGGATGGTGAGGTCGAACTGGTTGACGATCCCCGGCACGACGTCCCGCTTGAACAGGAACTGCGGGACGTAGAAGGCGTGGATCACGTCCGGGCTCTGCAGGAACAGGTGCGTGGTCTGGCCGGCCGGCAGCTTCAGCCCGCCGTCGGGGCCGGTCGGCGCCGAGACCGTGAAGAGCGCCTTCGTATCGGCCTTGGCGTCGTTGGGCAGGTACTCGAACGACCACTGGAACTGGCCGGCGACCGCTCGGACCTTGAGGCCCGGGTTGGCGCTGACGGCCTCGACGCTGTTGAGCGACTGCCACGAGATGATGAACATGAAGATGACGATCGCGGTCGGGACGACCGTCCAGATGATCTCGGCGAGGTTGTTGCCGTGAGTCTGCGGGGGCAGGACGTCGTCGCCGGGCTTGCGCCGGTAGCGGATGACGGTCCAGACGATCAGCCCTTCCACGAGCAGGAAGATCGCAACGGCGATGACGAAGACGATGTCGTAGAGGTCCCGGATCGTCTGACCCTGGACGCTCTTCGCCTCCGGCGGAAAGAAGCTCGCCCAGATCTGCTGGGCATTCAGGACCACCAGCACCGCCAGCGCGATGAGCACGGCGGCCGCGATCAGCCAACCGATGATCGCGCTGGTTGATGGCCGGCTGCCCGGGGTGGACGACATCGACAGTCCTCGAACTCGGTGGCGCCAGGGGGCGGGAGCGCCTGGGTGCCACCAGGTGGAGATCGGAGCCGGCCATCAGGCCGCATCCGACGCGGGTCGGATCGTGCCTCATCATACCGGAGCATCCTCGTGGAGCGTGGCGCGCTGCGGCGTGGCCCGCGTCCGGCGCGAGTCACCGCCGGCGCTTCTCGAGGGTTCGCGACGAGGCGGGCCGGGCCGGGCCGCCGGCGCGTTCATGCGACGATGCACAGGATGGTCCAGACACGCCCTCGCACGCTCATCGGCCTGCCCGCCAGCGTCGTGCTCCTCGCGCTGGCCGCCGGCCCGGCCCTGGCCCATGGCGCCGCTCCGGCCGAACCGCCGACGATCGCCAACCTGGCGCTCGGCTGGTCCTTCGAGCCGGCCGTCGTGCTGCCGCTGCTCGTGGCCGGGTTCGGCTGGCTGCGGCTCGTCCGGCGGATCGATCGGGCCCATCCGGCGAACCCGGTCCAGCGTCGCCGGACCGTGGCGTTCTTCGGCGGCCTGGCCGCGATCGCCGTCGCCCTCCTGTCGGGGATCGACGCCTACGACACGACCCTGTTCTCGATCCACATGGTCCAGCACCTGCTGCTGACGCTCGTCGCGGCGCCGCTGATCGCCCTCGCCGCGCCGATCACCACGCTCCTCCGGGCCGCCTCGCCGGACGTCCGCCGGCGGGTCATCCTGCCGATCCTCCACTCGCGGGTCCTGAAGGTCGTGAGCTTCCCGGTCGTCGCCTGGCTCGCGTTCGCCGCGGTCATGTGGGGCACCCACTTCTCGCCGCTGTTCGACGCCTCGCTCGAGAACCCGCTCGTCCACGACCTCGAGCACGCGCTGTTCCTCGGCGCGGGGCTGCTGTTCTGGTGGCCGGCGGTCGGCCTCGACCCGAGCCCGTGGCGGATGTCGCACCCGGTCCGGGCGATGTACGTCTTCCTCCAGATGCCGCAGAACACGTTCCTGGCGGTGACGATCCTGAACTCGAGCGCGGTCCTGTACCAGCACTACGCGACCCTGGTGCGCGACCTGGGGCCCGACCGTCCTCGAGGATCAGCAGATCGCCGGCGGCCTGATGTGGATCACCGGCGACTCCTCTTCCTGCTCGGCCTGGCGGCCATCATCGCGGGCTGGATGGCCCACGAGAAGCGCCAGGAGGTCGCCGTGGACCGCAGGCTGGACGCGGCCCGTGCCTCGATCCGGGAGCGGGAGACGGCGCTTGCCGAGCGGCTGGCGAGCGAGCGCGAGGGCCGCTGACTCAGCGCGGGGAGGGGCAGCGCCAGGAGCTCGCGGTATCGATCCGGGTCGACATTGCCGCCCGAGACGACGGCGACGATCGGTCCGGCCGATGTCGTCCAGGCCGGCCTCCTTCGACCGGTAGACAAGCGCAGCCACGGCCAGCGCGCCCGACGGCTCGGCGACGAGCCGGCTCTCCTCGGCCGCCAGCCGGACGCCGGCGGCGATCTCGGATTCCGACACCGTCACGACGTCGTCGAGCAGCGTCGAGAGGTGGGCGAAGTTGCGCCGCCCGATCGCCGTCGTCCGCGTCCCGTCGGCGATCGTGCGCGACGAATCCTCCGGCGACCAGCGCACGATCCGACCCTCGCGCAGGGAGTCCCGCGCGTCGGCGGCCAGCTCCGGCTCGACGCCGATCAGCCGCGCGCCCGGGACGAGCGCCCGGACCGCGACGCAGACGCCACTCGCCAGCCCGCCGCCGCCGATCGGAACGAGGACCGCGGCGACGTCCGGCAGGTCCTCGGCGATCTCGAGCCCGACGGTGCCCTGGCCGGCGATGATCCGGTCGTCGTCGAACGGCGGGATGATCGCCAGGCCGCGCTCTGCGGCGATCCGCTCGGCGACCTGCTGGCGCTCCTCGCTCGACGGTGCCGACGACCACGACCTCGGCGCCGTCCGCCTCGACCCGGGCCTTCTTGAGCGCCGGAGCATCGGACGGCATGACGACGACGGCCGGCGCGCCGAGGAGGCGGGCCGCCCGCGCGACGCCCTGGGCGTGGTTGCCCGACGAGTAGGTGATGACGCCGCGCGCCCGCTCGCCGGCCGAGAGCGACGCGACCGCGACGTAGGCGCCCCGGATCTTGAAGGCGCCGATCGGCTGGAGCGACTCGGCCTTCAGGAAGCGGCGGGCCTCGGGCCGGCCGAACGGCACGAGCGGGGTCCGGATCGCGACGCCGCGGAGCGTTGCGGCGGCCGCCCGGACCGCCTCGATCCCGACGAGCTGCGTGGCCTCTCCGACGCTCATCCCGCCGCGCCCGACGATCCGCTGGCAGTCGATGCAGTGGGCCGCCCAGGGCAGGGCGTCGAGCCGTTCCGGGGCGATCGGGCGGCCGCAGCGGACGCAGGCGCCGTACGTTCCGTCGTCGAGCCGGGCGAGCGCGGCTTCGACCGCCGCGAGGTGCTGCTCGTTGTGGTCGCGCAGGGCCAGGTCGCGCTGCTGCTCGAAGACCTGGCTCGCGGCGGCCGCCTGCGATCCGTAGGTCATCGCGTCCGGCGCCACGATCGCCTCGGCGACCCCGGCCTTCAGCCGATCGCGCTCGGCGACGAGGGCCGCCCGCGGGTCATGGAGCAGGGGATCGGTCATGGCGTGGATCGTACGCGCGACAGCCGATCCGGGTCGCTCGGGGAGCGCTCCGCAGAACGTGGCCTATACTCCGGGGGAGTACCCAGATTCCCCCACCGACCGGAGTTGTCCACATGGCGATCGAGAAGGATCCCGTCTGCGGGATGGAGGTCGACACGACCGCGACCGACCTGAAGCTCGAGCACGACGGGACCACGTACTGGTTCTGCGGCAAGGGCTGCCTGCTCGAGTTCCGCGACGATCCCGAGCGGTTCCTCGACCCGGACTACCAGCCGTCGATGTGATCGTGCGGGTGACTTGCCGCACGGCAAGGTGACCAGCGATGCTTCCGGGGACTGCCTGTCTCAACGCCGAACGCGGCTCACGCCCGGTTGGGGTCGACGCCCGCGTGACATCTGCGCCGCTGATGCCGGGACCGCATGGCTGGCCAGAAAGCTCAGGCCCGATAACCGCGGGATAAGGGGCGCGCGAGACACTGGCCTCGGCGATCGCGACCGGGCACTCCGACGGACGGGGTCGATCGCCTGAAGCGACCGGCCGTGCCGGAGGAGTGCCCGAATGTCCCAGCGGATCGTCACCGTCGCCCGAATCGTCCTGCCCATCGCGCTGCTCGCGGCGGCGGCGCTCGCCGTCCAGGCCGGCATTCGCTGGCACTGAGGTCGTCAGGTCCGGCCGGCGCCCTCCGTGCCGGACGTGAGCCGCGAGGCGAGGTAGACCGGCACGATCGACAGGACCAGGACGAACACGGCGGCCACGTTGACCAGCGGCAGGTTGTTCGGCCGCTGGTAGTTCGCGAAGATCCAGATCGGCAGCGTCTGGCGTCCGGCGCCGGCCGTGAACGTCGTGACGATGATCTCGTCGAACGACAGCGCGAACGCCAGCAGGCTGCCCGCGACCAGCGCAGTCCGGATCGCCGGGAACGTGATCGTAGCGGAACGTCTGCCAGGTGTCGGCGCCGAGGTCCATCGACGCCTCCTCGGATGGTCGTCGACGTGCGGCGCAGGCGGGCGACACGTTGTTGAAGATCACGACGACGCAGAACGTCGCGTGGCCGACGATCACCGTCAGCAGCCCGAGGTCGATGCCGATCGTCCGGAAGGCGACGTTCAGCGCCAGGCCGGTGACGATGCCCGGCAGGGCGATCGGCAGGATGACGAGGAAGCGACAGCGCCTCGCGCCCGAAGAACGATGGCGATGGACCGCGAACGCGATCAGCGATCCGAGCACGAGGGCGACGGCGGTCGCCCCGATCGCCGCCTGGAGCGAGGCGATAGAGCGCCGACCGGACGCCCGCGTCGGCCGAGCGCCCGCCCGATACCAGTCGAGCGGTCAGCCCGTGATCGGCCAGCGCTGGACGCGGGTCGGCGTTGAACGCGTACAGGACGATGACGCCGATCGGCAGGTAGATGAACGCGAGCGTCGCGCCGGTCGCGATGCGCAGCCCGATCCGGACGCCACGCGAGCGGTGTCCATCAGAGCGCCTCGAACGCGCCGAGCCGGCGGGCGATGAGCAGGTACACGATCATGATCGCGACCGGGACCAGGGCGTAGGCCGCCGCCAGCGGCTGGTTGCCGGCGACGCCGACGAAGTCGAGTAGACGACGTTGCCGATGAACTGGGTGTCCGGACACGAGCGTCGGCGTGATGTAGTCGCCGAGCGTCAGCGAGAACGTGAAGATCGAGCCGGCCACGACCGCCGGCAGGGCGAGCGGCAGGACGACCCGGCGGAAGGTCGTCGCCGGACCGCGCCGCCGAGGTCCGCCGACGCCTCCAGCAGCGAGCTGGGGATCCGCTCGAGGCCGGCGTAGATCGGGAGGATCATGTACGGCAGCCACAGGTACGACATCGACGAGCCAGACCGCCACGTCGCCGTAGCCCGGGCCGCTGGAGCCCGAACGGGGCGAGCGACCCAGTTGAGCACGCCGTACTCGCTGAGGATCAGCCGCCAGGCGTAGACCTTGACGAGATACCCCGACCAGAGCGGCAGCAGGATCGAGACGACCAGCAGACCACGCGACCGCGGCGACGCGACTCGGGCCATGAAGTACGCGATCGGGAAGGCGAGGAGGACGTCGGTGAGGGTGACGAGGGCCGCGATGACCGAGCGTCCGGATCGCGACGTTGCGGTAGACCTCGGCCGTCGAGCAGCGTCGAGAAGTTCTGGAGCGTCGGCTCGGTGATCGATGTTGCCGCTGAACGAGTCGAGCCGCCAGAACGCGGACACGAGCATCAGGGCGAGCGAGCCGAGGTAGGCGACGACCAGCCAGCCCAGCGGGGCGGCCAGCAGCAGCCGCGAGCTGGGCACGCGGATGGCGATACAGCCGCCGCCGCGAGGCGGCGCCGCAGCGATGCCGCTCGGGCGATGGGATCGGACGCGGCGGGTCGATCGATCGGTCGGATCGAGTCCCGGCGCCGGGACCAGGCTCCCGCGGCAGCCGGGGTCGGGTTCGAGCTCGGCTCGGCAGGCCGGCCTAGCCCTTGATCTCGGTCCAGGCCTTGGTCCACTCCGAGAAGTCCGTGCAGATGGGCCCGCGCCCGTCGAGGCACGTCCTTCGTCGGCGTGTTCCAGTACCAGACGTCCTTGAAGTAGTCCTCGTCGGTGGCGTGGAAGAGGTCGCAGTGACCGGCGCTCTGCTTCTCGGCCTCGGCGCAGGCCTCGTGGCTGACCGGCGCCTCACCGAACCACACCGTCGCCGTCGCGTTCGCCTCCGGCGAGATGATGTAGTCCATCCACTTGTACATGCAGTTCGGGTGCTTGGCCTTCGACGAGATCATCCAGGTGTCCGACCAGCCGGTCGTGCCTTCCTTGGGCTTGATCGCCTTGATCGGCACGCTCGGCGCGCCTTGAGCACGTTGACCTGGTACTGCCAGGTCGTGCCGACGACCATGTCGCCGTTGGTGAACGCGTCGATCTCGTGCTGGGCGCGTGCCCCAGTACGTGGTGATGTTCGCGCGCTGGGCCTTGAGCAGGTCGACCGCGGCCGCGAACTGGGTCTCGTCGAGGGCGTACGGGTTGGTGATCCCGAGCTCCGGCTTGGTCGCCATCAGGTAGACGGCCGCGTCGGCGATGTAGATCGCGTAGTCGTAGGCCGTGACCTTGCCCTTGTACGGCGGCGCCGTCGAACACGACGCTCCAGCTGTCCGTCGGCTCGGGGTCACGACGGTCGGGTCGGAACATCAGGAGGTTCGCGCCGCGGCCGTGGGGCACGCCGTAGGCGACGCCGTCGACGCGTGTTGTGCTTCTGGTGCTTCAGCCCGGCGAAGACGTTCTTGTAGTTCGGGATCAGGTCGAAGTTGACCGCGGCGACGTCGCCGCCGGCGATCAGGCGAAGGGTCGCGTCACCCGACGCCGACACGCCGTCGTACTCGCCGGTCTTCATCAGCTCGACCATCTCGGCGTGCCGAGGCCGACCTTGACGGTGACCTTGCAGCCCGTGGCCGTCTCGAACGGCGTGACCCAGTCGGGCGCGTCCTTGAGCTGCTCGCCGCCGGATCCCGCCGACGACGTAGCTCGGCCCACGCGACGAGCTTCAGCTCGCCTTCGCCCCGCGCCGAGCGCGGCGGGCGCGCTCGGCTTCGGCTTCGCGCTGGCGCCGCGGTGCGCGTGGCGCCGCGGCCGGGCGCTCGAGCGGAGCGCCGCCGCAACAGCCAGGGCGACGACCGCCAGGCCACTGCTCCATGTCCGGATCCGCATGGGGTCCTCCTCCTCCTGCGGCGCGCGCCGCGCCGAGCTACCCGTCGGTCTCGACGGGAAAGTTGTGCTGCCGCTTCCAGATCAGGCGGACAGCCGAGCCCTGCAAGGCGAGCGCCTCCATCGAGGTCGTTGCCAGGTTCTGCTGCGTGACCACGAGCTCGCTGCCCGCGTCGAGGGTGACGAGGAACCGGGTGTCCGGGCCGAGATACACCACGCTCCGGATGGCTCCGAGAGCCGTCGTCTCGTCGTCCGCAACCGGCGTCCTCGGGCCGTGCCAGGCGGATCTTCTCGGGCCGGACCGTGAACGTGCCGGGCCGGCCGACGATGGCCTCCGCGACGACGCCCCGGAGCAGGTTCGACGTGCCGACGAAGCCCGCGACGAACGCCGTCGCCGGCCGCTCGTAGACCTCGGCGGGTGGCCCGACCTGCTCGATCCGGCCGCGGTTGAAGACCGCCAGCCGGTCGCTCATCGTGAGCGCCTCCTCCTGGTCGTGGGTCACGTAGATGAACGTGATCCCGACCTGCTGCTGGATCGACTTGAGCTCGATCTGCATCTCCTCGCGGAGCTTCAGGTCGAGCGCGCCGAGCGGCTCGTCGAGGAGCAGGACGCGCGGCCGGTTGACGAGGGCTCGGGCGAGCGCGACGCGCTGACGCTGGCCGCCGGACAGCTGGCCGGGCTTGCGGCCCTCGTAGCCGCTCGAGGCGGACCATGTCGAGCGCCTCGCCGACCCGCCGGATGCGCTCGGGCTTGGGGACCTTCCGGACGAGCAGCCCGTACGCGACGTTGTCGCCGACCGACATGTGGGGGAACAGGGCGTAGTCCTGGAACACGGTGTTCACGTCGCGCGCGAACGGCGGCTGGCGCGTGACGTCGACGCCGTGGAGCAGGACGCGGCCGGCGGTCGGCAGCTCGAAGCCCGGCGATCATCCGGAGGGTCGTCGTCTTGCCCGAGCCCGACGGGCCGAGCATCGAGAAGAACTCGCCGTCGCGGACGTCGAGGTCGACGTGGTCGACGGCGACGAGATCGCCGCCTGGGGTGACCGCCGCGCCGCTCCTGGCAACCCGCCGGCCGGCCTCGTTGCCGGTGGCGAAGACCTTCGTCAGTCCCTCGAGCCGGATCGCGGGCAGGGCGTCGCGCGACCCGGCAACCGCCGGAGACGCGCTACCGGCGGCGGTCGCTGGTTCGATCGGTGACGGGAGCGCCAAGCGGTTCCTCGGTCTGGGCCCCGAACGGGGATCGCGGGGATGGCGGGGACGCGGCTGACGGTTCGCTCGCCGGGCGAGGCGATGCCGCACTCTGCGGTTCGGTTCGCGCGCGTGTCAAGACTCGGCCGGGTCCGTCGCGCCGGACGGTCGGGGCCCCGACGCGCGCCTGGGGCAACGGCGGCCGCCAAGGGCCCGGAGGCCGCCGGGCGCCTAGACTGCGGCCCGTGCTCGCCCCACTCCGTCGTCGCGCTGCTTCCTTCGCTGGGCGGCTGGCCGCTCTGTGCCATCGCCCTGGCGTCTGCCGCCTGCGAGGCCGGCTCGCCGCCACCGACGCCGCCGATCTCGCCCGGCTCGTCGGCCGCGCCGCGCGAGGTCAACATCGTCATGAAGGACTGGGTCTTCCTGCCCGATCCGGTCGATGTCGTGCCCGGCGAGACCGTCCTGCTCCACGTCGTCAACGGCGGGCTCGTGGTCCACGAGGCGGTGATCGGCGATCAGGCGGTCCAGGACGCCTGGGAGGCCGCCGAGGGCGCAGCCGCGGATCCGCCGCCCGGGCCGACGCCGGTCGTGACCGTGCCCGGCGACGTCGCCGGGATCCGGGTCGTGGTCGAGTCCGGCAAGCGGGTCGACGTCGTGTGGACCGTTCCCGCCGACGCCGCTGCGGTTCGCGCGCTCGTTCTCGGCTGCCACATCCCGGGTCACTGGGGGCAGGGGATGCGGGCCGTCATCCGGATCGCGGGCGGCGCGGGATGATCGTCACCGTCTCGCAAGGCTGATCAACGCGCGGCGGTGCTAGGATTCGGGCCCGTCCTCGGGGCGGACCGACGAGCCTCCACTGAGCGGGTCGAGGAGACCAACCCATGGCCTATGTGATCGCCGAGCCGTGCATCGACGTGCTCGACGTGTCGTGCGTCTCGGTCTGTCCGGTCGACTGCATCCACTACGAAGAAGGCACCGACCGCAAGCTGTTCATCGACCCGAACGAATGCATCGACTGCGGCGCCTGCGAGCCGGAATGCCCGGTGAACGCGATCTTCCCCGAGGAGTCGCTGCCGCCGGAGTGGGCGAACTACACGAAGATCGACGCGGTCTGGTTCACCGACAAGGCGGCCGCCCGGGCGATGGTCGACGAGCTCAAGCCCGCGTAGCGATCCGCGGCTGTCGACGGGCAGCCGGTCCGCAAGCGCCCGGTCGTCGGGTCCGCCCTACACTCGATCCCTGATGAGGATCGTCTCCCTGCTCCCGTCCGCGACCGAGATCGTGTGCGCCCTCGGGCTGCGCGACGAGCTCGTCGGCGTCACCCACGAGTGCGACTGGCCGCCGGAGGTCGTCGGCCTGCCGGTCATGACGAGCAATGCGCTCGACCTCGCGGGTGCGTCAAGTCGCGAGATCCACCGCCGCGTCGGCGACGCGGTTCACGGCGGATCGGCGATCTACCACCTCGACGAGGCGGCCCTCGAGCTGGCCGACGCCGACCTGATCCTGACCCAGGAGCTGTGCGCGGTGTGCGCCGTGGGCTATCGCGAGGTCAACGAGGCGGTCAAGGCGCTCGAGCTCGACACGACCGTCGTCTCGCTCGAGCCGACGTCCATCGAGGGCATCCTGAACACGATCTCGACCGTCGGGGCGATGGCCGACGCCGAGGACGCGGCGGTCGAGCTCGTCGAGAGCCTGCGGGGACGGCTGGGGGCGATCGAGGCGAAGGCCCAGGAGCGGCGCGAGGCGGGCTTCGTCGGGCCGCGGGTCGTCGGCCTCGAGTGGCTCGATCCGCCGTTCGCGGTCGGCCACTGGGTGCCCGACCAGATCCGGCGGGCCGGCGGCTGGGACCTCCTCGGCCAGGACGGCAGCCCGGCCCGACCGACGACCTGGGACGCGGTCGCCGACGTCGACCCCGATCTGCTCCTGCTGATGCCGTGCGGCTATCACCTTCGCGAGACGGTCGACGAGTGGGAGCGCAACGTTCGCCCGGAGTGGGTGGCCGACCTGTCCGCGATCCAGCGCGGCCACCTGATCGCGCTCGACGGGTCGTCGTACTTCTCGCGGCCGGGGCCGCGGGTGGTCGACGGGATCGAGATGCTGGCCGAGATCTTCGACCCGGAGGCGTTCCGCGACCTCTCGTCGCCGACCGGCTGGACGCCGATCGCCTGACCGTGGCCCGGCCCGCCCCGACGACGCGCCAGCCCAGTCCGACGTTCGCCTGCCTGTGGTGCGGGCGATCGTGGACGGTCCGGGCGCCCGACGACCTCGAGGGCTACGCCCGGCTCTGCCCGGACTGTCTCGGCAAGGCCGGCGACAACGAGTTCCTGCGGTTCCGGTTGCGGGCGGCGCTCGAGGCCCGGGCCGCGGCCTCGGCTGCGCCGGCTCCGGCGGCGTCTTCGGCTCCGCGCTCGGCTCCGGTAGCCGCGGCCGCACCGGCGGCGGCTCCTGGCGCGACCGAGCCCACGACGACGACGCCACGAGCCGCATCGCCACCGGCGTCCGTCCGTGGCCGGTCCGTCCGATCCGGACCTGATCGCCTACTACCAGGCCCGCGGCCGGCGAGTACGACGACTGGTATCTCCGGCGCGGCCGCTACGAGCACGGCCCGATCCACGACACCGCCTGGAACGCCGAGCTCGACGCCGCCGGCCGGTGGCTCGACGGATTGCCGCTCCGAGGCCGGATCGTCGAGCTCGCTGCGGGCACGGGCTGGTGGTCCCCGTTGCTCGCCTCGAAGGCCACGGAGCTCTCGATGTACGACGCCGCCGAGGCGCCCCTGGCCCGGGCTCGGGAGCGGCTGGTCGCCCACGGGCTGCGCGCCCACCTCCACGTCCGCGACGCCTGGGCCGAGCCCGAGGGCGAGCCCGCCGACGCGCTCTTCGCCGGCTTCTGGCTGAGCCACGTCGAGCGGGACCGGACCGCCGCCTTCCTCGAGCTCGCCGGGCGCTGGCTGGCGCCCGGTGGCCGGATCGCCCTGCTGGACTCCCTGCCGGATCCGCGCTCCGGCGCCGTCGACCACGAGCCGCCGGCCGGGGACCGCTCGGTCCGCCGCCTCGCCGACGGCCGCGAGTTCACGATCGTCAAGGTCTACCGGACGCCGGACGAGATCGCGGCGGCTCTCAGCGCGGCCGGGTTCGTCGACGTCGCGGTGGCCACGACCGGCCGGTTCTTCGTCATGGCTACGGGCCGCCGCGCCTGATCGCCGCCACCGGCGGAGACGCTCCGGGCCGGCGCAGCGGTTCCCGGCCGGATATCGACGCCATCAATGTCTGGCCGGTTGGCGCGGCTCTTGAGGTCGCGAGGAGCGATTCGGCAAGGCCCTTCGACCGCCGTCCAAGCATCAACATGCGCTTCTCCGGCGCCGTCAGTTCCCTTGAAGCCTCTCCAACGCTCCCAATAGCGATGAGATCAATATCAGCGGCGCGAACGCGAGTCGGGACTGTTTTCGTTCCACGCCTCGGCGCGCGCTGCCGCCAATGCTCGGAATCGCATGCGATACTCCGGCGCGATGACCCCACTCAGCGGCAAGACGATCGCGACGGTCGGCTCCGGGGTGATGGCCGAGGCGATGATCGCCGGCCTTCTCCGGGGAGAGCTCGTCGCGCCCGACCAGATCGTCGCCAGCCATCCGCGCGCCGAGCGGCGCGACCACCTCCGCGCCGAGTACGGCATCCGGGTCGTCGGCAGCAACCTCGAGGCCATCGACGGCGCCGACGTCGTCCTGCTCGGGATCAAGCCCCAGATGCTGGCCAAGGTCGGCCGCGAGATCGGCCCGCGCCTGCGGTCCGGCCAGGTCGTCCTGTCCGTGCTCGCCGGCGCCACGACCGCGGCCCTGACCGGGACCCTCGGCCATCCCGAGGTGATCCGGGCCATGCCGAACACGCCGGCCCGGCTGGGCAAGGGCGTGACCGTCTGGTACGCCACGCCGGAGGTCACGCGCCGAGCAGCGCGAGCAGGCGGCGGCGCTCCTCGGCGCGCTCGGCGTCCAGATCGAGGTCGACGACGAGAAGATGGTCGCGATGGCCACCGCCGTCTCCGGCACCGGCCCGACCTACGTCTTCCTCGTCATGGAGGCCCTGATCGACGCGGCCGTCCATCTCGGGTTCCCGCGCCACGTGGCCCACGACCTCGTGATCGAGACGCTCGAGGGCAGCACGCTCTTCGCGAAGCAGTCGCAGATGCACCCGGCCGAGCTCCGGAACATGGTCACGTCGCCGGGCGGGACGTCGGCCGCAGCGCTCCACGAGCTCGAGTCCGGCCGGCTGCGGACGGTCCTGTCCGAGGCGGTCTGGGCGGCGTTCCGGCGGACGATCGAGCTGGGCGACCAGCTCGAGGCCGGCGTCGGCCGCCCGCCATCCGAGCCGCCGAAGTCCACGTGACGGCGCACGACCACCGAGCGGCTCATCGATCTCCGCCGGGCCGACCTCGGCGACCTCCGGGCGCTCGACTTCCGGTCGGCGAGCCGGAGCTACTGGGCCGACGAGGCCGCCATCCACGATCGATTCATCGCTCGTCTGGGCGGGTCTCGACGATGCGGCGTGGCGCCTGCCCGGCGCCGCCCCGTCGGATGCCGGCGGCCCGGACTGGTCGCTCCTCGACCACGTCGGCCACGTCGTCGACTGGTGGGAGCTGGCGGCCGGCTATATCGGCGCCGTCCTGCGGCGGCGCGCCGTGGCCGTCCGACGACGACTTCTACGAGGGCGGCGACTTCAACGCTCTCAACGAGCGCCGCCGCGCCCGGTTCGCCGTTGTCGCGCCGGCGCGAGCTCCGCGACCGGGGATCGCCAAGCGCACGAGCGCGTCGTCGCGGTCGCGCGGCAGCTCCCCGCCGAGACGATCCGGAGCGACGCCGCGTGGGGCTGGGTCCACCAGGTCCTCCACGGCCACGAGCTCGACCACCTCATGGTCCTCGAGCCGTGGGCGGACGCCCTGCGCGCTCGCCAGATCGGCAACGATCCGTTCGGGCGCGACCCGCAGCCGACCCGGGCCACGCTGGCGGCCGACGTCGAGCGCTTCTGGTCGGGCGCCTCGGCGATCCTCGCCGACTTCCATCGGCTGATGGCGACGACGCCCGATGCCGCGTGGTCCGAGCCGATCCGACGGCGATTGGACGCTGGCCGACCACGTCGCCCATCTCGCAGGCTGGTTCGATGAGGGCGCGCGGGCGCTCGATGAGCATCGGATCGCGCCCGGCCCCTGGATGGACCTGCCCGCGGAGGGGCTCGACGTCTTCAACGATCGCCAGGTGCGCGCCGCCCGAGGCACGCTCGCCGGACGAGCTGCGGCACGCGCTACGCCGCCGGGCTGGCCCGCCTGCGGGCCGGGATCGAGGCGATGTCGGACGAGGAGTGGCTCGATCCGGAGGGATTCAGCTGGGCGTACGAGGACCTTCACGGGCACGTCCGCGCCCACGCCGCGATGATCGGACCGTGGGCGGCCCGTCAGGGCTGGCCGACGCCGGCCCTGACCCGAACCGCGACAACCACGTGATGCCGACGGCAGGTCGGGCGCCCGGGCTCGAGGAGGATCGATGAAGCTGGCAGTCGGAACCGGCGGGCCATCCGGCGCGACCGTAGCAGCGGCAACCGGCGGACTGACGATCGAGCGCCTCGTTGCGGTGGACAGCCCGCGCGAGTTCCGACTCCATCCGCGCGACCGGGTCGCGGTCTGCACCCAGGAGCAGGCCGGCGCGCGACAGGTCGTCGTCCTCTCGCTGCGGGGCGGAAATCCGGTCCAGATCACGGCGTCCGACAAGGACGTCGCCGACCCGCAATGGTCGCCCGGATGGCCGCCGCCTCGCCTACACCCGCGGCGACGAGATCCGGATCGTCGACGCGGACGGCAGCCGCGACGTGCTGGTCGCGAGCCATCCGGCCGGCGTCTCGATGCCGCGCTGGTCGCCCGACGGGCTGCGGATCGCGTTCCGCTCGCGGCGCCGGGGCTGGACCCAGGTCAACGTCGTCGACGCCCCAGTGCCGCGGCGTGGTCGCCCGGCTCGCGAGCCGCGGCCGCCGGAGCCGCGGACCCTGACGGCGATCGGCTACGACGTCGAGGACTACGAGTGGTCGGCCGACGGCGCGACGATCGCCGTGGCGACGTTCCGTGCCCCGGAGTTCGCGGTGAGCGAGATCCACCTCGTCGACGTCGCGAGCGGCGACGAGCGAAGGATCGCCGGCGGCGGCAAGGAGTGGGCGTGCGGGCCGCGGGCCGTGCCCGGTGGCGGGTTCCTCTACCTGTCGGACGCCGACGGCTGGTTCCAGGTCGTGCGGGTCGGCAGCCGACGGCCGCGAGAAGACGGTTTTCACGACCGGCAAGCGCGAGCACGGCGAGCCGACCGGCTCGTACGGCTACGCTGCCCTGCCGTCGCCGGATGGCCGGCACTTCGTCCACGGCGACATCCACGACGCGCTGATCGACCTCGTCGTCGCCCCGATCGGCGGGGCCACGCCGGTCAAGCGCGGCCGCGGCCGCCCGCCGAAGAACCCGCCGCCGGCCATCGCCGCCAGCGCCGGCAGGTCGTCAACCCGTGGCCCGGCGTCTGGCGCTCGGTCGGGTTCCTGCCCGACGGCGCATGGCTGGCGGCGATCGGCGAGAGCCAGGACCGGCCGCAGGACCTGTGGCTGCTGCCCGGTTCCCGGCGTCGCCGCGGACGGCTCACGACCGCGCCAGGTGACGAACTCGATGCCGGCGGTTCTCGCCGCCGCCTTCCGGCCGGATCGCACCGTGGCGGGTGAGCGGATCTCGTTCAAGGCCCGCGACGGCCGCCGGATCGAGGGGACGCTGTGGCGCCCGGCCGCGGCCACGGGCAAGCGCGGCGCGACCCGCGTCCCGACCATCGTCTACCCCCACGGCGGCCCGACCTGGCAGGCCTACCGGGCGTGGGTCCCGTTCAAGCAGCTCCTCGTCCGCGAGGGCTTCGCCTTCCTCGACGTCGACTTCCGCGGCTCGACCGGCTACGGCCGCGACTTCCGCCACGCCAACCGCGACGAGTGGGGCCACGCCGACGCCTTCGACATGATCGACGCCGCTCGCTGGGCCGCCGGCCAGTCCTGGTCGAACGGCCGGCTCGGGATCTACGGCGGCTCGTACGGCGGCTACCTGGTCCTGTGCGCCCTCGTCGAGGAGCCGGGCCTGTGGGGCGCCGGCGTCGACCTGTACGGAGACTCGGAGATCGCCGAGAGCTTCCGCCACGGCGACCGGCCCGGCCGGCTCGACCTCGGCCCGGATGATGGGCTCGCCCGACGACCCGGCGAAGGCCGAGCTCTACCGCCGCGGCTCGCCGCTCTACCAGGCAGAGCGGATCGAGGCGCCGCTCCTGATCCTCCACGGCCGGAAGGACAAGCGCGTCGTCCCGCTGATGACCGAGAAGATGGTCGAGGCGCTCGAGATCGAGGGCAAGTTCCACGAGGTCCACTGGTACGACGAGGAAGGCCACGGCTGGGAGAAGCGCGAGAACAAGCGCGACGCCTTCAACCGGATCCGGGCGTTCCTGCGGCGCCACCTGATGGACGACCTCGAGGCTCTGCCCGACAACGGCGATGCCGCGACGAACACGGGCGGCCGGACCCGGCCCGGCTGAGCCGGCGAGCGCGACGGCCGGCTAGCCGGCCGCCGGCCGGTCGCTGGCCGCCGGCCGACGCCCGGGTCCGCCGTCCCGATAGGGGATGACGCTGATCGTGCCCGTCGTCTCGAGGAAGACGAAGCGCGCCTCGTCGGCGCGGAGCAGGCCGTTCTGGCGAAGGGCCATGGCCAGCTCGTCGGGCGTGATCCCCTCGTCGGCCAACCGGTCCTCGACGGACCCGGCCCTCCTCGACGAGGATCGCCGGCTCGCCCTCGAGGGCGATGCGGGCTCGCGGCGAGCGTTCGGTCAGGAAGTGCAGGCCGCGATCGAGGATCAGCAGGACGGCCGCTGCCAGCAGGCCGCCGAGCAACGTCGTGTTCTCGCCGACCATCGCGTTCTGGACCGCGTTGGCGATGACGAGCAGGACGACCAGGTCCATCGTCGAGAGCTGCCCGGTCCGCGACTTGCCGCGCGAGCCGGAAGCCGACGACGAGCGCGCCGTAGACGATCGTCGTCCGGAACACGATGCCGATCAGGTCGGAGCCGAAATCGGGGATCTCCATCGGGCCGATCCTAGACCACCGGACCCACGGCCGGCCGGTCTGCCCAGCGGCTACCATCGACGCCGTGCCGGCCCCCAGCGCTCTCCGTGCCGTGCCCGAGCGGGCGATGCGGTCGTCCCTGCTCTGGCTCTCGCGGCGGCGCTCCCTTGGTCGCCTCGCCACGCGCCTCCCGGTCACGCGGTCGATGGTCGCCCGGTTCGTCGCGGGCGAGACGCTCGAGGAGGCGCTCGCGGCGCTCGAGAAGCTCCAGGCCGCGGGCTTCCGGACGACCGTCGACGTTCTGGGCGAGGCCGTCACCTCGACGAACGCGGCGCACGCGGCGGCCGATGAGTATCTCGCGGTGCTCGACGCCCTGGCCGAACGCGGGCTCGACCGCAACATCAGCGTGAAGCTCAGCCAGATGGGCCTCGGGCTCGGCGAGGCGATCTGTCGCGAGAACGTCGCCCGGATCCTGACCCGGGCGGCGGCGGTCGAGGCATTCGTCCGGATCGACATGGAGGGCCACGCGACCACGGACGCGACGCTTGCCCTGTGGCGCGACCTGCGCCCGCTCAACGCCGGTCGCGGCGACTCCGGCGTCGTCATCCAGGCCGCGCTCCGGCGCAGCCCGCGCGACGTCGAGGCGCTGATCGACGAGTACGCCCGGATCCGGCTATGCAAAGGCGCCTACGTCGAGCCCGCCGCGGTCGCCTACCCGGACAAGGCCGATGTCGACGCCGCGTACGAGACCCTGATGCTCCGGCTCCTCCGCGACGCGGCCTTCCCGGCGCTCGCAACCCACGACGAGCGGCTGCTGGGTCGGGCGGTCGCAGTCGCTCGGGACGAGGACATCGCGCCGGAGCGGTTCGAGTTCCAGATGCTCTACGGCGTCCGACGCGACCTCCAGGAGCGGCTGCTCAAGGCCGGCTTCGGGGTCCGCGTGTACGTCCCGTTCGGCACCCAGTGGTATCCGTACTTCATGCGCCGCCTGGCCGAGCGGCCCGCGAACGTGGCGTTCGTCCTGCGTAATCTCATCCGCGAAGGCCGCGATCGGCCGAAGGGCTGACCGCCGCCGCGCGGCCGCCACGCACGTCCGCCAATTGGATTCAGCCGGGAATCGAAGAGCCGCCCGCAACATTCGGGCGGCTCATCGGGAGCGCAGAGCGCGGAGGCGGTCGGAGGCCCGCCGGGGATGAGTGCGATCCGTCGACAGGACGGTGTGGGTTCAGCGCCAGCGAATTCCGGCCTGGAGCACCAGGGCGGTACTCGCCAAGGACGAGAGGATCAAAACGATCCTGAACCCCTGCGACTTGAGCTGCTGCAACAACGAACGGGCCCCTTCCTTAACCACGCGTCTCTGGGTATCTGCGCGGACTCGGAAGGTACGGTCGGCGGGTGGGACTTGGGAATAGCCCGTCAGTACCATGACCCCTGGCCCAGAGGTCCGGGTTGCCGGTCGGGCAGGTGGCGTTCAGTCCGGTCGGCGTCGCTCAAGGGTGGTGCGCAGCTGCACGACGTGCTCCTCGAGATGGTCGATGAGGAACCGCTCGATGGACGCCCGGACCGTGAGCTCGCCGCGGGTCGGATGCGCGCCGAGGCGGTCGCCTTCGGCCGGCGACAGCCGCTCCGCGAACGCCCTCGCCCGGCCGAGTCCGGCCTCGATCTCGTCCAGCAGCCGTCCGGCCGGCTTCGCCCGATCGGCATCGATCCGATCCAGGCGGGACTGGTCCGTCGCGATTCGGCCGAACGGGACCGCCGTTCCCGGATCGCCGGCGAGGACGCCCTCGAGCTGCTCGGTCCAGTAGGACAGCATCTCGTTGACGTGGCCGAGGACCTCGCGCGGGCCCCAATCTGCCTCCGGCGTGTGGCCCCACGCGTCGCTGAGCGGCCAGGGCTCGCCCGCGACGAGCGGCTCACGAAGCGCGAGACATGCCGCGCCCGTGTCGCGCAGCCGGCCGGCGAGCTCATCCATCCGCGCAGTCTCGCACGACCGGCGTAGCATGGGTGGCCAGACCATCCCGGCTCCGTGCCGGGTCGCCGTTCCGTGGCCGCGCCGGACCCCAGGCCCGTCGACACGGTCGCCGAACCGCAGGAGACCGGCCGCATGACCGACACGATCGCCCGCGGCGCCGCCAACCAGGCCGGCGCCATCGTCAACAAGAACGCCTACGACGAAGCCCAGGACTTCTTGCCGCTCAAGGGCATCGACCACGTCGAGTTCTGGGTCGGCAACGCCAAGCAGTCCGCCCACTATTTCCGGGCGCTGTGGGGCTTCACCCCGATCGCCTACGCCGGGCTCGAGACGGGTGTCCGGGACCGGATCAGCTACGTGATGCGGCGCAATGACATCACCCTGGTCGTGACCGGCGCGCTGTCGCCGGACGGCGAGATCGCCGAGCACATCCACCGCCACGGCGACGGCGTCAAGGACATCGCCTTCCTCGTCGACGACGCGACCTCGTCGTTCGCCGAGACGACGAAGCGCGGCGCGCGAGCCGCGATCGAGCCGGTCGAGCTGGACGGCGGGGAGGATGGCATCCTGCGCCGGTCCGCCGTCTACACGTACGGCGAGGTTCGCCACAGCTTCATCGACCGGGCGAATTATCACGGCGTCTTCGCCCCGGGCTATCGGAAGGTCAAGAAACCCGCTGCGGCGGCGCAGGGAATGAGCCTGCTCGAGATCGACCACTGCGTCGGCAACGTCGCCCTCGGCGACATGAACCGTTTCGTCGACTACTACCGCGACGTGTTCGGGTTCGCCCAGCTGATCCACTACGACGACAAGGTCATCCACACCGACTACAGCGCCCTGATGTCCAAGGTCATGACCAACGGCAACGGCCGCGTGAAGTTCCCGATCAACGAGCCGGCAGCCGGCAAGAAGAAGAGTCAGATCCAGGAGTTCCTCGACTACTACCTTGACGCCGGGACCCAGCACATCGCGCTCCGGACCGAGGACATCGTCGGAACCGTCCGGACGCTGCGCGGCCTGGGCGTCGAGTTCCTCGGCATGCCGCACGCCTATTACGAGCAGCTCGGCGCGCGCGTCGGCGATGTCGGCGTCCCGATCGAGACGCTGGAGGAGCTCGGTATCGAGGCCGACCGCGACGAGGAGGGCTACCTCCTCCAGATCTTCACCCGGCCGATCCAGGACCGCCCGACCTTCTTCTTCGAGATCATCGAGCGGCACGGATCACGCGGCTTCGGCGTCGGCAACTTCAAGGCACTGTTCGAGGCGATCGAGATCGAGCAGGGCCGGCGGGGCAACCTCTAGCGCACTCCGGCGACCGCCGGCGCCGTCACGGCGTCGGGGGCGGCGCCATGGCGATCGTCCGCGGTATGCGCGAACGGCACGGATGGCTGCCGATGACGGCCGTGGTCGCCCGGCCCGCCGCCGATCGATCGAGCGACGCGTCACCGTCGTGTGCGCCGCGGCCAGCGCGGCGATCGGCGCGGCCGGGAGCCGTTCCGGGCTCCTCCTCGACGGCGTCCCGATGGGCCTCCTCGGCGCGACGTACGTCGGCTACCCGGCCTGGGCGGCGTGGGCTGCTCGCCGGCTCGGCCGTGCGATCATCCGTCCGGACCACGCTCTGCCGGCTGAATTGCGCTCTGCCTGGAGGTTGCCCATGTATCCGTGGATCGTCCTGCTCCATATCGTCGGAGCATTCGTGTTCGTCCTGTCGCACGGCGCGTCGGCGTGGATGGCCATGCTCCTCCGGGGCGAGCGCGATCGGGCCCGGATCGGGGCGCTGCTGTCACTGTCGACCGCCAGCATCGGAGGGACGTACGTCGGGCTGCTCCTGCTCCTGATCGGCGGGATCTGGGCCGGGATCGACGGCAACCATTTCGGGCGCCTCTGGATCTGGGCGGCGCTCGTGATCCTCGTGGCCGTGATCGTCGTGATGTACGCCGTGGCGACGCCGTACTTCGTCCGGCTGCGGGCTGCAGCCGGGCTCGGGAGGGGCAACACCCCGGCCGATCCGGCACTCGTCGTCTCCGACGAGGAGCTCGCGGCGATGACGGCAACGGCTCCGGTGGCATTGCTGGTCGGCGTCGGCTCAGTCGGCCTGCTCCTGATCCTGTGGCTGATGGTACTCAAGCCGTTCTGAGCGCTGCGAGCGCCGCGAGCGCCGCGCTACTCCCCGCCGACGACCCGGAGCCGCGAAACAGGTCCCGCGTCTGACGCTCGCTCCAGGTCGATCGGACGAGCCAGCCCGTCGCCCTCCGCGAGCAACGACTCGGCGGCGGCGGCCGTCATCGGCCGGGCGAACAGGTAGCCCTGTCCGAGGCGGCACCCGATGTCGGACAGCGAGCGCGCCTGCTCGGCGTGCTCGATGCCCTCGGCGATGACCTGGAGCCCGAGCGTCCGGCCCAGATCGACGATGGCCCGCGCGATCGGCGAGACGGCATCGCCCACGGCAGACACGAACGTCCGGTCGATCTTGAGGACGTCGATCGGGAACCGCTCCAGATAGCTGAGCGACGAGTAACCCGTTCCGAAGTCGTCGATCGCGAGATGCACGCCGAGGTCCCGGAGCGCGCCGAGCCGCGCGATCGTCGTCGTCGTCCGCCGCATCAGCCCGCTCTCGGTGATTTCGAGCATCAGCGTCGCCGGCGGCAGGCCCGTCTCGTCGAGCGTGGCGCGGACCGTGGCCACGATGTCATGCTCGCGGAACTGGCGGGCGGCCAGGTTGACGCTGATCATCAGGTCCGGTCGGGCGAGGCGGATCTGCCAGTCGCGGGCCTGACGGCACGCTTCGCGCAGGATCCAGCGGCCGATCGGCACGATGTCGCCGCTCTCCTCGGCGAGGTCGATCCACTCGGCCGGCATGAGGACCGGCCCATCCGGCGGCTGCCAGCGGACCAGGGCCTCGAGCCCTTCGATCTTGTTGGTCGCGAGATCCACGATCGGCTGGTAGTCGAGGCGGAGCTCGTCGCGCTCCTCGACGCCGCGCAGCCGGGCGGCGCGATCGGCTCGTTCGGCGGCGCCCTCGCGGAGGGCGGGCCGGAAGATCTCGGCACCGCCGCGCGACGAGCCCTTCGCTGCGTACATCGCCACGTCGGCGTTGCGGAGCAGGTCGTCGGCCGATTCCTCGCCGCGCCCGCCGAGGGCGACCCCGATGCTGGCCGCGATCCGGACCTCGACGTGGCCGATCGGCATCGGCTGGCGGAGGACCTCGGCCAGCCGGGTCGCGACCGCGAACGCGTCGGCCTCGTCGACGACGTCCTCGATGAGCACCGCGAACTCGTCGCCGCCCTGGCGCGCGGCGGTGTCCGACGGCCGGAGCGCGGCGGCCACGCGTCCCGCGGCGATCGCGAGGACCTCGTCGCCGCGCGCGTGGCCGTGGGTGTCGTTGAGGGTCTTGAAGTCGTCGAGGTCGATGAACAGGACGGCGACCAGGCCGCCGGTGCGCCGGGTGCGCTCCACCGCGTGCTCGACGCGGTCCCGGAACAGCACCCGATTGGCGAGCCCGGTGAGACCGTCGTGCAGGGCCTGATGGCGGATCTCGTCGTACAGCCGGGCGTTCTCGAGCGCCATCGCCGCCTCGCCGGAGAGCATCGTCGCGAGCTCCACGGCCCGCAGATCGAAGGCGTCCTTCCGGAACGACGTGATCTCGATCAGGCCGACCGTCCGGCCGGCGGCGACGAGCGGGATCATCGCCAGCGTCCGCTGGCCGATGGAGGCGAGGTAGGCGGTCTCGGCCGGGTCCGCCGTGGCGTCGTCGACGTCGATCACGATCGGGCGCTGGTCCACGAGCACCTTGCGCGTCGCCGGGAACTCGTCGAGGTGGTAGCTCTCGTTCAGGGTCTCGCGCCGCTCCGGCGGCTCGTAGCCGAGCGTCACGACCCGATCGGTCGCCTGGTCCCAGTAGCTCAGGGCGCAGTCGTCCGCTCCGACCGCGCGGGCGATGTGGACGGCGATCCGGTCGCCGACCAGCCGCGGATCGAGGGTCTCCGCGAGGTCCGCCGACATCGTCACGACGCTCCGCAGGTCGGCCGCGGTGTCCTTCAGGCGGCGGCTGACCTCCCACAGGAAGATGATCAGGAACGCGTAGGCGAACACGAGGACGAGAAACGCGAGGCCGGCCTCCGCGTCATCCGGCACCCCGCTGGCCGGGACCAGCCGCGCGACGAGAACGCTCCACGCGCCAACCAGGCCGCCGATGATGAGCAGGCGGAGGACGACCGGGCTGCGGACGATCGGCGTCACGATCACGGCGGGCAAGAGCGACGCGATCGCCATCGCCGTGGCGAGCGACGGCTGGAGCGCGGCCGCGAGCGCGATCAGGGCAAGGGTCGCGATCGCGATCCGGGTGATCGTGACCTCCTGGCTCGCGCCGGTCAGCCGGGCGACGCGGGTCGCGACCCACGTCCCGTACCCCGCGGCGACGACGCCGAGGACGATGGCCCGTGGCTCGCCGACGGAGGCACCCACAATCGACTCGAGGCAGCCGATGATGAACGCGACGGCCGCGATCAGCCGGATGAGCATGACGAGGATCACCGCGTCGCTCGGGTTCGTCGTGGGCGGCTCGAGATCCCGGCGATCTGCGGGCCGCCGGTCCAGCGGGGCAGGCGACGACAGGCTACGCGCCGGATTCGGGACGGACTCGGGCGCGGTTCCCATTCCGCCCGACGACGCCGCCGCGGGCGCGTCGGGACGTGGCTCGGCGCCGCTGCGGAGCGGTAGCTCGCTCATGTCGGTTCAGGCTCGCATCCCAGGTCCGGGTGCGTCATCCCCCGAATGCCGCACGCCCGGCTGCTGATCGGGGGGTGGCCTACACTCGCGCCGATGACGCCCCGGCTCCCCACCCGTCGATGAAGATCGCCCACGTTCGCGAGCGGCATGGTCCCGCCGGCGGCGCGTGGCGCCTGGCCGCGGCCCTGCCGGCCCATCCGGCTTCGACGCCCGCGGCCGGGTCGGGATCGACGGCGTCCGCCACACCCATGGCCTGGATCGACCTCGATGCGGCTCGCCGGCGCGCGATCGCCGCCGACCCGAATCTCGCCCACGACCGCGTCCTCCATCGCCAGCCGGTGACCACCCTCGACGACCATCTCGCGCGCGGCCTCCGGGTCGAGGCGCTGGGCGAGCTCGTCGACGGCTTCGTGCCGCGCGGCGACGCGGCCGATGACGATGCCGTCCTGGACGCCGCCGACCTGGTGTTCGGGCCGCCGATCCTCCGTCCGCCCGGCCTGCGCGACTTCTACGCGTTCGAAGGCCATGTCCGGACGATGTGGGAGCGGCGGGGCGGTGAGGTGCCGGAGACCTGGTACCGCCTGCCGATCTTCTATTTCAGCAACGTCTCGGAGATCCGGGGACCCGACGACCCCGTCTGGTCGCCGGCCGCGAGCGTGGAGCTCGACTACGAGCTGGAGGTCGCCGCGCTGATCGACACGCCGGTCGCGGATCTTCCCGAGGAGCGCGGCGACGAGGCGATCGGCGGCTACACGATCTTCAACGACTGGTCGGCCCGCGACCTCCAGCGCGAGGAGACCGTGGTCCGGCTCGGGCCGGCAAAGGGCAAGGACTTCGCGTCATCGATCGGGCCGTGGCTCGTGACGCCCGACGAGCTCGGACCCGCCGTAGCCCGCGGCGATGGCAGCGCGACAGGCCCGGATCTCGCGATGACCGCCGAGGTCAATGGGGTCGAGACCTCGCGCGGTCGCTGGTCCGACGCCCAATTCAGCTTCGGGGCGATGGTCGCGCGGGCATCCGCGGACGTGCGACTCCGGCCCGGCGACCTGCTCGGCTCGGGCACGGTCGGGACCGGCTGCCTGCTCGAGATCAAGGACGCGACCCTCGGTCGGTATCTCGAGCCCGGCGACGAGGTCGTCCTCCGGGTCGATCGCCTGGGCACGTTGCGAACGCCGATCGTGGATCGCCCGGCGACGCGTGACGCGCGCGGATGAACGTCGCACAGGCCCGGGGCGCGCTCACGTTCCCGGCATTGCCGAGCGGGCTCGACACGCCGCGTGTCGTCGTCGACCTCGGCCGCGTGGAGGCCAACATCGGGCGGCTCCAGGGCGCGATGGACGCCCGGGGCATCGCCCTCCGGCCGCACGCCAAGACCCACAAGAGCGTGGCGGTCGCCCGGCTCCAGATCGCGGCCGGCGCCAGGGGGATCACGGTCGGGACGCTCGGTGAGGCCGAAGTCTTCGTCGCCGCCGGGATCGACGACGTCTTCCTCGCCTATCCCGTCTGGGCGGTGGGTCCGAAGGCCGCCCGGCTGCGCGCCGCTCACGACGCAGCGCGGCGGCTCCGCGTCGGCGTCGATTCGATCGGCGGGGTCGGCCACCTGGCCGCGGCGGTGGCCGGTTCCACGCGCCCTTTGACCGTCCTCGTCGAGATCGATCCGGGCAACCGCCGGACGGGGCTGGCCACTTCCGGGGCGGCGGTCGAGGTCGCGCTGGCGGCACGCGCGGCCGGCCTCCGTGTGGATGGCGTGTTCAGTCACGGCGGCCACGGCTACGGTCCGGGCAAGGCCGAGGGCGCCGGAGCGGACGAGGTCCGAACGCTCGAGGCGGCGGCTCTGGGCCTGAGGGCCGAGGGGTTCGCCTGCGCCACGATCAGCGCCGGGTCCACGCCGACGATGGTGACGGCCGCGGCGGGCGGCGTGAACGAGATGCGGGCCGGGACGTACGCCTACGGCGATCGCCAGCAGTGGGCGCTCGGGTCGGTCCCGCCCGAGGGCTGCGCTGCGGCCGTCCTGACGACCGTCGTCTCGGTCCACGTCGACCGCTTCGTCCTCGATGCGGGGGCCAAGGCGCTGACGAAGGATCGCGCCGAGTGGCTGACCGGGTTCGGCGCGATCGTGGGCTATCCGGACCTCGTGATCGAACGGCTCTACGACTACCACGGCGTCGTCGTGGCCCCGCCGGGTGTCGATCGGCCACGGCTCGGTGATGTGGTCGCGGTCATCCCGAACCACATCTGCCCGGTCATCGACCTGGTCGAAGCCGTGGTCGCGGTCCGGGCCGACGGCTCGACCGCCGACGGCTCGACCGAGGAGTGGCCCGTCGACGCTCGGGGCAGGAGCGGCTGAGTGGCCGACGACCCGGCCAGCGCCGTCATCGTCGTCGAGCCGATGACCGACGACGACGGGCCCGCCGTCCTCGACATCTACGCGGAGGGCATCGCGACCGGCGTCGCCACGTTCGAAACCGTGGTCCCGGAGTGGCGGGCATGGACCGCCTCGCATCGGCGGGACTGCCGGTTCGTGGCCCGTCTCGACGGCCGGGTCGTCGGCTGGACGGCCGTGGCTCGCTACTCGTCGCGCGCGGTCTACGCCGGCGTTGCGTGGGAGAGCGTGTATGTGGCGGCGTCGGCGCGCGGGCGCGGCGTCGGCGCGGCGCTCCTCGCGGCCCTGATCCCGGCCTCGGAAGCGTCCGGCATCTGGACGCTCATCGCCGGTGTCCAGGCCAACAATGGCCCCAGCCTCGCCCTTCACGAGCGGGCCGGATTCCGCCGGGTCGGCATCCAGGAGCGGATCGGCCGCGACCCGCACGGCATCTGGCGCGACGTCGTGCTCCTCGAGCGCCGGAGCCCTCTCGCCGACCGACCGGAGGCCGGCTAGAGCAGGATCGCGCCGCCGGCTCCGACGAGCGCCGACACGACGAGCACCAGATCGCGAGACACCCGGACGCCGGGCCGCGGCCCCGGAGCGGCAAGCTCCCGTGGTGCGACGACGAGCATCGCGTAGAAGACCCAGGAACCGATCAGGAACGCCGCCACGAGGATTCCGCCGGGTGCGAGCGCCCCGGGCTTCGGCCCGCCGGCGAGGAGATCGCGAATCATGGCGGGCGGATCCACGCGGTCGAGGACGGACGCCGTGAAGTCCGTGAGACCCGTCCGCGCCGACGCTTCTAGACTGGCCTCCTCACCCCGAGGAGGCCAGTCGCTTCATGTACTACGTCGCCCAGGGCAGCATTCCCCGCCAGCGCCACACCCAGCACCGGGCTCCTGATGGCAGCCTGTACGCCGAGGAGCTGTTCGGCGTCGAGGGATTCACGGGCCGCAGCTCGCTCCTCTACCACCTCGTCCCGCCGACGCGGACGCACAAGATCGAGACCGTCGGCCGGATCCAGCTCGATGCCGCCGACGACGGCCTCCACCGCCACCGCTTGACGAAGACCGGGGCGGTCGAGCCGAAGGGCGACGTCGTCACGGGGCGAATCCCGCTCTACTTCAACCATGACGTCATCTTCGGCGTGGTCCGCCCGGCCGAGGCGATGCCGGCCGGACGGTTCTATCGCAACGGGATCGCCGACGAGATGCTGTTCATCCACGAGGGCAGCGGCGTCTGCGACACGATCTTCGGGCCGCTGCGCTACGGCCCGGGCGACTACCTCGTGCTCCCCATCGGGACGACCTGGCGGCTCGACCCGGACGAGGGCAGCGCGCAGCGGATCCTGTACCTCGAGGCGCCGTCGGAGATCGAGCCGCCGAAGCGCTATCGCAACGACTACGGCCAGCTCCTCGAGCACTCGCCGTACAGCCAGCGCGACCTCCACGCGCCGGAGCTGGCGGACCCGATCGACGAGCACGGCGACTTCGTGATCGACGTCCGCTCGACCGATCGGATCACGGCCTACCACTACCGCCACCACCCGTTCGACGTGGTCGGCTGGGACGGCTACCTCTGGCCCTTCCGGTTCAACATCGCCGACTTCCAGCCGATCACCGGGCGGGTCCACCAGCCGCCGCCGGTCCACCAGACGTTCCAGGCCCGCAACTTCGTCGTCTGCTCGTTCGTGCCGCGCAAGTTCGACTACCACCCGCTCGCGATCCCGGCGCCGTACAACCATTCGAACATCAACAGCGACGAGGTCATCTACTACGTCGCCGGCAACTTCATGAGCCGGCGGGGCGTGGAGATCGCGTCGTTCACGGTCCATCCGGCGGGGATCCCGCACGGGCCGCACCCGGGGACGGTCGAGGCCTCGATCGGCAAGGAGGCGACCGAGGAGCTGGCGGTGATGGTCGACACCTTCCACCCGCTCCACATCACGAACGCCGCGATGGACCTCGACGACGACCGCTATCCCTACAGCTGGCTCCCGCCCGAGGAAGGGTCGGACGAGGCGGCCCAGCTGGCCGAGCGCGGGCCCGAGGCGTTCCCCGACTGACGAGGCACCTGACGAGGCGGCCGACGAGGCACCTGACGAGGCGGCCGACGAAGAGCCCGGCGAACCGCGATCATGGGCCGATGAACGACCCCTTCGACCGGTCCTTCCGCGACCGGACCCTGGCCGGCGAGACGCTCTTCGGCCTGTTCATCGACCTCGCCTCGCCCGCCTCCGCCGAGCTGTGCGCCGCGGCCGGCTACGACTGGCTGCTGGTCGACCTCGAGCACGGCGCCGGGACCGAGGACGATCTTCCCGGCCAGCTCCGGGCGATCGAGCTCGGCGGCCCGGCCGCCCTGGTGCGGCCGCAGTCCGGGGAACGGATCCGGATCGGACGGGCGCTCGACCTCGGCGCCCGCGGGATCATGGTCCCGCGGCTCGATTCGGCGGACCAGGCGCGCGAGGCAGTCACGTTCCTGCGCTACCCGCCGCAGGGGATCCGGGGCGTCGCCACCCGGGTCCGCGGCGCCGGGCTCGGTGTCGTCGGGCATGCCGACGTCCAGCGTCTCAACGAACGGGTCGTCGGGATCATCCAGATCGAGTCGGTCGGCGGGCTGCGCGACGCCGACGAGATCGCCGCAATCGACGGGGTCGACGTCCTGTTCGTCGGTCCGGCCGATCTGTCGCACTCGCTCGGGATTCCCGGCCAGTTCCAGCACGCCGACTATCTCGGCGCCCTCGAGCGCGTCGTCGCCGCCTGCCGCGCCCACGGCAAGGCCGCCGGCATCCTCGTATACGACACCGCCGTCGTCCCGCGCCATCTCGAGCTCGGGTTCACGTTCGTCGGGATCGGCGCCGACGGGGCGTTCGTGGCCGACACCGCGAAGCGCTATCTGGCCGACGTTCGCGGCTGACGCCGGCTCCTCAGCGCCCCGGCCGGACCTCCGCGTCCAGCGGTGACGCGGGCTCGGCGGCGCCGGATGGTCGCTCGGCGGTCTGGGCGACCAGCACCCCGACGATGATCAGCGCCGCGCCGACCAGCTGGACCGGCGCCAGCGTCTCGTGCAGGAACACGAACGCGAGGCTCACGATCATCAGCGGCTCGACCGTGCTGACGAGGGCCGCCTGGGCCGCTCCGATCCGGCGCGAGCCGGCGTAGAACGTCTGGATCGCGAGGAACGTCCCCAGGAAGCCGATCGCGAGCAGGTACGGCCAGGCTTCGCCGGGGATCTCGCCCGGGAGGTACGGCCGGCCCGTGGCGAGCGCCGCCCCGACGAAGGCGATCGCGGTGGCCGAGATCATCAGGGCGCTCGCGACCGCGGCATCGTCGACCCGGCCGGCTCCGGCGTCCTGCGGCGCGAGGTGCTCCGACCGCTCGCCGGCGAGACGCGCCGACAGGACGATCCAGCCGGCGTAGATCAGCGGCGACAGGAGAACCAGGGCGATGCCGGCGACGGGCGGCGGTGATGAGAGGTCGACCCCGCCGAGGGCCAGCACGACACCGACGAGGGCGATCCCGAGCGCGATCCACGGCCGGCGGCCCGTCAGGCGGGTCGCGAACCGGACCGACAGCACGGCGACGATCGCCGGGTACAGGTAGACGAGGACGCCGGCCAGCGAGGCCGGAACCGTCTCGAGCCCGGCGTAGTAGGTGCCGGCGTTGCCCGTGTACCAGACGCCGAGGAGGATCGCGACGAGCGCCTGGCGCCGCCCGATCCCGCGGATCGACGATCGTCGCGCCGGCGACAGCAGGATCCACGCCCAGGCCAGCGCCGCGCCGATCGTGAACCGCCAGGCGAGGAGCTGGAGCCAGTCGAGGCCGGTCCCGTAGATCGGCTTGGACAGCACCGTGCCCGAGCCGAATCCCGCGGCGGAGACGACGATCAGGGCGATGCCCAGGGCCCGGCGGCGATCCACCGCCGGAGGCTATCAGCCGGACGGAGGCGACCTGCGGTCGTCCCGGCCGGCGACGTCAGCGCGGGCGCGGCGTCCCGTCGCCCTGGCCTTCGGCGTCGGCCTGCGCGGCCGGGTCGGCGACCTCGCTGGTCGCCGCCGTCCCCGACGTGACGACGTCGCGCTCCGTCTCGGCCACGCCCGGCGCCTCGCCGGTGCGGCCGTCCTCCGTCGCCGGCCGGCCGTCGTTCGGCTGTCCGCCGCCGGGCTGGGCGCCGTCCGGAGCGTGCCGCTCGAACTCGGTGCCGGTCCGGTTGTCATCCTCGAGGCCGGCCGAGCCGCCACTGAACGCGCCGGTCGGATCGCTCTCGCGCTGGTCCATCGTTCGATCTCCTTGATGGTGGGGTCCGAACGATCGGGTCCGGCCGATTGCGGCCGCTCTGGAGCGGACGACCGGCTCGTCGCAGGCGCGTGGCAGCACGGCTCGCCCGCAACTCGCCGAGTGGGGGCCGAGGGCCGCCGTCATCGGCACGCAACGGCCCGCGGCTGCCGGCCGTGAACGGCGAAGTGGATACACTTGGCCTCGTGACTGAGCTGACCGAAGGTGCCGTGACCGCGCGGGTGCCCTTCCTCGTTGACGAGCGTCTCCAGGTGGTGGGACGGCGCGAGCCGGTGACGGTCGCGCCGCACACCAGCCTGGCCGACTGCCTCGCCGCGATCCGCCGCACCGGAACCGGCAATTCCGTCTTTGTCGTCGATTCCGATGGTCGCCTGGCCGGCGTCCTCACTGAGCGCGACATCTTCGGCCGCCTCGTCGGCGGCGACGTCGAGCCGATCGACCTCGACCAGCCGGTCGAGACCCTCATGACGACCAAGCCACACCACCTCCATCTCGACGAGACCGTGCGCGACGCGATCGAGCTGATGCAGACCGGGCGCTACCGGAACGTCCCGCTGCTCGACGACGACGACATCCTCCAGGGCGTGATCCGGCCGCAGGACATCCTGAAATACCTCGCCGAGGCGTTCCCCGAGGAGCTCCTCAACCTGCCGCCGCGACCGCACCAGACCATGAAGCGAGCCGAAGGGGGCTGACAGACCACGTGACCACGACCCGCGAGACCGAGCCGCAGACGCAGGAGCTCGATCGCGTCACGATCCGCTTCGCCGGCGACTCCGGCGACGGCATGCAGCTGACCGGGACCCAGTTCACCCGGACCGCGGCCGTCTACGGCAACGACATCAGCACGCTGCCCGACTACCCCGCCGAGATCCGGGCCCCGGCAGGCTCGCTGCCGGGCGTGTCCGGCTTCCAGATCAGCTTCAGCTCGAACGAGATCCACACTCCCGGCGACCAGCCCGACGTCCTCGTCGCGATGAACCCGGCGGCCCTCAGGACGAACGTCATGGACCTGCCCGCCGGCGGCGCTCTGATCGTCAACAGCGACGCGTTCACGGCCGCCAACCTGACCAAGGCCGGCTACGCCGCGAACCCGCTCCAGGACGGCTCGCTCAAGCAGTACGCCTTGTTCGAGATCCCCATCTCGACCCTCAATGAGCGCTCGCTCGACGGGCTCGACATGACCTCGAAGCAGAAGGACCTGACGAAGAACTTCTTCGCCCTCGGGATCATGTTCTGGCTGTACGGCCGCGAGTACGACGGCACGATCCGCTGGATCGACGAGAAGTTCGGCAAGCGGCCGGTCGTCGCCGAGGCCAACACGCGGGCCGTCAAGGCCGGCTACGCGTTCGGCGAGACGACCGAGATCTTCCACACCCACTACCGCGTCGCGCCGGCTCACCTCGCCCCGGGCACGTACCGCAACATCACCGGCAACGAGGCGACGGCGCTCGGGATGCTCGCGGCGTCGAAGCTCGCCCGGCGCCCCCTGTTCTACGGCTCCTATCCGATCACGCCGGCGTCGGACATCCTCCACCAGCTGTCCGGCTACAAGAACTTCGGGGTCAAGACCTTCCAGGCCGAGGACGAGATCGCCGCCATCGGGGCCGCGATCGGGGCGTCCTACGGCGGGGCGATGGGCCTGACCGCGTCGTCGGGACCGGGGATCGCCCTGAAGTCGGAGGCGATGGGCCTGGCGGTCATGGTCGAGCTGCCGCTGGTCGTGATCGACGTCCAGCGGGCCGGCCCGTCGACCGGCATGCCGACCAAGAACGAGCAGTCCGACCTGCTCCAGGTGATGTTCGGGCGGAACGGCGACTCCCCGATGCCGATCGTCGCCCCGGCCACGCCCGGCGAGTGCTTCGACTTCGCGATCGAGGCCTGGCGCCTCGCCCTGAAGTACGTCACGCCCGTCGTGTACCTGTCCGACGCGTTCCTCGCCACCGGCGCCGAGCCGTGGAAGATCCCGTCGTTCGAGGGCCTGCCCGACATCTCGGTCGCGAACTGGACCGAGAAGGAGGGCTTCCACCCGTACGAGCGCGACCCCAAGACCCTCGCCCGCAAGTGGGCGATCCCGGGCACGCCCGGGCTCGAGCACCGGATCGGCGGGCTGGAGAAGGCCGACATCACGGGCAACGTCAGCTACGACCCCGACAACCATCACCGGATGCAGCTCCTGCGCCAGGCGAAGGTCGCCCGGATGGCCGACGACATCGCCCCGCTCGAGGTCTTCGGACCGGATCGCGGCGACCTGCTGATCCTGGGCTGGGGTTCCACCTATGGCGCGATCCGGAGCGCCGTCGAGCGACTCCACAGCCAGGGCCAGGGCAACGTCGCCCACGCCCATCTCCGCCACCTCAACCCGTTCCCGGCCAATACCGAGAAGGTCCTCCGGAGCTTCCGACGGGTGCTCATCCCGGAGGTCAACCTCGGCCAGCTGCTGATGCTGATCCGGGCGCAGTTCCTGATCGACGCCGAGGGCTACGACCGGGTCCGCGGCAAGCCGTTCACGATCGCCGAGATCGTGACCCAGGCCGAGCGGATTCTCGGCACGGCGGAATAGGAAGAGACATGACCGAATTCAACGCCGACGCGGCCGCGCCCGCTCAGCCGGCTCTCAGCCCCGAGAACGCGGCGATCATTCAGCTGACCCGCAAGGACTTCGTGTCCGACCAGGAAGTCCGCTGGTGCCCCGGCTGCGGCGACTACTCGATCCTGGCCCAGACCCAGAAGCAGATGCCCGACTTCGGCGTCCCGAAGGAGAACATCGTCTTCATCAGCGGCATCGGTTGCTCGGGGCGCCTGCCGTACTACATGAACACGTACGGCTTCCACACGATCCACGGCCGCGCCCCGACCCTCGCGACCGGCCTCAAGGCGGCCCGGCCGGAGCTGATGGTCTGGGTGATCACCGGCGACGGCGACGCGCTGTCGATCGGGGGCAACCACATCCTCCACTCGATGCGGCGCAACGTCGACATCACGCTCGTGATGTTCAACAACCGGATCTACGGCCTGACCAAGGGCCAGGCAAGCCCGACGTCCGAGTTCGGCAAGAAGACGAAGTCGACCCCGGCCGGGACGGTCGACACGCCGATCCAGCCGCTGACCGTGGCGCTGGCCGCCGAGGCGTCGTTCGTGGCGCGCAGCGTCGACACCCACACCGAGCACCTCCAGCAGACCCTCCAGCGGGCGGGCATGCATCACGGCTCGACGTTCGTCGAGGTCCTCCAGAACTGCAACATCTTCAACGACGGCGCCTGGCGCGACTTCACCGACCGCGAGGTCCGCGAGGACCGGATGCTCGTCCTGGAGCACGGCAAGCCGATGGTCTTCGGCAAGGACCGCGACAAGGGGATCCGCCTGCGCGGCCTCCATCCCGAGGTCGTCACGATCGGCGAGAACGGGATCGCCGAATCCGACCTCCTCGTCCACGACGAGCTGGCCGACGAGCCGTACCTCGCCCTGATGCTGTCGCGGATGTTCTGGCCCGACTACCCGGTCCCGGTCGGCGTCCTGCGGGCCGTGCCCCGGCCGACCCACGACCAGCTCCTCGCGCAGCAGATCTCCGCCGCCGTCGCGTCCTACGGTGAGGGCGACGTGACCGCGGCGCTCATGTCCGGCGAGACCTGGACGGTCGAGTAGACGATGCCGGCCGCACGCTGCCCCACCTGCGGTTTCGAGAACCTGCTCGGCTCCGACGTCTGCGACAACTGCGGCTCGGATCTCGCCGGTCACGACACGCCGCAGTCGCCGACGACGTTCCGCGGCCAGCTCCTCGGCGAGCATCTCGATGAGCTCGGCATCGCCAGCCCGGAAGCGGTCGAGGCGACGGCCGACGTCAACGAGGCGATCCGGACGATGCACGAGAAGGCGATCGACTGCGTCCTCGTGACCGACGGTGGGCGGCTCGTCGGGATCTTCACCGATCGCGACGCCGTGCTGAAGGTCGGCGGGCTCGAGCGTCAGGGCCGGCCGATCGGGACCCTGATGACCCGCGATCCGGTCGTCCTGCGCCACGACGAGACGATCGCGGTGGCGATCAACAAGATGGCCGTCGGCGGGTTCCGCCACATCCCGATCGTCGAGGACGGCCGTCCCACCGGCGTCGTGACCGCGCGCGACGTCTTCCGCCACCTCGTCGAGTCGCTCGGCTGAGGCCGGGCGCCGCGATCGTGGTCGCCGACACCGAGGCGCTTCCCGTGCCCTCCACGCGCATCGTGATCCTCGCCGACGACCTGATCTGGTCGACCCGGCTCGTCGGCCACGTGCGAACCGCCGGCCTCGAGGCCGTCCCGGTCCGAGTGGCCGAGGCCTACCGGTCGGCGCTGGCCGGAGCCCGTGGCGCGATCGTCGACCTGACCAGCCTCGCCTACGACGGCCTGGCCGCCATCGCGGCCGCTCGCGCTGCCGGCGTCGCAGTCCTTGCCGTCGGCCAGCACGACGACCACGTCCTGCGCCGAGACGCCCTCGCGGTCGGCGCCGACCGGGTCCTCGCCTATCGCAAGCTGTTCGAGGACGGCCCGGCCACGATCGTCCGCTGGCTGGCCGCATCCACCGGCGGCGTCGGCCTCCCGGCCGGAGGCGAGGCCGAGCCGGGCGCCGAGAGCGGCTCGACCACCGCAGACGTGCCAGACCTGGAGCCCAAGGAGACCCCGAGCCGATGACGTCCGCGACCACCGCCCACCCAGCGATCCCCGCCGAGCGCTACGCCGCGCGTCTCCGCCGTCTCACCGATCTCGTCGGCGAGCGCGGCCTCGCCGCCGTGCTGATCGGCGTCGGCCCGGACCTCGACTACCTGACCGGCTACCGGGCGATGCCGCTCGAGCGTCTCACGATGCTCGCCGTCGTCGCCGGCGAGGCACCGGTCCTCGTCGTGCCGCGGCTGGAGGAGCCTGCCGCCCGGGCGGGCCTCCGGACCGAGGTCGAGATCGCGACCTGGATGGAGACGGACGATCCGCACGGCCTGGTCGCCGGCCTCGTCGAGCGGGCCCGCGGGCGCGCGGCGGCCACGATCGCGGTCTCGGACCGGCTCTGGTCGCTCCACCTCCTCCGGCTCCAGGCCGCCGCGCCCGGCGTCCGTTGGGTCTCGGCCACCGAGGTCCTGCGCGTGCTCCGGATGGTCAAGGACGCCGACGAGATCGAGCTGCTCCGGCTCGCCGGCGCCGCCGCCGATCGCGTCGTCGACCAGATCGCTTCCGGACGGTTGGTGGGACGGACCGAGGCCGACGTCGCGCGCGAGGTCCGCGATCGGCTCCGGGCCGAGGGCCACGAGCTGGCGGAGTTCGCCATCGTCGCCTCCGGGCCGAACTCGGCGTCGCCGCATCACGAGGCCTCGGATCGAGTGATCCGGGCCGGCGAGCCGATCGTGCTCGACATCGGCGGGTCGCTCGGCGGCTACGGCAGCGACACCACCCGGACGCTGTGGGTGACCGGCGGCGACGAGGCGCACGGGCCGACCGAGGAGTTCCGCCACCTCTTCGGCGTCCTGCTCGCAGCCCAGGTTGCGGCAACTCGTGCCGTGCGGCCCGGCGTCCCGGCGGAGGCCATCGACCGGACGGCCCGCGACATCATCGACGGCGAGGGCTACGGCGAGAACTTCTTCCATCGGACCGGCCACGGGATCGGTCTCGAGGGTCACGAGGAGCCCTACCTGATCGCCGGCAACGCCGAGCCGATCGGGGCGGGGATGGCGTTCAGCGTCGAGCCCGGCATCTACCTCCCGGGCCGCTACGGTGCCCGGATCGAGGACATCGTCGTGTGCGGTGTCGACGGTCCGATCGTGCTCAACAACGAGCCGCGCGAGCTGCGGGTCGTCAGCGGCTGACCGGCGTTCCTGGCCGCCACCCGCGCCCGCACATCGCTCTGCGGCCGGTCGCCAGCCGATCGGAGTGACCGGGGCGGGGTATCATCGACCCACGACGGGCCGGTCCGGCCCGCCCTCAGGCTGAAGTGTTCGATGGCCCCGTCCTTCCCGCGGTGCTTCGGCGCCGCTGTCACGATCGTCGCGCCGGCCCGTTGCCGGGGCGTCAGCCGCCGATGAGCCGGCGGCACCACGGCAACCGACCGCATCGGTCGAACGGCCCCGCCGGGCCGACGGATCCGAGCCGGTCGCGGCACGACGCGCCCGCCGCGGCCGACGCCCGTGACCGCACCGCCCGCCCGACCGCTGCCGCCCAGCCCTTCGGTCCGCCCAGGAGCAACGCCCTGGACCGCGCCGAAGACCCGCTTCCCGCGGCCGCCCCGGTTCGGGACGGGGACCGGGACCGAACCGGCACCGCGCCACCGATCGCCACCTCCGCGGGGACGCTCGCCTCGCCCGCACCCACGCCTGACCGCCCAGCGCCCTCCGAGGCCGCCGGAGCCGCAGCGCTGACCAGCGCGACATCGAATGGCTCGCCCGTCGCCGCCGATCACGGCGCCCACGGCCACGCTCCCGCCAGGAGCAACGGCGCTCCGGCCGGCGAGATGGCCAGCTGCACGGCGCCCCAGCTCCGACAATTCATCAAGAGCCGGCCGTATGTCCCGATGCACGAGCTCCGCCGCCGCTTCGGCATCAACGGCAGCGAGGACGACGTGTCGTCCATCGACCTGGGCGATCGCCATCGGGTGTACGTCGGCCTGCCGCCCCGCGAGGGATCGCTCCTCGGCGAGCTGCTCCGCGGCGGCGACATCGGCTACGAGCTGTCGCTCGATCCGCGAACACCGATCGTCATCGGGCTGTACCCGATGCGCCCGGTCGCCCGCTCCTGACCCAACGCTCCGGCTCGCCCCTGCCCGCGTCCTCCGGATCAGCGCGTACGATGCCAACGAGCCGCGTGCCTCTGCGGCCGCGCAGGAGGTCCGGATGGCCGTTGCCGACGACGCGATGACGAGGGAGGCCCTGCGCGCCAGCGGGCTGTTCGGCGCGGCCGACGAAGCCGCGATCGACGCGCTCATTCGGGTGCTGCGCATCCGCCGCTTCCGGCGCGGCGAGACGGTCTTCCACCAGGGCGATCCCGGCGACGCCCTGTTCGTCCTCGCCAGCGGCTCGGTCAAGGTGGTCCTGCCAAGCGACGAGGGCGCCGAGCCGGCGATCGTCGCGATCCTCGGCCCGGGCGAGTTCTTCGGCGAGCTCGCGATCCTCGACGGCGCGCCGCACTCGGCCACGATCGTGGCGGTCGAGCCGACCGAGACGCTCGTCCTCCATCGCGACGCATTCCTCGACCTGATCGACTCGGACGCCACCCTCCGGCGCGTCCTCCTGGCTTCGCTGGCGGCCGAGATCCGGCGTCTCACTGGTCATGTCGAGGACCTCCACTTCCTCGACCTGCCCGGGCGCCTCGCGTCGCGGATCGTCCGGCTTGCCGAGAAGGCCGGCGCGACCAGCGGGGAGGCCCGGATCGGCTGGCCGTACACCCAGTCGGAGCTGGCGGGAATGATCGGCGGCTCGCGCCAGTCGGTGAACCGGCTGCTCGCCGATCTGACCGACCAGGGGCTCGTCCGGCTCGAGCGCGACCACCTCGTCGTCGTCGACGTCGAGCGGCTCGCCCGGACGGTGGAACGGTGACCGACGACCGGGAGCCGTCCGCGCCGGGAGGCCCTTCTGACCGGTTGATCCCGACGCTCCACGCCGTTGCCCTTCGCGTCGAGGTTGCGCGGCGGCTGGCCCCGCCGGCCGGCATGGCCGTCCTCCGCTCGATCGTCGACGCCACCGTCGCCCTGTTCGAGGCCGAGGCCGCGTCGCTGGCCCTCCACGACCCGGCCACGGACCGGCTCGTGTTCACGGTGGCCGCCGGCGAGCACGGCCAGGGCGTGGTCGGGCTGGCGATCGAATCGGGCCAGGGCGTCGCGGGCTACGTGTTCTCGACGGGGCAGCCGCTCGCGCTGTCCGATGTCGCCCGTGACGCCCGGTTCGGCCGCGCGACAGCCGCGAAGACCGGCTACGTGCCGCGCTCGCTGATCGCAGTTCCGCTCGTCGACGAGGAAGGCGTGCTCGGGGTCCTCGAGGTGCTCGACAAGCGCGGCGACGCCGGGTTCGACCTGCACGACGTCGAGCTCGCCACCGTCTTCGCCCACCAGGCGACCGTGGCGATCCGGAGCAGCCGGGTCGAGCGCGACACGGCGAGCCTGCTCCGGGGCGTGCTCACGGCGGCCGATCGAGCGTCCCGTGCCGGCGCCCCGGACGACGCCGGCGCCGCCCCGGACGACGCCGACGCCGCCGCCGCCGACGACGCGGCCCTCGACGCGATCATCGCGGCGGAGATCCGGTCGCTCGATGCCGACGGCAACGACCCGCTGTGGGCGCTGGCCGACCAGATCGCCCTCCTGCGCTCGGCCGATCCCGGCCAGCTCGAGCTGGTGCGCGACCTGCTCGCCGTGCTCGTCCGTCGAGCGGATCGCGGTCGTGCCGCCCGCGGCCGGTGACCGGCACGTGACCGCGCTGGGCCAGCCTCTCCCCGCCTGGAGCGAGCCGTTCGCGGGCGATCACCGGACGGCCCTCCGGCGGCTCGCCCCGCTCGAGGACATCGCGACGATCGGTCGGTCCTGGGCCTTCGGCGCCGGTGACGGCGACGGCGTCGTCGTGGCGATCGTCGATTCGGGGGTCGAGGGCGATCATCCCGCCGTCGCGGGCCGGCTCGCCGCCAGCGTCCGGGTCGAGCTCGATGGCGACTCGGCCGCGGTGGTCAGGGACGAACCGGTCGACGCTGTTGGGCACGGAACCGCCTGCGCCGGGATCATCCTCGGACTGGCGCCGCGGGCCTCGATCCTCTCGGTCCGGGTGCTCGGCGCCGACAACCGCGGCAAGGGACTGGCGTTTGCGACGGGCCTCGAGTGGGCGATCGAGCAGGGCGCCTCGGTCGTCAACCTGAGCCTCTCGTCGCGAAGCGAGTCGCTGTACGCGACGCTCCACGACCTCGTCGATCGGGCCTACTTCGCCAACGTCCTGCTCGTCTGTGCCGCCAACAACGTCGCGGTCGCGAGCTACCCGTCACTGTTCGCCGGGGTCGTCTCCGTGGCCGCCCACGATGTCCGTGACCCGGACGTCTGGTTCTACAACCCGCGTCCGCCGGTCGAGTTCGGGGCGTACGGCCTCGATGTCGAAGTGGCCTGGAAGGACGGTGGCCGGATCGTCGCCACCGGGAACAGCTTCGCCGCACCGCACATCGCCGGCTTCGCGGCCCGGATCCGCGCGGCCCACCCGACCGCGACCCCATTCGAGACGAAGACGATCCTGGCGGCCACGGCGACCCCGCTCTCGCGGCTGACCGGCCACCGATTGCCGGGGACAAGGCGACGCCTCGTCCGAGTCGAGCCGGACGAGGCGTTTGGGCAGCGGGGTTTCCGGTCAGATTGGTGCTCGGTCGCGATCAGCTGACGCGACGCCGCGAGGTCAGTCAGCGAACCTCGTCGCCGCCGGTGCCGGGGAGGCCCGGGAGGAATCGCTCGCCCTTCGTGTGGCCGAATGAATGGCCCTCGACGTCGTCGCCGTCGTCGCCGTCGACTTCGCCGCCGCTGATCGGCCGGCGGAGGCTGTCGCCGCCCGTTCCGGGCAGTCCGGGCAGGAACGGCGCTGCGCGGTGGCCCTCGACATCGCTGCCGTTGGCCGGGAGCCCGTCGACGGGCAGGCCGTCGTGCTCGTCCGGGGCGACCTGCTCGTGCGGCAAACGGTTCATCTTCTTCATGTCGTCATCCTCCGGGATTGGCCCCGCTCGCGCTCCGGTCCTGCCGGTGTCCCTGTTGATGTCGCCACCATAGCAACTCGGATCGGGCCGGACCGATGCCGGTCGCGACGTGGCGACTGTCAACTGCGGCACACCCTCCGAGGATGCCGCCGACCGGACGACGGCGCGGCATCAATACGTCTTCGGCAGGGACTCTGCGCTCGGGCGCGGCGTCCGGAGGTCCTTGAGCGACGCCTGGTCGACGCCCGAGAAGCGCGGCAGGTCGGCGTTGTTCGTCCGGCTCAGCCGCTCGGTGATCGTGGACAGGAAGATCGAACCGAGCTCAGGCACCGTCATCAGGGCTCGCAGCGCGGGCGCCGGGACCTCGACGATCGTGGACGGCTCCTCGGCCACGACGTCTGCGGTCCGGCGACTGCCGGTCAGGGCCGCGATCTCGCCGAAGAAGTCGCCGGCGCCCATCGACGACAACGAGCGATAGCCGCCGTCGGTCTCGGGCGTCCCCGCCGCCGCCCGGCCGTCGAGGATGAAGTACGCGGCGTCGCCGACATCGCCGACGCTCACGATCGCCGCCCCGGCGGGGACATCGCGGACGGAGGCCGCGGCGATCAGCGAACCGCGCTGCTCGGCGTTCAGCCGGCCCAGGGCCGGAAGGTGCCCGGCCAGGCGGTCGAAGTCGGCCAGGGTCGCGCCGCGAACGAGCACCGGCACCCCCGGCGCCGCCGTCGCGGCCTGGGCGCTGCGAAGAGTGGACATCGCCCGCCGCCATTCCGCTGCCGGACGCCCGATCCCGGGCACGAGTCCGGTCCACAGGCCGGTGAGGACGAGCACGACCGAGGAGACGATGACCAGGATCCGGACGTCGATGATGTCGGCCAGGCCGGCGAGGGCGATGCCGATCAGGAACGTCACGTCGCGGACGACCGCGAAGGCCGAGAACACGCGCCCGCGAAGCTCGCGCGGCGTCGCCCGCTGGAGCAGGACCCGGCGGGCGATCGATGACGGCGCGTTGAAGAAGCCCGACACGGTCACGAGGATGATCGCGACCGCGATCGACGTCGACATCCCGTAGAGGATCCCGGCGATGCCCATGGCGATCGTCGCGATGACGATCCAGGAGCCTTCGCGGAAACGATCGGCCCACTTCGCCATCATCAGGCTGCCGACGACGAAGCCGACGGACGTGAACCCCTCCTGGAGGCCGTACTCGAACTCGGTGGCCTTGAGGGCATCGATCGCGAACGGCAGCAGCAGCACGTTCCACAGGCCGAACGAGAAGTAGACCGGAACGCCGGTGGCGAGCAGGTTCCGCAGGAGCGGCGATCCGAACAGCGTCGAAACGCCTTCCTTCAGGTTCGCGATGACGACGCCGACGCTCGTGTCCTCGGCGGCCTCGATCTTGCCGACGCGGACCGTCAGCAGGAGCACGGCCGACAGGAGGAACGTGACCGCGTCGAGCCAGAACGCCCAGTCGATGTCGAAGGCGGTGGCGAGCAGGCCGGACAGGGCGAACCCGACCGACGTCGCGCCGAACGAGCTGATCATGATCCACGAGTTCGCCGCGGCGAGCTCCTCGTCGGTCGCGACCTCGGGCAGGAGGGCGTCGTTGGCCGGGTTGAAGAACTGGGAGATCGTGCTCACGAGGGCGACGGCCACGTAGAGCAGGGCGATGCTCAGGTCGAAGATGAAGATGAACGGGATGAGGGCGACGATGCCGGCCCGGAGCAGGTCCGCGACGACCATGATCTTCCGACGATCGTAGCGATCGACGAACACGCCGGCGATCAGGCCGACGATGAGTGTCGGGACCGCCGCCGCCACGAACATCAGACCGACGGCCAGCGCGGATCCGGTCTCCCGGAAGATCAGGATGCCGGCCGCCAGGTCCGTCAGGGCGGTCCCGATCGTCGACACCAGCTGGGCCGACCAGAGAAGCCGGAAGTCGCGCTTCCGGAAAACCGAGAAGGGCGACGGGGCCGGCCCGTCAGGCGGGGAGTCGGCGGTGGCGGTTGCCGCGTCGGTCACGGAATCGGTCCCTCTCGCGCCATGGACGGCCGGCGCGCGCCGCATCGTCGGGTCCCCGTGGGCTGGCCCCGAGTGTACCGAAGCGCCGGGGCCGCGAGGCGGCCGCTGCGTCGGCGGCGGCCGGTCAGTCGCGCAGGGCGCGCGTCGGCAGGTGGACGCCCTCGCGCTCGAGGAGCTCGCGCTTGATCGCGAGCAGATCGTCGCGGCTGCCGAACCAGTCCCCACCGTAGCCGCCGATCGTGCCGTCGCCGGCGATCACCCGGTGGCACGGGATCGCGAGCCCGATCGGGTTGCGGCCGACCGACCCGCCGACGGCCCGGGCCGCTCCGCGCCGCCCGATCGACCGTGCCAGCCGGCCATAGCTCGTCACCTCGCCCCAGCCGAGCGTCCGGACCCCGGCGAGCACGTTGCGGTCCCAGGACCCGCGATCGGCCAGGTCGAGCGGCAGGGTCTCCGAGCGCCGTCGCGTCGCCGTCGAGGAACGCCTCCACGGCCAGCACCGCCCGGTCCAGCATGGCCGCGTCCGATCCCGGTCCCGATTGAGGCGCTCGCCCGGTCCGCCGCGCCACGTCATCCACGAACGGCTCGCGCGGTGACCGGACCGCCAGCCCGACGACCGCCTGGCGGGTCGCCGCGACGTGGATCGGACCCCACGGGGCGTCGATCGCAGCCACCCGGAAGGGGCTGCCCGCCACCGATTCGACAAGGAGCGGTTGATCCGCGTCGCCGGGCGAGCCGGAATCGGCGGTTTCGTGATCGGTCACCGGATCGAACGTCGTCATCGTGCCCATGATCGGCGGTTGCGCCCGACGACGCCTCCGCGCCGCGGAAGCGGTGGACGTGACATGCGGGTGCAAGCGCCGGACGCCGCCCGCGCGGACGCCCGACACACTCAGAACTCGATCTTGAGCGTGGGAGCGGACTGCCATGGTGTCTCCGTCGGAACCACGGCCGACGCTCGTTCTCAATCCGCCTGACGACGAGGCGTTCCGCACGTCCGCCGGGGAATTGGTCGAGAGCGGGATCGTCGAGCCGTCGATGCTTCAGGACTGCCTGCGCCGGCAGTGGCCGTCCGCCCTGGTCCGCCCGCGCGAGCTCGCGGGCGAGCAGTCCCAGATCTGGTACGTCTATCGTGACGGCCACTGGGTCCGCACCGGCGCCTGACCGGCCACGAGCGGTCCGGCCCCGTCCTCGGAGGAGGGACGCATGAACCACAACCACGCGGATCGACCGGATGACGGGGCCCGGTCGAACGACGATGACGCCCGGCAGGACCTCAAGGCGACGACCGACTCGATCCAGGCTGATCTCGGCCGCCTGAAGGCGATCGAGGACGCCAAGGAAGCCCTCAACGCCACGGACGTGGCCGTCGACCGGCTCTCGGATGAGGCGGTCGAGATCGCCGAGCGGATCAGGCGCCAGACACGAGCCCAGCGCCAGCTCAGCGAGGAGCTCGGCTGAACGTCACCGAGCGGCGCTGAGCCCGGCTCGGGCTGCGCTTCTCGGGCTGCGCGTGGGGCTCGCGGGTGGGCCCCTCGCGTCGTGCCCATCGCGTCGTGCCTGATATACTCCCCGGGAGTATGACTGATCGCGCCGTCCCATCGCCTGCTGCCGGGTCGCCCGCGCCCGTCGTCGAGATCGATCTCCCGATCGCCGGCATGACCTGCGCGTCGTGCGTCAACCGGATCGAGCGGTTCCTACGCAAGAGCGACGGGGTCGAGTCGGCGTCGGTCAACCTCGCAACGGAGCTGGCGACGATCCGCTACCTGCCCGAGCTGACTGGACGATCGGACCTGGCCCGGACCATCGAGGCCGCCGGCTACGACCTGAGGCCGCCGCCGACCGACGAGGAGACGGCCGCTCGTCGAACCCTGCGGAGCGCCGCCGAGGCCGACGACCGGGTGCGTGCGGTGGAGGCCGGCCGCCTGCTTCGCGAGGCGGTCGTCGCGATCGGCGTGGCCGTCGTGATCATGATCGCGATGTTCTGGCCGCAGACGTCGATCCCGATGGAGACGATCAACCGGCTCGCGCTCCTGCCGGCGACGATCGTCCAGCTGTGGGCCGGCCGGCGGTTCTACGCAGCGGCCTGGCGGGCCGGCCGCCACGGCGGAGCGACGATGGATACGCTCGTCGCGGTCGGCACGACCGCGGCTTGGGCCTACAGCGTGGCGGTCGCGCTCAATCCCGACTGGGTCCACGAGGCCGGGCTCCATCCCGAGACCTACTTCGACAGCTCGACGATCGTTCTCGGGCTCGTCCTGCTCGGGCGCTGGCTCGAGGCGCGGGCGAAGACCCGGGCGAGCGGCGCCATCCGCCGCCTGATCGGTCTCCAGGCGACCTCGGCCCTGCTCATCGAGCCGGGCGGCGATCGCCCGGTCGCGATCGAGGAGATCCAGCCCGGCGACCTGCTCCGCGTCCGGCCCGGCGATCGGCTCCCGGTCGACGGCGTCGTCGTGGACGGGGGGTCGGCCGTCGACGAGTCGATGCTGACCGGCGAGTCGATGCCCGTGTCCAAGATGACCGGCGCCGAGGTGTTCGGGGCGACCGTCAACACGACCGGCTCGTTCAGCTTCCGAGCGACGCGCGTCGGTGCCGACACCGCCCTCGCCCGGATCGTGGCCCTCGTCGAGCACGCCCAGGGCTCGAAGGCGCCGATCCAGCGCCTGGCCGATCGGATCAGCGAGATCTTCGTGCCGGGCGTGCTCGTCGTTGCCGCCGTGACATTCGGCGCCTGGTTCCTGTTCGGCGCCGAGCCGCGCCTGACGCTCGCGCTGACCGCGTTCATCGGCGTGGTGATCATCGCCTGCCCGTGCGCGATGGGCCTCGCGACGCCGACCGCGATCATGGTCGGGACCGGCCGCGGGGCCGAGGCGGGGATCCTGTTCCGGGGCGGCGCCGCCCTCGAGCGCGCCCATCGGGTCGACACCGTCCTGTTCGACAAGACCGGGACGCTGACCGCCGGGCGTCCCACGGCCGGCGACATCGAGCCGGTCGACGGCTGGTCCGGCCGGGATCTGCTCGACCTCGCAGCGTCGGTCGAGACCGGCAGCGAGCACCCGCTCGGGGCTGCGATCGTGACCCGGGCGCGCATCGACGAGCTCGGCTTCCGGCCGGTCACCGACTTCGCCGCGATCGCCGGCCACGGCGTCGACGGCCTCGTCGACGGCCGTCGCGTCCTGGTCGGGACCGCCCGTCTCCTGGCCAACCGCGCGATCGACACGAGCCCGCTCGCCGACCGGGCCGATGCCATCGCCGCCGCGGGCCGGACGCCGGTCTGGATCGCGGTCGACGGGCGTCTCGCCGGGCTCGTCGCGATCAGCGACCCGATCAAGCCCGAGGCACGCCGGGCGGTCGCCGAGCTCCAGGCGGCCGGCGTCGACGTCTGGCTGATCACCGGCGACCAGGCCGCGGACGGCGGCCGTCGGTCGCGCGCCCAGGTCGGGATCGGGCCGGACCGCGTCCGGGCGGAGGTCCTGCCGGCCGACAAGGAGGCTGCGGTCGCGGGCCTCCAGGCCGCGGGCCGGATCGTCGCGATGGTCGGCGACGGGATCAACGACGCCCCGGCGCTGGCCCGAGCGGACGTCGGGATCGCGATCGGCAGCGGGGCCGACGTCGCGATCGAGGCGGCCGGCGTCACGCTCGTCGGCGGCGACCCGCGCGGCGTCCCGGCCGCGATCGCGCTATCGCGGGCGACGATGGCCGTCGTTCGCGAGAACCTGCTCTGGGCGTTCGCCTACAACGTCCTGCTGATCCCGGTCGCGATGGGCCTCCTCATCCCGATCGGGCTCGCCCTGAACCCGGCTCTGGCGGCCGGCGCGATGGCGCTGTCGTCGGTCGCGGTCGTCACGAACTCGCTCCGGCTGCGCTCGTTCGACGCCCGGCCTGACGCGGAGCGCCGCGTGACGCGGCGGGGTCCGCTCGCTCGCCTCCGGCGCGGCTGGTATCTCGTCGCGGTCGCGATCGCGTCGCTCGGGATCGGCGGCGGCGTGATGGCCGCCGACCGGGCGATCGACGCGGGCGCTGTGACGATCGAGGTCCGCGCCGGCGACGTCCGCTTCAGCCCGGCCGACGTGTCGGTGCCGGCCGGCCGGTTCGTCGTCCTCCGGTTCACGAACGACGATCCGGTGTTCCACGACTGGGAGGTCGAGGGCCTGGCCAACGTCGACGCCGGCGCCCGGCCCGGTCAGACTCAGCGCATCCGGTTCCGGATCGACGCGCCCGGGACGTACCGGATCGTGTGCTCCGTCGAAGGCCACGCCGAGGCGGGCATGGTCGGTCAGCTGGTCGTCACCCCGTGATGGCGCCCGCGCCGCGCCAGCGCGTCGTCGTGGACGGCTCGCCGGACCCGCGCGACATCGCCGGCGACTTCGGCCATCGCGTGAGCATCGTGGTCCGCTTCGCCGACACGGACGCGATGGGCCACGTGAACAACGCCGCGTACCTGACCTACGTCGAGCTCGCCCGGATCGAGTGGTGGATGGCGACGACCGGCGAGGCGCTGATCCGCGAGCCCGGACGGGACCAGGGCCTGATCCTCGCCGAGGCCGAGGTCGCCTTCCGCTCGCCCGTGTTCTTCGGCGAGACGGTCGTCGTCGAGACCCGGGCGAGCCGGATCGGCCGGACGAGCATGGGTCTCGAGCACCGCCTGACGGCGTCGCTGTGCCGGCGGCGCCGGTCCGCCTCGTCGCGACGTGCCGGAGCGTCCTCGTCCGGTACGACTACGTGGCCAAGGCCGCGCGTCCCGTGGCCGGTCGAGCTCAGCGACCCGGGTCGAGGCGTTCGAGGGTCGCTCGGCCGGTCCTGACTGCGGCGAGGGCGGCGGCGGAGACAGGCGGCGGCGACGGCGGCGGAGACAGGCGGCCGCGACGGGCGGCCGCGACGCTCAGTCGGTGAGCCGGCGGAAGATCGTGACCGCGTTCTGCCCGCCGAACCCGAAGCCGTGGACGGCGACCGTGTCGACCTGCGTTCGCCGGGCCGTGAGCGGAACGTAGTCGAGGTCGCACTCCGGGTCCGGCGTGTGGAGGTTGGCCGTCGGCGGGATCACCTGGTCGCGGATCGCGCCGATCGCCGGCCAGCGCGGAGGCGATCCCGGCGGCGCCGACGAGGTGGCCGATCATCGACTTCGGCGAGCTGATCGCGACCTTCTTGGCGTGGGCTCCGTAGGCGACCTTGATCGCCCGCGTCTCGGTGACGTCGTTGAGCGGCGTCGACGTTCCGTGGGCGACGATGTAGTCGATCTCGTCCGGCGCGACGCCGCTGTTGCGGAGCGCGCTCGTCATCGCCCGGCTCTGCCCGCGACCCGTCGGCTCGGGGGCGCTGATGTGGAACGCGTCGGCGGTCAGCGCACCGCCGAGGACCTCGGCGAGCGGCGTCGCGCCGCGGGCGAGGGCGTGCGCCAGCGACTCGATGACGACGACGCCGGCGCCCTCGCCGAGGACGAACCCGTCGCGGGTCCCGTCGAACGGCCGCGACGCGGTCTCCGGCGAGTCGTTCCGCTTCGACAGCGCGCCCATGTTGGCGAGCGCGGCGACGCCCATCGGCACGACCGGCGCCTCCGAGCCGCCGGCGAGCACGACGTCGCACTCCCCGGTCCGGATCAGGCGGAGCGCGTCGTGGAACGCGATGACGCGAGGTGGCGCAGGCGGCGACCTGGGTCATGACCGGCCCGGTGAGGCCCCACTCCATCGACAGCATCGCCGCGCCCATCGAGCCCGACAGGGCCGGGACGGCGAACGCGGACACGAACCGCGGACCCTTCTGATCGTGGACGTGGGTCCCGTCGATGATCGCCTCGATCCCGCCGCCGCCGGTGTTCATGACGACGCCGACCCGGTCGCGCTGGTCCTCGTCCATCGCCGCGAAGTCGATCCCGCTGTGGGCGACCGCCTCCTTGGCCGCGGCCATCCCGAGATGGATGAAGCGGGTCATCCGGCGGGCCATCTTCGCGTCCATGTGGGCGGTCGGGTCGAAGTCGAGGACCTCGGCCGCGATCTTCACCTCGAACGCCGGACGCGTCGAAGCCCTGGATGAGCCGCGTCCCGGTGACGCCCGCGACCAGGTTCGACCAGTAGGTCGGGAAGTCGTTGCCGATCGGCATGACCGCGCCGAGACCGGTGACGACGGCACGCCGGGACGGATCGGTTTCAGGCAAGGAGGACCTCAGGGCTCAGGATTGCGCCGATTGTAGTGACCCGGTGACGCCGTGTCAGTCGCCGTCGTAGCGCTTGAAGATCACCGCGCCGTTGTGGCCGCCGAGCCCGATGTTGTTGCTGACAGCGCGTAGCGGACCGGGCGCGAGGTCGGCTCGGTGACGACCCACAGGTCGCACGCCGGGTCGAAGTCGCGGTAGTTGATCGTCGGCGGGATGCACTGCTCGGCAACGGACATGACCGTCGCGAAGGCCTCGAACGCGCCGGCGGCGCCCATCATGTGGCCGGTCATCGACTTCGTGCCGCTGATCGCGAGCGACTGGCGCGATCGCCGCCGCCCGGTCGCCGAACACCGCCCAGATCGCCTCGGCCTCGCGCTGGTCGCCGAGCGGCGTCGACGTCCCGTGGGGGTTGATCAGGTCGACCTCGTCGGCCGGCACGCCGCGCCGGTCGAGGGCCATCTTCATCGCCCGGGCCGAGCCCGTGCCGCCGGCGATCGGCTGGATCATGTCCCAGCCGTCGGCGGCCGAGCCGTAGCCGACGACCTCGGCGTAGATCTTCGCGCCGCGCGCCTTGGCCAGCTCGAGGTCCTCGAGGAACAGCGCCGCCGGCGCCCTCGCCGAGGACGAACCCGTCGCGGGTCTTGTCGAACGGCCGCGACACGCTCTCGAGCCCCTCGCCGGGCCGCGGCATGCCCATCCCGCGCATGTTCGTGAAGCCGGCGTGGGCCGTCTCGAGCAGGGGCGCCTCGGTCGAGCCGCGAGATGACCGCGATGCAGTCGCCGCGGCGGATCGCCTCGGCGCCCTCGGCGACGCTGTGGGTGCCGGTCGCGCAGGCCGACACGATGCAGACGTTGTGGCCGATCGCGCCGGTCTCGATCGCGAGCATGCCCGACGCCGAGTCGACGAGGGCGTTCGCGATGAACGTCGGCGGGACGCTCCGCGGACCCTTCTCGTGGAGGTTGATCCAGGCGTCGATCATCAGCTGCTGGCCGCCGGCGCCCGAGCCGAACACGACCCCGACCTCCTCGCGGTTGGCGTCGGTGATCTCGAAGCCGGAGTCCTGCGAGCGCCTGCTTCGCCGGCCGCGACGCCGAACTACATCGCGCTCTCGCTGCGGCGGACGGCCTTGGGGTCCATCCAGTCGGTGGCGTTGAAGTCATGGACCTCGCCGGCGGCCTTGGCCTCGTAGCGGGACACGTCGAACTTCGTGATCTCGGCGAGGCCGGACTTGCCCCGGATCAGGTTTCCCCACGCGGTCTGGACGTCGTTGCCGACCGGGCTGATGACGCCGAGGCCGGTGACGACGACGCGGCGGTCGTAATCGGGTTTGCGCACGTGCGAGGAATCCTTTCTGGAGGCGGGATCAGGCGGTCGTTGCCGTCGCGAAGGGAACGCTGAGACGGTCGGGCGAGGACGGATCGTCGAGTGCGAGCGCCGCGGCGTCCGGGGCGATCCGCTTGATGAGATCCGGTGAGGACCCGGCCCGGCCCGACCTCGATGAAGGTCGTCACGCCGGCCGCGCCCATCCGCTCGACGGCAGCGACCCAGTCGACGCCGGCGGTGAGGTGCTCGACGAGCTCGGCCCGGGCGCCGTCGCCCGTCGTGATCGGCCGGGCGTCGGCATTGGCGAGGAGCGGCACGGCCGGGTCGCGGAACGTCGACGTCGGCGAGGGCGCGGCGCATGCCCTCGGCCGCCTCGGCCATGAGCGGCGAGTGGGCGGCGACGGACACCGGCAGGACGATGGCCTTGCGGGCGCCGAGCTCCTTCGCGATCTCGGCGGCGGCCTCGATCGCGGCTCGCTCGCCGGACACGACGACCTGGCCCGGGGCGTTGCGGTTCGCGACGCCGAAGACGCCGTTCGCGGAGGCTCGCTCGACGAGGGCCGGCAGAGCGGCATCGTCGAGGCCGAGGATCGCGGCCATGGCCCCGTCGCGACCCGCGCCCGAGGCCTGCATCAGACGGCCGCGCTCGCGCACGAGCCGGACGCCATCCTCGAGCGAGATCACCTCGGCGGCGACGAGGGCGGAGTACTGGCCCATCGAGTGACCGGCGGCGAATGCCGGCGGCTCGGCGTCGATGCCGAGGGCCGCCCAGCGCTCGCGGACGGCGGCAAGGTACGCGATCGACACGGCGAGCAGCGCCGGCTGGGCGTTCTCGGTCCGATCGAGGAGATCGGCCGGCCCGTCGGCGGCAAGGCTGCTGATCGATTCGCCGAGGGCAGCGTCGGCGGCGGCGAGGACGGCAGCGGCGGCAGGGGATGCCGCGGCGAGCGCCTGTCCCATGCCGACCGACTGGGAACCCTGGCCGGGGAACACGTAGGCAGACGAGGTCATCGGGCCCAGCGTAGCGGTCGATCCGTGCTCACGCGGGCTGGCCTGTGCGACAATGCATGCATTATCGGCGATCGCGGACTCGTTCCGTGCCATCCTCCCGGCCTGTCGCCGTCCAATCGTGAGTTTCCAGCGATGACCGTCGATTCCCGTCCGCCCGGCCGACGCGTCGGGCCGCCGCCGCCCGCCCGGACGATCGCCCGACGGTTCGAGGCCGACCTGTCGGCGACCGGTCCTCGCGGCCGGCACCCGGATCTCGAACGTCCGCCAGATCTCGGAGCGGGTCGCGATGGGCCGCGCGCTCTGGCGCGAGCTGGTCATCGGCTTCGCCTCGCAGCTCGGCGAGCTGCGCCTCGGGTTCACCCAGCTGGCGGCGCTGTACGTCCTGGCCGACTCGGGGACGATGACGATCGGCGACCTCGCGGAGGCGATCAATCGCTCACCGTCGGCGACCAGCCGCCTTGTCGACGGGCTCGTCCGGCGACGGCTCGTCGAGCGGCGCGTCGAGGCCGAGGACCGCCGCCAGCGAACGCTGATGCTCACGCCGCGCGGCGCGGCCCTGCTTCGCGTGGTCGATCGTGCCCGGGCGGACCAGTTCCTGTCGGCGATCCGGCCGATGCCGACCGCCGAGCGGGCCCTGATCGCGATGGGCGTGGCAGCCCTGGCGACCCACGCGATCTCGCGCCGTGGACGACTGATCAAGAGCCGTCCGGAGTAGCCTCGTGTTGCGCGCCGCTCTCATTGCGGCCACGATGCGGGCCTGAGCCTCACGAACCGGGAGCCATGATGGATCCGAACCTTCGCATCGCCCAGGAGTTCCAGCTCGAGCATCGTCACTCCGACGGCACGTGGGAGCGGCTGCAGCGCGTCGAGCACGATTCGGCGGCCCACGACTCCGAGCGATCCTGGCTGCGCCGCACGATCTTCCGCTGTGAATGCGGCGAGGAGGTCGCCGTCACGACCGGCGGCGACGTGAACGAGATCGTCGACGAGGGCGCCGTCCACTAGCTGGCGCGATCCGTCCGGTCGAGTCGCGACCGCTCAGCCGCAGAAGCGGCGGACCACGTCGTACAGGACCGGCAGTCCCCACGTGAGGGCATCGACGCCGACCCGCTCGTCGACGCCGTGGAACCGCTCAAGGAACCGCTCCTCGGGGTCGAGGAGGAGCGGGGAGAAGCCGTAGGTCGGGACATCGAGCACCGCGGTGTGCTTGGCGTCGGTCGCGAACGGGACCATGAACGGGAGCGGGATCCCGGCCGGATCGTGGTCGACGATCGTCCGCGCCAGCAGGTCGTAGAAGTCGCCCAGGGCCGGGGCCGCGACCGGCGGGGCGTGGATGACGAGATCGATGTCGACGTGGGCGGCGAGATCGCCGAGCCGGCCGACGATCGTCTCGCGCATGTCCTCCTCGGTCGTGCCCGGCAGCAGCCGGCAGTCGAGCTCGATCGTGGCGTCGCCCGGGATCACGTTGTACTTGATGCCGGCGTGGATGATGTTCGGGCTGACCGTGTCGCGCAGGAGGGCCCGGATCACGCGGGCCGGCATCGGGTCGCAGATCGCGTCGAGGGCCGCCTCGCCGAGCCGTGGATCGTCGCTGGCGAGCGCACGCAGGAGCCGGGCCTGCTCCCCGTCGAGCTGGTCCGCGACGCCGCCCAGGAACGTCCGCATCACGTCGGTCGGGCGGGGGCCTCCCTGGACCGCCAGCCGGGTGACCGCCGTCGCCGCCCGGACCGCGGCATTGTCGTCGCGCGGCATCGAGCCGTGGCCCCACGTCCCGCGAACGGTCAGGCGATAGACCGCGTAGCCCTTCTCGGCGACGCCGATCGGGTAGAACCGCCGGCCGCCGAATGTCGTCGCGACTGCGCCCGACTCGTTGATCGCGGCCGCGGCCCGGATGAGCTCGGGCCGCTCGGCGACGATCCAGGCGATGCCGTTGAGGCCGCCGGCCTCCTCGTCGGCGGTGCTCGCAAACAGGATGTCGCGGGTCAGGCCGGGGATCGGGTCCGAAGCGGGATCGCGGCCGGCCGCCCGCGCCTCGGCGGCCAGCATCCGGACGACGGTCAGCTCCATCGCCACGAGGTTCTTCATGTCGACCGCACCCCGGCCCCAGACGTAGCCGTCGGCGACGTCGCCGTCGAACGGGCCATGGGTCCACAGGTCCGGTGCAGCCGGCACGACGTCGAGATGGCTCAGCAGGAGGAGCGGCTCGCCGCCGCTGCCGTCGCCTCGGAGGCGGGCGAAGACGGAGCCGCGCCCGGGCACCGCCTCCAGGACCTCGCAGCCGACCCCGGCGTCGGCGAGGGCCGCCGCGATCCATTGCGCGACGCGGGTCTCGCCGTCGGGCTGGTCGGACGCGACCGGATTGATCGACGGGATCCGGATCAGGGATCGAAGGGTCTCGACCAGCTCGTCGGCGGCGCGATCGACGACGCCATCGCCCAGCCCGGCCGACGGAAGGTCCGGACCGCCGCCCACGCTCAGCCCGAGCCGCCGACCAGCGCGTCGAGCCCGACGAGCGCCGCCAGGATCCCGACCACGAACCCGCTCAGGACGATGACGATCACCATCGCGAGGAGGAGCTTGAGAAGTCGCCGGTCCTCGGCGTCGGCCCCGGCCTGGTCGGGGTCGCGCCCGCCAGGGATGTACGGGGTCGAGAGGCCGCGCTTGCGGGCCGCGGCGCTGCGCTCGGTGTCGTAGGCCTGCGGATCGGGCGGGACGGTCATGGCGGCATCATCGCCCGATCGGCCGCGCCGCGCATCGTCAGCTCGTCCGGGCCGCGGACGTAGCCGAGCCGGGCGTTGACGGCCTGCATCGCGAGGTTGTCCTCGTCATTGCCGGTCTCGAGCGCCTCGACGCCGTGGTCGATGGCCCACCCGATCTGGGCTCGCTTCAACGCACCGGCGACACCACGACCGCGCCAATCGCGGCGGACGGCGGTCATGTCGTGGATCGCGACCCGCCGCGCCTGACCGAGGAAGAGGAGGCTGGCGTAGCCGACGACCTCGTCGCGGGCCGCGTCCAGGGCGAGGATGAAGGCGCCGGCGGGGACGCCGGGTCGATCGACGTCGCGGGCGAGGAACTCCTCCAGGTCGCCGACGGCCATCGGCTCGTCGCCGCCGGGGATGTCGCGGAACGCGTCCAGGGCGACGGCATGGACGCCGGCGACGAGGTCCGGGCGCTCGGCGAGCGAGGTCAGCACCACGCCGTCGACACGGTCCGCTGCCGGAGCGCCGCGGCCAGCGAGGTCGGCGATGTCGAGCCGCACGATGAAATGCCGCTCGTGGATGGTGAAGCCGCGTCGTTGGAGGAAGGTCACGGTGTCGGGCCGGGCCGCGGTCGCCGGGATGTGGAGGGCGGTCTTGCCCCGGTCACGGGCGATGGCCGCGACCTCGCGCAGGAGCGCGCCGCCCACGCCGCGCCGACGCCAATCCGGCAGGACGTCCACGCTCGCCCAGAGGGCGTCGTAGTCGGGTGGGTGGGTGTAGATCCGGCCGACCGTGGCCGCCCCGATCGAACGCCCATCGGCCTCGGCGACGAACCGGACCGTCCCGGGATAGGTCCGATCCGACCACTCGAGCTCAGCCACCGACGTCGCCCACTCGGGCCGCGTCTGGTTGATCATCGCCGCAATCGCGGCCAGGTCCGTCTCGTCGATGGCGCGCCGAACCGATTGGGTCATCCCGCCGCGTCGCGGAGCGGCACGAGGCAATCGCGAACGACGTCGTCGAGCCCGTGCGGGCCGAGCGCGGCCGGCATCCCGAAGACGATGTGCGTCGCGCCCGCCGCCAGCAACCCGCGGGCAGCGTCGAGCGCCTCCCGCCGGCTCGCCGCCGTGGAGCCCGTCCCGACCTGGCCGACGAGGTCGAACTCCGTGGGGTCGCGATCGGCGGCCTCCAGCGCGGCGAGGATGTCGCCGCGCTTCTCGCTGAAGTAGGGCACGTTGCCGGCGTGGGTTCCGGGCTGGAGCCAGCCGGCGGCCGTCCGGGCCGCGAGCCGGATCCCACGCGGTCCCTGACCGCCGAGATAGATCGGCGGACCGCCCGGCGTCCGCGGCGGTGGCGCGTTCACCGCGCCCCCGAGGGGGTAGAACGGGTCGGGCCGGGTCACGCCGGGCGGCGCCGCCGCCGCCTCGGAGAACAGCGCCTGGACCGTGTCGACGGCCGACACGAGCCGGTCGATCCGGGGCCCGATCGGCGGCAGCTCGATCCCGAACGGCTCGTGCTCGCCCTCGAACCAGCCGGCGCCGAGGCCGAGGACGAAGCGGCCGCCCGTGGCGTGATCGAGGAGCGTGGCCGCCTTCGCGACGAGCACCGGATGCCGGAAGGTGTTCGAGAGGACGGCGTGACCGACCAGCAGCCCCGGGACGTGGTGAACGAGGGTCGCCAGGAGGGTCAGCGCCTCCAGCGACGCGCCCGGCACGGCGCCGTCCATGTTCGTGATGTGGTCGTTCAGCCAGCCGCTGTCGAAGCCGCCGTCCGGCTCCGTGGCGAGCTCGCCGGCCCGCGCCCACGTCGCGTCGACGGTCGCCCAGTCGACGTCCTGCGGGGAGGTCTTGAACCCGATCCGGACCGTCATCCGGCCGCAACGGGCGTGGCCGGCGCGCTCAACGACGTGGCTCCGTCCGGGTGTGACGCGCGATCGAGAGCCGTCGTCATCCGCCGCCCGGTCGTGACCGCCCCCTCGGAGGCCGACGAGACGAGGGCGGCGTACTTGGCCATCACTCCGCCGGTGTAGCGCGGCGCCGGCGCCGACCACGTGCCGCGCCGTTGCTCGAGGACGCCGGCCGGCACGGTCAGATCGAGCCGCCGGGCGTCGACGTCGATGACGATCTCGTCACCCTCCTCGACGAGGCCGATCGGTCCGCCGAGGGCCGCCTCGGGCGCGATGTGGCCGATCATCAGGCCGTGGGTCCCGCCCGAGAAGCGGCCGTCGGTGATCAGCGCGACCGTGTCGCCGAGACCCTCGCCGGTGAGGGCCGCCGTGACGCTCAGCATCTCCTGCATGCCCGGTCCGCCGACCGGTCCCTCGTAGCGGATCACGACGACGTCGCCGGGCACGATCCGCCGGTCGCGGACCGCGGCGTAGCAGTCGGCCTCGGAGTCGAAGACCCGGGCCGGGCCGCGATGGAGCCGGCGCTCGTGGCCGGCCAGCTTCACGACGCAGCCATCCGGGGCCAGCGAGCCACGGAGAATCGTCAGGCCGCCGGTCGGCTTGATCGGCGTGGCGAACGGCACGACGACCTGCTGGCCCTCCGTGGCGACGGCACCGGCCGCGACCTCGGCCAGCGTCCGGCCGTCGACGTTGGGCGTCGAGCCGTCGATCCGGCCGGCCGCAAGGAGCTCGCGGAACACCAGGGCGAGGCCGCCGGCCTCGTACAGGTGGGTCGCCGTGTAGCGGCCGCCCGGCTGGAGGTCGGCGATGATCGGGGTCCGGTCGGCGATCGGGCCGAACTCGTCGATCCCGAGCGGGATCCCGTACTCGTGGGCGATCGCCAGGAGATGAAGGACGGCATTGGTCGAGCCGCCCGTGGCGGCGACCGCAGCGATCGAGTTCTCGATCGAGGTCCGGGTCACGAACGTCGACGGGCGAGCGTCGTCGCGGACGAGCCGCATGACCATCTCGCCGGCCTTCCGCGCCGCCTCGTCCTTGGCCGCGTCCTCGGCCGGGATGTCGTTCAGTCCGGCCGGCGACAGACCGAGCGTCTCCATGACCATGCTCATCGTGTTCGCCGTGAACTGGCCGCCGCAGGCGCCCGGTCCCGGGCACGCCGCGTTCTCGACCTCGTACAGGTCCTCGAGGCTGATCTTGCCGGCGCGGTACGCCCCGATGGCCTCGAATACGGTCACGACGGTCGCGTCCCGCGTGCCGTTGCCGCCGAGGGCGGCCGACCGGATGCCGGGATGGATCGTGCCGGAATAGAGGGCGAGGCCCGGGATGTCGAGCCGGCCGAGGGCCATCGCCGAGCCCGGCCCCGTCTTGTCGCAGCCGAAGATGCAGACGACGCCGTCGAACAGGTGACCGCGGGCGACGAGCTCGATCGAGTCGGCCACGACCTCACGGCTGATCAGCGAGGCTTTCATCCCCTCCGTGCCCATGGTCACGCCGTCACTGACCGAGATCGTCCCGAACTCCATCGGCGTCCCACCGGCGGCCCGGATGCCGGCCTTGACCGCCTCCGCCAGCCGGCGGTGGTTGTAGTTGCAGGGCATCGTCTCGATCCAGTTCGTCCCGACGCCGACGATCGGCTTGGCGAGGTCCTCGTCGGTGAACCCGATCGCCTTGAGCATGCTCCGCGCGCCGGCCCGGTCCGGGCCGTCGGTCAGGGCAGCGGAGTGGCGCTTGGCAGGGTCGGAGGGGCGCACTGACGGGTCGTGCGTGTCGGGCATCGGAGGCCTCTTCCGGTCGGCATTGGGATCGATCGACCAAGTGTAGGGGCGCCGGACACGATGACGCCCGGCGGTCGGTCGGCCGGCCGTCGACTGCGCGTTGTGGATGCGGCCGCGGAGATTCAGGCTGGCCGCGAGGCCGTAGATGACACTGAAGTGATCGCGCCCGTCACGATCGGTCTGCACGTCGACGTATGTTGGCGGCGCCTCCCGGTGGGCAACACCTTCCCGAGGTCGCCGTGCGCAGGTATGCTGCCCACCGTCCATATCGGGCGAGCCGACGGCGGAGGGGTGATGGCGACGCACACAGACCAGAAGCTCGAACTGCTGAGGCGAACGCCGCTCCTGCAGGGCCTCGGCCGGAAGGAGCTCGAGGCGGTCGGCATGCTCGCCGACGAGATCGACGTTCCGGCCGGGCGTGTCCTCATGCGCGAGGGCGATACCGGCAAGGAGTTCTTCGTCCTCGTCGATGGCGCCGTGGGGATCGACCGCAGCGGGGTCCGCGTCAGGACGATGAAGGCCGGCGACTTCTTCGGCGAGATCGCGCTGCTCGCGGAGGGGCCGCGGACGGCGACCGCGACGGCCGAGTCGGCGTCGACGCTCCTCGTCCTCGGCCATCGCGAGTTCCACTCGCTCATGGACCAGTTTCCGGCCATCCGGACGTGCGTCCTCGAGGCCCTTGCGAGCCGCATTCGCAACCTCGAGCCGGAGAAGGTCAACTGAGCGTCTCCGGCACCGATCTCAGGTGGGCCGCGGGCTCCCTCGAAGACGCGTCGCTACCGGACCGACACCGAACCGCGACCGGCAATTGGCCCGACCCTCTTGCCGGGCGAGAATCGGCGTTGCAGAATGGCGCCACATGACCGACCACGCGCTGATCAAGCTTCGCCTCATGTGTCCCTGTGCTGCCGCGCAGGGCAATCGGTGTATCTAGGCGTGCGCTTCCAGTAGACGGCCCGCACGCCGAGCTCTCCACCAGGACCCCTGCAGATGCGGGGGTCTTTTGTTTTCGCGGCAGCACACGACGAGGACCATCCGATGACTTACCCTCCGGCGGTTGACCGAACCGCCCCGACCACCATCGACGCCACCGGGCTCCAGGCCATCCTGGCCGGGCCCGAGCTGACGATCGTCGACGTCCGGCCCCTCAGCGCCTACAACGGCTGGCGGGTCGGTCACGAGACGCGCGGCGGCCACATCCCGGGCGCGGTCGCCCTGCCGGCGGCCTGGCTCGTCAGCGTCGACCGGGCCGAGATCGTCCGGCTCCTGAGCGGCAAGCGGATCACGCCCGGGCGCGACATCGTGATCTACGGCCAGGACGACGCCGAAGCGACCATTGTCGCCGACGTGCTCCGGACGCACGGGATCGAGACGCCCCGGATCCTGACCGGCGGCTTCGCGAGCTGGATTGCGGCAGCCGAGCGTCCCGTCGAGCGCCTGCCGAAGTACGACCGGCTCGTCCACATCGAGTGGCTCGGCCAGCTCCTCGCCGGCGGTCGCCCGGAAGCGGCCCCTACCGGCAGGTTCCTCCTGTTCCATGTCAACTTCGGCGTCCCGGAGGAGTACGAGGAAGGCCATCTTCCTGGCGCCCTGTACCTGGACACGAACTGGCTCGAGGATCCCGAGAACATCTGGCAGCGCCGGACCCCGGCCGAGATCGACGCCGCCGTGCGCGCCCTCGGCATCACCCACGACACGACGGTCGTCGTCTACGGCCGCGACACGGTCGGCGACGCGAACGAGAAGTGGCCGGGGCGGCGGGCCGGGCAAATCGCCGCGACGCGGGCGCTGATGATCCTGCGCTACGCCGGGGTCGACGACGTCCGGCTGCTCGACGGCGGCTACGACTGGTGGGTCCGGGCCGGCTACCCGGTCGAGACGATCATCCGCGAGCCCGCCCCGGTGGCGGCCTTCGGCCTGTCGATCCCGCAGCACCCCGAGGTCATCGTGGACCTCCCGGAGGCCAAGCAGATCCTGGCCGACCGCGACGGCGCGGCTCTCGTCAGCGTCCGGACGTGGAAGGAGCACATCGGCCGGGTCAGCGGCTACAACTACATCGGCCCGGCGGGGCGGATCGCCGGCGATGTCTGGGGCAACTGCGGCTCGGACGCCTACCACATGCAGCACTACCGCAACATCGACAACACGATGCGGGCCTACCCCGAGATCACGTGCGAACTGGGTCGAGGCAGGCATCACTCGCGACAAGTGGGTCGCGTTCTACTGCGGGACCGGCTGGCGGGCCAGCGAAACCTGGTTCTACGCCGATCTCCAGGGCTGGGAGCGGATCGCCGTGTACGACGGCGGCTGGTTCGAATGGAGCGCGGATCCGGTCAACAACCCCATCGAGACCGGCGACCCGGGCGCCGGGACGCCGCAGGACGAGTACGCCGCCTAGGGCGGGCGCGGGCGCGGGGGCGGGGGCGGGACTGGGCCGGGCTGGGCCGGGCGGGACGGCGCGCCGGACCCCGCCCGGCCCGCCTCCTTGCCTGTGCCGCGGGCCTAGCCGAGGAGCACGGGCGCCGTGATCGCCGAGACGCGGCGCAGGCGCCCGACGGCCCGATCGCGGACCCACTGCGCGACGGTTCGCGTGGTCAACGTCGGTCGAACCAGCTTGGCGGCCGGCGCGCGGGTGGGCAGGACCAGCGTCCGCATGACGCGTCGGTCCGGCCACAGCCGGTTCATGTGGGCGTTCTCCGGCGCCGCGCACGAGTCGCCGGCGTTCATGGCGCTGCCCTCCAGATGCTCGATCATCTTGTACTTCAGGTAGGTCCCCGGCGAGAACCGTCGGTACTGCTCGTCGTACGCGATCTTGAACGAGAACAGCGTCGTGCCGTCGATCAGCTGCGACTCCATGGCCAGGGTGTGCCCCCCGACCTCCAGGGCCACGAGCTCGAAGTGGCCCGATCGAGAAAGTCCGGCGCACATCCGGCGGAAGAAGGCGGCGTCCCGGGCGGTGCTGCCGAACGCGGTTCCCCAGTCGCCCTTCCAGCTCGAGTGCTCGAGGGCCAGGAACCGCTCCCACGCCTGAGGGTCCTTCGAGCGGTCAACGATGCGGACCTCCCCACCGAGCTCGGTGCCCATCCGCTTGACGCGGCGGACCATCTGGCGCCGATCGTGTGCGGTGAACGCCGGTCCGGGGAAGTGATCCTCGCCCGATCGCCACCAACCGGCCCGTGCGAAGGACGAGTGTTCGTGGAGCGCTGCCCCCGCCCGCTCGGTTGCCGCTGCCAGAGCCGCCCCGACCGGCCCGCTGGACTCGAAGGTCCCGATCATCAGCGCTGCCGCTCGCGGCTCGGACCGGATGAGCTCGACCAGGGCGTCGGCCGCGTCGTGCAGCGAGTCGCGATCGAGGAGGGGCGTTCCGGAAAACGAGTACTCGTCCGTCAGGACCGAGAGGGTCGGCAAGGGCAGCCGACGAGTCGGCGGCCGGGCCACGACCGGGACGCACGCCACCCACCGTTCGCCGTCGACGACGACGAAGAGCTCCGCGGGCACCTTGCGCTCGACCACGTTCGCGAGCAGGAACTCCGGTCGAAAAAACGGGTTCGGTTCCGCGGCACGGTCGGCGAGCGCGCTCCACGCGGCTATGCCGGCCTCGTCGACCTCGACTGGATTCAGGCGAAGGCCGCGAAGCCCAGCCCGAATCACGAGATCATGAGTGCAGGTCGGCGGCGGCTGGCCACGAGGTCCAGCGCGAGGCGCACCATCGTCTTAGTCCCCGATTGCGATGATCCGCGGGTTGCGGGTGATCGTGATCCTACATTCTCGGCGGGCGCGTGAGGTCACGGTTCCCGACATCCCGTGTCGACCGGTGGCACACAGGATTGCGCCGATCGCCGACCTCAGCTCGAGCGGTCGGCGATCCAGGCGCGGACGACCTCGCCGAGCGTCGACAGGCCGACCGCACCCTGGCCGAGCACGATGTCGTGGAATGCCCGGATGTCGAACGCCGCCCCGAAGGCTGCGCGCGCGTCATCGCGGAGGCGCAGGATCTCGCGCTGGCCGAGCTTGTAGGCCAGCGCCTGGCCGGGCATCGCGAGGTAGCGGTCGACCTCGTTCGCGATGTTGTTCTCGGCGAGGGCCGTGTGCTCGACCATGAACGCGATCGCGCGGTCGCGGCTCCAGCCGAAGGCATGGAGACCAGTGTCGACGACCAGCCGGCAGGCTCGCCACGCGTCGAACGATGCGACGCCGAAGCGATCCACCTCGCCCGACAGGAGGCCCATCTCGACCGACAGCCGCTCGCTGTACAGGCCCCAGCCCTCGACGTACGCCGTGGGACCGCCGAGGCGACGGAAGGCGGGCAGGTCGGTGAGCTCCTGGGCGATGGCGATCTGGAGATGGTGGCCCGGGACAGCCTCGTGGAAGGCGAGGACCTCGGCCTCGTAGCGCGGCCGCGTCTCCGGCGCCGAGGTGTTGATGTAGTAGCTGCCGGGCCGGCTGCCGTCGGCGGCAGGCTGGCGGTAGTAGGCGATCGTCGAGTACTTCGCCTCGTGCTCGCCCATCTCGACGACGATGCACGGCGTCCGGGGCAGCCGGCCGAACCAGTCCGGGATCGCCGCATTGGCCCGAGCGAGCGACCGCTCGGCGACGTCGAATACCTCGGCCGGTGTTGCGAAGTGGAGGGCCGGTTCGGATCGGAGGCGGTCGAGGACCGCGGCCTGGTCGGACGTCCCGAAGAGGCGGCCGCCGAGCTCGCGGAACTCGGCGTCGATCCGCTCGGTCTCCTCGAGCCCGATTCGATGGATCTCTTCGGGAGTCAGGTCGAGCGTGGTGTGGGCGCGAACCAGACGGGCATAGGTCTCGGACCCGCCGGGCAGGTGCGACAGACCGGGTCGGTCGTCGTCACGGGCGACCGGGAGGAGCTCCTCGTCGAGGAACGCCCGGTAGCGCGCGAAGGCCGGGAGGATGCCGTCGAACACCGCGCCCCGGACGTCCTCGGCGTAGGCGTCGCGGCGCTCGACCGGCCAGTCCGCCGGCGCCTCTCGGGCGGGATCGACCAGCGGCAGGTCGTCCGGCGGGCGCGCGAGGAGGTCGTCTAGCTCGGCGATGACGTTGCGGACGTTGGCCGCCGGCGCGGACACGCCCTGGGCCAGCGCGTCGCGGGTCGTCCCGGTCAGGCGATCGACCCACGGGCCGATCGCGCGCCAGCGAGCCACGAGCGCATCACCCTCGGCGGGCGTCCGAACGGGCTGAAAGGACGGCACATTGAGGTAGGCGACCTGGGGTCCGTCGAGCGGGTCGACGCCCCACGCGTCCATCCCGGCCGCGACGAGGTCGTGCTCCGATCGTAGGAAGTCGAGGAGCGCCGCATGCGTGATCCGGTCGCCCGGCGACAGCGCCGCGGCGTCGATCGCGGTCGCCTGCGCGCGCAGTCCGCCCAACCGATCCGCGTCCGCGGCGAGCGCGCCGGGTCCGTTGGCGCGCAGCCGATCGTCGAACCGCCGATCGCCCATCGCCGTCGCCCAGACGGGGTGGGCCACCATCTGGCTCTCCCAGGCGTCGGCGGCGAGCGAGGCGAGAGGGTCCGCGGCTGCGGTGGTCGAGGTCGCAGTGGTCGACGCGGTCGAATCGGTCATGGCCGGATGCTAGGCGTCCGTCGCCGAGCGTGTCGCGCGGTCAGTGGATGCACTCGCCGGTGTCGACCGGGGACGTCCGTCCGAGCGACGGCTGGATCGCGACCGCCACCGAGGTCGCGGTCAGGGCGTAGCCGACGCTCTCGTCCGTCCGCGCCTCGGCGAACACGACCCCGCCCACCGTGCCGTCCGTCAGGATCAAGGGACCGCCGCTGTCGCCCTGATCGACGATCGCCCGCAGCTCGAGGATCCGGCGGCCGACGCGCGGCCCGCCGTAGATATCGCGACCCTGGGCGGTGTAGGCGCCCGAGACCGCGGCCGGTTCGATGAGCAGATCGCCGCCGTGCGGGAAGCCCAGCGTCGCACCCACGGCGCCGCGCTCGGGGTCGACCGCCGCAAGCCGAAGCGGCGTCGCCTCGAGCCCGGTCACCCAGAGCACCGCGATGTCGAGCTTCGGATCGACGAAGACCGCGACGGCGTCGTGGAGCCGGCTGTTCGGCGCCTGGATTCGGATCGTCGTTGCGCCGGCGATCACGTGGGCGTTGGTCACGACGTAGTTCCGAGCGACCGCGAAGCCCGTGCCCGTCGACTGGAAGAGGCACGTCCGGGCGGACACGCGGAAGGTGCTTCCGATGGCATTCGCCGCGATCTGGCGGGCCGCCGGGTCGGTCGGACGCTCGACATCGGGTGCGGGCAGCGGATCGAGCCCGATGAACAGATCCGGGATGCCCGTGTCGTCGAGGAGTCGTCCGAGCTCGGCCGCGATCTCGGTCGGGGCCGGCAGGATCCCGCTCAGGCCGCGCACGACGAGCGAGGTCTGCGCCTGGGTCGCGAGGGTGCGCATCGGTCCGGCGGCGAGAAGGCCGCCGACGAGCCAGATGACGAGGAGCGCCTGGGCCGCCCCGACGAAGCCGCCGAGGACGCGGTCGACCCGATGGAGGACCCCGCCCCGGAGATGGCTGGCGCCGACGCGCCCGATCGCCCCGCCGATCGCCTCGCCGATCCCGACGAGGAGCATGATGCCGCCGAGGACGATGATCGCCTTGACCCCCGGCTCGACCGGCTCGAGGGGCTGCTCGACCCACGGGAGGGCGACGATCGCGAAGACGCCGCCCCCGAATGCCCCGATGAGGCCGCCGATCTGGGGCAGGGCGCCCGAGCTGATGCCGATGAGGATCGCGACGACGAGCAGCACGAGAACGACGACGTCGAAGTAGTTCACCGCCGCGAAGTATGGCCGAGGTCGGGATTTCGGCGGTGCCCTGGGCCCGGATCGCCGGCGATGACCGTGAGGGCGCAGACCAGCGCCGCGCCGGGGTCAGTCGATCGTGAGGACGATCGGCGCAGCCTCGCTGTTCGGCGACGAGATCCGCCAGGTCCCGGGCTCGAGCTCGCCGAGGTCGACGATCGTGGCCTTCAGGACGGCGATCTCGATGCACATGGCATTGGGATCACTCGCGCCCTCGAAGGGGATGAGCGTGATCTCGTTCCCGGTGCGTTCGACCTTGACCGAGTCGAGGACCGAGCACGGCTCAACCCCGCCGTACCAGGTGATCTTGACGAGGACGCGGCGGCCGTCGACGGACGACTCCAGCTTGGTCGGCGCGACCGGGTGTGGGTTGGCCCGGCCGGGGACGGGCCGGACGAGCTGGGCGGCGCCGGCGCCCGGATCAACCGGGTTGGGGTCGACGGGCAGGACGCCCACACCGCTGCCGGGATCGCCGGCCGAGCCAGCGCCCCCGCCCGGAGCGATCGAATCCGCCGGTGCGGCGCTCGGCGGCGCCGATGGTGTCGGGTCGCTCGACGGCGCGGCCGACGGGGCGGCGGCCCCAGCGCAGGCGGTCAGGCCGATTGCCGCGGCAACGGCGAGGGCGAGGATCGGGCGAAGGGCGGTGGTGGTCGTCATGGCCGCGAGACGACGACGGTCTGCGTCGGGTTCCCTCGAGAGGACGGCTCAGGCGGCCCCGGCGCGAGTGTCGACGCGCGGCGCATGATCCGCCTCCCAGGCATCGATCGCGGCCACCTTGCCGAGCAGGTAGCCCATCTCGTCGGTCCCCTCGAGCAGCATGAGCCGGGCGAACGGGTCGACCTCGAACGGGAGGTCCTCGTCGCCGGGCAGGTGGACGACCTGGGCGTCGAGGTCGACGGTCAGCTGGGCCGTCGGGTCGGCAGCGATCATCTCGAACAGCTGGCGGTGCTTCTCGGCCTCGACGACGATCGGCAGCAGCCCGTTCTTCAGGGCGTTGTTCCGGAAGATGTCGGCGAACGAGGTCGACAGAATCGCCCGGATGCCCCAGGCAGTGAGCGCCCACGGGGCGTGCTCGCGCGACGAGCCCGTTCCGAAGTTGTCGCCGACCAGGAGAATCTGGCGATCGAGCATCGCGACCCGGTCCATGACGAACAGCGGCTCCTTGAGTCCGCCATCCTCGTCGTAGCGCCAGTCGCGGAAGAGCGCCTCGCGCAGGCCGTCCTTGTCGGTGACCTTGAGGTAGCGGGCCGGCACGATCTGGTCCGTGTCGACGTTCTCTGCCGGGAGCGGGATGACCGCGCTGGTGAAGGACTGGAACTTCGCGACCACGTCAGCGGCCACCGACCGCGGCCATCGACTCGATCCCGGGCAGCGTTCGCGGGTCCGTGACCTCGCCCCGGATCGCCGACGCGGCCGCGGTCAGCGGCGAGGCGAGGAAGGTCCGGCCGCCCTTGCCCTGGCGGCCCTCGAAGTTCCGATTGGAGGTGCTGATCGCGTACTGGCCGGGGGACAGCTGGTCGCCGTTCATCGCGATGCACATCGAGCAGCCGGCCTCGCGCCACTCGGCGCCGGCTGCCTTGAAGATCGCGTCGAGCCCCTCGCGCTCCGCCTCGCGCTTCACCTCGTCCGAGCCGGGCACGATCATCATCCGGACGCCATCGGCGACCCGGTGGAGCTTGAGGACCTCGGCGGCGAGACGGAGGTCGCTGATCCGTCCGTTCGTGCACGAGCCGACGAACACGACGTCGACCTTCTGGCCGAGGATCGGCTGGCCGGGCCGCAGATCCATGTACTCGAGCGCCCGCTCGAGCGCCCGCTTCGCGGAGCCGTCGGCCTGGTCGTCGGGCGACGGCACGAGCGACGTGATCGGGATGCCCATGCCGGGATTCGTGCCGTAGGTGACCATCGGCTCGAGCGCCGAGGCGTCGATCGCGATCGTCTTGTCGTACGCGGCGCCGTCATCGCTCGGCAGGGCTCGCCAGCGCTCGACGGCGCTGTCCCAGGCGGGGCCGGTCGGCGCGTGCGGCCGGCCCGCGACGTACTCGAAGGTCGTGTCGTCCGGGGCGATCAGGCCGGCCTTCGCCCCGCCCTCGATCGACATGTTGCAGATCGTCATCCGCTGCTCCATCGTCAGGGCGCGGATCGCATCGCCGCTGTACTCGAAGACGTGGCCGGTCCCGCCGCCGATGCCGATCCGGGCGATCAGGGCAAGGATGATGTCCTTGCTGCTGACGCCCGGGGCGAGGCGGCCGTCGATCCGGACTTCGTACGTCTTCGGCTTGCGCTGGAGGAGGGTCTGGGTCGCGAGGACCATCTCGACCTCGCTCGTCCCGATCCCGAACGCGAGCGCCCCGAACGCACCGTGGGTCGCGGTGTGCGAGTCGCCGCAGACGATCGTCATCCCCGGCTGGGTCAGCCCGAGCTGCGGCCCGATGACGTGGACGATGCCCTGGCCCGGATCGCCCATGCCGTGGAGCGGAATCCCGAACTCGGCGCAGTTCCGGGTCAGCTGGTCGACCTGGGCCGCGGCCATCGGGTCGGCCATCGGCAGGCTGCGCGGGTGGGTCGGGATCGAGTGGTCGGCCGTCGCGACGGTCCGCTCGGGATGGCGGACCGCGAGACCGCGCGCCCGGAGGCCGCTGAACGCCTGCGGCGAGGTGACCTCATGCACGAGGTGGAGGTCGACGGCGAGGATCGCCGGGGCGCCCTCGTCCTGGTCGACGACGTGGTCGTCCCAGATCTTCTCGACGATCGTGCGGGGTCGGGTCATGGCGTGACGGCTCGCTCTGTGCTGGCGGGTGCGGAGGGCCAGAGGGTAGCGCAGCGACACGCCGGGTGCGCCGACGCGGGCCGTGCCGCCTCACGACCGCGATACTGGCGCCGTGTTCATCCTCTACGCGATCCCGATCGGGCTTGCGGCCGGACTGCTCATGGACGGACGCCCCGGCAACATCGCCAACGTCCGATTCCGGCTCGGCTGGGTCGCGGTCGGGGTCCTTCTGCTCCAGCTCGCGCTGTTCTCGTCCCTCGCCGACGGCCTATCGACCGACGTCATCCGCGCGACGTACGTGCTGTCCGCGCTCCTCGTGGTCGGGGTCGTCGTCGCCAACATCCGACTGACCGGCGTCCCGCTGATCGTCCTCGGCGCCGCCTGCAACCTCGCGGCGATCGTCGCCAACGGCGGCGCGATGCCGGCCAGCCCGGGCGCCCTGGCGTCGGTCGGGCTCGGCATCGGCGGCAGCACGGCCAGCGTGGTCGTCGAGCGCCCGGCGCTCGAGCCCCTGACCGACATCTTCGCGATGCCGGCCTGGTTGCCCCTGGCCAACGTCTTCAGCGTCGGCGACGTGCTGATCGGGCTCGGGGTCGCGCTGGCCATCGCGCTCGCGATGCGCCGGCCGGCGGTCGCCCAGGCGGCGAACATCGAGGGGTGATCGCCTCGGTCCGGCCGCGACGATCGTCCTGCGGCCTGCGGGACTACAGGCCCGTACCTCGCCGGGTGGTGCCGGCGTACAACGGTCGGACGCAGCGAACTGCGACCGGAGGCTCCCCGTTGTTCATCCTGTACGCCGTCGTCGCCGGCCTCGTGCTCGGAACCCTGTCGGGTGGCCGCCTGCTGGCCCTGGGCTCGGTCACGATCCGCTGGGCACCCCTGATCCTGGCCGGGTTCCTGATCCAGGTCGTCCTCTTCACGGACGCTGTCGCCGAGCGGGTCGGTTCGGCGGGCCCGCCGATCTACGTCGTGTCGACGCTGATGGTCGGCGCCGCGGTCCTTCGCAACCTGTCCCTGCCGGGGATGCCGCTGATCGTGGCCGGCGCTGTCGCCAACATGGCCGCGATCCTCGCGAACGGCGGATTCATGCCGGCCACGCCCGACGCCCTGGCCGCCCTCGGGAGGTCGGGCCCGACGATCTATTCGAACAGCACCGTCGTCGCCCAGCCCGCGCTGGAGATCCTGATCGACCGGTTCGCCCTGCCGCCGTGGCTGCCGTTCGCGAACGTCTTCAGCCTCGGCGACGTCCTGCTCGGGATGGGGATCGTGATCCTGATTTCGGTCACGATGCTGCGCGGCCGGACCACCGCGCGCCGCCTGCCCGAGCCGGCCGCCTGACCTGAGCCGCGCGAGCCGGCCGCCTGAATCGAGCGCGGCAGCCGCCGGCCGACCGTTGCGCCGACGCACTGACCCGCCCGGATGCGCGAACCGGGACCCTCGGGCCATGTCCCTTGCGGGCGCCCAGGCCGATGGTTGGAACTGAGGGACGGACGCTCCTCCATCGGTTCATCGTCCAGGGCAAACCCGTCGTGAGGCGGGGACGCAAAGCCAGGGATCTTCTCGAAGACCGCCCGGCCGCCGATCCTCCGGTGCTCCAAGTTGACTCACACAAAGGAGTCCATCGTGAAGGCGAACCTGGCGCGCTTCACGGGGGTCCTGACGCTTCTGGCGTCTCTGGCCCTCACCCTCGGTGCCGGCATCCGCTGGGGCCACTGACGAAATCGGTCCTGGAGGCTCCGGCCTTCCGGACTGCTCGTCCTGCGGCGCGAACCGGATCCATGCTGGTTCCGCACCCCGGCCAACCGTTGGCCGGTCGACTGAATGCTCTGGACGTCGGGTCGCCGATGCCAGGGTTGAGACCGCCGGGCAACCGGCGGTCTCGCGGTGTCCGGCCGACGATGCGCCGTTCGGCGTCCCGCGCTGTCCGGCCGACGATGCGCCGTCCGGCCGCCCATCCGGTGCTCGTCGCCTCTCGTGACCGCCCCGCGGCCCCGGCTTCGAAGGTCGCAGGCGGGCATCAGTGCAGTCCGGGTGGTTGCACGATCACCGGACGCCTCGTAGACTGCGCGGACCGCCCGGGGTCACCGGGTTCGTTCGGGAGACCATTCTTGGGTCTGTTCGATGGCCGTAATCGACGCCACGTGGCAATCGCGATTCGCGCGGATGGCCGGCGTGTCCAGATGCCCTTGAACGACGCCGGTCTGTCGGACGGTTCGCTTCTTGGTCTCCTTCGCTCGCTCGTCGTCGGTCTTGAGAGCCTTCTTGGCCTCCTCATTACCGGCTCCCGGCGGGAGAACGGAGGAACTCGGAGGGACGGGCGCTAGGCGCCGACAGACCACCGACAACCAACGGGACCCTCGCCGGGTGGCGAGGGTTTTTTGATGCCACGAACCGGGCCGACGACGCGGGCAGGGATCACGACCAAGGCACGGCTTCGCGGACCTCGCAACAGTTAAGAGGGCAGGGCAGGGATCGATGACGATGACGAAGGGACCGACGGCCCAGCCGCCGAGTCCGACCGAGGCCGGACGAACGCGGCGCAGCCACGTCCCGGCCGACGGCACCGCCAATGCGGCCGCCGTCGAGGCCGCCCGCCGGGCGATGCTCGACGACGCCCGGCCACGGCACCGGACCCGGATCGGCGCCGACGTCGTCTGCGAGGCCCTCCTGCTCCAGGGCACCGACCTGTTCTTCAGCTATCCGGGCGGCGTGATCCTGCCCCTCTACGACGTCCTGGGCGACTATCCCCAGCTTCGCCACGTGCTCGTCCGGCATGAGCAGGGCGGAGCCCACGCCGCGGACGGCTACGCCCGCGTCACCGGCGAGGTCGGGGTGTGCATGGGCACGTCCGGGCCCGGCGCGACGAACCTCGTCACCGGGATCGGGACGGCGATGCTCGACTCCGTCCCGATGGTCGCGATCACCGGCAACGTCCCGTCGGCCCTGATCGGCAAGGATGCCTTCCAGGAGATCGACATCAACGGCATCACCCTGCCGATGACGAAGCACAACTACCTCGTCCGCGACGCCAACGACCTGCCCCGCGTCCTGGCCGAGGCCTTCCACATCGCCCGCAGCGGCCGGCCGGGGCCGGTTCACGTCGACATCACGAAGGACGCCCTCCAGCAGGAGACGAGCGCGCCGCATCCGACCCACGACGAGATCGTCGCGGGGCTGCCGGGCTTCCGGCCGAATCTCGACGCGAACGGCCGGCAGCTCAAGCTGGCCGCGACGGAGCTCGCGCAGGCGAAGCGGCCGGTGATCCTCGCCGGCCACGGCGTCCTCCACGCCGGGGCGTGGGACGAGCTGCTCGCCTTCGCCGAGAAGGCCCAGGTTCCCGTGGCCCACACCCTGCTCGGGATCGGCGCGATCGACGAGACCCACCCGCTGAGCTACGGCTTCATGGGGATGCACGGCTGGAAGCACGTCAACCGGGCGATCCAGTCGGCCGACCTCCTGTTCGCCGTCGGGATGCGCTTCGACGACCGGGTCACCGGCAACGTCCGGACGTACGCCCCGTACGCCCGGATCGTCCATGTCGACATCGACCCGGCCGAGATCGGCAAGAACGTCGCCGTCGAGGTCCCGATCGTCGGCGACGCGAAGCGTGTCCTGGCTGCCCTCCTGCCGATGATCGAGGCGGTCGATCCGACGACGCGCGCCGACTACTTCGCCGAGCTGGCCGCCTGGCGGGTCGACTCGGAGGGCTCGTCGTGGCACGGCTCCGGCGCCTGGCGGGAAGGCGTCCTGTCGGCGGACTACGTGATCGAGCGGATCGGCGAGCTGACCGACCACCAGGCGACCTATGTCGCCGATGTCGGCCAGAACCAGATGTGGCTCGCCCGCTACGCCGGCTTCCGCAACCCGAACAGCCACGTGTCGTCGGGTGGCCTCGGCACGATGGGCTTCAGCGTCCCGGCGGCGATGGGCGCCGCGCTCGGCCGGCCCGGATCGCGAGACCTGGGCGATCACCGGCGACGGCGGATTCCAGATGACGTCGCAGGAGCTGATGACCCTGACCGCGGACCGGATCCCGGTCAAGATCGCGCTCCTCGACAACAAGAAGCTCGGGATGATCCGGCAATGGCAGGAGATCATCTACGGCGGCAACTACCACTCCGCCCACCTGCCCGGGCCCGACTTCGCGAAGCTCGCCGACGCCTACGACATCCCGGCCTTCCGGGCCCGGACTCCGGCCGAGGTCGATGACGCGATCAAGGCCGCGCAGGCGGTCGACGGACCGGCGCTCGTCTGGTTCGAGATCGCCGAGGAGCAGAACGTCTTCCCGATGATGCCGGCCGGCAAGGGCCTGTCCGACCTCATCGAGAAGTGGGGCGGGGCCGACGAGTGAGCCCTGATCCGAGCTCCAACGGGGCGGCGCCGGCCGACGCCGTCGTGACGCCCCCGGCCGCCCCCGCCCACGCGGCGCCGCCGCCGCGTGCGCTGCCCGGTGGCGGCGAGACCCGCCGCCACACCCTGATCGCGATCGTCCTCGACAAGCCCGGGGTCCTGAACCGGGTCTCGTCGCTGATGCGGGCACGCAACTTCAACATCGATTCGCTCGCCGTCAGCCGGACCGACCAGCCCGACACGAGCCGGATGACGATCACCCTCCACGGTGACGACGTGGCGGTCGAGCAGGCCGCCAAGCAGCTCTACCGTCTGATCGACGTCCTGAAGGTCCAGGACGTCACTTCGGACTCGGTCGTGGCCCAGGAGCTGGCCCTCGTCAAGATCCGGGCGACGGACAGCAACCGGGCCGAGATCCTGAAGATCGTCGAGCTCTCGAAGGGACGGGTCGTCGACCTGGCCGGCGAGTCGGTCATCGTCGAGGTGACCGGCCCGGAGCACGAGGTCGATGGCTTCGTCGCCCTCGTCCGCGGCTACGGGATCAAGGAGATCGTTCGTACGGGCGCCGTCGTCATGTCGCGCGGCTCGTCGATCCGATCGAGCGAGGCGTCGTGAAGCGATGACTGCGCGCATGTACTACGACAACGACGCCAAGCCCGAGGCGCTCGGCGGGCCAGACGGTCGCGATCATCGGCTACGGGTCGCAGGGTCACGCCCACGCCCGGAACCTCCACGAGTCGGGCGTCGACGTCGTCGTGGGGCTCAAGCCGGGCTCGAAGAGCCGCGCTCTCGCCGAGGAGGCCGGCCTCCGGGTCGCCGACGTCGCCGATGCCGTCAAGGCCGCCGACGTGATCATGATCGCGGTCCCCGACACGCTCCAGAAGTCGGTCTACGACGCCGAGATCGAGCCCCATCTCCGGCCCGGCCAGCTCCTGATGTTCGCCCACGGCTTCAACATCCGGTTCGAGCGGATCACGCCGCCGAGCACGATCGACGTCGGGATGGTCGCGCCGAAGGGCCCGGGCCACCTCCTCCGCTCGGTCTACGAGGCGGGCGGCGGCGTGCCGGCCCTGTTCGCGGTCGAGAACGACGCGTCCGGCACCGCTCGGGACCGGGTCCTGGCCTACGCTCGCGGGATCGGCTCGACCCGGGCCGGCGTCCTCGAGACGACGTTCAAGGAAGAGACCGAGACCGACCTGTTCGGCGAGCAGGCGCTCCTGTGCGGCGGCGTCTCGGCCCTGATCAAGGCCGCCTTCGAGACCCTCGTCGAGGCCGGCTACCAGCCCGAGCTCGCCTACTTCGAGACGATGCACGAGCTCAAGCTGATCGTCGACCTGATGTATCGCGGCGGGCTGAACTTCATGCGGTTCAGCGTCAGCGACACCGCCGAGTACGGCGACTACGTCTCGGGCCCGCGGATCACGGAGGGCGTGAAGGCCACGATGAAGGACGTCCTCGCGGACATCCAGAGCGGCTCGTTCGCGACCCGCTGGATCGCCGAGCAGGAGTCCGGCGGGGCCGAGTTCGCGCGGCTCCGGCAGCAGGACAAGGAGCACCAGATCGAGCAGGTCGGGCGCGACCTGCGGGCGCAGATGGCCTTCCTCAACCCGGTCGTCGTCGAGGCCGGCGAGGCGCAGGGCTCCGTCGGGGCCGCGGCGTCGGGTGCAGCGTCAGCTCCGGCCGGCGCCGGCTCCGCGCGATGAGCGGGTCGGCGGTCGCCGCCGGCAGCGTCCGGATCTTCGACACCACGCTCCGCGACGGCGAGCAGGCGCCGGGCGCCGGCCTCACCGCCGCCGAGAAGCTCGAGGTCGCCCGCCAGCTCGCCCGGCTCAGGGTCGACGTCATCGAGGCCGGCTTCCCGGCCGCCTCGCCGGGCGACTTCGAAGCCGTTCGCCGGATCGCCCAGGAGACGAAGGACGGGATCGCGGTCGCCGCGCTCGCCCGCTGCCGTGACGGCGACCCGCAACGGGCCGTCGAGGCGATCCGGATCGCCGAGCGGCCGCATCTCCACGTCTTCATCGCCACGAGCGACATCCACCTCAAGCACAAGCTCCGGATCTCGCGCGAGGAGGCCCTGGCCGAGGCGGTTCGCTGGGTCCGCTACGGCCGCGAGGCGCTCGGCAGCGACGCCGAGATCGAGTTCTCCGCCGAGGACGCCTCGCGGACCGACACCGAGTTCCTCCTCCAGGTGTACGAGTCGGTCGTCGCCGCCGGCGCGTCGACCGTCAACATCCCGGACACCGTCGGCTACGCGATCCCGAGCGAGTTCGGGGCGCTCGTCGGGCGGGTCGTCGACCTCGTCGGGCGCGACGCCACGGTCAGCGTCCACTGCCACAACGATCTCGGTCTCGCGACGGCCAACACGCTGGCCGCGGTCCAGGCCGGCGCGCGGCAGGTCGAGGTGACGATCAACGGCCTCGGCGAGCGGGCCGGCAACGCATCGCTCGAGGAGGTCGTGATGGGCCTCCGCACCCGGCCGACCCAGTTCCCGGACCTCGTCAGCGGCGTCCAGACCGAGCAGATCACGGCCGCGTCGCGGCTCGTGAGCTACCTGACCGGCTTCGCGGTCCAGCCGAACAAGGCGATCGTCGGCGGCAACGCGTTCGCCCACGAGTCGGGGATCCACCAGGACGGCGTGATCAAGAACCCGCTGACCTACGAGATCATGACGCCCCAGTCGGTCGGCCTGACCGGCAGCCAGCTGACGATCGGCAAGCTGTCTGGCCGGCGCGGTCTCCAGGGCAAGCTCAAGGAGCTCGGCCACGACATCGAGGGCGAGGCGCTCGATGCGCTGTATCGCCAGGCGATCGCCCTGGCCGACGCGAAGAAGGAGGTCACCGATTCGGACCTCCTGGCGCTGGTCGAGCAGCGCGTCTCCGAGGTTCCGGCGTCGGTCGAGCTGGTTGGCTGGAGCGTCACCTCGTCCCACGGCGGCAACGCCACGGGCTCCGTGACGCTCACGGTCCAGGGCCAGGATCGGACGGCCGAGGCCACCGGCAACGGTCCGGTCGACGCGTTGTACTCCGCGGTCGACGACGCGCTCCACGGCGTGCTCGGCTGGCATCCGGTCCTGACCGAGTGGGAGATCAAGGCGGTCTCGGCCGGCGAGGATGCCCAGGGCCAGGTGCTCGTCCGTTGCCGGCGCTCGTCGGACGAAGGGCCGGGCGCGCTGATCGCGTCGGGCCACGGGCTATCCACGAACATCATCGAAGCGTCGCTCGACGGCTACCTCGTGGCCGTCAACAAGCTGCGCGGGGCGGAGATCAACGGCGTCGACGTGGCGTTCGTCGGGCGCCGGACCGCCGAGGACCTGTCCTCGGACGGATGGCTTCGCGGAGCTCAGCCTCCGACCTCGGACAGCGAGTGACCAGCCCATGCTGAGGGTGCCGGCTCATGACTGACCAGCCATACCGGATCGCCACGATCCCCGGCGACGGGGTCGGGCCGGACGTCGTGGCGGCCGGGCGGGCCGCGGTCGACGCTGCCGGAGCGGCCTTCGGGTTCGTGGTCGACTGGTCCGAGTTCCTCGTCGGTGGCGCCGCCATCGACGCCTTCGGGGTCGCGATCCGGCCCGAGGACGTCGAGGCATGCGGCGCGGCCGACGCGATCCTCCTCGGCGCGGTCGGCGGCCCGAAGTGGTCCGATCCGTCGGCGCCGGTCCGGCCGGAGCAGGCCCTCTTCGCCCTGCGTGGCGGCCTGGGTCTGTACGCCAACCTGCGACCGGTCAGCGTCCACCCGGCGCTGATCGCCTCGTCGCCCGTCCGGCCGGAGCTGCTCGCGGGCGTCGATCTGCTTATCGTCCGCGAGCTGACCGGCGGGGTGTACTTCGGCGAGCGCGAGGAGCCGGGCGGCGCGCCGGGCTCACGGCGAGCGGTCGACACGTTGCCGTACTCGGAGGGCGAGATCCGCCGCGTCGTCGAGCTGGCGTTCACGCTGGCGGCTGACCGCCGCAGCCACGTCACGTCCGTCGACAAGGCCAACGTCCTCGCCACCTCGCGCTTGTGGCGGACCGTCGCCAACGAGGTGGCTTCAGCCCATCCCGGCGTGACCCTTGCCCACCAGCTCGTCGACTCGTGCGCGATGCTCCTCGTCCGCCGGCCTGCCGACTTCGACGTGATCGTGACCGAGAACCTGTTCGGCGACATCCTGAGCGACGAGGCGGCGGTCCTTGCCGGCAGCCTCGGGATGCTGCCGTCCGCCTCGCTGGGAGAGCGGAAGACCGCCCACGGCACCTTCGGCCTGTACGAGCCGATCCACGGCTCCGCGCCGGACATCGCCGGCCGCGACCTCGCAAACCCGATCGGGACGATCCTGTCGGCGGCGATGCTGGTCCGCCTGTCGCTCGGCCGCGAGGATGCCGCAAGCGCCCTGGAGGCGGCCGTCAGCGACACCCTGGATGCCGGCTTCCGGACGGCAGACCTCGTGCCACCGAGCGGCGACGAAGCCGGCCTGCACCGGGTCGGGACGACCGGCATGACCGCGGCGATCGTCGAGCGGATTTCGGAGGCTGCGCGGGCAACCGCCGCAGCCGCCCCGTGATCCACCGACCCGCCTCGTCACGACAGGACCTCCGATGACCACCCCCGACCTTCCCGTCACGCTGTACGACACGACTCTCCGCGACGGCACCCAGGGCGAGAACGTCACCCTGAGCCTCGCCGACAAGCTCCGCGTCGCGCGAATGCTCGACGAGTACGGCATGCCCTACATCGAGGGCGGCTGGCCGGGCTCGAACCCAAAGGACATCGACTTCTTCAAGGCCGCCCAAGGGATGACCTGGCAGACGGCGAAGCTGGCCGCGTTCGGCTCGACCCGCCACCGCGCGAACAGCGCCGCGACGGATCCGAACCTGCGCGAGCTCGTCGCTGCCGAGACGCCGGTCGTGACGATCTTCGGCAAGAGCTGGCTGCTCCACGTCACCGAGGTCCTCGGCGCCACGCCGCAGGAGAACCTCGACATGGTCGCCGACTCGGTCGCGTTCATCGTCGATCGCGGCCGCGAGCTCGTGTACGACGCCGAGCACTTCTTCGACGGCTACCGCGACGATCGCGACTACGCCCTCGCGACGCTCCGGGCCGCCCGCCAGGCCGGTGCCCGGACGCTGGTGCTGTGCGACACGAACGGCGGGACGCTGACCGACGAGCTGGTCCGAATCGTGACCGACGTCCGGACCTCGCTCGAAGGCGATCCGGGAGCCGCGGGCGCCCCCGTCGTCTGGGGCATCCATACCCACAATGACGCGGAGCTGGCCGTCGCCAACTCGATGGCCGCGGTCGCCGCCGGCGTCCGCCACGTCCAGGCCACGATCAACGGCTACGGCGAGCGGGCGGGCAACGCGAACATGGTCTCGATCCTCGCCAACCTGGCCCTCAAGACCTCCCACGAGCTCGTGCCGGCGGGCGGCGGCCTGCTGACCGGCCTGACCGAGCTCAGCCGGTCCGTCGCCGAGATCGCCAACCTCAACCCGAACGACTGGCAGCCGTACGTCGGCCGGTCGGCGTTCGCCCACAAGGGCGGCGTCCACGGCGCGGCCGTCGCGAAGGTCGAGCGGAGCTACCAGCACATCGAGCCCGCGGCCGTGGGCAACATCGGCCGGCTGGTCGTGTCGGAGCTGGGCGGCCGGGCCAACACCCGGATCCGGGCCGAACAGCTCGGTCACCAGCTCGACGGCGTCATCGATCCGAAGGTCCTCAGCGAGCTCATCAAGCGGCTCGAGTCGGAGGGGCTCGCGTTCGAGGGCGCCGAGGCCAGCTTCGAGCTCCTGATCCGGCGCCACCAGGCCGATTACGTCGCCCCGTTCCGCATCGTCGACTACACGTGTCTCGTCGAGCAGCGCTCCGGGCGCGAGCTCCTCGCCGAGGCCACCGTCAAGGTCCAGGTCGACGGCGAGGTCCTCCACACCGCGGCCGACGGCAACGGCCCGGTCAACGCCCTCGACGCCGCGCTGCGCAAGGCGCTCCGGGCGTTCTACCCGCAGCTCGACGACGTCCACCTGTACGACTACAAGGTCCGGATCCTCGACGGGGATTCGGCCACGGCGGCCCGGACGCGGGTGATCATCAATTCGTCCGACGGGACGCTCGAGTGGTCGACGATGGGCAGCGACACGAACATCATCGCGGCGTCGGCCCAGGCCCTCGCCGACTCGCTCGAGTACGCGATCTGGAAGTCCGGCGCGGAGCTCCGCCGCCGCGACGAACGCCACTTCACGACGGCGTCGTTGGCCCCGGCTGCGCCGACGACGTCCACGACCGGAGGACCCCGATGACCTCGGACAGCACGACCGCCCGCACTCGCCCAGTCGCCGACCCGGCCGACACGCTCCATCTCGCCCGCTGGACCGTGACGTCGGGTTCGAACGCCAACAGCCGCGGCGCGGTCGTCATCGCCGGAGGCGACCATCAGTGGGAGGCGTCGGCCGAGGGCAACGGCGCGGTCGACGCGCTCTTCAGGGCCGTCGACAAGGCGCTGGCCGGCGTCCTGACCGGCCATCCCCGGCTGCTCTCGTACGACGTCCACGCGATCGCCGAGGGACCCGACGCCCAGGGCACGGTCACCGTTGCGATCGCTCCGCCGACTGATGCGGCCGGGCCGCGCGGCAGCGGCCGCTACGTCGGCGAGATCACCTCGACGAACATCATCGCCGCGTCGATCGAGGCCTACGTCGACGCGATCAACGAGCTCCTCGCCGAGGCCCACTGGCAGGGTGCGACCGAGACGGCGGGCAACCGCAAGCGTGCCCAGGTGAACGAGCCGGCCGCCAAGGCCCAGCGGGCCGAGCTCGACGAGGACGCCGGCCGGATCGACACGACCGACTGGTTCAACCAGTAGCGGCCCGTCGTCGCGAGCGACCGCCGATCCGATCCGGATCGGCGACACTGGCCGGGTGAGCGGGACGCACGTCGTCTACCAGGGTGAGCCGGGGGCCTTCTCGGAGGAGGCGGTCCTCGGGTTCTTCGGCGAGGACCGCGAGCGCGCCGCCGTACCGACCTGGCGCGCCGTGTTCGAGGCCGTTGCCGGCGGCTCGGCGGACCGCGGGGTCATCGCGATCGAGAGCTCGCTGGCCGGGACGATCCGCGAGACGTACGACCTGCTCGGCGAGTTCTACGACCAGGGCATCCGGATCGTCGGCGAGGTCGCCGTGCCGGTCCGGCTGGCCCTCCTCGCCTTGCCCGGGCAGTCGCTCGACGCGATCGATCGGGTCTACAGCCATGGTCAGGCGCTCGTCCAGGCCGACGCGTTCCTGCGGACCCGTCGGTGGGAGGTGATGACGACCTACAACACCGCCGGCGCCGCCCGGACCATCGCGGAGCGCCAGGAGCGCCGTGCCGCAGCCGTCGCCTCGCCCCGGGTCGCCGCCCTGTACGGGCTTCAGATCCTGGCCGCCGACATCCAGGGCGGAGACGAGAACCGGACCCGGTTCGCCGTGCTTGCCCAGGTCGTTGGTGAGGCGCTGCCGGCGACCGACCCGGCAGCACCCCACCGGACGACGCTCGTCTTCGCCGTCCGGAATGTCCCCGGCTCGCTCCATCGCTGCCTCGGCGCCTTCGCGGCCCGCGATGTCAATCTCTCGTCGCTCGAGTCGCGGCCGGCCCGGCGCGCCCGCTGGGAGTACGTGTTCTGGGTCGACGTTGACGCGGCGGTGGACGATCCGGACTGTGCGGCCGCCCTGGCCGATCTCCGGGCGGAGACCGAGATGGTCCGGGTCCTCGGCTCCTACCCGCGCGCGCCGGACGGCTGACCCTTCGAACGTGACGAAGCCCGGGCAGAGGCCCGGGCTTCAATCGGCTGGCGAACGACGCTCAGATCGAGCTGGCGCAGGCCCGGCACTTCGAGGCGTCGAGGGCGTTTGCCTCCTTGCAGAAGGGGCAGGTCTTCACCTCGGGCGTCGCCTCCTCCTTGATGAACATCTTGCTGATCTGGAAGACGACGAACGCGATCACGATGAAGGCGATGATCGCGTTGATGAACGTGCCGTAGCGGAGGTAGATCCCGGTCGTCGGATCTCCCGCGACCGTCGGCGCCTTCAGCTGGACCTGCTGTGCCGCAAAGTCGACACCGCCGAGGAGCAGGCCGACCGGCGGCATGATGATGTCGTTGACGAGCGAGTTGACGACGGTGCCGAGGGCGCCTCCGATGATCACGCCGACGGCCAGCGCCAGAGCGTTGGTCTTGAGCAGGAACGCGCGAAACTCGGAGACCATTGGGCTGTTCCTCCGTGCGGGACCCCGACGCGACGCCTAGTGGCTGACGATCTTCGCGAGGTTCCCCGCCTGCTCGATCCAGCCGGCGACCGTCTTCTCGGCGGGAACCTGGCGGATCCAGTTCGGGCGGGCCGCATCGAGCTCCTGGAACGTCGTGGCCAGGTTGGCGGCGTTGCGCCGGGCGAGCTCCGAGCACGAGTCGACGCCGGCCGCTTCGAGCAGGTCGGCGTACTCGGAGCCGACGCCGGTGATCCGCATCAGGTCGGCGTGGTTGACCCACTTGAGCAGCATCTGGTCCGAGATCCCGGTCGCCTCCGACAGCTTGTCCCGACCGGCAGCCGACGCCGCGCGGTCCAGAAGGGCGTCGGTCGTCGCAACGCCGGCGTCCGTGAGCTTCGCTGCGAAGGTCGGGCCGATGCCCTCGACATCTTCGATCTTCATCCCGCGCTCCTCAGTGGATCGTTGGGTGTGCCTCGGGCCGATGATACCCTTCGAAACCCGCCGTCAACGGCCCGACCTGCCCTCCGGAGAGACCCATGGACCAGGCCTTCCGCGACGAGATGACGAAGGGCTACGCCCTCGCCGAGCCCGCCATCGTGATCGGCAGCCCGATGCTGGACGGCGAGCTCGCGAACGATGCCCGCGTCCAGGTCGCGCTGTCGATGATGAACCGCCACGGCCTGATCGCCGGCGCGACGGGGACCGGCAAGACCAAGACCCTCCAGCACCTCGCCGGATCGTTGTCGAAGGCGGGCGTGCCGGTCTTCGTGGCCGACATCAAGGGCGACGTGACCGGGATCGCGATGCCCGGCGACGCCACGAACCCCAAGGTCGTCGAACGTGCCGCCTCGATGGGCTGGACGTTCGAGCCGTCCGGCCACCCGGTCGAGCTCCTGTCCCTGTCCGGGGCGATCGGGGCGCCAGGTCCGGGCGACGGTCCACTCGTTCGGCCCGCTCCTGCTCGGCAAGGTCCTCGACCTCAACGAGACGCAGACCTCGATCCTGTCGCTCGTCTTCAAATACTGCGACGACAACGACCTGCCGCTGCTCGACCTCAAGGACCTCGAGGCGACCCTGAAGTTCCTCGCGTCCGACGAGGGCAAGCCGATCCTGGCCGACTACGGCGGGATGTCGCCGGCGTCGGTCGGCGTGCTCCTGCGCTCGCTCGTCGTGCTCGAGCAGGAAGGCGCGGACACGTTCTTCGGTGAGCCCGAGTTCGAGGTCGAGGACCTGCTCCGGACGACCTCCGACGGGTTCGGGATCATCTCGGTCCTCGAGCTGCGCGACGTGATGGACAAGCCCAATTTGTTCAGCACGTTCATGCTCTGGATGCTCGCCCAGCTGTACGAGTCCCTGCCCGAGGTCGGCGACCTGCCGAAGCCGAAGCTGTGCTTCTTCTTCGACGAGGCACATCTCCTGTTCGACGGCGCGTCCGAGGCCCTCCTCGACCAGATCGAGCGGACCGCCCGCCTGATCCGCTCGAAGGGCGTCGGGGTCTACTTCGTGACGCAGGCCCCGACCGACGTCCCGTCGTCGATCCTCGCCCAGCTCGGCAACCGCGTCCAGCACGCGCTCCGGGCGTTCACGCCGGACGACGCGGACGCCCTGCGCAAGACGGCCCGGACGTTCCCGATGACCGACCACTACGACGTCGAGAAGACGATCACCTCGCTCGGGACGGGCGAGGCGCTCGTCACGGTCCTGTCGCCGAAGGGCGTCCCGACCCCGCTTGCCGCCACGCGGATCCTTCCCCCGGATTCGTTGATGGCGGCCCTGCCCGAGGCCGACATCCAGGCCCGGATCGTGGCCAGCTCGTTCAGCTCGAAGTACGGCCAGACGATCGACCGCGAGAGCGCGTACGAGATGATCACGGCCCGGCTGACGTCGGCGAAGGCCGCGGCCGCCCAGGCGGCGGCCGATCAGGCGCTGGCGGCCGGCGTGCCACCGACGACGGCGGGTGGCCTCAACACGATGACGCCGGCCCAGCAGCAGCGCGAGATCGCCCGCCAGGCGCGCGAGATGGCGGCCGCCCAGCGAGCCGCCGAGAAGGCCCGGGCGGCCGCGGCACGCCAGGCGAAGGCCGACGAGCGGGAGCGCAACCGGATGGTCCAGACCGGGGTCCGGACCGCCGGCCGGGTCATCACGTCACGGGCCGGTCAGGACCTGCTGCGGGGCGTATTCGGGACGCTCTTCGGCCGGAAGTAGCGCCGGCGACCGGGCGGCAGACGCGGCGGCGCCGGCGAAGGTCTCATCGGCCGATGGCCCGGGCGGTCATCTCGAGAGCGTCGACCTCGGCCTGGTGGATGGCGCCGAGCCGGTCGCCGAGATCCTCGAGGATCGCCACGACGCGGTCGGGTGGCAGGGGGAAGGCGTCGGCGTAGCGATCCCGGATCGCCCACGCGGTCTTCGCGGCGGCGCTCGCACGCGACCGACCCGGTTCGCCGGCCATGACCGCCTCGTGCAGCGTCTCGACCGCCTCGACCGCCTCGGCCGCGCCGTCGAGATCGGGCGGGACGGCCGCGTCGGCCAGCTCCTCCCACCGGTCGGCGACTCCCCGCCATGCCCGCGCCGCGTCGCCGAGCGCGGCGTTGTCGAGGGCGACGGCCGCTTCATCGAGTGATACGGCATACAGCTCCCGCAGGTGCCCACCCCATGGCCCGACCTGGCCGTCGACGCTCTCGAGCAGGGCAAGCAGCGCCGCGAACAGGCCGTGCCCGTCGGCAAAGACCTGCGGCCACGCCTTCGCGTTCCGCTCGTTGGTCATCAGGCGGGCCCACTTGCGCCAGGCCGGGAGCGAGAAGGAGTCGGACGAGGATCGCAGGTGATCCACCTGATCCTCGAGACCGTCGCGCACTGCCGCCCGAAGCCGTTCGGCCGGGATCGGTCCGGGCGCCGTTCGCAGCCTGACGATCCGGTGCCTGTACGAGCCGATCCGCCCGCGTGCGGCGGCCATCACGGCCGGTGACACACGGAACGGGCTGCGACCACGGTCGTCCACGAGGTACGAGCCATCGGCGTCGCGCCCGAAGACGACGACGACGAGACCGAAGTAGCCGGACAGCGCGTCGGGCTGGCCCCACGTTCCCAACGACTGGGGATCGACGGACGCGATGACGGGGACACCGTCGTCCAGACGCGCATCGAGCGCCTCGCGGGCCCCCTTCGCGCCGCCGGTCTCGTGGAGGTCGGCCGCGATGCCGAGCCGATCGAGCGTCTTGCCGGTCCAGCCCGGGATCCACGGGTACTGCCACTGGTTCCGGAAGCCGAGCGTGAGAGTCGGCGCGCCGTGGCTCTTGAACTCCCAGAGGATGTAGCCGGCGCCCAGTCCGCCGCCGATGCCGAGGATCGCGGCCTCGGTCAACGGTTCGCCGGTCAGGCCCGAGACGACGCCCTGGTTCGCCAGGACGTTGGCCAGCGTCGCCGTCTCCGGGTGCAGGCCGCCGCGCATCCGATAGCCCGACGGGATGGCGGCGTCCGTCGGCTCCGCGTCCTGTTCGTCCCTGGCGCTTTCGACCAGGGTCCGTCGCGCAGCGGCGTAGCGCTCGCCGGTCTTGGCCATGCGCGCACGCACGACCCGCTTGAAGGCCTTGTCGGTGGTCATCGGTCTGTTCTCCGTCGCGGCCGTCGACGCACGCGCCCACACCGCCACGTCGTCGGCCGGTCGGATGGTCGACCGGTTCGTCCCGAGGATCCAGATCCCCTTTACCGCCGCATCGCCGCGCCGCGTGGGGGCTCGGTCTGGCAGTCGGGCGCGGGAGCGCGCCGCCGCCAGTGTACGACGCCGTGGAAGCGCGTTCCGAGCGGAGGCGTCGTCGGCGACGCCGAACCTCTCAGCCGAGGTAGTCCTCGAGCAGGCGGGCGACCTCGCCGAAGTGCTCGTCCCTTACGCGGTACTGGTGATACGCGGAGTCATGGACCTGGACCGAGATCAGGTCCGCCTGGCGCAGGATCCGGAGATGGTGCAGAAGGCTCGTCCGGGGAATGCCCATCCGCGCCGCGAGGTCGGGCGGCGTCGCGGGCTCGCTCGCGAGCTCGCGCAGGATCCGCAGCCGGGTCTCGTCGCCGATCGCCTTGCCGAGCGCGACCAGGCGGGTCGGCGGGCTGGTCCGGGCGTCGTTGGGGATCGGCGCCGGGAACGCGAAGACGTTGGCGGCTCGATGGTCGGTCACGGCCCACAGCGGTCGGACGGCGAGCGAGGGAAGGAGGACGACCTCGGTCTGGCCGGCTTCGGGCACGAATGTGATCCCGCTCGCGGCGCGCTCCACGACCTGCTCGAGGGGCAGCCCCGCCGTCCGGGAACGGAACGCCACGAGCGACCGGTTCGCCGTGGCAACGAAGGCCTCCTCGACCTCGCCGTACACCGCCTCGTGCCAACGTCTGACCAGGGCGACGAACTCCGCCTGGATCTCGTCGACGTCCCGGCCGAGGAGGTGGCGGAGCGTGTCGCGCCAGGGGATCTCGTCGGCGAACGAGGTCCGTCGGAACTCCCGTCGGGCGGCGCGGTCGCCCTCGATCGCAGCGTCCATCACCGCGGCCGGCGTCTCGCGTCGGAAGCAACGCCGGTAGTAGCCCGTCAGGTAGCGGAGCAGGTCCGTCGCCGGGATCGTCGCGACGGTCGCCGCGAAGCCGGCACCGCTGCGCGCCTCGGGTCGATCGAACGGCAGGCCGAGGAGGTTGATCCAGACCTCCTTGCCGTAGTGATCGAGGGTCGCGAGGTACTCGTCCCCGAGGGCTGCCGCCCTGCGCCGCCACGCGTCGCCGTCCTCGAGCACGCGCTGGGCGGACTTCTGCACGACCGCCAGCATCGACATCGACAGGTCCGCCGCCGGCCAGGCCTCGACCGTCAGCGAGACGGCGGGATCGGTGACGGCTCGCGCCGCCGACGGTTTCCGCGCACCGTCGACTTTCTTCGACAAGATTGACATTCCTCGACAGGGACCCGCATCATCGACCCCGCGCAACGCACGATACCGCACGGCCGTCGGCCGGCGGACGGATCGGCGAGACGGTCCCGGAGCCTCCGGGCCGCCTCGCGGACGGCCGGTCTCCCGAACCGCCGCCCAAACGAGCAACCCGTCCGCGACCGCCGGCGGCTGGCGCGGATCGGCGACGCCGGACAGCCGCGAGCCTCGGGCGCATCCCCGAGGCTCGTTGGCGTCTCGGCGGCGCCTTGCCCTCGTCGCCCAGCGCGACGAACGCAGTGGAGAGGGCGTGCGGGACTACTCGACGACGACGCCGGTCAGGTCCTCTTCGGATGGCGGATATTGCGGGTTCAGGTCATCGAGGGTGTCGGCGATGATGTCGGCGATCGCGAGGTTGCGGAACCACTTCCGATTCGACGGGATCACGTACCACGGCGCCGCCTCGGTCGTGCAGCGGCGCAGGACGTCGTCGAAGGCGGCGGTGTAGTCGTCCCAGAGTTTCCGCTCCTCGAGGTCGCCGAGCCGGAACTTCCAACGCTTGGCGGGATCGTCCAGCCGTGCCTGGAAGCGTTCCCGCTGCTCCTCTCGGTCGATCCACAGGAAGAACTTCAGGATCGTCGTGCCCGACGACGTGAGCAGCTCCTCGAACGCGTTGATCTGGTCGAACCGCTGCGACCAGACCGCCTTCGGGACGATGTCGTGGACCCGGACGACGAGCACGTCCTCGTAGTGCGAGCGGTTGAAGATCGCGATCTCGCCCTTGCCGGGCGTGCGCTGGTGGATCCGCCACAGGTAATCGTGAGCGAGCTCGACCGGGGTCGGGACCTTGAACGAGGTCACCGTGCAGCCCATCGGGTTGAACGCGCCCATCACGTGCTCGATCGAGCCGTCCTTGCCCGCCGCGTCGATCCCCTGGAGGACGATCAGGATCGGATGCTTCTGCTCTGCCCACAGGCGGTCCTGGAGGTCGGTCAGGCGGCTGAGGCCGGTCTGGAGCTCGCCGGCCGCCGATTCCTTGTCGCGACCGTGGCTCGCCGACGGATCGACGTCCGCGAGGCGAAACGACGAGCCCGGCTTGACCCGGAGGAGCTCGCGGAGCGGGCGGGAGCGGGAGCGGGTCATGGGCGGTCCTCGCGTGGGCAGCGGCCGGAGCGTGGATAGAATGGCACGACCGATCCGTCCGCAGGAGCCTCCGCGATGACCGCAACCACCGGCGCGAAGCCACATCCGATCTTCCTCGCCGGCACGTGGGTCGAGTCCGACGATCCGCTCGTGATCACGAACCCGGCCGACCCCGACCATCCGGCCGGCTCGACCTTCCACGCGACCGAGGCCCAGTACGAGCAGGCGGTCGAGGCTGCCGTCGCGGCGTTCGAGGTCACCCGGACGCTGCCGGCCTTCGAGCGCGGGGCGATCCTCCGCAACATCAGCGCCGGGATCAAAGCCCGGCGCGAGGAGCTCGGCCGGCTGATCTCGCTCGAGGCGGGCAAGCCGATCCGCGACGCCCTGGTCGAGGTCGATCGGGCCACGCTGACGTTCCGGCTCGGGGCCGAGGAGGCCGAGCGGCTGACCGGCGAGTCGATCCCGCTCGACCTGATGCCGGCGTCGAAGGGCCGGATGGGGATCACCCGGCGCTTCCCGATCGGGCCGATCGCGGCGATCAGCCCGTTCAACTTCCCGTTGAACCTCGCCGCCCACAAGGTCGCCCCGGCCATCGCGTCGGGCAACCCGATCGTCCTGAAGCCGCCGTCCAAGGACCCGCTCGTCATGCTCACGGTGGCCGAGATCATCGAGGAGGCCGGCGCGCCGGCGGGCAGCGTCAGCGTCCTGCCGATGAGTCGCGAGCTCGGCGACCGGATGGTCAGCGACGAGCGGTTCAAGCTCCTCACGTTCACCGGCAGCCCGTCCGTCGGTTGGCGGATGAAGGAGCGGGCCGGCAAGAAGAAGGTCGTCCTCGAGCTCGGTGGCAACGCCGGGGTCATCGTCGATCAGTCGGCCGATCTCGATTGGGCCGTCAAGCGCTGCCTCGTCGGCGCCTTCGCCTACGCCGGCCAGGTCTGCATCAGCGTCCAGCGGATGTTCATCCACGAGGCCGTCTGGGACGCGTTCATGGAGAAGTTCATCGCCGGCGCGAAGACGCTCAAGGTCGGCGACCCGCTCGACCCCCAGACCGACGTCGGGCCGATGGTCGACCAGAACGCGGCAGCGCGGACCCAGCGCTGGGTCGACGAGGCGCTCGCGGCGGGCGGCAAGGCCCTCCTCGGCGGCACGGCCGACGGCACGTTCTTCCCGCCCACGATCCTGACCGACGTCCCGGTCACGGCGGCGGTCTGCTCGAACGAGGCGTTCGCGCCGCTCGTGGTCGCCTTCCCGTTCAGTGACGTCGGGGACGCGATCACCCGGGTCAACGACTCGATGTTCGGGCTCCAGACCGGGATCTTCACGAACGATCTCGGCACGGCGTGGCGGGCGTTCAACGAGCTCGAGGTCGGTGGGGTGATCGTGAACGACGCTCCGACCTACCGGATCGACCACATGCCATACGGCGGGGTCAAGGATTCGGGCCTCGGGCGCGAGGGGCTGCGCTGGGCGATCGAGGACATGACGGAGCTCCGGATCATGGTCCTGGCGTGGCCGAGCTGAGGACCCGACGGGCACCCGGCTGATCGTGGGCCGCCTTCCCGCTGCGATCTTGATCGTGGCCGTGGTCGGCGGCTGCACCATCATCGAGAAGCCGGCGCCGCCGACGGTGTATGCGACCGTGTCGGTGCCCTTCGAGGTCGGGGCTGCGCAGCCGGTCGCCGTTCACGCCCTCCGATTCCAGGCGGACCCGGGCGCGAAGGCCCTCCGCGAGATCGAGCTGTTCGGGGCGACCCAGCCGACCCAGGGCGAGCCATATCGCGTCGATATCTGGACCTCGTATGTGGACGTCCGCACGGGCCGGCTACCTGGCCCGAGTCCGTGGGCCAATGCCACCGTCGGTGGACCACGCTACGACGGCGTCTGTCCGGTCACCGGCTGCGACGTGACGTGGATGGTCATCTCCCGGGCGATGGCGACCATGGCCGATCCCACCCGGACCGGCGTCCTCCTCGGAGGGCTCTCCGCCCACGCCCGGGATGAACCGCGGCCGAGTGACCCGCCGTTCGCCCTCGATGTCTTCAGCGTGACCGAGGTCGATCCTCCCGTGACGCCCATCCTCCTGGCCGGCGCATCGCTGACTGGCGCCGCGCGGCTCGAGCCGGGCGATCCCGTGATCCGACGAACGGTCCGAGTCTCGATCGATCGCGCGATCGTCGAGCTGCCGCGCGCGTTCCCGCAGGTCGGCCGGATCGCCTACTTCGGCACGGGCCCGGTCGACGATCGACCCGCCACCATCCGAGCCGACGTCGTCCTGGCCGGTGCCACGGGCGCCGAGGTGCGCGAGGGCAAGCTCGGTGGCATCTTCACCCCCGCGACCAACGAGATCGACCTCCTGTCGCTCTGCCCCTCAGCGGGGCGCTGCACGATCGACGTCGCGATGAGCTGGTCGTTGAACTCGACGGACGCGCGTCGATCGGCAGCGCTCGACCAGGGATCGGAATCCGCGTGGCGCCTCGAGGCGCGGTTCGAAGGGGCGCCGGGGACCGTGGTCCCGCCTGGCGCGATCGAGATCGTCGAGGTGCCGACGCCCTGAGCCGGGACGGGCTGGCGCGCGTCGTCGCACGACCCGGGACGCTCGGCGCGGACGACCGGCCGGCCGGTCATTCTCGGGCAGTGGACCTGACCCTCACCGCTGCCCAGCTCGAGCTCCAGGCACGGGCACGCGCGTACGTCGTCGACCACCTCCAGCCGATCGAGGCCGAGTTCGAGCGGGCCGGCGGGCGCCTCCACGCAGCCGCTCGCGATGCGCTGAAGCGCGCCGCGATCGACGCCCGGCTGCAAGGCGGCTCGTTTCCGCGCGAGCTCGGCGGCCAGGGCTGGTCCGTGCTCGAGCAGGTCCTGGTCCATGAGCAGCTCGGCCAGGCGACGGGCGGGCTCTGGAGCTTCATCCCCGGTGCCTACAACGCCCTGATCCACGCCGATCACCGCCAGCGCCAGCGCTACCTCGAGCCGAGCCTGCGCGGCGAGCGATTCGGCAGCTATGCGATCACCGAGCCGAACGCCGGCTCGGACGCCCGGACGCTCGAGGCGACCGCGGTCCGCGACAGCCCCACCGGCGACTACATCCTGAACGGTGAGAAGTGGTTCGTGACGGGCCCGCCAGACGAGACGGACTTCATGATCTTCCACTGCCTCGTCGTCACGCATGACACGGGTCCGGCCAGCGTCGACCCGCAGCCCACCCTCTTCCTCGTCGATTACGACACGCCGGGCGTGTCGATGAAGCACGACCCGGACTACACCCACACGTTCGCGGACCGTCACCCGCAGTTCGTCCTCGATGACGTCCGGGTGCCCGCCTCCGCGATCCTGGGCGGGCTCGGCCGGGCGGATGAGCTGACGAACGAGTGGTTCGTCGAGGAGCGGATCCACATCGGGGCCCGCTGCGCCGGGGCCATGGAACGCCTGCTGACCCTCGGCGTCGACTGGGCGACGAACCGGGTCCAGTTCGGCGAGCGGATCTACGACTTCCAGGGCGTCTCCTTTCCGCTCGCCGATTCCGCGGCGGACGCCGCGGCGGCCCGGCTCCTCACTCGCGAGGCCGCGGCGCTCGCCGACGCCGGCGCCGACCCGAAGGTCGTCCACGCCAAGGCGTCGCTGGCCAAGCTCTTCGCCTCGGAGGCGGCGTGGCGCTGCGCCGACCGCGTCGTCCAGGTCTTCGGCGGGCGGGGCTACCTGCGCGAGTACCCGGCCGAGCGCTACCTGCGCGAGCTGCGGGTCGACCGGATCTGGGAGGGCACGTCCGAGATCCAGCGGCTGATCGTGGCCAGGGCGCTCGAGAAGCGCGGCGTCGGGCGGGTCGTCGGGTGACGGAGGCGTCGACGGTCGCCGGCGGCATCCAGCCCGTGGCGGCCACCCCGCTCGCGGCCCCGCCGCCGATCGACCTGCGGCCGCTCTTCGCCCCGCGCTCGATCGCGGTCGTGGGCGCATCGGCCCGTGGCGGGATCGCCCAGACGGTCCGCAACAACCTCCGGGTCATCGACAGCGCGACGCGCTGTCACTTCGTCAACCCGCGCTACGACGAGCTCGACGGCCAGCCCTGCTATCCGTCGATCGCCGACCTGCCCGAGATCCCCGACACGGTCCTCGTCGCCGTCAACCCCCTCCGTGCGGCGTCGGTCGTCGCCGATGCGGCCGCCGCCGGCGTGCCGTCGGTCATCATCCCGGGCGGCGGCGTCGTCGAGGGCGGCGCGGCCGCCGCCCAGATGCAGCGCGACGTCCGCGACCTGGCCGTCCGCCACGGGATCGCCCTCCTCGGCCCCAACTGCATGGGCCTGGTCGACCTGACGACGAACAGCGCGACGTACATCGGCGACATCAACCCGTGGCTGCCGCGTGGCGGGGTGGCGGGCATCGCCCAGTCGGGCTCGGTCACGGACGCGTTCCTCCACTCGGGCAACCGGATCGGGTTCTCGCGGATCGTCGGCTGCGGCAGCGAGGTCGTGCTCGACGTGTGCGACTTCCTGGCCCACGCGATCGACGACGACGAGACCGAGGCGGTGATCCTGTTCGTTGAGGGCTTCAAGCGCCCCGAGCGGTTCCTCGCCCTGGCCGACCGTGCCCTCGAGCTCGGCAAGCCCGTGATGGCCGTCAAGGTCGGCCGCAGCCAGCAGGCGCAGGCGGCCGCCGTCGCCCACTCGGGCTCGCTGGCCGGCGAGGCGCGGGCAACCGACGCTGCGCTCGCGGCCGTGGGCGTGATCGTCTGCGACGACCTCGATGCCCTCCTCGAGACCGCCGAGCTCGTCGCCGGCTGCCACCGGATGGAACGCCGGGTGGGGCGGGGGAGGACCGGGGTCGTGACCGTGTCGACCGGGGAGGCGTCCCTGATCGCGGATCTCGCTCCGCGGACGGGGATCGACCTGCCGCCGGTGCCACCCGCGGCCCACGCGGCGCTCCTGGCCGATTTGCCGACGCTCGGTTACATCGGCAACCCGCTCGACCCGTGGGGCGCGATGGACCCCGCCACGGCGTACCGGGCGGCATTCCGAGCCTTCGCGTCGGCTGGCGCGTATGACGTCCTCGCCCTCGTCCACGACTTCCCGTATCGGTCGCTGCCGTCAGAGGTCGAGACCGCGCTCGACGTCGTCGCCCCGCTGCTCGAGGCGACCCGCGACCGGTCCGAGCTCCTGCCCGTCTTCGTGTCCCTGACGTCGGGCGAGCCGACCCCGGAGATCGTCGACGCGATGCGGGCTGCGGGTGGCGTGCCGGTGCTGCGCGGCGCCGTCGAGGCGTTCACGGCGATCGCGGCGGTCGCCCGATGGGAGGCTCGTCGCGAGCGCCGGCTCGCGGACGGGCCCGTTCGCGCTGCGTGGCCCCGGCTGGCCGCCGATCGGACGCTGTTCGGCCACGATCCGGAGGTCAGCGGGCTGCTCGAGGTGGGTGTCGTTGCGCCCGGAGCCGACGACCGGCCGTCGCGGAGTCCTGCCGGAGGTCGAGAGCCTCGCCCGGCTCGACGCCGCCGGCCTGCCGGTGAATCGATCGATCCATGTGGGGGACGCGGACGCTGCCGCCGCGGCAGCCCACGAGGTGGGCTTCCCGGTGGTGCTCAAGATCGACGTCCTCGGGCTGGCCCACAAGAGCGATCTCGGGGCCGTCCGCCTGGGCTTGATGGACGAGCGCTCCGTCCGGGCGGCAGCCGAGGATCTGCTGGCCCTGCCGCTTCCCGACGGGGCTGGCCGGCGGGGCCTCCTGGTCAGCCGCCAGCTGGCCGGCGTCGAGCTGATCGTCGGCGGGCGGCGCGACCCGACGTTCGGGCCCCTGGTGGTCGTCGGTCTGGGCGGGATCCTCGCCGAGGTCCTCGACGACGTCGCGATCCGGCTGGCGCCGGTCGACGCTGCGATGGCGGGCTCGATGCTCGATGGCCTGCGCGGCGCCGCGGTCCTGGCTGGAACTCGGGGGCGCGCCGGAATCGACCGACCGGCCGTCGTTGGCGCGATCGTCGCTCTCGGCGATCTGCTCGTGGCGGACCTCACGATCCGTGAGATCGACTGCAACCCGCTGATCTCCGGGCCGGACGGGACCGCCGCCGTCGACGCGCTCGTCGTCCTCGAGGCCGACCGATGACCGGCGAGCCCGCGACGGGCGAGTCCGCGACCGGGGAGTCCGCGACCGGCGAGCCGGTCCTCCTCCGTGCGGCGACGTCGTGGGGCGTCCGTCTCACCCTGAACCGGCCGGCCAAGCTCAACGCGATCAGCGACGAGCTGCGCGATGCGCTGACGGCGGCGATGGCCGAGGCGACCGCCGACGAGCGCGTCCGCGTGATCGCCATCGCCGGGGCCGGCCGGGCGTTCTGCGCCGGTTACGACCTCTCCGGGGCTGCGCCCGCAACGGCGTGGGACTGGCGTGATGTCCTCGCCCGCGACGTCGCGGCGACCCTCGCGGTCTGGTCGTGCCCGAAGCCCGTCATCGCCCAGGTGCATGGGTATGCATTGGCCGGCGGCCTCGAGCTGGCGATGGCGTGCGACCTGATCGTCGCGTCGTCGGACGCCCAGCTCGGCGAGCCCGAGATCCGGTTTGGCTCGGCACCGGTCACCTTGCTCATGCCGTTCGTCATCGGCCAGAAGCGGACGCGCGAGCTGCTCATGACCGGCGACCTGATCGGCGCGGTCGAGGCCGAGCGGATCGGCCTGATCAACCGGGTCGTCGCCCCGGACGAGCTCGTCGCGGCGGTCGACACGCTGGCCGAGAAGCTCGCCCGGGTCCCGCCGGACGTCATGGCCCCGACCAAGCTGATGTTGAACCGGGCGATGGACGCTGCCGGGCTCGCGGCCGCGGTCGAGATGGGGCTCGACGTCCAGTCGTTCGTCAACATGAGTGCGACGGCTCGTGAGTTCGACGAGATCGTCCGGACCGAGGGCCTCAAGGCGGCGCTGGCCTGGCGTGACCGGCGCTACGAGGAGCGCCTCGCCGGCCGACCGGCTGATTGATCCTCGGTGGCTGAGCGGCGGCGGCCCGCCGGGTCGTCGCTCCGATTCGTGTACGGTTCGCAGGTCATCGGAAACGCTCGGAGCCCTGCCGCATGCCGTCCAAGTTGCCAGTCGTCTTCCCGTCGATCGCCACGGACGAGGACGTCGAGTCCGCGCCCATCGACCCGACGTGGATTCGCGCGGGCACGCCCCAGGCGCGTGCGCGGCGTCTCACGCTGGTCGACGATTCCGGCCTGTCGGCGACCCTCTGGCAGTCGAACGCCGGTCAGTTCGAGTGGCATTACGGGAGCGATGAGCTGGTCCACATCCTCGGTGGCGAGGTCGAGATCACGCCGCCGGGCGGCCAGCCGTTCACTGCCCGCCCGGGGGACGTCTTCTTCGTGGCCGCCGGCTCCGTCCTCCACTGGAACGTCCGCGACCACGTCAAGAAGCTGGTCGTGAACCCTGTCCAGACCTCGCTCCTGCGCAAGCTCGTGACCCCGCTGGCGCGCCCGATCGTGCGTCGCCTGCGCGCCCTCCGCGGTCGGGCCTAGCCCGAGCCCAGGTCGGGCGTTCGCACCGAACTCAGGCTGCGGCCGGATTCGCCCGGCGGCGGCGTCCCGCGATCACGCCCAGCAGCCGGCGGGCGGCGCCTCGGCCCCACAGGATCGGGCGGACCAGGCGGGCCGCCGGTGCGCGGGTCGGCAGCATGACGATCTCCATGGTCCGCCGATCGGGCCAGAGGCGGTTCATGTGGGCGTTGTCCGGCACCGCACAGGAATCGGCGAGGTCGAATCGGCGATCCTGGAGGCCGTCGATGACGCGGTACTTGAGCTGCGTCCCGGGCGCGAACTTGCGATACGCCGGGTCGTGGGCGATCTTGAACGACCAGAACGCCGGCCCGTCGATGAGGTGGCACTCCATCGCCACGGTGCGGCCGGCGACCTCCAGGCTGACGATCTCCAGGCAACCGGCGGCAGCCATCCCCTCGCACATGCGACGGAAGAACGCCGCGTCGGGAGCCGTGCTGGCGAGGGCCGTTCCGCGGTCGGCCTTCCAGCCCGCGTTCTCCATCGCGAGGAACTGATCCCATGCCGCCGGATCGTGCGACCGATCGACGATCAATGGCTCGCCGCCGACCTCGGCGCTTAGGAGGCGGGTGCGGCGGGCGAGCTCGCGGCGGTCGGATCGATTGAACGCCGGCCCCGGAAAGTGGGGCTCGGTCGATCGACGCCAGCCGGCCCGCTGGAAGCTCGTGAGTCGGGTCAGCCGGGTGCCCTGCCGGGCCGCCGCGGCCTCGATGGCGCGGCCAACGGGGCCGTCCGATTCGAAGACCCCGATCAGGAGCACCGCAGCTCGACGCTCGGCTCGCACGAGCTCGACCAGCCCATCCGCGGCGGCGTCGAGGACCTCCCGATCGAGGAGCGGCGTGCCGGAGAACGAGTATTCGTCGGTCAGAGCGGTGAGGCTCGACAGCGGTAGGCGCGGCGTCGGCGGCAGCGTCCGGACGGGCAGGCACGCCACCCAGCGCGGGCCGTCCATGACGACGAGCAGCTCGACCGCCAGCCCGCGCTCGATCACGTTCGCGAGCAGGAACTCCGGCCGGTAGAACGGATTCGGCTCGGCCGCCCGATCCGCGAGATCGCGCCACGCCGCGTGGCCGGCGGCGTCGACGGCGCGCGGGTCGAGCCGGATCCCGCGGAGCCTCGGTTCGGTGGAGTCGTCGATCACCGCGCGACCGCGAACCGCGTCCGTCCCCGGGTGGGCACACCGAGGCGGCGAGCTCGACGGAGCGTCGGGCGGCCGATCGGAAGCGCGGAAGGCAAGCTCATCGCCCGAATGCTACGCGCTCGCCGCCGAACGGCCGATACCGGCTCCAGCCGCTGCCCGTGTCGCAATACGAATGGGGTCCACAAGGCGCCGCCCGGCAGCGCGCTTGATCAACGTTCGCGATGCGGTGCCCCGCATCGCCATGGGACCGCCTGCCGCGCATGAGCGGACCTCAGATCGTGATCTGGTCGCGCAGCCGATCCAGGACCGCCCGGCCCACGACCTTGCGGTCGACGAGAGCATCGACCGTGGTGAACGGCGCGTTCTCGCGAGCAGCGATGATCCGTTGGGCAGTGACGCGTCCGACCCCTCGCAGGCTGGACAGCTCCTCGGCCGTCGCGTGGTTCAGGTCGACCGTCGGGTCCACCCGCATGCCGGGCTGCGCCTGGCCCGGCCTCGTCCCGCCGGATTTCGCGGGCCGATCCGTCTGAGCGCTGTCCGTCGAACGGCCGGGCCCCACGGCAACGAGCGCCGAGTTCTCGGGCGTCGCGCTGGACCCCGCGTGCCGCGACCGGGCGACGACGGCCTCGGGACGGACGATCGTCGGACCGGCGGTCGCGGAAGCCGGCGGCGTAGCGGCTGGGAGCCCATGATTGGCGGGCTGTCCGCCGGCGCAGGTAGACCGGTGCTCGTCCGCTCCGGATCCGCCCACGACCCAGGACGAGTGGCCGGCACGTACTGCGTGGGGCGCACGACGGGCAGGCGAGCGATCAACGGACCGGCATCCGGCTGTGCCGGAACGGCACTCGGGCGCGGAAAGGACGGCGGAGTCGCGAGTGGCGGAGTCGCGAGTGGCGGGGTCACCAGCGGCGTCGAGGCAACCGGGTCGGCGAGCGAACTCGGGGGAAGGTTCAACGCGGAGGTGGCCGCGGTCGCTCGTGAGTCGAGCGGCTGCCGGCAGCGGCGGCAGAACCAGGCGCCGCGCTCGCGCGAATTGGCACAGAACGGGCACGGGCCCGATCCGTCGGCGGGGTTGACGAGCGGGCTGAATGGATCGTCGAGACGATCGGGCTCGGGCCACGCGGGGATGGTCGCGTCGCGCTTGCTGTCATGCCGTCCGAGCGCGCTTCCGATCGGCTTGAGCGTGCGGGCGAGCAGGCCGGGCCTGCGCGGCCTGGGGCTGCGCTCGACCACGCCGCCCGTGCTGCTCGGAAGGCCGCCAGGTGAGCCGACGATTGCGCCGGCGTCGGTCCGCACGGTTGCGGACTCGTCCTCGATGGACACGAAGGACGGCCGCTGACCGCGGATCGGACCTGGCTCGTGGCGCGCCGATGGCATCGGGCGAGCCGGTGGCTCGACTGCGCCTGTGGGGCGTCCGTCGGGGATCACCGGCAGAGGGGGAGCACTGGCCGGCGACGGGATGGTCGCCGCGTGACCGTTCCTCGACGACGTCTCGGTCGGCCGTGACACCGCGAGCTTGACCAGCATCCGTCCAGGCTGGGGGCGGGCAGGCTCGGGCCGCGTCACGTGGACCCGAGCGAGCATCCGAGAGTCCGGTTCGAAGGCTGCGGCGGACCGAGCAGCCGGCAGGCCCTCGGCCGGGAGCGGATCCACGGATCGGGCCGTCGGCGGGGGATGGATCTGGCGTGTCCTGTCGATCGGTTGGGCCGCAGGACGGACCATCTCGCGGGGGGTCGGCGCCGAGCTGGCGCGCCCGTCACGCCGGGCACGGCTCGGGCGGCGCGCTCGTCGATCGCGCAACGACCGGACGCCGGCGTAGAACGCGAACGCCGCCAGGGGCATCGCGGCCGCGAGGGCGAGCGATAGCAGGTCGGTCGGCATGGGCGCGCATTATCCGCCAGTTCCGCCTGCGGTGCGAGCGGCCCCCGATGACGAGCCGTTGCGGACCGGCACCGTGACGTCCGTCGCACCGGCTGCGGTTCGGCCAACCGTCACGTAGGATGGGCCGGGCGTGTCCGGGAGCCGATCAAGGAACCCGGGCCTCGTCACGGGCCGCCGGCCGTTCGGAGGGCTCGGGGGAAGCCACCCAGCGGTCGATCCGCCCGCTAGCGGAGCGACGCGCGGGAGCGGTTCGAGGGAAGTTCAGATGGTCCACATCACCCACGTTGCCCATATCGACCGCGCCTCCGACGAGGCGGATCGGTCGCGGGCGATCGGCCGCGATCGGCACCTCCGCCGTTCCGAGGAACGCTGAGCGGGATGACCGTCCAGGCACAGACCCGGCCGCTGTATCTCGACATCGACCGGAAGCCGATCTTCGGATTCCTCCACGAGCCGATCGGGGAGCGGCCGTCCGGCACGGGCGTCCTGCTCGTCGGCCCGTGGGGCTGGGACGAGGTCGTCACGTACCGCAGCCGGCGTGACTGGGCGGAGGATCTCGCGCGGGCGGGTCATCTCACCCTTCGGATCGACCTGCCAGGCGCCGGCGACAGCGCCGGATCGGCGGCCGACGACGATCTGGTCGCCGCCTGGAGCGGCGCGATCCGGGCGGCCGCGGCGTTCCTCCGCGAACGATCCGGGGTTCACCGCGTCGCGGTCGTCGGCCTTGGCCTGGGTGGCCTGAGCGCAGCTCGCGCAATCCACGACGGGGCACTCGTCAACGACCTCGTCCTGTGGGCCGCCCCGACGACGGGACGCTCCTGGCTGCGCGAGATGCGGGCCTTCGCCGGGATGCAGGGCGAGCGGTTCTCGCTCAACGGCGAACCGGAGCCGCGTCTTCTGTCGGACGGTTGGCTCGAGGTCGGCGGATTCGTCCTGTCCGCAGCCACGATCGCAGCGCTCGAGACGCTCGACGCCACCACGTGGTCCTTCGCCGGACTGACCCGCGCGCTGCTGCTCGATCGCGACGGCATGGCGGTCGACAAGGGGCTGCGCACCCGCCTGGAGACGTCCGGCGTGGACGTCTCGGTCGCGTCCGGGGCCGGTTGGGCGGCCATGTGCGCCGACATCGAACGGCATCGCCCGCCGGTCGATGTCTTTGCCACCGTCGCCGCCTTCCTGGGGGCCGCGGTCGAGCCGGAACCTGTGGCCGCGGCCGCGCTGCCCAGGACCACCAACGACGATGCCGGCGGCATGCCCCGATCCGCGTCGGTCCGGACGGGGTCCGCGAGACGGCGATCACGCTGGAGCGGCCGGCGGGCCGGACGTTCGGGGTGCTGGCCCAGCCGGCGGCGGCCATCCATCCCGATCTGTGCGCGATCTTCCTGAACGCCGGCGCGGTCCGCCGGATCGGCCCCAACCGAATGTGGGTCGAGGCCGCTCGGCGCTGGGCCGCGCGCGGGATCCCGTCGCTGCGGCTCGACATCGAGGCGATCGGCGACGCGGACGGCGACCCGAGCCCCGTTCGCCGATGTCAACGCGTTCTATCGGGCCGGTCTCGAGACGCAGATCACGGCCGCCATGGACCTGCTCGTCGAGCGTGGCGTCGGGCGGCGGTTCGTCCTGGTCGGGCTGTGCTCGGGCGCCTACTGGGGGTTCCAGGTCGCCGTCTCCGACGAGCGGGTCGTCGGCGCCGTCCTGCTGAACCCGCGGGCGCTGATCTGGGATCCCCACATCTTCACCCGGCTCGCGGCGCGGGATGCCCGGAAGGTCCTGCAGCGCGACTCGTGGGGCCGCTTCCTGCGCGGCCAGATCGGTCCGCGGCGGATCGCCGGCGTCGGCCGCACCGTTGCCATCCGGATCGCCGATGGGCTGCGCCGGCGTGCCGCCCGGGTCCTGCCGGGCGCCAACGGGCGACGCGACGAGTCCGTCGAGGGGCTGCTTGCCGGCCTGGACCGACGGGGGGCGCAGGTCGCGCTGGCGTTCTCGGGCCAGGAGCCACTGGGCGACCACTTCGACGATCAGCAGCTGCCCGCGCGGTTCCGCCGGTGGCCCAACGCTGCCTATGTCCGGCTGCCCGGACGTGACCACACGGTGCGCCCGGTCGTTGCGCAGGCCGCGGTCCAGACCCTGATCGACGAGGTGCTGGGACGGGTGGTCCACGTGCGCCCGGTCGCCGAGGTCGGCTCGGAACAGGACCCGCGACCCGTCGCCCAGCCGTCGTCGCCCGCGCCGTGACCCGTGGCATCGAGTCACTGTCGGCAGGCGCGGTCGGCCGATCGTCGTTCATCGTCGGAGCCGGCATCGGCGGTGCGCAGGTCATCGGCATCGTGCGCGAGCTGTACCTGGCCAGCAACGTCGGACTGTCCGGTGAGCTCGATGCGCTGTTGGTGGCGATCGGCCTGACCACGCTGGCCGCCGGCCTCATCACGAGCGGCGCGAGCGGGGCCCTGGTCCCGTTCTACCTCGAAGCGCGGTCGATCCACGGATCCGATGATGCCCGCCGGCTCAGCGGCACGGTGATCGCCTGGCTGGCATTCGCCGGCCTGGTGATCTCGATGGCGATCGCCGTGTTCGCCCCGATTCTCATCGCCGTCAGCGGGCCGGGCCTCGGACCCGAGGGTCACGAGCGGGCGACGCTCTACCTGAGACTCCTGACGCCGGTGATGTTCGTGACGGTGATCACGACGATGATGCGGGTCGTCTGCCAGGCCGAGGAGAAATTCGGGCTGATCGCGATCGCGAACGTGACGGGGCCGGCCGCGACCCTCGCGACGATGCTCATTCTGTGGCAGGCGCTCAACCTCGACGCCCTGGTCGTCGGCAGCATCGTCGGGTCCATCGCAACGCTCGCGGTCCTTGTCGTGGCGACGGCCCAGGCGGCGGCGGTCCCGATCCCACGTCTGCGCAACGATCCCCGTCTCGGGGCGATGCTCCGCCACGCGGGGCCGGTCACGGTGAGCGGCGGCATCCTGGAGTTTCGCGGCATCGCGGATCGCGCGATCGCGACCCTCCTCGGTCCCGGCGCGGTCAGCGCCCTGCGGTACGCGATGGTCCTGATCCAGCCCCTGACGGCGATCGGCCCGGCGTGGTCGTCGGTGATCTATCCGCGCCTCGTCCACCTGACGCTCGGCGGGCCCAAGGGCAGCCTCGGTGCCTGGGCCGAGCGGACCCTGCGCTCGGTCGTGGCGATCTTCATCCCGGTCGCGGCGCTGACGGCGGCGGTCGCGCCGGTCGCGGTCTACTTCGCGTACGGCCGGGGCGCATTCACCGCGGACGACATGACCCTGACCGCGACGACCCTGGCCGCGTACGCCCCGATCATCGTGACGACGATGATGTTGCCGGTCCTCGTCGGGTCGTTGAATGCCCGGCGGCGGGGCGGCATGCTCCTGCTCGGCGGCGCCCTGAACGTCGGCCTCAACGTGGTGCTCGACGTCGCGCTCGGACTCTGGCTCGGGGCTCCCGGGATCGCGCTCGCCACGGCGATCGCGGAGATCCTCGTGGTGACCGTGTTCATCCGATCGATGGGCCGGTCGATCGATCCCTTCGACCTCCGGCCGTTCGTGCGGACGCTCGTGCTCGCGCTGCTCGCGATCGGACCGATCGCCCTCGGGATCGCGTTACTGAGCTGGACCGGATTCGGGACGCCGAACACGCTGGGTGCCTTCGTCACCCTTGGCGCATTCGGGATCGTGGGCGTCCTCGTCTACCTGATCGTGGCGTCGGCGCTCGGAATCCCCACGGCCCGAGAGGTGATCGAGATCGGTCTCGGGCGGCTCGGACGCAGGCGCCCCGTCGATCCACCGTCAGAGCCGGATCAGCCCCTGCTCTGAGCGCGTCGGCCACCTCGGGAAGGGCGCGCGAGCGCCTCGGCCGTCGTCCGGTCCCGCCGCTCCTCGCTGTACTCGCCGACGATCCGCTGTCGGGCGAGCGTCCCGCGCCGGGCGAGCTCGTCGGGATCGGCCAGGGCGGCCACGATCGCGGCCGCGAGCTGGGCCGGCCGGCCTGGCGGGCAGACCCAGCCGGTGTCGCCGACGAGGGTCGCGGAGTCGCCGACGTCCGTCACGACGCAGGCGACCCCGGTCGCCATGGCCTCGGCCACGACGTTCGAGAAGCCCTCACCCCAGGCCGACGACGACACGACGAGGTCGAACGCGTTGTGGACGGTGGCGAGATCGGCTCGCCCACCCGCCCAGATGACTCGATCGACGAGGCCGAGCTCGGACGTCAGGCGCTCCAGCTCGGCTCGGACCGCGGGCGGCCCGTGACCGACGCACACGAACCGGACGCCGGGCCGATCGGTCGAGACCAGCCGGGCGGCGCGCAGGAACGTCGCGTGGTCCTTCATGGGATCGAGCCGGCCGACGATGCCGACGAGCGGTTGGCCGTCTGCCACGCCCAGCTCGGCCCGGACCGCCCGTCGTGCCTCCGGATCCGGGGCAAAGGCGTGCCCGTCGATGCCGTTCGGGATCACGATCATCCGGTCGCGTGGGTAGCCCCGCGCGGCGTGGTGTTCCAGGCCGGCGTTCGAGTTGCAGATGATCAGGTCGGCGAACCTTGCCAGGCGGCAGCTCAGCGCGAAGATCAGCGCCGACCGCCGGCCGTAGCGGCCGAGGTTCATGTCCGAGGCCCGGACGCCCCAGACGACGCGTGCACCGCGGACCAACGGCTTGAGGAGGGCGGCTGCGATGTTCGGCCCGAGCAGGTAGGCGTGGATGACGTCGGGCCGATCGCGCCGAACGCTGCGCACGAGTCGGAACGCGAAGCCGACGACATCGCGCCAGCCGCGCCGGTGCAGGCTCTCGACGACGACGCCGCGCCCGACCAGGTCGCCCGCGAGCGCGCCACCGTCCGTGAACGTCACGACGCGGACGCGCCAGCCGATCCGGGCGAGGCCGGCAGCCAGCCCGATCAGCTGCCGCTCGGCGCCGCCGGCGTGGAGGGACGAGATCAGGAAGGTGACCTTGCCGGCGCGGGCCGCCACCGGCAGCGGGTCGGTCACCCGGCCTCGCCGGCGGCGTCCACCTGGGCCTGCAGCCCGTCCCGAATGGCGACGCTCGGGTTCCAGCCGAGCACCCGGCGGGTTCGCTCCAGGTCGGCGCCCGTGTGGTGGACGTCGCCAGGCTGGGGCGGCAGGCTGCGCACCGCGACGGGGCCGCCGAGCATCTCGCCGAGCATGTCCAGCACCTCCCGGACGCTGGTCTTCGAGCCGCCGCCGACGTTGAAGACCCGCTCGCCTGGGTCGTCGACCGACCCGGCCCGCATCGTCGCGTCGACGGCGTCCGCGACGAACGTGAAGTCGCGGGTCTGCGTCCCGTCACCGTAGACGTCGACCGCATCGCCCCGGCGGGCGGCGGCGATGAACTTCGAGAAGGCCATGTCCGGCCGCTGGCGCGGACCGTAGACCGTGAAGTAACGGACGGCGCGTGCGTCGAGACCCGCTGATCGGTGATAGGCGAGCACGAGGTGCTCGGCGCTCATCTTCGTCACGCCATACGGCGAGATGGGCCGGGGGAGGGTGTCCTCGGTCGTCTTCTCGCGCTCGGCCTCGCCGTAGATCGAGGACGAGGATGCGTAGACGATCCGCGCACCCGTGCCCCGCATCGCCTCGAGCAGTGTCTGGGTGGCGCCGATGTTCTGGCGGATGTACGCGCCGAACCCGGCCCCCCAGCTGCCGCGGACACCGGGCTGGGCCGCCAGATGGTAGACGCAGCTCGCGCCGGCGACGATCTCGTCGATCGTGTCGACCGCGAGGTCGACCTCGGCCAGCCGGAAGTTGGCATGGCCCAGCAGCGGGCCGACATTCGCCCGCTTGCGGGCGGGATCGTAGTAGTCGGTGAAGCAATCGACGCCGACGACGTCGCGGCCCTCGGCGAGCAGCCGGGTCGCGAGATGCGAGCCGATGAACCCGGCAACGCCCGTGACGACGTCGGTCACGAGCCGGGGGCGGTCGCCGGGGCGGGCGTGCGTACCGCGTCGTCCACCAGGCGTCCGTCGCGGGTCGATCCCACCCGGTGCAAGTCGAGGCCGGCGTCCGCGGCAGCCCGGCGATCCCACATGTAGCGCCCGTCGACGAGGATGGTGCCGCGCATCACCCCTGCGGCAGCGGCCATGTCCAGCTGCGCAGCCTCGGGCCACTCCGTGCACAGGACGGCCGCGTCGGCCCCGTCGAGCGCCTCGAGCGGGGTCGCGGCGAGCTCGAGGGCCGCGTCGTCACCCGGCAGGTGGGCCGCGGTGACGGCGCCGTCCCAGGCGACCACGTCGGCGCCGGCGGCGCGGAGCTGGCGGGCGATCTCGAGGCCGGCGCTCTCGCGAATGTCGTTGGTGCCCGGCTTGAACGCCAGGCCGAGGACGGCGATCCGCCGGCCGTTCAGCCCGCCCAGGGCGTCGGCGATCGTCCGGATCGTCCGCCGGCGCTGGACGTCGTTCACCTCCTGGGTGGCGCGCATCAGGGCCATCGGCTCGTCAGCCGCGTCGCCCATGCTGACGAGCGCGGCGACGTCCTTCGGCAGGCAGCTTCCGCCGTAGCCGACGCCGGGGTACAGGTAGCGCGACCCGATCCGGGGATCGAGGCCGATCGCCTTGAGCATCGTCACGGCGTCGGCCCCCTCGCGCTCGGCCAGCCGGGCCATCTCGTTCGCGAACGAGACGCGCAGGGCGAGGAACGCGTTGGAGCCGTACTTCGCCAGCTCGGCCGTGCTCGTGTCCGTCACCACCATCGGCGCCGCGGTGAACGCCATCAGCTCCTGGAGCCGGGCGGCCGCGGCCGCGTCGTCCGACCCGATGAGGATCCGCGACGGCTTCCGGAAGTCCTCGAGGGCCCGGCCCTCCTGGAGGAACTCGGGGTTGGCGATCACCGGGATCGCGGTCCCGAACGAGCGCTTGACCTCGTCCGCCGCCCAGCGTGCCGTTCCCGGCGGGACCGTGCTCCGGATGACGATCACGTTGTCGCTCGTGGCCGGCGTCGGCGAGGACCCGATCCAGGCGAGCGCCTGCTCGAGCGCCTGGAGGTTGGGGTAACCGGCCGCGCCCTGCGGCGTGGGCACCGCGAGGAACGAGAACGACGCGGGCGTCCATGGCTCGCTCCGGACGTCATGGAAGGTCAGCCGGTCGCCCGCCGCCCGGGCGGCCTCCTCGAGACCCGGCTCGAGCATCGGGAAGTCGATCGCCCGCAGAGCGGCGATTCGCCTGGCGTCGATGTCGTATGCCCGGACCCGATATCCCTGCTCCGCCAATCCGACGGCCGTGACGAGGCCCACGTAGCCGCAACCGATGACCGCGATGTCAGTGTTCGTCGGAGGCTCCTTCGTTGCTGATCGACAACAGATTCGTGCTTGGATGCGCACGCGCGTCGCGGCGCCAATCCTCGCAGATCGGAGGCCGGGGCATGGCGGGCCGGTCGGCCGGACCCCGTTCCGGCCGCACGTCCGAGGCGCAAATCGCCCTCGGCGAGGACCGTTCAACGCCGGCCCGGAGGCGCCGCCGGCGGCCGCACAAGCCGGGCCAGCGTCGATTGACGTAATCCTACGTGGCGCGGATCATCGGGGTCGGCCGTCATCCACCGCGTCCACGCGTCCACGCAACTTCGAGGAAACTCCCCTGGACCTCCGTCGCCAGCTCGCCATCGTCCGTCGCACGTTTCCGCTCCTGATCGTGAGCGTGATCCTCTCCGGCGCCACCGCCTTCATCGGAGCGAGCCTTCAATCGAAGGTGTACGAGGCCGATGCGACGCTGATCGTGGGCGACACCCTGTCGACCGCGAACGCGGACTACAACCAGCTCCTTGCGTCGCAGCGCCTGTCCAAGACCTACGCCAGCGTCGCGACGACCCGGCCGCTCCTGTCGAAGGTGATCGACAAGCTCGATCTCCAGACGACTCCGGAGGAGCTCATCAAGAAGGTCCGAGCGGGTGCAGCCCTCGACAGCTCGCTGCTGACGATCACCGCTCAGGACGGCAGCGCGGACCGGGCAGCAGCGATCGCCAACGCCTTGGCGGATGAGCTGATCGCGGCGTCGCCGAGCCTCCAGGGCGCCCAGCAGGACTTCCGGGCGTCGGTTCAGAAGGACCTTGACGCGACCCAGGCGCTGATCGCGACGACCCAGGCCGAGGTGGAGCGGCTGGCCGCGCTGCCCGAGCGGACGCCCGAAGAGGACGCGACGCTGAACACATTCCAGGGCCGGGTGGTCAGTCTTCGGCAGACCTATGCGACGCTCCTCGCCTTCCTTTCGAGTGACGGTTCGAACTTCCTGAGCGTCATCGAGCCGGCGGTCGCGCCGCTGATCCCGGTTGCGCCGCGGCCGTTGTTCAGCCTCCTGCTCGGAGCGGTGATCGGGCTGATGATCGCCGTCGCGGTCCTGTTCGTCGTCGAGTACCACGACGACACCGTGAAGACCTCGGACGACGTCCAGGAGCTGCTCGGCCTGCCGACGCTCGGGGCGATCTCGCGGGTGCGCCAGGGCGGACGGCGCGCCCTCGACCGGCTGGCCCTGAGAGCGCCGCGCTCGGGCGTCGCGGAGGCGTATCGAACGCTCGGCACCAACGTCGAGTTCGCGGCCATCGACGCGCCGGTCCGGACGCTGCTCGTGACGAGCGCCGGACCCGGCGAGGGCAAGACGAGCTGTGCCACCAACCTGGCGATCGTCCTCGCCCAGGCCGGCCGGCGCGTCCTCCTGGTCGACGCCGACCTGCGCGATCCGGATATCCACAACGTCTTCAACGTCTCGAACGCCGTTGGCCTGACCGACCTCCTCCGAAGCGGCGGGGAGAACGCCCACGAGGCGATCCAGTCCACCGAGGTGGAGAACCTCCAGGTCCTGACCGCGGGCATCCCGCCGGTGATCCCGGCCGAGCTCCTCGGCTCGCGCCGGATGCAGGCCGTGCTCGAGCGCCTCCAGGCCGATGCCGACATCGTCATCCTCGACAGCCCGCCGGTCCGTGCCGTCGCGGATCCCGCGATCCTCAGCTCCCTGGTCGACGCGACCCTGCTCGTGATCGAGGCCGGGCGGAGCCGCCGTGGCGCCGTTCGCGAGGCCGGCGAGGCGCTCGCCCGAGCGAACGCCCGGGTCCTCGGCGCCGTGCTGAACCGCCTTGCGCAGAAGCCCTCGTCCGGCTACACCCGGGACGTCGATGACGCACGGGAGCGGCCGGCGGCGGTCGGGGCTGCAGTTGCCGACGGGGGACGCGCCAGGGCAGTCGCGCCGCCCAGATGACCGGTCGGAGCTGGCCCCTTCGGCCAAGCGGGATGGCGGCGTCGGCCGTCACGTCGGTCCGGGGAGTCGCATCGGGGGGGATCGGTCGCCGCCCCCTGACCCCGACCGCCGTCGCTGGCGGGCGGCACGGTGCCGGATCCGCGCAGGCCGTCTGGCCCAGCCACTTCGCGTGGGTCGTCATCCCGGCCGCGGTCATCAGTGCGGTCGTGGTCGTCGGCGTCGCGCTGGGCAGCGGTTCGATTGCCATGGTCGGTGCCGGACTGGCGCTCCTCGCAGCCGTCCTGGCGCCGGAGGTCGGGCTGGCGGTGCTCGCGACGCTCGCCCCGCTCCAGCCGCCGCCGAGCATTCCGGCACCCGGGCTGAACTTCCTTCTCGTCGGGGCACTCCTGGTCGGATGCATCTATCGGCTCCCCCTGGACCGTCCCGCCCTGCGTCTGAGCAAGGCCGGCCTGTTCCTGCTGGGATTCGTGATCTACGTCACCGCCCAGCAGGTCCCGGAAATGCTGGGCGGCTACCGAGGCGAGGACCGCGCCATCGGATACCTGTTCTTCCAGGTCACAGCCGCCTTCGGGGCGGTGCTCGTCGCCGGCTATGTCTTCCGCGGTCGGTCGCCCATCCCGGTCCTGACCATGGCGTTCGTCGGTGCGGCGATTGCCACGACGCTTGCGGTTGCGACGTTCGAGAATCCGGACTTCGGCCCGTTCGGGCGGCTCGTCGCCACCACGGAGCTCGGCGTCCGCGCGGCCGGGGCGTTCGTCAACCCGAACTACATGGGGACCTTCGCCGGCGCCGTTCTCGTGGGGATCGCGGCGATCTGGACGAGCGTCGGATCGCGCCCGGCCCGGGTCCTGCTGGCCGGGCTTGCGATCCTCTGCCTGATCTCGATCGTGGAAGCCCAGTCGCGCGGGGCGATCATCGCCGCGTTCGCGGGGATCGCGATCGTGGCCTGGCTGCGGAATCGGTCGCTCGCGGTCGGAATCGTGGTGGTCGGCATCGTCGCCGCGGCCGTGATCTACCCCGCCTTCCTCGAGTGGCGGCTCACGAACGAACAGGGCAACGTCTCGGACGCCGGCTACGTCCAGTTGACGGTGAGTGACGACGCCCGGCTCAACGCCAGCCTGGCCGGTCCGGCGATGTTCGCGGCCGAGCCGATCTTCGGGGTCGGCTTCGGCAGGTTCGTCGAGAAGAGCGTCGAGATCTCCGGGCTCGAGACGGGCATCAACGCCCATAACTGGTACGTCAACGTGCTCGCCGAGCAGGGGACGACCGGCGCACTCCTGTGGGTCGGCGCCATCGTCGCGACGATCGTCCAGCTGCGTTCGCGCCGCGGTGTCGCGCAGGTCGTCGGCATCGGGATGTTCACGCTGCTCATCGTGGCGTTCAACTTCCTCGAGGTCCCGATGTCCTTCCAGCTCGTGGCGGTCCCATCGCTGTTCCTGGTCGCGGCCCTCGTGGCGGACTGGCCGGATCGTCTGCGCCCCGGGATCGGCACCGATCACCTCATCGAGTCGAAAGGGGCAGCGGCCTGATGTGCGGCATTGGCGGGATCGCGACCCGCGACGGGATGCGCGATTCGGACGGAGACCTCGTCGATCGGATGCTCCGATCGATCGCCCATCGCGGCCCCGACGACCATCACATGCAGGGCGACGATCGTGGCCGGGCCATGCTCGGCATCCGTCGCCTGGCGATCATCGACCTCGCCGGCGGCCGGCAGCCGATGACCGACGAGTCCGGCGACATCCTCTGCACCCAGAACGGGGAGATCTACAACTACGTCGAGCTCCGCGACGACCTGATCCGGCGCGGCCACACGATGGAGACCCACAGCGACACGGAGACGATCGTCCACCTCTACGAGGAATACGGGCTCGACTTCGTCCAGCACCTCCGCGGGATGTTCGCGATCGCGATCTGGGACGGCCGCGAGGGACGCAGCCGCCTGGTCCTGGCCCGCGACCGGCTCGGGAAGAAGCCGCTCTACTGGCGGCTCCACGACGGGCGCCTGACCTATGGCTCCGAGCTCAAGGAGATCCTCGAGGACGCGAGCGTGCCGCGGACGGTCGACCGCGCGGCGCTCGGCCTGTATCTCCAGTACCAGTACGTGCCGTCGCCGCTGACCATCCTCCAGGGTGTGCAGAAGTTGCCGCCGGCGAGCGTCCTGTCGTGGGACGGCGGCGAGCCGACGGTCGAGACCTACTGGGTGCCGGCGTACGAGCCGAAGTCCACCCAGACCTTCGAAGAGGATGTCGACGAGGGGATGGCCCTCGTCGAGGAGGCCGTCCGGCTGCGGCTCCGGAGCGACGTCCCGGTGGGGGTGTTCCTCAGCGGCGGGATGGACTCGAGCGTCGTGACCGCGGTGATGGCCAACCAGTCGGCCGAGCCGGTCCGGTCGTACTCGATCGGGTTCGACGACCGTGCCTTCGACGAGCTGCCCTACGCCCGGGCGGTCGCCAAGCAGTTCTCGACGATCCACCACGAAGAGGTCGTCCGCCTCGACGCGGTCGCAATGCTGCCCGACCTCGCCCGCCACTATGACGAGCCGTTCGGCGACTCCTCGGCGATCCCGACCTTCCGCGTCTCCCAGATGGCTGCGGAACACCTGAAGGTCGTCCTGACCGGCGATGGCGGTGACGAGTCGTTCGGCGGATACATGCGGTATCGCGCCCACGCGATGTTCGGCGCCCTCGACGTCATCCCGGGTCCACTGCTGCGCTCCGCGGCGCGCCTCGGCTACACCGTCACGGCGCCGCTCGGCGAGCACTCCCGGTTCCGGCGCCGGCTCCAGACGGCCGAGACCCTGTTCGGTCAGACGCCGGACGAGCGCTATCTCCACCTCATGAGCGTGATGAACCCGGAGCTCCGCGGGGCCGTCCTCCCGGGATCCAACGGCGAAACGTCGAAATACCTGCTCGACGTCATGGCCGCGAGCCCGGCCAACGCGACCGATCGGATGGTCCGGACCGATCTCTTGACCTACCTGCCGGAGTGTCTGCTCGTGAAGGTCGACCGGGCGTCGATGGCCCACTCGCTCGAGGCTCGGGCCCCGCTCCTCGACCACAAGCTGGTCGAGTTCGCGGCGCGCCTCCCGGTCGAGCGCAAGATCGACGGCAGCAACACGAAGGTGCTCCTCCGGGCGATCGCAAAGCGGCTGATGCCGGCCGAGATGGTGGACCGACCGAAGATGGGCTTCGGCGTCCCGATCGCGGAATGGATGCGGGGCGGGCTCGGCGACCAGTTCGAGCAGCTCGTCCTGGCGCCCGATGCGCTCTCGCGCGATCACCTCGACACCGAGGCCGCCGCGGGCCTGCTCCGCGAGCACCGGACCGGCCGGTACGACCACAACCACCGGCTGTGGGTCCTGCTGATGTTCGAGCTGTGGGCCCGGACCTGGCTGAAGGCACCCGTCACGGTGTCCTGAATGGCCCTGCCTCGCGACACCGAACAAGCGCTCGTTCCTGACTCCGGGGGCCCATCGTGAAAGCACTCGTCACCGGCGGGGCCGGCTTCATCGGCCATCACATCGTCGCCGCCCTGCTCGCGCGCGGCGACGACGTCGCGGTCATCGACGACTGCTCGACGGGCATGGCCAGCCGGCTCGACCCGGTCCTCGACCGGATCGCGTTCGTCCGCGGCTCCATCCTGGACGCATCCGCTCTCGACGAGGCGATGGCCGGCCGGGAGGTCGTGTTCCACGAGGCGGCGATCCCCTCGGTGGCCCGATCGGTCGTCGCGCCGCTCGCGACGAACGAGGCCAACGTGACCGGCACGATCGAGGTGATGCTCGCGGCGGCGCGCCACGGGGTCCGGCGGGTCGTCTTCGCGGGCTCCTCGTCCGTCTACGGCGTGCCGGAAGCCCTGCCCTGTCGCGAGACCTTCCGGGCGGGCCCCACGTCGCCGTACGGCGCCAGCAAGCTCGCGGCGGAGCACTACATCCATACCCTCGGCGAGCTCCGCGGAGTCGATACGGTCGTCCTGCGTTACTTCAACGTCTTCGGACCGGGCCAGGACCCGTCGTCGGAGTACTCGGCGGTGATCCCGAAGTTCGTGATGGCGGCGCTCAACGGCACGGCGCCCACGATCAACGGGACGGGCGAGGTCTCGCGCGACTTCACCTATGTCGAGAACGTCGTCCGGGCGAACCTGCTGGCGGCCGAGGCCGGCCGCCCGACCGGGCTGACCTGCAACGTCGCCTGCGGCTCGCGCTACTCGCTGATCGAGCTGCTCGACGCGATCCATGAGGCAACGGGCGGCGGCGCGCCGCCGATCTTCGGGCCCTCGCGCCCCGGCGACATCCTCCACTCCCTGGCGGACATCTCGCTCGCGCGGGAGGTCCTGGGGTACGAAGTCGCCGTGCCATTCCTCGAGGGGATCGCCCGGACCGTGGCCTGGTACCGCGACGCGACGGACGGCGCACGTGCGCCCGACGGCGCGGCCGCCACCCTGCCGACCCCGGCCGCGCCGGCGGCTCCCGCCGGGGGCTCGTGACGGCGCCGATCCGAGTTGCCTGGATCTCGCTCAGCCGCTCAGCCGGGGGCGCCGAGCGGCAGATGCTGGCCCTGGCCGAGCGGCTGCCCCGCGATCGGTTCGCGCCCGAGCTGATCGTCGGCGCTGCCGCGGGCCCGCAGGTCGATCGCGCGACTCGGGCGGGCATCCCCGTCCGCTCGATCGAGCCGCCGAGCGGCCGGGTCGAGCTTGGCGACGGAGCCGGGGCGGCTGGTGAAGGTGGTCTGGTGGATCGCCTCCGGTCGCGAGCGGCCAAGGGAGCACGGCTCGTCCGGATCGGCCGGGCGGCGCGCTACGACGTGATCGACGCCTGGCTCTACCCGGCCGACGTCGCGATCGCCCTGATCCGGCCGGTCACGCGCTGGCCGCTGGTCTTCTCCGGCCGGCGCAACATCGACCCGCACGGCCGCTTCGGACCGCTGGAGACGGCGGTCGAGACGGTGGCCAACCGGTTGACGGACACGGTCGTCGCGAACAGCCAGGCGGCCGCCGACCATGCCGTCGCGACCCAGCACGTTCGACGATCCCGGGTCCGGATCATCCGCAACGGGGTCGAGATCCCGGAGCCGATCCCGGCCGAGGAGCGGCTGGCTCGGCGCCGGGCCCTCGGCGCGCCCGACGATGCCGTGATCATCGGGTGCGTGGCCAACTACCTTCGGGCCAAGCGCCTGGACTTGCTCGTGGAGGCCTTCGCCGTGGTCGCCAGCGACCTGCCGGCGGTTCGCCTCGAGCTCATCGGCGAGGGGCCCGGCCGGGAAGCCCTGGAGTTCCAGGTCCGGGCGCTCGGGCTCGAAGGGCGCGTCTGCGTCCACGGCTACGAGACCGAGCCCGAGCGGTTGTACCCCGCGTTCGATGTCGTCGCGCTCTCGTCCGAGCGGGAGGGTCTCCCGAACGTGCTGCTCGAGGCGGGCGCGGCGGGCGTGGCGGTCGTCACGACCGCAGTGGGCGGCGCCGGCGAGATCGTCGTCGACGGCAGGACCGGCCTGCTGGTCCCGAGCGGGCACCTCGGGGCGCTCTCCACGGCGCTGGGCCGGCTCGTCGGCGACGTCGAGCTCCGGGGCCGCCTGGGCGCTGCCGCGCGGGAACATGTCGAACGGACCTTCGGCATGGACCGCTTCGTCGCGGAGTTCGCGGCGCTCTACGAGGAGCGGGTCGACGCGCACCGGTCGAAGGACGGTCGCCCTCGATCGCCTCGGTCGTGAGCGCCTCGTCGTTGTCGACGCACTTCCTGGGGTCTGCGGCCGGCGGGGAGCCGCTCCGACTCGGGCTGCTCGTCGACGGGCCCCACATCGGGCGGGCCGCGGCGAGCATCGTTCGAGATCTGGTGGCGGCCTCCTTCGTCCGGATCGAGCTCGTCCTCGTCGACGGCGGGGCGACCGACGACGGGGGATCGCCATTCGAGCGGTTGCGGGCCGAGGGCGGTTTCGCGTACGCCGCGTACGCGACCCTCGACCGCCGCCGCGCGGGCCGCCGGGACGATCCGGACCGGCGCGAGGACATCGGACCGCTGCTGGCCGGATTGCCGACGGTCACGGTCGACGGCGCAGCCACCGAGCGCGCCGAGCTGCCGGATGCGCTCGTGGAACGGGCGCGCGCCGCGTCCCTCGACGTCGTGGTCCATCTCGGGTCACGCCGGCTCCGGGGCGACATCCTGAGCGCCGCCCGGCACGGGGCCTGGGCGCTGCGACCCGGCGACGGTGTGCGATGGCGCGGCGGCCCGGCCGGATTCTGGGAGGTCCTCGACGGCTCGCCGGTTTCCTCGGTGGTCCTCACCCGCCTCGCCGACGGTGACGCCGATGGAGCGACCGCGGGCCGGCCCGGGCTCGTCCTCGACCGCGCGACCGTTGCGACCGATCCGACCTCGCTCGCCCGCACCCGTCGCGCGGCCTTGTATGGCTCGACCCACCTCGTCGTCCGCAACCTGCGCCTGCTCCACGAGCGAGGCTGGGACTGGCTCCTCGCCCACGGCCCGGTTCAAGAGACCGGCGACCCAGGATCTCGGCCACGCGACGTGGCGCCGTCGTCCCGCGACGTCGTCCGCTGGTTCGTCCCGCTGGCGCTGCGCAGGGTCGTCGCGCGCGTCATCCGGGTCGTCACGCGAACCAACGACGTCCTGCACTGGCGGGTCGCGATCCGGGTGGGCCACGCGAGCCGGCTGATCGACCGCGCCGACGATCTCGAAGGCTTCCGATGGCTCGAGTCGCAGCAGGGCCACTACTACGCGGATCCGTTCGTGGTCGAGCGGGATGGCCGGCGCTGGCTGTTCGTCGAGGACTTCGACTACGGCCGCGACGCGGCGAGCATCGCCTGCGCCGAGCTCGGAGCTGCCGGCGAGGTCGGGGCGCTGCGCGAGGTGCTGCGAGCGGACGGCCATCTGTCCTACCCGCTGGTCCTCGACGACGGCGGCGACGCCTGGATGGTCCCGGAGTCCGCCGCGGCGGACGTGGTGCGCCTCTACCGCGCGACCGAGTTCCCGGACGGCTGGTCACCCGTCGCGGACCTCCTGGCGGAGACGGCCGTCGACACGACCATCTGGCGTCACGACGATCGGTGGTGGCTGACCACGACGATCGCAGAGCCGCGCGGCCGGGCCGCCATGCTGATGCTCTATCACGCCGAGACCCTCGCCGGCCCCTGGTCGTCGCATCCGCTCAACCCGATCTCGCAGGACGCCCGCTCGAGTCGCGGCGGTGGCAACGTGTTCGTCGACGGCGGACGCCTGATCCGGCCCAGCCAGGACGGGTCACGCGGCTACGGCTACGCCCTGACCTTCAACGAGATCACGATCCTGACGCCGACGGACTACGCCGAGCGGCCCGTGGCGACCGTCACCCCCGGTGGCGTGCCGGGGCTGCTCGGCCTGCACACGTACAACCGCCTGGGCGACGTCGAGGTGATCGACGGCAAGGTTGCCCGGCCGCGCAGCTCGGTCGCGTGAGGGCGGGAGCTCGGGGCGGGAGCGCCCGAGCGGCGCGGCCGAGCCGGCGCCGTTGGACAGACGTCAGCGGTCGGGCGGTGGGCCTCGGCGCACGAGCGTCCCGATCGTTCGCAGGATGAGCCGGAGATCGTTCCGGAGCGACTGCTCCGCGACGTAACGCTCGTAGAGCTCGAGCTTGCGCGGCAGGATCGTCGAGACGTAGACCTCCTCTGCATCGGTCGATCCCAGGAGCGCCGACTCATCGCGGAAGGCGAGCGCGGCGTCGTCGGTGATGCCGGGCCGGACGGACAGCACCGTCGTCCTCGTGGTCGGTGGGTAGAGGGCGACGTAGCGGGCGACCTCGGGCCTCGGCCCGACGAGGCTCATCTCGCCCCGGACCACGTTGAGCAGCTGTGGGAGCTCGTCGAGCTTGGTCCGCCGCAGGAACCGTCCGGCTCGCGTGATCCGCGTGTCGTTGGACAGGGTCAGCAGGCGGCCGGACGCCGCCGGCTCGGTCCGCATCGTCCGGAACTTCAGCATCGTGAACGGACGACCGTGGCGCCCCACCCGCTCCTGCCGGAACAGGGCCGGCCCGCGCGAATCGGCCCGGACCCAGGCGGCGATCACGAGCAGGAACGGCGAGAGCACGATCAGCCCGGCCGTCGCGAAGAACAGATCGAAGGCGCGCTTGGTCACCGGCCCAGCAGGTCTCGGAGCGCATCGATCACGCGGTCCTGGTCCGCGTCGGTCATCCGTGAGAACAGCGGCAGGCTCACCGCCTGCTCGTACATCCGCTCCGACTCCGGGAACTGGTCCGGCTTCAGGTCGTACTTGTCGCGCCAGTACGGGTGGTGGTGGAGCGGGATGAAGTGGACGCTGCACCCGATGCCCCGCTCGTACAGGGAGGCGATCAGCTCGTCCCGCCCGAGGCGAGCGCCCGGATCGATCCGGATCACGTACAGATGCCAGGCGTGGGTGCTCCTCCCCGTCGGGCGCGGCGGCAGGCGCAGGGGCAGCTCGGCCAGGCCTTCGTCGTAGCGCGCCGCCAGCTCGTTGCGGCGGTCCAGGAACCCGTCGATCTTGCGTAGCTGGTGGATCCCGATCGAGGCCGCCACGTCGCTCAGGTTGTCCTTGAAGCCGGGCGCGACGACCTCGTAATACCAGGCCGGCTTGGTCGAGGTGTACCGGTCGAAGGCGTCGCGATCGATCCCGTGGAGCCGCATTACCTTGGCTCGCCTGGCGATCGCCGGGTCGCGGGTCACGAGCATGCCGCCCTCGCCGGTGGTCATCGTCTTGTTGGCGTAGAAGCTGAAGGCCGTCGCGTCGGCCATCGTGCCGATGAGCTCACCGTCGAACCGGGTGGGGAAGGCGTGGGCGGCGTCGTCGAGGACGCGCACGCCAGCTCGCTGCGCGATCCGCAGGATGGCCTCCATGTCGCACGGATGGCCGGCGTAGTGGACGGGCATGATCGCCCTCGTCCGATCGGTCATGGCCCGCTCGACGGCGGCCGGCGCCATGCAGTAGGTGTCACGGTCGATGTCGACGAAGACGGGCCGCGCCTGGAGGTACTCGACGACCTCGGCGGTGGCCGTGAATGTGTGGGTCGGAACAATGACCTCGTCGCCCGGCCCGACGCCCATTGCCTCGAGCCCCAGGTGGAGCGCCGCGGTGGCGGAGTTCACCGCGATGCACTCGACGCCGGCGCCGAGATAGGCCGCGAAGTCGTCCTCGAACTGCTTTGCCTTCTTGCCGGTCGTCAGCCAGCCCGAGCGCATCGTGTCGACGACCTCGGCGATCTCCTCCTCGCCGATGTCGGGGAACGCGAACGGCAGGAACGGACGGTCGCCGGTGGTCATTGCCGGTCGATGCCCGGATCGCGGTCCGCGGCGACCACGTCAGCGGTCTCGCCCGCGTCGCCATCGTCGCCCGGGTCGCGGATCAGGATCGCCATCTCTCGTCCTTCCGGGCGGCGCACCCGCTCGGCTTCGTGGAACCCCTGGCGGCGGTAGAACTCGAGGACGCGATCGTTTCCGGCGACATCCGTGGAACAATACGTCACGGGCCGGCCCGCCTCCCGCGCACGGTCCACGAACGCCCCGACGAGCCCGCCGCCGACCCCGCCGCCGGCCGAATCGGGACGGACGGCCAGGCTCGCAAGCAGGGCGGCGTCAGGGACCGTTCGCGGGGCCTCACCGCGGTAGCGGATCGCGGCCACGAGCCGTCGACCGACGCGCAGCGGACGCCGCGCCAGGGCGGGCGCGGCCGCGAGCGCCAGCGCCGGCCCGCGGGTGCGTCGGAGCCAGGCATAGAAGGACTCCGGCTCGGTCGTGCCGGCGACGAAGCCCCGGATCGGTGCACTGCCCGACGCATCGTCGACGAGCAGGATCCCGCTCGGATGGGCCAGGTAGCCGGCGTACAGCCGGACGAGGAACCGCGGGCCCAGCGACGTCAGGAAGAACGTGTCGAACGCCGCGCGGTGGACCGCGACGATGGCCTCCAGATCGGCCGTCGACGCGGCCCGGATGCTTGTCACCGGGATGGCCTCGGCGCGGCCTCGGCCTCGAGCATCCGAGCCACGATCCGGGCGTTCACCTCGCCCATCTCGTAACGCTCCTCGGCGAGCGTGCGGCTGACCGCTCCGAGGCGCGGCGCGAGTGCCGGGTCGTCGAGGAAGCGGCTCATCGCCGCGGCCAGCGCGACGGGGTCCCGGACCGGCACCAGGAAGCCGTTGGCGCCTTCAACCACGGTCTGGCGGCAGCCGGGGACATCGGTCGTGACGATCGGTCGACCCATCGCCATCGCCTCGCAGGTCGTCCGCGACAGGCCCTCGCGATGCGACGGCAGCACGTAGACGTCCGTGTCTTCGAGGATCGGGCGGACGTCGGCCTGGAACCCGCTGAACTCGATCGTCCCGTCGGCGGTCCAGCCGTCGACGGCCGCGCGCGAGACGGCGTGCGGATTCGCCTCGTCGAACCAGCCGACCAGCCGGAACCGCGCCTCGGGGTGGCGTTCCCGGACGATCCGGGCCGCGGCCGCGTACTCGGCGATGCCCTTGTCGCTCAGGAGCCGCGCGATCAGCAGGAAATGGCCCCGGCCGGGAAGCGGCCGGACCGCGAAGTGATCGAGGTCGACGCCGTCGCCATTGGTGACCGCGCCGCGCTCGGCGTGACCGAGCAGGCCCCAGTCGGCGAACTGCGCCAGGTCGTCCTCGTTCTGGAAGAACACGACCCGGCTCCGGCGGAGCGAGATCCGATAGAGCAGCTTCGCCGCGACCGCCAGCACGCGCTGCTTGGCGCTCCGACCGCTGAAGACATAGCCGAGCCCGCTGATCGTCGAGCACACGACGATCGCCGGAAACAGGCGGGCGACCAGACCCGTGTAGACGACCGGCTTGGCGGCGATCGCCATCACCATGTCGGGCCTGGCCCGCTTGAGGACACGGGCGATCCGGGCGATGTACGCGAGCTCCCGAAACGGGTTGATCCCGCCACGGTCCAGGTCAAGTGGGCGGAAGCCGACGCCGAGGGCCGCGAGCGCGGCCGGCGCGTTCGGATCCTCCGTCGGCGCGGCGATCGTGACCTCGAGCCCGGCCGCCTGGAGCGCACTGATCAGGCCGCCGCGCATCTCGACGAGCGACCGGCCGAACCCGGTGATGATGAGGACGCGCTGCGGCCGCCCCCGACCGTCTCCGGTCAAGCCGGTGGACGGGCGACGCGCGGTCGCACGGCAGCGGGTCGGGACAGGCGTTCGAGCAGATCGGCGTATGTCTCCACGACGGAGTCCAGGGAGAAGCGGGCGACGGCATGCTCGCGGGCGCTGGCGCCGAGCGCCGCTCGACCGGCTGGATCGAGGCCGGTGACCTCGATCAGCGCGGCGGCCAGGGCTGCGCGATCCCGGGCCGGAACGACGCGGCCGCCGGCACCGGCAATCTCACCCGACGCGCCGACGTCGGTGACGACGCACGGTACGCCCGCAACCGCCGCCTCGAGGACGATGTTGGGAAAGCCCTCGCCCCAGGCGGACGACGACACGAGGACGTCCAGCGCGCCGAGCAATCGCGGCACGTCACGCCGCTCGCCGAGCTCGACGACACGGCCGGCCAGGGCCGGTGCCGCAAGCAGCGCTGCGAGGTCCGGGTTGGCGGCGCCGGTGTTACGGCCCACGAGGAGGATCCTGACCGCCGGGTTTGCCTCGGCCGCGCGTGCCGCTGCCTCGAGGAAGTTCGGGAAGTCCTTCATTGGGTGGTACCGTGCGACCCGGCCGACGACGATGTCCGATGGCCCGAATCCGAGCTCGGCGCGGACGGCCGCGCGGTCGGCGGGGCTGATCGGCGCCGGCGGATCGATCCCGTTTCCGACGACGACCGCCGTGTGGGCGTCATAGCCGAGATCGACGTGCAGTCGGCGGCTGACGTCGGAGGTGTAGACCGTCGCGTCGACGCGATGCGAGAGGCGGGCCCCGAGCCGGATCAGGTTCCGGGTCACGACGCCTTCGTCTGCGAGGTTGTAGACGCTGTGCCGGATGTTCCACGCGAGACCGGCGTGTGGGGCCGCCCACGAACGCCCGAGCGAGGCCGCCAGATTGCCGTGGTACATCCAGCCCATGATCGCGTCGGGCTTCTGCCGCTGGAGCGTCCGGACCAGCCGGACCAGCCGCTGGGGGGTCGGCACGCGGTTGACGAATCCGATCGACGTGACCGGCACGCCCGCGTCACGGAATGCGGCACCGTATTCGCCGTCGTCCATGACGGAGACGATCATCGGGCTGAATTGTGTCCGGTCCAGCCTCGTGACGACGCGGAACAGCATCGCCTCGGCGCCGCCGACGCCGAGGCCGGTGGTCACGAAGCTGAGCCGCCGCGGGCGGGCGCCGTCGATGCTCACCGGTTGGCGGCCTGCGGGACGTCCGACCTGAGCGGGGCGAGATCGTCCGATGGGATGGGGTCGAGGATCGTGAGCACCCGCCGCTGACCGGAGGCGATGCGTCGTTGGCGACGGCGGGCCGTTCGGCGACCGCCGGGCCATGATATCGGACCCCGGACGCCGCAACTCAAGGCCCGCCGGCATGTGGCGCGGGCGGGCACCGGGATGGGGCCGCGAGCGGGCGCCCTCGGCAACGACCGACACCGAGCAAACCGGCCGCGTCCCGACGTTGCCCTAGAATGCGCCGGATCCGAACGGTTCCACGGCCCGACCAGAGCGCGTCGGCGTCGGACGTCGACGGATCACCGAATGGTCATCGCGGGCGGGACGGGATCAGGTTGCGGGCCTACAACATCAACGACTACGTGCTCTTCTGGCCCGGCGTGGTGGTCGCCGTGGTGGTCGCTGCCCTGGCCAGCGGCTGGATGGCCGGGGCGATGCGGCGGCCTCGTCCGGTGGCCTTCGGCCTGGCGTTCAGCGTCGGCGTCATCATTGCCGCGACGCTCACGCCGGGTCGCGACGCGCTGCTGTTCGGCATCCCCGGCAGTGGCAGGTGCGACCTGTCCGACATGGCCCTGCCGACGATCGTCGACCTGCGAACGTTCAACGACACGAGCTTGAACGTTCTCCTGTTCCTGCCGCTGGGGCTCACGGTCGGCTACGCCGAAGCGTCGCGCCGGACTCTCGCCCTTGCCCTGGCGTCGTTGGCATTCCCGCCGGCGATCGAGGCGATCCAGCTCGTCGTCACGCCGCTGGGCCGGTCCTGTCAGAGCGTCGACGTGGTCGACAACCTCACGGGCCTCGTCGCCGGCCTCGCGCTCGCAGGCCTCGCGTCAGCCATCGCGAGGCTGGCCCGGGGCGGAGAGACCGCCGGCGACCTCTCCGAGCCCGGATCCTGAGCGGGTTCCTCCGCTAGCGACCCGCCACGTAGGCAAGGACGCTGCTGCTGCCCCACTCGGAGGCGAACAGCACCTTGGTCCCGTCAGGCGACGGCACCGCATGCGGCTGCATCGCGTAATTCGACGTGTTCGTGTGGTGCGAGAACCCGAACACCTCGACGATCCCCGAGCCATCGGTCTTGACCGCCACGATCTGATCGTGGCCGGGCCGCCCGGAGGTCACGGAGTTGTTGAAGACCGACAGGTAGATCCAGCCCGGCCGCTTGATGTTCCGTCCCGACACGTGGCCGTACTCGAACGCGGTCGTGCCGCTCAGGAGCCGCCGGCCGCCGCCGGTCGCGAGGTTGTAGGCGACGACGTTCGGGGCGTTGTTGGACACGTAGATCTCGTTGCCACTCGCGTCGAGGGCATTGTCGCCGTGGCGACCGTACGGGGTCAGGTTGATCCGGCTCGCAAGGTTGCGCGTGTAGCGCTCGACACCCTGCCCCCTGGCGGTCCCATCGGCGTTGTTCACGACGACCACGTAGGTGCCCTTGCGGCTGATCTGGGCGTTGTTGATCCCCGATGGCACCGCGATGTCGGCCACCAGGGAGTTCGCCGCAATGTCGTAGGTGATCAGATGCCTTGATCCACCCGACGTCGTGCCGATCAGGGCGACGTAGCGGTCGTCATCGCTGATGCCGCCCTCGTAGTCGCCGATCGTGATCGACACATAGTTGGTGAACGCGCGCAGCTTGGTGATCGCGCCGCTCGTCGCGCTCTGGCGGTAGAAGGCGTTGCCGATCGCTCCGTAGAGCTTGTTCGGGTCAACGTTGGACCAGACGGCCTGGCTGACCTGACGGAACGAGCCGAGATCCCGATACGTCCGCCCGTCGAGCATCCGGCCGGGATAGTTGAACCCGAGCAGGATCTTCGAGCCATCGCTGTTCCAGGCCGAGATGCGGCTGTACGCGTGGCGGACGCCGTCCGTGTTGCTGATCCGGGTCGTCCGCGTCCCGAGGAGCGGATCGAGAAGCGCCGACAGCAGGCTGGGACGGGCCAGGGACGGGGTCGCGAGATACTTCAGCGTCGTGTCGGCGGGATAGGAGCCGGTCGTCGCGATGGGCGGCGGAGGCGGGGGTGGAGTGCTCGTCGTGACGTTCTTGCCGACGACGAGGCTGTCGATGGCCACCACGGGCCGTCCGGCTGTGCCCTGGACGACGATCTTCAGTGTCCGCGTCGCATTGGTCGAGTAGCTCGCGGTGTAGAGGACCCGCGACGGGGAGAAGGAGCTCGCGTACAGGTCGATCGTCTTGCGGTACTGCCCGCCGAGGTAAACCTTGGCGACGCCGCGGGTCGGCCCCGTGGGTCCGTACCAGGTGACCGATCGTCCGACGAACGTGAAGGTCGCCGCCGCTCCGCGCGTCTTGGCCCAGCGAACGGCGCCGGCGCTGAACCCGGAATGGGTGGCCTTCCCCCACGACCCGCCGTAGCCGATCTGGCTGGACGTCTCCTGGTAGCGGGTGGTCACGACCGAGGTCGCATCCGGAGCGGGCACGGCGTCCGGGCTCGCGGTCGGCGTCCGCACCGAGTCCGAGGTCGCCGCCCCGGCTGTGGTCGGTGACTGCCGATGGGCTTCGATCGGCGCCGCAGTGGCGCCGGTACCGCCGGCCACGACGATCGCCAGGAGGGCCAGGAGCGTCGCCAACGGCTTCGCTCGACGGGGGGCGGGTGACGGGGCGGGGCGTGACGGGGCGACGGATCGGGAACTGCGCATGTGCAATAAGCCTCCTTCCACCAACTGGCGGAGGTCTGCCACGGGGCGCAGTGCACCATCGGTCGCATGCGGCGGCGACCGGTCCGCGGGCTGGGGATTGCGCGCCACGCCGGTCACCTTGGGGGACGATGCCGGGGGTCGGCGAGACCCAGTATCGCCCCATCCGCCGACGATGGCAAACCGCCCGGATGGTGCCGGTCTGGATCGCGACGGCGCCGAGCGCAACCCTCGCGAGCCGGCGCACGATCACCGCGGCGCGATCCATTGGCGGTCCGACGGCTCGCTCGGGGCGCCCCGCCGGCGCCCCGGAAGCGGGCAGGTTGAGGCGGCCGCCGACGCTGGCCGACGGCCGCCTCGACGTCAGCGCCCGACGACGAAGGCGTAGACCCCGGTGCTGCCCCACTCGGAGGCAAAGAGCACGTCGCGACCGTTCGGCGACGGGACGGCGTGCGGCTGCATCGCGTAGTTCGTCGTGTTGGTGTGATGGGTGAAGCCGAACACCTCGACCGTGCCGGAGCCGTCGGTCTTGACCGCAACGACCTGGTCGCGGCCGGGCCGGCCGGCCGTGGTGGAGTTGTCGTAGACCGACAGGTACACCCAGCCCGGCCGGTCGATGTTCCGGCCCGAGACGTGGCCGTACTCGAATGCGGTGGTTCCGCCGAGGAGCATCGTCGCCTTCCCGTCGGACAGCCGGAAGGACTTGACGCCGGGAGCGTTGTTCGTGACGTAGATCTCGTTGCCCGCCGCGTCCAGCGCATTGTCGCCATGGTTCCCGTACGGGTAGAGCTGGATGCTCGAGGCCAGGTTCCGGGTGTAGCGCCGGGTGCCCGCGCCGACCACGACGACGTAGTTGCCCTTGCGGCTGATCTGGGCGTTGTCGGTGCCGGCCGGCGCGACCCTGTCGGCGACGACGGTCCTGCCGATCAGGTCGTAGACGACGATGTGCTTGCCACCGCTCGAGGGATAGCCGAAGAGGACGATGTACCGATCGTCGTCGGAGACGCCACCTTCGTAGTCGCCGATGGTGATGTACCGGAAGCTGCTGAAGGCGCGGAGCACGGTCAGGGCGCCGGACGTGGCGTTCTGGCTGTAGAGGCGGTTGCCATTGCCCTGCGAGTCGACCCCGTAGAGCTTGTTCGGATTCGTGTTCGACCAGATGGCACCGCTGATCTGGTGGAAGGCGCCGAGGTCGCGGTACGTCCGGCCGTCGAGCATCCGGCCCGGGTAGCTGAACCCGAGCAGGATCTTCGAGCCGTCGCTGTTCCAGGCCGAGATCCGGCTGTAGCTCTGGCGGACGCCGGCGTTGCTGATCCGGGTCGTCGTCGTCCCGAGGGCAGGGTCGAGGACCGACGCCAAGTAGGCCGGCCGGGCGAGGGTCGTGGTCTTCAGAGCCTTGAGCGTCGTCTGGCCAGGATACGACCCGGACGGAGCCGGCGGCGGCTCGGACGGCTTGGGAGGGAGCGTCGGGCGTCCGCGACGCGCGACGAGCGCGTCGATCAGGACGGACGGATGGCCGGCGGTTCCCACGACCACGATCTTGAAGGTTCGGGCCCGCTCATTCGAGAACCAGGCCGTGTAGAGCGCCGTGGACGGGCCGAACCGGCTCGCGTAGAGGTTCACGGTCCGGACGTAGCGCCCGTCGAGGTAGATCTTCGCCTGGCCGCGCGTCGGGCCTCGCGATCCGATCCAGCTGAACCCGTTCCCGGTGAAGGTCAGGGACGCCGATGAGCCCCGGACCGACGACTGCCGGGCGTGACCGGCGAGGTGGACCGAGTTGCTGACCGTGGACCACGTTCCGCGGAATCGGACCTGGCTCGAGCTCTCCTGGTACCAGGTCGCGGCGGCCGCGGCCGACGCCGACGGCAGGACCGCGCTCCCCGCGGGACCGGTTGCCGAGGCACCCGCTCTGGCCGCGCCGATGGCACTGCTCCCGACGATCGTCACGATCGCCAGGACGGTGATCGCGTTGCGGATCGGACGCATCGAGCGAGGCTCTCGGGTGGTGGTGGGGGCGGCAGGGGCGGCGGGAACCGGACCGGTTCCATTCCGGTTTGCCATTTCGGCACTCCATTCGGCGACCCGGCTGACTCATGGAGTCCCGTGGCTTTGCGGCCCTGCCTCGCGACAGGTGTGCGTGTTCGTGGACTCCGACCGGAGCCCGGTGTCGCGGCCCGAGCCGGCTGCCGTCGAGTGGTCCCGACGACGACCGGACCCGACCGTCAGCGTCCGGCGACGAAGGCGTTGACTCCGCTGGTGCCCCACTCCGAGGCGAAGAGGACGTGGCGGCCATCGGGGGAGGGCACCCCGTGCGGCTGCATCGAATACGTGCTGGTGTCCGTGTGATGGGTGAACGCGAACACCTCGACGGTGCCCGAGCCGTCCGTCTTGACCGCGACCACCTGGTCCCGGCCGGGCCGTCCGGCGGTGACGGAGTTGTCGTAGACGGTCAGGTAGATCCAACCCGGCCGGTCGATGTTGCGGCCCGAGGTGTGGCCATACTCGAAGGCGGTTCCGCCACTCAGCAGGAGGGTTGCCGCGCCGTCGGACAGCCGGAACGACTTGACGCCGGGAGCGTTGTTCGTGACGTAGATCTCGTTGCCGTTGGCGTCGAGGGCGTTGTCGCCGTGGTTGCCGTACGGCTCGAGCTGGAGGTAGGACGTCAGGGTCCGGTTGTAGCGCCGGGTGCCGGGCCCGACCACGACGACGTAGTTGCCCTTCCGGCTGATCTGGACGTTGTCGGTGCCCGACGGAGCGACGGCGTCGGCGACGATCGCGCGGGCGATCAGGTCGTACACGATGATGTGCTTGCCGCCGCTCGACGGATATCCGAGAAGGGCGATGAAGCGGTCATCGTCGGACACGCCGCCTTCGCCATCACCGATGGTCACGTAGCTGTACCCGCCGAAGGTCGCGATGACCGTCAGCTGCCCGCTCGTGGCGTTCTGGCTGTAGAGGCGGTTGCCGTTGCCCTGGGCGTCGACGCCGAAGAGCTTGTTGGGGTCCGTGTTCGACCAGATCGCGCCGCTGATCTGGGCGAACGAGCCGAGATCGGCGAAGGTCTTGCCGTCGAGCATTCGGCCCGGGTAGGTGAAGCCGAGAAGGATCTTCGAGCCGTTGCTGTTCCATGCCGACAACCGGCTGTAGGCCTGGCGGATGCCCGAGTTGCTGCTGATCCGGGTCGTCCGCGTGCCGAGGATGGGATCAGGAACCGACGAGAGGTAGCCGGGTCGCAGCATCGGCGTCGTGGTCAGGGCCTTGAGGGTCGTGTCGGCCGGGAAGACGCCGGGCACCGGGGTGGGGGCGGGGTCGGAACCGGGGTCGGGGCAGGTGTCGCCGTCGGAACGGCCGTCGGGGTGGGGTCGGCATGGCCGTCGGGATCGCGGTCGGTGTCGGCGTGGGGACCGCGGTCGGCGCGGGCGTGGCCGTCGGGGCCGCGGTCGGCTTGGCCGTCGGGGCCGGAGTCGCGGTCGGGGCGGCCGTCGGGGCCGGAGTCGCGGTCGGGGCGGCCGTCGGGGCCGCCGTCGGCGCCGCGGTGGGCGCTGCGGTCGGAGCCGGAGTCGCCGCGGGCGTGGCGGTCGGGGCCGCGGTCGGCTTGGCCGTCGGGGCGGGGGTCGGGGGCGGGGTCGGGCGACCGTCGGCTTCGGGGTGGGATCGGGTGTCGGAGCCGGCGTCTTCTGCGGCTCCGAGACGGCGAAGGTCGTGGTCGCGAATGGGGCCGCGGCCGCGAGCAGGGCCTTGGCGGCGGCCTTCGCGCCCTTGCCCGGCGCCGATCCGATGGCGAGGCTCGTGGTCGCCCGTCGGCGAGGCCGGGATGACGATCGTCGTCTTGAAGTTGCCGCGCCGGTCGATCGAGACGATCGGCAGGCCGGCCGGCTTGCCGTCCCAGTTGAGCTGCATCCTCGTCTTGGTCTGGAGGCCCGTGCCCTGGACGGTCACCGTCGTGCCGGCCGCAGCCGGTCCGCGGCAATGCCGTCAGCACGGGCGCGTCGGTCGCGGCCGCAAGGCCCGCGGTGAACGGGATGATCAAGGCGACGGCGATGAGCAGGACGAATGCGGTCGGGGCCCGGTTCGAGGAGCGCGTCCGGCGGGGCTCGGGAATCGCGCTGACTTCAGGGACCCAGCGGGTCCCGTTCCAGAAGGCCAATGTAGAGCTCCATTCGGCGACCCGGCTGACTCAGGGAGTCCCGTGGCTTTGCGGCCCTGCCTCGCGACAGGTGTGCTCTTTCGTGGCGCCCAGCCTTCATGGCGGGGCCCGTAGCGTTCCGAGCCCGAGCAGTGGCCCGACGGTCGTGATGACCTCGTTCCCAGAACCCTAGGGGTCCTCACCGGATTCGCCAATGGCGAGGACGTCTCGGTCGGACGCGACCGAAGTACCGCGGGTCCTAGCGATAGTGACGTAGTCCCCGGTTCAGTCCGGTGCGGTCTGGGCGGTGCATGGCCGCGCCGGTGTGGTTCGCGGGCGCACCACCCGCGGCGTCGTACGCACATCCGGCGCCGGTCGCGCGTCCGGCGTCAGGCCGATCGCCGCGCCACGTAATGGAGCTCGGGGCTGTCCGAGACGTCGCCCCGTCCGACGGAAGCACCTTCGAGATCCAGGCACTCCAGGAGGTCGAAGCCGTGACTCCGGAGCTGGTCCTCCTGGCCGTTGCGGGTGATGTAGTAGTGGAGCGCCGAGAAGTCGTGGGCACTGTCGTTGAGGATCGCGTAGTCCGGCTCGTTGCGCTCGAACGCCAGCAGCCGGCGGCGATTGCGCCACCCGCGGGGCCAGTTGACGAGCGTCGCCACCAGGTCGTGCGGCGATCGGCCGCGCAGCCGCAGCGGCTCCCCGAGACGGCTCGCGATCGCGCGATTGTGGGACGACATCACGAGCAGCCCGCCCGGCACCAGCGACGCGGGCGATCTCGTCGAGCAGGGCCGCTCGGGCGCTGTCGCTCAGCACGTCGATGACGTTGTACGCGGCCACGACGGCGTCCCAGGAACCGTTGCCGATCGCCGCCATGTCGCGAAGATCGCCCTGGCTGAAGGTCGCTCGGGGATAGCGCTTCCGGGAGTAGGCGACCATGGCCGGCGACAGGTCGATCCCGTGGACGGCCTGCGCCATGTCGGCGAGGTAGCCGGTCAGCCGGCCGGCCCCGCAGCCGAGCTCCAGCACCCGACCCGACAGGGCATCCCGGTACCGGATCAGGACCGCGACTTCGACGGGCCGAAGCGTCCGCGTCGCGTAGCCGGCGACCCGGGCGCCACCGGCCCAGATCCCGTCGTTCGCGGTCCGCTGCATGGCCTCGGACACACCCTGAACCTGCGGAATCGGCGTCCCTTTCAACCTCGTGTTCCGACGAACAGTCTACGATGCGTCGGGAGCCCGATTCAGGTCTCTCGAGCGGTCAATGGTCCCGTCCGCTCACTCCCCGATCTCCCAGTGGAACCGCTCGTCGCGCTCGATCTCCGACTCGAGCGGCCGGTAGATTCCACCGTGGTACAGCAGCGGCGGCGACTCCAGCGGGTTGATCCACACCGCCCCGATGACGCCGACCATGATCGTGTGCGAGAACGCCTCGTACGACCGGTCCAGCGTGCAGTCGAGGTGGGCCAGCGAGGCGGCGAGGCGTGGTGGAGCGTTCGGCGCACCGTCCGGTGCGAGCCACGAGCCGCGCAGGATCTTGTCGCGGCCGCGGGCGCTGCAGTGGGACGCGATCGGGCGCTGCGTGACCGACAGCATGTCGACGCCGAACGAGCCGCGCCGGGTGATGATGGGGTGGGCCCGCGTCTCGCGGTTGATGCACACGAGGAGCGACGGCGGGTCGGCCGACAGCGAGCTCATCGAGGTGGCCGTCATCCCGGACGGTTGCCCGTCATCGTCGCGATAGGTCAGGACCACGACCGTCGTCGCCCAGCGCCGGAAGGCCTCGCGGAACAGCGCGTGGCCCGTCAGCGGGTTCGGAGCTCGCTGATCCGTCATCCGGCCAATCGTAGAGGACGCGGGCGAAGCCATCGGACGGGGGCGCCGTCGGTCGCCTGCGCCGTCCCGGCCGTAGACTGCCGCCCGTGACGATCGATGGAGCCAGCGACCAGGGCGGCAGCGGCGTCCGACGCCGGACGCTGTCCCTCGTCCACCGTGTCCGCGAGCCGGCGACCGTCGGATCCGGCCGCCCGCCGCTGCTCGTGCTGTTTCACGGGGTGGGCAGCAACGAGCTCTCCATGGCGTTGCTCGCGGACTCGTTCGACCCGCGCTTCCTGGTGATCAGCGCCCGTTCCCCGATCCAGGTCGGACCCTTTGGCTACGCCTGGTTCCATGTCACGTTCACCCCCGACGGGCCGGTGATCGACGGCGACGAGGCGGCCGCCGGCTGGCGGCGCGTCTGCGCGTTCGTGACGGAGGCCAGCGACGCGTACGGGGCGGATCCCGACCGGATCTTCGTGGCCGGCTTCAGCCAGGGCGGGATCGTGTCGCTCGCGGCGATGCTGACCGCACCCGAGCAGTTCGCGGGAGCCGTCTGCATGAGCGGCCGGCTGCCACCCGAGGTCCTGCCACACGTTGCTGCGGACGACCGGCTGGACGGCAAGCCGGTGCTCATCGTCCACGGGACCGCCGACGAGACGCTGCCCGTCGACTTCGGCCGGCGAGCCCGGAGCCTGCTGGAGGAGAAGCCGCTCGCGTTCGTCTATCGCGAGTTCCCGATGGGGCACACCACGACCCCGGACAGCATCCGGTTCGTCGCGGAGTGGCTGACCGCGCTGCTCGACTGAGCGTTCGGGCCGTCAGGCGGGAGGGGCGGCAGGCCGGATCGGGACCTGGCCGAGCAGGTTCAGGGCCGTGAGCCAGCCGGCCTCGACGGGCGAGCCTGCCGCCGCCGGGCGCAGGATCACCACCCGCGTCCCGCCGGGCTCGACCGAGAAGGCATCGTCCGAAGCGGACGAGCCGGCAGCGTGGATCCGGATGCCGTACGCGAGCCGCCGGCTCGTGATCTCGAGCCGGACCGTGCCGTCCCCCGCAGTCGTGGACGTCGCCGTGAGACCCAGCCGCTCGGCCCGCTCCCGGACGAGCGGTCGACCGGCCGGGAAGTGGAATGCCTGCGACAGCACGTCGATCGCACCGGCGCCGCTGCCGGCGACGCGCTCGAGCGTCGCGACGATCGCGTCCTGCGCCGGCGGCCCGAACCGATACGCCCAGGACGCGTCGACGAAGTGGCCGAGCATCCCCTCGATGTTCCGCTCGATCGCGGCATGGGGCGGCAGCTCGAGCGACTCCGACGCTTGGCCGACCGGGAGCTCGAGGTCCGTGAAGAGGGCGATCCGCAGCCGGGCCGAGAGCGGAGCCGCGCCGTCGTTCGCGACGTGGGCGACCACGCCGCCGATGCCCTCGTCGACCAGCCAGACGGCCGTCGGGGCGAGGATCCGGCGAAGGTGGTGGTAGGCGGTCTTCGGACGGCCGCGCTGGTCGACGACGCCGTAGCCGGCGCCGGCGACGAGGTCGCGCAGCCACAGGATCATGCCGCCGCCGGACGGCGAGCCGGCACGCCGCCACTCCCCGAAGACGTGGGCCATCACCTCGCCGGTGACGGCTCGCGAGAGCTCGAGGTAGCGATCGTGGTCGTAGCGCCGGATGCCCGCCGGATCGACGCCGAACACGAGCTTCAGGTAGTCGTCGCGCAGGTCGTCGAAGTCCCAGCCGGATCCCGCGTCACGGGCGACGCCGGCCTTCCAGGACGGGTTGTGGACGAACGCCTCGTAGGGCGGATCCGGGACGAGCGTCGCGAGCGCCTCCTCGTCCGGGACGTTGGCGAACGCCAGGCACTCGGCCGCGAACCGGACGCCGCTCGTGCGCGCGTCGGACAGCGGCTGGCGGTAGCCGCCGACGCCGTAGTAGCCGATGACGCCCCGGTCCGGGAACCATCGGAACGGCACCGCCGAACGGCGCCGAGGGCACGTAGATGGCGTCGAGACCGGCGGCCCGTGCGACCGCCGGAGCGGTCTCGTCGAAGAACGGGATGCGCGCCAGCCCGAGATCGAGGCCGAGCATGGCGACTTGCTGCTCGACCTCGCTGTTGCCGCACAGGACGGCCGTGCTGGCCCGGCCGGCGATTCGCCGTGCGAGGGCATCCACCTCGTCGGCCGCGAGACGACCGAAGGCCTCGTCCGCGAAGGGGTAGTCCATGCTCATGTACGCCAGGTCCTGCCAGACGAGGATGCCGAGCTCGTCGCAGGCGTCGTGGAACGCCTCCGACTCGTACGGTCCGAAGGCGGGCAGGCGGACCATGTTCATCCCCGCGGCTCGGACGACCTCGAGGGCCGCGCGGATGTCCCCGGCCGACGGAGCGAGGCCGACGATGTCGAGCGGCGTCCACAGGGCGCCGCGGGCGAACACCGGAACCTCGTTGACGTGAACGAAGAGACCGTCCCGATCGACGTCCTGGTCCTCGCGCGCGCCCGCGGTCAACGTCCGGAACCCGACCCGGCCGGCGTCGATGACCGCCCCGTCGGTCGTCCCGGTGACGTCCAGGCGAGCGGCGTACAGGGCGGGCTCGCCGTGGGTATGGGGCCACCACCGCTCGGCGTCGGGAATCCGGATCTCCCCCGTCGCCACGATCGCGCCCGACGGGCCGGCGGCCAGGTCCAGCGATCCGCGCGTCTCGGTCGCACCGGCCGGCCCGTCGAGGACGACGGCGACGGTGGTCGGGCGCTCGCCGCCGAGGAGCCGGAGCTCGGACGAAGACCGCCACGACGCCGGCGCTGCCGTCGAGCCGCGGACGCAGCCGCAGATCCTCGACGACGAGGCCCCGTCGCCGCTCCAGGGTGATCGGGCGCCACGGCCCGACGGCGGCCGGCCGGGGCGAGAAGCTCGGAATGCGACCCAGCAGCATCGTCCGGAACCAGCGCAGGTTGTTGTCCGCGACCAGCCGGGTCCGCCAGCGGGCCCGGGGACGGCGCTGGGTCGCCAGCTCCGGGGCCAGCGCTCGGCAGCGGATCGCGAGCTCGTTGTCGCCGGGCAGGAGGGCCTCGCCGACGTCGACGACGTGCTCCCGGAACATCGACTCACTGGTCAGGATCGAGCGTCCGTTCAGGAACGCCTCGGCGAGCGTGGCGATCCCTCCGAACCGCAGGACGATCTCCTCGCCGGCGGCGGCTGGCAGCGCGCTGAAGCGCGTCCGGAACCACCAATCCTCGGCATCCAGGTTTCCGGCCGCGCGGGCAGCGTCGCGGAGGGCGCCGGCCGCGGTCCCGGGCACGCTCGCCGCGATCCAGGAGAGTTCGTCGAGATCGCTCGGGGCCGTCCGTTCGCCCGGCGGCGTGGATGCTGCCTGCCAGCCGTCGACGATCGGGATCAGGTCATGGCTCCGGACCCGGCCTCGGACGGACGTGGTTCCGAGAGGCATGCCGTCAGGCGACGGCTTCGTCGAGCGCGCCGAGCGCCTCGGTCCAGGCCTGGCTCAGGGCCGTCATCGCGTCGGTCGGATCGAACGGCCGCCGGCGGGCGAGCTTGAAGCCGAGGACCTTGCAGCCTTCGACGATGCGACCCATCGCCTCCGTCGCCGGGGCGCTGCCGTCGCCGAGCAGCCACTCGGCGTGCGACGCGAGCAGCTCGAACCCGGCACCGGCCATCCGGAAGGTCGCGAAGGTGAAGGCGTGGTAGCGAGCTTCGTCGCCCTCGAGCAGTGATGGCAGATCGGCCGTCAGCCGCGCCGCGAACCGGTCGAACGGGTTGCCGGGCGGGACGCGATCGAGGTGGCCCCGGAGCAGGCCGCGGGCAACCTCGTGCAGCTCCGGGTCGCGGATGGCCGGCCCGGCGTCGAACCGGATCAGCTCGGTGTACGGCGGCAGGACGTCCGGCGACCAGACCTCCTCGGTCCGGAACGCGCCTCGGAAGTCCTCATCCGCGAGCTCGTAGAGGGACGCGTTGTGGTAGTAGCGGAAGCGCTCCTGCTCGAGGTCGATCGCCTCGGCGATCACACCGGTCTTGACGTGCCCCGTCCGATAGCTCGTCGCGGCGGTGTCCGGGAGATACCAGCCGTCGAGCTCGATCGTCATCGTCCGGCCGAGGGCGAGCTGTTCCGCGACCTGGTGAGGGATGGACCGGTACGGCTGGATCTCGTGGATGTCGACGCCGTACAGCAGCTCCATGTCTTCCGGCCGCGGCTTGAAGAACGTCCATTGATCGTTCTCGAAGTCCATCCGGACGAACGACCCGAACGAGGCGACCGGCTCGTCGCCACGGGCATGCAGGAGCTCGCTGATGATGTCGGTGAAGCAGTTCGTCTCGAGGTAGTTCCGCTCGCCGGAGTGGATCGCGTGCGGGCGATACGTCGCCGGATCGTGGCCGAAGAGGCTGACCATCGTCGGCGCCGCCGAGGTCACGGCCACAGCTCCGCGCGCACCTCGTCGGGCCAGGCCTGGGGGTCGAGGCCGTGGGCCCGGAACAGGGCGAGGGTGACCCGCTCGATCCCGAACGCGACGCAGCCGGTGTGGGCGATCCCACCCCCCTCGAGGCCGATCTCGTAGACCTGGGTGAAGTGATCCTGGTGGTAGTTGAAGGACGCGATCGCCGTGGGCTCCGGCCCGCCGACCAGCGCGACGAGCTCGAACTTGAGCTCCTGCTCCTTCTGGTTCGCGGCCAGCATCCGGCCGACGCGACCGAAGAAGGGGTCCGACGCGATCTCCGATTCCGCGACGAGGCCGAGCCGGCCGAAGAGCCCCAGCGTCCGCTCCAGCCACACGTCGCGGAACGCCGCAACGTCGGCTGGATCGGCGATCCGGACGAACTCGCGCATGTGGAACGAACGCATCCGGGCGGGGTCTCCCGACGGCTCGTTGCGGAAGACCCAGGCGCTGCCCGTGTCGACGATCACGCCGTCGCGCGGGAGTGGGCCGCGCTTGGCGACCTGTGGGTAGACCGGGTAGCAGGCCGCCGGCAGGAGGACCGCATCGGTCTCCGTCTCGAACTCACTCCAGTCCTCGTGGGCGGCCGCGCGCGCCTCGAGCTCGAGCGCCTGGGCGTCGTTCCCTTCGAAGGAGAAGACACGGCCGGCGAGATGGGGGAAGGATGCGAGATAGCCGTTCTTCTCGATCTCGAACGTCGAGGTCAACGGCGGAAACTGCATCGACTCGACCGGGTCCCCGCCCGAGGCCCGGCTGACCGCGTTGGTGAACGCGTCGCGGACGTCGACGAAGGCCGGTCCCTGGCCCGACAGGCCGGCGGCGCCGGTGTCCATGAGCACGCCGGCCTCGAACAGCGAGGTGAGGAAGGCGGCCTGTTCGGGGGTCGCCTCGCGGTACTTCGCCACGGCCTAGACGTCCTTGGCGATGAGCAGGAGGCTCGCGTTCGTCTGATGGATCCGGTCGTTGGCGACCATCAGGCAGGCGGACATCGTGTCGCGCAGGTGGCGGCCGACGCTGAACGGGGTGTCGTTCTTGTAGCCGACGATCCCGCACACGTTCATCGCGCCCTGGCAGACGCGCGGCGCCTGCTCAGACGCGGCGATCTTCAGGTTGTTGAACCGGAGGATCGTCGTCATCGTTGAGAGCGTCTCGCGGTCCCCGCCGGCATTGGCATCGGTGAAGTCGCGCAGCCCCGTGGCCACCTCGGCCCGGAGGAGCGACAGCTCGCTCATCAGCTGCGACAGGCGGACGGCCGTCGGCGGCAGCTGGTCCGGGCGGCCCTTGGCGCTGGCCTTGACGAACGCCCGGGCGCGATCGAACGCGTCCGTGGCGATGCCCAGCCAGAGATGCGACCAGAGGATGTGCGAGATCGGCACCATCGACTCGGTCGCCACGACCGAGAACTGCGTCTTCAGGACCTGCTCCATCGGGAAGTCGGCCCGGACGACGTACCCGGGCGAGCACGTCCCGCGCATGCCGAGCGGGTCCCACGTGCCCTTCGGCTCGAGCCGGAACTGCTCGCGGCTCGTGAGCGCAACGACCTGGTCGCCGGCCTCGGCGTCGGGGCTCCGACGGAGCGTCGTGAGGAGGTCGTCGGCGTAGGCCCCGTACGACACGGTGGGCGCCTGCTTCTCGAAGCTGGCCTGGTCGGCGCCCGCCGGGGTCACCGCCGCGATGGACTTGCCGAGGTCGCCGCCGGTCCCGATCTCCGAGGTGACGGACGCCACGAGGCGCTGCTCGCGGACCACGCGCCGGAGGTACTCCTCGAACCACGGTGAGCCGTCGAGATGACGGGCGATCGCGGCGATCTGGATCTGGTGCATCGCGAAGACCATGGCGCTCGCGCCGCAGCGCCGCCCGAGCTCGAAGCAGGCCGCCGCGACGGCCTCGAACGAGACGCCGCCGCCGCCGTATTCCTCGGGGATGAGCGCCGAGAGGGCGTTCTGCTGGCGAAGCGCGTCGAGCGACTCGATCGGGAAGCGCGCCTCGCGGTCCACGTCGTCGGCATTGGGACCCGCGACGTCATCGGCGATCCGCCGGATCGCGGCGAGGAACGCCTGGTCGCGATCGACCATGACCGTCATGCGGCGGCCGCCATCAGCCGGTTGAGGGCCGACCGGATCGCGCTGACGCTCTGGAAGACGCTCCGCTTCAGCATGGCGTCCGGGAATTCCACGTCGAACTCGGATTCGAGCCCAAGCATCAGGTTGACGGACGCGTGGGAGGTCATGCCGGCCTGGAAGAGGTCGGTGTCGTCATCGATCGAATCAAGCTCGACGGGGAGATGCCCGTGTTCTCGAATGACCTGGCGGATCCGCCCGGTCAGGTCTGCCCCGTCGCTCACGAATGAAGTGCCTCCGGCTTGGATGGGATGTCTGTGGCGAGGATACGACAGAGGGTCCCTGGGACTACCACCCGAAGGTCACCCAACGGTTGCGCCCGTGCACCGCACGGCGGGCGGTTCGCGCACGGATGACATCCGGCAAGCACCGCTGTAGGTCCTGGGACGGGACGCCGGCTGGCTCGCCCGTCCGGCCGGATCGGTGCTCATGTGCACCAGATGGAGCACTCTGATAGGGAAAAGTGCGTAGAAAGGACCTAGCCAGAATCCCCCGAAATGACTACCGTGGAGAGGCGCGAGACCGTGGCTGTCCCACTCGGGGCGCCCGCTCGGGAAAGTGTGGGGACGCTGGATCGATCGCACGTCGACTACCCATGTCGACGGGAGTGTTCGGCTCGGCCTTCGGGCGGCCAGAAGGCGGACCGGACTCGGGGAACTTCGGGGAAGACAACGAGACTCGCGGAAGGACACGATGACATCGCGTGAGGCCGTTCTGGCAGGCAAAGGGGCTGCGGTAGCCCTCCATCATGGGCTGCTGCATCGGTTGGGGACAACGGTTCTCAGCCTGCGCGGCCGGCATCTCCTCGTCATCGACATCCTGCTGGTTGCGATCTCGATCCTGCTGACCGTCCAGGTCCGGCGGGACGGGCTCATCACCCCGCAGCTGCTCCTGTCGCTGGCGCCGATGCTCGTCCTGCCGCTGGCGATCCGGCCATTGATCAACATCCGGTTCGGGCTGTACCGCCGGCTGTGGCGGCACGCCAGTGTTCATGAGCTCCTTCAGGTCGCGCTGGCCGTGGTCGTCGGGACGGCGATCGCGCTGGCCATGGCGCTCGCGATCACGCTGATCGCCGGCCCCACGGTCACCCGTCTGCCGCTCTCCTTCTGGCTGGTCGAGTTCGTCTTCAGCCTCGCCCTGCTCGGCGGTCTTCGGTTCTCGATCCGGGCCGGCAGCGAGATCGGCACCTGGACGGTCATCGGCGGGACGACCGTCTCGATGAGCCCGACCTTGCTGTTCGGGGCCGGTCGCGTCGGCGCGACGATGGCCCGCTCGGCGCGGCGCGAGCCCGAGGCGGGCGTCCGGCCGGTGGGCTTCCTCGACGAGGACCCGACCAAGCACGGCAGCAGCGTCGCCGGCCTGACGGTGTACGGCGGCCTCGACCAGCTGCCGGACGCGATCCGCCTGACCGGGGCCCGGATGCTCCTGATCACCCTCGAGAATCCGTCCGGGGCGACGATCCGGCGGGTCATGGACGCCGCCATCGAGGCCGGCCTCCAGGTCCGGACGGTGCCGCCGGTCCGCGGCCTGTTCGACGGCAGCACGAATGCACGGCGCGTCCGCGACATCCGGATCGAGGACCTTCTGACCCGCGAGCAGGTCACGATCCATGCGCCGGGCGTCGCGGAGGCCATCCGCGACCAGGTCGTCATGGTGACCGGCGCCGGCGGCTCGATCGGATCGGAGCTGGCCCGCCAGGTCTTCGGCTTCCGGCCGAAGGAGCTCGTCCTCGTCGATCGGGCCGAAAGCCCGCTCTACATGATCCAGCGCGAGCTTGAGTTGCGGCGTCTCAGCGGCCGTGGCGACGGTGAGCTGTCCGTCCATCTCGCCAACGTCGCGAGCCGCGGCGTGATGACCCGCCTGATCAGCCAGACCCGGCCGGCGGTCATCTTCCACGCCGCCGCCTACAAGCACGTGCCGATGATGGAGGTCCATCCGTCCGAGGGCGTCCAGGTCAACGTCGGCGGCACACTCGCGGTCCTCGCTGCAGCCGTCGCGGCCGACGTGCCGCGGTTCGTCCTGGTCTCCACCGACAAGGCTGTCGAGCCGTCGAGCGTCATGGGCGCCACCAAGCGTCTGGCCGAGTGGCTCGTCGCGGACGCCGCGGCGAAGACGGGCCGAGCCTATGTCGCGGTCCGGTTCGGCAACGTCCTCGGGTCGGCCGGCAGCGTGCTGCCGATCTTCGAGGGCCAGCTCGAGAACGGCGAGCCGATCACGATCACGCACCCGGACATGACCCGCTACTTCATGACGATGCAGGAGGCCGGCTGGCTGATCCTCGACGCCGCGGCGATCGGGCGACCGGGCGACCTCTTCGTGCTCGACATGGGCGAGCCCGTCAAGATCGTCGACATGGCCCGCGACCTGATCAGGCTGACGGGCCGCGGCGACGACAGCGTGCCGATCCGGTTCACCGGCCTGCGACCCGGCGAGAAGCTCCACGAGCGCCTGTTCTATACGAGCGAGACCGTCGAGCCGACCGAGGTCGACAAGATCCTGCGCGTCCCCGACTCCGCCCCACCGGCCGACGTCGTCGCCAGCGCCCAGAAGCTGCTGGAGCTCGCCCTCGGCGATCGCGACGAGGACCTGCGAACGACGCTGTTCGAGATGATCGAGCGCTGGCCGGGCGCTGCGCCCGACGACGATCACGCGAGCGAGCCCGACGTGTCCGCCGCCGGACCGGCAAAGACGACCGCGTCGTCCGGCCCGGCCGCTCCGAGCACGCCGGGCGCGCCGAAGGCGAGCGATCGCTCCGACGGAGTGCCCGTCCTCACCTGACCTCGCGCGCGCAGCGGGCGGCTGTGGCTCGTCGCGGGCGGTGCCGCCCCGCTCGCATTCCACGACGACGGTGAGGGCCGCCGCCTCCGGCCACGAGCCGCGGGGGCGGTTTTGTCCTCGCCAGGCATCATTTGGCGATGCGCCTTCCTGATCGCCGCCTCGCCGTCGCCTCCTTGAGCCTGCTCGCGGTCACGGCCCTGGTCGGTTGCGCCGACCAGGCGCGGCCGGGCGAGACCGGCCCGCCACCGGCCCCGGTCGCCTCTCCGGCGCCGGCCACATCCCAGCCCCCTGTGCCGACCCAGACCGCTGCGATGGGACCCGTCGGAGCCGATGGATGCTTCGACCGCGCCGCGAACGGTGTTGCCGTTCGCGAGCTGAACCTGTATCAGTCGGTGCGCGTCCCGTTGATCGCCGACGGTGCGCCAATCCGCAGCACCGACCGGGCCGTCGATGTCGTCGCGGACAAAGAGGCGAGCATCGGGATCGATGTCGAGGCCGAGCCCGGTTGGGCTGCCCGCGAGGTTGCGGTGCGGGTCGCGATGGTCCAGGCGTCCGGTGGGCCGACGCTGCGGTCAACGCGCATCGTGCCGAACGACGACACGCCGGACCCGGCCAGCCTCGGCGACGTCGTCGTGGAGTTCCCCCGCGCTGCGGTGACGCCCGAATCGCGGGTGTCCGTGACCGTCGTCGAGTGCACCGCCGTGGCGGACGCCGACGCCGCCGGCTCCGCTCCACCGGCCAGCATGGCGGTCGACCTGGCCGCTCGGCCCACGGGTGGCATCGAGATCCACCTCATTCCGTTCCGAGTCGGCGGGTTCGTCCCGAGCACCTCCGCTGACGTCCTCGACGGATACCGTGAGGCCCTGCTGGCGACGTATCCGGTCACCGATGTGGCCATCACCGTGGGCGATCTCGTGGACGGCGGCGAGCCGCCCGACCTGGGCGCGCTGCTGGTCAAGGTCGGCAGGATCCGCGATCAGGACCGCCCAGCCAAGGACGTCTACTACTACGGCATGGTGACCGGGGCGGCGACACGCGAGACGTACTGCGACGACTGCATCACGGGCACCTCCGAGGACGGCGCCGGCCTGGGGGTGGGGTTTGCGATCGGCGCGGCATTCGGCGATCAGAAAGCCGAAGACACGTTCCTCCACGAGCTGGGCCACGCCCACCGCCTGTTGCACACGCCGTGTGGCGATGTCGACGATCCGAACACCGACTTTCCGTATCCCGACGGCGTCATCGGCGTGCTCGGCTACGACCGTCGGACCGGAATGTCCGTGCCCGCCTCGACCCACGACTTCATGGGCTACTGCTTCCCACGCTGGATCAGCGACTACAACTATCAGCGGCTGGTGGATCGGGTCGCGGCCGTCAACGGCCACGGGGCGGGTCGGTAGCCGGACGTTCGGATGACCAGCGCCGGGTTCCCCGCCCGGAAAACGGAGCTGGGTCAGCCTCCGACGGAGAAGGTCGTCGTGGCGATCACCCGCCACTTCCCGCTCGCCGAGAAGTAGCCCTGCTCGGTGGCGCCGCCGCCGCCGCCCGGCCGGCGGCGTCAGGCCAGGGCGTTGCCGGGCGTCGTGGTGTGGACCGCCACGTGGCCGAGACCGCGGTCGGCCAGGGCCGACCGGAGCTCGTCCGGCGTGCCGGCGAGGATGCCGAACGTCCCGTAGTGCATCGGTGCCACGTCGGTCACGCCGAGCAGCTCGACGGCCATCGCCGCGGCCGTCGGATCCATCGTGAAGTGGCCGCCGATCGGGAGGAAGGCGAACGTCGGCCGGTAGCGATCGGCGATCAGGCGCATGTCGGAGAACACGTCGGTGTCGCCGGCGAAGTACAACCGGAACCCGTCCTCGAGCTCGACGATGAAGCCGGCCGGCTCGCCGAAGTACAGGGGTGACTCGGCGCCGGAGTACAGGTCGCCGGCCGAGTGATCCGCCCGGACCATGGAGATCTTCAGCCCGGCGGCCTCGACCGTCCCGCCCTTGTTGAACCCGATGATCTGATCCTTGTGGGCATAGTTCCGGCCGAGCCACAGGCTCATCTCGTGGATGCTCGGCCAGACCGCACGGGTCCGGCTTGCGATGCCGAGGGCGTCGTGGAAGTGATCGTCGTGGCCGTGCGTGACGAGCATCACGTCGCAGCGATCGACCGACTGGGCTGGGCGCGGGCTGCGCGGGTTGCCGAACCACGGATCGAAGAGGACCGTCTTGCCGCCGGGCGTCGTCAGCTCCCAGCACGAGTGGCCGTACCAGGTGAACGTCGCGGCGGGATGGAGGGCCATCGGTGGTTCCTTTCGTGGCTGGCTGGCTGGCTGGCGGGCGGGGCCCGAGGCGAGGAGGCGGCGGCGGGTGCGACGGGCGAGGTCGCGCCGCCAGCTGCCGCGACGATCATCCCTCGCGGCGGCCGGGCGTGCAGGCCGTCATCGATGCTGCGCGAGGCCGGCCGAGGGCCCCGCGCCCGGCCCATCGTCCCGAACGGTGCGCGAAGGTCGCTCGGCTACACTCGGGCGGTGCCTGCCGAGCGGATCGCCGAGAACCTCCCGTTCATCAACTGGACCGTCCTGGCGGCCCTCGCTTTCGGCTCGTTCGCGGCCGTCGTCCTGGGCCGGCTGCGGACCGATGCGACCCGCGGATTCCTCGCGTTCACGGCCGCCTGCTCGGTCGCGATCGGCTTCCTCGCGTGGCTCTCGGACCAGTCGCTGCCGGCGGCCATCGTCGGCACCCCGATCACCGTCGACCCGGCGTTCGAACTCCCGAGGCGGACCGCGCTCGGCCTGTTCTGCGTGCTCGCGGCGGGCTACGTCGTCGCGCTCGTCCAGCGCCGGCGGGCCGCGCTCCTGGCCGCTGCCGGCCTGACGGCGGCCGTGGCGACGCTCGTCTTCGCGGCGCTCGGCTGGGGCGGCGGGACGCTGCTTGCGATCCCGCTCCTGCTCCAGCTGGCGGTCCTGTCGATCGCGACCGGTGGCGTCTTCGCCGCGATGATCCTCGGCCACTGGTACCTCGTCACGCCGAAGCTGCCCGAGGCGCCGCTGATCCTGATCTCGCGGATCCTCCTCGGCGTCGTGGGGCTTCAGGTCGTCCTGTTCGCGGTGTGGGTGGCGACCGGCGCCGGACCGGGTGCCGGCGGGCCATTCGCCGTCCTGGTCGGGCCGATGGCGATGTTCGTCTGGCTGCGCCTGATCGTCGGCCTGATCTTTCCGCTCGTCGTCTCGTGGGCGGCCGTCCAGACCGCCCGCAGCCGGTCGATGGAATCCGCGACGGGCCTCCTCTACATCAACATCGGCACGATCGCCTCCGGGACGATCCTGGCCGCCGGTCTGTACTTCGGTGCCGGGTTGCTCGTATGACCGCCCCGCGCCAGCCAGGAGCCTGATGAAGAACAACCGGAACTGGGTCCCCGGCGCCCGCGAGGCGCGCTGGATCGAAGGGCTGACGATGCCGTTGCTGCCGGCCCTCGAGGCGATCGAGGAAGCCGCCGAGCCAGGGAAGATCCCGATCGTCGATCGCGACAGCGGCCGCGTCCTCGCGGCCCTGGCCGCCGGCCGCCGGCGGATCGTCGAGGTCGGGACGGCGTATGGCTACTCGACCCTCTGGCTGGCGCTCGGCCAGCCGTCCGACGGCACGATCGTCACGATCGATCCGGACCGCGAGCGAACGGACCTCGCCCGCGGCTGGTGGCGCGAGGCCGGGATCGCCGACGCGCGGATCACCGTCGTCAATGCGAAGGCGCTCGATGCCTTCGCCGGGGCCGAGCCGGCCCTGGCCGGGCCGTTCGACCTCGCGTTCATCGATGCCCTCAAGCCTGAGTACCAGGCCTACTTCGACGCGCTCGTGCCGCGGCTCGCGCCGGGCGCGCTGGTCGTGGCCGACAACGTCCTGTGGAGCGGTCGGGTCACGGACGCCGCGATCACGGACGCCGACACGACGGCACTGCGGTCCTTCGACGCGGTCGTCCTGGGCGATCCGCGGTTCACCGCGACGATCCTGCCGGTCGGCGACGGGCTCCTGGTCGCCGGGTTCCGCGGCTGAGCCCGCGGCGCAGCGCATGAGGGACGGTCACGGCGGCGGATCGATCCGGATCCGGATCCGCCTGTTCGCGATCCAGCGGGAGCTGGCCGGCGCCCGCGAGATCCCGATCGAGCTCGCCGAAGGGGCGGTTGTCGAGGACGCCTGGGCGGCCGTCGCCGAGCGGTTCCCGCTCCTCGGGCCCGGCCGGCCGTCCGTCCGGTTCGCCCGGAACGGCGACTACGCGGAGCCGACCACGACGCTGTCGGACGGCGACGAGGTCGCGTTCATCCCGCCCGTGAGCGGCGGCGCCGGTCGCGCCGGCGGTGCGGACCTCGGCGCGGAGGGCGGCCCGGCCGGCGGGAACCGGATCCTCGAGCTCCAGGAGGCGCCCTTCGCGCCGACGATCCTCGCCGACCTCGAGGCTCGCCTGGCCACCGACGAGGACGGCGCGGTCGTCGCCTTCGTCGGCCGGACCCGCGTCTCGCCGGGCACGCCCGCTCCGGGCCAGGAGGACGAGGCCGCCCGCCACGCCGGGCGCGCGGTCGAGTCGCTCGGCTACGAGGCCCACGACACGATGGCGATCCGGGTCCTGACCGCGATCGCCGACGAGATCGCCGAGCGGTTCGATGTCGTGCGCCTGGCGATCGTCCACCGGACCGGCGAGGTCCCGCTCGGCGAGGCGAGCATCGTCGTCGTCGCCGTCGCGCCGCACCGTGACGCCGCCTTCCTGGCCGCGCGGTACGCGATCGACGAGACCAAGGCCCGCGCCCCGATCTGGAAGGCCGAGCGCTTCGCGGACGGGCACGTCTGGATCGGCACTCCTGCCCGGAGCGGGCCCGGGCCGGGCTGACCCGCGTCGCGGCCGAGGCGAGCGCCGTCATCCATTCGGATGATGCGGGCCGTTCGATTCGGCACCTACGCTCGCCGTCAGATGGGGGCAGGACGCCCCCGAGTCGCTCGTGGTAGACGCTTGACCCTCGACCCGTCGCCTGTCGAGCCGCCGGCAGCGCGCTTCATCGCGTCGGCTGAGCGGCCCAGCCCGAACGACCGCCCGCCCGTCGCGCCCCTGGATGACGTCGCCGAGCGGGCGCGGATCCTGCTCGACGCGACCAACGCGTTCCTCGCCTGCGACGATCTCGATGGCGTCGGAGCGGCGATCGTCACCGCGATCGACGCGATGTTCCGGCCCGACAAGATCGCGGTGACCGTCGCCGAGCCGGATGGCGGGCTGCGACTGGCCCACGCGCTCGGCTACGACCCCGCCGAGCTGGATCGGATCCGGCAGACGCTGCGCTCGGGTCAGGGCCTCGCGTGGCGGGTGCTCGGCGGCGAGGCGCTCTGGTCCGACGATCCGGATCGGGGGGAGTTCCGGGAGCGGATCGAGTCCTTTGGTGCGAAGGCCGGGTTCAGCCTGGCGATCCACGGTCCGGCCGGCGTCGTCGGGACCTGCGGCGCGATCTATTGCGAAGACCGCGGCTTCGACGACACGTTCCGGACGGCCGCCCGCGGTCTGGCGGCGCAGGCCGGCCTGACCGCGTCGCTCATCGCAAGCCGCGACGATGTCCGGCGCTCCGCGGCGGAGAGCGAGCGGCAACGACGCCGCTCCGACACGCTCCTGGAGCTGTCGTCGCTCCTGGCCGGCGTCCAGGATGCCGGCCGGATCGCCGACCTTGCCTGCGAGTTCATCCGGAGGGCAAGCGGAGCGCCGTTCGCGATGGTCGGCCGACGGGCCGCGGCTTCCGGCGGGGAGCGGTTCCGGATCGCCGCGACGGACGGCCTGGCGCCCGATCAGGTCGCCCGGATCGCCACCGCTTTGGAGCACCCGGACCGGCCGAGCCTGCAGGCGCTGCTTGGCGGCTTCACGACGAGCCGGACGGGCGAGGCAGCCGTCGGGGCGGGCATGGGCATCGAGCGGGCCACGGCGGCCCCGATCGTCGTCGACGGCCGGACCGAGGGCTTCCTCGCGATCGGCGCGCCGGCCGGTGCCGCGGTCCTCCCGGCCGAGTGGCAGGAGCTCCTCGTCGCGTTCGCCGCCCTGACCGCCACCGCGATCGGGCGGGCCGACGCCGTATCGGCCCTGGCCGCCCAGCGAGACCTCCTCGCGACCGAGGTCGACGCCCGGACCCGCAGCCTCCGGGCGGCGCTCGATGATCTCGTGGTCGCGAGCGAGGCGAAGACCGACCTGCTGGCGAACGTCAGCCACGAGCTGCGGACCCCGTTGACGGCGATCCTCGGCTTCAGCGAGGTCCTCGCGACCGGCCTCGACGGACCCCTGAACGAGCTCCAGCAGCGCGACCTGACCACGATCCAGTCGAGCAGCCGCCATCTGCTCGAGCTGATCGACGACCTGATCGACATCGCCTCGATCGAGGCGGGGCGGGTCCAGCTCAACATCGAGCCGCTCGACCCGGTCGAGCTCATCGACGACTGCATCGCGACGATCCGGCCGCTCGCCGAGTCGGGGGAGATCGACGTGTCGTTCGCGTCGTCCGCCACGACCGCGAGGATGCGCCTGGAGGCCGATCGCGGGCGGCTCCGCGAGATCGTCCTGAACCTCCTCTCGAATGCGGTCAAGTTCACGCCGCGCGGCGGCCAGGTCGTCGTCGAGCTGACCGGATCCTCGCGTGGGCTTGGCGTGATGGAGGGGCCGGATGGGGCCGATCTCGGGCATGCCGTCGTCCCGCCCGAACCGCCCAGCGCCGTGATCATCGTCCGCGACAGCGGGCCGGGGATCGCCCCGGAGCACCACGATCGGATCTTCGAGAAGTTCACCCGTGTCGCCGACCCGGCTGTTCCCGGAACGGGTCTCGGCCTGGCGATCTCGCGCGAGCTGGCGCGGCTGCACGGAGGCGACGTGACGGTCGAGTCGAGCCTCGGCGCGGGCAGCGCGTTCATCGTTCGCGTTCCCCTCGTGAGCGCGCAATGACCAGCCCATCGACCGAGTGGACCGCCGCCGAGCCTCCCGACCGGCGCGACCCGCCGCCGTTCGATCGCCCGCCGACGATCCTCGTCGTCGACGACATGGCCGAGACGCGGCGCCTGATGCGCCGCGTCCTCGAACGCGCTTCGATGGAGGTGATCGAGGCCGAGACCGGCACCGCAGGTCTGGCCGCGATCCGCGCCGCCCGGCCCGATGCCGTCGTGCTCGACCTGCGGATGCCCGGGCTGTCCGGCTTCGACGTCGCCCGGGCCGTCCGGTCCGACCCGGATGCGACGATCGCGTCGACGCCCTTGCTCGCCTGCAGCGCGTCGGTCCAGGCGGAGGTCCAGCGCCAGGCGCTCGATGCCGGGTGCGACGCGTTCGAGGGCAAGCCGATCGACATTCATGCGTTTCCCGGCCTCCTGCTGGAGCTGATCGCCCAACGCCGGCCGCGCTGACGGCATACTGCGGTCGATGACGACCGACCTCGGACCGCTCGACCGCATCGCCGAGCAGGCGGACACGCTCGCCGGTGCCTGGGCGGCGCGGGCCCGCGCGTCGACGACCGTCGGCCGCGAGCGGGCGCTGCTCCGGATGTTCGGGGTCACCGGCCTCGACGGCGCCGGGCGACCGCTCGCCTGGTCGGTGGTCGACCGCTATCTCGGCGGCGGCCCGGGCCGGCTCGGATCGGGGATCGTCCTGCCGTTCGCGATCGCCCTCGCCGAGTACGACCTCGACCCCCAGCGACTGGCCCTCGACGTCGCGTCGGGAGCCGTCGACCTCGGCTTCGAAGCGGCCCTCCTCCGCGAGCCGGAGCGGCGGGCGATCGCCGAGGAAGAGGCGCGACGCCTGGTCGGCGCCGCGATGGACCGGATGGACGCCAACCGGACCGCCCGGACCGAGCTGATCGCCGTGCTGGGCGACCCCAGCCGGCCGTGGATCGGGGCGGCGATCGGCGAGCCGGACCTGGGCGGGGCGCTGCACGAGGCGCGCCAGGCGGTGGATGCCGGCGCGGACCTGCTCCAGATCGAGGTTCCGATCGGGCGCGAGCTGAGCGAGCGCCTCCGGCGGGCGGGCAGGGACGCGCCGATCTGGCAGCCCCGAGCGGGCACCGAGCGCCAGGACGAGGATCTCCTCGAGCAGGCCCCGAGCGGCAGCCAGCGCGCGCTGGGGAGCCTCCGGCTCGACCTCGACGAGGCGGCCGCCCGGCGCCGCGGGTACGTCCGGCTGTCGATCGTGCCGCCGGCCCTCGGGATCCCGGAGAGCGCGGTCGTCGCCGCATTCGAGCGGATCGACATGACCGTCTCCGATCCCCTCGCCGAGATCATCGACGGCCACGTCGCACCCGATCGCGCCCTCGCCGATCACGCCTTCGGCCAGGCGATCCTCGCCCGGGCCGGAGTGACCGTGGCGATCGGTGCCGGGCCGCTCGTCGTCGGGCCCGACATCGCCCGCGGCATGCCGTCGAGCCCGTCGTCGCGGTCGGGACGGGCCCTCGCCCTCCAGCTGGTGGCCGTGGCGATTGCCCGCGGCAACGGCCTCCCCGACGACCAGATCGTGATCGGTGGCCTCACCCCGTGGCTGACCGGTGAGACCGAGCCGGTGCCAGTTCGCGGCCGGCGAGCTCGCCCTGCGCCGGGCACTGCTGCCGCAGATCGGGCTGATCCTGGAGGAGCCGCGCGAGGAGGACCGGACCGCCGGCGACCTGTGGCCGGCGCTGGCGGCCGCGCTCCAGCCGAGTGGCGCGACGACGGCGATCCTCCGCCGCTCCCCGACGGCCGGCGACATCCGGCGGACCCGGGTCGCGGCATCCGTCGCCGCCGATCGCGCGGCGTCGATCGAGCCGGCGGTCCTGACCGGCGTCGCGCTCGAGCACGCCCGGGCGACGGCCGCGGCCGCGCTGCGGACACTGGACCGCCTGGCCGACAGCGGCTGGCGGGCGGTGATCGGGGACGGACCGGCCGACGCTGTCGACGGGACCCTCGGCGCCGACGCCGTCGCCGAGCGATCCGATCCGTTCGACCCGTTCGGCGGCGAGCTCCACCGGGTCGGCCTCCCGGGCTAGGCGGCGGGCGCCGGACTCCCCGGCGCAGCACCCGCCCGACACCGCCGGGATGACGTGGACCGTCGAATCCGGCCGGAGCGGCGTCTCGAGCGACGCCTGGTCGCCGTCGACGAAGACGTTGATGTGCTCGCGCAGGATCGGCCCGCTGTCGACGAGCCGGTTGCGCAGGCCCGGCGTCCGCTCGTCGAGGCGATCGATCGCCTCGCGGACGGTCGCGGCCTCGACCTCGGTCGTGCGCGTCGTACCCGGGATCAGCGACACGAGCGAGCGCGGCAGGATGACCCGGACCGCCACGGTCAGTCGACCTCGATCGCCTGGACGCCCCAGATCGGCGGCAGGTTGTCGGCGATCGCGCCGCCAGCTCGCGCCCTCGTCGATCGAGCCGTACAGCTGGCCGGTGCTCGTCCCGAAGTACACGCCGGCGGGATCGCCCCGATCGACGGAGAGGGCCTCGCGCAGGACGCCGACATAGGCGTTCTCCTGGGGCAGGCCGGCGCTCTGGCGCTCCCACGAGTCGCCGCGGTCGCGGGTCCGCCACGCGGCGAGGGCGCCGTCGGGCGCGAACCGGCCTTCCTCGGGATGGCTCAGCGGGATGACCCAGAACGTCGACGGCGTCGCGCGGGTGCGGCGCCAGCGACGAAGCCGAACTCCGACGACAGCCCCTTGCTGACGTCCTCCCAGCGACCGGCCGCCGTCGCGCCGATCGGTAGACGCCGCAGTGGTTCTGCTGATACAGCGAGTCGGGCTCGCCGGCCGCCATCACGAGCTTGTGGACGCACTGGCCGGTCTCGGGGTGTGGATCCGGCGAGTTGCAGTCGACGACGCCGCGGTTGCGCGCTTCCCATGTCGCCCCGCCGTCCTCGGTCGCGAACGTCCCGACCGCGCTGATCGCGACCCACATCCGCTGGGCGTCGGTCGGATGGGGCACGATCGTGTGGCAGATCAGCCCGCCGGCGCCCGGCGTCCAGCCCGGCGTCTGGCCGGCTCGGGTGGTCACGCAGCGCGGAGACATGGGACCAGGTCGCGCCGCCGTCATCGCTCCGGAACAGACCCGGCCGGCTCGACGCCGGCGTAGATCGCGCCGTGGGCCGGGGTCGACGTTCCAGACGGTCGGGATCTTCGGCCCGTCGTCGCCGTAGGTCATCCCCTCCGACGAGTGGCTCCAGGTCGCGCCGAGGTCGTCGCTCCGGAAGACCGCCGGCCCGAACCATGACGACCCGCCGCCGGCGTAGATCGAGCCGGTCGCCGGGTCCCACTGGAGGTCGTGGATCGGCCAGCCCTCGCAGAGCGGTTCGGAGACCGTCCAGCGCGCGCGGTCGGCGCCGCCGTCGAGGATGAAGGCGCCCTTGCGGGTGCCGACGAGGAGCAGCGTTCGGGTCACGAGGGTCCCTCCAGCGAGATCCGGCCTGGTCATCCGTGCAGACGACGCTCGGCGCCGGAACTCATCGATCGTCGCGTCGCGCGCCTCCGCGCGCCGGCGGTCATTGGCCCGCCTTGAACGGGTAGACGACCCAGCGATCGGTCGTCACGACATGGTGATCCGGGGTGTCCGGGACCACCGACCGCGATCGGCTTGTAGTGGAGGACGGCCGTCGTCGGCTCGCCGCCCGCCTGGCGGACGCGCTCGGTCACGGCGTGGATCGTCGTCCCGCTGTCCCAGACCTCGTCGACGATCAGGACCCGCTGGCCGCGCAGGAGCGGGTCGGCCGGGAACTGGAGGAACGTCGGGCGCGGGCCGGGCTTGCCCTCGTCGTCGTAGTACTCGACCGCCGCAACGAGGATGTTCCGGATGCCGAGCCGGTAGGCCAGCATCCCGGCCGGCACGAGCCCGCCGCGGGTGATCGCGAGCATCACGTCGTACTCGCCGCGGACCTGGGCGGCGAGGTCCGCGACCATGTCGGCAAGTGCGTCCCAGCTGACGACGTCCTTGTCGATCGCGGTCTCGACCATGCCGCCAAGTCTACGTCCGGGAGGCCCGCTCGGCGACCGCCGACGGCCCGAACGTGCCAGCCGACATGCGGCTACCGCGCATGAACCATGCGGCTATGCGCAATCGCCTGGCAGGGCGATTGGTGGCCCGGGCTGAGCAGGCGCCGCGACGGCCTCGCTCAGCCGCCGTCCGCAATGCCCGCCGGCCCGCTCCGGCGGATCGCCTCGATCGTCGCCGGATCGTCGAGGGCCGACAGGTCCCCGGGATCGAGGCCGAGCCAGGCGGCCCGGACCACCCGCCGCATGATCTTGCCCGAGCGGGTCTTCGGCAGGGCCGGCACGACCACGACCGCCTCCGGCTTGAGCGTCTTGCCGAGGTCCTCGACGACGCGCCGGACGATCGCGCCGCGCAGCGCCTCGTCGTCGATCTCGCCCGGCCGGAGGGTGCAGACGACGACGATCGTCTCGCCCTTGACGGCGTGCGGCACGCCGATCGCGGCGGCCTCGACGACGCTCGGGTGGGCGGTCGCGGCGGCCTCGACCTCGGCCGGGCCGACGCGCTTGCCGGCGACCTTGAGCGTGTCGTCCGAGCGGCCCGCGGATGTACCAGTAGCCGTCGTCGTCGATCGACCGCCCAGTCGCCGTGGACCCACGTGCCCGGGATCCGGCTCCAGTACGCCTCGACGTAGCGGTCGGGATCGAGCCAGAAGCCGCGGGTCATGCCCGGCTGCGGCGCCCGGATCGACGAGCTCGCCGACCTCGCCCCGGAGCGGGTCGCCCGGCGACGTCGACGACGTCCGCCGCGGTCCCGACGCACGGCCCGTTGAATGACGCCGGCTTGATCGGCGTCAGGACGTTGCAGCCGACGATCCCGCCGCTGACCTCCGTCCCGCCCGAGTAGTTGACGACCGGGCAGCGCCCGCCGCCGACCTCGCGGAAGTACCACGCACCAGCTGTCGGGATCCCACGGCTCGCCGGTCGAGCCCAGGACGCGAATGCGCGCTCAGGTCGTGCGCGCGGACGGGCTCCGTTCCGTGCGGAATCAGCGCCCGGACGACGGTCGGCGACAGCCCGAGGTGGGTGACGCGGTGGCGCGCGACGAGGCCCCACAGGCGGTCCGGACCCGGGTGGTCCGGGGCGCCCTCGTACAGGACGAGCCGGGCGCCGAGGAGGAGCGACCCGGAGATCGCCCACGGGCCCATCATCCAGCCGAGGTCGGTGAACCAGAACAGGGCGTCGCCCGCCCGCAGGTCGAAGGTGTGGGCGAGGTCCTGGGCGGCCTTGATCGGGAAGCCGCCGTGGACATGGACCGCGCCCTTCGGCTTGCCGGTGGTGCCCGGAGGTGTAGATGAGCATGTAGGGCGTCTCGGGGTCGGTGGGCGGGGCGGCCTCCGGCTCGACCTCGTCGAGCAGGGCCGCGCGCGCGGCGTCGACGGACTCGTCCCACCAGCGGTCGCGCTCCGGATCCCACGGCGGCGCCGGCGCGCCGCACCCCGAGCCGGCGGACCACGATCACCCGGCCGACCGACGGCGCCAGGGCCACGGCCTCGTCGGCGACGGCCTTCATCGGCACGACCGCGCCGCGCCGGAGGAAGCCGTCCGCGGTGACGAGGACGCTGGCCTCGCAATCGCGCAGCCGGGCGGCGACGGCCGGCGCGCCGTAGCCCGAGAAGATCGGCGTGAAGATCGCGCCGATCCGGCCGAGGGCGAGCGTCGCGACGACCGTCTCGACGAGCATCGGAAGGAAGATCCCGACCCGATCGCCCGGGCGGACGCCTGGCAGCACGGAACATGCGCGCGGCCGCCACGACGTAGTCGCGGAGCGCGGCGTTCGTCAGGCGCCGGACCTCACCGTCCTCGCCCTCCCAGGCGATCGCCTCGCCGGACGGGTCGCGCGGCGGCGCGCGGGGCGGTCGACGCCTCGGCGTGGTTGAAGGCACCGCCGCGCCACCAGCGGGTCCACTCGGGGCCGCCGCGTCGCATCCATCACCTGGTCCGGCTGGCGCTGCCACGCCAGATCGAGATCGGCGGCCGCGGCGCCCCAGAACCAGGCCGGATCGGCGACGGCTCGGGCCTGGAGGCTCTTCGAGGTCTCCTGCTCCGCTGGATCGCAGGAAGCCGGCCAGCCGTGCGTCCGCGACGGAGCTCCGGGGTCGGGCGCCACACGGCATCCGGAACATCGAGGCCGAAGATCGGGCGGTCGTCGGGCATCGATGAGAGCCTACGACACCGGGCGCCGCGCTAGTGTTCGCCGATGACCTCCGGCGCCCCGATCGACCTGCGGTCCGACACCGTCACCCGCCCGTCGCCGGCGATGCGCGAGGCGATGGCTCGGGCCGAGGTCGGCGACGACCAGTTCGGCGAGGATCCGTCGATCAACCGGCTCCAGGAGCGGGTCGCGGCGATGCTCGGCCACGAGGCCGCGCTCTGGTTCCCGACCGGGACGATGGCCAACCAGGTCGCGATCCGCACCCTGACGCGTCCGGGCGACGAGGTCGTCGTTCCGCGCGAGGCCCACGTCCTCTGGCACGAGACCGGCGGCGCAGCGGCCAACAGCGGTGTCCAGGTGACGGAGATCGGACCGGCGACGACGACCGGGAGGTTCTCGCTCGACGAGCTCTTCGCCGGCGCCAAGCCGCGCGGCCACATGCTCCTGCCGCCGACGACGGTCGTCGTCGTCGAGAACACCCACAACCGCGCCGGCGGCGTCGTGATCGACGTCGGCGCACGGGACGGCCATCGCGAACGCGGCCCGGGCCCACGAGATCGCGAGCTTCCTCGATGGAGCGCGGCTGTGGAATGCGGCGGCCGCCCTCGGCGCGGACGTGGCCGACCTCGCCCGCCCGTTCGATGTCGTCAATGTGGCGTTCTCGAAAGGGCTCGGTGCGCCGGGCGGCTCGATGCTGGCCGGGTCACGGGCGTTCATCGCCGCGCGCGACCCGCTATCGCCGGATGGCCGGCGGCGCGATGCGCCAGGTCGGCGTGTTCGCGGCGGCGGCGGAGCACGCTCTCGACAACCATCTCGAGCGGCTGGTCGACGACCACGCCAACGCCCGGCTGCTCGCCGAGCGCCTCGCCGCGAGTCCGGCGATCGAGCTCGACCCGACCGCCGTCCAGACGAACATCGTGGTCTTCCGGATGGCCGACGCCGCCCCCGATGCGCCCTCGGTGGTCTGCCGCCGCCCGCGAGGCGGGCGTGCTTGTCGTGGCCTTCAGCGCCCGGACGATCCGGGCGGTGACGCATCTCGACGTGACCCGCGAGCAGGTGGTCGAGGCGGCCGAGCGGCTTGTCGCAGCCGCCGAGTCCACGGCGCCGGCCTGACCTCGGGCGCGGGATACTGGCGTCACGCGAACACCGGGACAGGAGACACCAGCGATGACGTTCGAGCGCAATCCCGGTCCGCCACCCGAACCCGGTCCGACCCCGGTCGTCGGCGGGGGCAAGTCCGACGCTGGTCCGACCCCGGTCCAGATCCGCCTTCAGATCCTGTCGACCGAGCACTGGTCGCTGCTCGCCTCGCGAAGCCTCGCGTGGAGCGAGTCGTTCACGCGCGCGTCGATGTTCCTGTCGACCCTGACCGGCTCGATCGTGGCGCTCAGCCTGATCGCGGGCGTCGACGGATTCAACGACCCGTTCTTCGTCGTTGCGTTGATCGTCCTGCCGATCGATCTCTTCGTCGGCATCGGCACCTGGCTCCGGATGGACGCCGCGAACTACCACGACGCCATCACCGTCGCCGGAATGAACCGGATCCGTGCCGCCTACCTTGAGATCGCGCCGGACCTGGCGCCGTACTTCGTCATGGGCGTTCACGACGATCCGCGCGGGCTCGGGATCACGATGGCGGTCCCGCCCGGCACCGCCCCGATGGTCCACCTGATCGCCGCCACGCCGACGCTCGTCATGGTCCTCAACGCGGTCATCGCGGGAGCGGTCGCAGGGATCGCCGCTCCGGTTTGCACGCTCCGACCTGCTGGTCGCGGTCCTGATGGCCGCCGCGGTTGCGGCGATCGTGATCGTGCTGGAATTCCGATCCGCCCGACAGAAGATCATCCGGGGCCAGCACGCACTCGTGCCGATGTTCCCGACGCCGCCCGCCGACCAGCCGGGAGGGTGACCGTCGAACCCGTCGAACCCGTTGCCCATCGGCGTCATGTCCGCCGCGTCGGTGGCGGCATCCCGCAGCTCCCGTTCCGGCGGCTGACCAACCCGTTCACGCCGCTCGAGGTCCTGTCGGCCGACCACGTCGAGGAGATCCACCGGACGTCGCTCCGGATCCTGGCCGAGGTCGGCGTCGAGGTCCTCGGCGACCACGCCATCGACCGCCTGGCCGCGGCCGGCGCGGCCGTCGATCGATCGAACCGGCGCGTCCGGATGGACGGCGCCCTGGTCGAGGAGCTGATCTCGACCGCTCCATCGGAGTTCACGCTCCACGCCCGCAATCCGGAGCGCGACGTCGTCCTCGGCGGCCGCCACCTCGTGTTCTCGTCGGTCGGCGGACCGGCGTTCGTCAGCGATCTCGACCGCGGCCGGCGAGCCGGCACGTGGCAGGACTTCCAGGATTACGTCGCGCTGATCTCGACGCTCAACGTCATCCACCAGGAGGCCGGCGGCCCCCTCGAGCCGACCGACCTGCCGGTCGCGACCCGTCACCTCGACATGTACGCCTGCCTTGCCACCACGCTCGACAAGACCTGGCATTGCCTCGGGTTCGGGGCCCAGGTCGTGGAGGACGCGCTTGAGATCGTCGGGCTCGCCCGGGGGGTCACGCGAGACGAGCTGGCGGAAAGCCCCTCGCTGATCACGATCATCAACACGAACTCGCCGCTCCGCCTCGACGGCCCGATGAGCGACGGCCTGATCGCGATGGCCGAGGCCGGCCAGGCGGTCGTCGCGACGCCGTTCACCCTGGCCGGGGCCATGACGCCGGTCACGCTCGCGGCGGCCATCGCCCAGCAGAACGCCGAGGCGCTGTTCTGCGTCGCCCTCACCCAGCTCGTCCGGCCGGGTGCGCCGGTCGTGTACGGCGCGTTCACCTCGAACGTCGATATGCGGACCGGCTCGCCGGCGTTCGGGACGCCGGAGTACGTCAAGGGCGCGATCGCGTCGGGCCAGATGGCGCGCCGCTACCGGTTGCCCTGGCGGTCGTCGAACGCGACCGCGTCCGCCGTGGTCGACGCCCAGGCCGCGTACGAGTCGGAGATGGCGGTGTGGGGCGCGGTCATGGGCGGCGTGAACCTGCTTTACCAGGGCGCCGGCTGGCTCGAAGGTGGGCTGACGGCCTCGTACGAGAAGCTGATCATCGACGCCGAGATCCTCCAGATGATGTCCGAGGTGCTCCAGCCGGTGGTCGTCGACGAAGCGTCGCTCGGGCTCGACGCAATCGCCGAAGTCGGCCCGGGCGGTCACTTCTTCGGTTCGAGCCACACCCTCGAACGGTTCGAGACCGCGTTCTACCGGCCGATCGTGTCGGACTGGCGGAACTACGAGACGTGGGCCGATGACGGAGCGTTGACCGCGACGCAGCGCGCCAACCGCATCTGGAAGCAGCTCCTCGCGGAGTTCGTGCCGCCGCCGCTCGACGCGTCCGCCGCCGAGGGCATCGCCGACTTCGTTGCTCGCCGCAAGCGCCAGATCGCCGCCGGAGGGTGATGCCGCCGGAGCGTGATCGTCTCGAGCGCGGCCAGACTGGCCCCACGAGACGGGCCCGATGACGGACTGCGCTAGGCTGGCGCCCTGCACCCACGCAAACGAACGTCAGACCCGGATCCGAGGAAGGGAGTGAGATGAACCAGGCACCGTCGTCCCCGACCCGCCGCCGCCTCGCCGTTCGCACCACCGCCACGACCCTGCTTGCGGCGGTTCTCGCCGCATCCATCGCCGCCTGCGGCTCGTCGGCGCCGGCCGTCCCATCGGTCGCCGTGCCGTCCGTGGCCATTCCCTCGATCGCGTTGCCGTCGATCGCGCTGCCGTCCATCGCCCTCCCGTCGATCGACCTTCCCTCCGTCAACCCCGGCGCGTCCGGTGGCACGGGGGTCGACGCCGCCGCCGGCCTCACGATCAGTGCGCCCTACACCCTGACCGCCGTGCCCGGCGCCCTCCAGGATGTGCTCGAGGCCCAGATGGCCGCCGGCCTCGGTGCCTTCGGCGATGCGATCAAGATCGGATTCCGGCAGATCGGCGGAGCCACCGGCAGCCCGATCCTCATGGTGATGGCGTTCCCGTCCGGGACGCTGACCGCCGCCGGTTATGCCGCCGCGCTGGGCGGCATGAGCTCGAGCATGGGCGCGACCTTCACGAAGTCGACCATCGACGGCGTCGAGGTCTCGGCGGGCAAGGCGGCGACCGGCGGGATCGGCGTCTTCCACATCGACGATCACATGCTGGTGATCATTGCCCAGTCGGACGCGGACGTGCTCCCGATCGCGACCGCCCTGATCGACGCCAACCAGTAGGCCATCGGGCACGCGGCCCGACTCGATCGCCCGTCGGCGAGCCGAACGACGCGGACGACAACGGCGAGGCCCGGCCGGCCTCGCCGTCAGCCCTCGGTCGCGTCCCCGAAGTCCGTCTCCTTGATCAGCCGGCCGGTCCGATCGAACGTCCGCCACGGTCCGATCTGACGACCGCGATCGAACGCGCCGCTCCGCATCAGGCTGCCGTCGACGCGGAAGAACTCCCATGGGCCGTGCATCTCGCCGTCGATATGGGCACCGGACAGCTTCACGCTGCCATTGGCGTAGTGCTCGACGTGCGGAACCGGCGCGGATCGATCAGTCATGGAGGCCAGTCTGCGGCGTGCCGGCCCGTTCGTCACCGCCCGCAGCACGGCGTGCGGTCCGACCCGCGAGACACGAGGGTCACAGCCGCAACCCGCCATTGACAGACCGCGGCCGGAGGCGACACTTCCCGCATGTCGACGAATGTGGTTGATGCGCTCGCGCATGTGGATCTGCTCTCTGGCCTGGACAAACGCCACCTCGAGAAGCTCGCCAAGGACTTCTCCGATCGGACATTTCCCTCCGGCGCGGTCGTCGTCCGGCAGGGGGACGAGCGGGGTATCGGGTTCTTCGTGATCGCCGATGGGACCGCAGTCGTCTCGGTCGACGGGGCCGAGGTTTCGCGTCTCGGGCCTGGTGACCACTTCGGGGCGATCGGCCTCATCGCCGACCGCGTCCGGACGGCAACCGTCACCGCTGAAACCGACCTGCACTGCTACGTCATGACGCTGTGGGACTTCCGCTCGCACGTCCAGGGCGATGCCGAGATCGCGTGGAAGTTGCTCGAGCAGCTCGCCGCGATGGTCCAGAAGCTGCAGGGCCACCAGCACTAGCAACGCCCGGCACGGGTGGGGGAGCGGATGGCGGCGCTGACAACGGTCGAGGACTACCTCGCGACGCTCCCCGAGGAGCGACGGACGGGCGTCGAAACGATGCGCGCCACGATCCGGGCCGCCGCGCCCGAGGCCGTCGAGACGATCGCCTATCTGATGCCCGCGTTCCGGAGCCACGGCGGGCAGTTCCTCGTGTCGTACGCGGCGTACAAGAAGCACTACAGCCTCTTTCCGGCGAGCGAGGAGGTCGTGGCCGCACTCGGCGACGAGCTGACGCCGTATCTCGCCGGCAAAGGCACGATCCAGTTCCCGGCCGACCAGCCGATCCCGACCGAGACCCTCACGCGGATCGTCGAGGTCCGGATCGCGGAGAACGCCGCCCACGAGCGCGGCGCGCGCTGAACCAGACGCCCATCCAGCGTCCAAGCCGACCAAGGTGGTCAAGGAGGCTGACGGGCGCGTACCCTGTCCCGGTCAACCCGCCATCGCGAGCACGGATGTGGGAATGCCCGACCAGGACGCCGCCCCAATCAGCACCGAGCAGGCGCTCCAGCATTGGCGTACTGCCGAGCGGACCGTCGCCGTCGCTCGCCGCGGGCGGCTGGCGGCCGAGGCGGCCGCGGCGGCCGCCGAAGAGGCAGCAGAGGCGGCCAAGGCCACTGCCGCCGCGGCCAAGGAGGCACTGACCGCGATGGCATTGGCGGAGACGTCCGCCGCCAAGACCGCCGCGGCGGCGAAGGCGTCCGCGCTCGCGGCGCGGGCCGACGTCCTCGATGCGGACGCCGAGGCGTCCCTGGCCGAGGTCGACGAGGTCGCCGCCCAGCAGGACTACCGCGAAGCGACGAAGCGGGCGTCCGACCGGGCCTGAGACGCGCCCGAACCGGGTTCAGAGGCGGCCGCGGATCTCCCAGAGATCGGGAAAGACCGGCTGGAACAACGTTGAGCGCAGGTACTCCACGCCGGCCGACCCGCCGGTCCCGCGCTTCGTGCCGATCGTCCGTTCGACCATCTTGACGTGGCGGTAGCGCCACTCCTGGAAGCCCTCGTCGAGATCGACCAGCCGCTCGGCCACGAGCGCTCCGTCGGCGTCCTCGTGATACAGCCGCACGAGGACGTCCTGGACCCGATCGTCAGGGGCGGGCGGCAGCGTGACGTCGCGCGCGAGCACGTCCACCGCAAGCACGTGGCCGCGCGCGGCGAGGAACCGCAGGAACGATCCCCACACCGACGGCCGCTGCTGGGCTGCTTCGATCCGGGCTCGTCCGGCCGACCCGGCGGGGTGGGCCGCGGCAGCCGACGCATCGCGCTTGCCGAGCACCGCCTCGACCTCGCGGAACTGGGCCGACTGGAACCCGGACGCCGATTCCAGGCGATCCCGGAACGACGTGAACTGGAGCGGAGTCATCGTCTCGAGGACATCGATCTGGGCGACGAGCGTCTTGAGGACCTTCAGGATCCGGTTCAGCAGGTGGAGGGTCGTGTCCGTGTCGCCCGCCTCGAGCGATCGCTGGACCTCGGCGAGCTCGTGGAGGAGCTGCTTGAACCAGAGCTCGTACACCTGGTGGATGACGATGAACAGGAGCTCGTCGTGCTCGGGCCGGCCGTCGGGGCCGACGGACAGCGGTCGCTGGGCGGCCAGCAGCTCGTCGATCGCGAGGTAGGTCGAGTAGGTGACCGCGCGCTTCGTCACCGACCCATCGTAGCCATCGCGCCGCCACCCGGCCGGCGCATTCCTGCCGGGTTCAGGCGCGTTCAGTCCGTAGAATCGACCCACCGATGACGAACCGTGCGATCGCCCACGCCCGCCTCCGGAACAGCCGTCTCGTCGGGCCGCCGCTTGCCACGCCGCTGGACGTCGTCAGCTGGTTCGGCGCCGTTCAGTCGCAGGACGTGCCGGGCGCGTTGTGGGGGATCGCCCAGCGGTTGGCGCCGGGTCAGACGATCGACGGGCTCGGGGCCGCGATGGACGACGGCCAAATCTCGCGGACGCATGCCATGCGTCCAACCTGGCACTTCCTCGTTCCCGGCGAGCTTCGCTGGGTCCAGGCACTCACCGGCCGGCGGGTCCACCAGGTGGCCGGGACGATGTATCGGCGGGTCGGGCTCGGCCCGGACGAGTTCCGGCGGGCAGAGGCGGCCATCGTCGACGCCCTCCGCGGCGGGAACGCGCTCACCCGTGACGAGCTGGCGGCCGCCGTCGCCCCGACCGGCATCGACCTCGCCGACAGCCTCGTGATCACCCACATCGCGATGCACGCCGAGCTCGACGCCCTGATCGTGAGCGGCCCTCGGCGCGGCAAGCAGTCGACCTACATGCTGGTCGACGAACGCATTCCGCCCGCCCCGCATCTCGCCCCGGCCGACGCGCTGCGCAAGCTCACGATCCGCTACTTCCAGAGTCACGGGCCGGCCCTGGTCCATGACCTGGCGTGGTGGTCCGGGCTGACCGTCACGAGCGTCCGAGAGGGGATCGAGCTGGCGGGGAGTGCCCTCGAGGGCCGCCGGGTCGACGACAAGGACTACTGGGCGGCAGCCGGCGTGTTCGACCGCGAGCCGGGACTGATCCCCGATCCGCACGTGCTCCTGCTGCCGAACTACGACGAGGCGCTCGCGTCGTACCGCGATTACACCCCGGTGATGGATCCCGCCCTGCCGCGGGCACGCAACGTCGCCGATGTCCTCGGCGCCCACATCGTCGTCCGCGACGGCTTCGTCGTCGGTGGCTGGCGGCGTGCCCTTGCGCGCGACCGGGTCACGGTCTCGGTCGCCCTCCTGATTCCGCTGACGACGGCCGAGCTCGACGCGCTCGCGGTCGCCGCCGAGGCGTTCGGCCGATTCGTCGGCCTGCCGGTCGAGCTGAACGTGGCGCTGGCGTGATCGAGCGGCCGAGCGATCCGGCGGTCATCGGGCGCCTGCGCTCGCTGTGCCTCGCGCTGCCCGGCGTCACGGAGAAGCTCAGCCACGGCGAGCCGACCTGGTTCGTCCGCGGCCGGAGCTTCGCGACGACCGCCGACCACCATCACGACGACCGTCTCGCGGTCTGGCTCGCCGCACCGGCCGGCCGCCAGGAGAGCCTGGTCGAGACCGACCCCCATCGGTTCTTCCGGCCGCCGTATGTCGGGGTCCGTGGCTGGATCGGCGTGTACCTCGACATGCCCGTCGACTGGAACGAGCTCGCCGCCCTGGTCGGCGAGGCGCACGAGCTGATCGCGACGCTACGTCGGCGCTAGAGGCTCCTCGCGTCTGATGAGTCAAACGACGACCGACGGTCCAGTCCCGCCGTCGTTTCTTCCGTTTGTCGGCGTGGCGACCCTGATTTTCTGTGGCCTGATCGACTCCGACATCCGCCGGCGCGATCGCCCGGTGCCGTCAGCCTGAGGCGTCGCCGGAGATGCGCTCCGCGAAGTGCCACTCGACCGCGCTCGCCGGCCCGCTGCTCAGAGGACCAGCATCGCGCTCCGGCCGGGATCTCGACCCGTCGCGAAGGCCCGCAACGTCCGTCGCGCGTCTCGGCTGAACGCAGGAAATGCGGTCGGTGCCGCGGCCAGGGCGCGTCGGTTGCGCCGGGTGTCGGCGACGACGAGCAGCACGCGATCGATCTTGCCGTCCCGTTGCTTGAGCGCGAGTCGGCGCTCGACGGCCTGGAAGTCGTCGAGCACGGTCTCCGCCTCGACAGCCACGACCCAGCCGTCGCCTCTGATGAGGGCGTCCCACGCGCGTCGATCGCCTTCGATCGGGAGCGGTACCTCGGTTCCCCAGCCGAGCCCCGGGTGAAGACGGACGCGGATCCGCCCCAGGAGCCGATACTGCCCGGCGTCCCGGATCGGATCGCCAGCTGGGTATGCCCGGAGTCGAACATCCAGTCCCACGGCGGCGCCGTACGCGGCGAACTCGCTGGTCGTAGAGCGGCGCGTCCCGGCTTCCAATCGCTCGACTGCCGAACGGGATAGACCACACGCACGACCCACCGTCTCTCGACTCATTCCCGAACCGCGCCGCGCTCGTGCGAGTTCAGTCCGGACCCGTGATTTCATCGGCCTGGGCGACCCGGATGGCCCGCGCGACGAGTCCATCGCGATTCTGTCATTACCGGATGGTGCCCTCTCGGCTCAGCCGACGCTTATTGCCCGCTCAATGGGTTCTATGGAGGCTGGGCACCCGTGCGATGGCGCATCGGGGCCCGAATTGGGGGTTCGTCGGACGACGCGCCCGAAGACGGAGCCATTGACAGTCGGGCGCGGCTCCAGCCTCCACACGACCCGCTGGGCGGGCAAGTCGACGACGTCGATGGGCGTGGTCGGCGGCCGGGAGCCGCCACCAACCCCTCAGCCGGGGCGTTCCCGGCGGCGATTGTGGCGCCGCCCCGGAGGAGCGTCGCCGGCAACGGGCTCCGGCGCCGGCGGGACCAACGGCAACGCAGCGTCTGGATCCACCATCCCCGAGCGCATGATCCGGAGCAGCTCGGCGTCGACGGCCGAATCGGTCTCGAGCTGGCGATACGCGGCCAGGCGGCGGTCCACCTCATCAACGGCCCGCTCGTCGATCTCCTTCGCCCCGGCCCGCGTCCACGCCTCGCGGTTGTCGCGATCGATCAGCGTCGAAGGCAGGAACAGCTCGGCCGGCCAGTGCTCCATCGTGTGCGGCGCCATGATCAGGTGCTGGTCGGCCATCAGCTGGTCGATCAGCTCGTGTACTGGTAGGTCCCCAAGCTCCCGCACCTCCCGGACGAAATGGAGCACCTGGCCACACATGGCGTCGTCGAACACGAGCTTCGGCAGGGAGAAGACAAGCAGGAAATCGAGCATGCCCGGGCCGGACACCGAGTTCACCCCGGCCAGGGCCGCCAGCAGCGCCGACCCGAACGTCTCGGCGCCGGCCTGGGCGTCGAGCGTCTTGGCGTCGGACAGGGCCATATACGACTGGGTCGGCAGGCCGAGCGACTTCGCAACCGCGACGTAGGCGACGTCGAGCTGGAGGGCCTCGATCGCTGCCATCGGTGACGAGGCGATCTTCATATGGAACGTCGCCGGCGCCCCGCCGAACAGGACCGGTGCGCCCGGCCGGACGACCTGGGCCATCGTGATCCCGGCCAGGACGTCGATCGTGTGGAAGACCGTCGCCCCGATGAGCGTCACTGGCGCGATCAGGCCCATCAGCGTGACCGGCACGATCTCGACCGGGATCCCTGCCTCGACACAGTCGATCAGGTTCTGGCACGAGTCCTCGGAATAGCGGAAGTTGCCCGTCGCGGTGATCGTGAAGATCGACAGCGGACGTGCCCGCAGGTCGGCCATGCCGTCCCGGAACAGGGCCATCATTTCGGCCATGCGGGGCACGCCGTGCTCGGTGAACGCGCCCGACACGACGGGCTTCGTCGAGTTCGTCAGGCACAGGTAGAGCCGCCACGCGTCCGACACCTGGGGCTCGATGTCGCCCGACGAGAACGCCGTCGCGAGATACGGGATGTTGGCGAGGCCGTCGCCCAGGCGGATGTACTCGGCGAAGTCGGCCGAGGTCGCCTGGCGGGCCTCGCCGGTCCGGTGGTCGAGGACCTTCAGGCCGCTCGAGCCGGGGATGAAGTGGACCCGGTCGTCGCCGATGTCGGCGCGCGGCTCGCCACCCCGGTCGAACAGCCGGAACGACGAGGGCGCCGTCCGGATCGCCTCCTCGACCGCCGCGCGCGGGAACAGGATCCGCCCGTCGTCGCGCTGCGGGAACCCGGCTTCGAGCAGGCGCCGGCGCATCTCGGCGCCGCGGATCTCGAAGCCGTGCTCCGCGAGGACGCGCTTGGCCTCGTCGACGATCCGCCCGATCAGCTCGGGCTCGAGGATGTTCAGACTGGGTCGCATCGCCGCTCCATCATGCCGGAGCGATGGTGGCGGCTGGCGCCGCCGCCGCCAGGGAGGTTCCGCCCGATGGTGCGGCCGACGATCGATGTAGGCTCTCGGCGTGCCCCTCGATGATCGCGTCGTCCTGATCGCCGGTGCGACCGGTGGGCTGGGTCGGGCCGTCGCCGCTGCCTTCGCCGCTGCGGGCGCGCGCATCGCGCTCGGTGGGACCGACGCCGAGCGGCTCGCCGCTGTCGCGCGCGACCTCGAGCTTCCGGACGATCGCTGGGTCGCCGCGGTCGGCGACGTGACGACCGCCGAGGGAGCGCGAGCCTCGGCCAGGACAGCGACGGAACGCTTCGGCCGAATCGACATCCTGGTCCATGCCGTCGGCGGGTTCTCCGCCGGAACGCCGCTGGCCGAGGTCGACGAGGACGAAGTCCGCTCGATGCTCGACCTCCACGTCTGGTCGACGATCCATCTCGTCCAGGCGACCGTGCCGGGGATGGTCGAGCGCGGCTGGGGTCGGGTCGTGGCAGGCGCGACCGCGGCGGCCGTCAGCGCGCCGGCGAAGTCGGGACCGTACGCCGCGGCCAAGGCCGCCCAGGAGACCCTGCTCCGATCGCTCGCCAAGGAGGTGTCGCCGAACGGGGTGACGGTGAACGTGATCGCGATGCGGGCGATCGACGAGAAGCACGAGCGCGAGACGGAGCCGTCGCCCAAGAACGTGGCCAGGACGACCCCCGAAGAGGCCGCGGCGACGATTCTCTTCCTCTGCTCCGACGACGCGGCCGCGATCAACGGCGCCCGGATCCCGCTCGACGGGCGGACCTAGCGGGGCACCGGCACGCGGCTTGACTCTCGTGGGGCGCGCCGAGACGACGTCCGACGCGGTCGGCTCACCGCGATCTCTCGACCCGCGAACACGATCGACGCCTGCTCTCGTGGGGCGCCAACGACGCGCCCAACCAGTGACCGAATGGTCGTTCGTTCTCGTCGGGCGAGAGGAGATGCGTTCGGGGTGGTCTTCACGCCTCCGGCGAGCCCGGAGTGCCGTCGTCGGTCGGGCGGGCCGAGTCGATGTCGAGCGTTCGCAGCCCCGGCACGAGGAGAGTGACCGTGGCGACGACCGCCAGCGTCAGGACCCCGCCACCGATGACGCTCGGCACCGTGCCGAACAGCCGCGCGGCCACGCCGCTCTCGAACGCGCCGAGCTCGTTCGACGCGCCGATGAACACCCAGTTCACGGACGCGACCCTGCCCCGGATCCGGTCCGGTGACATCACCCGCAGGATCGTGTTGCGGATGATCATGCTGATCCCGTCGGTGATGCCCGCGAAGACGAGGGCGATCAGCGACAGGGCGAAGATCGTCGACGCCCCGAACACGATCATGCTGACCCCGAAGCCGGCGACTGCGATGAGCAAGGTCCGGCCCGCGCGGCGGCCCGGTGGGCGGCGTGTCGCGTACACCATCACGAGGAGCGCGCCGATCGACGGCGCGGTTCGCAGCACCCCGAGACCGACCGGCCCGACGAAGAGGATGTCCGAGGCGAAGACCGGCAGCAGCGCGATCGCGCCGCCAAAGAACACGGCGAACAGGTCGAGGGCCATGGATCCGACCATCACGGGTGTCCGGGCGACGTAGCGAATCCCGCCGAGGAGGCTCGCGAGGATGGGCTCGCCTTCGATCCGCTCCGGAATCGGCTTCCGGCCGATCAGCGCGAGCGCGACGGTCGAGGTCGCCAGCAGGATTGCGATCCCGGCGTATGTCGGCGCCAGCCCGACGATCGCGATCGCGATGCCGCCGATGGCCGGGCCCGCGATCGAGCCGCCGAGGCTGACGCTGCTCAGGAACGAGATGCCGCGGGCCGCCTCCGCGCGCGGCACGACTTGCGCTTCGAGGGCGGTCTGGGCCGGCCGCTCGAACCCGCTCGCCACGCCCGTCACGAAGATCACCCCGAGGATCGCGAGCAGGGCCGCCGCACCGGTCGCCGACAGCAGCGCCAGGGCCACGGCGCAGGCGGTGACGATGGTGCTCGCGACGACCACGATCGAGCGCCGGTCGCGCCGATCGGCGAGGTGTCCGCCGAACAGGGCGAGGGAGAGGGCCGGGATCGCCTCGACGAGGCCGAGCCAGCCGAGGGCGAGGGGGTCGCGGGTGATGTCGTAGACCTGGAAGGCGACGACGGTCACGAGCGCGCTCATCCCGAGGGAATTCGTGACCCGCGCAGCGAGCAGGGCGCGGAACTCCGGGAGGGCGAGGAGCCGGCGGGTCGGGCTCGGCGTGGTTGCGGCGGGTCCGGACGACGGCGCCAGAAGGGGCTCGGGCAACGCCGGGCTCAGGAGGTGGGAGGGGCCGCCTCGGCCTCGACGGCGGGCGGGGGCGGCGGCTCCGCCGATTCCTCGAGCGGGCCTTGGCCATGCAGCTCGACGAGGACGGTGCGGCCGCCACGGGGACCCTGCTGGTCGGCGGCAAAGCGCGCCTGACCGGTGAGGTACCGGCCGTCACGGGTCTTGCCCCAGAGGATTCCCTCGGTCGAGCCGTGGCCGGTCTTCATGAGGACCCGAGCCGACCATTGCTCGCGGCCGTCGTCGTCCTCCCAGAGGTCGATCGTGCAGCTCCCGATCGGGATGTCGCCGAGCGTGACCTGGAGCAATTCGAACCGACGATGCCTGCGAACCACGACCCCACGGTAGCAGGCCCGGGTCCGAGGCCGGTTCGTGGCGGCCCGGTCGGGCAGAGGCGCGCGCCCGCAGGGGACCAGAGTCCGCGATCCGTCGGGCTCGTCTGCCGGCGGTCGCCGATACTCAACGCGTCGCGCGGGCCGGCTGACAGATGGGGCTCGAGGCGCTCAATCGGGGAGGAGATCGATGGAAATCAGGGTCCACAACCCGATGGTCGGGATCTACCCGGCCGTCGGCGACTACGCCCACGCGATCGAGGTCCGGCAGCCCGGCCGGCTGCTGTTCACGGCCGGGACAATGGGCCTCGATCCGGCCGGCGAGCCCGGGCGGAATCTCGAGGAGCAGCTCGACCTGATCTGGTCGAACATCCGGGCCATCCTCGCCGCAGCCGGCATGACCGTCGACGACATCGTCCGGCTGACGAGCTATCTGCGGGACGCGTCGTACGCCGGGCCGAACGCCCTGGCCCGCCAGGCCGCCCTCGGCGGCCGCGTCATTCCGACCACCGCGATCGTGGCCCAGACGCTCGTCAGCGACTGGCTCGTCGAGATCGAGGTCGTCGCCGCCGCGCCGATGCCCGCAACGGAGTCGACGTCGACGTGAGGCCGTTCCAGTTCCTGATCGGCGTGCGCGGCGTGGTCGACCGGCGGAGCCTCATCGACGGCGCGCGGACGGCCGAGTCGATCGGGTATAGCGGCGTGACGATCCACGATCACCTCAGCGTCCAGATGGCGCCGATCGCCGTCCTCACGGCCGTCGCCATGGAGACCGAGCGCTTGCGGCTCTATCCCTTCGTCTTCAACAACGACCTGCGCCATCCCGCGGTCCTGGCCCAGGAGCTGGCGACGCTCGACCTCCTCTCCGAGGGACGAGTCGTCGTCGGCATCGGCGCCGGCTGGAACGAGATCGAGTACCGAGCGACCGGGATTGCCTTCGATCCGGCGGGGCGGCGGATCGATCGGATGGAGGAGGCGATCGCGATCCTGCGCGGGCTGTTCGCCACGGGACCGTTCAGCTTCCAGGGGCGGTCGTACACCATCGAGAGCATGGACGGGCAGCCGAAGCCGGTCCAGCAACCGCCGCCGTTCCTCATCGGCGGCACGCGCGAGCGCCTGCTCCGGCTTGCAGCCCGCGAGGCCGACATCGTGGGCCTCGACCTCCGCCAGGACCGGGAGTCGCTCACCGACGCCTTCCCGGAGCGGATGGACACGCGGATCGGCTGGATCCGGGAGGCGGCCGGGCCGCGCTTCGGGACGCTCGACCTGAATGCCCTCCGCCTGCTCGGCGCGCTCACCATCACCGATGCTCCGCTCAAGGCTGCGGCCGAGGTCGCCCGGCGGCTCGAGAGTCAGACCGGCCTGGTGATCCCGCCGTCCGACATCCTCGAGTCGCCGTATTCCCTGATCGGGACGGTCCGCGACCTCGCGGCCAAGCTCCGCGTCACGCGCGAGCGCTGGGGGATCAACTCCTACCTGGTCGGCTGGATGGACGAGCCGGAGATCGCCGACTTCGCGCCGGTCGTGGAGCAGCTCGCCGGCACGTAGGCGAACACCGACGTCCAGGATCGGGGGAGGATGGAGCGGGAGACGGGGTTCGAACCCGCGACATTCAGCTTGGGAAGCTGACACTCTGCCAACTGAGTTACTCCCGCTCGGGAGGCTGCCAGTTTATCGACGCGTCGTCCGTGGCGCCAGTGCCCGAGCAGGGCTGGACCTCGATACGCTTCCGGCATGCGGCTGCTCGCTCGCGTTCGGATCACCTTCGAGGGCGTCGATGGGCAGACTCAGCACGCGCCGCTCGTCATCGGCACGCTCGGTGGGCGCACGACCCAATTCGTCCTGGACACGGGCTCCGACGTCCACCTCCTCAACGAGGACCTCGCCGAGGCCCTCGGGCTCGACAAGGTCCCGGGCGAGGACGGCGTCGATCACGGCGGCGCGACCATGCCGAGCTGGAATGTCGGCGCGGTTGGGATGGACCTGGGTGAGGCACGGGTGACGCTGCACGACGTCGTGGCCATTCCGGCCCCGCCCCCGTTCCCCGGCTGGGGCGTCGGCGGCATCCTCGCGCCGCAACTGCTGCATCCCACGGCCGCGGCGGTGATCGACCTCCGTCGAGACGAGCTCATCCTCGCCGAGGGTTCGGACGACGACCTCGCAGCCTTCCTTCGGGATCGTTCCCCGCGCCTCACCCTCCTGCGGCTCCCGCGAGACGCGGCCGCCGCCAACGTGGTTGTCCCGGCCACGATCGCGGGCTACCCGGAGATCCCCACGCTCCTCGACACCGGCGGCAAACGGACCGAGGCGGCGGCTTCGGCCGTGCCCGGCATCCTCGCCGAGGGTTCCGAGGCGATGGGCCGCGGCGTTGGAGGGAACGAGTTCGCGGGAGCGTCCGCCGGCCCGCAGACGCTCGTCGTCGCCGGTCGGCGGCTGCCGGTGCCGAACCTGGCGGTGCGGCCCGCCATGCATGGCACGCAATGTCTGATCGGGATGGACGTCCTGCGCGGAACGGTGTTGACCTGCTCAGCAGATGTCAGCCGGCCGGTCTTCTGGCAGCTGTCGGTCACCGAGTAGACCCGAATTCGGGGGCAGGTAGCACTTCGGCGCGGAACCACGTGCTTGCGCCGGTGTAGGTCGGACGTTTCTGTCGTCCCGGCCGTCGCCGGCTGCCCGGCACCGATCGTGGCCATCGCCGAGCGCCACGGCTGGGTGCTCCAGCACGACTTCTTCGCACAGGTCGTCTGCGATCCGCGGTTCGCCGTGACGGATGGTCAGCCCTTGACGATCGGCGACGCCGCCGATGCCTGCCTGTCCCTCGGGGGTCCCGAGCGTCTGCGCGTCAGGGCGCCGAAATCCAGTCCGGGATCCCGCCGGGCGCCAGGGTCATGTCGGGCGCTCGCATCTCGACTCGGCCGGTGCCGTCCGGCCGGACCACGAACAGGGTGTGACCGGAGATGAGCAGGTAGCGGCTATCGGGCGACCACGTGACGAACTGGCCGATCTCGGGCGTGACCCGGCGCTGATTGCCGCCGTCGACGTCCATGATCCAGACGTCGTGGTGTTCGCCGGGCTCGTCGCTCCGCCAGCAGTCGACGGTCGGCCCGACGCGGAGGCAGTCGTCGCGCTCCGACGAGAACGCGATCGCCTTGCCGTCGGGCGACCAGACCGGCCAGGTGTCGTCGCCCGAGCTGTCCGTGAGCTGCCTCGTCGTACCGGTCGCGAGCTCCACGGTGAATACCTCGTAGTCCGATCCGACGTGGCCGGTGAACACGATGAACCGGCCGTCGGGCGAGAACGACCCGTACTCGAACCACCCGTCCGCCGGGATCTGGTGGAGGTCCGACCCATCCGGGCGGACGAGATAGCCGCGCAGGGGCCCGCCGTCGCGATCCGAGTTGAAGACGATCCAGCGGCCGTCCGGCGACCAGTCCGGGCCCCAGTCGTTGGCGGGATTCTTCGTCAGGTTCCGCGGCACTGACCCATCGGCGGCGGCGATGTAGACCTCGTCATCGTCGTTGATCCCGCGCCGGGAATCGCGATACACGATCGACCGCCCGTCGGGCGACCATGCCCCATCGAACTCCGATCCGGGTCGAGCCGTGACCGCCTGGAGATTCGTCGCGTCGGCGTTCATCGTGAGGACGTCCTCGAAGTCGTCGAAGACGATCTTGCCCGTCAGCGAAGCCAGCTCGATCGGCGGGCCGACCAGGACGGGGTCCTCGCCGCGGCGTTCGATGCGCGGCGACGCCGATGGCACCGTCGCCGAAGGCACCAGGCTCGGGCTCGACCTCGGGGAGGCCGCCGTCGGAGGACCGGCGGTCGGCGCCGGAGCCGCGTCGCAGGCGGCCGCGGCCAGGAGCGAGGATGCGAGAAGGAGTCGCGCGATCAGCCTTGCCGTCCGTGTCACAGCACGACTACTCCGGGCGCCCGGCTTCGGTTCCTCCGCAGCCGCAACCACGTTGCCGCCGGATCGGTCGCGTGCCATGATCGCCGTGGCGTCCCGCCCGACGCCCAAGCTCCGGCTGGGTCCCTGCGCGACCCACTCGAGGAGCCAAAGGGGATCGATGTCTTCCGGGTGGACCTGACGGTCACGGAACCTGAGGGTCGTTGCACGATGCGCAGGGTCAGCGACGGCCGGAGGTTCTTCGATGACTGAGCGGAAGCATCTCAAGGCGCTCATCCGGGCCCGCATGGCGCGCACGGGCGAGTCCTACGCCACGGCTCGCAGCCACATCGTCCGGCCTGAGGCGCCTCTCAGCCTGACGCCGGCCGCGGAATTCCGGGCCCACGACAGGCACTGCATGACCGCGGTGTTCACGCCGGACGGCCGGCACATCGTGAGCGGCGGGTTCGGCGGACAGGCGCGGATCTGGACGCTAGACGGGAGCCCGGCCGGCGAGCTCGTCGGTCACGCGGCGGCGATCAGCGTGGTCCGGATCTCTCCGGACGGGGCGACCGCCGTGACTGCCTCGTCCGACAAGACCGTCCGGATCTGGGATCTCCCCGCCCGGCGCCAGCGCGCCGTCCTCGGGCCGCATCGCAAGCAGGTCCTCGCGCTCGATCTCGACCTGGCGCGAGATCGTGTCTGGAGCGGCGGCCATGACGGCCGGTTGAACCTCTGGACCCTCTCGACCGAGCGGCTCGAAACGCAGCTCGACCTGGGGGCCAGCGTGTCGTCGGTCGCGGTGCGATCGACTGACGGCCTCGTGGCGGCAGCGACCGGCGGCGCGGGGATCGCCATCGTCGGCCCCGACGGCCAGGAGATCGCTCGCCTCGCCGAGGACCACGGGATCGTGGCGGCCGTGACGTGGACCGCGGATGGCACCTTCCTGCTGGGATCCACGCTGCAAGGGGCCACGGTCTGGGCCGCCGACGGGTGGGAGGCCGTGCGGTCGCTCCAGATCGGACCGGGAAGCATGCTGCCGGTCGCGCTGAGCCCGGACGGCAGCCGGATCGCGCTCGGGTGGGATCACCACGTGGGTCTCTGGAGCGCCGACGAGACGCAACCGGGCGTGATCGTCGACGGACTGCCCAAGGGCGTCTACGGGCTCTCGTTCTCGCCCGACGGGCGCTTGCTGGCCGGCGCGGCCGCGGACGGCCGCGTCCGGGTCTGGTCGGTCACCTAGGACCGGTTCGAGCGCCAAGGCGGGCCGGCGTCGGCTTCACGACGCCGCGCCCGCCACAGCTCCGGCCGGAGCCACGGCGATGGCCGGTCAGCCGCCCTGCTTGAGGGCCGCCAGCCGCGAGTCGACCTCGAGATCGTCGGCCGCGTCGTCGAGGCTCTCGAACTGGGCGTCGAGGGAGCTCGCGGCGACCTCGGTCATGCCCTTCGCCCGCGCCTCCTCGTGCCGGATCCGCTCCTCGAAGCGGGCGACCTCGCTGGTCGGGTCCATGACGTTGACGCTCTTGAGCGACTGCTGGACCTGCACCTGGGCCTGGGCCATCTTCGCCCGCGCGATCAGCTGGTCCTTCTTCTGGACGAGCTCCTCGCGCTTCTCGCGCATGACGTTGAGGCCGTTCTTCAGCTGGTCGACGAGCGCCGTCTGCTGCTCGATCTGGGGGCCGAATGCCTTCACCTGCTCCTCGAAGCCGATCTGGCGCTTCAGGGCGATCCGCGCGAGCCCGTCGAACCGGTCGGCGTCGGCCGCGTTGCCGGCCGCCCGCATCTCGTCGGCCTTCCGGGACGCCGCGGACGCCTTCTGGCCCCACTCGGCCGCCGCCTCGCCGGCCTCCTTCGCGTCGTCCTCCTGGAGTCGGAGGTTGCCGATCGTCTGGGCGACGGCTTCCTCGGCCTCGCGGATGCTGTCCGTGTAGTCGCGGACCATCTGCTCGAGCATCCGCTCGGGGTCCTCGGCGCTGTCGAGCATCGCGTTGATGTTGGCGCGGACCAGCTGGCCGACGCGTCCGAGGATCGAGGATTGGGCCATGGTGGCGTTGCCTCCGTGCGAGTGATGCCGTGTCCAGGCCGGGCGGGGATCCCGGCGATCGATTCAAAATCTCATCGTACTGCGGTCGGGCTCAAGGGCCGTCGCGGCAGCCGGCTCGACCGATCACCAGCGGCCGCCGCCGGAGGATCCGCCGCCGCCTCCGCCTCCGCCGGAGCCGCCGAACCCGCCGAAGCCGCCGCCGCCTCCGCCGAACCCGCCGAACCCTCCACCACCGAACCCACCGCCGCCGCCGAACCCACCGCCGCGCCGGCCGCCGCCGCCCGACAGGATGCCGCCGATGATCCCGCCGAGAATCGCGCCCGCGACATCCGCTCCGCTGGTCCCCCCGCCACCAGCGCCCGGCGGTCCGCCGCCGCGCGGGCCGCCGAGCCCGCGGAACGGATCGTCCCACTGGTCGTAGGCCCGCTGGGCGAGCGCCTCCGCCTCGCGCGCCAGTTGGGTCGCCCGCTCGGCCGCGGACAGGGACGCGGCGGCGTCCGTCTGTTGAAGCCCCTGGGCCACGCCGAGAAGGCGGTCCGACTCCGCCAGTCGGGTCCGCGCCTCGGTCCCGATCCCGCCGCGGTGACCGCCGATGTAGTCGGCGGCGCGGGTGACGGTCAGTTGGGCCGTCCGGAGCGCGGCGTCGAGGCGGGCGGCCGCGCGTGCCGCCTGCTCCTGTGCCGTCCGGACGCCGGCCTCGATGTCGTCGGCGAGCTGGTTGGCGCGACGAGCCAGATCATCCGCCCCCGTCACGTCGGGCTTGGGCAGGCCGATCGCGACCCGGGCCTGGTCCAGCAGGTCGCGGGCCTCCGCGAGCCGGCGGTCGACGTTCGGGTCGTCCGGGGCGGCGATGGCCGCGGCCGTCGCCGCCCCGAGGTCGGCCGCGGCGGCCTCGATCTCGGCGTCGACCTTCGATCGGGTCTGGTCGAGCTCGACGGCAAGACGATCGATCGCGTCGAGGAAGGCCGTGCCCTGGGCAAGGCCGTCCTCGCCCAGGCGGGCCGCGTGGGCGGCGGTTCCCGGCGACCCGGCAGTGAGGGCTTTCGTCCCCTCGGCGGCGGCGGCCCGCACGGCGGAGATCCGCGTCCGGGCGTTGTCGACGTTGGCGGCCACGGCCTTCCAGTCGCTGTCGGCGTACTCGGCGAGGCCGGCCATGGCGGTCTCGGCGGCCGGCAGTCGTGCCTCGAGCGCGTCCGCCTTCGCCGGCAGCGCCGCGAGGATCGCCGGTGCCTCCTTCTCGAGAGCGCGGAGCTCGGCGAACCGCTGGGTCTCGGCATCGAGCCGTCCCTGCGCGTTGCGACTGGCGACGACGAGGTCGACCAGCATCTGGCGCCGTTCCGGCGGCTCCTCCGGCGTCGAGTCGTCGAGCCGCTGGCGGATCGTGAAGGCGCCCTTGAGTTCGCCCTTCGCCGCGGCGATGGCCGCCACGAACGGGGCGGCTGCGGCATCGCCGAACTGCGCCTGCGCGAACCCGAGCTCCTGCTCAGAGTCGCGGATCGCGTCGTCGGTCTCGACCAGGATCCGGTTCGCGAGCTCCTCCAGATCGCCCTGGCTCATCGCAACCAGGCCGCCGTTCGGGCCGGCGTCGGCCGCCACGGCTGCCGGTCTTGCCGCCTGCCGGCGACGCATCCACCAGAAGGCGCCACCGGCCACGGCGAGGGCACCGCCCACGAGGATGACGGTGCCGAGGCCGGAGCCGCGGTCCGGCTCGATCGGGATCGGCGGACCACCGGGCTCGGCGGTGACCGGCCCGGTGCCGGGGGTGTCCTCCGGCGTCGGTGGCGCGGTCATGGCCGTCTGCAGGCCGCTCGCCGTGTTCGCGATCGCCGAGCCGTAGGTCTCCGTCCGGAGCCCGGGTTCGAGATCCGCGGACAGCACCTGGTCGAGGTCGGCGTCCGAGATCGGCACGTTGTCGCCCTTCCACCAGCCGTACGCTCGGTCCTCGAGCGCGATGACGAGCAGCAGGTCGGTCGATCCGAGGTCGCTCTGCTGGGCCGTCTCGGTCGCGAAATCACTCGGATCCTGACCATCCAGCGTGTCGGTGAACCAGACCCAGAGCTGGGTGCCGGTCGCGGTCTGGAGCTCCTCGATCCGCGACTCCATCGCCGCGTTCGACCCGACGAGCGCGCCGACGTCGTCGGTGATCGGGCCCGCCAGACGCTTCGGGCTCGCCGCAGCGACGGAGGCGGCGACGAAGAGGACGCAGATCAGCGCGACGAGCGCGGCGGCGCCGGCCCGTCGAACGATCCTGGTCCCTTGCGGCGTCACGAAGCGCACGGGCATCCCTCGTGGAGCGAAGACTCGACCGACCCGGCCATTGTCGCCCGAACGCGACGGCCGCGCGCTCGATCGGGTCGGCCGCGCTGCCTTGCTATCCTCGGGCTCACCGTTCCCTCGTTCCGGGGTCTCGATGCTCCCACGCACCTCGCTCGCCCGGCGGATCCCGTTGCTCGCCATCGTGGTGGTCGCGGCACTCGCGGTGACCCTCGCCGGCTGCGACGTGATGACCCTGAAGGCGACGCCACGCCCGTCTCGCCTGGTGGCGACGCCGGAGCCCCCGCCGGAGCCGACCCCCACGGAGCTCGACGAAGCGCCGACGCTCCGCCCGGATCCTTCCGGATCGGGTCCGGACCTGGTCGATGCCGCCAACGGCCTGGCCGATCTCGGCTCGTACCGCGTCGCGGTCGTCAGCCGCGGCCTCGTGGCGGCCACGCCCGCCAACGGCCAGGTGACGATGACCTCGACCCTTGTCCAGGGCAACGAGCCCGCGGCCCAGTTCAGCATGACCGGGGTCGCCGGCTTCAGCGGCGGGCGCCTCCAGGCGGTCGTGATCGGCGACGAGGCATGGCTCAAGGAGGGCGGCGGGGCCTGGATCAAGAGCCCGGGCGGCGCGGCCGACTTCGACGCGGCGTTCACGACCCTGTCGCCGATCGAGCTCGTGAGTGAGTTCGAGGGGCTCGGCGGGGCAATCAAGCGGACCGGGACGGAGTCTCGCAACGGGCGCCGCACGATCCACTACGAGGCCGACGCCGGCGACGCGGTGGCGAAGGAAGCCGGGCTGTCGAAGGGCACCGTCGATGCCTGGTTCGCGGCCAGCGGCGGCTATCTCGTCGGGCTCCTGATCGACGGAACGTGGGACCTCGGTGGGACCCCGAAGCAGGTCACGCTGCGGATCGACGTGACCCGGGTCAACGACCGCGGGAACGTGATCACGCCGCCCCGCTGATCCCGGGCTGCGGAGGTCGTGTCTCGTCCGCACGCCCAACCGTTACTCGCCCGTAACGGCCCGCGCGAGGGTCCCTGCTATCGTGCCAGCGTGGAGTCAGCACCGCCTCGTCACGCCCCGCCGATCGAGACGCCGGAGACCCGGCCGATCGATTCGACGTGGCTCGGACGGGCCGACTACCGCTCGGTCTGGGATCTCCAGAAGCGTCTCGCGACCGCGCGCGCGAACGACGAGATTCGCGACCGCCTGCTCCTCGTCGAGCATCCGGCCGTCCTGACCCTCGGCCGCCAGGCCGACGACAGCCATGTCCTCGCGCCGCCGGACGAGCTCGCCCGCCGCGGCATCGAGGTGATCCGGGTCGAGCGCGGGGGCGAGGTCACCTACCACGGCCCCGGCCAGCTGGTCGCCTACCCGATCATCGGTCTCGGTCGCCGCGGCCTCCTGCTCCGGCCGTTCGTGCGCGCGCTCGAGGAGGCCATGATCGCGACCTGCGCCGCCTTCGACGTGGTCGCCGACCGGCGCGAGGGCCACCCCGGCTCTTGGGTGAACGCGGAGGGCATCGCCCCGCGCAAGATCGGGGCGCTCGGGATCCGGGTCGAGCGCGGCGTCAGCTATCACGGCATCGCCCTGAACGTCGATCCCGACCTGGGCGACTTCGATCTGATCGATCCGTGCGGCATGCCCGGCGTGGCGTCGACCTCGATCGCGGTCGAGACCGGTCGGGTTGGAACGCTCGCGACGACGGCGACGATCGAGGACGCGGCGGCCATCTTCGCCCGGGCGTTTGCCGCGGGCATCGGCGCGACGCTCCGCGGCCATGGCGCCGAGGCGACCGCCGGGCGCGACGACGACGCGCCCACCCACGCAGCCCGCCCGGCCACCCTCGTGGCGGCTCGCTGAGGTGGCCGCCGGCCTGTTCGAGCTGCGCAAGGACGCGATCACGGGCTGGTGGGTCGCGACCGTCGTCGATCGCGCCTTCCATCGCGACCGATTCGCCCGCGCCGCCGAGCTCATCGACGACGGCGGCGACTGCCAGAACTGCCGGCTTCCGGTCGGGGAGGGCGTCCGACTCCGGACCCTGAAGGACTACGCGTTCCACGCCGTCGGCACCGACGAGCAGGCCCGCGAGCTCGACGAGAGCGTCGCCCAGGTCTCGATCGCCGACGCCCGCGCCAGCGGCTCGTGGCGGACGATCGTCGCCCCGCCGGGCGAGCACCGGGCCCTCCACGCGGTCGGGATGGACACGATCGTCGCCCTCCTCAGCTGCGCCCGGACCGCGCTCCTCGACGCCCGCCGGGCAGCCCAGACCGACCATCTCCAGGTCGTCCAGAACTGGGGCGGCCAGGCCGGCGCCCGGACCAACCACCTGTGCCTCGACCTGTACGACCTGCCCCAGATCCCGCACCGGATCGCCGAGGAGCTCGGTGGGGCCGCGCGCTTCGTCATCCGCGAGGGCGAGTGCCCGTGGTGCCGTCTCGTCCGCGACGAGCCGCGCCGGCCGGAGCGGCTGATCTGGCAGGACGACGACACGGTCGCGTTCGCACCGTTCGCCTCGCGCTCTCCGTTCGAGGTCTGGGTCGTCCCACGCCGCCACGATTCCGACTTCGGCCAGACGTCCGATGCCGGCATCGCCGCCACCGCCGAGGCGCTGCGCCAGGTGCTCGGGTCCCTGTCGGCCACCCTCGACGGCCCGCCGTACAACCTCGTCCTCCACACGTCACCGCTCCGCGAGCAGGTCGACGCGACCTACCACTGGCACTGGGAGATCCACCCCCGGCTCCGCGAGATCGCCGGCCTCGAGCTCGGGACCGGCCTGCCGGTCAACCCGGTGTCGCCGGAGGACGCCGTCGAGGAGCTCCTCGCACGAGCACGACGAGAGGTGTCGTCGCGCGCGGGGGCGTCGGGCTGATGTGGCCCGCGCCGCTGGGAGGACGGCGTCACACAATCGCGAACCGCCTCGTCTCTGGGCCACGAAGCAAACAGCCCGATCCCCACGCTTCGAACCCGTCACGACGTCACGCGGAGGATTCATGGTCGGCGCGCTCGACAACCGGATGGGCCTCACCCGAGGCTTCGGTGGGGGAGCGACCATGACCGGCGCCTGGGAGCAGGACGCAGCGGCCGGCTTCGTCGAGGACCTGTTCGCCGCCCATCACGGCGAGATCTACGCCTACCTGATCCGGATGCTGCGCGACCCCGAGCTGGCCGCCGATCTGACCCAGGACGCGTTCATCAAGGCCTACCGCAACTACAACGTCCTGGAGAAGCCCGAGAACGCCCGGGCGTGGCTGTACCAGATCGCCCACCGCGTCGCGCTCGACCACATCCGTCGCCAGAAGATCGTCCGCTTCATGCCGTGGACGGGGGAAAGCCACGGTGCGGCGCCGTCGACCGAGCGGCTGGTCATGGATGCCCATCTGTCGGGCGACCTCCAGCGGGCGCTCGCGAAGATCCCGGAGCGGCAGCGGGCCGCCCTCCTCCTCGCCGAGATCCACGACCTCACCGGGCTCGAGCTGGCCGCCGCCCTCGGCGTCAGCCACGTCGCAGCCCGAGCGCTCCTGACCCGCGCCCGGGAGAGCCTCCGGCAGGCGCTCGCCGTCGAGCGTCAGGCCGATGCGGACGCCGAGGCCGAGGCCGACGCCGCGTCGTCGCCCGCCGGGCCGCGGTCGGGGATGACCCGATGAACCTCGGTCGCGGGCGCGCGCGCCGGCCGGACGACTGGCCGTCGAGCCACGTCCGGGCCCGGGCGGATCTGTCGGAGCGCCTCGACGCCTCGCTCGAGCCGGCCGAGGACGCCTGGCTCGACAGCCACCTCGACGCCTGCCCCGACTGCCGCGGGATCGCGGAGTCCTACGCCACCCAGCGTCTCGAGCTGCGCGCCCTGCGCGACCGCGTTCCGCCGCCGCCGCGCGACCTGTGGGCCCGGACGGCCGCCGCGATCGAATCCGAAGCGAAGTTCCGCGAAGGACACGCACCGGCCCGCGGCTGGCGCGACCGCCGCTCTCTCGCTCCCTCAGCTCTTCTCGCCGCGGCCCTCGTCGTCGCCGTCGCCGTCGGAACGCTGACCTCCTCCCAGCGTCCCCTCGGCGACGACGGCGGCGGGTCGCCGGCCATCGCGGCGGCCACGCCCGAGACGGCGTCGTCCGCGCCGGGCAGCGGCGGCTCCGGCGCGACGCCGATCCCCGCCCAGCGGAAGTTCGCCTACGTCACCCAGAACGAGGATGGCACGTCCTCGGTCAACGTCCGGAGCGTCAACGAGGTCTGCCCGGACACGGCGACCGAGCCGTGCGCCACGGACACCACCGTCGTCAATCGGCCCGTCAAGCTCGACCAGAACGCGTCGACGGTGTTCGCCGCGCCCGACGATTCCGCGCTGATCGTCGTCAACGACCCGTCCGCGTCGGACGGCGGCACGGTCTCGGTCGTGTCCCTCGCGAGCCAGGCGCCGAGCCCCACGCCTACCCCGAGCGTCAGGCCGACGATCCCGTCGGTCCCGCCGACGCCGTCGGCCGCAGCGACGCCGATCGTCCCCCCGACCAAGTCGCCGGTGTCGCCGAGTGCGACGCCGAGGGTGTCACCGAGCGCGACGCCGGGTGCCGCCCCCACGCCGAGCGCCGAGGCCTCGCCGACACCATCGGTCAGCATCACGCCGGCGCCGGACGGTGCGATCGAGATCGCCCACGACGTGATCGTCGTCGGGCAGTCGGCCGCGTATTCGGCGAGCGGCGACTGGTTCGCATTCACGGCCCGACCCGTCGACCTGTCCTTCGGCCCGGACATCTTCGTCTGGAAGGTCGGGGATCCCCAGGCCAGTCGCGTCACCTCGGACCATCAGTCGGTCTTCGGATCGTGGATGGGCGATGTCATGGTCGGCAGCACCGTGGTGGTGACGAGCCGGGGCGAGGGCGCCGCGACCAAGGTCGAGCTCGAGCCCGTTGCCTTCCTGCTCGATCCGGCGACATCCACCCGAACCGACCTGCCGCAGACCGGCAAGGCGTGGCGCCCGGCGGTCGACCCGCGCGGCCGGCTCGCCGTCTACTGGTCCGGCACTCTGCGGCCGACGACCGTCCCGGGCTTCGCCCCCGATGCCGGCCACCTGGTCCTCGGCGACTGGGGCACCGGCTCGAGCGCGCCGAGCGACGGCCCGCTGCCGACGACCCTGAACGGCGACCAGATCGCGATCCGCCATGAGACCACGATCGCAACGGGTCAGATGGACGAATGGGACGCGCGTTGGGACAGCACCGGGACCCACCTCGCCGTCTGGATTGCCAGCCAGCAGAACCCCGCCGTCGGCCGGCTCAGCCTCTACGCGGTCGACTCGTTCAACGGCAAGATCGACCTGAAGAAGCCACTCCTCGACAAGCGGGTTGCCGCGGCCGGGTTTGCGATCTCCGAGGGCAAGCTCGTGTGGGCTGAGCCGTCCGACGACGGCAGCATCGCCAGCGGCACGATCCAGCTGCTGGCCTGGACCGACGAGGGCGTCGGCACGGTCAAGACGGTGACGGGCCCGGTCATCGTCATCCGCTGACTGTTCCTCGACTGCGTTCGTCGCGCATGCGTGCGTCTGCGGAAGGCGCGCCCGAGCACCGCAGCGAGCGCACGGTCGGACGTGCGTGAGCGAGGAGCGCAGGGCGCAACGCCGCGATGGCGTCCGCAGGCGCGACAGCCATTGATGTATTGTCCCGTGTCTAGGTGCGCACCTCCCGAATGGTTGCAGGCGCGGCGCTCACCGCCGCCCTCGCCCTGGGTGCGTTGCCGGGACTCGCCGGATCGGTCGGACCATCGCCGACCTCCGTCCTCGACCCGTCAACGTTCCAGTCGGTCCAGGTCCCGGCGTTCGCGACGACCGACCGCGCGGTCGAGCCGCCTGATGTTGCCTATCGAGCCGCCGGCCCGATCGACACGACGACCCTCCTGACCGAGCCGGGCAAGGAGCCGAAACGCGTCGTCCCGACCCGGCCGTCCGTCGTGGTGCCGGCCGCGCACGCCGGCTCGGCGCTGAAGCCGCCGCGCTACAAGATCAGCGGCAAGGCCACGTTCTACGACAACGGCACGACCGCGATGCGCCTGCCGCGCGGCACGACGGTGATCGTCTGCGGCGCGGGTGGCTGTCTCGAGCGGGTGATCAGCGACTATGGCCCGGCCGCGAACGCCGGCCTGGGGCGGATCGTCGATCTCTACCGGCCCGACTTCTTCGCGATCTGCGGCTGCGCGTCGTGGTCCGGCGTGACCGAGGTGACCGTCTCGGTCTACTGACCGGCGGACCACCAGGGTGCGGGTCGGCGCGACCGGGGCCGGGGTGCCGAGAACGGGCCCCAGCGGGTGATCAGCCAGGGCATCAGTCCGGCCACGACGCCCGGGGCGAAGACGAGAAAGGCGAGGCTGGCGAGCGCCGCCGTGATCCGACCCGCCATCAACTCTCTCGCGTGGCAATCGCTTGCCTGCCGAGCGTACCGCCCTCGACTGCGTTCGACTGCGTTCGTCGTCCAGGCGCGACAGCCTTGAGGGTATGCTTCTGGTCGAACCTTCGGTCGGCCCGGTGAGGCCGCTAGTGAGCCCCGAGAGGCCCGGGAAGGAGCGATGAGCGGCCGGCAGATCATGACGGCGGACGAGATCCGTCGGGCGACGATCCGGATCAGCCACGAGATCGTCGAGAAGCAGGCCGGCACGGCCGGTCTCGCGCTCGTCGGCATCCAGCGCCGCGGCGTCCCCCTGGCCCGTCGGATTGCTGACGCCATCGCCGAGCACGAGGGTGTCACGGTTCCGGTCGGCGCCCTCGACATCACCTTCTACCGCGACGACCTGTCCCTCGTCGCCCAGCAGCCGGTGGTCAAGGGCACGGACCTGCCGTTCGACCTCAACGGCTCGACGGTCGTCCTCGTCGATGACGTCCTGTACACGGGGCGCACGATCCGGGCGGCCATGGACGCGCTCGTGGACTTCGGCCGGCCCCAGGCGATCCGTCTCGCCGTCCTCGTCGATCGTGGCCATCGCGAGCTGCCGATCAGAGCCGACCACGTCGGCAAGAACGTCCCGACGTCGCGCGAGGAGGTCGTCAAGGTCCAGCTCGACGAGATCGACGGCGAGGACGGGGTGAACATCGAGCGGGCGGTCGAAGCGGCGACGGCGGCGCCGGTCGGATGACCCTGACCGATCGGGAGGCCCACGGGGCCGGCGAGGCCCTCGAGGTCCCGATCGTCGATTCGCCGCCGGAGGCCCAGCCGGTCGGCTGGCGCCATCGCCATCTGCTCGACGTCGACGTCCTGTCGTGGCCCGACATCGAGCTCGTCATGCGCACGACCGATGCGATGCGCGAGGTCCTCGGCCGGCCGATCGCCAAGGTCCCGGCGCTGCGTGGCCGGAACGTGACGATCCTGTTCTACGAGGCGTCGACGCGGACCCGCGTCTCGTTCGAGGTCGCGGCCAAGAACCTCTCGGCCGACGTCGTGAACATCGCCGCGGCGACGTCGTCGGTGACGAAGGGCGAGTCGCTGGTGGACACGGTCCGGACGGTCGAGGCGCTCGGCGCCCAGATGCTGGTGATGCGCCACTCCGTGTCCGGGGCGCCGTACCTCGCGGCGGAGATCTTCTCGGGCTCGGTGCTCAACGGCGGCGACGGCTGGCACGCCCATCCGACCCAGGCGCTGCTCGACCTGTACACGATGCGGGCGCGCTTCGACGGCGGATCGCTGGCCGGCCGCAAGGTCGTGATCCTCGGCGACGTGCTCCACTCGCGGGTCGCGCGCTCGAACATCTGGACGCTGACCGCGGCCGGGGCCGACGTCTGGCTGTGCGGCCCGGCGACGCTCCTGCGCGGGTTCGAGGCGTGGGCCGGGCGCGGCGCGGCGGACGGGCGGCGGTTCCACGTCACGACCTCGGTCGACGAGGCGCTGCGGGACGCCGACGTCGTCATGGCGCTGCGGATCCAGAAGGAGCGGATGGCGAGCGGGCTGCTGCCGTCGCTGCGCGAGTACGCCGCGCGGTACGGGCTGACCTCCGCGCGGCTCGCCGGCGCCCGGCCGGACGCCCTCGTCATGCACCCGGGGCCGATGAACGAGGGCGTCGAGATCGCCGCCGACGTGGCGGCCGGGGCGCAGTCGCTGATCGAGGAGCAGGTCCGGAACGGGGTCGCGGTCCGGATGGCGTTGCTCTACCTGCTGGCCGGGAGTGCGCGCGGAATGACGAATCGTGGCCGGGTCGCCGATCGGGACGGTCGTCGCGGACCTCGAGATCTCGCGGGCGTGGCTGGTCGATCCGGCGACCGGGCGCGAGGGACCGGGCGAGATCGTCGTGACGCGACGGCGTGCTCGAGGCCGTGACCTGGCTGGACGGGAGCGAGGCCGACGGGATCGACGATCGCGGCGTCGTGGTTGCGCCCGGCTTCGTCGACCTCCACGTCCACTTCCGCGAGCCCGGCAACGAGGATGCCGAGACGATCGCCTCGGGGCTGGCGGCCGCGGCCCACGGCGGGTTCACGACCGTCTGCATGATGCCGAACACGACGCCGGCGCTTGACGATCCGGCGGTCCTGGCGCGGGATCCGGGCGGCCGCGCTCGCCAGCAGGTCGCCCGTGCGGGCACTCGCTTGGGGCGCGGTCACGGCCGGCCGCGCGGGCGAGACCCTTGCGGCGCTCGGCGAGCTTGCAGACGCTGGCGTTGTCGGGTTCTCGGACGACGGAGCGGGCGTGCCGTCGGCGGCGCTCGTGCGCAGCGCCTTGTCCTACGCGGGCGCGCTCGGGCTGCCGCTCGTGGACCACGCCGAGGACGCGACCCAGACCGCCGGCGCCGAGGCGAACGACGGGTACGTCGCGACGGTCCTGGGCCTGCGCGGCTGGCCGGCGGCGGCCGAGGAGACGGCCGTCGCCCGCGACCTCGCGATCCTGGCCGAGGTCGTCCGGGACGTGCCGGCGCGCCCGGCTCCACCTGACGCATCTCTCGACGGCCGGCGCGCTGGACCTCGTCCGGCGGGCGAAGGCGGCCGGCCTGCCGGTGACCTGCGACGTCACGCCGCACCACCTGGCACTCACCGACGAGTGGCTCGCCGGCGCCCGGCGCTGGGCGTGGGAGGCGACCGGCGATCCGTGGGGCGACGGCACCGAGCGCGATCGTGGCCGCGCCGTACGCGTCGTCGCTCCGGGTCAATCCGCCGTTGCGCTCCGTGGCGGACGCGGCCGCGTGCCGGGAGGCGCTGCTCGATGGGACCGCCGACGCGATCGCCACGGACCACGCGCCGCACACGAGCGTCGACAAGGACGTCGAGTTCGGGCTGGCGGCGAACGGGATCAGCGGGATCGAGACGGCGCTCGGAGTCGTGCTCGCGGCGGTCGACGCCGGGCTGATCCCGCTGACCCGGGCGATCGAGCTCCTGACGAGCGGACCGGCCCGCGTCCTGGGCGCCGCATGGGGATCGGGGCCGCGCCCGGCCTGCGTCGAGGGCGCCCCGGCCGACCTCGTCGTGTTCGACCGATCGGCGTCCTGGACCGTCGCGCCCGGACGCGCTCGCGTCGCGCGGCAAGAACACGCCGCTCGACCGGCCGCGAGCTCGCCGGCACCGTCCTGTTCACGATCGCGGGCGGCCGCCTCGCCTATGAGGCCGCCGCGGACTGAGGGTCAGCCGCAGCAGCTCCCGTCGTGCGACCGGACCCGGTCGAGATCGATCGGCCGATCGAACGTGATGACGAGGGCCCGCGTCACCATCTCCCTCGGGTTGTCGCAGAAGTCCCCGAACGTCTGCGGCTGGATCCACAGGCCCGCGACCGTCGGCTCTCGCCTCGACCTTCACCTGCACCGCCAGTCAAGCGCGCACGCGCCGCCGTTCCAGCGGATCCCGATGTCGCGATCGCGTCGCGCCGCGGGCGACCTCGACGATGCCGTCTCGCTTCGGATTGGTCGGCTGCCAGGTCAGGTTGTCGGCCGCGGTCGCGCGCCGGACCGAGACGATCCATTGGCCGTAGTCGTAGACCTCGACCTTCCGGGTGTGTTCGCCGAACGGACCGACGTCGATCGTCGTGGCCAGATCCACGTCGGAGTCGGGAGTCTCGGTCAGCCAGACGCGGTCGCCGCCGTCGGCCGTGTATGCCCGCTCGACTGCGAGGCGTTCGACTCCATCCCGCTCGCTTCGTCACCAGGCGGCGGACGATCCAGACCGGACTGCCCGTCCTGAACTCCGCCCCGGCACGTCCGGCTCCAGTGCTGCGAAGTCGCCGGCGTCGACGACCGTCATCCAGGTCGCCACCGCGACGCTGGTCGGTCTCGGCCTCGATCCGCTCGCACGACGGAGGCCGGATCCTCCGTCGCCGTCGGTCGTCATACGCGTCACCGTGTCGAGGGATGTGCGATCGATCGGTCTCGAGTCCAGGCCAGAGCGTCAATGACGAAGTACACGTTCCCGCGATAGGCGTTGACGACGACCGTTGAAGTGGCCGAGCACCACGACTGGTTGCGGCACGGGGCGTCCGTCGACCCAGGTGGCCGGAACGTCGAACGGGCACGTCAACGGGCATGGGCGGGTTGAGGGCGTTCGGCCACTGGGCCGGATCGCGCCGCGAGCTGTCCGACCGCGACGCCGAACGGACTCCGGCTGATCGAGGAGCCAGTGGCGTGCGCTCGTCGCAGGGCGGCGTGGGCGGATGGATGAGCGGCTCCGCCGGGACGCACTCGCGTCGCCGGGTTCGGGCCGACGTACCAGGCCTGGATGGCGTACTCGTCGCGGTCGGTCGCACCGTCGGTGCGTCGCTGGTCCATGACCGCCGCGACGCTCTGGACGTCGAGTCCGAGGACAGTCTCTGGCGCATCGTCGAAGGCAGACGGATCGCCCGGAGCGGGCGCGGAGGTGGCGCTGCCGCCGGTCCGGGCCACGCCGCGACGCTCGATCATCCGGGCGCCCGCCGCGGTCACCTCCGCGAACCAGTTCGAGGCGTCGAACAGGGCGAACGTCCGGGCGATCGGCGACCCCGTCGCGGAGATCGACCGCGGTCACGAGCCAGACGAGCGTTGCCGGATTGCCGATGTACGGGACGAACTCGTCGTTCGCCAGCGACCGGTTCGAGGCCGATGACGTCGATCGATCGTGACGAGCTGGCGCGACGCGATGATCGCCTGCGGGACGACGCCGAGCACCAGCCGATCGACGTCGCTCCTCGAGGTCGTTCGGGTGCTCGGTGACCGTCGTCTGCGTGGCCTCGTCCCAGCGATCGGTCTGAGCGTGCGTCATGACCGGCTGCTCGACGCCGTCGACCGCGGCGACCCGATCCACGACGAACGTCTCGCCGCACGCTCTCCACGTCCGCGGGCTGGCAAGAGGCCGCGCGGCGATCGTGGAAGTGGCCGACGAGCACGACGGGAATGGCGGCTGGCACGACCCCTGGCGCGAACGGCCGGGAAGCCGGCGGCTCGACGAGCGCGAACGATGGCCGGAACGCCGGACCCTCGGCGGGCCGCCCTCGGACGAGTGGCGGGTCTGTCGGTCAGGATCTCCTGCTCGCTGCATGAGCCACTGCACCGCCTGCGGGCAGCGGAGGAAGGTCGGGTTGCCGTGGCCGAGGCGAGAGCGGACAGCGGAGCCGCAGGCAATGGCGAGAGGAAGCCGGCGACCACCATCTCGCGGTCGTTCGACCTCGGTGCCGTCGCGGATCGCGAGCGCGGCCGACACGTTGATCGGATCGCCGAGCAGGATGGCCGACCGCGGCATGGCGTCTGGTGCGCCGGACGCGTCGCGGCGTGGCGTGCCGCTGCGGCGGCCGGCGGCGACGGCGGGCCGGGGCGACCAGTCAGGACCGCGCCGAGGCCGATCACGACGACGATCCCGACGGCCGCCGCGAGCCAGCCGCGCCGTGCGCCGGGCCGCGTGGACGCGGCCTCGATGCGAGGCGCCGGATGACGTCGTCGGCGAGGTCCGTCGGCGTCGCGCGGTGCCGGACGGCGCGGGCCTGCGAACGCCTGGCCAAGTCGGTCGTCGTCCCAGTCGCGGGTCGTCATCGCCGGTCCTCGGCGCGATGGCGGCCGCGAGGCGCGGCGGGCCGCGAACAGCCGCGACTTCGCCGTGCCCTCGGGGATCTCGAGGATCGCGCCAGCTCGGCAAGCGGCCGGCCCTCGAGGTGGTGCAGGACGAGGATCGCCCGCTGTTCGACCGGAAGCGTGGCGAGCGCCGCGTCCAGGATGGCCGCGTCGTCGCGGCGGCGCCGGCGGCGACGTCGGCGAGCGCGACGACCGTCGACGACGGGATCTCGCGGATCCGCCGCCGGCTACGGGCCCGGTGCGTCTGGCGCGCCGCGTTGACGGCGACCCGCTGGAGCCACGCCTCGAACTTGTCAGGCTCACGGAGACGCGCGCAGCTGGCGCCACGCCGCGACGAACGTCTCCTGGGCGGCGTCGCGGGCGTCGGCCTCGTTGCCGAGGATCGCGCTGGTCAGTCGGTACACGGCATCCATCCGGGCGCGGACGATCGACTCGAACGCGTCGAGGTCACCGTTCCGGGCCCGGTCGATCAGCGACCGGTCGATCGCGGGTCCGATGCGCGTGTCCCTCCTGGCGCGTTCACCCATTCGATGCCGCTCGAGCGGCGCGGTTCACTGTGACGGTCGCGGCACCCGTTTGACGCAACCGAGGCACACCGCGTGGCGGGCTCGGATAGGCTCGCGCCGATGGCGTCCACCGCAGCCCGTCGTGGCTCCGCCCTGAACCGCGACTACGAGCGCCGGCCGTACTGGCACGCGACGATGCCCGAGATGCCGTCGTACCGCGACCGGCAGCTGCCCGACACGGCCGACGTCGTCGTCATCGGCGGCGGGTACACGGGGATCAATGCCGCCCGGGTCCTGGCTCGGGCGGGCGCCGCCGTGACCGTCCTCGAGGCCGAGCATCTCGGCTTCGGCGGCTCGACCCGCAACGGCGGGATCGTCCACCCGGGCTACAAGTGGGGCCCGCAGGAGCTGATCGATCGGTACGGCGAGGACACCGGCCGGGCGCTGTTCGGCGAGACGATGGACGCCTACGCCCTCATCAAGCGACTGATCGTCGAGGAGGCCATCGACTGCGAGTTCCGCGAGCCTGGCTATCTCGATGTCGCCTGGGCGCCGTCGCACGCGGACCATCTCCGCGCCGAGGTCGACGTCCTCGCCCGCTTCGGCATCGAGGCCGAGTTCGTTCCGAAAGAGCGCCTCCACGAGGAGATCGGGTCGAGCTTCTACCACGGCGGCCTCGTCTTCCCGCCGAGCGGGCTCCTCCATCCCGGCAAGTACTTCGCCGGGCTCGCAGCGGCTGCCGACGGCGCCGGGGCGGACCTCCACGAGGGCGTCCGCGCCAAGGCGATCCGTCGGCAGTCCGATGGCCGGCTCGTCGTTGAGACCAGCCGGGGCGCGATCCTCGCGAAGGACGTCGTGGTCGGGACCAACGGCTACACCGACGGCGTCGTCCCGTCGCTGCGCCGGCGGGTGATCCCGATCGGAAGCTACATCATCGCGACCGAGCCACTCCCCGAGGAGCTGGCACGGATCCTGTCGCCGAAGGGCCGCGCCTTCTTCGACACGAAGAACTTCCTCTACTACTGGCACGTGTCCGAGGACCGCCGGATGATCTTCGGCGGCCGGGCGAGCTTCCTCCCGACGTCGGTCGATCGGACGGCTGCGATCCTCCACAAGGGCATGCTCGAGGTCCACCCCCAGCTCGCCGGCTACCGCGTCGAGTACGCCTGGGGCGGCAACGTCGGCTTCACGTTCGATCGGATGCCGCATGTCGGGCGAAAGGACGGCATCACGTACGCGATGGGCTGCTGCGGCACGGGCGTGGCGCTGATGACGGCGCTCGGCACCGCTGTCGGGGAGTGGCTGGGCGGCGGGCCGGCGCCCGCTCTCTCGCAGCTCTCGTTCCCGCTTGTGCCGGCGCCGTACGAGGGCCGGCCGTGGTTCCTGCCGTTCGCCGGCGAGTGGTTCCGGTTGCAGGACAAGCTGGCAAGGCGGTCCGGCAATGGAACCGATCAGGGCTAGGGCCCGTCAGCGCAAGCGACGACCTCAGGGGTGGACATGCGGGTTCTGGCACGGATCCTCGCGATCGTTGCGCTGGTGGGGACCGCATCGGCTGTCACGTCGCCGATGACTCTCGCCTGCAGCCCGCCATTCGAGCCCTCGATCCTCAAGCTGGATCCGACTGACTTCGTCGTGGCCGGCTATGTCGGCGATCCGGTCCCGGGCGGGCGGTTGTTCCACGTCTACCGGAGCTTCAACGCCGTCGACCTGACCACTCCGTTCGTCATCGCGTTCAAGGAAGGCGCCCCGGGCGGCGACTGCAGCTATCGCGTCAGCAACGGTCAAGAACTGGTCATCGCCCTGTCGCCGAACCCGGTCGGTCCGCCTGGCGCTACCCTCGCCACGCTCCAAGCGGATCCGGCAAGCGAGGATGGACGGCGCTACCTGCGCGAGGCCGAGACCAAGTTCGGCCCGGGCGTCGTTCCGAGCGCCGCCCCTTCACTGCCATCGGGGTCGGTCGACGGGTCCGCGCCTGGTGACGTGGTTGCGCTCGCGATTGGCCTTGTCGGGGTGCTTGCCGTGTGCGCCCTCGTGGCTCTCGTCGTCCGGCGACAGCAGGCGCGCGACTCAGACTGAGTCGCTCTCGGTCAGTCGCAGCCGAACACCTTGACCTCGTTCGGGCCGCGCGCAAGCTGGACCCGGACCCCCGCCCGCGAGTTCCACACCGCATGATCGGGCCCGACGAGGACGATGACGCCGCGGTCGACCGGGCTGTCGATCCCAGCGGGCGGGTTGCCGTTCTGGACGGCGAAGCCGGCCGGCGCATCGGCGATCGCCCAGAAGCTGCCGTCGAAGTCGAATGTGTTCGCGGTGAAGCCACAGTGCGTGAAGGTCGGATAGACGTACGGCTGGTCGGGCGCTACCCGGGCTGACACGGACTCGATCCGGATCGAGCCATCCGGCTGCGGGATCGTCCGGGCCTCGCGGAGGGGCGCGGGGAGGGCAATCGGGCCAGACGGGGGGGAAGGTGGCGCCGGGTCGGAGCCGCACGCGGCAAGGACGCAGGCGAGCAGGATCGAGGCGATGGCGCGGGTCACGCCGGCGGGACGCCGTTGTATCCGACGCAGTTCCGGCCGGTGGCGGCGTCGCCCCGATTCATGCCATACCCTTCCCGCTCGTGACGATCACGACGCCGCCGGTCCAGTACAAGGGCGACGACCTCGACCCCGAACGCGGCCCCGGCCTTGGCTGCTTCCGATTCCAGCTGATCACCCTCGGCATTTTCATCGTCCTCACGCCGCTCACGGTGGCGTGGCAGTGGCCTGAGGCGATCAGCGCGGCTCTCCTGTTCGCTGTCGTGATCCTGCTCCTCATCACGGGCCAGACGATCATCTTCCTGCTTCGCCTTGTCGCGGCGGACCGTCGAGGCCGGCGCCGGCCGCTCGGGAGCGCGACGAAGACCGTCGGCGAGCTCGAAGACGCGTCGACGCCGCCGTCCCCCGCCGACGCGAACGCGGAGGCCGAGACCCGCCGGCCACCCCGCCATCGGGCGATCCCGGCCTCGACGAACCGCCCCCGTCGGGCGAAGGCCCCGTGCGACAATAGGCGGCCCCGGTTCCCGCCGGGCGGAGCTGGACCGATCCGGCGCCGTGGATCGGTGGAGGAGGAACCGCAGGACCGTGCCCGTTCTCGCGACGTACTTCTCCGTTCGCCGTGGCCGCGACGCCTTCTTCAAGTTCTACATGCGGACGTTGTTCGCCCGCCAGGTCCGCGAATACGAGGCCAAGTACGGGATCAAATTCCTCGGCTGGTACAACGTCGCCCATGGCTGGGACTTCGACAATGTGATCCTGCTCGATCTGCCTGACTACGCGACACTGGACAAGCTCGAGGCCGACGAAAGCCTGCGAGCGCTCGGCCACCGCGCCGGCGAATGGATCTTCCAACGACACCACTCGATGTTCCTCCGCGAGAGGATGGGACCCGACCTCGAGTACCACCGCTGATCACGAGGTCCCGATGACGATCCGCAGAACCGCAACACCGCAGCCGGATGATGGGAGGCGAACCGCGATGGACACGAGCCGCAACGACCTGCTCGGGGCGATCGCGGCCGACGCCGCCCTCGAGCGATCCGACTTCCTGGTCCAGGCGACCGACCAGCTCCGCAAGTTCCTCGATGCCAACAAGAACCGGATCAGCGAGCTCGGTGGCCTCGTCCTCATCGATGAGGACCCGGACTACCTCTCGATCGCCCCGGATCTGACCTTTCGCAGCCGGACCCGCTACCTCGACGACCTGACCGGCGAGTGGACGTCGGAGACCGAGGTCATCGAGAGCGCCTCCGAGCTCGTCGAGCTCTACAACCCGGCTGACCTCTACCAGGCCTTCGCCGACGCCGCGCGCGAGGCCGCCGGCCTCGAAGCCGAGCCGAAGCCGAGGGCGACCTCCTGGACGCGGCCGGCATCGGCGTGGACGAGGGCATCACCATCGGCGGGCCCGATCCGTACGCCGCCGCCGCCGACGAATGGGCCGCAACCCAGCCCGAGCCGGTCGAGGTCGACGACGACGAGCTCGCGGCCCAGCGCCTGTACGACCTGGCCCTCGAGTTCCAGGAGCGGAGCCAGCGCAGCGAGGCGCGTCTGCTCGAAAACGGGCATTATGCAAGGAATGAGCGGCAGCCCTGTATATATAGACGGCAAGCTGCTCGGAGCGGTAGCCTTGGGATTTCCGTTTTCGAAGGAACCGATTGCCGGCATTCAGCCGATCGAAGAGATGATTTCAGAGGCAAGCGGCAGTGGGGACGGGCAAAGCCAAGGATCGGCCGTCCCGGTAATGTCGAGTTGGCGTTTCCATGGGATGAATCTCCTGAAGAATTTAAGTGCTTCCGGGGCGTCCGATTCCCCCGATGCCCCAGTTGCCACCCCGTTCGGATCGCTCAGTCATTTGCTTATACCGCTGTCCGTTTCGGGTTTAGCCAACCCGCCCTCAGTGCGCTTGGAAATGGATTCCGCCAGCTCGGTTTCGAACCGATGCAGGGCATTTCCGGCGGGGGAGCTGGAGAACCCACTCGGGCGATATCCGCTCGATCCGCGGCGGAAGTCGTTCCCGGCTCGATGATCAGTGTCGGTCTCCTGACAGGTGACATGGATATCACGGCCGATGGCACTGTGACGTTCGTAAACGGGAAGAAAGTTTACGCTTTTGGGCATCGATTCCTCAGCACCGGCTCTACCGAACTGCCGTTCGCGCATTCGGAGGTAATCACCCTGGTGCCGAACCTGAGTAGCTCCTTTAAACTGTCTACACCGCGCGTTTGGGTCGGAACGATGATCAGCGATCGGGCCACCGGAATCGCCGGCGAGATTGGGCGAGCCGCGCACACCGTTCCCCTAAGCGTGATCGTTCATTCGAATGCGACCGGAACGCACAGTTATCACTTTCAGGTCGTCAATGACCGGTTCCTGACCCCGTTCATCATGCAGACAGCGTTGTTTGCCGTGCTCGATCAGACGGAGCGAACGCTAGGCCGCGGCACCGTGCATCTCAGAGGGCGGGCCGAATGGGAAGGCAGTCTGCCTGCCCTCGAAGTCCGGGATACGTTTGTCAGTGACAGCGGGCTAGCGCAGCAGGTCGCGATTGACTCTGTGGTTCCGCTGGCCTTTGTACTCGGCGGCGGCTTTCAGAGTGTCAATCTGAAGCAAGTGACTTTCAACCTGGAAGCAAACGAATCGAAGCGGCAGCTTCATCTTGCGCAGGCGTGGGCGTCGAGTCACGAAGTTCATCCCGGAGAGTCTGTCGAAATCGTGTCGCAGCTCGAAGGTGAGAATGGGCTCCAGATATCGCGAACCATGACCTATCGCATCCCGCCCGGTCAGCCCACCGGTCCGCTGAACTTCACGGTGAGCGATGGGAACACGCTGAACTTTCCGGAGTTCGCCGGTTTGGCGCAATCGGATTCGCGCAGCGCTGGCGATTTGATCCGAAACATCAATGCATTTCGCGACGCCGATGCCATATATTTGCGGGTTTGGAGGCCGCAGCCGTATTTCACGGTCGGAGGCCCGTCGCCATTCGGCGAGTTGACAGATCCGCCTCCTTCGGCATCTCTGATTCTGGGCGACCCTTCCGATTCGGCGACCAGCAACACGGCACTTGCGGCAACCAGAGGATCGCAGCAGGCGGAGATGTCCGTGCCGGTATCCGGATTCGTGATAAGCGGCGCTAAGACCGTGCAAGTGGACGTGAAGGAGTAAGGACCTCAATGGGTGTGAAAAAGAGCGATCCCGCTCCTCTAACGGTGTGGCGGATCGCTTCGGCGATGGCGATTTTGTGTGCGCTCGCGCTCACTTCATATGCAGCCACCAGTACAGTTTGGGAAGTGAGCGGCTTCAACGACCTTATGAAGGGTCGCGTAAACGGCCTTTCGGTCGATGCAAATGGCCGGCTGCAGACCGGGTTGTCTACCGTCTGGACCAGTTCGCTTGGACAGCCCGCTTTCTGGAGCATGGTGGCGGCTCCGGACGGCTCCATCTACGCGGCTACCGGGCACAGTGGAAAGGTCTTTCGAGTCTCCCCGGCTGGCCAGGCTTCAAGCGTTTGGAGCAGCCAGCAAAGTGAAGTCTTCGCTCTCTGTCTCGATTCCCGCGGTGCGTTGTTTGCCGGTACATCACCCAATGGAGGTCTCTATCGGATTCAAAACGGTCAAGCGCAGGAAGTTTGGCATTCGCCAACACGCTACATCTGGTCGCTGCAGGCAGGTCCGGACGGATCCATCTATATAGGCACAGGTCAGCCGGGCCGTGTCTATCGTTATGACGGCAAAACTAAAACGGACCTCTACTACGAGACAGGTCAGCAGAATGTAACGGCGCTGGCAGCCGGTGACAACGGGCACGTATCGCCGGCACCGACCCGAACGGTCTGCTGTATGACATCGCTACCCAAGGGCACGCTACAGTTCTTTACGATTCCAACCTGCCGGAGATTCGGTCAATTGTCTTAACTTCCAACGGCACGATTTACGCCGCGGCAATGGGCGGCGCTGTAGCGGCGCGGGTGAACGCCAATCCGCCAAGCGCGGCCGCAGCCACCGCAACCGCGGTCGCATCCTCGCCCACTGTCATTACCGTCACGGCCGCCAAAGAGAACGGAGTGCCTGCTGAAGCTGAGGGAGACCAGGCCGCGAAGGTCAATGATCAGACCAGAAGCGGACTTACGTCGGTCTCGTCGACTCCCGCCACTGTGAGTGCAGCGACCACGGAGGTGAGCGGAGTAGAGAAATCGGCTATTTATCGCATCCGTGCGAATGGCGCAATCGAGACGCTGCGAAGCTCGAAAGACGATAACGTGTACACGCTGCTGCTTGACGGCAATGCGCTGCTGTTTTCAACCGATGATCACGGGCGCATTTATCGTTGGGAAGACGGAAGAACCGCCCTCCTGAGCGAACCGGGAGCGGGGGAAACAACGCAGCTCCTGGAAATGGGCGACAAGCTCTATGCGGCGTTAAGCAATTCGGCGCGGCTCATTAGTTTCGGACCGCCCGGTGCTGGACCGGGTTCGTATGAATCGCAAGTGCACGATTCAACCAGCGTGGCGCGATGGGGACATCTTCAATGGCATGGAACCGGCAGCGGCGTTCTTTTCAGTACGCGCACCGGCTATAGCGCCCGGCCTGATGGAACCTGGAGTGCCTGGTCCGCTCCCATCACCGGAGACGACTCGCTGATCAAGAGCCCGGCGGCTCGCTTCATCCAGTTCCGAGCGCAGTGGCCGGCCGGTAGCGATGCGCAGATCAACACGATCGATGTGCCATATCTTTCCCAGAACTCTGCGCCGACGGTCCGCGCCGTCACCGTTAGCTCCGTCGCCGGGACGAACGCAGGCAAAACGGGCGCCAGCACTCCTTCGTCCACCTCGGCCTATTCGATCACTGTAACGGATACCGGGGAGGCTCCTGCCGCGAGTTCAGCGACGTCCAGCAGTCAGCTTGTTTCCCGCCTTCAGACAACCCAGACACAGATTTCCTGGCAGTGATGATCTCGTACCTGCTCCCGGCCGATGCCGGCGTGATCCAGAACGTGCTCTGGTACGCCGCTCTGCTGGTGTTGCTGCGCCTCGCGTACTTCATCGTCGAGTGGTGGGTCGAGCGGATCGTCGTCACCGACAAGAGGTTCATGCTGACCTCGGGCGTCTTCGAGACCAAGGTCGCGATGATGCCCATCAGCAAGGTCACCGACCTCACCTACGAACGCACCGTGGGCGGACGCATGTTCGGCTACGGCACGCTGATCGTGGAGTCGGCCGGTCAGATCCAGGCGCTGAACCGCCTGGAGTTCCTGCCGGACCCCGAAGAGGTCTACGACGCCATCTCGGAGCTGACCTTCGGCGACAAGAAGGCGCAGGCCGAGCGGTTCTCGATGATCAAGGCGCAGCGGGCGGCGCGCGGCAAGAAGATGGTCCTTCAACACGGCTCGTGCACCGCGTCGTCCACACTGGACGACGTGGTCATCGATCTGCACACCCATTCGACCGAGTCCGACGGCACCGACAGCCCTGCCGAACTGGTGAAGGCGGCGGCGCGAGCCGGGCTCGACGCGGTGGCGATCACCGACCCGACACGGCGGCCGGCTGGGCCGAAGCTGCCGCCGCACTGCCTCCTGGCCTGCGGCTCGTCCGTGGCGCCGAGCTCTCGTGCGCGTGCCCTGACGGTCGTGGCCGCACCGTCACCGTGCATCTCCTGGCGTACCTCTACGACCCGACGCACGCCGCGTTGATGGTCGAGCAGTTCGGATCGCGAGGAACGGCGACACCGGCTGCAGAAGATGGCCGAGATGATGCGCGACGACGGCTTCCCGATCGACCCGGTCGACCTGATGGAACGGCTGCCGTTCGACGCTCCCGCCGGTCGTCCGCACCTGGCGCAGGCGTTGATCCGCGCCGGTGTCGTCTCCTCGGTCGACGAGGCGTTCGCGACCTTCCTGACCGGTGGTCAGTACTACGTGGGACGCACGGACACGCCCGTCGAGCGCGCCATCGAGATGATCACCGAGGCCGGCGGCGTGACGGTGTTGGCACACCCCTTCGCCGTGTCACGCGGACCGATCGTGACCGCCGACGTCGTGCGGTCGTTGGCTGAAGCGGGCCTCGCGGGTGTTGAGATCGACCACCCGGACCACGATGCTGACACTCGCGCCGACCTGAGGGCGCTGGCTTCGTCGCTCGGCCTGATCGTCACCGGGTCGAGTGACTACCACGGCACGAACAAGACGGTGCGGCTCGGCGCCGAGACGACGGCGCCGGAAATGCTGGATGCTCTGGCCGAGCGGGTGACCGGCGGCAAGATACTCGTGGGATAAGGCGGTACGGCTGTGTTGTTCAACGTGCGGCTGTTCATCGAGGCCACGATCACGCTGCTGGTGATCATCGAACCGGCCGGCACAGTGCCGTCTTTCGGGCTGGTCGGCCGCAAGTCGCGCGAGAACGGAAGCGGGCCGCACGTCAGGGCGTGCTGGTGTCGTTCCTGTGATCACGCTGTTCGCGGTCGCGGGCAACTCGATCCTGGCGTACATGCACATCGGCATCCCGGCGCTGCAGGGCGCGGGCGGGCTGCTGCTGTTGCTGATCGCGCTGGACCTGCTGACCGGCAAGGGCGCGACGAACCACCCCGAGGTCGAGGACGTCAACATCGCCCTGGTGCCGCTCGGCACGCCACTGCTGGCCGGACCCGGCGCCATCGCCGCCACGATCGTCTTCGTGCGGCAGGCCGACGGCTGGGGTTCCTACCTTGCCCTGGCCGCCGGCGATCGTGGCCGTGCACCTGATCCTGCTGGGGACGCTGCGGTCCGCCGGTCTGCTGATCAAGGTGTTCAAGGAGAGCGGGATCCTGCTATCGCCAAGATCGCCGGTCTGCTGCTGGCCGCGATCGCCGTGCAGCTCGTCGCCTCGTCGGTGCAGGGCTTCATCGCCGGTTCCTAGCGCTCGGGTCGTGAGGTATGAAGGGCGCCTTTGTCCACCTCAGGTGGATGAAAGCGCCCTTCATCGCTCAACTGTGGCGGTAGGAACCGGCGATGATGATGGGGCGTTCGATGAGGCTCGGGTTCTCGACCATGTGCGCGATCCACTTGGCGCGGTCGTGTTCGAGGAGCTTGGGTAGCGGCGTTCGGTGTACTCGACGCCCTTGTCGTCGAGGCATTGCTTCGCGGCGCGGCTCTTGGAGCAGCGCGGGTTGTGCCAGATCTCCATAAGCGGACATTCTCACGCGAGTTCGCGTCGGCCGGACGACCGACTTCTCGGCGAAGTCGCCGCCATCTGCGGAGCAGGGGCCTCGAACACTGTCAGGGTGACTGAGTAGTTTGGGCTGGGTGGAACAACTCGGCTTCGACTTCGGCACCACGGCACCGCGTCGGCTCGTGCGCGTCACGCCCGCGAAGCTCTCGACGTGGACTGACTGCCCAAGGCGTTACCGGATGACGTACCTGGACCGCCCTTCGCCACCGCGTGGCGGTGCCTGGGCGCACAACACGCTGGGCGCCGTCGTGCACAACGCGTTGAAGGCCCTGTTCGACCTGCCCGCGGATCGCCGCACGCCGGAGCAGGCCGTGGCGCTCGTGAACCGGCAGTGGAAGTCCGAGGGTTTCCGTGACGTGGACCAGGCCGCCGAGTACCGGTCACGTGCGTGCGGCTGGGTGCACGACTACGTGTCGTCGCTGGACGTGGCCTTCGAGCCGCTGGGCGTGGAGCGCTGGGTGTCGTCGCCTACCGAGAAGATCGTCGCCGAGGGCCGGGTCGACCGCATCGACTACCGCGACGGCGAGCTGGTGATCGTCGACTACAAGACCGGCCGCCACGTTCTGACCTCCGACGACGCCCGCGGCTCGCAGGCGTTGGCGTTGTACGCGCTGGCCGCCCGCCGGACGTTGCGCAAGCCGTGCCGCCGCGTCGAGCTGCACCACCTGCCGTCCGGTTCGGTGGCGGTGTGGGAGCACACGGAGGAGTCCATGGCCCGCACGTCCGCCGCGCGAGGAGGCCGCCGACGAGATCGATCTGGCCGCGGAGACGCTCAAGGCGGGCGGTGACCAGGAGATCCTGTTCCCGCCGGTCACGGGTCGCCAGTGCCAGTGGTGCGACTTCCGCCGCAGCTGTCCCGACGGTCAGGCGGCCACCCCGGCCATCGAACGGTGGTCACTACTGGCCCCGTAGGGTGGCGGGAGTGGAGTGGAAGCAGCAGAGCGGCGGCCGTCGCGCACCTTTGGATTCCTGCGTGCTGTGAGTGGAGTGCTCGCGGTGGGCCTGGTGCTGCTCGCACTGGGCAACATCGGCGTCCAGTTCTACGCGAACTCCCACGAGCTGCCCGGTCCTGGTGGCTTCACGGTCACCGCGCACATCATCGCCGCGCTGCTGGCGGTGGCGGCCCAGTTCGTGGCCGACCGGTTCGCTGACTGGCGTGCGCCGGTCTCCTCACTGGTGGTGCTGGTGATCTCGGCGGCGACCCTGTGTACGTTCTGGTGGGCCTAGGCCGAGGCGGCGTCGTTCCGGATCAGCCCGCTCCGCAGCGCGACCATCAGCGCCTGGGAGCGGTTCGAGACGCCGAGCTTGTCGTAGAGGCGTGACACATACGTCTTGGCCGTCGAGGGGCTGACGTACAGGGTGCGCGCGATCGCCGGGACGGACGAGCCCTCCTGCAGCAGCGCCAGCACCTCACGCTCGCGCGGGCTCAGCGCCAGCCGGTCGGTGGTGGACTGCCTCGAGCTGCTCGACCCGGCCGGGACGGGTTACGGCGACGTGAAGCTGTCCGGTGGGATCGGCATGGCGCTCGCGTGGCTGGGTTGGCCGGTGCTGCTGCTCGGGGCCGCACTCGCGTTCGTCCTGTCGGCGGCGGTGTCGTTGGTCCTGTTGGTACTGCGAGGGGTGACGCTCAAGAGCACCCTGCCGTTCGGACCGTTCATGCTGCTTGGGACGTTTGCCGCAGTGCTGTTGAGCTGACAGGTTTTCGGTCTTCCGCCGGGACTCTCCGCCACCTAGAGTGCACTCGACCCGCTTGGGGAGGCGGGCGAAAGCCGGGGGCTTCAATGGTGCTGAGAGTCGGTGCTGGCGCGCGCCGGGAAACGGTCGCGCTGCCGTTGCCGAGTTTGTTGGTGGTCGCGGGATTCGCTGCTGCTGTTGTCGCGCAAGGTGGTTACTACCTGCCGGGCCGGGTGCTGTCCGGGCTCCTGGTGGGGCTGGCCGTCGTGCTCGCCCGGCCGAAACCGAGCCTGCTCGTCTCGCTTGGCGGCGCGCTCGGAGTGTGGGCGCTCGTTCGCGGTCTGCTCGAAGGTGATCTGATCAGCGCGGTGCCGACGGTGGCTGCCGTCGGAGTGTTCGTCGGCGCTGTTCTTGTTGCCTCGCAGGCTGATCAGGCTCAGCGTGAGCTGCTGGCCACGGTGGTGGCCGGGGTCGGTGCGTTGGTCGCGCTCACCGGGTGGGTCGCGGTGGTGTTCCGGGTGCCGGGTTGGACGACGGTGGCGGAAGGACTGTTCCGTGCGGCGTCCACCTTGACGTACCCGACGCGGCGGCGGCCGTCATGGCCGCGGGTGCGGTGCTGTCGCTGGTGTTGCGGCCCACGCTGATGACCAGTGTGGCGGGTTTCCTGCTGTGCACCGGAATCGGCGCGACGATGAGCAGGGCGGGCGTGATCGCGCTGGTCGCCGGGTTGCTGGTGCTGTGCGCGTTCCAGGGCTTCAAGAAGACGTTGACGCACGCGGCGCCGCCGTTGATCGGGGCGGTGGTCGCGGTGGTCGCGTTGCTGCCCACGATCCGCCAGGCAGACGAGCCGCGGCCGCTGATCGCGATCGCCGGCTGGTCGTGGGGCTGGCGGTGGCGTTGGGGCTGCCGAACCTCGGGCGGTTCGTGGTGCCGGTCGCGGTGGTGCTGGTCGCGGCGGTGCGGTGGCGGCGTATCTGGCGTCGGCCGGGCTGGCGTCGCGGGTCTCGTTCAGCTCACCGGATCGCAGTGGGGCGACCGGAGCCGCGCTGGAGCTCGTCTCGAAGGCGCCTTTGATCGGCGCCGGGCCAGGAAACGGAATTCTTCTTCGACTCGGGCAACGAAGGCAT